>NZ_BSSV01000003.1 GCF_030161435.1 Thalassotalea loyana | reverse complement strand
GATCCAGACGATATCGATGCGCTATTAAATGAAGTTGCTGAAGAACCTCAACCAGCGGCAAGTGAAGAAGTTGCGGATCCAGATGATATCGATGCGCTTTTAAATGAAGTTGCTGAAGAAACTCAAGTAGAGGCAAGTGAAGACGTTACTGACGTTGACGATATCGATGCGTTATTAAATGAAGTCGCTGAAGAAGCTCAAGTAGAGGCAAGTGAAGACGTTGCTGACGTTGAAGATATCGATGCGCTATTAAATGAAGTTGCTGAAGAACCTCAAGTAGAGGCAAGTGAAGACGTTGCTGACATTGAAGATATCGATGCGTTATTAAATGAAGTCGCTGAAGAAGCTCAAGTAGAGGCAAGTGAAGACGTTACTGACGTTGACGATATCGATGCACTATTAAATGAAGTCGCTGAAGAAGCTCAAGTAGAGGCAAGTGAAGACGTTGCTGACGTTGACGATATCGATGCATTATTAAATGAAGTCGCTGAAGAAGCTCAAGTAGAGGCAAGTGAAGACGTTACTGACGTTGACGATATCGATGCGTTATTAAATGAAGTCGCTGAAGTAACACAGCAAGAAGCAAGTGAAGACGTTGATGATGTAGATGATATTGATGCTTTGATTGACGAGATTTCAGGTGTTCAAGATGATTCAGTTAAGGAAAACGTGGAATTAACTGATCCTGATGATATTGATGCGTTACTTTCAACTTACGATGAAGGGGAAGTTGAAAGTACAATAGAGGACACAGCCTCTGAAGAAACTATTGATAATGCAGAGCAGGGTAGCAGTGATGTCGACAATTCTCAGGACATAGATAACTTCACTGAAGAAACAGTCGGGCAGTTTTTAACTATGGACTTTAGTGATGTCGGCTCAAATACTGATGTTGCTGTTCAAGATACCGACTCAAATGTGACTTCAGAGGACGATGAAGATAATCAAGAAATCCTAGATGTTGATGATATTTTAGAGTCAATCCAGGTTGAAGAAGTTGAGTCGCCAAATGCGCAAGATGAAATTGATGACTTACTTGAACTTGGCGACGATATTGACGATGTCGTACAAGAAACCAGTGAAGTAAATGACATTGAGAACTTTGAAGAAGAGTTAAATGTTGATGCCTTACTTGCGGAAGTTTCTGCCGACGATAGTCAAGCTGAAGATGACTTAATTAATGATGTTAACGATCAGATAGAAGATGTTGAATCTCCTTTTGATGAGGAGACGTTAGCTAATTTACTCAACGAAGCGCCAGAGACAGAAGAAGAAAACCAAGAGCCTATTGAGCTAACGCCGGATTTTACCGACTCTAATGTGTTGGCTGATCTGTTAAGTGATGGTGAGTCTTCACCGAAGGAAGAAGTTGCAGAAGCAAATGAAATTGAAGACATCCAAGAGTTAAATAACTTAGATTTCGATGAGCTATTAGCGAATATCGAAGAAGAAAATAAGCCAGTGACCACAGAAGAACCGATCGTTGAAGATGTCATTGATGATTTAGATATTGGTGATGACCTTATTGCGATTGGTGATGTCGATGACGAACCAGCTGACTTTGTTTCAGTTGATAGTTTGATCACTGAGTCTTTAGAGCCAGAAAGAGACGAGCCTTATAAAAAAGAAAATATTGATGTCGGTTTAGACGAATTCCCTGAGTTCGCAGGAGATGATACTGATATTGATGAAGAGGATAGTAACGGTGTTGCTGCTAAACTTGATCTCGCGAAAGTCTATATTGAAATTGGTGATGAAGAAAACGCAGAAGTTATTTTGCAAGATGTGATTAAGTTAGGTGATGCGCAACAACAGTTTGAGGCTCAGCAATTACTCGATAATTTAAATTAGTCATAAACTGGCATTGGCAAGCGCATTAAAATTAGTAATAATGCGCCTCCACATTAATCGGAGGTAGTTATGCGCTATGCTTTAGGCGTTCAATACGATGGTAAAAATTACTGCGGTTGGCAACGTCAAAAACATTCACCAAGTGTTCAAGAAGAGCTTGAAAAAGCCTTATCAAAAATAGCGGACGAGCCTATCGAGGTCGTGTGCGCAGGTCGCACGGACACAGGTGTTAATGCTACCAATCAAATCGTACACTTTGAAACGACCAAGCAGCGCAAAGATGTTGCGTGGACGTTAGGCGTAAATACCAACCTACCTTCTGATATTGCTATTGCATGGGTTAAACAAGTTCCAGAAGAGTTTCATGCGCGTTTCAGCGCAACATCTCGTCGGTATCGTTATGTTATATACAACGCGCCATTTAGACCTGCAATATTAACGTCTGGCTTATGTTTTGTTCATGATCCGCTAGATGACAAACTCATGCATAAAGCAGCGCAAGCTTTGGTGGGTACACATGATTTCACGTCATTTAGAACAGTTCACTGTCAAGCACCATCACCGGTTCGTACTATTGAACATATTAATGTTCATCGCATTCAAGATTACATCGTTATTGATGTCAAAGGTAATGCGTTCTTACATCATATGATTAGAAATATTGCCGGTAGTTTAATTCGCGTGGGTAAAAAACAAGAATCGGTAGAATGGATGACAGACGTGTTGCAGGCTAAGAATCGTTGTGTTGCGGGTATGACAGCAGCAGCAGGTGGTTTATATTTTGTAGACGTTACATACCCTGAAACATTTAACCTACCAACCAAGCCCCTAGGACCATTGTTTTTGCCGGATCAAATCAGCTAATATACAGCTCATTATGAACATCATCTATTAGTGTGAATGAGGTAAGTGGCAGTACAATAAACAAAACAGACCAGTTTTTTGTAACTGATTGTCAGCTAAGTGTGGTTTAATTCACGGTTATATGTATAGTTTCAAGTAATTGATGATTAAACATACCAATTGAAAAAATGATTTGCGCTCTGAGATGACTAAATCAATATTTTAATTGGTATTAACGATAAACAACCATCATCAATCGTATTTTATTGCAATAGGCTAAAAAGAATTATGAGCTGGATAGAAAAAATTCTCCCAAAAGCTAAGACAACTCAAAAAAGTAACATTCCTGAAGGTGTTTGGACAAAGTGTACATCATGTAACGCAATGCTTTACAAGGTTGAACTTGAACGTGCGATGAGTGTTTGCCCTAAGTGTGATCACCATATGCGCATCAGTGCACGTAAACGCTTAGAAACTTTTTTAGATACAAACAATCGAGTTGAAATTGGCGAGGAATTTGAGCCAAAAGATGTTCTTAAGTTTAAAGATTCAAAAAAATATAAAGACCGTATTTCATCAGCGCAAAAAGTATCTGGTGAGAAAGATGCGCTTGTTGTTATGCGTGGTGAATTACATGGTATGCCGGTAGTCGCTGCATCTTTTGAATTTTCATTCTTAGGTGGTTCAATGGCGTCGGTTGTTGGTGCTCGTTTTGTTGCCGCAGTTGAAGTATGTTTAGAACATAATTTGCCATTAATTTGTTTCTCGGCAAGTGGTGGTGCACGCATGCAAGAGGCACTCATGTCATTAATGCAAATGGCGAAAACAAGTGCAGCATTGGCTAAAATGAGTGAAAAAGGTTTACCGTATGTCTCAGTATTAACTGATCCTACAATGGGTGGTGTTTCAGCAAGTTTAGCGATGTTAGGTGATATCAATGTTGCAGAGCCTAAGGCATTAATTGGTTTTGCTGGTCCTCGCGTCATTGAACAAACGGTACGTGAAAAGCTACCTGAAGGTTTCCAACGTAGTGAGTTCTTATTAGAAAAAGGCGCAATTGATATGATTATTGATCGCCGTGAAATGCGTGACTCATTAGCTCGTTTAATTGCTAAATTTACTGGCCAGCCCTCGCCAGTGGCTGTTGCTAATTAGAGAATAAATGACAAATTCATTACCTAGCCAATTATCAAATGCTTCACTTGATAATTGGCTTTCTTATTTAGAGTCTATTCATCAACAAGAAATTGATCTTGGACTGACTCGAATATCTGAGGTCGCTCAACGCCTCAATATTTCTTTATCAAACTCTACCGTTATTACGGTTGCCGGAACTAACGGTAAAGGCACAACCTGTGCTTTTTTAGAAAATATGCTCTTGGCCAACGATAAGTCTGTTGCCGTATATTCATCACCTCATATTGAACGGTTTAATGAGAGGTTACGCCTTGATAAGCAGGAGGTTAATGACCAACCATTAATTACCGCATTTGAACAAATTGAAATTGTTCGTGGCGATATTTCGTTAACCTATTATGAATACACGACCTTAGCAGCGCTTATGATTTGCCAACAAATAGCGCCAGATGTTGTCATTCTTGAGGTTGGTCTTGGCGGACGATTAGATGCAACCAACATTATGGATGCCGATATAGCGGTTATTACAAGTATTGATTTAGACCATCAAGCCTTCTTGGGGGATACCAAAGAGCTTATCGGTTTTGAAAAAGCTGGCATTATGCGCACGGAAAAGGTGGCTGTTGTTGGAGAACCCACAAAAATAACGTCAATTATCGAGCATGCACAAAATATCAATGCTAGAGCACAGTATCGTGGTAAAGATTTTACTGTAGAGCAAAAAGGTCCAACATGGTGTTACCGAAACAACGACATGACTATTGACCAGTTAGCTCAGCCTTTTATTCCAGTTGATAATGTAGCAACTGCGCTTACGGTACTGACCCAATTAGATATTGAGCTTGATAGTGAAATCGTTAATCAAGTCATCAATCAAACCAAAGTCGCAGGTCGAACGGAGCTACTCAGTGACTTACCTAAAGTACTTGTTGATGTTGCACATAACCCTCATGCGGGGCGACATCTAGTCAAGAGTTTGTCAAATTACCAATATGAAAAACTCCATTGTGTTGTTGGTATGTTAAAAGATAAGGACATTAAAGGGACTTTATCTTTGTTCGAGTCGCATGCGTCACATTGGTATCTTGCAAGTTTAGATGTTCCAAGAGCAGCTAATGCTGAAGAATTATCTCGAGTGCTCGACAATCAGACTCAGCGCATTAATTGTTTTGACAATGTTGAGCAGGCCTTTAAAATGGCATTACAAAACGCAGAAGATAATGATTTAATTTTAGTTTTTGGATCATTTTTTACCGTTGCGGATGTTCGTAAGTTATTTATTTAGGAGTTATTTTTGTCTACACCGTTTCAAAATCGTATCGTCGGTACAGTCATTGTGGCAGCAGCTGCAATTATCTTCCTACCTGATTTGTTAGATGGCAAAAAGAAAACCTATCAAGAAGAGTTTGAGCAAATTCCGCAACCTCCTCAGGTTGAAAATGTAACAACACCAAAAGAATTCCCCGAACAAAAGCTGAATGCCATTGATAAGCCACTTATTGAAGACGATACTGCGATCGACGATGTATCAGGTGCAGAAGAAACTGCTCAAAATGATACGAAAGAAAAAACGATTCAAGCGAGCGATTCTCTTACAATCACTACGATGGAAAAACCAGCATCAATAGAAAAACCAGTTGCAGCAAAACCTAAAACCAAATCTGTCGAACAGGTAACTGGTGACGCATGGGTTATTCAGCTTGGCAGTTTCAGTAAGAAAAAAAATGTTGATGATTTAGTAAAGAAATTGAAGGACGCTGGCTATGTAGTATTCACTAAGCCAGTTAATACTAAAAACCGAACATTGACTAAAGTTTTCGTTGGTCCAGATATCAGTAAATCAAAATTAGAAAAGCAAATTCCTGATTTAGCTAAGATTGCTAAAGTGACAGGAAAAATTGCCAAATATAGCCCAACAAAATAATAAAAATTAATAGGTTTAGGGCAAACGTTCTGATAGAATGCGCGCCTCATAAGTAATGAGATTATTCGATTTATGGTTTGGATAGATTATGCCATCTTAGCGGTGATTGGCATATCAACGCTAATTAGTTTAGTGAGGGGCTTTGTTAAAGAAGCAATCTCTCTCATTATCTGGGCGTCGGCGTTTTTCGTAGCCAGTCAATTTTATGCAAACCTCGCGACTCTTTTAACTAACCTCTCAGATCCTTTGTTGCGCAACGCAGCAGCTATAGCAATCCTCTTTATTTCAACCTTAATTCTTGGTGCATTAATCAACTATCTTATCGGTGAACTTGTTAATAAAACGGGTCTTTCTGGTACTGATCGAATGCTTGGATTAGTGTTCGGTGCACTCCGTGGTGTGCTGGTCTCAAGTGCTGTGTTGTTTTTTATGGATGCTTTTACCCCTGCAAGTAGCACAAACTGGTGGCAATCGTCACTATTGATTCCTGAGTTTAATTTAGTTATTGAGTGGTTTTTCGAGTATTTGAAACAGTCATCAAGTTTTTTATCCTAATAGGGTTCGGCGGAGAGAAATTTCATGTGTGGTATTGTTGGTATTGTTGGTCAAACACCAGTAAGTCAATCGTTATATGATGGATTAACGGTGTTACAACACCGAGGCCAAGACGCGGCAGGTATTGTTACCATTAGCGACAACATGTTTAGGTTAAGAAAAGCAAATGGCTTAGTGAAAGACGTTTTTCACACACGTCATATGCTTCGTTTACAAGGTAACATTGGTATTGGCCATGTTCGTTACCCTACAGCTGGTACATCGAGTTCTTCAGAAGCACAACCATTTTATGCAAACTCTCCTTTTGGTATTTCATTAGCGCATAATGGTAATTTAACCAACGCAAATGAGTTAAAAGAGTGGTTATTTGCTTCGGCGAAACGCCATGTGAACACGACATCTGATTCTGAGCTACTACTTAACATTTTGGCTCATGAACTTCATCAAGCCGATGTTTTGTCTCTTACTCCGGATAACATTTTTACGGCAATTGAAAATGTTCATAGTCGAGTACGTGGTGGTTACGCAACCGTTGCATTAATCATAGGGCACGGCATGGTTGCATTTCGTGATCCTAATGGTATTCGCCCATTAGTTTTCGGTAAACGCGAAACTGAAACGGGTGTAGAATATATGGTTGCATCTGAATCTGTAGCCTTAGATGCATGTGACTTTGAATTTGTCCGTGACATTGCGCCGGGTGAAGCCATTTACTTCTCTGAAGATGGCCACATTCACTCTAAGCAATGTGCACAAAACCCAATCTATAGCCCTTGTTTATTTGAGTTTGTATACTTTGCGCGCCCAGACTCAACGATCGATAAAATGTCGGTTTATCAGTCTCGTATTGAAATGGGTAAACGTTTAGGCGATAAGATCGCCCGTGAATGGGAAGATTTAGACATTGATGTTGTTATTCCTATTCCTGAGACGTCATGTGATATTGCGCTAGAAATTGCACAGCACTTAAACATCCCTTATCGCCAGGGGTTCGTTAAGAATAGATACATTGGCCGAACCTTTATCATGCCTGGTCAAGCTGAACGTAAAAAGTCTGTACGTCGCAAATTAAACGCGATTAGCTCTGAGTTTAAAGGTAAGAATGTTCTGTTAGTTGATGATTCTATCGTGCGTGGTACAACGTCTGAGCAGATTATCGAAATGGCTCGTCAGTCAGGTGCTAAGAAAGTTTACTTTGCATCAGCGGCACCTGAAGTCCGTTTCCCAAATGTTTACGGTATTGACATGCCAAGTGCCAACGAATTAATTGCTCATGGTCGAGAGCTCGATGACATTTGTCAGTTAATCGGTGCCGATAAATTAATTTATCAGTCGATTGAAGATTTAACCGCAGCAGTTGGTTTCGCTAACCCTGAAGTTAAGCATTTTGAGTCATCAGTATTTACTGGTCAGTACATTACCAACGATATTGATCAAGGATATCTTGAGAAATTAGATGCTGCTCGTAATGATGAATCTAAAGAGCAAACTGACAAGAATGCTGAATCGGTAATTGATATGCACAATGAAGGTGAGGGCTCTTAATAAAGGCCTTACATTCAAGTAATAAAAAAGGCGCTATAAGCGCCTTTTTTATTTTGAAAATAAGTGGGTTTAGGTAAACACAGGACCGAAACCTAAGCTCCACAAAATCACAGTACTTGCCATAATGCCAACAAGCAAGACAAGGCCGCACGTGACCACTGAGCTTGAGTAAATAAACCCTTTCTCTTCTGGAATATTCATCATAATTGGTACCCCAGAATACAATAGGTATACCGAATAACAGGTCGCTAAGATACCTGCACATGCGACAAACCAAAGTACTGGATATAGCGCTGCTACACCCACCATTAGCAGTGGTGTTGCTGTATATGCTGCAAGTTCTAGTGATTGGACAAAATCTGGCGATGCGTCAAATGTCTTCGCCATCCAGTGGATTAGGTAAGCAAGTGCGAATACCCCAGCAATTAATGCTGCATACATACCAATTGCCATGTAAGCGGCGCTTTGCTCTGTCAATTTTATTGTTTCGTTAGCACCTATTGACCAACCAATATGTGCAGCTGCATAAAAGCCACAAATTGAAGGTATTAGTGCGACAACTAAAATATGTGTTAGTGAATAAGTTAAACTCTCATGGCGTTTTTCTATTGTTTGCCACTCTTCTTTAGGATGAGCATATAAGCCCCAGATGTGATTTAGTAACATAATACTTTCCTCATACAATTCCCCATAATTGGCAAAATAGATTTGTGTTTGCCTATTACACGACATTTATTTTTTTTATCGTCGTTATTTAATTTATGAAGTATGGCGATTAATTCGTCAAGACCTGGTTGCAAAATAATCAAAAAAGATGCTCTAAATCAAAAGATTGATTAAAAAACGTACTATTTATAAGGTTTTTACTCTAACAACTTTCATATATTCCATCTCAAAGCCTGCAATATTTTCGATCTCTCTGTAATACGTTAAGTTAACGCGTTGACCTACCAAGGAGCGATAAGGCTTTTTTCTCTTATATTTGAATGGCACATCAACACCTTCAATCATTAGGGTGTTGAGAAACCAGTCATCATCTTCCCTTTGCACGTGTGAAGTTACTTTTTTGGCTTCACTATGAATGAGTTTGTCGTGCCCACTTAATAGCTTTTTAACGTCTGTATTCATGTAATTATGCTGATATAGATCGGATAATTGTCATTTTACACTAGAAAGCAATCGCGTTGTTTTTTAAAATGCCCTCACTAATTTTAGAAATGCAGTATCACCATGTCCCACCAACTTTTACTTGAGCCGATTCATCAGTTTTTGCAATGCAAAACCCCAACAGGATGGATCGAAAAAGCGAAGCAACCTGAGAATCTCGAGGTCCTGCTCATCGATCATATGATTTGTGAGTTAAAAGCAGCGCAAACAGCAATGTATTTGATCCGAAAATACGCGGTTGATAAAGAAAGTGGTGATGCTTTACTGGCATGGTTAGAGCCATATGAGCAATTTATTTATAAAAAACAGGGCTCATTGTCAGACTTGGCGAATAAAAACCGGTTATCGAAGCAAATCATTCCAAAGAGTGACTCACCTTATGGCCAAGATTTAATTGATAAAATGGTGTTGTTGATTAAGGAAGAGCTACACCATTTTTATCAGGTACTTGAAATCATGGAAAGCCGCGGTATTGAGTATTATTCAATTAAACCAAGCCGTTATGCTAAAGGTATGATTAGAAACGTGACAAGCTATGAGCCTAATACGTTAATTGATAAATTAATAATTGGCGCATATATTGAAGCCAGATCATGTGAACGTTTTGCTACATTAGCACCGTATTTGGACGATGAATTAAATAACTTTTACGTTTCACTTTTACGAAGTGAAGCTCGTCATTATCAGGACTATTTAGCGTTGGCTGAACAAATAGCCGGTGAAGATATATCTGACAGAGTTAAGTTTTTTGGTGAATTAGAAGCGCAATTGATTAGTTCTCCTGATGAAGACTTCAAGTTTCATAGTGGTGAACCGACACAACAATAATATTTAGAGGAAGCAAAATGCCTAAGGCAAGTGAAGTAAAAAAGAATACCGCTATTGAACATAATGGTTCAGTTGTGATGATCAAGGATATTAGCCGCTCAGTGCCACAAGGTAGAGCTGGTGGTAGCTTATACAGAATGCGTATGTATGACGTAGTTACTGGCGCCAAAATTGACGAAACATTTAAAGATGTTGATATGTTAAAACTTGCCGATTTGACACGTCGTGATGCAATGTTTTCATACATTGATGGTGATGAGTATGTGTTCATGGATAATGAAGATTATACGCCATATAACCTTCATAAAGACTCTATCGCGGATGAATTATTATTTATCAATGAAGAAACACTAGGTATTCAGGTAATTATGATTGATGGTAACGCCGTTGCACTTGAACTACCTTCGAGTGTAGAGCTTGAGGTGGTAGAAACAGATCCGTCAATCAAGGGGGCTTCAGCAACTTCCCGTACAAAACCTGCAGTACTTTCAACAGGACTTACGGTTCAAGTACCAGAGCATATCTCTACAGGTGATACTATTAAAGTCAACACTGCTGAATCTAAGTTCATGGGAAGAGGCGATAAATAGTCAGGCCTAATGAACAAAAAAGCCAAGTCATCGACTTGGCTTTTTTGTTTCTGTTCAATTTACTGTTGAACAATTAAATCAACTTGTCGCATGTTATTTTGTTGAGAAATAATGACACGATAGTGAAAGTTTGATTTTGCAAAAGTCAGTGTTAGTCTACCGCGTTTGGTTTCTTGATTGGCAACTTCACCAAGGTGTGTTCGGTAAAAATCTATGATTTGAGCTTCTGTGTGTTTAGTATAAAAATTGGTTACGTATGGAAGTGCGCTTTTATCTTGATAAAACACTCTTACATTATCCATGATAGGCAATTCAGCCACTTCTGCCTTTGCAAACGCAGTGTGACTCATTAACGTGGCTACGCTCAATAATATAACCGTCAATTTCTTCATGATTTCTCCTATCCGACACATCTTTATGTCGACAATGTATGCGTTTTGGTAAACTCGGTCAACAGCCGTTTAGCGTCTTAAATATTCATCGCGGTAATTATCGACCCACAACGCGGTAGCTCCACATATTGCAACAGGCATCACAACTAAGTTAACAACAGGAATCATTGAAAAGAAGGCAACAGTCACGCCAAAGCTAAAGCTTCTACCTTTATTCTGATTTAATGTATGTCGCATCTCGCCAAAGGCAATTTTATGATTATCAAATGCGTAATCCTTATATTGAATAGCCATCATCCACGAAACAAACAAAAACCAAAGGACCTGGCCAATTAAAGGCAAGAACCACAATAAAATAAGAAAACCAATGGCGCGAGGAATGTAATAGATCAACTTTCGCCATTCTCGTTTTAATGTTCTAGGGATATCTTTAACAATATCACCAAAACCTCCACCGCCTAGCGGTTGGTTGGTCAATATAAGCTCCATTTTTTCAGCGAGTAACCCATTAAATGGAGCCGCAATCCAGTTGGCCACTGCACTAAATAAGAATGAAAAGACAATCAGGACGGTGATAACTGCAATTGGCCAAATAATATAGTTAAGCCAATCAAGCATTTCAGGTAGCCAACCTGTTAGCTGAGCGATGTAATGATCTAGCTGCTGAAAAACAAAATAGAATGCGATCGAAAACAAAATCAAATTGACCATCAAAGGGATAAAGACAAAACGTTTTATCCCTTTTGATTGAATAAGCGAAAAGCCAGCAAGGAAATAACCGGCACCAGATGTTGCTGTTTGTTTTTTATAAGGTGCTACTGCCATGAAAACTCCAAAATTCGCTGATAATTGTTTGATATATGACCCAAACTTCCTATATCGGACATTATAAAGAATAAAAGTTAAAGCAACAGCGTTGACTTGTTACAAAGTACATATAAGTTTGATAAAGTACTGAATTAGGCAATAACACTAATAATAAATTCAACCTAGGTTTCACTCTCGCATGCGCCTCAAGCAAATCAAACTTGCTGGTTTCAAATCATTTGTTGACCCAACAAAGGTACCATTTGTACAACAAATGACGGCAATTGTTGGGCCAAATGGCTGTGGCAAATCTAACATTATTGATGCGGTCCGCTGGGTACTTGGTGAGAGCTCAGCGAAAAATTTGCGTGGTGACGCAATGACGGACGTCATCTTTAATGGCGCAGCGTCAAGAAAACCTGTGGGTCAGGCTAGTGTTGAACTAATTTTCGAACATTCCAATAACCCAATGTCACCTGCGTTAACTCAGCACCTTGCTGATCGCAGTGAAATCTCTATAAGACGTGTTGTAAATAGAGAAGGAACCAACACTTATTTTCTAAACGGTAGCAAGTGTCGTCGCAAAGATATCACGGATATATTTCTGGGAACGGGTTTAGGGCCACGAAGCTATGCCATTATTGAACAGGGTACGATTACGCGTTTGATTGAGTCTAAACCTCAAGAATTACGTGTTTTTATTGAAGAAGCTGCTGGTATATCCAAGTATAAAGAGCGACGTAGAGATACTGAAAATAGAATAAAACATACTAGAGAGAACCTTGATAGGTTAAGTGATATACGTTTTGAGCTGGGACAACAAATCGAAAAGCTCGATCAGCAAGCTCAAGCCGCAAAACGATTTCGCACATTAAAAGGACAAGAGCGCACATTCAAAGCAGAATTGGCTATTCTTCGTCATGAGAAATTTCTTGACCAAGCGAAACAAGAACAAGAAAAAATAAATCGTCGTCAAAAAGAGATAGAGCAGTTGGTCGTTGATCAAATTGCCATTGATAACAAAATAACGACCATAAAAACAACTAATGCAAGTCAATCAGAAACACTTGATACATTGCAAGCGACTAAAGTTGAACATTCATCTCAGTGTGTGAGGTTAGAGCAGACGATCAAGCACGCTAAAGCAAGATTACATGTACTCGGCCAAGAGCGTGAAAAACACCTGATGCGTCATCAGCAGCTTAATGAGCAACTCCAAAAGGATATGAGTAACGAGGCTCTTCACAGGCAAACTGTTGAGTCAAAGACACCGATTTTAGCTGCCGATGAAGAAAAGCTATCAATACTTAGTAGCCAAATAGATGAACTGAAGTTGCAAAACAGATCGGCTCAGGAGAATTTCCAAAGAAAAGCCGCTCAAGCACAAGAGCTTGTGGCTAAAAAAGCAGAGTTGGCAAGTAAAGTAGAGTATGTAAAAGCTAACCTACAACAGTTCCATGAGCAGAAAAAGCAACTGCAAGAGAAGCTCAATGTTAATAATAATGAACCACTTACTATCGTTGTCGAACAAGAAAAGCGCTTGTTGGAGCAACTAGAAGTACTGTTTAAAAGCAAGCAGACTGAGCATCAACAAATAAAACATGCGGTAGAGCAAAGTGCTGAAGCAATGAAAACGATAGAACAGTCTGAGACAGAATTATCATGGCGCTTAGACAGTTTACAATCACAAATTGAGCAACAGCAAGCAGAGCTCAGTCATTATAGTCAGAACAGCGACTTAGCAGGAGCGATTGAATTGCTCAAAGGCAACAACATTCATGCAGATGGAGAGTTATATAACCACATCTCAGTCGATGAAGGGTGGACCACGGCTGTTAATAAAGTTGTTGGTGATTTTTTGCATGCGCAAGTTATTAATGAAGCTATCTCTGATGTTGAATTACTTGAGGAGATAGCAAGTAGTTATATTTTGGTTAAATCATCAACAGCTGTGGTGATAGCAGAAAATAGTTTGGCAACAAAAATTAAAGGCATCGAGTATTTTCCATGGTTAGTGCGACAACTCAATCTGATAATTGTTGCTGATTCCTATGATGAAGCTACGTCTATTTTAGCGTCTATAATTGATGAACAATCTATTATTTGCCCCGAAGCCGTTTGGCTCTCGCCTGAGTTTTTGACTTTTGGTCAGCAAAATAGCACTGAAGATGTCTTGGGCAAACAACACCGTATAAAGTCAATGCAAGCTGAGGTTGAGCAACTGCAGCATGAACAAACAACGATTAAACAAACTATAGAATCAACGAAATCTATTCATGCCGAAAATGAAAGTAAATTAACCACAGTTACTAGCGAAGTAGAAAATGTTCTCAAACAACTGAATGGAGCACGGCAAAATCTAGCACTCCATGAGCAAACGTTGACTCATCAACAAAAAACGCTGGCTGATGGAAGAGAACAGCTCCTGGACACAGAACAGCGAATTGAGCAGGCAACTGAAGCGCTCGAAGACCTGCTTTATCAACAAGCAATTAATGAAGAAGAGTCTGTTGAAGACCTGTCAGATCTCGAACAGATAAATAGACGAGTAACCGATGAACTTGCACAAAAACAACAAGCATTAATTGAGTTGCAGTCGAGCTATCATCAACACAAAGTTGCACTTGAAACGGCAATTACGAGTCAAAAGTCGACAGAGTTGCATAAATTGCGCCTAGAAGAACAAATCGATGCGTTAGATATTCAGTTACAGGAAATCGGCTTCGAACAAGAGAATCTTTCCTTACCCTTAGAGCAAGATGAATTAGATTTAAAGCGTGAGCAAGAGGTTTTATTTGCTATTGACCAGCAACTAGACAATCAACACAAGCTGTTGGCCGGTGCGAGTGAGCAAATTGATCAATGTGACTTAGAGAAAAAACGCATTTTTAATGCTATTGAAGCGCATAGAGAAGCGCTAAACAAGTTGCATATTAATCAACAAAATTATCAAGTGCGTGCAGAAAATGCATTAGAGGGTTTACCTGAGCATCAGTCAATAAATCAGATTAAAAATAATATGCCAAGTGATGCTAAAGAATCTTTATGGCAAGCAAACTTGGTTAGACTTGCGAAAGATATTAGTTTACTTGGGCCAATTAATTTGGCCGCGATTGATGAATTTGAAGCACAGGTAGAGAGAAAACAGTATTTAGATAAGCAAGATCTAGATTTAAATCAAGCGTTAGCAACATTAGAAGACGCCATCGCTAAAATTGATAGAGAATCAAGAGCTAAGTTCAAAACGACTTTTGATCAGGTTAATCATGATTTGCAACAACTTTTTCCTAAAGTATTTGGTGGAGGTAGTGCATACTTAGAGTTAACTGGTGAAGATTTACTTGAAACTGGTGTAACAATTATGGCAAGACCGCCTGGCAAAAAAAATAGCACAATTCATCTATTATCTGGTGGAGAAAAAGCGCTAACCGCTTTATCATTAGTGTTTGCAATTTTTAGGCTGAACCCTGCGCCATTTTGTATGTTAGACGAAGTAGATGCGCCATTAGACGATGCCAATGTTGGCCGTTTTTGTAATTTGGTTAGAGAAATGTCTCAAACCGTTCAGTTTATTTATATATCACATAATAAAATAGCCATGGAAATGGCTTCACAATTAACAGGTGTAACCATGTATGAGCCGGGAGTTTCCCGAATGGTAGCGGTTGATATTGATGAAGCGGTTGCAATGGCAGAGTTATCATAACGAAGGCGATACGATGGAAGATAATTTCAGAAATGCATTAATTATTATCAGTGCTGTTGTCATCGGAGCTATTTTTGTCCACGGTTTGTGGACTATCCGAAAAAATAAAAACCCATACAAATTAAAAACATCAGATGAACCGGTTGCCAATGACGATCCTGTGTTGGATAAAAGTGGCTTTGATCAATACGGGGTAAGTGCCCCTCGAGTAGTTGAACATAGTGCCTTAACAGGTGAAATCAAAAACCCACCGAAAGAAGAAGAGATCCCTCAAGCGCCAGCGCCTGCTCCGAGCTTTAATGATGAGCCTTTACCACAAGATCTTAAAGCAAAAGATCCGCATGTTGAAATCGAGCAAGAAGATATTGCGACAAGTCAATACGAGCCACCGCGCGTTGAAGAAGAAGTAACGGTAGAGGAATCTGTAGCTGAACCTGCCATTGTCGAACAGGAAGAAGAAACTCCAGCTGTTACCGAAGATACATCTCAGAAGATAGAGCAAACAATTGCTTTAGAACCCTTATATGAAACGCCTGTTACTCAACCTAAGGTTAGGGATACAAGTGCTGAAAAACCAAAACCAATTAAAAAAACCAGAACAACAAAAGCCGAAAAAGAAGCATTAAAACGTAACCAAATGGGCTTTAACTTTGGCGATATTGAAGAGTTAGAAACGGTTCAATCAGAGCCGTCACTTGGAGAACCATTTGAACTAGAGCAAGCTCCACAGGAACCTAAAATTGAGCCGGACGCTCCGGCAAAAGTTGAAGTTGAGCCTGAAGTTCTGATAATTTCGGTCGTTATGCCTGATAACCATTTAATGTCCGGTGCTGCGTTGTTGCCTTCTCTACTGACACTTGGTTTAAAGTATGGCGATATGAATATTTTCCATCGACACCAAGATAATGCAGGTAATGGTAAGGTAACGTTTAGCCTGGCTAATATGTTAAACCCAGGGACTTTTGATTTAGACTCGATGGAAAGCTTTGCAACTCAGGGTGTAAGCTTGTTCATGACGTTGCCTAATGCTGGTGACCCGTTTGAAGTCTTTAATCAGATGATGGCGGCTGCACGCCATTTATCACAAGAGTTCAATGCGCAAATATTAGATGATAAACGTTGTGTGATGACGGCCCAAACTGAGCAACATTATATGACCAAAATTCGCGAATTCGATCGCAAACATAGAATCGCGCAAAAATAAAAATCAATCGACAATGCTC
This sequence comes from Thalassotalea loyana, assembly GCF_030161435.1. Taxonomy (GTDB): domain Bacteria; phylum Pseudomonadota; class Gammaproteobacteria; order Enterobacterales; family Alteromonadaceae; genus Thalassotalea_G; species Thalassotalea_G loyana. Next base: position 457,277 of record NZ_BSSV01000003.1, on the reverse strand, counting down.
TAGTGCTACGACCAATAGTCTATGCGGCACTAGAGCGCTTAGCAACGAGAAATAACCATGTCTGATCAAGCGACGATAGATCGTATTGAAACACTTTCCAATCAATTAAATGAATATAACCATCAGTACTATGTTTTAGATGAACCAACGGTCCCTGATGCAGAATATGATCGCTTAATGCGTGAGCTCGTCGCTCTTGAGAATCAACACCCGTCATTAAAACGTGTGGACTCGCCAAGCCAGAAAGTCGGTGGTGAAGCCTTAAAAGCATTCTCCCAAGTAACACACCAGATCCCAATGCTGTCTCTCGACAATGTCTTTGACCAAGATGGCTGGGATGCATTCGTAAAGCGAGTAAAAGACCGATTAAACTCAAACGGTACTGTCGCGTTTTGTGCTGAACCAAAACTCGATGGTTTAGCGGTTAGTTTGCGCTATGAACATGGCTTGTTAGTTCAAGCAGCTACTCGTGGGGATGGCACTGTAGGTGAGAACATTACTGAGAACATTCGAACGATCAAAACCATTCCGTTAAAACTGCGTGGAGACAATTTGCCAGAAGTACTGGAAGTGCGTGGTGAAGTCTTTATGCCAAAGTCGAGTTTTGACACGTTAAATGCCAATGCGATTAAAAAAGGCGAAAAAGTTTTCGCTAACCCTCGAAATGCGGCTGCAGGTAGTTTACGTCAGCTAGACTCTAAAGTGACAGCGTCACGCAACTTGTCTTTCTATGCCTACAGTTTAGGCTTTGTCGGTAATTTAGCAGGCCAAGACCAGTCGGAAACGGTATTACCTAATAGTCACTATAAGCGCTTAGAGTTTGTTAAAGCGCTTGGTTTACCAATGTGTCCTGAAGTGAAATATTTGGCAAATGAAGATGAGTGTCAAAGTTTCTATCAATACATTTTGGATGTAAGAGATGATTTGCCTTATGAGATAGATGGTACGGTACTGAAAGTTGATAGTATTGCATCACAAAAGTCTCTTGGCTTTGTTGCTAAAGCACCACGTTGGGCAATGGCTTATAAATTTCCAGCTCAAGAAGAATTAACGACGTTAGAGGATGTTGAGTTTCAAGTGGGTCGCACCGGAGCAATAACTCCCGTCGCAAGATTGAAACCTGTTTTCGTCGGTGGTGTGACTGTAAGCAACGCTACCTTGCACAATCAAGATGAAATAGAGCGTCTTGGAATAAAAATTGGAGATACGGTGACTATTCGTCGTGCTGGCGATGTGATTCCGCAAATTGTTAATGCTGTTATAGCAAAACGTCCTGAAAACGCTGTCAATATCGTCTTTCCAACACGTTGTCCCGTGTGTGATTCAGCTGTTGAACGCCAGGAGAATGAAGCGGTTTTACGTTGTACTGGTGGTCTTTTTTGTGGTGCTCAACAAAAGGAAGCGATCAAACATTTTGCTTCTCGAAAAGCGATGGATGTAGATGGCTTAGGCGATAAATTGGTTGAACAGTTGGTTGATGAAAAGTTAATTAAAAACGCCGCAGATTTATATCAGCTCACGGAAATTCAAGTAAGTACACTGGAGAGGATGGGGCAAAAGTCTGCGGAAAAGTTAATTAAAGGATTAACTGAGAGTAAAACAACCACGCTTGCCAAGTTCCTATATGCTTTAGGAATTAGGGAAGTAGGTGAAACAACGGCGAGTAACTTAGCTCATCATTATTTAACCCTTGATGCGATAAGAGAGGCTTCGTCTGAGTCGCTGCAAGAGGTTAATGATGTAGGAGCGGTTGTGGCGAAAAATATCGTCAGCTTTTTTGCTCAGCCGCATAACAACGAAGTTGTTGATGCGTTATTGGCTCGAGGCATAAACTGGCCTGAAATTCAGGTTAAATCTGAAGATGAGCAACCTTTGAAAGATTTAACTTACGTGCTTACTGGTACATTGAACCAAATGGGGCGTAATGAAGCTAAAGCGCATTTACAAAGTCTTGGAGCCAAGGTCTCTGGGAGTGTTTCGGCAAAAACAGATTATTTGGTTGCTGGTGAAAAAGCGGGCTCGAAACTGACCAAAGCCCAGTCGTTGGGTGTTAATGTGCTTACTGAAGAAGAGTTAGTGGCGCTATTGACTGAACATCAGGTTTTATAATGCCTACGGTCATATTTGATGCGCTCATTGATTTGGGCGCATGGTTTAAGCCCTACCAATATCAAGCCGCTATGGCGATTGTCGCGACATTGTTAGTGTTGTTTGGTAATCAAATAAATGCCCATATCAAAAAAATGTTTTCTGGGTATCACTTTATTGTCAGAACCTTTGCTTTTGTTGTCGTTTGTGCCTTTGGGTATGGTTTAGCGACCGTTTGGTTAACAGGCTTGCTCTATGAACAATTGTCAAAGCTGCCACTTGCATACTTGGTACCAGCTCACTTTGTTATTTTCACTGGGCTTGGGATGTACGCACAAAAACAGCGTCATATTTAAACGACTAGAGCGAGCCAAGCGCATGTAAATCAGTGTTTTCAAGCACCGAAATCAGTGGCTTTTCAGCTAACGGCGCGTCAAGTGTTTCTTTGATTATTGCCGCGGCTACTGTGTCACAGGCGATTGGTCGGTACTGCTTAAAAGGCCCTTTGAAAACAAAGGGCAATACACGACTCATTATCGCCGATATGTTTTCTCCGAGTCTGAATTCATCGCGGTTACCCGTTAAGAGGCTTGGACGACAAATAATTAGTCTGTTTTGCGTTGAAGAGTGCTGCATAGTTTGTATAAGGTTCTGCTCTGTTAATCCTTTACAATGATTGTAAAAAAACTTGCTTGAAATATCGGCGCCAATAGCACTTATAAAGCAAAACGCGTTAGCGGAGGAGTGGTATAACGCTTCACTACCGATTAGGCTAATGAGGTCAACATCAATGGCTTTGAACGCTTCTTTACTACCTGTTTTTTTTATGGTTGTACCAAGGGCACAATAGATGTAATCGAAGTGCGCAGATGTAATGAGATCATGTATCGCTTCTTTAGAGTTAAAGTTAATAAGATGAAGCTTCAGCTTGTCGCTTGGCTCGATATTTTTAGGCTTGGTTCTGGCAGCGATATGAATTTCAGTTACCAGTGCATGATCACGTATTTGCCTTACGAGTTCTATACCTGTTAATCCGGTAGCGCCAAAAATTAATACCTTCATCTTGTTACCTTATTTAATGAACATCATGATTGCGGCATATAAAAAGCCTAGTGCAGGTAATGGTAGTAAAAAACTAAATAATAGTGTTTCAGCCCATTCTATCGTGCGATAAAATCTGTATTGAACGGAATGTTGATCCGTCTTAAATTGTTTCGACGGTAATGTTCGAAAGAAAAACAGAAATGATGCAAAAACAAGCGCTTGAAGGGCAAAAAACAAAATAAATAATGCTAAGCCAATCAGTAACTCTGGAGTTTGATTGAAAATTTGACTTTCAAGTAAAGCAAATAGCGCAAAAGATAAAAAACTCCATAGCAATAGCGTCCATCTTTTGGCGTAATATGTTTTTGCTATCATGTGATAATGTTCTGGAGAGAACCAAAGCGACGACGTCATAACCTGATAAAATATCTACAAGAAAACACTAATATTATAATGGAATGAGTATGTTTAAAATAAAATCTAGCACTTTATCTATGTCGCTTGCACTTAGTCTGGCCTTTTTTCCCGGCCTATCAATGAGTCAAACGAGCGATGACAGCTCTCCATTGGCAAGAGCACTAAAGAACAATAAAGAAAAGGTATATTCAATTTCTGAAGATCAAAACCTTGCTCAGTGGTTGACGATAAAGCCTGTCGTGTTGAAGGATAGTAGCGGCTTAGTTTATTTAGGGGGCCGCATATCCAAAGCACAAGTTGATACCTATCTAAAACAAATGAAAAAGATTTTAGGCGTGAATTTTGATACTTATCGACAGAATCAAGGCGCGAGAGATCATTACACTTTTCATCTTACATTGATTAATCCATATGAATATCAAAATATTGATGTGTCAAAGCTAGATTTGAATAAGGGAATTGCCGTTGAACTAGTAGGCTTGGGCACGGTATCAAATGACGAGAATACCGCATATTATGTGGTTGCTCATTCACCTGAGGCACAGTTTTTCAGACAACAAGTTCAATTAGGTCCAAAGGATTTTCACGTCACTTTAGGCTTTAATAAAAGCGATGTATATAATCGTGGAAAAGGTCGAGACACGTTAGTGAAAAACAAATAACTCGTTAAAAAATAAAGAAAATACGGCTGTGATAAAATTGTGATAATTTTGTGATTTTATCTTGATATTTGCCTTTCATACTCAAGTTGTCAATAAATCGATAACAAGGATAAAAAATGAAAGGCAAATTACTAACTCTATCTGCGTTAATGGCATTAAGCCCATTAGCAATGGCACAACAACTCGAAGTGACCGTGACAAACATTACACACGGTATTCATTACACTCCTCTAGTCATCGCTGCGCACGACGATAGCGTTGCATTATTCTCTTTAGGTGAAGCCGCATCGCCTGAGCTACAAGCAATGGCTGAAGGTGGGGACATCTCTGGATTAGCGACAGTATTAAATGGTGCTAGTGCAGATGTGGTAGAAAATCCTGCAGCAGGTCTATTGGCTCCAGCTATGTCGACAACGGCAAGCATGGATACAGCTGATGGTAATATGTACTTATCTATCGCTGGTATGATGTTACCAACGAATGACGGTTTTGTCGCACTCAACTCTTGGCCAATCCCTACTGAAGCAGGTACATATACTGTATACCTAAACGCGTACGATGCTGGTACAGAAGCTAACGATGAAATTATCAATGGCGGCGGCGCATCTGGTACTCCAGGTATTCCAGTAGCTCCAGGTGGTGATGGTGGCACAGGTGCAACAGGCGTAACAACTGAAGAATCTAATGAAACTGTTCACATTCACCGTGGTGCTTTAGGTGATGATAACCCAACAGGTGGGGTAAGTGACTTAGACAATAAAGTACACCGCTGGTTAAACCCTGTTGCAAAAGTTACTGTTGTTGTAATGTAGGAGGGCATGATGAAACGCTTTCCTAAATTAATTAAACTCGGTGTTGTAACGTCAATGTTTGCGTTATTAGCAGCATGTTCTGATAATGACAATGACTTGCCGACGCCTCCAACACCACCAACGCCGCCTGCTCCGGCACCTGTAGTTTACAGCTATGAAGTGACGGTAACGAATCTTACAAACGCACAACCTTTATCACCAGTTGCGGTTGTTTTACATAATGAAGGTAACCTATTTAACCTCGGTGAAACAGCAAGTGAAGCATTAGAAGTAATGGCTGAAGGTGGTGACAATAGTGGTTTACTAGAGGTCTCAGTTGCTTTATCAGCTGGTTCTACTGAAGATCCTGTGATGCCAGGAGCATCTGCAACGATTGAAGTGATGGTTGAAGATACCATGCCAATGCATATTTCTTTGGCAACTATGCTAGTTAATACTAATGACGCATTTACTGGTGTAAACGCAAGATCTATCGCTGATTTAGAAGTTGGTGAAAGTATTTCGCTGGTAACCAGTTCATATGATGCAGGAACTGAAGCAAATAGTGAAATGATGGGAACAATCCCTGGCCCAGCCGATGGTGGTGAAGGCTACAATGCAGAACGTGACGATCGACAAGACGTTGTGACAATGCATTCAGGTGTTGTTTCGGTAGACGATGGATTATCGACATCGGTACTGACCCAGGCCCATAAATTTGACAATCCTACCATGAGAGTTGTGATTACTCGCTCTCAATAGGACATCAAATAATGGTCACTATTTGCTAATAATTAGCGGATAGTGACCATGAATCAAAATGTATTATTAGTTGAAGACGATCCTGATTTAGCCAATTTAGTAACGCTGCATCTTACGGAATTACAACTGAATGTGATATATGCCAGTTCTGGTGAGCAAGCATTAAAACTTGCTAATCAGCACGACATTGAATTGTTGATTTTAGATGTGATGTTGCCAGGAATCTCGGGTTTAGATGTTTGTCGAGAACTTAAAACTAAACAGCCGGAGCTAGCCGTTATTATGTTAACCTCAAGAGATTCTGAAACCGACCGTGTCTTAGGCTTAGAGCTAGGTGCAGATGACTATATTGCCAAGCCCTACAGTGTCCGTGAACTCCAGGCTAGAGTGCGAGCACAGCTAAGAAAACTTGCTTTGTTTAAAGCGTTAAAGTCCACCGATCAAACCGAACAATCCATCGTACTTGGTGACTTGCAAATAAACCATTTAACACACCAAGTGATTTACAAAAATGAAGTCATCGAACTTACTGCAACAGAATATGAGTTATTGCACCACTTAGCTAAACATCCAGATCAAGTCTTTTCTCGCTCGCAACTTTTATCCTCTGTTTGGGGCTATCACCATAGTGGATACGAGCACACCGTTAACTCTCATATTAATAGATTACGTGCGAAACTAGAACGCAATGCCACAAAACCTGAGATCGTGCAAACGGTTTGGGGCGTTGGTTATAAGTTTAATCGCCGAGGCGTGTGTGCGTGAATCTTTCACTCTACCAAAAGCTCGCCATTGTACTAACGTGCTTGTTTTTGTTTATAGCAAGTGTCTTTTACTTTTGGGGGCAACACCTTGAGCAAAAAACTCGCTTCGAGTCACAACAGCGATTGCATTTGTCGCTAGCGCCAAGCTTAGTGCGTGATAATCCTTTATTGCAAAAAGGCGTTTATGATTATGATGCATTAAAAAACCTGTTTCACACGTTGATGATATTAGGACCTGCATTTGAATTTTATTTGCTTGATAAAGACGGTTATATTTTGACTTTCTCAGCTGATAAATCATTGGTAAAAAGAGATAAGGTCAGTCTCAAACCCATCGACAACTTAATTCAATATCGCCACCCTCTGCCCGTTTATGGTGATGATCCTAAACACCCAACTCGTCAAAAAATTTTTTCAGCTACACCTATTTTTAATGGCTCTACGTTAATGGGGTATTTGTATGTCATTGTCGCAGGTGAGCGGTACGTTGATACCTTTGATCAAGTAAAGAAAGAATCAAAAATAGAAGTGTCGCTTGTCATGTTAACCATTGGGTTAGCAGCTGTTTTTATCTTAATGCTCTGGCTTTTCCGAAACATCACGTCACCGCTTAGACTATTAAATCTAGAAATGACCCTAGTCACCAAACAAGGGTTCAATGCCGATAATATTTCGTTGAGTCAATGGCAGCCTGATGCCAAAAATGAGGTTCATCAACTCGGTGCAATATTTACAACGATGATGGCACACATCGAAGCGCAATTTAAGCAGTTGGAAAACATCGATCATCAGCGAAAAGAATTATTAGCTGAAATATCTCATGATCTTAGAACGCCACTTGCGTCCTTGCATGGCTACCTTGAAACATTACACCTTAAAAAATCTCAATTAACAAAAGAGCAAGAGCAGGCTTTTATTGCAACATCATTGAGAAATGCATGCCAGTTGCGACAGTTAATAGACCAGATATTTGAGCTAGCACACCTTGAGAATGGACACGTAAACATCGTCAATGAGCGTTTTAATTTAGTTGAAGTCCTTTATGACATTATTGATAAGTTTGCATTAGAGGCAAAAAGGCAAAATATTGATTTAGTTTTTAGCCCTGTAGAGCATCACATTGTCGTTATTAGCGACCTAAATAAACTTGAGCGTGTTATCACAAACCTCATCGACAATGCCTTACGACACACGCCTGCCGGTGGCAAAGTTGAGCTTATTGTAAAGCAAGCAGAAAATGGTCAATATCAAGTCTCGATAAAAGATAGTGGCATTGGGATTAAACAAGAGGAACTTGAGCAAATATTTAATGCTCGCTATCAAGCGAGTAACAGTATTCAAACAGTAAACCAAAAGAATATTGGTCTTGGATTGACAATAAGCCAGAAACTTATTGAGTTATTGGGCAGTGAAATTTCGGTTGAAAGTGAACTAGGAGTAGGTAGCCAGTTTTCTTTTTGTTTAATCTCAGGTGATCGCCTCAAGTAGCATATTAAATGACTCTTCGCTAGCGAGTTTTATCCATTAACTACTTGTCATTTTTCTATTCAATCTCGTAAACTATTCATAGTATTTAAATTTAATTTAAGGGATTGCAATGAAACGTGCGTTACTTAGTTCGGCATTATTACTTGCGCTCACAGTCGCAGGTTGCAGTACGTCTTCTACAGGGCGAAGTAAAATTGCCTTTATGGATCAAAATAAGTTGAACGTAATGGGGGCTCAATCTTTTGAGGAAATGAAAAAAAACCAAAAGATTAGTACAGACAAAAAAACTAATGCATATGTCCAATGCGTCGCTGATTTCATTACGGTGCACGTTCCCAAAAGCGCCCATGATGGAGAGTGGGAAGTCGTTGTGTTTGATTCTGACCAAATAAATGCGTTTGCCTTACCTGGCGGTAAAATTGGCGTTTTTACCGGTATTCTCAACGTCGCGGAAGATCAACATCAATTAGCAGCTATCATGGGGCATGAAGTCGCGCACGTTATTGAAGAGCATGCAAATGAACGTATATCAGCTGAGCAGCTCGCTGGAATTGGTCTAATTGCTACAGGTGTGCTACTCGGGGATATGGATAACGATAAGAAAGCACTAACGATGGCAGCACTTGGGGCAGCAACGCAGTATGGTGCATTGATGCCATATGGACGTTCTCATGAGACAGAAGCCGATATTATTGGACAAGACTTAATGGCCAAAGCGGGATTTAATCCAGAAGCGTCTGTCAAGTTGTGGCAAAATATGGCTAAGGCAAGTGGTGGAAATCAACCGCCTGAATTCATGTCGACGCATCCATCGAATCAAAGCCGAATTAAGAACCTTAAAGCACATATGACGAAAACAACGCCAGTTTACAGGCAGAGTAAAACGAAACCGAACTGTGCAAATCCAATCGGTTAAACGAATAATAAAAAAGGGTCCGCAATGCTGACCCTTTTTTATTTCAACGATAAGACTGCTGAACTACTTCGTCGCTTTATTAAACATCAAGAGCACAACAATAAATAAAACCATTGGATAAAACGAATAAGTGACAACGTCAACTGGCGATATTTTCATTGTGGCACCTAACAATAATGCTTGAGCACCATATGGAATTAGACCTTGACTGATACAAGCAAAAATATCAAGTAAACTGGCAGACTGTGCGGGCGTGAGTTCGGCATCTGTTGCTAGTTCTTTTGCCGTGTCACCGGTGACGATAATTGACACTGTATTGTTTGCCGTAAAAAAGTTAGTAAAGAAAGCTAGCATGCCAATACCGACTCCTGCTGCCTTCTTATTGTTATTTTTGCTGATTGAACGGGTTGTCGCCTCAATTTTTCGAGTTAACGCTGCTAAGCCACCTTGATGTTTCACTAAAGCACTCAAGCCACCGATAAATAGCGAGAGAATAAAAATGTCTTGCATATTGCTAAAGCCACTGTTGATGTCACTTACAAAAGCCAGTAGTTCGTAGCCAGATGAGATGTAACCGATTAGTGCCGCGGTGATTATGCCAACAGTCAATACAACAAATACGTTCACACCGAGCAGTGCTAAAGTCAGAATCAACAAATAAGGAATTAAACCAATAAACTGAATATCACTTGATGTTTGGTAATCAATACTTTCGCCCAAGAAAGTAAAAATAACGAGGCAAATAACAGCAGCAGGAACCGCAAATTTGAAGTTTGTTTTGAATTTATCCTTCATTTGCGCGCCTTGACTACGCGTTGCGGCGATAGTTGTGTCAGAAATAATTGATAAATTATCACCAAAGATTGCTCCAGAAATGATCACACCTGCGATTAGCGCAGGGTTAACATCTGCGGTTTCAACAAAACCAAGGGCAATAGGGGCGATTGCCGCAATTGTGCCCATGGATGTTCCCATAGCCGTTGCGATAAACGCTGAGACAATAAATAAACCAGGTAATAATAGGTATGCCGGAAATAAGGCTAAGCCTAATTGAACACTTGCATCTACGCTACCGGTAGCTTTAGCAACACTTGCAAAAGCTCCTGCTAGCAAATAAATCATGCACATTGTGATGATGTTTTCGTGACCAGCGCCTTTGATAAATTGCCCAATCTTCTTATCAATTGTCTCTTTTCCTAAGTATAAGGCGACAAAAATGGCGGGAATAATCGCAATACTTACTGGCAACTGGTAAAAAGCAAACTCAACCCCTTGGTATGTCAGAATAATTCCGGTGCCTAAAAACAGGCCTAAGAAAACTAAAAAAGGAATTAACGCTTTTAGGCTAGGCGGATTGATATTATCTGATTGCATTGAGTTTCCATTAAAAATTATTTACTTGCGTACTTTTTAGCATGTTTAAGTGTGTAGGTAAAAGGTAACAATTGATTCGCAGGTTGAGCATTATAGACAACTAGGTTGAACTGTCAATCTAGATGTTTAGACGGCTAAATGGATTTGAGGTTGCCGTCACAACTTATAACGTGATGTTCTATTATTTCGCTGTTAAATGACTACTTTACAAAGATTGATTGTGCTATCATTTTCGCCGAAATTTTTAAGTGAAGAAAAATAATGTCTGATACTAAATTTGAATCAATTGAACAACGTGTAAGTTACGGTGTAGGTCGCCAATTAGGTGATCAGTTACGAAACAACCCTTTTAAAGACTTTGATGTAACAGCTGTACAGGCTGGTTTAGCTGATGCGTTGGCTGGTGAAGCTAGCCAAGTTAGCGATGAAGCATTAAATGAAGCATTTTCTATCGTTTCTAAAAAGTTACAAGAGCAAGAGCAAGAAGCAGCAAAAGAAATGGCTGCTGAAGGTGAAGCGTTCTTAGCAGAAAATGCTAAGCGTGACGAAGTGACGGTAACTGACTCAGGTTTACAATACGAAATTTTAGCTGCAGGTGAAGGTGATAAGCCAACTGCTGCAAGTACTGTTCGTACGCATTACCACGGTACATTCATTAATGGTGATGTATTCGACAGCTCATACGATCGCGGTCAACCTGCAGAATTCCCTGTTGGCGGTGTTATTGCTGGCTGGACTGAAGCATTACAATTAATGCCTGTTGGCGCTAAGTACCGTTTATATATCCCATACAACTTGGCGTACGGTGAGCGTGGCTCTCAAGGTGCTATTCCACCATACTCTGCATTAATCTTCGATGTTGAGTTGTTAGATATTTTATAATCATTAAGCCGGGTTTCCCGGCTTTTTTATGGTTGCTATTTGATAAGCATAACAATTGCTGATAACTGGCGTTAATAATTGACAATGAAACTAAGACCTTTTAATCACATTAATTGAATGGAAATAATTTAAATCAAGTGACAATAAGTAATACTAATAACATCACACAGTTATTTTCTGCCTATGTCGATGCCTTCGAGAACTTTGACATAGAGAGCGCGTTAGCCTGTTACCAAATCCCTTGCAGCCTATCAATGCCGGACGAGTTGAAAATACTGCAAGATAAAAGTGAATTAACCAACGAGTTCAATGATATTTTTACTCAGTTAAAAGGTCTTGGATTCAGCCGGGTTATTGCTCACCAGGCGAGTTATCAAGCAATCAATTCAGATTTAATTCTCGCAATTGTACATTGGCAGTTTTTTGATCAACAAGGGCAGATGTTTACCGACTTTACTGCGCTTTACCATCTTATCAGGCATGAAGAATCATTAAGAATTACTAACGTTATTTCGCATCAAGCAACTGAATATACTTCACTTTCACACAATTTAGAGATTACTAGAGAAAAATAAAAATGACGATAAACGTAGCTGTTTTAGGGTGTAATGGACGAATGGGGCGCAATCTGATTGATGCCGCGCAACAGCATGAAAAAATCACATTAATGGGTGGAAGCGTGCGCAAAGGCTCAAGCTTTGACGGCATTGACTTGGGTGAATTGGCCGGAATTGGCTCGATTGGAAAAAACGCCACTTCTGACCTAAATTCATTAGTTAGCGCAGATGTGTTGATTGATTTCACATCTATTTCATCAACATTTGAACATTTAAAATGGTGTAAAGAACATAATAAAGCCATAGTTATTGGTACTACAGGCTTTAATGATGATGAAATCGTTAAAATTAAAGAATTTGCAAGAGATATCCCTGTAATTTTGGCACCAAATACAAGTGTAGGGGTTAATTTATTATTTAAGTTAGTTGAAATGGCTGCGCGCGCTATCGGTGATGATACGGATATCGAAATAATGGAAGCACATCATCGATTTAAAAAAGATGCTCCTTCTGGCACTGCAGTTAAAATTGGCCAAGTGATTGCTGATACGTTAGACCGTGATTTAAATCAGTGTGCTGTATACGGCAGAGAGGGGATTACGGAGGAACGTGATCCTAAAACGATCGGATTTGCCACCGTGCGTGCTGGCGATATTATTGGCGAGCATACAGCTCTTTTTGCTGATTTGGGTGAGCGCATTGAATTAACGCATAAAGCGACCTCTCGAATGACATTTGCTCATGGTGCTATGCGTGCGGCGCTTTGGCTAAGCAAAGCTGAAAATGGCTTTTATGATATGCAAGATGTACTTGGATTAAAGGCTTAATAAAAACCGACCAAATGGTTAAAAATATTCGGTTGAATAGGTATTAAACTCGTGTTTTTGAGGTTTTTAGTTAAAAAACGGTAAAAACACGATATTTTTGAAAGTTTTTGTGGACGTTACTCTACTAAGTGCGTAGAATGCGCGCAATTTGTCAAAAATTCACTATTTTGGTGGTTTTTGAAGCGCTAGATCCAGCTAGTATTCGTGCTTAATAGTAGGGTATGCGTAACACCATGACTATTAAGTTATTGTTCTTCTTTCGGAGGTTAAATTGACTAAATCTGCCATTTTAGTGCTTGAAGACGGCACTGTATTCAAAGGCACCGCAATTGGTGCTACGGGCACGTCAGTTGGTGAAGTAGTATTCAATACTTCAATGACTGGTTATCAAGAAATTCTTACAGACCCATCATACGCAGAGCAAATTGTAACGCTGACTTATCCTCATATTGGTAACACAGGTACCAACTCAGAAGACGAAGAGTCAACAGGCGTTTTTGCTAAAGGCTTAATCATTCGCGATTTACCACTATTAGCAAGTAACTTCCGTAACCAAGAAACACTAAGTGAATACTTAGTTCGCCACAATATTTTAGGTATCGCTGATATCGATACACGTAAGCTTACTCGCATCTTACGTGAAAAGGGCGCGCAAAACGGTTGTATTATGGCTGGTGACAACCTTGACGAAGCTGCGGCGCTTGCTGAAGCCAAAGGTTTTCCTGGTTTAAAAGGCATGGATTTAGCTAAAGTTGTTTCGACAAAAGAAACATATCAATGGACAGAAGGCAGCTGGCAATTAGGTAAAGGCTTTGTAACTCCTGAGAAGATGGACTTCCACGTAGTTGCTTATGACTTTGGTGCAAAGCGCAACATCTTACGTATGTTAGTTGACCGTGGCTGTAAGTTAACGGTTGTACCAGCGCAAACGTCAGCGGAAGAAGTACTCGCATTGAATCCTGACGGTATCTTCTTATCAAATGGTCCTGGTGACCCAGAACCATGTGATTACGCAATTAATGCAATTAAAACATTCTTAGAAACAGATATCCCAGTATTTGGTATTTGTTTAGGTCACCAATTATTAGGCCTAGCAAGTGGTGCAAATACAATCAAGATGAAGTTTGGTCATCACGGTGCTAACCACCCAGTGAAAGACTATGACCGCGATGTTGTTATGATTACGTCACAAAACCACGGTTTCGCGGTAGACGAAGACAACATGCCAGAAAACTTAAAAGTAACGCACAAGTCGTTATTTGATGGTTCAATTCAAGGTATTCACCGCACAGACAAGCCAGCGTTTAGCTTCCAGGGGCACCCTGAAGCAAGCCCAGGTCCTCACGATGCAGCACCTTTATTTGACCACTTTATTGAATTAATCAAGCAACGTAACGCTTAAGCTAAAAAAGAGAGACGTAAAACTATGCCAAAACGTACTGACATAAAAAGTATCTTAATTTTAGGTGCTGGCCCAATTGTAATTGGTCAAGCGTGTGAGTTTGACTACTCTGGCGCGCAAGCGTGTAAAGCGTTACGTGAAGAAGGTTACCGAGTTATTCTAGTTAACTCTAACCCTGCAACCATTATGACTGACCCAGAAATGGCTGATAGCACATACATCGAGCCAATTCACTGGGAAGTTGTTCGCAAAATTATTGAAAAAGAACGTCCTGACGCGGTTCTACCGACAATGGGCGGTCAAACAGCGCTTAACTGTGCACTTGATTTAGAAAAATATGGTGTATTGGAAGAGTTTGGCGTTGAAATGATTGGTGCAACGGCTGATGCAATCGATAAAGCAGAAGACCGTGACCGTTTCGACAAAGCAATGAAAGCTATTGGTTTAGAAACACCACGCGCTGAAATTGTTCACTCAATGGATGAAGCTTTAGACACTTCTTCTCGCATCGGTTTCCCATGTATTATCCGCCCATCATTTACTATGGGTGGTACGGGTGGCGGTATCGCATACAACCGTGAAGAATTCGTTGAAATCTGTACTCGTGGTTTAGACCTTTCTCCAACGAATGAATTACTTATCGATGAATCATTAATCGGTTGGAAAGAGTACGAAATGGAAGTGGTTCGTGACAAAAATGATAACTGTATCATTGTTTGTTCAATCGAAAACTTCGACCCTATGGGTATTCACACTGGTGACTCAATCACGGTTGCTCCAGCACAAACATTAACGGATAAAGAATACCAAATCATGCGTAACGCATCACTTGCGGTATTACGTGAGATTGGTGTTGAGACAGGTGGCTCAAATGTACAGTTTGGTGTGAACCCTGTTGATGGTCGTATGGTAATCATCGAGATGAACCCTCGTGTATCTCGTTCATCTGCTCTTGCATCTAAAGCAACAGGTTTCCCGATTGCTAAAATCGCTGCAAAATTAGCGGTAGGTTACACTTTAGATGAGTTGTCAAATGACATTACTGGTGGCGCAACACCAGCATCGTTCGAGCCGACAATCGATTACGTTGTGACTAAGATCCCTCGTTTTAACTTCGAGAAGTTCGCAGGCTCTGAAGATCGCTTAACGACGCAAATGAAGTCGGTAGGTGAGGTAATGGCAATTGGTCGTAACCAACAAGAATCAATGCAAAAAGCTCTACGTGGTTTAGAAGTTGGCGCAAACGGTTTCGACCCGAAAGTTGACGTAACTAAGCCAGGTGCAAAAACTAAGATCATGCACGAGCTTCAAGAAGCTGGCGCAGACCGTATTTGGTATGTAGCTGATGCATTCCGTTTAGGCTTAACAGTCGACGATATATTCCGCTTAACAAAGATCGACCGTTGGTTCCTCGTTCAAATTGAAGATATCGTCCTAGAAGAGAAAGCTGTAGCCGAAGGCGGCATGGCAGGTTTAACTGAAGACGTTATTGCTCGACTAAAACGTAAAGGTTTCTCAGATGCACGTTTAGCTGACGTTATCGGTACGAACGAGTCTGAGATTCGTCGTATTCGTCACGCAGCAAACATTCACCCAGTATACAAGCGTGTTGATACTTGTGCGGCTGAGTTTGGCTCAGACACTGCTTACATGTACTCAAGCTATGACGAAGAGTGTGAAGCAAACCCATCTGATAAAGACAAGATCATGATTTTAGGTGGTGGTCCAAACCGTATCGGTCAAGGTATTGAGTTTGACTACTGTTGTGTACACGCTGCATTAGCTTTGCGTGAAGACGGTTTTGAAACCATCATGGTTAACTGTAACCCTGAAACGGTTTCAACTGACTACGATACATCTGATCGCTTATTCTTCGAACCAATTACGTTTGAAGATGTGTTAGAAATCGTTCGTGTTGAAAAGCCAAAAGGTGTAATCGTGCAATACGGTGGTCAAACACCGCTTAAATTAGCTCGTGCATTAGAAGCGGCTGGCGTACCAATTATCGGTACTTCACCAGATGCGATTGACCGCGCAGAAGACCGTGAACGATTCCAACAAGCGGTTGAGCGTTTAGGTTTACTACAACCTGAAAATGCGACGGTAACTTCATTAGATGAAGCGGTAGCTAAGTCTAAAGAAATCGGCTTCCCATTAGTTGTTCGCCCATCATACGTATTAGGTGGTCGTGCGATGGAAATCGTATACGACGAAGAAGATTTACGTCGTTACATGAACGAAGCAGTAAGTGTGTCTAATGACTCACCAGTATTACTTGACCACTTCTTAGATGACGCTATTGAAGTTGACATCGACGTACTTTGTGACGGGAAAGAAGTTGTGGTTGGCGGTATTATGCAACACATTGAACAAGCCGGTGTTCACTCAGGTGACTCAGCATGTTCATTACCTGCGTACTCATTATCACAAGAAGTACAAGACGTTATGCGTGAGCAAGTAACAAAACTTGCATTTGAGTTAGGCGTTAAAGGCTTAATGAACACGCAAATGGCGGTTAAAGACGGAAAAGTTTACTTAATCGAAGTTAACCCTCGTGCAGCGCGCACTGTACCATTTGTTTCTAAAGCAACTAGCATTCCTTTAGCGAAGGTTGGCGCTCGTGTAATGGCGGGTAAAACGTTAGCTGAACAAGGCGTAACGAAAGAAGTTATTCCACCATACTTCTCAGTGAAAGAAGTTGTTATTCCATTTAACAAGTTCCACGGCTCTGATCCATTAGTTGGCCCAGAAATGCGTTCAACTGGTGAAGTTATGGGTGTTGGTGACACGTTTGAAGAAGCATACGCAAAAGCTAACTTAGGCGCTGGTGTTACGATTCCTAAAGAAGGTCGTGCGTTAATCTCAGTACGTAACTCAGATAAAGAGCGTGTTGTTGAATTAGCTAAGCAAATGATTGATTTAGGTTACGAATTAGATGCAACACACGGTACAGCGATTGTATTGGGTGAAGCAAACGTACCAGTACGCCTAGTAAACAAAGTACACGAAGGTCGTCCACACATTCTTGATAGAATCAAAAATGGTGAGTACAACTACATCATCAACACGACTGAAGGTCGTAAAGCGATTGAAGATTCAAAAGTATTACGTGGTGGTGCACTTCGTTACAAGATTGCTTACACAACAACGTTAAACGCAGCTTTTGCTGCTTGCCAAGCGCATGCAGCAGACGATCGCAACACAGTAACTTCTATTCAAGAGTTGCATGATCGTTGTTAATTAACGCATCGTAGATGATGTTCTCGTAAAGCGAGTATCTCATCGACATTCCGTAAAAAGGGAATCCATGTTTATTATATAAATGTGTATTCCCTTTTGTATTTCTGAGCGTTAACCGATAAACTTATCGTTTAGTCAAAAATTAATATCATTAAGAGTCTGACGTGAAGGCTCCAATTTTGATGTAGTAAAAAGTAGAAGAATTATGAATCAATTTCCAATGACGGCACACGGCGCTGACGCGTTACGTGATGAATTACACCATTTGAAAACAGTTAAGCGTCCTGAGATTGTTGAAGCAATCGCTGAAGCACGAGAACACGGTGATTTAAAAGAAAATGCAGAGTATCACGCTGCCCGAGAGCAACAGGGTTTTTGTGAAGGTCGTATTCAAGAAATTGAAGGTAAATTAGGTAATGCGCAAATTATCGACATTACAAAAATTCCTAATACAGGCAAAGTGATTTTTGGTGTAACGGTTACCTTATTAAACATTGATACAGATGAAGAAGTGACTTATCAAATCGTTGGTGACGATGAAGCTGACATTAAGCAAAACCGTATCAGTGTTAATTCACCAATCGCACGTGGATTAATTGGTAAAACTGTTGATTCTGAAGTTGAAATCAACACACCAGGTGGTGTGGTAGAATATGAAGTCATGGCGGTAGAGCACAAGTAAACCTTGGTTCTTAAACCGATTTTTATAATGGGATGAGCGTTAAAATGCTTGTCCCTTTTTTGATCGACCAAATATTTTTCTAAAATTTACTACACTTAACTCAATATCTAATAAATCAATAACCTTAGTATTAAGCCCTGCGGTTCAACAAATATTATGCAGTTAAGTGTCTCTACTTTCAGTCTTAGAATGACTGAATTTATTGTCGTTTTCATCGGTATTCCCTTATGTTTGTGGTTAACGAAGGGATACTTTGCACCTTATTTATTGCCAATATTGTCATGTTTGGGTGTAGGGTGTGCTTGGCTACTTTACATTGATGGGAAACTTGCAAAGCAATGGCGCAGGGCAAAAAATATAAACTGGCCACAATTGAAGCCTGTGATACTGACATTTTTGTTGTTTGCTTTGTTTATCTCATTGTATGTCTGGCTGGTTAGTGAACAGTTGTCACTAAACACACCGTTACTGCTGAGTAGTGGGTGGCTATTGATTCTGGTTTTATATCCGTTATTTTCGGTGATTCCACAAGAAATCATTTATCGCACATTTTTATTTCATCGATACAAGTTACTCTTTCCAAGCAAAAAAGTGAGGGTTTTAGTGAGCAGCTTATCATTTGGCTTTGGTCATGTTATTTACGGCAGTTTACTTGTTGTACTATTGTCGATAATTGCTGGATTCTTGTTTAGCTATCGTTATTTCTCTTCAGGAAACACCGCAATTGTTATTATTGAGCATTCTTTGTGGGGACTGTTTTTATTCGCCTTTAACATAGGCGCATTGTTTAGCTTGTCGCAGTCAGTTATTTGATGAACTAAGGAAAGACAGGGAGTCGTTGTGAAGCGTGTAATTGTTGTAGTCATAATATGGATGATAGTCCACAAAGCACTGGCTGATGATGTGGTTAACTACTCTTGGTATGGTGTTCATCGTGAGTCAATAAAATACGACAAGTACTATACGGATCTACTCAAGCTGGCATTAGAAAAGTCTGAGTCTAAATTTGGCCACTATGAACTGAATAAAGTTGATGCTGGTATGAGTCAAAATCACATGATTGAGCTTGCCCGAAACAACCGCTTGGTGAATTTGGTGTGGACCATGACTTCTAAAGATAGAGAAGAAAAGTTAATTCCAATTAGGATCCCTTTGTTGAAAGGACTTGGTGGATGTCGAGTATTTTTGATTCGCAAAGGCGAACAGAAGTTATTTAATACACTCACTAATGCTGATGAGCTCGCCCACCTTTACGCAGGGCAGGGCACAACGTGGCCTGATACCATAATTTTGAATCATAATAACTTTCAAGTATCGACAGCTCGCGAACATGCTTCTTTATATCAAATGCTGGAAAAAGGTCGGTTTGATTATTTTCCCCGAGCTCTACACGAGGCATTTAATGAAATTGAGCAGTACCCGGAATTAGCAATTGAGCAACGATTTGCACTTTATTATGACTCACCATTTTTTTTCTTCGTGAATAAAGCGAACCCAAGATTGGCGCGACGCATTCAGTATGGCCTTGAATTGGCGATAGCAGATGGGAGTTTTGATGAGTTTTTTGAGTCTAACGAAATAACGGCCGGCTTGATTGAAAAAGCAAACCTTGAAGCAAGAGAGGTAATATTTCTCGATAATCCACTACTCACCGTACAAACAAGGCGAGCATTAAATTCTTCTCAACTTAAAGCAGTGTGCGCTCGTAAAGGTGAGCAATAAGCTCAAAGCACAGGGCTTTGAGCTTACAGATTAAAGTTTCGGGATATGAATCTTCTTCTCTTCCGACTGACGATAAATCACCAGTGTTTTTCCGATCACCTGAATTTTAGTCGCATTTGTTTCTCGACAAATCGCGTCAACAATTAAACCTTTGACTTCGCGGTCGTCTGTCGGAATTTTTACTTTAATTAATTCATGATGTTCTAATGCTGAATCAATTTCCGCTACAACGCCTTCTGTTAGGCCATTGCTACCAAGTAAAACAACTGGTTTGAGAGAGTGAGCTTCACCCTTTAAGTACTGAATTTGCTTCTTATTTAAGTTCATTAACAATTTTCGTTACAAGTTTGCTTGAATTAAGACTATTTTAACCTTATCTAGTGAGTAATACTACGCTAACCAAGATACAATTATGTAATAGTCTTGGTTAACGTGTGAATTTGTAGATCAAAAGGTTAGATCGTTGAGTAAAAAAAAGCACAGTGCTAGCTCTACTCGCTGGCTAAATGAACATTTTGAAGATGAGTATGTGAAAAAGGCGCAGAAACTTGGTTTGAGATCGCGTGCTGTTTTTAAAATTGAAGAAATCAATAATAAAGACAAATTGATTAAACCGGGCATGAAGGTCGTTGACTTAGGGGCCGCTCCAGGTGGTTGGTCAGAGTACGCAGTGAAAGCAGTTGGCGATGATGGTCAAGTTGTGGCGTGTGATATTCTGCCGATGGATCCGATTCCGGGAGTTGACTTCTTGCAAGGAGATTTTCGTGAAGAAGCAGTCCTAGATGCACTTTTGCAACGTATAGATGGTAAGAACATTGATGTTGTGATGTCAGATATGGCTGCAAATTTTACTGGCAATGATTCGGCAGATTCAGCGAGAAGTATGTATCTTGTTGAATTAGCACTAGATATGTGTCATCAAGTTTTAAAGAAAAACGGTGCATTTGTTGTTAAAGTTTTCCAAGGTGAGGGCTTCGATCAGTTTATGAAAGAAGTTCGTAATGTATTTAAAGTGGTAAAAACAAGAAAACCAGAATCGTCTCGTGCGCGTTCTAGAGAAGTTTATCTTGTAGCTACTGGTTTTAAATTGTAGTAAATTAAAAGTAATGAATTTATTTATTCTAAAGAGTCGCATTTTTTTAGACACAGCAAGAGGTTGTTAAGTTGAGCGATATGGCAAAAAATCTTATTTTATGGTTGGTTATTGCAGTTGTCTTAATGTCTGTGTTCCAGAGTTTTACTCCCGGTAACAGCAATGAACAGCAATTAGATTACACTCGTTTTGTACAAGATGTACGACAAGGTCAAGTACGTGAGGCAACTGTTGATCGTAACGGCGTTATCCAAGGGACGAAGCGCAATGGAGAACAGTTTAAAACTGTAATCCCGGGTGGCTACGATCGCGATTTAATTAACGATTTAGTTAAACAAGGTGTGCGTGCAACTGGCGAATTACCAGAAGAGCCAAGCATTCTTACGTCTATCTTTATTTCATGGTTCCCAATGTTGCTCCTGATTGGTGTGTGGATTTTCTTCATGCGTCAAATGCAAGGCGGTGGCGGTAAAGGCGCTATGTCGTTTGGTAAATCAAAAGCACGTTTGTTAAGTGAAGATCAAATTAAAACAACGTTCGCTGATGTAGCGGGTTGTGACGAAGCCAAAGAAGAAGTGGCTGAGTTAGTTGATTACTTGCGTGATCCGACGAAGTTCCAAAAACTTGGTGGTCGTATTCCATCTGGTGTTTTAATGGTTGGTCAGCCAGGTACAGGTAAAACGTTGCTTGCTAAGGCGATTGCCGGTGAAGCAAAAGTACCTTTCTTTTCAATCTCAGGTTCTGACTTTGTAGAAATGTTTGTTGGTGTAGGTGCTTCACGTGTGCGTGATATGTTCGAGCAAGCGAAAAAGTCTGCGCCGTGTATCATTTTTATCGATGAGATTGATGCGGTAGGTCGTCAACGTGGTGCTGGTTTAGGTGGTGGTCACGATGAGCGTGAGCAAACGTTAAACCAAATGTTAGTTGAAATGGATGGCTTTGAAGGTAACGAAGGCGTTATTGTTATTGCAGCAACTAACCGCCCAGACGTGTTAGACCCTGCATTATTGCGTCCTGGCCGTTTCGACCGCCAGGTAACAGTAGGCTTGCCTGACATCCGTGGTCGTGAACAAATCCTAAAGGTTCACATGCGTAAAGTACCAATTGGTGATGACGTTAAGGCGTCAGTTATTGCACGTGGTACACCAGGTTTTTCTGGTGCTGATTTAGCAAACTTAGTGAACGAAGCTGCTTTGTTTGCTGCTCGTGCTTCTCGTCGACTGGTGTCGATGGAAGAGTTTGAAAAAGCAAAAGATAAAATCTTGATGGGTGCTGAACGTCGTTCTATGGTGATGAGCGATGAAGAGAAAGAAATGACAGCATACCACGAAGCAGGTCACGCGATTGTTGGTCGTTTAGTACCAGAGCATGACCCGGTTTACAAAGTAAGTATTATTCCTCGTGGCCGTGCACTAGGTGTCACTATGTACTTGCCTGAGAAAGACCGTTTTAGTCACTCTAAACAACATTTAGAAAGCAATATCTCTTCACTATATGGTGGTCGTATTGCAGAAGAAATTATTTACGGTCCAGACAAAGTATCAACAGGTGCGTCTAATGACATTGAACGTGCAACTAATTTAGCGCGTAAGATGGTAACTCAGTGGGGCTTATCTGAGAAAATGGGTCCTATGCTTTACGCTGAAGAAGAAGGCGAAGTGTTCTTAGGCCGTACATCATCAAAGTCTTTGCACATGTCTGATGAAACTGCACAAGAGATTGACCTAGAAATCAAAGCGTTTTGTAATCGCAACTATGATCGTGCTGAGCAAATCTTAAAAGATAATATGGACATCTTGCATGCCATGAAAGATGCGCTAATGCAGTACGAGACTATCGATGCAGGTCAAATTGATGACTTGATGGAGCGAAAAGAAGTTCGCCCACCAGCAGACGGTGGTGGTTTTGACGACTCAAGTTCTTCTGAGCCGCCAAAAGCTAAAGAAGAGCCAGTCGATGATAGCGCCGTAGAAGATGGCAAAGATGATACAAAAGTAGAGCCGAATTTATCATCATCTAAAGATATCAAAGAATAATTTACTTGATATAATAGAAAGCCCCTAAGTTAGGGGCTTTTTTTTAATTTATTATTTTAAAAACAATAACAACATTTTATGACAGTATCGTTTCTTCAGTGCCCTCACACTATCCTTGACCTTAGTACGCCACATGTCATGGGAATTCTTAATGTTACCCCAGATTCATTTTCTGACGGTGGTAAGTTTTTTAATGCCGAAGATGCACTAAAGCAAGTTCAACGGATGATCGATGACGGTGCCTCAATTATCGATGTTGGCGGTGAATCTACTCGACCAGGTGCAAAAGATGTTAGTCTTGAAGATGAACTTAATCGTGTTATTCCGGTCATTAAAGCAATAAAAGAAAAATTTGATATATTAGTGAGCGTTGATACATCGAAAGCTCAGGTGATGGAACAAAGTATTTTAGCGGGGGCGGATATCATCAATGATGTTCGTGCGTTGCAAAATGAAGGTTGTGTTGAGGTGATGGCGAAGTACCCTAAGGTGCCAATCTGTTTGATGCATATGCAAGGCCTACCTCGAACGATGCAAGAAAACCCTCAGTATGATGATGTGGTTGGTGATATCATTGAGTTTTTTAAACAACGTATTGCTGTATTGTCTAATGCAGGAATCGATAAACAACGTGTTATGCTTGATCCTGGATTTGGATTTGGCAAGACCTTAACGCAAAATTACGAGTTATTGGGGCGACTATCAGAGTTTATGTCGCTTGAATTACCATTGTTTATTGGGATTTCAAGAAAATCTATGATTGGTAATTTACTCAATAGAGAGGTTAATGAGCGTCTTGCTGGTAGCCTAACGGCTGCTGTTATCAGTGCACAGCAAGGCGCCAAGATAATACGTGTTCACGATGTACCAGAAACCGTGGATGCGCTTAAAGTTTTAGCTGCAACGCAGCAATCGTCTTAATAAGGGAAATGTGAATGTCACAAAGAAGATATTTTGGTACCGATGGTGTACGTGGATTAGTTGGAAAGTACCCAATAACGCCTGAGTTTGTTATGAAGCTTGGTTACGCTGCGGGTAAAGTCTTAGCAGCGAGCGGGACAAAGAAAGTACTTATCGGTAAAGATACCCGTATTTCAGGCTACATGTTGGAGTCTGCATTAGAAGCTGGTTTTTCGGCAGCGGGTATCGACATTGGTTTATTAGGTCCGATGCCTACACCAGGCATTGCATATTTGACAAAAACCTTCCGTGCGGAAGCCGGTATTGTCATTAGTGCGTCTCACAATCCGTTTTATGACAACGGCATCAAGTTTTTCTCAGCAAGTGGTGAGAAGCTGCCAGATGAGGTAGAGCTTGCAATTGAAGCTGAACTGGATAAGGAAATGGGATGTGTTGATTCTGCTCAATTGGGTAAGGCTTACCGTATAGAAGATGCCGCTGGTCGTTATATTGAATTCTGTAAGTCTAACTTTCCAAGTGCATTATCACTTAAAGGTTTGAAAATCGTTGTCGATTGCGCTAACGGTGCTACTTATCACATTGCACCGAATGTATTTCGTGAACTAGGTGCAGAGGTTATCGAGCTTGCATCTAAACCAAACGGTACAAATATTAACGATGGTTGTGGTGCAACGTCGATGGATATGATTGCAACTGCTGTTGTTGAGCACAAGGCTGATTTAGGTATTGCGCTTGACGGTGACGGTGACCGTTTAATGATGGTTGACCATACAGGTTATGTTGTTGATGGTGATGAAATCGTTTTTGTTGTTGCGACACATGACTTAGCTAAAGGCACGATGCGTGGTGGTGTTGTTGGGACACTAATGAGTAATATGGGACTTGAACTTGCGTTGGCTGATTTAGGCATTCCTTTTGCGCGTTCTAAAGTTGGTGATCGCTATGTCATGGAGTTGCTACAACAAAATGATTGGCAATTAGGTGCTGAAAACTCAGGTCATATTATTAACTTGAAGCATACATCTACAGGTGATGGCATCATTGCAGCACTTAATGTATTAACAGCAATTATTGATTCAGAAAAATCACTATATGAGTTACGCCAAGGCATGACCATGCTACCTCAAGTTCTCGTTAATGTGCGTTTTTCAGGTGATAATGATCCGCTAACGGCAGATAACGTTGCAACTGCGGTTCATCAAGTTAATGAAAAACTGACTGGCCGAGGTCGAGTGTTGTTACGTAAATCTGGTACAGAGCCATTAATTAGAGTCATGGTAGAAGGTCCAGAGAAAGACGAAGTTACTCAGTATGCAAATGAAATCGCTGACGCGGTTAAATTAGCTTGCCAATAGTTTGGGCTAAAGTGTCTGAAATATAAGCAAACAAACCTAACTTGGGCACAAAAACTTGTAACTTGTGCTCAGGTTAGTTAATATCTCGCCGCTCCAAATTAGGAAAGAAAAATGACTAGACCAACAATTGTTGCTGCTAACTGGAAATTAAATGGTGATTTAGCGTTAGTCTCAAATATGAGTAAAGCGTTATCAGAAGTTGAGTTAGCTGAAAATGTGCAAGTTATTCTTTGTCCTTCAATGATGCATATTGGTGTGCTAACAACGGTAAAAAATGATAATTTTGCGGTTGGTGCTCAAAATGCAAGTGAGCAATTAAAAGGTGCTTTCACTGGTGAAACATCTGTCGAAATGTTAAAAGAGTTCGGCGTAGAATACGTCATTCTTGGACATTCTGAACGCAGAAGTATTTATCACGAGTCAAGTCACCTTGTTGCACAAAAAGTAGCAACAGCGTTAAAAGCAGGTGTTACACCTATTTTATGTATTGGTGAAAGTGAAGACGAACGTGCTTCTAACCAAACGGAAACAGTATTAGCGAGTCAGTTACAGCCGGTAATTGATGAGGTAGGCATTAAAGCCTTTGCAAATATTGTAGTTGCTTATGAGCCTGTTTGGGCAATAGGTACCGGCAAAACAGCCTCTCCGGAAATGGCGCAAGAAACGCATGCATTTATTCGTAAATTTTTAAGCGAACTAAATGCTGACGTAGCACAGCAAATTGCGTTATTATACGGCGGTAGCGTAAATGCTACTAATAGTGAAGAATTGTTTGCTCAAGCGGATATCGACGGTGGTCTTATCGGCGGGGCAAGTTTGAAAGTTGATGAATTTAAAGTCATTTGCTCTAAGGCAAAAGGATAAAACATATAATGTTGTATGAAATTTTAATCATAGTTTATTTAATTGTTGCGATTTGCTTAGTTGGTTTAATTTTAATCCAGCAAGGTAAAGGTGCTGATATGGGCGCATCATTTGGTGCAGGTTCTTCAGCAACAATTTTCGGTTCAAGTGGTTCTGGTAACTTCATGACTCGCGCAACAACTTACCTAGCAATCGGATTTTTCGCGATTAGCTTAATTTTAGGTAAATTAACGGTTGATCGTGTAAACGCTACCGATGAGTGGAACAACTTAGACGCTCCTGTAGAGTCTTCAATCCCAGCAGATGCGTCTGCTGAACCTGCGTCAAACAGCGATGTTCCAGCTGCTGACGATAAGTCTGAGAGCGACGTTCCAGACTAGTCCTCATAACAAATTCGCGGATGTGGTGGAATTGGTAGACACGCCATCTTGAGGGGGTGGTGCTTAACAGCGTGCGGGTTCAAGTCCCGCCATCCGCACCAAATTAAAAAGGGTTGTAGAAATACAGCCCTTTTTTTGTGGGTATTCGATAATCCTTTCTGCTAAACGAGGCTTTGGGTGACCGTAGTTTCTCAAGCACCTATGTGAAGTTAGGCTTTACTCTGTTGAGATTTAATGCCATAAACTCCTATTATTTACTCACTATTACTGCTTGGTGTTGCTGAATTAAACATGACTGAACTAGATAATATCGATAGACAAATCATAGGAATACTACGAACTGATGCTAGAACATCAGTGTCTAACATTGCTCAACAAATCAAAGTTTCTCGTGCAACAATTCAAAATCGCATAGATAAATTGGAAAAATCCGGTGTGATAACTGGCTATACGGCATTGATATCCACAGCAGGCAATCAAAACTTAGCGTCTGTTCGTGCCTTAATGAATATAGAGCTTGTTAGTGCTAACACTGATAAAGTTAAAAACTTATTGCTAACTGAACCTTCTGTGTGCGCAATTCACACCACAAATGGCCGATGGGATATGGTTGTGGAACTCCAAGCAACGTCATTAGAAAGCTTGGATAAGATATTAGGCCGGATACGTGCAATCCCGGATATAACGAGTTCAGAAACAAACATTTTACTCTCCTCAACAAGAACTAAATCATCAGACTTAGCAAGTTGATACTTAGTGCTTACACTTTGCTAGTTTAAGTGTGCAATTAGTCAAAATTGTTCACTAAAAACTGACATCGGTTTATTGAATAATTCCTTAAAAGTAAAGAACAGTATTTTTTGGAGTTTTCATGACTATATATACCGACGTAGATGCCGTTACTTCTATCGTTACACGAAAGGGTGTTTCTCAGTTTATTAATGAATTGATCGTCTACCTTACAGAAGATTTTCGTCTGTGGCCTACATTTGATAAATCTGCGCGCACTGCTGCACATAGCGATGTTGGCGTGATTGAATTAATGCCTATTGCAAATGATAGCCAATTTGCTTTCAAGTACGTTAATGGCCACCCAAATAACGAACGTCATGCTTTGCCAACTGTCATGGCATTCGGTGTACTTGCGGAAGTGGAGACGGGTTACCCTATCTTATTGTCAGAGTTGACTTTAACGACTGCGCTTAGAACCGCTGCAACATCGGTTATGGCCGCTAGACTATTGGCGCGCAATAACTCTGAAGTTATGGCGTTAATAGGTTGTGGCGCACAAAGTGAATTCCAAGCAATTGCGTTCAATGCTTTATTAGGAATAAAACGAATAAAGTATTTCGACATTGATGACAATGCCATGGCCAAGTTTAAAGATAATTTGTCTAGTATCCCAGGACTCACATTAATTCCGTGTAAGAGTGCAGAAGAGGCGTGTATTGACGTTGATATCATTACGACAGTGACGGCTGACAAAAAGTACGCGACGATCATTACACCTGATATGGTAGCGCCCGGTGTTCATATTAATGGAGTTGGTGGTGATTGCCCGGGGAAAACAGAAATTGCAAAAGGTGTGCTGTTACAGGCTGACATTTTTGTTGAGTATGAGCCACAATCTCGGGTTGAAGGAGATATTCAGCAACTCGACGCAACGGATAAAGTGACAGAGCTATGGCAAGTACTTACCGGAGAAGCGAAAGGTCGTACAAACGAGCAGCAAATTACCTTTTTCGATTCTGTAGGATTTGCGCTAGAAGACTATTCTGCACTTCGCTTAATTGCTAAACTCGCGCGAGAATTTAATGTAGGTGAGCCTTTGGCTCTAATTCCAGACTTTAACGATCCCAAAGATCTGTTTGCCTTCGTTAAATAAGCAAAGTATTTAGGAGATAAAATGATGCAAGCACCACGTGCTGTAGTGATGGTAAGGCCGCATTTTTTTACACCAAACCAGCAAACGGCGGCTGATAATGTTTTTCAAAGCCAGTCAAACATGTCCTTGCGGGAGACTAATCAAGCGGCACTAACAGAGGTAAATAACCTCATTAATGCTTTGCAAGATGAAGGAGTACAGACAATTGTGTTTGACGATGAAGGCATCGAGACACCAGACTCTGTATTTCCAAACAATTGGTTTAGTACCCATGAATGTGGCGCCTTAATTACCTACCCAATGTATTGTGAAAATCGTCGGCTAGAGGTCAATCCAAACATCATCAATGCCTTGAGTGAACAATTTCAAGTGAAGTCAGTGATTGATTACTCTCGAGAAGTTGATAAAGGGAGGTTTCTAGAAGGAACGGGGGCAATGGTATTAGATCACGATAATAAAATTGCTTATGCCGTCAAATCAAACAGAATGGATGCTAGCTTGATGGAAGATGTATGCGGAGAGCTTGGCTATCGTTCTTGTGTTTTTGACGCCTGTGATGACGATGGTGTTGCCATTTATCATACGAACGTCATGATGTGTGTCACTGAGCACTTTGTCATGATAGGACTAGAGATGATTAGCAATCTTGCACAGCGACAGACCGTTATTGATACCATAGAATCGACAGGCAAGCGTATTATCGAGCTTACGACTGAGCAGATTAAACATTTTGCTGGTAACGCGCTGGAGATATATTCGCCTTTAGGCAATGTACTGGCGATGTCCGGATCGGCAAAAGCGGTGTTGTCTGCGGCACAAAAAGTAGCGATTGAAAAGCATCTCAAAATTCTTGCAGTAGACATCCCCACGATAGAATTAGCAGGGGGTTCTGTTCGTTGTATGTTAGCTGGCATTCATCTCGCATCTAAGTAGTTTTCTCGCGTTGAATATGGCAATGATATTTAACGCGAGCCCCTGTATCTACCTACATATTCAATCATAGGTAACTCATGTCATGAGACTTATATTGCGTTTTTTACGTTATTGGAATAAGTCTTTAACTATTAATTGTATTTATAGTTAAGGATGATAAAGCATCATTATTATTTAATTTACTCTCCCCTCACACTGAAGACTGATGAAAAAAACAGCGCAATTAACCATCGAGTTAACTTACGAATAATAACAACCGCGCTGAGTATTTAAAGGGGGAGCTATATGTTCAATTACAACAAGAAAATTACGTTCAAAAAAAG
The DNA here is from genome assembly GCF_030161435.1 of Thalassotalea loyana. GTDB lineage: Bacteria > Pseudomonadota > Gammaproteobacteria > Enterobacterales > Alteromonadaceae > Thalassotalea_G > Thalassotalea_G loyana. The sequence goes on along the minus strand of NZ_BSSV01000003.1, from coordinate 427,869 downwards.
CAAAATTTGTTTAGCGTTAATGGCAACAACAACGCTTTCATCATCATTCACTATAGTGGCTGATGATGAGACCAAAGGCCTTGAGCGAATCACGGTAACTGCGCAAAAAAGAGTGCAGTCATTACAGGAGATTCCAAACTCAATTACAGCAATGTCTGGTGAAGATTTAGTTGAGCAGCAAGCGACCGATTTACTCGACTTGTCGGAATCACTACCAAATGTTCATTTAACAGAAACATCAAGTAGTAAACGCATATTTATACGCGGCATTGGTTCCGGTACAAACAGTGGTTTCGAACAGTCTGTGGCACTATTCAAAGACGGAATCTATATGGGGCGAGGACATCAGGCTAAGTTTCCATTAATTGACGTAGAAAGGGTGGAGGTTGTAAAAGGCCCACAAGCTGTGATGTTTGGCAAAAACGCAACGGCAGGCGCCATCAGTATAACATCGCGCAGACCACTCATTGATAGCGATGAAATTGAAGGAAATATTGATGCCTCATACGGTACAGATCAGCAAAAAAAGCTGACTGCCGTTGCAAATATCCCTGTGTCAGATGATTTTGCGATTCGTTTAGCAGGTTTTAGTGAATCGGCAGACGGTTACTTAAACAACCTTGCACGTAACCAAGATGAAGTTGAAACCAAAGCGAGTGGTTTTAGAATTAGTGCACTTTGGCAAGCAAGCGACAAACTTGAGATTTTAGGTCAGGTTGAGCACAGCCAGTTTGAGAGCACAGGCTCTCGTTATCAATACATTATTGATAGCGAAAATCGAGATGCGCAAATAGTAAGCGACCCGACAAACCCTGCGAATGTGGGTTATCGAAGTTTATTATTGCAGGACAGCACAGGTCTTGATTACAACAGTATGGTCGATGGCTCACAGCACCCTGGTGGCTTAAATGAGGGGAGTGATACCGATGTCACAAACGCCATGATTCAACTGACATATCAACTTGAACAACATGAGCTTGTATCAATTAGCACTTACAGTGACTATCACTGGGATAGTCTCTTTGATGCAGATTACTCAGAATTAAGTTTGATAAAGCAAACCTACATTGAAGATTTTGAGCAATTTACTCAAGAACTGCGCATTAGCTCAGATTTAGCAGGAGAGTTTAATTACATTGCAGGTGTTTATTTTCAAAAAACACAATTAAGTCACCCTAACGATATTGTACTTGGGGCATCAGTTTTAATTCCAGATCTTATTGGTACTTCTCTTGGGATAGCCGCTGATTTTGAACAGGATCAAACCGCATACTCCATATTTGCCTCAGGAAACTGGCGATTCTCGCCAGATTGGCAGTTAAATTTGGGGCTGCGCTATCAAAAAGAAGAAAAAGAGGTTAGCAATAAACAAACGATATATACCTTGTTTAGTGACATTACGCCTGAACCGGTAAAACAATTTGCAGCACTAGCTGCGCCGAGTATTACAGCCAGTTTATCGGGTGCATTTGCTAATGATTTAGTTGCAGAACGAGATGAATCACACCTTTCACCAAGCGTTAGCCTGCAATATAGGGGTATTGAAAATACCATGCTGTTTGCTAATGCAAGCATTGGCTACAAAGGTGGGGGCTTCGATGGCTCAGGTCTCAATAGTTCTCAGGGTAGTGTTATCGATCCTAACTCTGGATTTGAGTATGAAGATGAAAAGGCAACAGCTTATGAGATTGGGGCAAAATCAGAGTTGATAGAAGGCATTTGGGAACTCAATGCAACACTTTTCTTAACAGATTACGATGATCTGCAAGTCTCTGAGTTCAACGGTAATGCTTTTGTTGTCGCTAACGCGGCTCAAACAAGAGTGCAAGGTGCAGAATTCGAATCACGTTGGGCCATTAATGAGAATTGGCAGTTAAATGCTCAACTTGCGCTATTAGATTTCGAATATCAAGCGTATGACTCGGCCTCTCCGACGGTACGACAATCTGAGCTATTGGGAATGGCCACTCAAGACCTAACCGGAAAAACGGGAGCATTTGCGCCAAAATACTCTGGAAATATTGAGCTTAATTATCAAAATGAGATTGGTGAAGGGTATTGGTTCGACGCGGCTGTTAATGTTCGCTTTGTCGATGATCAATACCTTGAGCAAGATCTAGACCCAGTAGCGATTCAAGAAAGTTATCAAAAGATTAATGCGCGAATTGCGATTAGTAGCCCAGATGAACATTGGCAAGTGGCGTTGCTAGCCAAGAATCTAACGGATGAGCAAACATTTTCACAGGCAAACGACGTCCCGGTTATTAGCTATGCTCATCGATTTTTGACGGAACGAGGAAGAGAGTATCATCTCCAACTAAGCTATCGCTTTTAACTTGGATTGATGCCCACAGGGAAAAGTTGATGTGCAATTGCCATCAACTTTTCTCTTATCCATTGGTTGATAGGATCAGCGTCCGTTTGCTGGTGCCAATACATATGGACAGGTAATAGGGGCACTTCAAAAGGAAGAGGAGACACTACAATAGGGAGTTTTCCTTTTAATGTGTTTGCATACGCGTTAGGCATTGTTAGTAACATGTCACAATGACAGGCAACACTGGCTGCCGCAAAATAATGCTCACACCTAAGAGCGACATTTCTTGAAACCCCATGTTTGGCGAGTGCCATGTCCACTATATCTACCGTTGCACCTTTAAGGGTAACAATACCGTGTGGAAAACGTTGATAATTTTCTAATGTTAGTGCTTTTAAAATAGGGTGGTCGGGTCGACAAACTAAAGAGAAGTGCTCATTGCAAACGAATTGACTATTAATTTTTTCACTTGTTGGTACTAATACGTCAATCACAACATCAATGGCTTGCTCTGTTAGTAATTGCTCCATTTCTAAATGACTAATTTGTCGACTTCTAATCTTCATATTTGGTGTATTGGTGACTAAGTCGGTCATTAACGGAGGAAAAAATAACGATTCGAGAATATCTCGTAAGCCAAGTTTTATTTCCTTGTTATGTTGAGAGATATCGAAACTACTGTTTGGGACGAGAGTCGCCTCCAAATTAGCCAGTGATTCAATAATCTTAGGCATAATTGTTTGGCAAGTTTCCGACGGCACCATTTTACGTCCATGTCTGATAAACAAGGGATCATTGAACTTCTCGCGAAGTCTCGCTAAGGAATGACTTACCGCTGGCTGGGTAATGTGTAATTTCTCGGCAGCCGCTGTAATTGAGCCTTGTTGATACACTTCCAAAAGTACAGTGAACAAGTTTAAATCTATTTTACTATGAAGCATATTTATGTGTTTTTATAATTTTGTATCATTTGAGTTTATGTTAAGGCTTTGTAGACTGAAGTCAATCGTATAAAAAGAAGACAAGTCTATGAACAACATTGAAGCTCAAATTCAACAAGCAACGCGCGGTGATAACCAGTTTAAGGTTCCTCGTCCACCTCAATTTGACGATAAGGCACAACAACAACAATATGAAAAACAGCGTTTGGCGGCAGCATTCCGCGTTTTTGCATTATATGGTTTTGATGAGGGGTTAGCGGGTCATATCACAGTCCGAGATTGTATAGAACCAGAAACATTTTGGGTCAATCCACTCGGTATTCATTTTGCACACATCAAAGCCTCTGACTTAGTTCGTGTTGATCATGACGGCAATATTGTTGAGGGCCATTTCCCCATCAATAATGCCGCGTTTGCAATTCATTCTCGTATCCATCATGCACGACCTGATATTAATGCGGTTGCTCATGCACATACAACGTATGGAAGAGCGTTTTCAGCATTGGGACAATTGCTTAAACCAATATCTCAAGATGCCTGTCAGTTCTATCAAAATCACGCAGTGTTAAACACCTTTACCGGCGTTGTTGCAGAAACAGAAGAAGGAGACATGATTGCTAAAGCACTTGATACAAATAGTGCGGTTATTTTGCAAAACCATGGTTTGTTGACTGTCGGTAAGACTGTAGATGCAGCGGCTGCAAATTTTGTCATGATGGACAGCTGTTGTCATAGTCAATTGCTAGCACAATCTGCTGGTTCATTAATTGAAGTTGATCATGATACTGCTATGAAAACCCGTCAGGTTAATGCATCTGATATTGTCACCTGGGGTAATTTCCAACCACTTTACCAACGTGTTGCCGAGCAAGACTCTAGTTTCTTGGAGTAATAGGTTATGACGGCGCAAGGGGAAAATATTTCAGCGGCAACAACAGAGCAACTATCAGCACCTGATACGAGTGCGTTGGAAGCCAGTATGCTGCCAAATTCTATTTATGACGCTATATGGCAGTCAGCAAGTCGTTATGGCGATCAAACGGCGATAAAATTTTTACTTGATGGCAGCTGCTTTGGACCAAATAACATTCCATTAAAAAAGCGCTTAATTCATAAAGCCATAAAGCTTATTAAAGGGCAAGACTTTGCTCAGCCGTATCGAGAAGTTAGCTTTAACGAGCTTGCTAAACAAGTAACTCAGGTTGCAAATGCGTTAGTTAACACAGGTTTGAGCCAAGGTGGCGTAACGAGTTTGTTGTTACCTAACTTTCCTGAGACATACAGCGCATTATGGGGAGCTGAAACCGCCGGTGTCGCCAATCCAATAAACCCTATGCTGGAAGCGGAGATTATTGCCGAAATCATGACAACGGCAAATACTGAGGTATTAATTGCTTTGGGACCGGTTCCCGGCAGTGATATCTGGGAAAAAGTTTTAGCGGTAAAAGACCGAGTGCCGAGCTTAAAAGCGGTTGTCAGCCTTTTTGGCCCGCATGAAATCTCCGATGGAAAAGTACCGATATACAGTTTTCATCAATGGATCGAAAATGCTGAAGGTCAATACTTCTCATCAGAGGTACCGTGCCAGTATGATACGGCAGCCTATTTTCATACGGGTGGGACAACAGGACTTCCAAAACTAGCAAAACAAAGTCATTTAAATCAGTTATCGAATGCTAAACAGGTCAACCTTGTATTACCGATTGACAGTGGTGACACTATGTTTGTTGGTTTACCTATTTTTCATGTTAATGCTGCAAATGCCACTGGATTAGGTTCCGTAATGACGGGGTCAACCATTTTAATGGCAGGACCTGCGGGATTTCGTACAAAAGACGTATTACCAAACTTAATTGATTTACTCATTCATTTTGATGTTTCGATTATGATGGCGGTACCAACGGTTTATTCTGCAGTTGTTGAGTCATTATCGCAAAATGATAACGCTAAGATTAATCAATTGAAGATGAAGTTAGCGATTAGTGGTGCAGCACCACTTTCCCCAACCTTAAAGGAAAAGTTCACTCAACTCGTTGGTATCCCGTTAGTTGAGGGTTATGGCGCGACCGAAACAACAGCAGTGAGTAGCTTAATGCCAATTAATGATATGGCAGTTAGGCCCTCTGTTGGCTTACCTCTTCCTATGCTCGATCTAAAGATACTAGACATTGACGAGCAGGGAGAGCTAATTAGTGTATGTGATACCGACCAAGTAGGCGAGATTGCTGTTGCAGGACCTAACGTATTTCAAGGGTATTTAGAAGACAGCCATAATGAGAAATGCTGGATCCAAGTTCCTGATGAGGTGGTGGGCGAGAAACGCTATTTTCGAACCGGTGATTTGGGCCGTATTGACCAACATGGCTATTTATCACTCGCCGGTAGACAGAAAGAGTTAATCATTAGAGGCGGGCATAATATCGACCCCAAAATGATTGAAGACATTGCTAGTAAGCATCCTGCGGTTTCTCTTGCAGCTGCCGTTGGTCGTCCTGATGCTTATGCTGGTGAAGTCCCCGTTCTCTACGTAACATTAGTTGAGAATAAACGGGTTACGGATACCGAAATCCTCGAGTACGTGGCGGCTAATATTCCAGAACGCGCTGCGACGCCGAAACAAGTCATTGTATTGGATGACATGCCAACCACTGCGATAGGTAAAATATTCAAGCCTCAACTTAACTGCTACCAAGTTGAACTAGTCATTGAGGCCGCCATTTTGGCGATTCCAAACTTAACAAATGAGTTGATTAACGTAGCAGCTAGCCCAAGCAAACAACATGGCATATTAGCAATAATCGAGCTGAGAGATGAACTTGATGATATTCAGATCAAGGTTGCAGAAGCACTTGCAAACTATGCCATTCACTATGAAATAAAATCTGTTTCGATGGAAAGTCGTCAGTCATCTCAACGGAAACATGTCGCATGACCGAATCCGTATTAACACAAGTTCTTCTTCCAGCAGCTATAGCAATTATCATGCTTGGTATGGGATTAAGTTTGTCGCTTAACGATTTTACGCGTTTATTTCGTCTCCCTAAAGCAGTAGTAACTGGCCTTATGGGTCAGTTGCTATTGCTCCCCACGGTTGCATTTGCACTGTGCTTTGCCTTTGGACTAGGCCCTGAGATGGCTGTAGGGCTCATGATTTTAGCTGCATGCCCTGGTGGTACTATGTCTAATGTGATTAGTCAGCTTTGTCGAGCTAATCTCGCACTCTCAGTCACTTTAACGGCCTGTTGCACACTTGTTGGTATAGTTTCTACACCTTGGCTAATTGCAGTCTCTTATCAATACTTTGTAGGTGAAGTGGCAACTGACTTTTCATTAATAAGCGCTTCGTTGAGCTTGATGGTAATTACTTTAGTACCGATCGCTATTGGAATGATGATAAAGCATCGGTGGCAGGAGAAAGCGTATCGGATTGAACCTTATTTTAGAAAAGGCTCATCGATGTTTATGTTTATAATGATCATTGCCATTTTAGTGCAGGAACGCACACAGCTTATTGAGTCTTTTTCTCAGCTGTTTTGGGTGTGTTTGTCTCTAAATATGTTAACCATTGCATTAGGGCTAGTGCTGGCTAAGATCCAAAACCTTGATTGGCAAGACGCATTGACCCTTGCGATTGAGATAGGGATACAAAATGCGACACTTGCGATATTGATCTCTTTATCATTTTTAAAACAGTCTGCTTTAGCACTACCAGCAGGGGTTTACGGAATAACAATGTACATCGGTGCAGTCATGCTACTAGCTGCAACTAAAGTTAAGTTAACGAGAAATGAATGCAGTGTGAACAACGTCTCTTAACCATTGAATCGCCGGGTCCTGTTCAGTGTTTTGGTGCCAATATAAATGCGTTGCTATTTTTGGGAGCTGGATTGGGAGCTCAACAATAACCAAGGAGTCATCAACAAGCTCTTTTGCAATCATCGATGGTAAGGTGAGTAAATAATCATTGCCTGCAAGTAGGGCTTTTGCCGTATGATAGTTTTGACAGCGCGTTTGAATCTTACGGTTTAAACCTCGTTGTAAAAAGGCGATATCTTCAACTACATTACCATCACTTCTATTTGAAACAGCAATATGCTTACGCTCAAAATACTCAGCCTCAGACATTTTTTTATTTGGAGCATACTGTTTCGACATCAAAATAGCGAAATTATCGTCTGATAAAGGTAAGTGTTTGATTGGCATTTTAAGCGCACGCGCAACGTCAATTACCACATCAACTTGACGATTCGAGAGTTGGCGAGCCACGTTTTCTCTATTGAGCTTTACACTCTTTATTTGCGCAAAAGGTGCTTGCTGAGCAACAGCTTCCTGAATACTTGGCAATACTAGCGCTTCAAGCGCTTCATGAATGGCAAGTGTGAATGTCTGGTGGCTCTGTGCCAATTCAAATTCGCCACAACTTTGCAATACACTACGTAACTTAGCCAATAGGTCTATGATTTCCGGTGCTATTTGACGACATGAAGATGTTGGTTCCATATTTGAACCTTTCCTGACAAATAATTCATCGCCTAGTGATTCTCGTAGCCTTTTTACCGCATGGCTAATCGCTGAAGGGCTCACAAACAAGACTTTTGCGGCTTGCGTCATATTTCGTTCGATATACAGCGCTTCAAATACTTTAAGCAAGTTCAAATCGAGTTGTTTCATTGGTTTGTCAGCTAACATCGTAAATCAGATACTGTTGATGAATAATATTCATTGTATATTATCAATAAACTTCACTTCATTCATCTTTGATGTTGCATTAGGCTAGGTACATTATTTAAATTTTGCCAAAAGAGGCGTATCTAATGGATTTTCAAACAAGTGCTAAAACGCAGGATTACCTTTCGCGTATTAAAACGTTTATGAATGAGCATGTATTTCCGGTTGAGCAGGAAATACTTGCTGAGAATCATCGATTAAACCCAGACGGAGATTGGACACAATGGCGAGTGCCAGAAGCCATTAAAACGCTAAAGCTAAAGGCACAAGAACAAGGGTTGTGGAACCTATTTTTACCTGATGAAACACTTGGAAAAGGCCTAACATGTCTCGAATATGCACCAATAGCTGAAGAAACAGGTAAGGTCATATTTGCACCTGAGATATTCAATTGTAATGCGCCTGATACGGGAAACATGGAAGTGTTATACCATTTTGGTAGTCAGCAACAAAAAGATAAGTGGTTAACACCGTTACTGGCAGGTGAAATTCGCTCTGTCTTTGGTATGACTGAGCCAGACGTAGCGTCATCAGATGCGACCAATATGGAAGCGCGTATCGAAGAGGATGGTAATGAACTTGTCCTCAACGGCAAGAAATGGTGGACGACTGGCTTGGGGCATCCAGACGCTAAAATTGCTATTTTTATGGGGTTATCAAACCCCGAAAATGATAAGCATAGCCAGCATGCTATGGTCATTGTGCCATTAGATACACCAGGTGTTGAAATCAAGCGTATGTTAACAGCAAGCCAAGACTTTGATGCGCCATATGGCCATGGTGAAATGCACTTTACCAATGTTAGAGTCCCAAAAGAAAACCTGATTTTAGGGATGGGTAAAGGGTTCGCAATCGCACAGGGAAGATTAGGCCCAGGCCGTATTCACCATTGCATGCGAGCGATTGGTGCAGCAGAGCGATGTCTTGAGTTAATGATTAAACGGGGTATGCAGCGTGTTGCCTTTGGTAAACCTATTATCAAATTAGGTGGTAATTTAGAGCGAGTTGCGCAGGCACGCATGGCGATAGATCAAGCCAGACTGCTAACGTTAAATGCGGCATGGAAAATAGATAACTTGGGCGTTAAACAAGCAATGACAGAAATATCGGCCATTAAGGTTGTTGTGCCTAACATGCTTCAGATGGTGAGTGATATGGCTATTCAAATACATGGCGGGGCTGGAGTCTCAGGTGATTTGCCTCTTTCAACATTTAGTGCGATGGCCAGAATGCTTAGATTAGCTGATGGCCCGGATGAGGTGCATATGGGTATGGTGTCTCGCATAGAAATAAACAAGTATCGATAGGTGAAAAATGACAAGGGTTCTGATCACTGGGGGCGCAACAGGCTTTGGTAAAGCACTTGCGTTGTGTTGGGCTAAACACTATCAAAAAGCCAACAAAAAGCTAAGTATATGTATCGCAGACATACATGAAGAACGCGCGTTAGAAACAATGGCTGATTTAAAGGCATTGGGGGCAAACGTTTTATTTAGTGTTTGTGATATTACCGACATTAATCAGATTAGGGCGACGCAAGTTTTAGTTGATGAACATTGGCAAGGTATTGATGTTGTAATAAATAACGCGGGCGTTGCCACAGGTGGCTCACTAAAAAGTGAAACAATTGAGCAATGGCAATGGGTGTTTAATATTAATCTTTTCGGGATGGTGCAAGTTAGCCAAGTATTTGTTGACAGCTTTCGATCTCAAGGCCACGGCTATTTCATTAATATCGCCTCTCAAGCAGGCGTTACACCAGTACCGTTAATGGGCAGTTATAACGCTGTTAAAGCGGCAGTAGTATCGTTTTCTGAGACCATGAAACTAGAATTAGCAAGTGACAATATTGATGTTAGCGTTGTTTGCCCAAGCTTTTTTAAAACGCATCTGAATGAATCAATGAGAACGAATGAGCCGGTGATGAAGGAAAGTGTTAACCGCCTATTTGCCAAGGCCGATATGAGCGCTGACCAAGTGGCAGAAAGTGTTTATCAACAATCAAAAGCCAGACCATTTCTAATGCTTACCCACAAACAAGGTCGTACAGCGTATTTCATGAAGAAATTCTTGCCGTTGAATATCTACATCAACCGCGTTATCGCTGCGACAAACAAAATGGTTGTGCGAGCAAAACAAGCTTCACAAAAAACGGAGTAATACCATTGAGTAATTCGACAATTATAGATACAGCAAAGCATGTACGACCAGGTGAAGAGCTTGATGAAGTAACCGTTGATAACTGGCTAAAAGCTCAACTTCCGCAGTTAGTCGGTCGCCCCGTTGTTACTCAATATTCAGGTGGCGCCTCGAACTGGACGTATTGTTTAGATTATCAAAATACGTCTTTGATCCTTAGACGCGCTCCTGCAGGTACCAAAGCAAAAGGTGCTCATGATATGGGGAGAGAGTTTAGACTCCAGTCATCTTTGAAACCTGTTTACAACTACGTTCCAGAAATGCTCGCCTTTTGCGAAGACGAAGCGGTGCTCGGGACTGACTTTTATGTCATGGAAAAGATCTCTGGGATTATTCCACGAAAACACTTGCCTCGAGAACTAAGCACCTCTGCAGAGCAGACGAGTAGAATGTGTAAAAATGTTTTCGATTGCTTAATTCAATTACATCAAGTCGATTATAAAGCCGCAGGGCTCGAAGGAATGGGCAAAGGTGCAGGTTACTCGCAGCGACAAATACAGGGGTGGAGTGAACGGTTTAGTAATGCCAAAACTTGGAATGTGCCTGATGGGCGGTTCGTCATGAATTGGCTAGAAAATAACATGCCAAGTAAAGAAAATATTTGTATTACTCATAATGATTTTCGTTTTGATAATGTTGTTTTAGATGCTGACGACTACACGAAGGTACTGGGTGTTTTGGATTGGGAGTTGGCAACATTAGGCGATCCCCTCATGGACCTAGGTAATACATTGGCTTACTGGGTTGAAGCAGGTGATGATTTCCTAGCTCAATCTACACGTCGCCAACCGACACATTTAGCAGGGATGATGACTCGCCAACAAGTTATTGATTATTATCTTGAAAAAACGGGTTTAGACTGTGATGACTTTACTTTCTATGAAGTGTACGGCTTATTTAGGTTAGCAGGCATTGTTCAGCAAATATATTATCGATATCACCATAAACAAACGGATAATCCGGCTTTTAAGAATTTTTGGATTTTTGTCCATTACTTAATGTGGCGATGTAAAAAGTTGATTAAAAAGCGAGGCAAGTAATGGCGGTTATTTATTTGATTCGACATGGACAAGCGAGTTTCAATCACGAAAATTATGATCAGCTATCTGATTTAGGTATGGAACAAGCCAAACTATTGGGCGACAGTCTAGCGCGTCAAAACGTTGTACCTGATGCTATATATCAGGGCGCGATGCAAAGGCATCATCAGACAGCTCACCATAGTTTAGGCAGATACACGAGTGATATACCTGTGTTCACAATGTCACAATGGAATGAGTATGATCATCGAGAAATTCTTGCAAAATATGATGAACGTTTAGCTACGCCTCAGTCAACTAAAGCACTTATTTCGTCAAATCCCAATCCAATGGCCTTGTTTCAAAAATTGTTCGTCGCCGCCGTTGGACGCTGGACTAGCGGGGAGTTCGATGATGATTATAAAGAGTCATGGCAAGATTTTACGAGCAGAGTTCAGCAAGCGTTCTTGCAAGTAAAAGAGAGCGGGCATCGGCGAATTGTTGTTTATACGTCAGGTGGACCAATTAGCTTGATTTGTGCTCAACTCCTTGGTTTGCCTCTTGAGCAATTCATGAAGATTAATTGGACGTTAGTCAACGGTAGTATCACTAAGATTATTTTAAATGATCGCAATGGCCAGCCAATGTTATCTAGCGTAAATGAACACGCTATTTTTAGTGAAATTGACAGCAAAAAATTGATTACATATACCTAAGGCAGATTGCGATGAAACGTAGAAATATATTAATAACAGGGGCGAGTTCTGGCTTGGGAAAAGGGATGGCCATTGAGTTTGCTAAAAAAGGATGTAATTTGGCATTGTGTGCCAGACGACTTGACCGTCTCGAAGAATTAAAAACAGAGTTATTATCGATTAACCCTAATTGTCGAATTGTCATTTCATCATTGGACGTCAATGATCATAACCGTGTTTTTGAGGTGTTTAGGCAATTTCGAGATGAGCTTGGTCAGTTAGATCGGGTCATAGTCAACGCAGGAATGGGTAAAGGAGCCTCTATTGGTACGGGGTATTTTCATGCTAATAAACAAACAGCTGAAACAAACTTTGTTGCAGCAATCGCTCAAGCTGAGGCAGCGATGGAGATTTTTAGACATCAAAACTTTGGTCATCTTGTCAATATTTCTTCAATTAGTGCGGTTCGAGGGTTTAGAAGAGCAATGACGGTATATGCGGCTACCAAAGCAGCATTGACGTCATTAAGTGAAGGGATCCGTATTGATGTTATGCATACGCCTATTAAGGTCAGTTGTATACACCCTGGGTTTATTCGAAGTGAGATTAATGAAACAGTCGAAAAGGTCCCGTTTATTGTTGACACTGATACGGGGTGTAAAGCACTTGTTAAAGCCATTGAGAAAGAAAAAGCCAATAGCTATGCGCCAAGCTGGCCGTGGGCTTGGTTGCATTGGTTGTTAAGAGTTGCCCCAGTTGGTGTAGTGAGGCAAATGAGTTAACCGATTGTCTTAGTCTTTTTTGTCGGGATAGAGTTGTAAGTAATCTCGTATCGCATCTTTGTATGTTCTACTGACCTTAACGCGTTCATGAACGCCAAGCTCGACAAAAAACTCGCCTTTTGGCAATGATTGCACTTTATTAATAAAGTTAAGGTTTATAATCGTTGAACGATGCACTCGTTTGAAATTGTTGGGATCTAATTCCGACAGTAGCTCAGTCAAAGAGATTCTTTTGATATGAGTTTCACCATTTGCATGTAAGCAGCAATAATCACCAGCAGCATCGACCCACTTTAAATCTTCTTGTTTTAAGATAGTGATTTGGTCACCATCTTTAACAACAATTTTTTTATCGTCTTGCGCAGTATGCTGATCATGTTTTCTTATCGCCTCTATAGCACTGATTAAATTAGATTTCTCTGCGTCTCTATCATATTGGGAAAAGCGTTGTTCAGCTCTAGTTACAGCCCGTTTAACGAGCTCTTCATCAAGTGGTTTTAAGATGTAATCAACAGCGTTCACTTTAAATGCATCTAGCGCATATTGTTCATGAGCCGTAGCAAAGATGACCATAGGGGTAAGTTCGGGCTGTGTTCTTTGTATAACATCAAAGCCATTTATGTTGGGCATATCTATATCGAGGAAAACCAAGTCAGGCTCTAAATCTAAGATTGCTTCTATTGCTTCTCGTCCATTTTTACACTCAGCAATAATATTTATTGAATTAAATTTCTTTAACTTCGATTTCATTAAACCTAGGGCTAATGGTTCGTCGTCGACGATAATTGTTCGTAGTTCTGCCATGCTTCAACCTCATCCACTTCAACATGCTCTTCTGGTTCTTTTTTTGTTGAGAGTTCAAACGGAATTGTTATGTTTGTTTTAAATCGACCGTCACAAATGTCGTAATTTAAGCTGTATCTTTTTGGATAGATTGCTTCTAATCTCGACCTAGTATTGTTCATACCAATACTCCGATTATCCTTGTCTGATGCTGTATTGTTGTATACTTCTGTGCCTGAATCCGATAGCTCTATAGTCAATAAGTCATTGTTGCGCTTAACACATACGTGAACAGTACCACCTTCTTCACTTTTTGAAATTGCATGCTTAATTGAATTTTCAACAATAGGTTGGAACATCAAGCTTGGGATGAGGCCATCTTCTGCATCTTTGTCTATTTTTAGATCAATCGCTAAGCGATGACTAAATCGCACTTTTTCGATATCGAGATAGAGCATCAATGCATTAATTTCTTGTTCTACAGTCACTCTAGATTCAGGTTCGTGGTCGAGCAAATAGCGTAAGAATTTACTCAAATTAATCACCGTTCTCTGCGCAAGATCTCCTTGCTCCATTTCGATAAGCGCATTCACTGAGTTCAAAGCATTAGATAGAAAGTGAGGGCTTAGCTGATAGCGAAGCATTTTTAATTGAGCATCCCGAGCAATTGCTTGTGCTTCAATGCGCTTTATATATTCTTCTTGAATTTTGTCTTGTGAGTCGAGCAAAATTTGATGTTCACGTTGAAGCAAGTGATAGTACATAAGACCATGAAACATCGCTGTCCAACACATGTAGATGAATATGCCGCTAAAATACCAACCACCAAAATTCCACCAAGTATCTTCTTCGCCGGTTAACGCGTTGAATAATGACATTCGAGCGAATGTCCATACAAGAGAAACAGCAAAAATTAGTGCTAAACCGACCCAAATTCGAAACTTGTTACTGGTGTACCAAATTGCAATGAAGGACTTTTGAAGAAAAATAGACAGTAACAAACCCATCGCAGATTGGAGAACGGTAAATAAGACATATGAGACTTCATATTGCTCAAACCATAGGTTCAAGGCCAAAGACACCAAGCAAATAAACACCCAAAAGCCAAACTGACAATACCAAAACATTTTCTCAGGCGCTTGGCCCAATGTTTCGCGAATTAGCTTTGCGACATTTTGCTCGACTTTCTGCATTGCTTTGCTTTTTCTCACGCGTTTACCTATTCATAACTTAATTGTATAGAAAATCCTGCCGTTGCCTAACACGATGCGTCCGTTTTGGCTCGATAACTGTCCGCCTTAGCGAATTTACACGCTTTATCATTACGTTAGCATTGAAAATTAAAATAAAAAACACCCCGATAGATAAATACGATAAAAGTAAATCAATTAGCTCACTTAAAGCGTACCTTAATTCTAAGGACGTTTATAAAAACATTGTGAATGTGCTGATCAAGTTAAAAAATGTTTGTTAGGAACTGTGCTATTGAGAGCGAGTTTGTCGTTTTGTCCGTTTTAGCTTTTTTCTAATCCGTCTTAGCGAATTAGTCCATCTAATTGCGAAATAGCGTGATAAAAGAATAGTGAGAGATATTGCGGTAATAATAACAAACAGCTCTTTAGTACCGAAAAATGCATACGTATGCAGTACGCGTATAACATAGACGAGCTAAAGGCAAAATCATCGGGAGAGACCTATGTTTAAAGGGCGGGCTACAACGCTTACGCGATTTACAACATTGATACTTACTACAGCGGTAATTGCCGGCTGTGGTGGGGGCGATGCAGCTACAGAAACAACGATTGTCGAAGTAGATACTCGAACACCTGCGCCTGACTGGGAGTTAGTGTGGAGTGATGAATTTGATGGTGGTTCATTAGATTTAGACAAATGGACGTTTGAAATCAATTGTGACGGTGGTGGTAACGCTGAAGAACAGTGTTATACAGATTCACCGGAAAACCTGTTTATTGAAGACGGTATTCTCAATATTGTTGCTCGTCCAACGCCGGCTGATTCAAGCCTAACAAAACCCTACACTTCGTCTCGTATTGTTACTCAATATCAGGGAGACTGGACGTATGGTCGCGTTGAAGTTCGAGCTAAAGCGCCAAAGGGGCAAGGTTCTTGGGCTGCCGCTTGGTTAATGCCGACAAACTCTGAATACGGTACATGGCCATTATCTGGTGAAATTGACCTTGTTGAATGGGTTAACATAGGTGAAGTTAGAGCAGATGGTGATATAGACCGTCATGCCCACGGCACGTTGCATTATGGTCCAATGCAAGGTAGCAATCACGACTTCACCGGTACCGAATATGCCTTACCTAATTCTTCGCCTGCCGACGACTTCCATATTTACGCGATTGAGTGGGAGGAGGGTGAGATTCGTTGGTATGTAGATGACGTATTATATGCCTACCAACGTGACTCAGAAGTGACTTACCGAGCATCTGATGGTGCAGCTGCTGGCTTAAGCGAAACTGGTTGGTATACCCAGATTATGAATGACGATGGCATCGAAGAAATCGTCTATCAAAAAGCCCCATACGACCAAGATTTCTTTATTATCTTAAATAATGCTGTTGGTGGTAACTGGGCTGGGCGAACTCACCAATCGGCAAACTACTTTGTTGGTGACGACAATGGTTCAATCGCACGAGGTGTAGATAACTCTGCCTACGTTAATGGTAACGCTTACCAAGTAGATTACGTACGCGTTTACCAATGTGCCAAAGATACGGTGACAGGTAAAGGCTGTGCCACGATTAGTTCAGATTATTATAACGACACATTTGTAAAAGGTGCAGCTCCTGTGCCAATTCCGCCTATTATCCCTGTACCAGTAGGCGTAGATATTTTTACAGAAGACCAGTCATCATGGGATGTTGTTGGTGAAGACGAAGCTGAAACTGTTGATTCAGGTGACGAGGAGTATGGTGAGGTTGTCCAATTTACCGTGACTGAAGAATCTGGTGAATTAGGATTTTCTGGTCCTTCATATGACGGTACCTTGCTTCCAGATGAAGCACTCATTGAATTTGATATAAAAGTGTTAGAAACACCAACGAATTCTGAGGCTTCTTGGGTATTTAAAGTGGAATATGAAACTGCACCAGAGGAAGAAGCTTCTGAAAGTCCAAGAAAATATGGCCTTCAACGCAGTTCAAGTAACAGTGAAGCCGAAACAGGTGAAGTAGAACTAGCGCTTAATGATAGCTTAGAGGGCGTGTTACCAACACCTGGCGAGTGGCAACATTATAGTTTTGATTTTGGTGCATTACGCGAACTCGGCCTAGATAGTGAAAATATTGTTGCGATAAAAGTATTCCCAACATTAGGCCAAGGTGCTGGAGCAGTGTATCAAGTGGATAATGTGACTATCGGTGCCGCCTTTGAAGGTGCTGAATTACTGCTATTCGAAGATGAAGAAAATCCAAATTGGCCGATGTGGGATGATCAAGTTGCACAGGGTTTAAGTAGTATTGTTCCTGTCGTTGTGCAAGATGAGGATCCAGACTTTGGTAATGCAGCGGAGTTTTATATTAACGGTAACTCGGTAGTGGGTTTCACGGTTCGACAAGATCAAGGTGGTTCTGGTTATCCGTTCGATGCGAGCTCATTAGCATTATCGGGTGCAATTGAGTTTGATTTAAAACTTATTGATTTTCCTGAAAACCCGAATGCTCCATGGTATTTAAAAATGGAGTCAAACGGTGGTACTAACCTTGGTGGTACCGCTGTAGATTACCGTTTACCTACTGCTCCCGTTCAAGATGAGTGGACACATTATACTGTGTCAATGAATTCATTACTTCAAGAAGGTTTAGATATTTCTGCAATCGATATTGCTCTGATCTTCCCACAATGGGGACAAGGTGATGGTGCAAGATTTCGTGTTGATAACATGATCATTCATTCAACAACAGTTGACGATAGCGATGATGATGATGTTGTAAAAGGTCCTGATAACACTGTTTACCAAGAATTATTTACCCTTTATGACGATGCTGTTCGTTCTGGCTGGACACTTTGGGATTGTTGTGCCTTTTTACCTCAAGTTGAGGTAATGGATGATGAAGACCACAATATGGTGGTTGAATTTACTATTGGCGAAGGCTCTGATGGCGGTACAGTTGTTGGTTTCTGGGGACGTAGTTCTGGCGAAACATTAAATTTAGCGCCAATTACAACAAATGGTGTTCTACGTTTTGACTTAAAAGTTGTGACGATGCCAGAAGATGAAACAACAGACTGGTTAATTAAAGTTGAAAGCTCAAATGCAACAGGTAACTCGTTTGCTGAATTAAGCTTAACGGACAGCTTACAAGGTGTAGCTCCGACACTAGGTGAGTGGCAGTCATACTCGTTCCCGCTAATTGATTTAGCAGGCGCAGGCTTAAACTTAACCGAAGTAGATCTACTGATGATGTTCCCGCAATGGGGCAAAGGCTTAGGTGCAGTTTACCGCGTAGACAACGTATTTGTCGGTATTCCTGAAGGTGATGAAAACCCTTATGGCGACGATATGGGCTCTGGCGGCGACAACGGTGGCGACAATGGCGGTGATGATGGTTCTGGCGATGATGGCTCTGGCGGTGACAATGGCACACAAGAACCTGGCGTAGAGCTTATTCAAAACTCTGATTTTGGCAACAGTGCAGGCTGGGGTGGTACAGATGGCATGGTTGAAAGTATTGCCAATGGTATCTTTACTGCAGACGTTGCCGTTGCTGGTAACCCGTGGGATGTGAGCTTAAAGCAAAACATGTTATTGCTTAACGACTCAACTTACACATTAAGCTTTGATGCGCGCTCTGATGACGCTCGCTCAATTATCGCTGGCTTAGGTCTAGATGAAGCACCATGGACCAATGTAGCCGAAACAGTTCAGTTATCTACTGAGTGGACTACTTATACCTTTACGCTAACAACGACAGGGTTTGGTAGCTCAAACAGTCGAGTATTCTTCGATATGGGTGCAGAAGCCGGTCAAGTTCAACTTGATAACGTTAGTGTCGTGCTAGTAACTGATGGTTCTGGTAGTGGTGATGACAATTCTGGTGATGACAACTCAGGCGACAACAATGGTAACGGTGAGTTACTAACTAACTCTAGTTTCGATAGTTCTGAAGGTTGGGGCGGTACTGATGGCATGGTTGAAAGCATCGTTGACGGCATGTTTACGGCTAACGTAGCTGTTGCTGGTAACCCTTGGGATGTCAGCTTAAAGCAAAACTTAACCTTAGTTGCTGACACCGATTATGTTCTTAGCTTTGATGCGCGATCAGATGATGCTCGTTCGATTATCGCTGGCTTAGGCTTAGACCAAGAACCTTGGACTAATGTGACCGAGACCGTTGCGTTAACGACTGAGTGGGTAACATACACGCTTAACCTAACGACGACTGGATTTGGTGGTGAAAATAACCGTGTGTTCTTTGACATGGGTGCTGAAGCAGGCCAAGTGCAATTAGACAACGTAAGCCTTACGTTAGCATCTAGCGGTGGTGACGACGATAGCTCAGGTCCTGTTATTACGATGGCACCGGCAAGCATTTTTGCTGATGCAGTACTAGATAACTGGGCAAGCTGGGATTGTTGTGCAGGTTCAACACCAATAGTTGTTGAAGACGACGCAATGTACGGCAATGTCGTTGAGTTCATGGTAAATGGCGACACGGTACTTGGCTTTAATGGTCGAGATAACGGCGGTGCCCTTGATGCAAGTGGCGTTACAACCTTTAGCTTTGACATGAAAGTAACCTCTTTACCGACACAAGCTGACGCTCCTTGGTTGTTAAAAATGGAATCAGGTGATGCAGCAAGCTATGTTGAAGTTAATTTGTCTGCTAGCCAAGAAGGTGTTGTGCCAACAGAAGGTCAATGGCAAACCTACACATTTGCATTAGCTGATTTAGTTACTGCAGGTGTTAGCTTTGATACTTCAAACATTGATGTTGTGATGGTATTTCCTGCATGGGGTCAAGGTGCTGGCGCGGTTTACCGTATCGATAATGTGAGCTTTAGTGGCGAATCAGATGGCGCTGGTGATGCTGGTGGTGATGATTCAGGTAACTTAGATACTTCAGCATACTGTGAAGCGACGGTATACCACTTCGGTAATTCAGATATCGCTAACTCAGCAGCGTTGCTTACGATTGAGAGTCTTGATGCAAATACAATGCAAGTAACAGTGGGCTCTCCTACTGATGACCTAATTGATGTTCTTGTTATTTCAGGTCCTCACGGTGGTACGCCAGGAGCACAAGATACTTCTGTAGCAGGCACAATTAGCCAAACATTAACTTGGGATACAGCGCCTGCAGAAGTTTCACTAAATGTTTTATGGAGCCATGAATCTTTCGAAGGTAATTGGCAATTAAGCGATACTGACATCACGGTACCGTTTGCTGCAATGTGTGGTGATACAGGTGGCGACAACACGGGGGGTGATTCTGGCGATAATGGCGGTGATGAAAGCCCTGCATTGTTAGCTAACTCAGGCTTTGACAGTGCTGAGGGTTGGGGCGGCACAGACGGCATGGTTGAAAGCATTGTTGACGGTATATTCACTGCAAACGTAGCTATTGCTGGTAACCCTTGGGATGTCAGCTTAAAGCAAAACTTAACTTTAGTTGCCGACACAGACTATGTCCTTACCTTTGATGCGCGCTCAGATGACGCTCGTTCAATTATCGCGGGCTTAGGCTTAGACCAAGATCCTTGGACTAATGTGACAGAGACCGTTGCGTTGACCACTGAATGGGCAACATACACACTTAATTTAACAACCACAGGCTTTGGTGGCGAAAACAACCGTGTGTTCTTTGATATGGGCGCAGAAGCCGGTCAAGTGCAGCTTGATAACGTTATCCTTGTATTAGCCTCTGACTATACTGGCGAGGATATGGCTGATGATAATGCTGGCCCTGTCGTGACGATGGCACCTGCAAGCATTTTTGCTGATTCAGTGCTTGATAACTGGGCGAGTTGGGACTGTTGTGCTGGTTCAACCCCAACGGTTGTTGAAGATGACGCAATGTACGGCAACGTTGTTGAGTTCATGGTAAATGGCGACACAGTTCTGGGCTTTAACGGTCGTGAAAACGGTGGCGCAATTGACGCAAGTGGCGTTTCAACCTTTAGCTTTGATATGAAAGTGACGTCTTTGCCAACGCAAGCCGACGCACCTTGGTTATTAAAAATTGAATCAGGTGACGCAGCTAACTTTGTAGAAGTTAACTTGTCGACAAGCCAAGAAGGTGTGGTACCAGCTGAAGGTCAATGGCAAACCTATACTTTTGCATTAGCTGATTTAGTTGCTGCAGGCGTTAACTTAGATACTTCAAATATTGATGTTGTGATGGTATTCCCTGCATGGGGACAAGGTGCAGGCGCTGTTTATCGTATTGATAATGTGAGTTTTAGCGGTGAAGCTTCAGCAGACGATGGTCCTGTTGTGACCATGGCGCCAGCTAGCCTGTTTATTGATACGGTACTTGATAATTGGGCAAGCTGGGATTGTTGTGCAGGTTCAACGCCTACTATCGTAGATGATGGCGGTGACAATGGTTCAGTGATTGAATTCACCGTTAATGGTGACACCGTACTTGGCTTGAATGGTCGTGACAACGGTGGAGCATTAGACGCGAGCAATGCAGCAACGTTGAGTTTTGATATGAAAGTTACGACCATGCCAACTCAAGCAGACGCGCCATGGTTATTAAAAATTGAATCAGGCAATGGTGGTAGTTATGTCGAAGTCAATTTATCAACCAGTCAAGAAGGTGTTGTGCCAGCGGAAGGACAATGGCAAACCTACACTTTCTCAATGGACGACTTAGTTGCTGCCGGTGTTAATTTTGACCGCTCAAATATCGACATAGTGATGGTATTTCCTGCTTGGGGGCAAGGCTCAGGGGCCGTATACCGAGTAGATAATGTGAGCTTTCAGTAAGAAGACTCGGGTGTTTATGACACTGTTTCAATAAACGTAGATATAACAAAATACTCTGTGACCTTGATTAAAAGCGTCGCAGAGTCAGATAAAAATAAGAAGGTCATTGTGAATAAGATGAACTTGAAAAGAAATAAAATATCTCTGTCTGTGCTGTTGGCTCTTGGTTCAACGATGTTACTACCAGCTTATGCTGTCGCACAGGAAAGTGAGGAAGAAAACGCAGAGCAAGATATCGAAATCATCCAAGTCAGAGGTATCCGAGGCAGTATGATCCGCTCTATGGATCTAAAACGTGATGCCGACGGTATCATGGATGCCATTTCTGCTGAAGAAATGGGTAAGTTTCCAGATACTAACCTTGCCGAGTCATTAGGTCGCATCACGGGTGTCTCTGTTAGCCGCTCTAACGGTGAGGGTAGCCAAATTACTGTACGTGGTTTCGGCCCTGAATTTAACTTAGTCACGCTTAACGGTAGACAAATGCCTGGTACAGGCTTTACCCGTTCGTTTGCCTTTGAAAACCTATCGTCTGAAGGCGTTAGTGCCTTAGAGATTCAAAAGTCAGCGCGCGCAGAAACGCCAACAGGTGGTTTAGGGGCAACGGTAAACATTGTTTCAACTAAACCGTTAAACAGCCCAGGTACAAAGGGCTCATTTATGGCGAAAGGTCTATATGACGAGTCAAACGAGAAATACGACGACGTAACACCTGAAATTGCAGGTGTTTTTAGCTCTACCATGATGGATGATACCTTTGGTATTGCTTTAAGTTTTTCACACCAACGTCGCGACTTTCAAAAGCAACAAGCTAATATTCAAGGTTGGCAATACGGCGAGGTGCTATACGGCCCGAACGATGCTGGAGAAATTGTTGCTCAAGAGCAGGGTATTGGACGTTTGCCGACATTGGCTGATGGCTTTGCGATTGATCCTCGTGCACTTGATGAGAACGGCGAGCGCATTGGAGCCCATTTCTTTCCAAAAGATATGAACTTTGGTTATGAAGATATTCGTCGTGAGCGAAATAATGGTCAGTTAACCTTGCAGTATGCGCCATTAGATAATTTAGTGTTTACTGCTGATTACACGGCAAGTCAATCAACCACAGGTGTTGAGTCTTTTGGTTGGGGTATTTGGAATAACTTCGGCTCAAACATTGTTGCCTATGAGTTAGATCAAAATGGTACCGCAGTATATACAGAAATTGCCGGTGATGATGGTTCATTTACCGCGAGCAAAGGTACGACTGACGTAGATTCTGAGTCGATTGGCTTTAATGTCGATTGGCAAATCACAGACAGCTTTAGCATGGTAATTGATTATCATGATTCAAGTAGTGAAACTGATAATGGTGCTGATAAGGGTAGTGGCAGCCAAGGTCAAGTGATTCTCGGCTCTGACAAACTAGTTTCTAAAGTGTACGACTTTACGAGTGGTGAAATTCCACATTACACGATTAATTGGGACAATGGTACAAACCAATTATTGGCGGGTGAAATCGACTCGAACTTTAGTCAATTTATTCATTCACCAGGTAAGTCAGACATTCAGCAGTTGCAGTTACACTTTACTTGGGAAACGGATTATACCTACCTAACGACGGTTAAATTTGGTGCCGCGCGCACCGAGCAATCACTAACCGGTCGTAACGGTTGGAGCGGTTTACGTGGAGGTCCTGGTTTTAATCCTAGCTTTACGGCAATTTTCCCTGACGACATGTTTATGCTACATGACACGTCTGGTTTTCTTGATCAATTCTCTGGTGGTGGTTCAGCTCTTTCTCCTAACTACTTCTATACCTACGACTTTGATGAGGCTGTATCTCGGCAGTTAGCGGTACTCACAGAAGATATTTTAGGTGATAACTACTACAACACTAATCCATATTTTGCTCAAGACAGCATGAGCCGAGTTGACGAAGACACCGATAGTTTTTATATCCAAACCGATTGGGAGTTTGAGCTTGGCGATATATACGTTCGCATGAATGCAGGGGTTCGTTATGAGACCACTGATGTTGTGAGCCCGTCGGAAGATAACATCCCATTAATGGTTAATTGGGTGTCAGCAGGCGAGTGGATCACTATTTATCAAGATGAGCTCGTGCCAACGTCAAACTCAGCCGATTATGACGTGTTGCTGCCAATGATAGATTTTAAGTTTGACTTAACCGACGACATTGTTGCCCGCTTATCTTGGGGTAAATCGATGACTCGTCCAGGTTTAGGTAACTTACTTGGCGGTATTTCATATACAGGTAGTCCAAAAATTGGTGCTAGAACAGGCTCCCGTGGTAACACCGCGCTACAGCCGTTCGTTTCAACCAATTTAGATTTATCTGTTGAATACTACTACGAAGAAGGTAGCTACGTATCACTTGGTTTATTCCAAAAAGATGTCGATGATTGGATTGCTAATTCGCCATTTGATCAAACGCTTTCGGGTGTTCATGATATTTATTTAGGTGAGCGTTGGAATCAAGCAGTGAGCCAAATAGAACAACGCGGTGAAGTAGCGACTGATTCAGCTATTTTTCAGCAGATGCTAGTTAATGGCCATGGTAATGCCGATGGTGCAATTGAAGCTGACCCAGCAACAGACCCTCTATTAGTGTGGAGTATTAATTCTCCTGAAAACGTCGATAAACGCACAGTTGAGGGTGCTGAAATTGCAATACAGCATTTATTCGGTGACTCAGGTTTCGGTTTTGCTGTTAACGCAACATTTGTTGATGGTGATGTCGAGTACGACCCAGAAATTTACGCCGAGCAACCTGTACTTCCAGGCTTAAGTGACTCTGCAAACTTTCAGGTGTTTTATGACCTTGATGGTCTGTCAGTGAAAGCTACCTACTCATGGCGTGATTCATACTTGATTGGTTTAGGTCAAGCGCAAGGTACAACAATTGATACACCGCCACAATACGCTAAAGAATTTGGTCAATGGGATGTAAGTGTCAATTATGACATTACTGAAAACATTACGATTTTCTTTGAAGGCGTAAATATCAACAATGAAACGGAACAAGGCTATGGCCGTTATGAAGAGCAATTCTTATTTGCTCGACAATACGGTAGCCGCTACGCAATCGGCGGCCGCTTCAAGTTCTAGTTTAATACTTAAAAATAAAAGCCATCGAATCTCGATGGCTTTTCATTTTTTCCTAGTAAACCACAAAAACACGTCATAGCCGATATTTCCTTATCGAGTTAGAGATTATTTTGCTTTAAAAACATATAACTAAAAGAGCTGACATGAATTCAATGAACAAGTTAAGACCGCTGACAACGGTTATGCTGTTAAGCACCTTAGTTGCTTGTGGAGGCGGCGGTGGAGAGAGCGCAACGCCAGATCCGGTTGTCCCAACACCACCAACCCAAGAAGCCGATACAACACCACCGACAATCACCTTAGAGGGTGATCCTCGAATGGAAATACAGCAAGGAACAACGTTTGAAGACCCTGGCGTTACTGCTACTGATGATAGAGATTCAAATGTACAAGTAACCATAGAAGGCACAGTTGATACAAGTACTGCTGGTGAATACCAAATAGTGTATAGCGCAACTGACTCTGCTGGTAATGAGGCCCAAGTAACTCGTACCGTCATTGTTATTGCATTACCTGAAGCCATTGAAAATATCCTTGTCCAAGCCCAAGACTATGTTGCCTATCAAGATTCCGATGTCGGCAATAATGGAGGTGCTTATCGTAATGACAACGTAGATATAGAGGTTACTTCTGATACCAATGGGCAATACAACATTGGCTGGACGGTCAGGGATGAGTGGCTGGAATATGATATTGAATCTTCAAAAGCAACCTATGAAGTGTATGCTAGGGTTGCTTCCGAAGTGGGTAATGGCAGGTTTAGGCTATCTGTTAACGGTAAACAAATTGAATCAGATAATTTGCCCAATACTGGTGGTTGGCAGGTTTATTCGACAGAGAAGGTTGGCTCATTGGCGCTGGAAAGTGGTGAGCATACGCTGCGAGTAACGATAGTTGCAGGTGATTTTAATTTGAACTGGCTGTCCTTTGAACAAATCGCTGATGATGATTTTGATGGTGTGGGCGATACTAATGATGCATGTCCGAATACCGTTGAAGGTGTCGCAGTTAATGAGATTGGTTGCCCAGATAGTGATGGCGATGGTATTGATGATAGCCTCGATATTTGTCCAGATACACCAGAGGGTGACGATGTCGATGGCCAAGGTTGCACCATCGTTAGACCTTTAAATGAAGTGGCGAACCAAAACAATATATTGGTTGGCGGGGAAGACTCGACTAAACCAGGTTTCAGTCTCTATGTGTTTGATAATGACCTTGGTGGTTCGGGAAGTACCTGTAATGATGCATGTGCGACCAATTGGCCACCTTTGTTGTTAGCTGACGATGAGGCAACTGGTGTTGCAAACCTGTCGATAATTGTTCGAAATGATGGCTCTGAACAAGTCACATTTGAAGGGCGTCCGCTGTATTTCTTCGTTGGTGATGAAAGCCCTGGTGAGACAAACGGCAATGGCGAGCTTTGGCACACCGTTGAAATGGGGCTTGTCGGTGATTTTGTTTCGCTGTTTAACAGTGGTACTGCACTTGAGCCTATTGCGTCATTTGTTAGAGATGATGGGGTAGCGGTGACACGATTAGCAGATCGTGGACGTGACCGTCATGCCAAAGACATCACTTTTCAAGATCACTATGACCATTTCTTAGCCCATTATTGGGAATATCGTACGGCGAGAATTCAATTAGAAGATTACACGCCATTGGGTCAAAGCCTGATTAGAGTGACGTGGATAACCGAAGCTGAATTAGGTGCTCGTGAGTTTAGGGTTTGGTACAACGGCATTACTACCACTGGCCAGTTTAACTTCAACCCACAAAAAGAAGAGGAAAAGGTAAATCCAGCTGAAACTGGCACTGTTTATGTGGGCAGAGGTACATGGAATAATGATTTTGAAAAAACCAGTGACGATGGTCATCAGTTTAAGTACACCTTAGATATTGTTGATGAATGGCAATCAACAGGACCAATCATTCCATTGACTACTGGGCGTAGAATGGAATTTGAAGCCAGCCAGTTTTTACTCTCGCCTCCTGCGGGTACCCGTCTAAATTACTATGGTACGACGTTCTTATATCTTACTGGTCAACCCGGTGTTCATCCATTTGAATGGGATAGAAATGAATACGATGATAGTTATCCAATACCGCAAAAAGGCCTGATTGGTGGTGATACAACCCTAGGGTATAACTACAGTGAAGAACCAGCAGGTCGATTTATGGGCATGGCGACCAATATGAGCCCAGGCAATGCTCAACCTTGGGTTGAGGGCAGACGAGTTCATCATACGAATTTTGAAACGGGCGAACATGACGAGCGACACGACAATATCGTTTGGACCGAGCAAATTGGCAAAGCAGGTCCACGATATATCAATCATTCATGTGCAAATTGTCATATTCGAAATGGCCGTGCGTTAGTCGCTGATGTTGGCGAAGCATTAGATAAATGGGTATTTAAAGTAGGTGATGTTAATGGTGAACCGGACCCACTAAGAGGCCGAGTATTGCAACCTGAAGTAGCTGATAATGCTAGCGGTACCGTATCGGAGGGGCAGGTGACATTAGGCAGTTGGACGGACGAAGAAAATGGGCTTAGATCGCCAAATTACAATTTTAGTAATGGTACACCTATCGCGTTTTCGGCGCGTATTGCCCCCCAATTAGTAGGGTTAGGTTTACTAGAAGCTATTGCTGAAACAGATATCGTTAATCAGGCTGATCCAAATGATCTTGATGGCGATGGCATTTCAGGGCGTATTTCTGAAGTTGTCGATCCCGTAACTGGTGATAAGCGAGTTGGCCGCTTTGGCTACAAAGCAAGTACTGCAAGTTTATTACATCAAGTAGCTGCGGCATTTAATACTGATATTGGTGTTATGACATCAGTTCTGCCTGAGCCTGATTGTGGTTCTGCACAGACTAATTGTGGTAGTAACATTGCTGAACTGGATGATGAAAACCTAGATAAACTTGTTAAGTATTTAGCTTTATTGGGGGTACCGGCGAGGCGTGATTATGACAATTCAGCTGGTGAAACAATATTTTCAGATATCGGCTGCGCTGATTGTCACACACCAAGCTATACAACGTCTTTATTTCATCCGTTAGCAGAACTTAGAAACCAACAAATATCGCCATACACTGATATGCTATTGCACGATATGGGTGAAGGGCTAGCAGATAATTTAGGTGAAGGCACTGCCTCTGGTGCTGAGTGGCGAACAGCTCCTTTGTGGGGCCTAGGTCATGCCGTTGATGTGATGGTCAGAGATGATAAAGCCAATGATTCGGTGTCGTTAGCGCAAAGTGCTGATGATATTAATCGCGTTGGTTTCTTACATGATGGCAGAGCAAGAACAATTGATGAAGCGATTTTATGGCATGGAGGTGAGGCACAAGCTTCAAATACAGCTTACCAAACGCTTTCTCAAACGGATAAAACCGCATTATTAAACTTCCTTAATTCTTTATAAAATCTCAAATCAGTACAAATGAAGTAATATTCATTTGTACTGATATGACCACTCTTTCCACATTTCTTCCACACTTATTTGTTAAATTTACTGATAGAAAAAATGTAGTTAAACCACTATCACGTTTGCATAATGTCGTGTGTTTATTTGAGTTTTCAAGCTGTTAAATTATATGAGGTGCATCGAACTAGGAATCTTGTTTCTTATGAACATGTTGTTTAGGTGTGGCCAGCACCTCTTAGCAGTTATAGCGCTATCCATCGTAATCACTTTGTCCGTTCATGCTTGTCCCGAGAGTAAAATTACGGTCGCCGGGGGCCACTTTCCTCCCTACTCATATATCGATCGCTACTCTAAAAAGTGTATCGGCTCGCTTGTTCAGGAGCTCGAACAGCTTATTGATACGCTAGGTTACCATGTTGATAGCTTTTGTGCGCCATCAGCACGCATATACCAAATGATTGATAATGGACAAGTTGATTTAACGATAAACACCAAATCAACAAAGCTCTTAAAGGATAATGTCACCTTTCTACCGTTAAAAATGACGGATTTTTCATTAAGTTTGTACCAGTCTATAGAGGCGGATGACGTTAAGGTTATTGCTGGAGTTCGAGGCTATAGTTATGGTGGAAAAAGACAAGAATTTATTGATGACGGCTTTGTTTTTATTGACTTTCCAGACACTGAGTCGTCGACACGTTTTTTTCTAACGGGTAGAGCCAAGTATTTGATGGCTTATGATGAGCCGTTTAATTTTTATGTAAATAGTCGAGAGATGATCCCAAAAATTGCTTATCGTAAGTCTCTACTGAGTAAAGAGGGGGCATATATTGCCGTGTCGACAAAATCTGACTTGCATGATGCACTCGTCACTCAGTTTTCGAGTTTAGCGGGAACTAAACCCAAAAACTGACACTTATTATCTCATCAAGCTCTACTTCGCATAGCCAGTTTTGGGCTGCGATCAACGTAGAATAATCCCCAATGTTTTTCTGGCTCGTCGCTATCTGCTGAGCCTTTCCACGGCTCATCAAAGGCTTCAAAGAAAAAAGTGGTAATCCTATTTTCTTTGCTCCATGTCAGCAGTTGTTGATAGTAAATTGCTTGTAGTTCTGGAGATGCGTTCCAGCACTCAATGCCACGACCATTAGAGCGTGTTGTCCATCCAGCCTCTGTAATTACGATTTGTTTATGAGGGTATTTATTGGCAACGCTTTGGTAGTTTTCTATTGTGTAAGCGAGTGCAGATTCTATGGTTTTGTATTCCCACGCCGGATAAGTATGGATAGAGATAAAATCTACCACCTCCACCAAAGGCTCTAGCTTTTCACACCAGGGTACGTAGTTTTCGCAAAACGTGACCGGTTGTTTTACATTGTCTTTTACTTTTTGAGCGTAATAGACCAGCTTTTCAACAGGAACTAGATGATCTGTCCAGTCAACGCTCGCCTCATTGCCAATAGAAACTGAGGCAATAATGTCTGGGTAGTTATTAGCATATTCAATTAATTTATTGATTTGCTCTTCATTAGCCTCTGCGTTTCGCGTTAATTCTTCTGCTGAATATTGAGCGCCCCAAGGACAGTTAGGGTTTATTTGCTCTGCGCCGATGTCAGCACCTAACATAAGTTTAAAGTTTAGGTTTTCATTGTTAATCACATCAATGACTAATTGAGCGTGTGGTCCACAGTCATATAATCTTAAATAGCACCAGTCGTCTTGTAGGATCAGTAAATCTTCTTTTATTTGCTGATAACTAGGATAAATGCCTTCTCTTGGGTTCTGACCTTCTCGATAGCCTGAGTAACAAATCGCAGAAGCGTAAGGTAATTGTTCGTTATTATTCATGTAAATTACTTTCTCGACTCTTTATGTATCTTGTTAGGGCGTTATGGCCCTAGTATTTATAGTTGCCGTGTGCGTCCCAAAGCCCCCAATGAGCGCCAACACCGCCTTCATCTTTAACTTTCCATTGCTCATCAAATGATGAGAAATAAAATACGTCGACGTTATCTTCTGCGGCCCATTGATAGGTGCCAATGAAGTACTTCATCGCGTTAGCAAATCCAGGCTTTGCTCCCCATTCATCTGGTCCTTGATCGGGCCAGCCGGTTTCAGTAATGATCACCTTCTTACCAGCAGCCACTTTGGTGGCGCGACGATACATGTCTTTCATGTATAAAATTGAATACTCGAGCATACAGCCCTCCCAAAATGGATAGCAGTTTGCGAGTATTACGTCACATTCATTTGTTATTAATGGGTGATCTTCAAATTCGTAATAGGCATCAACATAACCGACATCAATATTAGGTAAGGCTGCTTTTACGCGTTTTATGTAGTCGATCAGCTGAGCTTCGGTTAGCTCCTCTCTTAATAAAACTTCGTTACCAACAGCCGCAATATCAACTAAGCCATCATTGGCAAGCTCAATGAGCTTTTCGATTTCTTTTTCGTTGTTTTCTAAGTCGTCGTCTAGTCAAGCACCAACTAAAGTCTTCAACCCTTTTTCTTTGGCTACTTGTGGAATTAACTCGTTGCCTTTGGTGCATGAGAAACTTCTAATCCAGTTGGTGTTGTATTCGATAACGGATAATCGTTGGTCTATTTGTGCTTTACTAACGTTATCACCTGGTTTTTGGCCTTCGCCGTAAGGGCTAAATGAAATTCCATGGATCTTTTCTGCCAGTATGTCCTTCGCCATGGCACTTAACTTCGCGTCTGGTAAGTCAACCACATTCATGCCAGATAGTGACATGTATTTTTTCTTTGGATTTGACACTAGATTACTCCTTTAAAGCGAAGACAAATATTCTGCGCTAAGTTTTATTTTGATTAGTTCGATATGGCCACTTCGGGTGAAGATAGACTGCGCTAAGTCAACATCTAACTGAAGTGATTCAACGCTTATCTCGCCAGTTTTTGTTTTTACTGACATTGCATTACCCGCCGTACTTAACTCGTAAATAATCGGTACTTGACACCACGTAAAACCGAGTGATTTCTTGGCAAACTTAATGGTTTGCCAATTATTGTTAACATCTAAATAAGTGAAGTTGTTATTCTGGGTAAACTCACACAGGCGCAACAGTGAAGGGGAGAACGTCACTTTACCTTCATTAACTCTAACCCCAAGCTCACCAAACCTCGTTAAGACTTCTTCTTTTACTTGCCCAGTCATGCCTGGCTGTTTTGCACCGCTATGTTTTGGTGTGTGTGAGTATGGGTCGACAGGGAATGCACCATATTCTTCAGGTGTTTTGTTAAAACCAATGCCTTCACGCACGGCGTAATAATGGGTCGCTAATGCGTCGATTTGTTCTTGTGATTCGCCCACCTCGATTGCTTTGAAGTAGCACTCTTGCACCGCAAGTAATAGTTTTGAGACCATATGCCAATAAATACAGCCAAGGCCTTCGAAGCCAAACATGCCTCCAGAGCGACCGGTAAATGCTTTATGGTTAAACACTTGCTCATAAATGGTGTGCAGACTTGCTTTATTTTCATTGATTAAAGGCAAGATGGAGCTTGGTAGTTTGCTTAGTGCTTCATCAAGTTTATCTTTGTTGGTTAACGCACTATTAAATCGATAATCACCTTTAGCATCTTGTTCAATAACACTCGAATCACCGCTATCGATAAGTGTTTTTATCACATTGCTTGTTTTTGCGATGGCTTGATCGATGATATTTTTATTCAAGAATGATGGAAGCTCACGATCAGGGTAGAGCATAAAAGTTTTTTGATCTTCACGATAAACGTCGCTGTTAAATAAATTATCAAGTGCATTAGTTGCCTGTTGCGCTGATAAATAGCCAGAACTTAATGCTGCGACTTGTCCTTCTAGCATTGGGTAGAGGTTATCAATGGTGAGCTTGTCATCCGTTAAAGAAAGTAGGTTATAGGCGTGGAACATACCGTTTGGCATTTCATTTTCTTTAATCGTGTAATCAATCGATGTTTGTGCGTGATTTAGCATGGTTAAGATGTTTGAAAGTGCTACTTGGGTTTTGCCAGAAAAACCCGTTTTGTCATACACCGTTTGACGATACCAACTTGATAATTCACCAAGCTGGTTAGTTACCGCAAGTTGGGTCATTGAATCAACAGAGCCGGCATTAATACTGGTTGTTGCTCTCGATAGAATCTCACTCGTGCCAGCAAGCCAGGTAGCGACTTCTTCTGATAGGCTAATGTTGCCAGATTCATCTTTTAACAAGTTGAGTAAAAATGTTGTGTAACGTCTCATGTAGCATAACGTAACCACCGAAATACCTTGCCCAACAAGTGCGTTGTTCGCATCATTCCACTCTGGACGTTGGGTATTGAGCCAAATACCACCACCTAGAATGAGGTTACCCAGCTTGGTTAGTAAGGTAACACAGAGTTTTTCTACTAGATTGACGTGATATACGGTCCCATTTGCTGACAAAATTAACTTGCCATCAGCACCAAGTGACTCGACTCGATGTTCAATTTCATTGGCTAGTTCATTGTCATATATCACCGTACTTTTCGCATTTTGCTTGATCTCATCAAATGATTTGATGCGATACGGTACATTGGCATAACAGAATATTTCTTTACGCAGCAATTGGGTTAATTTGTCAGGATGAAATTGATGGCTGAGTTCAAGCAACTTTTGTAAATAGATGATTTGATGATCTCCCCAGTAACCTATGTAACTCCATGGGTCTTCTGGATCTTCAACTTCCCAATCAATGCCTTCTTTTGTGATGCGGTAGGGGTTATAGCCATCAATTGTTGAAGCATTAACGAATTTTGATACCACAGACTCAATAAATTCAGGATAACTAAACGTTAAGGCCTCCCAGTTCTGGAAAATGTCTCTCCAATTGCCTTGATATGACAATATTTTTTCGTTGTTGTCATCAAGCAATTTTATTTCGAATTGATTCCATGGGCGACTAGGATCGCCATGGCGACGACCAAAGGTGATTGGCAGGTATTCCATTGCTAAGCGTTCTAGCTGGCAGCAGTTTAACGAACGAACCTGTTGATGAAGCTCGGTCAATTCTATCTTTTCAGGTAAGCTGTTTAACCAGCTACTGTGTTTGTAATACACCCCAGAGTTAAAATGTTTAATGGTTTTTATAAAGTCTTTGGTTGATATGTGATATTGATCGTCAAAGATACCGCCTCGAAGCACATTGAATAACACATTTGCATAATGGTGTGCGCTGACAGTTTCTTCATCAGTTGTCTGAAAACCATCAGCTGCAGCCATTTTTCTGGCAAGATTATCGGTGCCTTTGGCAATTGAATCAGCAATTGACAAGCTGATTGTATTTTCATTTACCAGTTTATCTAATAGTGCGACAACCTCACTCTGGCTTTGTTCTATATT
This sequence comes from Thalassotalea loyana, assembly GCF_030161435.1. GTDB lineage: Bacteria > Pseudomonadota > Gammaproteobacteria > Enterobacterales > Alteromonadaceae > Thalassotalea_G > Thalassotalea_G loyana. Next base: position 394,526 of record NZ_BSSV01000003.1, on the reverse strand, counting down.
GGTTATGAATTGCCATGAACTGCTTTCATTTGTTGCTAAGGATAAATCAAACGAGACTAAATACGCACCTCTCAAGCCTTTAATGATAGATTCATTAGCGAGTTGTCCGCCATTTTTGAACGTGTTAATTTGTCCTGAGGACATTAATGTGATTTTTTCTTTGATACCTAAGCTAAAAACGGTATTTGCCTTTAAAGATTCGCATGGCTCTGCGCGATCGGTAATGCCCGAAAATAAGCTATACATGCCTAGTCCTGTGACGTGCTCTAATTCACTCCACTTGTAAGCATCTACGAGATTACTAGAATTGGTTTGTGTATGCCTTGGCGTGCCCGCAGGTAACAAGTTTTGAAAGCCATCAAGGACTTCAACATTAGCCTTTGAGCTGCCGATATTTATTAACTCACAACTTCTAATAAATCCATATTCTTCACTCGTTGCCCAAACGTAACGGTAAAGTAAACTTAAATCATGATTTATCTCTTCAAAGCAGACTTTGTTACCTAGGCTGTTTTTGTATAGGTTACGGCTAATTGAATACTTACCATTTTGCTCATTATTAAAGGGTTCCCAATATCGATAGTGGTCATCTTTTAACTGTCTGATAACTGTCTTACAGCCGGTGTGTAAGTGCGAATCGTGAATGCGGTCAACGGTCTCATAAGTAAACAATGCTGTATCGGGGGAAACTCTTCCCGCGGTTAACCCTGTGTTTGAAGAAAGAAACATCCAGTGGTCGCTTTCTGAAACCAAACTCATAAAGAATGGTGGCATTTGGTCGACGTTTTTTATGGCATAAAAACGTTCATCTCTTAAATCGATAAATTCGCCTGTTATTGCTGAATTTAGGTGTGCAGCAGTTTGCATTAATTACTCCAGGTATTCGTCTTATTTTTACAATCTAGTTCGCTTATGAGTTGGCATTGCGATACATGCGTACGTAATCAATTTCCATTTTTACGGGAAATATTGAGTCGTCTATTGGGCCTCCAGCTCGGCCCCACATGCCGCCAATCGCTAGATTGAGGATTAAGTGATAAGGATGGTCAAACGGCCACGCTTGCCAACCGGTATGTTCATTTTTGTATGAAAAGTATGGCGTACCATCCATTAATACAGTGATATGCTCTGGTGACCATTCGACACTGTAGGTGTGAAATTCTTTGTCGACATTGCGGGCGTTGATTGCGCCTTTCCTTTGTTCCCAATTAATCCAGTAATAGGCTTTATTGTGGACAGTGCCATGAACGTTGTGCATGTCAAAGCCGACATGTTCCATGATGTCGATTTCACCTGAATTAGGCCATGCATCGCACGTAGAACTTCCTTGCCAGTCTTCGTTAGGTTGACAGGTTGTTGAATATTTATAAGGGTTAGAAGGCAGCATCCAGATAGCAGACCAAGTACCCCGGCCTGCGGGGAGTTTGGCTCTAACATCAATTCTACCGTAGTGGAGATCTGCTTTTTTTAACGTATGAATTCGTCCTGAGGTGTACTCACCATTGAGGTATTGCTCCTTATGGGCTTCAATGATGAGTTTACCGTTTTCAACTCGGACATTTTTCTCTCGTGCGGTGTAAACTTGGTCTTCATCATTTACTTTGCGGGCAGGCCATTCATCATAGGACCATTTCGCTGGGTTTGGTTGGCCATGGTAGTCAAATTCATCCTGCCAAACTAATTGCCAATTATCATGGTCATTTTGGTGTTTTCTAACAATGATGCCTGATATAACTGGCTGGCCTTTAATTGGCGAAAGGTCAATGTTTAATACTTCATCACTGACATTGATAGCTTGAACTGTTTTATCTAGGGCGGAAAAAGCTTTGCCGTCTCGAAGGCCTCGAATGTCAATGTTGGTAAGTTCATACTTGCCATTGATTTTGACATCAAAAACTCGCTTTCCTACGTCTAGATCTGAAGGTTCGGCAAATAAAAATGTAATGTCATAAACGCCGTTAGGTAATGGCTTTTCAATACTTAATGGCCCTTCAACATAGCTTTTATAGAGTTTTGAATCTTGTGAGCCATAAATTTTTGCTGTGGTGTATGCTTTTAGGTTGTGGATACCTTTATCCCGTTTAAAGCTCACACCATTGGTAGCGAGATAATCATCACCACCAAAATTAATTGCCCAAACAATATTGTCATTGAATATATTGTGAAAATTATTCGACTCGGAATTAAAAAGTGTTGGTACTTCAGCATTAGATTCGGTGCTGTTGCCAACAGCAGAAGATGGTGATTGATTGTTCATACAGCCACTTAAACAAACGATAATGATTAAATTAACTAAACTCTTTCTTGTTATTTGCATCTTTGCTTACCCCCAGGCATAAGTTTTTGACGAACATACGCCTGCAAAATATTGCATATAGAAGGAGCATTAATTAGGCAAAAATAGAACGCAAACAAAATGGGCTAAGATGGACTAGCATCAAGGCTAAACGGTCAAGAAGCTCATCATTATGTGAATATAATAGTCTATATGGATCCTGTTTAATTGGGCTGGCCACACTTATGTAGCGACAAGTTTCTTACTGAAGTTTTACTTTCCAACAAACATCTAAAAATCCGCATTAACTTGTTATCAGGGACAGGTCGGCTTATTTGAGTCGAATAATTGTTTAAATGTCATACAGTGGAGTTTCTGATATTTAGCAAGGGTTTAAGGAATAGCTATGTCGCAAATTGAAGTATCCGCAAGAGATCACGAAGTAATAGGGAGCGAATCCACCAGAGGAACAGTATCATTGGGCCAAAAATCTGCCTACGGTACAGGTACACTCGTACTAAATTTGTTACCAGCTTCATTAGGGATATTTTCATTTTTCTTAATCACCGCTTTTGGTGTTGATCCATTGCTTGCCGGTATTTTAAGTGGTGCGCCAAGGTTATTTGACGCATTAACAGATCCAATCATGGGGTTCATAACTGACAATACAAAGTCAAGATGGGGGAGACGCCGACCATATATTGTTATTGGCGCGATTTTAAGTGGTACTTTCTTTGCCGCGATGTGGCAGCTAAACCCCGAATGGTCCCAAGATCATATCTTTTGGTATCTGATGTTGTTTTCTTTGGCATTTACTATTGGTAATACGATGTACGCAACACCCTTTGTAGGACTTGGCTATGAAATAACCTCTGACTACAATGAACGTACACGACTAATGGCATTCTCACAGTTTATGGGGCAGATCGCTTGGATGATTGTCCCGTGGTTTTGGGTACTTATTGCTGATCCTGATTTATTTTCTAGCCAAGCGGAGGGTGTTCAAACGCTCTCCTTATTTGTGGCCGGTGGTTGTATTATTTTAGGTTTAATGCCTGGCCTATTTTGTAAAGGGATTGATAGTGAGCAAATCGAAAATAGGGCAGAAATTTCTTTTGGTACCATTTGGGTTAACTTAGTTGGTGTCGCTCGCAGTATTACGCAAACGTTCAAAAATAAACAGTTTGTTCAGCTTTGTGCTGCAACGTTTTTAGTCTTTAACGGTTTTTATTTAGTAGCATCATTTAGCTACTTTATTATTGTCTTTCATATGTTTAACGGTGATTACGGACTCGCTGGTACTTGGCCTGCATGGTTTTCAACCATTAGCGCGGTGGTCACCGCATTTCTTGTTATCCCAATTGTTTCGTGGATGGCCAATCGTTGGGGAAAAAAGAACGCTTTCATCATAGCAACGTTAATTTCAATCGTTGGTTATGGGCTTAAGTGGTATGGCTTTAACCCAGAAAATCCCTGGTTAATCTTTATGCCAATTCCATTAATGTCGTTTGGTATCGGTGGTTTATTCACTTTAATGATGAGTATGACTGCTGACGTTTGTGACTTAGATGAGCTAAACAATGGGATGCCACGAAAAGAGGGGACGTTCGGTGCTATTTACTGGTTGATGGTCAAAATAGGGCAGGCACTCGCATTTGTCTTAGGTGGCGCTGTACTTAAATATGTTGGCTTTGATGCTGGTGCTGCCACTCAATCAGTAGAAACGATGACTAATCTTAGGATAGCCGACATTGTAATTCCTGCAGGCACAGCATTACTGGCGATTTTTGTGATGTGGAAATACGATCTTTCGGAAGAAAAAGCGCTTGAAATCAAAGAAGAGCTAGTCAAAAGAAGAGGGGATATCTAAGACGATCATTATGGTAGTGCGCTGTTAAAAGGTTTGCACTACCAGCTTAGTTAACGCTTATTGTGTTGAGTCATGTAGTCCATGCGCCTTAAATGTACGTATGACCATAAAAATGTGACCTTTAGACTGTCTTTGGTTATGATTCAATAAGATAAAAACGATAAGTGAAACCTATGTTAAAAATTCAAAAAGCTATAATTTTCGCCCTGTTAGGGATGAGTTCATTATCGGCGTGTTCAGATACTCTTAACGGTGCCGAGGTCAAAGTAAGTCAAGATAATCAAAAAATTACCAGTGAGGTTTTTGTTGAAGACGATGGTATTCCGTGGGGGATGGCATGGTTACCAAGCGGTGATTTATTAATTACCATGCGTGATGGTGAATTACGAATGGTAAAAGAAGGCAAGTTATTAGAGCAACACATTCAAGGTTTACCAGAAATTGCGGTTAAATCTCAAGGTGGCTTACTTGACGTTATACTTCATCCTGATTATGAGAAAAATGGCTGGATTTATCTGTCTTATAGTAAGCAAGATGCTAACGATAATATGAGCACCGCTATCATGCGTGCAAAGCTTGATGGAATGCGCCTAGTTGAACAACAAGATATTTATGTTGCAGAAGCCTATGGCGATCGAGGTGTTCATTTTGGTAGTCGATTAGCGTTTGATAACGAAGGATTCCTGTATTTTTCAATAGGAGACCGTGGTAAACGTGATATAAATCCTCAAGATATTACCAGAGACGCGGGAAAAATTTACCGCATTCATGATGACGGGCGAATTCCGAGCGACAACCCATTTGTAGGCCAAGAAAAGGCAAAAGCAGCAATATATTCGTATGGCCATCGTAACCCTCAAGGTATGGTAAAGCATCCAAAAACCGGTGCTATATGGACTCATGAACATGGCCCAAGAGGTGGCGACGAAGTCAACATAATCGGCAAAGGCAAGAATTATGGTTGGCCAGTCATTAGTTATGGTGTTAATTATTCGGGAACAAGCTTTACTGACCTGACAGCAAAAGAAGGGATGGAACAACCATTATGGTATTGGGATCCATCGATAGCGCCATCGGGCATGATCTTTGTTGAAGGTGACAAGTATCCCCAGTGGAAAGGACAATTACTGGTAGGATCGATGAAGTTTGGCTACTTGGTCATGTTAACGCTAGACGGCGAAAAGGTACTTAAAGAGGAAGTCGTCAAGGATGACTTGATACGTGTTCGTAGTATTAGTCAGGGACCAGACGGTTTAATTTACCTAGGTATTGACGGAAAAGGAATTTACCGACTCAAACCCTAGTTTAACTTCTAACCCGCTAAGCGCACATCAAGGTGCACTTAGCGGTAGGTTGAAGTGGTTCAATACTAACCTTTATATCTTCTATACCTTCTAAGCTAATGGCTGTGTTTATCAATATTGCTTAGCCATGGTTTAGCAATCAATAGCGCATCATCAAAGTTAAATTCATCTAAGGCATTGGCAACCTGATCAATCGTTTGCTTGTATTCTCGATGATAGGACGATTTTATTTTTTCAATCGTATCAAGTGCCTCTGTATCAAAGTTTTCCAATTGCTCAATCAGCTTAATTAGCATAGGTGCTAGTGGCTCATCGCTTGAATTATCTTGTGGTGAACTCGAGGTCGTACTGCTTAAGTCGGCTAATAGAATGGCATTGACGACAATATCAATCTTAGCTTGAACATTTGCGACCTCAGCAAGTATTTCGCCCTTGTCTTGTGATGTTTGACAAGCAACCTCAAGGGATTGCGCTGCCTCTTGAACGTCGATTGCTGCAATATTTGCGGCAACGCCTTTTAACGTGTGAGCGGTTCGAACCGGTGACTGCTTGTCTTCGTCTTTTAAGCTTTGTAAAAATTTCTGTGTAAACCGTGCTTCTTTCTGGGCAAATTTAATCAACAGCTTTTTATATAACTCAACATTTCCATCAAATGTTTGAATCCCTTGTGGTACATCTATTCCGTGAATAGCGGGCATTTCATGTTTATTGCTATTGCTTTGCGTCGACTCAATTGGTTGTGTTGGATTTTTTGGGGTGATCCATTTAGCCATGGTTTTAAACAGCTCATGCCTTTGAATCGGTTTTGCAATATGAGCATTCATACCTACAGACAATACTTTTTCTTTGTCACCTACCATAGCGTTAGCGGTCATCGCTAAGATTGGTAAGTTCGCAAACTGTGGTAATTCTCTAATGGCTTGTGTCGCTTTATAACCGTCCATCACGGGCATCTGGCAATCCATTAAAATGGCATCAACGTCTTCTTTTTCAAGTATACGTATGGCTTCTTGACCATTGATGGCACAAATTACTTCAATCTGATGTCGCTCCAAAATGTCGACCGCCAGTTCCATGTTTATTTCATTGTCTTCGGCAAGTAATACTCTCGCACCTCGAAGTTTATCAATCGCTTCAGAGGTCTCTTGCGCTTGACTTGTGTGATGATCTGACAATAACGTTTGGTTACTTTGCGTGTTTAAAATCGCATTAACCAGGGTGGTTTGCGTCACAGGTTTAGTAAGGAAACCTTTTATGTCAACATCTTGTGCTGCATCAATTGCTGCCTCACGGCCGTATGCTGTAACCATTATAATGGTTGGTGGATTCGCTAACGCCTTGTTATGTTGAATGATGCGAGTTGTTTCGATGCCATCAATACTCGGCATTTTCCAATCCATGAAGACTAAATCATAAGGTACACAGTCCTCATCAGCTTTAATTATGGCTTCAATCGCATCTTTACCAGATGATGCCTGCTCAACACGAAGACCAATATGATGGAGCATACCTCCTAAAATATCTCGAGCGTGTATATTATCGTCGACAATCAATACTCTTTTCGCCGAAAAGTCTTTGACTTTTGGTCGCTTAATGACTTTATCGCTAAGTGCAAACTTTGCGTTAAAACTGAATGTAGAGCCCTTGTTCATTTCACTTTGACAGGTAATTTTCCCACCCATCATTTCAGTTAGGCTTTTACTGATCGCTAAGCCTAATCCTGTACCGCCAAATTCTCTTGTGGTGGACGTATCAGCCTGAGTGAATGACTGAAAGAGTTTACTCAATTTATCTTGATTGATACCGATCCCCGTGTCGGTAACACTAAACACGATTTCTACGGAATCCGGCGTTTGATCTATTACCTCAGCTTTTACAACGACTTCACCTTGATCGGTAAACTTCACAGCGTTATTACCTAAATTGATAAGAACCTGTCCAAGGCGCAAAGGGTCACCAATCAGTGCTTGAGGTATGTCACTTGGTATATCAAAGAGGAGTTCGAGGTTCTTCTCTTCCGCTTTGAAACTTAAGAGACTACCCAAATTATCTAAAACATCTTCAAGTCGAAAATCGACGGTTTCCATATTAAGCTTGCCGGCTTCAATTTTAGAAAAATCTAAAATGTCATTGATGATACCGAGCAATGATTCGGCAGAACGGTGAACTTTATTGATATAATTATGCTGTTTTGTATTTAAATCAGTCTCTAGCGCTAATTCGGATAAGCCAATAATCGCATTCATTGGTGTTCTGATTTCGTGGCTCATATTTGCGAGAAAGTCAGATTTAGCTTGCGTTGCTTCTTCTGCAAGCTGTTTGGCTTCGATATTCCTGCGCTCTATCTCTTTTAGTTCAGTGACGTCGATTAGCCAGGCAAGGATGGCCGGTTTATCATTGTACTCAGTCTTGTAAAAGGTATTGAGCATATCGAGCACTTCGCCATTGGCTCCGTACATTTGAACTTCAAAATTATCGACAACTTCATGCTTTCCAATAGCCTGCATTAGGCTTTCGCGATCCGATAAGTTGACGTAAGCCTTACTTATTTTATCGCCCGCCTGCAGCCCCATCATTGCTTGCAATTGTTCATTACAGTAGACGAGTTCAGATTCAACCGTGACACCGACACAAACAGGACTTGCATTAAGTGTATCAAGTAGCTGTTTACGTTCGGCATTAAGTTCTTGTTCATGTTGACTGGTTGCTTGAATGAATGAGCGAAACATGCGCCAAACAAAGTAAAGGATGAATTTGAGAATTAATATTTCAATAATTACGGTGACGAGTAGCGTGATATAGGCTAATTCAGACTTCTGGTGAGCTTCGTCGAAAACAAGTCGACTTTGTTCGAGAAGTATTTTTGCGAAGTCAGAAATAGCCGATTGAAGACTTTCATAGGCGACTTTCTCTTGTTGTGTAACACTTAAGAATGCCGCTACACGAATACCATCTTTTTGGTAACTCTTAGTAGTTTCTAGTGTAATTAAGTATTGCTTCCATGAGTTAATTAGCTCATCGATATTATTTTGATACCTTTTGAAATAAGCAATATCTTGAACAATACCTCGTAGTTCCTCAAATCGAGATTCTACTTGGTCAATGGTAATATTGAGTTCTTGTTCAGTGGCGAGCGCGATCGCTTGATTGGGGGACAATACTAGTTGTTGCGATAATATTCTTATATCAGCAATTGGCTTTGTAATATCACGCGCTAGCGCATCTAATCTATTTGCCGTTTGATAAACTTCATCGATTGATGCATCAACTTTTTTTAAGTTAGAGAGGTTATAAAGCCCTTGAGCAATCATGACTGTTGATGCAAAAAGTAGCAAAATGATAATCCACCGAGATAATCGCCTTTCGCGAGCAACAGATTTTTGGGTGTCGTACGTCGTATTTTCGTTCATAATAAAATTACTGAATAACCCCTGTTCTTAATATTTCTACTGGTCGTTTTCTTGCTTCCGGTAACAACGCATTGCCTCGAACTGACCAGTGATAATCGGTAACTTGGATCTCTCTTAAATAGTAAAATGCAGAAGAGCCAGGTGAGAAATAAACTTCTTTGTTAATTGCAAATACATTGTTGGGTGTTGGTAAAAACACCATCAGATTATTTTCGTGCACGTGCTTAATAATATCAGCAGTTACCTCGATATAATCTGATGAGTGGATATTGGTTTCGAACATTTTGTCAATTAAAGAGACAAGGTATGGATCAGGTGGCAATGTTGACCATGCATATGACGGCAGGTAAACAAAAAAGGCTGACCAAGGATGTTTGTACCAATCAGTGTTGCCCCAAAGCAATAAATCCCAAGTTGTGGTGTTTTGGTTTTTCCATGTAACGTGCAATTGCTTAAAGACTTCTTCTTCAGTCGGTAAAATTTGAGCCTCTAATTCAATGTTAATTTGGCTCAGAAAAAACTGTATATCCTTAATCAAAAAAAGAAAACTCTTTTGTGCCAAGACCTTGAGTTTTAAGGGCGTCGTTGGATCTAAACCATGTTGTTGTTGATATTCGTAAACTTGCTTTTTCATTTCTGCAAGTGATATAGGCTTATCAGATTCTCCGGCTAAATAACCACTTAAGCTTTCGATAGCCTCATTTACTCCGAAAAAGTTTGGCGATACCATGGTTGGCGATGACACGCCTTCACCAAGCATCGAGAGGTTTAATAAGTAATCTTGATCGATTGCTTGGTTAATTGCTTTTCTTATTTTGGCGTCCTTGATCGCTGGATTGCCAGAAATGAGGTTAAAGTGCATGGCATAATTGTTCTTTGACGGAGAGCTTGAGAGTTTTGCGTAGGGTGAGCGCACCGTTTCGACCTGATCAGAGAAAGCTATTGGCATGACATCTACAATGCCTTCATTTTTTGTCACCGCTTCAAAAGCGCCAGTTGGCTCGATATCTAGATTAATCGTCATGCGCTCAACTTTTGGTTTATCATCCCCCCAGTAATTTGAATTCGCTGTCAACTCAACGCTAGCAGAACGTCTGTCACCCTCAACATAGCCTTTAGTCAAGATATATGGTCCTATGCCATATGGACCGGGTTCAACTAAATTAGGGCAGGTTGGTTTTCCATTCCAGCCAAATTTATTCAAGTATGTCTGGGTATAGAATTGCAACCAAATGGCATCGTATGGGAATGCTCCGTAGGGAGCTTTCATATAAAATTTAACGGTGTAATCGTCGATTTTTTCAACGCGATCTAAAACCTTTGCAAAGTTGCTAAAAGTAAACGGCTGTTCTTGAAACGCTTTTACATTGTTTATAACTGAATCTGCATTGAAGTGGGTGCCGTCTTGAAAATATGCGTCTTGTCGCAATTGGAAAAGCCAAATTTTATCGTTGATGCTTTGGTGAGAGACTGCCAAATCATATTGCCACCCCTGCGCATTATTAGCGGGTCTTAATAATGCGCCATTAATGGCGTGGGATATTGCTAAATATGGGAGGTTAGGAATATAAAGCTTGACGTGAGAGCCTTGCTTAAATTCATGTGTTATTTCTTGCAGAGCCTTATCTTTTGTCAGGCCTATATCGTCTTGGTTTGCGTATGCAAGATGGAAAGTACTGAGTAGCCAGCACGTTAAGAAAAGTCTGTTTCTTATCTTACACTTCCATGCATGAAGACCCATTCACTTTTCCCTTTTTAATTAGCCTACTTCATAGTATTACTGATTCTATCTGATGTTCAACTTAAATGGCTTAAAAAATAAGGAGTTAACAATAAACAGTAAAAACATATTGTCAGACAGTGAATCAGGTGAAGTTTGCCGTCGTCCTAGACGCCTATTTGAGTGAATTTGGGGTTAACAGCCGTCGCTGACAATATCATAAGCAGGAGGTACGCTTTCACTCTGAGCTTGCGTGTAAGCAAAGTAACAGTTGTTATCTTTTACATCACCGTCCTGGTCTAAGTCGTAACCAACATAGGTGAAGTCAATACCTTCTTCCTCAAAGACAAACTCATCAGAAATATCAATTCGTTCTTCAATATCGGTGTTATCCAAATGATTGTATTTTAGTCTTAGTTCGTAATTACCATCGCCATCCAGATCCACGTCAAGTAAATCGCTGCGCCCCGGCACTGGCTGGGTGTCATAGCTTGGCATTTGAGACTTCATAAAGACTAAATTATTTGCCGCTCGAACACTTGCTTTTACTTGGTTTAGTGCAGCAGTGCGTGCATCACTCGATACACTGATAAAATTAGGAAGCGCCGTCGCACTTAAAATGCCTAATATCACGATGACGACGACCAATTCGATTAAGGTAAATCCATGTTGTTTATTCATTACGGCTATCTTTATGTCTATTACTCTCAATAACTTATGTACGTATTAACGCCACGCATAGCTTAATTTAGTAAAAAATGTTCGTTCATTTCTTTCTAGAGAAGTTAAATCATCATCTTGGAAACTATTATCAGAGTAACCCAAAAAGAACACAGTTTGTGGATTGAGTTTATAGGCGTAGATCAGTTGAGTGCCAAGGTTTTTTGCACGTCTATTAACGTTATTATATAGGTAGTTAGCTTGATTTCGTTTGACGTCTTGATAAACAGCACTAAATCGAATGTAGCTTTGTACATTAAACTGATAAGTGATTCGAGAATCGAGTAAGTGAGCATCATATACGTCAGCGCCATCTGCATCTAGTTTACTATTTACATAGCCAAAGGTGGTTTTAAGGTGATCGCCGAAGTACCATTCTAATGTTGATCCATACTCAACAATATCACCCAGTCTATTGTTTGAATAATCGATTTTATCACCTACTTTAACCGCTAAATCAAAATAGATATCCGAGGTTAATTGAGCGCCACCAAATACTTCGAATAGCTTTTCTGTAAATTGATCCGTATTCCCATCAATTGCTAATAAAGTATCGTCATGCCTCAGTCCAACCCTATCAGCATACGTGTAGTTTATTTCAAATTGAGATTGCAATGGACCATCAGTTGAATAACTTGCCTTATAGACATCAGCAATCAATTCTCCATTTTGATTTTTCTTTTCTTGCCACTCACCTGAAATTTTAGCTTCTTGCCAAAAGCTATTGTCTGTACCATAAAATTTGCGCGCAACTTTCACGTCATTGGTTTTAAGGTCTATGGCTGATATAAAGCCCATATCAGCGCGAAAATCTTCGCCAATATTTTGGTGCTCAAGACCAAGCTCCCAAAACTCTGAGTCATGGTTGTATTTGATGACAAATGCATCGTCGCTAAATTCACCGTCTTTCCTTGCTCTGTTTACTTGTTCTGTGTAACCACAGTTGCCAAAACTACAGTCTGTAGGTATCTCTTGGCAATCATCGTCGTAACAAAAGTCTTGAAAAAGCTCATCAGGATATTCAGTGCTTGAACCCAACCAGGTCGCTCTAAACGTATTATTATCATCAAGCTTATATTTCGTATCAAAGCCGGCGACATAGTTGTGATAATCATCACTTTTTCTCAAGGTTGAAATAGCACCAATCGACAGTGATTGTTGGTAGTCGTAGCGGTAGCGCAATACGCCTGAATGACTTTCTTGATTAAGTGACGCAATTTCATCGCTCAAATTGCCCGGCATAAGAAAATTAGTTTCTGTATCTTGTACGAAGAAAACCCCATAGGTGTGTGCTGATGATGAACCGGTTAATTTAGCACCATAGTCTGGATCTGCGATATTTCGCGTGTAGACTAAATCAAGTTGAGATTCAAAATAATCACTGTTTTCCAAAAAGAAAGGGCGCTTCTCAGCATAAAATAGTGAATTCGTCGTGTTCACATTTAATTGACCAGCGTCTGATTCGACTGTAGAAAAGTCAGGGTTTATCGTTGCATTGACTAAGGTGTTTGCATCAATACCCCATCGAATATCTACGCCTGCTTCAAAATCTTCTTCATCACGCCAGTCACTACTCGGTGAATAAACGTCGCGTTGCTGATCAAAACTCGCAACAATAGAAGGGGTTATTGTTAAGTCATTTTCTACTTTAGCGTCTTCAAAACCAACTGCTACCGGATATTGACATAACCAACAGGCGTTATTTCGATCTAAAGGAACGTGAGAAATTCTTAATCTTGTATCTCTTGGGTATTGTCTTGAAAGCTCAAATGCCCAAGATTTTTTGTCATTGGTTTCGACAAACTTGAGAATATTAAATGGAATCGCCATTTCTACCTGATAGCCTGCTTCGGTAATTTTACCGTAAGACGCCCAAATGCCATCCCATAAGTCACTAGAGTCGCCTGTGATTTCGTTGCTCACTTGGTCGTTTTGTACACCGTAAGGGTTTACAAAAAAATCGTAGCTAGTTCGTCGAGTATTTTTAGGATCAATCTTAATCCCAACAATGTCGTCAGCCCAGGTTTTGTCGCGGTCAGATAATATTGCTTGGATGTTATCTGGGTCGGGATCAGATGCTAAAAAAGAGATATATAGATATTCTCCATCTTCAACCATTTTGGCTGTCGTATTAATAGGAGACTTTCTGTTATTCCATGGATAATTGACAATATCGAGGTCGATAGTTACGGCATCTTGCCATCCTCGGTCAGTCAGTTCACCGTCGATATTAATTGAATGCGATGTTTTTGGAATATCAATTTGTTGTATATTCGCAGAGAGCGTGTTTTGCTGATCAGCAACGGCTGTGCCTGTAACAAAACAAGCTGTACAACCCGTAATTGCAACGATGAGTGTTTGTAATTTTTTTCTTATTGAACTATCCACGCATACTCCCTGACTGCTGATGCTCATTATTTTGCCACGATTGTTACAAACTATTCGTGTTAACTCAACAATTTAGTCTTAATTTTGAAACAAAAAAGTCGTACTAAAAGCACGACTTTTGTTTAAGTTATTTTGTTTCCCTATCTTTATCTTAACCAGGCATAGCTGAACTTCATAAAAACACCTCGTTCATCTTGTTCGAGCTCGCCAAAGCCTGCGGTAGAATCATGGTGATCCGAATAGCCCGCATAAAAAACCGTTTGAGGGTTAATTTTATAGGCATAGAGTAATTCAGTTGCTATGTCTTTGCTGTTTGCCGTTATGTCCTCAGGCAACGAATATGGCTGATTATAAGGGTTTCTACTTGTATTGTTGTAGATAATCGAAAAACGCAAGTAGCTTTGTACATTAAACTGATACGTCGTTCTGAAATCTGTTAAACGGGCAATGAAAACATTGTCATTTTCAACGTCGAGTTCTCGGTATGTATGGCGAAGTTTCAACTCCAAATGCTGATTGACACTCCAATTAATAGTCGGGCGAACTTCCAATTTTTTACCCGCTCGGTTATTGGAGTAATCGATATCGTCACCCCAACCGATACGTGTATTTATGTAGAGTCCTGAAATAGGCTTAATTTCACCAAAAACTGAAAATTCGTTTTGGTGGAATAGGGTAGTATTACCTTCAATCGCCAGGTTACTCTTATCTATTCGACTACCAACAACGTCTCTATACGTATAACCGACGCGAAAGAAGGATTCATATTTTGCGCTGATATTTGCACTCAGGTCATACTCTTCTTCTATTAATTCACCATCGTCATTATGCGTAATATCATAGTCACTGTAGATGTTAAATCGGTTCCACCAATTGCCAGGCTCTGCATACCACTTGCGTTCAACGCCTACACCAGCGCGGCTGTGATCCACGCGAGACATAAAACCTAAATCACCACGAAAGCCTGAATTTTGTTTATTGTAGAATGCACGGTAAAACCAATCTCGATCGGTGTGACGGTAGTCCGCTTTAAATGCGTGACCGCTAAAATTATCATCTTTGAGTGTTCTTAATACTAACTCGTTGGTATCACAGCCGTTTTGAATATTACAATCGGGAAAGTTGGTTGTGTCTTGGCAGGCTAGCGGGTCGTCAGCGTCACAAAATTGCTCGTAAAAGTCTTCAGGGTATAGTGTATTTGAGTAAACGCTTTGAAACTTAAAGGTATCTGATTCTGTAAACTTAATATTGGCATCGATGCCGTGTACTTGGTTTTTATAATCTTCCCCATCTCTTAACGTGCTAATCCAACCAACCGTAATATCTTGGTTGACGTTATAACGGTATCTAAATGCCATCGCTTGAGATTCATCATCTATGGTGCCAACAGATGATGTTCTATTGCCGGGAATTAAGATATTAGTTGTTTCATCATCGGTAATAAACAAACCGACGGAGTGCTCACCGTGTCGTGCCGTTAACTTGGCACCATAATTTGGTGCATTAATGTTTCTGGTATAAACAAGGTTGTAGTCTGACTCAAAATAATCTGCATTATCTAAAAAGAAAGGACGTTTTTCTTCGAAGAATAACGCAAAGGTGTTATTGATGCTCAGTTGGGCGTTATCGGTTTCAACTGTTGAGAAGTCTGGGTTTAGCGTTGCGTTTAATAATACATCAGGCGTAATACCCCAACGCACGTTTAAGCTCAACTCTTGAATATCTTCACTTTGCCAAACGTTATCATCGTCACGCGTTTCCACACGACCAATAACTGCAGAAGGTGTAATTGTCAGGTTATTGCCTTGTTTAGCGCCACTGAATCCTTCAGCTGTTGCTAACTGACAGAGTTCACAATTATTGTCTCTGTCTAGATATATGTTAGATAAGCGAAGTCTTTCTTGGCGCGGATAAAATCGAACGAGTTCAATACCCCATTTTTGAATGTCTAGGCCTTCTTCGAAGTTAAGCATTCTTAATGGTAGCGCCATTTCAACAATGTACCCTTGATCATTAATCTCACCCTTACTCTGCCAGATACCATCCCATGAATCACTCTCTCTGCGCGTAACGGCATTTTCAATACCGTCAATCTGTACTCCGAGAGCATTGGCAAGAAAACGATAGGCACGTCGCTGATCGTTGTAAGCATCTATTTTGATGCCAACAATATCATCACCCCACGAGCGGTCTCTATCACGCAAAAATGCTCTGATTTGGCTTGGGTCGGGATCTTGGGCGATAAACGCAATGTAAAAGGTTTCACCATCTTCCATTAAGAGTGCTTCAGTGTGTACTGGGCTTGGGATATTGTCATAAGGACGAGTGACATTGTTGATTAAAACCTTTTTAGCATTTTGCCATTGTAGTTCATCGAGCTTTGCATCGATTTGAATGTCGCCTGAAACTTTAGGAATAGCGATATTTGCTGGCTGTTTATCAACAGCAAAAGCGTTTAAAGATAACGAAGTAATTGAAACTAAAAGAGTATGCCAAATTGGACGCATGTTTTTCCTGAACATATGAAGAACTTATTTTCTTATTGGTAGTGTCGCAAATAATTACATTTTCGAGCAAAACGTTTACGTTTGACGGTATGAAATTTACGTTAATTTGCATTTGTTAATTAGATGTAAGTCTACTCATAAAGGTTTAGTCATGACTTACAAAAAATGTAAGTAAATAATTAATTATTGGATTAAATCTCGTTATGATGTACTCAAATTGCTAAATGAGACCAATAAACACCCATGATGTTATCTGTGATTGATATGATAGCAGCTGTATTTTTTGTCAGCTGTTGGTACGGCTACACCACTTTTGCTCGAAAAAAAGCGAAAACAACTGATTGTATTGCAAGATGCCTTCATCAACACCGAATACACTGGATGCATGAATTAATTGGTCATGAGATAAGAGTGTCGGACGCTGCATTGTTAGCAAACCTAGAGCGCAACATTGCGTTTTTTGCTTCGAGCACGTTACTGGTGCTAGCGGGTTTATTGGCGTTATTTGCGCAAGTTGATCATGTGACGACGGTTATCAATTCGTTACCTTATGCTGCGGTTGCAAGCGAAGGGAAAATTCAAATAAAAATTAGTTTATTGGTGTTTATTTTTGTTTTAGCGTTTTTTAACTTTACCTGGTCAATGCGTCAATATGGTTTTCTAAACGTGATGGTTGGTGCAATGCCTGTTGATGAACAAAGAAACAATGAGAATTTGAAGCGTTATGCTCGTCAAATGGCTGTCGTTCAAGACCAAGCTGCGCATTCATATAATTATGGTCTTCGTGCTTATTACTTCTCATTGGCGGCATTATCTTGGTTTTATCACCCGATATTGTTTATGTTAGCCAGTGCGTTTGTTGTGTTTACATTATTTATACGTGAATTTAAATCAAAAGCTGTTCGTGCAATAACGGAAGGGCAAGCGATTTTAAATCAAGAACGTGATATTTCTCCTTCTAAATAATTAGGAATAGTTTTGGTATGAGTCAGCAGTTCGCCAACTATAGTGTTAATGATTTTGATAAATATGATTGCTTGAAGCTCTCCAAAATTAGTTACGTTGTCATCTTATTTGTGATGAGGGCGTATGTTGTTTGGTTAATTTCGCTTGCAAACTTTCAAGACAGAACGAGTTTTATTTCTTTAGCTTACCCGGAAAAGCAAGTTTTCTATCTGAACTTGGTTTCAGGCGTTTTAGGACTACTGTTGCTTCTATTGGTGAGTTTGAGGCGTCCAACAGCTAGTGATTGGGTTAAAAAGCTATGGCCTAATTTCAGGTTATTGATGGTAATAGCGTTAATATTCGATGCAATTGTTAATGTTATTGCCTATTTCTACTGGGATTTAACATCAATTAATTGGTTGATTGGCCAGTCGTTGTTTTCACTGTTCCTTATTTATAAAAGTATAAGGAGCGAACGATTAAGCATTAATCTGACTGAATTTCCTGAGCCACTTCCTGAATACAAGAAGCCAACAACAAGAAGAAAGCCACATCCATAATGGTGTGGCTTTCTTCATTTACATTATTGAACTATACAAATTGCATGGGCATACGAATGAATGCTTGACCATTATTATCTGCATTAGGCAGTCGACCGCCTCGAATATTCACTTGTAATGCAGGATAAAGAAGGCGAGGGATAGCTAACTTATTGTCACGTGTTTCTCTAACTGAAACATATTCTTCTTGGCTTACTTGGCTATTAATTTGTACGTTATTTGCCTTTTGCTCCGCAACCGTGGTGATATACGCAAGCTCTCGGCCATTTGGTTGGTAGTCATGACACATATACAGCCTAGTATGGTCACCTAGTTGGTAGATTTTTTGGATAGATTGATAAAGTTGTGCTGCACTGCCGTTAGGGAAGTCGCAACGAGCAGAGCCAGAGTCGGGCATGAATAATGTATCGCCAATAAAGGCATGATCACCAATGACAAATGTTAAACTGTCGGGCGTATGGCCTGGTGTGGCTAATACATGAATTGCGAGTTCTCCTAATGCTAAAATCTGACCGTCTTCTAACAGACAATCGAAGACGTGCGTTGTTAATGTGTCCTCGTCAAGCTGCAACATTTGTTGAACACTCTTTTGCACATCCCTAATGCCTGTACCTACAGCGATTTTCCCACCCAAGCGATCTTTAAGTTCCTTATTTCCTGTTACATGATCGGCGTGTGCATGCGTTTCTAAAAGCCATTCAACCGTTAGCTCTTTCTGGTGAATATAATCTTCAATCGGTGTTAGGCATGCTGCTGAAACATCGCCAGAGAAAATATCGTAATCAAGTGGTGGGTCAATAACGCAACACGTTTTTGTTTGCTGGCAGTGAACAACATAGGTAAGTGTTGACGAGTCTTGATGAAAAAATGCTTTGATAATGGGATGATGCATTTATATATTCCCAAAAGTGATAAATTATTTCTTTTGGGAATATTAAACCAGTTAAGTGGCTTTGCCAATGCTAAATTAATTAATGAATAACTTAGCCTTGGTAACCTTCATCTTCTAGTAAATCTGACGCCATTGCTGCGTTACGTGCTAAATCGTCACAACGCTCATTTTCAGGGTGTCCAGAGTGGCCCTTAACCCATTGCCAATTAACTTCATGGCGATTTGTTTGCTCGTGAAGTGCTTTCCATAGGTCGACATTCTTGACGGGTTGTTTAGCTGCCGTTTTCCAGTTGTTCTTTTGCCATTTACTAATCCAAGACGTAATCCCTTGTTTTACATATTGGCTGTCAGTCGTCAGTGTAACGTTGCACGGCTCTGTTAATGAAGCCAATGCTTTTACGGTCGCTAACATCTCCATTCTATTGTTTGTCGTTAGCTTGTAGCCTTGCGAAAGCTCTTTTTGATGTCCTTTGTACACGAGTACTGCACCATAACCGCCTGGGCCTGGATTACCCAAACATGAGCCATCGGTGAATATACTTACTTCTTTCATTAATCGTCTCTATTTTTTCTTTCATATTAACATGATTATCCGAAACTTTTTATTTATTCAAATCTGTCCGTATAATGGAATCAATATCATAGGTAAAGAGAATACTTTGTGGGACACCCAACAGAATTACAACAAGAACGACTCGTTATTCTAGATACGGAAACAACGGGTATTAATCCAAGAGAAGGGCATCGAATTGTTGAAATTGGCTGCGTTGAAATGATCAACCGCCAATTAACAGGTCGAAATTACCATGTATATATCAATCCTCAATTTGAGATGGAACAAGAGGTTATTGATGTTCACGGATTAACAAATGAGTTTTTAGCGGACAAACCATTATTTGCTGAGGTTGCTCAGGGGTTTATCGACTTTATAAAAGGTGCTGAGCTCGTTATTCATAACGCCAAATTCGACGTTGGCTTTATGGACCATGAATTTAACATGGTGGGTAGAGGGTTACCGAATACAGCGGACATTTGTAAGGTTACCGATACCTTGATGACGTCAAAAGACGAGTTTGGCTCACCTAAAACCTTAGATTTTTTGGCAAAACATTATCGTGTTGATGGCTTAATTGACCGTACCTATCACGGCGCTTTAATTGATGCGCAGCTACTAGCTTTCGTTTATATCGAAATGACTCGACGTCAAGAGACGTTGAATTTGAGTGCGGGTTCTGAACAGTCAGGTGACAAAAATGCCATTATTCGTTTACCTCACGATAGAAAAGCATTAAAGGTTGTTCGTGCAACTGCCGATGAACTGACAGAGCATCAAACACGATTAGACATTGTTGCAGACAAAGGGAGTGAGCCTATATGGCGCAAAAGAGAACAATAAAAAAAACGTGTTCTAGTTTTTTATTAAGTGCTTTAGCGGCTTTTACTATCAGTGCGCAAGAGCCTACCGACAAAATTGATTTTTACCAGGTCGATAATGTTACTAATCAGATACCTTATTTTGATAACCGTTTTCGCATTGACGCTAATATAGAAGAAATCACGTTATTGTTTTATCGAACGCATGGCTCTGCACCTATTATTCTTGTTCAACCAGATGGTACAAAAATAAAAGTAGAGACCCACGATAAAGAAAAAGTTGAATGGTACGATGATCGAACGTTCGACATGATAAAAATAAAGGAGCCAATGCCAGGTCCGTGGCAAGCACTTGGCAATATCGAGCCAAAAAGCCAGATAATGGTGGTTTCCGATGTCAGAATTGAAGTCGAACAATTGCCCGATATTTTGCTTGCAGGTGAGACGGTTAAGGTAACGGCGAGGCTTTTTAACGGTGAATTTGCGATTGACACACCAAACTTTAGTGATGTTGTCTCTATTGATGTTGATTTTTTTAGTACCAATAATCAAGATTACGATAATTTTGGCGCCGATTTAGAACGACTGACAACGTTTAGAGATGATGGTCGAGAATTAGATGAGTATGCAAAAGATAGTATCTTTACCGGAGAATTTGAATTAACGATCGCACCTGGTGAGTGGGTACCTGTTTATAAGTTGTTTTTGCCTATGGCAGCAAGAGAGTTGCAACAAAAGCCGGTTATCCTGCAGCGTAGTCCTATAACTACTGTGGTTGATTCATCATCAGGAGAAGGGACACCTCATAAGCTTCATTTTGATATTTCTGATGAATTTGTAAAACCTGATAGTCTGGTGTTTCAAGGAAAAATTACTTACCCGGATAAACAAGCGGTTCCATTCTCAGTATTGGAAGGCAGTGGTAAACGTCGCACAGCAGAAGTGCCATTCACTGAATCAGGCGTGCATCGAGTTAAAGTAAGCGCATTTGGTGAAACAAATAATGGCCGTGAATTCAGGTTAGTAATGCCAGAATATAGTTTCAATGTTCAACATACAGAAAATGCATTATTACCTGATGTATCTAACTTAGGGACTGATAGCCAAGACAGCTTAGCGTTAGCGGAAGAACAACGCCGAGCTGAATTAGCGAAGCAGAGCTAGCAGCACAAATTGCCCAAATTAAAGCTGAACAAGAAGCACAAGAAAAAATGCAGATGATCATTATTATTGCAGGTAATGCTGTTGTAGTAATAATTGCACTTATTGCATTGTTTGTTTGGTGGCGTAAAAAGAAGAACAGCGAAAATGCTTCTGAGGTCGAAATAAAAACCTGATTTGCGGACGATTAGTGACGATTTGCTAGGATATTGCTGTTTATTTCTGCTTTTTGGTTAGCAATTGTCCAACTGGAAAATAAAGTAAAAAAAAGTGTTGACGGGGGGGCATCATAACCGTATTATCCTCCTCGCTTTCAACGGGTTGCCGTTGAAACAAGATTTAACGCGGAGTGGTAGTTCAGTTGGTTAGAATACCGGCCTGTCACGCCGGGGGTCGCGGGTTCGAGTCCCGTCCACTCCGCCAATTAAATCTTGATAGCTATATCCTAGTGGAGTGGTAGTTCAGTTGGTTAGAATACCGGCCTGTCACGCCGGGGGTCGCGGGTTCGAGTCCCGTCCACTCCGCCAACGATATAGCGAAATTATTGATATGTATACTGCGGAGTGGTAGTTCAGTTGGTTAGAATACCGGCCTGTCACGCCGGGGGTCGCGGGTTCGAGTCCCGTCCACTCCGCCACGTACATCCTCAATAAACAATTTGCTGCGGAGTGGTAGTTCAGTTGGTTAGAATACCGGCCTGTCACGCCGGGGGTCGCGGGTTCGAGTCCCGTCCACTCCGCCACGATTGTTTATCTTGATTATCCTTGTCACTTCTCTTAAAACTTTTCATTTCAATCAATGAATGAAATTTCATCCTTATTTTTATACTCAGCTTTCTTTCGACGCTATAACGATCCACTTGTTTTGTTGTGTTGAGCATTCATTTCTTCTGCACGAATTGCAGGCGTTGTTAGACAAGAAAAAAAGGCTAACATCGCAATGTTAACCTTTTATTAATCCTGTTTCTTATAAGACGCAGTAGGGGCTTTGGGGAGTTTAAGTAAGGTACTTAGCCAACAGCTTATCTTTTGTTGACCACGTCTCGTTTAACCAGCGTTGGAAACGGACACGATAACTCTTGTCATTGTAATAGTCGCCTACAACGTTGTCGTTAACTTCTAATGTGTCCACATAGACAATAATCGTTTTTAAATCACCACATAACATGTCCATCATTATATGACCACGATTATCAGGGTAGGCTAGTGTGATATTCAATACCTTATCAAACTGTTCACCCATAGCGGCCAGTGTAAAAGCGATTCCACCTGCTTTTGGGGTAAGTAAATGGTCAAACCGACTTCCCTGGCGATGATGTTTTTCTTCTGTAAAACGAGTGCCTTCGACAAAGTTTACGATAGTGGTCGGTTTGTTTTTAAACTGCTGACAAGAGGCTTTGGTTGTCTCGATATCTTTACCTTTTAAATGTGGGTTCTTTGCAATAAAAGATTTCTTGTATCTGCGCATAAAAGGCATGTCGAGAGCCCAACAAGCCATACCTAAGAATGGAATATAGCGTAAGGATTCTTTAAGAAAAAACTTTGGTTCAGGAATTCGAGTACGAGCAAAGTGAGCGATAACAAAGATATCTAGCCAGCTCTGGTGGTTAGCAATTAACAAATACCATGATTTTTTATTTAAATCTTGATCCCCCACAACGCGCCATTCAACGTTATTAAACAACCTGATAATTAAGTAATTGTTTAGCGACCATAGACGATAAAAGAAATGCATTGGCTTATATAGCACTCGATGAAATGCTTTAAGGGGAATAATAAATTTTAAAAAACCACCCAAAAATACAAGAAAGCCGCAAAATGCTAGGTTTAAGCAAAAAAGAGTAAAAGTGAAAGGGAAGCAAATAAAACGGGGTAAAAACGAAAACATGTACAACTAACCTAGCAATTTCCATATGTTGTGAATTATTGACAACATTCTAGCGACTTTATCTATAAATGGGTATTGCTTTGTTTGTTACACGTGTTCACTCAAACTTTATAAGGTTATTCTGACCAAAAATTATGTCTGCTGTAGACAGTTATTTGCACGGAGTACATGAAAGAAAAAAGCCCGAATAGTTTGTCTATTCGGGCTTAGTGATTTTTATGATCTAACGATTAAGCTGCGTTAGTTGTTTGCTTTACTTGCTCTTCATACAGAGATTTGTCAGCAGGTAAGTCAATTGGGTCAAAGTCATCAACGTCAATTGCGGCTTTACGTGCGACTTCAGTCTTACGTAACAACTCTGCTTCAACTTCTGTTATCGCATTAGCTGCTAGGCCTTTATCAGCGACTAGGTCTAAGCGGAAGAACGGTAGTTTTTCACCGATTGCACGACAAACTTTATCGAATATTGGTTCACACGCCAAAATATCTTCTAATGTTTGCTCTAACATACCAATTGAGTTTTCTTTTTCTCGCGTCAAGTATTGGCCTTGACCAATGCGGTCACGAGTAGCACTTGGTGTTTGTAAGATACGAGCTACTTTGTGATCTAATTTGTCAGATGGACGCGTTAAGCTTGCGCCAAATGGTAAGATAGTCATGCGTAAGAAGCCACCAACCAGCTTGTTAGGGAAGTTAGAGATTAACTCATCAATCGCAACTTGGATCTTGTATAAGCTATCTTCAACAGCCCACTGCATCAATGGTGCATCTTCAGCTAAGCGACCTTCGTCATTAAAACGTTTTAACGTTGCCGACGCCATGTATAAGTGACTTAATACATCACCTAAACGTGCTGATATACGCTCACGACGTTTTAAGTCTCCGCCAAGCGTTAACATCGCAATATCAGACAACATTGCTAAGTTTGTGCTATAGCGTGTTAATAACTGGTAGTAACGTTTGGTCACGTCGCTGTATGGCGTTGACACTAAACGGCTACCTGATACTGAGAACCAAATGCTACGGAATACATTGCTCATTGCAAAACCGATGTGACCAAATAATGCATGGTCGAAATCACGCAATGCTTGACCGAAGTCCTTGTTACCCGCAGCTTCAAGTTCAGCAAGTACATATGGATGACAACGGATTGCACCTTGACCATAGATGATCATGCTACGCGTTAAAATGTTTGCACCTTCTACCGTAATGGCAACTGGAGCACCCTGGTAACCACGAGCTAGGTAGTTGTTAGGACCCATACAGATACCTTTACCACCGTGCACATCCATTGAGTCTGAAATAGAATCACGCATCTTTTCGGTTAAGTGGTATTTTGCAATCGCTGAGATTACTGATGGCTTCTCACCTAGATCGATTGCACCTGTCGATAACGTGGTTACTGCGTCCATTAGGTAAGCGTTACCACCAATGCGTGCTAATGCTTCTTCAACACCTTCCATTTTACCAATTGGAAGTTTGAACTGACGACGAATGCGGCTGTAAGCACCTGTTGCTAATGCAATAGACTTAACACCACCTGCTGAGTTAGAAGGAAGTGTAATTGCACGACCCACAGATAAACACTCAACAAGCATACGCCAGCCTTGACCAGCCATTTCTGGACCACCAATGATAAAGTCTAAAGGTACAAAAATATCCTTACCTTTTGTTGGACCATTTTGGAACGGTACATTTAACGGGAAATGACGACGACCAACATCTACACCTTCAAGGTCAGTTGGAATAAGAGCACATGTAATGCCTAAATCTTTTTCTTCGCCTAATAAACCGTCTGGATCTTGTAATTTAAATGCTAAACCAAGAACGGTTGCTACTGGAGCAAGTGTAATGTAACGCTTGTCCCACGTTAAACGCATACCTAATACTTCTTTGCCTTCGAATTCGCCTTTGCAAACGATACCGAAATCAGGAATTGAGCCTGCGTCTGAACCCGCTTCTGGGCTAGTTAAAGCAAAACATGGGATTTCTTCACCACGTGCTAAACGCGGTAAATAATAATCTTGTTGTTCTTTTGTACCATAGTGCTGTAAAAGCTCACCTGGGCCTAAAGAGTTCGGAACACCAACAGTACTTGCTAATACTGAACTTGCGCCTGTTAGCTTTTGTAATACACGAGATTGTGCATATGCACTAAATTCTAGACCGCCGTATTGCTTTTTGATAATCATGGCAAAGAATTTATTATCTTTTAGGTACTGCCAGATTTCTGGTGCTAGGTCAGCACGAGTGTGCGTCGTATCCCAGTCATCAACCATACGACATACTTCTTCAACAGGTCCATCTAAGAAGGCCTGTTCTTCAGCACTTAAACGTGGAGCAGGGTAGTTGTGAAGTTTTTGCCAGTCTGGCGCACCACGGAAAAGATCAGCTTCAAACCATGTTGTACCAGCATCGATTGCTTCTTTTTCGGTACGTGACATTTCTGGCATGATGCTTTGGAAAGCTTTCAGTAATGGCTTAGAGATATATTGTTGACGAATGTTGGTCATGTTCAGAGGTACAGCAATTGCACCAAAGATAATCCAACCAATCCATGAAACTACTTGATAAAAACTACCAATTACCATTAACACGGTAAAAAGTAGGGTAAACGTAGAGAGCTTGGCTCTGGAGTAGGCCATAAAACCTGATAGCGCGATTGCGCTTAAAATCCAAATTAATGTTTCCACTTGTTTTCCTTATTTACAAATAAGAGGTCTGACCACTAAAGGTTATAACTAAATCGTAACAATTTCAAACATATTTTTGGGTTGTTAATAAATATTTATTACAATGCGCTGAAACAGCAGTAAAAAAAGAGTAGAAAAAATGTGTGAATTGCTCGCAATGAGCGCCAATGTGCCAACCGATATCTGTTTTAGTTTTAGTGGCTTGATGCAGCGTGGAGGTAACACCGGCCCTCATAAAGATGGTTGGGGCGTTACGTTTTATGAGGGTAAGGGGTGTCGCAGTTTCAAAGACCCGTTACCTAGCGCAAATTCACCTATTGCTAAACTTGTTACTGAGTATCCGATTAAAAGTGAGCTCGTGATATGCCATATTCGACAAGCAAATTCAGGTGCCGTATGTCTTGAAAACACCCACCCGTTCATTAGACCTATCTCAGGTAAAAACTGGACCTATGCACATAATGGCCAACTAGCAGAATTTAAAGACAAACTGCCGTTAAAATATAACTGGCCGGTCGGAACAACGGATAGTGAACATGCGTATTGTTGGTTGCTAGATCAGTTAGAAGAAAAACAAAAACTTGATGGTAAACCGCTTTGCTTGAAAGATTTAGCACCTTTTATCGGTAAACTTGCAAGTCAGATTAATCGGCTTGGTGTGTTTAATTTGCTGCTTAGTGACGGTGACTATCTATTTTCATATTGTGCGAATAATTTGCACTACATTACAAGGCGAGCGCCGTTTGGTAAGGCAAGTTTGATAGATGCTGAAGTGGTCGTGGATTTTCAACAGGAAACAACAGAAAATGATGTTGTAACAGTGATTGCGACGCAACCTTTAACGGATGATGAATCTTGGCACAAATTTAACGCCGGTCAATGGATTGTATTTCATCAAGGAGAGTTGGTGGAACAAGGCCAAGAAGAAGTTGAGCCTAACCTGTAGTTAGGCTCTCATCATTTATAGTTATTTAACGTCTAGTTTATCTAATTGTGCTTCAAATTGATCCACACCTTCTTTTATTTGATACAGACGAACAAGCAAATAGTCTAATTCTGGCGCAAACCAAGCATAAGTTACTCGATCTTTTTCTGCGACCTCACGCTTATATTTTAACGCTTTTATTAGCCCGTATGGCAACATAAGTTCCTCTTCACCGACAAACTCATAGCGATAGTTTTTAATCTTACCTGAGGTGCTAATCACGTCATAATCAAACGCATCTTGCTTTGGGTTCTCAATAAACGCTAAACGTTGTTGCAGATGGTAACTCAGTTTATCCTGAACACCTTCGCTAAAATCTACGGTTAACTGCTTATCTTTAACTAGGTTTAGTGCCTTATTTTCCTCAGGAAAATACTGCCAACGGTACTTTTTATCTCTACCTGTTCCACTGCGTTCAAAGTTATATTCGTTAAGCTGAACTTTGTTGTCTGCGACATTGACGATAGAAGTCTCTTTACGCTTATCTGTAAAGATCATCCATTTGAGGTTAGTTTGATAACTATATTTGACACTACCATCGTCTTGGTAGCTTAGTTCTCGGTAGCCTTTTCCGACGGGATCGCCTTTGTGAAGAATATTATATTGGGCTTTGAAGGGGGCAATAGGGACAACCTCTGTGTTAGCGTACGCTGTGATTGATACAGCTAATGAAGTTAACAGGGCTACAAACTTGACCATCTATTACCACCTTAAATATTGACTATTTTAATTATTATTCGTTTGCGTACCCCGATGCCGGCAAAACCTGATTATCGAGAAGCGCATGGTTTTCTACCATTTTTAAACGGCCTTGGCAAAACCATTTTACGACTAATGGATAAATACGGTGTTCTTGTTCATGCACACGCATTGCTAAGTCATCTGCACTGTCTTCAGGGAAAACAGGTACTTTGGCTTGCAAGATGACAGGACCACCGTCTAATTCTTCTGTTACAAAGTGAACACTAACACCATGTTCAGTGTCACCTGCATCAATTGCACGCTGGTGTGTGTGCAATCCTTGATACTTAGGCAACAAAGATGGATGAATGTTCAATAATTTTCCAGAAAATTTATCGACGAAGGCTGGTGTCAATATGCGCATAAAACCAGCGAGTACAATTACGTCTGGTTTATAAGCATCAATGGCGTCAATTAATGCAAGATCGTAAGCTTCTCGGGTATCATAGTCTTTGTGACTCAATACTTGATTTGCGATTCCTGCATCTGATGCACGAGTAAGTCCGTAAGCGTCAGCTTTATTTGAGATAACGCCAGAAATGGTGGCGTCAATTTGGTCTGATTTGCAGGCGTCGATGATCGCCTGCAAATTTGAGCCGCTGCCTGATATTAGAACAACAATATTTGGCTTCATTGTATTAACCTTGGTTAATAACTACTTGCTCTTCACCATCAGCTTTATCTGCAATCTCGCCAATGTGCCATGCATTTTCGCCGTGCTCAGTAAGAATAGATAAGCTTTCTTCTACTTTATCTGCAGGAACTGCGATAATCATACCAACACCACAGTTAAAGGTACGGTACATTTCGTGGGTAGTAATGTTACCTTTGTCTTGTAACCAGTTGAAAATTTCTGGCCATTGCCATGAGTCACCTTTAATTACTGCTTGCGCTGATTCAGGCAATACGCGAGGGATATTTTCCCAGAAACCACCACCAGTAATGTGTGACAATGCACTTACATCAACTTCTTTTAATAGGGCTAAAATAGACTTTACGTAGATTTTAGTTGGTGCTAACAAATGCTCGCTTAAAGGTTTGCCATTTAAATCTTCACTTGTGTCCGTGTTATTTACTTCTAAAACTTTGCGAATTAGCGAGTAACCATTTGAGTGAGGACCTGAAGAACCTAATGCGATTAGTTGATCGCCCGCTTTCACTGAGCTGCCATCCAATAAACGTGACTTTTCAGCAACGCCGACACAGAAACCAGCAATATCATAATCGCCAGCATGGTACATACCAGGCATTTCAGCAGTTTCACCGCCTACTAAAGCACAACCTGACAGAACACAACCATCTGCAATACCTGATACAACATCAGACGCTACATCAACGTCTAGTTTTGCTGTTGCATAGTAATCTAGGAAAAATAATGGCTCAGCACCTTGTACGATTAAGTCGTTAACACACATAGCAACAAGGTCGATACCGACTGTGTCATGCTTTTTAAGATCAATTGCTAAGCGAAGTTTTGTACCAACACCGTCGGTGCCAGCTACTAGTACGGGTTCTTTGTAGTTTGTTGGCAATTGGCAAACTGAACCAAAACCACCTAAACCACCCATAACTTCAGGACGAGTAGTGCGCTTTACCGCACCTTTAATATTCTCTACAAGTGCATTACCTGCATCAATGTCTACACCTGCATCTTTATAACTTAGCGACTGCTTCTGATCACTCACGTGGAACCTCTAATTGTTACTCTCTGTCGTTAGTGGCGCATATTCTATCAGCGCAAAGGCTCGGTTGAAACATAAAGGTAAATTATTTTTTTATACTAAAAAAACTGCCTAATTGTGTGTTAAGATCCTGATTATGCAACCTATTCGTATTGATAACATGGCAAAGTCACTGGTTTTAACAATAATTTTATTAATTAATTGTTTCTGCTTTTCAGTTAAAGCGGTAGAAGTTACCGAGCTTTACACCGGAAAAATAGAAGTTCAAGGGCAAAGTAGAGCCGATCGTGACACTGGTTTGCAACAAGCACTTGAGCAGGTGATGTTGAAAGTAGGTGGTAACAATGATTTTGCTAGTAACCCTCAAATAAGCACCGCGTTGAAAAGTCCGTCTCGCTATGTCGCTCAGTTTTATTACGATCGAGTTGATCAGCAAACATTGCTTGTTGCCGAATTTGACGAAAATAAAGTTAATCAGTTGTTTTACGATGCGCAACTACCTATTTTGGGTAATATTCGCCCATTACTGACAGTATGGCTTGTTGAAGAACATGGACTTGCGAGAAACATCATTAATCATTCAAGTGACAATGTTCTTGCCCAAAAAGTTAAAGCCTTTTCTGAGCAGCGCGCTGTGCCTATGGTCTTACCTTTAATGGACCTTGAAGATATTAGCCGTGTGCAAGTCTCTGATATTTGGGGACGATTTGAAGAACCTGTCAAAGTAGCCTCTGAACGCTATCTTGCTGAAGCTTCCGTTATTATTCGTATCTCTGATAACACCTTGGTTGAAGCCGGCATATCTGAATCTCAAAACTGCGAACTACCTTGCCAACAATCATTATATGCACTCGACTGGAGTATTGTTGAAGACTATCAACAATTTGGTTCTCGAATTCAAGGGAGTAACCCTGAACTGTTGGTTGAAGAAGCACTAACAGCAATTAGTCAGCACATACACCAGCAATATGCTTTAAGCATGAACACACAGAATATTGTTACGATAGAAGTAGCAAATGTCGATTCTATGAGCACTTACGTTGCGGTTTCACAATTTTTAGCAGACTTTTCGGCGGTAAGTGACGTAAAATTGCGTTATGCCCAAGGAAGTGTGCGTCGATTTGATGTTTCCTTACTGGGTTCAAGACAAGCATTTATGGCATCTATTGAGTTAGTAGACGAATTGAAGCAAATAATTGATCCGTTAGCTCAAATAGATGAGCAAGCAACACCAGTATTCTATTGGCAGGAATAATGAAACAGCGTTCACAACTTACATTATCGGTTCAGCTACCTGATGACGAAACTTTCGAAAGTTTCCAGGTCGGTGAAAATGAAAGTGTTGTAAACGAGCTGCAATCGTTTATCAATGGTGATAGCGAGTATCAGACACAAGCTATGTATTTGTTTGGTAATCATTCTGTCGGAAAATCACACCTACTGCATGCAAGTTGCGCTTTTGCTGAGTCTAAAGGTCAGTCATCAATTTGTATGTCATTTAATGAATTAATGAACTTTAGCCCTGAGGTCTTAGATGGCTTAGAGTTCTACCACGTGATTTGTCTTGATGATATTGATTTGATTTCAGGTAAAAAAGCTTGGGAACAGGCTGTTTTCGATTTATATAATCGAGTTATTGAGCAGCAACACAAGTTAATTGTTTGTGGCCAGCAGTCGGTAAAACAATTGGGCATAACACTTCCTGATTTGGTTTCAAGACTGGGCTGGGGTTATGTTGAGTCAGTTAAGCCGCTTTCAGATGACGACAAGGTTAGTGCTATCCAATTGCGTGCGCACCAACGCGGGTTAATCCTACATTTAGATGTTGCTAAATTTCTTTTTAATCGCGTCGAGCGCGATATGAAAAGTTTAGTGTCAAGTTTAGATGAACTAGACAGGGCATCAATTCGCGATAAGCGAAAAATTACGATTCCATTTATTAAAGAAGTCCTACTTTAACGCTAGAGCAGAACTTCTTTAATTCTCCAAAAATTACGATTGCTTCACTTTGTTACTGTGCGGCTTTGCTCGGGAGTGCTATCGATATTATCCCAGCTAATGCGATAAAAACTGTCGAGATAATTAAACAGGCGATAAGACCATAACTTTGAAATACCCAACCAGATAGTACTGTACCGATTAACCTACCCATTGCGTTAGCCATATAATAAAAGCCAACGTCCAGTGACACGCCGTCAGCGTCAGCTAAGCTCACAATTAAGTAACTATGTAGCGAGGAGTTAATCGCAAAGAGTACACCAAAGATGAGCAAACCAACTAATAGCGCTGTGGGCATTGCCAGCTCAACATAAATACTAGCTGCTATTCCTGCAGGTACGATAGCCAAGCAAAAAGCCCAAAAAGCAGCGTCGCGAGGTTGTGCTTGATGGCCTTTACGGTTAATAAGCTTTGGTGCAAAAGATTGGACGATGCCATAGCCAATGATCCACAGCGCGAGAAAGCCACCAACATAGTAATGATCCCAATTAAAGGCTTGAGATAAAAATACCGGTAGCGCGACGACAAACCATACATCACGAGCACCAAACAAAAACATTCTTGCTGCTGACAGCACGTTTATCGCTTTGCTTTTAGAGAAAATCTCATTGAACTTAGGCTTGTTCTTGGCTTTGCCTAAATCTTGCTTGAGTGCAAATATACTAAATAGCCAAACGAAGAATAGGGCAATTGCCATGATGATCATTGCGCCCTGGAAGGTGAATAAACTCAATAACAAACCGCCTAAGAAAAAGCCGACACCTTTTAGTGCATTCTTAGAACCGGTAAGAATTGCTACCCATTTGAATAAAGTACCTTCTTGTCCTTGAGCGACCAGCATTTTAATTGAGCTTTTGGCACTCATCTTATTTAGGTCTTTGGCAATACCCGAAAGCGCTTGTGCGAGCATAACATATGCCAATGATAGATAGCCTGTGGGCATTGCGAGCATTGCCAATGCGATGATTTGTAACCCGAGCCCTATATTCATGGTTTTATTCAAACCCAATTTAGCGCCCAAATAACCACCAAATAAGTTGGTAAATACACCAAATAGTTCATAAAACAGAAACAGCATGGCAACTTCTAATGGAGAGTAGCCCAGTTGATGGAAGAATAGTACTACCAGCATACGAAGAGCGCCGTCTGTCAAAGTAAACGCCCAATAGTTACCTGTAACAATCAGGTATTGCTTGATTTCGCTTGATAAGGTTGCCATGTGTTTTACTTCATTTATCCACTATTTGTCGGCTAATCCAACTTTTAACGCAAGCTCTGCTGTACGGTTTGCATAGCCCCATTCGTTGTCGTACCAAAGGTACATTTTGACTTGTGTTTCATTAACTACCATCGTTGATAACGCATCGACAATAGTTGAACGTGGGTCAGTTTTATAATCAATGGAAACTAACGGTTTCTCTTCATATCCCAAAATACCTTTTAGTTCTGAATTTGCTGCCTTTTCCATCATGGCGTTAATTTCTGCTTCCGTTGTCGGTCGATTAAGTTCAAACACACAGTCTGTTATTGAAGCATTTGCAAGTGGCACTCTAACGGCGTGACCATTAAGTTTACCTTTTAGCTCCGGGAATATATGGGTAATGGCTGTTGCTGAACCTGTTGTGGTGGGGATCAAGCTCATACCACACGCTCGTGCTCTTCTTAAATCTTTATGAGGCGCATCTAATATGGTTTGAGTATTGGTAATATCATGTATAGTGGTCATGCTACCGTGTTTAATGCCAATATTGTCCTGCAATACTTTGACTACAGGGGCTAAACAGTTGGTCGTGCATGAGGCCGCCGTAACAATAGGGTATTTGTCTTTATCATATAGATTGTCATTGACGCCCATTACTATATTCAAAACACCGTCCTCTTTTACTGGTGCAGTGACAACGACTCGCTTAACGCCTTGGTCTAAGTATGCTTGCAGCTTAGCTTTCGACTTCATTACGCCAGACGCTTCAATGACTAAATCACAACCTGACCAATCAGTTTCACCAATTGTCGTATTTTGACTACAGGTGATTTTGTTACCAGCAATCGTGATATGGTCCTCGTCACCGTTTACCTCTTTATTCCACGTCCCATGGACCGAATCATATTGAAGTAAATGTGCTAATGTTTGAGCGTTACCTGCAGGGTCGTTAATGTGAACAAACTCCATTTCAGGCCAATCAAAAGCAGCGCGAAGTGCTAAGCGCCCCATACGGCCGAAGCCATTAATACCGACTTTAATCGTCATAATTATTTCCTAATCAAATTTAATAGTTTTCAAAAAAGTTAAGTTGCTCTGGCTTAGTGAGTGCGTGCGGTCGCATCGATTGAACAAGTGACTTCACTTCAGGCTTACTGTAGCCCAATTCAATAAGAAGCAATGAGATGAGTAACCCTGTTCTACCTGAACCGCCTTTACAATGCACAGCCAATATTTCTTGGTTTCTCAGACGCGAAATTAACGAGTCTTTATGAAGTTGCCAGGCTTGAAAAAAACGCTCGTCAGGCCCCATGTCATCGCCAAGAGGCAATTGATACCATGATATTTCATTATCTTGGCAAACCTGTGGCAATGCTTCTGCATTAAGGTTTTGCATTTCTTCGTCAAACATAGCGGAAACGATTGACGTGGCATGAGCATCTTTTAGTGTCATTACTGACGCCTCTAGTGATGCGCCTTTTGTTCCTGGACAAGGCGTAAAGATAACCTTAGCGCCGTTTTCTAGTGGCAAAATATCGAAAGGGTGAGACATAAATGTTAATCCTTAGGCTTGATGTTGTTGAACCGTCGGTTCAAACCAATGTTTTGTTTTATTAGCAAATGCAACGAGTGATAGCATCACTGGAACTTCAACTAATACACCTACAACCGTCGCGAGTGCTGCTCCCGAATGCAGGCCGAATAATGAAATGGCCACTGCTACGGCTAGTTCGAAAAAATTTGATGTTGCTATCATGCATGCAGGCGCGGCGGTAGCGAAACGTAGTTTGATTTTTAATGCGACAAAGTAGGCAATGAAGAAAATGCCATAGGTTTGGATTAACAGCGGAACGGCAATAAGCACGATTGCTTCGGGGTTGGCTAAAATAGTTTCAGCTTGAAGACCAAACAAAATCACTATAGTTGCGAGCAGTCCAATCATTGAAAAAGGTTTGAGCCTTGATAGTAACGCCTCGATTTTATTGCTTTGTTTTTCACCGTTGCTCAATGCTTTTTGTGTTAACACACCGGCAATTAGTGGGAGCACTACATACAAGATTACTGAGAACAATAATGTTTCCCAAGGGACTGTAATATCACTTACTCCCAAAAGAAACCCAGCAATTGGCGCAAATGCAAATATCATAATAAGATCGTTGACAGAAACTTGGACAAGGGTGTAATTAGCGTCACCTTTTACGAGTTGTGACCAAATAAAAACCATTGCTGTGCAAGGTGCTACGCCAAGCAGAATCATACCTGCGATATACTCCTGGGCTGTATTTGGATCGACTAAGTCGGCAAATAATCCTTCAAAGAATAACCAGCCAAGTAGTGCCATTGTAAAAGGCTTTACTAACCAATTCACGATAATAGTCAGTACTAAACCTTTAGGATTTTTGCCTACTTCTTTAAGGGAAGAAAAATCAATTTGAATCATCATCGGATAGATCATAATCCAGATTAATAATGCAATAACGAGATTAACCTTCGCATACTCTAGGCTAGCGATAACCTCAAAAATTTGTGGGGTTAAATGACCTAAACTAACGCCTGCAATAATGGTGATGGCAACCCAAATTGATAAATATCTTTCAAAAATACCCATGATGTTTACCTCATTAACAGGCTTTCTGTCGAGATGGACGGTCGCCCATGGTTTCAAGTCTTAATACACTGTCATGGATAACGTTAGGTTCGTTGACTAATGTATTTGTTAGTATTGATTTCATCCATGAAGGTAATGTTGCGTTGATACGATAAAAAACCCATTGTTGTTGCTTTCGATCAACTAATAATCCTTGCTTTTTTAATTGGGCTAAATGCCGAGATACCTTAGGTTGACTATCTTGGTTCAAAGCTGTCATCAGTTCGCAAACACACAATTCACCTTCTCGTAAGATCAAAAGTAGAGATTGCAATCGAATATCATCAGCTAAGCATTTATAAAATTGGACGGGTGCTAACATTGCTTTTTTATAATCCGTCAAGCTGCTCAGTAGAGACTCAATTTTATGATTGATTTGATGTAGTGCCTGAGCAAATGATTCTTCTGTATTACTAACTTTGGGATCAGGAATTGCCCAGTGCTGATAATTAAGTCCATCGCTCATTTGCTGACACTCGGCCGCGGCGTTCTCACATAACGTAATGACCATATCAAAGTCTAGGTCGCTTAACTCTTCAAGTGACTTTGAGTGTAGAAAGTCGTTTTCTACATTAATGCTCTTTAGCAAGGATAATCCAATCGGACTTGGCGTGGTTGGGTGAGTACCAGCACTATAAACTTCAACAGATTCTGGCGCATGGTGCTTCAGCAATGCTTCGGCCATAAGCGACCGAGCAGAGTTTTCCGTGCATAAAAAAAGAATTTTCATTTAACGCTCAAATAGAGATAAACAAGTTGAGCGATATTATATAACAAAATTCGTATATAACAAATATATTATATAGTGATTATGTGAGATTCAAAAAAAAGCTCGCATAGCGAGCTTATTTCTTATTTTTTTGGTAAGGGTTTGAACCCATATGGCAGTATTTTCAACGGCACCTTGAGGAATGTAAACTTCACGTCGCTCTTTCCCGAAACTAAACTGTGGCGTTGGTGAAGGAGAGATGGTTAAGTTTTCTAGCCAATCATTCCCCACGGCCATCGGAATAGGAGAAGGGAGTGCATCGATAGCGGCTGAAGAATTAAATTCAGGCAGGATTCGTGTCGTTACATAGTCAGCCCGCACCGCAACGCTCTGCTCTGCAATTCGTCCTCTCTGTCCCCAAGCAACGATATAATCTGTTATGGAAATATTCTCACCTTGTGGGCGATTTGTCACCGCAACATCGCGCCTAATACCATAACGACTTTGCATCATTAGCTCTTCAAAAAGCATGGCTAAATCTTCACGGGTAGTTGAATAGGCATAGTAGTCGCTAGCGTCATCTGCACTAAAGAAACTACTTACATCATTTGGTGTGTACCCTTGTTGAACCGATGTTGCATTGTTTCCTCTAAAACTCACTTGCGCTAAGTTACGCATAGTTTGGCTATTTAGTGGATAAGTGGCATCGAGTTTGTCTGATTCCCAGTTCGTTGCTTGCGCCGCGTCTAATATACGTGAACTAGATGCGTGGCTTTGCCATTCTGCTGGTGGGAAAAAATCATTAGCGTGAGCTAGCTCGTGATAGAGTAGGGATGTCAGGCGATGCAAGTTGTCTTCGATATCACGGTCATCTCGATTTGCACGTGATTGCCTCACATAAGCATAACTATTGCCGTTTACGTATCGCCAAGGCATGATAAATTGCAGGTCATTACCAAATGATGAACGATAATCCGGTGCTTCGTTAATCGTGTCTCTTTCTAATGATGTTTGCCATAACGTTTCTGGATCTAAGTAAATCGCGCCAGTTGCGGCCCAGTAGAATGAAGGTCTAACATCATAGGATAAGACAACGGCTGTTGTTGCGCGTAAAAGGTTTTTGAAGTCATTGTGTGGATCATGGTTTTCTAAGAAGCTACGAAAACGATCTCCCATCCATTGGTGAGAAACAACAACTCTATCCATAATGTCTTCAACACTTGGTGACGTAGTGTCCTGTGCTATTAGTGGCAATGTACCAAGGGTGCATGAGCTTGTTAGTGCATTTGAATAAACACACTCTACGATGCTACCGGCATAAGGAGAGTTACTTACGTATGGGAATACCGTAGCAACTGGCTCATCAAAATACGCATTTTCTTCTATCGCGGGTTTGTTTTCTACAAGCACAGCGACAACGTCTTGTTCACCAGAAATACTGTCCGTTAACTCAAAACTGATCAATGTGTCTTGAGATACTTGCGGTGCATCGAAATAAATTACAGAATTGGTTGGCGTATCACCTTCTTCAAGGGTAACTGTTGGCCCCTGCACTTGCTGCCAATTCAAGTTACTTTCGCTCACACTATCAGCAAATATTGCTCGCAGTGAAACTTTATTCCCCTCGACGACAGTGTGACCAGAGTGGATGCTGACTATTGCGTCTTGGCTCATTACATCAAACGTCGTTGAAAGTGTTTGTGTTTGTCCTTGTTGCGTGAAGCTAACGTCGAATGTATAGCTGCCCGAAGTCGTGGGCAATACTGAAATTGTTTTTGCTGTAGGTGATAAAATAGCAACATCAGGGCCAGCCGTTTGTTGCCATTGTATATTGGAAATAGTATTCGCAGAGGACGGCGATAATAAGAAAAGCTCAACACTTTGGTTTTGATTTATTGACTCATCTAGTCTACTTACTTCAGTGATTAAGTCAGCAGGAGGCAATGGCGTTGGTGCTGGTGTCGTTGAGTCACTAGAGCCTCCACCACCACAAGCGCTCAATGTTAGAGCACTATATAAACCTAATACCGGTGTGAGTGAGCTTTTCATAGTTTCCTCTCTATTTATTTTGCTTTATCGGCTTTTTTCTCTCTGATACTTAGACCGAGTTCTTGGCCTCTATATTTCGCGTAATATGTTCCACCATAAAACATTAAACTGGCAAATATTAATTCGATAGCGGCATATAATCGCTCGTCTTGTGAAACCCACAAGCTAGTTAAACTGTGTAAGAAGTAAATCATTACAACGAAGTTAGACCATGCGTATGTATAAGGGTTACCTTTAACAATACCGCGCAAAGGAAATAACAATGGTAGCGTGAACATCACTAAGGTTAACGTCGGTGAAAGCGACGGCTCTGGCGTTAAGAAAATCAACCAAAGCGGCATATAAATCAACAACGAAAAATAGCCGATTAATGCTATTTTTCGATAGGTTGATGTATTGTATTTCTGTTGCTTAGCCATTTTACTTAAGAAGTGTTAAAACGTTTTCAGGTGGACGACCAATAATCGCCTTTGCACCATCTGAGACAATAGGTCGTTCAATAAGTTTTGGTGTATTCACCATAGCGTCTAGCAACGTGTTGTCATCCGCACCTTTTAAACCTTGCTCTTTAAATTCTGTCTCTTTTGTTCGCATCATTTCAATGACATTAACACCAAGTTGTTCTTGAAGAACGGTTATTTGCTCTTTGGTTAAAGGCGTTTTTAAATATTCAACCACAGTAACATCAGCATTTTTTTCTTCAATTAACTGTAATGTTTGACGGCTTTTAGAACACCTTGGGTTGTGATAAATCGTTAACATAACTCTCTCTATAAACGTTTTAGTTTGTTTTCTTCATTTTGGAATTGCAAAATTCTAGCTCTGATACGTTTTTGAACCAAGGGGTTATCGTCAAAAAAGTTATATGCGGTTTGTAATTCGTCAACAGCCCGTGAGTATCCACCAAGTAAAGCGTACACTTCTGCTTGCGTTGCGTGCATATTGCCTCTGTCATCTTGTTTACGATAAACGGTGGTTAGCAGATCATACGCGATAAAGTTATCTGCGCTAACAATTAGGAAGTCTTTTAACAATTGCTCTGCTTCGTCAAGTTTGTCTGCTTCTTGTAAAACGTTCGCATAGTTTAGACTAACGACCTGGTTATTAGGCATAAACTTGTCAGCTTTTTCTAGCATTTTTAATGCAGTATCGAACTCTTTTAAACTGATATAGGTATCGCTTAATGCATCTATATAAAATAGGTTGTGCTCGTCTTTTTGATACAAAGCCTCAAGTTGGTTTTTCGCCAGGTCATACTGCTTAGCTTCATAGTAACTCAATGCTAAGCCATATTGAGCCGCTTCGAGAAGGCGGTAGCGTTTCTTATCTATCTGATTCTGAAAATGATTAATGTTGTGTTCATCATCTTTTTGATAGCGCGCTTGAATACGTGCCTTGGTTAATTCAAAAGGTAATGATGGCGGTAATTGAACGCGAGGATATTGCTGTGCTCTTAGTCGCGCATCTGAGATACGTGAATCGGGTAAAGGGTGAGTAAGCAACATTGCAGGTGGTTTACTTTTATATCGAAACTGCTCAGACATTTTACCAAAAAAGCTAGGAGCACCATAAGGATCAAAGCCACTATAAGCCAACAACGCAATGCCGACACGGTCTGCTTCTTTTTCGTTACCACGTGTATAGTTTATCGAAGCTTGCTGGGTAGCTGCCATTGATGTTGATAATGCAGCCATGCCAACCTGAGGATTGATAAGGGTCAATAACACGCCAGTAATCATACCTGCAACAGAGAGTGATTGAGTGCGAGATTGCTCTTCTAATCGACGTGCAAGATGGCGTTGTGTGACGTGGGAAATTTCATGGGCAACAACTGACGCTAATTCACTTTCTGTATCTGCGGTCGTAATCAACCCACTGTGGATACCAATGTGGCCACCAAAAAATGCAAAGGCATTTAGTTCATTATTGTTAACAATGAAAAATTCAAAAGGATAGTTAACATCATTTGCATATCGAACCATCCTATTTCCAAGGTCATTAATGTACTCAATGAGAACAGGATCTTGAATAAGCGGTTGGCTAGCACGTAATTGTTTCATTAGCGCTAGGCCTATTTGTCTCTCTTTCTCGATAGACAAAACACTTGTGCCCGCAGAACCGATCTCAGGTAATGCGTTTTTGTCACTTTGTTTATTCGCAAATGCGCTGCTAGTCGCCGCTAAACCTAAGCCACATAAGGCTGAAAGGGCAACAAGTTTTAATTTATTCATTAAAAGTCCGGTGATTCGTCGGGGCTTTCAATCAAGCCAGAGGTAACTTCATTGTATCCAGAGCTGTTTCTTATTCTATATTCAACCTCTTTATAGAACTCAGCGATGCTATAACCACGAATTTCTATGATATCAAACTGCTCTTCTAATATTTTTATAAGACGAGCCACGGTTAAATATGAATATTTGATGAGCGCAACGTCGGCCTCATCACCATTTTCATGAGCAAAGAATAAAAAAGAGGGTAGGCTATTTATCCTAAACAACATGCGCATGGTTTCCGGATGCCATTCTTTAAAGGGGCAATGTGGGCTTTTAATTAATGTTCTATTTACCTTTTCGTTTAACGCAATCGGGTAACAGTGTAATTCATAACCCATTTGGTTATAGGTATGACGAAGCGCTATTTGTGGTTTGTGCTTAACAACGATTTCACCTGTAGGTAATCGTTCGCCGCCTAACAGATTTAGGTTCCATGTCGTTTTATTCAGGATGTGTTTATAAGCACTATCAAAGCCGTGAGATAGAATGCCGTCAACTTCACCAACTGAACTTGCTACCATATGATAAATCGCAGGTACCTCACCCCAATTTAGTTTGCGTTTGTACGCATTGATTTCTTTTAAGTTGGGGTATTCTGGTAAACTTTGCATAACAAAGAAAAGGCTCCTAAAATCAAAAAAATAACCGATAATCGTGAACTATTCATTGTAATCAATTGTCGCAAATTAGATAATCAAACAAAAGGGATTGTTAAGATAATTTTATGCACTTTGAATACGATGCCACTAAAGAAAAATGCCCACTACCTTTAGTGAAATTGCGTGTTATTTTAAAAAAAATGCAACCGCACGATACTTGTATGATTCAAATATCCGACAAAGGTTCGATAAAAGATATTCCTAAATTGCTCAGTGAGCAAGGATTTCAATTTAATCTCAAGCAAATTAATGCTGCCATTACCCAAATTGACATTATTACAGGCTAACTTAAATGGTTAAAATGCTTACCAATTGGTACAAACAGAAGTTCTCAGATCCTAACGCAGTTGCGTTGATAGTAATCCTAATGACAGTGTTCGTACTGTTTTACTTTTTCAATAATATTCTAATGCCAGTGTTTGTCTCGTTGGCAATTGCATTTTTACTAGATAAGCCGGTTAATCGACTTGTTAAATTCGGCATGGGGCGCAGTTTATCAACAACCATTATTGTTTCGTTATTCGTTGGTATTTCTATGCTTGGCATTTTGGGGTTAATGCCAATTGTTTGGCAACAAGGTGCAAATCTGATTGAAGAAGCGCCACACATGATTTCAATCGGCCAAGAATATTTATTTACGCTACCTGAGAAATACCCAGAATTAATCAATGTTGACCAACTGCAAACGTTGATTAATTTAACCAAACAAAAAGTGTTAGGCTGGGGAGAGCTGATTCTTGAGGCTTCGCTAAACTCTTTATCAAATATCGTGGCCTTGCTGATTTATTTGATTCTTGTACCTTTAATGGTGTTTTTCTTCTTAAAAGATAAAAAGGCGTTGATAGCGCAAGTTACTCGATTTTTACCGAAAGAGCGTCGTCTTGCTTCACAGGTTGGTGATGAAATGAACCAACAAATTCTGAATTATGTGCGTGGTAAAATTATTGAAATTATTATTATCGGTGCTGCGTCTACCTTAGCTTTCTTGTTTCTGGATTTACGATATTCAGTATTATTAGGGGTGTTAGTTGGTTTATCAGTACTGGTACCTTACGTTGGTGCAACAATTGTAACGATACCTGTGATGCTTGTTGCGTTATTTCAGTTCGGCGTATCACCGCAATTTGGCTACGTGATGCTGGCATATGGCATCATTCAAGCGTTAGATGGCAATTTACTTGTGCCACTTTTGTTTTCTGAGGCGGTCAACCTGCATCCTGTTACTATTATTATTGCAGTCATATTTTTTGGCGGACTTTGGGGCTTTTGGGGAGTATTTTTCGCGATACCATTAGCAACCTTAGTTAAGGCTGTCATCAATGCGTGGTCTTCACAAGTCGTTGAAGAGCCTCAGGCTGAAGGCTAAGTCATATTTGTTGAGAATTAATGATGAAAAAACTTATCGTTTCATTATGCGGCACACTTTTAGTGACCGCATCTTTTGTTTCAGTTGCTAAGCAATCTACGGTAATGCCCGCTGAAGACGTTAACTGGGGGTATTTAAACCCGCTTCGCGGAGATAAAAGCCCAGGGGCTGCAGATTTGTGGGGTGATCGAACAAAAAATATGCCGACGGGCATGTTGGTTAGGTTTAACAAAGGTTTTTCCTCGCCACCTCATATTCATAATATTTCCTATCGAGGTATAGTGATTAAAGGTCTAATGCATAACGATGACCCAGCAGCTGAATCGCTTTGGCTGCCGCAAGGATCATACTGGACGCAACCCGCCGGACAAAACCACATCACTGCAGCAAACGGTGAGGAAAACCTAATATATCTAGAGATAGATTCGGGACCATATCTGGTACAACCATCAAAAGAACATTTTGATAATGGTGAGGCACCGATTAATCAACATATGACAAACTATGTTTGGCTTGATAAAAAAGTGTTTACGCCGATTGAGCAAGAAGGTGTAAAAGCAACGTTGTTATGGGGAAGCCCAGATAAGGGAGTGTTAGGCGGAACCTTGTTATCATTACCTAAGGCATTTAAAGGTAATATCGCTGTTGATGCTGAGGAGTTTAAAGTCGTTGTTATCAAGGGGAATATTGAGTATCAATCTGAAGAGCTGAGCGAATCAATTATGTTGAACCCAGGT
This sequence comes from Thalassotalea loyana, assembly GCF_030161435.1. Taxonomy (GTDB): domain Bacteria; phylum Pseudomonadota; class Gammaproteobacteria; order Enterobacterales; family Alteromonadaceae; genus Thalassotalea_G; species Thalassotalea_G loyana. The sequence goes on along the minus strand of NZ_BSSV01000003.1, from coordinate 351,773 downwards.
AGTTTTGTTAATTCATCTGGGACATTCATTCATCAAGTATCTTCTCATGCTGATGCACTTATTTATATTCGAACCAATGGTGAATTTGAGATTAAATAAAAAGGGAGCAATAGCTCCCTTTTTCTTACAACTTATTTGTTAGCTTAGGCTATCTAGTACATCAAGCACTACTTGGTGATGCTCTTTGGTTTTAAATTTATTGAAAACATGTTCGATATTGCCGTCTAAACCTATTAAAAAGCTAATGCGGTGAATACCATCGTATTCTTTGCCCATGAATTTTTTCAAACCCCATACACCAAAGTCATCAGCAATTTTGTGATCAACATCTGAAAGTAGGGTGAAGTTCAATTCATCGCGTTGGCAAAATTTGGCAAGGCGTTTTGGCTCGTCTGGACTTATACCGAAAACAACTGTCTCGTGCTCATCCAGCGCGGCCTTAGCGTCACGTAAATTTTGCGCTTGCGTTGTACAGCCAGGAGTCATAGCTTTGGGGTAGAAATATACTAGAACACGTTTTTTTCCGATGTAATCGTTTAGATTGACCGTGTTTTCGTTTTCGTCGAGTAACGAGAATAATGGCGCTTTTTCGCCAACAGTTAAGGTTTTCATACCCTTCCTTTTTAAAATTTAGTTTTTTTAATACAGCCTTGAACATTTATTTGTTCGCATAGCTGGAGAAAGTCATTTTCAAGTACATTAATGCATGAATCATCATTCATAGTAAACAATAAGGTCGCACTTATGATATCTGTTTCAGGATTAATTTCAGAGCGTAGTGAAGATAAGTCTATATTTCGGTTTGCAAAAAATGCGGTCACCGCCTTCAGTAGGCCTGGTTGGTCAATACCTGAGTATTCTGCTTGGTACTTCTGAGATTTTTCTAATGGTTTATAGCCTGAAGTACGCTTCATCATGGTTAACAGATCAAGTTCCATTGCCCTAGCAGGTAATTTAACTTCAAGTTGATTGATGCTGGCCATGTCACCCTTTAGCATCATAATAAAAGCAAATTCTTCACCGAAGATTGCCATTTTACTGTCAAGTATATTACAGCCGCATTCACTGGCTAGTTTTGTCAGTTCACTAACACTACCGATGCGATCTGGCCCCATGGCTGTTAACACTAAATACTGAGACATCGATTAACCGTATAAAATTTTTTAAATAAAGTGCTATTGTAACGCAACTTTTCACCAGAAATTAAGTCTCAATCTTGTTATTTGAATAAATCAGGTAATTTATGGCCTAGCTACTTGTGTTTGTTATATCAGCCAAGTACCATGAGGCACACTAAAATAACAGCAAAACTGCTGTAATGTTGAACAATAAAAAGTAAAGCCTTGTAAGGCTTTCGAATACGCTAAGTGCGATGCTTAGCGACAAGACGTTATTCTTTGGGAGTGTTAATGAATCGTCAATTGCTTTATGTATCATTACTAAGCGCAACTATTGTCGCTTGTTCGAGTAATGACAAAAGAACGGCTGATGGTGGCTTTGAATATATGAAAGTCGATGAAGGTAAGCCATTAATGATGCCGGAAGGACTGAAAGCACCAAAGCAAGAATCTACGTATTTTGTTACTAAAGACATAAATCTTAATGGTCCAACTGGCGATAATATGGATATTAGAGCGCCATCTCTTGTCTTGCCTATTGCAACGTCAACTCGTCTTGAACCAAAGACCAATGAAGCTGTTGTGTGGTTTGACCAAGAAATCGATGATGTTAAGTTAAGTGACTTTATCCAACAAACAATTAAGCAAATGTTAGAGGAAAACAATGCTGAGTTAATTGTTGTTGATGCCGATAATCATATTTATGAATCAACCTGGATAAGAAAAGAATCTGACGAAGGTGGTTTTTTCCGCTCAAAAATTGATTCTAAATCGGAAAAGTATCGTTTTACGCTTGATGTAAAGCCTCACGGTCGTAGCTTACTGTTAAAAGTAGAGTTGATTGACTATGAAGCAAGTGTGTTGAAAGGCAAGCTTACGCCGATTGACGAGCATCGCGCGGAAGTTGCGATGGTAAACAATGTTATTGGCCATGTGGACTATGAATACCGTTTAAAACAGCGTGAACATAGGCTGATGATTGCAAATCAAAAGTTACTCTCAACTGGACAAAACCTTAAAGGTGAGCCAACGTACTTTGTCGAGTTACAGCGTGATTTATTGTGGCAGAATCTACCAAATTTCTTTAATGATTACGGCTTTACTGTCAATGATTTAAATGAAACTAAACGTATTTATTATGTGACTTTCGAAAAGCCTGAAATTGGCTTATGGGACTCAATTTGGGGTAGTGATACGCCAATCGTTGATATTGAAAATGCTAAATATCAATTTAGACTATATGAATCCGATTCGCCGACTAAGACAGCATTGACGATATACAATGAAGCTGGTGAGCCAGTTCCGTTGTCAGTGCTTGAAAAGATTTTCCCTGTTGTTGAACCGGGTTTGTCGTTTAGGAATGTGTTCTAAAATGACACTAGAGTAAGAAAGGCAAAGTCTTGCGACTTTGCCTTTTTTTGTGCGCTATTTTTTGTGTACCGGTGGCATGACGTGTTTTTTCTTGTTGCTTCGAGGCAATGTTTCTTCAAGCTCGTTCAATGACTTTTTGCGCATCGGTTTTTTTGCCGTTTTTTGTACGGTTGAGAAATTACCAATGATATAAAAAGCAACCACAACGACAATGATAATAGCAATGGTATAATCAGACATAAGGGGGATTCGCTACGTTAATGACATACTGTTCGTATAAACGGTTCATATTATCAATGATTTCATCTTTTAATAAAATATCACCACGATGATATGTTGCAATTAATAAATCGACACTCAGTGATGATTGATATGTATTTGCCAAAGGGTAATACGAGTAGTGCCATGGTTCAGCAGCAACTCCACCACGATATTTGTCATACGGTCGATAAAAACCATATTGCATAGCATTTGCCTCAAGCCATTGGCTTAACTCAAAAAAGTATCCACCGTTTTGATATTCCCAGGGAGCTAACTCCAGTGACTTGCCGTCAGGTAAAAGACTCTTATCGTAAAAATCAAAGTCAGTTCCCCAGTGATGACGACTCGCCCCTGGCAGTGCCGAGAAATACATAATTGCAGCTAACAGTTCAGTGGGAGAGAGCGTTGATACTGACACTACTTGATTGTTTTTATCAATGACCGGTAACTCTCCATTTACTTTACGGTTGAAAATAGAAAGCTGCCTATCAAAATCTCGGTAACCACTAGCAACCGTAAGGTTGAACCCGTCGCGTTCGGCATGAGCCTTGAGCTCTGCTAACGGCGAAAGCACTGTTTTATTAAGACCAAAACTAGCGCCTTTTTTAGTTACAGGGCAGAAGTCCTCATCAACATAAATGATGTGGCTTGAAGACTGGCCTAATATGTTTTGCGTGCTTATATCACTTTCCATACGTAATGACTTTATTTGATTAAGGCTTATGTTAGCGCGTTAACTAAACTTTGATAATAAATATCCGTCAGCGTAATTAAGTCATCACAACTAACGCATTCATTCACTTGGTGGATAGTCTTATTGACAGGGCCCAACTCTATCACTTGTGCACCTGTCGGCGCTATAAATCGGCCATCTGAGGTACCACCTGATGTAGATAGGCTAGCCTCTTTGCCAACGACTGTTTCAATCGCTTTTTGAACAGAGTTTACTAGGCTACCTGGCTCGGTAATAAATGGCTTACCATTATACGTCCACTCGATATCATACTTTACACCATGTTGTTTAAGTATAGATTCAACACGTTCAACAATGATTGCGTCCGTCAACTCGGTTGAATATCTCAAGTTAAACCACGCAGTAACCGTCTGAGGTACAACATTTAACGCACCCGTACCGCCTTCAATGTTTGTTAGTTGAAAACTGGTTTCTGGGAAATATTCATTGCCATTGTCCCAATGGATCTGGCTTAATTCAGCAAGCACTGGCATAGCAAGGTGGATAGGATTGGTTACATGATCAGGATATGCAACATGCCCTTGCTTTCCATGAAAGGTTAATTTTGCTGAGATAGAGCCACGACGGCCATTTTTAACGATATCTGCTAGTTGCAGGCTGCTTGATGGTTCCCCAACAATGCACATATCAATTTTTTCATTTCTTGCTTCAAGCGTATCAATAACCCTTGTTGTACCATTAATGAAAGGGCCTTCTTCATCACTGGTAATTAAATATGCGATTGAACCTTTATGGTCAGGGTAATCTTTAACAAATCTCTCTGTTGCCACTAACATGGCAGCTAGGCTGCCTTTCATGTCTGCAGCCCCTCTACCATATAAAACACCGTCTTTTATGACGGGTTCGAATGGAGGCGTTTTCCATAACGACAAATCACCAGCAGGGACGACATCAGTGTGACCGGCAAAGCAAAATACTGGTGATTTATCGCCTCTTCTTGACCACATATTCGTCGTATCTTCGAACACCAATATTTCATGCTCAAATCCGGCTTTCGATAAGTGTGATTGCATCATTTGCTGGCAGCCAGCATCTTCAGGGGTTACAGATTCCCTCGCTATTAATGCCTGAGCAAGTGCTATGGTTGGGTGAGTCATATAGAAAAAACTTTTGCGTATGTTGGTTCTTTGTAACCGACGGTTGTCGTATTGTCTTTAACAAGAACTGGGCGTTTGATTAACGTTGGTTGCTCGATTAAAAGGCCTGCTACGTTTTCCGCACTCAGGTTGTTTTTCTCGTCATCAGATAAGTTTCGGTATGTTGTGCTGCGTTTGTTTACCAGCTCACTCCAGTCTACAGAGGTTAAAAAGCTACTGACAAGTGCCTGATCAATACCATCTTTTCTGAAGTCGTGGAATACGTAATCTATATCGTGTTTATCGAGGAATTTAAGTGCTTTTTTAACTGTGTCACAATTAGAAATGCCGTAAATAGTTGTCATGAGATTCCTTAAATAATTTCGTAACCGTTCGCCAATAGCGCGGTTTTTGCTTGATCAATTTTATTGCTCTTTACAAGAATGTGGTCAGTGTCAAAAGTAGAGATAGCAAAGATACTAATTTTTTCATTGGCTAACACCGTAGAGATATTTGATAGAATACCCGTTAAGCTGAATGCTAAAGGACCAATAACCTCAAACATACGCCAATCGTCTTCTACATCGTCGCTATCAACATGGACATTGGAAGGAACAACTATTGAAACTTCCTGATGGGTTTTCGCGAGAAAGTAAAGTGGTGCATCCAATACTTGCTCGGGAATCTTACTATTGGCTGGCAAGGAATGAATCGCCATAACATCAGATGTTAATCTCAGGGTTAATTTACTCATTGTTTTTCTTCTTGCTAAGTGTTGTTAACACTATACCTAGTTACCTAAAGGATCGCTACAAATAGGGGGAAAAACCTAGATATCGTTTCGAGATTTTATACTGGTAAACCTGTCAAAATACGATTAAGCGATGATAATGTTTAGATCACCGCTAAAATCTTAAAAAAAGTCGTAAATTTATTGACCATTACGGTCAAATAATTCACTAGTTTTATATACCAATATCCACAAATGTTGTGGATAACTTTGTGTGTAGCTTATGGTTATTTATTTAAGTATTTGTTTTTGTTGTTGTTTTTGTTTAGGTTGAAAAACGTACGACAGCAAAAAAAAGGTTGAATTATCAACAGCGGGAAAAATTGTGGTTAATGGTAAGTTTATTGCTCAATGATAAGTATTGAGCAATAAACTTAACCTAATTAAGCGGGATTTTTAGGTAAAAGTTAGTCTTTTGCCTGAATTGCTGTTAACGCAATGGTGTAAACGATATCATCGACCAAGGCACCTCGGGATAAATCATTTACCGGTTTATTCATCCCTTGAAGCATCGGACCTATACTGATCAAGTCAGCGGAACGTTGAACTGCCTTATAGGTTGTGTTGCCGGTATTTAAATCAGGGAAGATAAAGACAGTCGCTTTACCTGCTACAGGACTATTTGGTGCTTTTTTCTTCGCAACATTTTCCATAATCGCAGCGTCGTATTGAAGTGGCCCATCAATTAAAAGGTCAGGACGTTTAGCTTTTGCTATCTCGGTTGCTTTTGCGACTTTTTCAACATCTGCCCCAGTACCCGAACTGCCAGTTGAATAACTAATCATGGCAACCTTTGCATCAATACCAAAACGTATCGCAGACTCCGCAGATTGTATTGCAATATCCGCCAATTGCTCAGCATTGGGATCTGGGTTAATCGCACAATCACCATAAACTAACACCTGATCTGGTAATAGCATAAAAAAGATTGATGAAACTAGCGAACTACCTGGTTTGGTTTTTACTAATTGTAGTGCTGGACGTATCGTATTAGCGGTCGTGTGGACTGCACCTGATACTAAACCATCGACTTGTCCCAGCTGAAGCATCATAGTGCCAAGTACAACATTGTCCTGCAACTCCTGGCGAGCAACCACGTCCGTTAAGCCTTTGTGTTTTCTTAACTCAACCATTGGATTTACATAGTTTTCAATGATTAATTCTGGCTCTGTTATTAGCACGCCAGGCGGTAACGATATCCCTTGTTGTTCGGCGATTCGTAAAATTTCCTCTTTATTTCCCAACAACTGGCAACGGGCGATTTTACGCTCAGCACAAATTGCCGCTGCTTTAATTGTTCTAACATCATTGCCTTCTGGCAATACGATGAGTTTATCGGCTTGGCGAGCCAGTTCTGTTAGCTTATGCCTAAACGCTGGAGGAGATAGGGTATTAATATTTTTGACTTGACTCGATAGTTTTTCTATCCAGTCGCTATCGAGGTGGTCGGCGACGAAAACCTTTACTTTTTCCTGGCGTTGCGTGTCATCTTCTGGAATTTCTGGATTGAAATTCATGATGTGGCGTGAGGTTTGCCATGTATCCCACGGCACGGAGAGTATTGGCAAACCTGTTTCTAACGCTTGTTGGCAAAGTTTATTAACTTGCTCTGTTGGCTCAAAACCATTGGTTAGTAATAAAGCGCCAACCTTTGTTCCATTTAACGCTGATAAGCACGTTGCAATAATAATGTCGACACGGTCACCAGGCGTTACAATTAACCTACCTGGCATCAAATGGCTGACCAAATTGGCAACCGTGCGGGCACAGAAGGTGACAGAGCGGATTCGTCGATGGCCAATATCACCGGCATGAATAACTTTGGCATCAAGATAATTTGCGATATCTGCTACACGAGGAGCAATAAGATCAAGCTCCCAAGGTACCGTCCCCAGAAGCGAAAAACTCCCTTTGTTAAAGATGGCCATCGACGCAAAGTCGGCCAGTTGCCATGGACTTTCAATGTTGCTTTCTTTTGGAAGTAAGCCAAACTCATCTTTATCTGGCGCGTTGACTTTATTGATAATACAACCAATTACGCGCTTGTTTTTTAGCCCGCCGTATGTTTCTGCACTGACCTCTATTCGGTCTTCGAATTCTACTAAGCTATCTTGATCTGGACTTGCAACCAGTACAATATCGGCTGAAAGTGCCTTGGCAACATCTCGATTAATACGACCTGCATATGGTTGACGCGTCGTGGGAATTAACCCCTCGATGATAACCACATCATGCTCTTTTTCTAATTGCGAAATGTTTTCGATTATCTGTTCTAGGACGACTTCATGATCTCCGTCTGCCATCTTCTCTTCAACATAGCTCAGCGGAATCGATGGACTATCATTTGCAATTTCTTGCGGTGTTCGAGTATTTCTTGCCGGTTGAGAGATTGGTTTGAAATAACTTACTTTTACTCCGCGTTGCTGACAAGCGTGGACGGCACCTAGCGCGATAGAACTTAAGCCAACGCCAAAACCAGCAGGTACTAACATAATTCGATGTGACATAGTGAGTTCCTTGTTTAATTCGCTTGAATGACTTCAGCTGTTTGTTTTGCTATTACCCACTCTTCATTGGTTGGGATAACGAGACAGGCTCTACTTGATTTGGATGCGATGTTGCCAGCTTGACCAAAGCGTGTTGCAACATTCAGCTCTTCATCGATATGTATGTTTAAGAGTGATAGTGATTGAACAACTTGCGCTCTGACATAATCTGAATTCTCACCGATACCGCCTGTAAAAATAATACCATCTAGTGTTGTTAACGACGCAGCATATGCAGCAATTTGTTTTGCAATTCGATAACAAAAAATGTCGAGTGCTAATTTTGCTTGTTGGTTATTTTCATTGAACATTGCTTCTTCAAGCGTACGGCAGTCATTACTTAGCTCAGACAAGCCTAACAGCCCGCTTTCTTTGTTTAACAGGTTATTTACTTGTTCATGACTGTAACCCAAGCCATTAATTAAGTGGAAAATAATGCCGGGATCTATATCACCGCTTCGCGTGCCCATTACGACGCCTGATAATGGCGTTAAGCCCATCGATGTATCTAAGCTCTTACCATTTTCGATCGCACAAATACTTGAGCCGTTTCCTAAATGAGCACTAATAAATGACCCTTGATTTTGCTTCAGTTGAAGTAATCTGCTTGCTTCATGGCATACGTAATAATGACTAGTCCCGTGAAAACCATATCGTCGAATGCCATGTGATTGATAAAGGTCGTATGGCAATGCGTAAAGAAAAGCTTTTTCTGGCATTGTTTGATGGAAAGCCGTGTCAAAAACTGCGACTTGAGGCAATTGAGCGAAGGCTTTCTGGGCGGCATTTATACCTGTTATATTTGCCGGATTATGTAAAGGAGCGAGCTGAGCTAAGTCAGCAAGCGTGTTCATCACTTGGTCATTGATTAGGATTGGCTGACTGTAAGTCTCTCCACCATGAACAACACGATGACCAATAGCGCACACATGTTCGGCGTATTTATTGTCTTGTAAAAAGCCCACGATGCTTGCAAGTGCAGTCTCGTGATCAAAAGGTTCTGGTAATGAATAGTTTAATTTTTCGCTGTTTTGTTTAAAGGTGATATTGGCGGCAGACGATAATAGGTTTTGAGCGATACCTGCAAGGTGTTCAGAACCATCATCAGGTGCGATAAGTGAAAATTTAATTGAAGAACTTCCGCAATTAATAACGAGGATTAAGTTTTTGTCCATAAAGCGTTAAAGAATAAGAGGTTAGAGCGTATTAACTTACTATAGCTGTTTATTAGAGAAAAATATCTATTAACCCGACAAAATTTCATGACTTGAATCAAGATAAATTGAAACAAATATTATTCTTCAACTTTTAATGCATAACAGGATCGGCTAAGGTTAAAATATGAATATGAGTGTTATTGAAATCATCAAGCTTGGTCATCGGTATTTAAAGCTATGGCCTGAACGTCCAGAGTTGAGCCAGTACTTTCAGGAGTACTACGCGATTACTTTGGCGCGCTTTGTTTGGCGCAACTTTTTGGGCTTTAGTTTATTCCTATTGCTCTTTTTTACCTTAATTACGGGTAGCCAAGACATAAATTTACTTGTCTTTTATGTCATCTTTTCGCTGTCAATGCCCGTACAAGTACTTGTTATGCTCGGTGTAAAAGCAGATAAGGACCTGCCACCAGGATTATCTGCGTGGTACAAAGAAGGTTTAGCTCGATACAATGAGAATGGCGGTGAGTTAGAGTTATCAACAGGTAGACCGAAGTATATCGACCTCGCTAAGCTGCTTAACTTAACCTATCAATCAAGCCTAAAAAAATAGGCTTCGTTATTTCTGATAAAGCCTAATTAAAAAGTCTGCTTGGCATGTAAAGTTATTAATACTAGCAAGCGACATTCTGACTTCATCTGTTGCTTTAAAGGCAAATGGTGTCATTTCTAGTAAGTGCAGAGCGTCTTCACCCTCAACAATATTCATGTCATAACTTAAGTGATGTTGCTCCACTAGTGTTAAATGCTCTATTGGATGTTTATCTTCGTTGTGCAATTGAGCGTCTCGATAAATTTTTTGCTTTAATGCTTGAAGGTGATTACTAGCAGGGGTGACTGTCAGCAAAAAACCACCATCAATAAGTACGCGGGTATATTCTTCTTCGAGAATGGGCGCGTAAACATTTATCATCCAATCGATACTGCTATCTGCAAATGGAAGCTTGGACAATGTCCCTACGCTAAAGTGACTATCTTTGTATCGCTTTGCGGCTTTCTTAACCGCTTCTTTTGATATGTCGATACCATAAACGGTGTTGGTTTGAGTTTTATGCTGGTGTGTATAAAAACCTTCTCCACAACCCGCATCAAATACCAGCCCATCTTGATTGCCGTGTTGTTGGTATAGGCTTAGCATTTTATCAACTAAAGGTTGATAGTATCCTTTGTCTAAAAATGCACGTCTAGCATTTACCATGGCCTTATTGTCACCAGGATTTTTTGATTGTTTGTGTTGTACCGGGAGCAGGTTGTAATAACCTTCTTTTGCACGATCAAAACTATGATTGTTGTCGCATTTAAGTGTGCGATCAGCTGCAAAGAGCGGTAATTGGCAAATAGGGCAGAGGTAATGGTTAGGCATAGGCAAAAAGGCTAACGACCGTTAGCCTTGATTTATCAAAATTATTTAAAGGTAGACCAAATAGGCGCGTGATCAGAAGGCTTTTCGATCCCTCTTAATTCATAATCAATGTCAGCTTCAACACATTTAGCGGCAAAGCTTGGTGTTGCGAGTACCACATCAATTCTTAATCCTCGATTATCATCGAACCCTCGAGAGCGGTAATCAAACCATGAGTATTTTTCGGTAGTGTCAGGGTGAAGTTTTCTGAATGTATCTTCAAAGCCCCAGTCAGTTAAAGTTTTTAACCATTCACGCTCTTCTGGTTGAAAACTACATTTACCTGTTTTTAACCAACGTTTTCGGTTTGGCTCGCCAATACCAATATCAAGATCGATTGGAGAAATGTTGATATCTCCCATCACTACAATGTTTTCACTGTTGTCATGATGATCATTTAGGTACTGCATTAGGTCTTTATAAAACTGACGCTTGTATGGGAATTTGGTCTCATGAGCAATGTTATCCCCTTGAGGGAAATAACCATTTAATACAGTGACAGGCTCACCATCAGCGTTTTTTGTTTTTACCATAATCATGCGTTTTTGAGAGTCTTCGGTATCTGTTGGAAAGCCTTTGATGACTTCATCTGCGGGCTGTTTACAGAGCATCGCTACACCGTAATGAGCTTTTTGACCGTGAAAGTATACGTGGTAACCCATGGCTTCTACATCAGCGAGTGGAAATGCTTCGTCGTGAACTTTAATTTCTTGTAATCCGATAATATCGGGTTGATGTTTATCGATTAATGCTTGAAGTTGATGTAAGCGGGCACGTAAGCCGTTAATGTTGAATGAGATTATTTTCATTTTAATAGCCTTGAGGATAACAGGTTACACTGGCGATTTTTATTACTGCGTAGTGTAACCTAGTTGATCAAAAGTAGAAATGGCATGCGACATTAAAGAGACGTAATAACGCGCATAAGTTCATTTTTACAGATTGGTTTTTGCAAATGAGCTTTGGCGCCTAACGTTGTCGTTCTCTCAATATCTTCGTTGGAGGCATTACCTGAAATTATAACCACAGGGATCTCAGAGCATGATGTCATGGCTTTTATTTTTGCTAAAGTTTCAAAGCCGTCCATGTTAGGCATAATAAGATCGAGTAGTATCAAGTCTGGTTGTGACTTTTCAAGCTGCTTAAGCGCAACTGCCCCTGATGTTGCAGCTTTTAATTTTATCTCTTGAGGCAAAATCCCCTTAATTAAGTGAATATTTGCCGGTTCGTCGTCTATAACGAGTATGGTATCAATCATAATGTCCTTTAATGCACCTTTTTATGTTTTTAGCTATCGAGTGCAACCTTTAAGTCAATCGCTAACGATGTGGCATTTTCAAAATCATAATCTTCAATATACTTTCTAATACGACTTAACTGATCATTTTGCTCAAGAAGCAGAGATTGATCGACAAGTGGCTCAAAAGCTTCAATCGCGTCTGTGTCGAAGTCCTCTAAAAGCGTTATTAGATGATTGATTTGATTCAAGATAAAATCTCTGTCATCACTTTTTAAGCGAGTGGTGGGGTTATGCTTATTGACGTCAAACGCAGCTTGAATTGAGTTAATTGTGATCTCCAGTTCACTTGTCAAGCCGAACAAATAGGGCTGAAGAATCCCGATATCCGGTGTGGCTCTAGTCGCACTTTCTAAATTCAGCGCTAGCGATTGGATTGCAGAGGCGCCAATATTTGCAGCAACACCTTTTAGCGTATGCGCTAACCTAACTGCGGTTTCAGTGTCGTGGTCAATCAATGCTTGGCTAAATTTTTCTTGAAAATTAGCTTCTCGCTCACTAAATTTTATCAGTAACTTCTTGTACAAATGTTGATTACCTTGACACGTTGCCAACCCTAAAGGGATATTAATGCCAAGAATCGATGGAATGTCGATTGCGTCTTGTTTTTGTTGGCTATGTTCACGTTGTAATTCAATCGTTGTTGGGTTTGATGGTTTAACCCATTTTGCCATACAACCAAATAGGTCTTTAACATTAATAGGCTTAGCGATATGGTCGTTCATACCAACAGATAATACTTTTTCTTTGTCTCCAACCATTGCATTAGCTGTCATTGCAAGGATAGGCAAATTTTTGAAACGATCATCTTTACGAATCAGCTTGGTTGTTTCATATCCGTCGAGTACTGGCATTTGACAGTCCATTAGAATGCCATCAAAGGTATTAGACTCTAGCATTTGTATTGCGATTTCACCGTTCTCGGCAGTCGATACATCTAATCCGTTAGAACTCAGTATTTCAACAGCAAGCTCCATATTAATTTCATTATCTTCAACTAGAAGAATTTTGGCTCCGCGCAGCTTGTTAATCGTTTGCTGTGTATGTTCTTCACGTTCAGAACTTCGAGTGTGTTCAATCACTTTTTTACCTAGTGCATCCATAATCGAGTCTAAAAGCGATGAAGGCGTAATAGGTTTAGTTAAAAATCCACTAATAGCAACTTCTTGAGCAGCTTTGTAGGCATTCTCTCGTCCATACGCTGTAACCATAATTACGGTGGGAATATTATCTAGTGATGCATCTGATTGAATCCGCCTTGTTGCTTCAATTCCATCTACTTTAGGCATCTTCCAATCCATAATGACCAAGTTGTAATTGTCATCTTTGTCACTCGCTTTTAGCATTTTTATCGCTTCTTCACCGTCGCTTGCTTGTTCAACTGACAGACTAAATTGGTTTAATATATTTGTTAATATTGCTCGTGAAGTTTCATTGTCATCGACAACTAATACTTTTAGGTTTTCTAGCAAGTTACGGTCTTTTTCAACCCAACCTCTCTCCGAAAGTTCGAGTTTAACAGTGAATGAAAACTTACTCCCTTGATTAACTTCGCTTTCTAGCCAGATGTTACCATTCATCATTTCAACTAAACGTTTACTGATAGCGAGGCCCAACCCTGTACCACCGAATTTTCGGGTCGTAGAGGTATCAATTTGACTAAATGATTGGAAGAGTTTTTGTTGCTGGGCTTTGGGGATACCAACGCCTGTGTCTTTAACATGAAAAGCTAGTGTAACTGCATTGTCTTGTTGCTCGATAAATTCAACACTTATAACAACTTCACCGCTCTCGGTAAATTTAACTGCGTTATTACCTAAATTAATGAGCACTTGTCCAATTCTTAGTGGATCACCGATCAACGCAGTTGGTACTGATTCAGGAATGTTAAACATGAGCTCCAGATTTTTTTCTTCAGCTTTTAATCCCACTAGATTAGCTAAATTATCAAATACGTCTTCTAGCCTAAAATCAATATGCTCGATATCAAATTTACCGGCTTCAATCTTAGAAAAATCGAGAATGTCATTAATTATACCGAGTAACGACTCGGCAGAACGGTTTACCTTGTCAATATAGTTAGCTTGTTTAGGATTTAACTCCGTATTGAGTGCAAGCTGTGACATGCCGATAATGGCATTCATCGGTGTTCTTATCTCGTGGCTCATATTCGCGAGAAAATCACTTTTGGCTTGTGTAGCACTTTCTGCTTTATCTTTGGCATCGATTAGCTCAAGTTCGAGTGCTTTTCGAGCTGTAATATCACGGATCGCAGCGAGAACTAGCGTGCCTTCTGCAGTTTCAATTGGGCTTAAACTAATTTCGACAGATAGACTTTTACCATTTTTCATAACAGCCGTGAGATCTCTTCCTGCCCCCATGGCACGTACTGAAGGCGCTTTAAAGTATTCACTTAGCATTTGTGGGTGGCTTTCACGTAACTCAGGTGGTAATAATAAGTCGATTTTATTACCAACTAATTCTTCTGTTTTATAGCCAAGAACGTTTTCAACTTGTTTATTAACAAAGGCAATTGTTCCTGTTGCGTCAACGAGAATTAAGCTATCAGGGGCTGATTCTAATAGGCCTTTAAATTTTTGCTCATTAACTTTTCTGTCAGTAATGTCCAGTACCGAACCGTGAATTTGAAATGGTTTCCCATGGTGATCAAGCCTTGCTTGACCTTGTTCATAGACCCAGTGAACCGTACCATCTCGGTGGATTAATCGATATTCAACAGTAAATATTTCACCATTTTCACAAGCTTGATTAACTATCTTTTCGACGCGATCGATGTCTTTTGGGTGGATGAGCTCGCGCCAAGAAATAACACGTGTTTTTGTGAAATGCTCAATCGTATAGCCGGTTAATGGATATACTTCTTTACTGATAAAGCTCATCGTCCAGTCATAATCGTAATCGCAGGTGTATGCCATTCCTGGGATTGTATCGACCAGTGCACTAAAGTGAGCTTCCCGCTCGGTAATCCGCTCAATGAGTAAATTTCTTTCTCTGATCCGCAGTTCAATCAGCCGTAACATAAAGGCTAGCGTAATACTGATTAAGAAAATGGTTAATGGCGGAATTAAATTAGTGGCTGAACTTGTTGGGTAAATTTGGTCATTTGCTGCTTGCGCATGGATTTCCCAAGAACGATTAGCAATGTTAAAGCGGTAAGTTTTCTTTAAATAAGTGACATTATCATCCATGTTTGCAACACGTGAACGATGAAAATATAAAAACTTTTCCTCATCTTTGGCATCTGAATCGATAAATGTCAGGTTTAACCCCGCAGGCTCCAGAAAGTTACCGAGAATACGCTCTAAAGTAGGTTGTAGGTAGATAACCCCTGCGACCAGTCCTACAACCGCTTGTTCATAGCTTTCACCGTTTGCCAGCTTTATTTGGTCATAAACTGGTAGATGAATGAGCACGCCATAGCCTTCTGGCGGAGTTTGCACCAGGTCAATGCGACGCGTGATGCTAATACTATTTTCTTTGATGGCTTTTAAAATACTGTTAGCCGACTCTTCTCCTGCCACCAATAAAGGATTGATCCCCAATGCTTGGGCATTTCCCTTCATTGGCTCGGCATAGACAATAGGGAAGTAGTCTTGTTGCGCTGGCGCGGAAATAACGTTTCCGTTTTCGTCATACGATTTGAAGTAGTAATCAATGCCTAGTTCATTGGACAGACGTTGTTCCCATGCTGCTCTATCTTCATGTTTAATACGAGGCAGCCACTCGATTGCTAATATTCCTTTGAACTTATTAAGTTCCGAATTGGTAATATTTTGAAAGGCGGAACGTGTTATTTCTCTGTCTACGTAAAATGTATTGCGTATGTAGCGCAACATTTCGATATAAAGCACTAAACCTTGTTCAAACGTTTTTCCGTGTTGGTTCACTCGGTGATCAAACTTTAGCCGTGTTTGAGTTTTGAGATTGGTACTTAGAAGTTGGTAGATGGAGTAGGATAAAATGCTGCCTAAAATCATAACGATTATTGGCATGCTTAATTTAGTTTTCGTGGTAAATCGACTCTTGCCTTTGCGTTTAGCATTGATGATGAAAAGAATACTAAGCGTTGCAAATATTCCAAAAACAAGAATACCTTCAGCGGCAATACCTGTCGTCATACTGTACTGATATTCTATTTCTTTGTGGTACCTATACGCGGCACGCCAAGAGGTTAATGTTACCGTTAAGCCCAATATAGCGATAGGAATTGTTAGCCAATGCTCATAAAGGCTTGAGAAGTTGTATTTAAGTTGTTCTTTATAGCAGTACAAAAATGTAGCTAGGGCCGCCAACATAAAACCAAATGACGTGTGAACCGCCATTTTAGTGAGTCCGCCCCAACCCCACGTGGTTTTGACCGTAAAATATTCTGTAAATGCAACTAATCCAAATGAAAGTACGATGCTAGCAAGGATGCCAAGGATTGCATTGGAGTATTTGTTTTTTGTCGTGGAAATAATTGCACCGATGCCACCTAGTGCAAAACAAATTGCTGTATCTGGTGCCATGCGCCCTGGGTGAGAAACACGAATATTAATGTAGTGTTCCATGAGGGCTTGATCAATGCCTAACTCAATATTAAAAATATACTGACTGAGTGTCAGTAATCCAAGCAGAAGCAGCGTTCCACCTGTGATATATAAAGCTGTTCTTTTTTGTGCGTTGGTAAACCAAACGCTGATGCCGAGAATAATGAAACCAAGCGCAGTGTTGTATTGCATTGGCACGAAAGCTTCATTGATCTGAATGAGCGTTTCGTTTCTTGTATACCAACCGAAAATTACCGTCAGACCAATTGCCATGGTCATTAAACTTAAAAGTTTAACCAAAGACTCAAGGTTCGTGTATAGATGCTTTTCATTCATAGAGTTGGCACTGCGATTAATGAAATCCTTTATTAGTTAACAGCTTATCTCATAATTCCAATAATTTCTAATTTAGCTGGGGGCCTCAGCAGACGATTGTTTTGTTATTTTAAAGAGTAAAATCGCAGAGCACACAATGAGTATTGCGCCAAGGAGAATAGCCCAGACTGTGCCAATAATCGCGACAAAACTCCCCAAAATAGAAATCACCACATTTGACATTGAAAAGCCTGTAGATAATAAACCCATCAGCCTACCTTGTTGTTCATTTTGATGTAGCTCAGAAATATAAATAGGCAACAAGCCATTAAACAACGCTATGGCGATACCTATTAGTGCATAACCAAGCCAAACCGTACTATTTGAATACAAAGGATGGATGAATAGCATAATGGCTAAAAATAGTAACCCAATATAAATGCCACTAAGTAACCCAAAGCGCCTTTTAAATGGTGTTACGAGTAGGGCGCTTGTCGTTACCATAAACGCGGTTAGTAGCGCTGTAATTGAACCAATATTGGGTGGTGTAAAGCTAAATGTCTCAGCTAGCCAAAGTGGGTAAAAATCGTAAAAAGCATTTAGGCCCAGAGTGACTAACAGATAAACTGCAAAAAATCGTTTAATTGATGGATTTTTTAGTAATCCTAAAGAGTTCTGCTTAACAAGCAGTTCATACCAAGAAAGGGAGGTAGGCTCCTTTGACTTTGGCTCATGATTTAAAAATAAGAAAACGCAAAGGGTCGCCAAACCTAATGAACAAGCGGCAACATAAAAAGCGAGCTCCGTACCAAATGGTTGAAGAAAACCTCCCGCTAAAGGTCCAATAAGCCAACCAGCGTATGTTGTTGCATTAATTAAACTAAAAGAACGCGTTTTATCTAACACTTTGGATAAGTCTATCGCCACGGCTTTTGCGATACTGACATTTCCCTCACACAACCCCGTAATAAAACGAGTTAAAAAGAACAGTGGGTAGTTCTCAATCACGATGGCAAAAGCAGAGAACAAATAGCCAAACATCGCGAAAATTAGCGAGACCATTAATACCTTTTTACGACCATAAACATCAGATGCAGCGCCGATAATTGAGCTACCAATTAAGACCCCTAACGGGTAGATGGCGAGCAACATGCCTAGCAATAGCTTAGGGTGGATGCCACCAAAAGTGGTGAGCGGTGACACTTCATTAATAAAAAGTGGTGCTAAGATCGGGTACGGGAGAGCAATTCCAGCACAACTAAGCAAGACCACTAGCATCATGGTCATTAATGCTTTAACAGCTTGTTGTTTTTGCATTTTTTGAAGACTTGTCAGGTTTAATTACATGATAAGGTGGCAATTGTTAATGTAAAGCTAAAGTTCAGGCTCGAGACACCCAATTTGCTGCTATTATCTAAATGTAACTAATTGTATTAATAGGGTAACATCATGTAGTTACAGTTGTTATCGCAATGTTAAACGTATAATCTAACATCATCGATTAGGAAAGATTTTAAAGATTAACTTTAAGTTTGGATAAAGACATTTGCATTAGTGTAAACGATTTACCTACCCAGGAACGGGACATACATAACACGTAGGAGAATGAAAAATGCCTGATAATAAATCAGTGAAGAAAATTTTATTAGTTGAAGATGATCGTCAACTGTCAAATTTAATCACAGAGTTTTTAGAAAGTGAGGGTATGCATGTAAAGCAAGAGTTTAGAGGCGATACGGTTGCAAAACGTGTTGAGACTTTTACTCCAGACCTGATTATTCTCGACATTATGTTACCAGGTAAAGATGGTTTTGCTGTTTGCCGCGACTTAAGACCAACCTTTAATGGTCCTATTTTAATGCTAACGGCTAAAGGCACAGATTTTGACCAAGTTCTTGGTCTCGAAATTGGTGCGGATGATTACGTTATAAAACCTGTTGAACCGCGTGTACTTCTTGCTCGTGTTAACGCGTTGCTACGTCGTGGCCAATTACCTCAATCAAGCAATGAAGCTGCCGACTTAACGATTGGTGAACTATTTATCTCTCGTGGCTCTCGTCAGGTAACGTTGTCAGGTGAAAATATTGAGCTAACCAGTCAAGAATTCGACTTGTTATGGCTATTAGCTAGTCGAGCTGGTGAAGTCCAAAATCGCGACTACATATACAAAGCTGTTGTCGGACGTGAATATGATGGCATGGACCGCTCAGTCGACGTGCGTGTATCAAGGTTACGAAAAAAACTGCATGACAGTAATGAGACCCCATTCAGGATAAAGACAATCTGGGGACAAGGTTATTTATTTGTACCAGATGCTTGGTCATAAATCCTACTTGTTTAAAGAAAGGGGGATTGTCCCCCTTTTTTATTTGATTGATAAAGCTTTTTTACTATGAGACTTGGTCGCACTTTTTTCAGTTTATATCTTCTTATTGTTTTTTCATTGTTGTCTATTATTTGGTTTCTAGACCAAGCTTGGCACTTTTATCTAGAACAAGATGTTGACTCCTACGACGGCTACAAAATTGTTATGGCTGCAGCGGAGGAACGCTTGCTCTCTTTACCTGAGGAAGAGTGGGATGAGGAACTAAGCCGGTTAAACGAAAAATTTCAGATTCATTTGAGCACTCGCTTAATGCCAACGATTAAAAAGCTAACAAAAGATGATCAGGAAAGGCTAGCTCGCGGCAAAACATATATCTATTTGCAAGGTGATGACGTCATGTTGCATCACTTAATAGGCAAAACTGAGCAAGTCTTGATCTTGGGGCCGATGCAGATACCAACCCGACCGGAGCTTGCGACGTTTGGTCGGACGTTGATACTAGTTGTATTTGGGATTTTGATATTCTTTTGGCTGTGGCCCTTATCAAGAGATTTAGATTCTTTGGATAAAACTGCTCGTCTCATTGGTGAAAGTAATTTTGATGTTCAAGCACCTAAAGCGATGACAAGTACAATCAGCCCATTGACCAAGACGTTTAATATGATGGCGATTCGTTTAAAGAATTTGGCTAATGCACACAAAGAGCTCACAAATGCTGTGGCGCATGAGCTAAGAACGCCATTAGCAAGAAGTCGTTTTGCGCTGCAAATGCTTGCTGTAGCGAAGGATGAAGAGAAGCGCGCCAAATATATCGAGCAAATTGATAGTGATACTAAAGAGCTTGATGAGTTAATTAACGAGTTGCTAATGTACTCGACGTTAGAGTCTGATAGACCACAATTAAACTTTGCCGACTATAAAGCGATTGATATTGTTAAAAGTCATATTGCTAAATATGAGCAATATGATGGAAAAATAGAGATTAATAATCAAGTTGGCAACTTATATGTCGAATGCGATAAGCATTTTATTGATAGAGCGTTAGCGAATTATATTACTAACGCCATCAAATACGGAGATGACCTGATTGTCATCACATTAAGCCAGTCAGAAGACGACATTATTATTGATGTCGAAGACAATGGTAATGGTGTAGAAGATGACATCAAGTCTCAGGTGTTTGAAGCCTTTACTAGAGCCGATAAAAGTCGGAATAAAGACGAGGGTGGATTTGGTCTTGGTTTAGCTATCGTTGAGCGAATTATGGAGTGGCATCAAGGTAAAGTCGATGTCGCTGATGGACGCTTAGGTGGTGCTAAGTTCCGCTTAAAATTCCCTATCGTTCAATAATTGTTCAAGCCAATAATTATTGAAAAAAATACTTAAGTTTCCAATGTTTGGGTCGATATAGAGTTTACTTGTTAATCCTATCGGCCTGGTATTTTGGAAATCGACTCGCTATTAATCAATGAAACTCAATTAGGTTCACAGTTAAACCACTGTGTTCATGAGAAACGTCGTAGTGACTTTTCATTGATGTTGGCCATGCTAAGCCAAGATGTCAGAGACTTTAGTGAGTTTCAACGAGAAGAATTAGATAGTCTTGATAAAGATGCTGATAAAGAGCAATCGCAACTTCGTTCATTTTTTGATTTGCCTGAAGCACAACCGATGTCTCTAAATTCACTCGAGGATATCACTGGCTTTAATCAAGGCGGCGTTCTATTGGATGAAGGATTTGACGATATTCGTCTAGAACAATGTCTCAAACCTAATGCACTAGCGTTTCGTAACGACGCTAAGTTTATACCTACCGTAGTAAAATCTAACTTGTCACTTTGCCAACAAAAACGACTTGAGCATACCGCAGATAAAACTATTGCCGCTAAACCCACTAACAATATCGAGCATTGGATAAAAAATGTGAAGACATCAATGCTTAAATCAGATTCGATTTCACTCCACAGCATTGCTTAAGTTTCTTTAACGAGCCACAAGGGCATTTCTCATTTCGTTTAGGTTTTGGTAATGCATTGTGTTTCAATATATCACCATCAACATAACGCCACTCATTCGCTTCGATAGAAAACCGAGAGAGTTCTTGGATTTCAAATAATTGGCCAGCTTCTACATAGGTTGCTGTGAAAGTTACCGTGTCTTGGCTTGTTGCGTTTATTTCTAATTTTAGCCAAGTCGTAGCACGGGCCCACTCATCAAGCTCGTCAACCGATATACTTTGTCGTTTGCTTGAATGATAGGTATTAAAGATATAGAGAGCATTAGTTAACGCGTATGCACTATAACGAGAACGCATTAGTTGCTCAGGAGAGCGAGCGACTTGTTCTATTAAGTGGAGCGGCTTACAACAATTCTCATAGCTTTTTTGGCTTTGACATGGACATTGCATATATAGTGTCGGCTGAAAAAAGAATTAGCCGATACTATAAATGAATGATGTTCAATTTGGTATGGATTAATGCACTGTTGTTAGATTGTTTAGCACAATAAAATCGGTATTTGATTGAGCAGCTTGTTTGCTTAATTTATCAATTTGGCTTTGAGCAAATAGCTGTTTACACAGCACTACAGCGCTACAATTTCCTTTTTTCAGTGCTTTTTCGATACTTTCTGCGTGCACTTTTACTTTATTGCTGTGTACTTTAAGGATCTTTTTGGTATTGATATCGTTTTCTTGTGATAGAGATTTGAGCGCATTGTCCTCTGCGTCTATCATCATGATCCATTTATTTTGTTTTTTATGTGTACTGTAGATATTTGCAAGCGTTTGCGTTTGTTGATTAACCAATACGTTTTGTGTCTTAACTGTTGTTTGCATGTCCATCAAAATTCACCTGTATATTTACTGTATGAAATAACAGTACTGTAAATTTAAACAGTTTTCAACATTAAAAGTAAAAAAATACAACCTTGCTGTAAAAAAAGTACAGCAAGCTACTGCAAAACATGTAAACAATTAAAAACTAGAAGGGGGGTGGAGAGTTGTGTATGTACTATTTGGCTAATCAAGCCATTCTAGTTCATCAATAATTTGTCTGGCTTGGGCTAACGTGCAATTCGCTTTGGCCATTAGCTCATTAACGGTAATATTAGGATTGCGCTTAGCTAATGCCAGCAAGCTTTCATGGGTAGAGTATTCAATATGGCTTGAAAGTTTTTTTATTAGCCATTGCCAGCTGGCTTCGTCGCTTTGCGCGATATCATTGATTACAAGTTCGAGCTGGTCTGTTGTCCCTTTCAATTGCCAATTTCTTGAACGCCCAATTCTATTTAAGGTGCAACCGTGCTCTCTTATTAACGCTTTTAATGCATATGCTTTTAAAGACTTTCGTAGGAAAGACGGTAAGATTATTGAAATTTCAGCAGCCACGAAAAATGTTTAGTTAAAAGTAAAATATCATAATAACATCAAAAAAAAAGCCAGCAAATTGCTGGCTTTTATTTTTAACAAATTGATACTTACCACTTTTTCTTTGGTTGAAATAACATATCCAACTCGTCTTCTTCTTCTTTTGCTTTCTTCGCTCTATCTTCTGCATTTGCAGATTTCAGCTGGGAAGTTATTTCACTTAGTTTCTCTGCAAGTTCTGCCTTTTTCTGGCTTGCATATTCTGACTGGATAGGGTGATCCGTAAGCGTTTGCATTGCTTTTTCGTAATACTGACGAGCAGAACCTACCATTTCATTGTTATAAGTTTGGTTACCACGCTTAACTAGGCTTTCAATATTAATTTTCAACTGCATTGAATCTAAGCGTTTATCTTCTGCACTAAATACTTGTGGGTCCACCATACCTTTGTTCAATTCACTCTTGAGCGTGGCTCTGAGCTTTTTGATCAGTTGTAAAATGGCAATAATCTGTTTCTCGTTATCAGGTAAAATAAATTGTTCATCTTTTGAACCACCTGATTGAGCAGAGTCTTTGGCTGCATTAAAGCGTGCTTCAAGTTCATCTACTCGAGAAGCTGTAGCTTTTGATTCAGGAGAAAGGTTTTTCATTTCTCTAGCAGCGTTCAAGCTTCTTCGTTGCAAAATCAAATTAAGATTTGGTGAAGCAGGAATATTAGAGAGGTTAGCAAGTAGCTCTTCATTTTCGTCAACGATAGCTTTTTGCTTAGCAATTTTTGCCCGCTTTTCTTGTTCTTGTTTTTGTTTTTGTTGCTGAATGGCGTTAACAACCACTACGATTATTATCAGTATGAAGATTAAGCCAATGATAATAGCGACCATATTCCACTTCTCAGTTATGATTATATAAACACTTAGCAGTCTACAAAAAATGCTTCTATAAGCATAGCCCAAATATAGATTTTTTCATTGATGATAAATAGATAGCTTATTTATGGCCGATTTAGTCGCAATTTTCGTAGGTTGATTAAAATAAATTCAATTGCATGTAAAAATAATATGGAATATTAGAATGATTTTGTATATATTTTTGCTATAAGCAAAAAAATTAAGATGCGTTATGAAGCTCCAACAACTCCGTTACATTGTCGAAGTCCTAAATAATAATTTAAACGTTTCTGCTACGGCAGAGAGTTTATATACCTCACAGCCTGGAATTAGTAAGCAAGTGCGAATGCTTGAAGACGAGCTTGGTATTCAAATTTTCGGTCGTTCGGGCAAGCATTTAACGCATGTTACTCCTGCTGGTAATGAAGTGATTAATATTGCAACGGAAATTCTTTCAAAGGTTGAAGCGATCAAAGCCGTTGCTCGCGAGCATACTCAACCTGATGAAGGTAAATTACGTATCGCAACAACACATACTCAAGCACGTTATGCGTTGCCTGATATCATTCAGGGGTTTGTGAAGAAATTTCCAAAAGTCTCATTGCATATGTATCAAGGTACACCAGCACAAATTAGCGATGCTGCATCAAAAGGCGAAGCGGATTTTGCGATAGCGACAGAGTCAATGCACTTATACAACGACTTGATCATGTTGCCATGTTATCACTGGAACCGCAGTATCATTGTTCGCAAAGATCATCCTTTGGCAACTATGAAGAATATTACAATTCCTGATATTGCTCAGTATTCTTTAGTTACGTACGTGTTTGGCTTTACCGGGCGCTCTGAACTTGATACAGCTTTTAAGGAAGTAGGGTGTGAGCCTAAAATAGCATTTACTGCGACAGATGCTGATGTAATTAAAACCTATGTTCGTCTTGGCGTTGGTATTGGCGTAATAGCCACGATGGCATTAGATGATGAGCTAGATAGTGATCTTGTTAGAATAGATGCAAGTCACTTGTTCAAGGCGAGCACGACCAAAATAGGCTTTAGACGTGGAACTTTCCTGAGAAGCTATATGTTTGACTTTATCGAGCGATTTGCACCACACTTGAATCGCGATTTAGTGACTAAAGCCGTGTTATTAAAAAATAATGCTGAAATTGAAGAGATGTTCTCTGATATTGATTTACCGGTTCGATAGCAATAGAACTTACTAAAAAAGCCCTTACACGTGAGTGTAAGGGCTTTTTTTATGGCAATAATTTCCAATTAACATTCGATAATATTTACTGCAAGACCACCACGAGAAGTCTCTTTATATTTCGTTTTCATATCATTACCTGTATCCCACATTGTCTTAATGACTTTGTCTAAAGATACCTTTTGTGTGCCATTACCACGCAATGCTAATCGCGAGGCATTTATCGCTTTCACAGCACCCATAGCGTTTCGCTCAATACACGGAACTTGGACTAAACCACCTACCGGATCACATGTAAGGCCTAGGTTGTGTTCCATACCAATTTCGGCTGCATTTTCAACTTGTTGTGGGCTACCACCCATAATTTCTGTGAGTGCACCAGCAGCCATTGAGCAAGCGACACCTACTTCACCTTGGCAACCCACTTCAGCACCAGAGATAGATGCATTGGTTTTGTATAGAATACCAATGGCTGCGGCCGTTAATAGGTAACGAATACAGTCTTCGTCGTCCACAGGTTTAATAAATTTATTGTAGTAACACAAGACTGCAGGAATAATACCTGCTGCACCGTTGGTTGGTGCTGTCACAACACGACTACCAGCCGCATTCTCCTCGTTCACAGCGAGTGCAAATAAATTTACCCAGTCCATGGCTGTAAGTGGGTCATTAGAATTTTCTACAGATAGTGTTCGATGTAATGCAGGAGCTCGACGGGTTACTTTTAAACCGCCAGGTAAAATACCTTCTGTACGAATACCACGCTCAACAGATTCGTGCATAGCTTGCCAAATTTTTACAAGGTTTTTTCGAATTGTTGCTTCATCATTCAGGCATTTTTCATTATCCATCATCAATGTACTGATGCTAATGCCTTTAGTTGTCGCTTCGGTAATTAATTCGTCGGCAGTTGAGAATTTATGAGGTCGGTCAATGTTACTATGCAACGATAATGCTTTGTCTTTTTCTTTTTCAAATTCACTATCTTCAACGATAAATCCACCACCGATAGAATAAAACGTTTTTTCTAGCAAAAGTTCTTCATCGTTGTATGCGAAAATTGTCATTGCGTTTGCATGAGCGGGTAGCGTTTTTCGTCGATGATAAATAATGGCATCTCCCTTTGGAAATGCTACTTCATGCTCACCGTTTAAAAGGATTGTTTGCGACTTTTCTACGCTAGCTAAGGTCGTATCAATTTTTTCAACTGGTATCCCTTCAGGCGTTTCACCTGTAAGTCCTAAAATGACGGCTTTACCTGTACCATGGCCGATGCCCGTTTGACCTAAAGAACCAAAAAGCTCTGCTTTTACCCGGTCAACCTGAGTTAACTGGTTTGTGTTTAATAGTTCATCAACAAATAATTTTGCAGCGCGCATTGGTCCCACGGTATGAGAACTTGAAGGGCCGATGCCGATAGAAAACATATCAAATACACTAATCATGCTATAAACCTGAATTAATACTGTAATAAATGTAAATATTTTGAATTATCTTCGGTAATGGTAACTGAAAGTTAACTTAATGAACAATAAAAACTGCTCTTACATCTACATTAGTATAGCTGTGAGATGAAAAATGAGCTTATTGTTAGCCAAGCGAAGGCTGTTGGAAGTGTAGAGCAAAGTCTTTCAACATCGCTGCTGTTGCTCCCCAAATGTTATAGTCTTGGTAGGGAATGAAGGTAACTTTGTAGTCTTGGCCACGAAGTTGGGTTGCAACATGCAAATGATTATTGGTATCTAGGCAATGCTCCAAGGGTACAAAGAATACTTCGTCCACTTCGTTTGTATCAATGTTAAACGTTATTGGCTCATGCAAATAAGCGATGACGGGTAATACGTCGAAGCCTGAAATCGTTTGGTAGGGGTGCATGCACCCTAAAAGCTCAAGCTGCTCTCTTTTGATACCTACTTCCTCTTCAAATTCTCTTACTGCAGTAACCTTAAGGTTGTCGTCATGAGCTTCTGCCTTGCCTCCGGGAAAACTGATTTGGCCCGCGTGGTGCTTTAAATGCTTTGCTCGTTTTGTCAGGAGTATTTCAAGTTGGTTATTTCGCTCGGTAATTGCAATTAACACAGCGGCTTGACGGGTAGGTCTGTCAGATACGAGAGAATAACGAAACTGATGACTTGATTCAGCTAAAGGAGATAGTTTGAATAAGTTAAGAAATTCCGATTTATTCATTTTATTTCCTTGTCGTTACTTTTCGTCAGTTAAGCTCACCGAGTACCGGTAAAATTTTATTCACTTTGTCAAAAGTTTCTTGGTACTCTTCGTCACAAGCAGAATCAGCAACAATTCCGCCGCCAGCGTTACAGATGATTCTTCCGTTTAGGCATGTGAGTGTTCGAATTGTAATACTGGTGTCCATGTTGCCACAGGCAGAAATGTATCCAATAGAACCACAATATATATTTCTCCTATGTGGTTCAAGCTCTTCGATAATTTCCATCGCGCGAATTTTGGGAGCGCCAGTTATTGACCCTCCAGGGAAGGCTCCTCGTATCAAATCTATTGCAGACTTATCTTCTGCAAGTTCGCCTTCAATAGTACTCACTAAGTGATGTACCGCTGGAAAACTTTCAATATCGAATAGTTTAGGCACTTTAACACTGCCGGGCTTACATGCCCTTGAAATATCGTTTCTCAACAGGTCAACAATCATTAGATTTTCGGCTTTATCTTTGTTTGCTAAAGACAATGACTGTTTGTTTTTTTCGTCTTGCGTCGGATCATTGCTACGTGGACGTGTGCCTTTTATCGGCTTAGTTTGTACTTTATTTTGTTTGATCTGGATGAATCGCTCAGGGGAAATACTAAGCACCTTAATATCATCAATATTGAGATACGCTGAAAATGGCGCATTGTTGTGTTTTCTGAGCTTTAAATAGGCATCAAATTCATCGCCTTGATATTGCGCTTCAAAGCGTTGTGTTAGGTTAATTTGATAACAATCACCTGATCGCAAATATTGTTGGATCTTTTCAAACTTCTCTCGGTATTGCGCTTGTGTCATATTCGACTGCCACGCTGAGCTTAACGCAAATTTATTGGTATTTTCTTGGTATGGTACAGATGCATTTTTAGTTAACGCATTAATCAATTCTTCTCGTTTATCGTCGAGACAAAACAGGTAAACCGTATCGGTTATTTTATCGATTATGATTGCCGTGTCATAAATACCAACCGCCATATCATATACGGCTAGGTCGTTTGATGCCTGTGATGGCAAAGTTTCAAAAGCTCGACCTAAATCATAACTAAAATAACCCACAGCGCCGCCATTAAATGGCAAACCTGACGGTGAAATGTTTGTCGCCTCGAAACACTCAGCTATTTTTTGCTCAATAGCTACAAGTGGATCTAAACTGCTAAACAAATCCCATATGTCATCCTTGCAGACAAACGTTTGATGATTTGTCGTTTTTATTTTGCACAACGGCTGCCAAACAAAAATATCGTACTGATTATCGATATGTTGACTATTACATGAGTCTAACCACATTGCCCACGGCTCTTTAACAAGCTGACTAATAGCATTTAACGCTTGATTTACGGAAAAGTTTGTCAAAGGTTTGGCTTCATAGCCATACTGAAGATTGTTTGATTGCAACGTTAACTCAATGTTTTTATCAAATTGTATCGATAACCCTCGCTAAACCGCTAGCGAGTCGCTTTTAAGCAAGGTATCATATCGGCAAAATTATAACTTTCAACTAAAGTTTACTTCGCTGTGATGCTGATGTTGAAGAAACCAAAAAAAGAGAGACTCATGACAATTATAAAGCAAGAAGATTTTATTGAGAGTATTGCTGACTCATTGCAATACATCTCGTACTACCATCCAATTGACTTCGTTCAAGCATTAGAAAAAACCTACCACAAAGAGCAAAGCACAGCGGCAAAAGATGCCATCGCTCAAATTTTGATTAACTCAAGAATGTCGGCTCACGGTAAGCGCCCAATCTGTCAAGATACTGGTATTGTGACTTGTTTTGTCAAAGTTGGTATGGATGTTAAGTGGGATAAAACTGACATGACAGTTCAGCAAATGGTTGATGAAGGCACACGTCGTGCGTACATGAACCCTGACAACCCGCTTCGTGCTTCAATTGTTGCTGATCCGGCAGGCGCTCGTAAAAACACAAAAGACAACACTCCGTCAGTCGTTCATTTAGATATGGTTGCAGGCCATCACGTTGAAGTGATGATCGCTGCAAAAGGTGGCGGAAGTGAGAATAAAACTAAGATGGTGATGTTAAACCCTTCTGACTCAGTTGCTGACTGGGTTGTTGAAACATTACCTAAAATGGGTGCTGGTTGGTGTCCACCAGGTATGTTGGGTATAGGTATTGGCGGTACAGCGGAAAAAGCGGGTGTACTTGCTAAAGAAAGCTTAATGGATCCTGTTGATATTCAGGAGTTAATCGAGCGTGGTCCACAAAACGCAGAAGAAGAGTTGCGTCTAGAGATATACGAACGTGTGAATAAATTAGGTATTGGTGCACAAGGCCTAGGTGGTTTAACAACGGTTGTTGATGTAAAAATTAACTCAGCACCGACACACGCTGCGTCTAAGCCTGTTGTGATGATCCCTAACTGTGCGGCAACACGCCATGTGCATTTTCACCTAGATGGCTCAGGCCCAGCTGACTTAACTCCTCCTAAGCTAGAAGAGTGGCCAGAAATTACCTGGGAAGTTGGTGAAAACGTGCGCCGTGTTAATGTCGATGAATTAAAGAAGGCTGACGTTAGCGATTGGAAAACCGGTGAAACGGTATTACTTTCAGGTAAAATCCTAACAGGACGCGATGCCGCTCATAAACGCATTCAAGATATGGTAAATAAGGGAGAAGAACTTCCTGTTGATTTTACCGATAAGTTTATTTACTACGTAGGTCCAGTTGACGCTATTGGCGATGAAGCGGTAGGTCCAGCAGGCCCAACGACGGCGACACGTATGGATAAGTTTACTGACATGATGCTTTCACAAACAGGTTTACTGGGGACTATTGGTAAAGCTGAGCGTGGAGCAGCTACCTGTGAGTCAATCAAGAACAATAAATCAGTATACTTAATGGCAGTTGGTGGCGCAGCTTACTTAGTGTCTAAAGCAATTAAGAAAGCTAAGGTTGTAGCGTTTGAAGACCTTGGTATGGAAGCAATCTACGAGTTTGAAGTAGAAGATATGCCAGTTACCGTTGCTGTAGATAGCACGGGCGAGTCTGCTCATGTTACTGGTCCGGCAATCTGGCAAGCCAAGATTGAAAATTTGGATGAAGCTTTAAGTTAAGAAAAATCTGTGTTAGAAAAGCGCTCTCATGAGCGCTTTTTTTATTTGTAATGAAGAAAATTTCATCTATTTTAAAAAAAGGTGCTAAGGTGTTGAAATAATAACAAGCTTTTAGGGATGTGAAATGCTATTTGCTGGGTTGCCATCGCTGCCAAATATGCATGCTTTGTTTGTACTATTGTTAACGCTAGGTGCGCTATATCTATTTAAGCGTGACGACATTGCATTAGAAACTTCATCATTAGCGGTGATTGCGGTTTTGACCGTATTTTTTGCGCTCTTTCCTTTCCAGTATCAAGGCGAAACGTTAGATCCAGTATACTTTTTTCATGGCTTTGGGCATGAGGCACTTGTCACGGTATGTGCCTTGATGATTATCGGACAGGCCATTGTTTTAACAGGAGCCCTAGAGCCTATTGGACGAAACTTGTCACGGATGTGGAAAGTCAGTCCTTCATTTTCATTATTGAGTACCTTAATTATTGCGGGGGCATTAAGTGCATTTGTCAATAATACCCCTATTGTCGTTCTACTTTTACCTATATTAATAAGCGTTGCGATTCGAACGCAATCCAATGTCAGTGGCATGTTAATGCCAATGGGATTTGCCACGCTAGTTGGTGGCATGTTTACAACGATTGGTACATCAACAAACCTACTGGTAGTCAGTGTTGCTGCCGATCTGGGGATGGAACGTTTTGGGATGTTTGACTTTGCACCGATCGCGTTTGGTGCTGCTGTCGTTGCGTTATTGTATTTATGGCTAATTGCGCCAAGAATTTTACCCGAACGTGAAGCATCTTTGCCAGATACCTCTCCGCGGTTATTTAGCGCTTACCTGCATGTAGGCGAAAACTGTCCTTTAATCGGTGAAAAGGTATCAAAAGCGATAAAACTAACGGATGGCATGATTCGAATTGAAAGTATTCAACGTGGTAAGGATTTTCACAAGTTACTGCCTTTGCCAGACACCATTATCAAAGTTAATGATCGTATTCATGTCAAAGATTATCCAGACCGATTGAAAGAATACGAAAGCGTATTAAAAGCTACGTTGCACTCAGGGAAACATAAAATAGATGCTGAACACCCATTAGAGGCTGGTAACCAAGTGCTCGCTGAGGTCGTCATTATTCTTGGGTCTGGGCTGATAGGCAAAACACTAAAAAGCGCGAATTTTAGCTCAGAGTACGGGATTAGCGCTGTCGCGTTACATCGTGAAGGCAAGCCGATGGATATCGAGCGACAAAGCATCGGTAGTATTCCATTGCGAGTAGGGGATATTTTGTTAGTCCAAGGCGATGCCGATCAAATCGAAGAATTGAAATCTCAACAAGGTATTCTGGTTGTTGACGGTGCGGCGAAGGTTGTCCAGACTAAAAAAGCACCTGTTGCCTTAGGCGTGTTATTTGGCGTGGTCTTATTGCCGGTATTCGATGTATTGCCTATCGTCATTAGCGCTATGTGCGGCGTATTCGTTTTACTTGCTTCCCGATGCTTGAATTGGCAGGAAGTAGCATCAGCTTTAAGTACTCAAGTGATTTTGATTGTAGCGGCCTCATTGGCTCTTGGCGCTGCAATGGTCAGTACTGGAGCCGCTCAGTACTTAGCGGAGATTTTTGTTGCTCTATCCTCTTCGCTACCCGTAGGGGGAGTTCTGGCTGCACTCATGCTATTACTCGCTATCTTAACAAATATTGTCTCTAACAATGCTGCGGCAGTAATAGGGACGCCGATTGCTATGTCAGTAGCACAACAACTTGGTGCTCCTCCAGAGCCATTTGTCCTAGCTGTTCTCTTTGGAGCAAACTTAAGCTATGCGACCCCCATGGCATACAAAACTAATTTATTAGTGATGAATGCTGGTGGTTACCAGTTTTCGGATTTTGTTAAGGTGGGGGTCCCGCTAATCGCCTTAATGTGGATCACTTTGTCAATCACGTTAAACATTGTTTATTTTTAATGCGCTTGGCATGTCTCAAAGGGTTTGGCTTTTTACTTAGCTGACGTTTATCGCTACTATAGCGAAAAAAGTGTTTGTTAAGGTTGTTATGCTCTCTCAAATTGAATCGTGGAATATTGAATTAGCCATCGGTGTTATTGGCGCTCTCATTGGCCTTATTCTATTGATTGTCGTTATCATACAAAAAAAGCGTATTGAGGGGTTAGCAAATCAACAACTTTTAATAAATGAGCAACTTTCACAAACTTTACCCTTGCTTCAAAAGCTGCCCGTTGAAGTAAAAATGGCCACTGAGCAACAACTTGTCGACTTGAGAATGAAGCTGATGCGTCAGCAGGCGGAATTCCATCAGCAATCTTCTGACCAACAGCTAAAATCGTTTGATACATTGCATCAAACGCTTGCTCGCCATGCAAAAGAAAACCGTGAAGAGTTAGCCAATACGCTAGCCAAGAATATTAGTTCACTGACAGACTCCACAGACAAACGGTTGCAAAGTATCAGTGAGCAAGTTGAAAAGCGCCTATCTGATGGTTTTGAAAAAACAACGAAAACATTCAATGATATTTTAAAGCGTTTAGCTTTAATTGATGATGCTCAACAAAAAATAACTGAATTATCGAGCAATGTAGTGAGTCTTCAGGAGGTTTTAGCTGACAAGCGCTCAAGGGGGGCGTTCGGAGAGGTACAATTAAACGGATTAATTCGTAACGTTTTACCTGAAACCCATTTTTCGATTCAACATACGTTATCAAATGGTAAAGTAGCAGACTGCGTGTTGTTCTTACCTGAACCTACAGGCAATGTTGTTGTTGATGCAAAATTTCCGCTTGAGAGTTACCGAAGGTTCACAGATATTTCGTTGCCAGATAGTGAGAGAAAAGCTGCACAACGCCAATTTAAGCAGGATATTAAAAAGCATATCAATGACATATCAGAAAAGTATCTGATAGAGCGAGAAACGGCTCAAGGAGCGGTAATGTTTATTCCTGCGGAAGCTGTCTTTGCCGAAATTCATGCGCATCATAGCGATTTGGTAGAGATAGCAAACCAAAAGCGTGTTTGGCTTGCCTCACCGACGACGCTAATGGCGATACTCACGACAGCAAGAGCGGTAATTAAGGATGAGGCGACTAAAGAGCAAGTGCATATCATTCAAGCGCATTTAAGCCACTTGTCAGTTGATTTTTCTCGTTTTAGGACGCGGTTTGACAACCTCGCAAAACATATTGATCAGGCCGCAAACGATGTTAAACAAATTAACACTTCTGCAAACAAAATAGCTAACCGGTTTGAAAAAATTGAACAGGTTGATACCAGCTTGGACAACAAAAACTCACCGAACCTAGAGCAAACCTTATCGAGCTAATGCTATTTTATGCACTTAATTTAGTGTAAAGAGCGATTCGGTTTCTTCCTCTATTTTTTGCGTCGTATAAAGCATGATCGGCAGAAACAAGTAGGTCTTTCAAACTTTGATTCTCTTTATCTTTGCTTGCTAGCCCCATACTCGTCGTACAGTGCAATGTTTTGTCATTATCAACAGTAATTGTATGCTGTTCGATGAGTATGCGTAATCGCTCCAGTAAACTATTGGCTTCGTTTGCCGTTGTATCCGGCAGCAGAATAACGAATTCTTCACCGCCGATTCGTGCAAAAAAGTCTTGCTCACGAATATTTGCGTTAATGAGATTAGCGACTTCAATCAAGCAAGTATCACCGGCTTGGTGACCAAAGCTATCATTGATCTTTTTGAAGTAATCTAAATCAAGTAATGCGAGACAAAGAGGGCGTTGTTCAACGTTACTTAAATTGAATATCTGGTCACCTTTTTCAAAAAAGAAGTGGCGATTCGCAACACCCGTCAACGCATCATACTTTGCTTGCATGGTCAGCTTTAATTGATTCTTTTCTATTTGGTTTGAAAAGAGGGTTAATACGATGATCACTTCAATCATATTGATAAAGACGACCGTTTGATAAAGTAAGTGATTTTCATCATCCGTTAACTCAATTAACGGCGTCATATTCATACTGTTTTCACAATAGAAAAATAGTATTGTGGCAATTAGGCTTAAGATGACTTTCGCTTTAACTTCATGAATCTCGAACAGTAAAAAGGCGCCTGTCGGGACTAAAAAGAAATACAAATGGAAGCCACTATCCTTAGTGACATATACATTGGTACATACGATTAAATGGAGCATTAAAACACCAAAAAACCATACTTTTGCTTTGGTGAATTGATGAAAGTAACTAAAGCATAATGTTAGTAAATAAGCGACGGTGAATGCTGCGTTTATTGCAGCCACCAGCGGGTTCTTGATGATAAAAAGATAGTTGACCGTATAGAGCAACGATACTGCAAAGGTAAACAATGATATTAAGTTAATCATTTGTGCTCTGCTAGTGACGGAAAAAGGTTGGTTCTGTGTGCCTAAATTTACTACTTGTCTTATAGACATTATCTTGCCTGTGTTATCATATTCGCGAAAGGGCTGTGAATTGATGACATATTAACAAATAAAGAAAAGCCTTGAACCATATTTTAGTTAAATTTTGCATTTTTGGGGAAGTTAGTGACAAAGTTCGTCGGGTTAAAGACCAGTTTGGTGAGTATTTGTTTACTGTTAATTACCTTAGTAGCGGTAAGCCAAGTACCTGTTATTACTACATTACTCAGTACAATTAGTGTAAACCAACTTGGCTTATTGATGGTAGTGAGTTTCTTATTTGCTAGTCAGTTTAATAATTCGCGTTTTGCTCTTCTAATTTTACTATTTGCGGTGTTGATTGCTATTGAGCTTGATAAAGCCGTTATTGTTAAGTCAGTACCTCTAACTGCTGAAATTATCAATTTAGCGGTAATTTTCTTTTTTGGTGGTCTAGCGTTTTTTAAAGATAGAAACTTGCTATCTGTCCACTTGCTTGCTCGCCTTGCGTTGTTTTTTGTCGCCTACATGATGTCGCTTGCTTGGCTTGAAATCCTCGAATATCTGGCTCAATATGCTGTTGATATTCCTTTCTACTCGTTGTTTTCTAGCTATTTAGCAATAGAACTGCCTTTGCTTGTCGTTATTTGCTTGTACATTGTACAGTGCCTAAGAACGACACACTTATTTTATCCTGCTGCGTTAGCAAGTGTCGTCCTATGGTACCTGACACAGTCACAACTTACTGGGATAAACTGGCAGATATCGCTGACCATACTTATTTGCTATTACCTGCTTAGCGTTGTTGCAAGTTCTTATTTCTTAGCGTATCGAGATGAGCTCACAGGTTTACCTTCGAGAAGAGCATTGAACCAGCTTGCGCTTTCTCTAGGGCGTAATTACAGCGTCGCGATGATGGACGTAGACCATTTTAAAAAGTTTAATGATACCTATGGTCATGATATTGGTGACCAAGTTTTGAAACTTGTAGCCGCTAAGTTGAAGCAGGTAAGGGCTGGAGGAAAAGTATTTCGATATGGTGGAGAGGAGTTCACTGTTGTTTTTCCAAGAAAAAACGCGGAGCAAGTTTTCAACGAACTAGACAAGTTAAGACAAGAAATTGCCGATTATAAAATGGTGATTAGACAAGGTGTGCGTAAAACTAAAAAAGATAGAAACCCAAAGAAAAAACAGGCAACACAAGAGAAAACTGTAAGTGTGACGATATCTATTGGTGTTTCACAACGACATTCTGGCCAGTCTTTTGAAATGGTGTTGAAAAGCGCTGACGAACTGCTTTATAAAGCTAAAAAACGTGGTCGAAACAATGTAACCAAGTAATAAAAAAGCCCTTTGTTGTAGCAAAGGGCTTTTTTGTTAGTCTTTTGTGATGAGCCAAACGGCATGCAGTATCGCTGGTATCCAAAATAAGAAACATAATACAATGTTTATTAAAAGGTCTTTACCAGCGCCACTTTTCAAAAATACAGCTAAAGGTGGTAGCAAAATTGCAATGATGATATGGACTATTTTATTCATTATTTTTCTCCATCAATTAACATTTAACTCTATTGCTTCGATGCTAACATCAGCGCCTAAAGCTAGGCTAAAGCAACGTTGTAGAAAACCAACAATAATAATAAAGGGCAGACATATTGCAGGTAATTGCCCCAGTATTTCAAGTAGGGTCTGTTTGCAATCACGGACTGATCTTTGAGCTTATTTCCTCTATTCCATATCCAACCAACAACAATGAAATAAAACAAACAACTTAGCGGCTGTAGTATTGTTGTAAGCCCCTGAATAACAAGACCAAATAAAACATCAAAAAACGCAACCAGTGTCATGCTTGCTGTTAATACTATAGCAGAGATCAACCAAGTTGCTTTTGGGCGGCTCATTGATTTTTCTTCAACGAGGTAAGAGACCGGCACTTCAGTTGATGAAATTGTTGAGGTTAGTGCAGCGATTGATAACAACGCAAAAAATGCCGCTGACACAAACAAACCTACATCGCCCATTGTACTAAAGAGTGTTGGCAAAATATTGAAGATTAATTGACCTTCCCCAATTAAATTATCACCTGCAAACACTTCTTGGCCAGCGTGCTGGGCGACATAAAGCGCTGGAATGATTAGCAATCCAGCCAAAAAAGCGATGAGCGTATCTAAGGCGCCAATAGAGAATACGAGTTTACCAATGTCTTTATCTTTAGCCATGTATGAGCCATAGATCATCATGCCACCAACACCTATGCTCAATGAAAAGAAAGCTTGTCCCATTGCAGAAATGATTAATTTTGGTTCAGTAACTCGGCTAAAGTCTGGAATTAAATATTGCTTCAGGCCCTCAACAGCGCCGTCTTGTTGCAGGATATAAATGATCAAGCAAATTAACATGATCAATAATATCGGCATAAGCCTGCTTGACCACTTTTCAATGCCCTTATGGACGCCTTGATGGATAATTGCCGCGCCTAAAATAATAAAAATTGGTGTGAAGAGAATATTTCGGAGAGTTGAATCACTAGCAAGCCAACTAGAAACTTCTGATAAACCAAATAATGCAGTAAACCCTGCAAAAGAATGTGAAAGCATCCAACCAGCAACAATAGTATAAAAGCTTAGCATCATGATTGCGCCGACTAAGCCTATTTTACCTGCTAAACGCCCAACTTTAGGCATTCTTTCACTACATGCTTCTCCTAATGCTGAAACTGGGTTTTTCTGTGCTTGGTTACCAATATATATTTCAGCGTACAACGCAGGTATTGCAAGTAAAAAGGTTACAACGAGATAAACAAATAAAAATGCGCCACCGCCATTATTTGCTGCGTTTGTTGGAAAACCCCAGATATTACCTAAACCAATTGCGCTGCCAGCCGCAGCAAGGACAAAACCAATACGGGAATGAAATGAATCTCTTAATGCCATAGAAAATCTTGTTATTGTTTTTAATAAGAAAGCTTAACGAGTTGCGCATCATTAGTGAAGTATTAATTAATATTCTTTATTGATGGTATAGATGAAAAATATAGTAGAAGGCGTGAAGCCCCTATAACAACATAACTCTATAGGGGACAGTCTGCAGCGAGCATTTAATGTATTGTTTTAACCATCATAGCGCTAAAAATTAACATTAGTTTTTTGAATTGCCGCAACGTCAATGATATCGACGTTACCCAAACTGTTTTGTAAGCGACTAGCGGTGCGGTAAGCCCCGTTTTGCTCAGCGAATTCAATAATATCGACATTATTACACATTACACCTAACGCAACGTCACGCTGATTCAACTTATAGCTGTCCATTGCAACTTTTAATTTTATCGGTTTATCGCTAATTGCCGCTTTACATGTTTTAACTAAAGCTCTTTCAAGTTGAGGTTGCATATCAGCAGCACTCATTGATGAAAAAACTAAAGCGCCAACGGTTACTGATAATGTTGCTACTGATTTAATTAACTTAGCCATGATATCTCTCCGTTTATTGGTTATGCCTAATTGGCAGGATTAATCATGGCACCATAACGTGAATAAAGTGTTTCTAAAGCACAAGTGAATGTAAATAATCCTATCGCAAATACCTGCAACTCGTCGCTAAGTGATTGAATTATAGTCAACCCGTAAAACATGAATTTATGTCAAACGACATAGATTTTTACATTCAACAGCAAAAATAATGGCAAAAAAGGTTTGGCTATTTATCTTCTTACCCCAATAACCCTATAATACCGTCCACTAAAAGCCGTCTGTGGCAGATAAAAAGAGAGAAAGGTTTTCGCTATGTTGCGCTATCAAATTATTCCCGTTACTCCATTTCAGCAAAACTGCACATTGTTTTGGTGTGATGAAACCCTCGAAGGTGCCATTGTGGATCCAGGAGGCGATGCTGACCTTATTAAAGCGGCCGTTGCGCAAAATGACGTAAAAGTTTCTAAGATTTTACTTACTCATGCACATATCGATCATGCTGGCGCGACTAAAGATGTGGCAGCACATTTTAATGTGTCTATCGAGGGACCACATAAAGAAGATCAATTCTGGATAGACTTGATTCCAATGCAAAAGGAGCGTTTTGGCTTCTCACACGCTGAAGCATTCACAACTGATCGTTGGCTTGACCAAGGTGACACGGTAACGTTCGGTAATGTTGAATTAAGCGTGTATTTTTGTCCAGGTCATACGCCTGGTCATGTTGTATTTTTTGATCCTAAAACAAAATTAGCGCAAGTAGGCGATGTGTTATTTAAAGGTTCTATTGGTAGAACGGACTTCCCTAGAGGAGATCACCCAACATTGATTAAGTCTATTCGTGAGAACTTATTCCCATTGGGCGACGATGTTCAGTTTATTCCAGGACACGGCCCGATGAGTACGTTTGGTGAAGAGCGTCGCACAAACCCTTTTGTTGGTGATGGAGTTCGATAAATGTCGTCATTAGTTTTTAAGTTTCAACGCCGATTAAAGAAATTTGATAACTCGAAAATTTTCCAGGGTGTCGTCATTGCCGTCATTATTCTGTCGGCATTATTAGTTGGCGCTAAAACTCACAATTTACCCCCTGCTGCAATTCAGGTTTTGGGGATTCTTGATGTTGCTGTCACCTTGTTTTTTGTCTTTGAAATAGTGATTCGGTTTTTGGCAACGCCGAAGAAAGCGTCGTTCTTTAAAAGTGGTTGGAATATTTTCGACACAATCATTGTCATTGGTAGCTTAATTCCAGCTGGTGGCTCAGGGGTTCTTATTGCTCGTTTATTACGAGTATTTAGGGTATTGCGTCTGGTTTCAATGGTACCTGAGTTAAGGCTATTAATTAATGCTTTATTAAAAGCCATCCCAAGAATGGGCTATATTGGCTTGTTGATGTTCGTTATTTTCTATATATACGCAGCTATTGGTTCGATAGTGTTTCATGAAATAAATGAAACTCTGTGGGGAGATGTTTCTATTTCAATGCTCACGCTATTTCGAGTGGCGACATTTGAGGATTGGACTGATGTAATGTACGAGACGATGGCGGTTTATCCGCTTAGCTGGGTTTTCTATCTAACCTTTATTTTTCTTACTGCATTTATATTCTTAAACATGATGGTCGGTACTATATTGGAAGTCATGAGTGAGGAACATGAAAACTTCAGAGCTCAATCTCATGGAGAAACTAGGGAAGGAGGAGAGCCTGCAAGTCGAGCTCAAATTGAAAAGTTAGAGCAAGAATTACAAGAGATTAAAGCACTACTAAAGCAACAAAACACGTAGCTTATAAGTGACCAAACATCAAAAAGCCGAAGATTATTCTTCGGCTTTTTCTTGATAGGAGAATACTTGTTCGATCGGCACCGAAAATACATCGGCGATCTTAAAAGCAACTTCAAGTGAAGGGGAGTATTTCCCTTTCTCAATCGCTACAATTGTTTGTCGCGATACGCCTACTGTTTTAGCCAAGTCCTGCTGGGTCATTTCTTGATGATTAAAACGTAAGACACGAATTTGATTAATCAGTACTTTTGCCATTATTAAAGGCCTTTTTGGTAATGATAAAGTTGTGTTGAGAATCGTAATATTTCTGCAACTAAGAAACCGACAAGTAATAGGTTTAATATATTGTATTCGCCACTTAACGTTTCGAAGAAAAATCGTGCATTTGGTAGTGTCGTTAACCAAAGCTGCACTAGGAGTATGACAACCCAGGTGCTTAATGTGTTGTATGCGACGTTAGCGCCTTTTAGGTTGATAAGCTCATCCCTTTCGTCTTTTTCAAGTTCCAACTCTGCCTTATTACTGAAAATAGCGACGATTGTATGGACAGCTATGTTCAATACGACGAGTTGAAATGCTGTGAATATTAATAATTCGGTATACCCCTCATCAGTGAGCTGTCCCGTTTCGAACAGATAGTAAAAACTCGTTCCGAAGTGATAACCGATGAATAGAGTAATTAAAAATTGAACCCAAACGCTTTTGTGAATAAATGACATAACTTCTTCCTAAACTCATGTTGAAAATATTTGACATGGTGTAACTTTAATTTGACTTTTATGTGATGTCAAATATTTTTAACATCATGTAGATTTTGTTTTACATGGTAGTGATATTAAAGCTTTGATACGGCGTTTGTCTTTATCTGATAACCAGTTTGCCAAAATAAACTTTTGTGCTGGGTATCTATTGTTGTTTATGCCTTGGAAACTTTATGAATTCTAAAAAACTCACTATTATTAAATAAGTCGATACGGCAAGTTCTCTAGTCTTGTTAGTAGAGCTAATATTCGTATTTGACGAGAGATATAAGACATCAAATGGAGAAGTTAAGATGCCAGCAGTAAGAGTGTTCTTGAGCTTAATATTTTTTGCCCTTTTTTCTACGACAAGTCCAGCTAACAAGTTTACGCTTGTTCCACAAACTACTATTGAAACCCCTACATTAGTAACTATTGGAATACCACTTCCACCAGGTTTGGTTCATAATTTAGCTTACTTCAAGATTAATAATGAGCAAGGAAATGAAGTCCCCATTTTTATCGAGCCAACACTGTATTGGCATTTTAACCCTGATAACGCGCGAAGTATTCGAGCTGTAAGAGTACAGTTTTTTGTTGAGCAATTAAGCGAAGGTAATGATGACTTTAGTTGGTTCATCGGTTCTACGACTACTGAAAATCGAATCGAAAAAAGTGATATATCGCTTGGTCTAATGATTAATCAAAAACCATCAAAAGCACAGATGACTCACCCTAAAATTATTGCCGTTCACGAGCCTGAATATCTTGAACACGCAGGCATCATTGCTCCATTTTATCGAATGAGGGAGGATGCTCAAAAGGAGTATTGGATTGCTCAGTATGCTTGGGCAAGTGCGCTTGATTATACCAATAGTACGCTTGCGAATTGGTTATTTGATCGTGTAACTGCACTCTATAAAGGTTGTATGCGAACTGGTGAGGCAAGTTGCTACGTTGAAGCGTATTCTTCATTTAATTATTGGATGGAAAACCTTAAACGTGATGGCGATTGGACAGATTGCATGGGGGGATCCTTGCTCGCAGGACCTACTAAGGCTTGCGATACTAAATATACGTATATTGAACCCTTAAAAATACATCTAGCGTTAACAGGCGATGACAGCCAATTTGATCATGCATTTGTATCAGCATTAGCTGAATTATCTAATAAGCAGCACTATTACCAAGCAAAATATGATGATGCATATGATGCGGAAAATGAGTCTTTCACAGAACGTGGTGCAGGAATTTCATTGAATGCTCTTGTGAATGCGTTTGAAATAACCGGTGATGAAACACTACTGACTAATATCAATACACGTATTAACGTGTTGCACCAGCATATTTTAAAAGAAAATCCAGATGGACTACCGTTAGATGGAACTTGGCGTCATTCTTGGGCGAGGCATGAAGGCGCGAAATACCCTGGCGATAATTCTATGGATGACAGGCGTTTTTCTCCTTGGATGACCGAGAATATTACAGACGCATTATGGCAAGCATATCAAGTGACTAAAAACCCAATTATTGAAGATATGTTAGTCTCCTCAGCGATGGGACTGCTCAATCATGGTTTTGTTGATTCCCCTAGTTATAAAAATGATCTCGGACATAGTTTGTCTGAACAGGCAGGTACGTATTGGGTGCACTCATGCAATAGCACAAAAACGTCCTTATTATACAGTGGTTCGAGTACTGCAGGTAATGACGCAATAATAAAAACACAATCAAATGATGGTTGGTATACCGATAGTCACAATCCAGAAATTATTCTTTCCTTAGCACTAGGCGCTTTTTTTACAGACAATGTAAATGATAGAGATTTACTGATAAAAAAAATTCAATCTATCGAGTCTGGCTATTTGAATGATATTTGTGGATCGATCTCATCAACTAAAAGAAAATTTAATTGGAATAATCGATCGAATTATTGGGGCACATATTTGTGGGTGATGAAAGAGCTCAATCAATTACCTAAGCTAGACTCCGGTACTAGT
Source organism: Thalassotalea loyana (assembly GCF_030161435.1). Lineage (GTDB taxonomy): Bacteria > Pseudomonadota > Gammaproteobacteria > Enterobacterales > Alteromonadaceae > Thalassotalea_G > Thalassotalea_G loyana. Next base: position 309,603 of record NZ_BSSV01000003.1, on the reverse strand, counting down.
GAACAAGTCGACGAGCTAAATGAGAGCAATCAAAAGAAAAGTTATAACAAACATTTTATTGATGCTTTTGATGATGGCATTTCCTCATTGTGGTCTCAGGCAAATGGTTGGGAGGAAATGGAGGGGCAGATACATCCTATTGGCCAAGGACTTATGTATACGAGTGAAAGCCTTGATATTGGTGAACAGTACAAGATATCTGCGACGTTAATTCCTACAGAGAGCACATCGAGCCTAAGTGCATCTTTGTTGTTTAATGGTGAGCATGAAGGTAGCTTTTACACAGCTCGAGTAAAACTGGGACAATGGGGCGCATTTTTGATTTATTACCATGAAGCGCCTTGGGATATTGGTGGTCGTCTTGTAGCAAATATTAGTACGGAGGTGTCAATAAAATCGGGAGATGAATTTTTTGTCGAAGTTCACGGTAATCAAGCAAGTGTGGGGCTAAATGGTATTGAATATTTGACTCATGAAATTGGCTCTATATCTGGCAATGTAGTGGTTGGCTTATTGGCTTTCTCACGTAACACCACATATGGGGTGTCAAAGATAACCATATCGTACAAGCCTCAAACAATCATTATTGATAATTTTGAGTCAGAGAATGAATACTGGCAAGAGAACGAGTATTGGAATTCCTCCAATGGTTATTTATCTACAGCAAAAAATTCACAGTATTTACTGAATGTTCTGGAGAGTTCTGCACATTACTTGGTTTCAGCAACAATACTTAAAGAAAATGTTAGTACTGAGCCACTTGGTATCATTATTGGAAGCTTCCCTGTTAATGAACACTATTATTCAATTCAAATCAGCACAGATACAAATGGAGGTGTGGCTCTTTTTCAACATAGTGATGCGAACCCAACTGGCACATTAATCTATCAACATGCGATGGCACTTGGCGGTTTATCTGAGTTTAATGTTAAGTGTTTGGTACAAGACAATGTTGTTAACGTCACGCTTGATGACATTGTTGAAGTTGGTTTTGTCTTAAACGAAGATCTGACTAATCAAAAATTAGGTTTTGTAAATATGAAAGAACTCGAAGCAAGAGCCGGTTACTTTAGTTATATGAATTTTGATTAACTACATCTAATTTGTGCGATTTTTTATTGCTTTAATTTCAACTTACTTGTCGCATGTGAGACAATTATAGGGTGTTAGTAAGGTAGTCTTATGCGATTAGATAAATTTATTTGTAAAAGTACAGAGCTTACGCGAAATGATGCGAAGAAGCTCCTTAAAGCTAAATTGGTTACCGTCAATGATGAAATTATTACGTCAGGTGCCGTTAAATTGGCTGAAGATGATGTTGTAAAAATAGAAGGTGAGGTAATTAGCCTAATAGGTCATCGATATATCATGTTAAACAAACCTGAAGACATGATATGTTCGACGATCGACGAAGTTTACCCATCCGTTCTACATCTTATTGATGTCGAGCGCGCATCGGATTTGCATATTGCAGGTCGGCTAGATGTAGACACCACGGGGTTAGTGTTAATTACTGATGATGGAAAATGGTCGCACAATATCACTTCTCCGAATAAAGACTGTAATAAAACTTATCGTGTGATCACAAAAATTGATATTACGGACGACATGGTGAAATGCCTTGAAACGGGTGTTGAGTTAAACAATGAAAAAGCACCTACCAAACCGGCAACAGTAGCGGTGATAGATAATCGTCAAATGCTGTTAACCATTAGTGAAGGAAAATACCATCAGGTAAAAAGAATGCTTGCAGCTGTTGGCAATAAGGTAATAGAGTTGCATCGAGAAAAGATTGGTAGCATTACATTGGATGACGAACTAGATTTTGGGCAATGGCGCTATCTCTCGGAAGACGAAATTGCTTTATTTACCTAACATGGAGACATAATGGATTACAAAGCCTGCCAAGATTACTTTTTGACTAAGCCTGAAACCATCGTTGATTTTCCCTTTGGTGCAGAAGTAGAGGTATATAAAGTTAAAGGAAAAATGTTTGCTACGTTGTCTTTGGGTAAAGGAAATGAAAAAGGCACTGATGGCAAAATGGCTGGTCATTATTGCATTAACCTAAAATGTGATCCAGACGAAGCCATGATGCTTAGAGATGTTTTCCCGTCTGTCATTCCTGGGTATCATATGAACAAAGCACAATGGAATACAGTGATTTTAGATGGCACCATACCTAAAGGTGAAATTGAGCGTATGATTGATAATTCGTTTATGTTGGTTGTTAGTAAAATGACCAAGAAAGATCAAGCGCCAATTTTGCTTCACCTATAGCAATACTGCAGTCACCTCGGTGAACATAGGAAAACTCCATAATATTTCTTTTAAAAGCACATCATTAAAACGTTTCTCGGGGATTATCTTGAAGACAGCCAATTGCTAATAGCTTTTAATGGCATAGGCTTACATAACCAAAACCCTTGAAGTTCATCACAGCCAAGTGTTTTCATTAGTTGGTAGGTTTCAATGTCTTCAATACCCTCAGCAACTACCTTATATCCGAGGCCATGAGCCATATCAACAGATGCTTTAACAATAATTCGTGAACTTTCATTGTGAGCTATATCCATAATTAAAGAGCGATCAAGTTTAATCTCTGCGGCAGGAAGTTGTTTTAAGTATGATAACGATGAATAGCCAGCACCAAAATCATCTATTGAAATGTTTAAGCCAAGTGATGTCAGTTCATTCAGCGCAATTAACCCTGCTTCAGGGTCATCCATTGCAGCGGTTTCTGTCAATTCAAGAAAGACTGTAGAGGGCACTATTTGATAGTTTTCTAATATCACTTCAATTTGATCTTTTAGTTGTTCACTCAGCAAGTCTTTCGCTGAGATATTGATAGATATGTTACCAACATAGCCTATGCTACGAAGCGATTGGAGATCCTTAGCTGCACGTTCAATGGCCCATAAGGTTAGCTCTTTTATTACCCCTGTTTGCTCTGCCAAAGGCACAAAGTCTGCGGGTGAAACAAACCCTTGCTTAGGGTGTTGCCAGCGAATCAAGGCCTCTAAACCAACAATAGCATCGTCTGCTAAATTCAGTTTTGGTTGATAATATAGTTCAGGTTGATCATTTTTGAGTGCTTCTCGCAAATCAGACATAAGGGTTAAACGGCTTTCATTGTATATATCCAAAGCCTTATCATAATAGCCAATTTGATCGGTCGCGTGATGTGAACTTTCCATGGCGACTATGGCATTGCGTATGAGTTGCGCCGCATCAAGTCCATGTTCAGGGTAGTTTGCACAGCCCACTAAAGGTCCAAGGTCAATAGAAAGTGAATCTATTTCAATTGGCAATGAGAGTCTTTTAACAAATGTAGCGTATTGTTCTATATTTTTTTCAAAGATATCTTGCTTTATTAATACGCCGAACGTATCACCCGTTAACTGGAATGTTGCATCATCAGAGCCTTGGGATATTTGTGTGGTAATGACCCCTGGCATGCGACTGATGGCAGTATTCATATAATCAGCAATCGCCTTTAAAATACGTTCGACACTTGAAAGCCCAAGTGTTCGAGTGATTTCGTTGAAACGTGTAACTCTGGCTACGCAAATAACAAAACGCTCATTCTTGTGTTCGTAAAATGTATTGTTTACAAACCATTCAAAGCGGTTGCGATTTGCTAAATTCGTTGTAGGGTCACGCATGATGGCTTCTGACAGTTGGTTTTGTATTTCAAGCCGTTGTTGTTCTTTTTTTATGTTGCTAATCTGAGCAAGCGTCTTTTCTTCTCTTTCCCTATATAATCGGTCTGCCAAAGCTAATGTGAGGATGAAAGCTTCTAATCCCGATCCTATTTGCATCGCATATTCGGTAAAAAAATTGTTCTGAAATATACCTAAGGAGCGTCCAGCCGTTACAACGAACCCTATTGTCAGTGGCATCCAAGCGATTGTGAAAAACACGCCTGCTCGCCTTTTAGCAAACCACGCAATTGGGCCTGCAAAGAATAAGATGATAAAGAGTACTATTGCGGAAAAAGCCGATATTCGCACTGCTGTGTTGTAATCTAAAACTACGGCTGCAACCATATTAAAATATTCGAAATAAATCATTCCACGAATGGCCGTATCCATCACAGGGCTATGTTGCTTTGTTTGCAAGAACTCACGGGCAAATAACAAAGAAAAAAGTGCAAGGAAAGGCATTGAAGATAGAAAAAGTTGGCTATTGAGCGCGGGGTAGTCAGGAAACAACAATTGCTGACCGTAACCTCTAGTTGTAATAAAAAATAGTAAATAACCTGTTGTTGCCAATGAATAATACAAATATAGCTTTTCACGCAGAGTGAAAAATATAGCTAGGTTAATTAAGATAATGATGGATAGTGTGCCATAGTAGAAAAAATGGAATTTTTCTTCTTTGGCTGCAAATTCAAAAAAATGAGCCTCTTGCCATATTTTGACAGGCAAAATCATTGAGCCTTTGGTTTTTATCCTCGCATAGAGGTCTGCACTTTCTCCTGCTTCTAATTGAAAGCGCATTAACATGTTAGGGTGGTTAATATCGCGAGGGAAGAAGGGCTTACTGTCACCAATATCTAATGTACGAACCGTTCCATCGGACTGTACTTTATAAAAAGTAACGTCATCTAAAAGTGGGTAGGCGATTTCAAAGACAAAATTGCTAGGCTTTGCTTTTGCGTTTTGAATGTTTAGACGAACCCATAGCTGTGAATCACTAAAACCAAAGGATTCGTTTTGTTTTTCAGATGCTACCCAGTATTCATTCGCTAATTCAACGATATTTTCAAAGCTATATTTTTTATCTACATCTTCAAAATACTCAAACTTTACATTAGCGTTTGAGAGTGTGTTGTCAGTGATAGAATTTTTTGGCAGGCTGGCGCTTGAAGTATTAGCATACATTAGAATGAAAACAGCAATGAGCCAATTCAATATAGTTAAATTAGTCTGTTTATATTGATAGGTATGCACCAAGCTATATTCATCCTTTTTAGTGAAAGTACAATAACATAAGCATAACACATGGGGTTAGGCAGTAAGGAGCCAGTTTTTTCGGTGTTTTACATCACTATCTTTGCTCGGGTTAAGTATTCTTCATTACTCATGTTTTGTAAATTGTTCAAAATATTGATGTTTAAATTTTTATCTGCATAATTTTATTCAAGCGGTCGTCGCAAAATCAGATATAAACTTGATTTTACAAAGTAGCGCTAACGATTACACTAAAAGAGCACAATGGAATACAGTGATCTTAGATGGCACCATACCTAGAGGTGAAATTGAACGAATGATTGATAATTCGTTTATGTTGGTCGTGAAAAAATGACTAAAAAAGATCGGCAGTCAATTAATATGCACTTATAACTCCTACTCAACAGGCTACTTCCAAGTGTAAAGAAAAGTAAAAGTACTTTTTAACTTGGTGTTAATCACGCAGGATTTGTCCTAGAGTATTATGACGAATAGATCATTTGGAGTGTATTGATGTCTTTCAAAAAATGGTTTGGAATCTTGGCCTATTCTGGCCTACTAGCAGGCTGTGGCGGCGGTAGTTCAAGCAGTAATGAAGTTGTTGTTGAAGAACCTGTAACGCCGCCAGTGGTTACAGACCCACCTGTTGAGGAAGAAACAGTACCAAATGTTTTATTTATCATTTCCGATGATCAGGGCTTAGATGCATCGGCACAATACAGTTTGAGCAATGATGTGCCTGACACGCCGACGCTAAATGAATTAGCCAATTCTGGACTGATATTTGAAAACATGTGGGCTACACCTGCTTGCTCAACAACTCGCGCAACTATCATTACAGGTATGTATGGCATCAATAGTGGCGTAGAGTCACTACCAGGTAATCTGTCGACTGAACGACAGGTACTTCAATCTTATTTGAAACAAAACGAATCTACTTCACAGTATCAATCAGCCGTATTTGGCAAGTGGCACTTAGCGACTGGGAATAATGCTGCTTCACACCCTAATGATATGGGTATTGATTATTATGCGGGAAATATTAGTAATATCGATGACTATTTTAATTGGTCGTTAACCATAAATGGCGATACGCAAACCACTGAAGCCTATCATACGACGGCCATTACAGACTTAGCCATCGATTGGATTGAAAATCAGCAGACACCATGGTTTGCATGGGTCGCTTATTCTGCGCCACATTCACCTTTTCATTTACCGCCTGAAGCGCTTCACAATAGAAATTTATCGGGCGACCAAGAAGATATCGATGAAAACAAGCGCGATTATTATTTAGCTGCGATAGAAGCGATGGATAGCGAGATAGGTCGTTTACTTGATAGTCTGACCCAAGAAGCACGGGATAATACCATTGTTATTTTTATTGGCGACAATGGGACGCCAAACGGTATTTTAGATAATAGTGTTTATGCTAATGGCACAGGTAAAGGCACCCTATATCAAGGTGGTGTAGCGGTTCCATTCATTGTGTCGGGTAAAGGGGTGACTCGTCAAAATGAGCGAGAATCTAGCTTGGTTACTGCAACTGATATTTTTGCAACAATCGCGGAAATTGCAGGGGCAGGTGAAACTCAAATCCAAGATAGTAAAAGCTTTGCGTCTTTGTTAACAGAGGCTGATAGCTTTGATAATGATTATGTATACACGGCATATGTTTCAGATGATGTCACTGGCTGGACGGTTCGTAATCAATCTTTCAAATTAATCGAGCTATCTGATGGCAGTCAGCAAATGTTTTCATTGGAGAATGATTTCTCTGAAGGTGAAAATCTATTGCCATCGGCTGACAGTGGTATTAGTCAAGAGTTGTCAAACCTTGATAGCTTTGCTCGAATGATCGTTGGTGAGCAAAGCACTGGCCCTATCGACATCACTAATATTATCTTAGAAAATACAAGTCAAAATTGTGTCGACTATATTGAACAATTTACCTCTACTGTAAATGATATCAACAATGGTGTTGTGTTTAATGGTGATTTAACTATTTCACACGTCGGAGACAAGTGTATGTTTCAAACTAACGCGATTCCAAATCATGACTTCAATGATGGTGGAGATGCATTTGCCAATGATGTGAGTGAGCAAAATGACCTTTTTGAAATAACAACATCCCCTGCATTCGCGTCGCAGACTACAGCGATTTCGCTCACCCTTGATAATGCAATTATGTTAAACGGAGTTAAGGTTGATCTGCTCGCAGCCGGTTGTTTCGGCATTGGTAATGGAAAGGTCGGCTGTAACGACATGAACCAACCATGGCGTTATGATCCTATGTTTGAAGCTAATGGTTTTAGAGTTGACTCGCATAATGCGCACGCACAACCGGATGGCACATATCACTATCATGGATCACCGAATGCTTTATTTGATGTCGACAGTGTGTCAGTTTCGCCAGTGATAGGTTTTGCTGCAGATGGCTTTCCAATTTTTGGTAGTAATTTTGACGATAATGGTTCGATAAGACCGGCACGTTCAAGTTATCGACTCAAATCTGGCTCTCGACCCACGGGCGATGGAAACCCAGGTGGAATTTATGATGGTTCGTTTAGAGACGACTATGAATATGTCGAGGGCGAAGGGGACCTTGATGAATGTAATGGCATGACAGTAAATGGCGTCTATGGTTATTACGTGACTGAAGATTACCCATATATTTTGGCATGTTTCAAAGGCACACCTGATACTAGTTTTAATAAATAATGAACGGGATAAGCTAAAGGAAAACGCTCAACTGATTAGTTGAGCGTTTTTTATATCAAAATCCGCAAGGTTCATTGGCTGAAATCGTCTCACTGGCTACCTGTTTAAAAAGTTGCTGTAGATCAGCGCTTACATTTAACGATTCGATGATTGGTAGTAAGTCTGCGGGTTGGCCTGTGATAACTTCATAAAATACGTACGCCGTCAGCACTCTGCCCAGTGCTGAGGCATGGTTGCCGTCACTAGCGTGCAATGCAAGGCCAGGTTGAATTGTTAATGCTCGGTCCCATGCTAATCCAATAGGTGCAACGCAAGACTTTTGGCGCGCTGCAATACCCGTGTGGATTTCATGCACGCGTTGACCTTCTTCTGTATTTCCACGACGCGGGTGTTCCGGAAATAAGACAGGCATGATGCCATGTTCTTTTGCAATGCCAATCCAACGTTCAGCAGAACGGGTAGGGTACTCAACAATACCAGACTGAGAGTACTTTTGTCCTTGAAGGATAATATGACTCCATTGTTGTCCTTCAATGCGTGACAGTCGTCGACTTCTGGTCGTGTTGTCGTCAAGAAAACCACCACCTTGATTAACGACTTGTGTTTGTGCATCAGGGTTATCAGCTTTAATCATCGTTTCGATCAGGCTACCAATATTAATTATATGACTATTGCCAAAAATAAGAATCTGATAGCTGTCTTTAAACCGATTATCCGGTATGGGAAGGTTGGACGTAACATCTCCCGTAAGGCTTTGTTCGTTACGATCTTGCTCTGTCGTTGAATCACCTGAGCAACTTGTCAGTAATGTAATGATTGCTATCGTTTGAAAAAATAAACGCATTTTTAATTTCTACCTATATGTACTTTGTTGGTTAAGCGTGCCAGCTTATTGTTTTTACTCAATAAAGAAGTAACAATGGAGTTGTAATGGAATGATAATGATGATGAAAAAGGCGACGTAATGAGTTATGAATTTGGTGATATTCTCGTGAATGAAGAGAAAATGACCCTGGAAAAATCAGGCACAGTTGTTGACTGTGAACCTCGTGTTTTTCAACTGTTGCTATGTTTTTGTCAACGCCCTCAAGAAGCTATTTCAAGAGAGCAACTCATTGCCGATGTCTGGCAAGGGAGAGTGGTGAGTGATGCGGCAGTTAATCGTGCTGTTGCAGAACTAAGAAAGTTGATTGAAGATGATTCTCGCAAGCCTGTCTGGATAACAACAGTGAGTAAAGTTGGTTATCGACTCAATGCAGAGCCTATTATTGTTAATGATGGTGAAAAAGGGAGGGAATCCCCTCATGTCGATTTGCACTTAACTCAAACAATTACACCTGAAATTAATCGGTTACCTACAAAGCTCGTTATGTTTATTGTCTGCGGCTTTGTTTTCGCTTTTGTTGCTTTCGCACTTTACATAGAGCGGACTGCATCGAATGAACTCAACATACTAGAACGAAAGCCGTTGACATCAAGTTTAGGGATTGCATTTAATCCCTATTACCACGATGAAAGTAAAGTTTTTGCATACCTATATCGTGATGAAGGTCAGCCGTTTGCGCAAATTAAATGGCAAAATTATGGCGAAGAAGCACGTCAACTTACGTTAGATAATTATTATTACACCGACATTGTTATTAAAGATCGTGATACTGCCTTTGCGTCACGGTTAAATGATTTGAACGAACGGATTTGTAGCATCGTTGAAATTGAACTCGAAAGTTCGCTTGTGAGTGAAATACTGCCATGTGGTAAAGATAGTATGACTCAACTGGTATTTGATAGACATCGAAATCAGTTGATATATCAACAAAGAGAAAGTGTTTCAAATCCCTATGCGATTTATTCTTTTCAGCTAAATTCGGGCCGTAAAACCCAACTAACCCATCCTGCTCAAACAGGTAATGGATTAGGTGATTATATATTTGCACTGGCTCCCGATAACGAAAATCTTGCTGTTATTGAATATGGTGACGCAGGCAGCGATCAACTAAAGATCATTGCTCTCGAAAACAGTCAAACCACCCAGAGTTTTGATTTTATTAAACAAGTCTATGGATTATTGTGGCTTGATAATAATACTTTATTGGCTTCCAATGAAAGTGGGCTTTATCAATTCTCGACAGAGAATGGACTGATTGAAAATGTTGAAAAAAGTGACCAATTTTACCGACTAGCAAAGGGCGCAGGACGCTCGATTCTAACGGAGCGTAGTCATACGAGTACGCGAATTATCTCGTACTCACTCAAAGGCGCTGAGCAAGAAGTTAAAACGCAAAACAATGGTATTAATAGTCACCCTGTCTATGCAAATAATACAGATTCTCTGGTTTTTTTATCTGATATGTCAGGTGACAAGCGGCTGTATTTGAGCGCGTCGAGTAATCAGGTAAAGCCGCTAGAGTTCTCTGAGAATATAGGCGAAAAAATTGACTTTGTTAGTGCATTATCTTGGTCAGCTAATGACGAATTTATTGCCGCCTCAATCAACGATAAATTATTCCTTTATCATGTTAAATCCGCTCAATGGAAACAACTAGCAACTGATTTTAAGCAAATTCATCACGCATCATTTTATCAAGATGATATGTTGCTTTTTAGCGCAGAATCAGATGGTCAATGGCAGATCTGGCAATATGACAAGCCTTCAGGAAATATTACTCAGTTAACCACAAGTGAAGGATACAGCGCTTATCGTGATGGAGCCGAGTTGTACTTCACAAAATATAGTCGAGACGGCTTGTATGCGATGGACTTAGAAACAAAAGAAGAGCGAACTATTACTAACAACTTTCCCGTGAGATACTGGCGTCATTGGCAAATTAATGAAGGCAACATAGCTGTGCTAACACCTAATGGATATATGAGGGTAGATGCGAAGACAGGGGCCATGGATGCAATTAAAGTGTTTTCTGATGGTCATCCGAGCCAATGTAGCATGTCATTGCCCCAAAACCGAGTTATATGCAGTCAGCTGGGGCAAAGTACAAGTAATATCTGGCAGATACAACTCAGCCAATAGCGTGTCTACTGAGCAATGATGGTTCTAATATTTTTCAACGGTTCAACAGCGAAGCCATCGTCATAGAAGTAAAGTATCTTACCTTCGCGATTGATGAGTACCACTCGAGCATTGTTAGGGTCTTCGTTACCCGTGAAGGCTTGAACCGCTTCTCCATCCTCATAAATCGTGATCACACCCTTCCATAATGGTTTCGGTATACCTTTCCTCATACCATTATCGATAACTGTGCTAAACATTCGTGGAAACATCCCTTGAATTGTAGGTAGTTCGTATACCGGAACTTTTGTATCAGTGAAATCAAGTGCAATTAACCAGCGGTCAATATCAAATTGAGAATCTTGTTTGTAGCCAATAAGCAATAATGTGTATTCGTTCTTGAAATCTTGTGGAATGTTCACTGTTTGTTTTTCAAGTGATTGTCCCGTGACGCTTGGAAAGGTCTTCCCTGTTAATTCCTTAGTTTTTTTGTTTACTTACGAGCAGTGAAACTAATAAGTTCAGTCGCTAATCGTTGATCGGGCAAATGCATTTTTTCGTATTATGAAAATATGAATTAGCGTTGGGCATGTTATGGCGACTAAGTTAGAAGAAAAACGACACTTTTTAGAGATATTCAATCTTATTACATCAAAAGGTACCAAATCATCTCGCGGCTACGAGCTTGATGGGATAACTGCTTGGCATGATTTTGATGGCTACACGTGCTGGTTAAGCTACAAAGATGTGACGATTACGATTCTTTTTCACGGTAAATATAAATTGGATTTTGACAAGGAAGAAACGTTTGATCTATTCAACAAAAAGGTGACTCGGATGCTGCTTTCGCATCGATAACCAAGGAGACAACAATGAAGTTATTGGTACTGACGTTTACTGGCTTAGCTTGCGTTGGCATTTTGGGAGCCAGCTACTCTCTGCAGAGCGCAGACAACAAATTTACAAAGGTGGTCAATCCTACAAATTGGCTAAATGAACCGACAATGAAGATTGAACTGCAGCCACAGGAGGATGGCTTCTGGCGTATTACCAATGATGGTGTGATGGGCGGAAAGTCCGCTGGTGATATAAGATTTGAACAAAACCGCGGAATATTTAGTGGATATATATCCACCGAAAACAACGGGGGATTTTCATCGGTCTACAGACCAGTAAGTACACTTTCCAATCAAACAGATACAGTGTTTATTGATGTTGAAGGAGACGGTCACTCATACCAATTGAGATTGGTCCTCAACATAAATGGTTATCGCGTAAACTATAAGCATGAATTTGAAACGAAAAAAGGCGTCCGTGAACAGCACGTTTTTAACTTGAATGACTTTAGAGCGACTTTTCGAGGAAGACTTATTTTGGATGCACCAAAGATCAATGCGCAACGTATCAGGGAGATCGGCTTCTTGATAAATAAAAAAGATGCTGGCGAGTTCAAGCTTGCAGTCTATTCACTAAGTTTCATGGCGAGTCGCGAGATGCAAACCGTGCGCACTGTAAAAGTTGTTGACGTGAGTAGTGTTTCAGAATGAATCAAATTAACCCCAAGAAATTGTTACACAGTAAATGGACCAAACAGTCGGTAACAAATAAAGAAAAACATTTTATGGTTACCGATGTCACATACGATGAGACGCAGAAAGTAGAGTCATGCGTGATAATGGCAGTTAAAACTAAAAACGAGTACGCCATTGAGTGGCGTACATTGAAAGATTCTCAGCACTGGAAATTGGGATGGAAGTAATCCCGTTAGATGCCAGAGATTGGTATTGATTTAGGCTCTGCTTCTGGCTTGGCATAGCTTAGACGTGATAACCGGTTTGTTGTGTGGTAACTATCAAGGCCTGAAATAGCGACTGTCTCAATAGCCTCTATATCGATAAAGCCATCCTGTTGCACAATACCGTTGGCAACATAAATATTGGTTATTTCACCAATGACCATCAGCGTACCATTTTGCTCTATCGGAACAATCTGTTTCAGCTCAAGAGAATACTTTAGCTGACTTTCTTCAACAAAAGGTGCATGAACATCTTGAGTATACACCGGTGTTAAACCGGTTTCATAGAACTCGCATTCTGATTTTTGATAACGGGCAGACGTTTGATGAGCGGCATAAACCATTGATTTATCCACTTGGTTGATCGTGTAGGATTTGGTCTGTTTGATATTGTCCAGCGTGTGTCGCTCTACGCTATCTGGACGCATAATAAACCCGACAAGTGCCGGTGATGCGCCAAGATGGAAAACTGAACTGAAAATAGCAAGGTTAGTCTGACCGTCTTTATCTGCTGTGCCAATTAAATTTGCACTTTTAAAACCTGATAGGCTATTCACCAGGTGAGCACGATATCTGGACGTCATTTGCGTCAATTTTTTTAAGGTGATGTGTTCCATAGTCTCATCATAATTAATGTATTTGATATTGGTACGAAATACTGATTTGTCCCAGATCAAACGAAAATGTTTTGTGTCGAATTATTGAACGATTTGTTTATTGGATTCGTAAATACCAATAATAAACGTAAAGAGGACAACAAGATGACGATTAGCGCGACAATATTAGGAACAGCCGATTCAACACATTACCTGGTTGGTTCGATGGACAGTGAAGGCAATTTCACTAACCTGCCACAATTGGACAATATCGCTGTGTGTGATTCACTAAAGGAAGCTAAAGCCTTACTCGTTGAGTACAATTACACACGAGCATCATTAAAGTTGAATACTGCATATGACGAAATGTGTGGCATGCCCGCCTCGGCAGGTCTTGTGGAGCAAAATATATCACTTTAATAGTTAATCGGTTTATTCTGCCAATCGATATACGTTAATTCACCATCGGCTTGGTAAGTCTCCAGATGGCTTAACAATGCTGTTGCTACGAAAGTGCTGGTGAATAACTTACCTTCCGGCACATTGCGCTGGAAGGGACGAGAGAGTGGCGAATCTGTAGTGCCAGGATGAAATGCGATTAATTTGATGTTCTTTGCGCGTCTTTTAAATTCTATTGCTGCTGTTTTTAGCATCATGTTTAAAGCAGCTTTAGATGCGCGATAACTATACCAGCCACCTAAATTATTATCAGAAATGCTGCCAATGCGAGCGCTAAATACGACGATTTGGCAGCAAGGCTTAAAAGATAAGAACGGTACTAAGTGTTTTAACCAAAGCATCGGTGTGAGCGAGTTGGCCATCAACGTTTGGCTAAATTGATCAGGATTAAAGCTGGCCAGCTGTTTTTCAGGTGAGAAAAGGGCAGTATGCAATATCCCATGACACACAAACACTTTGTTTACGCGTTCTAGATGCGATGGAGATACTAGCTCAGTTGCTTGTTTTATCTCTGCTTCGGAGTAATCATCCACTGCAATTTTTATCGCGTTAGCAAAGCGCTTTGTCTCGTAAAAAGAAAGATCTCTACTGATAAGAATCAGCGTTTCCCCATGTGGCGTGTCGTGTGTTATTAAATTATCTGCAATTGCTTTAGCTATCTCACTGTTGGCACCAATAATGATTTGATAATTACTTTCCATTGCAGACTCCATCGGCACATTGTTTTGTTTTGAGTTTGAATATTTTTGCCGCTACCCTTGATATCGGGTGTCTAAATTTTGCAAAAATAAAGTAGCCGAGTTGGCTGATTTGTCGCAAAACAGGGACTTTTAGCGGCCATACCCACTGACCTTTTCCCACTAACGTCCATGCATGATAATTGATATCTATCCCCGAAATGACTTTGCCTTCATAGAGCCCATGAATTTTAGCTAGCGCCAATGGTCTAGACACATGCTTTTCGTAAGGCGTAAATTGCTCTGACTGAATGTCAATCAACGCTATCATGCCTTGTTCGTCATTACGGCTCAGTTTATCCATTTCAAAACAGCATAGTGGGCAATTGCCATCATAAAAAATTGTTAACTTTTCCATTACTTTCCTACGACGAAAATTATTAATACAAGATGAAGGCTAGCTACAACAAAGGTTAGTTGACTGCGCAATAACAAGTATTCTTGATTACGCTCTAAAGTTTGAGCACTAGCAAATTGTCTTTCTGCACGCCAAATTAATATGAACACGCACAACATCACGATGGTGGATATCACAGCTGATGCAAATAGTGTTAAAAAGGCAATGACACAGAGAGTATTGCTGACAATTGCAGGGTACTTGTTTTCCGAGTTTGGTTGCCACAGTGAGCCACACAAAAAGCTTGAAATTGCAATGCTGTAGATTAGAAAACTTTGCTCCCCATAGATTTGCGTACTGAACATTGGTTGGTTTACGTAAAATAAACTCATCAAAAATGGTAGCAAGCCAAGGAAGCCTAACGTGCGTTTGATTCGCATAGCAGAAACTCTCAATAGATATAGGATAGATTACGGTCGCATTGGATGTTTCGATCAATGAAGATATTCTAAGTTTTTGATTCAATTACATAGATTTTCGTTGAAAATCTATTGTATTTAGAGTGAATTGCCCCCATTATTTTTGTAATGAAAACTCGGACGTATTGATCTTTTATTAATGACTTTATTAATTATTTATATCGCTTTGGCGATTGGTGTTTCTTTTTTGTGCTCTGTACTTGAAGCCGTTTTACTTAGCGTAAATACAGCTTATGTAACAACATTGGTGAATGAGGATCGTCCATCAGGGCACCTTTATAAAAAGTGGAAAGATAACGTGAGTCAGCCGTTATCAGCCATTCTTACGCTAAATACTATTGCGCATACGATTGGCGCTGCTGGTGCTGGTGCTCAAGCAACCGTTGTCTTTGGCAGCGCCTACATTGGTGTGTTTTCTGCTGTACTAACCTTATTGATTTTAGTTTTTTCAGAAATTATTCCGAAAACGATAGGCGCTCAATATTGGCGCCAGTTAGCTCCTGCGTCAGCACATATTCTTAAGTATATGGTTTGGGGACTTTATCCGCTTATTAAGATGTCTGACTTTGTGACATCGTTCTTTAGCAAAAGCGATAACTTGTCAGGTCTAAGTCGAGAAGAATTTTCTGCGATGGCGCAAGTGAGCAGCGAAGAAGGGCAGCTTGAGGAGAAAGAGTCACAGTTCTTGCAGAATTTAATGTTGCTTAAGTCGTTAAAAGTTAAAGATGCAATGACGCCGAGGACAGTCATATTCAGCTTATCGAATAGCTTATTAGTCGAAGAGTACTTCCATAAGTACGATAAAGTGTTTTTTTCACGCATTCCTGTTTACCAAGATGATGCAGATAATATCGTCGGCTATGTTTTTCGATCGGATTTGCTTATGGCACAAGCACGAGAAAATGGTAAGCAACCATTAGCAAACTATGTGAGACCCATCCGAGCAGTACCTGAAAAGCTGCCTTTAAATCAAGTGATGGACAAGCTGATTGAAGAAAGATCTCACATTATGCTAGTGGTAAGTGAATACGGTACTATCCAAGGTATTATTACATTGGAAGACGTTATTGAGACGTTACTTGGTTTAGAAATTGTTGACGAAAAAGATCAGGACGTGGATATGCAAAAGCTTGCACGCAAATTATGGCGCAAGCGCGCTGAGCACAAAGGCGTGCAGCTAGAGCAAGATTAATCGTTATTGTTGTTAATTACAGGCGCACTGCATTTGATGTGCAGTGTGCTTTGTCATTTTTCTATCTCATTACCTTCATCTAACCTTCATAATTGGCCCCTAATCTAGCAATATATCGTAACCTAGAGGTTCACTCGATATGCTGCTAACGAAAGAGTATGTTAACGCTGTAGACCTGGCTATATTCAAATTTTTGTTTTTAAAAACTGAAAGTAAACGTTATAAGGAATCTAGTCGTTTAATATCTAAAACGGGAGATGGCTATCTGTATGTCGCCATCGGGGTATTTGCTTTGCTATTTGAAAAAGAGCAAGGCTTAATATTTTTTACGCATGCCATCGTATTGTTTGCAATTTACCTTCCACTGTATTTAACGCTCAAACATACATTCAAGCGAGAAAGGCCATGTCAATTGCTGACCCATTATGAGTCATATATCCGCGCGTCAGATAAATTTAGCATGCCTTCAGGGCACACTTCTTCAGCTGTATTGATGGCAATGATAATTAATCAATACTACCCCGAATTTGGAGGGGTTGCCTTTGTTTGGGCAGGGTTAATTGGCTTATCAAGGGTCACTCTGGGCGTTCATTACCCCAGTGACATTTTTGCCGGCGCTATGCTAGGGCTTACAATTTCATTGATAGGAACGTTATGAAAATTTTATATGGTGTACAAGGGACAGGAAACGGTCATATCACAAGAGCTAGAGCAATGGCGGCTTGTTTTAATGCCAAAGGCATAGAGGTTGACTACTTATTCTCTGGTCGAGAAGATGATCAATATTTCGACATGGATGTTTTTGGTCGCTATCAAACATATCGAGGACTTTCCTTTTCAACTGTAGCGGGCAAAGTATCCCTTTGGCAAAGTGCAAAGAAACTTAAGTTTGGTCAGTTTCTTGCTGATGTTAGGTCACTTGATGTGACACAGTATGACCTTGTATTGAATGATTTTGAACCGGTATCGGCTTGGGCGGCAAAAAGAGCGAATAAACAAGTCATCAATATTTCGCACCAAGCAGCTTTTAATGATCCTTCAGTACCTATTGAATCAAATTCATGGCTACATCGTTGGTTTATTAAAATGTTTGCGCCAGCAAACTTATCCTTGGGTGTTCATTGGCAACCGTTTGGTGGGACAATTTTACCACCCTTTGTCGAGGTTGAGCGTGTTGATAGGCATGCTGAAAGTTTCTACTTAGTGTATTTACCATTTGAAAAACTCGAAGAAATAACGGCATTGCTTAGCTTGTTTATTGATGAAGACTTCGTTATCTATCATCCTGATGTAAAGCATAAATACCAGGTTGAGAACTGTTATTTTAATCCACTTAACCGTCATCAGTTTTTACATGACTTACAGCAATGTAATGGTGCGATATGTAACGCAGGATTTGAATTGTCTAGTGAGGCATTAACACTTGGTAAAAAACTACTTGTGAAACCATTAAATGGTCAATTTGAACAAGCGTCAAATGCAAGGGTACTAGAACAAATGAAAGCCGCAAGTGTTATGGAGTCTTTAAATGAGCATGCGGTTGACCAATGGTTAGGAGTCAAAACGTCCACGATGGTCAATTTTCCAAGTGATCCATCGCCATTAATTGAGTGGTTGTTAGAAGGAAATTACGACCAACCAGAACGGTTGTGTGAGCGTTTGTGGCAACAAGTGTAAACGCTCATCGCTACTTTATTTTACTTGCCCTAATAAAAGCATTATAAGAGATTTTTGGTCAGGGAAGCCCGTGGCTGGAAGACCATTTTGTTCTTGAAACTTCTTAAGTGCTGACTGACTCTTTGTATTAAAGGTTTTGTTATCGCTATTTGCTAAGTACTCCAAACTGTTTAACTTTTTATGAATAGCGTCAATAGTTTGTTGATAGAGATAGACGCTTTGTCCTTCGACCTCAACCTTAATTAATGCTGTTTGCGCTGATTGTTTGGTAGGGGCTAAAAACCTTAAAACTTTGATTGTCGCCAATAGGAAACTGTCGTCAGGCGTGTTTTTGCATGCCTTATAAACGAGGCTCGCCATCGTTTCGCTCGTTTGCCAAGGTGTAAGGTCAAAGGTTTGATTATTCGTTTGATTTTGGCCGCTTACATATCCATCTAGCCACCCAATAAAAACATATGCGTCGCGTGAATTTTGCTCCCAAGCGTTTGTATAGACTTTACATTGCTGAGCACCAGCTCCATCTATTGCAAATTGCCCGTTGTCATCGGCACTTTGCGCTGATAAGGCTAATAAAAGGCCACTTAGTGCAAAGGGTAAAAGCTTAATTTTTAACATAAATATCGTCCGTTGAATGTTATTGCTGTTAGTCTATCTGGGTTTTTGAAATGTGTGCAAGCAATTTATTGAGATATCGTTTAGTGTTGGAATATTTTACACCCCGAGAAAGCACAGCTACTATAGCCCTTGTATTATCTAGGGTCCTGGTTCTGGAATATTTATTGCTTAAACCACCGCAGGATTTACTAAAGGAATAGAGTTAATGAATACCAAGAAAACACTTCCCCTTCTTGTCGCAGGATTGATAGCGGCTTCTCCAGCAATGGCTGACGTGATTACCCCCGTAACGGATGGTGTAATATTGTCAGATATTCTTACACTTAACGGTACAACGGGTATCGATGTTACGAATATTAACTTCAGTGCGACAGCAGTAGCAGCAGGTACCTACAATGGCGACACTGGTATTGTTGGTTTACCAAGTCCAGGTATTGTATTAAGTACAGGAAATGTAAACGACCTTAATAATCCATTTAATGGTGGAGGTCCAGATGGTCCAGGTGACTGTGAGGGTGAAGAGTGTGAGATTCCTGATTTTCCATGTGAAGACGAGGTCTGTGAATTTGGTCCGGTAGGCCCTCAACCTGTAGCTTTTAACGCCGCTCCAGCTGTATTGGCTGGCCCTTTAGGCACTAACACTATTATTTCATCAGGCTCAGCAGCGACGTCAGCGCAAGAGGCGTTACTCGATCCAATTACGTCAGGCAATACACCAGGCTTTCAACACAATGACGTTGCTCAGTTAACAATTACATTTGATGTAGATGCTAATACGGATACCGTGTCATTCCTAGGCGCATTCGGTTCAAATGAATTCCCTAACTTTGTAGGTTCAGGTTTTATTGATGGTTTTGGTTTGTACTTAAATGGTCAAAACTATGCGGCCGTGCAAGAGAGCGGCGCTGCACCTGAAGATACACCTTTAGCTGTAAATATTAATCACCCTGACATGGACTTTTTAGAAGGTGCGCCTTTTGGCGGTGTGCTTCAACCAAATGGCAATCCATTGTTACGCTTTGATATTCCAGTAGTGCCAGGTTCTACTGGCAATGTTTTTGATATTATCATTGCTGATACAGGTGATAGTGCTGTTGACTCTGCTGTTTTCTTAGCAGCATTTGGTGGTGAAGGACAAAGTGAATTTATTCCAATTTTACCAAATAACGGTGAACCAGATGAGAATGGCGCGTTTAACTTCGATTTACCGCCTGTGCCAGAAGGTACGATTTGGATTGACCCTGTGGTTTCAGTTGGCTACGCATATGCGATTACTGATGGTTACTTTACTGAAGTAACAATGCCTTCGCTCGCTTCTGTTAACGATATCGACGGTTACGAGCTTTGGGTGAACGGGTTATTCGTTGCAACGTTAATGGCCGGTGATAGCTACTTCTGGGATTTAAGTGATATGGTTAGTGCGTTCGAAATTCGTGGCATCAACCCAAGCTTAGAGCTAGATCCAAATGATGATTTGGCATTTGTTACTGGTATCAATTACGGTGGTGTACAAGGCCAATCAACAAATGTCTCAATGACCGCAATCACATTTGATACGGATTCGGTCTCTGTGCCTGAGCCATCAACACTCGTATTGTTTGGAACAATGTTAATGCTACTAGGCTTTCGCCGTAAAGCTAAATAGGCGCTAGTACTAATCAAAAAAGGCTAACCTTAGGTTAGCCTTTTTTATGTCTAATTTTCGTTTCTTTTTAATAAAAGAATACGCTAGATGACAATATGCATTGAACATTAAGGCGGGGCCTCGTATTGGCTCTCATATGGTCCTTACGGCACAAAGGTCTTTTCAAACCATATTAGGATTACGAAGCTAGTCTTTGAGAAAGGAAAAATACATACAAAAAAAGCCTCAATGATGAGGCTTTTTTATGATCACTAGAAGAGCATTAGTAACTTAGTAATTCGCCATAATAGCGCACTTTACCTAGCGCAGCCTGACTACCTTTTAGAGAGAAATCATAACCACACAATTTAAAACTGCCGCGTTTTGCAAGTTGATTTACTAGGCTATGGCTATCAAGCGGTGAAAATACTGCAAAATACTGTGAGTTGTTTTTCACCATAACTTGAGATGTTCGAACACTTTGTTTGTTATTAAATGTTAGTTCTTTACAGCTTTCATCACCTTCGGCCGTAGTTATGTTCCATAACTCCGTGCGCAACGTATCGTCGGCTTGCCATGAAATAACAATGCCTTGGAATGGGTTTGAGGCAACGCTAAAGCCATCACTAAGCTCTACAATGTTGGATTGTTCTAAGTAATCTTGTGTTACCAACGGCTCGACTATAGGTTCAACAACTGTGTCCTGTGCAGGCTCTTGATTTGAAACGATAACGAACAAAACAGTCAACAGCGTCAAAACAGCCAGACCAATCAATAGCTTTTGTTTGTGAGCAAAAAGTAACTCTCTGACTTTTTCTCCAATATCTTCATTATTTGTGCTGTTAGATGAGGTAGGTTGGTTTAATTCGATAGACTCACTATTTGAAGTAACCCCCTCTGCCACAGGTGCCTCTGCGCTGTGCGCAGAACTCCCCACCAAAGTAGGTTCTACACGTCTTACGTTAGCACTTTGGTAGTTAGGTTGCGTCGATGATAGGTCAATGGGCCCATTGTAGCCTAAATGATATTCCAGCTCTTTTTGGTGCCCTTTAAATGTAAGCAAATAGAGTTGGCTAAGTAATGGGAGAAATAAGGCAAAATTAAAATTAGAACTCTCAGTAAATATAACAAGCAAACATGTAACGAATAACAAAGCACTTGGAAGCAGTAGTATTTTGTTCGTCAGATTTGCATCGTTACAACGACGTAAGGCGCTTAATGCACTGATACTTGTGATTGCTAGCACTAACAGTAACATGATGATTGTGTTGCCACCTAAAAGCGTGTTGAATAACACGAATAACACGACAGCACTTAATTGAATAATTGTAAAACGCTCTCTATTGTCTTTACCTTTAAGGCAGAACAAAGATTGAAGTAAAGGCAAGGTATTCTCCCAAATACGCTAAGTTATTGTTAATGAACTCTAAATGCTGGTGTCGTAATATCTTGAATTTTTATCCCTTTGAGTGTCATCACACCCTGGTATGATTCTTCACCATCACCACTAAAATGAAAATCAAAGGTACTTTGCCAAAATAAACCATCTTGTTTATTGAATTTTATGCGGCTTTTACGTCGTGCTACGTCGATAAACTGTAATTGGTTTTGTTGGCAATAGAGTAATACGTGTTTTTTCCCTACTTCAGCAATTTTTCTCAGGTAAATGAAATACCAGCAGATCAAAAAGGCGAAGAGTAAATAATAGATGTTTTCCATTGTTATAACTGCTTAACTAGCGATTAATGGCTATTTGCTCGATTAAATAATGTGCCTATAGCTTTTGACAGCATTTCGCTTCGGCATTCCGAGCGAATTGACATTAATACAATAGGTCTTAATAAAGGTATTGATACCATATCTTTAAATATTGCACCGAACAAGTTTGTATCATTTAATTTCGCTAAATTTTCTAAAAACAATATCATATTCTTTTCCGAAGCAAGCGTTTGCCAACAACGTCCAGAAATAATAATCAGAAGCTCTGCAGTAGTTGCCTGCTGGTTCTCTTCACTCTCTAATAGTGAAGAGATCAGATCAATAACGTGAGGGTGTTCTGTGCTAGAGGCTAACGCGCGCATTGCATGTTGCTTTTCCTCAAGAGACTGTGCATTTTTATAACGTGATATCAATGCATCTATGCTTGCTAGCGACAAGTGTTCGTTTTCCAACGCGCTAGCTAACACACTAAATACTTGCATCGGCAATTGAGGTATCGCTTTAACAAGCGATTGTTCGTTTTCTTTATCTTTTAGGCGCGCTGCAAAATCGGCAATACCTTGAACACCAACTGACTGCCAATCATGCCAACCTAGCTTCCCAGAAAAGTAGAGCTGCGTATGCTCATAATAACTACTTGCCGACTGTTTCAGCTCAACATTTAATTTTGCATTTAAAGACGCAAGTTTATACTGTGCTGGCGTGAAGTGGTATGGATTGCTTTTTAATAGCTCTTCTTGCTGTTCTGTTGGATCTACGGTTAGGTCATTACCGAGCGCTTCAACAATAATAGCGATAAAGTGATTTCTGGCCCCTTGATTTAACAGACCCCTTTCGTCTAATGGTAGTTTAATGAACCATATATAAGGTGCTTTCGCGTTTTTTTGCCAAAATGCACAAGCCAAATGCGCATGACCTTGCAATGGATAGGGGTAGGGTAACTGGCATTGCTCGATTTTTTCAAAATCTGTTTTAGAAATCTTATCGATACGGCGGCCAATATCATAAATGCGAAATTGACTGCCCGAGAAGGTTAGAAGATCTGAAATAGTATCTATTGTGCTCATGAAATTTAGTGCTATCAAAATTTGACGGCATTATAGATAATATCGCCCAAATTTTAAATGACCTTGCTAAGCTATTTCTCTGTGCTATGAATGAGCTCTTAACCGACATTGACAAAGATATTAATGACGACAAACCACACTTAGATATTTTATTTCAAGATGAATATTTTGTTGCGGTTGATAAACCTGCTGGACTATTTGTTCATCGAAGCTATCTTGACCGACATGAAAAGTATTTTGCACTTCAACTTGTTAGAGACCAAGTAGGGCAATATGTATATCCTGTGCATCGACTAGATAGACCGACATCAGGTGTCCTTTTGTTTGCTTTGACTGAGGAGGTTGCACGGTTGATGAATGAACAATTCTCAAGTAGACAAGTTAAAAAGACATACTATGCGCTGACTAGAGGACACTTACTTGGTGAGGGTATCGTCGATCACCCGCTAAAAGAACAGCACGATAAAATAGCAGATAAATTTGCTCAGCAAAACAAAGAGGCACAAAGTGCGGTGACTCAATATGAATCAGTTGCAACAGCAACGTTGCCAATCGCGGTAGGCAAATACCCAAGTGTTAGATACAGCTTAGTAAAACTGATGCCTGAAACAGGAAGAAAGCATCAGATACGTAGACATTTGTCGCATTTACGTTATCCAATTATTGGTGACATAAACCATGGGGATAACAAACAGAATCCATTTTTTCATCAGCACTTTGGTTTCAAACGACTGATGTTACAAGCTAAGTCACTGGCGTTTACTCATCCTATTACAGGTAACGAGGTAGTTATTGAGTCACGTTTTGATAACCAATGGCAGCAGGTTTTTACTCAGTTAGGCTGGACAATAGACGGTTAGCAATAATGGTTTAACGTGGCCCTGCTATCGTTTTTGCATTAGCGTCGAAGTGTTGCCACGCTACTTGTGTCCGATTCGTGTTTGGATCTTGCGCTCGGCTGCCACGTATATCAACAAAATAGCCCGTTTGAATGAATAAACTGTTTGCCCGTTTTTGCTCGAAAGCAAGCATCATCAGTTGATCTTGAGGCACTGAGCGATTTGCTAGTGAATAGGCGAGTCTTGCATCAGAAGTTAACTTACGTTTTTGAGCTCGCTCTTTAAATGAAGACAGCACTATAGGTGCAATTTCTGTGGTATCTGGTACTGCGTGACTGTTGATTGACGTCACTTGAGTTTGCACTACAGCACTTTGGCTATTGACGTGGTTAGTTGACTGACATGCCGTCAACAATATAAACGTAAGTAGTGCGATAGTTAATTTTATCATCTTCATAGCAATAACAACTTCAAATTTGGTGAGCTTCAATCACAAAGGATTGACTAAAAATTCTCTCTGTAGCGTTATCTGCAGGTGTTATGCCATGTTGTTTTTAATGTTTTATCTTATTGTTTTTTATGCTTAATTTATGGTGGTGTCAAAAAAATAACGAATAAAAAAGCCAGTGACAAAACACTGGCTTTCGGTTCGATTCGATTACTTAGCTTTTATTCTTCAGATACTGATCGAAGAAGGGCGTTGATACCCACTTTTGCACGTGTTTTCGCATCAACTTTCTTGACGATAATAGCAGCGTAAAGGCTGTATGTTCCGCATTTTGATGGTAAATTTCCTGAAACGACGACCGATCCTGCAGGGACACGACCGTAATGAATTTCACCTGTTTCACGGTCAAAGATACGTGTGCTTTGGCCAATGTATACACCCATTGAAATTACTGAGCCTTCCTCAACTACAACACCTTCAACAATCTCAGAGCGTGCACCAATAAAACAATTATCTTCAATAATTGTTGGACCCGCTTGTAGTGGCTCTAATACGCCACCAATACCAACACCACCAGATAAATGAACGTTCTTGCCAATTTGTGCACATGAGCCCACAGTTGCCCATGTATCAACCATGGTACCTTCATCTACGTATGCACCAATATTTATATAACTTGGCATAACAACAACGTTTTTACCTACATACGAGCCTGTACGAACTGTTGCTGGCGGTACAATACGAACACCATCAGCTTCGAACATCTCTTGGCTGTAATCATTGTATTTTAGTGGTACTTTATCAAAATATTTACTTTCACCGCCGTCTACTACTTCGTTATCCCAAATACGAAATGAAAGTAATACCGCCTTTTTCAACCATTGGTGAACAACCCATTCACCAGCAACTTTCTCAGCAACGCGCGCTGATCCATTGTTAAGCATCTCTAATGCATCTAATACCGCATTTTTTACTTCAGTTGATACTGAGTTAGGAGTAATTGACATACGTTCTTCAAACGCTGTCTCAATAATTGATTGTAATTCGCTCATTTGATTGTCCAATTAATTAAGTTATACCAAATCATCACACAGACGCTGACGAAGCTGTTCTTGTTCTACTTCAGTCAGGGTTGTGCCTTGATCATTTGATACGGTGAATACATCTTCTGCACGCTCACCAAAGGTGGTGATTTTTGCAGAGTGAATATGAATTTTTAAGTCTTGGAATACTTGTCCAATACTGGCCAATAAACCGGGTCTGTCCATCGCTATGATTTCTAGCATGGTTCTGTTTTTACTATTTGTCTTAGAGTAATTTACAACAGTATTAACAACAAACTGCTTGTTCTTCTTCGAAACAGGCTGAACAGGAATCTGTGCTGTTGACTCTTTACATAAAATACGAGTGATTGAATCAACGATTTCCTGAGCCCTATGAGTATCATCGATCGGTTTATTGCGTTGATCTAATATCACGAAAGTGTTTAGCGTGTAGCCATTTTTACTCGTTATAATTTTCGCATCGTGAATGGATAGTTTTTTATTACCAAGCAGCGCAACGGTACGAGCAAAAATATGTGGTTGTTCTTTTGTGTAGACAAATACCTCAGTTCCACCTCGATATGGCTTAGGGCTAATCAACACCATTGGGCCATCATCTTGTTTAGTGATGATATTGCGCGTGTGCCATTTTATTTGATCAGGTGTGTAACGTAAAAAATAATCTGACTTGAAGTGCTTCCAACAAGCTTTTACGTTTTCTTCTGAAAGCTCTTTCTCCGTAAGCAGCTCTAGCGCTTGTGCTTGGTTTTCGCGTATTTTTGCACGTAAATCGACTGGCTTTTCTAAACCTAATCTGAACGCCCGCTTTGTTGAGTTGTACAGCTCTTCAAGCAGGTTGGCTTTCCAACTATTCCAAAGGCTTTCATTGGTTGCTCGCATATCAGCAACGGTTAAACAATAAAGCAAGTCGAGTCGAGCCTCATCACGAACCACTTCGGCAAATTCCTTGATTACAGTCTCATCTGAAATATCTTTGCGTTGAGCTGTTACAGACATTAGTAAATGTTGTTCAACTAACCAAGCAATCATACGTCCGTCGTGTTTGTTTAAACCGTGCTCTTCGGCAAACTCAAGCGCGTCGATGGCACCTAATTTGGCGTGGTCACCACCTCGACCTTTAGCAATGTCATGGAAAATACCTGCAAAATATAGCAGTTCTGGCTTTCGAGTACGCTGCACAATTTTACTACACAGTGGAAATTCGTGATTATGTTCGGCTTGCGAAAAACGATATAGATTTTTGATTAATCGGTAGCTATGCTCGTCTACTGAGTAGGCATGGAATAAGTCAAATTGCATTTGGCCGACAATGTGACGCCATTGAGGTAAATAGGCTCCCAATATAGAGTGACGGTGCATCAAATTAAATGCTAAACCTAATCCTCTTGGATGCCTTACGAGTTCGACAAACATACGTCGACACTCTTGGTAATCATTAAGTCGAGAAATCAAACGTCGACGAGCATTACGCAATAACCTCAATGTTTCTGGGTGCAAATCTTTTACTTCAGGCGTTTGCGCTACTTTTAGAAACATCTCCATGATTTTAACGGGGCGACTAAACAGACGATTGCGCGTTATTCTCATTAACCCATCTTCAACTACAAAATCGTCATCAATTACGATTACATTCGGCGAATGTTCCTCACCAAGCAGGGTGCGTTCAAATCGATGGAGAAGCATCTTGTTAAGTTCTGCAACGCGCGCAATTAAGCGGAAAAAACGCTTCATCATTTTTTCTACCGCTTTTTTACCATGGTCGCCAAACCCCATCATTTTGGCAACATCTGCTTGGTAATCGAAAAGTAATCTATTCTCACTACGTTTCGCGACGTAATGCAATGCAAAGCGCATACGCCATAAGTAGTCTTGACACTCTAAGAGCTCATAATACTCATTTCTTGTGAGATACTCATGATCGACAAGTTCTTCCATTGAATCGGCAAGGAAGTGACGTTTGGCAACCCAGGCTATCGTTTGAATGTCTCGCAAACCACCAGGATTGGCTTTTAAATTTGGTTCGAGTGTATAGGCTGCGCCATGATATTGTTCGTGGCGCTTTTTCTGCTCGTCACGCTTAGCAATAAAAAACTTATCTGAACGCCAAAATACGTCTTGTTGTAAAAGCGGTTGGAGTTGTTCATATAAATTACGACAACCACTAATTAACCGCATTTCCATTAAGTTTGTCGCAATAGTGACATCATTAACCGCTTGCTTGAGACACTCTTGCACATCACGAACACTGTGACCGATATCTAAACGAATATCCCACAATTGCGTAATAAATTGTCCAATTTTTTCTTCTAATGCTTTGTCCACTTTCTTTTGTGTTAGCAATAAAATGTCGACATCGGAATGAGGATGGAGTTCGGCACGTCCATATCCGCCAACGGCCAATAAACTTACTTGATATTCATCTAGCTGATGTTGGCACCAAAGTTTAGATAACACTAAATCTACATATTGAGCACGGGCCCTGACGAGATTCTCAGTGTCCTGCAGGTCAAACTGTTCGAGTAGCCAATCTGAAAAATCTTTATTTTGTTGGCCAATATCTTGAATAGAAAGGGTTGGCGCAGTGATCGAGAATGTATCAAAAAAGTGTGATGGAATATAAGCGCTCATTGGATTTCTTTTATTTTTTATTTTGATGTACTGTTTATCGCAAGGTGCAGAAACAAAAAGGTACTAGTTAACTAGTACCTTTGCAATCGTATCATCTTTTCGGTGAGTTAAAATTTCACAACCCGTTTTTGTTACGACAATAGTGTGTTCCCATTGCGCTGACTTCTTACCATCAACCGTATAAACGGTCCAATTGTCTTCCTTATCTAGGATAGTGCCAGCTTTTCCTGCATTGATCATTGGCTCAATGGTAAAGCACATGCCTTCGGCCATTTTAGTTCGATCATTGTTTTTGTAATGCACGATCTGCGGCTCTTCATGGAATTCAGCCCCAATACCGTGGCCACAGTATTCTTTTACAATACCGAAACGCCCTGACTTTTTGATGAATTTTTGAATTGCTGCACCAATCTCGCCAAATGCTACACCAGGCTTTACTTTTTTAAGGCCAACATAGAGTGCTTCTTGAGTAATACGGCACAAACGACCGTCTTCAGGTGAAACATCGCCAATTAGAAACATCTTTGATGTATCGCCATGATAACCGTCTTTGATTACCGTAATATCAATATTGATGATATCACCATCTTTTAATGGTTCATCGTTTGGAATACCGTGACAGACAATATGGTTAACCGATGTACAAATTGATTTTGGAAAGCCGTGGTAATTTAAAGGTGCAGAGATAGCTTCTTGTACTTTTTCTGTGTATTCGGCACAGATCGTATTTAGCTCATCTGTTGTCACACCCGCTTTAACGTGTGGTTCAATCATTTCTAAAACGTCGGCAGCTAATCTACCGGCAACGCGCATTTTATCAATTTCTTCAGGCGTTTTGATTTTAATAGTCATGTAATTCTCTGTTTCTTTAGAAAGCAATTATGCTTTTAGCTCAAGCTTTACTGCTTCAACAATTGCGCTTGGCTTTTTCAAATAGTGATTATGGTTTAACAATACCAGATTATCATCAAACGCGATCAATAATGCAGGAATTGATTGAGTGCCAATGACCTCTTGTAAATCAAAAATGTCTTGCATGATAAATTCAGCATCTTTAGAAAATGCATCATTCTTAAACACTTTAGCTGGCGGAGACATTTTTAATTGTTGGCAAACATCCATGAGCTCGTCTTTACTGGACATAGGCAACGCATCTTCAAAATGAGACTTTTGAATCAGTTTTAAAAGTTCAAGCACTTGATGGCTCGCTTTGTTATTTGCCCAAGCGATTAGATTTGCCGCCATGGTTGAATCTGGTTCAAATGGCATAGGGTCAACATAACTAGCTGGAAAACGTTTGTTGCTGTCAGCTTCAACATTGCCAATTAACGCTTGAGCAACAGTTTGATCACCTTGGTAATGCCCACAATGCCATAAATTTATTTTCATTTCTGGGTAGGCTTTTGCAATAGCGTCGACAAGTGGCGTTGCAGCATAGCTCCAAGGGCAGTGTGAATCATAAATAAAGATCAATTCAGCGTTCATATATTCGTCATATTTCATAAGTTTAATCAGTAAGCTAGTAATTTTATCTGTTTCTCTAAAACTTGGCTATCTTCGCGCAAACAATTTTAAGAATTTATTTGTAATAAAAGGCTGTTCACAGAATAACCAATTAAATTTGCAGATTTATTGCCAAAAACAAGAAAATTACTAGTTAAAACACCTAAGTTATGATATAAAGTGCGCCGCTAAAAATACTTATCGAGATATTCGATTGAGTCTTTAGCAAAATACTTTAACCGTGCTGTCACAATAATGTGTCAGTATATATTTAAACTCACATACATCTTGCAAAGGTATACCGGGGTGCTCAAAGCATAGAAAATATGCTGCTACGAGTCGTGTATATTGGATGTATGGACGCTTAACCCCAAGAGGAAAAATCATGCCAAACGTTTCTATGCGCGATATGCTTAAAGCGGGTGTTCACTTCGGTCACAAAACACGTTACTGGAACCCGAAAATGAAGTCTTACATCTTCGGTGCTCGTGATAAAGTTCATATCATCAACTTAGAACAAACTGTTCCTATGTTCAACGAAGCATTAGCTTTCTTATCAGGCGTTAGCTCTAAGAAAGGGAAAATCTTATTCGTTGGTACAAAGCGTGCTGCTTCTGAAGCAGTTCGTGAAGCGGCAATCAAAGCTGATCAATTCTACGTAGACCACCGTTGGTTAGGTGGTATGTTGACTAACTGGAAAACTGTTCGTCAATCAATCAAGCGTTTAAAAGATCTTGAAACGCAAAGCACAGACGGTACTTTCGATGCTTTAACTAAGAAAGAAGCATTAATGCGTACTCGTGAAATGGAAAAACTTGAGAAGAGCTTAGGCGGTATCAAAAACATGGGTGGCTTACCAGACGCTATCTTCGTTATCGATGCAGACCACGAGCACATTGCTATTAAAGAAGCAAACAACTTAGGTATTCCAGTAATTGCTGTTGTTGATACTAACTCTAACCCAGATGGTGTTGACTACATCGTTCCAGGTAACGATGACGCGATTCGCGCAATCACTTTATACACTGACTCAGCTGCTAACGCAGTAATCGAAGGTCGTGAGCAGAACATCGCTGTTGCTGCTGAAAAAGACGGTTTTGTTGAAGCTGAATAAGCTGACAAAATAAACCTTTTTTAATCGTTAAAATGCGAGGCATTAGCTTCGCATTTTAGCAACTAACTCTTTTTATATTGAGGAATTTACTCATGGCAATTACTGCTGCATTAGTAAAAGAATTACGCGACCGCACTGGCGCAGGTATGATGGATTGTAAGAAAGCACTTCAGGAAACTGACGGTGATATGGAACTTGCAATTGAAAACATGCGTAAGTCTGGTCAAGCAAAAGCTGCTAAAAAAGCGGGTAACATCGCTGCTGAAGGCCAAATCATCATTAAAGATGGCGCATTAGTTGAAGTTAACTGTCAAACTGACTTCGTTGCTGGCGACGCTAACTTCTTAGCATTTGCTAACAAAGTTGCAGACGCTGCAGCTGCAGAAAAACTTTCTATCGAAGACTTACAAGCTAAGTTCGAAGAAGAGCGTATCGCATTAGTAGCTAAAATCGGTGAGAACATCAACGTTCGCCGTGTAGCATACGTTGAAGGTGCTTCAGCATCTTACAAGCACGGTGCTAAAATTGGTGTTGTTGTTGCTGGTGAAGGCGACGCAGAAACTCTTAAGCACATTGCAATGCACGTTGCTGCTTCTAAGCCAGAGTTCGTTAACCCAGAAGACGTACCAGCTGAAGTAGTTGAAAAAGAAAAAGCTATCCAAATCGATATCGCGATGAACGAAGGCAAGCCTGCTGAAATCGCTGAGAAAATGGTTACTGGTCGTATGAAGAAGTTCACTGGTGAAATTTCTTTAACTGGTCAAGCTTTCATCATGGAACCAAAGCGTACTGTTGGTGACATCTTAAAAGAGAAAGGCGTAACTGTATCAACTTTCGTTCGTTTAGAAGTTGGTGAAGGTATCGAGAAGAAAGAAGAAGACTTCGCTGCTGAAGTAGAAGCGCAAATCGCTGCTGCTAAAGGCGAATAATTTTTCCCGGCATTTGGTCGGTAAATATTCGATTTAATAAAAAGAGCTACCCATGGGTAGCTCTTTTTTAATTCGATAAAACTTATTTGGTATATTCAAGAATGTCGCCTGGCTGACAATCAAGGTACTCACAAATTGCTTCTAAGGTGTTAAACCTTACACCTTTGACTTTGCCTCGCTTTAATAGCGACAAATTAGCCTCGGTAATATCTATAGCACTTGCAAGCTCTTTTGAGCTGACTTTACGCTTGGCCATCATTACATCTAAATTAACAACGACCGGCATTAGATAAACTCACTATTTTCGGTATTAAGTTCATCGGCAGCCGTGAGCAAATGCACTAATACCGGTAAAAAGAGCAAAATAATTAAGCTAAAGGGCTCAATGCTGATATCAACCTCTTTGCCTGACGGTAATAACGTTGCAATAAATAATGGCCAAAACATTTTATATACCACGCCAAAAACCGCCAACCAGGATAAAGCTTTTAAGCTTGTCTTAGCACTTTTGCTAAAAAACAATCCTTGGCTAAATAGTTTCAAAATTCGTTGCAACATATAAACGCCTGTAAGCATTGTTACGATCACAGGGGCTATCGCCATGGTTAAATAAGTGCGCAACTCTGGGTAGCTTTGCCAAAGTGCTTGGAATTGCTTGTCTCCTAAACTAACCCATCACATGCCCGTGACACTATAGCCGTAAATTGCTATGGCGACGGTTATGCCAACTATAGCGAAAAGTACAATTCGCATAATTTGACTAACGTGTTGTAACTGTTCTTTCGATCTCATCTTGGGTTCTTATTCATTCGTGTTTGATTATTTATAACACGCATTGTTATGAGTTAACAGAAATAAATTACCTTGAAATTATATTTAATTATCGTTTTACAATAATTTTTTGTTGTTGTATTGTTTTGACGAAACTAAATAAAGGAGTTAGTAATGAATTGTGTGAAGCAATATGTGAACAAATTAATGATCTTGGGCTTTGGTATGCTACTTAGTGGCTGTCAGGTTTGGCAGTTAGCAAGCTATCAATGGAATAATGCAAATGCTGTAGCAACGTGGCCAACTGATGGAAAAGGGCAGGGAATTACTCGTGAAGTTATTCCTTTTAAACAATTGAATAATCATATTTTGGTGGATGTTAGCGTTAATGAAAGCGAGTCGTTAACCTTTGTGGTAGATACAGGTGCCGCTGCAACGGTAATTACAGAAACTGATAGAACAGACAAGTTGATGCTAAGTTTAGATAACCCAATGACTATATCGGGTGCAGGAGATGACGATGATCCTGTTGCTTACTTAGTTCATAACAATAGAGTGCAAGTTGGCCGTTTTACGATCGATAACCTTTCTGTCGTTTACGCACCAACAGAAGCTTTACCGTTTGATTCTCGTAAAGAAACCTACTTCGATGGTGTGTTAGGTGCTGACTTTTTTAATTGTTGTATTGTGGAAATTAACCATGATGAGCAAGTTATTTATTTTCAGCCCAGAACTGATGAAGTCATTGCTAACTATGTTCAACCTAATTGGCAACCACTCGATATGCAAGTGATCGGAAATACGCCGTTTTTACACACTCAGGTGACCGATAGTAAGGCCAATAAGCCAGTAAAACTTCTCGTTGATACTGGCTCTACAGGCACAGTTACATTGTTTTCTACCACGGGTAAGTTTGAAGTGCCTGAGCAACATTACGCTAGTCGTTCTTCGGGGATTAGCGGGGATTCTCAAAACTTGGTTGGTATCCTAAAAGGAATTAACTTTGGTGATTTGCAGGTGCATGATTTTCCGAGCTACTTTAGAGTGACAGGCAGTAATCCTCAATCAGGCAGTGATGGCGTACTTGGCAACCAATTGCTTAAACGGTTTAATCAGGTTTACGACTTTCAAGGACAAAAGCTTTATTTACAACAGCTTAAACAGGCGGATTTGCCTATATTAGCTGATCGTTCAGGCCTGCGTGTTTTGCCGCACGCTCACGGTGCTATCGTGAAGGATGTTTCGCCAGAGTCATATGCCGAGCGAATTGAATTAACGGTTGGCGATGTTATTACCAAAATAAACGGTAAGGTTGTTGATGTAGCAAGTCATGACGAGCTTACTGGTTACTTCAATGAACCTAATCAAAAGACCTTGTCCTTATGTTGGCTTCAGAATCAGGTTGAACAATGTGGTGAATTAGCGCTATATGACAGAATTTAGCTGGACATTTTATCGTGTAGTGCCGTTTTAGCTTAACGGCACTTCTTACTCCATTTAAGGTTTATCACTCTATTTAAGGTTTATCAGTGCAATTACAGGACATTTCTTCCATCAAAATAACTAATTTCTAACGCTCTAGGTTCAACAGCTTCAATACACCCCAAATTCACTCTAAAGTGGCCTGGATCATATGTCGTGTCATGGAATGGATATATTCCACATGTTTTGCAAAAGTAATGATTCACATCTTTGTCATTCCATTGATAACAAGAAAGGTTGTCTTTACCTGACAGTAAAGTGAACTGTTTCGGTGAAAAGCTTTGTTTAGACATGATGGCATTCTTTCGAATACATATTGAACAGTTACATTGCAATGCCTCTATGATTTCATCACATTCAATTTCAAATGTAACTTCCTTGCAATGGCAGCTTCCTAAATAACGCATAGATATGTCCCTAATAATCTTAAAATCACTTTACTGTATATAATTACAGTTATAAAATAAAGGGATAATTGATCTAGTTAGACTTTAGTCTAATAAAGTTATGTTAAAAAACGGTTATACTTAGACAAGGATAATTGAGAAGAGAACGTCATGTTTCAGCCAAAAAATATTATAATAGCTGACGACCATCCATTGTTTCGCCATGCCTTGCTTGAAACACTTAAAACAAAGTTTGTGCATACCACATGGCTAGAGGCTCAAAATGTTGAAGAACTTGAAGCTCAAGTTAAGGCGACACCTGACGCAGATCTCTTGTTGTTAGACCTTCATATTCCCGGCGCCCACGGCTTTACTAATCTCATCAATATTAGAAGCCATCATTCGCAAATTCCTGTGGTTATCATTTCTGCACACGAAGATGATGAAACGATGGCCAAAGCGCTTGAATTTGGTGCTGCTGGCTTTATCCCTAAATCAACGCCTGTTGACACTATTTATCAGGCAATTGTTGAAGTGTTGCAGGGAAATTCATGGGTGCCCGAGCACTTTAAAGAACCAGAGCAAGTCGCGGAGCAGGATATCGCAAATAGAATTGCAAGTTTAACTAACCAACAATATAAAATCTTGATGATGTTTGCCCAAGGTATGTTGAACA
Organism: Thalassotalea loyana; assembly: GCF_030161435.1. GTDB lineage: Bacteria > Pseudomonadota > Gammaproteobacteria > Enterobacterales > Alteromonadaceae > Thalassotalea_G > Thalassotalea_G loyana. The sequence goes on along the minus strand of NZ_BSSV01000003.1, from coordinate 274,786 downwards.
AGCAGATTGCTTATGATCTTAATGTCTCAGAAGCAACGATCAAGGCACATGCTACTGCAATATTTAAAAAATTAAATGTAAGAAACCGCACACAAGCGGTTATCGCAATGAATGCACTTGAATTAGATAATCAGTTTGAGCAATCCTAATTACAATAATTTACACAAAAACAGCATCTTCCTGAGGCTGAGTGACCAAAATTAACGCTTTTGGTCACATAAATGTCATAAATTAATTTTACTATTCTCGTCATATTGTTCTTGTATATGGCGCGCTATATGTCATTTGCCCTTAAGCATAAACTGTTATTTATGACGATAGCTATCGCGATATCCTTATCGCTTGTTCTAGGTTTCTTTGTGGTTAATCAAATATCACTGCAACAAGAATTAGAAGCCGAAAAGTCAGAAGTGGTGGCAAAGCAAATTTCTTCTCGCTTAACCTTCTTCGCACAATCAAGCGAACTCGCACTTGATGAGATCGTTAGAAACTGGCCAGAGAACCATCCAAATCTAGAACAATGGTTCACTAAACTAAGCTTAAGTATTTTGACTATTTTGCCTGAGCTAGAACGAATATGGTTTGTAGACCATCAATTTCAGTTGCAATGGCACGTTCCAGCACTTGCGACGCAAACTGTAAACACCATTGATTTGGATTTTTCTGAACTGCCTGAAGCTAATGCATCATTATCTCAACCGTTTTTATTATCCGATGGTACACAGGCGATCGCTATTGTAATGCCGGTAAAACAACACACTGGTATTTATGGTTGGGTTCTGGGTGTGGTCAATATAGAAGCGAGTTTATCAAAGTTAGTTAGTGAAAACCTGAGTAGTGCCTATGCGTTCACGCTATTGGATGAAAACACAACCTTGTTTGAACACGGCTCTATTGGTAAGAGTAAGGTCAATTATGACAGTCATGTTAACTTTGTTGATAGACAGCTGGGTATTAAGTTAGCGCTCAAAAATCAAGATGAGCTTCACAGTAATTACTTCATCATAGCGGCATGTTTAGTTATCTTCTTCACGCTGTTATGTAGGCTAACGTTATCTAATTGGTTGAAGGCAAGTTATAGTCAAAAGCAGTTTAAAGCGGCTTCAGATGCGTCCCTTGATGGATTACTGATCTTCACTAAAGTAGGAGAGCGTTACAAACTCAATGAGGTCAACACCGTCGCCAAGAACATGTTGCATTTAACTATTGACGATAAACTGGACTTTAATGGGTTGATTCAATTGTTGGGGGCTGATGAACATCAACTCGCTGAAAATGCGCTATCTAGATTACGAGAGGGCTTGAGTTTTGAGCGAAGCATAAAGGTTAATACGAAAAACCCAGAGCTGACTTACATCAAACTGCAGATTGTTGATACACACAATGGTATCGCCGCTACCGTGAGAGACGTCTCTGTAAGGAAGCAGGCCGAGCGAGATCTAAAAGACAGAGAGGCAAAATACAGAAGACTAGTCGATGGGTTACATGGCCATTTTTTATATAGTACTGATGGTCATGGCGAACCCGACTTTGTCAGTGCGGCAATTACGCCAATTTTGGGCTATGAGCCCAAAGAGTTCATCGATACATTTGAACAACTGTTTCCATTGTCTAATCTAAACTCACAGCGACAAGAAATTCTAAAACAAATGCGCTTAGGTAATACTCCAGAGCCTTATCTGATGGAATGTACCAATGCAAGTGGCGAGGTAAGGTTACTCGAGTTTACTGAGTCTCCTGTTATGGAGGGAGGCACTTTGGTCAAAATTGAAGGCATTGCCAAAGATGTAACCAAGGAGAAAGCACTAGCAGAGAAAGTCTCTTATCAAGCTGAGCATGATTTTTTAACTGGACTTTATAATCGTTATGCATTTGATGACAAACTCCAATATGCAACGAGCCAAGTTGAAATACATGGTAGTCACGTCACGCTTAGTTACATTGATTTAGACCAATTTAAGGTGGTCAATGATACCTGCGGTCACACAGCCGGTGATGAGCTGTTAAAACAGCTAGGTCAGCTTATCATCGCGGCGATAGACAATAAGCACATTGTCGCGCGATTGGGTGGCGATGAGTTTGGGATTATCTTTATCGATTGCTGTGTTGATGAAGCTAAGCATCACCTTAAAGCTCTTTTACAACAATTACGTGACTTTCGCTTCGTGTGGGAAGAACAAGTTTTTCAAATCTCAGCAAGCGTTGGTGTAACGGTTGTCAACTCCGCACAAAGTACTCAAGAGCTAATGAAGCAGGCGGACGTCGCTTGTTATGCTGCAAAAGATGCAGGACGGAATCGAATTAATGTATACAGCGCTCAAGACTCTGAACTGAATTATTTAGAAGCCGGTATTGGGTGGGTATCTCGCATTCAACAGGCATTAGATGAGAATCGATTTGAGCTTTATGTCCAGCCCATTGAAGCAATAGGAAAAACAGTTTCCACTGGCTTGCATTATGAAGTGTTGTTACGAATGCTTGATGAACAAGGTCAACTGATAAGTCCTGCTCAATTTATTCCCGCAGCTGAACGATTTAATCTAATGACAGATATAGATAAATGGGTAGTAAACAATGTGTTATTGCAATTAAAGCGTGCTCCTAAACTGCTTAAGCAGACACAAAAATGCGCAATTAATTTATCTGGCACTAGCATTATTGATGATAGCTTTGCCGATGACATTATAGAAACCCTAAAAAGCCTTGAAATACCGGCTAAAAAAATATGTTTCGAAATTACTGAAACTGCCGCCGTGACTAAACTTAGCCAAGCTAATGCTTTCATTGATAAATTGCGTGAGTTTGGTTGTCATTTCGCGCTTGATGACTTTGGTGTAGGGATGTGCTCCTTTGCTTACTTGAAAAACCTTCCGGTTGACATCATCAAGATTGATGGAAGTTTTGTGAAAAATGTATGCCAAAACAGTGAAAATAAGGCTATTGTCAGTGCTATCAATGATATTGCGTCAGCATTAGGCAAGCTCACTATCGCCAAATTTGTCGGCGATCAAGCCACAAAACACTTGCTGGCTGATATCGGAATAAATTATGCGCAAGGCTTTGCTATTGCTAAACCGTTGCCACTGATGGAGCTTGAACGTAACATTTCAACGCGTGAACATTACAAGCCACATGTTGCATAAACCTGTGGCTTTGTTGGTGTTTATTGTTAGTTACCATAGTTGGATGATAGCTTCTTGGCTAACATTGCGCTCATCATGGCTCTAAGGGAGGCTGGTTTTACTACCTTTCGCATAAAGCCAACATCTGCTTCATCGGCTTTATCTTCAATACCATCTTCCGTTGCCGCCGTTAATAAAATAGCCGGTAGATAGTGAGGGTAATTTTCACGCAATGTTGCGATAACTTCTAAGCCATTGTCAGTTGGTGATAACTGGTAATCGGCTAAAACAATATCAATGATGTCACTGTCTTTGTTAAACGTTTCTATGGCTTGTGCTCTCGTATTACAGGCAATTACCTTACACTGCCATGCCGTTAATAATTCAACCATACCGTTTAGCACGCCGTGATCATCATCGACACATAATACCGTTACGCCACTAAAGTTATTTGCTTTACTTGCAACAGGTGAGGCGATTGGCGCAACACGCGGCGTCGCACGTTCAACAATTATTGAGAAGTTCGCTCCTTTACCTTCGACCGATTGTAATCCAATAGGCGCCTTAATGATTTCACCAATACCTTGAGTGATATTTAAACCCAAGCCTAACCCTTTCGCCGATTCACCTTGAGCGTCATGCAGTTGCGTAAATTGTTCAAATACAGCGACTTGTTGCTCTTTAGCAATACCAGGACCATTATCAATTACGTGAATGACAACGTGTTGACCTTGCCGCTTTGCACCTAACAACACTCGCCCAGGACCCGCGTAACGTAAGGCGTTACCTAATAGGTTTTGTACCATGCGTCGCAACAAGAACTTATCGCTGTAAATCCAGAGTTTAGTTTGTTGAATGTGAATAGCGACATAGTGTTGCTGGGCCAACATGGTAAATTCTTTTTTGAGCTCTTCAAATAATTCGTTCAATGAGAATGCTTGGAAGTTTGGTTTTATATTTCCGCTTTCAATGCGGGCTATTTCAGCGAGATCAGAAATTAAGTTACTTGCAGTTCGCAAGGAAGCGTCAATGTTTTTCACTTGTCGATACTGAGCCGCAGTCAGGTTATTTTGATGTGATAATGCCTCAGTGAATAATCGTGCTGCTTCTAATGGCTGCATTAGGTCGTGGCTACAGGCTTTTAGATAGAGGCTTTTCTTTTGGTGAGCTTGCTCAGCTTTCTCTCGGGCTTTGGCAAGCTCATCATTGGTTTGTGCAAGTTTTACAGTGCGTTCGTTAACTAAGACTTCTAAATCAGTATTTGCATCTTTTAACACCCGTTCAGCTTCGCGGTAGGCCGTAATATCAGAAAACATCATAACAAATCCTCCATTAGGCAGAGGGTTGCCTTCTATCCTTATTACTTGTCCATCGGCATAAATGCGCTCTGAGCTATGCTGAGTGCCTTTTTTTAGATGGTTAATTCGCTTAGTTACATGCTCTTCAATCTCGCCAGGTCCACATAAGCCGCGCTCAACGTTAAATCGAATTAGATTAGCAATGTCACAGCCGGTATAGATAAGTTCTTCTGGGTAATTAAATAACGTTAAATATTTTCTATTCCACGCGACGAGCTTCAACTCGTTATCAATAATTGAAATCCCTTCGCTGGCATGTTCAATCGCACTTTGAACTAAATTTTGACTAAATTGTTGGCGTTGGCTAGACGCATCCTCAACCAGTTGAGCTAATTCATCTAACGCGATATCACGACCTTCAATCGCAGATGTCAAAACAAGCTGTGCTGATTGTGTTCCCATAACACTCGCTAGCGTCTGTTCAGTGTGCTGCAACAGCGCTTGATAATATTGGTCAGTCTTTGGTGTTAACTCACTGTTGTCAGATGCGAAGTTGGTAAAACTTTGCTTTGCTTTTTGCTCGCCAACAAAGCGAGAAACAAGGACTTCTAACTCGTTGATATTAATAATACGTTTATTATAGGTACTGTATTCTTCTTGCTCTTGCCACTTGATAAATATCGACGCTTGGACACGCTCTTGAACACTTTGTCGACTGATTTGAGAAACCAGCCACATTAACAGTACGTTTGCTCCTAAGCTTATTAATGTCGCATCAGTTGTTGCTGGTAAAAAAGTCTCACTAAAAGGCTGTGGGTAAAAGCCCATTTGAGGCATGAAATTTAAGATTAGCCAGAGCATAAAGCCAACGATTATCCCAGCATACACACCAATTAAATTGGCACTTCGCCAATAGAAAGCCGCAAGTAATGCCGGTGTTAATTGGGCAAACGCACCAAATGCTATTTCACCAAGTGATGACAGTGTTTCAGGGGTCGTTAATAAAAAGACTGTGTAGCCAAGTAAAATAATCACCAAAACAATAGTCTTGCGGATATTGAGGAGTTTTTGCTGGAAAGTCTCAAATTCCTGAGCGTGATTGTTTTGGTTTTTAAATAAGTGAGGAAAGACAATTTCATTTGAGATCATGGTTGATAGTGCGATCGCTGAGATAATAACCATGGAACTTGCAGCAGAGATTGCGCCTAAAAATGCTAATAGTGTCAGCCAAAATTGATCTTTGACTGTGGGTAGAAACAACACATAAGCGTCGCTCGGTATTGTGTTACCCAAGTAGTAATTACCAGCCAAACCTAAAGGGATAGCAAAAAGTGCGAAAATGATTAAATAAAGTGGAAAAACTTTTCGACTAAGTGCTGTATGACGTTTGTCTTTTAATTCAACTACCATGACCTGAAACTGGCGAGGTAGCGATAAAAATGCTGCACTTACAATCACGAGCATGGCAATTAAGCTAGTCAGGTTTGGAAATGTAAGTTGTTGATTAAGCTTTTCATTTGCTCGTGTTTGTTGCCATAACTCCATTGGTGAATCGAATAAGAAAAACAATGCAAAAATACCAAGTACAGCAAATGCCGCGACTTTTATTAGCGACTCAAATGCAATGGCGAGCATGGCGCCAGGATGGCGCTCAGTAACGTCAATCTGACGAATACCGAAAATAATGGTAAAAATAGCTAAAACCAGTGCCACGATTAATCCAAACCAACCGTCATGTTGATAGGGTTGTACCTGTAATTGTTGGAATGAATAAACAATCGCTTTTAACTGCAAAGCCAAGTAGGGAAGGGTGCCAATTAGCGCTACAACGGTTACAACAATGGCTAGGTTGTGTGATTTTCCAAATCGTGCTGCAAGTAAATCTGCAATAGATGTCAAATTGAGTTTAATACTGACATCGATAATCCGCTGCAATAACGGCCATGCAAAAATAAATAGTAAAATTGGCCCAAGGTAAATAGGAATGTGAGACAGAAAGTTGCTTGAAGCTTGGCCTGTCGTTCCAAGAAAGCTCCATGATGTGCAGTAAACACCTAGGGTCAACGCGTAGATGATAGGTTGAAATTTTTCTGAAATAAGGTGGCGATTTTTATCACCCCAATAGGCAATGTAAAATAAAAAGCCGATATAGACAAAACAAAGAGTAACGAGTTGCCAGTTTGCGAACATAAATATGCCTTTGGGAATTACATCTATTTCTACTTTATCTTTTAGCGCACAGTTTGGCTATAAAATTGGGCAATATATTGATCCCCTTGATATTTTACGATAATTCGTAATTTGGCACTATCGCCTTTGTTAGCCAGTTTGTCTGCTAAAACTGTATCGGATTGCCAGTAATAAGGGGTTTCTAACATTTTCATGTTATGTGGCGTGACATCTTTTTCGCTATTTACGACAAATAAAATAGCTTCCTCTACAGGGTAAGTGGTATTAACAATTGTTTTTTGGTCTCGTTGTTCAATGCTGACTTTCATTTCGCCTGTAGTCAAAATACACTTTTGATTAAAGACATCACAATGACCGTCGTTCTCAAGCTTGAATACTTTGTTTTCTTTGGCGTCATTTTCTAAATAATAATCGGCAGCAATATAACCACCAAGAAGGAGAAAGGGCGCTACAAAAATAGCAATTTTAGTATGTTTGTTCATTGATTTATCCTTTTCTCAAATAGGAAAACCTAAAGGGGGCTATTGACCTCCTTTAGGTTTTTAATGTCTCAGCGCTTAATGATCGTGAGCGGCAGCAATTTTTCCATGTGGAGAACGGAAATTCTCTACCATATCTTGAATATTTGCTGGTGCTGGGCCAGTAGCCTTTAACACGATGAACGCTACTGCGAAGTTAAACAACGCGCCAATTGAACCAAAAGCATTAGGCGAGATACCGAAGAACCAGTTTGGCTCCATGCCACCTAAGAAAGATGTACCAGGGATAAACATAATACCTTTGTGTTGGAACACGTATAGCATTGTTGCACCTAAACCTGCACACATACCTGCGATAGCCGCTTTTGAATTCATCTTCTTAGAGAAGATACCCATCATTAGTGCTGGGAAGATACTCGATGCAGCCAAGCCAAAGGCTAGTGCAACAGTACCGGCGGCAAACCCTGGCGGATTGAGCCCCAGATACCCAGCAAATAGTATGGATATTGTCATTACAATTCGGCTTGCCAGTAGCTCATTCTTCTCACTCATATCAGGTATTAAGACACCTTTCATCAAGTCGTGAGATACCGCCGAGGATATCGCTAACAACAAACCGGCGGCGGTTGATAGTGCGGCAGCTAGACCACCGGCAGCAACTAACGCAATAACCCAGTTCGGTAAGTTCGCAATTGACGGGTTAGCAAGTACCATAATGTCACGGTCAACTTTAACCATTTCATTAGTCTCTGCATTTGCAGTGTACTGAATCTTACCGTCGCCATTTTTGTCTTCAAATTTCAATAAGCCTGTGTTTTCCCAGTCTTTAAACCACTGTGGACGTTCAGCATAATCAAGATTTTGACCAGCAGCTGGCTCAATCGTATTCATTAGGTTGAAGCGCGCCATTGCACCAACAGCAGGAGCAACCGTGTAAAGAAGAGCGATAAATACTAATGCGTAACCCGCTGATTGACGAGCAGCTTTCACAGAAGGTACTGTGAAGAATCGCATAATTACGTGTGGTAAACCGGCTGTACCAATCATTAACGACATGGTGTAGGCGAACATTTCAACACCGCCAAGTGTCGAGGTTGTATATTCTTTAAAGCCGAGGTCTGAGACCACCATATCAAGCTTATCAAGCAGGTAAACGCCACTGCCATCGGCGAGTGTACTACCTAAACCAAGCTGTGGAATTGGGTTACCCGTTAATTGTAAAGAGATAAAAATCGCTGGAATCGTGTACGCGGTAATTAATACAACATATTGAGCAATTTGGGTGTAAGTAATACCTTTCATACCACCTAACGTTGCGTATACGAATACAACAGCCATACCAATGTATAAGCCCATATCGTAATCAACTTCTAAGAAGCGAGAGAAGGCAACGCCAACACCTTTCATTTGACCGATGATGTAGGTTACTGATGCAACTATTAAACAAATCACTGCAACGATACGTGCAGTTCTTGAATAGAATCGATCGCCAATAAACTCAGGTACCGTAAATTTACCGTGTTTACGCATATAAGGTGCTAGACACATTGCTAACAGAACGTAACCACCAGTCCAGCCCATTAAAAATACTGAGCCACCGTAGCCTAAGAAGGCAATTAAGCCGGCCATTGAAATGAATGACGCAGCACTCATCCAGTCGGCACCAATTGCCATACCGTTTTGTAGTGGTGTAATACCGCCACCAGCAGCGTAGAATTCACTTGTTGAGCCCGCACGAGCCCACCATGCGATGAAAAAATACAATCCGAAAGTACCGCCAACGGCAATCCAAGTGTAGAGTTTTAACTCATCCATTACGACTCCTCCACATTGTATTTTTTATCTAAATCGTTCATTTTTTTGGTATACCAAAAAATTAACGCGACAAAGGTATAAATTGAACCTTGTTGCGCGAACCAAAAGCCTAACTTATAGCCGCCTAGGCGAATTTCATTTAACGGTTCAACCAGTAATAACCCGAAACCAAATGAAACAACAAACCATATGCAGAGGCAGATTAAGATTAGTCGCAGGTTTTCCTGCCAATAGCCTTTTGTATTTTCCACAACCTATCTCCTTACTTGTTATCGTTATATGTGATGATGTTATGAAAGTGAATTCACACCTGTTGTATTTATTAATCACATAGTTTTTGTTTGCTTTGTTAGTGATTAAAGAATCACCAATAAAACATCACGCTTTTAAACTAGCAAGTTATTTTCGGCTCAGGTATTCAACTTTAGTCTAGGTTTTTGATGAAGCGCTTGCGTCAATTGTAGGAGGCGAGTATTACTAATATTAGGAAAATAGGATTGAGGTCGTTATGAGCAGTGGATTGTCAGAAATAGAAGCTTTCTTAGGTCAGATCCCGCCATTTGATTTGTTACCTGAACGTTCAGTCGAACAACTGGTAAAGCATATCGAAATTCTTTATTTGCGCGTTGGTGAAGACCTCCCTCCTGAGACCATTACTAAGCCCAGTTTGTTTGTTATTCGAAAAGGCTTATTGGCGTACTATGATAAAGACAATACCTTAATTGATAAGTTTGGCGAGCAAGACTTATGTACCGTATTCGCGTTTGCTAATGATAAGTTAGCTGTCAAAGTGAGGTCTGAGGAAGATTGTATTATCTATAGTCTTGGCCTAGCGGAAATTCTTCCAATTATTGAAAACCATCAGCCAGTAATCGATTTTCTGCAACAGTCAGCAGCGCAACGATTACAGGTAAAAGTCAATCAACTTGCGCAGGAGGATGTCATTAATGCCTCTCTTGGTAACGCGCGATTAGAGCAGTTTTATCATTCAGGGGTTGAGACGATCGGATCAAATCAAACGATTCAATGTGCAGCGATAAAAATGACGGAGAAAGGGTTCTCTTCACTTGTCGTCGAAGATAAAGGCGAAGCGGTTGGCATCATTACGGATAAAGATCTGAGAGCGCGCTGTATTGCAAAAGGTATCGATATTAACCAACCAATATTTAGCATCATGACTAAAGCCATAAAAACCATCGATTGCAAAGCAAGTGCATATGATGCGTTATTACTGATGAACAATTGTCGAATTCATCATTTGCCAGTAACTAAAAATGGTCGACTTGATGGTATGGTAACAATAACTGATTTAATGCACTTTGAGGGACAAAACGCCGTCAATATTACACATATGATTCGTAAGGCAAAGTCGGTAGCGGCGCTTGTTGATATTGCGAAGCTCATACCTAAATTGCAATTAAGGATGAGTAAAGTTGGTACTACCGCGACAAACATTAGCAAGAGTATCAGTGCGATTTGTCAGTCGCTAACCCAGAAAATTATTGAGTTGGCTATTGAGCAGTATGGCGATGCACCGGTGAGCTTTGCTTGGCTTGCCGCTGGCTCGCAAGCTCGCAAAGAGCAGTATGCCTATTCTGATCAAGATAATGCCTTAATTATCAGTGACAGCGCCACAGACAAAGACATGGAATGGTTTGCTCACCTCGCTGATTTTGTTTGTCATGGGTTAGCTCAGTGTGGCTTTGTATATTGTCCTGGTGATGTGATGGCGATGAATAGTAAATGGCGACAAAAACAATCTGTTTGGCATCAATATTTTACTGACTGGATAGAAACGCCTGAACCTAAAGCATTAATGCACTGTAGTATATTTTTTGATTTAACGACGGTTTATGGTGATGAAAGCCTGTTGCAGGAAGTCAGATCGAATATGCTTGAACGAAGTAAACAAAGCTCATTATTTATCGCACACTTAACAAAAAACGCATTGCAGCTTAAACCCCCGCTTGGCATGTTCAGGGATTTCGTACTTAAGCAAAACGGTAAAAACAAAAAGACTTTCGATATTAAACATCAAGGGATTGCGCCTATTGTCGATTTAGCTAGAATCTACGCACTTTCTCATGGCGTTGAAGCCGTTTCAACAATCGAACGTTTGGAACTTTGCGCTGGAACCAACGTATTAACGCAAGCTTCTGCGGCAAATTTGATCGATGCTTTTCAACTTTTGCACCAATTAAAGTTACAACATCAAGTTATGCAACAACTGCAAGGCGAGAGTATCGACAATGACATCTCACCTAAAGAAATATCACGGTTAGAGCGTGCACACCTAAAAGATGCATTCAAGGTGATTAAGACGTTGCAGGACAATAGACAGACAGTTTATTAATGTGAGCTAACTATGATTTATCGACAGTTATTTGGTTATCAGGCGTTGCGAAAGAAACAGTATAAACAATCTAAAAGTCAGCATATTAGTGAATACCTATCAACACCTCTGCCTGATAGCAAATTACCCATTAAAGACGTTCCTATGGTCACGCTGGATTTTGAAACGACGGGGCTGAATGCTAAGCAAGATAAGTTATTGAGCGTTGGTTATTGCAATGTAGAGCAATTAAAAATTTCACTAGCGAGTAGTCATCATCAAATTATCAACTGTCAACAGGTGTTGAAATCAGACAATGTGGGAATTCATCATATTACTGAACAAGAGCAGGCGAGGGGATTACAACTTGCCGACGAACTCGAACGATTATTGAAAACTGTTGCTGGGAAAGTTTTGCTCGTTCATTACGCCAAAATAGAGCGGCTGTTCCTTCAACAAGCATGTATGGAACTTTATGGTGAATCGCCTTTATTTTTATTCGTTGATACGTTGGCATTACATAAGAAACGATTTGACCAACAAACGATTCCTTATGACCCATCTCAATTAAGGCTAGAGTCTTTACGTGAGCGTTACAAATTACACAACTACCATGCCCATAATGCATTGAGTGATGCGGTAGCCACTGCCGAGTTATTTCAAGCATTTATTTATCAAAACGAACTAGAGAATAAGCCTTTAAACCACTTTTTAAATTGGTAAGGTATCTAGCTGTTTTCGCATTTAAGACCAAAGTCTAACGAAAAATATCAATGTCTTAGACTTAGGTCTAATACCCAACAAAATAACTAACCTCTACTCTAGGTAACAAATAAATTTTAACGTTATCGAGGTTACCCCATGACTACCGAGAATCAGCAAGACATATTTCACCCTAGTGCTGAAGTCCTTGAGCAAGCTAATGTTGCCGAGTATCAAAAATTATATGACTACTCTGTTGAAAATAGAGAGGCCTTTTGGGCTGAGCAAGCAGAAACGCTTGGTTGGTATAAGAAGTGGGACCAGGTCTTGGATGAGTCTAATGCTCCGTTTTACCAATGGTTCAAAGGTGGTTCAACAAACATCGTGCACAATGCGATAGATCGTCATTTGGAGACAGCGAATCGCAACAAAATGGCGATTATCTGGGAAGGTGAAAACGGCCAAGTGCGCAATTTCAGTTATAACGGGTTAAACCGAGAAGTTTGTCAGTTCGCTAACGTTTTGAAAAGCATGGGTGTATCAAAGGGCGATATCGTTACGATTTACATGCCTCAAATTCCTGAACTTGTTTTTGCAATGCTCGCGTGTGCCAAAATTGGCGCTATCCACTCTGTGGTTTACGGTGGCTTTAGCACGGAAGCTCTAGCCTCGCGTATTGATGATGCACAATCTCGTGTACTAATAACAGCAGATGGTGGCTGGCGTCGAGGTAAACAAGTTGATTTGAAATCTATTGCTAATGACGCAATGAACCGTTCACCTTCAATCGAAGTTTGTATCTGTGTTAAGAATAACGAACTTGACGTTGAAATGGAGCCAGCACGTGATTTCTGGTTACATGACTTAACTGCGCTACCGATTGCTAGTCCTAAGTGTGAAACAGAAGAAACGGATGCTGAAGACCCGCTATTTATTCTTTACACATCAGGCACTACGGGTAAGCCAAAGGGCATGGTGCATACGCATGGTGGCTACTCGGTTTATACCTCAACCACGCACCGCATGGCGTTTGACATCAAACCTCAAGACAGGTGGTGGTGTGCTGCCGATCCGGGCTGGATTACTGGTCACAGCTACATTGTTTACGGCCCGTTAATTAACGGTGCGACCATTATGCTTTACGAGGGCGCGCCAAACTATCCATATCCGAACCGTTGGTGGCAAATCATTGAAAAGTATGGCATCAACATTCTGTATACTTCACCGACTGCGATTCGCGGCTTAATGCGATTTGGTGACCGTTGGCCACAAAAACACGACCTGTCTAGCCTGCGCTTGCTAGGTAGTGTAGGGGAGCCAATAAACCCTGAAGCATGGCGTTGGTACCACAATGTCATTGGTCAAGGTAAATGCCCAATTATTGACACGTGGTGGCAAACAGAAACGGGCGGCTTCATGGTGTGTCCATTGCCAATTACCCCATTAAAACCAGGTTCAGCAACTAAACCTTTCTTTGGTAACGAAATCGAGATTGTTAACGATGACGGTCAAGAAGTACCAGCAAATGAAGAAGGTAAGCTGATCATCAAGAACCCTTGGCCAGGTATGGCCAGAACCGTATTCAAAGACCCTGAACGCTACAAAGATTTGTACTGGAGCCAAGACGCCAACGGCAAGTGGATTTACTTAGCAGGTGACAGTGCGAAAAAAGACGACGATGGCTACATCTGGGTTATTGGCCGGATGGATGAGGTACTGAAAGTGTCAGGCTATCGCTTAGGCACCTCTGAAGTAGAAAGTGCCCTTGTTAGTCACCCTAAAGTTACAGAGGCAGCAGCAGTTGGCTTACCTCACGAATTAAAAGGTAATGCGATTCACACTTATGTCATTTTAAATGCGGGTGTTGAGGCAAGCAAAGAACTAGAGCTTGAGCTAAAAGCTCACGTTGGTAACGAAATGGGCAAAATCGCAACGCCAGAAGATGTGAAATTTGTAGAGTCTTTACCAAAAACGCGTTCTGGAAAAATCATGCGCCGTGTATTGAAAGCACAAGCATTAGGTCAGGATGTGGGCGACTTAAGCACGCTAGAAGAATAGAAATAAAGGGCGCGTAATGCGCCTTTATTTTCCATAAAAAAAACAATTAAAAATTACATTACAACGAGTTAGTAGATGGAATGAGTAGTTGATTCTGTCCTTAAGAGTTAATCTGGGAGTATACAATGAAAACAACGAATAAAATGCTATTTGTCGGTGGTTTACTGGCATTTTCACAAGCTGCTAATGCTGCTTATGAAATCAAATTAACGGACGAAGACACAATTACCTTTGGTGGGTTTATTAAAGTCGACGCTCGTTATGTTGATGGCAATGTTGCATATCAAGATTTCTGGACAGGTGGCGGCGCAGTATTAGCTGAAGATGCATCGAAACTTAAGTTATTTGCCAATGAAACACGCTTTAACATGAAGTATGTTCATGGTGACGTGACAGGCTTTATTGAGATGGACTTTTACGGCGGGGGCGGTAACGAGATCATCTCAAATTCATCACATCCTCGATTGCGCCATGCGTTTATCAAATATAACGGTTTTACGTTTGGTCAAACATGGACAACCTTCATGAATACCAGTGCTTTAGCTGAAACCGCTGACTTTGCTGGTGCCATGGTAGGTGAAGCATTCGTTCGAAATACCATGATTCGTTACTCAAATGGTGGTTTTGAAGTTGCAATTGAGAACCCTGAATCGTGGGGTAATGATGGTATTGATTCAAGCCCAGATGCTGACCCTGCAAATGATAAAATGCCCGATATCATTGGTAAATATACGATGAAAGGTGATTGGGGTAATGTATCTTTTGCTGGCCTAGTTCGCCAATTAAACTTCACTGATGGCTCGGATGAAACAACATTTGGCGCTTCAATTGCCGGTCGCGTGAAGACTTTTGGTAAGGATGATGTTCGATTCCAATTGCATGCGGGTCAAACGGGTCGTTACGTTGGCGTTACCGCTGCACCAGATGTGTTCAATGGCAAAGCAGAAGATAGTTTGTCGTACATGGTGGCATATCGTCACTTCTGGACAGAAGATCTAAGAAGTTCTATTTTCTACGGTAACATTGAAACTGATGAATCAGACCGCGAGCGTTCGCAAGTAGGTATCAATATCTTTAAAAATTACACGCCAAAATTATCTTTTGGCTTCGAAATCGGCCAATACGATATGAAAGATAAAGATGCTGACTCTGTATATGCTCAATTTTCAGCGAAATATAATATCTAGCGGCCAACAAGTTTACTTTTTTGGGTAACCCTCGCCTCATCTAGTGTAGTGCTAACTTAGAGGCATTCCTGACACCTTAGTGGTTTTCATTAAGGTGTCTTTTTTGTTTACCAAGTCTTTTGGCTTGTTAACAAGATTTCGCACTAGCCTGTATATTTCTTGTACATACATAACTCATCTACTACTTTTAAGTACACGACATTTATCTATTTTTTGCTAAATCTAGTGGGTACTTAGGTGAGATTCATATCGAATAAACAATCTTATGCAATATGGGGTGTCATTACATTCTTGATATTGTCACTGCAAGTATTTAACTTTGTCGGTGAATATCAAAAGGAGATAGATAAGCATGTGCAGTTAAATGCTCTTCAGGCCAAAGGCTATGCTGAAGAAGTGGAGTATCTAATTAAGTCAGAAGTTGAAAGAGTTCATCAAGTCTCGAGTGTCATCAGTTATCGTCTCAAAGACTTTCTAGTACAAGACCACACCCGTAAACCCAACCCTGAACACAATGACATTAAGCGTCATAAAAATCATCACAAACAGCAAACTAACAATGCACAAAATGTCGCTGATCATTTTCTTCATAGTGAAGCTACTCACTGGATCCGAAATACTGATAAGTACCTAATTGATAATTTCAAGATTGCAATTAAATATGTTGTTGAGGATGGCCACCATGTTATTTACGGAGATACTGATGATAGATTTTGGAAGACACGTTATAAGCCATGGTTGGAAAACATAAATGGTGAGTTTTCTTGGCAGTTTGTTTTTAGTCAGTATATGCACCGTATTAATGTCTATGGGATTAACCGACTAACCGATGACTTAGGACATACGTACGGCGTAATTATTGAGTTTGACGAAAAGTTTATTCCTCCGTCAAAGTTTGATAGCTACCATCACTTTTTTTTAATAGCGCCAAACGGCGTGCCCTTTAAGCTAACGGACAAAAGACTATTTCCAATCACGTTGAAACTCCCGATTAGTTCAGTGTTAGTCGATGATAGCAACTACATAGAAGCGTTTTATGGTAAACCGCCCGAGCAGTACTATGGAATTACGTCGGTTGAGCGCTATGGAAAACCATTTGTTAGTTCTGAGAATCTACAACCTGTCGACTTTTTCTATAATGCCTTCGATTTTGATGAGATCGGGTGGCGATTTATCGTGTTAAGTGATGCGACACCTCTTGCTAGGGGGATTGAAGAAGAAGTTAGCGAGCTTTATAAAAAAATGGGCGTCACGACAATTATCGCGGCAGCGTTAGCATTGATTTTATATTACCACTTTAAGGTTGCCAGCATGCTTCAACATGACGCGTTAACTAAGTTGCTTAACCGCAACCATTTTAAAGAAAAAAAAGTTGAATTAAGCAATGCACAATACCGAGACAGAAGTTATCAGATTGGCCTAATCGGTATTGATATCGATAAGTTCAAATTGATCAATGATACCTATGGTCACACAACGGGCGATGATGTGTTACTCCACCTAGCTCAGTTGATGAAGACGTACTCCCGAGATACTGACTTTGTCTATCGGTTTGGTGGTGAGGAGTTTTTGATAATCTGCCCCAATTATAGTGCTGAACAAACGGCACATTTAGCTGAGCGCCTGCGTTGTGCAGTCGAGAGTGATGAAAACGTGCTAAAAATTCTGCCTCAAGCTTATACAATCTCACTTGGTGTGACTGAAAAGTTGGTAAAAGAGACAATGGAAGACGCAATAAAGCGAGCGGATGAACTCTTGTATAAGGCGAAAGAAAATGGCCGGAATCAAGTTCAGATTGGCTAGCTGATGATAATGCGACGCGAATATTAAATGTAATAAAGTATTAATGTTAATGAATGTTTGGTGACATTTTAGCCAATAATTGCCTAAACTTAATGATGAGGTAGTCGAACAGGTGATTTGCTATGAACAGGCTTAATTCGTTGATTTTTATACTTGTATGTCTTCTGGTGGGTTGTCAATCGACAGAGCAACAGGTACAGGTTCAGGTTGATCCAATTTATGCTGATAAGTCTTTTCCCTATTATCAATATGTTTCCGTTGAAACGGCAGATGATATTTTCGAGCTTGCGCCTGAAACTGAAGAATTTATTTCTGATTTAGCTAAACAGAAATCTTCGAAAGACAAAGTTAATAAACTAGTAAAGTTTTTGTTCGAAAGTGAACAAATCGGCATTAATTACAGTAGCACAGCTAATCTGACCGCCAGTCAAACGTTTATGAGTCAGAATGCCAATTGCATGTCGTTAACTGTTTTATCTTATGCACTCGCACATGCCGCTGATTTACCAGCTTATTTCCAACGCGTTGATGTGCCTGAATACTGGGTCAGAAATGGTTCATATAACATGCTTACAGGGCATGTTAATTTGGTGATTTTTGATGCTGATTCGCCATTACAACAAACAGTTTATGGTAAAAATGTTTATACCATTGATTTTGATCCAACCATGCGAAAAAAAGCCTTTCCTAGCCAGTTTGTTGACCAAAATACTGTCGTTGCAATGTTTTATACAAACAAAGGCGCTGATGCCATGGTTATCGGCGATACCAACAAAGCATATGCTTACCTCAAGGCCGCAACACTAGTTGATCCTAGTTACGATTCTGCATGGGGAAACTTAGGGGTATTGTATCGTCAAAACGATTTATATGAACACGCTTACATAAGCTATCAAAATGCAATGGAAATCAATCCGGACAACTTAACGGTATTAGATAACCTTGCAATTTTACATGACTTGTCTGGCGATGTAGAGCAAGCAGAGCAAATACGAACGTCTGTTCATCGCAAACGATTGAAAAATCCATACTATCACGCATTACTGGGTACGGAAGCCTACTATAATGGCGACCATCTTGTTGCGGTAAACCATTTCAAAAAAGCAATCAGACTCGACAATAAGCAACATGAATTCTATTTTGGTATCGCTAAAGCATATGCTGAACTCGGTCAATTGGATAATGTGAAGCGATCATTGCAACGCGCTAAACGCAACTCAACATTTGATGATGACGAACTAAGGTATGACGCAAAAATTCAATTTTTAAATACGGCAAGTTTATAGGTGAATCACTTGCTTAGATTAATCTTTTTAGTCGTCTCGGTGTGTTATGTAACGGCATGTACTCAATTTGCTGTTGTGAAGCCGGTTAATAGCGCTGCGGCCGACACTGTCATCAGCCAGCAACTGATTGATGATGAAGATTTACTGAGGGATTTTAAAGCGATTAGCAGTGTGGAATTTGCTGGACGTAAGTACAACACAGCGGGAAATCGAAAAGCTCAAAATTACATTATCGCCCAATTGCAGGAATCGAAAATATCCCCATTTAATGGTCAGTTTAAGCACCCATTTGACCATGCTAGAGGATTATCTGACTACCAAGGAACCAATATTATTGGATATAAACCTGGTACTTCAAACAAGTTTATCGTCATCACTGCTCATTTTGATCATCTTGGTAAAAAATCGGGAAAAACCTATCTTGGAGCCGATGATAATGCCTCTGGTACAGCTGGTGTCATTCATATTGCTAAGGCATTTTCACAGATACAAACAACCCACCACCTGATTTATTTGTTTACTGATGCTGAAGAGGAAAACTTAATTGGTGCGTCAGCATTTGCCAAAGAAAATCCGGAAATAATGGAACGTACTGTATTAAACGTAAACCTTGATATGATTGCTGGTGACCGATTTACGAAGCGTTTATATTATCTGCCATATCAGGTTGACTTGCTTACTGAGTCGAATTGGCAAGGGCAACTTGCCTTCTATGCTAAAAAGAACAACTTAGAAATACGCAAAGGCCCCCGGGCTTACCAGATTATTAAAGGGCAAAAAAGAAAAACAAATTGGCGAAACGCAAGTGACCACGGAATATTCTACCGTCATAAAATACCATTTTTGTACTTTGGCGTTGGTACACATAAAAATTACCATACGCCTGATGATACGTTCGAAAACACAAATCATGCATTTTATTTAGCCGCTGTTAAAACAATTTTTGACCAATTGCACAACTTTGAGCAACAAATAGAGTGAATAGCCTTACACCAAAAGCAAATATCAGGTTATAATTACGGGTTATATTCGGTTCTCCAAAAACAGGTTTGTAATGGACAAAAAATTTATTACTGCGCAAGAATTACTTGAAGATTCTTTTAAGGTCGCAGCAAAGGTATATGAAGATGGCTTTAGACCGCAATTTATTGTTGGTATCTGGCGTGGTGGTGCTCCTATTGGAATCTCAGTGCAAGAGTACTTCGATTTCAAAAAGGTAGAGACCGATCATATTGCTGTTCGTACATCGTCTTATTACGGTATCAATCAGCAAAGTAAAGAAATTAAAGTTCACGGCCTTCATTATATTATCGAGAATGCGAACGCAGATGACGGCTTGTTAATTGTTGATGACGTATTTGATTCGGGTCGAAGCATCGATGCGTTAATTAAGCAGTTGAAAAAATTAATGCGCAACAATATGCCAAAAGATGTCCGTGTTGCAACGCCATGGTATAAGCCTAAAAATTCGAAAGTCGATTTTGCGCCAGACTACTACATTCATGAATCCGATGAATGGTTAGTGTTCCCTCACGAGTTATCGGGGTTAACGCAAGAAGAAATTGCTAGTGGTAAATCAGACCTACAAAATATTCTTCACTTATTAAAATAATAAAAGGCGCTTAGCGCCTTTTTTCTTATGTTTAAATTTATTGATTTTATTGTCGTAAAAGGTCATCAAGTAGCGTCCGGTAAGGCGAACAATTCTCCTTATCCAAAAGGAACGATTGCAATGCAAGCTCCGTACTTTGCTCAGGCGGGTATCGATTTAACTGAGTTTGAGCATGCCACGATCAATATCGCCCTAAATATCAAAGCGATCGCTTTAAAAAATTACGACTTTCAAGTACGTCAACTGATGTGGTTTCACAAAATTTCGCCAGAGAGTTTTGGGTTTATCAAATGCCAATTGATTTTTGGGGAGAATACATATGATGGCTTAATTTATCATGTTGAGCCTGAGACTAAGGTTGACCATCAGCAACCACCTAATGTTCTGGAAATATTGGCACCTAGAATTACACCATTATCGTATGGTGATTCAGGTACAATAAAAATCGCCACTCACCAATGTCATTTAACTAATGATTAGTTCATAAAGCCTGTTTATATGTCTACAGTATCTTCAACTACCTTTTTGCATCGTTTTGACGCTTCCCACACAACAATCGACTTGCCTGAGCGGTTTACCTTTCCTTTTTGCTATGAGCCTCACCCATTAACCCTGTTAGCAGCGCAGCAATTGCAAACGTGGTTGAATTGTCAGCCTGCATTTAGTGAAGAACAAACGCCCATGGCTGAAGGCAAAATGTTTGGGGTTTTAGCTGTTCGTGATAACACTGGAACACTTGGCTTTTTGTGTGCTTATTCTGGTAAAACGTCAATGCTTGAGGAAATGCAGGTCTTTGTGCCGCAAATTGTTGATATATCGAGCCAAGAGAGTTTTGTGACTAAAGAGTCTGCGGTTATTAACGACATTAATTCAGAGATTGCGGCGTTGGAAGAGGCAGAAGAATTTTCCATCTTGAAGCAGCAAGTTGAACAACAGAAAGTCAGTTACAACGAGCGTATTACCTTACAGCAAGCCAATATGGCTGAGCAAAAGCGTAAGCGTAAGCAAGAGAGAGAACAAGGCAGAGTGGCGCTGTCTTCCGAAGAGTACGCAATATTAGATAAACAACTCAATGGGCAAAGCATCTTTTTGAAAAAGCAGTTATTGGCGTTAAAAGCTGAGCTTAATCAACAATTAACCGATGCACAAATCGCGTTTGATAACTACCAAAATCAAATCAATCTATTAAAGAAACAACGAAAGAAACTGTCAAATCGATTGCAAAAAAAGCTATTTGAGCAATACCGTTTACTTAATTGTGCGGGAGAAGAGAAGGACGTAAATACGATATTTGCGGAGATAAAAGAACAACCGCCATCAGGTACGGGAGATTGTGCTGCTCCAAAATTATTACAATATGCGTTCGCCCATGAGTTTGAACCCATTGCTTTAGCAGAGTTTTGGTGGGGAGAGTCGCCAAAATCTCAAATACGACAACACAAAAAATATTACCCCGCTTGTAATAACAAATGTAAGCCTATATTAAGTCATATGCTCAGTGGTATGACACTCGATGATAATCCTTTATTGATAAATACGGGAAAGGACAAAACGATTGATATAATTTATCAAGATGAACACCTTGTCGTCATCAATAAGCCAGAGGAGCTTCTGTCAGTACCTGGTAAATTAGTTACAGATAGTGTGTATACTCGTATAAAAGATATGTTCCCTCATGCAGATGGACCATTAATTGTCCATCGACTCGATATGTCCACATCTGGGCTTATGGTGTTAGCATTAACAAAAAGAGCTAATAAATCTCTGCAGCACCAATTTGTTACGAGGCAAGTAGAAAAACAGTACGTCGCGTTGCTAGAAGGTCAACTGCCAGCAAAACGCGGTGAAATCACCTTACCGCTATGTTTAGATGTTGATGACAGACCACGGCAGATGGTCAGTTTTGAGCATGGTAAGCCCTGTTTAACGGTTTGGGAATTGATAAGTTTTGATGGTCAATTTTCTCGAGTGGCACTTGAACCAAAAACAGGAAGGACACATCAGCTAAGGGTGCATTGTGCACATAAATCAGGTTTTAACATGCCTATAGTAGGTGATGACTTATATGGCACAAAAAAAGAACGTCTGTGTTTACATGCACAAATGTTGTCTTTTGAACATCCTATTAGCAAAGAAAAACTGACGTTTTCCGTCTCTCCAAATTTTTAGTTTTATGTGCTGTCGATTATTAGCGAGCGAAGGTGATTACTTGGTGGTTTGAAATCCTAAATACCACCAAATCTCAATATAAACTTGGCCAACTCATTGCTGAACTAACCTTTAGGGCACGTAAATACCTGAAGCTACACTTTTTAACAGTCTGTACATTTGATTGCAAAGAATTCGTTGCAAAATATGAAGTTATCGCTAATGATAAATGTATTATTTGTTGATTTTTCGACTGATTAAAGACGTTAAATTCAAAGTAGATAAGGAAGGCCTCATTGGCTATGTTAGCTCATATGAAAACACATATTTTCTCTTTAATTCTATTGACTTTAACGTTGAGTTTTTCCGTATTTTCAGAGCCTTCAGTTAACAAAGACCTCACATGTATCGACTGTCATGCTCAACAGGCCGAAGCCTGGAAAGATTCACATCATTTTCATTCGATGGCGGCAATTGATACGCCAACAAACTTGGCCGATTTTACCCTTCAGCCTATGGTTCTTGAGGGCGATAACGTTCATTTCTATAAGAAAGGTAGCCAGTATTTCGTCAATATGCCTGGCTTGGATGGCAAGCAAATCGATATAGAAATAACTCATACTTTTGGCTACGAGCCATTGCAGCAGTTTATTTTTCATACAGGTAATGGCAAGTACCAATTTATTCCCTATGCTTGGGATTCACGTTCAAAAGAAGCGGGTGGACAACGTTGGTACCACTTATATCCAGACTTTGATGCGGCAGATGAGTTTCACTGGAGTCAAATGGGTCAAAATTGGAACCAAAATTGTGCCGATTGTCATAGTACGAATTTCAAAAAGGGATTTGATGTTGAGACGATGTCGTATAATTCAACATATGATGCGATCAATGTCAGCTGTACAGCATGTCATCAAGGAACAGAAGACCATTTGAAGTGGACTAAAAATCAAACGCAAAAGGTAAAACACTTCGGTTTTAGCCAATCAATTCAAGCTAAGCATCCTATTTTTTATGAAAATGAATCTGGACTATTGGTGCCTGTTGATCGAGCAAAAGACACTAAACAAGTGGAAGTCTGTGCGCAATGTCACTCTCGACGTGCGCAGCTAAGTGATCATGAAGAAAATGGCGCGTTTTTTGACCATTATGTGCCAGCTACACTAACGAATGCACTTTATCATGCTGATGGCCAAATTTATGACGAAGTTTACGTATATGGGTCTTTTACTCAAAGTAAGATGTACAAAGCAGGGGTAACTTGCAGCAACTGTCACGACCCACACACAACAAAACTAAAGATGCCAGGTAATGTCACGTGTACTCAATGTCACAGTGCGCCAAAATATGATACGCCTAAACATCATCAACACCAAGCTGAGTCAACTGGTGCACAATGTGTAAATTGTCACATGCCATCAACTCGTTATATGGGAGTGGATGATAGACGCGATCACTCTTTTAAAATACCTAGACCAGATTTAAGTGTGAGATTAGGAACGCCAAATGCTTGCCAAGATTGCCATGCAAACGTCAGTGATGCTGAACATGCAAAACAGCTAAAGCTTTGGTTTCCTGATTCTAAATATCGAGCGAAAAAAGGCTTTGCGCATGCCTTTGAACAAGCTGATAAAGGCTCTCTGACGATAACACCAGAGTTGGTGCAAATTGCTAATGATCCTGAAAACACTGGAATTGTTCGAGCCTCAGCTATTTCGCGTATTCAAGGCGCTCAGAATAACCAAGATTTAATTACCTTTTTAGGTAAACAATTAGCAAGCGATGATCCCATTGTTGTTATTGAAGCAATAAGAGCAACGAGCCAGCTTAGGCCGATTAATCGGGCATTAAAAGTTATTCCTGTGCTCGATCACCCAAATCGCTCAGTACGGATGACTGCGGGGAGGGCGCTTGCAACGAATCTTGCTGATCCAACATTTAAAGGTGAGCGTCGAGAGAAGCTACAAAGCGCGGTAGATGAATATATTGAAGCTCAGCAATATCAGGCCGACAGAGGCTCTGCCCAAACGAATTTAGGGCAGGTTTATATGATGATGCGCGAGTTTGAGAAAGCAGAAGCCGCATACAAGCAGTCGATTCGCGTTGAAAACATCTTTATGCCCGCATATATTTATTTGGCAGACCTTTATCGTCAACAGCAGCGTGAAGGCGAGGCGGAAAAGGTATTACTTGATGCGATTAATGTAAACCCCGAATCTTCAGATATCTACTATCAATTGGCGTTAGTGAAAGTACGTCAACGAGATAGAATAAAAGCTGTTGATTATTTTGACGTTGCGATTAAATATAACGATAAAAATCCAAGAGCGTTTTATACACGTGGTGTTTTGCATCAAGAAAACGGTGAGAAGGAGAAGGCCAAACAAGATTATGCAATGGCCTACAAGCTTCAGCCACAAAGCCCCGATTATTTATATACCTTAACGGTAATTCTGATTGAATTAAAAGAATATGACTCGGCGTTGTTTCATGCGCAAAAGCTAGGGCAATTGTTGCCAAATAATCCACAAGTTCAGCAATTGATTGCGCATATTCGCAGCATGATGTAACCCATAATCATTCTATTAGCTAAGGAAGAACCACGCTACTTAAGCGTGGTTTTTTGTTGAGTCACCAAAAAAGCGTCAGCGGATTCACCCAGCCCTGTATTTTGCAAATGTAATTAAAAGTATTTATGTAACTCAGTGTTAACAATGTTTACTTGTGATTTACATACTCTCTAGCCCTTTGTGTATCTAGTGTTCGCCAAGTGTATGCGGCTAAATCATTGCAATAACAGGGATTTAACGTGTCAAAAATAGGTATTTGGGTAACACAATACGATTAGAAAATTAACACTCTTTAACAGTAAAACCTTTGAACGTTTGTAAAACTGAACATGATTTAAATGAGTTCACAATTTGATTTACAACATCCCATTGGAGGTTTTTATGCAAGTAAAAACATTAGTAAAGAGCATCGCTGTATCGTTAACTTTAGCTACGGTTGCAGCTCCTGCATTAGCAACGACAGATACGTCTCGCCCAAACGTTTTAGCAATTTGGGGTGATGATATCGGCCAAGATAACCTTAGTGCATATACTATGGGCCAAGCGGGTCACTTCACACCAAATATTGACCGAATTGCAAAAGAGGGTGCAATCTTCACTGACTATTACGGTGAAAACTCGTGCACTGCAGGGCGCGCTGCTTTTATCTTTGGTCAACATCCAATGCGTACTGGCTTGACAAAAGTCGGCTTACCTGGTGCCAAAGAAGGTGCAATGGTTGATGACGTAACTATTGCGGGTTTGTTAAAAGAAAAAGGTTATGTTACTGGTCAATTTGGTAAAAACCATTTTGGTGACCAGGATTCTCACTTACCAACTAACCATGGTTTCGATGAGTTCTACGGTAATTTATATCACTTAAATGCCGAAGAAGAGCCTGAAAATGAGGACTACAACAAGTTCATGACGCCGGAGCAGGTTAAGCAATTTAGCCCTCGCGGTGTGATTCATTCATTTGCAGACGGCCGTCTCGAAGATACGGGCCCATTGACGAAAAAACGTATGGAAACTGCTGATGAAGAGTTTTTATCTCACGCATTGAAATTTATTGATAAAGCACATAAACAAGACAAGCCATTCTTTGTTTGGTGGAATGCCTCACGCATGCATGTTTGGACTCACTTAAAAGATGAATCTAAAGGAATCTCTAAGCGTGGCGGCTTATACGGTGACGGTCTAGTCGAACATGATGGTCACGTCGGTGTATTGCTAGATAAGTTAGATGATCTAGGTATTGCTGATAATACTATTGTTATGTACTCAACAGACAATGGTGCTGAAAAATTCACTTGGCCTGATGGCGGCACAAACCGTTACAAAGGTGAGAAAAACACAACATGGGAAGGTGGCTTCCGTGTACCAGCAATGGTTCGTTGGCCAGGTAAAATCCCAGCAGGCCAAGTTGTGAACGAAATTGCAGCTCATAATGACTGGATGCCAACGATCTTAGCTGCTACGGGTGACGATAAAATCACAGAACGCTTAGCAAAAGGTACGACGATTAATGGTCGTGATTATAAAGTTAAGCTTGATGGTTATAACTTACTGCCTGCGTTAATGAAAGGTAAAAATACTACTGCAGACGACAATTCAGACTGGCCACGTAAACAATACGTTTATGCGACAGATAGCGGTGACGTTGCGGGTATCCGTATGGGTGACTGGAAGTTCTTATGGTTAGAGCAAGACTGTGAAGGTATGAGTGTCTGGTTCTGCCAATTAGAAAAACGTCGTGCACCATCGATTACGAATTTACGTCAAGACCCATACGAAATTGCAGCTGATGAATCTGGCTCATATGAAGTATGGTGGGCAAACCGTATGTATATGATGGCACCAGCAGCTACAGAGGTTATTAAGTTTTTAAGAACGTTCGAAGAATACCCTCCGTCACAAGTTCCTGGTGACTGGACGTTTGATACCGTAGTTCAGCAGTTAGGTATTTGGGAAAACGCAACAAACAAATAGAAAATTGCGAATAGAAAGCAAGAGCGTACCAACGCTCTTGCTTTATGCAACAAGTAGGGACGTTGTTAGTTACTTTTATACAAGCCCATATGGAAATAATCACATTAATAAAAACGCGAATGGATTTGTATAAAACTACGCTGACATCGTAAGAAAAGCGATTGAATTTAGTGCTTTTATTTTGGCCTTCTGCTAGGTTGATAGATAGACCTTTAGCGCTAAATAACTCCTTGATGAAGCTTTTCATCAAGTAATCAACGGACTAGAAGAAGAGATATTATGACCACGCTACTTGAACAAATTAAAGCTCTGCAAACAGAGGTTAATCATTCAGTTTTAGGCCAGGAAAAGCTAGTTAACGCTCTTACAATCGCTTTATTGACCAACGGCAATGTGCTACTTGAAGGTTTACCGGGGACGGCAAAAACACGCTCGATTCGGACGCTATCGCAAGTGCTTGCAGCTGATCTTGGACGTATCCAATTTACACCTGATCTATTGCCCTCTGATGTCACGGGCACCGAGGTATATCAAGAGGTAGAAGGTAAGCCAACCTTAACCTTTAAAGAAGGTCCTATATTTAACAATTTAGTGCTGGCGGATGAAATCAACCGAGCACCAGCAAAAGTGCAAGCAGCCTTATTAGAAGCTATGGAAGAGCGCCAGGTCACGGTGATGGGAAAGAGCTATAAGCTGCCTCCATTATTTATGGTTTTAGCGACTCAAAATCCAATCGAGCAAGAAGGCACTTACCCTTTACCTGAGGCGCAAATGGACCGTTTTGCGATGAAGATTAACCTTGACTACCCAGATGATGACGCGGAGTTATCAATTATTCGATTGGTTCGTGGTGAAGAAGCAGCGGAAAAACAAGACTCAGTTAAAGTCAATCAAGACGTTATTTTTCAAGCGCGGGAAATTGTCTCAAATATGCATATTTCCGAGGATGTAGAAAAGTATATCGTGTCAATCATTATGGCAACCCGAAAACCAGAACGATATGAGCAAGGCCCTCTGAAAGATTGGATTGCTGTCGGAGCCAGTCCTCGTGCAACGATTACGCTTGATAAGTGCGCCCGTGCTCAAGCTTGGTTAAATGGTAAAGATTATGTTGATCCAGATGATGTTCGCGCTATTGTTGCAGACGTGTTGCGTCACCGAATTGCGTTAAGTTATGAGGCGCAAGCAGATGGTGTAACAACCGACGATGTAATCACTGAAATCATAAAACAAGTTGCTGTGATTTAAGAGCGAGGCTCCAAATGAATGAGCAAGCTTTAGATGAAAGAATTTATACATCGTTAAAACATTTAATGCGCTTGAAACATCATGCGCATGGTTTTAGCTTTCTGCCAAGACAGCCAGTAAAAAGTGTGTTGATGGGACGCAAGCGTTCATCAATTCGTGGACGCGGTTTAGATTTTGTCGAACTTAGAGACTATCGCCCGGGCGATGATATACGTTCAATGGATTGGCGTGTTACAAATCGAATGCGTAAGCCATATGTCCGCATATACGCAGAAGAGAAGGATAGGCCTGTGATGATTATTGTTGACCAACGCAGAGGGATGTTCTTTGGTAGTCAATGGAAAATGAAGTCTGTTATCGCTGCCGAATTGGCCGCGCTAACGGCTTGGAAAGCACTTGAAGATGGCGATCGGATTGGCTTTATATTTTTGGGTGACGAGCGCTTCGTTGAGTGTCCTCCTACAAGAAGCCGAGCGAAAATCCAACAATATATGGCATTGCTCGCCAAGTTCAATCAAAAGCTTCGCGCAAACGCTGAAGTTAATGCATCTAACTTATCCATGCCTGAATTGTTAACAAAGACTGAAAAGCTCATAACGCATGATTACTTGGTGATTGTTATCTCTGATTTTAATGATAGGCAATCTCGGGTGCTAGAGAGCCTATCTAAGATAACCGAACACAACGATATTATTGTCTATTACATTGCAGACTCTTTAGAGCATGATATCGGTAAACTACAGGATATAGTCGTTGGTGACGGTGAGTTTCAAATGCAAATTGACTCAAAAGATAGCAAGTTAATTAAAGACTACAACACCTTCACTAAACAGGCTGTGTCGAGGATTCATAAAACCTTTGCCAAACATAATATCCCTATGTTGAGTTTTAATACTGAAGACGATGTTGCAAAGCAAATACGTCAACATTTGGGAGCAGTATGATGGCTAATGAAACCGTGCCTGTAGAAATGCCATTTGGTAACTATGCGTTAGAGGGCATTTCTGAGATTTTATTACCTGACCCATTGCCATTATTGCCACTAGCACCAGGGTGGAAGTATGTGTTCATTACTGTATTTATTTGGCTGTCGTATTTAACAATAAAGCGTGTAATTTATTGGCAAAATAACCGTTACCGCAAACAAGCAAAAATGCAACTTGACCATATTGCAAGTCAAGGCCCAAGTCAGCATGGTCTGAGTATGATTGCTCAGTTGCTAAAAGGTACGTCGCTTTATGTTTTTAGTCGAGAAGTCGTTGCTGCGGAAACGGGTGATGCATGGTTTGACTTACTTAACTCTCACTCTAAGCAACACATTTTTGGTGAAAACACACGTTATTTGCTTGGTGCAGCGCTATACCAGCGTAATGAAATCGTTTGTGATGAAAAGCAATGGCAAGGTCTTGTTGCCCAGGTCGTTAAATGGATTGATGTTCATCCATACACTGGCGTTAGGCCAATAGTAAAAACGATGCGATTATCTCAGTGGTTACAGATGAGAGGGCAAAAGGATGATTGAAATTGTTTACCCTTACTTATTGTTGCTATTGCCATTGCCATTATTAGTTCGTCTGTTGCCCGACTATAAACAGCAAACCCATATGGTAACCGTACCGTTTTTTAAATATTTGATAGATGTATCTTGCGAAAAACCACAAAATGGTGCTGAAGTTGTCAAGCCCAGTAAGCTACAACGTTTTGTCTTGATTGCAACCTGGTGTTTATTGGTTGTTGCCGCGACTAAGCCACAGTTATTAGGCGAGCCAATTGAGCAAACAAAAACTGGGCGAGACCTAATGGTTGCTGTTGATTCATCAGGTTCAATGAGCGCAACAGATTTCGAAATTACCCCAGGCGAAAAAGTTGATCGATTAACAACCGTTAAATCAGTGTTACAAGAACTCGCGACTCAGCGAAACAAAGATCGCCTTGGGCTTATTATCTTTGGTTCATCTGCCTATTTACAAATGCCATTTAGTGAAGATCACCAAACTTGGTTAACACTCTTAAATGAATTACAAATTGGTATGGCAGGCCCAAGCACGGTGATAGGTGACGCTGTTGGTTTAGCAATAAAACATTTTGAAGAAAGTGATACCGAAAATCGTGTTTTGATTATCTTAACAGACGGCAATGACTCAGGAAGTAAAGTCCCCCCAGTCGATGCGTCTAAAGTAGCCAAAGCCTATGGAGTAAAAATATATACCATTGCTATTGGTGATCCACAAACAGTAGGCGAGCAAAAGCTAGATACAGAGACTTTAGCCCGAATGGCTGAAATAACAGGTGGTGGATACTTCCAAGCATTAGATACACAGCAACTAGCTGATGCTTATAAAGCCATTGCGAACATTGAAAAACAAGAGTTTTCATCGATTAGTTTTAGGCCCAAGCAAAGCCTACATCATGTGTTCATTGGTAGTGCACTGTTATTGAATTTATTCATGGTGTTTTATTTGAGTATGCGACGAAACTCACAGGTGGAGCATTAAGATGTTAAGTTCCTTGTTTTCTGATCAATTTTTCCAACAGTTTCACTTTTTGCGTCCGTGGTGGGGGCTGTTATTTATCGTGCTTGGATGTTTAATCTGGAAAAACAGCCAGAGCCAAAAGAAAAAGGCAAATGATAACCAAGCATTTGCACCCCATATCTACGATGAATTGATTGCTAATAAAGAGGCAGATAAGAAATTTAACCCAAAAACAGTTGCTTGGGGTCTTTTGTTTACCATTATTATCACGATGATGGGGCCAAGTTGGCAACGACAACCATCGCCTTTTCTTGAAGATGCTTCGGTATTATTTGTTATTCTTGATACCAGTGAATCAATGACGACGGAAGATATTCAACCATCAAGAATCGAACGAGCTAAACACAAAATTGAAGATTTGCTGACTCAACGTGATAGCGGATATACGAGCTTAATTGTATATGCCGGCACTGCACATACTGTGCTACCGCTGACCAATGATAAAGATATTCTGATTAACTATTTATCGGGTGTTACACCAGAAATCATGCCAAAAACAGGCAAATTTGCTGACAATGCGCTTCGTATTATTGAACAGGTACCTATAGACGAAAAAACGCCGGCAACCGTATTGCTAATTTCGGATGGCGTAACAGTCGATGATCAAACGGCATTTGTTGAGTTCTTCAATCAGTATCCCTATCAGCTTCTGGTCTATGGTG
Source organism: Thalassotalea loyana (assembly GCF_030161435.1). Classification (GTDB taxonomy): domain Bacteria; phylum Pseudomonadota; class Gammaproteobacteria; order Enterobacterales; family Alteromonadaceae; genus Thalassotalea_G; species Thalassotalea_G loyana. Next base: position 243,772 of record NZ_BSSV01000003.1, on the reverse strand, counting down.
TTGGCTTGAATCAACAAGAGCAGGATGCTCAAGGTATTAGTTTTGCGACATTAGATGAAAAATCATTGCAAAACCTTGTCAGTCAAACTGGTGGCTTCTACCAAAAGGTCACTGTTGATAAAAGCGACGTCGAAACATTAGTAAGTAAAACCAAAAACTTTTTTGTGGTAGCCGATGAAAAGCATGCTCCGTGGATCGACGGAGGTTACTGGCTTGTTTTCCCGGTAATGTTGTTTTATCTGCTCTGGTTTAGAAAAGGGTGGAGTATCCGCTGGAGTAGCTTTGTGTTTGTTTTTATGTTGGCGCTACCATCAAGTCCAACGTACGCGATGGAAAGTGATCTGATTAGCCAATGGGTAACGCCTAATCAACAAGGTCAATGGTATTTTCATACAAAACAATACGGCAAAGCGGCTAGGGCGTTTGAAGATACGCATTGGAAAGCAACTTCCTATTATTTGAATGAAGAGTGGGAGTTAGCTGCACAGTATTTCTCACGATTAAAAACTAAAGAAGCACGTTTTGGTTTGGCAAATTCCTATGCCCATAATGAAAGTTACTGGGAAGCTGAAGACGTTTATCTAGCGCTACTTGATGAATATCCTAATTGGTCCGAAGTGGCTAATAACCTTAAGTTAGTTCAAGAAATCATTTTGGCAAAAGACCTGATGAGTCAATCTCAAAAACAGGAAAAAAATGAACGTTCTGAAGAAGCTGATAATGAGAAGTTTAAGAAGTCAAAAGGTCGGAAAGAGAAAACGAATCAACGTAAACAAGAAGTAAAACAATACAGTGCCGACGACATTCTCAACGATCCAGCGTTAAATGAAATGTGGATGAAAAATGTTCAAAAAGACCCTGCAGAGTTTTTAGCAAATAAGTTTCAAATACAAATTAATAATAAGGAGAAATAAATGAGTAATTTAATTCGCCTTACATGTCTTTTACTTCTTATCTTTGTTGCACCTGTGGGATATGCGACCACATTAGAAGAGTTGGTTGAACGAGGTGAAGTTAAACTAGAAATTACCATTGCCGATGAAGGAGAGTATGTCGTCGGCCAAGAGCTTACAGCTAATATTGAGTTTGCTACCCAAACATGGTTCAAGGGTGCAAACAAGTTTACGTTACCTGAAGTTGGAAACGCTGTTGTTGTGCAGCGAGATAGCTTTGGTACAAACGAGACACGCCGAAGCAACGGTGTTAGTTGGGTAGTACAGCACAAACGTTTTTCAATTTTCCCTCAAGGTGATGGTCAATTCGAGATACCAGCAATAAAAGTTCGCATGAAAGTGTTTGTGCCAGGTATAGGTGACGTTGAAGGAGAAGTGTATACGAAACCGCTGACCTTTAGGGTCAATCAGCCTGCGGAATTGATACATGTAAAACAATGGTGGGCTGCAAAGTCGTTAGCGATAACTGAGTCATGGAATAAAGATTTTGAAAACCTTAAGCCCGGCTATTCGATAAAGCGAACGATTACGATAGAGGCGGACGGTGTGTTGGCCATGATGTTACCAGAAATCAATCATCCAGCAATTCCGGGGCTAGCTCATTATGTTAAAACGCCTCAGTTAATCGACGATAATACTCGTGGTAATAAACTAGGAAAGCGGATTCAGGAGATTGATTATGTTGTTGAAGAAAGTGGTGAAGTCACGATACCGTCAACCGAACTTATATGGTTTAACGTTGATAGCCAACAAGTAGAATATGCAAAACTTGAAAAGCGTATCATTCAAATAGGTGAGTTATCGCCTCAAGAGAAGATGTTGAAATTCGCTAAACAAGTGGCGCACAATTGGCGAGAAATAGCATTTGCTATTCTATGTTTCATTGCGATTGTCTATTTATGGCGTAAAGCCTCTGCAAAACGCGTGAAACCAAGATATCAATCTAATCAGGTAAAACGTCAATTAGCTAGTGCAAGCAGGAGCAGTAATGCACGTCGTTTCATAAGGTGGGCGTACGTTTATTTGGACTGGTTTGCAAAGCCAAATGAGATTAATCAAATGCGTATTGGTGAGCATGAAAGTAACGGCCGATTAAATGATAGTTTTGATAGTATTTTCGGCCAATCATCAAAACCCGTAAATTTATCGGGTGCGCTCAAGTCGATATTTAGCCGACAAAAGTCTAGCAAATCAAAATCTAGTGATATTGATTTATCAATGAATCCAAAAAAGTAAAACCTGAGTTGTTTTTTGAAGTGTTATGTGTGCAAAGTGCGTTTTATCATTTTTATTGATGGGCAAAAAAGTATCAAAATAACGGCTTTTTCACCGATTTGATTACTTTGTCAGCAGTTGGACAGTAAAATGCAATTTTATTAAAAATTTTACTTTACAAAGCGGCATAGGCTCATTACTATGCTCACCGTTTTAGGGCAACCTATAAACATTTGGTGAGATGGCTGAGTGGTCGAAAGCACCGGTCTTGAAAACCGGCATACGTTTGTAGCGTATCTAGGGTTCAAATCCCTATCTCACCGCCATATTAAAAGAAAGGCAGCTCTTATGAGTTGCCTTTTTTGCTTTCTAAGCCCTGTGTTTACTGGCTTTTTAGAGTTGACGTAAAAATACTCTAAAACCAGTTCTGGCAAGTTTTACTCATTACCAATGAGTAAGATTTGAGTAAATTCATGACTCCAGAATGAGTAAACACACATGCTAACAACTTCTCAGATTAAGCGCGTTAAAACCCCTTCCAAACTAACTCGTCATTTAGATGCTGATGGTCTGTATCTTGAAGTATCACCTAAAGGCTCTAAAAGTTGGCGATACCGTTACAAAAACTACGATGGTAAGTGGACAATGAAGTCACTAGGTCAGTTCCCTCTTGTGTCACTTGAAGAGGCTAGAGAACTGCGTGATGATCTTAAAAACCTTGCTCAATATAAAGCAGTGCCATTTGAACTAGCAGCCTGTGAGTGGCTTGAGTACAAAGATTACGCTAGTTCTAAGAACAAGCAGCTCGTTAAGCGCAGAATTGAAAGCTACCTTCTTCCTAAGCTAGGTGATATGTTGTTAAGCCATATCAAGCCAAGGGACATTCTACCTATTCTCAAGCAAATCGAGGTAAGAGGACACCTTGAACTAGCCAGACGTGTTCAGAACATCACAAGTCAAATCTTTAAATTTGGGGTACAGAACTTGTACTGTGAGGCTAACCCTGCCGAGCCATTACAAGGCTGTACTAAAAAGCCTAAAGTCCAACACATGGCAGCGATAACGGAGCAGAATGCGTTTGCTAACCTTCTGAGAACTATTGATCATGCAGAGCACCTGATGCCTTCTGTTAAGCTTTGCCTTCAAGTTGCACCACATGTTTTTCTTAGGAGTGAGTCTATTCGCATGGCTAAACCTGAGCATGTCGACTTTGATCGTAAGCTTTGGATAATCCCTAAAGACAAGATGGGGAGAGAGCACTGGATACCGCTAACAGATCCTATTCTAAAACTCTTGAAACTAGCAGTATCACAGTCTGATGGTAATTATCTGTTTAATGGTTCGAGACCAAATAGACCGCTTAGTGAAAGTACATTAAATGTTGCTTTGAGGTCTCTTGGCTTCGATAAAAACACCCATGTTTTTCATGGCTTTCGCTCTAGTTTCTCAACCCTAGCTAGGGAGCATTGTAGGCTTGATGGTGATCTTGTTGAACTTCAGCTAGGTCACATTGAAGGTAACAAGGTTAAGGCTGCCTATGATCGTTCTATGAGGCTTGAGGAGCGCAGGGAACTAATGGAACAATGGTCTTTATATATACAAAGCTTAAAATGAGCTTTCTTTTCTTATAAACCATCGTAAACTGTCAGTAAAAAAGGAAGCTGGCAAATGAACACTGAACTAGAAGCAGCAATAAGATATATAAAACATCGTGGCTTTGATGTTAGTCGCCCTGACACTGAATATGCTGCTCTTTCAGAGTTAAGCCAGAGAACAATTAAGCGTAATAGAGCAGGGGTAGAACAATACTTCAAACAAGCACTTGCTCCTACAGCCCAAGAGCTGTCTGTGATGGATGACAAGGTTGTTAACTATCTATTGGCTAATGCTCAACTAAACAGCTTTAGAGATCTTTTAGGTGTATTGTGTGGCTATTTACTTGTTTATTGTAATAAAGGATTGAAGGGAATATCTAAATGCTCCCAAGTTAATCACCTAGGTCAGAAGTATTTAGATATATTACTGCAAGTTTTATCTCGTAAGGATTATTCCGCAGGGGTACCAATTCACAGCAATAGTAGTGCATTACGATACTTAAAGAAATTAGATCAGACACATAACTTCTTTGATAAGTACTTCACTATGAGTAAGGGCTATTATGCAGGAGCGTCTAGTAAGCGCTATAAACCGACAAAGCAGTCAGAAGGGCTGAAAACAGAACTAGGAAAAATGCTTACAAAGGACTTAAGTAAGTATGTCCATCTAGTGGGTAAACATATGAGAGGTGTTACCCCATTATCTTACTATAAACGGCTAAACAATCAGGGAACTCAGGTCAGTAATCCGGTACTCACACCTTCCAGTCCTAAGTTTATACCTATGAAGTACAAGGCACCCTACATATGTTTACCATGTAAGTGGACATTTTCAGATGATGGAAGTGCTTTGCTATTAAATGTTAACCAGCTAACTAAGTTGTCATTACCATCCTTGTTGCATGTTATGAGCATTGCGAAGTTAGGTTTAGGTAAGGGTACAATAGTTGTACCATTAAAGAACCTGTCCACCACTAATCCTGATTACGGCAGGCATTACAATATATTCACTAGATTACGGAGTGTTGAGCGTAAAGCTCTCGGCTATATCAACTACGATATCTGTGGTGGCATTCAGATAATTTCATTTGGTATTTTATTCAAATATTCATCTCATCTATACCAGACAACTGACGATCTTATACAAGCTTATCCAATGATATTTAAGTATGGCTGGCAACCTGACTATAAAGACAACCTAAGGAAGCAGCTGAGTGTAGAGTTAGGTATCGGTAGGTCTGAGGTTAAAGAATTACTGACAGCATATGCTAATGGCAGCAATAAGAAAGTTGGTGAAAACCTGTTATTAGCGCAGTTTAAGGAAGAGTCTAACCGTTTACGTAAAGAAGTTATTTCTGCCATTGAGGTTAATGACTCTGAGGTTAGAAAACTAGCTGTATCTCAATCAAAGCATGACTTCCCAGAGGATTTCGATTGGGAGAGTACTGATGACGATGATGCTATTGCAAGGGAGAAATCTAGCGTCTATTTCTTCATATGGACGTATTATGAGAAGCAGATACGTGATGCCATGCTATCAGTAGTCGATGACGGTATACCCGTCCATGATGCCGTATATAGTAAGCAGAAACTTCCTTTTAAGGACTTTGAAGATGCTATTCTGGAACAGACAGGATTTGAGGTTAAAGTAAGTAACTAAAGGTACGTTTTGTGTACCTTTGCTACAGGGTGTACTCAGGATAATTATCAGTGAACCATTCCTGTATGAACTTACATAATGCTTTGGCTTCGGGTTTTCTGTAAGTTGGGTAACATGATACCCCTTCGACAATTTTCGAACGAAAAACGTCTACAATATTGGCATGTTCTTCATTTGTAAGAACTAAAATTTCTTGCCTAGCGTCACAGTAGTATTTTATGTATTCTGCTATGTGAATGAACTTATTTAGTACGGAACCGTAACTGGTACGATAGTTGTATCTAGGGCGATAATTATCTTCAGTAAACTGCACCATGTTACTAAATACAGTAGCAGGGATTCGAGGTTTATTCGTGTATACCCTAAATTTAATGACAAATGGCTTGTTATAGAATTCATCGAAAAAGTGTTCTATAGCGATTAAAATGTTTAGTAGTTCATGGCAGTCGCTTCGATAAAGCCCTGAGTTTAAATAGTGGTCATCACGGTTTCTTGTGACTTTAGCAATAATGATATCTGAGTTAAGTGTAAAGTGCCCTCTAGGGGCTTCAGATTTAGTTATTAAGCCTTTTTCTTTTAATTCAGAGATACCTCGCTTCAACTTTTGTTTCTCAGCATCATCCATGTGTGTTCGATCAATTACACCTTCTGAAGAGCCGTCAAATTGGTCGAGTACTGTTAAAAGAGTATGGCGAGCTGAGTCGTTAAGCTCTAGAAGTAATTTTATGTCTTTTATTTCATAACAGGAATGCAGCATATTATTTTTATTCGAGGTACAAATTGTGTACCTAGCTTAGCAGGGGGGAGGGTATATGTCATCCAGAAAGTCCCCGAACCAAAAGTACATAAAAGCACACAGACTGTCATGTAGAAATATGCTCTCATTTATTAGCACAGATATACTTGCATTAGGTCAGTTAAAGACTTAACTAGCCCCCCCTAATTCGAATTGAAGAGGTCTACTGGAAACTAAGCAATAAGTACAGAAAGCAGATAACTAACCTAGTTATATGAAGTACAGCAAAGTACTGATAACGCACCACCAAATAATATCCAAGCTAGGCATTTACAAGGTGTGTTATTAAACTTATACTGCTTTGTAGTTCAATAAGTTACATATAGAACATACGTGTTTATAAAAAGAATAACTTGATAAGGGAATAACAATGAAAATAATAGCTGTAATTTTTCTTACTTTTTTAATAGCAGGATGCTCTAGTGGTTATGGGGTAACCTATGCTACAGATGTAGATGGAGCTCTACTCTACTGTGGTGGGGAAAACAAAGGATTTACACCACAGAGGCTTTATTACGACATTAGCAAAGAAGACAAAAAGCGCGGCAGCTTTCGCTCGGTTGAGTGTGAAGCTAGATGGATTAGTGGTGCTAAAAGAACTTATTCAAATAAGTGGGATTTAAATAAATTTCCTGATGGTGTGATGCAAACAGTAAAACGACCACATACCGAAGGTTATCGTCAAGATGTAGAGTTTGGATTAAAAGTTCAAGCGATGAGAGCTAGACAAGAAGAGATTGACCGAATAAAAGCACAGCAAGCTTTGGCAAATTTGACGAATAATTTAAAAGAACTTAATAATAGCCTTGGCAGTATTCCAACTGTTACACCAATTACAGGTAGTAATTACAATTTAAATGTTCTCCCAGCTCCTAATGGCTATGAAAAAACACAAGTGCCTATGAGCACTGTAGGTGTACTCAGAAATAGTAGTATCACTAATGGTTACAAGCTTTGCGAGTATAGCAACGGTAGAGCCATTCGACTAAATATGAAAGAGCAATGTCCCATGACATTGAACCCCTAAATACGGTGTTACTTTAACGTACAACAAGTTGAGCTTCAGCTGGATTAATATCGTACTAAATTTCAGACGTATGTTGTTATTCACAGCTAGCTCAATGCATACACCAAAGTACAAATGTCATGCTGAAATTCTTTCAATTTTCTACAGCCAAAGTACTTACATTGATGATAACTACACAGTTCCTATCCCCCTAGTTCATATTAATGCAGACATGAAAACTAGGGTATTAAGTACAGTGAATACGTAGCTTCTCAAGTTATTTAGCGTACAAAAGCATACAACTAACTCGCTTCGCTTGTTGGATACCTGCACAAGTACAATGTGAAATTGCACTTGTTCGCTATCTCTATTTATGTTTCAGTTAATGTTTATTTATGGGGTTTTGAAACAGTTTTTCTGTAAAAGATGAGTAAAATCATGAGTATGTTGTTATACTATACTCATACACAGAGTTTAGCTTTGATGGCTGAGTGGTCGAAAGCACCGGTCTTGAAAACCGGCATGGGTTTGTAGCCCATCTAGGGTTCAAATCCCTATCTCACCGCCATATTGATAAGAAAATGGGCACCTTATAGGTGCCCATTTTTGTTTATGACATTTCTCTAGATAATTTTATCTTAGAACCTAAAACTTCTACCTCCTTACATTTTCTAACCAATCGAACTAGCTTGGATTTACTTCTGTTCGTTAAGCCTTGTGTAAATGCATCTACTTCTCGGTTAATCGACATTAGGCGCCGTTTATGAAGTTCGTAATGAAACTTCAAAAAAGATGAAATCAATGTTTCGTGCGATGAATGCCTTTGTTATTAGCACCGGCTCGAGCTTTAATTTTAAAACTAATGTAAAAAGAAGTGCTTAGAAGGATCTTTATCCCTAAAAAGCACCAACAAAAGGGAAGTGTTAACTTTATGCAGCTCTTTACATCTATAAGAACATCAAAGTACGAACTTTTGTTATTTGCTTTAATCTTATGCTTCACACTTTTAGCTGTATCTAGAGAGGTGCACGCAGGGCCACCACAGGAGAGCACGTCGGCCTCAACATTGTTGGGTTTTGGACAGTTGAGCAGCTTCGATTTTGACAATAACGTAAGTATTGACGTTGTTCTTCCTGAAAACTATGAAAAAGGCAGTAAACGTCGATACCCCGTTATTTTTATCCTAGACGCACAAAGGTACCTCTTACTTCCAATGGCTTATCAATCAGTGCTTACTTGGAAGGCGTATTCCCCAGAATTTATCGTTGTTGGTATTAAAACGGATGGAATGAATAGGCGAAAAACACTTGGGAAAGACGCTTCAAATCTTATCCGTACAATTGAAAAAGATATAATTCCATTTATAGACGGAAGATTCGACACTAATTCACTTAGGGTATTGTTTGGCTGGGAAAAGGCTGCCGGCTTTTCAGTTGAGTTGATGAGCAAACACCCATCCCTTTTTAATGCTTACTTGTTTGCAAGTGGAACATTTTTTACAAAACCCCGATTGCAAGCATTAGAGACAACACTCAGATCAAAAGGTATGGAGAATAAGTTTGTATATTTTACACTTGATGAAAAAGAAACTTGGGCATTAGAAGAAAATAGAGCGCTTGAGAAGCTATTGCATAACTATCAGAACATTACGTCGAAATTTGAATTGTTTACTGATAAGAACCATTACTCAACGCCGCTTGTAACCATTAATAATGGATTATCATTGTTCTTAGAAAGTTATCCGCCTTTGCGCTTCTATTCATTAAAGGATTTTGAAAAATTCGGCGGTTTGTCAAAAGTGAAACAGTACTATGTACATCGAGGCAAGAGGTATAAAACTTCTCATGAAGTGCATGAACAAACCATACATTACTTGCTTAACCAAGCTGTTAACGAAAAAAATTTCGAGGTTTTTAGTTATATAAATAATGCCTTTCCGAGTTTTATTGAAAATTATGGTTACCGGCCGGTATTTATAAAGAAATTTGCGCAATTTTGTGCTGATAATAAGCACACAAGGCTTGCCAAGAACATTTATAACATTGGAATTAATAAACATAAAACAGCATACAAACTACATGAAAGTTTGGGTGACCTTTTAGCGAATACTAATGAAGTGCAGGAAGCTATTAGGCATTACAATATAGCAAAATCAATTCTTGTTAAAAACGCAATGGAAAGTGACGTGACTAGGTTAAACAATAAGCTTTCATTAGTATCAAAATAATTTCTGTTTTGTATAGGGAGCAAAATAGTGACGTTATCAAGAAATTCTTTATTGTTTGACCAAAAGTTTAATATTCAACGCTAAGCGACACAGATATCTAATTTGGTTGCTATAAACAGACAGCATACTTTGCTAATAATGACGAATTAAACGATCGTATACTGGCTGTTAAAATTGTAATGTTATTGCAGATAAGTAACCTAGAGTTTGCAGCTATATTGGTAGCTTATTGTTCGCTCAAGAGACTATCACTGCCATCTATGCTATTGGCCACTCAACAAGGGCTATGGTCGCCTAATTGAATATAAGTCTCGTTTTTCACTCGCCTTACGTTTGATTTCTTCGAGAGCTCTTGCTTCTTCAGCGTCAAATAACGTATTAATCAGTCGATTAAAATGGTTGTGCATTGCTGTTCTTGCTTTCGTCGCGTCACCAAGTTTCAACGCATTAAAAATCGCTCGATGTTCAGCAATAGTTTTTGCGTTATCTTTGCTACAGACGCTATCGTAATCATTCACGATTTCTTTAGATGATGTACGCAGTGACCAAAGGTTTTCAACTAAGTTATGCATTGCTTCATTGCGTGTTGAGCCTGCAATAATATTGTGAAAAGTCTGGTCGGCTGCTTGCATATCACCGCCTTCTTCCATGTCAATTAACGTTTGTTCAAGTGCATCAAGTTCATCAGTACTAATTGACGCGGCAGACAATGCTGCAACTTCACCTTCAACCAAGGCTCTTGCTTGAGTAACTTCAAACGCATTTATCTGCTGAATATTGTGGTTGCTTTTAGAGGCAGCTAGCACATAAACACCAGAACTGGTCTTAACTTCAACTTTGCCTCTAACTTCTAATGCAATAATTGCTTCGCGTATTGTTGGTCTACTAACATTAAATTGTGTAGCGAGTTCTCGCTCTGGTGGAAGCCGACTGCCAACAGGGTATTGACCAGCATTAATAGATGCTTCAATCAACTCTACAATGCCCCAAAACAATCTTTTAGCTGCCATATGCGTGTACCTCAATCGACAGGTGAATCTCAAAAATAGGTTAAATACCTTACAATTAGTATGGTTGCATAGATGGTTGTATTATTCAACTTTTAGTTTTACCAATTTTGTTGGTTTTGGTTTTTATTGGTATGTCCAAAGTGGTTTGCTGTTGTTTTTGAAAAGTTAGCTTGATAAGCTTTTTTCTTTCTTTGAAAGGTGTTTGGGTGGGTTTTTGTTGTCATCAAAGAGTTAAAATAGAGAATGGTTCTTGGTAATACCAAATGAAAGTTTACATTTGTGGTTTTATCCCGCACATTGATACGCCGTGTAGCAATGTACGGGGAAAATAAGTGCTTTTATTTTGCTTAATTTGACAGGCTCAGCTTTGAAAATGTGACACTTGTGTAATCACCATTAGCTTTGTCGGTAGCCCAGTCGCCTGTGCCTTCGCAGGCAGCGTACCACATGCCTTCAGCGTCTTTCGTTGAGCACTGATTATAGGCTCCCGCTTTAAAATAATGCCAATCACCAGCATAACCCTTTGGATTATCCTTACTATCTACAACACCATAGGCATCTACATTGTTTGCCAAGTTGATTTCATATTTAACAACCGATTTTTTTGGTGTGCTGAAGGTCAAATACATGATGTTTTCTCGTACATCAATTGTGTAGCTGAACTCTTCACCAAGTGATATTCCCTGATTGCCTGGATCGTTGCTATTTTCCCATGTATTTCCCCAAACAGGGTATGCAATGTCTGTGCGATCAGGGTCATCTTTTGCTAAATTTCTTTCGTAGGTCCAAAATACTGAACCAGTTTTATGGTCAGGCCATTTCTTATAGTAAATTTTAATAGGTTCATTGTCATAGCCAAAGCCATTTCCTTCAGCAATAAGCTCTTTATCCTTTCCTGCATGTATTTGACCAACCACTACAGAATAAGCAGGCTTTTTCGGGTGTTTAGCCCGCTTTGCTACGTGGTTGACTTTTAGTGTGGCATCTAATCGACCTCCAACTTGAGCAAAGTAGGGGGCATCTGGGTGCGCTGCCAAAGCAAAGTTATTTCCGTATGATTTGGTACCAATTGAGGTGTCACTGCCTCTTAGCATTTGCCTTAACTCACTTCGAGTATTTGATGACGTTTGTGTCGTAACCGCTTTATTCGGTGAGGTAAAAACAAGGTTACCGGTATTATCTAAATAGAAAAAGTCCGGATGTTGATAGGTTTGCAGGGCTTTGGTATCAATATCATCTGCTTTGCCGTTTCCATCTTGATCGAGTGGCACGGTGATTTTCCAATTTGATAAATCGAATTTTCCTGCTGGCGAAGATGATGTGCTCGCACAACTCGCGAGGACAAGCGCTAATGATAGGGTTGTTACAGCTTTAATCATAAAGCACTCCTGTAATTTCTATAAGCCAATTTAATTGGTTGTTTTATTTCTTGTCTTTCGTTATGTGAAAAAATAGCGCTTCTTAGAGCGCTATTTTTATCCATCTGATCGCCGTTATTTTTCTTTTACGGCAACGATCGTTTCGGCTGAACTTGAGTTATATGGTGTATCTGCATTATCAGTATCTAATGAAACACCCTCAGCATACCCTTCGAAGTCATCTTCGAATTGAATCACTGTTCCTTCGATGTCTGAGTAAAGCTTAAAGTCATCAACAAAGAATGCAGGTTCACCAACTACCGAGCTGTTGTCACCTAATTTAAAGATAACAGTCTCTACACCTGCCATTACATCACTCAAAGAATTTGATACGGATGCAAACGGGTCTACGGTTACACTGGTGCCACCAATTGTTAAAGTTAACAGTGGTGCTTCAGTGGCTGTTGCTGAAGTAGCATCCCAAGTCATTTCAACATTTGTCCATGTATCATCTTCAAATGGTACGGTGATATCAATGCCATCGTTATTACGAATGACAAACCCTGTACTTTGAATTCGCAAGTCAATTAGTGCATTACTTGTACTTGTTGAAGAGCCATACAAGCCAATGTATGCATCTTTTTCAATACCTGCTTCTTTTAAGAAGGCTACAGATAGCTTACCTGCTGTAATAATATCACTTGATGAAAGTTTGTAACGTAGTTCACCTGCATCATCTGTCATGTTATCAGTTATTTGAGCGGCTTTGTTATCAGGGTTCGTCATTGGACCTGAACCACTTAGCTGCTCAACAATAGTTTCTGCAGTACTTGAATTGTATGGTGAATCAGGGTTGTCGGTATCTAATGACGCACCTTCAGCATAGCTTTCAAAGTCATCTTCAAATTGCACTGTTGTGCCTTCGATATCCGAGTAAAGGACAAAGTTGTCGATCTTAAATGATGGTTCACCTGTTGTTGAGCTGTTATCACCTAACTTGAAAATAACTGTTTCAACACCTGCCATGACATCGCTAAGAGAATTTGAAACCGAAGCAAATGGGTCGACTGTCACACTGGTACCATCAATAGTTAACGTCAGTAAAGGAGCTTCAGTTGCAGAGGCCGCAGTCGCATCCCATGTCATTTCAACATCGGTCCACTTATTCTCTGTAAATGGAATCGTAATATCAATACCATCATTATTGCGAATAACATAACCGGTGCTTTGTATACGTAAGTCAATTATCGCGTTACTTGTGCTTGTTGAAGAGCCGAATAACCCAATGTATGCATCTTTCTCTAATCCCGCTTCTTTTAGGAATGAAACCGTTAACTTACCCGCTTGGATAACGTCACTTGAAGATAGCTTATAACGCAACTCACCAGCATCATCCGTCATGTTATCTGTGATTTTGGCAACTTTTGTTGGTGCAATCGCAGCTGCACCTGTAATGGTAACTACGAGCTCTGCAGTCGTACCGTCAGCAGAAGTCAATGCAATTGTGTCAGTTACGATATCGTTTTCGTCGACCAAAGATGCGATAGTAGGGTTAGTTGTGTCTAGCGTATATGACCAATTACCTTCAGCGGTTACAGAAAACATACCAAACGTTGTTACAACATCAGTTAAAGCGTCTAATAAACTTTCACCTGCATCAGCGTCTGTCACGGTAATGGTACCAGTAATCGGTTCAGCAGATAGGTTTGTAGTTGACACCGCTAAGCCGTCAAAAGTTGCCGGCGTATTTGCAGCTCGTTCCGCAATCGGCGCAGTTGGTTCTGAACTTACTTCCTCCACATAACCATCATTGTCGGTGTACATTGCGACAGCTGTAATTGCTTTGCCTACATCATTATCTGTAAGGGCATATGTTGCCATGGTCGCACCGTCGATCATCATGCCATCGGCATACCATGCATATGTGACAGTGGCTGGATCAAAAACGTTATCATCTGTCAGTGTTGCCGTCAGCTCCTTGCCGGCTTCAAGAATACCTGCTATTTCAACCATACCTGCGAAGTTGACTAACACATTGCTTGTTGGGTTGGAGGTAATGACTTCACTGTAGTTATCATTGTCGGTGTAAGAAACCGTAACAGAGATAGCCATACCTGCTTGAGCCTCAGTGAGCATTATCGTGCTCGAAGATGCGCCAGAAATTGAGCTGCCATCAGCCATCCAGTTATATGAAATTGCTGAAGCATCAACGCCATTGCCATCAGTAACCGTTGCTGTCAGCGACTCGCCAACTCTCGCTTCACCCGAGACAGCGAGTTGTCCAAAAGAGTTCCCCGTTTTTGACGGCAGCTCATCACTGTTACAACCAGCAACAGCTAAAGCAATCGCCGAAAGTGCAATCGTTTTATTCGCAAATATTTTCATTATTATAATCCTGTTGTCTTTTTGGTAAAACAATCTGGTTTGATTGGTTTAATTTGTAATAATAATTTGTATAACCAGTTTGTCAACCATGTTGTCAGCTAAATGTTAAAAAACTATCTTAAGCGCTTGTGGGAACACTCAAGATGATTTCAGTACTTTCCTTTAACTTTCTGCTAACACTATGTTTTCAAAGCTTTCTCTGGCGTGAGCTACCCACTTGCTCTTGTACTTGATGTTAGTTGTTGTGAAAGATATGAAAGTTAGCTTGCCGTCGATTGGTAATAAGTAAGTAATTTTATATTGGTACTTCCCCATGCCTTTGGTTTCATACTCGTAAACACCTACACGTGTATTTAGGCGTGTATAAACCTTGTCTTTTTTCCATTTAGCATCAGGCTCAGAGGCTCTTAACATGGCAGAGACAGATTGATGAATCTTTTTCATATTCGATTTGTCGGCAGGTGTTGGATATTGTGTAAAAGTAAAACTTACGCTTTTGTCTTTAGTGCTAAATGCGTAATTAGGGGGTACTTTTTGCTTGCCGTAGCGCTTGTTAATTGCCTTTGATGACAATGATTTCAATTCACTTGGTAATGAAATCAATAATTTATTTTCGTAGAGATTATGTTGACTCCCTTCGTTTGCATAGCCAAAAAAACTGAATGCTAGAAAACACAAGGTGAGGGCTTTTATTGTGTGGTTCATTGCTTGGTACCTAATTATCGTAGCCAGTATGGCTATTTTCTATTTTATAAAATGTTGCTTTAACGTAATCATGCTGATCGCCGGAGTTATTTTGGTTATATACTCCAGCTTTAAAATACATATATTGGCCACCCACATCGTAGCCACTATCAGACATATCAAACTGTTCAGTAAATTCACTACCGTCGGCTTTGGTTATCTTCACATTCAGGGTGTTACCTAAAACTTCAATGGTGTATGAAAATTTTTCGTTTAAAGGTATACCATTGGCTGGGTTGCTTGCGCTGTTTGAGCGAGTGCCAATCATTTCAATGTACAAATCATCTCCGCCAAGGATTTCATGAGCAAAATAGATGGCGCCATTTTGATTGTTAGGCAGTTTCCTGTAATACAACCGAATAGGCTCATCGTCGTTAGCGTGAATTTGACCAATAATAACGCGGCCTATTTGATAATCTTCACCTGTTGTCGTGACGTGGTTAACAGCGAGTTCTGCGTGGAGTACTCCATCAACAGCGCCTGCTAGGTCTATATCTGATTGCGGCGCGCTTGAAAACACCCAGTTGTTTTGATTTACACCTTGTGTGCTGTAGTTGGTATTACCGCGCCTGAGCATCTCACGCAGCTCAGATCGCACGTATTTGGTATTGGTGGATGTTTTATAACCTTTTACTGACGTTGCAAAGATAAGCCCACCATCTGCTGATTGCGAAAAGAACCGCGGATCGTAGTAACCACTTTCAAGTTCGGTCTCAGAAATGCTATCTGAGCGACCATTGCTATCTTCATCTGTTGGAACACTCAGATACCAGTCAACTAGCTCAATTGATTGATCTACATTTTCAGCACAACCAAAGAGTTCAATTTCTAACAGCTCACTGGCTTGACTTAGCGCATCTCCAGCTAGATCAAGCTGTAAATATTTGGCGGTTATTTCGTTACCAGAACTGTTAATGAGGTCGATTACATCTGGAATGTCACTGTTGCTTGAACTTTGATCGATGGTGTCCATAAGTTGCCAGTCTTGTCCATCTTTTGATGATGAGATGGCAAACATGTGAGCGTTTTGAACTTGTGCCCAAGTTAACACAAGTTGTTTGACATTAGCTGGCTCCGTCAATTCGATCATGAGCGAGGTATCAATATTGGGTGCTACCCAATTAGATGCTAACGTTTTATTGCCATCAATGAGTTCACTTATTTGCATAGTCTCGTTAGCGATAGTGACATGGCTTATGCTTATTGGATAGCTGGAAGAGCAGGTTATGTCATCTATTATGACTTCAGGCTCAGGTTGAGTTACTGGCGGTGGCGCAGGAGCTGTATTCCACTCAGGCGAGGCACTACCACCACAGCCTGGTAACAAAGCGAATGTTAATGCTGTCGTAAATATAAATGACATTTTCTTCATGATATAACCGATTGTTAATGTGATTTTGAAAAATGTTTTTACAGCTTATGTACCTGTTGGTCAGGTAGGTTGGCTCATTTATTTTTACATTAAATTTTGGTCTTTGGTCAACCAAAAATAAAATTACCTTTCGTGATATTTGCTGGATGTTGTCATTTATTTTGATACGTCGACTTGATGGTTTTTATTTTATTTTATCTTTATCTTTATGTTTTTATTGGTTTAATTTGGTTTTTATTATAAAGGGTTAAGGTGTTAAGAAACTATTTTGATATGTACTTTTTCTACCAATTGGTAAAAATTTAAGAACGATTTTAATTGCAAATTGGTATACCAAAGTGGTTGACAATCCCTGTTGATGTTGCTTGAATATAGTTGATTACAAAAATTAACAAATATAAAACAACGATAATCAAGCGGAAGATAACAATGTCTAACAACAACAGGTTAAATAAGATTAGCCATGTATTGCGCCAGCAAACTAGCTATCGAAAAACGCTCCTATGCGCTTCTACAATTGCTTCGTTAATTTCTTTCCAATCACTTGCTCAAGAACAAGAAAGTACCCAACAAGCAAAAGCTGACACTGAAGTTGAAGTTATTGAAGTGCGCGGCTTACGTGGAACAATGACTCGCTCATTAAATGAGAAAAAAAATAATACAGCTATCGTAGATGCAGTAGCCGCTGCAGATTTTGGTGAATTACCTGGTTTAAGTTTATCTGACGTTATAGAAAATATATCAGGTGCTTCTGGTCACCGACTCAAAGGTAGCCAAAATGAAATTTCAATACGTGGTCTTGGCTCTTACTGGGGGTACTCAACGTTCAACGGTCGCACAATTACTAATGCCGGACCTGGCCGAGCGGTTAACTTTAAAAAATTTCCATCTGAGCTAGTTGATAAAGTCGTTATTTATAAATCACAACAAGCTGATTTAGTTGAAGGCGGTACATCGGGAACAATTGATGTGAATTCGTTGCGCGCAGTTGATTACGGTGAAGACCAAACGACAATTCAAGCAACGGGTATCTACAACAATTACTATTCAGATGTTGATGGTGATGTGTCTCCTTGGGGAGGTAAAATTGTTGTCTCGACTGTACAACAATGGGAAACCGACGGCTTAGGTGACATGGGTTTCACACTTGGTGTTAACCATACGAACTCATCTAACCCTGAGGAGAACTATGGTGGTAGTTCACAAATGGGAGTCTGTGCGTTACGAGCTGCTGATGGTAGTAATCTTATTGGGGGAAGCAACTGTGCCACAGGGCAACAAGGTGTTAGCGCTGGACGTGTTGGCCGAGACCCTGAGCTAGGCGTTGATACAGATTTAGCTGATTTTGATCGTAGCAGTATTTTTTATGTACCGAATGATGCTTACTGGCGAACAGGTGAAGATGAAGACATTCGCACTGGTGCTGTGTTTACTTATCAATGGGTACCTAATGAACATTGGAATATTAACGTAGACGCGCAATATTCTGATCTGGAATACACAGAAAAGCGAATGGAGCTAGCGCTTGATTCTCGTCGCGACGATTTAGCAGACCACATTATCTCAGCTGACCATACATTGTTATACGCAACGGGTGAAGCTCGACCAACACTCCAAGGTGAAGATCGTAATCAAGTCGACGAATACCGTGGTGGTGGTTTAGAAATAGAATACTCTCCAAATGATGACTTTACCTTAGCTCTCGATGTTTCATACTCTGAATCATATCGTTATAGGTTGCGCCACAGAACTAAATTCCGTTCAACTGAACGATACAATTACGCATTGGATTTTCGCGGTCGAAATGTACCAACTCTAACGTGGTTAGACGATAGCCGTTTAGGGCCTAACGACAGTGGATTCGTATCATCAGAAGCGTTTGATGCTAGTCACATGATTAACTTTTTACATGATGGCCATGCTTACGTGGAATATCGTCGAACGCATGAAGAACGTAATGATGACATTTTTGCACTTAATTTAGATGGTGAATACCAATTAGATAATGATTTCATCTCAAGTATTAAAGTTGGCTTACGATATTCAGAAGAACACTTAGTTGATTATGTAAATAATGATGTTTCGTTAGTCATCTCTGATGGTTCTCAACGAAACGGCGCTAGTGACAATGAAGATAATAACTGGGATGAACTGAACCCAGAAGCAAATTCGGCATTGATTAATGGCATTATGAATAACTGTCAAAATGGCCACTCTAATAATATTCAGTTTACTGAAGAGCCGGGTGCCGGTGGTGATGCAACGCGTTATGCTACCTATGATCACAAATGTTTTATCGGTCAAATTTTAGGTCAATTGCCGGGTGCTGAAGGTACAGGGTTTTATGATATTGGCGAGCGTGAAGACGGCCGAGATGGTGGTGACCGAGACGTAACTGAAACAATTACCGCGGCCTATGTCATGGCTAATATTGATACAGAAATTGGTAATATGCCTGTTTACGGTAACATTGGTTTACGCGTGGTTAAAACCGAGACGCATTCTGATGGTTGGGGTGACAAGTTATACATTACTTCTGGAGAAACTAATGAAGGCGATACCATTTGGAGCACTATTAAGAATGCTAGTGGTGAACCTGTTGAACCAGTAACGCTTGATTCTTCATATACAGAATACTTACCAAGTTTAAATTTAACATTTCAGGTGACTGACGAATTTTATATCCGTACAGCAGCCTATCGTTCTTTATCGCGTTTCCAATTAAACGCAATGTCGGCAGGTGTGAGCTATCAAATTTGTGAAGATGAAAATGAGACAATTTGTGATCCGGATACCAATACTGACTACACCCAAGTTGTACGTGGTGGTTCAGCAAGTGGTAACCATTTAGATCCTTACACGGCAGACAACTACGACTTGTCATTTGAATACTACCCATCGCTAGATTCAGCAATCACGGCTGCGCTTTATTACAAATCGTTCACGGGTGGCTATGAGTCGGTAACCGAACAACGTGATATTGAAGTCGTCCTAGATGGTGAAACCTCAATCTATCCAGATGTCAGCTTTTTAGTTAATCAAACATCTGATGATACGTCTGTAATCAAAGGTATTGAAATTACGGGCCAGAAGCACTTTGTTGAACTTCCTGAACCATTTAATGGATTAGGTGCAAAATTCGCCTGGAACTATGCTGATTCTGGATTTGTCACAGCTGAACCAGCAAGTCCTGGAATTGTTCCAGATGCAAACTTATTTGGATTCTCTCAAAACGTAGCATCAGCTTCTGTTTATTGGGAAGGTGAAGATACAACGGTCCGTTTGTTATGGAAGTACCGCTCAAAGTACTTGCAGCCAAATAGCTTGCCTTTCCCTGACCGTTCGCACCGCTATGTACAAGACGCGTTGTATATGAACATGTCAGCAAAATACAAAATTAATAAAAACTTTAGCTTGTTCTTGAAAGGTTTGAACTTAACGAACGAACCACAAGTGATGACTCGTGGTAATGACACCACAATTGCTGATTACTCACGTTCCGGCACGAAATGGGAGTTTGGCGTTAAAGCTAAATTCTAAAACTATCTGGCGAGTAGTTCGCTACTCGCCCAAAAAATACTGATGGGTTACCCCATCTCATTGAATCAATCGAATACCTGCACAGCGCTGAAGTGCTTGGATTCGATATAAAAATTAGCAGTAGCAAAATTTAGGAGTTAATTATGTCTAAACCAACGATTGGTTTTATTGGACTTGGCCTAATGGGTGGCAACATGGTTGAGAACCTGCAAAAGCGTGGTTACCAACTGACAGTAATGGATTTAAACAAAGACGCTGTTGCAACATGTGTTGCTCGTGGAGCAAACACAGCGAGCTCAGCAAAGGAGCTCGCTGAAAATAGTGATATTGTTATGCTGTGTTTAACCACATCAAATGTCGTTGAAAGCTTAGTTTACGCCGACGATGGTATTTTAGCGGGTATTCAACAAGGTGCTGTGCTTGTTGACTTTGGTACCTCTATCCCTGCATCAACAAGAAAGATCGGTGCTGATCTTGCAGCGAAAGGTGCTGGCATGATTGACGCACCCTTGGGTAGAACGCCAGCACATGCTAAAGATGGCTTGTTAAATATTATGGCTGCGGGTGATCTAGATACATTTAATAAAGTGAAGTCTGTACTTGAAGATCAGGGTGAAAATGTATTCCATCTAGGTGCTTTAGGCGCTGGTCATACAACAAAATTAGTAAATAACTTTATGGGCATGACGACAGTTTGCGCAATGTCACAGGCATTTGCAGTGGCTGACCGAGCGGGTGTTGATCGTCAGCAGTTGTTCGACATTATGTCTACAGGTCCATCTAACTCACCGTTTATGCATTTTTGTAAAAACTACGCAGTGGACGGTGTAAGTGATTTAGGTTTCTCAATTGCTAACGCAAATAAAGATTTAGGTTACTTCCTTCAAATGGTGGAAGACTTAGGAACAACATCAAAAATAGCCGAAGGGTCATCTGCCAACTTACAGGCTGCTTTTGACTCAGGCATGGGAAATGGCAACGTACCGGAAATTTTTGATTACTTTCTTAAGTTAGAAAAATAGCTAGAACGTTCTGCTTTATTGCTCATTGAGAGCAGGGCATCTATCTATAAGGCTTTAATTTACATGGAGTTGTTAAAGCCTTGCTTTTCTCACCACTGTTTGATGAATAACGAGAAACATATGGCATACCGTAAACAAATTAAAGCATTCGCGCTAACAACACTTGCACTTGTGGTTTCAACGGAGCTTTGCGCTAAAGACTATTTTGTTGAAACACCAAAAGCGTTCAAGGCGGCAGTTAAGCAGCTGGAAGCTGGCGATACGGTTAAATTAGCGAATGGTGTTTGGCAAGATTTTGAAATTTTGTTTACAGGTGAGGGGACAGAGAAGTTACCGATAACACTTACCGCGGAAACCAAAGGTAAAGTGATTCTCTCAGGCCAGTCTAATTTGCGATTGGCAGGTAAACACCTAGTTGTCTCTGGTTTAGTGTTTAAAAACGGCTATACACCAAGTAGTGAAGTTATTTCTTTTCGCCGTAACAAAACAGACTTTGCCTACCACTCTCGCGTGACTGAAACAGTGATTGAAGATTTTTCTAATCCTGACAAGCGGGAAGGCGACTACTGGGTCGGCTTGTACGGTCAGCATAACCGATTTGATCATAACTACCTCGCCGGAAAAACCAATAAAGGCGTTACGCTTGCCGTTCGTTTAAATAGCCAAGGTAGTCAAAATAATTACCATCGTATTGACCATAATTACTTTGGACCACGTCCTATTTTTGGCTCAAACGGTGGCGAAACGTTGCGTATTGGGACGAGCCATCACTCGTTAAGCAACTCATTTACTCTAGTCGAAAACAACTATTTTGACCGTTGTAACGGTGAAGTGGAAATCATCTCAGTAAAGTCCGGTAAGAATACGCTCCGTGGTAATGTCTTTTTCGAATCTAGAGGTACATTAACGATGCGTCATGGCAACGGTAATGTTATCGAAGACAATATCTTCTTTGGCAATGGCGTTGATCATACTGGCGGGATTCGCGTCATTAATAAAGATCAAATTGTTCGTAATAATTACCTAGAGGGACTCACTGGTTACCGATTTGGTAGTGGATTAACGATAATGAATGGTGTACCTAATTCACCAATTAACCGATATCATCAAGTCGAAAATGCTCAAATTACCAACAATACACTGATCGATGTTGACCACATTCAACTCGCTGCAGGAAGTGATGCTGAGCGCAGTGCCGTACCAATTAATTCGAAACTTGAGCGAAATCTAATTATTAACACCGATCGCCAGCAGCCATTTACCCTATTTGATGATGTATCAGGTGTCCAGTTTGCCGACAATATTGCGAATACTAAACCTGTAAGCGAATTGCGTTACGGTATTACACAGCAAAACGTTGCTCTGGAGCGAGCGTCAAATGGATTGTTGTACCCTGTAGGTATTGATGCAGGTGTGAGTAAAGATTTACAACCCATAAAAAAAGCGCAAACAGGTCCTAGTTGGTACGAGAAAACATCAGGCAATGAAGCCTTTGATTCTGGTAACGAAATACATGTTTCTTTAGGTGAAGATGCATTGTATCGAGCAGTTGAAGCTGCCAAAGATGGCGATGTATTAGTATTGGAAAATGGTGATTATAACGCTAGAAAAGTTATTTTTGTTGATAAAACACTCACTATAAAAGCTAAAGATAAGCATGGTGCAAAACTAACGTTTGAACGCGGGACATTCTTTGAGATTATTGACGGAGGAAGCCTTAAGCTAGATGGTCTTATCATTGATGGCTCGAACAGTCCGGACTACTCTGGCAACACGTTGGTTCGTACTAAAAAATGGGGTATGACCAAGAATTATCGTTTTGTGCTGAAAAATTCGATCATTCAGCAGCTCGACATCAACCATTCTTTTCATGTATTTGAATCAGGGAAGGGCGCTTTTGCTGATGAAATCACGTTAAAGAATAATCAATTCACTCAAATCTCAGGTGATATATTACGCTTGGATAAAGAGATTGAAGATTTGGGGGTATACAACGCTGAGTATGTATCGATAAAAGATAACTCCTTTGAAGATGTTAAAGGCGCACTGATTAAACTATATCGAGGTGGTAGCGACGAAAGTACCTTTGGTCCTCATTTGTTAATGTCAAATAATGTGTTGAGTAATACGGGCAATGGTAAGCGCAATAAAAGCCAAGCAAGTTTATATCTTCATGGTGTTCAAGTAACCAATATTCATCATAACCAATTGGTAAACACAGCGCCGATCAAAGTTGAACATACTGTTGGCGAACCAAAGACAAAGATTTCTAATAACACGTTAAGTACATCACCGTCGGTTGTCGAGCTACGTGTTAAAGGCCCACATACAGCGTCTATGTTAGATAATGTGATTAGCAATAATAAGGCTTCAGAATAGGTTTGCTATGAATTTCTCAGCGCATTTAGTCGGTCGATTTATGGCGAAAATAATTCCAGCTTGCAGTTGCCTTTTAGTGTTATTTTCTATTTGTGTAATAAGTTCTCCGGTGCTCGCCAAGGATCGGCAAAGCCCTCATTTAGTGGTCAGTTATAAAGACTTAGCAGACATGCGCAATGCAATTGTTGAAAAGGGAAGGTTTGCTAAAACCTATCAGGCATTGAAATTGTCCGTTGATAACCAAATAGCTCAACCTATTGAAGTTCCTGTGCCAGCAGATGGTGGCGGTGGCTATACCCATGAGCGCCACAAAAAAAATTACCAGTTAATGTATAACGCTGGTGTCATTTATCAAATAAGCCAACAAGACAAATATGCGTTGTTTGTGCGAGATATGTTACTTGCTTATACAGAGTTATATCCAACGTTAGGGCTCCACCCAAAACGTAAGGTGAAATCACAAAACCCAGGCAAATTATTTTGGCAAAGTTTAAATGAAGCAGTGTGGTTAGTGCATACAATTCAAGCTTATGATTTGATTGTTGATTCACTTTCTGAACATGACAAAATGCTTATTGAAGATAAGCTACTAACGCCCGTCGTACTCTTTTTATCAGAGGGACAACCTTCAACATTTAACAAGGTACACAACCATGGTACGTGGGCCACAGCAGGTGTCGGTATGGCAGGATATGTACTCGGTAATCCTGATTGGGTCGAACAAGCACTATACGATCTCGAGAAGTCTGGCAAAGGTGGTTTTTTGAAACAGTTAGATGAACTGTTCTCACCTCAAGGTTACTACAATGAAGGGCCTTACTATCAGCGTTATGCGTTAATGCCATTTGTCACGTTTGCCAAAGCAATTCAAGCAAATGAGCCTGAACGTAAAATCTTTGAGTATCGTGACGGCGTGCTCTTGAAAGCCATTAAAACAACCGTAGATTTAAGTTATAACGGACTGTTTTTTGGTATTAATGATGCCATTAAATCAAAAGGTATCGATACTATCGAATTAGTCAATGGCATTACGATAGCGTACGGGCTTACTCAAAACTCTCAATTACTAGATATAGCTAACCAGCAACAGCAAATCATTTTGACGGGTGATGGCCTTAAAGTCGCAAAGGCCCTGGATGCTGGATTAGCTACTCCATACCAGTTTAGCTCGGTTGCACTAGGTGACGGAGCAAACGGAAACGAAGGCGCACTCATTGTTATGCGTCAATCAGTTAATGACGAACAACAAGCCTTAGTGTTTAAACCCGCAGCTCAAGGCCTTGGCCATGGACACTTTGATAAATTGGCTTTTCAATTCTTTGATAAAGGTGAAGAAATTGTCTCAGACTATGGCGCCGCTCGTTTTCTTAATGTTGAAGCAAAATATGGTGGCCGTTACCTGCCTGAAAATGGAAGCTATGCCAAGCAAACCGTTGCACATAATACCGTTGTTGTAGATGAAAAGAGTCATTTTAATAGCAACACAAAGGTTGGGAATAAACACCATCCTAACGTGGCATTTTTTGAAACAACCGATGTTGGCACAGTAGCGAGTGCATCAATCGATACTGCTTATCCTGATGTTTTGATGGAGCGTTCGATGGCATTGGTTAGGGTACCAACGAGAAATCAACCATTGAGTATCGACATTTTTAAAGTGAGCAGTGAACGCGCCCACCAATATGACTTGCCACTGCACTATCAAGGTCATCTTATTGAAAGTAATTTTAAACGAGAAGCTTTCTTAAGTGAATTAAAGCCGCTAGGCGAGAAGAACGGTTATCAACACTTATGGTTAACGGGAGAAGCAACACCAAAGCAAGGTGTTGCAAAAATCACTTGGCTAAACAAAAACGGAAAATTTTATACTCATTCAAGCATAGTTGATGGCGATACGAAGGTGTTGTTTACTCAAATTGGTGCCAATGATCCAAATTTCAATTTACGCAACGAGTCTAGCTTCATTTATCGTGCAAGCGACAGTGAACAGCATACCTTTGTCAGTGTAATAGAACCGCACGGGCAATATAACCCGGGTAAGGAATTTACCCTGTCACCTCAGTCTTCTTTGTCAGGGCTTGAGTATCAGTCAGTAGACGGCCTTGATATCGTAGAAATAACGCTCGAGGACTCAGGGACCGTAGGTTATTTGTTGGTAATTAACAATAAAAACAATAATCTAGATAAATTTACTTATAAGAATAACGATTATCAAATTAATGGTCGTTTAAACCTCATTCAAATAAAAGCTCAGCAGTAGGACGAAAACTATGAAAAACGAAAGTGCCCACTTTACCTTTGGCGATGAAGCTGAAATAGAAGACTTAGGTGGCGGATTAAAACGTCAAATGCTTGGTTATAACGACGAATTAATGGCAGTAAAAATTTGGTTTGATGAAGGCATTACTGCCTACACGCATTCTCACCGTCATTCTCAAGTCACATATGTGGTCGAAGGTGAATTTCATTTTATGGTCGCAGGCGTAACGAAAGTCATGAAAGCTGGTGACAGCTGCTATATACCACCACATGCAGAACATGGAGCAACGTCTCCAACTGGTGGTATTTTAATTGATACTTTTAGCCCAGCGCGTGAAGATTTTTTAGAGGAATAAACCATGAAAATTCAAGGATTACGTTGGTGGGTTATCGCCCTCATCGCACTAGCTACAATTATTAACTATATCGATCGCCAAGCATTAAGTGTGCTTTGGCCTGATATCGTTGAAGACTTATTTCCTGATGAGTCAGCGTTAGAGCGAAAGCAAATTTACGCAAATATTTCTATTGTTTTTGTATTTGCTTACGCTTTTGGTCAGGCTATTTTCGGTAAAATTTTCGACTGGGTTGGTACCCGTATCGGTTTCGTTTTATCTATCGGTGTTTGGTCGCTAGCAACTGTAGCGCATGCTTTTGCACAAGGGGTACTTAGCTTTAGTATTTTCCGCGCCATTTTAGGTGTTGCTGAAGCAGGGAACTGGCCTGGTGCAACAAAAGGTAACGCAGAATGGTTCCCTACAAAAGAGCGTGCTTTAGCTCAGGGTATCTTTAACTCAGGTGCAGCAATTGGTGGCATTGTAGCTATTCCATTGATTGCCTTTTTAACGGTTTATTTCAGCTGGCAGATGGTTTTCGTCGTCGTTGGTGCAGTAGGTCTATTATGGCTAATCCCTTGGTTAATCCTCGTTAAGTCACCACCTGGCTCACATCCATGGATTACAGAAGAAGAGCGTGAATATATTCTTACTGGCCAGCGTCCTGAAAATAGCGACGCCAATGAAGCAGCAGTAGAAGAGTACAATCCATCAACCAAAGAACTACTTTCGAGAAAGCAAAGTTGGGGTGTCATTATTGCGTCTGCTGCTATTGACCCGATTTGGTGGTTATTCGTTTTTTGGATTCCTATTTATCTAAATGAAGTATATGCAATGGATGTTAAGTCTATTGGTATCTATGGTTGGGTTCCCTATGTTGGCGCTATGTTTGGTGCTTGGTTTGGTGGTTTATTGGCTCAAAATCGAATTAAAGCGGGTTGGGACACCAATAAAACACGTAAATTCGTAATTACATTGGGGTGCTTGATTATGTTACCGGCCTTGTTAGCGATGGCGAATCCTGGCGCTCCTGTAACAGCAGTACTTATTATGGCTGTGATTTTATTTGGCTTTCAAACAGCGATTGGTAATGTCCAAACATTACCGAGCGATTTGCTTGGCAAAAAGGCTGTAGGCACTCTGGCTGGGTTTGCAGGTATGGCGGCGAAACTAGGTGCGGTTGGTTTAACGTCATTAGTACCAATTTTAACGGCTGACGGAAACTATACACCGGCATTTGTTATTGGTGCGTCTCTAGCCATTATTGCAATGGTGGCAGTCTGGGTGTTGATCCCCAAAGTAGAGCCATTGAAAGCTCTGGACAAGTAATAAAAGGCAATGATAATGACCAAAATTTTATTACTTGGCGAATGCATGATTGAGTTGAAAGATGTTTCAACTCAATCTAACCCAAATATCGCGCAACAAGCATTTGCTGGTGATGTCTTTAACACTGCTGTGTATTTGAAACGTTTATTTCCACAAATTGACGTTGATATGGTCACAGCCGTTGGCAAAGACAAGTACAGTAAAGAAATGCTTCAAGTCTTTAACCGCGAATCGCTTGGAACCTCATGTGTGTTTGAATCAGAGGATAAGATTCCTGGCCTTTATTCAATTCAGGTCGATGCGCAAGGTGAACGAAGTTTTACTTACTGGCGCAGTGACTCTGCCGCTCGCTATGTTATGAATTTCATGACAGCAGACGTCATGCGTCAGCTAAGTAAAAGCGATATCTTTTTTTTCAGTGGCATTTCTTTGGGTGTAATTAACACAGAAGACAGAGATAAGTTTTGGCTGCTTATTCATACCCTAAAAGAGGCTGGTGTCACCATTGCCTTCGATCTGAACTATCGTCCTAAATTATGGCGAGATAAAGCAGAAGCGCAAGTTCAGTTTCTTAAGGCCTTTGAGGCGGCGGACATTCTGCTGCCAGGCGTTGATGATTTTGCTGCCATCTTTGACGTCGACACAGTGCAAGGCGTCATCAAGTTTTTCAAAGACTATTCTTTTCAAGAATTAATTGTGAAGAATGGTGAACAAAATGTTCACTGCTTGTCTGAGCACGGCCACCATATTGTTGACGTGACACCAGTCACTGATGTTGTCGATACAACGTCAGCTGGTGACTCATTTAATGGGGGGTATTTAGGTGCACGAATGACGGGTAAATCGATTATTAATTCCGTTGAACTGGCTAATCAAGTCGCCGGTTTTGTTATCCAACACTCAGGTGCGATTGTAGACGAAGCTGCATTCTCATCACAATTTCAATAAATACAAACAAGGTTATCACCATGACTTCCTTTTCCTCTTTGATGGGAAACCAAACGCTTTTACCTATTATTCAAGCAGAAACACCAGAGCAGGGCATCGCCATTGCACAAGCGATGGCTAATGCTGGCCTTAAATTAGTCGAAGTAGTCCTAAGAACTGAGGCGTCTCTTGCTGCGCTTAAAGCAATAAAAGCTGAACTGCCTGATCTTATCGTTGGTGCAGGGACAGTGACTAATGAAGTTATACTCCGACAAGCAATAGATGCTGGTGCTGACTTTATTATTACCCCTGCGGTATCCGAACGTTTGTTAGGTTACTTAGCCGATTGTGGTTTACCGGTGCTTCCTGGTGTTTCTAACACAGGCGAAATCTTAATGGCACGTGAGTTTGGTTATACAGAACTCAAGCTGTTTCCTGCTGCGTTATCTGGCGGTGCTAAATTCCTATCTTCAATTAGTTCAATCTTTCAAGATATTCAATTTTGTCCGACTGGCGGAGTAACACTGGAAAATAAGATGGATTTCCTGTCTTTAGATAACGTTTTTGCTGTTGGTGGTACATGGGTTGCTAAAAAAGACTGGGTAGAGTCTGGTCAGTGGCAGGCAATTACCGAGGCTTGTGTCGAAGGAAACAAATAACAGTGGTTGGTGTCGTAACAGGTAGTGAAGTTCAAAAAGTCTTTGAGCATGCTAAAACTCATCAGTATGCGCTAGCTGCTGTCAATGTCGTCGGAACTAATTCCGTGAATGCTTGTTTAGAAGCAGCAGCAAAAGCAAATGCGCCGATTATCATTCAGGTATCTCATGGTGGTGCTTCTTTTTTTGCTGGGAAAGGTATAAATCTCACGGGGCATGACGCTGCAATTCAGGGCGCAATCGCAATGGCTCAGTATGTTCATCAGATGGCGGAATACTATGGTGTCACTGTGTTGTTGCATACGGACCATGCAGCACGCAATTTATTGCCATGGATTGATGGGTTGATCAATGCGTCGGAAAAACACGTTGCGTTAACTGGTAAGCCATTGTTTAGCTCACACATGATTGACTTATCGAGCGAACCTTTGGAAGAAAATATTGAGACCTGTGCACAATATCTGCGTCGAATGAAGCCCTTGGGTATGACACTAGAAATAGAGTTAGGTTGCACGGGCGGTGAGGAAGATGGCGTGGATAATAGTCATTTAGACAATTCCGCCTTATACACCCAACCTGAGGATGTTGCTTATGCTTACGAGGTTTTGAGCAAAATAAGCCCTCAATTTACGATTGCCGCGTCATTTGGCAATGTTCACGGCGTCTATAAACCCGGTAATGTGCAATTAACACCGAGTATATTGAAAAACTCGCAGGCGTTCGTCTCGGAAAAATTCAATATTGAGACCAACTCGTTAAATTTTGTTTTTCATGGCGGTTCAGGGTCTGCGCTTGAAGAGATCAGGGAGGCAATCGATTATGGGGTGGTAAAGATGAATATTGATACCGATACTCAATGGGCTTCATGGGATGGTGTAAAACAGTATTATCAGGAAAAGGCAGACTATTTACAGGAGCAAATAGGTAATCCTGATGGCAATGATAAACCCAATAAAAAATACTATGATCCTCGAGTCTGGTTGCGTAAAGCGGAAAATAACATGGTCAATCGGTTAATTCAGAGCTTTGAAGATTTAAATTGCCTAAACAAACGTCATTCATCATAAATTCAGTGTAACTACAACTTCAAAAGCAGAGCTGTCACGCGTTGACACTCTGCTTTTTTTCTATTTATTAATAAGAAATTATCATTTTGTAAGAATAGTGCAAATAATAATGATTATCATTTGCGATCTTTGGTTGTGTTATGTAAACTGCCCGCGTTTTTTCCAATATACAGTTGAGTTTCCATGAAAAGTAGACATTCTTTGTTATCAATCGCGATTAGTGCAGGTTTATTAAGTTTTTCCAGTTCAGCATCAACAACCAAAGATGGTTATGAAGTAATCGAAGTAAAAGGTACGTATTTCGATGACTATAAAGTAGACGAAGCAAGTGGAGCCATGAGAATGGATACATCGCTTCTAGAGACCCCTCAATCAGTTACCGTAATTTCCGAAACGATCATTGATGAGCAACTTGCTACAACACTCGGAGAAGTCGTTGCAAATGATGCAAGTTTAACGGCTGGCTCTAAACAGCGTAACCGTGAGGTATTTAGTGCTCGCGGTTTTACCTTAAGTTCGTCAACAGGCTATTTGCGTGACGGCCATCAACATTGGTCACACTATCAACAGCCAATTGAAACCTTAGAACGTGTTGAAATTATTAAAGGACCATCAAGTATTCTATATGGTCAATCTGCACCGGGAGGCTTGATCAACATGGTAACGAAAAAGCCGACGGCAAATCGACTTTTTGAATTTGGTGTCGATGTTGACGATCTGGGCTCAAGTCGTTTTATGCTAGACGCTGGCGGAGCGTTAACTGAAGACGAAACGCTCCGTTACCGCACTGTTCTAGTTAAACAAGATGCTGTTTATGAGAGAGAATATCAAAATGGTGAAGAGCGAGAACGCGACAGATTTTTAGGCTCTATTGTTGTTGATTATGATATTAATGACGATCTGATGGTACGCTTTCATTATGATAAGACGCAGGACAAAGCTGGATTAGATACGGGCGCTTGGCTTGATGAAGACGGCGAGGTTATTGGTGATAGTCAAATGATTTATGACATGTCATGGGCATTTACTGATATCGATGTTGAAAACTACGGCGTCGATGTAAATTATTTTCTATCTGATACATGGCGTGTTAAAGCCGGGATAAATAAACAAAACTTTGCTCGCCAACGTTTTGAGTCGTCGCCAAAAAAACCGTCAGATTACCAATTAGGCGATAGTTATACATCTAAGCCTTACGATCGATATGACGACTGGCAATTTACAACAGCGTTTGTTGATTTTATTGGTGAATTGTCATTCGCTGGTATTGAGCATCAGGTATTAGTTGGCGCAAACAGTCTTGATTATTACTATGGTCAGCTGAAAACTAATGGCCAATCATTTGACACGGTAGTAGGGCAACAAGAAGCTGCTAAGCCTGATATTACGTATTTGACCGACGATACTCTCTACACTAGCGAGTATGATTATTACGGCATTTACTTTCAGGACTTGATGACAATTAATGAACAATGGCAAGTGTCGCTTGGTGGTCGCTATGATAAACAAACAAAAGAAGGTGCTGATAACGAATCTTTCTTACCTAAGTTAGGTGTTATTTATCATCCAGTTGAAGATGCAACACTATATGTGAGCTATACCGAAGGTTTCGAACCTCAATCGAGTGAAACACTCAACGATGAGCAAGATCGTAACCACGGTATGCAACTTGATGCCGTTTCTTCTGAGCAAATCGAGTTAGGTGCTAAATGGCAAATATCCGAGCGACTTTTGGTCACAGGTGCTTACTTTGATATTGAGAAGTCAGGTACACTGATTACACAAACCTTAGAGAATGATCCGCAATACGATACGGTTACAACGCAATCTGGTTTACAACGACACAAAGGGTTCGAAATGTCGGCACAGGGCGCGATTACAGACAAGCTCTTTGTGATGGCAACGGCGATGAACTTGGACGCTACTTATGAGCAAGATGAGAACTACCAAGGTAATACACCAGCTGATGCGCCAAAATGGTCAGCGTCTTTATGGAGCCGTTATGAATTTACGCATGATTTTGCGTTAAATGGTGGCTTATTTTATGTGGGGGATCGCTACGCAGACGCGGCTAATACCGTAGAAAAGTCAGGCTATACGAGAATAGACATGGGAGCGACTTACAGCATGGAAATCGCAAATAATGATGTCGATTTTAGGCTAAATGTTGAGAACCTGTTTGACAAAGAATACGTCGCAGGTGGTTCAACGAATAATGCCACGGTGGGTGATGGAAGAACGGTACGCTTTGAAGTCAAAGCAAGCTTTTAAATCAACAGGCTGCCTCGGCAGCCTTTTATCATTGAAGTAAGCAGTAATGGTTAAATACTTAAAACTAATTCACAACTGGACAGGTTTTGTCATCAGTATAATCATGTTGATTGTGCTCACGACCGGTATCTATTTAGGCGGCATAGACTTGTTGAAAAGGCTTGATGATAAAGATCAAAAATTTCAACCACTAAGCCAAATACAAAAAGCTGAGATAACGGCTAAACTGGCGTCTTCGTACCCACAACTGAAGTCAGTCAAATTACCTACTCAGGAACGACCTTTTGTTGAACTTTCGTTACCTGATGAAACCCTTTTCTTGACAAGTGATTTGGCGCAAATAGAGCGCGTTGATAATATACGTGACCCTATTTGGCGTTGGATATTCTTTTTTCATCGCAACTTTCAATTGGACCAACCTGGCAAACATGTAAACGCGGTTAGTGCAATCGCGGCAAGCATCATAATGGTTATTGGTGTTTATTTGTGGTGGTTAGTTAGAAAGAGCTTTAGGTGGAAACATACCTTTCCAAAGAACACGAAAAATACGGCATTGATAAAAAGCCACATCCAACTAGGGTTACTATTCTCAGTTCCGATGATTATTATGGCGGTTACAGGTGCATATATCACGTACGGTCCAAGAGGGATGGCACCTTATGAGGAGCCAGTGAGAAATATAGCGCCAGCAGGTGATTTGAAAAATCAGCTAATAGCAGCTCAAGAAATGTGGCCTAATGCAGAATTGGTAAGGATTTCAAAACCAAGAAGACCTGTAAAAGGCCGTAATGCGATTAACTTAAGCTTCAATGGACATAATCTTTTTGCGTTATCACAAACGGACAGTATGCAAATTGACGTAGCAACAGGTGATCTATTGTCTGCTCAGACATTCGGTGATAAGGGACTAACCTACCAAGCAAAATATAGTGCTCGGTTTCTTCATGATGGTGCACGCATGCCTACCGCTTATTTATTGGTATTAATTATCAGCTCTTTCGTTGGTGTTTTCATGGTGTGTTTTGCGATGACAACGTTTGTTCGTAAGGAATTTATCGGGAAATTACGTAGAGCATAATAAAATGTAAACGGCGCAAGCTTTATCGCTTGCGCCGTTTTCTAGCTAAGCATTAACGGCTGCTTGTGACCACAATATCACCATGGTTACCTTTATTTAAATAATCAATATAGGCTTGTGCAACTTCTATTGCCGGCATACCTTGTTTTTCATCCATTCCCATGGCAACAAGAGTTTCAGCAATCCAACCAGGTGAGATAGCACCAATTCTGACAGAACCATCTAGCTCAACCTTGAGCGTTTTTATCGCTGCTTCAAGTCCTGCATTAACAGTAGATACTATTGACGAACCAGGCATAGGGTATTGCGCTAAAATTCCTGTCGTTAAAACAATGGCGCCGCCAGTTTTAACCTTTTCCATAGCGTGTCTGATGATATTAATTTGCCCCATGAGTTTATTGCTGATGGCAAAGCTCCAATCAGAATCCGCTGCTTTATTCCAATCGGCAAAGTTTGCAATACCTGCTGTGCAAATTACCGCGTCAACTAATCCCACATTTTCAAAAAGTGATTTGATTGAATCTGTGTTTGAAATATCGACGGGGTTGTTTGGATCGCTAAGTGAGGCGGTAATCACCTCAGCGTCGTCAGCTAATAGTTTTACGATGTTTTTACCTAATAAACCTGATGCACCAATAACGAGTACTTTTTTCATAATTTTTTCTCCAAAAATATCTTAGGTCCATTTTGGTTGAAAGTTGTTTTATCTTGTAGGTAGAATAAAGTTTAAATAGTTTTAACTTTTGGTTTAAAGGGTTTATGTTACCAACGCAGCTGTCGTTATTTATTGTGGTTGCAAATAACTCCAGTTTCTCAAGCGCAGCAAGAGAACTAGGGGTTTCACCTGTCGCTGTGAGCAAGGGAATTGCTCAATTAGAAAAGCAATTAAATATCCGGTTATTTCATCGTACAACCCATCAGTTTGCATTAACTGATGAAGGGAGGATGTTGTTCGAACGAGCTGAACCTTTAGTTAGCCAACTGGAGGGAATTGTTGATGACGTTGGCAACCTTAATCGCAACCCGGCTGGCGAAATAAGAGTTAATTTACCAGAATCATTTGGTCGTGAAATTGTGCTCCCTGTGTTAGGTGATTTTCTGGCGACTTACCCTGAGATTGAGCTTGACCTCGTGTTCGACGACAGAGTGCTAGACCCAATAGAGGAGGGCTTTGATGTCAGCATTGGTAACAAAATTAATGAAGTTAGTCGCATCATTGCAAGACCTATTTATCAACTCCAGGTGGGGTTGTATGCTAGCAAAAGCTATCTGGCTAATTCCCCTGCAATTAACCAAGTTGAAGACTTGCATCAACACAAGGCGATAATTTATAAACAGTTATCAACAAATAAGAAGCTAAGCTGGCGCTTATACAATAATGACAGGCAAATTGTACAAATTATGCCCAAACCAGCGTTGACAGTATCAAATATTGATGCAGTGCGAGTCGCTGCAGCTGAGGGCTTTGGCGTTGCTGCTATAGGTTCTTGGCGGTGCCACCAATATGTTGAACAAGGACTGTTAGAGCCAATATTGAAAGAGTATTGGCCTGACGGGGCACCTATTTGGCTATATTATACGTCGAAGAAAAACTTACCTTATCGTGTAAGACTACTCATCGATTACCTCGTTGAGCATCCGGTTTTCAAGCTCTGTACTTGAACCATCATTGATACATATTTTCGAATCCAGGAATATTTTGTTCCCAGATTGGTGGATTATTACCAAAGTATTCTTTTGCTGCTTCGAAGAATAAGCGAGTTCTCAATGGCAAGTCACGGTGTGGGTATACTGCGTATATTGCAGCAAAATCCAGTAAGTTTAAATCAGTCATTATTGGCACTAATTTTCCAGATATTACCTCATCATGGATATGAAATGCCGGTGCCAAATAATAACTCGCCCCAGATAAAACATGACTTTTCATCATATCAATGTCATTTGCACAGTACGCACAGTTCATTTGAATTCGCTCAACTTCGCCTGTTTTATTTCGGTAGTCGATGTAATCCACTTTCAATTTTTGACCCGCGTAACAAGCGGCTGGCAGTTTCTGTAGGTCAGATATGGTTTTTGGGTGCCCCATGCGTGCTAAAAATTCTGGTGTGGCAAGCAACGCGAGTCTATTTCTAGCCAGATACCGTGCAACAAGTGTCGAGTCTTTTAAATCGCCAACACGAAAGGCTAAATCAAAACTGTCACCTACAATATCAACAAGGGTGTCACTGACGGAAAGCTCGATATTTACGTCGGGAAACTTGGTACTGAAATTGTTAATTACAGGCTGAATAACTTGCTCAGCCAAAGAGTAACTACAGGTGATCTTTAGCGTACCTTTTGGCTCGACGTGATAATTTTCAGCAAGCCTTATCGTTTCATCTAGTGTGGTTCTTAATGAAATTGCTTTTCTGCGCACCTCATTTCCCGCTCCTGTAATAGAGAGTGAACGTGTCGTTCGATTGAGCAGGCGCACACCTAATTCTTCTTCGAGTTTGGCAATTTGCTTTGAGATGACTGAACGGTCGATTTTTCGGTGCTCAGCTACTTTGGCAAATGAACCTCGCTCAGTAACCTCTAAGAAAAGTAAAATTCTTGACGATAAATCCATAATATTTGATTGGTGCTATTCTGGCAACATAGAGTGTAATTATAGGTGGTTTATTGGAATCAATACAGCTTTTAAAATATGGAAAATTTTGGAGAGTATTGAAAATGAAAAAAAGCATACTAGGTTTTTCTGTCGTGGCAGCATTATTGCTCGCTGGTTGCCAGGGCAGTGAAGGTAATCAAACTGCCGTTCTGCCTCAAGTTCCTATTGATGTTGCTCAAGTAGCATTTGAAGAAGTGCAGTCATGGCACACATACACAACAAGGCTTGAATCACCAGAGTTTGTCACGTTATCACCACGTGTTTCTGGAACGATTGTTGATGTCGCATTTGCCGAGGGGCAAGTTGTTCAAGAGGGGGATTTACTGTTTCAGATTGACCCTAGGCCATTTCAAGCTGAGGTTTCACGAATTAAAGCACAAATATCCAGTGCTGAAGCTGCACTTGAGCAAGCTCAAAATAGGGAAGAGCGCGTGATTAGTCTCGGGCGTAGCAGTGCTATTTCACAAGAAGAAATTGAGTCTAGAATATCTGTGACTAAACAACGTCACGCAGAGCTACTAGCACTGAAAGCTGAACTCGAATCTGCTTCGCTTAATTTAGAATTTACGCGGGTTATATCACCTATTACAGGGTTAGTTTCGAGTGCATACATCACCAAAGGTAATACCGTAACAGCCAATCAAAGCGTTCTGACTAACATTGTCTCAACGGATAAAATGTATGCGTATTTCGATGTGGACGAAAGAACATGGAATAAAGATTTTTCACAAGTCAGTGCATCGAGTCATTTACCTGTATCGCTAGAACTGGTGGGTAATAATTCAGTCAAGACAGGACAGTTAGATTTTATCGATAATATTGTCAATCCTACAACGGGTACGATCCGTGTTCGTGCGGCATTTGATACAACCAAAAATAAATTGAAAGCGGGTTCATTTGCTCGTGTCAAAATCTCTTCAACGTTAAGCAAAAATAAGGTGTTGATTCCTGAGAGGGCTGTTGGTACGGACTTGAAAAATCAATACGTACTTGTTTTGTCTAAAGATAATACGCTTCAATACCGTAATGTTGAATTAGGCGATAGATTTGGCAAATATCGTGCGGTGGAGTCAGGGTTGAGCGCAAAAGATGTCATAGCGGTGAATGGTCCTGCTAAAGTTGGTCCAGGTATGCAAGTTTTACCACGCAATGTGTCGCTTGATTTATCTGCAGTGACGTTAAAGCAAAATCAACCTGAGCAAAGTCATGCCTCACTAGCAACAGCACTAATTGGGGCGTTATAGATGAACTTTTCACATTTCTTCATTCAGCGGCCAATATTTGCATCCATGTTGTCGCTCATTATATTGATTGGTGGCTCTATATCTTTATTACAGCTTCCGGTTAGTGAATACCCTGAAGTTGTTCCTCCAACCGTTGTGGTAACCGCGAATTACCCAGGTGCAAACCCTAAGGTGATTGCTGAGACAGTGTCAACACCGTTAGAGCAAGAAATCAATGGCACTGAAAACATGCTGTATATGTTTTCGCAAGCGACAAGCGATGGCCGAATGACATTAACGGTGACTTTTGCACTTGGTACCGACTTAGATAAAGCACAAGTTCAAGTGCAAAACCGGGTGAATAGCGCACTACCTAGACTACCACAGACGGTTCAGCGACTAGGTGTTGTTGCGGAAAAAGCATCGCCGGATTTGACGATGGTTGTACATATTTTTTCGCCAGATGAGTCACGAGAAATCAGTTATCTTTCAAATTACACAAGTCTAACGATCAAAGACCAAATCGCTCGACTAGAGGGGGTTGGCGATGTTCAGCTCTTTGGTGGCGGTGAGTACTCGATGAGAGTATGGTTGAATCCAGACGCTATTGCGTCAATTAATATGACGGCTATGGATGTTGTCACCGCTATTCGCCAACAAAACAGACAAGTAGCAGCAGGATCATTAGGTGCTCAACCTACAGCGGTAGAAAGCGAGTTCCAAGTACTGCTCAATGTTAAAGGTAGACTCAGCTCAGTTGAAGATTTTGAAAATATCGTTATCCAAGTCGGTACTAATGGCTCAATTACTCGTTTAAAGGATGTAGCGCGTGTTGAGCTCGGCCAAAATACCTATGCCCTTAGAGCTTTACTTAATGGTAAGCCTGCGGTTGCTATGCCTATATTCCAAAGACCAGGCTCGAATGCAATCGCATTATCAGACAGCGTACGAGAAACTATGGCAGAAGTTGCTAAGTCATTCCCAGCCGGTGTGGATTACGAAATTGCTTATGATCCAACGGTGTTTGTTAGAGGCTCGATCGATGCGGTAATTAATACGTTACTTGAGGCGATTGTCCTAGTCGTACTTGTGGTTATTCTATTTTTACAAACATGGCGTGCATCAATCATTCCATTGATTGCTGTGCCGGTATCATTGATTGGAACGTTTGCTGTAATGCAATGGGTTGGCGTATCAATCAACACATTATCATTGTTTGGACTGGTACTCGCTATCGGTATTGTGGTTGATGACGCTATAGTCGTTGTGGAGAATGTTGAACGAAACATTCATCAGGGGCTTTCACCTCTTGAGGCAACTCGTAAAGCCATGACGGAAGTTACAGGGCCAATTATAGCGATTGCTTTGGTACTTTGTGCTGTATTCATTCCTACGGCATTTATTACCGGTTTATCAGGCCAGTTTTACAAGCAATTTGCCTTGACGATAACGATATCTACGCTTATCTCGGCATTTAATTCATTAACCTTATCACCAGCACTTTCGGCACTATTACTGAAAAGTGCG
Organism: Thalassotalea loyana; assembly: GCF_030161435.1. Classification (GTDB taxonomy): domain Bacteria; phylum Pseudomonadota; class Gammaproteobacteria; order Enterobacterales; family Alteromonadaceae; genus Thalassotalea_G; species Thalassotalea_G loyana. The sequence continues at coordinate 205,188 of NZ_BSSV01000003.1, read as the reverse complement.
GATGATAAACCTGATTGGTTAACTCGCGCACTAGATAAACTATTTGGCCGTGTTGTATTTACACCGTTTAACCGTTTGTTTGATAAAGGAGCACGTGGTTATGAATTAGTTGTTAAAAAACTTATCCGGTTTTCAATGATTGTTATGGTGGCTTATGTTGGTTTACTAATGGCGACGGGGGGAATATTTAGTAAGGTCCCAGGTGGTTTTATCCCTAGCCAAGACAAACAATACTTAGTTGCCATAGCTCAACTTCCCGATGCTGCTAGTCTGGATCGAACTGAATCAGTGATTCGTGAAATGGAAAAGATAGCATTAGAAACACCTGGTGTAGATCAAACTATTTCGTTTCCAGGCTTATCGGTTAATGGATTCACCAATAGCCCTAATAGCGGGATTGTGTTTGCAACGCTTGATGACTTTAGTGATAGACAGGATCCTAACTTATCAGCACATGCAATTGTTGCTGAGCTTAACCAGAAGTTCTCAGTTATAGATGAAGCTTTTGTAGCAATCTTCCCACCGCCTCCAATTCAAGGCCTAGGCTCTACTGGTGGTTTTAAGCTTCAAATTGAAGATCGAAGTAACCTTGGTGTTACTGCACTTTTTGATACGTTAAACAAGGTTATCGCTGAAGGTCAAAAAAAGCCGGAGTTAATGGGATTGTATTCAACTTTTCGTATTCAGGTTCCACAGTTAGATATCGACATTGACCGAGAGCAAGCGTTAGTTTTAGGTATTGAATTAAGTGAAGTTTTTGATGCGCTTCAGATTTACCTTGGCTCAATGTATGTTAATGACTTCAATATGTTTGGCAGAACGTATCAAGTCAATGCGCAAGCTGATGCAAACTATCGACTTGATCCGAAACAAATTCTTGGTTTAAAAGTAAGAAACGCCCAAGGTGCTATGGTGCCTCTTGGCGCTGTAGTTTCAGTGACGAGAACTACTGGCCCTGACCGTGTCATGCATTACAATGGTTTCCCAAGCGCTGAGTTAAACGGAAGTCCAGCACCAGGTTTTAGCTCTAGTCAAGCTCAACAAGCGATTGAAGAGGTATTAGCACAAGTTTTACCTGCCGGTATGGAATATGAATGGACGGAAGTTACATTTCAGCAGATCTTAGCTGGCAATACGATGGTTTATGTTTTTCCGTTAGTTGTTATTTTGGTATTTGCTGTTTTAGCTGCTCAGTATGAGAGCTTAAGACTGCCATTAGCGATTATTTTAATCGTACCTATGACCATATTTTCAGCGTTATTAGGCGTTTGGTTAATTGGTGGCGACAACAACATATTCACGCAAATTGCGCTAATTGTATTGGTCGCACTTGCTTGTAAAAACGCTATCCTAATCGTGGAGTTTGCAAAAGAAATTCAAGATGACGGACAAACTGCTTTGCAAGCGATAGTTGAAGCCTGTCGACTAAGGCTTCGACCAATACTGATGACATCAATAGCATTTGCCGCAGGTGTGGTACCACTGGTGTTAGCAAGTGGAGCAGGTGCAGAAATGAGACAAGCAATGGGCGTAGCTGTGTTCTCAGGCATGATAGGTGTTACAATTTTTGGCCTCTTATTTACACCTGTATTCTATATACTGGTCTCAAAGAGAATCAATAAACACCGCGATTAATTTGGCAGAAATAATCGCTCGACAAGCGAGTCGGGCGATTCGCTTAACTTGAAACAGAGAATAAGTAATGACAAACATTCCCACTAAAATGAGAGCGCTAGCATTAACTGAGCCGTCGGCTGATTTTGTTTTATCAGATTTGCAAATTGATGTGCCTCAAATTACGAGTAAGCAAATTTTAGTAAAAGTCGAATGTGTAGGTTTGAATCCTGTCGATAGCAAGTTAGCATTATCCGGATACCCTAGCTGGCAGTATCCCCACACCCCAGGATTAGATGGTGTTGGTATTGTTGTAGATAGTTACACGCCTGCGTGCCCGCTTATTGGCAAGCGAGTGATGTGGCATGGCGATCTGAGTAAACAAGGTGTCTTGGCGGAATATGTTGTTATTGAAGCTCATGCGGTATCTGTGGTACCTGAGGATATTGATGCGCAGACAGCCGCAGCGTTGCCGTGCGCTGGTATGACAGCCTTACAATCGTTGTGTCAAATGCAAGTCCAACAAGGAGAGACTATTCTTATCGACGGAGGATCCGGGGCTGTTGGCCAATATGCTATTCAATTGGCTAAACATAGAGGGTTAAATGTCTTTGCAACCGCCTCAAAAAAGAACTTATCCTTTGTCAAAAAACTTGGAGCTGACGAAGTTTTTGATTATATGGCTCATGATCTTGAGCAAAGCATTCAATGTCGTTTAGGACCTATGCCGCTCGATGCGGTATTAGATACGGTTGGCGGCGAGTTAACCGCACGAAACTTAAGATTGTTAAAATTTGGTGGGCAAATCGCGTGTTTAAATGGTTTTAGCGAAACAAATCAGGATCTGCTTTTTGAAAAAGCGCCAAGCATCCACATTATTGCGCTGGGAGGAGCCTGGCTTTCGGGCAATCTATGTGCACAACACAAATTGAGTATCAAAGGTGATCACTTGTTAAAAGATATTCAGTCAAAACGCTTGTCGACACCGTGTCTCACAACTATTGCGTTTGACGCGTTAGCGGTGACACAGGCAATGCACAGTCAGATTGATGGGAGCAATTTTGGTAAGCAAATTGTCGCAGTATCTCAGTGATAGCTAACTGTGCATGACAAAGTTTGTTAATTGCTAAATATGATGAAGTAAAGCAGGTTAAAATACTCAGACATTTGGCCTGTCATAAAAATGATAACGGCAACGATACAAATACAAACATGCAATAGTACTGCGATAGCTAGTTCTACCAGCAATGTAAAAACGATTAACAAGTAGTCATTGACTCGTTGTAAAACTAAATTCATGAAAGAAGCCTCAAGTAATGTTTTTAATGTAGATTGAGTTAATCGATACTTGTTGCTAAGTCATCAATTGCCTGACACAGCCTGATGAGTGGCATTTGTAATGAATGAGTCCGCTGTGCACTAATCCCCTCAGATATGGCAGCGGCACTTTTAACAATACCTATCTTCGCCAATTCTGTAAGAACTTGCTGATGTTGATGCCAAAAATTGGCAACCTTTGAATCATCTTTTTGTAAAATCAGCAACTTAAAATCAAACAATAAGTGCTTTATCTGTTGTTTATTGAGGTGAATATGATGGTTATGAAAATTTGTTTTTTTTGTATACTCAGTCATTTTTGTTCTTGCAAATTAATTTCGGATGCAGTTACTTTAATGCTGATTTTTACCTTTGACTGTGTCCTAGGGAACAAAACTTTATATTTAGTTAAATCTCTTTTTTAGTGTTAATTAATCAACGTTCTCGGGTCTCTAAAAGATAAATCTAAATCATTTAACCTTTGGCCCAATTTTTCGAAATTATTAATGGTTATATGCCCACGACTAATAAGTATTTCATTGTTTTGTTCAAGCGTTTTTAGTGCATGATTTAATCTAGAACGAGAGATCCCCGTCATATTACTAAACTGGTATTGCGATAGTGTAATGGGGTAAGACATAGCTTTTGTACTTCCTTGATGAGCTGCAATATCTAATAATAAGTAAACTAACTTGGTCATGATGCTTTCGCCTGACATGACTTGGCTTTGGAGCCAGCGGGACGATATATCCAAACTAACATGCCATAGCCACTTATATAATTGAGGATATATCTCTGCCAGAGATTGACAGTGTTTTTCGGGAAGAGAAACAGCGACGAGTGGTTCAACGATTTCGAATTGAAAATACGGTGTCTTAATTTCACCCAAATTAATCAAGCCAAACCAACACCCTTTACCAATAACCACACCAGAAACAGCTCTAATCCCGTTTGTCACCATACAAGATATAACGACACCTGATAAAACATAAATAATATTATTAGGTAACTTCGCTTGTAGCTCAGACGTATCATTCACCTGAATGATAGCGGCTTTTTGAAGCAGGGTAGTTCTAGCAATCTCTGGCAGATCGCACGGCCATTCAATCCTATTAAGCAGTTCACAGTTTTTAGTCATCTCGTTCTTATAACCTTGAAGTGATTAAAAACTACTTTATTACTACCTTCAGCCATAAAATGCTAGAGTTTTATCTTTGAACAGACCATTAAAATTGGTACATATAACCAATCACTGGACCGTGGGTTATTGTATCATATTTGAAATGTCCTACTTGGCCTTGACTACCTTCGTCCACATCAACAAAGGTCGCCTTATATTTGATATCAAGCGAGTGTTTGCGGTTAAAATGATATAGAACGCCACCTTCGACACTTGAGGTGAAATCTGCTCCCCCCATTCCCAGATCACCGCGTACCGAGTAACTCCAGCTTGGGTTGATTTCTGCCGTCCATCTAGCCCCTATGAAATAATCAACCCAGTCTTCATCTTTTCGCACGTTTAGTTCTGGTGAAGCTTGGGGGAGGGTAACATCAAGATCAAAGTCATTATCCCACCAACGTAGGCCAAATAAATAATCAAATTGCCCATACTTTTTCTTCGTGGAATATAACCCTTCAACTTGTAATACGCCTTGCCTGACACGCGCACTGGCAATGCCGTCTCTTGGAGTTGCTAAATCATCTTTTAAGTCCATAAACGCATAATCAACAATGAAGCCCCAGCCAGAATCATGCTGTCCCTTCAAATTGACCATGGCACCTGAATCAAGCGTTTCTAAAATTGTATCAAAATCAACGGTAACATCATCTGCGCTAAGCACACCTAGCGTAGCATCGCCTTCAATAGTTGTTGCTTGTAGGTAAGGGTTGATAACAAATAGCCAATCTTTTGCCTGTGCTTCTTGATTAAGCACAATAATAGAAACGACAAAAGTCGTGATTTGAATCCATCGAGCCATCTATCCATTCCCCGTCGATAAGCGTATAAAAGCAGACTAGGTAACTTCTTTGGTTACTTATATTAAGGGTAGTTGATGACATTAAATCTTGCGAAAAAATGTCATCAAAAATTTCTCGGTGAATAGATTAACTAATTGAATTATTTAGCTAAAAGAGTATTTATTTTTTCTTGATCTGTGAAATGAGCGTAATTGGTTAATGCACGCATTGTGGCATCGTTTGTCATAAGTTCTTGCATGGCTACTTTACCCACTAATTCAAATGCGTGGTTTAATGACATAGGGTCTGCATTATTGGCCTTAACTAGCTCTTGAGGACAATTCTCAGTCAATAGACGCGTGATTAACTCGCCAACATATTTATCGGTTGCTAATCTATCATCGTTTGTTGCTTTTGATAGCGGTGCGATTTCAGGGTGAGCTGCAATCGCAAGAAACACCCATTTACCAAGATTTTTTCGTTCTTTGCCATTGAGCGAATCAATTAGACAGCTACCGAGTTGTTCAGTGTAGTTGTTTGCCAATATCGGAGAACTTGTTGTTACAGCGCCTAATAAGGCCAAGCTTAGTAATAGTTTTTTCATGTTGAATTCACTTTCTTAATGTTGAGTTAAATGGATAGATTTAAAGTGTCATGCCGTAAAAAACTCGTGCTCTTAGTTGTCGAACAGTACTTAAGCCGTCGACGTCCAAGCAGAAAGTGTTGGTAAATTTCTCATAAGCACTTCCTTGTTAGCAATGATCAAAATTTTTGGGTGTCAGTCCTTGTTGCAAAACGATAGCCAAACCAGGCCATAGGAATGTATGCGCAAATTAGGTCAACCACAGTAAACCAAAGTGGCGACGAAATTTGAAATGCCATTGTTATGCCACCAAGCAAATAAAGTCCCCCAACAAACATGGCAAAAGGAAAATGATGACTTGAAGCGAGCTTCGTAACAAAAAATGCCCCTGTCAGCGTGCCAATCGCGTGCGCGAGTATTGGTGCAATAAAATGCTTGGTTTCATATAAATGAATAGATTCGGCAATGCTATCTACTTTTGTTACGTCAACACCTTCAGGAGGAGGAATGAGTTCTCCGCCTAACATAATGATCAACATATTTGCGGTAGAACCGAGCAGGATACCACACAGTAAAACTAGCGTATTTCTTATCATTTTTATCGGCCTAATTTTTACTCATGACTTTACTATATGGTAATTCTTTGTTTAATAAAAGGTTTCGGGCTACTGTGTATGAATATTCTGTTTTGATAATTGCGCGATTAGGCGCTCGCCATCATCAGTACCTATCATGATATGTTTGTTTGTCTTAGTCGTAAGCTCGACTGCTTGATTACCTGAAACGATATAGAGCCAACCATTAGGGACTAGTCGAATTCCTAGGCCGTAATACCATTTAGTTGTAACAAGGCGGGCGGATTTTACATCAGACAATGGCAGGGTTTTGTGCCAAAACTTTAAACCAAAATGCCAACCAATCTTATCGTCGGTAATGTATATCGTAAGTGAAGAGAACAACACTGAGACAATAATCAAGAGTGCCAGTGTCGCATTCATGACAGAAACAATCTCATGGGTAGCTATAATTAACACAATACCAGCAATCGCCATTATGGTAAGTAATGCTAACCCTTTTTGTTTATGCTGATAATGCGTCATTGGAATCCTCTTTATTTACTTTAAGTTTGATATTTTTTCATTGAGATCGTAACCGTGGCTGGTAACTATTGCTTCTAACGTAATTACCCGTTTCTTCAATGCTGTTACTTCTTCTCTAAGTTCAGGTAATGAGTTGCTTTCTACTTGCTTTTGAAGGATTTTCAGCTCATTTGTCACATAAGTTTTGTAACGCTGGTGTCGTCGATAAAGCATACCAACAACTAATATAAACACGACGGCTAACAAGATAAATATCAAATTTAACATCGCAGCTCCTTTTCGTTGTGCATAAAAAATGCAAATCTATCCATATCTTAAATTTAGCCTATTATTAATAATTTACAATAACTTAGATGCTTTTACTTGATTAACTTTATTGAATTTAAGTGTTTTGCAAGCGCAGTTAAGAGGTAACCAGTGAAAACGCCACCGCAATTTGCAGCAAAATCTAACCATTCTCCATATCGATTAGCGTAAGGCTGTATTAACTCTATGACGCCGCCAAATAGACAAAGCATAATTAAAATAAATCCAAGGTTTTTTGGTTGGGCGTAAGCTGCTGGGAATGCAAGCAAACCGTAGGCGATAAAATGGTGCGTTTTATCGGTGCCAGGTACTTGTGGGAGGTGTTCAGCGGGATATAAAGAGACGCCTGCGATAATGAGCATAGTTAAGGCCGTTATTATCGACCAATGTTTATTAATAATTGTTGCAAATGTGTCGTGTTTCATTAAGTTAAGCCATGACTAGGGAGCACTTGTAAGTTTGGTATTGTTAATTCTTACTCGATTGTTATCAAGGTATTTTAGCTAAAAGTAATTACCTATGTGATGGCAATTATTCGTAGCTTTCTATTGATGTAGTGGTTAATATGTTATTTTATATGATAATTAATATTTATTGGTGTTGTCCTGTGCATCATCAATCGTCGGTTATGTAGGAAGAGTTAAATGTTGACCGTTAAATCAGTGCTTGATCGCAGAGATTGGGAAAACCAAAATGTTGTTGAACACAATCAGATTAAAGCACACAGTCCTTTAAATAGTTACAGAAGTACATTTGAAGCATTAACTAAACGTAATCCCAGTAAAGTTTCGCTTAACGGACAATGGCAATTTCGATTTTTTGAACGGCCCGAAGAGGTTGACGAGTCGATTATTGCATCTCAATTGACGCTACATCAACAAGACTTGTGGCAAAAGATCGATGTTCCATCAAACTGGCAAATGAAGGGATTTGATAAACCGATCTACTGCAACGTAAAATACCCTTTTGAAGTCAACCCTCCTTATGTCCCCCAAGATAACCCAACGGGCTGTTATCGAACAGCGTTTACTTTGAGTAAAGAGCAATTACTGGAAAAAACGCATATCGTGTTTGATGGGGTAAATAGTGCTTTTCATTTGTGGTGTAACGGTCAGTGGGTGGGATATTCACAAGATAGTCGTTTGCCGAGTGAGTTTGATCTAACTGACGTACTTATTGAAGGAGAAAACAACATCACTGTATTGGTCTTTCGTTGGTCAGATGGCAGTTACCTAGAAGATCAAGACATGTGGTGGCTTAGCGGGATATTTCGTGATGTTTCCTTATTAGCTAAACCTAAGACTCACATTAAAGACGTCTTTATTACACCTAGTTTAGACGATTGTTACCGCGATGGTCATTTGTCAATTTGTACAACTATCGAGGCTAAAGCTGGTTATAAAGTTAGAGCTCAACTTTTTGAAAATGACCATGCAGTGACTAGAGCTTACGTCGCAGAAGTCAACGACCGAGCGATTGATGAAAAGGGTGGGTGGGATGACAAAACGTTTCATCAATTTAACGTAAAATCACCAAAACAATGGAGTGCAGAAGCACCCAATCTTTACCGCTGTATCGTAAGTTTAATTGATGAGAATAACCAAGTTGTTGATATTGAAGCATATGATATTGGTTTTCGAAAGGTTGAGATCCGCAATTCACAGTTGTGTTTGAATGGTAAACCCTTGCTTATTAGAGGAGTTAATCGTCACGAACATCACCCTGAAAACGGTCACGTAGTTAACGAAGCCGATATGATAGCCGACATTAAATTAATGAAGAAAAATAATTTCAATGCGGTTAGAACTGCGCATTATCCAAATCATCCACGCTGGTATGAATTATGTGATGAGTATGGTTTATATGTTTGTGATGAAGCTAATATCGAAACTCACGGAATGTTTCCGATGGGCCGTTTGGCTAATGACCCATTATGGACAGGTGCGTTTATGAATCGATATACCCGGATGGTGGAGCGAGATAAGAATCACAGCAGCATTATTATTTGGTCTCTTGGCAACGAATCAGGTAAAGGACCGACGCATGATGCAATGTACGCATGGTCAAAAAGTTATGACCCTTCTCGTCCAGTTCAATATGAAGGCGGTGGCGCAGATACTAGCGCTACCGACATCATTTGTCCTATGTATGCGCGCGTAGATACCGATCAATTGTTTGAGGCCGTGCCAAAATGGTCAATTAAAAAGTGGGTTGCTCAGGATGAAAAGCAGAGACCATTAATCTTGTGTGAATATGCGCATGCGATGGGGAATAGCCTCGGTGGCTTTTCTGATTATTGGCAAGCATTTAGAGAGTACCCAAGACTCCAAGGCGGCTTTATTTGGGATTGGGTAGATCAAGGGTTAACTAAATCGACGGATGATGGCGATCAATATTGGGCCTATGGTGGAGATTTTGGTGACCTTGAGAATGATAGGCAGTTTTGTATTAATGGGTTGGTTTTCCCCGATAGAACACCACACCCTAGCTTATATGAAGCAAAATATTGCCAACAGTTTTTCCAGTTCGCTTTGGTATCGCAATCGACAACTATTGAGCCGAATTGTCAAAGTAGTTTCAAGGTTGTGGTGACCAGTGAGCTTAGTTTTATTCGCACACACAACCGAGCCGTTGCGTGGCAAATTACCGAAGACGGTGTCTGTATCGAGCAAGGCCGCGTGGACCTGTCTATTGAAGCCTTATCTACTCAAACACTTGACCTTGTTTCGTGTATTAACTGGCAACCCCAAAAACGTTACCACCTTAACCTTAATGTGGTTGCGACAGAGCCTGATGACATTTATCAATATGAAGATGTCCTGGCAACAGAGCAATTTTCATTAGACAACCCTTCGCCAGTTCACGTAAAGCCGGCAAGCGAAAATACCAATTCTTCATTGCATGTTACAGAATCCGATACGCAAGTTACGGTGGAGACTGATAACAAGGCACAAACCATGGTTTGGGATAAAACCACCGGTTTATTAGTTACTTGGGCAAGCAATAACGTTAATAAACTGCTTCTACCGTTTGAAGATAATTTCTTTAGAGCACCGCTAGATAATGACATTGGCGTCAGTGAAGTCGATAATGTCGATCCCAATGCATGGGCTGTTCGATGGGAACAAGCGGGCGTAGGAAAATGGTCTAAACACTGCACATCAGTGCATGTTGAACAGCTCCCGAGTTCGGTCGAGCTTACTGTAGAGTTTTCACATCGTTACAGGGAACAGCAGTGCGCTAGCACTAAATGGGTTTATCGTATTGGAGCAACCGGTCAAATAAACCTCTCTGTGGATGTATTGCTGGCAGAGTACTTACCGCCAATCCCAAGAGTAGGCCTAAAGTTTGGTTGTGCTGGAGACGGTCATAATCAAGTTTCTTGGTTAGGTAAAGGACCTTTTGAAAACTACCCTGATAGGAATAGTGCTGCTAGATTTGGCAATTACACTGAGAATGTTGAGAACATGTATACGCCATATGTATTCCCTACGGAGAATGGATTGCGGACTCAGTGCCAGCAGCTAGAATTGTCATCAATTCAGGTGAAAGGAGATTTTCATTTTGGTACAAGCTTGTACGAGGCGTCGGTCTTGGCTAACGCTACTCATACAATTGATCTAGCGCCAAGTAAGCTGATTCATGTCAATATTGACGCAGAGCATATGGGAGTTGGTGGTGATGATTCATGGAGCCCAAGTGTTCATGAGCAATTTTTGCTAAAAGATAAACACTATCAATACGACCTAACATTGAGCCTTCGCTAAATGGAGAAAATCTCTATCGTTTGGCGATGTGCCTAGGAAAATATTGATAACTCTCTAGTACAGTGAGGTGCTAGCATGATAGAAAATATGCTAGCACCTTTGACAATTCTTAGACTTTTCATCGAAAGAAACTAAATTACCAAATTTGTCGATTTTAAAATCACAACATGCGTCAAACTGAGCTTTTAGGTTCGCTCTCGCAACTTGTACTCTAGATTTTACGGTGGAATAGGAAATATTGTGTTCCTGTGCATACATTTTTTGAGATTTACCTTATAAATCAATCGTTTTTAGCAGACTAGCTTGCGATTCATCCATCGTCGCCAAGAATGGTGTAATACAATGGGATAATTCTTGTTTGATGCTTAACTCATCGGTATCAAACCAAGGTTCAATTTTTTGAGCTTGATTTAACTTCCCTTGTTTTCGATAAAAGTCAATTACGGTGTTGTTAGCTATTTGAAAGAGCCAAGATTTAACATTTTTGTGGTCTTTTAATGTACTGATGTTGTTGTAAAACTTAATCAACACGTCCTGTAATATATCGTCAACATCGTCTGGATTGTTGAGTTTACTGTGTAAAAATGCTTTTATGCTGACCCGGTAGGCTTGCCATACGTCTTCTAATTTCATTTTATCTCATAACCTTTTTAGGCATGACTTGATCATAGGAACTAACACCGAAAATATGGTGATTCATAGCTTTGCCGGAAATTGATATGTTCTTGAGATTTCTGCAACTTCAACCTGATATTGCTCATACCATTTTTGTTGGCCTTGCTTTTGAGCGACCAAATGAAAAGCGTCTTGCTTCCAGTTGATAATCGACGCTTCATCGGGCCAGTATGAAAGGGCTATTTCTTGATCATTCTCTGTTACGGCGACAAAATCGATACAATTATACTTGCTAAATGCTAGGTCTCTTAACTTGGCAACGGTTGTTACATAGTTGTCATCTTGCTGACCTGCTTTAGCTTTAAAAATCACAACAAACATAGATAGCCTCTATTTGAAAGTAAAAATATCGATAAGACGCCCCAAAATAAACAGGGCTCCCCCTTGGTAGGTGTGTTGCGAAACTATCGCAACGATACTTTTTTCTATTTTTTATCTGAGTTATATCATCTTCTGATCAAAGTATGTTTTCAAGTAAAAATAGCGCATTGTGAACAGCGCTGAAAGCTATCCATAGGTGGAGAGAGCTAGTGCTGTATTTGCCATCGATAGTAGCTTATGTCGGCAATTTCAAGCATTTGAAAATCTTCTTTGGTATCGCCATAGGCATAAATGGTGTGATAGTCATCTAATGTGATTTCTTGTTTGATTTTTCTTACTTTTTCTCCAGCACAACAGTCACTACCTTGATACCTGCCAGTGAGCTTACCGTTTCTGCTCTCTAGCTCAGTGCAAATAAGTTTGTATCCTTCGACGTCACACCAATTTTTCAGATAGACGTTGAGCGAAGCTGAGACTATCACGACTGCGTCACCTTGATTGATATGCCACGCAAGTCTCTGCTTGGCTTTATCACACACTACATCAGAAAGTTTGTGAGTGGCGTAGGCTTTCCCCAAAGCAGATATTTCAGCAGTTGAACGTCGATAGAAGGCAAAAAACGCGACAAGTTGACGCATTATTGTTGTCGGCAATATACCTAGCTTGTACAACAAAATAAATGGCGATAAAAAAATCACGCCTATGGCAATGCGGCGCTTTGAGCAAGCGAAAAAGATAAACGGGGTAAACGAGTCAGACTGCGTTACTGTGCCGTCAAAATCGAAAAGAGCTAAGGATTTCATTGTGAGTCATTATTCATGATATTTTCGAATTATAGCAACCTTACCATTTTCTAGTTCTAGCACTTCCATCATTACGTTTTGATACTCATGTGCTTGCTTGGTTTGCGGGTGAATACCTTTTGCATGATCTTTATAGCGAATCGCAATAGCAGAAGTATTAAAGACAAAAACATCTAATAATTCAGCTTTATAATAATCGTGAGAGCCTAGGTAAAAAGTCATGCCTTTACGCATCTGCTCTTTACCATCAGGTAAGCGAGAGTCATCGGTTACCCAAGGTAAATGAGAATGACCAATATCGTCAGTCAGTAATGATAAGTAATTTTCTAAGTCTTCAGGTGTAGCATTAGGGGCTTGAGTGGCTACCATTTTATCGAAGTAATTTTGTGCAAAAGCATTAAGATCTTGAGCATAGCTTTGACTTATTGAGATCGCATAGATAACACTAATGATAATGATGTGTTTGAATAATTTCATGTTGAATTCCTTTTCTTAAATGATGCAATGACTAGAGATAGCTACTGGCCAATCGTTACATGTTTAATGAGCGAGTGCACTATAACCATATGCTCAGACAGACCTTAGCAAGCATAACCCACAATAGCACAGACGAGATAACATAAGCATAAAACCTCACTAAAACCGATGACGAAAAACAATGGAAAGCGCTGTGAATTGCTCTAACACCAACAAAACTCCATGCTAAATAAACTAATGTGTTGTCGGCGACATTACTATAAACGGCAATAATTGATAACACATAGAATAAAATAGGGGCTTCACAAAGGTTTTTGAAATTGTTCGAAGGTTTGTTGACATGCTCAGGGAGTAGTTGATTGCATTGCTCTGGTGTTTCAAGTTTGTTTGGGTGAATACGGTTTTTCATCACGTAGGTAAGCCGCAAATAATACATGCAACACCAAACGAGAAACGTCAGAACCATTAAGGCAAGCACTGGAGATAATAACGCATGATACATACTGTTTTCCTAACTCATTATTTTTATTAAGTTAGTTATATCTACCTCGCGCTGTGTGGTCAATGATCTTGGGCTAGTTTACTGACCCCATTGAGTGAAAATCCCCACCGCTAATTCAGCCCAAAGCCATAAGAACAGCAAACTAAAGCAAACAATAATAAGTGTTCTTTTGGCGGGAAATAACCGATTGAATAAGATGATAAAGGCGCCTGTTACGAAAATGAGAATGGCCATGATCAAAAAATCAAAAACATTCCAATTAACTTCGGCTGAAAATTGCATTGCGATTAAAGGAACTGAAAGTAGGCCAAATATTAAGATAATAAGCAAAGAAAGCTGTTCTTTTAGTGACTTGTTGTTGTCATGGTGCATTTGCTCATTCTCCAATGAATTGTCTCGTTACATTATGGGCTATTTAATTTTACTCCGCCAATATCACTTTCACGTGCCTTTAGGTATTATCATGCGATTAACAGAATGTGGGAAGTAGGGTGTATGCAAAGTTCATTAAATAAGCTAATTAGTGACCAAACGTTAGTTAAGTTATCATCATTTATAGATGGCAAATGGTTACCATCGCGCAATCATTTTTCGGTGTATGACCCTGCAACAAACAATAAACTTGCTGATGTGAGTGATGTGCAAGCTACCGACGTTGAGATAGCCATTCAAGCCGCATACCGTGCACAAGAAAATTGGTCAATGCTGAGCGCAAATGAACGGGCAACCATCATGTTGAAGTGGTTTGACTTAATCATCGAGCACCAAGAAGATCTAGCAACCTTATTAACCCTTGAACAAGGTAAGCCGTTAATGGAGGCGCGAGGCGAAATATCCTATGGTGCGTCATACATTCAATGGTTTGCGGAAGAAGGGAAACGTGCATACGGTGACGTAATACCTGCAAATAGCAATGGGCAGCGTATTGTTGTTTTGAAGCAAGGAGTAGGTGTTGTCGCCGCGATTACTCCATGGAATTTCCCAAATGCAATGATTACTCGAAAAGCTGCCGCCGCATTGGCAGCTGGTTGCAGTTTTATTGTCAAACCCTCGGAACTCACTCCATTATCAGCGTTAGCACTCGCAGAGCTTGCATTGCAAGCAGGAATTCCTAAAGGCGTCTTTAATGTTGTCGTAGGGACAGAGGCAAAAGCGATTGGTCAGGTTTTAACGACACATCCTTTAATCGCTAAATTCAGTTTTACCGGTTCAACAGCAGTTGGAAAACAATTAATGGCCCAATCAGCGACGACGGTCAAACGATTATCAATGGAGCTTGGTGGAAATGCGCCATTTATTGTCTTTGATGATGCTGATATTGATGCCGCTGTTGAAGGTGTTATTGCCTCAAAGTTCAGAAATGCAGGACAAACTTGTGTTTGTACTAACCGTATTTTTGTCGATAACAAGGTTAAACACCAATTTACCGAAAAACTTATTGCGTCGGTTCGTCACTTTACTATCGGTAGTGGACTAGAATCAACGGTGAATATCGGCCCACTGATTTCAAAGGCCGCTGTCGACAAGGTTGAAGCGTTGACAAGTGATGCAGTAAGAGCCGGAGCAAGTGTTTTAATTGGAGGAACACGTTCCGAATATGGTCAAAATTTCTTTATGCCAACGGTGATAACTAACGTTAACAATGAGATGGCTATTGCCCAAAGCGAAATTTTTGGTCCGGTGGCTTGTATTATTGGTTTTGATAAAGAGGATGAAGCAATTGAATGGGCGAATGCAACCGAGTACGGTTTGGCGGCATATTTCTATTCTCAGAATATCAAACGTATTTGGCGTGTCGCCGATGTGCTTCAATTTGGCATGTTAGGTATTAATGAAGGCATTATTTCAAATGCTGCTGCACCTTTTGGTGGCATAAAACAATCTGGTTATGGCAGAGAAGGTTCGAAATACGGGCTAGATGGTTATATGCAGACAAAGTATTTGTGCTTGGGTGGATTAGCTTAATCATACGTTGAAATATTTTACGTAAGAGAATAGATTTAATTGCTAGTGCCCTTGTTACGACGTACTAAAACCCTGTTCAATTTGAGATGACATATTAAAAAGAATTTATGGATGAGTTTGATATGAAAGACTTTGAAGAAGAGCTTAAACGAAATCGATACCCTGTTGCTCGTACTGATGGAGCAGGGCAGTTTATTGAAGTCAATAAAGCGTATGAAGAGCTGACGGGGTATACGTTGGCTGAACTCAAAAACTTAACGTATCGCGATTTAACACCTGAAAAGTGGTTAGTGTACGAAAACAATAAAGTCATCAAGGATGTATTCGTCAATGGTGAAATGAGCTATGACAAAGAATATATTCACAAGTCGGGCAAAGTGATTCCAATTAATGCCCAAGTGTTTCTGGTCCACAGCGAAGATGAACAAGAGCAAGGTATGTGGGGGATTTTTACCGCATTGCGTTAACAATCCCCGGTAAAAAGCACCCTATTGAATTGCTTGGTTATAAAGTTGAATACTCTCTTCTGCGAAACCGACACCCGCTTCATTATAAAAGTTGAATACTTTATCGATCCCAAGTGCTTCTAACTCTTCTCGCTCATCATCATACCGAGCAATTGCAGCAATCTTGCCTTGGAAATTGGCAATTTTAAGTTGAATAGTAATGTTTCTAATATCTTTAACCGAGGGAATTGCTAGCAAAGCAAGCTCTAGCTTACTAACATCAATATTTTCCCAAAAATCAGCATCCTCAGCGTCGCCAGTAAAAGCTTGTACCTTGTTTTCGTTAAGCCATTCTATTTTTTGTTGATCTGTATCTAACCCCCAGACTTTTCCTGGAATTTGTTGTGCTATGGCATTATAGGCACCCATACCAACACGACCCATACCAATGATAACGACGGGGGCGTCGCACGGCTGGTCGAACTGGTCTTCTTTTAGACGAGAAGGCTTTTGATAACGGTTCAGTTTTTCTTTATGACGCGCAAAAAACTCATGTGACATGTTGTAGATAATATTTGTTATCACAAATGAAATAGAAACTGTTAGCGCCAAAATAACCAACCACTCTTTGCTTAACCAGCCGAGCTTTTGACTCAACGTGGCAACGATTAAACCAAATTCACTAAAGTTACTTAGAGCTAATGCACTCAAAAATGCCGTTCGGGCTCTTAAATTTAAGCCGACAAATAACATGAAGAATAAGCCAAATTTGATCGGTAGCATTAAGGTTATCACTAACGCGATACCGAGCATTTCCCATGTAGGTAGTGCAGTAAAACCAATGGATAAGAAGAAACCAATTAAGAATAAATCTTTAAATGCCAGCAGGGACTTAGTGATTTCACTCGCTTTATAATGTCCAGCTAGGTACATCCCAGCTAGAAGCGCCCCTAAATCACCTTTCATGCCAACAAAATTAAAGAGTTCGTATGCGCCAAACGCAACGAAAAAGCCAGTTAACGGTATCAATTCACCGTGACCAACTGTTTCAATCATTTTATAAACTAATGACTTAAACGGAATAAATAAGAGTAAGCTAAGTGCCCAAATACTTGGAATTTTTCCTGTAGCAATAACCAAAAATGCAACTGCCACGATGTCTTGCATGACCAAAATCCCTACCGCAAGCTTACCGTGTCTCGTGCGCATTTCACCGTGATCTTCCATTAGTTTTACGACACACACCGTGCTACTAAATGAAAGTGCGAACACAACCAGTGCACTCGTTGCGATATCGAGTCCAGAGATATATGGAATTGCAAGGATGGCAAAGAATTTAAAAATCACGATACCCGCTATCATCCATAGCGATGTGTGACTCAAACTGGCAAACCAGACCTCTCTTTTAATGAGGTCTTTTATGTTGAGTTTTAATCCGATAGTAAACAACATTAAGGTGATGCCGAGATCTGCTAGTTCTAAAATAAAACCATCAGCATTGTAGCCAAGGAAGTGAAGGACAAACCCAGCGAGTAAATAGCCTATTGATGGAGGTAACTGGATAATTTTTGCCAAAAGGCCACAAGCAAACGCGAATAAAATCCAAACAAATTCCATTAATACTCTCTCAATGGTTAATTAAAAATCTAATCTCGGAAGAATAAACTAAAGCTAACTTATTCTTTGCATTAAGGATTATAGCTAAACTGGATATAATAAAACTAGTTTTAAAATGACATAAAACCAATCTTTCCTTGATATAGGAGCTTAGGAAAGAACTCCTCGACCTGCAATGCATAGCCTCAATGTTCATTGCACTAAAATGATTGACTAATGACGTGAGATATTGAGACTATTTGTTTGATATTTGTACTAAAGAGGAGGGCTGTGATGGCCAATTACATCGACGGATTTGTCTTTCCCATAACGCTGACACAAATAGATGAGTATCGCCAGTTGTCGAGTGACGTTGCAGCTATTTGGTTGGAGTACGGTGCATTAAAGTACCAAGAGTTTATTGCTGATGGTTCGACACATGCACAGACATTGTCTTTTAGACACACACTGAATCCCAAAAGTGATGAAACAATTATTATGGGTTTTATTGCTTTTGATTCTGTTGATACAAGAAATAGTGCGCATGAACATGTTGCCAATGATCCTCGGATGAAGGAAATCATGGCTAAATATCAAGTAGAGTTCGAGCCAGAGCGAATGGCTTTTGGTGGCTTTGACAACTTCATTTCTATCGAAAAATAAAGCCTTCTATTTTGAAGGCTTTATTTCATTTGGTGTTGCTAAACTATTTAGAGGCTGTCGTTCGTTTATTTATCTGTTCTTGTTCCCATGCCCAAATAGGTGGCTTAATAAGTAAGTTCCATCGATATCCCCAGGATGGCGCAGCGACTAACTGTTGAAATAACTTTGCATAACCACTGAAGAAAACTTTAATTGGGTTTACGCTATTTACCGCTGGATAGATACCATATCTGACCTTTTCCTCTTCTTTTGCAAAGGTACCAAACATACGATCCCAAATAATGAAGATGCCCGCATAATTCTTATCCAGATACTGTTTGTTTGTCGCATGGTGCACCCTATGATGGGACGGCGTGTTGAAGATAGCTTCAACAGGCCTTGGTAGCTTCTTAACTGTTTCAGTGTGCAGTAACGTCTGATAGACCTGTACAATGACTTCAGATAGGAAGATGATAAATGGGTTAAAACCAAGCACAGCCAATGGCAAGTGAAAGAATAATGGGAACAACCAATCCAATGGCCCATGGCGATATGCTACCGATATATTAAAGTGCGGAGAGCTATGATGAACGGTATGTGTTGCCCAAGCAAAGCCGTTCTTGTGTAAAAACCTATGTTCCCAATAGTAAGCTAAGTCAGCGAGGACTATACAACACAAAATTGTCCATGGCGTTAACGGTAGTTGCACCAGACTGAAGTTTTCGTATACGTAAAAGAAAATTCCCGCATAAGCTAATGCGACTAATGCAACGATAACAATGAATGCACCCAATGTGATGAAATTGGTTACACTGTCACCTAATAGATTTCTAGTAAATTCTTTTTTTATGCCATAGCGAATCATTTCAACAACAAACAATGCTAAAGCAAAAACGAGAAACCAGTCATCGATAAACGTTTCTAACCACCAAATATCATCAGTCGTTAAAGTAAAATTGAAAAATTCCATACGCATTCCCTACTCGTAGCTAACCAAGACTTCAGAGGCAATTGTATCGCCACGATTATTTAAATAATGCACCTCTAGAACTGATTTCACCTGTTTAGTGTAATCAATGTTTTGCCAGCCATTCGCCAATTCAAAAACGGAATACTGGGCTTTTTCAAGTATAGGTTCATATCGGGCTTCTCGGATTATCGTTGTCGGTCTAACATCTCGAACCTGAGTACTGTTGTAACCAATGGTTACTTCAGCTTTTTGGTAGTTATTACTGAAACTTTGGTAATAAACATAAACTTTTTCTGGATGATCTTTGAGAGAGTTTTGTATGTCTTTACTACTTTCGAACTCCTGCCACAAGAGGGGTAAATCGCCAAATACAATTGTTTTTTTAACCCCTGTTAAATTCAGTTTTATTTCCGATGAAGCGTTGATTTTTTGTTTTTGAGGCAAAAGCGTGTTTGTTGCCTTGTCAGCAGCGCTCTTATTTCGTTGCGCTAAACTGGGTAATGGCTTTTCTGTTTGAGAAATGGCATTAGCACTTGGTAACTGGAATATTGCTAGTCCCCAAACTGCGGTAACTATTACACCTGACGTAATAACAGAGGCAAATAATTTCATAGTAACTCCACATCTATGATTAAAATATGGGCACAAGAATAATCAACAAGCAATAAATTGTCAATATGAAAATTTATTGCTTGTTATGCTGTTAATGTCGTACAAAGTAATTTAGAACTCAGTTTTAGCTGATGCACTTGTTCAATAAACTTCAAAGGTAATAGGGATTCTGCTTGGAGATAATTTGCATATAAGCCACTGCAAACAAGGGCTACTTTGTCATCCGGCGCATTTGGGTAATCGTTTTTCAAACTAGCTGATAGATAGTCAAAAAACTCTTCCATAATACTGTGTTGATCATCTTTAATCGACGGTAATCTTTTGGCTTCAGAGAATATCGCTTCGCCAATAATAGTTGCACTTATTCGGTCTGTAGAACCAACCGAAAAGAGCGTTTCTATCATGGCTTCAGTCTTATTTTTCGCTG
Organism: Thalassotalea loyana; assembly: GCF_030161435.1. Classification (GTDB taxonomy): domain Bacteria; phylum Pseudomonadota; class Gammaproteobacteria; order Enterobacterales; family Alteromonadaceae; genus Thalassotalea_G; species Thalassotalea_G loyana. The sequence goes on along the minus strand of NZ_BSSV01000003.1, from coordinate 185,106 downwards.
GGAGCCATTCAACTACTTCTTGCCATTGCTCAGTATATTTCGCGCGCCATCGCTTACTTAAGGCACAGATGATGTCATCTCTATTACCAATATAATGACGTAAAATTGTGCGCTTAACGCCAGCGGTTTCAGCAATGTTTTCAAGTGATGTTGCTTGAATACCTTGCTTCAAAATGCAGGTTTCTAATGCATCTAATATTTCTTCTACACGCTGGGCTGCCATGCTAGGTCTAGGCATCTACATTCCTCATATTTAATTACAACTAAGTGAAATGACCTTGGTTATTGTGTCCAACCTTATCAATATTTTTATTAATTGTCATGTTGACAATTAATGGTAAATTATTCTAGTTTATAAATTGTCAATATGAAAATTTATAAAGGGAAACTATGAGAAGTATCGTTTTTTCATTGCTTACGACGGGCATACTCGTTGGATGTGGAGGTAGTAATTCAGAGACGGTAACTCCGCCAGTTACGATCGAACCACCGACGCAACCGCCAACAATCGTAGAGCCACCTGCGCAACAATCTAAACATATTGGTTTTGAATCAGCGCCAGTCAGGCCTATTGCTATGACAGAAGACGGCAATCAACTACTACTAACCAATACGTCGAATAATTCATTGGATGTTTTTGATATCGATGAATCAGGGCGTTTGTCTTTTACTTCCAGTATTCCTGTTGGGTTAGAGCCCGTGTCAGTTGCGGTAAATCAGGGGAAAGCATGGGTCGTTAATCATTTGTCAGACTCTATTAGTATTGTCGATTTAACGTTGACACCTGCAACTGTCTCGAGAACGCTACTTGTTGGGGATGAACCGAGAGATATTATTTTCGCCAACGGTAAAGCATTCATCACAACAGCCCATCGTGGTCAACAACGAATGAACCCTGATTTATCTGACGTTAAAGGTGCAGGAGACCCACAACTTCATACGCCAGGTATTGGTCGAGCTGATATTTGGGTCTTTGATGGACAATCTCAAGGTGAAAATGCTGGTGGTAAACCATTAGAGATTATTTCACTATTCGGTGACACGCTTCGTGGGCTTGCTTTATCAAATGATGGAAAAACCTTATACGCAGGGGTGCTCAACTCAGGCAATCAAACGACTGCAGTTCATGAGGCCGTCATGTGTTATGGCTATGAAGATGATGATTATGGTCGTTATCCATGCCAAGTGCTTGATGAGATGAGTTCACCCAATGGCTTGGACAATGGTTATTTACCCGGAGGGAGAACAGCGCCAGGCGTTAACGCTGATGGTGAACCGCAGCCATGGACAAGTATGATTGTTAAATATGATCAAGAAAGTGGCCAATGGCGTGACACTAAAGGACGAAACTTTTCAAATGGCATACGGTTTAACCTACCAGATCATGATGTTTTCGCAATTGATACCAATACTCATCAACAATTGGCTAGTTACGATCATGTTGGAACAACATTATTTAACCTCGCGGTTAACCCAAGAACTGGCGAGCTACTGGTTTCAAATACGGATGCTAACAATGCCACACGATTTGAAGGTCCCGGAGAATTCGCCGGTTCAACTGTTCAAGGAAACATTGCACAATCGCGCATAACGGTTATTGAGCCAGATACTGGACGCGTAAAAGCACGTCATTTAAATCGTCATATTGATTATCAAAATCTAAAAGGTAATAGTTCGAATAAGGAACATAGCCTATCAACTCCGTTACAACTAGCCATAGATCAAACCGGTAATTCAATTTATACCGCGGTTATTGGCTCAGATAAAATTGCAGTTCACTCTTCGTCTGCGCTTTCAAATGATGATTTATGGGACGATACGGCAGAAGAGTTTAGCTCAATTGAGGCTAGTCAGCGATTTATTGACGTACCCGGCGGGCCGGTTGGTCTACTGTTGAATGAGAAATCCCAATCACTTTATGTGTTTACACGTTTTGACAATGCGATCGTGACAATAGATCTCAATACGCGCAGTGAAGAACAAAGAATTACTTTGCCAACCTTAGAGCCTGAGGATTTCATGGCAGGGCGCTTTATGCTTTATGACGCTAAACGTTCGTCATCTAATGGTGAATCATCTTGTGCAAGTTGTCATATTTTCGGTGATACAGATCACTTAAGTTGGAATCTAGGTAACCCTGATGCGAGCAACGGTCGTAACCCACAGCCATTTCCTACTCAAAACTTGTCTGAGCTTGGTTGTTTGTTAGTTGGGCCTGATGAAGCAAGCTGTCAGTTGCTTGATTTAATCAATGGTAATGGTGACGAGCGAACGTTTGCCTCGATGAAAGGGCCTATGGGAACGCAAACGTTGAGAGGGATGCAAAACCATGGTCATATGCATTGGCGTGGTGATCGTTCAGTGGGCTATTTTGGTGATGATCATGACCAAACATTAGATGAGAAAACATCCTTTAAAAACTTTATTGTGGCATTCGAAGGTTTACTTGGATTAAATATCGAGTTACCCGCAAGTGTCGACGAGCAGCAAAAGTCATCAGATGTCGTTGAGTTGGAAGCAGATATGGATAAATTTGCAGAATTTATGCTTCAAGTTGCTTTACCACCAAACCCGATTCGAGGGTTAGATAACGCTTTATCTCAATCTGCTGCTATTGGAGAACAATTTTTTCATGGCGATCGTCGCTCAGATGGTGCTGCTGAAGACACCCCTTTAAATGGCGATAGTGTCGATGGCGTGAACTGTCAAGGCTGTCATGGGGTTGATCCATTGAAGGGGTTTTATGGTAGTCGGGGTGAAGTTGCACATGGCGGAGAGATTCAGATTTTCAAAGTACCGCAATTAAGAAATCTATACACTCGTGTTGGTATGTTTGGCCTGCCTGATCGAGAAGGCTTTTTACCGTCCCATACCAAAGTGCATCAAGGCGATCAAATTAGAGGATTTGGTTTTCTGCATGATGGCGCAACGGATCAGCTATTAAATTTCTTAAAAGGCGGTGTTTTTGACAACGGTGAGCTTGGTTGTCCAGAAGGTGCCGATGAGCGATTTGGCTGTCATTTCAATGCAGGCGAAATAGGTATTCCGAATGAAGAAACACGACGAGGCTTGGTTGATTACATGATGGAGTTTGACAATGATTTAGCCCCAATTGTTGGTCAGCAAATTACGTTGTCTGCGGCTAATATTGAAGGTGTGGAGGCAAGAATACAATTGTTTGAACAACGCGCTCAAACGGCTTTTGCTTCTAAATTGCTCGGTGGGGAAGTGACCGAGTGTGATCTGATTGCATTAGGTGTAGTTAATGGCCTGCAGCGTGGTTATTTATTTGATGTAGATACGCAGACCTACCGTAGTGATTCTGCGAGTGAGTCATCGCTAGATACGACTCAATTGTTGTCATTAGCAAAACAACCAGATAACCGTTTAACGTTTACTTGCGCTATTCCAGGAAAAGGTTGGCAACTTGCTTTAGATCGAAATTTAGATGGCGTTTTAAACGCTGATGAAAGATAACGAGGAGATTAATCAAATGTTTATGGAGCTACCTTACAGTTATTGGCTCGGCTTTGTTTTGATTTTATGGTTGCTATTTGACCTTGTACGAGGGGTTGCTTATATCTGGCACCCTTATCGTCGCGCCGAGGAGCCAGTTATGTATTGGCTTACGATGGCCATTTGGGCGATAGTTGCGGCATCGTGTTTTGTTTACCCCTATTGGCCTTCTTGATAGGAGAAGGCTGTGGAAAACAATATTTTGACGAACAAAGACTACACGTGCACTAAACGATTTAACGCTGAAATGGCGCACATTTTTTCTAATTGCTGGACGTTTTGTGGCCTGGTCGAGGATTTACAGGAAAATAATCGTTATTTAACAGTTGTCGCTGGTTTAACTAGTCTGGTTGTTTTGCGTGATGAACAAGGAGAGTTAAAAGCGTTTCACAACTTTTGTCGCCACCGTGGAATGAAGTTGCTTGATGGTCAAGGCAGGTTATCCGCAAAGATAACCTGCCCATATCATGATTGGACGTATGATCAATCAGGTAACCTCAAGTCGCTACCCAAAGCGAAGCAAGAATTTGAGGGATTAAATAAAGCATGCCTGTCACTAAAACGAGCAAGTGTTGGGATTTGGCGGGGGATGGTTTGGGTTCATCCTGATCCGAACGCTGTGCCAGTACAACAGTATTTTTCGGGCATGGGCTCTCATGTTGCGCCTTACGATGTCGAAGCACTTGTTGAAGCTAAAGAGGCCCTTTACGAAGTCACAATAAATGCAAATTGGAAGCTAGTCGCTGAAAACTACATTGATCATTATCACTTAGCTCAGCTTCATGCGGGCACACTACATATGTATGATCATAAAAAAGCTGAATTTGGCTTTGTCGATGAACATGTGTTTTTTTGGGAGCCGTTAGCGCAGGCTTATTATGAAAACATCGACCAACACTCACCATATCCTTTGCTGATAGACAAGAATGATAAAAAAATGGGGGCTTGGGTGCCATTGCTTTTTCCAAATGTCGGCCTAGCAGAATCAGAATCTAGTTGGTCAGTATTTCATATAATGCCTTTATCAGTTGACCAAACGAAGGTTGTAGTAAGGAGTAAAGTTAAGAATTGCTCTTCAATGGCGTTTATTAAACAAGCGACAAAGTCCTATACCTTTTGGACGTCACGAGTGAAGGCAAAGTCATCACAACACGAACAAAGTCATGCGTTAGGGAGCGGTGATTTTATGCAAGAGGACATCTTTGTTTGTGAGCAACTTCAACAATCCTTATCTAACCCTAGGTTTGAGTTTGGGCCATCGGCTAAAGGCGGAGAACGTTTGATTCGTGGTTTTCAACAACGAGTGAATGCAAAATTAACACAGGGTGGCTTTAACGTTCGTTAATACTAACCTCTCAGTTTATCCGTACATGGTGTTGCGCTGCGTATATGGATTAGTAACTGACGATTTAACAAAGTGTTACTAATAAAAGAAGGCAATAGAAAGATTATTACTTTAATTAAAAGACGACCGGTCATATAATAAAGTTTATGGCACGAATTAGACGCAGTGAAAAAACCAGGGAACAGTTGCTTAAAGAAGGCATTAACTTGCTGTCAGAGCACGGTTATCATGGGACAGGACTCAAATTGATTTTGGATACGGTTAACGTACCCAAAGGGTCTTTTTATAATTATTTCTCAAGCAAAGAGCATTTCGTCGCTGAAATTCTGAACACCTACGCTAATCAACTTTTAGTTAAATTTGATGCACACATCGCGCAATCATCACTGAGCCCAATTGCATTAATTGAGCAAGTATACGACTTCATGGTTGATAGCTTTGAGCAAGAATCTCATTTGAAAGGTTGTTTACTTGGGAATATGGCAGCTGAAATAGGTGGGCACAGTGAGCTGTGCAGAGAGTCAATGCGTGCAACCGTTGTTGAATGGAAAAAGCGCATGGTGTCAATCATTGAAATGGCACAAGCGCAGGGGCAAATTCGCACAGATGTCGAAGCAGCACAATTAGCTGACTTACTTTGGTGTACTTGGGAGGGTGCGTTGCTGAAAATGAAGATTGAAAGTAGCACAGACACGGTTCGTCAAACGCTTCATTTGCTGCTGCGACAACTTCTCGTGCCGACAACATAGAAAACAATTACCTAAACGATAAGACGACCAGCCTAAAAATCTGGTGTGGAGTAATCAAATGACTAGTTTGAACATTGGCAGCCTTGTTGAGATAAATAACGACTTCACAGTTAAGAATCGTTTGTTTAAATCAGCAATGAGTGAACAACTTGGCGACAAATACCATAACCCAACAACTGGGCTGTTTCAGGTATACAAAACATGGGCAGAGGGCGGCATAGGATTGTCTGTAACCGGAAATGTAATGATTGATAGAACTGCCTTGGGCGAGCCAAAGAATGTCGTACTTGATGAACAAAGTGATTTAAGTCTATTTGAACAATGGGCAAAGGCGGGCAAGGTTAATAATTCAAAAATTTGGATGCAACTTAATCACCCAGGTAAGCAAATACCAAGCTTTTTAAGTAAAGAGCCAGTAGCACCTTCAGCCATTTCTCTAGGTAAAGGCTTAGATAAAGCGTTTAATAAACCAAGAGCACTCACTGAACCTGAAATTATTGCGATTATCGACAAGTTTGCCACAAGTGCCAAGTTTGCAAAGGACGCTGGTTTTGATGGAGTACAAATTCATGGCGCTCACGGCTATTTAGTCAGTCAATTTTTGTCTGCTCGCCACAATAAACGTGAGGATAAGTGGGGTGGTTCGCTCGAAAATAGAATGCGTTTTGTTGTTGAGTTGTATGATGCGATGCGATCAAAAGTAGGCAGTGAGTTTCCAATTGGTATCAAGTTGAATTCTGCTGACTACATGAAAGGAGGTTTTACTCCAGAAGAATCAATGCAAGTTATTAAAAAACTAGGTGACATTGGTATTGATTTAATTGAAATATCTGGCGGTACATATGAAAGCCCAAGCATGGTGGGACATAAAATAAAAGACTCAACCAAGGCGCGTGAAGCGTATTTTCTTGACTATGCAGAGCAGGCTAGAAGCATTGTATCAACCAAACTTGTTGTTACAGGTGGATTTAGATCAACCAAAGCAATGAATAATGCTTTAGCATCAGGAGCAACAGATATGGTTGGCTTAGCTCGTCCGTTAGCTATCTATCCTCATTTACCCAATCAAGCGATGCAAGATGAATTGTTTACAGCATTTGTACCTACGCCAACAACAGGTTTACGTGGCGTCGATAAAATGGCGATGTTGAGTATTACATGGTTCGAAACGCAAATTGCTCGTATAGCGAAGGGAAAATCGCCAAAATCCGATCTTAGTGCTTGGGTGACAGTCATTGGGATTATGAAAGATATGGGAAGGCAGGCGTTTAAGCCAAGAAGAGCATAATAAAGCCTGCTCACAACACATGACATGGTTTTCAACTAGGTCATGTGTGGTGAAGTCGTATTTTTTATTCGCTCTTATTATCGCTATGGATTGTAAACAATCGTTGATATTTTATGTCCATCGAGATGTAAATTTATATGGCATGGTTCGACGTCTGATAAAGAGTAAGCAAGCCGTTTTCTGATCAACATCTGACATGTATCGCCTTGATTTGAATGTCGGAAATTTAGGTTGATTTGTAAAGGTGACGACTCTAAATATTGACCGTCCCATATCAATTCGAATAAATGTGTTTTGCAACCACCGCTATAGTTAACGCTGAGTACTAGGTTTTCATCTTCAATACCTGCAGAAACGCTTATCGGATCAGAGGGCAAATCAATGGTTGAATGCGGTGACAATTGATTAATTTCTAGCGATTCAAAAGTCACTTCATTTTCATGAGGATCCCAATGAGTTAGGCTAACCATCCTATTTTTATTTGATAATGTATCGACAATCAGGTCTTCAAGTCCTCCGTCTACGATATAAGTAAACAAATCTTTGACAAACTCATCTGACGCGTCGCCAGTTGCGTTAATTTTTAACTTTGACATCTTAAATCCTCCTATTTAATTTTGTGAGCTTCCATACTTCTTAATTTGAGAAGCTCTTTGATATTAGGTGGCGGTTTAAAATATCGCAATTTAGGGCGTTGAAATGATTTAAAAAGAACCTGCTTAAGGTATAGCGGAGTGAACTCGTTTCACCGATTAGCTTGGGTGGCAAAGAGAGGGTGGTACTCTTTCTTTATATTTAATACTTCGAATCAGTATATTTCAGACATAAAAAAGCAACTTACAGAGGTGCTTTACATTGGTACGACTCAAATGGGAACTAGCGACTCGAACCACCGATTGGCTCGGGCGGCAAAGAGCGGGTGGCGCTCTTTTTTTATATTGCGTACTTCGAATCAATATATTTCAGGTATAAAAAAACCAACCTTTAAGGTTGGTTTAAATTGGTACGACTCAAATTGGAACTAGCGACTCGAACCACTGGTTGGCTCGGGTGGCAAAGAGAGGGTGGTACTCTTTCTTTATATTTAATACTTCGCATCAATATATTTCAGGCATAAAAAAACCAACCGCGAATGGTTGGTTTGAATTGGTACGACCGAGTGGACTCGAACCACCGACCCCCACCATGTCAAGGTGGTGCTCTAACCAGCTGAGCTACGGTCGTACTATAGAGTTGCAACAAGCAACGGGCGCTATATTAGCTTTGCCGTTTAATCGTTGCAAGCAGTTTTGACGTAAAATTTTGATTTTACTAACCAAGTGGTTATTGATTAATCAATTCAGCTTTCAAAGCGCTTTGCTCATAACGGTTTTGTATGAATTTCAAACGCCAAGCAAGAAACACTGCGGCAACCGTTAATCCAGAGATGAAGCCAATCCAAAATCCCGATGCTCCCATTTTAGGTACTAACAGGTCTGTCATAGCCAGCACAACGCCAAGGGTTAGACCGACAAACCAGTATGAGATAAACGTGATGATTAAAATCGATGTCGTATCTTTGTAACCTCGTAATGCACCTGCTGAAATCACCTGAATAGCATCAGAAAACTGAAATAGAGCAGCTAAAAACATTAAGCTTGCAGCTAATTCAATTACGGGGGCTTCCGTGGTGTAGATTTCCGCAATCTGTGTTCTAAAGATAATCGTAGCGACCGCAGTCACCACCGCGATCATGAGGCCAAAAATAACCGCATCTTTACAAATATCTTTAGCCTGTTGATATTCTTGTTGCCCAACGCAATAGCCAACTTTAATGGTCAATGCCATCGCAAAACTTAAAGGCACCATAAAAACAAGGCCAGAAAAGTTAATCGCTATTTGATGACTTGCGACTATGTCTGCGCCAAGCGGGGCAAGTAAAATAGCAACGACCGAAAATAAACTCACTTCAAATAGCAGTGATAAAGCAATAGGAACGCCAACCTTTAAAATGTGTTTGATCTCATTAACATCGATACCATAGGCACGTTTAAACAAGGATACTTTTTCAAGGTGTTTTGAAATATAAACGTAAATGAGCATGCCCAGAAACATGGCCCAGTACACCAAAGCAGTCGCGATACCACAACCTGCACCACCAAGCGCAGGCATGCCAAACTCACCATATATAAAGATATAATTTGCAGGGACATTAATAATTAAACCGATAATTGAGATAATCATGGTTGGGCGCGTGAATGACATTCCTTCAGCGTAATTTCTTAGCGCTAAATACAAACAAAAACCTGGCGCACCCCAAACAATATATCCAAGATATTCAAACATTAACGATTTCAGCTGTGGCTCGAGTTCTACATTATTTTCAATCACCGGTGCTAAAGCATAGTAAAACGCAATCAAACCAACACCTAATGCCAGTGCAATCCAGATTGTTTGATAGGTTGCATTAACAACCTTTTTATATGACCCACTGCCAGCGTATTGTGAAACAATTGCGGCAAGTGCCATGATCACACCGTAAATAGTGAGAATAAGTGGCAACCATACACTACTTGCTACGGCAACCGCTGCCATATCCGTAGAGCTTACTCTGCCTGCCATTACCGTATCGGCGAAGCCCATGAGATTTTGAATAAGTTGAGCGATTAAAATTGGGTAAGCCAATTTCAATAAGCTTTTTGTATTTTGAATAAAATGAGGTGATTTCATTGGGCTTTTTATGAGGTACAATAAAGATATCTAAAACAAGACGATAATAGCGATGTTTACCGGTATAGTACAATCGAAAGCTGAAGTTTTTCACATAAAGTTACACAATGATTTGATGCATTTAACCGTTAGCTGTGATCTGGCATATTTAACCAATTTAGAAATTGGCGCAAGTGTTGCGATTAATGGGGTTTGTTTGACTGCTGTGGCATTTGGTGAGGCGGAAAATGGTTCTGGGTATATTCAATTCGATGTGATTGACGAAACACTTAATGTGACCAATTTAGGCGCAATTAAGGAAGGTGATTTTGTTAATCTAGAGCGTTCTTTAAAAGCAGGTGATGAGATAGGTGGACACATGGTCAGTGGGCATATTCACTGCCAAGCTAGTGTCTTTAATATTAAGAAGACACCTGAGAATTGCGCGATTACCTTTGAACTCCCTAACCAGTGGCACGAGTACTTATTTAGTAAAGGCTTTATAGCAATTAATGGATGCAGCCTTACCTTAGGGGCGGTTGAAGAAAATCGTTTTACGGTGCATTTAATTCCGGAGACACTTGGACGAACAAACATCGGTTTACTGGATCTGGGTGATTACGTAAATATCGAATGTGATCAACAAACAATGACGATTGTTGAAACCGTTAAGAAACTCAAATTAAGTGACAAAGGCTTAGGTTAAAATACTTGCTCGTCGTCCGCGTCGATCGCGAGTTGAATTTTTTGGTGATATTCATCGATATGCATGTTTAGGTGGATATCGCAGCAACACGCAGGACAACTCTCATAGTAGTCTTGGTCACCTTCAGTCGGATCTAAAGAGATAAAAATGTGATGGCCACAATGTGGGCATTCAACTCGTTTTTCTTTTACCTGTAAAGACATATAGCCTCCTTAATTTTCGATAAAAAAGGCATATACCAATTGAACGAATGATGTCGTAACATCTGAGCTGAGAGAGCAACTCATTTTTTCGCTTGGTATCAAAGTTAAGTATGGCGTGTTTTAGCGATAGTGCTAGTTGCTTGACGGTTGAAAATGCTAACCGCTTATAATTGTGACTAAAAAAGTTGATTCACGTTCAGGTTGGCTAGACGTTTTCATGTTGAGCAATAATTCGTTGCAATAATGCCTGAGCTTGTTTGATATATATGCCGCCAAACATATTCGCGTGATTTAGCACATGATATAAATTGTAGATATGTTTTCGTTGCTCAAAGCCTGAACCTAGCGGGTAGGTAGCATCGTAACCTTGATAAAATTCGTCTGGAAAACTACCAAATAGCTCGGTCATTGCGATATCAACTTCACGATCGCCATAATAACAAGCTGGGTCAAATATTTGTGGTGTGCCATTAACAAACCCAACGTTACCGTGCCATAAATCGCCATGCACTAGTGAGGGTTTGGTTTTATGGTGGCACAACAAGTCGTGACAAACATCGCTGAGATAATCGATATCACCAAAATTAACCGATTTTTCGCTCAGTAACTGTAATTGCCAGCTAATGCGTTTTTCAGCAAAAAATGTACTCCAGTTGCTACTCCATTGATTTGGTTGTAACGTGTCACCAATAAAATTGTCTTGATCCCAGCCAAATTGACCATTACTTGAATTTTTATGGACTGTTGCTAGTTCAACGCCTAATTGAAACCAGTCGCCATTCGATGGTTGAGTAAAATTAAGCCATGGAAGAATTAAAAAGCTCTTATCCAAACTAACATCAACACCCACAGCAGTAGGAACGAGTTGTTCGTTTAATTTATTAAGGTGAACTAAACTGTCAACCTCAGCGACTAGTTGATTAAGCTTGTGTTTTGGCGCCAATTTGACAAAAAAAGCGTCGTTGTCGTTGTAGTACTTATACGCTAACCTCGATTCACCTCCACTTGATAGCATTTCATGCTCAGCGTGATCAAAAGACTGATGTGTATTCTTTGATATAACGTCAGCAATAATCTTCCACATAATCTGGAGGCTCCGTAAAGTCGGTTACTGGTTAGTATAGTGAAAAATACGGCTTTTATAGTGAGTTATTTGTTGGTTTAAATTGATGTTGGACGTTACGTAATGTTTTATTAAGTGAACCTAACGCAACACGGTTAGCTAGCCACTGTGGAATGTTACCTTGTGGATCTGCCACGACACTGTAGCAGATGTCAATGTGGCTATCTTGGGCAGGGGATATTTGCCATGCCGCTCTTATGAGGTTAACTCGAATGTAACCTTTCTCTGCTTTATATTTTGAACCTGCATCTTGCTGGTTTATTGTGATTATTCCATCGTTGCTGACTGATATTTTTGAGTAAACAAACGCCTGTCTCGGTTTAACGAGAAACATACCACTAAACGTAGAGCTCATAATATTTCTTGAAGGAGTGATTTGTTCAATGAGTGAAATGCTCTCTAGATTATCTAACCAATGTTTTATGAATTTTGGGTAGGTTAAAAACTCTAAGGCTTGATGAGGAGTGCCTCGTGTTTTGAGGCAGGCATTTATATCGAGTAACTCGCTATTTTGGTATTGTCGATACCGGATAACGATGTTGTTTTTATTTTTATGTGTTTTCCATTGATTTTCGCCAGGCTCTGCAAGTGCATGAGCTGACACAAAAACCATAATAATTGATAGAAAACTCATCACATAGTGAAGGTATTTTTTGATATTTTTAGCCATATTAGCAAAGCCCATTGCAAAGCTTATTAAATTCACCTATATTGCGCGTTTACTGCGAATAATCATTCGATTATTTGATTTAACATAACATATTGCAGTAGCAATTAAATTTAAACATGTGGCATTACGTATGTGTCACCACTGTAAAGGAATTTTCATGCCTATTATTACTCTCCCTGACGGTAGTCAACGTTCTTTTGACAATGCAGTTTCTATTATGGATGTTGCAGCAGATATTGGCCCTGGTTTGGCTAAAGCAACATTAGCTGGTCGCATAAATGGTGAGCGCTTAGACGCGTGCGAAATGATCACCGAAGACTGTGAACTGCAGTTAATCACGGCAAAAGACGAAGACGGCCTAGAGATTATTCGTCACTCGTGTGCTCATTTATTAGGTCACGCAATTAAGCAACTTTTCCCAGATGTAAAAATGGCGATTGGTCCGACAATCGACAATGGTTTTTACTACGATGTTGACCTTGACCAACCATTAAACGATGACGACTTAGCTAAAATTGAAAAGCGTATGCTTGAGTTAGCGAAAACGAATTATCAAGTTGTTAAGAAAACCGTTTCTTGGCAAGAAGCGCGCGATACATTTGAATCTCGAGGCGAACCATACAAAATGGAAATCTTAGACGAAAACGTCGATAAAGATGATCGTCCTGGTTTATACCATCACGAAGAATACGTTGATATGTGTCGTGGCCCTCACGTACCGAATATGAAGCATTGTCATCACTTCAAATTAATGAATGTTGCAGGTGCTTATTGGCGTGGTGATTCAGATAAGAAAATGCTTCAACGTATTTACGGCACTGCTTGGGCAGACAAGAAGCAATTAAAAGCTTACTTACAACGTTTAGCAGAAGCTGAAAAACGTGATCACCGTAAAATTGGTAAAGCGTTAGATTTATTCCACTGGCAAACAGAAGCTCCGGGTATGGTGTTCTGGCACAACGACGGTTGGACAATCTACAAAACGCTTGAAGACTACATGCGCACACAATTAGTGAAGTACGGCTATGAAGAAGTTCGTGCGCCGTTAATCCTTGATGTAGGTATGTGGGAAAAGTCGGGTCACTGGGACAAGTACGGTGACATGATTTTCTCGACAGAATCAGAGAAACGTACATATGCAGTTAAGCCAATGAACTGTCCAGGTCACCTTCAAATCTTTAACCAAGGTTTGAAATCGTACCGTGACTTACCATATCGTATGGCTGAATTTGGTTTAGTTCACCGTAATGAGCCTTCTGGCTCACTTCACGGTTTGATGCGTGTACGTTCATTCACGCAAGATGATGCTCACGTATTCTGTACTGAAGATCAAATTCAACAAGAAGTTGCTGCGTGTATCGAGATGGTTTTCGATACATACAAAACATTTGGTTTTGAAGAGATTGATATCAAGTTATCGACTCGCCCAGAGCAACGTGTAGGTTCTGAAGAAATTTGGGATAAAGCAGAAGAAGCATTAGCACAAGCGCTTACAGATTATGGTATTAAATTTGAGTACCAACCAGGTGAGGGTGCTTTCTACGGTCCTAAGATTGAGTTTACATTGCACGACTGTTTAGGCCGTGCATGGCAATGTGGTACTATTCAGCTAGATTTCTCAATGCCTGGACGTTTGGGTGCAAGTTATATTGGTGAAGACGGTGAACGTCATGAGCCGGTAATGATTCACCGCGCAATTTTGGGTTCATTAGAACGTTTCATCGGTATTTTAATCGAAGAGTACGCCGGTAAGTTACCGACTTGGTTATCGCCAACTCAAGCTGTTGTGATGAATATCACGGATAAACAGAGCGAATATTGTAATAAAGTTGTTAAAAAATTAAAAGAAAATGGCTTTAGAGCAAAAGTAGACTTGAGAAATGAGAAAATAGGCTTTAAAATTCGCGAGCATACTTTAAAACGTGTTCCATACTTATTGGTCGTTGGTGGTCAAGAAATGGAAAATGACGAAATTGCTATTCGTACACGTAGTGGTGAAGACTTAGGTAAGATGTCGGTAGATGCGTTTATCGAACAGCTTAACCAAGAAGTTGCGAACCGCACTTTAGTATAAACGAATTAATACAACGCAAACGTGGCTAATGCCACGTTTGATTTTTTATAAAGTTCTTTGGAGGAACAGGCTATTAAAGGTCAAAGAGGCGGTCAAAAAGAACCGGCACATCGTTTAAATGATTTAATTACAGCACCAGAAGTTCGATTAATTGGTGTTGATGGTGAAGCCGTTGGCATCGTGTCATTAAATGACGCAATGGACAAAGCAGAAGCAGCAGGCGTTGATTTAGTTGAAATTAGTCCAACTGCAAAACCTCCAGTTTGTCGTGTAATGGATTACGGCAAGTTCCTTTACGAAAAAGCAAAGGAACAAAAAGAACAGCGTAAAAAGCAGAAACAAATTCAGGTTAAGGAAATTAAATTCCGTCCTGGTACAGATGAAGGCGATTATCAAGTTAAATTACGTAACTTGAGACGCTTTTTAGAAGGTGGCGACAAGGCTAAGGTTACTTTACGTTTCCGTGGTCGTGAAATGGCCCACCAAGAACTGGGTCTAGACTTATTAACTCGCGTTAAGAAAGATCTAGAAGACATCGCACAATGTGAGTTCTTCCCTAAAAAGGTTGAAGGGCGTCAAATGGTGATGGTGTTAGCTCCAGTTAAACGATAATACTTGGTCTTATAAAAGCATTCGCGAAAGCGTTTCACCAACTTTATCGATGAACCGGTAATTGAGGCCGACAAGTAGCACTTATCTTTAAATGAAGTGCTCGCCTTTTATTATCAAATTTAAACGGCATAAATGTGGAGTACTATTCATGCCTAAAATGAAAACAAACAAAGGTGCTGCAAAGCGCTTTAAGAGAACCGCTTCTGGTGGTTACAAGTGCAAACAAGCTGGTCTACGTCATATCTTGACTAAGCGTCGTACTAAAGTAAAACGTCACTTACGTGCTAAAAGCATGGTTGCTGCTTCAGATGTGAAAGCAGTTGATAAATTACTACGTAACGCTTAATTAAGAGGAGATTAGCACATGGCAAGAGTAAAACGCGGTGTAGTTGCACGTCGTTCTCACAAGAAAATCTTAAAGCAAGCGAAAGGTTACTACGGTGCTCGTAGTCGCGTTTATCGCGTAGCTTTCCAAGCAGTAACTAAAGCTGGTCAATACGCATACCGTGACCGCCGTCAGCGTAAACGTCAATTCCGTCAATTATGGATTGCTCGTATCAACGCTGCGTCTCGTCAAAATGGTTTATCTTACAGCCGTTTCATCAACGGTCTTAAGAAAGCATCTATCGAGATCGATCGTAAGATCTTAGCGGACATCGCTGTATACGACAAAGCAGCATTTGCTGTTTTAGTTGAAAAAGCACAAGCTGCTTTATAATCAGCTAGTCAATATGAAAAGGACGCTTCGGCGTCCTTTTTATTTTTTAGACTATAACTTTTTGACCAATTAGATAGTTTATTGGTTTGTGTTTTAACTAATACCAAGTGAAAAAATGATTTGCTCTCTCAGTGAGAATTAAAAGGCATAGAGGCAAGGCGCTGAATGAAAACAATGGTTATTCCCTTGTTGAGTTTAGCAACGCAGCATATAAGCCTATTAAACTCGCCCTTCGGGAGCTTGTCAGAGGCAAGATAACTGCGGCAGATTTACTCAATGTAGAATAACTATATTGTCACAAATCTTTCTTGCTCTCTCACCTCTGACATAGCTCTGAGATGACTAAAGCATTATTTCAATTGGTATAAAACCTAAACCAATGAATTTATAACACTCTTTTAAAGGTTGAGTATGAGTCTTGCAGATCAAGTTCTAGCAGTTAATAACGATTTACCAATTCGTACTGAAAAGCCTGTGCACAGCGGTAAAGTGCGCAGCGTTTACTGGCTAACCGATGCCGATAGCCGTCGTTTAATCGAACAAAAAGGTTACGATGTGCCAGTAGACACACCATTAGCAATTATGGTGATTAGCGACCGTATTTCAGCTTTCGATTGTATTTGGCAAGGAGAGGGTGGTTTAAAAGGTGTGCCGGGTAAAGGTGCTGCGTTAAACGCGATCTCTAACCATTGGTTTAAGCTGTTTAAAGAAAATGGCTTAGCAGATAGCCACATTCTTGATATTCCACACCCGTTTGTTTGGATTGTTCAAAAAGCACAACCAGTGATGATTGAAGCGATTTGTCGTCAATACATTACGGGTTCAATGTGGCGCGCATATGAAAAAGGCGAACGCGACTTTTGCGGTATCGAGTTACCTGAAGGGTTATCACGCGATAGTAAGTTGCCTGAACTTCTTCAAACGCCTTCAACCAAAGGTATTTTGAAGGGCATTGATGGTGTGCCAGAAGCGGATGATGTAAACATTACCCGCAAGAACATTGAAGACAACTTTGAAGCGTTTAACTTTAAATCTGCTGATGATATTGGTTTATACGAAAAATTACTTACGCAAGGTTTCGATTTAATTTCTGCTCAATTGGCAAAAATTGATCAAATTTTTGTCGATACTAAGTTTGAATTTGGCTACGTAAAAGATACGCAAGGTAACGATAAACTTATTTATATGGATGAAGTTGGTACGCCTGATTCATCACGTATTTGGGACGGTGAAGCTTATCGTCAAGGTAACGTGATTGAAAACTCGAAAGAAGGTTTCCGTCAATTATTATTGAATCACTTCCCAGAGCCAGACATTTTATTAAACAAAGATCGTATGGCAGAGCGCACGGCGTTAGCTAATGATAACCCATTACCTGTTGATGTATTAATGGCGGTATCTGAGACATATACGGGCATTGCTGAGAAAATCACCGGCGAAAAAATTGAATTATCAGCCAATCCAAAAGCTGAAATCATCGAAATTCTAAAACGTGATTATCAGTTAGTTGATTAATCAATGTAGCGATTATAAATAAAAGGGCAACGTATCAGCGTTGCCCTTTTTTATTGCTAGGGAAATCAGTTTATCAGTAACATGGTCGATAAAGTTAATGTTATAAATGCCGGGAGTGCATCTTTTGTTGTGTCGAAGCGTAAATGAAAATAACTAGCACCAATGGACGCAAATATTATCATTATAGCGCCCAAGCTTTTTAAGTTTTCCTTGTCAGTAACTAACGCACTAATCAACAATAAGGATGCGGTTAGTTCAATCAATCCAACTATAAACATAATTTGTCGATTTAAGCCGTAATTTTCAAAAAAGCCTAGCTGTATCTCGAAAATACCCCTTTGCCAACCTGTTAATTTGATTGAACTGGCAAATAAGAAAAACGAAATAAGCAATAAGGTGATAGCAAGCATATTTTAACTCCAATTAGATATTTTTCGATATTTAAGCATTCTTACTTTGTGTGGTAAATCGTGATAATGTGATGTTATAAATTCCTAGATGGAATCTGTAAGTGGATAAATTGACCTGTATTAGAGTATTTGTTGTTGTCGCAAGACATCAAAGTTTTACCTTAGCATCGAATGAACTGAATACTTCCCAAAGCGCAATTAGTAAAAAAATTGCTTGGTTAGAGAAAGATATTGGATTTTCATTATTTGAACGCGGTGTTAGGAAAATAGAGATTTCTAATCTAGGTAGGCAGTATTTAAATTTTTGTCATCGGTTGCTAGAGCAAATAGATACAACCGAGTTGACTTTACGACATGAATTAACGAGCTTGAAGGGTAAAATATGTATTTCAGCGCCGTCGACATTTTCAATCTACTTCCTAGCTCCCGTTATTAGTCAATTTATTGAAAATTATCCTGAGGTTACATTTGATGTTTCAGTAAATGATAAACAAGTTAGTTTATTTAAGGACGATATAGATATAGCTATTCGTGCGGCTCATTTACCCGACTCAGCGCTTAAGGCAAAACGTTTAATGGCCCACCAAGTGAGTTATTTTGTTGCTCCGAAGTATCTCGAAACATGTGGTAGACCAGAATCTACTGACCAACTTATTAATCACCGTTGTATAACCTATGCTTTAGCTAAACCTAGTAATGTCTGGACGTTTGGAAGCAATGAAATTAGAGTCAATGAGTCCCTAACAAGTGATAACCCTGAATTTATCATAGAAATGTGTCGTCGAGGTCATGGGATCGCTGCAATGCCTAAGTGGATGGTTGAGAGCGATTTGGCTCAAGGGCGGTTGATTGAAGTCTTACAAAGCGAAGAGAGATTTTCATTGCCAATGTATGCTGTATACAAAAATACTGAATATATGCCCTATAGATTAAAGGTTTTTCTCGACTTTTTAGCTCAAGAACTTGAGACTAAATGAAATATTTAGTTTTGAGATATTAAAAGTGCAGTGTTCAAAGGTGCCTTGTGACATTCCCGCTGTTGTTAGCGGGAATCTGGTTCAATTGTTATTCTGAATTAAAAGATACCCGACTTCTCGGGCATTTATATTAGAAATAAAGGTTACTTTAACTCACGAATGAAGGTTCTTAACGTTACTCTACATCTTTCCAGATATCTTCAGAACGTAGTTTAAGCGTCTTACGGCCCGAATCCTTTGTTGCTGTTTTAGCATTAGGGTTGACGTAAAGTGTCTTTTCTTTTGGTGTTTTAGGTTGAGCTTTCTTTTTCTTCTTTGCCACCACCTGTTTTTGTTTATCAGCGATAGTATGCTGAACTTTTCTATCAAGCGGGTTTACGTCTTGACGCTTAACATCGGTGCGGTATTTTAACTCTAAACCTTTTAGCAAGTTACGAATTACTTGATCTTTAACTTCACGATAATGCTTGTGATCAGGTTTACGCGAGAATGCGCTTAATTCACCTTTATTCATGTTGAAGCCAGCAGTACTTAGTAGCTCAATGATATCTTCGGCCTTTAAGTTAAACGCGATTTTAAGCTTCAATAAAATCAAATTGTTATTCAGCTTTTTCTCAGCAGGTTTTTGTTCACCATCACGTTTACCACGTTTAACGTTTATTAGACCATTTAAAAACTCCGCAAATTTTACATCGATTAGGTTAGTAAAACCTTCATCTTCTTCACGCTTCAACCATTCAACGACTTGCTGCTTTTGCACTAACGCACCAGCCTGGGCAAAGGTCTCAACCATTTGTTGGTCGTTGTAATTTAAAATAAAACGTAAGCGTCTAAAAATATCGTTGTTAATCACGTAAAAGAGTTCTCTAAATTTGGCTAAGACCAATTTCCCCAAATATCACATGAATTTGGCATCAATTAGCGAGCTGAATAGTTAATTAGCGCGCATTTTAACACGGTTTCAACTAAGAAGATGTAATCGAATTTAGAAATATTATTCTTTGATAAAATTAATTCGTTAATCTTTTGATAAAAACCGCTTTTCCTCTACATTTTAGGCGATTTATTGTGTAGAATCGTTAGCCATTTTTTATTAATCATATTGTCGATACAAACGTGTTTTTTCTGACGTGCTATCTTTCACAAGAAATCAAACACGCCTTGTTGCTTTTGAGGAACTCATGAATTTAGACGACATAATTTTGCAAGCCGAGCAGGAAGTTGCAGCAGCAACGTCTCCAGCTGAGCTCGATACGGTTCGCGTTAACTTTTTAGGTAAAAAAGGCCAGTTAACGGAGCAAATGAAAAACTTAGGTAAGTTACCTAAAGAAGAAAAGCCAAAAGCTGGTCAAGCGATTAACCAAGCAAAGCAACAAGTACAGAAATTAATTACTGAACGTGGTGAGTTGTTACGTGCTGAAGAGATCAAAGCAAAATTAGCTGCTGAATCTATCGATGTAACATTACCAGGTAACACCAACGACTTAGGCGGCTTACACCCAGTAACTCGCACAATCGAGCGTATCGAAAGCTTCTTCACTGAACTTGGTTTTGAAATCAAAGCAGGTCCAGAAGTAGAAGACGACTTCCACAACTTTGATGCGTTAAACATTCCTGAGCATCACCCTGCGCGCCAAGATCATGATACGTTCTACTTCAATCCTAAGTTAGTATTGCGTACACAAACATCGGGTGTTCAAATTCGTACCATGGAAGCTGAAAAGCCACCATTACGTATTATTTCTCCAGGTAAGGTTTACCGTAACGATTACGACCAAACGCACACGCCGATGTTCCATCAGGTTGAAGGCTTATTAGTTGATAAAAACGTGAGCTTTACTCACCTTAAAGGCATTTTGCACGACTTCTTACACAACTTCTTTGAAGAAGATTTAGAAATTCGTTTCCGTCCATCTTACTTCCCGTTCACAGAACCATCAGCGGAAGTTGATGTCATGGGTAAAAACGGTAAGTGGTTAGAAGTATTAGGCTGTGGCATGGTACACCCGAACGTCTTGCGTTCAGTGGGCATTGACCCAGAAGAGTACACTGGCTTTGCCTTTGGTATGGGTGTCGAGCGTTTAACAATGCTTAGATACGGCGTAAACGACTTGCGCGCATTCTTCGAAAACGATCTTCGTTTCTTAAAACAGTTTAAGTAGGACCTGCAAATAATGAAATTTAGTGAATCTTGGTTACGTGAGTGGGTAAACCCTGCGAACACTTCTGACGAATTAGCGCATCAGATCACCATGGCAGGTTTAGAGGTTGACGCTGTTGACCCAGTTGCAGGTGAATTTACCGGTATTGTTGTTGGTGAAGTTGTTGAGTGTGGTCAACACCCTGATGCTGACAAATTACAAGTAACGAAAGTCAATGTTGGCGACGCGTCAACTGACGGCGAATTATTAGACATCGTATGTGGTGCTGCTAACTGTCGTTTAGGCTTGAAAGTTGCGGTTGCTATGGTTGGCGCAGTCCTTCCAGGTAACTTCAAAATCAAAAAAGCAAAATTACGCGGCCAGCCATCTTTCGGTATGCTGTGCAGTGAGTCTGAAATGGGCTTAGCAGAAAGCTCTGACGGTATTATTGAATTACCAACAGATGCGCCAATTGGTACAGATATTCGTGAATACTTGAACTTAAATGATACAACGATTGATGTTGATTTAACAGCAAACCGCGGTGATTGTTTGGGTATCAAAGGTTTAGCACGCGAAGTGGGTGTACTTAACTCACAAGCGGTAACTGAAGTTGAAATTACACCTGTAGCACCAAAAATTGATGATACACGTGAAATCACATTATCAGCACCAGATGCATGTCCTCGTTATTTAGGTCGTGTGATCAAAGGTATCAACGTCGGTGCAACAACGCCATTATGGATGGTTGAGAAGCTACGTCGTTGTGGCGTTCGTTCAATCGACCCAGTTGTTGATGTGACAAACTACGTATTGTTAGAGCTTGGTCACCCAATGCATGCATTTGATTTAAGTGCGATTGAAGGTGCTATCGATGTACGTTTTGCCAATAAAGAAGAAAAGCTAACGTTATTAGATGAAAACGAAGTAACGTTAAAAGAAGATACATTAGTCATTGCGGATAGTAACAAAGCGTTAGCAATGGCGGGTATTTTCGGTGGCCTACACTCAGGCGTAACAAGCGAGTCGAAAGATATCTTTTTAGAAAGTGCGTTTTTTGCACCGTTAGCGATTTTAGGTAAAGCACGTCAATACGGCTTGCACACTGATGCTTCTCACCGTTATGAACGTGGTGTTGACCCTCAGTTACAACGCGACGCAATGGAACGTGCAACAGCGCTTCTTTTAGAGATTGTTGGCGGTGAAGCGGGTCCTATCGTTGAAGCAGTATCAACTGATCATATCCCAGCAGCTAAGAGTGTTGTTTTACGTCGTGCAAAGCTAGACCAACGTATTGGTATGCACATTGAAACAGCAAAAGTTTCTGAAATTTTAGAGCGTTTAGGCTTTGCCGTAAGTCTTGAAAACGAGACGTGGAATGTAGAAGTACCTGCGTACCGCTTTGATATCTCAATTGAAGTTGATTTAATTGAAGAAGTCGCGCGTATTTTTGGTTACAACAACATTCCAAATGTCTCGCCAACAGCAACACTGAGTATGCGTCAGCACAAAGAAGCCGCTTTGCCAATGACTCGAATTCGTCAAACCATGGTAAATCGAGGTTTCCAAGAAGCAATTACTTACAGCTTCGTTGACCCTAAAACACAAGCTTTGTTGCACCCGAACGCTGAAGTCATGACATTACCACACCCAATTTCATCTGAAATGTCGGTTATGCGTGTATCATTGTGGACAGGCCTATTACAATCGGTGGCTTATAACCAAAACCGTCAACAAGCACGTGTTCGTTTGTTTGAGTCTGGTTTACGTTTCATTCCTGATGAAGCAGCAGAAAATGGCGTTCGTCAAGACAACATGATCGCTGGTGTGATTTGTGGTACGAAAAACCAAGAGCACTATCAGTTGGAAAAAGCGCCAGTTGACTTCTTTGACCTTAAGGGTGACGTAGAAGCAATTTTATCATTAACAGGTGAAGCTGACGCGTATCGCTTTGAAAAAGCTGAAATTGATGCATTACATCCTGGTCAAACGGCAGCAATCTACAAAGGCGATGAGCTTGTAGGCCATATTGGTGCTGTTCATCCTGAATTAGAGCGCAAGCTAGGTTTGAACGGTCGCACATTGGTATTTGAGCTGAAATTAACGCCAATCTTAAATAGAAAACTGCCGTGGGCAAGCGAAATTTCTAAATTCCCGGCTAACCGACGTGACATAGCTGTTATCGTTGAAGAAGCAGTTGAAGCAAAAAAAGTGCTACAACTTATTGAAAATGTTGGCGGAAATTATTTAGTTGATCTAAACTTGTTCGATGTATACCAAGGTCAAGGTATTGAACCGGGCTTTAAGAGCTTAGCGATTGCAATGACATTGCAAGATGTAGAGAAGACTCTTGAAGAAAAAGATATCAACGATGTTGTAGATCGAGTGGTAGATACCTTAAAAACTGAATTAAATGCATCATTGAGGGATTGATCCATGGCGCTAACCAAAGCTGAAGTGGCAGAACACCTGTGTAATAAAGTCGGTTTAAGTAAACGCGACGCCAAAGATATCGTTGAAGTGTTTTTCGAAGAAATTCGTCAATCATTAGAAGATGGTGAGCAAGTTAAGCTCTCAGGTTTCGGCAACTTCGATTTGCGAGAAAAAGCTGAACGTCCAGGGCGTAATCCAAAAACGGGTGAAGATATTCCTATCTCAGCTCGTAAGGTTGTTACGTTTAGACCTGGTCAAAAGCTGAAAAGTCGCGTAGAAGACGGCAATAAATAGTCCTTTTCAGTTTTGTATAGCTTTTAATTCTTGATAAAAGACCGCTATTAGTGCGGTCTTTTTTTATGTCTGTAACGTAAAAACTTCTCAAATAAATCATAATAATTTATCACTACTATGCGCCGAACCAATTACCCTGAACACGAAGTCGATAAACTCAATTGGCAAGTCTTGAAACTTGTTTATCCGTATTTACTTGAATTTAGATGGCGAATCTCTCTTGCTGTTGTTTGCTTAATATTGGCAAAAGTCGCAAGTGTATATTTGCCTTTTGTATTGAAAGACGTCGTCGATACGTTAGATCAAAATGTTGAAAACAAAGTGATGTTAGTGCCATTTGGTCTGGTCGCAGCCTACGGTTTAGCACGTTTATCTGTGGTGTTGTTTGGCGAAATAAGGGATACCCTATTTGGTCGAGTAACCGAGCGTGCAATAAGACGCATTGGTTTAAAAGTATTTAAACATCTGCATAGTCTTGAACTCGCTTTCCATCTAAACCGTCAAACCGGTGGTATTTCCCGCGATATTGATAGAGGGAATGCAGGTATTGCGTTTTTAATGCGATTTATGGTCTTCAATATTGTACCGACGTTACTTGAAATATTTATGGTAATAGGGATCTTTTTATTCAAGTACCATTGGGGGTTTGCAGCAATTACTACCACCTCAATTGCCATATATATAAGTTACACGGTGTATGCGACAGAATGGCGTACTGGCTTTATCAGAGCGGCTAATAAAGCCGATTCATCATCAAATACTCGAGCAATTGATAGTCTTTTAAACTACGAAACCGTCAAGTATTTCAACAATGAAGCCTATGAAGCCAATATGTATGATGAGCAGCTTGCAACGTGGGAGAAAGCGAAAACACAAAATCGTTTGTCACTTTTTGCGCTAAATGGTGGCCAAGCGACAATTGTTGCTATTGCAATGACCTCCATGCTTGCATTAGCCGCTTATCAAGTCACGATAGAGGCAATGACTTTGGGGGATTTTGTTCTCATCAATGCGTTTATGATGCAACTATTTATGCCGCTTAATTTTCTTGGCTTTGTCTATCGTGAAATAAAAGGCTCCCTTGCCAATATCGAGGGTATGTTTAGTTTACTTGATAAGAAGCCTCAAATTACAGACCAGGATAATGCGCCTGAATTGGCAATTAGTAATAGTCGTATTACGTTTAACGATGTGGAGTTTGGTTATCATACCGACCGAAAAGTACTTAAAGGTGTCAGTTTTAGTATTGATACAGGCCAGAAAGTCGCTATTGTTGGCGAGAGTGGTTCAGGCAAGTCAACAATTGTGAAATTGTTATTTCGTTTCTACGATGCAACTGCTGGCACCATTCAAATTGATGATCAAAGTATCATCGATGTAACGCAACTTTCGCTTCGCCAGCATATTGGTATTGTCCCACAAGATACCGTGCTATTTAATGATACGATTTTCGAAAACGTACGTTATGGTGATCCTAGTGCGAGTGATGAAGCGGTGCGAAAGGCAATTAGCATGGCATACTTGGATGATTTAATTGCTAAATTACCGGAAGGCGAAAACACCGAAGTAGGAGAGCGTGGGCTAAAACTCTCCGGCGGTGAAAAGCAGCGTGTCGCGATAGCACGAACACTATTGAAGAACCCTGAGATTTGGGTATTTGACGAGGCAACAAGTGCGCTTGATAGTCATGCAGAACAAGAAATATTAAAGGCAATTAAAAGCGTCGCTAAAAACAAAACCAGTTTAGTCATTGCTCATCGTCTATCAACAATTACAGATGCAGATATCATTCTTGTCATGATAGATGGTAAAATTGTTGAACAAGGTCGCCATGATGATTTAATTGCGTTGAAAGGTCGTTACTTTAATATGTGGCAACTTCAGCAAAAATCATAAAAATTTGTAGTAAGTATATGACGGAAATTTCAAATCAGTGTTCTGACACAATTGTTGAGGTAACTAAAACATGGTTGCTGGATATTGTGATTGGCCTGAACTTTTGCCCATTTGCTAAAAAAGAATGGGCAAATAATACCATTGATTACTGTATTGATGACGCAAGAGGGATCACCCAGGCAATTGATCATCTATTGACTCAATGTGACAAAATGGCGACAACATCTGAAATCGAAACAAGCTTAATGATTTATGGCTCTGGCTTCGGTAATTTCGATGACTATTTAGACTTGCTAGATTTAGCCCAACAATATTTAGTTGACGCTGGATTTGAAGGTCAGTTTCAATTAGCAAGCTTTCATCCTGATTACTGTTTTGAAGGATTGTCACAACATGACGTCGAAAATTATACAAATCGCTCCCCATATCCCATGCTTCACATTATCCGTGAAGACAGTATGGCGAAAGTATTGAGCGTTTATAAAAACCCAGAAAAAATCCCAGAAGACAATATGGCAATAACCAGAGAAAAAGGTGCTGATTTTTTTCGTCAATATCTCATTAACAACATGGATAGTAACAAGGAATAATTTTGGAGCAGTATTTACAAGAATTTTTAGTTATCGCTTTAGTGCACTTTTTAGCGGTTGCTAGTCCTGGGCCCGATTTTGCAATAACGTTGAAACAAAGTATTCAATACGGTAGGAGAACCGCGTTATATACGAGTGCTGGCATTGGCACTGGAATACTTGTTCACGTGATTTATTCTTTGGTTGGGATTGGCATTATTATCGCTAAAACACCAAGCTTACTCAGTGCATTAAAGTATATTGCTGCGGCGTATTTTCTTTACATTGCCTGGCATGGATTAAGGGCGAAACCACCACAAACCTCCCAAATCAACGACCAAGACTCAGAAAGTGCGGTTGTTAGTGATTCAAGTCTACAAGCGCCAAGCAACTTCAAAGCGTTTACCACAGGTTTCTTGATAAATGCGTTAAATGTTAAAGCAACATTGTTTTTCGTTAGCTTGTTTTCAATGGTTATCGCAGTCGATACACCGACACAAGTTAAAGCGTTCTACGGCATTTATATGGCGATTGCGACAGGACTTTGGTTTAGTTTTCTATCTATGGTGTTGAGTCACCCACGAATCCGCAATCGAATTATCTCAAAAGGCTACTGGTTAGATAGAATTATGGGATTAGTGTTATTAATTCTTGCCGTTGAATTAGTGGTCAGTGATCTGTAAATTTTCTGTTCTTCGGTTTTATTTGTTATTATCCAACACGTAATGGTCTGATTAGTTAATTTTTAATAGGTGTTTTAGGTGGAAAAAGTTTCAGTTGTTCATGTTGGCGGTAATGTTGAGCAAGCTTTAAAAGGTGAATACAAGATCAACCCCAAAGAGGTCTTACTTGAAGCATGGCGCAATACACAGCGCAGTAGAGCAGCTATTAACGGTGGTTTATTGATTGTTTTATTGATCGGTGTATTCACAACCATGTTGCTGGCAGAGTTGTTAGGTGGCTTAGAGGTCGTTAACCAAGATCCTCAACGTTTATCGATTTTAAACCTTGCTGTCACCATTGTCATTTGGCCATTCTTAGCAGGTGTTGAGATGATGGGAATCTCTCAGGTTGTTGGCTTAAAGACTGAATCTAAACAAGTTTTTGCGTATTTGAAGCGCGGTAGTTGGGTAGCAGTGGCTGCGTTATTAAGCTCTATTTTAGTTGGTCTGGGCTTACAACTCTTTATTATTCCGGGAATTTTTCTAGCGGTTTGCTTCTCGTTGATTGTCCCTTTGGTTGTAGAGAAGAAACTATCTCCACTTCAAGCGATTAGTTTGTCAGTTAAAGCCCTGCGTTTTCAGTGGTTTAATATTTTTGCTGTTTACCTACCTTTGGCAATTGCGCTTGTGCTAATCATTGCACCATTAGGGCAAGTAACAGGTAATGCGACGATGTTTGCGTTTGCGTTTTTAATCTTTGGCTTAAGTTACCTTGCGCCTATGTATTTTCATGCAAAAGGTATTCTTTACCGTGAGATTTTTGGTATTACGCTAAACGCTCAGCCAAGCTCAACGGTCAGTGATTCAGGAATGTTTGACGCGTAAATGAAAAAGTTTAGTGTTACCGCACTTTCTGTAGCGGCAATTAGTGTAATGTTAGCCTATCCGTTTACCAAAACGTATGGTCCGGACGAGATCGCCGTCGAAAAATCGGTAAAACCAATGCCGACTATGGAAAATGAGGATAAACAGTCGTCGGCTGTCACTGAAACGGAAGAGAAGCTCGACCAGCCATACATTGGTAAAGTGCCAAATTTTGGTCAATATAAAGACGTAAAACAAAAGAAGACGGCATTTTTTAATTATTTAAGGCCAGTGGTCGTGGAAAAAAATAACCAGATACTCGCCCATAGAACTAAATTGTTAACATTTGCTGAACGGCTTGGTCTGGAAGACGTATTATCTGATGAAGATGTTATGTGGCTCAATGAACTGGCTAAGCAATATCGAGTGAAAAATATTCATTCACCTATGCTGAAAATACAAAAGTTGTTGAACCGTGTTGATATTGTGCCGGTTGAACTAGTGTTGGTTCAAGGGGCGAACGAGTCTGCGTGGGGAACATCACGCTTTGCCCGTGAAGGTCTTAATCTGTTTGGCATGTGGTGCTATCGAAAAGGCTGTGGAATTGTACCAAGCTCTCGAACAGAGGGGATGACCCATGAAGTGGCAAGTTATGATTCCTTAGAACAAGCCGTGAGCGCTTATCTAAGGAACTTAAATACCAATCATGCATACTTGGTCTTCAGAAACATTAGAGAGCAACTCAGGGCGTCTGGACAGCCTTTGTCGGCGGAAATACTTGCTACAGGACTGTTACCATATTCTGAGCGAGGTAGTGATTACGTTTTGGAACTCACAAACATGCTTAGACATAACCAAGCTTATTTCTATGGTGAGTCGACAGCACCATAAATTTTCGAATGTTCATATTAGAAAAGGGCGCAGATAGCGCCCTTTTTATTATCATTTGCTTTATAACGTTATTTTAATCATTGCGCTAATGACACTTTCATCGTCTAGCCCGGTAATACCATATTTGTTATTCCAATATGAATACTCGATACCCGCTTGAAAGTGACCTGCATTATTAAAATAATGTCCGACATCAACTAACAACTGTGGATTAAAATGGAACTCTGATTCATGGTCATCGGCAGCACTTGACCAGTCAAAAAAGCCATTAAAGGTTATCTTGTGCTTTTGTAAAGGAAAGTCATAACCCCATACCATGGTGAGCTGATAGTCATCATCAATGTTGTCATTATTTGCATAGTAAACGTTTGCTTGGAAATATTTAAAATGAGGGATAGCTAAGTCGGTACCAACACCTAGTAATACGTTATCAAAGCTTCCGAACGTATCTGATGACATTTCTATATTCGCAGCTAAATACGTATCTTTGACAATGCCAAATGACATTTTTTCATCGAGTAAGTAGCTCAAACTTAAGCGAGGAGTGATCTCACCATAGGTTCCTTTAAATTCGATATGATTATCATCTGCACTGGCGAGCGTTCTGTCGGCAAATAAAAACAAGTCGCCCCAATTATGGCCTGATGCATGTTCAAAGGTGAAAACATTAATCGAGTCATTTGTTAACACCTCAAAGTCTGAAGTGTTTTTTAAATAACTAATGCTATTACTGCTCCATAAGGTTTCTGCTGCAACTGAGCCCGAGAAAGCAAGTGGAAAGCTAAGAGCGATAGAAGCGAATGTTGAGTGTTTCATTTGACTACCCGAAAAAAGCAAATTTTAAGATAAATAGTGATGCTAAAAATAGCACACTGTAATTGAGCGATTTAAACTCGCCACTAAATATGCGCACTAGAGCGTATGCTATAAAACCAAACGCAATTCCGTGAGCAATGGAAAAAGTTAGCGGCATCGTTATACAAATTACAGCGACAGGTACTGCTTCTGATAAGTCATCCCAATGAATGTTGACTAGCCCAGCTAACATCAGTACAGCAACGTAAAATAGCGGACCTGATGTTGCAAAAGCTGGAATCATCCCTGCCAATGGAGAAAAGAATAGTGATAATAAGAATAAAATGCCAACGACAACTGCGGTTAAACCTGTTCTGCCGCCAGCAGCAACACCCGCTGTGCTCTCTACGTAACTTGTTGTGGTCGACGTACCTAACATAGAGCCGGCAACCGTTGCTGTTGAATCAGCAAGTAGGGCTTTACCTAATCTAGGCAGTGTACCATCTTTGGCAAGTAACTTGCCTCGCTGAGCCACGGCAATTAAGGTGCCTGACGTATCAAAAAGGTCAACGAATAAAAAGGCAAACACTACGCTGATCATGCCAACTTCTAATGCACCACTAATGTCGAGTTGCATCAGGGTAGGCGATACACTGGGTGGCATTGACATAATACCGGCATAGTCTACCTTACCGATTACTAACCCTATTGCAGTAATCGCTAGTATCGAGATCATTACTGCGCCATTGATTCCTCTTTTTGCAAGTCCAACGATGAGAAACAACCCTAATGCCGCAAGAATAGGCTCGGGTGCAGTAATATCACCCAAGGTTACAAATGTGGCAGGGTTATCAACGACAAATCCTGCATTTTTAAGTGCGATAAAGGCTAAAAACAGGCCGATTCCCGCTGCTATACCAAATCGTAGCGATTGTGGAATTGAATTAATAATCCACTCACGGATATTAAACAGGCTCAAAATGATAAAAATAATTCCTGAGAAAAACACGCCACCAAGTGCAACCTGCCAGCTGTAACCCATATCGAGTACAACGGTGTAGGTAAAAAATGCGTTTAATCCCATGCCTGGCGCAAGTGCGATAGGGTAATTGGCAATAAAACCCATAATAAAGCAGCCTATTGCGGCTGCTAGACACGTTGCTACAAATACCGCGTCTCTATCCATCCCCGCATCAGCAAGCATTGCCGGGTTGATAAAGATGATATAGGCCATCGTGAGAAAGGTTGTAATGCCAGCGATAACTTCTTTTTTAAAACTGGTATTGTGTGCGGTCAATTGAAACCATTTTTCAAGCATTGTGCTCGTCCCGATAGTTTGAGGGTTAAAAAAAAAGCTAGTTGCGGTGCAACTAGCTTATGTTAATGATATTTAATTGTTGTAATTTGTGATTGTCTTCTTGTTCTACAACATTGCTTTGTTTGATGTCTGGTTCGTCGAAAGCGATATCTCCACCATCAACGATTTCTGACTCATTGCTAATAGATTTAAAATCAAATAACTCGTCATCACACAAATGAGATGGTACGACATTTTGCATTGCAGTAAACATTGACTCTATTCTGCCTGGAAATTTGTCATGCCAGTCATTTAGCATATGCTTAATGTTTTGGCGTTGAAGGTTAGGTTGAGAACCACATAAATTGCACGGAATGATTGGAAACTGTTTCAGTTCACTATATTGAATGAGCTCACTCTCTTTACAAAACGCCAGCGGTCTAATAACAACGTGTTCGCCATTATCTGATACTAGCTTAGGTGGCATTGATTTTAACTTTCCGCCATAAAACATGTTAAGCATCATTGTTTCAATCATGTCGTCTCTGTGGTGACCAAGGGCAACTTTTGTTGCACCCAGAGCTTTCGCCGTTTTGTACAAGACTGCGCGACGTAAACGTGAGCATAAACTGCAGGTCGTTTTTCCTTCAGGTATTTTTTCTTTAACGATACCGTAAGTATCTTCTTCAACAATTTTGTATTCTACGCCAAGACTTTCAAGGTATTCAGGTAATACATGTTCGGGAAAACCCGGTTGCTTTTGGTCGAGGTTTACAGCAACTAATGAAAAATTAATCGGCGCTTGTTTTTGTAGAATCATTAAAATAGAAAGTAGGGCATAACTGTCTTTACCACCTGACAAACACACCATAATACGGTCGCCGTCTTCAATCATATTGTATTGTGCAATCGCTTGCCCAACATGACGACGAAGTTTTTTCTCTAGTTTCGCTAATTGTGTTTTTTGAATATCAGTAAGTTCAGTCATTTATCAACATACCCGAAAAATTTGGCGCGCATTATACCTGATGACTCATACTAATGACATTAATTTGGTATAAAGAGAATTAAAAACAAAAGCGGTATTGTGAAACTTTACACAACGCCGCCCAATTATTGATGCTCTGTTAACGTAGCTATGTTTTATTTTAGAAGCCGTCAGGTTTTAAGGCTAAAACGTCGCAATTTAATCGGTCGATAACATGTTCTGCTGTATTACCGATGAGCGCGGCTGAAATACCCGTTCGGCCTACTGTCCCGAGAATGACAAGTTCAGCATCTAATTCATTTGCCATGTTTTCGATAACATCTTCTGGTAAGCCTTCACGAACAAATGTATGTGCTTCATCAATACCAAACTTCATTGCATGCTCGTTCATCGCCTCAACATGATGGCTTTTCACGTTGTCGTTATATTCTGTCGCATTGAACTCAGGTATTTCTATTGCAATATTGACCGGTGTTCCTGGAAAGGAATTAACTAAATTTGCATTAGCATTGATGATAGTGGCAAGATTTTTGGCTTCTTCCGTAATTTTGTCATTTAGTGCGATATGTTCAGCTTCATCACTACCGACATTGATTGCAGCTAAAATATTACCGTTTTCTGGCCATAAATGTTCTTTAACCAGCAACACTGGGCATGGGCACTTACGTAGGATATGCCAATCCGTTGGTGTAAAAATCACAGCTTTAAGTTTATCGTGCTCATGCGTGCCTTTAATGACGAGATCAAAACCATGATTTTCGACTTGGTCTATAATCGCTTCGAAAGGGCGGTTATGCCAAACAACCTTGATATCAATTGAAAGATCACTGGCATTAAGTGTTCCAATAATATCTTTAATCCATTGACTTCGACTATCGATAACAGAGCCGCGCATTGATTCACGTTCTTCACTCGACAACATAGTCGTCATTTCATATGAGAAGTCGAATATTGAAAGAAAGGCGGTAATTTTAGCTTGGTTTTTATGAGCTAACTCTATCGCTCTTTCAAGTGCTTTTTGTTGTTCCTGTGTCGGGTCTATAACAACAAGTAAATTTTGATATTTTTCCATGCTAGTCGCCTATATTTGCAAAGTCGGATAATACTATGTCAAAGAATATAGAATAAAACCTTGTGATAAATCAAAAATAAAGTTTTAAAAACAAGGTTTTACTAGATGCAATTATTATTGCATCTAGTACTTAACTATAGGCTATTTTGTATAGAAAAAGGAAGGTGGATAACAACTGAACAAAATGATGTAATAAAAGGTCACTAAAACATCATGTCAATGTTAATTACATGCCCGCGATGTCGGCGAGTTCTTCGATCTGGTTGATTGTAATGAACTTACCGTTAACCGTAAGCAAACCTTGCTTATCAAATCGGTTAAGCAAACGAGAAATGGTTTCAACGGTTAAACCAAGGTAATTTCCTACGTCGCCTCGTGTCATTGATAATCTAAACTCAAATGGTGAAAGCCCACGTGCTTTTTGGCGATTACTCAACATGACAACAAAAGTTGCTAAGCGTTGTTCCGCATTCTTACGGTTTAGTAATGACAACATCTCTTGGTCAGTCTTGATTTCATCGCTCATTAATCGATAGATTTGGGTACGTAGTTTGGGCATGTTGTTCGACAACAAATCTAACGTTGTAAACGGAATTTCACATACCATAGATGTCTCTAACGCTTGCGCAAAGCTAGGGTGTGTTTTGTTGGCAATTGCGTCAAATCCAAGTAAGTCACCTGCTAGGTGAAAACCTGTAATCTGTTCTTCACCTTGGCTATCAATAATATATGTCTTAAACGTACCTGTTCTCACAGCAAAAAGTGAATTTAACGCTTCACCATTTTGAAACAACTTATCACCTTTATGAACTGGCTTTTTCCTGTCGATAATCTTATCTAATAAATCAAGCTCTTGATCATTTAGAGAGAAAGGCAAGCATAGCTCACTGATACTACAGTTTTGACAGTGAATGTGTTGTTGTGCGGCGCAGTTTTTTGAAGACATAAACGACCTACCGATAAATCCTTTAAATAGTGTGGTTATTCTAATTAATGAGCTTGTTAGATGCAATTAATAAGGTGTAAATACCGTAAACAATCATTAGCAATCCAGTACACTTTCGAAGTATCTGATTACGCATTAGGCTTTGTACGTAATGTACTCCATATGACATTGATAAAAGGGCAGGTAACGTACCTAAGCCAAAGAACAACAGGGTAAGTGCACCTTTAGTTGCACTGCCGCTAGCTAGTGCCCAGGTTAGCATCGAGTAAACTAATCCACAGGGCAACCACCCCCACAAAGCACCTAGCCCTAGGGCTTGAGTCGGTGAATTTACGGGAATAAAGTGCTTAGCTAATGGCGATATATATTGCCATAGCTTTTTACCAATTAACTCAACCTTTCCTATAACTTGCCACCATTGAGCAATGTAAAAACCAAGAAGAATAAGGAAAATAGCAGACAGGATATGGAGGTATAACCCATTAAAGCCTGTGCCTTTAACAGCTAAAGAGCTGCTAAATCCTACAATTGCACCAATAAGTGTGTAAGAAAACAAACGGCCAATATGATAGCTAAAAACAAGTTTGAGTCTTTGAACACGAGCGTTTTCACCTATAGCGTTTGTCAGCATGCCGGTAATACCGCCGCACATACCAAGGCAGTGGCCAGCACCTAGCAGCCCAACAACAAACGCTGAAAGGTAGTCAAAATTCATATTTACTCGTTTTCTGACTTATTGTTTTCAGGGGCATCAATCTTTTCTGATGTCTTATTTGGCTTATTTTCTTCATCGTACAGAATACTCATACCTTCTTTTTCAAGGTCATCGAATTGCTCAGATTTAACTGCCCAAAAGAATAAATAGATTCCGATGATCGTCAGCAAAACAGCAATAGGGATCAAAACATAGATAACTGTCATTTCAATAGCCTTAAGGAGTTTGTAACAACTAAAATAGAACTTGCAGACATACCGATTACTGCTAAATATGGTGTGATATGCCCAGACATTGCTAGAGGAAGCACAATGGCATTGTAGCCAAACGCCCACATATAGTTTTGTCGGATTATCTGCTTAGTACGTTTTGCAACATCAAGTAATGTAGCGATCGAGTTTAACTTGTTATTGAGTAAAATAACATCGGCGCCATTTTTGGCGATATCGGCTCCACTTCCCATTGCTATTGATAAATGGGCGGCACTAAACACTGGAGTGTCGTTGATACCATCACCCACCATGGCAACTTTCGAATGATTTTGATTTTCTTTGATAATTGCCATTTTGTCTTTAGCACTTAATTGACTAAACGCATCATCAATTGGCAAAGCGTCAATAACTTGCTGACAGCCTGCTTGGTTATCACCCGATAGCAACATAGTTTTACATTGGTTTACTTTTAGCAAGTTAAGCAATGGCTTAGCATCATCTCTTATCGTATCTTGCAAGAAAATCGCACTAATTAATTTACCATCTACGGTTACCAAGCAAGAAGCATTTTGCGCATTGTTATCTAGTGCTTCATGCTCATCTAGTTGCGGCAAGATCCAAGAGGCTTTACCAATTTTAAATGATTGATTTTGGTATTGCGCAGTAACGCCACATCCAGCGACAATTTCGACATTACTTACGTCAATATTGCTATCGAAGTAGGTATGAAATGCTTTTGCGATAGGATGCTCTGAATAGGCTTCTGCACTGGCGATAATCGGCAGTAATTCATTTTCTGTAAATGGCGAGTCGTATAAGGCGACTTGTTTAATGGTGAAATCGCCAGTGGTTAAAGTCCCTGTTTTATCAAATCCATATAAATCAATTTGAGGCATTGCTTCCATTACGTGTGCCGATTTTATCATGATCCCTGCACGATTTAGTTTGGTTGTGGCACAAGTTAGCGCGGTAGGCGTTGCTAGTGATAACGCACATGGGCATGTTGCTACCAATACTGAAAGCGTAATCCAGAAAGCCTCTTCTGGCATGTGTTGGCTCCAATACATTGCAGTAATAGAGGCCATGACAAGAATTAACGCTACAAAGTATTGAGCTATGCTATCTGAGAATTTTGCTAATTGAGGTTTATGGCTTTGTGCGGCTTCACTTAATCGAATAAGCTGACTTAAAAACGAGTCGCTCATTAAGCTAGTTACGCTAATAGTGATATTGCCATCCCCGTTAATGGTACCTGCAAACACCTTGTCACTTTGGCCTTTTGAAACGGGCTTTTGTTCACCAGATAACATTGCTTCATTGATTTGACTTTTGCCGTGAATAATTAGGCCGTCGGCAGGAATCGTTTCGCCTGGTTTAATGACAACATGGTCTTTTACTTCGAGCTTTTTAGCAGCGATTAATGTTGGTTTGCCATCTCTTAATACGGTCGCGGACAATGGCATCAACTTTAACAAGTTTGCTGACACTTGAGCGGCACGATTGCGCGCTCTAAATTCTAAAAATTTGCCGATAAGTAGCAAGAAGGTGAACATCGAGACAGATTCGAAATAAACTTCACCTTGTCTTGTCACTGTTGCCCAAACACTTGCAATGTAAGCTAATGAAATTGCAATGGAGACGGGCACATCCATCGATAGCCTGCGCATACGAATGGCATTGATCGCACCTGTATAAAATGGAAAGGCACCGTAAGTAATGATGGGCAACGACAAAATCATACTCGCCCAACGTAAATACGTTAAGTTGTGTTCTGACATGTCAGAAAATGCGCCAAAGTATAAACCAATCGCAATCATCATGACTTGCATCATTAAAATGCCTGATACACCCAGACGTTTAATAAAGGATTTACTTTGCTTTTGGTTTAGCTCTTCAGCCGTACTCGCTTTAAAGGGGAGGGCATGATACCCAATCGCGTCAATTGCTGAAAGAATTTCACTGAGCTTAATTTCTTCATCAAACCATTTTACTGTGGCGCGTTGTGTAGTTGCATTTACATTGATCTGCTTTACACCACGTAACTGTGAAATTTTCATCTCAATCAACCATGCACACGCCGCACAGCTTATATTATCTACAGTAAGAATGGATTCCTTAGTATCACCATCTTGATGAATAAATTCGTTCTGCAATGCTTCATCATCAAGTAACTTGTGTTTAGATAATTGCTCAGGGACAAGAGCTTCGCCTTTATTGGCAGGCTCTGTTCTAAATTTGTAATAGTCAACTAAGCCGTTGTCTACAATCGTTTGTGCAACAGCCTGACAACCAATGCAGCACATTGGTTGAACTTCTTCGTTAATAGTAACAGTTAAATCGAGCCCGTTTGGAACAGGCTCTTCACAGTGAAAACAGCGTGTGGTCATTAGTTTGCTTGTGCAGGATCTGGCTTAATATCGATAAAGTTTGTTTGCGGTAAATAAACGTCTTGTTGAATTTTCCAATTGTCTTCAAATGAGCTTAACGTAAGCTTCCATTTACCCTTTACTGGTTCGTCAAATCGATGGCGAAAATGGCCATTACCGTCTGGCGTTAACGCTAGATAAAAGTCTTTAGACGCAATTGTTGGGTGAAAGAAGTTTGCATTCAAAACAGGAAATACTTTTTCGATACCCGTTGGTTTGATGACTAATTCATTATTCACCAATTTAAGTTCGAAACGCATTCCAAGTTTTTGTGCCATTTTTACTTTCGACACCTGCATATTAATGGCTTTACCTTTTTTGTAGTAATCGCCAGCAACTAACGGATCTGGTTCGTCTAACGCGATAAATAATGTCGCAATACCGGCTACTACAGCTGAAAATGGTAAAATAAAAACTAACCAAGCCCAAGGCTCTTTATACCAAGATGTTTTCATAAAAATCACACTCAAAAAATTTGTAATATTGTACTTGTTTTACGCAGTGGCACCAAGAAAAAGTCGATGATTTAACTTAAAAATAAGTAAAAAAAAGCCCCGTAAATAAACGGGGCTTTTTGTGACGAGAAATTCGTATTATTTCTCTTTTAGGCTGTGAACGTAAGCACTGATTACGTGTATTTTTTCTTCGCCTAAAATATCTTTCCAAGCAGGCATCACACCAGCACGACCATTTCTGATAGATTCTTGGACAGCACGTTCACTGCCACCGTATAACCAGATGTTGTCATTTAAGCGTGGAGCACCTAAGTCGATACCCATTGCTGCGCTACCTTCACCATTTGCACCGTGACATGCTTGACACATTGCAAACTTAGCTTTACCAGCTTCAGCATTACCTTCTTTAGCGTCACGACCACTTAAGCTTAACACGTAAGCTGCTACGTCTTTAACGCCTTCTTCTCCACCTAACATAGAACCCCAAGCAATCATGCCTTGAGCTTTACGACCTGCAATCAAGGTGTACTTAATGTCTTCTGGCGAATGACCGTATAACCAGTCATTATCCGCTAGGTTAGGGAAGCCTGTTGTACCACGAGCATCTGAACCATGACACTGTGAACAGTTTTGTAAGAATAAACGTTGGCCAACTTTTAATGCTTCACTACGGTCTACTAATGCTTGTTGGTCAGCTGTTAGTGAGTCGTAATCACGTGCATCAAAATCGATTTCAGCATCTTTCGCTGCAGCGATCTCTTCCATTGAATACGTTGCGTATTTAGCGAAAATTTTACCGTAAGTTTCATTAGCGCGAGCAACTTCACGGTCATATTCTACTAAAACACCTGAACCATCTTCAGCATTAGCCGCAGCTTGCGCTTTAGAATCTTCGATGTTAACAACGTCTTGGTTTGATGATTTCCAGCCAAGTAAGCCGTTCCAGTTAGAACCTAATACACCTGGGTATAACGCAAGGTATAAAAAGCCCCAAATAATTGTTAATAAGAAGAATGTACTCCACCATTTTGGTAGTGGGTTATTTAATTCTTCAATGCCGTCGAATGTGTGTCCCATTGACTCACCTTCTTCAACACCTGCAAAGTTCTGTAGACACCAGCGTAATAATAGGTAACAACCTACTAAGGTACCTAGCGAAAGAACTGCTATCCAAATACTCCAGAAGCTAGACATTATTATTAGTCTCCTGTTTGTTGTTTTCTTCTTTGCGATCTTCTTCGAAAATTGAGTTTGCAGCTTGATCGAACGACGAGTTGCGTTTCTTGCTGTAAGCCCAGACCACAATGATGATAAATAGTGTCAATATCAGGAGGGCGATCAACCCTCTTAACGTGCCGTAATCCATGGTCTTACTTCAATGCATGGCCTAGTGACTGCAAGTATGCAATCAAGGCTTCCATTTCAGTTTTACCAGCTACCGCCGCTTTAGCACCTGCAATTTCTTCAGCTGTGTATAGCGGGATAGGGTTACCGTTCTCATCTTTGTGAGTACGGTTACGCGTTAACATGTTAAATGTTTCCATTTTTTTACCTGTTAACTTGCCGTCTAACTTGTTTTCATCTAACCATCTAAATGAAGGCATGTTTGACTCAGGAACAACAGAGCGTGGATCAATTAAGTGGGCACGGTGCCAATCGTCAGAGTAACGACCGCCAACACGGGCTAAGTCTGGACCAGTACGCTTAGAACCCCATAAGAAAGGGTGCTCCCAAACGTGCTCACCAGCAACACTATAGTGACCGTAACGTTCTGTTTCAGCACGGAAAGGACGAATCATTTGACTGTGACAAGTGTTACAACCTTCACGAATGTATATATCACGACCTTCCATCTCTAATGCAGTATACGGACGTAAGTTATCAACCGGTTGAGTTGTTTCTTTTTGGAAGAACAACGGTGTAATTTCTACCAAGCCACCAATACTGATAGCAAAGATGGTCATTACGAAGAACCAGCCAATATGTTTTTCTAATTTTTCATGTTTATTTTGCATGTTCAATCTCCTTAAGCTGCTTCAACTTTTTTAAGGCTACCGTCGTCAGCGCCAATAGTTTTGAACATGTTGTAAATCATAATTACGAAACCTGCTACTACTAGAGCACCACCTAAGAAGCGCATGAAGTAGAACGGGTAAGAAGCAGTTAGACTTTCAACGAAGCTATAAGTTAACGTACCGTCAGCATTTACTGCGCGCCACATTAAACCTTGCATTACACCTGAAATCCACATAGCTACAATGTATAAAACGATACCTGCAGTATGCATCCAGAAGTGGATGTTAATTAAACGAACACTGTACATGCGCTCTTGGTTAAATAGAATTGGAATTAAGTGGTACATTGCACCAATTGAAACCATTGCAACCCATCCTAATGCACCCGAGTGAACGTGACCGATTGTCCAGTCAGTGTAGTGAGATAGTGCATTAACTGATTTAATCGCCATCATTGGACCTTCGAAAGTAGACATACCGTAGAAAGATAATGAAACGATTAAGAAGCGTAAAATTGGGTCATTACGTAGTTTGTGCCATGCACCTGATAACGTCATGATACCGTTGATCATACCACCCCATGAAGGAAGGAATAATACAACTGACATTACCATACCTAAAGACTGAGCCCAGTCAGGTAAAGCTGTGTAATGTAAGTGGTGAGGACCAGCCCAAATGTAAAGTGATACTAATGCCCAAAAGTGAACAATAGATAATCGGTATGAGTAAACTGGACGTTCAGCTTGCTTAGGAACGAAGTAGTACATCATACCTAAGAAACCTGCTGTTAATAGGAAACCTACAGCATTATGACCGTACCACCATTGCATCATCGCATCGATAGCACCCGAGTATAATGAGTAAGATTTCATCATAGAGACAGGAATAGCCATCGAGTTACCAATGTGAAGCACGGCAACAGTAATAATGAAACCACCAAAGAACCAGTTGGCAACGTAAATGTGCGACGTAGTACGTTTAATGATTGTGCCGAAGAAAACAATGGCATATGAAACCCAAACTACCGCAATAGCGATATCGATTGGCCATTCTAATTCTGCGTATTCTTTACTAGTTGTAAAACCTAGAGGTAAGGTAATTGCAGCAGCGACGATAATTGCCTGCCAACCCCAGAAGGTAAAGGAAGCAAGACCCGGTGCAAATAATGCAGTTTTACAAGTTCTTTGCACTACGTAGTATGACGTAGCAAAAAGTGCACTTGTACCAAATGCGAAAATAACCGCATTGGTATGGAGAGGACGAAGACGAGAATACGTTAGCCACGGTGTGTCGAAATTCAACGCTGGCCAAATAAGTTGAGCAGCAATAAGAACACCAACAAGGGTACCAACGAATCCCCAGATCACAGTCATGACAGTAAACTGACGGACAACATTCATGTTGTAGTCAACTGCCGACGTATTACTTTGGTTCATGTTAAGGTTTCCACATTTATAATTATTAAAAAAATGGGTTTGCAAGCCGTATAAAAATTAAGCTAATTGATTAAGTTATAGTCTAATTTTGTCCAGGGCGCACAGATTGATTAAATCGGTGTGGAATATTAAGCAACTCAGCCCCAAATGTCATTAAGTTGAAGCCGAAAACATGTTCTAAATCAAAAAAAAATTAAGATTTGTTACATATTGATAAATAAAATATACAAATTTGGGTAATTCCAATAAAATCAGCACTATGAAACGTCTCTGTTTACCAATATTTATTGTTCTTTTTTTAGTCAGTGCGTGCTCTGAGCCTGCCTTTATTGACAAGAGCAATATCGAATATTCATGCCTTAATGGAAAAGTCGATTGTGTACTTAGTCAATCAGAACTTTCTGCGCAGATTTTAACAAATCATGGCGTTATTCATCCTGAGTCATTGTTTGATGTAGTGTTTCAAGTAAACGAACCTAGTAAAATCGTCAATGTTCAAGGCTATCTTGAGGGCATCACCATGTATATGGGAAAAGTTCCTTTGTTGTTTAGCTTCGATCCTTCAATTAATCAATATCGAGCGGATGGGTTTGTTGGCAGTTGCAGTGAACCACAGATGCAATGGCGAATCGTGTTAGATGTAACGTATATCGACAACGACAAGAAAACTCAAAGAATTCAATTTGTTGATAACTTTTACAGTATACCGAACTAGTGCATTGGAAAACACGCGTTCGAATTACAACATCGTAAGCTAAATAACATATCAATCACTAT
The DNA here is from genome assembly GCF_030161435.1 of Thalassotalea loyana. Classification (GTDB taxonomy): domain Bacteria; phylum Pseudomonadota; class Gammaproteobacteria; order Enterobacterales; family Alteromonadaceae; genus Thalassotalea_G; species Thalassotalea_G loyana. Next base: position 143,628 of record NZ_BSSV01000003.1, on the reverse strand, counting down.
AAACTTTTGTTAGCCTGTCGTTTTTCATCTTGGGCTGTGTGGCTATGGATTTAGCAATTCTCGCAATTTTTATTCCTACCTTCTTTTTTGTTTCAATAACGCCTGGTATGTGCATGACATTAGCCATGACTCTGGGAATGTCAGTAGGTGTGCGCCGAACAATGTATATGATGATTGGCGAGTTACTTGGTGTGGCTATTGTCGCTGTTGCCGCCGTCGTTGGGGTCGCATCAGTGATGCTAAAATACCCTGAAGTTTTCGCTGTGTTGAAGTATATAGGTGGAGCGTACTTGGGATATTTAGGCATTCAAATGTGGATGTCAAAAGGCAAAATGGCATTAGATCTGAATAGTCCATCGGAAACAGGTAAGCTAACCTTATTCGGACAAGGGTTGCTAACAGCGGTCTCAAATCCAAAAGGGTGGGGGTTTATGATCGCTTTATTACCTCCTTTTATTAATGCTGAAAATCCATTAATTCCTCAGTTGACAATACTCGTTGTCGTAATCTTGCTATCGGAATTTATTTGTATGATGCTTTATGCTACCGGCGGAAAAACATTGCGCTTATTTCTTGCAGCAGATAACAATGTTCAATTGATTAACCGCATTTCTGGTTCTCTTATGATTGGCGTCGGTGTTTGGTTAGCAGTCGGATAAGCTTTCGTTAATTGAGCAAAATCCTGTCAAATTACAACTCATTACATTAATTTACGAATACATTGTATTCAATAGTATTCCGTATTCCTTATTATAGGCGTTACAACTGGTCAATATGGGTGATTACCATTTGCCACCAAAGAAAACCAACTAGAGCCGAACGTGGCTTCAATGAAGATATAAGGAAAGTTTATGAGGTATTTATTTATTAGCTTGTTTTTATTCTCATCGTTTTCACAAGCGTCTGTACTAAAGGAGATACACGTATCGAATGCAAAGAAAGGGGATATTTTAAAATTTGTACGCTCTGAATTTAGGCATGGCCAAAAGGTCTGCATTTATCGTTCCAAAGGAGATAAGTTCATCCTCTCAATTGATCGAGCGAAAAAACAAATGACACGTGAATGTCGTCAAAAGTTAAAGGTTAAATAGTCTGACTTGAACAGACGACACACCCGCTTATAAAGTTAATAGGGAACGCCCGCGTATAAAGTGAATAGCGAACTGGGAAAATTAAGTATCAGAAAAGAAAAAAGCCTACTTAGCAAGTAGGTTTTTTAATGTGGCTCGATTGTTTGTTAGGAACAGTCTGATTTGAACAGACGACACACCCGCTTATAAAGTTAATAGCGAACTGGGAAAATTAAGTATCAGAAAAGAAAAAAGCCTACTTAACAAGTAGGCTTTTTAATGTGGCTCCCCTGGTCTGATTTGAACAGACGACACATGGATTAACAGTCCACCGCTCTAACCAACTGAGCTACAGGGGAATAATCTAGTTTTAATCGAAATACCGCTTTTCAGCCATATTTCTAAAAGTGGCTCCCCTGGTCTGATTTGAACAGACGACACATGGATTAACAGTCCACCGCTCTAACCAACTGAGCTACAGGGGAATAATTCTTGTTTTAACGCTGTTAGCTTTATGCTAGCAGCTAAAGTACCGCTCTAGAGCCATACTTATAAAATTTGGCTCCCCTGGTCTGATTTGAACAGACGACACATGGATTAACAGTCCACCGCTCTAACCAACTGAGCTACAGGGGAATAATCTTTACTTATTTTACAAGAAACACATGGATTAACAGTGTTCTCAACCTAAAGCTCTAACTAAATGAGCTACAGGGGAATAATTATCACTTATTTTACAAGAACAAATATTATTTTACATGTTCTTTACCGAAAGCCATTAGCTAAAGGTGATAAGTTGTTTGTTGCGACTAGCAAATTGCTTTGCTGTTGTCGTTAACGGAGCGGAATGTTAAAGGGCACTTGCGATCGTGTCAACACAAAAATAGTAAAATTTTTAAATATTTGTTTGTTTGCTTGTTTTGTCACCAGAACGGTGGAAATTATATCAACTGACGGCTGTTTCTTGGCCTTTAGTAATTGAAATTAATAATCACGATAGTTATCCACGTTTATTGTGGATAAGTATGTGAGTGAAAGTGTTATAAGTTGTAACAATCCCGCCCCATAAGGATTTCAAGGAATTGGTTAATTTTTTATCAGTTTTATTAAGTTGTTATTTATCAATTGCTTATATTTGTTTGTGTTAAATTTATCCATTTTGTGGTTATTACTTGTTCAGAGATGGGAAATACACGATCTATTGTGGACTTTTACACGTAAATTAAGACTGAAAAAGATTTTTACTATTTCTCGTAGCAGGTTTTTCAGCGTTTTATTACAATAACCCGTCTACATTAAATAAACGTTGAAGTTGAATGTCTGGAACTAAAAATAAAAACCAAATTGATTTGTTAACAAGTCCTGTAGGTGAAACGCTCAAGCGTATGACTATACCTATGACCTACGGCATGATCTTGCTAATGACATTCAACTTAATTGATACCTTTTTTGTTGGCTTGTTGGGTACTCAACCCCTGGCTGCAATTAGTTTTACCTTCCCAATTACATTTACCATTATCAGTTTAACAATTGGTCTAGGTATAGGTACTTCGGCAGTTATTGCCAAATACTTAGGAAGCAGTGATGAAACCTCGGCTAAGAATGTTGCAACCTCCGCGATTATCTTAACCGGGATTCTAGTGAGTATTATTGCCGCGTTAGGTTATTACTTTACCGATGAAATCTTTGTTCTTTTAGGTGCCGAAGTCACTTTATTGCCACTTATCCACGAATACATGGACTATTGGTTTTTAGGGTGCATTTGTTTAATTGGTCCAATGATAGGTAATGCTGTACTGCGAGCGTCAGGCGATACAAAGACACCGAGTATGATTATGGGAAGTGCAGGACTAATCAACGCGATTCTCGATCCTATGCTTATTTTTGGTTTTGGTCCTATTCCTGCGATGGGAATAAAAGGCGCGGCCATTGCAACACTGATTTCATGGGTTGTAGGTTTATTCTTTGTTCTTTATATATTGGCAATTAAACGTAATTTAATTCATCGAACAATGATTGAATTAGAATTATTCGTGAAGTGTAGTCGCGAAGTGTTAAAAATTGGTGTGCCAGCGGCTGGTGCAAATATGTTAACGCCGATTGCTGCAGCTATTTTAACTGCAATTGTTGCATCGTATGGTGAATCAGCTGTCGCTGCATTTGGTGTTGGCTCAAGAATTGAGTCAATTGCATGTCTCGTCGTGTTGGCTATGTCTATGACGTTACCACCTTTTATTAGTCAAAACCTAGGTGCTGGTAATATGGACCGCGTAGAAGAGGGGTATAAGACGGCGATTAAATTTGCAATGATTTGGCAACTGGCAATCTATGTAGTGCTTGCATTGCTTGCGCCTATTATCGCCAACATATTCTCTACAGAAAAAGAGGTTGCTGACCTCATAAAACTCTATATTTGGATTCTTCCATTAGGCTATGGCTTACAAGGTGTCATCATACTGACTAATTCATCATTTAATGCCCTACACAAACCGATGACGGCATTAGTGCTTAGTTTAATTAGGTTGTTTGTATTTTATGTACCTTTAGCTTATTTAGGCAGTGAACTATTTGGATTAACGGGATTCTTTGTCGGTGGTCTCTTAGGTAACTTATTAATGGCATTTATTTCTTATGGTTCCTTTACCAAACAGTTTAAGCAACCACAATCGGTTAAATTAGTATGAAGAAGCTGACGATAGATTCAGAATATACCCCAGCTGGCGACCAACCTACTGCGATAGCACAATTGCTCGATGGAATAGAAGCTGGGCTTGCACATCAAACATTACTTGGCGTTACGGGTTCAGGTAAAACCTTTACCGTTGCAAATGTGATTCAAAAGCTTGATCGACCTACAATGATTTTGGCACCAAATAAGACGCTAGCTGCTCAGTTATATGGTGAGATGAAAGAGTTCTTTCCAAACAATGCTGTCGAGTATTTTGTTTCATACTACGATTACTATCAGCCAGAGGCTTATGTACCAACTACAGATACCTTCATTGAAAAGGATTCTTCTGTGAATGAGCACATTGAGCAAATGCGTCTCTCCGCCACCAAAGCATTATTGGAAAGGCGTGATGTTGTCATTGTGGCGTCTGTGTCTGCAATATATGGTCTAGGTGATCCAGATTCTTATTTGAAAATGATGTTGCACTTGCGTCAAGGTGACATTATCAATCAAAGAGATATCTTACGTCGTTTGGCCGAGCTGCAATATACAAGGAATGATGTAGCATTTACTCGTGCTACTTACCGCGTGCGTGGCGATGTAATCGATATATTCCCGGCAGAATCTGACCGTTTAGCATTACGTGTTGAGCTATTCGATGAAGAAATCGAAAACATTAGGGAGTTTGATCCGCTGACAGGGGAGATGGAACGAACGCTTGCTCGGGTAACGGTATACCCTAAGACACACTATGCAACGCCAAGAGATAAAATATTAGCGGCGATTGAAAATATCAAAATAGAGCTTAAAGACAGGGCGAAAGTCTTAAAAGATAATAATCAACTGATTGAAGAGCAGCGTATTGTTCAACGTACCCAGTTTGATATAGAAATGATGAATGAGCTCGGTTACTGTTCTGGTATCGAGAACTACTCGCGTTACTTGTCGGGGCGTGCGGAGGGCGAGCCACCACCAACATTATTTGATTATTTGCCGCCTGATGGTTTATTGGTGATTGATGAATCGCACGTGACAGTGCCACAAATCGGCGCAATGTTTAAAGGCGACCGATCACGAAAAGAGAACTTAGTCCAATATGGCTTCAGATTGCCATCTGCCTTAGATAATCGTCCGTTAAAATTTGAAGAATTTGAAGCGTTAGCACCGCAAACTATTTATGTTTCTGCAACACCGAGCCAATATGAGTTGGATAAGTCAAACGGTGAAGTTGCTGAGCAAGTAGTTAGACCTACTGGTTTATTGGATCCGGAAATCGAAGTACGCCCTGTTGATACCCAAGTGGATGACTTGCTCTCTGAAATTAGAATTCGTATTGCAAAACAAGAAAGAGTCTTGGCAACGACATTAACGAAAAAAATGGCGGAAGATTTAACCGAATATTTAGATGAGCATGATGTAAAAACACGTTATTTACATTCTGATGTTGATACTGTTGAGCGGATGGAAATCATCCGAGATCTGCGTTTAGGTAAGTTTGATGTCTTGGTTGGTATCAACTTACTTCGGGAAGGACTTGATATGCCAGAAGTCTCATTAGTTGCGATTTTAGATGCGGATAAAGAAGGTTTCTTACGTTCAGAACGGTCACTAATTCAAACAATCGGCCGGGCAGCACGTAACGTTGAAGGTAAAGCGATTCTATATGCTGACTCAATCACGCGTTCGATGAGAAAAGCGATAGATGAGACAAATCGTCGTCGAGAGAAACAGCAAGCATACAATGAAGCAAACGGTATTATACCAAAAGGTGTTAAACGCAAAATTAGTGATGTTATGGACCTTGGTACATCGAATGAAGAGTTAACGGCAAAAGCTGCGAAGGTAGCCTCTCCCCAAGCCGATTACCAAGCTATGTCTGTGGGCGATATTGACAAAAAGGTTAAAGCACTCGAAGAACAAATGTTTGAACATGCTAAAAACCTTGAATTTGAGCAAGCTGCAGCTGTTCGAGATGAAATAAATCAATTGCGACAAGTACAATTAACACATTAAAGGCTATTCCAATACATTCAGCAACACCGTACTAGTATGTGAATGTATTGGAAGGTTAACCTTGAGATTTGTTTCTAAATTAACGCAACGGCAGGTATGAATGTTGCTGAATGATTTCTGCAACGGCTTCGTTTGTACAATGCTCGAGCCGACTGATGTCTTCAATAATTCTATCTTGAATATCAACGGGAAATAGCATCATTTGTTCTAAATACAAATGCGCTTGCGTGTCCTTGTTACTATTAACCAGTTCTGCTAGGTGTCTAGCATGATTAGTCCATACTGAAGTCATAGCACCTCCAAAGAATGTGACCACCTTTTTAAGTTTAGTCTGAAATCCCAAGATCATTAGACATAGATGTTATATAAACTGGGCTTATAAAGGGTTTTGATATTAGGGCTGGAGAGGGCGTAAACCATTTTTCAGTTTTTGCATCATTCACTTCGTTTATTCTCATTATGCATTTGTAATGATTAGTGTATTTACTCTTAATCGTTTAGGTTATTCATACAGGTGTATGAAACCTGAATATTCACTAGTCAATCAATGGGAGAGTTGTTATGACGTCACAAGTAACGATTCCACAAGAAGGTCAAACTATTCAATTAGATAATGGCCGCTTAATAGTTCCACATAATCCTATCATTCCATATATTGAAGGCGATGGCATTGGCGTGGATGTTACGCCGCCGATGATCAAAGTTGTCAATGCAGCTGTGGCCAAGGCTTATCAAGGTGAGCGTGAGATCCACTGGATGGAAGTCTATGCTGGTGAGAAAGCAACAGCACTCTATGATTCGGAAACTTGGTTGCCTGACGAAACATTGGAATTGTTTAAACAATACAAAGTTGGTATTAAAGGCCCATTAACGACACCTGTTGGCGGTGGTATTCGTTCACTAAATGTGGCGCTGAGACAAGTATTAGATTTATATGTATGTCAACGTCCTGTGCAATGGTTTACTGGTGTTCCTAGTCCAGTAAAACACCCTGAATCTGTTGATATGGTTATCTTTCGCGAGAACTCGGAAGATATTTATGCAGGAATTGAATATCAGGCGGGCACCGAGCAAGCTGAGCGAGTAATCGAATTTTTGAAAAACGATATGGGTGTGAATAAAATTCGTTTTGAAAAAGATTGTGGTATTGGCATTAAGCCCGTTTCGAAGGAAGGAACGCAGCGTCTTGTTCGTCAAGCAATTCAGTATGCCATCGATAACAACAGGGATTCCGTAACCTTGGTACATAAAGGCAACATTATGAAGTTTACGGAAGGTGCATTCAAAGATTGGGGCTATGAATTAGCACGTGATGAGTTTGGTGGTGAGCTAATTGATGGGGGACCATGGTGCTCGGTAACCAATCCAAACACTGGTAAAGAGATTGTGATCAAAGATGTCATTGCCGATGCGATGTTACAACAAGTATTACTTAGACCTGAAGAATACAGTGTAATTGCAACACTTAACTTAAACGGTGACTACTTGTCAGATGCATTAGCTGCTCAGGTTGGTGGTATTGGTATTGCACCAGGTGCAAATATTGGTGATGGCGTCGCTGTTTTTGAGGCGACACACGGAACAGCACCAAAATATGCTGGTCAAAATAAAGTAAACCCTGGTTCTGTAATTCTTTCTGCTGAAATGATGTTAAGACACATGGGGTGGGTTGAAGCGGCAGACTTGTTACTTAAAGGCATGTCAGGCGCGATTGGCGCGAAAACGGTTACTTATGATTTCGAGCGCTTAATGACAGGCGCAACACTTGTTACATGTAGCGAGTTCGGTGACTGTATTATTGAGCATATGTAAAAATATGCTCTTAACATAGTCAAAACGCTAGGCATAAAAAAACACAGTTCATACTGTGTTTTTTTTATAATTCCGAGATTTCGTTATTCTTCGCTAGGAGTTCCTACAGGTGTAATGCTTGCTGCATGGTGACCCTTTGGACCTTCATTTAACTCATAATTAACGTCTTGGCCTGCTTTTAGCGTTCGGTAGCCGTCCATTTGAATTGTCGAGTAATGCGCAAAAATATCTTCGCCGCCGTCGTCAGGACGAATGAAACCAAACCCTTTTGCATTGTTAAACCATTTAACTGTACCGTGAGCCATACATCAACTTCCTTCTAAATCCTTCGGTAATTAGTTATGCTGTGTCTATCGGCATAAACAACACAGCCTATGGCTAAATTTTAGCCACATAAGAAATCGTAGATAATATTAAAAATTAGTCAAGAGTTTTTGTTAAAAACTTATTAATTTTTTGCGAATATCTTTGCATTCTTGATGGCGTAAACACTAAAGTTAAGACTATTATATAAATATGAGCATTTGGAATTCATCAACCCAACATGGCGAAGCCCTTGATGAGCAAGTAAAAAATAAGCTTCAACCGCCATCAATGTATAACGTAATTTTGTACAACGATGATTACACACCAATGGATTTTGTCGTTGAAGTATTAAAAAAGTTTTTTAACATGAATATGGAGCAAGCCACTGACATCATGTTAAACGTACATTATAAAGGCCAGGCAAGTTGTGGAACATTTACGGCCGAAGTCGCAGAAACCAAAGTTAGCCAAGTGTGCAATTATGCCCTTGAACATGAACATCCACTCAAGTGTGGAATGGAAAAGGCGTGAATTCATAAGGTTTATTGGAGTAACTTATGTTAAATAAAGATTTAGAAATATCATTAAATTTAGCGTTTAGAGATGCGAAAGAGCATCGTCATGAATTTATGACGGTAGAGCACTTATTACTTGCTTTACTGGACAACCCGTCAGCTACCGAAACACTCAGTGCATGTGGTGCTGATATGTCACAACTCAAAAATGAGTTGAAGTCATTTATTGAAGAAACAACACCTGTCATCCCTGACGGGGAAGAAGAACGTGAGACTCAGCCAACTCTTGGTTTTCAGCGAGTATTACAGCGCGCTGTCTTTCATGTTCAATCTTCAGGTAAGTCTGAGGTGAATGGCTCGAATGTCCTAGTCGCAATCTTTAGTGAGCAAGAATCACAAGCCGTTTACTTTCTTAAAAAGCTAGATATCTCACGGTTAGATATTGTCAATTTCATCTCTCATGGAATTGCAAAAAATGCTCAGCACGAAACGCCGCAACATGACGAGCAAACAATTCAGAGTGAAGAAGAGCCGCGTACAGTAGAAAACTTCTCAGTTAACTTAAATGAAGAAGCCGCTAAAGGTAATATTGACCCGTTGATTGGTCGCGAGAGTGAATTAGAACGCACACTCCAAGTACTCAGTCGTCGTCGCAAGAATAATCCGTTATATGTCGGAGAGGCAGGTGTAGGTAAAACAGCAATAGCAGAAGGTCTAGCTAATTTAGTTGTTTCTGAAGATGTTCCTGAGTTTCTTGCGGATGCGACTATTTATTCACTTGATATGGGCGCATTGTTGGCAGGAACAAAATATCGCGGTGATTTTGAGAAGCGTTTCAAAGCACTATTAAAAGATTTAGAAAAAGACGATAACGCAATTTTGTTTATTGACGAAATTCACACCATTATTGGTGCAGGTGCTGCTTCAGGTGGCATGATGGATGCGTCTAACTTATTAAAACCTATGCTTTCGTCAGGTAAGTTGCGTTGTATTGGTTCGACAACTTACCAAGAGTATCAGAGTATTTTTGAGAAAGACCGAGCGCTAGCACGCCGATTCCAGAAAATTGATGTAACTGAACCAAGCGTTGAAGATACAACTAAGATACTTCAAGGTTTGAAAGAAAAATATGAAGCGCACCATGGTATTCGCTATACAAATAAAGCGCTAAAAGCAGCTGCATCACTTGCGGACAAGTACATTAATGAACGCTTCTTGCCGGATAAAGCGATTGATATTATTGACGAGGCTGGTGCTAAACAACAATTAGTTGCTGCTAGCAAGCGTAAGAAGGTTATTAAAGATAATGATATCGAAACTATCGTTGCGAAAATGGCGCGAATTCCTGAGAAAAGCGTGTCATCTTCTGAAAAAGATAACCTTAAGACCATTGATCGTAACTTGAAGATGTTAGTGTTTGGTCAAGATCACGCAATTGATGATTTGACGTCTGTTATCCGATTATCACGTTCAGGCTTAGGTAACGAAGAAAAACCCATCGGTTCATTCTTGTTTGCTGGTCCAACGGGTGTAGGTAAAACCGAAGTCACTAAGCAATTAGCCACATTATTAGGCGTTGAATTCCTTCGTTTTGACATGTCTGAATATATGGAAAAGCATGCAGTTAGCCGATTAATTGGTGCACCTCCTGGTTATGTTGGTTATGAGCAAGGCGGTCTATTGACCGATTCTGTCATCAAACATCCACACTCAGTGGTTTTACTTGATGAAATTGAAAAAGCGCATAGCGATGTCTTTAATATTCTATTACAGGTTATGGATCATGGTACCTTGACTGATAACAATGGTCGTAAAGCTGATTTTAGAAATGTTATTTTGGTATTAACGACTAATGCGGGTGTAACCGAGACAACCAAACAGAGTATTGGCTTTAAGCAACAAGATCACAGTTACGATGCAATGGATGAAATTAATAAGGTATTTTCACCAGAGTTTAGAAATCGTTTGGACAACATTGTATGGTTTAACCACTTGTCGCCGGAGGTTATTTCTCAAGTTATTGATAAGTTTATTGTTGAACTACAAGCACAGCTTGATCAAAAGGGTGTTTCATTAGAGCTAACGCGTGATGCGAAACAGTGGTTAGCAAATAATGGTTACGACAAAGCAATGGGGGCGCGCCCGATGGCACGGTTGATTTCAGAAAAACTGAAAAAACCGTTGGCAAATGAATTACTATTTGGTGATTTGACTCAGGGCGGCGTTGCTAAGGTAAACGTAGCAAAAAATGAGTTGGTGATTAAAGTTGAGCCTAAAAAAGAGTTGGTTGAAAATTAATACACGAACAACAAAAATGAGCACCTAGGTGCTCATTTTAAATTTTAAATCCAATAAAAAAGCTCGCATTAGGCGAGCTTTTTTATTTGCTAATCTTAGCGGGCACGGAAAATAATGCGGCCTTTTGATAAGTCGTAAGGCGTTAACTCAACCGTTACTTTGTCACCAGTTAAAATACGAATGTAGTTTTTGCGCATTTTACCTGAGATGTGAGCAGTAACAACGTGTCCATTTTCTAATTCAACACGGAACATAGTATTTGGTAAGGTTTCTAAAACCGTACCTTGCATTTCAATATTTTCTTCTTTCGCCATTGGGCGCGTGACCTCTAAATTTTAATAAATAAAAACTGCGCAGATCATGCCGAAATAGTTAGCTAATGTAAAGTCAAAGCGACTATTTATTTAACAGTTTGCCAGTTATTATCAATAAAACGCTGATAAGGGGCGAATTTCGTTTTGTAATTCATTTTTTGACAGTCATCTATTTGGTAGCCAAGATATAAATAGGGTTTTGCTAATTTTCGACATAACTCAATTTGTTGCATGATTGAATACATGCCCATCGAATGTTTTCGGTAGCTTGGTTCGTAAAAAGTATAAACTGCGGATAATGAGTCAGCCAATGAATCGGTAACTGCGACACTGACTAACGAGTCTTCATGCCATATTTCAACGAATAACTGAGAGGATACGCTGCATCTTAAAAAGGAGTAGAACTGCTCTTCAGATGCCGGATACATAGAGCCGTCATTATGCAATGTGTTGATATACCGTTCAAACAGCGGGAAATAGTTTTCTTGAAAGCTATCACTAATGGTCATGAAAAAGCCTTTATTTTTTTTCAATAAACGCTTTTGACTTTTACTTGGTTTGAACTCATTAGTGATTATTCGAATTGACTGACAAGCGTTGCAGGTAGGGCAGTTTGGCCGATAGATTTGATCACCACTTCGGCGAAAACCATTCGCCATTAACCAACCATAATTCTGCGGATTATGAAGTCGTTCATCAACCGCGATTAATAGTTTTTCTTGCTCGCCTTTGAGGTAGCTACATGGAAAGTCTCTAGTAACACCAAAGGTTAAGTTTGAACTAGTCATAGCGGTAAGTATAGCTGACGTGGAAGCCAAACGTTATCAGGTACCATAGTATTTATCGCTTTTTGTTTTAAACGAACAAACTCATCTCGTGAAATTTCAATAGCGCCCATGCTTTCAAGAAACGGATTATTTATCTGGCAATCAATGAATGTTATTCCCTGTTCTTTGAGTAATTGAGCAAGGCTAATTAATGCGACTTTTGACGCATTACTCGCGTTATAGAACATAGATTCTCCAGAGAAAAAACCATTGATCGCAACGCCGTAGAGTCCGCCAACTAATTTATCGTCTTGCCATACTTCGATAGAGTGGGCATGACCTAATTGATGAAGTTGTCGATATGCTGTCATCATGTCGTCGACTATCCAAGTCTCTTCTGTGCGAAAAGGAGCGTCTGCACAATAGGCAATGACGTCATTAAAAGCTTTATTTACAGTGACTGTGTATGATGACTTTTTAAGAAATTTTCTTAGCGTCTTATTGATGTAGATTTCATCGGTAGGAATAATGGCTCGTGGATCTGGAGACCACCACATGATCGGTTCATCATCACTGTACCATGGAAATATACCATTAGCATACGCTTCAACCAGTCGCTCAGGGGTTAAATTACCACCTAAGGCTAGTAAGCCATTTGGTTCAGAAAGTGCGAAGGAAAGATCGGGAAAAGCCAGACTACTTTCATTGAGAAAATAAAGTGTCTGGCTCATCGATGATTATGCTTTAGCGTCGAGGTAACGCTCAGCGTCAAGAGCGGCCATACAACCAGCACCTGCTGATGTAATTGCTTGACGGTAGATATGGTCAGCTACGTCACCTGCAGCAAAGACACCTTCAACACTTGTTTGTGTTGCATTACCGTTGGTACCACTTTGAATCGTTAAGTAGCCATCTTTCATGTCTAATTGACCTTTGAAGATGTCTGTATTTGGTTTGTGACCGATAGCGATAAATACGCCTGATACATCAAACTCTTCTGTCGCGTCAGAGTTAGTGTCTTTCAAACGAACACCAGTAACGCCCATATCGTCACCTAATACTTCGTCTAAAGTACGTTCTAAATGAAGTACGATATTGCCATTTTCAACTTTGTCCATAAGACGCTGAGTTAAAATCTTTTCAGAACGGAATGTATCACGACGGTGTACTAAATGAACTTCTGAAGCAATGTTTGATAAGTAAAGCGCTTCTTCTACAGCCGTATTACCACCACCAACAACTGCAACTTTTTGATTGCGGTAGAAGAAACCGTCACATGTAGCACATGCTGATACACCTTTACCCATGAAGGCTTCTTCTGAAGGCAAGCCAAGGTATTGTGCTGATGCGCCCGTACAAATGATTAATGCGTCACAAGTGTACTCTTCATTACCTTTTAATTTGAAAGGACGAGACTCTAGGTCTACTTCTTCGATATGATCGAAAATAATTTCTGTATCAAATTTTTCGGCATGTTGTTGCATACGAACCATTAAGTCAGGACCTGTTAAGTCGTTCGCATCACCTGGCCAGTTTTCAACTTCAGTGGTTGTTGTTAACTGACCACCTTGTTGCATACCTGTGATCATTACTGGGTTTAAGTTAGCACGTGCAGCATATACCGCCGCAGTGTAGCCCGCCGGGCCAGAACCTAGGATTAATAGTGGGCAATGTCTTGCTTCACTCATGTGATACTCCAAAAAGAATTTCTTACGATAGATAAACTATTGGGATCGTAAGTGATTTGTTCAAGTGGGTAAAATAACTTTTTAAGTAAAAAAAAACGTGCAACTTATAAAGTGCACGTTTTTATTTACAGTAATACCTCAAAAGGTATTGGCGCTATATTATGCGTTAAGTAACGCTACACCTGGATCTGTGTATTCGAAACCAAGGTTTTCAGCAACTTCTTTAACTGTTACTTGACCATTAATCACGTTAAGACCATTCAATAGGTGCTTATCGTCTAATAGTGCTTTTTGGTAACCTTTATTCGCTAATTGAATAATGTACGGCAACGTTGCGTTGTTCAATGCAAATGTAGACGTGCGTGGCACGGCGCCAGGCATGTTTGCTACACAGTAGTGAACGACATCATCTACAATGTACGTTGGTTCTGCGTGAGTCGTTGGTGTAGACGTTTCAATACAACCACCTTGGTCAATAGCAACGTCAACAATTGCTGAACCTGGCTTCATCTTAGCGATGTGCTCTTTGGTTACTAATTTAGGCGCAGCTGCACCTGGAATCAATACACCACCGATAACTAAATCAGCTTCTAAAACGTGTTTTTCTAATGCATCAGTCGTCGAGTAAACTGCTTGAATTTTGTTACCAAACTGCGCATCTAACTTACGTAATACGTTGATGTTACGGTCTAAAACAACAACGTTTGCACCCATACCTACAGCCATTTGCGCAGCGTTGTTACCAACCATACCGCCACCGATAACGACTACTTTAGCTGGCTCTACACCTGGTACACCGCCCAATAACATACCTCGGCCAGCGTTAGATTTTTCTAATGCTTGAGCACCTGCTTGAATTGACATGCGACCAGCAACTTCAGACATTGGCGCTAATAGTGGTAGGCCACCGTGGTTGTCAGTTACTGTTTCATAAGCGATACAGATAGCTTTACTTTTCACTAAGTCTTGAGTTTGTGGTAAGTCTGGTGCTAAGTGTAAGTATGTGAATAAGATTTGGCCTTCACGAAGCATTGCGCGTTCTACTGCTTGAGGCTCTTTTACTTTTACAATCATCTCTGATTGCGCAAAAACTTCTTCAGCAGTGTTTAAGATAGTTGCACCTGCATCTACATAGTCTTGGTCAGTAAAGCCAATGCCAGCACCTGCATTAGTTTCAACGAATACGCTGTGGCCGTGATTAATTACTTCACGTACACTTGCAGGTACCATACCTACGCGGTACTCGTGGTTTTTTATCTCTTTAGGAACACCAATAATCATTTGTTAAAATCTCATAGTTAATATTTGTGACTAGTATAGTGATATTTAAGTAGAATATACTCTCGAATATCGAAGTTTTTTAGCATATAATCCTGCTTAAATTTGGTTTTGTAGGTTTTTGTATATGCCCTTATCTAAGCAAAACAAGAAACTTGATCGCATTGATAAAAACATTTTAGTCGAGTTACAAAAAAATGGTCGCCTTTCTAATGTAGAACTGTCTAAGCGGGTAGGGTTAAGCCCTACACCTTGTTTAGAAAGGGTTAAACGATTAGAGAGTGAAAATTATATTTCGGGCTATACGGCAGTATTGAACCCCGAGTTACTTGAAGCCGCGCTTTTGGTTATTGTGGAAATTACACTAACAAAAACCAGCCCCGATGTATTTGACGAATTTTCAAAAGCGGTTCACAACATCGATGTTATCCAGGAATGCCATTTGGTTTCTGGTAATTTTGATTTTTTACTAAAAACACGAGTCGCGGATATGGCAGCCTACCGAAAGTTACTCGGTGATACCCTATTAAGGCTGCCAGCAGTGAGTGAAAGCAGAACTTATGTTGTAATGGAAGAGGTAAAATCAACCAATCATTTACCCATCTTGCGCTGATACCAAACCCTGTAAGTCTTTAATTTCTCGCTGAGTGAACAAAAACTTTATGGGATTGGTATTAATCATTTGCGTGTTACTCAAATCATGGTAATTTATACAGCATATAGAATAATAATTTGCTCATGGTTAAACTTTTGTCAGAACAACCCTCTCAACAATCTCCAAAATTAACGGGCATTCAACGCTTGCTAGAAGCAGGTATGCTCGTATCGTGTGTTTTCGCCTTATATTTGATGGTCGTATTATTTAGCTTTGACCCTGCAGACCCAGGTTGGTCACAGACCGGGTATCAGTCGCCTATTCGTAATTTAGGTGGGGCAGTAGGGGCATATTTATCGGATGTTTTGCTTAATACATTTGGTTGGATAGCCTATTCGTTACCATTTGTTTTGGCGATAACGGGTTGGTTATTGTTTCAACGATATCATCGTTTAATGGAACTGGATTATTTGACATTAGGCTTAAAAATCCTAGGTTTCTTAATGCTGTTTATTGGCTTGACTGCAATTGCTAGCATGAATTTTGACGATGTCTATTACTTTTCAGCGGGTGGTATTATTGGCGACATCTTTAGTAATGCGCTGTTGCCTTATCTGTCATTTGTTGGCACAACACTTTTCTACTTGTTATTTATAGCCGTCGGATTTGTGCTGTTAACAGGATATTCGTGGTTGAATATTATTGACGGTATCGGCCAATACACCATTATGGGGGCACTATATTTAGTTCAATTGCCAAGTTACTTGAAAGAAAAGTTTGCACCTAACCCATCTGAAAATGGGCCTAATAAGAAGAAAGTTGAAGAGGAGCTGACCGAAGTTAGCTTTGAAGACTTCCCCGCTGAAGATCCAATTAAAGAAGCCCTTGAGCCTCAACTGGATATCAAAGAGGCGTTTGACGCAATTAATCGAAGCGAGCCTACAATTTCTCAACATGATGATGGGTTTGTTGAGATTGATGAACTCATCGATGGGCCTGTAATGGCACCAGTTCAAGAGCATGTGAGTGAAGAAGAAATTGCCGCAGCATTTGAAAAACCACCGGTAATTGAAATGCCGGAGGGGCAGGGTGAGATATCGAGCCCTGCACCAGCTACAGCAAATAGTCAGAGTATTGCACCCGTTGATAAATATCAGGGCATGCCTTCTATTGAATTACTTGATCGTCCCGACAAAGCTGAAAACCCAATTAATCAGGAAGATCTTGATAATGTAAGCCGTTTAGTTGAAGCCAAATTATTAGATTTTAATATTCAAGCACAAGTCGTTTCAGTTTTTCCAGGTCCAGTGATAACTCGTTTTGAATTAGATCTCGCTCCTGGTGTAAAAGTAAGCAAAATTACGAATTTATCAAAAGATTTAGCAAGAGCATTGTCCGCGATAAGTGTTCGCGTTGTTGAAGTTATTCCTGGCAAGTCGGTAATTGGTCTCGAGTTACCAAACAAGCATCGCGAAATCGTTAGATTAAGCGAAGTCATTTCATGTAATAAATTTGTTGAGAGCCAATCACCGTTAACTATGGTACTCGGTAAGGACATTGCCGGTGACCCAGTGGTTGTTGACTTAGCGAAAATGCCACATTTACTCGTTGCTGGTACAACCGGCTCTGGTAAGTCTGTTGGCGTGAATACCATGATTTTGAGCTTGCTTTATAAGGCGACGCCAGAAGAGGTTCGATTAATAATGATCGACCCTAAAATGCTTGAATTATCGGTTTATGAAGGTATTCCTCACCTATTAGCTGAAGTTGTAACAGATATGAAAGAAGCCGCTAATGCGTTGCGTTGGTGTGTGGGTGAAATGGAGCGCCGATATAAGCTAATGTCGGCCATGGGCGTCCGAAATTTAAAGGGCTTTAACCAGAAAGTTGAACAAGCAAAAGCTGATGGAGCACCGCTAACCGATCCGCTATGGAAACCGGGCGACTCGATGGACGAAACTGCGCCGGAATTAGATAAACTGCCAAGTATCGTTGTGGTTGTTGACGAATTTGCTGACATGATGATGATCGTCGGTAAAAAAGTTGAAGAACTTATCGCTCGTATCGCGCAAAAAGCTCGTGCAGCAGGTATTCACCTTGTGTTAGCGACGCAGCGCCCATCGGTAGATGTGATTACTGGTTTGATTAAAGCGAATATCCCGACGCGTATGGCATTCCAAGTATCGTCTCGTATAGACTCTAGAACTATTCTTGACCAACAAGGTGCTGAGCAGCTACTAGGTCAAGGTGACATGCTTTATTTACCTCCAGGTACTGGTGTGCCGACACGTGTTCACGGTGCATTCGTAGATGATCATGAAGTTCATGCCGTTGTAAGCGATTGGAAGCAACGTGGAGAGCCTAACTACCTTGACGAAATCTTGTCTGGTGAGAGTGAGCAAGAAATTTTATTGCCTGGTGAACAAGCAGAAGGTGGTGCTGAAGAAGAGTTAGATACACTTTATGATGAAGCATTGGCTTTTGTTACGGAAAGTCGTCGTGCTTCAATTTCTGGTGTACAGCGTAAATTCAGAATTGGTTACAATCGCGCGGCCCGAATTATTGAACAAATGGAAT
This sequence comes from Thalassotalea loyana, assembly GCF_030161435.1. Lineage (GTDB taxonomy): Bacteria > Pseudomonadota > Gammaproteobacteria > Enterobacterales > Alteromonadaceae > Thalassotalea_G > Thalassotalea_G loyana. The sequence continues at coordinate 125,724 of NZ_BSSV01000003.1, read as the reverse complement.
TACAAGGTGTCGTAAGTGCACCAGGGCACAACGGAGCACGTGAAGTACTAGCACCGCCTCCAGTAAAAGCCTAAGTTGTATTTAGGATAGTTATGAAAAAATTATTGTTATCTGCATTTTTCGGGGTTCTCTTTCAAGTTCCTAGCCCGAGTGTTATGGCGAATAACGCAATTGATGTTGGTGTAAAGGTAAATCCAGAACACCAGATATCGGCAAAACAAGCGTTGCAGGCTAAACTCGCCACAATAGATGGGTTTTCGGCGGATTTTATTCAACGAGTGATTGATAGTGAAGGCCAGGTTATTGCCAATGGAGAAGGTCAATTAACGGTAGAAAAACCGAATAAAGTGAATTGGCACACGACAAGCCCTGATGAAACACTCATCATAGCGAATGGTGAAACGCTTTGGTTTTACGATCCATTTATCGAGCAAGTCAGTGTGTATGATTTTGATCAGGCGTTGGCCAACACACCGATATTACTGTTAAGCAGTAACAATGAGACGTTATGGGACGGATATCGTGTCATCCAAGTTGAATCTTCATTTGTGATTGAATCGCTTGACGAACAAAGTCATGTGAAGTCATTGCAATTAAAGTTTGATAACGAACGCCTGGACCAATTACTCATATTTGATGCAACAGGCCAAGTCAGTGAAATTACATTGGCGATGCGTGGCTCAAGCGCCAGCAAAGCAACCATCTACGATTTTTCTATCCCTGAAGGCACTCATATAGATGACCAACGTCAATAATTCGTTTGACTTTGCTATGGATATACCGAGTGAATTTCAGCCGCTTGCAGCTATTTTGAGACCTAAGACACTCGAACAGTATATCGGTCAGGAACATATTCTCGGCAAAGGAAAGCCATTACGTGTAGCCATCGAGGCAGGGCAGTGTCATTCTGTTATTTTTTGGGGACCGCCTGGCACAGGTAAAACGACACTCGCGGAATTAATCGCTCATCATGCCAACGCTGAAATCATACGATTGTCAGCGGTAACCTCCGGTATCAAAGAAATTCGTCTCGCTATTGATGAGGCAAAAGATAACGCTATTCACAAGAATAAGCGCACGTTATTATTTGTTGATGAGGTTCATCGATTCAACAAGTCACAACAAGACGCTTTTTTGCCGCACATTGAAGATGGTACTATTGTTTTTATTGGTGCGACGACAGAGAATCCTGCGTTTGAGCTGAATAAAGCGATATTGTCTAGAACTCGTGTGTATACCTTAAAAAAATTAGAAGATGGTCATTTAACGCAAATAATTAAGAGTGGTCTAAGATTTATCTCTGATAAAGAGTCGATAAGCATTTCCATTGATGATAATGCAATTGAGCAGTTAATTGCACTAGCAGCTGGTGATGCAAGAAGAACCTTGAACCTCTTAGAAAATGCTGTTGAGTTAGCCCCTGAAGACAATCAAACCAAGGTCATTTCACTTGCGAACATCACACAAGTTGCAGGTGATAAAATCGCTTTGTATGACAAAGCTGGCGATGCATTTTACGATGTCATTAGCGCTTTTCATAAATCGGTTCGAGGCTCTGATCCTGATGCCGCGCTCTATTGGTTTGCTAGAATTATTAATGCGGGGGGCGATCCCTTATACGTCGCAAGACGCTTATTAGCGATAGCTTCTGAAGATATCGGTAATGCTGACCCCAGAGCTATGCAACTTGCTATTAATGCTTGGGACACGTTCCATCGTGTAGGGCCAGCTGAAGGCGAACGTGCTATTGCTCAAGCCACCGTTTATATGGCTCTTGCTCCTAAAAGTAATGCCGTTTACACAGCATTTAAGCAGGCAAGAGCCTTAGCTACAGAAACCGCTGACCTTGAAGTACCAATCCATCTAAGAAATTCAACAAGTTCGATTACAAAATCGCTTGGTCATGGGCAAGAATATCGGTATGCTCATGATGAAGAAAATGCATTTGCCGCCGGTGAAAATTATTTTCCACCAGAAATTGCCCATACTCGCTTTTATCATCCAACTGAGCGAGGGTTAGAAAAGCAATTAAAACAAAAACGTGAATACCTAGATAACTTGAACAAGGACGCACATGACAAACGGTATAAATAGCTATCTAGTCTATCTAACTGTTGCTGTTGGTGGTGGCCTTGGCGCAAGCTTACGATTCTTTGTTTATCAGCAAACAGCTAGCTTATTAGGCAAAGGTTTTCCTTATGCGACCTTAGTAGTCAATATTGCAGGCTCGTTTTTGCTTGGTTTGCTATATAGTTTGATTGAACAAGGACATATTGAAGCAGGTGTTTATCGAAGTTTAATTGGTATTGGCTTTTTAGGCGCGTTTACCACATTTTCTACCTTTAGCGTTGATACAATCTTATTGTTTCAACAAGGCTTTTTATTAAAAGCGATGACAAATATAGTTCTTAATGTCAGTTTGTGTATAATGGCGGCCGCATTAGGAATGTTTCTCGTGACACTCATTAACAAATAACCGACAAGTGATAAGACATGCTTGACTCAAAACAGCTTAGAAGCAACATCGACGAAATTGCACAAAACCTTGCTAAACGAGGTTTTACGTTAGATGTTGAAACATTTAATCAACTTGAAGAACAACGTAAAGCGATTCAAGTTAAAACGCAAGAATTACAAAATGAGCGCAATACGCGTTCAAAATCGATTGGCCAAGCGAAGGCTCGTGGTGAAGATATTGCACCATTACTAGCTCAAGTAAATGAGTTAGGTGGTGCATTAGACAGCGCTAAAGAAGAGCAAAACCAAGTATTGGCGAAGATTGATGAGCTAGTGTCGGCTATTCCTAACTTATTATCAGACGAAGTACCAGAAGGTGCTGATGAAGATGATAACGTTGAAGTGCGTCGCTGGGGCACACCAAAGACCTTCGACTTTGACGTAAAAGACCATGTTGATTTAGCTAACGCTTTAGATAAAGGATTAGACTTCGAAGCGGGTGCTAAGTTAGCGGGCACACGTTTTGTTGTTATGCGTGGTCAAATAGCGCGTCTTCATCGTGCGCTTGCGCAATTCATGCTAGATGTACACAGCGCTGAACACGGCTATGAAGAAATGTACGTACCATATTTAGTAAATCACAACTCACTATACGGTACAGGTCAATTACCAAAATTTGGTGAAGATTTGTTTCACACTGATTTAGCGAACCGTCAATTTTCATTGATACCAACTGCGGAAGTACCATTAACTAACTTAGTGCGTGACGATATTGTTTCTGAAGATAAGTTACCAATTAAAATGACTGCGCATACGCCTTGTTTCCGCTCTGAAGCGGGTTCATCAGGTCGTGACATTCGTGGTTTGATTCGTCAACACCAATTCGACAAAGTTGAAATGGTACAAATCGTTAAGCCAGAAGAATCATTCAAAGCGTTAGACGAATTAACACGTCATGCTGAGGTGATCTTAGAGAAGTTAGAGTTACCATACCGCACGGTTGTGCTTTGTAGTGGTGATATCGGCTTCAGCGCAACAAAAACGTTTGACATTGAAGTATGGTTGCCGGCACAAAATACATACCGAGAGATTTCTTCATGTTCAAACATGGGTGACTTCCAAGCTCGTCGTATGCAAGCGCGTTTCCGCAATAGTGAGACGAATAAGCCAGAATTGGTCCATACATTAAATGGCTCTGGTTTAGCGGTAGGTCGTACGTTAGTAGCGATTTTAGAAAACTATCAGTTGGCTGATGGTCGAATTGAAATCCCAACGGTGTTGCAGCCGTATATGCGTAACGAAACTCATATAGGCTAATTCTGACGATTAATTTCACTTACTTCTTTGTTGAGGTTGCGAATTATATGAAAAACGATAAATTAGCAACTTCGCCTCGAATTAAGCATTATTTACTCATAAGAGCGTAGTGGCAAGTTTAAGGTCAAAGAAGCATGAACGCGCAATGCGTGATAAACCATCTTTGAACTAAGCGTTAATTTCTCACTTACAAATTAAAATATAAAAAGGTCAGCTCAATATGCTGGCCTTTTTTGTATTTAATGAGAAATAAAAATTTGGTTGTACAGGTCTAATCAGTGGTATTCAGTTTATTAGGAAATTTTTAGTTTTGTTACGTAGCTTAGCGATCCAACTTGTGTTTTTTATTGCGGTATTTAACGTGCTTAGTATGTTCAAAGAGTCATCAATGCTGTCTGATAACACGACCGTTGAGTCTGATATTGTCAGTTTGCCAACAATTGATGATAAGATGATTCCAATCACAGCAAATGAAAAAAAGAAAATACTGTATTTTTTCGCACCATGGTGTCAAATTTGCCACGCAAGTATTAGTAATCTAGAAAATATTTATTTAAAGCGCGGCGATATCGATGTTGTCGCTATTGCACTAGACTTTGACAATGTTGAAGAAGTGCAACAGTTTGTTGCAGACAAAGCGTTAACGTTTCCTGTCGCATTAGGCAATATGGAAATAAAAACGACGTTTCAAATTACCGGTTACCCTAGCTATTACGTTCTTGATGAGAATAATGCCGTGATTGCTCAATCATTAGGCTACAGCACAGAGCTTGGTCTTTATTTACGTACACTGTAACGTTCATTTCAGATGAGGCAATTATTGCAGTCGTCTAAGCCCTATGTAAGAGGTGAGAGAGCAGGGAATATTTGTAAAGATATAGTTACTTTACCTCAGGTAAATTAACGCAGCGATCTTGCCTCTATGCCTATTTGTTCTTGTTGAGTGAGTAAATCTTTATTTCATTTGGTATAAGTAACAATAACGTCTTCTTATCTCCCCCCTGTTTGTGTACACTAGTTTGCGAGTTTTTTTTATAAGAATAAATTTATGCAAATTACAGCGAATTTCGACAGCGGAAACATCCGCGTTCTTAATGGCGAAGATCCAGCAAACATTCAATTAGAAATCGAGCACGATAATCAATCTGAATTTTACCAATGGTTTCATTTCAAGGTTCACAATACCGAAAGAAGTGCATTAACGATGCACCTACTAAATGCTGGTAAGTCAGCCTATGTAGAAGGCTGGCACAATTATCAAGCCGTCGCATCATATGACAGAGAATACTGGTTCCGAGTACCAACGAGTTTCGATGGTGACAAGCTAACCATCGAATTTGAACCTGAACACGACAGTATTTACTTTGCTTACTTTGCGCCATACAGCTACGAACGCCACCAAGATCTTATCCACAACGCTCAGTTATCTCCAGATTGCCAATTACAAGTGTTAGGTGAAACACTCGACGGCCGTGATATGACGTTATTAAAAATTGGTGAAGAGGGCGAAGGCAAGAAAACCGTTTGGCTAACGGCTCGCCAGCATCCAGGTGAAACCATGGCAGAGTGGTTTATGGAAGGCTTCATCGATCGTTTACTTGACGAAGATGATGGTGTTTCTCGTGCGTTGTTAGAAAAAGCCGTGTTTTACTGCGTACCAAATATGAACCCTGATGGCAGTGTTCGTGGTCATCTCCGCACCAATGCTAAGGGTGTCAACTTAAACCGTGAGTGGCAAACGCCGAGCATGGAAAATAGTCCAGAGGTATTCTTGGTTGTTGAAAAAATGCATCAAACGGGTGTTGATATGCATATGGATATTCACGGTGACGAAGCGTTACCGTACAATTTTGTTGCTGGTTGTGAAGGGATTCCTTCGTATGACGATAAGCACAAAGCGCTAGAAGAGAAATTTAAAGAAATCTTGTTGGCGATTACGCCAGAATTCCAAGATGACAAGGGCTATGATAAAGATGAACCAGGTCAAGCAAACCTTACTGTTGGTTCAAATTGGGTTGGTGAAACGTTTAAATGTTTAGCCTATACCATTGAAATGCCATTTAAAGATAATATTTTGTTGCCAGATCATCATGTTGGTTGGTCTGATACGAGAAGTAGCCTATTTGGACGTGATGTTCTAACGGCGATTTTCCACGTAGTTGACGATTTACGATAAAAAAAATAAAAACGATTCCTAGGAGTATCTGTGTTAGAACTAGTTCAGTCATTGAATGACATCATTTGGAGTCCAGCGCTAATTTATTTGTGTTTAGGTGCTGGTATTTTCTTTTCAATCATTACACGTTTTGTTCAACTTCGTCACTTTCGAGAGATGTGGCGCCTGTTGCTTTCAGGTAAAAGTTCAGAACAGGGCATCTCTTCATTCCAAGCATTAGCGGTTTCACTATCTGGTCGTGTTGGTACAGGTAATATTGCTGGTGTAGCTGCGGCAATTGGCTTTGGTGGTCCTGGTGCAGTTTTCTGGATGTGGGTCGTTGCTTTCTTTGGTGCTGCAACCGCCTACATTGAATCAACAAATGCGCAAATTTATAAAGAAGAACACGACGGATTATACCGTGGTGGCCCAGCTTACTATATTGAAAAAGCGCTTGGCCAGAAATGGTACGCATGGTTATTTGCCTTAGCGACCGTGATTGCATGTGGTATTTTACTTCCAACAGTACAATCTAATTCAATTGGTAATGCCGTTGAAATGGCATTTGGCCAAGGCACTATGATTGATACGGCGTTAGGCCAAATTAGTTCTGCGAAGATCTACACAGCGTCAGCAATTGTTGTATTGCTAGGTTTCATTATCTTTGGTGGTGTTAAACGTATCGCAAACTTCACGCAAATCGTTGTGCCATTCATGGCATTGGCATACATCATTATTGCGTTCGTAGTTATCGGTCTTAATATCGATCGCCTACCAGCGGTGTTTATGTTGATTGTTGGTGACGCATTTTCACCGATGGCTGGAGTTGGTGCCGCAATTGGTTGGGGTGTAAAACGTGGTGTTTATTCTAACGAAGCAGGGCAAGGTACAGGTCCTCATGCGGCGGCAGCTGCTGAAGTAGCTCACCCAGCGCAGCAAGGTTTAGTACAGACATTTTCTGTATACATTGATACGTTATTTGTTTGTTCTGCAACGGCATTTATTATTTTAATCACTGATTCGTACAATGTGCACGCAGCTGGTGAATCTTTCATTATTAAGAATGTTGCTGGTGATATTGCTGCTAACAGTCCTGCTTATACACAAATAGCTGTTGAAAGTGTATTAACAGGCGTAGGTAAGCCGTTTATCGCATTAGCATTGTTCTTCTTTGCATTTACGACGATTCTTGCGTACTACTTTATTGCTGAGAATAACGTTGCGTACATCAAACGTACCTTCAACATTCCTGCGTTAACGTTTATTTTGAAAGTAGTGATCATGGCAGCGACCTTTTACGGTACGGTTAAAGCTGCAGATATCGCGTGGGGCCTAGGTGACGTTGGAGTAGGTATGATGGCGTGGTTAAACATTGTCGGTATCCTAATTATTTTCTTCGTTGCTAAACCTGCAGTTACTGCATTAAGAGATTATGAGCGTCAACAAAAAGAAGGTGTTACCGACTTTACTTTTGACCCAGAAAAATTAGGCATTAAAAACGCTGATTTTTGGAAAGATAAAAAGTAAATCCGACCACTTAATTTATTAATAAAAAACGCCCTAATTGGGCGTTTTTTTTGTAGAATACGTAAAACCAAAAAAGAGGGGTGACCAATGGCTGTTATTAATTGCCCAGCATGTAGTAAAAAAATCTCCGATAAAGCGCCAACTTGTTCTCATTGTGGACTTGAAATAGCAAATGCAACGGGCGATCGTTTATCTCATATTCGCAAAGTAAACCGTATCCAAAGAGCTCAAACACTGCTTAATCAGTCGTTTATTGCGATGCTACTATTTTGCGCTGGCTTCTTGGGGATTTTCTGGTACGACAATAATCATTCATCATGGCAATACCAATTGTCGATGGTCGTTTGTGTTATTGGTTTTTTCGGTTACATCATCACACGTATTCGTTTAGTTATTTTTAAGAGAACCAGTAAAGAGCTATGAACGTATTAGACCTTGTTGAAAATATGTCGGAAGACATGTACTTACGCTTGAAGCATTGTGCTGAGACAGGCCGTTGGCCAGAGGGCACCGTGGTAGAACAGGCTCAACGTGACTCAGCATTACAAATTGTAATGGCGTACCAAGCCAAGCACCTAAACAGCGACGAGCTGTTATCAGTAGGTGCGGATGGCAAAATTGTAGAAAAAACAAAACGTGAATTGAAAGAACAGTTTTCAGACAAAAATAATATTGCTAGGTTCTCCGATATATGATCTTTTCCCAGTTTTTTAAGGCAAAATGGCAAAGCAAAGATGAGTCGATTCGTTTAGATGCCATCAAGCATGAACTAAGCGTTGACGATAAGAAGGATCGAGAGGTGCTTTTATCATTAGTAAAAGACGACAGTAGTGATGCTGTGCGTGTAGCTGCCTTAAAGAAACTTCAAGATACCTCTGTGTATTGGCAACATCTTCATTCGACCAATTCAGTAGTCTGTAAAGCTGCTGTGCAAGAAATCGAAAAGGTATTCTTATCCGATTTCGCCGACTTAACGTTTGAACAAAAACATTCATTTTTATCGATGACAAAAAAAACGACGTTGATAGAAAGTTGGTACGCCAAAGAAGAAAATACAGAACTACAAACTGCATTATTTGAAAAGCTAAATAAGCCTAACTTTGTTTACACTGCTTTTGTAAACGCCAATAGTAGTGAACTTCAGCTTCACATTATCAAAGAAACAAGTGATCAAAGTTTACTCGATAAATGTCTGAAGAAGACGCAGCATGAAGCCGTTATTTGTTCGATAGAAGAAAAATTAGCAACGATTAAGTTGGCCAAAGAAAAACCAGAGCAAATTCGCAAAGATACCCAGTTAACACTATCCATGTTGCTTGCACTCAAAGAGCAAGTTGATTATGAAACTATGCTTGAAAAGCGGGAGCAACTGGAAGCTAAATGGCATGAGCTTGAATCTGACTTTGTGTTTTTAAGTGAAGCAGATAAAGACATCTTTGTTAATAAATACCAGCATATCGTCACGCAATTAGATAAAGCGTTTGCGGTTAAAGCGGAAACCTATCACCAAGAACAGATAGCACAGCAACTAGAGCTGGAACAACAAACTCAAAAGGAAGAGATAAAGCAAGGATTGACTCAAATTGACCAGTTTATCTCTAATGCGATTTTTGAATCAAATACGCTAGATGAGGCAGAAATTAATCGAGCGTGCGATGCGTTACAAAATCGCATCGATACATCCGTGTTATCAGCTGAAATAAAACAAGGCTTTACGAGGCAACTTTCAAAAGAGCGCAAAAAGCTTGGCACGATTCCAATCATTGCACAATCGGTGAGCGACGCAACCCACCTGATTGCGCGTGTCGCGCAATTGTCTGTTCCGGAGTCGCTTGAGGAATTCAATGAGAAAGAGCCCATTTTCAGCACGTGGCTACTGGATTGGCGTGCGGTTGAAAAAAGAAGTGCAGGGGTTTTACCTGAGTCATTGAAATCTGCGTTTAAACAAATACAGTCGCAGTGGCAAGAGGCTTTAGCACCGTTTGAAAAAGAGCAAGGAAAGTTGGCTCAACAAACCAAGAAAAAAGTTTCAGATGTACAACGACTCATTCGTTTAGGGAAATATAATGCTGCATTCGGTGTATTTAAACACGCGAAGTCATTGCATGGCCAATTAAACGATAAAAACAAAAGTCGAATAGCGCGAGATTTTGACCAGATCAGTGAAAAGATAGCCGAATTATCTGATTGGGAGCACTATGTTGCGACGCCTAGAAAGCAAGAATTGCTGGCTAAGGTTCAGGACATTGCAACCAGCCCTAAGAAAGACTTAAATCAGCAAGCAAATTTGGTTAAACAGTTTCGTCAAACATGGAACAGCCTTGGTCATGCTGAAGAAGAACAAGAACGCGAGTTAAACGATGCATTTAATGATGCCTGTGAACGTGCGTTTTCACCATGTCGCGATTACTTTGCTGGTCAAGAAAAACAACGTGATGATAATTACAAGCAACGTGAACGTATCGTCGAACAGATAGTTTCATTAAGCAAAGAAGTGGAAAATATTGACCTTAAGGCGCTTGAAAAGCGTTTTAATGAGATTAAAAAGCAATGGCAAACAGCGGGTGAAGTTGATAGAAAACGTTATCAAGTGCTCATTGAAGCATATCGTAACGCCTGCAAACCGATTAACAATGTTATATACCAACAACACCAGTCTAATGCTGCTATAAAAAGCGAATTGATTGAGCAAGCTAAACAACTGCTAGGTCAAGATGATATTTTTGATGCATCTCAGAAAGTGAAAGGACTGCAGGACAAGTGGAAGCAAGTTGGCTATGCAGGAAAGTCACAAGAAAATAAACTGTGGCAAGCTTTTCGTAAGGTCAATGATGAGATTTTCGCCAAACGTGACGCTTCCAAGTCTGAACAACAAGCAAATACGGCACAACTGATTGAACAAGTGCGTGGCAATTTGAAAGAGCTTACCAATCAAATTACCAACCTATCGACGTTAAATGAGATTGATGAACTCAACAAACAACTTAACACGCTTAAACGAGAATTGCCGCAACGTAATCGTGATTCGAAAGCGATTGCTAATGAAATTAATTCCTTAATTGCGACACTAGATAAAAAGTCTTCTGAATTATCTAAAGCACAACAAAAGCGCAAATGGCAGAGCCTTTTTGCCGTTATTAGGAAAAACCTCAACACCAATGAAGCCCTTAGCAACATTGAAGAGTTTACTGAGTTACCTGCTAAATGGCAGCGCCGACTGCAAGAAGTGGAAGCCAGTAAAATGACTATTGAACGAGGTGACGCTACATTAGCTGTTGAGATTTTGGCTGGCGTTGACTCGCCGAAAGAATTGTTAGAACAACGCTTAGCCGTTCAGGTTAAATTGATGCAAAAACAAATGACTTCGGGTGGTAGCATTGATCTTACTGAACAGTTTTTTGATTGGCTAGGGCAGGGACAATTGCGAGAAGAAGATTTGCCATACATCGAACGAATCAAACCGATTTATTGCGAATAATTTAGTAGGCATAAAAAAACCACCGCGAGGTGGTTTTTTTATTATTGATGTATTTATTTGCTGATGTGGTTGACTAGATCGAGTACTTTGTTCGAGTAACCAATTTCATTGTCATACCATGTGACAACCTTTACGAATGTGTCTGTTAACGCGATACCAGCTGTTGCGTCAAACACTGAAGTACAACGCTCACCGATAAAGTCATTAGAAACCACAGCGTCCTCTGTGTAACCTAAAATACCTTTCAAGTCACTTTGAGCCGCTTCTTTCATTGCTTGGCAAATTTCATCATAACTTGCTGGAGAATCAAGATTAACCGTTAAATCCACAACCGAAACGTTTGGTGTTGGAACACGGAATGCCATACCCGTTAATTTACCATTCAATGCAGGAATAACTTTACCTACTGCTTTTGCTGCACCCGTAGAAGAAGGGATAATGTTTTGTGATGCACCACGACCACCACGCCAGTCTTTCGCTGATGGAGAATCAACAGTTTTCTGTGTTGCTGTTGTTGCATGTACTGTCGTCATTAAACCATCTTTGATACCCCAACGGTCATTTAACACTTTTGCTACTGGCGCTAAACAGTTTGTCGTACATGAAGCATTTGAGACGATATCTTGCCCTTCATAAGAATCTTCATTAACACCCATAACAAACATTGGTGTTGAATCTTTAGAAGGAGCAGACATTACGACTTTGTGCGCACCGGCTTCAATATGCTTGCGTGCGGTTTCATCAGTTAAGAATAGGCCAGTTGATTCAACAACCACTTGCGCGTCAACTTCATTCCACTTTAAGTTTGCAGGGTCACGTTCGCTAGTTACACGAACAACTTTACCGTTTACAACTAGGTTGCCGTCTGCAACTTCGACATCGCCATTAAAGCGACCATGCGTTGAATCATATTTAAGCATGTAGGCCATGTATTCAACATCGATCAAATCGTTAATGCCAACAACCTCTACATTGTCACGGGAAAAAGCTTCTCTGAATACAAAACGACCAATGCGTCCAAAACCGTTGATACCAATTCTTACTGTCATGTTCATTCCTAATTGCTAATAAATGCAAAATTATCTTTTGTAGTAAAATTACATCAAATTTATATTATTTCAACATAAAAAGCTAATAAAACGTGTTTTTATTACATTTTTGTCATAGGGATTACGAATGTTTACACAAATGTAATTAAAATTAGGCGAGTAAATATTGATTTTAGTGTATTAATTTTAGCTGTGCGTGATAAAATGCCTGCAATTTTTTCAGGGGTATAACCGCTCCAAATTTAAAACATTCGGACACTTACATGACAACAGAAAATATGATGTGTGATATCGGCTTTATTGGTTTAGGTGTAATGGGTAAAAACCTAGTTTTAAACCTTGCAGACAATGGTTACACAGTTGCTGCTTTCGATCTAAGTACAGACAAAGTAAATGACGCAATTGCTCAAGATGCATTAGAAAATAAATCAGATAAACCACGCGTTGTAGGTTGTAGCTCATACACTGAGTTGTTTTCTCGCTTAAAAGCTCCACACACGATTGTTTTGTCGGTACCTGCAGGTGCACCAGTTGATCATGTTTGTGAGAGTTTGATCGGCGCAGGGATTCAACCGGACGATATTGTAATCGATACGGGTAACAGCTTATGGGTTGATACGGTAGAACGTGAGAAAAAGTATAAGAATAACTTTATTCTGTTTTCTTCAGCGGTTTCTGGTGGTGAAACGGGTGCTCGTTTTGGCCCGGCATTGATGCCGAGTGGTTCACCGTATGCCTGGACAAGGATAAAACCTATTTGGGAAGCAATAGCTGCCAAAGTAGATCCTCAAACAGGTAAGCCATTAGAACGCACTGAACCTGGGCAAATCGTTGAAAATGGTGATCCGTGTGCTGCGTACATTGGGCCAGCGGGTGCAGGGCACTTCGTTAAAATGGTTCACAACGGTATTGAGTATGCAGACATGCAAATTATCTGTGAAGCATATCATGTTTTACGCGCAGGTCTTGGTTACAGTCCTGAGGAAATTGCTGGTATCTTTGAAAACTGGAACAAAGGTCCACTTGATAGCTACTTAATGGAAATTTCTGTTGAGGTACTGCGTCATAAACCAAATAATGATGAAACGCCTTTAGTTGATCTGATTCTCGATAAAGCAGGTCAGAAAGGTACAGGATTATGGACTGCTATTAGTGCATTAGAAGTTGGTTGTCCGGCACCAACGATTGCACAGGCTGTATTTGCTCGCTCAATTTCATCATTTAAAAACTTGCGTGTTGAGGCAAGCACGAAATTAGAAGGGCCAACGCTACCAACGTTATCTGACAGTGAAAAGCAAGCTTATGTCGATCGTCTTCATGACGCAATTTACTGTTCGAAGATCTGTGCCTACGCTCAAGGTTTTCAATTAATGAGCTTAGCTGCTAAAGAGTATAAATGGACATTAAACTTTGCAAATATTGCAAAAATTTGGCGAGCAGGCTGTATCATCCGCGCAATATTCCTTCAATCAATTACTGATGCGTTTGAGAGAGACAGTGAACTTGAAAACTTGTTAGTTGATGAGTTCTTTATTGAGCAACTCAATAAGCACCAAATCAATTGGCGACAAGCTATTGCTGACGCGACGATTCTTGGTGTACCAATTGGTGCAATTTCATCGTCACTATCTTACTATGACTCCGTGCGTTGTGGTGTATTACCTGCTAACTTATTACAAGGACAACGTGACTTCTTTGGTGCTCACACTTTTGAGCGTGTTGACGCGCCAGCAGGTAAAAAGTTCCATGTTGAATGGTCGAGTGAAGCTCGTAAGTTAATTGAATTATAAAGTGATATCGCTATGGTAGATAAAACACATCGTAACCAGTTATCAGAGGACGCATATCGCGTTTGTCGTCTTGCTGCGACAGAACATCCTTTCACGGGGAAGTATAATGATCACTGGTTAGATGGTGTTTATCATTGCGCTTATTGTGAACAGCCACTATTCGATTCGAATACCAAGTTCAATGCTGGCTGTGGTTGGCCAAGCTTTTGGTTAAGTCGAGAAGGGCAAGTGAGCTATCATGAAGATAATTCTCTTCATATGAAGCGAATTGAAATTAAATGCGCTAATTGCGAAAGCCATTTAGGTCACGTATTTGATGATGGTCCTCAACCAACCGGTAAACGATATTGTGTCAATTCGGTTAGTTTGCTGTTTAAAAACGCTTAATAAAAACGCACCATAAGGTGCGTTTTTTTGTGTTCAAATTAATATTGTGGTGCTTTGAAGTTGCCTTCTTGAATATTTTTCAGCGTAACTTCTGCAACCGTATCTAGAAAGTTGACGTCCAAGCCATGTTTCTCGACAAACATGCTAATAAGTTCTTCATTCAAATGTTGGTCTTCTGGGTTATATAGCTGGAGAACTTTAAGCCAGATGTAGGTTTGTTTTGGCTCTTTCTTTACATTAAAGATATTCGCGATTGATTCAAAAACCTCATCGTTTAGCACAGCGCCAGCGGGTGTTATCTCCAGTGAATGAAAAAGTATGCCTAAGGTCTTTTCAGGATCGCGCTTGATATAATAGCTCGCCAAGAACTGCTGTAATTCTGCAGTTTCTAATTCTGCACTTCCTTCCTTTTCCGTAAACTCTTTAAGGGCTTCTTCATCTAAAAATCTAGACCAATGGAAAAATAAAAGGTAAGGGTCACTGGTATTTCTTGTTTGTTTTGCAAGTTGATCAAAACGCCTTTCAGCGTTCAATAAGCTATTGATGCGATTTGTTTTCTTTTCTTTTAATTTAATATGCTCGATTTGCGAAGCTAATGACATGCAGCCAATATAGTTTTCATAGGCTAATAATTCTTTATATTTATCGATATCTTTGTTTGACTGTTTCACATGATAGTTGTGCAGTAAAAGTGCTTTACGCTCTTTACGGCACCAGTTATCGTCATGAATATCAACGCATATTTGTGGATCGGCTTCACACATCGTTGAAATCGTTGGTCCTTGTTCACAACCAACCAATAAATAAACAGTTAACACTGTAGTAAAAACAGAACGCATATGGCTTCACTTAAATGATGAAAATTTTATGTAATCGGTAGAGAAATATTTCATGTTGGATTACAATGTGCGCCGCAACGAGGTTGAGACTATTTTCATATCAAAAATAACAATAATAATGATAATAGCTTACTGTTCAATTGACTTAAATATAAAGGTTTAAAAAATGACATTCCAAACGGAAAAAGAATATCAAGCTAGTTGGCAAGAGCGTCAAACATTTGCTGAAAACATGCAACCAATTATTGGTCAGCTATACCGCAATAAAGGTATTGAAATTTCAGTATATGGTCGTCCTTTAGTGACTGCTACGCCTATCGATATCATTAAAGCCCACAAATCAGTTGCTTTGCATGAAGAGAGCAAACTGCGTTTACGTGAGAGCTTCCCTTTTGTTGAAGCATTAAACAAGATGTCGTTGGCGCCAGCGCGTATCGACGTTGGTAAGCTTGCGTATAACTACCTTTTTAAAGGTGACGCAAACGGTCTATCAATTGAACAATATTTAGAAAAAGAATTAGCAGACATTCAAGACTCTGGCGATGCAAACAGTTCTCAAGACGTCGTTCTTTACGGTTTTGGTCGTATTGGGCGTTTATTAGCTCGTCTATTGATCGAGCGTGAAGGTCCAAACTCTAAGCTTCGTTTACGTGCAATTGTTATTCGCCCAGGCAAAGATGGCGACTTAGCAAAACGTGCAAGTTTACTGCGTCGTGACTCAGTGCACGGTGCTTTCAACGGTAGCATCTCTATCGATGAAGAAAATAACGTTATCAAAGCAAATGGCGCGTTCATTAAAGTCATTTACGCAAAATCTCCTTCAGACATCGATTACACGGAATATGGCATTAATAACGCATTAGTAGTTGATAACACGGGTATCTGGTCTGACGAAGAAGGCTTAGGTCAACATTTACAGTCAACTGGTGTTGCTAAAGTTTTATTAACTGCACCAGCAAAAGGTGATATCAAAAACATCGTTTACGGTGTAAACGAAGATATGATTCTTGCTGAAGATAAGATCGTTTCAGCAGCAAGCTGTACAACGAATGCAATTACACCTGTTTTAAAAGCGATTAACGATGAGTTTGGTATCAAGAATGGTCACGTAGAAACTGTTCACTCATACACAAACGACCAAAACTTAATTGACAACTACCACAAATCGCCTCGTCGTGGTCGTAGTGCACCATTAAACATGGTTATCACGTCAACAGGTGCAGCAAAAGCGGTAGCTAAAGCTTTACCTGAGTTAAAAGGTTTATTAACTGGTAACGCTATTCGTGTACCTACGCCAAATGTATCGATGGCCATCATGAACTTAAACCTTAAAAAAGCAACAACTGCTGAAGGCTTAAATAACTATCTTCGTGAGATTTCTTTAAACTCTAAGTTACAAGACCAAGTTGATTACACGGCGTCTACTGAAATCGTTTCTACTGACTTAGTCGGTTCACGTTTTGCAGGTGTTGTTGATTCACAAGCAACAATCGTTGATGAAGATCGCGCAGTATTATACGTATGGTACGATAACGAATTCGGATACAGCTGTCAGGTTGTTCGCGTAATGCACGAAATGGCTGGTGTTCACGTTCCTACATTACCAGTGAAATAAATTTTACTATTTATTTAAGTTTATCAATGGGATCTAGTTTTATTGGCTAGATCCCATTTTTTTTACTAAATGTATTTTGAACATGGCCGATAACGTAGTGTCGGTGAGACTAATTTGTTATTAACGTGGACGTATTAAAGGAGAAGTAGTTATGTCAATTACGATTCACTCGTCATCAGCTGTGCAGTCAGCATCCGGAGATGCACTAGAGATAGCTGTCGCGAAAAAAGCGCAAAATCAACAGGAGATTGAAGGCCAGATGGCGGTTCAATTGATCGAAGCTGCTGCCAGCACATTAGAAAGTCTTCCTGCGCCAACAGCATCGAGTGGAAATACAATTAATATTAAAGTTTAGTGCCTAGCTAACTTAAATACACCGGGCTGGTTTTGGTAAGCCTGCGTATTTTGTTGCTTGTTTAGCAGGGCCTTCTTTAAACAAGCGATATAAATAACGAGAACTTGCTTTCTCCTCACCAAATTCTGATTTCATTGCCTTGGTTAAGGCACGTATCGCAGGTGATGTGTTGTACGTTAAATAAAACTCCCTGACGAAGTTTATCACTTCCCAATGTTCTTCTTTCAATGACAACTCGTCTAGCTCCGCCATGTAGGCCCCTAAATCAGGTGTCCACAAGGTATGGTCTAGGAGATAACCTTGTTTGTCTGTTTCTATTTGCTGTTGGTTAAATTCAATCATTATTGCCATGTTAACGTGTTATTAGCGGTTAAAAGGTGCTCTGCAACCGACTCAAGAGAAATGAACTCGATATCGTCATTACTAGCAATACCGCGTGCTTGTGTATGCTCTTTGACAACGAGAATGTTCGCCGCTTTGTTTACCAGTATTTGCCAGTGCAAACTTTGCAGAAAATAAATGCCATCATCAATCAAGAGCACCGTGTCTTCAGGGCCTAATAAGATTGCTAGTTCTTGGCTAATATCTTTTTGAAAAGGGGATTGTCGAACAATATGTAGCATAATAACCCCTTAAAACCTTAGTATCGAGCTGTAGCTCGACAGCTGTTTCTGCAATTGTTTTGCATCTAGTACATTAACCCCAGGAATCGAGAACTCCTCTTTTAAGTTTCTTTGAACTAGCGAGTTTTGGCAAACAAAAACATTTTCAATATCGTAGAATTCAAGTGCTTTAAGTGTTTTTAAAAAATCTTTTGCATTGGCTTTGTCAATCTGTTGTTGAACCAGTTGCCATACGCCATCTCCAATAAAGAATAAACTAGGCGCTTGTTCATATGAGCCCAATATTAAAGCGAGATCGAGTGAATCTTTAGCGTGAGTCGACATCAATGGAGCGCTAGTGTTAATAATTGCGATAGACTTTTCCATTTGACTTCCTAAAGTTGAATGACTTTATCAGCTGCGCTGTATAAGGTGACAAATTCGCCAAGCCCAGAAATGGTAAATTCAGGCAGTATATTATTGCTTTCCTGCCAATCATCGGAAAGCCCACGTTTTTCTGCTGCTGTCACGCATAAATGAAGGGGAAGCTGGTATTCGGTATTAAGTCGTTGCCATTGCTTAATTGATTGAAATTCATCTGCGGGAATTGATAAGCTCGCACTCGCATTGAGTGCGCCGTCTTGATAGAAAAAAACACCTAATAATTCAATATCACTTCTTCCTATAAGCTGTTTTATCAACGCAATACTTGTTGCGGTTAGATTTGATAGGGGAGATGAAGTGATTAACACTGCAATTGATTTCAATTTTTACCTCAAAACAAAAAAGCCTCGAATATCGAGGCTTTTATTATAACAGTATGATGTGCAACTTGTAATTAATCGTCGCCGCCAAAAACACCTAATAATTGTAGTAAGTTCACAAAAATGTTGTAGATGTTTAAGTACAAAGAAACTGTTGCACGGATGTAGTTCGTTTCACCACCGTGAATAATGCGACTTGTATCAAATAAAATTAAGCCTGACATGATCATGATGATTGCTGCACTCGTTGCCAATGAGATAGCTGGTACTTGGAAGAAAATGTTCGCAATACTTGCTACTAAAACAACGATTAAACCAACCATTAAGAAACCACCCATGAATGAGAAGTCTTTCTTACTAGTTAACGCATAAGCAGATAGTGAGAAGAAAATTAACGCAGTACCGCCAAGCGCTTGCATAATTAATGAACCACCGTTAGGTAATCCTGCATAAACGTTTAGGATAGGTCCTAAAGACGCACCCAATAGGCCGGTAAAAGCAAAAATCCAAAAGATGCCGCTAGCTTTATCTGCTTGCTTATTAACTACAAACAATAAAACGAAAGCAACAATTGTCATCACTAGAGCTGCCATATGTGGCAGATTCATTGCCATAGAGATACCAGCACATACGGCACTCCAAGCTAGTGTCATGCCTAATAGCATGTAGGTATTTTTAAGTACCTTGTTAATTTCGATTGACGAACTTTGACTCGCCGTATTGATTGATTGCATAAATATTCCTCTGAGAATGTTATAACCTAGTACTTATGGGCTTGTGAGTGGATTTTCAAGGTTACAAATTTCTTAATCACTCACTTCTATGACATATAATGACATGAAAAGTTTAATTCAACCAAGTATTAAGTTGTGAAATTTGTAAAATCTTTCTCATCGTATCCCCGAATTATTTCATTTCTTCTGAAACAACTCGTGCTGTGATCGTTTATTAACCCTGTTGCTTGAAGGTGAGAGTAGAGCGTTGTAGAACCTAAAAACTTAAACCCTCTTTTTTTCATATCCTTCGCAAGCTTGTCGCTAATTTCCGACGTGGCGACATAATCTTCAAGCGTTTCTATGGTGTTTACAATCGGCTTGAAATCCACGAAACCCCATATATATTTACAGAAGCTTCCAAATTCCTGCTGTATTTCAATAAAGCGTTTTGCGTTGTTAACTGTCGCTTCTATCTTTAATCGGTTACGAACGATAGCAGGGTTTTGGATTAGCGCTTCTACGTCTTTTTCCGAATACTGCGCGACTTTATTAACATCAAAGTTTGCAAATGCTTCTCGATATCCTTCTCTTTTTTTCAAAATTGTGTACCAACTTAAGCCTGCTTGTGCAGATTCAAGGACCAAACACTCAAACATTTTTTGGTCGTCAAATACTGGGACACCCCACTCAGTATCGTGATACTCGACGTAATCGGGCTTAGTATCATCAAGCCATGGGCAGCGACATTTAGTCATTAAATCCTCGTATTTTCATGATTTTATTGTTTACCTTATTAAGGAGTTTAACCCGAATACACTTTTCATTTATATTTTGTTTTCATAAGATGATACTGATTTTAAGCGAATTGAGTTAATTATGATCAAGATAAAACACCTTTTGTTGAGTACTTTCTTTGTATGTACGCCAGCGCTCGCAGGTAAGTTAATGATAAGTGAGACCCTAAAGGTTCTAGAGATAAACGGCATTGAACACGAATCGAGTTTTTTTGAAAAATCAACAGAGTTTGCCATCAAGCCTGGTGAGCAAAAACTGCTATTGAAGTATCAAGAATTCTTTGAAGATGATGATGAAAACTTTGCCACAATTCGTTCAAAACCGTTTTTATTTTCTTTTATCGCAAAGGAGAATCAAGACTATAAATTAGCTACACCATCACTAGATAGTGAAAGTGACGGTAAAGTGTTTGCTAAGAAGCCACGCGTCATTTTGACCAATAATCAAGCTCAAGTCGTTGAGTCTCAAGTGAATTTATTGACGGCTACAGCAGTAACAGCGCCAACTACTGTTAGCTCTGGCGTGACAGTATCATCCCCAAGCAATGAAAAATTGACGACCGCTGACTCTTCTCAAACAACATCTTCGGTTGTAAACAAAAACCAGCCGACAGCTTTGTCTATGCTAAATTACTGGTGGCAACAAGCGAGCGAAGCAGAAAAACAGGCATTCCTATCAACGATCAATAAATAGAGAGGTTGTGATGAATAAATTAATTTCAGGTAGTTTACTATGCCTTGCCGGTATTGGGTTTATCACTGGGACACATGCTCAAACACAAGAAGGCGTTAAAGTTGTAGGTAAAGCGAGCACGATGCTAGTGCCTGACACGTTTGTTGTCCGCTTTGGTTTCGAGAGAAAGGGCAGAAGTGCGAGTAAACTTAAGCAAGTTGTCGACTCGCAAGCATCGCAATTAACCCGTTATGCTAAATCACTGGGTATTGACGATAAGCACATTAAATCAAGCCAATTAACGGTTAATGTTCGATATCCAAAACCATCTGAACGTGTACGTGATGTGTATATGGCAACACCGGAAAGCAAAGCAAGTATCGTTAAAGTAGATGCTCAGCCTGAATATGGTTATGAGCAAGATGTTGAATTTACCGTAAGCCGAAGTGTTGAGTTTCGTCTGATTGATTTAGCCAATTACGACAAATTACTTGATAACAGCGTGAAATTAGGCGCTACTCGTATCGATCCTTTACAGAGTTTTACGTCAAGTAATGAAGAAGCATATCAAGCACTATTAACAAGCGCTATCAATAATGCGAGAACAAAAGCGGCAGCACTGCTTGGTGCGTCAGGTGCGAAGTTAGGCAAGGTCATTTCAATAGAAGAGCAATCGCATTACCAAGCTCGCCCTAAAATGATGGCTGCTGAAGCGATGACATTTCACCGTTCTCATGCTGGTACGCAAGGGTTAACTGCTGAAGTTTCCGTCACCTATGCGATAGAACACGACTAATTCGAATAAATACAGGATTTATACGATAAAAACTTTTAAAATGGCGCTTTTCAAGGTATGTTAAGCGCCTTTTTTATAGCAGATGTGAACTTTGATGAATAAAGAGAGCTTTTACGAAGAACTGAATGCTCAAGTTCAAGCAATTATCGGTGATGAAACTGATGCTATTGCAAACATGGCAAACATTAGTGCATTACTTTTCGAACGCCTTGATGGTGTTAACTGGGCTGGATTTTACCGCTTGGTTGATGAGCAGTTAGTACTTGGACCTTTTCAAGGTAAGGTTGCTTGTATTCGTATTCCTCTTGGAAAAGGGGTGTGTGGTACAGCTGCAGCGACTGATAGTACACAGCGCATTGCTGATGTTCACGCATTTGAAGGTCATATTGCTTGTGACGCAGCTTCAAATGCTGAAATTGTTATTCCAGTTCACCAAAATGGCAACGTCATCGCTGTGCTAGATATCGATAGCATTGTTTATGAGCGTTTTGATGAAGTCGACCAAAAAGGCTTAGAAGCCATTGTTCGTTTATTCGAAGAGCAATTGAGTAAATAAATGAAAGAGTTTGTTGTAATACATGACTTTTTGGTCTCAGAAGCCGTTGTTGGCGACTGGGAAGGCGAAGAAGAACTAGTCGCTGAAAAGCTAAATGAGTTCTATCATACAATGTATGATTTAGCCGAAGAAGATATATCGCCAGATGAGCTCGTAGGATTACTTGAGTTGATCTGGCACCACTGGATTGGCGAACAAGCCTTGCCAGAACTAGAAACAGATGATATTTATGAATGGTGTAAAAACGTATTAGATAACCGTTCGCAATATCTTGAAGATTTAAATTAAATTTGTAAGTAGTATTTATGGAAAACAAACGTAATACCAATAAAGAAATCATTGCTTTATTAGTGGAAAAATTTCCGGCGTGTTTCTCAATTGAGGGCCCAGCGAAACCATTAAAAGTAGGTATTTTTCAAGATTTAGCTGAACAATTAGCTGATGATGAAACTGTAAGCAAAACCCGCCTTCGTCAAGCATTGAGACATTACACAAGCAGCTGGCGCTACTTAAAATCAGTTAAAGTGGGTAGCCAACGTGTCGATCTAGCGGGTGAAAATGTTGCTGAAATCGATCAAGAACAAGCGGATTACGCAGCAAAAACTTTGAAAGAAAGCCAAGAAAAGTTTGGTAACAAAAATCCTAAAGCTAAAGCAGACGGTCAAAAACCTGCTCGCAAGGGAACTCAAGCACCGAAAAATAAAGGCTCTCAGGATAATAAGCAAAAATTTAAAAACGTAAAATCTACGAAGCGACCTGCGAAAAAACCACAAGAACCTGTGAACTTAACGCCAATAGACTCGTCTACTGTTAAAGAGGGTGCTAAAGTTAAAGTTAAGTTTGGTAACGCACCAATGGATGCCGTAATCACAGAAGTCGATGGTAATGACGTTCACGTTCAACTTCAATCAGGCATGGTTATCAAGACGCAAGTAGAAAATATCTTTTCATAAAAAAGTTGGAGTACGAAGCATGCATAAATTATGTCGTATCGCAATAGCTGTTTCTCTGTCGGCAGTGTCAGTAGTTAGTTTTGGTAAAGACAATCAAATACCAGAAGAGCTCCCTGTTTTAAGCCCTGAGAGTCAACACGCGGTATCGACGAAGCGCATTACAGCGCAGTTTATGCGTGCTCACTACAAGAAGTTTAAAATTGATGATGATTTATCGCATCAAATTTTTGATCGCTACATTAAGCAATTAGACTTCAATAAAAACGTTTTTTTAGCCTCTGACGTCGCACAGTTCGACCAATATCGCGACGATTTTGATGCGGTAATTGCTCGCGGGCAACTACAAGTTGCTTATGACATTTACAACCTTAATCTACAACGTCGTGTAGAGCGTTATGAATACGCATTGACGTTATTGGATAAGCCATTCGATTTTACTAAGAAAGAAAGCTATCACTTTGACCGAGAAGATGCTTCTCATCCAGAAACAATTGATGAGTTGAACGAACTCTGGCGTCAAAAAGTTAAGTACGATGCACTTAACTTAACGTTGGCTGAAAAAGAGTGGCCAAAAATTCAAGAGCTTTTGACAAAGCGCTACAAAAACACGATTAAACGTTTAAAGCAAAGTGAAAGTGAAGACGTTTATCAAATTGTGATGAACAGCTTTGCTCGCATTGTTGAACCACACACGTCTTACTTATCTCCACGTAACGCGGAACGTTTCCAAATGGAGATGAACTTATCCTTGGAAGGGATTGGTGCGGTGTTACGTGCCGAAGATGATTACACTGTAATCCAAAGTATTGTCTCAGGTGGACCTGCAGATAAGTCGAGTGAATTGAAACCAAAAGATCGTATTGTTGGCGTATCTCAAGATGACGAAGAGTTTGTTGATGTTATCGGTTGGCGTTTAGATGACGTCGTCGACTTAATCAAAGGACCGAAAGGCACTAAGGTACGTTTACAAGTGTTACCAGGCGAGTCTGACAGCCTTGATACAATGAAAACTGTGTCGATTATTCGAGACAAAATCAAACTTGAAGACCGTGCAGCGAAATCTGACGTTTATATTGATGACTCTGTAGAAGGGCAACCTAGAAAATTAGGCGTTATCGAAATTCCTAGTTTTTACAATAATTTGTCAAAAGACGTCAAAAAAGAGATTGAGAAGTTAAAAGCTGAAGATGTTGAAGGCATTATCGTTGACTTGCGAGGCAACGGCGGTGGTTCGTTAACAGAAGCAACATTACTTACAGGCCTATTCATTGATAAAGGTCCTGTTGTGCAAGTTCGTGATGGGGCAGACCGTATTGCAGTAAACAGCGATCGAGATGGCATTAGCTATTATGATGGCCCACTAACCGTGATGGTTGACCGATATAGTGCATCAGCTTCAGAAATCTTTTCTGCAGCGATTCAAGATTATAACCGAGGCATTATTGTTGGCGAAAACACCTTCGGCAAAGGAACGGTGCAACAACATCGCGGATTAGGCCGTGTTTATGATCTGTATGAAAAGCCGTTGGGTTCAATTCAATATACTATCGCAAAATTCTACCGTATTAACGGTGGTAGTACTCAGCACAAAGGTGTAGCGCCAGACATTGCATTCCCTTCTGCAATCAGCCCTGAAGAATGGGGTGAAAGTAAAGAAGAAAATGCTTTAGTTTGGGATCAAGTGCCTCGAGCAAATTATCGTCAAGTTAATACCGCACCATTTGATATTGCTTATCTTGAAGGTATGCACCAAGAGCGTATTAAAGCCAATATCGAATTTGATTACCTATTAAACGATATTGCTGAGTACAAAGCTGAGAAAGATGACAAGACTATTTCATTGAATATCGATGAGCGTAAAGAAAAACGTGAAACGAGAAAGGCCAAACGTTTAGCGCGTGCAAACGAGCGACTAGCGAGAATGGGTAAAGAGCCAATCGAAAGTCTTGATGATTTACCAGAAGAGCTTGAAGAGTTAGACGTGTTCTTGGACGAAACCGCTCAAATTACCTTTGATTTGATTGCGCTTAACAAACTGGCAAAAAATTAGCTAGAAAACTGTTTAATATTCAATCAAGCCGTCACTTGTGACGGCTTTTTTGTTTCTGCTTGAATGGCAATTGATGGTATGATCTATTCAGTTTTATCGAATATTTATTGTTGCATCGCGCAAGCGTCGAAAAATTGTGACTTGCACTTATTCAAAACTAAAGGCATTTTACTTAGCTAATACAATAAATATTACAATAATTATAGGTTTTAATTTTCACATGTCAGTAGATTCATCACCACGCACGCCGAGTATGTTTGACTCTGTAATTCCAGTAATTGCGCTTGTTATTATGCTTGCAGGCGCTGTGACCTTGTTTGGTGACAACTCTTCGTATGGTCCTAACCAAATTGCATTACTTGTTGCTATGGGGATCGCAGTTGTTATTGGTATTAAAAACGGCTTCTCTTGGTCTGAAATTGAAAAAGCGATCGTTAATGGTATTTCATTATCATTAGGTGCTATTTTGATTTTATTATCAGTAGGGGCACTCATCGGTACATGGTTGCTTTCAGGCACTGTACCAACCATGATTTATTATGGTCTTAAGATTTTAGATCCGTCTTGGTTCTACGCAGCGTCTTGTATTATTTGTGGTATTGTTGCCATGAGTATTGGTAGCTCTTGGACGACGGCAGCAACCATAGGTGTTGCTTTGTTAGGTATTTCGCAAGGGTTAGATTTATCGCCAGCAATCACCGCCGGTGCAGTTATCTCTGGTGCGTATTTTGGTGATAAAGTCTCACCACTATCTGAAACAACTAACTTGGCACCTGCGATTGCTGGCAGTGAACTATTTGCTCACATTCGTTACATGCTGTGGACGACAGTTCCTTCAATTGCCACAGCGTTAGTTATTTTTACTATCTTGGGTTTTACTGAATCAACGACTGCTTCAACGGAAGCGATTGATTCATTGAACGAGCAGTTAGCGTCACAATTTAACTTGAGTGTATTTAACCTCGTACCCTTAGTTGTGCTGCTTGTTTTAGCCATTAGAAAAGCGCCTGCGTTTATCGCGGTTTCTATCGGTGCAATTATCGGCGCTATCTGGGCCGTGCTTTTTCAACCAGAATTAATTGGTCGACTAGCTGGTGAAGGTTTAAGTCAAGTTGAAGCAAATTTACGCGTTGTTTGGACGGCATTTTTTGACGGTGTTGCGATTGAAACAGGCAATAGTGAACTTAATGACTTACTAAGTGGTGGTGGTATGTCAAGCATGCTTAACACAACGTGGTTAATTATGTGTGCGTTAAGTTTTGGTGCGGTATTAGAGCATTTGGGTATGTTAAAAGTGTTTGTTACTGCAATCTTGAAAACAGCTAAATCTACAGGTAGTTTAATTGCATCAACTGTGGCAACGTGCTTTAGTACAAACTTAATTACTGCAGACCAATATATGGCTATTGTAATGCCTGGTCGCATGTATAAAGAAGAGTATGAACGTCGTGGTCTACATCCTGTTGTACTAAGTCGTACATTGGAAGACTCAGGCACAATTACATCACCACTTATTCCTTGGAATACATGTGGTGCATATATGTATAGTGTATTAATGGTTAACCCGTTAGATTACTTGTTCTATTGTTTCTTTAACATTATTAACCCAATTCTTGCAGTCATTTATGGTTTTATCGGATTTAAAATTAAAAAATTAGTAAAACCTGCATAAAACTGCTAAATACATAAATATTCAAAAGCCAGTGTTTAACTGGCTTTTCTTTGCACATAACTAAATCAATATCTACAACTTTGCTTTGCGGACTCTTTATGACTCAATCAACTACACGCTATTTATCGGATTACAAAGCGCCTGAATTTCAAATTAGTACGGTTAATTTAACGTTCTCGTTGAACGACACCGAAACCCATGTTGTAAATGAAATGGCAATTAAACGACTGACTGAAAATACACAGCTTCAGTTAGACGGTGAGCACTTAACGTTATTGAAAGTTACACTTAATGGTGAACAACTCTCAGCTGCTCAGTATCAATTATCTGAAACAGGGTTGATACTATCATTGCCGGAAGAGGACAATGTTTTAGTGATAGAAACGCAAATCGATCCGCTAAACAATACGGCACTTGAAGGTTTGTTCAAGTCCGGTGATGCATTTTGTACACAATGTGAAGCGGAAGGATTTAGACGCATAACCTATTACATGGACCGTCCTGATGTGATGGCGACCTTTACGACTAAAGTGATTGCAGAACAAGAGCAATTTCCGCAATTACTATCAAATGGTAACAAAGTTGATTCTGGGCAATTAGACGGTGGCAAGCACTTTGTCACGTGGCATGACCCATATCCAAAGCCAGCATATTTGTTCGCACTAGTTGCAGGTGATTTTGATTTACTTAGTGATAGCTTCAAAACCAGTGAAGGGCGAAATGTTGCGTTAGAAATATTCGTTGATAAAGGCAACTTATCCAAAGCACACCATGCAATGACCTCATTAAAAAAATCAATGCAGTGGGATGAAGAAGTATTTGGATTAGCATACGATCTTGATATCTACATGATTGTTGCTGTGGACTTTTTCAACATGGGTGCAATGGAAAATAAAGGGCTTAACGTTTTCAACTCTAAGTACGTGCTGGCGAACGAAGATACAGCAACAGACACCGATTACTTCAATGTTGAAGCCGTTATTGCTCACGAGTACTTTCATAACTGGACAGGTAACCGAGTTACTTGTCGAGATTGGTTCCAGTTGAGTTTAAAAGAAGGGTTAACGGTATTTCGTGATCAGCAATTTAGTGCTGATATGCACAGTGCTGCGGTCACTCGAATCCAAAACGTTCGTGTTCTACGAGCTCATCAATTTGCCGAAGATGCCAGCCCAATGGCTCATCCAATTCGTCCGGAAAAAGTGATGGAGATGAATAACTTCTACACGTTAACTGTGTATGAGAAAGGCTCGGAAGTTATTCGAATGATGCACACATTGCTTGGACAAGAGAACTTTAGAAAGGGTATGGATCTCTATTTCGAACGTTTTGATGGTATGGCTGTTACTTGTGATGATTTCGTTAACGCCATGGCTGATGCGTCGAATAAAGACCTGTCTTTGTTTAAACGTTGGTACTCGCAATCAGGCACGCCAATGTTGTCAGTAAACGAAACCTTTGATGACGGTAGCAAAGCCTATAAAATCGAAGTCTCTCAATTGACAGAATCGACAAAACAACAACCAGAAAAGTACCCATTACATATTCCTATCAAGGTAGAGCTTATTAATGGTAGTACGGGTGCAGTTGAAGCTCATTTACTCGAGCTTACAAGTGAAAGCCAAGTGTGGACATTTGATGGCTACGAAGAAAAACCTGTCATGGCGTTTTTAGGTGATTTCAGTGCCCCAGTTAAAGTCAGCTTTGAACAAAGTGATGATGAACTGATCACAATCATGCAAAAGGCTAATAATACATTTTGCCAATGGGATGCAGGCCAAAAATTATTTACTCGATACATTTTCCGATTAATCGAAGATCCAAATTACCAATTACCAGAACAACTGATTAATGCGTTTAAAGATGTGCTTTCAAATGAAGCTTTAGATACAGCATTAAAAGCGGAGCAACTAACACTGCCAGGCTTTGGTGAGATAGCGGATAATGCAAAAGTCATTGAGCCTGAAAAAATTATTGATGCGCTAAATACGTTGAAACAGTTTTTAGCAAATGGCTTATCTGAGCATTTATTAACGGCATACCGTAACTGTCAATCGGGTGAAAGAACGCCACAAACGCGTTCATTAGCAAGTGTTTGTCTGAGTTATCTCGCGGTGAATGCTGCTAATCATGAGTTGGTTGAAGCTCACTACCAAGCGGGCGAAAACATGACAGAGAATCTTGCAGCACTCAATGCGGCAACCAATCAGGGATTGTCAGTTCGTGACAGCTTGATGGCCGACTTCGAACGAAAATGGCTAGACACGACGTTAGTGATGGATAAATGGTTTTCATTACAAGCGATGCAGCAAGGCGATGACACATTTGAAAATTTGAAAGCGCTATTAGCACGTGAGGATTTTAGTTTAAATAATCCAAACCGAGCTCGTTCATTAATTGGTGCATTCTCAATGAATAACCCTAAGCACTTCCACTGTTCAACGGGCAGAGGATATGAGTTCTTAGGTGACCAACTTGAAAAACTTAATACGATCAACCCTCAAGTTGCCGCCCGTTTAATCACACCTTTGCTTGCATTCAAACAATATGAGCCAAAGCGACAAGCGATGATGAAAGCACAATTGGTTAAGTTAAGAAGCTTAGATAATTTATCAAAGGACTTAACAGAAAAAATTAACGCTGCGTTAGATTAAACCTATATACGTAGATTATGAGCCAATCGTACTTCTTTTCGATCAATATGAGTACGCAGGACTTTTTACCTTACTATCAGGGTAGGGTACAAAGTCTTGTTGTTACAACGACAACGGGTTTGAGAGTAGAATTTCCTGCAATGCATTTGCGAAAATATGTCGACTCACTCGGCGTAAGAGGCTTATTCTGCTTAAAAACCGACCAAGGTAAGTTCGTTTCTTTAACCCGCATAAATTGATTTAGAGTTTTTGCTTTAAACAGTGGTCAGACCATCATGCCTGCAAAGTATTAAGGTTTGTTGTTTGACCGCTATAAAGTGTTAACGCCCGCCAAATGCTTTGCTCAAGCTAAAAAATTGTTTTCTGTAAAAGCCGTTTTAAACAAGTGTTTTAAACAGGGTTGTTGCTCTGGTTGGATCTCTCGCTAAAGTCATTGTAAATAGAGGGCTTTCGGTATGATTTTATCGCTTGCTAGTTCATTAAAATGATGTAATTATTGTTTCATCCACAACCTCGTGGAAATAAAAAAATAAAAATTGTTTCGCATTTGGGGAGAGAATTAATGAAACATAGCCCTCACGCAAAGTTTTATAAAAAGCCGGTAGCGCTTGGCATAGCAACAGCTATGTTAGCTTTATCAGCTAATAATGCTTTAGCGGCAAATTTCCAAGTAGGGAATTTCGATATCAGTTTCGATTCAACATTCAGTTACGGCCAAAGTTGGCGTGTTGAAGACAGAAACTGGAATGACAACGTTGGTAAGTCAAACAACTTACACAACGGTTTTGATTTTAGTAATTACAATGCTGCAACAAACCCTACACCTATCAACGCAGACATTTGGAACGGTGCTGGTGGCTATTCAAACAATGGCGACAACGGTAACCTAAACTATGATGCTGGCGAAGCATTCTCTTCTGTTTTTAAAGGCTCTCACGAATTAGACATCCGTTACGATAACTTTGGTTTCTTCGCACGTGGCATGTACTTCTATGATTTCGAAATGATGGATAGTGAGCGCCCATGGGTTAACCCAACGTCTCAAGTAAATAACGATGTATGTCGTGATGACGAAGCTAAAGAACAAGTTTGTAAAGATATCCGTTTATTAGATGCATTCTTCTACGCAGACTTTGATATTGGTGAAATGCCGTTATCTGTTCGTATTGGTGACCAAGTTATTAGCTGGGGTGAAAGTACGCTTATTTCTCACGGTATTAGTGAGCTTAACCCTGTAGATATCGCTCGTTTACGTGCTCCAGGTGCGGAATTGAAAGAAGCGTTTATTCCATTTGGCGCGGTATGGGCATCATTAGGTGTAACGGAAAACTTCAACGTTGAAGCTTTTTATCAATACCGTTGGGAGAAAACTGTATTACCTGCACCAGGTAGTTACTTCTCAACTAACGACTTTGCTGGTGACGGTGGTCATTACAACAACGTTCAGTTAGGTTTCACTGGAAATCCTGACATGGATTTAGACTTTTTAATGTCTAGCTTAAACGGTATGGGTGACCTGATGCGTGCTGGTGCAATTGATACGGCAACTGCATCACAAATGTACTTAGCATACCCAACAAAATTAACGTTAAAAGCACCTGGCAGTTTAGCTGAAGTTGAGCCAGATGATGGCGGTCAATACGGTTTACGTTTATCGTGGTTCTTACCTGAATTAAACGACACTGAATTAAGTTTGTACTACATGAATTATCACAGTCGTCGCCCAGTATTTTCTGGTGTTACAGCTGACTTCTCAGCTGAAGCAATTGGTGCAGACTTAGGTATGATTGCAGGCGGCCAAATTACTGAAGATAACTACTACATGTTAAATTCATTCTCTAAAGTAGAATTAGACTATGTAGAAGATATCAAGTTATACGCGTTAAGTTTCAACACGACTGCAGGTACAACAGCTGTAGCGGGTGAAGTAACTTTCCGTCAAGATGAACCACTTCAAATTGATGACGTAGAGCTTCTTTTCGCTGCGATGCCTCAGCAATTAGCGAACGCGGGTTTACGACCTGACCTAGACGGTGTTTCTCAAATGCCTGTATTTGGTCAAGGTGAAAGAGCGCCAGGTTATATCTTATCTGACACTGTTCAAGCGCAAATGACATTCACACATTTATTCGGTCCAATGTTTGGTGCAAGCCAAGTAACAGGTCTAGTTGAAGTAGGTGGTATTAACATCAACGACATGCCTGATGAAGACGTATTACGTTTGAATGGTCCGGGTACAGCTCGTAATGGCGGTATTGAAGGTAAAGAAGGCCTTGAGCTTGCACTTCAAGACGGCGTTGAAACTAACCCGTTCCCAACAGACTTTGCATGGGGTT
Organism: Thalassotalea loyana; assembly: GCF_030161435.1. Taxonomy (GTDB): domain Bacteria; phylum Pseudomonadota; class Gammaproteobacteria; order Enterobacterales; family Alteromonadaceae; genus Thalassotalea_G; species Thalassotalea_G loyana. The sequence continues at coordinate 94,189 of NZ_BSSV01000003.1, read as the reverse complement.
ACCGCGTTGTAGGTAAATTAGATTACAACAACGTATTTGCGGGTGTGAATATGTCACCGCGTATTGTTTTCTCTCATGATGTTGACGGTATTACGCCGGATCCATTATTCCTATTCATTGAAGATCGTAAGTCAGTATCTTTAGGTGTTTCATTCGATTACCAAAGCCGCTGGGCAGCTGACATTACTTACAACGCATTCTTTGATGGTGTAGGTACTACTAATAAGATGGAAGATCGTGATTACGTGTCTTTCAACATCAAGTATTCAATCTAAGGCAATTAACATGAAAAAAATTACATTATTGTCATTAGCAGTATCATGTGCATTAGCTACAACGGGCGCAATGGCAAAGATCTCTGCTGACGAAGCTGGCAAGCTTGGTAAAAGCTTAACACCTATGGGTGCAGAGCAGGGTGCAAATGCTGACGGCTCTATTCCTGCGTGGGATGGTGGTATTACGGCTGCACCAGCTGGTTATACTCCTGGCCAACATCACGTTGATCCATATGCAGATGATAAAATTGAGTACACGGTAACGGCGCAAAACATGTCGCAATACCGTGACTTATTAACGCCAGGTCAAATTAAGTTATTTGAAACATACCCAGATACATTCAAAATGAATGTATACAAGACTCGCCGTAGTGCATCTTTTCCTCAACACGTTTACGATGCAACAGTTGAAAATGCTACACGTGCTGAGTTAATTGAAGGTGGTAACGGTATTACACAGGCTGCTGTAGGTGTACCTTTCCCAGTACCACAAACAGGTTTAGAAGCTATTTGGAACCACATTTTGCGTTACCGTGGTGAAAGTGTAATTCGCCAAGGTGGTCAAGCTGCACCAACAGCAAGTGGTGACTACACATACATTGGTTTTGATGAGCAATTAATCCTTCCATATAACGTTAAAGGTGCTCAACCTGAGCAATTACAAGAATCAAACATCTTGTTTAAGTTCAAACAAAAAGTATCAGAGCCAGCACGTTTAGCAGGTACTGCGTTATTAGTTCATGAAACCATGGACCAAATCAAAACACCACGTCAAGCTTGGACATACAACACAGGTCAACGTCGTGTTCGTCGTGCACCTAACGTGGCATACGATGCACCAGGTACAGCGTCAGATGGTTTAAGAACGACTGATGATTTCGATATGTACAATGGCGCGCCAGATCGTTACACATGGACATTAAAAGGTAAGCAAGAGCTTTTAATTCCATACAACGATTACCGTCTACATAGTGATAAGTTGAGCTATGACGATATTATCCAACCTGGCCACATTAACCCTGATCACGTGCGTTACGAGAAGCACCGTGTTTGGGTTGTTGAAGCTAACTTAAAAGAAGATACACGTCACATATACAAAAAACGTGTGTTCTTTATTGATGAAGATAGCTGGCAGATCGCTGTAACTGATATTTACGACAACCGTGATCAGTTATACCGTGTTGGTGTTGCACATGGCTTAAACTATTATGAATTACCAGCACAATGGTCTACGCTTGAAGTGTTCCATGATCTTCAGTCTAGACGTTACATTGCGATTGGTTTAGATAACCAAGCTAATATGTACGATTTCTCAACGCAATTAGAAGAGAAGTCATTTACACCAGCGGCATTACGTCGTGAAGGTCGTCGTTAAGAACGGCTGTTAGTATTAGCATTCACTGACTTTGCTATGTCTTTCGGGTATAGCAGAGCGGTTGATGTTAGTTAAAAACGGCTGTTTTAACAGCCGTTTTTTGTATAAATTTGAGAGTATTACCAATGAAGCAATTGTTGGCTTTAGTTTTTATTTTTACGAGTTTTGTAGTTGTTGCCGACCAAACTCCTTCTCCTTCATGGCAAGCGCCTCTGGCAGAAAAATCACTTTTACTTGACCTAACCGCAATCGGTAATGAGCGATTGGTAGCGGTTGGCGAATATGGTCATATTTTAGTATCAAATGACGCTGAAAACTGGCAACAAGCTAGTGTTCCTGTTAAATCAACATTAACGGCAGTTCATTTCGTCAATAGTATGAAAGGCTGGGCTGTAGGTCATGATGCAACGATATTGCATACCCAAGATGGCGGTAGCACATGGCAAATCCAACAATTTTTCCCTCAACTTGAAAAGCCATTGCTCGATGTGGTGTTTAAAGATGAGTTAAATGGTTTAGCGATTGGTGCGTATGGTATGTTTTACCGTACAACTGATGGCGGACAAAACTGGACAAATGAATTCCATGAAGAATTTCTGTTCCAAGATGATATTGATTACTTAAATGAGCTTAAACAAGAAGATGAAGAAGCTTATTTGGATGAAAGAAGTAGTATTCTGCCGCATTTTAATCGCATTACGATGGATGGCCGCACGCTTTATTTAGTTGGTGAAATAGGGTTGATAGCTAAAAGTAACGATTTTGGTGATACTTGGGAACCATTCGACGAAATTTATCAAGGTTCATTTTTCGATTTAGCGCGCACACGAAAAGGTAATTTACTCGTTGTTGGTTTGCGCGGAAATGCCTTTAGAAGTTTGCGCAATGGTACGCCATGGCAAGCAGTTGAAACAGATACAAAAGCCCTGTTAAATTCAATCGTATTAACAGATTCTAATACACTTTACGTGCTTGGTAATTCAGGCATGTTGTTAGCAAGTGATGACGACGGTCAAACATTTACTCAATACCCACAGCCAGATGGCAAAGCATTGATCGCTGGTGCTGTTTTCAACGGAAAACTTATTGCTGTGTCGGATGTTGGCATTAAAACAATTACAATTTTGAAGTAGTCTTATGAACTCAGAGTCTTTTATTAATCGAATAGAAGTTGGCATATTTCGACATCGTTTAACGGTGTTGTTTTTATTCCTACTATCAACCATTTTTCTTGGCTACCAAGCGAGCCAAATTCGCCTTGATGCTTCTTTCATCAAGAATATTCCACTTAATCACAGTTACATGAAAACCTATTTGAAACACCAAGAGAACTTTGGTGGTGCAAATAATGTATTAATTTCTGTTTGTAATACAAACGGCGATATTTTTAATGAAGAATTCTTCACTTCATTAAAAGGTGTACACGATCAGCTGTTTTTCATACCTGGGGTTGATCGTATTCAAGTTAAATCACTTTATTCGCCGAGCACTCGATTTGTTGAAGTTGTTGAAGACGGCTTTGCCGGTGGACCAGTGATTCCTGCTGATTTTAAGCCGAACGAACGTGGTCTAGCCATTGTAAAAAGCAACATTGAGAAAGCAGGTATTGTAGGTCGTACGGTATCTGACGATTACACATGTGCAATGGTCCAAACTTCGTTAATGGATATAGACCCAAACACAGGCGAAAAGCTAGATACAATTAACTTAGCAAACCAGCTTGAAGAACAAATTCGTGGTCAATATGAGAAGGGCAATATTAGTATTCACATTATTGGTTTTGCGAAAATGGTAGGCGATGTTGCGTTAGGTGCAAAAGGTGTAGTTGCCTTCTTCGGGGTTGCTATTGCGATCACGGCATTGATGGTTTTCTTTTTCTGTAAGTCAGTAAAGTTGACCATTTTACCTATCTTCTGTTCTCTAGTTACTGTTGTGTGGCAAATGGGGATGTTGACCGTTATCGGCTTCGGTTTGGATCCAATGTCAATCTTGGTACCGTTTTTAGTCTTTGCCATCGGTGTGAGTCATGCCGTACAGATGATTAACTCAGTTAAAAAGCTCGTTAACCAAGGTTATAGTGCAAAAGAATCTGCGCAATTTAGCTTCAGAACATTATTAGTGCCAGGTATGGTGGCGTTATTATCAGACACCGTAGGCTTTTTAACCTTACTATCGATTGATATTGGCGTTATTCGTGAATTAGCAATTACTGCATCACTTGGTGTTGCGATGATTATCTTAACTAACCTTATCTTATTACCTATCTTAATTTCGTACATGAAATTAACCAAGGATAGCGATGAGCAAATTGCTAAGAGCAACAATGACGAAATTTGGCGCAAGCTTGCTGTGTTTGCGACACCTAAGGCTGCGCGTGTAATTTTAGGTGTTACTGCACTATTGTTTGTTGCAGGTGCATATTACTCTCAGAATATGAAAATCGGTGAGTTACACGCGGGTGCTCCGGCATTGCATGAAGATTCACGTTATAACCAAGATACGTTTTTAATTACAGATAAGTACGCAATTACCGTCGATTATATTTCTGTGATTGTTGAAGCGTATCCTGATGCATGTACATCACACGACACACTTGAAACCATGGATGAATTCCAATGGAAGATGGAGAACGTTCCGGGTGTAGATTCTGCGATTAGTTTAGCGAGCGTTGCGAAAATCGTTAATGCAGGTTACAACGAGGGTAACCCTAAGTGGCGCAGCTTGTCTCGTAACCAGCAATCGTTAGTTCAATCAATTTCACGTGTACCTACATCAAGTGGTTTACTTGATAGAAACTGTAGTGTAATGCCAGTGATTTTATTCTTAGAAGATCACAAAGCAGAAACTATTAACCGTGTTGTTGATAAAGTTAAATTATATGCAAGTGAATTAAACAATGACCAATTGCAGTTTAAGCTTGCATCTGGTCCTGTTGGTGTAATGGCGGCGACGAATGAAGCAGTTGAAGCTGCTCAGTTGCCAATGATGATGTATGTTTACGCCGCAGTTATCGTTTTATGTTTAATTAGTTTTAGAAGCGTACGAGCAACCATTTCAGTTGTGCTGCCGTTGTATGTGGTTTCAACACTTGCGCAGTGGTTAATGACGGAATTAAATATCGGCTTAACGGTATCAACGCTTCCAGTTATTGCCCTTGGTGTTGGTATCGGTGTTGATTACGGTATTTATATTTTATCAACTATGGCACAACGTATTCGAAACGGTGAAAGTGTTCACCAAGCATATCTTGCAGCATTAACCGAACGTGGTAGTGCCGTACTGATTACAGGTGTTACGCTTGCTATTGGCGTTTCAACTTGGTTCTTCTCTGACTTAAAATTCCAAGTAGATATGGGTATTTTGATGACGTTTATGTTCTTGGTGAACATGCTTGCAGCGATAGTTGTATTGCCAGCATTAGCATCAGTTTTATGGCGAGAAGAAATAAAAGAAAAACAAAAAAAATAGTTGCATAAATAATCAAGAAAATGGCCGAAAGGCCATTTTCTATTTATAACTATTGAATAGAATCACAGATTCCTCCTCTAGCCGCTAATTTCAGTGGTCTAATCAATAAAAAAACACTCGCAAAACCTTAAAATAGCTAATAAAATCTGCGGTATAGTCTATCCTAATAGACAGTTCATACTAATTTACTCAAAAGTTGGTATTAAAATAATAAATATTCGTTTTTTCACATAAGGAAAACGGCATGGCGTTAGTAGACGGTCTACCATCAGTAATACTGAAAAACGTATCACAATTAATACAGCAAAAAGTTTCGAAAGAAACAGCCCCTCTAGTCGAAAAGTTTTCAGAAATTCTTTACGGCAATATCTCAACCTCGGATTTAACTTACCGAAACGACAGTGACGTATATGGTGCGACACTCAGTTTATGGAATTCGTTGAACGAGTTTAAACACGGTAATGCGCTTATTAAGGTTTTTAATCCTGAAGTTGCGCAAAATGGGTGGAAGTCGAGCCACACTATTATCGAAGTCATTGTTGATGATATGCCGTTTCTTGTTGATTCTGTAAGAATTGCTCTGAATCGAAAGGGCCTTAGTCCACATTTAATGCTTAACTGCCCAATGCAAGTTACGCGCGATAAAAGCAATAATGTGACTCAATTAGCTAATGCTAGTGAGAAGAAAATTAAAGATTCGGTTAATGAAACCGTGTTTTTCATCGAGATTGACCGCATTACAAGTGATGAACAGTTAGCCGAGCTAAAAGTTGAACTTGAATCGGTTGTTAGTGACATCTCTTTAACGGTGAACGATTGGCAACCAATGCTAAAACGTTTAAACGACGTTATCGATGAGTTTGGCAATTCAAATGTGCCAGGCGAGAAAAGCAACAAACAAGAATCACTTAAATTTTTAAAGTGGATTGCCAATAATAACTTCACGTTAATGGGCTACCGCTCGTATGACGTTGAAACCCTTAAAGGTGATTTAGCATTAACTGCGAACGTTAAATCTAGTTTAGGTTTAATGAAAAACTCTAAGGGTACGGATAAGCGTTTATTATCAACACTAAGCGCAACAGCTCGTGAAATTGCACTGGGTGAAAATGCACTTATTTTAACCAAAACTAACTCTCGTTCACGTGTTCACCGTCCAGCACATCTTGATTACATTGGTATCAAGCGCTTTGACAAAGATGGCAAAGTTGTGGGTGAAGAACGTTTTATCGGTTTATTTGGTTCAGCGTACTACACAAGTAGTGCAGTAGAACTTCCTTTAATTTCCGATAAAGTAAATAGTGTTTGTAAAGCGTCTGGGTTTGCGCCAGGTTCACACTCTTTCAAAACACTGATTAATATCTTAGAAACCTATCCACGTGATGAAATTCTTCAATCAAGAACTGAGGAATTATTACATAACGTACTTGGTATTCTGCGCATGCAAGAACGTGATTATTCAGGTTTATTTGTACGCCGTGATGCATTCGATCGCTTCTACTCTTGTATGGTTTACGTTCCGCGTGAACGCTACAACACTAAATTACGTGTAGAAACACAAAAACTTCTACAAGAAGCCTTCGGTAGTAATAAAGAAGTCGAATTTAACACTTACTTCTCTGAATCAGTTCAAGCACGAACTCATTACATTGTGCGTGTCGACTCAACTAAAGCAGATATTAATGTGAAAGAAATTGAAAAGAACCTAAATGAAGCCGCTAGAAGCTGGGACGACAAGTTAGCAGATGCGCTTACGTCAAACCAAGGTGAATCAAAAGCAAAAAGTTTAATGTCGAAATACGCAAGTTTCCCTCAAGCGTATAAAGATGAAGTCCTTCCTGGCTCTGCAATCGTTGATATTGCAAAACTTGAAGCGCTTTCTGATGACAACCAATTAGAAATGTTGTTTTATCAGCCGCAAGAAGAAAAAGCGGGTAGCCGTTTCGTTAAATTGAAGTTATTCCATACGGGTGAACCGCTTCACCTTTCTGACGTGTTACCAATGTTAGAAAACTTTGGTTTACGTGTTATTGGTGAAAGTCCTTATGCTGTTCGTGGAAGTGACGGCGAGATGTACTGGATCTTAGATTTCTCAATGATCTTAACAGGCGAGGGTGAGTTTAGCCTTGCGAAAGTACAACAGTTATTCCAAGACGCATTTGCAAAAGTGTGGCGTGGTGTTTTAGAAGATGACGGTTTCAACCGATTAATTCTGGGTGCGGGTTTAGAAGGTCGTGAAGTATCAATTTTACGTGCTTATGCGAAATATGAGCGTCAAATTGGTGGTACATTTAGTCAAAACTACATCGAAGATACGTTCTCTCGTTACCCGAACTTAGCTGAATTATTAATCAAGTTATTTAATTTACGCTTTGATCCGAAAGGTAAACAATCAGAGAAAACGATCGCAAAAGTAGAAGCAGAAATCGAAGAGTCGTTAGACAAGGTAGCAAACCTTGATGATGACCGTATTATTCGTCGATTTGCTGAAATGATGAATGCAACGATTCGTACAAACTACTTCCAAGCGGGTGATAAAGAAGCGTTTAAACCATACATTTCATTTAAGATTTTACCTAAGTTAATCACTGAAATGCCGCAACCAATCCCTGCGTTTGAGATTTTTGTATATTCTCCGCAAGTTGAAGGTGTGCATTTACGTGGCGGTAAGGTTGCTCGTGGTGGTTTACGTTGGTCAGACCGTCGAGAAGACTTCCGTACTGAAGTTTTAGGCTTAGTAAAAGCGCAACAAGTTAAAAACACTGTAATCGTGCCAGTAGGTGCAAAGGGTGGCTTTGTTTGTAAACAGTTACCTGAGCACGGTACTCGTGACGAAATTTTTGAAGCCGGTAAAGAGTGTTACCGTACATTTATTCGCGCGTTATTAGACATTACAGATAACATTGTTGGTGGTGAGTTAGTGCCGCCTGCTAATGTTGTTCGCCATGATGAAGACGACCCTTATTTAGTTGTTGCTGCTGACAAAGGTACAGCAACCTTCTCAGATATCGCTAATGGTATTTCAGAAGAGTACAACTTCTGGATGGGTGATGCGTTTGCTTCTGGTGGCTCTGTAGGTTACGACCATAAAGGTATGGGTATTACCGCTAAAGGTGCATGGGAATCGGTTAAACGTCACTTCCGTGAAATGGATATTGACTGTCAAACTACTGATTTTACCTGTATCGGTATAGGTGATATGGCGGGTGACGTATTTGGTAATGGTATGTTGTTATCTAAACACATTCGTTTACAAGCTGCGTTTAACCACTTACATATTTTTATCGACCCTGATCCTGATGCAGCGTCAACGTGGAAAGAGCGTGAGCGTTTGTTTAACTTACCACGCTGTTCTTGGGAAGATTACAATAAAGACCTTATTTCTGAAGGTGGTGGTATTTTCTCTCGTGCCGCGAAGTCAATTAAGTTAACACCACAAATCAAGAAGATGATTGGTACGCAAAAGCAGTCAATGGCGCCAAATGATCTTATTCAAGCGTTATTGAAAACTAAGGTCGACTTAATTTGGAACGGTGGTATTGGTACCTATGTTAAAGGCTCAAGTGAAAGTCACTTAGAGGTTGGCGATAGAGCAAACGATGCGTTACGTATCAACGGTAGTGAACTACGCGCCAAAATCGTTGGTGAAGGTGGTAACTTAGGTTTAACGCAATTAGGTCGTATTGAATACACTGCCAATGGTGGTCGTATGAATACTGATTCAGTCGATAACGTTGGTGGTGTTGACTGTTCAGATAACGAAGTAAATATCAAAATTTTACTTAATGGCTTAGTTCAAAATGGTGATTTGACTGTTAAGCAACGTAACAAGTTACTTTACGATATGACGGACGAAGTGTCTGATATCGTATTACATGACTGTTACCGTCAAACACACTCTATCTCAATTACTGAGTTACGCGGTGCAAGCCAGTTAAAAGAGCAAACACGTTTTATTCAAGAAATGGAACGTACAGGCAAACTAGACCGTGCACTAGAGTTTATTCCAAGTGACGATGAAATTGCTGAACGCTTAGCACAAAACAAAGGCCTTACTCGTCCTGAATTGTCTGTGTTACTTGCATACAACAAGATGGTGTTGAAAGAAGATTTGGTGTGTGACGAAATCACTGAAAACCCATACTTCCAAAGCTTATTGATTGAAGCATTCCCTCAGCAATTACAGAAGAAGTACGCTGAACAAATGCAAGACCATCCACTACGTGCAGAAATTATTGCAACACGTCTAGCTAACAATATTGGCAATGACATGGGCTTTAACTTTGTTAATCGTATGATGGAAGAAACAGGTGCTACAGTTGCTGAAACTGCAATTAGCTATGCAATTGCTTGTGAGATTTTCGAGTTACCGAAAACATGGCAAGAAATTTCTGACTTAGATAACAAGATAACAACTGCTGTTCAAACGGAGATGTTATTCCAGTTACGTCGTAATGTTCGTCGTGCAACACGTTGGTTCTTGCGCCATCGCAATAAGTCATTAACGATTGAGGAAACAATTGCATTCTTCAAACCAACCTTTGCTGTAATGACTGATAACTTAGATAACTACCTTGCAAAAGATGAGTTAGCTGGTTTATCTAAGGTCGCTACAGACTTAGCAAATGCTGGAGCTCCTAAAGCGCTTGCACGTCGTATTTCACAGTTAAGTACGATTTTCTCAGTGATGGATATCGCAGAGATTTCGCAAATGGAAAGCTGTGATGTTGATCAAGTTGCTAAACTTTACTTCCAATTAGGCGACCGATTGTCATTACACTGGTTCTTAGACCAAATTACGCGTCAACCGGTAACAAACCACTGGCAAGCACTTGCTAGGGCGTCATTTAGGGAAGAACTTGATTGGCAACAGCGTTCATTAACGTCAGTTGTGCTGAAGAATTACAAATCAGAACAATCTACTGACACAATGTTAGATTTATGGTTTGAGCAATCGAGTCAACCACTTGAACGTTGGCAGCACATTTTATCTGACTTTAGAACAAGTCAGACGCACGAATTTGCTAAATTCTCAGTTGCATTAAGGGAATTAATGTTACTAAGTTTACACTGTGATCCAAGCAAATAAATGTTATTATCCCCGCCGTTAAACGCGGGGATTTTTTTATCCTAAATAAGCATCAATTTTTAAAGCCGGAGTTGTACCTTGTATCCATTAATTCGCAAAGTTCTATTTCAATTTGATCCTGAGAAAATCCATGATTTTACGATTGGCTCATTAAAGCATATGGGGCAGGCGCCTCTAAGCTGGTTATACAAATCACGTGTGCCAAACAAAGAAGTAGAAGTCATGGGGATTAAGTTTCCAAACCCTGTGGGCTTAGCAGCAGGCTTGGATAAAAATGGTGAATGCATTAATGCATTTACAGGGATGGGATTTGGTTTCGTTGAAGTGGGCACGGTGACACCTAAACCTCAACCTGGTAATGAGAAACTTCGTATTTTCCGCCTGCCAGAAGCAAATGCGATTATTAATCGTATGGGATTCAATAACAAAGGTGTGGATTACCTCGTTGAGCAAGTACGTAAAGCTAACTTTGATGGTGTTGTTGGCATCAATATTGGTAAAAACAAAGTGACGCCAGAAGACAAAGCTAAAGATGATTATATCTTTTGTATGCGTAAGGTATATGACGTAGCGAGCTATATTACTATTAATATCTCTTCGCCTAACACGCCGGGTTTACGCTCATTACAATATGGTGAAGCGCTTAACGAATTACTATCAGAAATAAAAGCGGAGCAAGCAAAACTTGCAGAGCAGTACGGCAAGTATGTACCCGTTGCTGTTAAAATCGCGCCTGATTTAACAATCGAAGAAATTGAATCTATTGCTGAATGTTTAGTGGCTAATAATATCGATGGCGTTATTGCGACTAACACGACACTTGATCGTGATAAAGTTGATCACCTAGAGCACGGTAATGAAATGGGTGGTTTAAGTGGTAAGCCTGTTACAGACAAGAGTACCGAGGTCATTCGTTTGTTAGCAAAAGCGTTAGACGGCAAAATGCCAATTATTGGTGTCGGTGGTATTCATAGTGTTGCAGATGCTAAAGCTAAAATGGAAGCTGGTGCATCGCTTGTACAGCTATACACTGGTTTTATCTACGAAGGTCCTGACCTAGTTAGAGACATCGTAAAAAGCTTGTAATTTAATTGAGAGGTATTAGTTGTCGCTAATACCTCTCTATTGCTTTTCCTTTAGATTATTTGCAATAAATTCGATAAATAATTTAATTTTCATCGGCATATGCTTTTTGTCGGGGTAGAGTGCCCAAATTCCCTCATCTTGTGGCCTAAAACTTGGCAAAACTTCAATCAACTTTTTCGCTAAAACGTCGTCTTTAACGTAATAGCCTGGTAACTGCGCAATTCCCAGTCCTTTGTGAACTGCATCCAATAATACGGGACCACTATTACATGTTAAAACACCATTTATTTTAACTAGCTTTTCTTGGCCATTTTGTTCGAATCGCCAATGATCAATAGAGCCAACAAGGCATCGATGTGACTTAAGGCTGCTGAGTGTTGTCGGTGAGCCATATTTTTCTAAATAGCTTTTATGAGCGCATAAAAAGAGTTGTCTGTTCCCCAGCTTTTTTGCAATAAAGCTTGAGTCTTCAAGATTTCCTAAGCGTATGGCGACATCAATACCATGTTCAAAAAAGTCTAATCGATCATTGGATAATATCAGTTCAACACGAACGCCGAGATATTGCGCCATAAAGTCATTAATTATTGGCGCGATATGTCTTTCGCCAAACGCTACAGGGGCTGTCACTGTGAGTTTGCCTTCAGGAGATGATTGAAGTTGAGATAGCGATAACTCAGCATTTTCAAGTCCTTCAACCAGCTTTGTGCAATGTTCGAGATACAGAATACCCGCTTCTGTTAGGGTGATCTTTCGTGTTGTTCTGTTTAGTAGTTTAGTCGCAAGTCTTGTTTCCAATCCCGCCACTCGACGACTAATGTGAGCCACGGAGGTATTTAGTTTTTTGGCCGCGCTGGTAAAACCATTGGTTTCTGCAACCGCAACAAACTCAGATATTCCGTCCCAATTTGCCATATTTGTCTCTGTAGTCTTAACTAAATAAAACATTATTACTAAATAGTAATAATGTTTTTCAAAAACAGTATATTATCAATTAATTAGAAATAAATATAATGACATCGTAACGAAATAAATTAAGAAGAAATACTATGACACTGCAATTACAACCTGGACAAACCTCGATTAAATCAAAAGCGGCCGTTGCTTGGGCTGCTGGTGAACCTTTAAAAATGGAAGAGGTGGACGTTGAACTTCCCAAAAAAGGTGAAGTACTGATTCGTATCGTCGCGACTGGTGTTTGTCACACTGATGCGTTTACCTTATCAGGTGAAGATCCAGAAGGCATATTCCCTTCGATTTTGGGTCATGAGGGTGGCGGTATCGTTGAAATGGTTGGCGAGGGCGTAACAAGTGTTGCCGTTGGTGATCACGTCATTCCACTTTACACAGCTGAATGTGGCGAATGTAAATTCTGTAAGTCAGGTAAAACAAATTTATGTCAAGCCGTACGAGAGACTCAAGGTAAAGGCTTAATGCCTGATGGCACATCACGGTTCTCCATTAATGGTGAAACGATATATCACTATATGGGGTGCTCAACGTTTTCCGAATATACAGTCTTACCTGAAATCTCACTTGCAAAGGTCAACAAGCAAGCACCATTAGAAGAAGTGTGTTTGTTAGGTTGTGGCGTGACAACAGGCATGGGGGCGGTATTAAATACTGCGAAAGTTGAACCAGGTGATACGGTTGCTGTATTTGGCCTTGGTGGTATTGGTTTATCGGCGATTATTGGTGCTCGTATGGCTGGTGCGAGTCGTATCATCGGTGTAGACATTAATGACAGCAAATTTGATTTGGCTAAACAACTTGGCGCGACTGACGTTATCAACCCAAAAAATGTAGATAAGCCAATTCAAGAGCACATTGTTGACATTACTGACGGTGGCGTAGATTACTCATTTGAATGTATTGGTAACGTGAATGTAATGCGTCAAGCACTTGAATGCTGCCATAAAGGGTGGGGCGAATCTGTGATCATCGGTGTTGCCGGTGCAGGTCAGGAAATATCTACACGACCGTTTCAGTTAGTGACAGGTCGAGTATGGCGTGGCACGGCATTTGGTGGTGTAAAAGGTCGCTCAGAATTGCCAGCAATTGTCGAGCAATACTTGGCGGGTGATTTTGGTTTACAGGAGTTTATTACGCATACCATGGGGTTAGATGAAGTCAATCATGCTTTCGATTTAATGCACGAGGGTAAAAGTATTCGTAGCGTTATTCATATGGATAAATAGGCAGTAAACAACAATGTTGGAAAAACTAAGTGAAAACAAAGTGTTTGGTGGCTTACATCAGCAATACAGTCACCAATCATCTACTAACAATTGTCAAATGCGGTTTGCAGTTTACTTACCCCCTGGCGCATCAGAAGCCCATAACGTACCAGTATTGTATTGGTTGTCGGGGTTAACGTGTACTGATGAGAACTTTATGCAAAAGGCAGGCGCTTTCAAGGTAGCGTCAGAGCTTGGGATAGCAATTGTTGCTCCGGATACGAGTCCAAGAGGAGAGGGGGTTGCCGACGATGAACATTATGATCTGGGTCAGGGCGCTGGCTTTTACGTGAATGCAACACAAGCCCCTTGGGCTGAGCACTTTAACATGTACGATTATGTTACGTCCGAGTTACCTTCATTGATCGAGCGACATTTTCCCGTGAACCAGAATAAATCAATTTCTGGACATAGTATGGGAGGACATGGTGCGTTAATGATAGGGTTACGCAACAATACTCGCTACCAGTCAATATCGGCATTTAGCCCGATCGTGAACCCAATAAAATGTCCTTGGGGAATCAAAGCATTTACCGCCTATTTGGGTGATAGCCAGCAAGACTGGTTTGCTTATGATACATGCGAGCTCCTTAAATCAGCCACTGTATCTACACCCATCTTAATTGACCAAGGTGATGCTGATCAATTCCTAGCTGAACAGTTAAACACGCAGACATTCATTGATATTGCAGCTCAACTTGAAGGTGATATCACGGTGAGAATGCAGGAAGGGTATGATCATAGTTACTACTTTATCGCGAGCTTTATTGAAGAGCATTTAGGCTTTCACGCGAAATATTTAATGTAAGCCATCAAGGGATTTGTGATCATCAATGATAAAAAACTCCAATATCCTGACCGATATTGGAGTTTTTAATGCGCCGAATTGGTTAATTAATTTATCAAGCTTATTTAACGAAACAACACTAAGCTAACGCTAAGGTTTATTCGAAGCCAGCAAGTCGCCTTGCACGCGCACGAATGTCAGCCGCATGCGCTAAACCTTTGGTGAAACGTGCTTCTGCTGCCAAAATTTGCTCTTCATCTGAATTTGCTAATAAAACCGCCTGAGACAAGCCTTTGTATAATGAAGCTATATGGGCGTTGTATGCTGATTCAATTGCTTTTTCTGTATTCATCTTTGTTCTTCTCCTTGTTGAACTTTTAACAGTTGAAATAACTCTAGCTTATGGTGATTAATCGTTAATACTTCGCATTTGTTAGTTTTTATTTCAATCTCTACAAAACTATCGGTAGAGGCATCGTAAATTTTACCTTGCCAAGTGTTCAGGGTTTGAGGTTTTTTCAACAAATGCTTGATTACCGTTAGCCCTTCAGCGCTAGAGTTTTTCTGGTGCTTTTTCACCACAATATTTTTCATTATTGTATTGATTTCCAACCAAGCTTCTTTATCCGCATGTTTCCACACGCCGTTAATGTCGCATGACTTAGCATCGATTGGTGGAATGAATGATAGGCAAACTAATAGGGAAAATAATGTTCTCTTCATTGGAACTCGCTTAAAACCTTACTTTTGTGAATGCTTGTTTAGTAGTAGTCCTACGGCATAAAGCAACCCCGTTAATAACCAAACAAAACCTACTATCACTGAAATAGCGTCTATGTTTTCAGGTTTTCTTAACCAGAGTTGAATAGGGAGTAACCCTCTAATCACACATAAAAAGGCGATTAAGGCGCAAACGTGTCTCGCGTACGGGATATCCCTAAATAAGCCTGAAACTGATAAAGCAAGTAGTCCCCAACTGATGAATATGCCTGATACTATTAGGTTGCCTAGGGGCGCGATTAATGTGCCTGTTTTTGCCGATTCAACAATAATGGGGGGCGCCATTTGTGCACTATAGCAAGTAGGACCAAAATAAAGGCAGGACAAATGTGCAAACGCGGTAGAAAACGTGATCAATGCACAAAGCACAAAACAAATAATGGAAATGAGGTTTTTGTTATTTTTTTGCATAACGCTCCATGATATGCATATAAAAGGAATGCAGTAATTGGACAGAGATGCCCGCTTGTTCACTGCATTAGCTTGCGACAATTATACAATAAAAAGGCGCTAATCGTAGCGCCTTTTCTTGTCTTTCATGGGTAAAATTTACTTTTTAATAAACCTTAATCCGACTAATCCCAGTGCCAACAACACGAATGATGCGGGTGCTGGCACGGGTACTTGAGGTAACGATTGAGCGTTAATTTGGTTGTAAGATTCGTCAGCTGCAAAAAAATTAGACCCAGAGAACGTTTCTTGTAGCGTGCCGGCTACATCAAATGATAGCTGGCCGAGTGTAAAGCTCGTACCTGGTTTATCACTAGCGAAAAACCAATATGCACCCACATTTAAAATCCCTGTAGTGAACAAGTCTTCGTCGGCAGAGCCAAAGCCACCAAAATTCACCACATCATCTGCTACGGTAAAGCCCAAAAAACTCAGCGCAACATCATCAAAGTCAATGTCAAAGGTAAGTTCTGCGGCATCCGCGTTAATGTTGTTAATAACAATGTCGACAAGTAATGTGTCACCAGCAATTGGTGTGTTATTGCTTAAATCAAATGTGATGAGCGATGCATTTGCGGCAAAACATTGTAGAGCAAATAGTAGTGCGATAATTTTTTTCATGATTTTTTCCTTTTAATTATTGGCTAGCACAGCGGTTGTAGGTACATAAGCCCATTAAGCCTCGTACATCTCTCGTATTCAGTAGGCCATCACTGTTGAAGTCGTAACGCATATCGGTAATTTCTTGGCGACGTAGCATTTGGTAAAACATACTCACGTCATTGCGATCGATGTCTTGGTCACCATCAAAATCACCAAATACTTCAGGAGCGTTCAATTGAATTTCAATGATGACGGGATCATGTTCAGAAGAGCGGAATGCATCGTTAGCGTAGAACTTAGCCTGGGCATCAGCACTTTGATACTCAATATTGTAATCAAGTACACGAGGCTCATCGGCGTTAATTGGCCAGAACTGAGCATCAATGATACTTGGCATTAATGCTGAATTTGCCAAAGCATGATCCAATTGACCAAGCGCACCACCGAAGATATAGCTGTATACCTGAGTTTTCTCCAATGCTGTAAAGACGTCATTAAACCCTTCAGCATTTAAGGCTGTTAATGGATCTTCTTTTGCGTATGCATTTAAATCACCAATGAGGATAGTAGGCGTGTCCGCGAAGTTTGATTGCAAAAATGCTGCGGTAGCTTGAGCCGCCTTTGTGCGCGTGATATTACAACTTCCTTGACCATCACCAGTATCTGGATCGTTAATTGAATCACAGCTACCACCTTTTGATTTAAAATGAGCAACAGCAACGGCGATTGATTGGCCATTTTCAAGTAATGTGAACGTTTGCGTTAATACCGGGCGGTTTTTATTATCAATAAATAATGGGTTGTTTGCGTCATCTTTTACTGAATTACTGCTGTCTAAGATTTGTGCTGAGCCCGCTGACGAAACAACATCATGATTGTAGATGATGCCAACCGCGATCTCGTCAGTACCTATTTTTGCAACAGATGGCGCGACAAAACTGTATTGATTAGTACTTAGTGAATCATTTAACCCGTTAACCAAGTCAGCAATCGCTGAATACTGGTCGTAACCATCGTTCTCAATCTCCATTAACCCGATGATATCGGCATCTAATGCGCTAATCGCATTGATGATTTTATCTCGTTGACGATCAAATTCAGTCGATGTATCTGCACCTCGTGCTGTAGGAAATCCACTCCCTTGGCCATTACCGTTAAAATAGTTAAGCACGTTGAAACTGGCGACTCTCAGGTTACCTTCTGCAGCGAGTACTGGCTCAGCTGTACGAGGGTTAGTTTGAATCACGTTAACATCTGAAATGGGTAATACAACCCAATTACCAAAGCTGTATGCCAAAACACCCGTAATATTTTGTACTGTATTTCCAGAGCGCAACGGATTGTTTGGCGTCATTTCTGGTGCTGGGTAAGGTAACGAAGATGGATTTTGCTCAGTACTTAAGTCATCTAGGTATACTGTTTTGCTATCATTTAAGCTGGCAACTTGGTTAGATTCTTCACCTGGCGAGACGATCTGCGTTGGGTTGTAAAGACGCTCTGTTGCAAGACCAATTTGACCATAACGGCCATAGTTGTAAGTGTCAGTTACGAACATGTCTTGTGGTAATGTGATTAGCATTCCTTCAAATGCCTCTCTTTCACTATCGAGCATAGGTAAGCTCATCGCGACCGGAGCTGGAAGGTCTATTGACGCCTGACATACTGTTAACTCACTAACATTCGATAGCTGTGTTTGATTATTATATTCACCTGCTTTAGCTTGGAAGCGAATATGGCTACCTTGTGTTACATTGTCAGCAGGATGATAAACGAAAATACCATTTGACGTTGTCGCGAGAGAATCTGTATTCGTTGGCAAATCTTGTAGGTAGAAACCATTGTATCCCGACGCTTGAAGGCTGATCGTTACAATACCTTCAACCCAAACCGTTTCGCCGTTACGCGGTGTTGAAGAGCTCTCACCTTGAATGTCAGCAATTAACGTCGTCGCGTCACCACATGAAGCGGCATTATCTGAATTGTTATCACCACCAGAACCGTTATCCGTATCACCACCATTGTCATTACCGTCATTATCATCAATAACACCGTTAAAGTTGTGGCTGCCAAGATTTACAAGGGTATTTTTAGGAAATGACTCCCACTCAATAGACGGGTCAAACGCATCGTTAGGATTACTATCGCCATTAGCAATATCTGACTTTCGCACCAATGAACGATCTTTGGTCGTAACGCCGTTGTTCGACCAATTAATTCCTTCGGCGATTTTACCAATTGAATCAATAACCACGTCATTTTTGTATAAAACAATGGTGTCATTACCGTTGTGTTGTAAGTTGTTTACTAACAGATCAACTTGACTATCATCAGAGATGTCTTGATGCGCAACAACATAGGTTCCTCCTGGTGCTATGTTACCGCTAAGGTTGATTGTATAGCTTGGAGTGTTGTTACTGTTTTGAAATAATTTAAATTGATAGGCAGATAAGTCTACGTTTGATTGGCTTGGGTTGTAGATCTCCAATGCCTTGTTATAGCCACTTCCCTCTATGTATTCAGAAATGAACAATTCTGCATGACTTGAAAGCGGCATTAAGCTCGCTAACACAATCGCTAATTGGCTTTTCATTTTTTTACCTTACTTATGGTTATTAATTAGGTTGTTTTAAACTTTTTTAACTACAAAAGCTGACCAGATGGTAAGTAAAGTGTTTTAAAGATTTATGATTGCTTTGTTAATATTTTGTTAAGCCTTGATTAAAGCCAAAGCATCTTACATGGAGACTTTAATGAAGCACTAATAGACAGATTGGCGAGATGACAAGCCAACAAAACATGAAAAAGAAAAGTGGGGAAGACAGATAAGCGCTATACCGCTATTATTAGCGGTATAATAATGGCCTGGAAGCTAGCGGTTTTATTGAAGCTAAGGATTGGATTGAAACTTCTTTTCTGAATTTCGCCAAACCCACCAACCCCAGAATAACCCACCAATAGGGAAGGTCATCAATGCAATGGCGGGTCTCACCCAAAATGGCTCTATGGGCTGAAAAAAGTGCATAACAATTGACCAGAAAAATGCAGTGGTCATGCCCCAAATTAATGCACCATTAACAATCATAAATCGCAATTTTCCTTTAGTGCGTACTTTCTCCCATTGAGCCTGTTCCATGTTTGCTTCCTTATGTAATGAAAAAATTTGGTAATCAAATTGACCTGTTTAAAGTACTTTCACCATGAAATACTTACAACCCGTTTTTGGGTAACCTTCTTGGGTCCATTCAACCTTGTAACCATGCTTTTCGTAAAATGGTCTTGCTTGGATATCTAATGTATCAAGTAAGCACTTTTTACAGCCTCTTGACTTGGCCGAAGCTTCAAGCTGCTTGAGTATCTTGCTACCCATATCTTGGCCACGTAAAGCCTCTGACACCCAGAGAGTATCGAGCAGTAACCAATCACCGAATGTTCTAGCCGCTGCACCGGCAATGACATCACCTTTATCATCGGTAATCTGGATAGCAAGTGGTAGGCGCTCTTTTACTTCCCAACGAGCCCAGTTGAACTCGCTGATTTTGTTACTTAAAAAATCTACTAGCGTTTGATCCGGGTTATCGATAACTTCAATTTTCATGTTTTATCCATTGTTTAGCGGGTGTTAACCATTCTTCTCGCGGTAAATAAAATGCGCCGTGTGACTTACCAGTACTAATGGCTATTTCGTTAAATGTGTTGACCTTGTCACTTCTATCGATCAAAAACTGACATGAGCCGACTTGATCCGACGTTTCATAAATAGAATACACATTCCCCGTGACTTTCACTGCTTTATGACTAGCAACAAGTCCGGCACAGCCGGCGAGAATAATTGTTTTTATGTCTGGTAATTGAAGCTCATGGTTTGTCAGTATCGATAGAGCGCCACCTCGAGAAAAACCAATTAGGGTAATATTCTGGGGTTTTACACCTGCGGCAAGCAGCTTTCTAACATCATCGGCTAATTGTTTTGCAAAGCTAAAAGGCTCGGTATTTTTCGGCCTGTGGTATGCAATCAAATTGTAACTAGGATCTGAGAGCTTAGCTTTGACTTGTGGAAAGTCATAGACTCCCCATTCAGGATGCTCTGGTGTTGGATTATCACCTTCGACAATATAGCCGTGCGAATAAAACACATAAGCATCGTCTGGCATAATTTTTTCAGGAAACGTGTCGAACACCTTTCCACCTTTTGCAAAGGCGGTTATTGGTGCAAGTAAGCCAAATAACGCGAGGGATTTATAGTGCTTTTTGTTTATTTCTACTAGGTTCATGTTCTTCATAGTGGGGTAATGTTACATGTAAGTCGTCCCAATTAGCTTTTGACGTCACAAAATTATGGGAAATAGGTCGTTCTGAAATATCAGAATCTAAAATACCTAATCGCAAGCGGATACGGCTTGGATCAGTGGCATTTGAGCTAAATATGGGTGATGCGCACGTTTTGCAAAAGTGACGAATTTTTCCTGGCTTGATTTCAAACTGGCCGAGATGTTCACTGCCTTGTTCAATGTGAAAATCCTCTGTATTAACAAATCCGTTTGTTGCATAGGCAGTACCGCTTGATTTTCGGCATAGCGAACAGTGACAATGGATAATGTCACTTATTTTTCCTGTAATTTGAATTTGTACGTTGCCGCACAAACAACTTCCTTGATACATCTTCTTCATCCAGTTTACATTGAATAGATAAATAAAATTAATAAGTTAGTGTTATCTTAGCATCTAGCGTGCGTCTTTCGTAAATCATTTTTGATTAACGGAAAAGTGTTAGTTGCTCACATGTTTTCTCGTGTCATGAAACTGCCAAAGGACATTGATTATTTTCCATTCTCCTTTGTCGGTTTGATATAGGTGCATGTAATCAATCCAATCGTCTACCGTTAACTTAACGGAAGCAACCCGTTGATCAATATCTAGAATATCAATGTTAACGGTTGGCGATTTTGGAAACTTATCACCATTCTTATTGTAGTTTTCTGCCACCCAAACCATGGTGTCATGGTCCGTTTCAAGGACGAATTCTTGCCCGTCTTTACTTTGCCAGTAAGTGCGTTTTGCAAGCTTCTTGTCTAAGCCTCGTTTCATTATTTCAGGATTTGATTGGTGTTGTGACTCAATATAGTCGAGTATTGCTCGTTCTATGGCCTGCACGTTCTTGTCTACAGGTTCAGCGTTTAACGTAAAACTTGTGACGATTACGAAGAGTAATAATATACGAAGCATGACTTGGTCCTTTTAGTGAGCGTTTTAAGTTAGCCTTTGGTAATTCATTAACGGTGGTGATTATCATTGTGCGTTTAATAGGCGTTTTAGATATTGTTTTGCAAAGCGCAATGCAGGGTCGTTACCATTTTTGTCTCTATCAGCAGGGTTAACACGTTGATGAGGCACAAAGTCCTCACGATAAGTGCCATTTACGTGATATAAGCGTTCAAAGCCAAGCTCTAACCAGTTGTTACTTTCTTGTAATTGGACGGTTTTAATGCCACCAAGTAAGTCGGCCATTGGTGCGCCAATTACCGTTGTAGCGCCAATAGCGTCCAAACCAATCGTCATACCTTCTCCCATGCTCCCTGTCCAGTGTCCAGCAAGGACAACGTATGGTTTATCGTAATGTGGTTGGCTTGGTGTGACATGCGCTTGTTGTCGAGTGGCATTTATATAGGGCGTGCCGGATTCTTGGACTTGATATAATTGATAGACTTTTTTCGAAGTTACAAAATGGCCAAGTATTGGCTCTGCAACCCCCGTATTACCACCACTCGGCGTGTTACGTAAGTCGATAATTAAGGCATCGGTATCTTTGAGAGTGATTAATGCCTGTTGAAACATTGTGACTGTTTTCTGATTACCTAGTGCATTGTTAAAGCGAACGTAGCCAATACCTTCAAAATTTTCAAAGCTAATGACTGGGCCATTATTCAAGGAATTGATCGCGTCATAGGTTGCAGCCAAGGCAATGGACTTCATTTGACCATCATATTCTACGCTGATGTTTCTTGTTGCGTTTCTAAGCCCGCCAAGACTAATGTTCAAACCATAGTTAATTTGTTCTTTGGTGAGTTGTGCTAGTTGCTGGCCAAAAACTTTTTCAATCGCCTGTTGAGCAGATAAACCATCGATAGAGATGATCTTATATCCAGGACGCAAACCAGCTGCATCTGCGGCACTGTTTGCCTTAATATCTTGAATGACAAAGTGTCCATCGATATAACTCGCGTTTATATCTGAGCCAGTAGGAAATACGCTGTAATCTAGTTCATTATAGGGCCCCATATTCAAGTGAGGATCGTAAAAATGACGCAAGAATTGCTGGCCGATATCGGTAAACTCCGCGTGTGTTTTTACTGATTTGGCTCTTGCCTGATACTCGGCAATGAGTTTATGGACATCGACATTATGCCTATCTAAATAGGCATACTGCGTTGTAATGACGTTTTCTAGCTCTTGCCAAGCGCTTGATGGGTCGAACGATCCTTGTGCTTTAGCTGACGACGTGAAAAAGGTAATCGCGAATAGGCTCATTAAGGCTGGTTTTAAAGCGCCGTGTTTAAAGCGAGTTACTGGGGATTTCAACGCGCTTCTCCTGTGTTGTATGACACTGATACATTGCATTCATTGACTTGTGCTAGGCCAAGATCAATATGGGCAACAATATAGCCGTATTCTTTCTTTGAAAGCAGGCCATCTCTGTATTGAGCTTTTGCTATTTTGTGGTCCCATGCCTGATTACATGGTGCTGACGGAATATTGGTATCTATTGTCACTAAATACGTTTGTTCAGGATCTACTGTGTAACCTTTCTTTACTGCGTTTTTTGCACATAGGCTTAATGCATAATCAACCGCATGTTTATCAACGCTGGGTAAGCCAGTAAACTCGACCTCACACGCAAGTACTCGTTCACCTGTATCTTTGGTGTAATACAATTCACCAGTTGTGCATCCGCAAAGTAACAAGAGTAGGGTAGCTGTTAAGGGGTGTTTAATGTTCACATTTTCATCCTTGTAATGTTTAAGTCAGCGTTACTGCGCCTCGCGTAATGCGTAAATATAGGCCTTAACGACTGTACCATCAATCAAGGTAGCATCGGTTTCAACCCGACAATAGCCTTCGCCTTCAAATTCATCGAGCATTTGCCAATGATTGTGTAGATTGTCAGAGCTGAAAATAAAACCTGATATTTTATCGCCATGACGATTAAGTGATATGCCTGGGTAACCTAAATCAGCTCCCCAGCCAGCTTCAATAAGTGTTCCGTAAACATGACCTTCATGCCAGTCACCACCTATGTTTTTCATAATATGTTCATTTGGTCGACCTGGTCCCAAGGTGCCATAAACAAAAAGCTTCTCTTTCATTGTAGTCTCGTAATGCTAAAAAGTGAGTAACATATCATTCCATTTGGCTCCGCCGTGGCTGGAGGAAGACGCTCCTTGATGAACAAAGCCAAAGCTGTTGTAGAACGGGACAAGGTAATCCTTACATGTCAGGATGATACCTTTGCGTCCATTCGCTTGACTCACCTTAATAAAGTGTTCAGTTAACTGTGACGCATAGCCACGTTTTTGATAATTGGGGTCTACTGCAAGCCCAAAGATGGTTTGAAAATCACCATCTGGGCAATGTAATTCAGGCTTTGCATATAACTCATCGGGTAACTCGGGTGAATGATTAATGCAACCATTGATATGACCAACGACAAGTTCGCCTATCGTAAGTACATAAAAACATTCTGGAAATACCTTAAATCGCTGTTGAAATGCTTGCAAGGATGCCGCTTCTTTAGGGGGAAAACATAAGCCTTCAATTTCTGCCATCCGGGCTATATCTTGGCTTGTTGCTTGTCGAATCGCGTGCATTCAATAATCCTTTATTAACAGTAAACGTTGGTAAACAAGAGTCGTATTATTATCGAATCAAAAGCAAAATGTAAATGAGGGAGTTTGTTACCGAATGTCTCTAATTACCTGTTGGCTAAAAATATCATGCTGTTGCGCGTGGATGAGTGAAAATAAGGCAAAAAAAATACCGGCATAGCGCCGGTATTTTTGAAAGACTGAAATTACTTATTCAGCAGCAACTTTTTCAAAGTCACCTGCTTTAAATACGTTAATTTCATTCGTCGCCATATTCTTGATAAATGCCGCTTTAACATCTTCTAACGTTAATGTTTTAAGCTTCTCATCAAGCATAGGGTAGTAGGCGATATCACGATCTATTTGCTTGTTATTAATTAACATGCCTAAGATCGCGCTATCATTTGCCCAACGGCGCTTACGAGAGTTTACAAAATTAGATTTTGCCGTCTCAAACTCTTCTTCTGTAAAGCCGTCTTTGACAACTTTTGCCATTTCTTCTTTGTATGCTGCAATCACGTTATCCATGTTTTCAGGTGCCGAAATTGCGTAACCCCATACAATACCGGTTTCGTCACGGTCACTTGCGCTGATGTTACCGCCAACAGAGTAGCTGTAACCTTCAGTTACACGAATTCGTTTACCTAAACGAGAGGTGAATGGACCGCCACCAAAGATTTCAGCTGCGATTTGTGTCGCTAAGTAGTCATCATCCATCGTTGTTAAGTTCGTTGGGTTGATCACATAAAGCTGGGCATTAGCTTTGTCTGGTGTGTTGTGACTTACTGTTAAACCATGAAGATCTTTGTATGCATTTGGCATGTACTCGTATGGCGTATCGTTAACGAACGAGCCAACAGTTGCTTGCAATTTCTCTTCTAATGCTTTGCCATCAACGTTACCCACAACTGCAATGTAGCCGTTAGCAATGTTCATATGCTGGTCGTATACCGCTTTGATGCTTTCGCTCGTTAAGCCTTTGATCCCTTCAATGCTTTCGTCAATTGTACGATGTGCACGTGGATGACCTTTCGGGTAACTGTTCAATGTTTCACGGAAACTATTATTAGCGATAGAAGAAGGGTCAGTACGCTCAGACTCGTAACCTGCAATTAATGTAGGCTTCAAGATATCTAACTCTGATTGAGAGAACGTTGAATTAGTTAGCATTTCTTTAACTAAATCAAGCGTCGCATTCATGTTAGCTTTGTCAGTTTTAACGCTAACACCAAAACCAGCACTTGATGCAGAGAAGCGAACAGAAGATTTCAATTCATCTAATTTACCCGCAATCTCACCTTTATCCATGTTAGTTGTACCAAGTTGAAGCATTTGAGATAACACTTCAAGTTCAGCAGCTTTACCACCAAGTGTTTCAGCTGTACCCGTTGGGAACGTCATGCGAATTAATACTTCATCACCACGTAACTGTTTAGGGTAGAACATAAACTGTGTGCCTTGTGGCCACGTGTTCTCAACTAAACGTGCTTTGATATTTTCAACAGTATTGTCGTAACTCTCACCAGCAGCAATTTGCTCACGGCCTTTGTAGTCTTTCAACAATTCGTCCATATCTGGTGCTTCAGGAATTTCAGCACGTTCTGGGTTATCTGTTGGAATAAAGCGGCCTAACGTACGGTTGCTAGAAATCAAGTACGTTTCTGCAACGCGTTGAACATCTTCTAATGTTACTTCAGCAACTTGATCACGGAAGAAGAACGCATGACGGTAATCACCTTTAGCAATGTACTCAGAAAGGTTCATACCAATACCTGTTACATTACGCATTGCTTGTTCAGCTTGCTTAGCAAATTTTGCTTTAGCCGCTTTAAGCTCTGCTTCTGTTACTGGTTGCTCTTCAATGTCCTCAGCAATTTTTAATAGTGATGCTTCAAGCTCTTTAGTGTCTTTACCTTTTTCACCTTGCGCTAAGAAAATCATTTGAGAGCTGTCTTTTAGCATAAACGAGAAAGCAAATGCACTGCTTGAAACACCTGTTTCAACTAATTGCTTTTGTAAACGACCACGTTTGTCGTCTGAAAGAATTTCCATTAGTAGTTCAAGTGCTGCTGCATCTTTGTGTAAACCAGAAGGTGCATGGTACATCAAGCCAACATATGGTAAGTCACCTGAACGACGAAGGTTAACAACGCGCTCACCATCTTGAGTTGGCTCTTGCGTGTACAGTTCTTCAACAGGCGTTTCAGGCTGCTCTAATTTACCAAAATGCTTGTTGATCATTGCAATGGTTTTTTCTTCGTCGAAACGACCTGCAATTGTTAATACGGCATTATCTGGACGGTAGTGCTTGTTGTAGAACGCACGTAATTTTGAAAATGGGAAGTTCTCTACGTCAGAGCGAGCACCAATGGTTGAATTACCGTAGTTGTGCCATAAATGCGCCATCGACGACATACGAGAAATCAAAATACGGATAGGGTTGTTTTCGCCACGTTCCATTTCGTTACGTACAACCGTCATTTCACTCTTTAACTCGTCTTCAGTAAAGGTCGCGTTGATCATACGATCCGCTTCCATGCCGATTGACCAGTCTAAGTTTTCATCATTCGATTCGAACACTTCAAAGTAGTTTGTACGATCTAACCACGTTGTTGCGTTTGTTGACATACCACGTTTGGTAAATTCTTTGTCAATTTCTTGGTAGTTCGTTGAGCCTTTGAACAACATATGCTCAAGTAAGTGAGCCATACCGGTTTCACCATAGTGCTCATGAACAGAACCAACACGGTAGGTAATGTTTACTAGCGTTTTCGGTTGAGCATCATCTTTAAATAATAATACTTTTAAACCGTTGCCCATTTGGTATTCATTAATACCTTCAACACTGCGGACAAACGTTAATTTGTGGTTTGCTTGTTGTTCAACAACAGCAGGCGCCGCTGATGTCGTTTCATTGGTTGTGCTATTACATCCTGTTAAGCCAAGTGCGAGTGCTACTGCTAGCGAAATCCCGCTTATTTTTATTTTATCCATGTTGATCCTTGATTACCTTTACGTAAATATCATGAGGTATGTTAATAAAAAGTTAACAAATATAAAAGTGTAATATTTATGTTAATAAAATATGTAATTGTAACAATATCTTGTACAATAGAAGAAAACTATACACAGGGACTTAAGAAATGATAAAACAAAAGTTTGTTAAAAGTATTGCAGCTTGTGTGGTAAGTGCTGCATTAACAACATCTGCACTCGCTGATAATACACCAAATGCTGAAGATCTTGTTGGTCACTTTTACGGTGGTTTTCATGGTGCTTACTTGAAAGCTGACAACGATCGCAAAGCAACATCAGATGTTAACTCAACATTAGATGAAGCGACAGGTTTCGGTCTTGAACTTGGTCACCGTTTCACACCTAAGTGGGAAGGTCGCCTTGCGTACACTAACCTAAGTGACGTAGAAACTAAATCAGATGCTTTTGAAGCTGATGATGGTGCATTATATTCGTTTGACCTACTTTACTTCCCAACGGCTAAAAACTTTTACGGTAAGGGTGGTCTCGATATGATCAACCTTGAAAGTAAAGAGTTATCAGTTAATTTGGGTGCTGGTTACCGTCATTACTTCACAGAGAGCTTTGCTGGTTACATTGAAGGTGGTGCACATTACCAATTCGATGCAAACATGAAAGACTTATCTAGCCGTTTAGGTTTAATCTACTTCTTTGGTGTTGACAGCAAGAAGCCAGCAAAATCCGCAGCGCCTGTTGCGGCTGCAGCAGCTGCGACAAAGCCAGTTGTAGCACCTAAACCAAAAACTAAAGACACCGACAAAGATGGCGTTTTTGATTCAGACGACTTATGTGCAAACACACCAATGTCAGATAAAGTTGATAGCGAAGGTTGTACTATCTTCACTGAGAAAACAGCTTCAATGGAACTAGTTGTTAACTTTGATAACAATAAATCAGTTGTTAAAGATGAGTACTTATCAGAAATTGAACGTGCTGCTAATTTCTTAAAGAAATATCCTCACGTTAATTTAGTGATTGAAGGCCACACGTCAGCACAAGGTGCAGCTGCATATAATAAAAAGCTTTCGCAAAAGCGTGCAGACGCTGTTGTAGAAAAGTTAGTGAGCGAATTTGGTATTGATGCAGACCGTTTAACTGCTGTTGGTTACGGTGAAGAGCGTTTATTAGACGCAAGCAATTCGTCTATGGCGCACAAAGCAAACCGTCGTATTCAAGCGGTTGTTGAAACACGTGTTAAAGAAGCGGTAAAACGTTAATTCTATCTACGTTTCAGCACAAAAAAGCTAACATTTTAGGTGTTAGCTTTTTTTTCGTCTTATACTTTTAGAATGTCTATTAATAAGGAAGGGCGATATGACATTCTCCAAGGTCACGACGAACTTGCTCCTCGCTACCGTATGTCTACTTGTTATCGGTGAAAGTGCAGCTCAGCAAAGAGCCGGTAAAACTGAAGCCGGTTTTGTCATTGGCTACTACGATGACTTTAGCATTGATGGTCAGCAAGGATCAGCAGTCGATTTTTCTGCCGACTATAGCTATGGCTTTAATATTGGCTACAACTATACCAATCAATTTGCCTTAGAGTTTGACTGGGTCATTGGTAGTCAAGACTACACCTCAACGTTCGTTGATGATGACGGAAATCCAATCAATACCATTAGCCATGAGGCCGATATCACTCATGCACAAATTCATGGAACCTATTATTTCAGCCCTGAAAACTTTTCACTTTATGTCCAAGGTGGAGCAGGTTTTAGTTATTTAGACTCAAATATCACCTCAGGACCCCCAATTAATGTGTGTTGGTGGGATCCATGGTGGGGTTACATTTGTGAAGGGTTTCAAGAAACCTACAGTGAGAACCAGTTTAGCTATAGTGCCACTTTTGGCGCACGCTTTAATATTGATAAGAAAGTGTTCCTTAGGGCAAGCTACAGTCAAATTTGGGTAGATTTAGATAACGCGAAAACAAGCGATGTTGGGGTCTATAAGCTTGAGTTTGGCCGCAGCTTTTAGGCTTTAGTTCACGTTTTTAGCAATCAGGGTTTAACCATTTTACCTCATCTAAAAAAACAGGTTAGCAGCACGCTAACCTGTTTTTTTAATGTGTCAACTTGCAAATGTTGAGATGACCGCATCACTTTTGCAACTAATTACCGTGACGTTTTGGTAACCTAACTTTTCCAATTGCTCAGCGGCAAAGGTAGCTCTTGCGCCCGAGGCACAATGCAAATAAATTGGCAATTCAGCATCATGATATTTGGCTAGCATTGTCGGCTCTAAAATGCCGCGGGGAATATGAATCGCGCCGTTAACCGGTGACTTTTCGTTCTCGCTAATTTCTCTAATATCTATCAGTAGACCATGATTTTCATTAAGCTCAGTTTTCGCACTTGATGCGTCAATAACACGTAACTGTTGTCTTGCTTGTGAAACGAGATCTGCAATTGTTTTCAACATCATCTTATCCTTCTTTAAAACCTAACTTCTTTAATACCAGCATCATTGGGCACCATTTTGTAAAGGCGCTTTGAAACAAGTTCAATCCGATAAATACGGTAAACCATAACCATTGTGTTGATACAAAGCCTGCCAAAGCCACTGAAATTAATATAAAAATTCCTGCAATTAAACGTAAACCATCATTAACCGTCATTGCTAACATCCTCGGGTGTGTTAAATAAATTCTTTATATTAGCATTTGCTAAATTAGATTTTTATAATATACTGTCTCAAAAATTAATCAAGCGAGTTATCTATGAAATTTAATTCAAGCCTAATGGTAGACAACGCAACCCATGTTGCCGGAATCTTAAAACAAATGGCCAATGTGAATCGCTTAATGATCTTATGCGCGATTTCAGCTGATGAATTGTCGGTAAGTGAAATTAACGAACGCGTTGATTTGTCACAGTCTGCGTTGTCACAACATCTAGCAAAATTGCGAGAGGCAAACTTGGTGCAAACAAGACGAGATTCGCAAACTATTTATTATGCGTTAGCTGACAAAAAATTGATTAATGTTATGCAGGTGTTATACGCAAATTACTGCCAGCAAGAGGACTAATGCATGGCATCGTCAAACCTTGTGCATCAACTGCTAAGCAAAATGCTTAATAGTAAAATACCCCTGTATTTACTTGTAACTTCATTGGTGCTTGGTCTTGTGGCATTAAATGTGACTCCACGTGAAGAAGAGCCACAGATTGTTGTGCCAATGATTGATGTCGTCGTGGAAGCACCAGGGCTTGATGCTCGCCAAGTTGAACGATTGGTAACCACGCCATTGGAAAAACTGTTATCCCAAATAAAAGGGGTAGAACACGTTTATTCGGCAACTAATAATAACCAAGCGATCGTCACGTTACGGTTTTTAGTTGGCCAATCGAGAGAAACTTCGTTATTTAATACCTACAATAAACTTCATTCAAATCAAGACAAGATACCGTCGGTGGTGACTAATTGGATGGTTAGTCCGAATGAGGTCGACGATATTGCGATAATCATACTCGGCCTATGGAGTGAGAAACCTGAGATTACCGACGATTATCAGTTAAAGCGGTTGGCGCAAGAAATATCAACGCAATTACAGTCGTTAGAAAATACCAGTGAAGTACATGTTATTGGCGGTCGTAGCCGTCAAATTGAAATCTTCATGCAGCCGGAGCAACTCGCAGCACGCCAGATCTCGGTTCAGGAAGTAATAAGCGCACTACAAGTATCAAACCAGCGTCAAGCACATGGCATTATTCGAATCAGCAATCAATCGGTTGTTATTGAAAGTGGTGATGTCTATCAGTCGCTTAATGCAATTAAACTAACTCCAGTTAAAGTGATCAATGGCGCGATTGTGCAGTTACAAGATATAGCGAGCATAACCGATGGCCCACAAGAGACGAACCATTACAGCACAATAGATTTTACGCCAAGCCATGAATTATTCGACAATGATGGCGCTGACTTTCCTTTAGTAACGATATCTGTTGCTAAGCAGCCTGGCACCAATGCCGTTCAAGTGGCGGAACAAGTTCATCAGCTCGTTAACGATATTAAAGAAAGTGTTCTGCCAAACCATGTCCATATTCAAACGCTGAGAGACTATGGCCAAACCGCTAATGAAAAAGTGAATAACTTAACAAGTTCATTGGTGTTTGCTGTCGTCACTGTTGTGATTTTTATCGGTGTATTCCTCGGTTGGCGTGCAGCGTTAGTTGTTGGCTTGGCAGTGCCAGTTTGTTATGGATTTACCTTAGCGTTTGACTATGCCTTTGGTTACACGATTAATCGCGTAACCTTATTCGCGTTAATTTTATCGTTAGGTTTATTGGTGGACGACCCAATAACAGGGGTTGATAACATCACACGATTTATTAAGAAACACCCTGAACGCCCGTTAAAAGACAATATAATTGCGGCTATTAAAGAGATCAAAACCCCCTTACTTTTGTCAACATTAACCATTATTTTGGCGTTTATTCCTCTGGCCTTTATTACCGGTATGATGGGGCCGTACATGGCGCCAATGGCATTTAACGTACCGCTTAGCGTTATTTTGTCGACGCTTGTGGCATTTCTGATCACCCCTTGGCTCGCACATAAATTTATCTCACCAGCGGCAAGTGAACCTAACAAAGAGAAGCAATCACCATCGAGTGTTGAAAGCACCTATTACCGCTTCATGTCGCCCTTTATTGAACATAAAGCAAAAGGCAAGCGCTTGCTTTGGTTAATGTTGGTGCTTTTTGTTATTGCGGCATTGCTACCAGCATTACGACTTGTGCCTCTTAAATTACTGCCATTTGATAACAAAAATGAGTTGCAAATTCTTATTGAGATGCCAGAAACCGCGTCCCTCGAACAAACCCATGCAATGGCACGCCGTGTTACCAATTTAGCAAAAACAGTTCCTGAAATTAAAGCGGTTGCTAGTTATGTTGGTATTAGTTCACCAATCGATTTTAATGGCATGGTCCGCCAATACTATTTGCGCAACCAGCCATATCAAGCTGACTTAAGAATATTGCTCGTCGATAAAACGATGCGTGAGCATTATTCACATGATATTTTGCTTCGATTACGGGCCTTAGTCGCACCTCTTCAAGCGCAGAATACGCATATCAAAGTAGTTGAAGTACCACCAGGGCCGCCTGTGTTAAGTACATTAGTGGCGGAGGTGTATGGCGATCAGTATACCCCATATCAAGATATTCAATTGGTTGCACAACATGTCGCAGCGCGTTTAGCCCGCGAGCCGCATGTCGTTGAAGTTGATACCAACGCGATTGCTGATGTTACAAAGTTTCGATTTGTCGTTGATAAAGCCAAAGCAGCATTATCTGGCGTGTCGACGCAAGATGTGAATCAAACCATCGCTGTGGCTACGCAAGGGGTTAATATAGGTGTTTTTCAGCAGGTTGATGAGGCCACAGAAATACCGCTAATGTTAAAAATGGCGCAAGCACAACGTAGCCAATTGTCAGACATAGAGAGGTTTCTGGTAAAAGGGCGCAGTGGCATTGTTGAGGCACAAACTGAGCTTGGCGTTCTTGATGGTGTTCAGCCTGTTGTATCTATGGCTGAAATTGGCCAATTTGAACAAGTTAAACAGCTAGGCACTATTTTTCACAAAAACCTTAACCCTGTTGTGTATGTTAATGCCGAAATATCCGGACGAACACCACCCGAAATTGTTGCAGATATCAGCGCCGATAAAGGATTAGCTGTTGATGATAACGACACTACACATGATTGGAAAAATCGTACGTTTTTTACCTCAGGTGGTGGTGACAGGTGGCAAGTTCCTGACAATATCAAGGTTGTATTTTCCGGCGAGGGCGAATGGAATGTTACCATTAGTGTGTTCAGGGATATGGGAATCGCCTTTATGTTTGCCTTAGTTGGCATTTATTTTGTGCTAAGAATACAGACAAAGTCACTGGCGCTTTCACTTATTATTATGTCTTCAATTCCACTCACCATCATCGGAATAATGCCCGGGTTTTGGTTACTTAATCAGTTCGGAACACGCGAGATAGCTGGGGCACCAGAACCTGTGTTATTTACTGCTACGGCGATGATCGGCATGATTGCGTTAGCGGGTATTGTTGTACGTAATTCTCTGATTTTAGTTGAGTTTATTACGCAGGCTAGAGCAGAGGGCTTGAGCATTAAAGAAGCGGTACTCCAAGCTGGGGCGGTAAGAATGCGCCCGGTATTGTTAACGGCAGGTACAACCTTGTTAGGGAATATAGTGATCACCCTAGATCCTGTCTTTAGTGGACTGGCAATAGCGATTATTTTTGGCATTATCGCCTCCACATTGTTCACCTTAATCGTTGTCCCTATTGTGTATCACCTTGTTTTTGCCAACCAAGAAAATGAGGTGATTAACAAAAGGCAACGCACACATAATGTGATGGCTACATCTTAGGAGCATTTTATGAAGTCAGTATTTAACGCAACCTTAGTTAAACCCTTACTAGCCATCAGCTTTTTAGCCATTAGCATCACATGGTTAGCGGGTGGCTTTAATAGCAAAATGTCGCCGGGAGAGCGTGCACTTGAGCAGGTAAAATCAGCAACAAAAACACTCGTTGTTTCAACGATGCAAATACCTCAACAAGAGCTCATTGCTGCAAACATAACACCAATGCAAGATACAGAAGTGTCATCACGGATTATTGCTCAAATTGCGACCATAAATGTACGAGCAGGGCAACGGGTAAAGCAGGGCGATTTGCTGATAACACTCGAGCAATCTGAATTACTTGCTCGTGTAAAACAAAGCCAGCAACAAAAAAATGCAATTAATGCTCGACTGGTGGAAGCACAAAAACTGCTTGCTAGAGCAAAACAGTTGCATCAAGAAAACTTATTGTCGGCGCAGGAATTAGATAAATCACAGGCTAATGTTGATGCGCTATCGGCTGAAGAGCAAGCAGCGCAAGAAGCGCTTAATGAAGCAAGCAGCAATTTGTCATTTGCCAAACTACATGCGCCAATTGATGGCGTTGTCATTGAACGCCTTGCTGAACCTGGCAACACGGCGCAACCGGGTGTGCCATTATTAACCATATATAATCCGTCAACTTTGCAAGTTGAGGCATACATACGAGAGCAATTAGCGGTTAATTTAACCGTGGGAGACGAGTTGACCGTCAATATTCCTAGCATCATGTTAGCGACTACTGCAACCATTGCCGAGATTGTTCCCGCAGCAAATATTGGCGCACGAAGCTTTTTAGTTAAAGCGAACATCACGACAACCGTTGAACTAAAACCGGGGATGTATGCGACATTACGTGTGGAAGGTAGCAGTCAAACGTTGATAAAAATACCGCAAACGTATGTTAATAAGCTTGGCCAGCTTGATATTGTGTTGGTGAAAACAGACGGCGTTGTATCAAGACGATTCGTTCAACTTGGCCAAAAAGATGGGAAAGGGCAGGTAGAAGTGATTTCTGGATTAGCGGATAACGAAGAGATTGTACTGCCAATCTAGTAAAAGCACTTTATCCTTAAAATTAAGCTAGGTAGAATACTCGGCAATTTTACGTAATAAAGATTTACCACCTATGTTTGAATTGAAGTACCAAACACCGTTTTCTTGGACTGAAGCGGTGCTTGCCGATTTCCCAAGTTTCCTTCAAGACCATGCCGCAGCTGAAAAGAAAGCGTCTGGCATGGCTGTTTCAATGCTTTCACATTACCCTGATCGTAAAAAGCTTGTGCGCGCGATGGCTGATTTGGCCATTGAAGAGCTGATTCATTTTAAGCAAGTGTTAAAGCTAATGCAGGCTGATGACATTATGTTAGCGAATGACGAAAAAGACATGTACATCAAGAAGATCAGAGGCTTGTTTAGACACGGACAAGATGTATTCTTCATGGATCGTTTATTAGTGGCAGGCGTGATTGAAGCACGTGGTCATGAGCGATTTTCATTAGTTGCTGAAGCGTTACCAGAAGGCAAAGCAAAAGATTTTTATGTTGCAATTGCTAAGTCAGAAGAAAAACATAAAAACTTATTCGTTGAGTTGGCTTACGAGTACTTCGACAAAGCAGAAGTTGATGCGCGATTAGAAGAAGTACTTGAGTTTGAAGCTGAGCTTTGTGCAAGTTTGCCGCATCGTGCAGCGTTGCACTAATACGAAGTTGATGGTTGAAAACCAACCAATATGCTAACGCTACAAGCGCAAAAAAAACGACAGAAATACCTTGGTCAGTATGCTGAACCTATTGTTCGTGATATTGCCAAGGTAAGTGACGCACTTGCACATTACTCGCTTGAAAATGCGCTTGTTATTCCCGCCTATAAAGAAACTGATTGTTTTATTAACAGGTTAGCTAGCTCACCCCTAGCAAAGCAAAACGCGTGTTTTGTTGTTGTGATTAATCAACCTGATAGTGACACTGAAAGTAAACCTCAACAACAGCTATTTCACCAAGCGTTAAGCATGGGGAAAGAGATAGGATCAACTGAACAATGTACGTTTATCGCGTTAAATAATAGCAATTCATTACTTGTAGTTGTTGATTGCTATACTCAACCATTACCTAAAGAGCAGGGAGTTGGTCTGGCGCGTAAAATAGGTTGCGACTTAGTGATAGCAATGGCGGAACAGGGCACCGTTAATGCAACCTTTATCGGTTCAACCGATGCCGACGCGCATTTACCAAGCAATTACTTTGATGTAATGACCAACCTAGATTCGGCAACAACCAGTGGGGTTTGCTATGGGTTTCATCACTGTTATCGCGAAAAAACACATACTGACACGCAGCGTCGCACACAAAAAGCCACTCAAGCCTATGAGCAAGCAATGGCATACTATGTGGCTGGGTTAACGTATGCCCGATCACCGTATGCGTTTTTCACGATTGGTAGCATTCTAGCGATTTCAACAATTGCGTATGTTGATGTACGCGGGTTTGTAAAAAAATCAGCAGGGGAAGATTTCTACACGTTAAATAAGCTCGCTAAGTTAGGAAAGATTGCACAGTCGAACGAGGCAACTATTTACTTAACCCCAAGACTGTCAGACAGAGTGCCATTTGGTACTGGCCCAGCTGTAAAAGACATTCTTGCGCTTGAACAAGCCAATGAACCCTATTGTTATTACCACCCCCAGTGTTTTGTCGAGCTCAAACATAGTCTTGAGGTGATACAGTCACTAGCGCAGGACACATTACTTGAAAAAGTTCTTGATGCAAAAAAAGACCTAGGGCAGATCAACGATATTGTGGCTAACGAAATAAACGTACTATCGACGTATTCAAAAAAAGCCCTTGAAGATATTGGCTTTATTCACTTTCTTACCAAGCAACTCGCGCAAAATGCCAATAATAAGAAACAACTGACAGCTCAAATAACCAACTGGTTTGATGCATTTAAAACCCTAAAGTTCATTCATAGCATTAAACAGGAATATCACGATATTCCTTTAGTTGATGCGATATCAACAGCACCATTTAGTATTAGACAAGCTGGCTTAACGGGCTAACCACGCCATTAGCACCTTGTTGTAAAACATGAGTATATATTTGTGTTGTTTTTAAATCAGAATGGCCAAGCTGAGCCTGCACTGTCCGTATGTCGGCACCATTTTGTAGAAGATGCGTTGCAAATGAATGCCGGAAAGTATGAGGCGTGATTTGCTTAGTTAAACCAGACGTTTTAACTGCACTTTTTACTGCTTTTCTTACACACGTATGATGAAAGTGATGACGTCTAATTTCTCCCGTTTCTGGATCAGCACTTAAACGGTGTGAAGGAAACAAGTACTGCCAACCCAGTGACTTGTTGGCAGACGGGTATTTACGTGACAAAGCATTTGGCATCCAGACACCAGAATACTGTTCATTTTCCAGATCTCGCTGGAGGTATTCATTCACATCCATTATTTGTGTTCTTATTAATGGCGTTAATTCTACAGCTAAGGTGACAACACGGTGTTTATTACCTTTACCATTCCAGACTCTAATACATTTGTAATCAAAATCGATGTCTTGAACGCGTAATTGCACAGCTTCCATGACTCTTAAGCCACTACCGTACATTAAGCCTGCAATTAAATAATACCGCTTGTTGAGGTGTTGCATTACTTTGTGTACTTCTTCTTTCGTCATAACGACTGGAAGTTTCGGCTGCTTTTTGCTGCGAGAGAATTGTAAATTACACGAGAGTTCATTATGTAAAATATGTTTGTATAGAAATACCAAGGAATTTAGCGCTGTAGCCTGGGTTCTGGGCGATACATTTTGATTTAATACAAGATGGTTGAGATACGCCTCAACTTCCGTATCTCCCATGGTAGAAGGGTGGCGATTTTGATGAAATTGAATAAAACCTGCGATCCATTTTAGGTAAGTTTGCACGGTTCGTAGTGAATATTGTCGAACAAACATGTGATCGGCAATAGCGTTAAGAAAGGGCGATCGTGTTTTCATATTTTTCTCATTCCGTGAGCTGTAATTTTATACAGTATAGGTTTGTTTCCCCCATATTCAAGAAAATGCGCAAATTGCTCATTTTTGTCTTGCACCAAATAATGTTTGAACAATAATATCTAACGCTAGCAAATAGTTAGTGAATTTGTTAAAAATAGTAAAAACTAAAAGTGCGCAAACGCGTGGCAGAAAAACGCGCAAATTGCGCACTATTAAATTGTTATATACCTAAGGAAAGTCATGAGCTCTAAAGTGGAGATCAGTGAAGAAGAGCTAATTGAGTTATATGAGTTCATGGAAAGGGCTAATAAATTCTTTCATCAGCCAATGAATTATCCTGACGTCGAAAAAGTAACTAAATTCGCTGAAGAAAATTATCCAGTAATTCGCAAGTATTATTACAAAGTGCTCTGGGATAAGCTTCCAAAAGAGTTGCAGGATAAAATACTGGACGAGTAGTCGGTATATAACAAGCCAATTAAGCGCGGGACTGCTAAAGCTTGGCTCAGTTCCGCTCCGCTTCACAAGTTTAGCCAAGCATTATCAGCCTCTTATTGGGGCGTTATATACCTTTAGAGTTTTGCATTTGAAAATTGATATCTTGCGTAAAAGTTACAACTTGGAAATCGAATCGCCATTTATTCTAGTGGTGGATGGTAATACCGTTGTTTTTGACGCTCTCATCAAAGGTTATGGTGCAAAAAACGGAATGGTAATTGATTCAGATGGTAGCAAATTAACCAATTTAAACTCTGAGCTATCAGCCTTAGGCTATGGTTTTTCTTGTTTAAACCTAAATGCTTCCGATATCGCAGATGATTTCTATGAAGTCCTCGATGATTGGGGGGGAAGCGGTATATAACAAGCCAATTAAGTGTGGGACTGCTAAAGCTTGGCTCGGTTCCGCTTCGCTACACATGTTTAGCCAAGCATTATCAGCCCCTTATTGGGGCGTTATATACCTAAGGAAAGTCATGAGCTCTAAAGTGGAGATCAGTGAAGAAGAGCTAATTGAGTTATATGAGTTCATGGAAAGGGCTAATAAATTCTTTCATCAGCCAATGAATTATCCTGACGTCGAAAAAGTAACTAAATTCGCTGAAGAAAATTATCCAGTAATTCGCAAGTATTATTACAAAGTGCTCTGGGATAAGCTTCCAAAAGAGTTGCAGGATAAAATACTGGACGAGTAGTCGGTATATAACAAGCCAATTAAGCGCGGGACTGCTAAAGCTTGGCTCAGTTCCGCTCCGCTTCACAAGTTTAGCCAAGCATTATCAGCCTCTTATTGGGGCGTTATGTGCCAAGGATGAGTTTTGATTTCGAATATACTTTCCGTTTTATTAATTCTTATCTTTTATCTAATTTGTTTTGCCCTTATGCCTTATCATGCAGTTGTGGTAGCAAAAAACAAATTATTAATGTGTTTTCAAATATTGGTATCTTGCTCTTGGGTTGGTTTAATTGCTAGTTACGTTATGGATATCCCCCAAGGAGAAAGTGGCTTTGTAATTGTAGGTATGTTTTTCTCAATCCCTATAATGTGTTTGGTTTCACAAACATCAATATTTGTAGTTTACTGGCTAGTTTCCAAAATCGTCGCACATATTAAAGGTTTAAAAGTAATTGGCACATAACAAGCCAATTAAGCGCGGGACTGCTAAAGCTTGGCTCAGTTCCGCTTCGCTACACAAGTTTAGCCAAGCATTATCAGCCCCTTATTGGGGCGTTATGAGTAATATGAAATTCAAATATTTTCGAGATCCCGAAAATTTTTCATTTAAAATAGATGATCCAGCAGAGTGTTCCGTTTGTGGCAATGTTGGTCTGTGGTATGACGCAGGCGGATTTTATGGGCTTAATGAGATCGAATGCATTTGCGATGAGTGCCTGTTGGAAGGAAAGCTCAAGGAACTTGAAATAGAAACGAATGAAGCAATTGATGGAAGTGAAGAAGATAAAGAAGAAGTTATATATAAAACTCCTGCATTACCCGTTTGGCAAAGTAGATTATGGCCTACTGTAAGCGGTCAGTACTGTATATTTGAACGAATGGCATCTAAGGCAGATTTTCAAAGTAAGCAGGAATTCATGGATTCTGTCATGCCATTAGATCGTGAGGGTTCGGATTTAGATTGGCTATGGGAAGCAATGCCGGATAAAAAAATCAAAAATCACCGAGAAGGTAACTTTAATGTATCAGTTTACCTTTTTACGTTAATGGGTAAAAAATACACCACATGGGATGCGAGCTAAAACTCATAACAAGGCTAGCCAACATCGCCGCTTCGCGGCTGGACGGCCTTTCCGGCGCTTCGCGCCTCCAAGTCCGCCGTTGCTAGCGGCGTTAGCAAGCATATGAAATATTTAGCCTTGATATTACTTTTTTATTCTTTGGGTGCGTCAGCATCAGTACCTCGGGAATGTGTTCAAAGCAAAGATGAAATCAACTCTGCTTTGATAGTTCTCGCCGACGCGACTAAAGCATATATAAAAAGGACAGGTAGTTTCCCAGGAGTTTGGAGCAGTGGACTTACGGAAATTATTGAAAGCTCAGAAAAAATTGTTAATGTTGGAGGGAACATTGATCCTATTGAAGGCGATAATGCAATGCAACTTTCATGCTTTAGTTTCAAAGATAATTCCTATTCCATATATAGGATTAACATAAAAACTTATGAAGTATCATTTAATCAGTTGTTTGTTAAGTATGGAAGCTAGCTAACAAAGCGCATTAATGAATGGACGTCTAATGCTTGGCTGACGCTCATTCTTCGCTAATTATAGCCAAGCTTTTTACGCCCCATATTGAGGCGTTATATTTCTTAGTCATGGATAGAGAAGATAAATCAGAGTTGATTGAAAAATTGGAAAAAGGAGTTCTCTTAAGAAACTTTTCTGGTCAATTAACCTATGAAATTAATGAACGCAGGTATGAGCAATACAAACCTGCGAAGAAGAAGATATCAAAAGAGTTTGGGTTAATTCCATTTGGGTTAACTATTAATGGAGCTGACGAGGCTTTTCAAACATTTCTTAAAGGTACTAAACGAATTGGTATTGAATGGGATGTTTG
The DNA here is from genome assembly GCF_030161435.1 of Thalassotalea loyana. Classification (GTDB taxonomy): domain Bacteria; phylum Pseudomonadota; class Gammaproteobacteria; order Enterobacterales; family Alteromonadaceae; genus Thalassotalea_G; species Thalassotalea_G loyana. The sequence goes on along the minus strand of NZ_BSSV01000003.1, from coordinate 53,658 downwards.
GTCAGGACTGATTTTCGTTGCTAAAAATAAGCAAGCAGAAGACCTTCTACAAGAAATTGCTGCTTATTGTGAAGTAAACGAAATATAACAAATCAATTATGGATGGGACGCCTAAAGCTTGGCTGGCGCTCATACTTCGCTAATTTTAGCCAAGCTTAATGCGCCCCATATTGAGGCGTTAGAGAGCTCAGGATGATTCAGCAAGCATTCGAAAAATTCGGCAAAAATTCTTTTAAGCATGCAATTTTCTATAGCAACGAAAATTGTCTAAGATTCGAGTTATCTGCTGGTTCAGAATACAAAACTTATGTTTCGATGTTTCAGGCTTCTATTGAACGTTCTACAAAATTAATTGAAACAGTATTCGAGAAAAATGATGAAATATCTATTTGTATCGCGTTCGCTGGTGACTCGTTTTTGTCTAGTTTGTCTCAATTTCGTGAACTTAGAAATTTAGAGGTTAAATACCCCAAAACGCGCCAAATTTATCGTGAATGGGATGAAGATGATGAATGGCATCGAAACTACTTATTCTTCAATATCAAAAAATCTGAATTACATAAATTTATCTTTGGAAAAATGGCAAACGAATTGGGTATCAGTCCATCTTATTGGTTTGATATTTATATTTTTGATATTGAGCTTGGTGTATTAGCACATCCATACGACGATAGAGGTATGGATCTAGTTGGTGACAATAAATTTATGCTTTCTAGAATATACAAACAATTTAACAGTTGGCTCTTAGATTATGATATCGATATTATGAAGCAGTGGTTTGGCGCTCTCTAACAAGGCATTTAAGTGGACAAATAACAGTTGGCTTTGTTCGCTTCGCTCATAATTTTAACCAACTATTATCTACCGCTTAATGTGGCGTTAGGGTTAATGGAGGATCCCGTGTTTCTATCTAACTATCGCAAGAAAAAAGCTATTAAGAGTTATATTTCTACATTAGGTAGAGATTTGGCTAGACGATATGGGAAAAGTAAAAAGTACACTTCTGGACAAGTAGAAACAACCATTCACGACGAAGGCTATAATTGGAGACATATCTGCTATGCTCATGCTCTCCATACTAGTAAAGAACAATTCGATAAGTGGCATAGTGAGCGTGGTGAAAATTGCGACTTTGACGAAATGAGAGAAGAAATATCTGATAACTTCTTTGGGGGTAATATTTCTTCTATCGAATCTGGTAGCTTTTCGGATGATTCGGCCGGAGGCTCGTATAGTGATAGTGGTGGTTCAGACTAACCCTAACAAGCGCATAAAGTGAAGGGACTGCTAAAGCTTGGCTCAGTTTCGCTCCGCTACACAGTTTAGCCAAGCATTTATCAGCCCCCTATTGGGGCGTTATGGGTATAGGGACATATGAGTAAGACTGAAAAAGAAATTGAAGAATTACTGGATAAGGTATGCGTTGATTTAGGCTTTTGTCTCACACATTCTGTAAAGTCTCGGCTAATTAAATTCCCCCCTAAAACGCCTGAAAAATTCACAAAGGCCGTAGTCGAGGCTGAGGGATTTACTTTAGATACAATTAATAAACCTTTATACCAGCAATTGTTTGAGCAAATTGATCGCGTATATAGTAAATACACATAACAAGCGCATTAAGTGAAGGGACTGCTAACAGCTTGCTCGGTTCCGCTTCGCTGCACATTTTAGCAAGCTGTTATCAGCCCCTTATGCGGGCGTTATATGCCAAAGGACTACAATGCACATTCCCGACAAATGGAAAATAAATTCCAACGCAGAAATACACAACTTTATTAAAGAGTATGGTTTTGCTGCTGTTATATCTAATGATTTAGAGGCGTCGCACCTCCCTTTATTGCTTAAGGAAAATGAAGGTGAAAATGGTACACTTTATGGTCACTTTGCCAGAACAAACCACCACTGGAAAGCTGCTGTCGGAGCCAAGGTTTTAGTAATTTTTTCTGGTCCACATTCATATATTTCACCAACTTGGTATCAGGCTTCTCAAGCGGTGCCAACTTGGAACTACAGTACAGTCCATGCTAAAGGAATAATTCAGCTAACCGATCAGGAAACAACTCTGACAATACTTGATGAAACAGTGAAAAAATATGAACCTAATTTAACTATTTCAGAGGACTTTAAATCAAAACTTAGTAAAGGTATTGTTGGTTTTAAAATCAACATAGAATCGCTTCAAGGCAAAGAAAAGCTAGGGCAACATCGTTCAACAGAAGATCAACTTGGAGTTACCTTAGCTTTATCAAAAACGGAAAGCCTAGAAAGCCAATTACTTTATCAGTACATGGTTAACAGGGGCATAGGCATAGGCAGCTAACAGACCCGTCTAGGGCGGATGCGAAACAGTAGACTTGCGCTCGTTACTTGCTACTTTAGCCAAGCATAATACGCCCCATATTGAGGCGTTATATGCCTCGAAAATTTTGAGAACAATGAGATTAAACGAATTTCCCAAAAGCGATGAAATGAAACAATGTCCATGTTGCGACTATTTCGCTCTGGCAGAAAGAGGATACAGTTTAGTCTGTCCCGTTTGTTTTTGGGAGGATGACTGTGAAGATTATTCTCTTCCAAATTTAGATCAAAAATCAGATGTAAATAATGATTTAACATTGCGGGAAGCTCGAGAGAATTTTTTAAAATATGGTGCATGCGCTCAGAGGTTTGCTGAAGTAGTTGTGGATAGTGAAGAAAGAGATTCTTTGAAGTATGAACTCCGCAGCATATAACGTGCCAATTAAGTGTGGGACTGCTAAAGCTTGGCTCAGTTCCGCTTCGCTTCACAAGTTTAGCCAAGCATTACCAGCCTCTTATTGGGGCGTTATAAGCACTAGGGAACTTTGCGCATGTCTCAACTAGACGATCAATTCTTCGACCGTGCAGATGCACATATAAACTTATCGAACGAGCAAATATCCGAAAACATAGGTACTGGGAAAGTCAGTGCGTCTATGATGTATTCGACGGCTCGTTTTAATGCTTGGTTGAGTGCATCAGGCTGGGATAGTGCTGATGAATTACGAACGGCGAAAGAAGAAACCATCGAATACTTTATGAATGAATACAGAAAAATGCTCGAAGAAAATCTTAATGAGTATATTGAAAATTTTGACGATTATATGAAACAAGAGTAAACGCGCTTATAACAAGCGCATAAAGCAACGGGACACAAAACAGTTGGCTTGTCGCTCGTTCCTCGCTAAATTATAGCCAACTTCTTTTTAGCCCCTTATGCGGGCGTTAGCTATACAAGGATAGTATGAAGTCATTATCTAGTTTTTGTTTTCTGCTTTGGTTAGTCCCATATTTTGGAAAGCAACATTTTCCTGATATTTTTTCCGTTTGGTATATCCAATGGACGTCATTTGCACTCTTAAGTATTTTATTGCCTTTCGGTTTTGTTAAAAGTATTTTGCGTGAATCTGAACGTAAATTTGCACCGACATTTTTGTTTATTTTCTTAATAAATATTTTTTTAACTGGTGTTGGTTTGAATTTACTGAGTACCACAAACCAATTATTGTCCGTGCAATCTGAAGTAATCCCTGAAAACATTTCCTTGGAAGCAATAAACAATGAAGATCCAGAAGTTAGAAGTGTTATAGCTCAGGCGATATATAAAGAATTTGGACAGCCAATTATGTTTAAAGATAGCGCTGGCAAGTTGGTTGTTTATAGCCCTTCAATAGAAGATAAAGAAGATTATAGCCAAAGGTTTTTAACGGCGACTAAAGCAAAAGAAATCATAAAAAATACAGAGCGGCAAATGTCTGAAATAGTATATTTATTCGCTTGGGCGTGTAGTAGCTTTTTAATTATATTTGCGCTTATTTTTAGAGTAGAGCAAAGTAAAGCTAACAAGCGCATAAAGTGAAGGGACTACTATGGTTTGGCTCGGTTTCGCTTCGCTACACAATTTTAGCCAAACATTATCGTCCCCTTATGCGGGCCATAGCATTACATGGAGTTTTATTTAATATGAAAAAATTTGCTGTACTTTTATCAGTTCTAATTTCGTTTAATTCTTTTTCTGCTGATTACCAGCAAGAGATTAATAATTTTTTCGATTTGTATAAAAAAGATAAAATTGAAGAAGCTGTCGATTCAATTTATGGCTCAAATGAATACGTAACCTCAATTCCGGATCAAATTAAAAATGTAAAAACACAACTGAAAGCTCTAAAAGGTTTAGTAGGGGAGCTTAACCATCTCGGCAAGTTAGATACATACGTTGTTGGAGATTCTTTTGTTCATGTTACATATCTAGCGACATACGACAGACAACCTGTGCGTTATGAATTTCAATTTTTCAAAGTTAAAAGTGGATGGAGAATATATTCTTTTTCATTTGACGATGATTTATCAGAAATACAGAAGCAAGCAAGAAAAGCTGCATGGTCAGGCAAGAACTAAGGCAACAATCGATTTAAGCGGACCTGATAAAGCTTGGTTCAGTTTCGCTTCACTAGACAATTTAGCCAAGCTATATTCAGCCCATTGTTGGAGCGATTTTAAATAAGAGATTTTGGATGAGTCATCAAGAAAATAAAAGCTACATTATGAACGCCGTCGCTTGGCAGGATACACTGCTGCAATCTTATCGTTCATTGCATATAACCATACAATCGATCTTACTGGCGATTAGTGTAGCCCTAGCGGTAACTGCTCTTAGTCTAAATGAGTTTCCATCTTTTACTTTAGTGTCTGGAATATGCGTTGTTATTCACTTAACAATTTTGGTACTCCAAAGGTACAGCACATCTAAGTTTTCTGGTGTCGTTACAGCACGAGGAAACGACATAAACTGGTGGCATAAAGAATTGTTGAAGGTTGAGCACAATAGTCCACCAGATGAGCGATTTTTTACAAAGTTTAAAGTACATCAACAAGCTAGAAGGCATAATTTCCTTCATCTTGAGCAATTATTTCTTCAATCTAGTGGCGACCTTACCGAAAATGACATTGATACTTTAATAGGGAAGGGTATTGGGCATACAAGACGGGTTATAGACCAGCAACTTTTCAAGTGGGTGAGTTGGATTTGTCTTGTACTATTCACGGTAACTTGTATCGGCCCTGTTTATGGACTCGTTAAGATGTTTATATAACTTGTCGCTCAAAAGTAAAATTTATAGTTGCCCAAATCTAATAACTTTGTTCAATCAGTATTTGTGTCTAGCACAATGGAATGTGCAAGTGTAGTAGGGATAAAGCTTCTTTTTTAGTAGCTAGCTCTGGTCAAATAGACTTTGTTAATCGTTTTCTTTAAGGAATAGTTGTGAATAAAATATGGACTTTAATTACTTTACTTTCGTTATCTATTTTGAGTAACAAAAGCTTTAGTCAAAATGATAGCTTAGTTATTAAAGGAGCTTATTTAGGACAGAAGCCTCCAGGTGAAAACGCTGAAATTTTTGCTCCAGGTATTGTTGCGACAGAACATCGAGACTTTAACGGTTTTTTTTCGCCAGATATGCAAGAGTTCTATTTCACAAGGATGGATAATGAGACTGAAGAGTGGACATTGATTGTTTATAAAAACGAAAATAATCAATGGCGCGAATCTACTGTCGGACCACGAGTTGGCAGGCCAATCCTCTCTCCTGATGGTAATACGATGCTTTTGGGGAAGCACTACATGGAGCGTACTGAAAAAGGTTGGTCTGATATAAAAAGCCTTGGGCCAATGTTTGATAGAGATGATTGGGGAATAATGCGGCTTTCTGCTTCTAAAAATGGAACTTATGTTTTAGATGATTATAAAAATGGTGATGTAATACGTATATCTACTTTTGAAAATGGTAAACGCCAACCACCTCGAAAGATGCCGCCTGTGATCAATGTTGGTAAATATAGTGCACATCCATTTATATCGCCGGATGAAACTTATCTAATCTGGGACGCTGAAAAAGAAGGAGGATATGGCGAATCCGACCTCTATATAAGTTTTAAACAAAAAGATGGGTCATGGGGAACAGCTATCAACTTAGGAGACAAAGTTAATACAGAATCATGGGAGGCAGGTGGGTACATAACTCCCGATGGTAAGTATCTTTTGTTTAATAGGCACCATGATATTTATTGGGTTGATGCAAAATTTATCGAGCTTCTTCGACCTAAGTTTAATTAAACAGTAGTAAATAAGCTTTTTATGGAATGGACGTCTTAACGGTTTGCTGTCGCTCATTCCTTGCTAGTTTTAGCCAAGCATAATACGCCCCATATTGAGGCGTTATATTTTTCATAAAGGTTACTACAAGGAATTTGGTATGAGTCTTCGAATAACATCGGTAATTCTACTAATTATCTTTTCCGGCTATACGGCATATACGATGTCTATTGCCCAACAATCACTGTGAAGTTTTGGTTATCAATTGGTTTCCAGTCCTGATACCGCTCAAGTTGTGTTTGATTTGTATATCATGGCGTTCTTAGCCATAGTTTGGATGTGCCAAGACGCTAAAAACAAAGGTAAATCATCGCTTTATGTCTTACCTTTTGTGTTATTGACATTGGTGTTTGTATCTATAGGGCCGCTGCTTTACCTAGCTTTAAATTCAAACTCAGAGCAAAGCAAAGTATACCAAGTCAATTATGGGTGGGACGCCCAAAGTTTGGCTGGCGTTCATTCTTCGCTAATTTTAGCCAAACTCAATTCTTCGCGTATTAAAGGTGTGAGGTAAAACGAAAGTATGGCGTTTCTTCTACTTTTCATTTATATCCTTTTGGTTTGTGGTGTAGTGTTTTACGAGAAAAAACGTAAAGCATATAGCCATTGCAGGTATTCAATAAGTGAATTGGGCGAATTAGGCTCTGAATATGAAAAGCAGGTTTCATATTTCGTGTTTTTACCTGTAGGACTGGGTTGTTTAATTGTTTCTTTTCTTACCTATACCAGTAATTATCCTGCGGCCTTTTTATCTGGTGCTATTGGTTTTAGTTATCTCCTCAGTGCGTTTTTCCCGTGCGATCCAGGCACACCTTTATTAGGAACTTGGAAAAACTCCATACATAATATTATTGGGGGTACTTGTTATGTTGCGATGGCCTATCAATTAAATGAGTTGATGGACAGCGAAGCAATATGGTTTATTGAATTAACTTTTACATTGCTTTGTGCGTTCCTACTCATGTTTCTCATTGGATTCCCTAAAGGCTTTATTGGTCTTGCGCAAAGGTTAGCTGAAACAAGTATATTTTTAAGTACGGCTTTGTTACTTTTGGTGTAAGTTTTACCTAACAGGGGGCTAAGCATTGGATTATTTGTAGTGTGCTCAGTTCCGGTTTGGTTCACATTTAGCCAAGCATTATTAGCCTCTTAGTATGGCATTAGCCGCATGATGAAAGCATATACCGAATTATTAACAGAAGTAGAGTCGTGCACTAGTTGCAGTGCACATTTACCACTTGGGCCACGTCCAGTTTTACAACTGCACCCAAGTGCAAGGATTTTGATTGCAGGACAAGCACCAGGAAAGAAAGTGCACCGTACTGGCATTCCATTTGATGATGCTAGCGGGGACCGGTTGCGCGAATGGATGGGCATTTCGAAAGATACTTTCTACGATGAAAAACAAGTAGCGATATTACCGATGGGTTTTTGTTACCCCGGAACAGGCAAATCAGGGGAGCTACCACCGAGGCCAGAGTGTAAACAAAAGTGGAGAGAGCAGTTGTTGGCGCAACTCTCCAACGTAGAGATAACGCTGGTGGTTGGAAAATATGCCCAAGACTATCATTTTGGACACTTTAACGGTTCATTAACAGAGTTGGTCGGTGCATGGGAGCAATATTGGCCGACTATGGTACCTTTGCCGCATCCCAGTCCGCGAAATAACATTTGGCTTAGTAAGAACCCTTGGTTCGGGAAAGAGCTTGTTCCGTTACTTCAAACAAAAATAGCTAAAATCTTATCGTGAACATTCCCGTGAGCTAGCCGTTAGCCACAGTTTATATTTAGCGTGTATTTTAAATTGAACGTATATTTTGAAAGTCTAATTGAAGCGAATGTTGATATGTTTATCCCTCATGTCGGCTTCCTTATTTTTATTATCGCATTTTATAAGTTTTCTCCTTTGTTTAACGCTATTAGCGACACCTTAAACGTTAAAAAGCAAAAGCTACTTGTAGCGCTTTTGTTACTTTTTATTTTTGAACTACTCGTCGGGATTGTAAATTTTGTTAAGCTTTCTCATTACGAGAATATGATTAAGCGAAATGAACTGCTTTTCATTGAAGGCTGCATTGAAAACTACCAATCTACGCTTGGTAATAGCAGAGGGGAGTCTTTTGAAATTAAAGGTGTGAGATTCAATTACAACAACTTCGCTACGGCAAAGCACTTTTTTGCCAATAGAAAGTACGGGGATAACTTTATTAAAAATAATCAATGCGTTAATGTGTACTATATCTCTGAAAACTCTCAAAATCATATCGTTAAAATTGAAAGTCTGTAAAAATATGGCTAACAAGCCATTTACGCGCGGAACTGCTAAAGCTTGGCTTGGCTCGGTTCCGCTCTTATTCACAAATTTTGCCAAGCTATTATTAGCCGCTTTTTAGGGATTAGGCTATTTATAAGGAAGTAATATGAGTCTGTTAGAAGACACTAGTAACCGTCATGAAGAAGCTTTACATGGTACAAAACCGAGAAATACTTTTCTTGAAGCTTTTATTGTTATCATTTTTATATCTTCACAAACTATAGAAAGTTCTACGTTGAACATAATCTTGGGGCTTAGTATCTTTTACTACATTCATACTAGGTTAGCGATTACAGATAAAAAGATCGAAGAATTATCCAAAACTGTTAACCGAAACGAACAATAACAAACTAAATAAGCGCATAGCTTTTAATACTTGGCAATGTTTCGCTATGCGACACAAGTTTAACCAAACTTATTCCTGATTCTTTTTGGGGCGTTAGAGCGCTTATGAAGCTTTTAGAAGGGGAGAGAGCATGTTTGATCACGTAGTTTTTGGCGTTCGTGATTATGAAAAGTCCAAGGAGTTTTATCTCAGGGTCTTGCAGCCGATCGACATTGCAGTAGTTTCAGAGAATGAACTTGGTATTGAGATGAGCTCAGATGGTAAATCATCTCTGTGTATTCGCCGTGTACCTGAAGAAAATCCAGCGCATCTTCACCTTGCTTTTGTAGCTTCAAATCGAGAGCAAGTTAAAAATTTTCACCGGATCGCGTTAGAAATAGGTGCTCTGGATAATGGTGCTCCAGGGATACGACCAAACTACAGTGGTCAATACTACGCAGCCTATGTAATCGATCCTGATGGTCATAATATAGAAATGGTGTGTCATGAGGATGCTAGGATGATATGAAGACTCTAATTGCAATTTCACTCTTGAGCTTAATTACTGCTTGCGGTGTGCAACCAGTTAACATTGTAGGCTATGGCAAAAAGCTTGATGACGCCGTTGATGAAAGTTGTTTCAATAAAGAGTTTGAAAAGTATCAAGCTTCAACCAATTACCTACTTTCTGTAGACGTTGAAAAAGAAGCGGGAAAAATTACTTACTATAAGTTAACGATTGATGGCACCGAGACAGATGAAACTGATGACATATTTACACCTAAGTCTTTTCAACAGTCTAAGGTATTCATGGGAAACTTAATTAAAGCGTGTTCTGTAAAAATAGGCACATAACGAGTTAATTAAGCGAGGGGCCACTGTAGCTTGGCTCAGCTTCTCTTCGCTTTAAATATGAACAAACCTGTTTTAGTCGCTGTTCAAGATATTGGTTACCAAGGAGAATTATGTGCAAGTAGACGATATTAGGGTTTTTATTCCAAGTAAAGACTACGAAACGAGTCAATCGTTTTACCAAGCACTGGGTTTTAAAATGGATTATGTCTCTGAAGACCTCTCGTTATTTGAAAATGGCGATTGTTTCTTCTTTTTACAACGATTTTATAACCATGACTTGGCAAATAACTTGGTGCTGCAATTGTCAGTGCTGGATATTAATGAAGCATATGAACGTATAGCAAGCTTGGAAGGTTTTGATTTTAAATATAATCCGATTCAACAAGAACGTTGGGGTAAAGTTATTTTTCTTTGGGGACCTTCAGGTGAGTTTTGGCAAATCACAGAGTTTGCTGGCAGGTAATAAATGGTTTAGTAAGGCACATAGCACTTGGTATATGAGCCTTTGCATCTCATTAGTAAACTGAAATGTGCCATATGTAGGTGTTAGGTTACTCTAGCAAGCAAGGGGAGAAGGTGTGTCGAAATTGTTCGTTTATTTAACTGCGTTATTCTTTTTGGTGTATGGAGCACTATTTCTTGTATTCCCTATTGAAATGGCAAACTGGGTGACAGGTGCTAACCCAGATCCTAACTCAGCTACAATTGATTTTAGGGCAACCTATGGTGGTGCTCAGTTTGCTATAGGTTTTATATTAATATTCGTACTGCACTATAAGAAAAACGTAGATTTAGCGTTAATTATTGTTGCGATTACGCTGTTATCTATGGCGTTAGGCCGTCTTGTTGGTATTTTGATTGACGGTCAACCTAATACGCTCATGTATTTGTATTTCGTGGCGGAGATTGTGTTTGGCTTATTGGCAATATATCTTTATCAGTCGGTGGCTTCGAAATCTAACGAATAACGATACGATAATAGTTCATACCATGTTAATGCGTTGTGTCAGCGTAAATTGGGTCTGGAGATAGATACGGGAGATAGTTATGGCAGAAAATACCAGTGTTCATTATTTAGAAGTGGTTGCAAAAGAGGTAGACGAGATCTGCGATTCATATGCGAATGCATTAGGGGTAACATTTAGTGACGCGATCCCAGCACTCGGTAACGCGAGAACGGCGATATTATCTCATGGTGAAATGTTAGGAATTCGTGCGCCAATGCACGCTGCTGAAGAGCCAACAACTCGACCATATTACTTAGTTGATGATATTCACGATGCCGTGCGAAAAGCTGAAGAGTCAGGTGCGCAGGTTGCCGTACCACCGATGGAAATTCCCGGTCACGGCACCTGTGCGGTCGTTATGTATGGCTCAATTCAAAGTGGCTTTTGGCAAATCTAATTAATAAAGTCACCTGTAAATAGCCATTCTATGTAGCTAAGGTGTTTAAAATAACGATGGAGTAGTTTTGTTTAATGGAAATTAATATTTTTCAAGTTGATGCCTTTGCTAGTAAAACCTTCGAAGGAAATCCTGCAGCCGTTTGCCCGCTGAAAGAATGGCTTAGTGATGATTTACTTCAAAAAATAGCCGAAGAAAATAACCTGTCAGAAACTGCATTTTTCGTCGAAGAGGGGGAAGGTTATGCGTTGCGCTGGTTCACGCCCGAAGATGAAGTTGATCTTTGTGGTCATGCGACCTTAGCAACTGCACATGTTTTGTTTAAGCATTTAGGCTATAACAAAGCGTCGATTTCATTTTATACCAAAAGTGGCGAGCTGGAAGTGACTAGGTCGAGCGCGGGCTACAGTATGAGCTTTCCTGCGAGTGAACTTAATGCCATTGAACCACCTGCAATACTAGCAGAAGCCCTAGGTATTGTGCCGGTTAAGACGTCGGCGGCCTTTGACTATATTGTTGAGCTAGAAAGTGAACTTCAGGTTCAATCGCTATCTCCTGATTTTGTTAAGCTTCAAGCCTTGGATTTAAGGGGCGTAGTCGTTACTGCTGCGGGTAAAGATACAGATTTTGTAAGCCGTTGCTTCTTTCCTAAACTAAGAGTTAATGAAGACCCTGTAACAGGCTCTGCGCATTGCGAACTTGCACCATATTGGGCCAAGAAGTTAAACCGTAATAAGCTTGTTGGTAAGCAGTTATCGCAAAGGACTGGATTAGTGCAATGTGAAGTAATAGAGGATAGGGTTATCCTGTCGGGCAGTGCTGTCGACTACATGTCTGGCATTGTGACTATCAAACTATAAGACGAAATCAAATACGTACAAGGACCAAACCAGTTGGCTTGTTTGCTTACGTCACTAATGTACAACAAGTATTAATCAGCTTTTCAATCGACGCTATTTTCTATGAGTAAAATTCACTAATGCAAACTGTAATTTGGATGATTGGCGCACTAATGTCATTTAGCCTAATGGCTATCTGTGCTCGAGAGTTAAGTGGTGAAATTGCCATTCATCAAACATTGTTTTTTAGAAGTGCTCTCGGTCTGGTTGTTATCTTTCTTATCTTCCGAGCTTCAAGTGAACGGATTAAACTTAGCACCAATAGGCTAGGCCTTCATACTATCAGAAATGTATTCCACTTTGTCGGGCAATACGGCTGGTTTGTAGGTATAGGGTTGCTGCCTTTGGCAGAAGTCTTTGCGTTGGAGTTTACCGTGCCTATATGGACGCTTATTGTTGCATCATTGGTGCTAGGTGAAACTGTTACAGCTAGAAAAGTCATTGCAATTATTTTAGGAAGTGTGGGCGTTGGTTTTATCCTTCAGCCTGGTATTGAGATTATTGATACGGCTTCTCTAATCGTTTTAGCCGCCGCTATATGCTTTGCTGTGTCGCATGTAGCAACTAAGTCGCTGAGTACATCGGATTCCGCAACGTCTATTCTGCTTTACATGTGCTTGGTTCAACTCCCAATTGGTTTTTTTCTTTCTTTATCTAATTGGGTTTGGCCAGTTGGATTGCAGTGGCTCTGGTTACTTGTAATCGGTTTGACGGCGTTGTCAGCTCATTATTGTATGGTAAGAGCTATGCAATACGCCGAAGTAACAACCGTAGTCACGTTAGATTTTCTTAGGTTGCCACTCATCGCGCTTGTCGGTGTTTTACTTTATTCAGAGAAATTCGAACTTTCTTTAATAATTGGAGGCTTTTTCATGCTAATTGGCAATATCGTTAGTCTCAAAAATTCATCATCGAATAAGTCTGACAACGTCGCTCCATCGGTTTCTGAGCCGTCTCAGGAGAAAGTTGGCTCTTGACGTGGTTGAATAGTCAATAAAGCGATCTATAACAAAGATACCAAAACGCTCAGATACCGTTGCAGAGTTTACTTTAAAATAACGGGTATGCGCTGAGCGTTTAATTTTCAAAACAGTTTATTCGTATGAACGAGGTCGTTTGGTTTTGATAACGGCAATATATGCGTGCCAACTAGCAAAAGCCAAAATGGGCATCGTAACAATGAAACCAAACCCGAGGGTTAGGATGCTAAACCCAACTAAGCATATGATCATCAAACCCCAGCTAAACATTGCTTTAGGGTTTTTATGTACCGCTTTTAATGAGCTCACTACTGCGGTCATAATATCAACACGGCGTTCAACAACAATTTGCGGCGTAAATGCAGAAATACCGAACACAACAACAAGAAAACACGCACCTGCGATACTACCCAGTGTCAAAAAGGCCAGTAGCTCTTCGAATGTTGGGTTTGTTGCGCTAGGGTACAACACGTGAATAAGCGCCGCGACGCGAGTCCAAGCCACCATCAGTATAAAGAGTACGATCGCAAATCCCCATTCACCAACGGGGTTTCTGAACATGGATTTTAAGCTATGGCGAAAGGTTGGGGTATGTCCTTTTTCTAATTCCCAGGCGACATCGTACAACCCTGTGGCAAATGCGGGGCCAATTAGCGCAAACGCGATAGTGGCAGGAAGTATCACTAAGTGATTACTTGAACTGATCACGAATAAACAAATGGCTATCGGGATGATACTAAACAGTGCCCCGTAAGCGAGTGCAATTGCAGGTGCTCTTGCAAAGTCTTTTAATGCTAACGCGAGCCAATGAAGCGGTGAAGACGAGTCAACCACGTTACTTTCTATTACTCTGGCAAACGGTTTATTTAGGTTTTTGCTTACGTCTGTCTTAGCCATGCGTATCTCCTGTGTGCTTGCACACTCAATGCTGTTGTTAAAATCTTAGTTGTGAACTGTCCAACACTATTCGAATGGGTTAATTGTTGAACTACCTACGGCTAGGCGTTTGACGTTCGAAAATTTATTTGCAACCTGATCCACTATCGGCAATTCACTTTCCTGCGCATCAACAAAAAGAATGTGTTGATTCGAGTTGATGTAGCGCTGAAAGGGCTGAAGCTTGTAGTTGGTTTTATGCATACCAATTAGACCTGACTCCCAAGTAATAAAGCCTGTTACAAACGTAGCGACAGCAATTGATATTGTTGCGAAATGATTAATATTGAGAAAGTAGAGCGCGCTAATAATTAAGCCCGATACTAAAAGGCCTAATAACAGCCCTCTGAATAGATAGTGAAGTATGTCCAGCCTCATTAGCGAGAACACTGGCGTTAGATCATGTGTTCGAGCGTCTTCATCATTAACACCGTACACGTGAACATGGCTTTTGTTTAGCCCCATATCACGTAATTTGTGATCAAATGCCTCGGTTACGTCTATATTTTTTGATAAAAAGTAGTAACGAATCATCATAATATCCTCATAGTGAGTATGTGTATTAATACGGCACAAATTGCTATGAGATCACTTTTCGATTGATTTTTGACCATTTGTAAGGCTGAGCGATACAAATGGATAACGTGTACTCGTCATCATGCTTGTATGATTTTAATAACCAATTAAATGGTATTGCCATTGCTTGAATTTTAGTTATTAAGTGGGTTAAAGCAATCGGTTATGCGCGATGATAGCATGTAGATTAATGTGTTTTATGCAGGCATACTAGTTGTTACTTATTGGCTGCGACACCAATAGTTTACTAGTCGAATTAAGTAGCACGTCGATTGTGCTAAAAAATTTATGCTCAATATTGCCCAGTCAGTATCTAGCATTAACTGTTTAAGGAAAATACAGGTGGATATTAAGTCAAATGGAGTTGCATCAATACTAAACACAAAAAAGCCAAGTGCTTTTGTTTTTTTCATTGATCTGGTTATCTATATATCGGTCATGTTCCTTATTCGTGAAGTATACTTCTCGCAATTTAACTTCATTACTAATGGTCTGTTTTGGTCCTTTACCACTCTTTTTACGGCTGCTATTTTAGTTAGGTTGAGACAATCCTCCTGGCGAGAAATTGGTTTATTCAAACCAACAAGTTATAAAAAGGCCATATTCGCCACTATTTTCATTCTCGTATTTTCCGTACTCTCTATCGTTAGTTTTCAACTGTTGAAAAGCCAGCTAGGTTTGGACGTTGCGCCTGATATGTCAGAAGATAATGCAGCGTCAAAATTTGGTGACCTTACGGGCAATTGGCTACTATTTTTGACGATAATTCCATTTGTTTGGTTGCAGTCTGCGTTAGAGGAAATATTAGATAGAGGTTTTCTAATTAACTGGATTGAAAAGGTGCTCGCTAGCACTTGGTTTGCAACGATCATCGCTGTTTTATTACAGGCGTTAATTTTTGGCTTTAGGCATTCTTATGATATTTCCGAACGTTCAATTACCGTTGCATTAATTGGCCTTGCAATGGGCATTGGTTATGTCGCTTTTGGCAGGAATTTATGGCCGTTAATTTTTGCACATTGCCTACTTAATACAATGTCTATGATAGACAGGGTTTAATCGGAGCACTTAACATTTGCCATGGAGAGCGTAATGAAACTTAATCAAGTTACTTTGCCAGTAAAAAATATGAGTGAGGCTACCGCGTTTTATCTGACGTTGGGCTTTACTCAAATCGTTGATGCACCGCATTACGCGAGATTTGAATGCCCTGATGAAGGCTCGACATTTTCACTATCGCTGGAAACCGAGGATTTTAGTAATGGTGCTGTCATTTATTTTGAGCACGAAAACTTGGAAGAGTGGGTGCAAGCAATAGAAGCCAAAGGGATTCGTTTTATTCAGCAGCCTAAAGAAGAAAGCTATCTGTGGAAGGAAGCAATTCTTAAAGATCCTTCGGGCAATAAAATCAAATTATACTGGGCAGGCGAAAATAGGCTTAATCCACCATGGCGCGTTGAAAAACGGATTAGTTAGTTAAGCAATTTAGTTAAACAGGTTTAGGTGTTTGGTAAATATGAGATTGGTACCACCTACGGAAAATCATTTATTAGAAATGATGACGTGGTTCACTACAGAACAGTTGTTAACGGATTGGGCAGGGCCTAATTTTAGGTTTCCTTTTGATCAAATGACGTTTTGTGAAGACTTAAAACTGAAGGACCTGAATTCTTATGCCTTAGTTTCACCAAACGATGAGTTGCTAGGTTTTGGACAGTTCTATCAACGAATAGGGAAATGTCATTTAGGTCGCTTAGTGGTCAATCCATCCTGCCGTGGCCAAGGCTATGCATCCAACCTAATTACAAGCTTATGTAATTTGGGTATGCGTGAACTGAAGCTAAATCAATGTTCATTGTTTGTTTTAGCGCACAACGCAAGTGCGATGAAAGCCTATAAAAAATTTGGCTTTTGCGAAGCGATATATCCCGAGCCTATTGGCTTGGATAACTGTATTTATATGGTTAAATAGAAGGTAATCAGTAAGAACAATATAACAACAATAATAAGGATAACGATGATGAATGTAGAACAGTTAATAGGCATTACCGAACAACTTACGTTGCTTTCAGCGTTTCTTGGTGGTTTTTCTGCTACATTTCTGGCTGCTATTTTAACGACTGCGCCATCAAGTAAAATTGTTAACTGGATGATTATCTGTTCATCGTTTGCCGCTTGTTGTTTTATCATTTGTGCGGCTTCATCAATAGCCGTCGCTAATGCTCTTCAGCTGAATGTTGCAATAGATACATTAACCTTTGGAACACGCACAAGTTCTTTGTCTATGGCGTTAGGCCTGTTTTCACTGATTGCATGTATTGGTTTATCTGGTTGGTTGAGAAGTAAGAATATCGGTCTGGTTACATCTGTTTTTGCAGGCGTAACGGCAATATTATTAGCGATATTTGTGTAACCCGTTTGATTGCTATGTAAGAGTAAGTAGCAAATAAAGGCAGGAACTCATTTGTTCGTGCCTTTATTTTATTTATAGATGCTGACTAATTTCTGCCTGAGATAACGCCACCATCAACGTCCCAAATAGCACCTGTTACCCAACTTGCGTTATCTTGTAATAAGAACACGATGCTATTAGCAATATCATCAGGTGTGCCGATTCGCCCGATAGGATGAAAGCTATCAAAACCTGATAGGGCTTCATCTACCTCAGCTGGATCGATAAATGTCTCATATATTGGGGTTTTGACGACTGCAGGCGAGACGGCGTTTACCCTAATGTTATATTCAGCAAGCTCCATTGCCATGTGTTGTGTCAGTGCATGCAATCCTGCTTTGGCCATTGAATAAGCCGATGATGGCGTTGCCTTAATCGCTTGTTTTGCCCACATTGATCCGATATTTACAATTGAGCCACTACCATGCTCCTTCATATTTTGAGAGACCGCCTGACTGATGAAAAAGATGGCACGATTAAGTTTAGCGTAGATATCATAATCGTCAGCATGGTGTTCTAAATATGGTTTTGGATTGAAATATCCTGCCGCATTAACAAGAAACTTAATATGCGCATCATTAGCTTTTACTTGTTCAATAAGGCGGTCTACGTCTTGTTGTTGATAAAGATCCGCTTGGATCGTTTCTACAAGCGCGCTGTTTTCAATCATAGCTTCAAGTGCGTGTTTGGCGCTGGCTAACTTATCCGTGTTGCTTCCAACGATGATAACGTTAATATTTTGGGCAATAAGTTGTTTTGCGGTCGCTAATCCCATCCCACTTGAGCCACCAATGATTAATGCAGTGTATGAAGTTGTCATTGATTTTCTCCGAATTATGTTAAAGTTCGAAGTAAATTTATAGCGTTAAGAACGTGAAAAAAAGTAAGTACAAATTGGTAAGGTAGGTACTTATTGGTACATATTTATGAAAGATAACGAAAAAAAATATTTAAGAAAAACAGCGCCTAACGAAAGTGCGACCATGGTTGAGACGATTTATGGCTGCAAATGGTCATTGACGGTTTATCAATTGTTGGCAGATGGCATCAACAGACCTGGCGAAATGGTCCGCAGTGTCGACGGGTTAACGACAAAAGTACTCAATCAATGTTTACGTAAAAATACTCAATTTGGTATTTTAGACAAGATTTCATATAACGAAATACCACCTAGGGTTGAGTATCAGGTGACTGATTTTGGCGAAAAGTTCTTGAAAGTATTAGATGAAATTGACAAGTTGCAGGTCGAAATAGAAAAGAATCCTTAAAATGTTTTTAAAAAAGAGCGTTACAAGCTCAATCTATAAGGCAATTAGTATTATTAGAATAATTACCTTCAAAACTAGAAAAAGTGACCAATAAATAGTAAGTTAGCTATGTTTATTTGCCTGATTGCAGTCCTGTAAGGACAGATTGGAGTTAACATGGAAAGTATCCGAATAGATGGTCAATTAATAACCCCCGTTTCTGCACGTTCATATCAAGAGTTAATCAAACTCGAGCTTAATAATCATGATGTTAATCAGGCGTTTCCATACAAACCCGATACGCCTAGGTTCTCCATTTCGGTAGATGATGTTTATTAGGGGTATTACAAAGTGCTGTCTAAAAAACAGTTAGCGAATAACCAAACAAGTATCTTGAGTTTGCATAAGCAATAAATTTTTTTGTAGTGTGTATTGCCATGTTAGAGATGTATAGATGGAAAATGTAACTGTTAGTTGTCAATGGCTTGAAGAGCATTTACATGATGACAACATTGTGATTTTAGACGCAAGTATGGCGAAGGTTGTTGGTAAGACACCATTGGAATACCCGACGTTACAAGTGATACCAACGAGTTTACGATGCGATCTCGAAAAAGACTTATGTGATTTACAGTCCGAAAGCGTTAATGCTTTCCCGACAAAGCAGCAGTTTGAAACTGCGCTGGCAAAGTTTGGTATCACAAAACACAACACGGTTGTTGTGTACGACAACCAAGGCGTTTACTCATCACCTCGTGCATGGTGGATTTTTAAATCCATGGGATTTGACAATGTATGTATTCTTGATGGCGGGCTGCCACAGTGGCTAAAAGAGCATAGAGAGGTTGATACCAAGCATAAAGTTTATGCTAACGATAACAGCAATGTTTTTACCGCTACGTATCAAGCTAACAATGTTTGTCATGCTGATTATGTTTTAGGCACCATTGCTGATGAACATGTAACCGTTGTTGATGTGCGTTCACCCTCACGATTTTCAGGCATTGAGAAAGAGCCAAGGGTAGGCGTCAGGTCTGGCCATATCCCCAATGCTATTAATATTCCATTTGGCCAAGTATTAGATGGTTTTACCTTTAAAACCCCTGAAGCATTAACCACACTTTTTAACGATCGCCTTCCAGACACAACAAACCAGTTAGTCTTTACCTGTGGTTCGGGCATTACCGCATGTATTGTGTTGGCGGCTGCGCATATCACAGGTTTTACTGATTTGGTTTTGTATGACGGGTCTTGGTCTGAATGGGGCAGCAGTAACTATCCTATAGAAACCTAGAAACTTACTTGAGCTTATTTTTAGATATTGCAATGATTCGAAATTTTTTAGAAACAGATAAACAAATCCAAGAAAATGCACATGATGGTATCGGTGCGGTTGAACTGTATGAAATATGGAGCAAGTCAGACTTTTTAAGTGATTGTGACTTTATTGATAGACAAGTTATTCCACCCAATTCAACGGTTGGTTACCATAAACATGGCAACAATGAAGAAATGTATATCATCCTTGAAGGTAATGGCACCATGGTTATTGATGGCCAAGAAGTAAAAGTTACAAAGGGCGACATGATTAAAAACAAACCGTATGGTGCGCATGGCCTAACAAATGATTCAGATGCAAATATCGATCTGTTGATCATTCAGTTTAACTTAAGCAAAACCAATGAAATTTAATGAAACTAACTACGTTGATAAGTCGTCATGTTAGAAATAATAAGTACTAAAGACTTAATGTCGTCTGCTGAGTTTACACTCGATAATATGAAACCATATTATGAGATGTACGAAGTTGATTGGGGGCTATCAGATGTTTATAGGGCTACCGCAGAGCTCTCTAATTTTGACATTCTTCGTCAAGGGGAGCGTATAGGCGTTCTTCGACTGTCTTTTGATAATCAGCGGTGCCAGCTTCGAGATATTCAAATTGCCTCGGAACACCAAAGTAAAGGCTATGGCAGACAAGTGATTTTAATGGTTATTGCAATTACTAAAGAGCGGAAGCTTCAACACACCGAACTTAAGGTGTTTAAGCGCAGCCCTGCATATAAACTCTATAGAAATATGGGCTTTCAAACCGATAAAGAAGATGATCGCTTTTACTACATGAGCATCGCCGTTGATTAAGTATTTATTGTTCAATTGCATAACCGCAATAAGCCTTAAAGTCATTAAATAACATACACATCCGTCATGTTAATTGGCTGAACATCACAGGAACCTCAAATTTGTTTGAATCGTTTATCGTATTAATTACCACCACCGCATTACTGCTTGGCTCTCCAGGCCCAGCACCGTTAGCATTAGCAGCAACTGGCGCAACATTTGGCTTTAAAAGGGGGCTTCCTTTTTTAGCTGGAATCCTACTTGGCCTTAGTGTTGCTATCATTGGTGCTACAGCAGGGCTAGCTACGTTATTTGCTCAGTTTCCTGATGTACGTATGGTTTGCCAGCTTGTTGGTGGTGGTTATATCTTATTTATTGCTTATAAAATTGCTACTGCGCCTGTTGCTAATTCACAAGCGTCGGATACAGCACCAAGCTTTAAGGATGGTTTTATCTTAAATTTGTTGAATCCTAAGGCTTATGCGGCATTCTTAGCGATTTTTTCACAATTTTTATTACCATTTTCTAATACGGTTGTGGGTTACGTCAGCACCGGAATAACATGCTTGGTTGTTGCCGCTATTGTTGATTTAATCTGGCTTTTATTTGGCGGTATCTTGCGTCCTGTCTTTTCAAAACCAGTACAAGCGAGAGCGATTCGAATTGTATTTGCATTGTCTATGGTTATAGCGGTACTTTATGCTTTGCTTTAATTAAATCTTGCGCTAATTGTGGACAAAATAATGAAGAATAAAAAAACTGAAACACAAGACGAATTACCCGTGGAAAGTCAGGACAACAAGCGGAAATCTTTCGCCAAAGCAGCACTTAAAGGGGCTTTGTGTGGTGTTATGTTTATCGTAGCGGCTAAGTTTGTCAGTACCGTTATCACTTAGTTTTCGTTAAAGGATTAACACAAAGGTTTGGTTGATAAGTTTTTAGAACAGGACAGTTGTGATAAACCGCAAAAACATAGCAAGACACTATAACATAAAAGAACATTATGATTAGAGAAATGACTAAAGCCGACTTCGAAGCATTTTGGCCAACTTTTTCCTCTGTTATTCAGGCACAAGAAACTTATGCTTTTGAGCCAGATATGACGATTGAACAAGCCTATGGTCTGTGGTGTGAATCGACGTTAAAGTCGTTTATCTACGAAGAAAATAGCATCGTACTGGCAACATACTATCTTAAAGCCAATGCCATGGGACCAAGTGGCCATATTTGCAATTGTGGGTATATGGTGTCCAGCGCTGCAAGAGGAAAAGGGCTTGCACGGTTGATGTGTGAACATTCGCAGGACGTTGCATTACAACTAGGATTCGAGGCCATGCAATTTAATAGTGTGGTATCTACTAATGAAGTTGCAGTGAAACTATGGCAAAAGTTAGGTTTTAGTATCATTGGTACAATTCCAAACGCTTATTACCATGGTACATTAGGTTTAGTGGATAGCTACATAATGCACAAAGGGCTTAAACAATAGGGACTAATGTGCTTAATACAGTTGTTGCTTTAGCTTTTTCGATGAATTAAATAAAGCGAGAGTTGTGGGCTACACTATAATTTACGAAACATTGTACAGACAGATGTCAACAGGATGACACGATGAATGAAACAAGATACTCAAACCTTATTGCTTATGGTTTAGTTATAGGGCTAGTGATTGGCTTGATATTAGATATGTATCAAATCAACGTGTTTGGTGAACCAGGTTTAGCCGTGGTGTTTATGCCAGTAATTGGTTTGCTCGCTGGTGCCATATTTTCAGCGTTGAGTAGCAAGCGCTCTGAAACCGAATAAATATGGCAGGGCAATTGTTAATCTTATTTTACTCTCGTTAACCGTCTGCTCGGACGCGTCCAGCTAAGTCTTTTGGATATTTACGCTTCGTCGCAAGCAATTCTGCATGATCCTTGATATCGATCTCTGAAAGTTTCGATGTTGCAGGATGTGATTCGGCCGTAACGGCATTTAACAAACCTGATTCAACGAGCTTGTTGATAATCGTATTGGCAGCTGGCAACGCTGAAGACGCTTTGACAATTTCACATCTCGCATAGCGATCATGTTGGAAAGCAACATCTGCAACACGTAAAGTTGAGTCAACCCCCGGTATTTGTTGCGCGCCATACATTGGTGGCCCACCAACAATCGCACTTTCAAAATGAGGGATGAATTTTGCCACTTTATCGATGGCTTTTTCTGTTCTGCTATTCACTATGGCAGGATCCCAATGACGGTCTACCTTAGTGATAAACTTTTGAGGTAGTTGAGGCTGCGCACTTTCTTCCTTACTGGCTACAAGTCCATCTTCAAACAGCGTAACATCCGGTGTCATGGCGTGTATTTGAAAATAACCATTAGGATACGGTGTAAGCTGTGTCATGCCATTTTTGGTGCCACGGGTACCGTAAAATATGATTTCTGGCCACGTGTTTTGGCAGTGTGTCCATTGACTAACATAAGCGGCTTTAAATTCAACCATACGTTTAGGTAGTAGGCCGATCATGTCGTCAATAGTACCTGTTCTAAAACCACATGCATTTATTAGGTAATCTACTTCGACTGCTTGGTTGCTATCTGCTGATTCAGTTTCAATTTGCCATGTACCATTGGCGTTATCCTGGGAAACCGACTTAACGCGCGTATTTGTTAATAATTGGCAATGTTCACTTCGTTCTAACGCTAAATTAGTGATTGCTGCTAATCGAAAAGCGCTTATGCCATATTCTTGCACTAAAATGATTGGATATTTAAGCTGATCAAGATCTACATGTTGAGCAAAGTTGATCATCCATTGTTCGGGGTTAGCAGGCTCATTAGGGATGGGCAAATTAGCTATTTGCTCAAGGTCACTACGATTAAATAGCGTGTAATATTGTGATGCAGGGCCCAGTACTTCGTTAGTCGGATCAACATCGATTAATTTTGCATACTCTTGCTGAAGTATGTTCAGCCTTGAAATAACGTCTTCAGGATGACCGTCATCAAGCGTTGGAACTGCAACAATAGTAGGTCGACAGTCGATTGCTTCTCGATAGAACTTTGCCGTATCAATTGACTGTTTAAGCAAATCTATACACTGTTCGTCAGAAATTTCTCGATATAAATTGCCCCCTGCATGTAGGTGGCACATAGGAGGCCCATTGACTAAATGGGGTTCCTTTTCGAAAAGCACAACTTGTGCACTTTGCTCAATGAGGCGTAACGCAATAGTGGCACCACCTATGCCACCACCGATAATACCGATGCGCAATTGTTGAGAATTATGATTCTGCATTGTGTTGATTGAAAAATTACTGCTAGAAAAAAGAAATATTGGTCAGTTAACTTACTGGTTCATCGATAGTGTCCAGTACATCGAGCAACTCTGCAAAGTCATCTAAGACCACGTTAGCACCATGGCTGTGAATATCTTCGCCATGGTTGTAGCCATAAGTTAACGCAATGCTATCCATGTTGGCTGCCACTGCTGCATGAATATCATTTTTAGAATCACCAATCATTATGCATTGAGACTCACTTACTTTCAGTTGCTCACAAACATAATGTAATTGCATTGGATCTGGCTTCCTTTTCGATAAGCTATCACCGCCTACAATCATGCTGAAGTAGGTGTTAAGACTAAGTTTTTCGAGGATAGGGCGAACAAATTGTTCTGGCTTGTTGGTCACAATAACCATTTGGTAGCCACTGTTGTGAAGTGCTGCCAACGTACTAGCGACGTTCGGGTATACAGTGGTATCAACGCAAACATTTTGTTGGTAATAGTCGAGGAACGTAGCTAGTGCTTTTTCTACGAGGTCAGCTTTTAGGTCAGCTTTGATATTGATACTACCTGATAACGCTCTTCTTGTGAGTACAGCAGCGCCGTTTCCAACCCAACTACGAATTTCATTGATCGGGTAGGTATTCATACCAAGGCTTGTCAGCATTTGGTTAACACTTAACGCTAAATCTGGGACGCTATCAATTAAGGTTCCGTCTAAATCAAAAAGCAGTACATCTTTATTGGTAAATTTCAATTTAAAGCCTATCAAATACCCTAGTAATTAGGTCGGGTATTGTAGCGGTATTCACCGGCGCTTGCTACGGTTTGCTGGTGTTTAATTTAAATTTTTATGTGCCTGATTAATTTGTAAACACTTCGGACAGTAAGCGTAGAGAAACTCGCAAATTTTGCTTGAATTAACGAATTGTCGTACATTTGTCATGCGACTGTCGCTACAGCATTATCGTTGTTTTAGTTATAGTGACGAGCAAACATATAAGGTAGTTAAGGATTTAGATTATGCCGATAAGATCGTTAAGGCAAAAACACAATTGGTCGCAGCAACAACTCGCCCAGATGAGTGGTTTGAATATTAGAACGATTCAACGTGTTGAAAAAGGCGAGAGTGTCGGACTTGAGACGATGAAGTCTTTAGCCGCAGTTTTTGAAGTGGATGTGGATGAGCTTCGAGTTAAGCGCAAGGAAGCTGAGCTTGATAACCAGCAAGCACTTAACGAGCATAAAGAAGCTGCTGAAGCTGAGGTCCGTGGAAAAAAGCAATTCTATTTCCTCTCTTCATTTTTGATACTCACCTACGTACTGTTTTTATTACCCAATTACAACCAAGGTGAAAACCTTGAGGTACTTATTTACTTGGCAGTTTGTTATTTGTTTATTATTGCTGCACACGCAGTCGTCGTTTTCCAACCTTTTGGAGAAAAATGGGAACAAAAACAAATTAAACGTACGATAGCAAGGTATCAAAAAGAAGATGAGCAATAACGATTAGCGTCTTTTTCTTAGGCTAGTATGAAGAGGATTTAGCGAATATGCTTGAATTAAAACCAAATTGTGAATGCTGTGATAAGGACTTACCTCCAGATTCAACGGAAGCGATGATTTGCACGTATGAGTGCACGTTTTGTAGACCCTGTGTAGAAACTGTACTCAACAATGTTTGCCCCAATTGTGGCGGTGGGTTATGTCAAAGGCCTATTCGGCCAAAAGTAGCTAGACGAGAGGGCGTGAGCCTCGCTCATCAACCAGCATCAACAAGTAGGGTGACAACCAAATATAGCGTTGAAGAGATCAAAGCATTTTCGGCAAAGATAAGTAATACAAAGCCCTGTGAACGATAACAAAATATTTAGTTAAGCTTTTCAATCAGGATATTGTGCGCTTCTTTGCCCTTATTAAGCAGCCACGACTGATAATAATTTTTGATCTTGCTATTACGTTCCGCATCAATGACTTTATTTATTTTGTTGATTAACGTTTTACCAAATACTGACTTAGAACAGCCGATATAACCCAATAAATAATCGTCAACACCATCAATTGAATAACTAACAAGATCCTCGCTAAGTGTTTCACCAGGCGGTTGGAAGTAACGATTCTCAATTGCTAACCCTAAAAAACCATCAAGTCTTTGGTACTTTTGCAACATGCCAGATAATCCTGAATAGTGATCTATCGCGGAGCGAAACGCTAGGTTGTCTTTGCTTGAAGGTAATTGTAGTGCTTTATCAATCGCTGCTCCATATTTAGCACCGCTGCTGACACCAAGGATAAATGGCTCATTGTCCAAAAGATCTGCTAATTTAACTTTTTTATCTGTCGTTAAGTACTTCTCTACCATTGCACTTTTATTAGGCAAAACAAACAGTTTATTCGACGAGATTAAGTATGTGGCGTTGCTGTATTCGATAAAGTTTTCTCGATCGGGGGACTTTAATAGTGCGGCATGACAGCGATTGTCAAAGGTCGCCAATTCTTTTTCACTTCTTTTGTAATTCGCAAGTACTTTGATATGTTGATATTCAGGCAATGAATCAATCAGCAGTTGCATCGTTAGATCAGCATAGCCTGTGCCCTTATGTTTGCCTTCCAGAATGTGTGCAGGCGGCATTTCAGATTGTAACCAGTGAATGGTATTATTTGTCTCAGACAGAGCGTTGCCGCTGACAAAAATTAGCGCTGGCCCTAGAAAGCGAAACATGGAAACCCCTTTTAATCATTCCATGATGACAATGAACGTTTATCAATTAAGTAAAGTTTAGTCGAAAAAACAAATAAGCTTTATAACGGTACCATAAACCACCAAAGTGTTGTGAGGAAGTTTTCCATTCAACAAATAGCTTGATAAATGTGGCCATTGCCTTACGGTCTGGCTTTGCTCAAATTGCACTAAATCGAGGAGATCTTTATGTTAACGTGCTCGCAATATGATTACATAGAGATAGTTTGTACATTTAAATACCCGATCACATTAATTTTACACGATGGTAAGGAAATCGTTGGTGTTGCACTTGATACGTGCTTAAACCATGAACGCGCTGAATGTATAAAAATTGAAGATCAAGGAAATAGTCAACTTATCGATCTTGCAAGCGTCGCAGAGTTACGAGTAAATATTGATAATCCGCATTTTCAGACAATTGCGTTTGCCGCAGGTGAAGGGAATTAACATACTTTGTAGGGATAGTAAGCAAATGAAAGATAGTCACCTGTTTATACAGGGTAATTATTTTAATTCAGAAATTGTGCGAGTTGAGCCGTCGCTTCAGGCAATATTTGTTAACTTTGGGGCCGATCGTTATGGTTTTCTACCGCTGACTGATTTTGAGCACTACGACAAAAAGCTCCATAAACCGGGAGCGACTATTATTATCAGTATTGTCAAAACTGAACATGGTCAAAAAGGAGCTCAAGTTAAAGCTCATCAACATGTGCCAGATGACATTCAAGTACACAAATTACTATCACCAAGAAAAGATACACGGATAAAAACTCGATTGTTTTATGTACTTGCTGTGGTGACATTAGCTTTTATCGTTTACACCAAAGCACAATAACTTACTGGTTTTATCAGACATTGTCTGAGGTATAGCGCCAACAAGGTATTTCTTTCCTTGCTGGTACACGTTCAGTAAAAGCGGATTAGCCGTCAGTTGTAGATTTTGGGAAATTTGGTCCACCTGACAAGGTGATTCCTGACACTGGAGAGCAAGAAGAAAAGATTCGGAACGGAGTCGTGGAGTATGGTCAAAGTTGATGATAATTGGAAGATTACGTCAGTATCGTTTGTGGTTACTGAAATAGATCACAATGAAAACAAGTGATTATTCTTGTAGCTTAAATTTGATTGGTTTAAAGTAATGTTTCAGTTTTAAAACGTTTAAAATTGAAACATGACATGTGGCTTTAGGAAAGGATATCCAGCACTTTACTGTTAACTCTTCCTCACATTCTTACACTTAATTTTGAAGCAGTTAATAGGTAAATAATATGGATATTTTTAGCTTTATGCTTATTGTACTTTTTGGCTTTTTATTCAATGTGCTCCCATGGGGGCTTGTCTTAGTGTCCAACAAAGCATCTGGTGCACAGAAACTTATTTGGTTTTTGATGGCGTTTTGCCTTTCTTGGCTTGGCTTCTTTGTTTATTACTTTCTGATTATCAAGCCAGAGTGGGAAAAGTCGTATCGTGGCAGTCCTGTTGCACGCACAGAAACTGGCATTCCAGTCAGAAATTTACGATAAGCGTTATTGGTTTTCAGAAGAATATTTGAGGTTTCAACGGTGAAATATGTTTGGTTGCTTTTTGTTTTATTTCCTGTGATTGGATTGGCGGGTAACGACAATAAAAAACAGTTCACTGTAACAAAATTGGCCGATAATGTTTATCAACATGTCTCATACAAGCATGTGAAACCCTGGGGGTATATTGGAGCTTCTGGTTTAATTGTTATTGATGGGACTGATGCGCACATTATTGATTCAGCTTGGACTACGGAGAGCTCAAAATCGTTAATTAAGTGGATTGAAACCAATGGCTTTACTGCTAAAAGCGCAGTATTTACGCATTTTCATGATGATGCCAGCAATGATATTGCCTTGTTCAATGAATTACAGATTATGACTTATGCTACAACGCTGACAAACCAACTATTAGGTGCGAATAAAAAGCAAAGTGCAACCCAAGAAATCATCGGCGATAACGTCAATTTAGTCGATGATAAAATTCAAGTATTTTATCCAGGCCCAGGGCACTCTAAAGACAATATCGTCGTGTGGTTACCTGAGGCGGGTATACTGTTTGGTGGTTGTTTTGTTAAGAGCTTAAGTAATAGAAGCCTTGGCTATACTGGTGACGCTGTTATCGAAGACTGGCCGCAATCTGTGCAAAATGTAATGGAGCGATTTCCTGACATCAAGGTTGTCGTGCCAGGTCATGGTAGAGTAGGTGATACAAGTCTACTTTTACACACGCAGAAACTTGCTGTTGATGTACTCGCGGCTAGCTCAACTAAATAAAGCGCTGGTACATCAAACAAGCTTAAACAACGTAAATTTGTAACTCGAATATTTACGTTGTTAGCTAATGAGGGTGATGATGGCTAGCGTCGACTCGAATATAACAAATTAGTAGCCATAAGCATCAAATATGAGCAATAACAACGTAAAATTAGTCTTTAGGGTATTTCTGTTTTCAGCGACAGCGATCTCTTTGTTCTTTGTCCCTTGGGTCCTCGTGAAGGCATGGATCCTACCATTACCTGATAGTGTTCAAGCTCAAGTTGATGACACTATTGACTACGGTTTTGAGGGAGTAATCGTTTACGTAGACCAAGCAGGTCAGGCGCCCGCTTTTTATACTGCAGGAGTCGATAATCGTGATACGAATACACCTGTTAACCCCCATTCACTTTTTAAAATAGCCAGTATTAGCAAGTTGTATGTTGCTGTTTCTATTGCAAAGCTGGCTAACAACAAACAATTGTCGATAGACGATAAGGTGGCAGATTACTTTCCTGAGCTAGTTGGTCGTTTAGAATATGCTGATGAAATTTCTATTCGGATGCTGGTGCAACATCGCAGCGGTATTCCTAACTTTACCAATAACCCAGCGTACTGGGAAAACGAGCAGGAAAATGGTGCTAGAGCATTAGATTTTGCGCTTGAGTTACCTGTGAGTTTTAAACCAGATAAAGGCTATGAATATTCAAACACAAATTATTTGTTGCTGCGTCAAATCATTAAAAAGGTCACGGGATACAGCCATCACCAATACATCAAAGAGCAGATTTTACTCCCATTGAATCTAACTAATACATATAGCTCAATTCATGAAGTCAATTTAGATGATGTAATGAGTGGGTATTACGTTGGTATTTTGGAGGACTTTAAAGAAAATGATAACGGTATGCTGGCCTCTGCTCAAGATGTGGGGACATTCTTAAGAGCATTGAACGATGGTTCGGTGTTTAGCGAGGGCGAGCAGGAGATATACGATGTTTTATATGTATATGAGCATGGTGGTTTAGTGCCGGGTTATCAAAGCTTGGCTGAGTATCATAGAGATATAGATACTGTTGTGGTTCAGTTTTTCAACACAACAGACTTCACCGGTTATCATTGGAACTTGTCTGAAATCTTTATCAAAAGAATTGTTAAGATTTTAAAAAATGAGGCTAAATCATGACTCCAGCAATAAACATTGCAAAGCAGGCTAAAATTTCC
The DNA here is from genome assembly GCF_030161435.1 of Thalassotalea loyana. Lineage (GTDB taxonomy): Bacteria > Pseudomonadota > Gammaproteobacteria > Enterobacterales > Alteromonadaceae > Thalassotalea_G > Thalassotalea_G loyana. The sequence goes on along the minus strand of NZ_BSSV01000003.1, from coordinate 23,857 downwards.
TACACAATCCATGAATATAATCATGATGCCTCGAGTGATTCATATGGGTTAGAGGCTGCAAAAAAATTAGATGTTAGTGAGACCCGAGTATTTAAAACGTTAGTTGCTTGTGTAGATGAACACACGTTAGTTGTGGGTGTGATACCTGTATCGACCATGTTAAGTATGAAACAAATAGCGAAAGCCGCGGGTGCTAAGAAAGCAAAGATGGCGGACAAAGCGGCTGTTGAACGTTCTAGTGGTTACATCTTGGGCGGTGTTAGCCCTTTAGGGCAAAAAAAGCGGCTGAAAACCTTTATAGATACTTCAGCGGAGCATTTTCAAACAATATATATCAGTGCAGGTCGTCGAGGATTAGAGATTGAGCTTTCACCTAAAGACTTGGTTAAGTTAACAGGGGCAACCTTAGCTGATTTAGCTCAATAACAGGTCATCTGTTTAAATATTACTCATCTTCATAACTAGCAGATGCAACGCGGCATTCGTTTAATAATACACTAAACTCTTCAACGCTCCTATCTAGTGCTGATGACGGGATATACAAGTGAAATCCGAAGGCCGCTTTTAAGTTCTCACATTGATGTAAAAACTCACCTTTTGGGCCGGTAATGATTCCCGCTTTTGTTTTGTATGGGGAAAAGCGAAGCGTAATATCTTCAACCTTGAGCAGTTCATGCTGCACAGCCAAAATTAATAGTGGTCTTTGTTCGTGCAATAACTTATTTGCAAGCCTCGGCGTTATTAAATCAGCAAGTCTTACTAAATCATTAATGACAATGCCAACGTAGGGTAATGCTTGTTGTTCAACACCACGAGTTGAATGCAGTGGTGCAATATACTTAATCTCTGACCACGGAAGTTGCCAGTGCCCACAGCGATGTAAATAAACAAGTTGTTGAGGACTAATGTCGAAACTACATTTAGGCTCAATTTGTTTGGTAATCCCTGTGATCAAGACCACACCGGAAGCCAATGTTAAGAAGATCAAAACCAATTTTGCCTCATGCCAATAACTATTTATTAACATTAAACAAATCAACAACATAGTCACACCTACAATGGTAATAAACAAACTGTGCCGTGTTGAGTTCGCGTAAATTTTGATTGCTCTTGTCATAAATACTTCATTCATTATCACTAAACTGAATTTAGTGAGTATCGGGCCCTTTGCTATACTTAAAGCGTGGTTATTATCAAGGAGTGTAATATGGCGCATTACGAGTCTTCAACAGATGATATTGCCGAAGATACGGCAAAATTACTAGCGGTTTTAAGCTACTTTACCGTGATAGGCTGGCTCATCAGCTTATTTTGTTATGGTAAAAACCGTTGCCCATTATTGCGCTTTCATTTGCGCCAGTCCTTAGGGTTAATACTCTTGTTCGCGGTTTTTAGTTTTGTTCCATTAATTGGTTGGTTAGCTACCATTGCCGTTTTGGGTTTATGGTGCATCGCTGTATGGCAAGCTTACAACCAAAGTAAAGCGCCTTTGCCCTATGTCGGTGATCGATTCCAACGTTATTTTGACTTCATCGACTAATAAATCTTCAAACTAAATTGACTAGCGCATATTTCGTGAAAAAGCGCTAGTCAATAATATACCTGTATGGTTAAATCCCTTTAAAACCTATTAAATTATTTCACTTCGCAATAATTTGTAGCCACCAAATATTAAATAAAAATAAACCGAAGGTGACTGTGTGATTTATCTGTATCCTGCAAACAAAATGGAGCATTTGTTGCAGCTTTATCTCAAAATTCAACACATCAATCCATTACCCATTTTTGAAAAAGAAGCCATCGTAGTACAGAATGCAGGCATGCAACATTGGTTGAGCATGCAATTGGCTCAATCACGAAAAATTAGCTTTAATTTCGGTTACGCGTTACCTGCTCAGTTTCTATGGAAGCTTGCTAGAACGGTAGCTGGAGAGGAAAATGTGCCTGATGAGACCTTGTTCTCTCGTGAGGTGCTAAGCTGGCGAATACTTGCGCTGTTAATGAGTGAAAAGGTCGTAGATGATGCTGATTTTGGCCAAGTAACTCAGTTTTGGCGTGGTGAAAACTCACCGAAAATTCAGCAGCAAAGATGCTATCAACTTGCGTGCCAGTTAGCCGATTTATATGAACAATATTTAATCTATCGACCCACATGGATCGCAAGCTGGAACCAAGGCGATTTAACCTGTAGTAAGACAGAGCTTAATGATGGCATAGCATCTCATGTAGAACCGTTAATGTTGTGGCAAGCAAAACTGTGGCGCATGTTAACGGCCGAAGAAAACTACGACCCGCAAATTATTATTAAACATGCGATAGATAACCTCGAAGCAAATAAGGATAAGCTACCTAAACGGATTGCATTTTTTGGTATTGATTCGATGGCACCACTTTGGTTAGACTTTATTAATGCGATTAGTGAACACACCCAGGTACACTTTTTTCACTTAAACCCATGTGCTGATTACTGGGGAGATATTCAAACTGAAAAACAAGCGTTTAAACAAATTGAACAGTGGGTATCGCAAAGTGAGATTGATGAATTAGTGGCAAATCCATTGTTGGCAAATTTGGGTCAACAAGGAAAAGAGTTCTTAGCGTTACTACAACATTATTCTACGATTAATATTGATGCGTTTGACGATATTAATGTATTGCATGAAGCCCAAGAGTTGTCAGTGTTAGAACAAGTCCAAAAAGACATATTAACACTAACTGATGCAAGACATAATCCGAAAATTGCCCAGGATGACTCGATAACCATTACCAAGGCACACAGTGCCATGCGTGAAATTCAAGGACTCCATGACTGGTTGTTGCATCAGTTTAATCAAGATCCGAGCTTAACGCCTAAAGATGTGTTAGTGATGTGCCCAGAGGTGGAACATTATGCACCTTATGTTAATGCAGTCTTTACCCGCGGTTGGCAGGAGATTGCTGACGATGTGCCGCCATTGCCATGTTCTATTGCCGATAGGGTATCGAAAAATGCTGAACCTGTTGTAGCGGCATTCATCGATTTGCTTCGCTTACCTGATAGCAGATTCCATGTTAGTCAGATCTTAGGTTTCATGCGAGTAGAACAGGTTAAAAACAAATTTGGTATTGATGACGATGATATCGAAAAAGTTTCGCAATGGTTGTCATTAGCATGTGTCCACTGGGGGCTAGATAAATCACATAAAGCAAAAGTATTGCAGATAGAAAACGTAACCGATAACTTTACTTGGCAACAAGCCTTAGAGCGATTAATACGTGGATTTGCCTATCAAGACGATGACGTTGTTTGGAATGATCAGTTATTGTTGAGTACTGTCGAAGGAAATGACGCCCAGTTACTCGGAACCTTAATGCATATTGTTTCTTTACTACATGAGCATGCAATCTCGTTATCGAAAGTAAAATCATCAGAACGATGGCTTAATTACCTGCATCAATTTGTTGATGATTTCTTTCAAGAACAAAAGGAACATAAACTTGCAATTATAAAGGATGCAATAAACCTTTTTGGTGAATACACACAACTAGCTGAATTTAGCGACTCAATTAGCTTAGGTGTAGTTCAAAGCTTTTTATTGAATCATTTCAGTGTGCCGGATCCGGGCAGGCAATTTATGATAGGCCAAGTCACATTCTGCTCAATGGTACCGATGCGTAGCATTCCTTTTAAAATTATTGCTGTACTTGGGCTTAACGATGGTGAGTTTCCTCGCCAAAAACAGCCACTAAGTTATGATTTGATGTCAAAAACACCATTTAATGTTGGCGATCGCTCTCGTCGTGGAGATGATCGATATATGTTTTTGGAAGCAATCGTCTCCGCGCGGAAAGCGCTATACCTCAGTTATCAAGGAAATAGCCTGAAGAATAACGCTGTTCAGCAGCCTTCACTGGTATTGAAAGAGTTGATGGATTATCTAGATAAAGGCTATGGCTGGGATCTATTTAAAACCGAACAAGCGTTACGCAGCCTGCCGATGCAACCATTTTCTGTTGATAATTATCATGGAGAGTTCAAAAGTTTTGATAAAAACTGGCTCAGTCTAGGCTTATCATCGAGCCGTGAGAAGGAAACGAGTGATCAAGCGTTAGCATTAGCTGTTGATTCATTGTCTCTGGATATTAAGGAGCTTGTAGCGTTTTTTGATCACCCATCGAAACAATTTGCTCGAGAACATTTGAATCTATTTTTGTCGAAGCGCTCAGATGCGCCAGAGGATATTGAGCCTTTTGCAGTGAGCCGTTTAGATGCTTATCAATACCGCGAAGCCTTGTTTGATTTTCAGCGTAACAATCCAGAAAAGGATCCTGAGATAATCGCGCAGGAATTATACCAAAGCCAAAAGCTGAGTGGTCGTTTGCCAGATTTGCCAACGACAGCTATTGAAGTTACTCAATGGCAACAAGATGTTGATACCTTTTATCAGGTACTACAATCGCTGGGTTTGAATGCAGTTGATGAAGTAGATTTGTCGTATACCACCGATATTGAATTAAAGAGTGGATTAAAAGTTACCGTATCGCTGCACGCCACTGTTGAGGTTGTAGAACAAATGTTGCTGGTTTATCGACAGAGTGAACCAAAGCCAAAAGATATGATGCTTATTGTATTATCTCAGTTACTTATTCAGCTCGCAGATGCATCGATTAATGGACAACACAGGGAAATGGGGGGCGTGCAAACCCATGGTGTTTATTTTGACACTAAATCTCAAGGCGTTGAGCGCTTTGATTGCCCCCCTATTGAATCGGCAAAAGCACTCCTAGACACGTTAATATCATTGTATGTTGAAGGTCAACAGCGTGCACTTTTGATTAATTTGCTACTTGCAGAAAAGATAAAAAAATCGAAGGAGTTTAATCAGCAAGTATTCGAGGAGTTTTGGTCAGACACCAATATGTTTAAGCCATTCAGTGTTGATGAGTACATGCAGTATTTTTGGCCTCAACCTCCTATGGTTGAAGAAATCCCTGAAGAAATAAATTATCTTGTTCAATGTTTAGGGTTAGTTAACAAGCAACGTAAGCCCCGAGGTAAGGCATAATGGCAAATCAACTTAATCCTCGCCCTGAATTACTTGAAGCACATTCAATCCCGCTAACAGGAATGCACTTGATTGAAGCAAGTGCCGGAACGGGGAAAACATACAATATCACTCGCTTATACTTGCGTTTATTACTCGAAAAGAAATTAACGGTAGAACAAATTCTGGTGATGACTTTTACCAAAGATGCAACACAGGAGTTAAAAGGGCGAATTGATGATACGTTACGCGACGCGCTTCAAAATTGGAGCGAGCTAGTATCGCAAGATCCATTTTATCAATCACTTGCACAAAATATTGATGCGCAAGAAGCCAAACTCATTTTAAAGCGAGCATTGCTGTTTATTGATGAGGCTGCAATTTTTACGATCCATGGGTTTTGTCAGCGGGTGTTAAACCAATATGCATTCAATGCACAGATTTCATTGGACGCAAGCCTAAGTCCTGATATGCACACACCCATGTTGCAGGCCGTTCAGGATTGGTATCGTAAATTAGCAAAAACCGACGAACTTCGATTTCTTCAATTGGCAGAATTTTGGAATACCCCAGAAACCTTTATTGATAGTTTTGCTAAAGCGATATTACAAGACATTCCAATCAAGGTAATCGAAAAAGACGAATTAAAGTTAAAGTTCCATGCAAAGTTGAGACGTGCGCTTGAAGACATCGAAAACGCTGAAGCTATGCTGACTGAAGCACTGATAGAGACAAAGAAGGGTAAAGATCGAGAAACCAGAATCAGTGAGTTAAAGGAGCTAAAAGGGTGGTTGTCCGCAAGTATTGAAAACTTTGAACACAGTTTTACAACACCAACATTCGCTTTTGCTGATGGGCGACGTTATGCCCGCTCGAAACATAAAACAGCAATTGTTGAGGCATTTACTCAGCTAAATGAAGTGAAAAAGGAACAGGGCAATTTAGCTAAGACATTTGCGAAAGCAGACGCCTATATCATCGCCAAAGACGGGATTGCACAAGTCAAAGCATTAATTGTAGATGAAAAAGATCAGCAAAATATTCTAGGCTTTGACGATTTAGTAGAAAAGCTCGCGCAATGCGTTGCCAATGATTCAGCGCTAGCATTACAACTGTTTAGTGATTATCCCGTTGCACTCGTTGATGAGTTTCAAGATACAGACAGTGCTCAATATACGATAATCAATCAAATCTATGGCGCGAAAGATGACGCCTGTGTATTTATGATAGGTGATCCTAAACAAGCCATTTATGGCTTCAGGGGAGGCGATGTTTTCGCTTATTTATCTGCGCGAAGTCAATGTCATTATCAATGGGTAATGGATACAAACTGGCGGTCGAGTAAAGGAATGATCAATGCGTATAATCGACTGTTTTACGGAAACTCGCTCGACGAAGCGCCCGTTGATGTATTCAAGTACAACATAGAATATCTGCCAGTTAAGCCATCGGTGAAAGCAAAAACTGAATTAATATGCCAGCAAAACTTTAAACCACTGCAAATTATCGACTTTGTTAGTGAAGATACGGTTAAGCAAAGCGCACGTGTTGATATGGCCCATTGGTGTGCCAGTGAGATACATCGTTTATTGTCAGAAGAACAGCACTTATCGGCAAAAGATTTTGCCGTACTTATCCGTGACTCGGGTGAAGCACAGCAGATTAAAAAAGCGCTAGACGAGCGTGGCCTAGCTTCAGTGTTTCTAAGTAATCGAGATAATTTGTTTAGTTCGATGGAAGCTAAACAACTCTTTAATTTATTACGTGGTGTTATCGAATTAGAGAATGAACAATTATATAGCTGTGCACTAACGACCATGTTTTTGGGATATACACATGAAGCTTTCCTAGCATTACAACAAAATGAAATTGGATGGCAAGAGCAAAAACAGGTGTTTGAATACTTACGTGACGTTTGGCAAGGTCAAGGTTTTATGCCAATGGCATTAAGCTTCTTACATGATCATTTTCAAATCGACAGTAGCCAGAAAGATCGTGTTCTAACGAATATTCTCCATTTATTTGAACTACTACAAGAGGCAAGTAACACGCATCGATTACCACAAGAGCTCCTGTTTTGGTTTGAGCAACAGTTAACGAATGATGCGGTGAATACAGAAGCAGAATTGCGTTTAGAATCTGATGCTAATTTGATTAAGATTGTGACGCAGCATGGTTCGAAAGGCCTTGAATACCCGGTCGTATTTGTTCCTTTTGCTACACGATATAAAAATCCACTTCGTGTTGGCTCACGAAATGTGAGTTTAATTGAATATCACTTGGCTGATGGAAATAAAGCAACGAGCTTAGGCGGTGATGATGAGCAAAAATTCGCCATGGTAAATGAAGCACATGCAGAGGCTGTTAGACTCCTGTATGTTGCAATCACGCGTGCAGAGCAACGATGTTATTTACTCACTGCAAATTTTGAAAAGTCTCAATTATCGCCACTTGGTTTGACCATGGCTCTATCAGCTGATGAGAATCTATCACAGCAACTACTGGATTTATCAAGTACAACTGATGACATTGGCTATCATGGGGTTGAATTTGACCAGATACGGGTAGAAGAATTCGCGGAAGATCCTATTGACGTTAGTGAATCACAAGCGAGTGTTGCTGTGTTTAACGGTAAAATAGAGAGAGACTGGTGGCTCAGCTCTTTTACCGCGTTAAGCCGTAACATGCGTCACCAAGGGATATCAGCACCAGATCGTGATGAAACAGACGATGCTGAAGATTCGAGCACAACCGATCTTAGTTTACGCTTCACCTTAACTAAAGGCGCTCAAGCAGGTAACTTGCTGCACGAGATGTTGGAATACAATAGTTTTGACTCACCAAATTGGCAAGAAACGATAGAAAAAAATCAGCACAGGTATCAGGATATTTTGTCTAAAGATCAAATATCAGACCTTGTCTCTTGGTTAGGAGAAATCGTTGATACACCGCTAGTAAATGCGACGGATAATCCAAATCTGTTTACCTTGTCTGACATTCAACATGAAAGAACACTCAGAGAATGTGAGTTCTACTTTCCTATGGAAGAGACAAAATTACCACAATTGATTGAACTGTTAACAAACCACCGAAAATCTAATCCAAATCGTAGAACAACATACAACAAGAGAGTGTATTTGCCCTTTGTAAAGCAGTTGAAAGGGATGATGCATGGTTTTATTGATTTAGTATTTGAACATGAAGGAAAGTACTATGTTTGTGATTACAAATCGAGCCATTTGGGCCATCAACTAAATGATTACAAGCACGTTAATCTCGCAGAACACATGGAAGATCATCACTATGATTTACAGTATCTAATCTATAGTCTTGCGCTTCATCGATATTTACAACATCAGTTACCTGACTATCAGCCAGAAAAACATTTTGGTGGAATCTATTATCTCTACCTACGTGGCATGACACCTACCACGCAGGAGTCGACAGGGGTTTACTTTCGTGAAATTTTATCGAGTGAGTTGCAAGCTTTAGATGATGTTTTCTCTGGGAAGCTTATGGCGTCGTCTGTTATATCGGAGCAAACATGATGGTGATAGATACAACTCAACATGACTTACAAGAGCAAACTAGCATTCCCTATGTAAATTATCGGGCAGCATTTTCTGCGCTAGCTGAAATACAGGCTATAGATTTCTACTTTGCGTTGAATGTATGCCAAACGCTAAATACGTCAAACAGTGACATCTTTCATTTAGCAATAGCTTGTCACCAAGCCTTACAAAATGGCCATAGTTGTTTGCCACTCGATCTGGTTGCGGGTAAACGCTTGTGGCAAAGTGACGAAGATTACAGTGATGAGGAAAAGCCAGGATTTAGCTTTTCTGATAAACCAACCTTGTTGGCTGAGCTTAATAAATATGAAGCGTTAAATAACCACAACGCGATGATCGTGCTAGAAAATGAGCACTTGTACTTACGTCGATATTATTTATTCGAACGTCAGCTCGAAAAAGCGATTAAAGTCAAATTGTCTGAAACAAGCCAGACAAATGTTGAAGCCTCAGCAGCGGTTGTTACTGAGTTATTCCCTGATGATGGGCATCAGGAAATCGATTGGCAAAAAATCGCTGTTGCTAACGCGTTAAACAAAAATTTTACCGTGATTGCTGGTGGACCAGGTACGGGTAAAACGTATACCGTAACTAAACTACTCGCAGCGCTTGTGATGTTAAATCAACATCAGGATGATACTAGGCTAAATATCGCGTTGACAGCGCCTACGGGTAAGGCCGCTCAGCGTTTATCTGAATCTATTCTTGCGGCCATAGCCGGTTTTAAAGGGATGATTGATGATGATGTCCTTGAAAAACTTCCATCGAAAGCACAAACAATTCATCGACTTTTGGGGGTTAGAGCGAACCAAGTTAACTTTAAGCACGATCAAAACAATCTCTTACCGGTTGATGTGTTATTAATAGATGAAGCATCAATGATTGACTTGGCGTTAATGACGAGGATATTTCGCGCATTGCCAGAACATGCCAAAGTTATTCTTCTTGGTGATCCTGATCAATTACCGTCAGTCGCCAGTGGTAGTGTGCTATCGGATATCGCGCCAAGACCCCATCGAGGATACAGCGAAAAAAATTCAGTGTTCTTATCTAAAGTGCTTCGCCATGATACAGGCCAGTTATTAGCGGTTGACCAAAATAATGTGACCGATCACCTAACCATTTTGCAGCATTCAAGGCGATTTGATGGTCAAGGTGGCATAGGCGTTGTTGCTAAGCACGTGATAGCAGGGAATGCTAATGCGAGTTGGCAAAGACTAGAAGCTGATGCTTCGCAGCAAGTAAGCTTAGAAAGTGGCGAGAATATGACTGTATTATCAAAGTATATCGATACCTATTATAAGCCATTACTTGCGATGACCGACTTATCTCAAGCGTTTGTACAGCTAGCTAAATTCAGAGTACTGGTAGCAATGCGAAAAGGGGAGTTAGGTGTTGAAAACCTAAATCACATTGTTGTTCAGCGTTTTATAGAACAACAACTTATTGATACTAATCAAGGCTATAAAAAAATGCCTTTGTATCATGGAATGCCAATCATGATTACAGAAAATCATCATAAGTTGGGTCTGTATAATGGTGATATTGGATTAATCTGGCAAGAAAATGATCAACTTGTTGCCGTTTTTGAACAAGTCGACGGTTACAAGTCATTAATCCCATCAAGATTACCAAGTTTTGAATTGGTATACGCGATGACGATTCATAAGACACAAGGCAGTGAGTTTAATCATGTACTTATGGCATTGCCGGACAATAGTCAGAACAAATTATTAACCCGTGAATTGTTATACACGGGCATTACACGAGCAAAACAGCAACTTTCCGTCATTGGTGAATACGCCGTCTGGAAACAAGGTGTTGAAGCTCAAGTAATTCGACATTCTCAATTAAATTTATAGGTTTACCATGACACTTATCGACATAGATAAAGATACTTACCGCAAACACCTTAATGTGGTAATCATTTCCTTCGTATTTGGCTTTGCCATCTTATCTCTACTTTTTGGCCAAGTACTTATCAGTGCATTCTCATCAGGTTTTGAGGGGGAGAGTCATTTTCGGTTTAATTTAATGGGCGTTGTAATTGGTCTTGCCATATCAAGCTTTACGCTTAGTCGATTTAGAAATCACGCGTACTTTAAAGAAATATATTACGTATGGCAGTTAAAGCAATTACAAAATGCAATTTATCGGAAAGTCGCTAAGATTAAACCTCAAGCAATGGAAGGTAATATTGATGCACTACAAACTATGGATTTTTATTATCGCAGCTTAGCGCAGGTTTATACGTTGGATAACAATACGTTAACGATGAATGAACTTGTTAAAAATCACCAGATTATTAAAGATAAAGCACAAGAATTTCAAATGACGTTAGCACAGACAAGTTTTGATAAAAAAGTGCTCTCTAATTTTTAAATAGTAGGAAGGAGACGGTTATGATTGGTTATATTACGCTAGGAACTGATGATTTATCAGTCAGCGCACCATTTTACGATGAGTTATTTTCTACCATAGGTGCAAATCGATTTATGGAAGAGGACAGCTTTATTGCTTGGGCTACGTCACCAGAAGCGCCGGGTGTTTGCTTGATAAAACCATTTGACGGGCAGCCTATGTCAGTTGGTAATGGAACGATGGTCGCTATCGCTGTTGAAAATCCTGAACAGGTTGATGCTTTTTATCGTAAAGCAATTGCACTTGGTGCGACGGATGAAGGTGAGCCAGGAATCCGACCAGATAACTTCTATGCCGGCTATTTTCGAACACCAGAAGGCCATAAATTCAACGCATTTTGTTTTGTTGCAGGGTAAATATTATGAGTAAAAAATTACTTTTTATGTCAGCTTTTGTTAGTGCTATTACGGTTAGTTTTCCATCAATAGCAAAGCATGATTTTGCTATTGCAATTCATGGTGGTGCAGGCACGATTTTGAAAAAGAACATGACGCCTGAAAAACAAAGAAAATATGAGAAAACACTACTAAAAGCGGTTAATAAAGGTTACGCGTTACTAGAAAGTGGTAAAACGAGCCAAGAAGCGGTTATTGCTGCAATCCAGATTCTAGAAGACTCTCCGCTATTTAATGCAGGTAAAGGGGCGGTTTATACCTATGAAGGGCATCATGAACTTGATGCATCAATTATGGATGGTAAAACGTTAAATGCAGGTGCAGTATCAGGTGTGAAAATCGTTAAAAGTCCTATTGCTTTAGCTGAAAAAGTGATGGAAGAATCTGTCCATGTCATGCTCAGTGGTGATGGTGCAGAACGCTTTGCAAAGGAGCAAGGTTTAACGCTTGTTGATAACAGCTATTTTGATACCAAGCATCGATACAAAGCGTTGCAACGTGCAAAGAAAAAATTAGCCGAAAAAGAGCGTGAGCTTAAAGACTTTCAAGCAGCGCATGAGACACTACCAAATCACTTTAAATACGGCACGGTGGGAGCTGTAGCATTAGACAAATACGGCAACCTTACCAGTGGGACTTCGACGGGAGGAATGACCGCAAAACGTTGGGGCCGCGTAGGCGATGCACCGATTATTGGCGCAGGCACTTATGCTAATAACGCAAGCTGTGCAGTTTCAGCGACGGGTCATGGTGAATATTTTATTCGGTATCATGTAGCGGCAGATATCTGTGCGCGAATGCAATATCAAGGTATACCATTAGATATGGCAGCTAATACGGTGATCAATGATGTTTTGGTTGAAGCTGGCGGTAATGGTGGTGTGATTGCTGTTGATGCTAAAGGCAATATTAGTATGCCATTTAACTCAACGGGTATGTACCGCGCAAGTCGTGTTGCTGGTGAAAAGCCCTATGTGGCTATTTTCAAAGATAAAAAAGACTAAATTGAGCGTTAGGGTAGTCAAATCTTTACACTCGTATTTTTCGGTTTAAATTTTTTTTACGAATTTGTAAAAAATGTCGTGAAATATGAATGGTTTGTGTCTACAGTAAAAGTGTGATGAGTAATTTTTAAGCATAAGAAGAGATAGAATATGGAATCTGTTCAAGTTCGTGACTACGTCAATCAATACCCCGTAACCTTTACTGCAGACATGAGTGTAGAAGAAGCATCGCTTAGATTTTTGAAAACTAAGCAAATAGGTGGACCAGTAATCGATGATAAATACCGACTGATTGGCTTTTTGTCTGAGAGTGATGTGCTTGAGAAAATGCTTAAGTCGATTTATCACAATTCTCACATTGCAAACGTGAGTGATATTATGCGCACTGATGTGTTAGCGGTTAAAACGTACGATTCAATTGTTGAGCTCGGTCAGAATATGTTAGGTAATAAACCAAAAGTTTACCCAGTCGTAGATGATGATGGCAATTTACAAGGCACTATCTCGCGAAATGACGTGTTAAGAGCGATTGACTTACACATGCGAGAAAGCTTTAAAGTAGGTGCATAATTGCATTTGAACATGATTAGACAGACGAAAGGGGCCAATTGAGCCCCTTTTTTACTGCATTCGATTAAGTGAAGTGCTAATATTCAATCACTTAGTTAGAACTCCTATGCATTTTCATGTCATCGCCTTCAGAAATTATTAAAGAACTTCTTCAAACTTTAAAAGACGCTAAAAAATCAGACTATGGCTTACTTAAAAGTAGGCTTAATGGTGTAAAGAAAATAAAGAATGAAGACAAACAGATTAAGACGTTAGCGAAAATAGCTGACGACATCACACGGTCTACCAAAAATAAAGCATCAAAACTTGCCAACAAGCCTGATGTTAGCTATCCAGAAGGCCTACCCGTATCTCAATCTGTTGATAAAATTAGCCAGGCGATAGAGCAGAATCAAGTCGTTATCATAGCCGGTGAAACGGGCTCGGGTAAGACGACTCAAATCCCAAAGATTTGTTTAGAACTAGGCCGAGGTGTTGACGGTTTAATTGGTCATACCCAGCCACGTCGAATCGCAGCCCGGACTGTCGCTAACCGAATTGCTGAAGAAATTGGCACCACACTTGGTGATAAAGTTGGTTACAAAGTTCGCTTTAACGATCAAGTCAGTGATAACTCTTTTATCAAGCTGATGACCGACGGTATTTTGCTTGCAGAAATGCAAAAAGATCGACTATTGCGTCAGTACGATACCATCATTATTGATGAAGCGCATGAACGTAGTTTGAATATTGATTTCATCTTGGGATATTTGCGTCAAATATTGCCAAAGCGTCCTGATTTGAAAGTAATTATTACATCAGCAACGATTGATCCCGAACGGTTCTCAAAACATTTTAACAACGCGCCAATCATTGAGGTTTCTGGACGTACGTTCCCTGTAGATATTCATTATCGCCCGTTATCTGATAATGATGAAAGTGATGTGATTTCTGGGATCATCAATGCGGTTGATGAGTTGTCTGATCTTGGGCAAGGGGACATTCTTGTCTTTTTAAATGGTGAACGTGAAATCCGTGATACGGCAGCAGCGTTGGAAAAAGAAAACCTCCGTGATACCTACATTTTACCTTTATATTCTCGATTGACTGTTCAAGAGCAAAATAGAATTTTTGCGCCTCATACTGGCAGAAATATTGTACTCGCAACTAATGTCGCCGAGACCAGCTTAACGGTACCCGGCATAAAGTATGTAATTGATCCCGGTACGGCGCGTATTTCTCGATATAGCTATCGAACGAAAGTGCAGCGTTTACCGATAGAGGCTATTTCACAAGCTAGTGCTAATCAACGTGCAGGTCGTTGTGGTCGTGTATCAGAAGGTGTCTGTATTCGATTATACAGTGAAGAGGACTTTTTAGGCCGTCCTGAGTTTACTGATCCCGAAATATTAAGAACTAATTTAGCAACCGTAATCCTGCAAATGTTAGCGTTAGATCTCGGTAATATTAGTGACTTTCCGTTTGTCCAAGCACCTGATAATCGCAACATAAACGATGGTATGCGACTGTTAGAAGAGTTGGCTGCAGTCTCAAGCCAAAAAGGTCAAATAAAATTAACGCAAGTAGGGCGTTTATTATCGAAATTCCCAATTGATCCTCGATTGGCAAAAATGATACTAACATCAACTGAGCTAGGTTGTAGTGGTGATGTAGTAACTGTTGTTAGTGCGTTAAGTATTCAAGATCCACGTGAACGTCCGCATGAAAAACAACAAGCAGCAGATGAGAAACACAGTCGATTTAAAGATAAGCAATCGGATTTTGTGAGTTTATTAAACTTGTGGCGCTACATCGGTGAGCAACAAAAAGCGTTATCTAATAATCAGTTCCGAAAGCTTTGTCAAAAAGAGTACCTTTCATATATACGTATACGCGAATGGCAGGATATTGTTGCTCAGTTAAAGATCAGCTTAAAAGAAATCCATCAATCATATACCTTTGTAGATTATGAAGATGACAGCAAATTGGCGTTAATCCATCAGTCGTTATTATCTGGCTTGCTGAGTCATATTGGTCAGCTAGATGAGCACAAAGAATTTAAAGGAGCTCGAGGCTCGAAGTTCTTTGTTTTTCCTGGCTCAGCGCTTGCGAAGAAACCACCTAAATGGATCATGGCAGCGGAACTTGTCGAAACGAGTAGGTTATTCGCCAGAATGGTGAGTAAAATTGATCCGCTTTGGATTGAACCACTTGCAAAACATTTATTGAAAAAAAGCTACAGCGAACCGCATTGGGAAAAGAAGCGTGGCTGTGTTATGGCATACGAGCAAGTAAGCTTATACGGCTTAGTAATCGTGCCAAAGCGCAAGGTTGTATTTAATCAAATAGAGCCTGAAACTTGTCGAGAAATCTTTATTAATGAAGCATTAGTTAATGGTGATTCAACGATTCAAGCCGATTTTGTCAAACATAACAAAACACTCGTTGCAGAAATCGAAACGCTCGAGCAAAAAGCGCGTCGAAAGAACTTTTTAATCGAAGAGTATCAGCTCGCCCAATTTTTTGCAGAACGCATCCCTGAGCACGTTATCTGTCAGCGGAGCTTTTTATCATGGTGGAAAAAAGAATCCAACAATAATTCGAAGCTACTGCATTTTACGAAATCTTTTCTATTGAATGAAGACGAAAGTGCAGTCACAAAAGATAAATACCCTAATACGTGGAAGCAAGACCGACTCACGTTACCGTTAACCTATCACTTTAGTCCTGGTGATCCAGATGACGGTATTAGTGTCAATATTCCAGTGGGGATACTAAATCAGGTTCAAGCAGACGGGTTTGATTGGTTAATTCCTGCATTACGCCTAGAGCTGATAACAGCTATGATAAAAGGGCTACCTAAGACTTTGAGGAAAAACTTTGTGCCCGCGCCAAATTATGCACAAGCATGTTTTGATGCCATTTCACCTGGTGAACTATCAATCAACGCAGCGGTAGCAAAACATTTGTTACGCATGAGTGGCATACGGTTACCAGAAGATTGCTTTGAACATGTTGAACTGCCTATCCATTTTAAGATGAATTTTAAGGTGCTCAACGAAAAAGGTAAGCTCCTTGATCAGGGGCGGGATTTAGTTCATTTACAAGCAAAATTACAAGGCAAAGTAAAAGCGTCTATAAAGAAGGTCGCCGACAAAGGTATTGAAAGAAAAGACATTACAACTTGGGACTTTTCGACGTTACCTACTTCTTATGAGAAAAAGATTGCAAACATGTCGATTAAGGCATTCCCTGTTTTGGTTGACCATAAAACATCTGTTGCAATTGAACTGATGGAACAAGAATCATTGGCTCAACAAGAAATGATTAAAGGTATGAGCCGATTGATCTTGTTAAATACACCGTCTCCAGTTAAGTATTTGCAAGAAAAGTTGCCAAATAAAACCAAGTTAGGGATGTATTTTAATCCTTTTGGTTCTATCGGTCAGTTACTCGATGACTGTATTTTAGCGGCTTGTCAGTCATTGTTATTATCACTTCCTGAGCTTCCTCAAGACGAGGCTAGTTTTAATCGTGCCAAGGACTTTGTCAGGACCGAGATAGCCGATAATGTATTAAGCGCAGCGATTAAAGTCGAGCAAGTCCTTGCGTTGAGTCATGATATTCGTAAAAAGCTAAAAGGCAATATGGGTTTAAGTATGATTCAAGCCCATGGTGATATTAAAGAACAAGTTTCAAAGATGGTGTTTAAAGGTTTCGTTACGGCTTCTGGAATTCAACGATTGGACGACATGATTCGCTATTTAAATGCGATTTTACGCCGGTTGGAAAAATTACCGATTGATCCTAACCAAGATAGATTAAAAATGCTTGAAGTTGAAAAAACAGAGAATGCTTATCAGCAATTACTATCTAAACAGCGTAGCGATTTACCTAAACCAAAAGACTTATTAGAAACTCGATGGATGATTGAGGAGCTGCGTGTGTCTTTGTTTGCACAGAATTTAAGAACAGCATATCCAATTTCGGTTAAGCGAATTTTGAATCATTTAAAAGAATTTAATTAGGCTGCTTATTCTTTGAGTAAAATTTGTTTAATTGACAGTTAATAAGCAAATCGCTATAAAAGAATGGACAAATTTGAATCATCTTTTATGGAGTAGCAATGATCAATTTTGATGATAAGCGTGGTTTTTATCGCATGATGGTAAATAGCATGGTTAATGTCACGGTAGTTGATGACGAAGTAAACCAAGTAGTATTGGCTGCCTGTCGTGATCTGAGCGCAACAGGAATGGCAATAGAATTATCTAGTCCAATGGAAATTGGTACACGGGTTAAAGTTGGTGTGGATTCTTCTTCAAATGGCGTTCATGCGTTTGATGCGAAAGGTAAAGTCGTTAGAATTACGGAAGAAGGACCTGATTGCTATCTTATCGGCATTGAAATAACCGAAATGGACTAGCGACAGTCACTATATTTTTTCCTTTTACACATACTATAGACACTAGGTCTTGACGAGAACACGAGTCCATGTGTTTTGGTAACGGTTAAAGCCTGCGAGCGATCATATTTAATGAATTAATAGGGACGTTAATTTTGTCAGAGAAATCTATTTTAGGCACCGATAATTATCATCTAATTGTTGGCATCATCTTTTTTGCATTTGTTATCTTTGCAGTTTTAGATAACTTTTCTGATTCCCACCAAGTTGAAGCGAATGCAAAATTGGCGGTAGAGCAGTGTGGTGAAGGCAACGTAAAGTCAGTTACAACAACGTCATTTACTTGTAAAAGCTAAAAGCCAATATCGCGCATTATGTCAATATTGGCTCTAATTTCTAGGTGATTTCGGTTTCTATTTTAAATTGTTTAACGCATAGGCTAGTGTTGATTCGTTTAATTTTAATAACTCCCGCCACCAAAGTGTTGACGACATGTCCCCATCTATTTGATGCACCTTACCGACGATCGGTGTAAATAATGTCACATTGTGATCGATAGCGGCATTATTAACTCGCTCAAGTGGTTCATACCAAGCATGGAATGCAAGGTCGAAAGTGCCATTATGAATTGGCATCATCACTTTTCCTTTAACATCAATATGGGCTTGAACACTTTGTTCTGGTGTCATATGGATATCAGACCAATCTTTGTCGTAAGCACCGGTTTCAATCATGGTTAAGTCAAATGGACCATATTTCTTCCCGATATCTTTGAAACCAGGGAAATAGCCTGAATCACCGCTGAAATAAACACTGTCACCATGAGATTTTATAACCCATGAACCCCAAAGCGTTTTGTTGCCATCTGTCAGTGAACGTCCAGAGAAATGCTGAGTAGGCGTAAATGCTACAAAACCTTGGTTTATTTCTTCTTCTTGCCACCAATCAAACTCTTTAATTTGCTCAGATTTTATTCCCCAAGACTTTAAATCTTCGCCCACGCCCAAAGGAACTAAGAAGGCTTTAGTTTTTGCTGCGAGTGTTTTGACGCTGGCTTTATCTAAGTGATCGTAATGATTATGCGAAATCAATACTTTATCTATAGCAGGCAACTCGTTTATTGAAATTGGCGCCTGATGGAATCGTTTAGGGCCCATGAAAGAGAAGGGGGAAGCCCGTTTACTAAATACCGGATCCAATAACCAGTATTCACCATACACTTTTAATAATATTGATGAATGACCTAATTTAACGACATGGATTTGGTCATCACTAAGTGCATCTAAAGTTTTTTCAGTAATTTGCTCAACTGGAATAGTTTGTTTAGGGGTAGCATCAGCACTTTTATCTGTGAAGTATCGAATGATGATATTGCCAAGTTTACCTAACGTATTTGGCTCCATTGGATCATTGTTGTAAAACTTACCTTCGTGAAAAATACTGTTAGATGGTTGTTGTACATTGCTTTTACTCGCTAGTTGATTGTTCACTGTGCAAGCTCCTATAAATAAAGTGATAACTAAAATACTAAGCCAATGGAATTTGTTCATTGTTCGTTCTTTAAAAGTAAACTACACGGTGTAGTTTCTCATTTATTATTTAAAAAGTAAACTAGGTAGTGCACTTTTAAATTTTTATGTCATATAATGGACGGGAATATAGTGAGGTTTTCATGAAGTTATCGGAACAAAAACGGCTAGACATCCTAGATGCCGCAGAGCAGTTATTTTATACGCACGGTGTTGAGCACACGAGTATGGACAATGTCGCCAAAGCTGCGTCAGTGTCAAAGCGTACCGTCTATAATCATTTTGAAACCAAAGAGTTATTGTTTTTTGCGATCATTACGCGAATGAAAACCTCCCTAGAAACCACAGACGTCATTGATTATGACGATAGCCTACCAATAAAAGCTCAATTGATTCATATTGCAGAAAAAGAATGTGAGCTGATGTCATCGGCTCCTTTTATTCGCGGCGCAAAAATAGCGTTTTTACAAATGCTTCAACAACCTGATTTGGCCAAGCAATTAAGTGCCAGTAAAGTCGGGTGCCAAATATATTTAGAGAACTTTCTGCAAACGGCATGTCGTGCGAATAAACTTAAAATAGATGATATGGAATTAGCGGTGTCTCAATTTGTTTTTCAGCTGAAATCACATATTTTTTACCCTCGATTATATGGTTTTGACGTTCCAGACACAGCGCAAACTGCATATCTCGTCGAACAGACCGTCGAATTATTCCTTGCCAGATACCAATCTTAGTCAGTTTCAGACGAGAAATACTCATCTTCTAACTTCTGCTTTTCGTTGATATGAACTAGGCTAAAGGTATGAAGAAGTTTCTAGCTTGTCTTTTATTCGTGTATTCAGTGCTTGCGAACGAACATGTGTTTGCGGGCAATTTCAAAGTTGTGTTTATCAACCCTGGCCACCCTGTAGAAGACTCTACCGGCACTTTTTGGTCAAGTGTTAACCGATTTATGCAAGCTGCGGCTAATGATTTGGATATTGAATTGGTTTCTTTATATGCTGAAAGAGATCATATCTTAATGAAGCAACTTGCACACACGGTGAACTCTCATTCTCCTAATTACGTCATTATTGTTAATGAAAAAGGCGTAGGCAAAGAGCTTGTTAAAGCTATTGCGCCTTATAATTTGCCCATATTCACTCTGTTAAATGGCTTTAGTCAACAAGAACTCAATTCATTTACACCTCTAATGAAAAGCCTGATCATAGGACATGCCATCCCAAATAACTTTACCGTTGGCAAAAAGCTAGCCCAAGAGATAGTCACTATCCACAAAGCAAAAGTCAAAAAAGGTAGCTATACCTTATTAGCGTTGCGGGGGGACTATCAATCAAGCGCGGCAACAGATAGGTTTAATGGACTAAGCACCTTTTTACATGAAAACGAAGGCGTTTTATTAGTTGATAACCCTGTTGGAAATTGGTCGGAGGAAGAGGCGTACTTGAAGGTTAAAGGGCTAATAAAGCGCCACAGGATTGATTTAGTTTGGGCGTCCAATGACCCAATGGCATTAGGCGCAAAAAAAGCTATCGATGAAGGAAATCTTGAGCATGAAGTAACCATTGGCGGAATCAATTGGGATCGGGCATTAGCGCTAAATAGCATCGATGTTTCTTATGGCGGCCATGTATCTCTTGGGGCGAAAGCGCTTGTCATGCTATTCGATTATGACAATAAAGCGTTGTCTGCATGTGAGATGTATCGTGAAGTCGATATTTTTCAATCGAGTACTCTACATAACTTAACTGATTTTTGGAGAAACACCGACTCGAAGGCAATTGAAGCGTTTGACTTTGCCCGCTTCTCTGTTACTCATCAAAACAGTGTTTTGTTTGATATTAATACTTTCGTTACCAAAACATACAAGCCGTTTTCTATGTTCAATGAGAAAACGGCTTGTACTAAGACCCAAGTAGATTCTTATGCGACTAAGAAACTTGGCAAACAAGACCTTTTAAGTAGAATCCTTCAGGGTAATTTGAAGAAATAGGGTGATCATGAGCTTGTTGTGTTCGTTCAACAATATGCACTTCTTTATTTGCATCTAATGCTGCATCTGCCACGACTTTTTGAAATAAGCCGGCATCGAGTAACCCTGAGCAAGAAAAGGTTAGCAACATCCCACCTGGGTTAAGTAACTGCATTGCGATCATATTGATATCTTTATACCCACGACAGGCCCGAGTAAGTGCAGCCTTTGAATCAACAAACTTTGGTGGATCTAGGATGATCATGTCAAATCGTTTGCCTTCTTCTTTGTACTACCTTAATAATTTGAACACATCTTGTTTTACATGCTCGACTGGGGCATTTCCTAAATCATTAATCTCTAAGTTACGCTGAGCAAGGTTAAGTGCGGTCTCTGATACGTCTACGTTAGTTACTGATTTAGCGCCATTTGCGGCACAATGCAGTGCAAATGTACCCGTGTAAGAGAAACAATTAAGCACGGCTTTATCTTTAGCATAGCTTCCTGCCGTTAAACGAGCGATTCGTTGATCTAGGTAAAAGCCAGTCTTATGTCCTGTTTCTACGTTAACGAGTATTTTTATACCATGTTCATTAATAATGACTTCTGGTGAGGGGGCAGGCTCTGTTAACCAACCGGTAACGAGTTCTAATCCCTCTTTTTTTCTGACGTCTACATCGCTTCTTTCATAAATATAGTAGTCTGGATATAGCTCTTTTAAACAGTCAACAATAATATGGCGCTGATAATCAGCACCTGCACTTAATAACTGACAAACGATAATATTGTCATACACATCGATTGTTACACCTGGCATGCCATCAGATTCACCAGCGATTAGTCGGTAGCCTGTTAATTCACCTTCAGCAATAAAGTAATCTCGTCTTGATTGCGCATTGCTAAGTTTTTGTAAGAAAAAATTACGATCTATGGTCTGATTTTGATCAAAACTCCAGACACGAACACGTATTTGTGATTGCTCTGAGTAAGCTCCACACGCCAACCAATTACCTTTTGCGTCAAGGATATCAACCGTTTCACCCGATAAAGGTTTTCCCTTTATTTTACTGATTGCTTTGGAAAATACCCATGGGTGCTTTCTTTTTAATGATTTTTCTCTGCCAATATTTAAATAAATTTTTGCTGACATCAGCCTATACTTAATAAAAATTACAATAAAACCAATTTTAATGTATTGCGTAGCTGTGGCGCAATGATTGAAAACAAATAGGAGATATTTGTATGAGAGTATGCTGTTTAGCGAAGGTCACCGGGAAGGTGCAAGGAGTATACTTTAGAGCATCAACCCAAGAGCAGGCGATTGATCTTGCCATTAGCGGTTATGTAAAAAACCTGTCTGATGGCTCTGTTGAAGTACTTGCGTGTGGTGATAGAGATAATGTTGATAAGCTAACTGCTTGGCTTGAAACAGGATCTGAATACTCACAAGTAGAAAATGTTGAAGTTAAAGAGGTAGAATGGCAAGACTTTAATCACTTTTCTATAGTTTAGCGTGCGTTATATTAATGTTCAGGATGATCAAACGTTAGTGTTTGACACTACAAATCCACCATCAGTTTCCAGTAATGAGTGCCTTATCAAAGTAAAAGCTGCAGGCGTTAATCGCGCCGACTTATTACAAAAGGCTGGCAAATACCCACCTCCGAAAGGTTCTTCATCTATTTTGGGGCTAGAGGTTTGTGGTGAAGTTGTAAGCATAGGGGAAAATGTAAAGGGAGTAGAGGTTGGTGATTCGGTGATGGCATTACTATCTGGTGGTGGTTATGCAGAATACGTTAATGTTGATGCTCGCCATGTACTGCCGCTCCCTGATGATTACTCTATAATCGATGGCGGTGGGTTTATGGAAACCTTCGTTACCGCTTTTCAGGCATTGTTTGATTATGGAAGACTTCAAACTGGACAAAAGGTGCTTATTCACGCCGGAGCAAGTGGAGTGGGGACAGCCGCTATTTCATTAGCTAAAGCCATTGGTTGCCACGTTGTTGTGACAGCTTCAACCGAAGAAAAATGTAAAACTTGTATAGAATTGGGTGCTGATGTAGCGATTAATTATAAAAATCAAGATTTCGTTTCTGTTTGCAAGGAATTAAATACCTTCTTTCATGTTGTAGTCGATGTTGTTGCAGGCGATTACGTGAATCGTAACCTAAGTGTCATGAGCCCTGATGGCCACATTGTAATCCTTTCAATACTCGGTGGTAGGTTTGTTCAGAAACTTGATATAGCAAAGATGCTACAAAAGAGAGTATCAATTCACGCATCGACTCTACGAAACCGAACCGATGATTATAAAGCATCACTGATCGCGCGCTTAAACGACCAGTTTGGACATTTATTATCGTCATCTAATTCTCTAAAGCCGACTATATATAAAGCGTTTGACTGGAACTGTGTTGAACAAGCACACGAGCTGCTTGCTGAAAATCAATCGGTAGGAAAGGTCGTTTTAACGCTAAATTAATACTATTCGCCTTGATCAATGTAGCAGAAGCGTTTTATTGTTTTACCATCTCGCGTAATCGTTTCATCAAACAATGATAAAGGTCTAATCCATATATCTTTTTCACCATATAATGGTTGATATACGACATGATACTCTTCAGTTTCACTATGTTTTGCGACATGTAAAACTTGATAATAGTTACCTTTAAAGTGTTGATATCGACCTGGTTTTATCATTATTTTGTCCTGTTATTTTGCTTCGGTGGTTTTTGCAACGTATGTTACTTAAATAAACATTGATCTAAAAGTAAAGAACACGTCAACTTAGATAAATTACGAGTAGCAAAACAACGACCTTAGATCTCTTATCCATAAAGCTGTTTATTTTAATGCTTAAACTTAAGAAGAATTGGATGTGGGAGCCCTTGAATTAAGAAGAGCGAACAAACGACCCCAAGTCGTTTATCCTTTAAGTCGCTTATCCATTGAGTTGCTTATTTTAATGCTTAGACTTAAG
>NZ_BSSV01000002.1 GCF_030161435.1 Thalassotalea loyana | reverse complement strand
GCATTGTAAAAACTGACCTACTTGGTCGCTCTTTGCCATGCTGAGCACCTCGATATTAGTAAATCCTATTACGTCAGTAGAGAAAGAATGGAGATGTTCAAAGAGAATATCTTGCTGTTATACCATTAACTCTTGATATTGCCTTCTGTGTTCCATTGTTCTTCTATATGTATACTCAAGGAGATATGCTCAAACGTAATAAAATGGAAGCTATCGTGCTTACGCATTCAAATCCATGTAGATAACGTTCAAAGCGTATAGATGTTCTGTGATGGCCTCTAGGTGGTTCTATTATCTGCGTATGTAAGATCAAATAATGTGCACAGTGGCGTAACAAAGTAAGTCGACATTAGTAAATGGCAAATAAACTACACTATGTAGCTAGGAAATCTTTGTTAGGTTTAAGGTAGAGGCAGCTTTTAGCTTTCCGCTATTATTCGTCAAATCTCGTCTTACAGAGTTGTAATGTTAGTGGTAGTTCATATCCTTCATTGTCGGATAATTCTTACTCTCGGTGTTGTTTACATTGATTAGTAGTAATTGTTATTTTGCTTGTGGTTGGCTTGTTATTTACTAACAACTTGGGTTTTGGTTACTTTATTAAAGATATAAAAAAACCCGACATTGTCGGGTTTTTTAAAGCTTTGTTTTACCTACTTACCAATTGCTATAGTAAGTTGGTTAAATGTTTTGATTTGGTCAATAACTTTCACAACGTGTTCGTATTGAGTGTCGTCACCAGGGATAACTACCGCAGTGCTTGTTTCATTCTTCGCTAGGAAGTTTTCAATACGTGCAGGTAAACGTTCGATGTCAACCATTTTGCCGTTAAAGTTAACTAAACCCTGATCAGTGATCTTAACAACGATTGTTGGAGATGGGTTGTCAGGTGGATTGTTATTCTTTTCTGGCTTTGAAATCATTAAGCCTTCTTCTTTAACGAATGAAGTCGTTACGATGAAGAAAATAAGCAAGATAAATACGATATCAAGCATTGGCGTCATATCTACGTCTGATTCTTCGACGTCATGACTTCGATTTTTTCTCGACATTTCTCGTTCCTGTAATTTTTAGTTAAACGAAATTATTCGTATAAGGTGTCTAACTATATGGTATGTTTTTACATCGGTCAAATATAGCATATAGTTGCCTTAGTATTTAAGCTTTAATTTAATTATTTTTTAGTCCAAAACTTTGTCGGACTTTCTTCGTGAATATTGATAAAATTTCTTTAACTATCTGAAGAGTAAATTGTAAAACTATGGCGATTAACTGGTTCCCTGGGCACATGCACAAAGCCCAAAAAGAAATTAAAGAAATACTGCCACAAATTGACGTAGTCATTGAGGTGTGTGATGCACGTCTGCCATTTAGCAGTGAAAACCCAATGATAACTGAAATAAGAGGTGATAAACCACTTATTAAGATCTTAAATAAATCTGATTTAGCCGACGAAAGTATTACTAAGCTATGGTTGGATTATTTAGCGAGCCAACATAATGTGCAAGCTATCGCACTAACAACTGACAACCCTAGCTTAGCAAAAACAATCCCAAGTATTATCCGTAAGTTAGTACCCCACAAAGATGAAGCTGGTAAGCAAATTAATGCGGTAATTATGGGAATTCCGAATGTTGGTAAGTCTACGTTATTAAATACATTAGTTGGTAAAGCTAAAGCAAAAGTTGGCAATGAGCCAGCAGTTACTAAAGGGCAACAACGCATAAGACTTGAGGAAGGTCTATATTTGTATGACACGCCAGGTATGCTTTGGCCAAAGATCGTTAACGAAAATAGTGGTTATCGTTTAGCTATCACAAGTGCTGTTAAAGATACGGCATTTGATCATGAAGACATAGCTTGCTTTGCTGCAGATTACCTCATAGAGGCGTACCCTAAACGCTTAAGCGAGCGCTATAAGCTTGATGATGTGCCACAACGAGAGATCGAATTAATCGAAGAGATTGGCCGTAAACGAGGTTGTGTTCGAAGTGGTGGTATGGTTGATTTTCATAAAGCCTCAGAGATTCTGATCAATGAAATCCGTGATAAAACCCTAGGGGCTATTTCATTTGAAACGCCAGAAATGGTTGAAAAAGAAATTATTTATTTTGATGAACTAGAAGCGAAAAAAGTGGCCGAACGCGAAGCTCGGAAAAAAGCGCGTGGCCGTGGTCGTAAAAACAAAAGGAAATAATGATGAGCGCAACTCAGTCTTTTCAGTTACACGATATGCTGGCAGCCGATACGTTGTTTATTAAAGACTTGCCTCTTTGTCGGCTTGTGTTAATGAATAACGCCAATCACCCTTGGTGCATTCTAATCCCTCGTGTAGACGATGTTTTAGATATCTATCAAATGGATTGGCAAGACCAACAACAGTTTTTAAATGAGTCTAGTATGGTTTGTGAAGTCATGATGCAAATTTTTGGTGGTAAAAAGATGAATGTGGCAGCACTTGGTAATATATGCCCGCAGCTACATGTTCACCATATTGTTAGGTTTGAAGATGATATAGACTGGCCTCATCCTGTTTGGGGACGAAGCGAAGGTGTGAGTTACACGAGTGAGAAATTCGATGATATCAAGGCGAAATTACTCAGTGCATTGGATTCAATTGTAGAATAAACAACGTTAACTGATACTAATGGGGTCGTGAACTCAATATTGATACTAGTTAACGTATATGTGAATAAATGAAAAAGGCAGCGATATCGCTGCCTTTTTTAATAGGAATACGTCAACTTAATCGTGATCGAGTAACTGAAATAAAAGTTTCTTCACGTATTGAGTTTCAAAAGGTTTATCACATAACGCATCTACGCCATCTTGCTTGATATTAGCAAGGTGGGTGTCGTTACTCTCACTGGTAACCATTAAAATAGGTAAATGCGACTGTTGTGAGCTTGTTCGAATAAACTGTGCTAATTCGCGGCCATCTACTTCAGGCATGTTGTAATCAGTAACGACTAAATCAAACATCTGATCGTTCAATATATTGATTGCTTCTTGACCGTCAGCTGCTTCGGTAACTTTAATCAGCCCTAAGTTGTTTAGCACCTTCTTGATGTGTTTACGAGCCAACTTACTGTCATCAACAAGCAAAACACGAATGTCATTAACATCGAATAACGCTAAGTCCATTTCCTCAACATTGAGAATATCAACCGTGTTCTTCAAGGCAGCCTTTAGGTGAGATGATTCAAATGGCTTAGGCAAAATAGCGACAACACCAGCTTGCTTATATGCTTCAAGGCTCTCACGCTTAATCTCACTGCTTACCAGCATAAAAGGGGTGTCAGACAATGCTTGATGATTTCTTATTTCATTTAGCAGGTCTATTGCACTTCCATCTTCAAAATACATTGAGCTAGCGACCAGATCACGAGGGTGAGTATTCATGATTTCGAGCGCTTGTGTTTTATTTTTTGCTTCTGCTAAATCAACAATGCCCTGATCTTTTAACTGTTTTACAATAATTTTTCGCTGAGTGTCAGAAGGCTCAATTAATAAAATTGATAAATCTGCTAATGATACACCGTCTACTTCTGATACCATGTTAACCGCCAATAAATTTTACTTTAAAACCGCTTTTCTCGAGCACGGTCTTGATTTGCTCTCGTTTGTCGCCTTGAATTTCAATTGTTTCGCCGACAACACTTCCGCCACAACCACAAGTTTTCTTTAGTTTACTTGCCAAATCTTTTAGCGCCTTAGGCTCTAAACCCAAACCTGAAATGGTCATAACACCTTTTCCCTTACGACCTTTGGTTTCCCTGCGTACTTTTGCAGTCCCATCGCTAGGTGTAACTGATGTCGTTTTGTCTTCTTTGATACGTCCGGTTTCAGTTGAATAAACCAGATTATTATCGTTGTGCATTTTGTGGTTACCCATTGAAAATTGATAGCGCACATTGAAGTATTTTTAAATCAATGTCAACACGTTACATTTCATAAGTATAGGAAAGAAAAAAGCCACCGTAACGGTGGCTTTTAATTTATAGATTTAAATCTTAAAGTTTGCTTTCTAGCTCAGGTAATGTGTCGAATAAATCCGCCACTAAACCGTAGTCAGCAACTTGGAAAATCGGCGCCTCAGGATCTTTGTTGATGGCAACAATGATCTTAGAGTCTTTCATACCAGCTAAATGCTGAATCGCACCTGAAATACCTACGGCAATGTATAGGTCAGGAGCAACGATTTTACCTGTTTGACCAACTTGCATGTCGTTAGGAACGAAACCTGCGTCAACCGCAGCACGAGATGCGCCAATTGCAGCACCTAGTTTGTCAGCAATACCTTCAAGAAGTTTGAAGTTATCACCGTTTTGCATACCACGACCACCAGAGATAACCACAGATGCTGCACCTAAGTCAGGGCGCTCTGATTCAGTTAACTCGTCGCTTACATGTGCAGAGATACCTGCGTCAGTTGCGTTTGAAAGTGCAACAACTTCTGCACTGCCGTCAGTAGCCACTGCATCGAATGCAGTTGCACGAACAGTAATTACCTTCTTAGCATCTAAACTTTGTACTGTTGCGATTGCGTTACCTGCGTAGATAGGACGAACAAACGTATCAGCTGATTCAACACCAATGATGTCAGATACTTGTGCAACATCTAATAAAGCAGCAACGCGAGGCATGAAGTTTTTACCAACGCTTAATGCCGTTGCTAAAATGTGGTCATAATCACCGGCAAGTTCAACAACTAGCGCACTTACGTTTTCTGCTAATTGGTTTGTGTAAGCTGCGTTGTCCGCAACTAATACTTTGCGAACGCCATTTACTTTAGCTGCAGCGTCTGCAACTGCCTGACAGTTTTCACCAGCAACTAATAAATCAATGTCACCACCAATGGCTTGAGCTGCAGCAACGGTTTTTAATGTATCAGCTTTTAATTCGCTGTTATCGTGTTCTACGTATACTAAAATAGCCATTATGAAATCACCTTCGCTTCATTTTTTAACTTTTCAACTAACTCATCAACACTCTCAACAACAACACCCGCTTGACGCTCTGCTGGAGGAGTAACTTTTAGTAAGGTTGCACGTGGTGATAAATCAATACCGAAGTCAGCAGCCGCTTTAACATCTAAAGGCTTGCGCTTAGCTTTCATGATATCTGGTAATTTCGCGTAACGAGGTTCGTTCAAACGTAAGTCGGTTGTCACGATTGCAGGAAGGTTTAACGCAACTGTTTGTAAACCACCGTCTACTTCACGAGTAACGTTTACCTTGTCGCCATCAACTTTTACTTCAGAAGCGAATGTACCTTGTGGCATACCAGTAAGTGCTGCGAGCATTTGACCTGTCTGGTTGTTGTCACTATCGATAGATTGCTTACCTAAAATAATTAAGCCCGGTGCTTCTTCTTCAACAACTTTTTGAAGTAACTTAGCGATATTTAACGAGTCTAAGCTTTCTTCAGTGTCGATTTGGATTGCACGGTCTGCACCTAATGCTAAAGCTGTTCTTAATTGCTCTTGGCACTTCTTGTCACCAATTGATACAGCAACGATTTCAGTTGCAGTGCCAGCTTCTTTTAAGCGCACAGCTTCTTCAACTGCAATTTCACAAAATGGGTTAATTGCCATTTTAACGTTTGTTAGATCAACGTCAGAGTTGTCAGGTTTAACGCGTACTTTGACGTTGTAGTCAATTACACGTTTTATCGGGACTAATACTTTCATCATCGCCTCTGCTTGTTTCGTATAAAACTGTGTTAGAAAACTTTCCAGTGTGTTTTCTGGTTAGTCGTTATTTTTATATGGCATGAGAGCCTATCTGTACTTTGCCTTTACGTCAATGTTAACTCAGTCAAACCTCATGACATTTATTATCAATTGACTGATATCAAGTAAATAGTTATTTACAGGATAGAATTTATCAGCAAATTATTTATAATAACTTGATACTATCAAACAAGTGTTTTAAATTCAAACGAGTGTTTGAATTGATATATTATTATAAAAAAGAGGTGAAATATGGAACGCGAATCGATGGAGTTTGATGTCGTCATCGTTGGAGCAGGTCCATCAGGCTTGGCTACAGCTTGTCGCTTAATGCAATTAGCACAAGAGAAAGATCAAGAATTAATGGTATGTGTGGTTGAAAAAGGCTCGGAAGTAGGCGCACATATTTTATCTGGTGCCGTGTTTGAACCACGCTCATTGAATGAACTTTTCCCTGATTGGAAAGATAAAGGCGCGCCTTTAAATACGCCTGTAAAAGGTGATGATATTTATTTCTTCAATGGTGAAGACAAATCTACAAAATTACCTGGCTTCGCCGTGCCTAAAACGATGCATAACGAAGGTAACTACATTGTTAGTATGGGTAATGTTTGTCGTTGGTTAGCTGAGCAAGCCGAAGAGATGGGTGTTGAAATTTTCCCAGGCTTTGCAGCTCAAGAAGTTATTTACAACGAAGATGGCTCGGTAGCCGGTATTTTAACGGGTGACATGGGCGTTGATGAAAACGGTAACGAAAAAGATTCATACATGCCTGGTATGGAGCTACGTGCGAAATACACGGTATTTGCTGAAGGCTGTCGTGGTCACTTAGGTAAAGAGCTGATCGCTAAGTTCAATCTAGACGAAGGTAAATCACCACAGCATTACGGTATCGGCTTTAAAGAAATTTGGGATATTGATCCTGAATTACATCAAGAAGGTTTAGTTGTTCATACAGCAGGTTGGCCACTTGATAGCAAAACAGGTGGTGGTGGTTACTTATACCACGCCGAGAACAACCAAGTATTTGTTGGTATGATCATCGACTTGAATTACTCAAACCCGCATTTAAGCCCATTTGAAGAATTCCAGCGCTACAAGCATCATCCAACCATTAGTCAGTACCTAAAAGGCGGTAAGCGCGTTTCATATGGTGCTCGTGCATTAGCTAAAGGTGGCTTTAATTCATTGCCTAAACAATCAATGCCTGGTGCAATTATGGTGGGTTGTGACGCAGGTACGATTAACTTTGCCAAGATCAAAGGTAATCATACGGCGATCAAAACCGGTATGTTAGCGGCTGAAACTATCGTCGATGCATTAGTATCAGGTGATGAAGGTGGTAAAGACTTAACTACTTACGAAGCAAACTTTAAAGCATCATGGTTATACGACGAGTTATACAACACGCGTAACTTCGGCCCAGCGATGCATAAATTTGGTACCTTCTTTGGTGGTGCATATAACACCATTGATCAAAACTTCTTTGGCGGTAAATTGCCATTTAACTTCAAAGATGAGTCACTTGATCACGAACAGCTAAAATTAGCGAGCGAAGCACCTGTTATTCAGTATGCGAAACCTGACGGTGTATTAAGCTTCGACCGTTTGTCTTCAGTATTCTTATCAAATACTAACCATGAAGAAGATCAACGCTGTCACTTAAAACTTGCTGATGCAACGATTCCAATGACCGTAAACATGGAAAAATACGCTGAGCCTGCACAACGTTATTGTCCAGCCGGGGTATACGAAATCCAAGAGTCGGAAGAAGGCGACAAGTTTGTCATCAACTCGCAAAATTGTATCCACTGTAAGACATGTGATATTAAAGATCCAAGTCAAAACATCACTTGGGTAACGCCAGAAGGCGCTGGTGGTCCAAACTACCCGAATATGTAGTATCTTACCTATCCAAGGTAGTCACTCATTAAAAAAGCCCGTAATCGTCGATTACGGGCTTTTTGTTTGTGCTTTTAAAGGCAAAAAATACCGCAACAAGTGCGGCATTTTTATATATCGGTAAAGGTGATTACTGACCTTTAACTTCTTTTAAACCGTTAAATACCGCTTTGTCACCTAAGAACTCTTCGATACGTAATAATTGGTTGTACTTTGAAACACGGTCAGAACGACATAATGAACCTGTCTTAATTTGACCTGCTGCTGTACCTACGGCTAAATCAGCAATTGTTGCATCTTCAGTTTCACCACTGCGGTGAGAGATAACAGCAGTGAAACCTGCTTCTTTTGCCATGCGAATAGCTGCTAATGTTTCAGTTAATGAACCAATTTGGTTGAACTTGATTAAGATAGAGTTACCAATACCTTGCTCAATACCACGCGCTAAAATCTTTGTGTTAGTTACGAATAAGTCGTCACCAACGATTTGCACTTTGTTACCGATTAAGTCAGTTTGGTACTTAAAGCCATCCCAATCTGATTCGTCTAAACCATCTTCAATTGAGATGATTGGGTATTCTTCACATAGAGACGCTAAGAAATCAGAGAATTCGTTAGACGTGTACTTCTTACCTTCACCAGATAAGTCGTAAATGCCTTCTTCTTTGTTGTAGAACTCAGAAGCAGCACAGTCTAATGCTAATGTGATGTCTTTACCTAACTCATAACCAGCAGCTTCAGTTGCTTCTTTGATTACGGCTAAAGCGTCTGCGTTTGATTCTAGGTTAGGTGCAAAACCACCCTCGTCACCAACAGCTGTGTTCATGCCTTTTGAAGAAAGAACTTTCTTCAATGCGTGGAAGATTTCAGCACCCATACGTAAAGCTTCTTTGAAACTTGGCGCGCCAACTGGCTGAATCATGAATTCTTGGATATCAACGTTGTTATCAGCGTGCTCACCACCGTTTAAGATGTTCATCATTGGTAGTGGTAAAGAGTATTGACCTGGTGTGCCATTAATGTCTGCAATGTGTTCGAATAACTGAACACCTTTTGCCATTGCTGCTGCTTTCGCGTTAGCTAATGAAACCGCTAAAATAGCATTCGCACCGAAGTTTTCTTTGTTTTCTGTGCCGTCTAAATCGATCATGATTTTATCGATGTTAGTTTGGTCTAGTGCATCTTGACCGACTAATGCCTGAGCGATTTGATTGTTTGCTGCGTCAACAGCTTTTAAAACGCCTTTACCTAAGTAACGAGCTTTGTCGCCGTCACGTAATTCAAGAGCTTCACGTGAACCTGTAGAAGCACCAGAAGGAGCAGCAGCTCGGCCCCAAGCACCAGACTCTAAGTAAACATCTGCTTCAACCGTAGGGTTACCACGAGAGTCCATTACTTCACGAGCAATGATCTTAGCAATTTTCGACATTGTTTTTCCTCATACACGTCGCCCTTGCATGGGCTAAATTTGATTGTAATTCCAATAAAAAAACCGTAGCTTGGCTACGGTTTTTATGCTTAGTTTGTTTCTTTTTTGCTGTACTCAAATGAGGCCGCAACAAAGCTTTCAAACAGTGGGTGACCATCGCGCGGAGTTGAATTGAACTCTGGATGGAACTGCCCAGCAATAAACCATGGATGATCTGGGTTCTCGATCATCTCTACCAATTTCTTATCAGAAGATAAGCCCGAGAAAACTAAGCCAGCGTCCGCTATTTTTTCTCGTAAGTTATTATTTACCTCAAAACGATGACGGTGTCTTTCATAAATGGTTTCACTACCATATACGTCACATGCTTTGGTACCTTTCACTAGGTGACACAATTGTGAACCTAAACGCATGGTTCCACCTAAGTCTGAGTTTTCGTCACGGTATTCAACTTGACCTTCTTCGTCTAACCACTCGTTGATTAAACCAACAACTGGGTAAGGCGTTTCAGGGTTGAATTCTGTTGAGTGAGCATCAGTTAGACCTGCAACGTTGCGGGCAAACTCAATAAGGGCTACTTGCATACCTAAACAAATACCTAAGTATGGGACTTTGTTTTCACGTGCGTACTTAGCTGCGGCAATTTTACCTTCAACACCACGCTCACCAAAACCACCTGGTACTAGAATCGCATCTAAACCGTGAAGTACTTCTTCACCTTTAGATTCCACGTCTTGAGAGTCAACGTACTTGATTTTCACGCAAACTTGGTTTTTCAGGCCTGCATGCTTTAATGCTTCATTTACTGACTTGTATGCGTCAGGTAATTCGATGTATTTACCCACCATACCAATGGTTACTTCACCTACAGGGTTAGCTTCTTGGTATAGTACTTGTTCCCATTCTGATAAGTCAGCTTCTGGTACATCTAAATTAAAGCGCTTAACGACGATTTCGTCAGTACCTTGAGATTTCAATAACGCAGGAATTTTGTAGATTGAATCCACATCACGCATTGAAACAACGGCTTTTTCTTCAACATTACAGAATAGGGCGATTTTCGCACGCTCATTTGCAGGAATAACGCCTTCCGAACGACATACTAGAATGTCAGGGAAAATACCAATTGAACGAAGCTCTTTCACTGAGTGTTGTGTTGGTTTTGTTTTAATTTCACCTGAAGCGGCTAAGTATGGTACTAGTGTTAAGTGCATGAACATTGCACGTTCACGGCCTAACTCTACACCTAATTGACGAATAGCTTCTAAGAACGGTTGAGATTCGATATCACCTACCGTACCACCAACTTCAACCATTGCCACGTCGTAACCTTCAGCACCTTCAATTACACGACGCTTAATGTCGTTGGTAATGTGAGGAATAACCTGAATTGTTGCACCTAAGAACTCACCTTTACGTTCACGGGCAAGAATATCTTGGTAAATACGACCCGTTGTAAAGTTGTTACGTTTGGTCATTTTGGTGCGAATAAAACGCTCGTAGTGGCCTAAATCTAAGTCAGTTTCTGCGCCATCTTCAGTCACGAAAACTTCACCGTGCTGAATTGGGCTCATAGTACCTGGGTCAACGTTAATGTATGGGTCAAGCTTTAGCATGGTTACCTTTAAACCACGTGCTTCTAGAATTGCCGCCAGTGAAGCTGCCGCAATACCTTTACCAAGAGACGAAACAACACCGCCCGTTACAAATATATATTTTGTCGTCATGTTAAACCCAGATGTCAGGAAATTTGAAAATGTAGCCAAACTTGATATTTAGAATTAAAAACCAAGTATAGCAAGACGGGGCGACATTATACGTAAACATCGAGTGAACAACAAGCAAGAGAAGATGATAATTCCGTAATTTTTCCGCTAAATTTTCGCTAGAAATTACAGGTATTCAAGGTACACTAAATAAAAATCTACAAACAATGAATAAACAATAATAATGGCTGAAAACTTAGCACGTGTTTTAACACTGATTGACGACATTAATCGTCAAGATCCTAATAGCGAAATTGTTGAAGGGAAGGCGACACCAAAGGAGCTGATTTATGGTCAGCGTATGAGTGAATGTTTAGCAACGTACTGGCCACATGCGAGCGAGTTATTGCAAATAGCGGTGCGAGCACAACACGTAAAACGTTGGCATATTGCTCGTAATGAATACCCGATGGGGAAGGCGGGTTACTATGCATGGCGCAAAGCACTTGGTGCATTTCATGCTGAAACCGCTATGACGTTAATGGTTGAAAATGGCTATTCTCAAGAACAGGCAGATCAAACAGGGATTATGCTTCGTAAGGAACAGCTCAGAACCAATACAGAGACACAAACACTAGAAGATGTGGCGTGCTTAGTCTTCTTAATGTATTACTTTGAGCCTTTTGCGGCAAAGCATGACGACGCTAAAGTAATTTCAATCGTGCAAAAAACGTGGAAAAAAATGTCGCAACAGGCAAAAGATATTGCCCTATCATTGACTTTACCTGCGCACCTTGGCAAGTTAGTTGCCCAAGCGCTAGCTTAACCAATTAAGAAGTTGCTTCAGCCAGATATCATTTACCTTTAAACAATTAGAAAAATTATGAAAACAAAATCTCTTTTAACAGCAGTAGGGATTGCAGCAAGTTTGTCATTTATTCCTGCAAGTAACGCTACTATTGTCGATATTGAAACTTCCCTTGGCACTATCCAAGTAAACCTTTTTGACGAATCAACGCCAAAGACTGTTGCTAATTTCTTAGCTTACGTTGAAGACGACTCGTATATTAATACGGTTATTCACCGCAGTGTCGACGGTTTCGTTGTACAGGGCGGTGGTTTTACATTTAACGGCGAAGCATTACAAGCAATTGAGACTAAAGGCACAGTTGATAATGAACCTGTGTGGTCGAATCAAGCTGGGACAATTGCTATGGCTAAACTCTCTGGTGACCCGGATAGTGCGACAAGCCAATGGTTCTTTAATGTTGCGAATAATAGTGCAAACCTAGACAACCAAAATGACGGTTTTACAGCGTTTGGACAAGTTGTATCAGGTATGGAGGTTGTTGAAGCAATCAACAACCTAGATGATTGTAGCGAGACGCCTATGGTTAACTACGATACGTCTGACTGTTCAGTGGTTCCTGGTCAAGAAAACTTTGTATCAATTGTCTCTGTAACTATCGTTGATGACGCGACGAATACGGAAGATAGCGTTCAAAAAGTACCTTCGACAAAAACCTCTGTACCGACACCTACGCCAGGCGGCGATAGTTCTAGCTCTGGCGGAACTATGTCATTTGCCTTACTTGGCCTGTTAGGTTTAGCTCGATTATTTAGAAAATAATACTGCCTTAACGGCAAACTGGACAATGTTGGTTTGCCGTTAAATTAAAGCTTTGCCATTGTTGGAACATGCCGTCAAAAACCATTAATTGATGTGAAGGTACATTCAAACCTACAATAGTTTTAATGCACATCAGGGCTTGCATAGAGCCCACGATACCAAGAATTGGTCCAATAATACCTACTGTTGCACAGTTACGTGCCGGCACATCTTGTTCTGAAGGAATGAGACACTGATAACACCCGTGGGTTGGGGTTTTATCTTCGCTTGATAACCTATTTAAAACAAAACACTGGCCGTCAAAGCCTGTTGCAGCGCCTGAAATAAGTGTTTTTCCGTGTTCATATGACACCTTATTTAAAAGCAACCGTGTATTGATATTGTCTGTACAGTCGATAACGATGTCGACCAGTGAACAATAGTACTCTGCTGTTTCCTCATCGAGCATTTCATCAATGACTTCAATGTCAATATCTGGATTTTGAACAAGAAGTTTATCTGCTACAAGTTGCGCTTTATTTTCTCCAATATCCTGTTGGCTAAAGAGAACTTGTCTTTGTAGGTTGCTAACGTCAACATCATCACCATCTGCCAAGAATAGCTCGCCAATGCCTGCGGCTGCTAAGTACATAGCTACGGGGTGACCGAGTCCACCTAAGCCAACAATCAATACTTTAGATTTTTGCAGCGCCAGTTGCCCAGACTCTCCTATTTGTTTCAGCATGATTTGGCGTTGATATTTCAGTTGTTCGTTCGTTGTTAACACATTGATTCCATTAAATAGTCTTCAAAGCACTTGCTTTAAATTGAATAAATACGTGTTGTTGTAAACTTAAGCCCAAAGTAAACAGTGAGTATAGAGATATGGTGACAAAAAACGTTTGGTTTTTGTAACCCACTTGAACTTTTGCTTTGTTTTTTAGCTTGATGATTTTCGTTATCACAACCGGTACAACGTTCATAATAGATGTTGATTCAGGGGATTGAACGCTGATGCTGATATCCGTCGACATAACGGTACAACGGACACGTTGTTGTTGCTCATGGTTGAGGTGGTGAGTCGGTAAGTAAAGCTTTTGGCTATTGGCGAGTAATAGCTCTGTAATTCCATAATCTGAAAGATGCTTATTAATGACTAAATCTAAGCTTGTTTGCTCCCTAATATCACCAAGATCGCTTAAGGTATAAATAACGTCGGCTGTTTTTCCAAAGTGGGTAACGTTACCATGATCAAGTACGATCATTTCATCGGTAAGTTGCTGAATTTCCGCAATCTGATGCGAAACAAAGATCATAGGAATGTGGTATTTTTTGTGGATTTGCCGTAACAAGGCTAAAAATTGCTTCCTGCTACCACTATCAAGCGCACTTAACGGTTCATCTAATAACAATAACTTAGGCTCAGATAAAATTGCCCTAGCAAGAGCAACCCGCTGTTTTTCGCCACCTGAAAGGGTTGTAATTTCTTTGTTTAGCAGGGGCTTTATTCCCATTGTTTCGATTAATTCACTGTAATGAATATTCGCATCTTTACAGCGAACTTGCGCATAGCGTAAATTCTGCGCAATGGTCAGGTGTGGAAACAGCCTTGCCTCTTGAAACACCATTGAAACCTGGCGATGCTCAGGGCTGACAAAACAATTATTGTGAGAGTCTAACCACGATACGTCGTCGAGTTTAATCGTGCCACTTGTTTCTTTATTTAGGCCAGCTATAGCACGAAGCAACGTTGTCTTTCCTGCACCAGAATGACCAAAAATTCCGGTTATAGCGTTAGATTTTAAGTGTTCGTTAATCGTTAAATCAAAACCAGTAAGTGGACTGTGAATATCTATGTTTAGCATATTAAATTCTCGATACTTTGCCGATTGACGCTGATTTACGATTAATAAAGCCAACAAATGTCAGTAGGGCAAAACACCCCACGAGTAAACTGATCGCTAAGGTATGTGCTTGCTGATATTCAAACGCCTCTACATGATCAAATAAAGCTAAAGACAATACCCTTGTTTCGCCCGGAATATTGCCGCCAATCATCAGAACGATACCAAATTCGCCGATAGTATGGGCAAAGCCCAACGTTGACGCCGTAATAAAGCTTGGTTTTGTTAACGGTAGAACAATCGAGAAAAATTGGTCCCACTTGCTTGCATTTAACATCGCACCAGCTTCCAGCAGTTCAGTCCCTAGTTGCTCAAATGCTCTTTGTAGTGGTTGGACGACAAAAGGTAAGGAGTAAAATAATGAACCAATGACAATGGCTGAAAAGCTGAATGCTAACTGGCTACCTGTAATTGACTGCCAAAGTTGACCTAATCCGCTGTTTGGGGCAAACGCAATTAATAAATAAAACCCAATAACCGTAGGTGGTAAAACTAATGGTAGGGTAATTACCGCTTCAACAATAAATTTGGCCTTTGATTGCCAATGTGCCAACCACCAAGCAATTGGGGTACAGATGATTAGCAGAATAATGGTTGTTATCGCTGATAGCTTTAATGTCAGTAACAATGCGATTACATCAGGGTGTTCAAACATCAGTTTTGCACTCCATTACTCACCGCTTTAAAACCTAATTTACCTAATCGCTCTTGGGTACTCGCTGATAACAAAAAACGTTGAAAACGCTCAGCTTTGATAGGCTGTCTTGCTTGTTTCGGGATGACCATTTTCTGCTCTATCGGATTGTATAAATGCGTAGGTATTATCCAGCCTTGCTGTTGGTTGAACGATAATTGCCCCAAAGAGACAAGGCCTACGGGTGCGCCTTTTGTGATAATTTGCTGATAGGTTTGAGCAACATTTTGCCCCGTGATAAATGTTAACTGGCCTTTGATGTTAAGTCGCTCAATTACTTCTAAAGCTGCTTGACCATATGGTGCTGTTTTGGGGTTAGCAATTGCAAATCGCCCTTGATAGTTTTGTAAAAACGTTTCGTTAAGCTCTGTTGGATTTGGGCCAAACAAGGCAAGCTGTCCGATCGTATAGGTTTTTAGCGTATCGCTATTGGCTAATCCTAATTGTGTTAGCTTTTCGGGACGAATACTGTCTGCGCTTAAAAACAGGTCAAACGGGGCTCCGTAACTGATTTGTTGAAATAAGGTGCCTGAAGACGCAGAAATATATTCAATTTTTAGTTTATGCTGGCGCGCAAAGTCATCACCTAATTGTTTCAATAATGGGGTAAAGCTTGAGGCAACAGCAATGCGAAGCGGCAATGATTCGGCATAAGCACTGGTTTGAGGAAGCATTAGTCCTTGCCAGACGAGGCAAAGAGCTACAGCGTAGCGTTTAAGAAGATTGATAATTGGCTTTTTTGCATCCATGCTGTCACCATGTGTTGGCTTGTTGCTCGTCGCTTTCTCTTGCTTCAAGCCACTTTTCCCCAGTATTAGTTAGTTCTTTTTTCCAAAAAGGTGCAGACACCTTCAAGTAGTCGATAATAAACTCACAGGCTTCGAAAGCATTCTTTCTGTGCTTTGAAGTGACCCCTACATAAACTATCTGATCACCAATTTTTAATTCGCCAACACGGTGAATAACGGTAACACTACCAAGTTCCCATCGTGTTTTAGCTTGACTTACGATATCCCTTAATGCCTTTTCGGTCATTTGTGGATAGTGCTCAAGGCATAATCCTTGAACGTGTTCGCCTAAGTTATTATTTCTAACTTTACCGACAAAAGTGACGATTGCACCATCGGTATCTGTGTTTTCGGTTAGTAGCCGATATTCATGTGCTTGGTCGAAGTCTTGAGTTTGAACTCTTATCATTGCTAACCACCTGTCACTGGTGGAAAGAAAGCGATTTCATCATCGGCTGAAATACTATGATCTGATGATACCATATTGTGATTTACTGCGTTCAGAAGCTTCCCATTGCTTAATGCTGTTTCCCAATTAGGATATATAGCTACTAAGGCATTTTTTACATCAGCTACCGTTTTTACATCATTTGTTATGTCAAGTGATGTAATTTCGCAGTCTAATTCTTCTCTTAGCGAAGCAAAGAACTTAATGGTTACTTTGTCTGACATAACTTTTCCTTAATCTGCTACCTTTTGCCAATCGCCAGATTTACCGCCTGACTTAGCGACAACTTCAATGCCACCTATTTTCATATGCTTGTCTACCGCCTTACACATATCGTATAAGGTTAAACAGGCAACAGAGCACGCCGTTAATGCTTCCATTTCTACACCAGTTTGACCGGCTAGTTTACACATAGTGTTGACGTAAACTCTGTTGTTAGCATCATCAATTGAAAAGTCTACATGCACTTTAGTAAGCATCAAAGGGTGGCACAAAGGAATTAAATCGCTACATTTCTTCGCTGCTTGTATTCCGGCAATTCGTGCAATAGCAAAGACATCACCTTTTTTGTGTTCACCCTGCTTGATTAGCTTGAGCGCTAACGCTGACATTTCAATATAGCCAACAGCGTGTGCTTCTCGCGTGGTCACTTGCTTTTGCGTGACATCGACCATATTCGCTTGGCCTTTGTCATCAAGGTGAGTTAGTGTTTCTGACATATTAACCTCGTGATTCACACTTAGCTGCCAAATTTAAGTGAGGTACAAAGTTACATGGACGATGTGAAGCATCGATTTGTTCTTTGATGATTTTATCCCATGCCGTTTTACACGCATTTGTAGAGCCAGGTACGCAAAAAATCACAGTATGGTTTGCCATGCCAGCAAAAGCTCTCGACTGAATAGTTGAAGTACCGATTTCACCTAAAGAAACATGCCTAAAGATTTCTCCAAAACCTTCTACTTGTTTGTCAAAAAGTACTGAAAGTGCCTCAGGTGTATTATCGCGAGCGGTGAAACCTGTGCCACCAGTAGAAATAA
Organism: Thalassotalea loyana; assembly: GCF_030161435.1. GTDB lineage: Bacteria > Pseudomonadota > Gammaproteobacteria > Enterobacterales > Alteromonadaceae > Thalassotalea_G > Thalassotalea_G loyana. The sequence continues at coordinate 498,583 of NZ_BSSV01000002.1, read as the reverse complement.
CAACATCAATATTTTCGTCTGCGATCCATTTAGACACGATCGCGCGTAGCTGATACACGTCATCTTTAACAATAGTCTTGTCGATTAAATGGTGACCTGCGTCGACAAGTCTATCGACAAGTGCTTTACCTGATGTGTCGGTAGATTCGTCTCTAGTATCAGACACCGTCAATACGGCGACATTAAGTGGCTGAAAAGGTACTAGTGTTTTACTCATTTTAACTTACTCGTATTGTCATTTGTTCATTTGCTTCCCGCCATTGCTCTGGCGTGTTGCAGTTAAAAAGTTGTTGTTTATGTTTAGCTTCTAATGCTATTGCTGTATTCGGTATCTGCTTGAGCATTTGCTTGATCGAAAGCGATTTATCTTTCTTGCCGGTGGTTAACCCGTTTTGAAGTCTTGCAAGTAGCTGGCTGAAAAATAATTCAGTCATAGCATTTCTTGGTAAATAAAGCGGCAAAAAATGATCGTCATAATGACAAGCTGTTTTTGACAATTCACCAACCTGTCTAATCTTCGCCAAACAAGCTGGCGTAAGCAGAGGTAAATCAACCGGCAGGAATAAATAACCATTTACATGTGGCGCTTTGAGGAAAGTCGTCGCGATTCCACCTAATGGACCAAGATTTTCGAAGTTGTCAGCGAATTGCTCGCTAGACGTTGGCGCTGATTGAAAATTGATACTATGTACAATTTGGCTTGCGCCCGCATCTTGAAGTAGGGCACTACTGTATGCCAACATATTTTGCTCTGTAGTCCGTGGTAATTCAGCTTTATTTTGGCCCATACGTGACGATAAACCACCCGCTAATACGACCCCTAAACACGCGTTATTTGTACTCACAATACTTAACCACCGAGCATAGATAAATGTGAAGTTGCACCCGTTAGCCTATCGTGTAAAAAGTGCGTTGCTTTTTTATCGTGAATTAGTCTTGAGACAGCATTAACTAGCTCAGTAGGATCATCTTGCTGCAGATACTCTCTCAATGATAAACCTTGGTCCGCAAATAGACATAAATGCAACTTACCCAGTGCACTCATTCGCAATCGATTACAGGACGCGCAAAAATCTTTGCTGTAAGGCATAATTAAGCCGATTTTTCCTTGATAATCCGGATGGCAATATTCGATTGCAGGTCCTGCGCTTTTTTCTTTAATAATTGGTACCCAACCTCGTTCAAACAGTTGATTTTGAATGGTAGTGCCACTGACATGTTGTTTGTCAAAATAAGCTTTATTGTCCCCTGTTTCCATGAGTTCAATAAACCTTACTGATACTGGCGTTTCTTTCACCCAATCAAAGAAATAATCGAGCTGTCTTTTGTGGTATTGCTTGAGTAAAACGGCATTCACCTTGAGCTTGGCACGACCATCAGCCAACACCATATCAATTCCTTTGAGTATTTCATCAAGCTTATTTGCGCCCGTAATTAAATTAAATTGCTCTGGAATTAATGAATCAATACTGATGTTTAACGCGTTCAAACCGGCGTCTAACCAGTCTTGGCATTGTGTCGTAATTTTGTAGCCATTGGTTGTCAAGGCAACGGTATTAATGTTTGGTGTTTGCGCAACGGTCTGAATGATTTCAGGTAAATCTTTTCGAAGTGAAGGCTCTCCACCTGTGATTCTAATCTTTTCAGTACCCATCAAAGAAAACGCATTGACCGTTCTTTTAATTTCACTGAGTGATAAAAATTGCCTGTCGGAATCACACTGATAGCCGTCAGGTAGGCAGTATTCACAACGGAAGTTGCATACATCGGTAATAGACAGTCTAAGGTAATAAAACCTTCTGCCAAAATCATCTGTTAACATGTCACCTTTCCAAATGTCGGGAGGCATAGTCGTTTCCAACTAAACCCTGGCAGCCAATTAAGCGGCTGCGGCTCAAACCACCTGTTACATCTATGTAATTTAGCGATAAAAGCTCGGCGAATTAATATACTAAATACTAGAGTATTTGTTGATATAACTCAATATAGCTACTTTGATCACGGACAAGTTTTACGTAAGATAGATAATTATTTTTATCATAGGGTTAGCCATGAGTTGCGATTGTTTTTCTGAACAACAGTTCCTAAGCGTAGAGCAAGCGATAAACAATATTGTTGATAATATCGAAGCGATAACAGAATTCGAAGAAGTGAACTTAGATCAGGCGTTGAACCGCGTTTTGTTTGCTGATCAAGTCAGCCCTGTTCAAGTGCCTCCTCATGATAACTCGGCGATGGACGGTTATGCTGTTAATTTTGACAGTTTAGCCACTAGCACGACGACTAAGTTAATTGGTAAGTCGATGGCTGGTGAACCATATTTTGGTACGTGTGGTTTAGGTGAGTGTGTGCGCATTATGACTGGCGCAGTGATTCCTGATGGTTGTGATACGGTTATTATGCAAGAGCATTGCCAGGTTGAAGGCGACAAGGTGTCTTTTTTGAAGGACGTAAGAAAAGCACAAAATGTGCGCTTTGCTGGAGAAGATATCGACAACGCTCAAACGATACTTCACCGTGGTAAGCGACTTAATGCAATCGATATTGCGTTATTAGCGTCAGTTGGAATAGCGTCAGTAAAAGTTTATCGCAAGATTAAAGTGGCATTAATTGCGACAGGTGATGAATTAAAAGCTGCCGGACAACCCTTGTCTGCAGGCGATATTTATGAATCCAATGGTCACTTCTTAAAGCACATGTTGGCGAAAATTAACGCCGATGTTATCGACTATGGTATTATTGCTGATGATTTTGACTTGATAAAACAAGCTTTTTGCGATGCCGATGAAGCAGCAGATGTTGTGATATCAAGCGGTGGTGTATCGGTAGGCGATGCCGATTACACCAAGATGGTACTCGACGATATTGGCAAAATTGGTTTCTGGAAGATATCAATGAAACCAGGAAAACCCTTAGCCTTTGGTTTGTTACCTAATAGCACCTTTTTTGGCTTACCGGGTAATCCGGTATCGGCAGCTGTTACGTTTTATCAAATAGCAATGCAAGGAATTACCAAGATTGCTGGGGCAACACCTATTAAAAGAATGCGTTTGCCTGCAGTGACGTTAACCGAATTGCGAAAAGCACCTGGTCGAACAGACTTTCAGCGTGGGAATTATCATGTTGATGAGAGTGGGCGGGTTGTTGTTAAAACGACTGGTACTCAAGGTTCAGGTGTTTTATCAAGTATTGGACGTGCAAATTGTTTTATCATTATGGATAAAGACCAAGGTGGCGTGAGTGCAGGGGAGAGCGTGGTTATCGAACCATTCGATGCACTGTTAGGTGATTAAGAATAATTATAATTTGGAAGTAACATGAAAGATGACGCTGAATTTTCATCATCGGTATTAGCAGGACGCTATCAAAGACTTAAACAATTTATTTGGTTAGCCCAGTTTGTTATAGCTATGGTTATCACCAGCAATTATTTCGCTGGGGTGGATGTTGCAGAAACACCAATACTTATGTCGGCTTTTGCAATTAATTTCATCAGCTTAGCTTTCTTGTATTTCAAACGCTTTACCGTCTCTTCTGCGATCTTGTTACTCAACGGTGCTTTTGTCATAACCAGCCTTATGTATATAAATAATGGTTTGCGAGACAGTGCCGTTGTCGCATTGCCCGGTATTCTTGTATTTTCCGCTATCGTTGGTTCCTCACGATTATTTTACTGTGTTTTAATTTATGTCATCTGTTTTGTTATTGGACTTGGTTATTACGACATTGAATTAGGCAATAATCGCAATGTTGCACCGGTAAACTGGAGTGTTGTTGCTGATATTGTTGTGATTTTATTAGTCATAGGTTTTACCGTAAAACAGCTCGTCAATGAGCTTAAACGTAAAACTAATGAATTAACGTTTGAGCACAAACAAGCAACTGAAAGTCAGAAAGAAATACAGCATTTAGCACATCATGATGCCTTAACTGGTCTGCCTAATAGGTATTTGGCAGAAGACCGCTTTCAACAATCTTTGGCTCATGTTACGAGAAGTGGCGAGTTGGTTGGCTTATTGTTTATCGACTTAGATCATTTTAAGCCGGTCAATGATAATTTGGGTCATGATATTGGTGATTTATTATTGAAGGAAGTGGCGAGCAGAATCAGTACGGTAGTGCGCAAACGCGATTCTGTTTGTCGTATTGGTGGTGACGAGTTTGTCGTGATTATTGAAGCGAATAATGAACAAAGCTCAATAGGTGACATCGCGAATAAAATTCTTGAAACACTCAAAAGCCCATTTTTCATTTTGTCTCATAAAATAGAGATTTCTGCATCGATTGGCGTTGCACTCTCACCTAATGACGGTGTTGAGTTTGACGAGTTGAGTAAAAAAGCAGATTTAGCCATGTACAAGTCAAAAGCGCTCGGGCGAAATGCTTGCAGTTTTTTTGATGAAGAATTAAACCAAGAGTTGGCAATCAAAGGACAGTTGGTTGAGCAGTTGCGAAATACGATTGTTAAAAAGTCTCTAGACTTGTATTACCAGCCAGTCCTTAATCTAGATAAGAATGAAATCGTAGGCGTTGAAGCATTAGTTCGATGGAATAATGGCGTCAATTTATGGATCGATCCCGATGTGTTTATTCCACTAGCCGAAGACAATGGCATGATCCAAGAAATAGGCAAGCGTGTTTTAAAAGAGACGTGCATTCAATGTATGAATTGGCGAAATCGAGGATATGCTAATTTAACCGTTTCAGTGAATGTATCGGCATATCAACTGCGTGATAATTCATTAGAGTCGATGGTATTAGACACATTGAACATTACGGGGTTGCCGCCAGAAGCGTTGACCTTGGAAATTAAAGAATCTGCATTGTTAAGCAAACACAACCAAGTAGAACAGCAAGTGAAGTCAATGCAGAAATTTGGTGTGAATATCTGCATTGATGATTATGGTTACGGGCACTCGAATTTGGTTGATCTTTATCATATGGGAGTCAAATCAATTAAACTTGATCGTAAACTGATCAATGCAATGGAAGATAATCGCCACGAACAAAAAATACTTGATGGTCTTCTTTCTTATGCAAAACATATTGGTATAGATGTTATTGCAAAAGGTGTTCAATCAGACAGCCTATTAACCACACTCGTTGATAAAAAGTGTCAATATGGACAAGGGTTTGAGCTGTGTGAACCGCTGCCATTAGACGACTTTAGTGTTTATTTAGAACGTTCTTACCATTAATAGCGTTTGCAATCTTAATCGCATTCTCATTTTTTTATTCAAAGCACCTGATAACTTCTTCAGGTGCTTTTGTCCATCCTATCTACTTTACTGAAATTTCCAGTTGGTAGTTTTGATACGAACAATCATGCTTTTTATTTTTTCCAATGAGATACAACCCCTGCATTGAATTTGATTCGTTATTTTTCATGATCTTGATATCGGCATACTGGCCGTCATAAGTGACGGTACCTGTGATGCTTTTTTCCTCAGATAGGCATAGTAATTTTGTCGCTGTTATATATTTTTCTTTGTCAAATATATTGGCCACGACTGGGAGCTTACCTGAAACGTGCTTAGAACGTTGCTTGTCCTTCGAGAACTCAAAAGACAATGTACCTGTTGGCGACACGTTAACTTTGTCACCTTGATGAATATAGTGAGTGATAACGTCAAGCCGACTTGGCTTTTCAACGTTAGCTGACAACTTATCTTCAACGATAAAAACGCCAGACTGGCCAATGACAGATAGCTCAAAATGATGATTGTTGAGTTGCCTAACAACTAATGCGGTTCTTTCGTCTACCCCAAATGCAAGGCGACTCATAGTATGACGAGCCAGCACAGCTAAGCGCCCTTGACGCCCGCGCTCAGAAAAGTGCGTATCCAGTATTCCTACCGAAAATAAACCGAGTCCACCTAATGAGGAATAAGTCAGTTGATCGTTAGGAACGGCGTCGCAGTTATTTGCTTTTTGGCAGCCTTCGGTTGGTACAACGTTAGCATGTGCACCATGGAATATCGCGCGATCACTTTGACCACTCGTTATCATAGGAACAGGATGTTTGTTAAAAATACCACCGGACATGACTGCGGTTCCCGCACTCGTGCCACCAATGATAAAATTTCCATCATTAAATTTAGCTCTGATGGTTGCCATTAACGCTGTGTCTTCACCGTTTGGCTTGATAAAGGCCTGCTTAGTGAGTGATTGATCACCGCCGTTAATAAAAATGCCGTCCGCCTGTGTTACTTGGTTCAACATGAGTTGCGGATCAAGACAAGCTGCATGTTGCTTCGCCGTTAAATCTGGATAAATTGACTCTCTGTATGCAGATTTTTGAACGTTAATTCTTGTTTCGGCAAGTTGGTCGCACAATCGTGGGTTACTGCGTGATTGGTTATTTAATATTGACTGGAGCGTAGCATCTATTGGTAACCATTGAACGATAGCACCTGCCTGTTCAAACGCTTGCACATAAAAATCGACAGCTTCAAAACTATCTCTTGCCGACGCCGTAACGACGAGAATAGTTGGTTTTTCTCTTCCTGAGAGGAATTTTGCACGTTCGACAAACTCACGGTATACCTGAGTGGTAAACGAATTCTTTGACCTGTCTAGCCAGACTGTTTCCTTCAATCTTTCGTTGTTGATGGGAGATTGCTGATGTATTTCAAGTGCATCCAGCAATAAATAATATTCAGGATCTGACAATTTGTTTATTAGGTTTGTATTGTCAAATTGTCGCAAATAATCGATTAATGCCCGTTTTGACATTCGTTTTTTATTTGATTCTTTTAACGCTTTTGTGAGTAATTTTTTTATTTGAGTCCCATGTTTTGCCGAATAATGGGTAGGAATTAACCTATCAACTCGGTCTCTTGCGGTATGATCTAAACGATAAAGTGCCTGAGTTTTTGCTATCTCATTCGTTGAATTAGATAGATTGTGCCCTGAATTACACTGCGATTTTGACATGGTTGAACAGGATTTTAACCCGCCGCCAACTAAAAAAAGTTCGCTTGGGTTATTAATTGTGTTTTTGTTATTTGCTGTCGCATTTACTGAAAATAGCAGCAATATTAGAGAAGTTAGTCGCATTTCAAAATTCCTATCTCGATGTTTTTTGACGAAACAAATCGTTTTTTTAACAATTGTGTTGACAATGTTTTTTGACAACGGTATTTATTAATTAAGTGAATTTTGAATGAGCTTGATTAGGGTCAAGCTCTTGGAAAACCGAAGACCTTTTTAATATGTACAAGAAAGCATTCACGCTGACAACATATTACTACTCGAATTTTTATCTTTCGGAGTGGTTTGACGAATAAACCCGGAAAGCATTTTGCTTTCCGGGGCATGACGTCTGCGACTTCATCCCCCTCTTAAAAATTATTTCTTCACAGTCTGTTGCGCTATTGGTGCGCGCTGTGTGTCATTAAAAAATTAAAATTATAAACGGTCAGAAGATGAATAAATTTACGTTATCGGCAGTCGCACTGTCTGTGTTAGCGATTTGTAATGCTAACGCTCAAGAGGGAAATAACGCGTCAAAAGAAGAAACAGCGATCGAAAAAATCACTGTTACGGGTAGTCAAATTCGAGGTGTTGATTTAGAAGGTACACAGCCACTCGTTGTCATCAATGCAGATGATATTCGCAACTCTGGTGCAAGCTCAATTTCTGAGTTGATGGCACAAATCAGTCAAACACGCGGCGGTATCGGATCATTCACCACGTCAGAGAGTGGTGCAACTTCAAACGCAACACCAGCGGGTCAAGCGGCTGCGTCTTTACGTGGTTTAGGGCCATCATCAACATTAACGCTGATTAACGGACGTCGTGTTGCAGCAAGTTCATTTGCGGCAGGCACACAAAACTTTGTTGATATTAATTCAATTCCACTATCAGCAATCGAGCGCGTAGAAGTACTTGCTACGGGAGCGTCAGCAATTTACGGGGCCGACGCAGTTGCCGGCGTAATCAATTACATTCTGAAAACAGATTACCAAGGTGCAGAAATTAATGGCTCGTATGGCAACAGTTTTACGGGTTCAGATGAAGGCAAATACAACATCAATTTTCTCTGGGGTGGTGAAATTGCAGGCGGTAACTTAACGGTATTTGCAGACCATTTTGACCGCAACGCATTTCATGCTCAAGATCGGGAGTACACCCGCACGCCTGTGCTTGAAAGTAATTATTCATACTTACCAAAACACACGCCTAATATTTACTATTATTCAGCATTTGATGGCAATGAAATTGGCAATCCAAATTGTAAAACTGCGTTTGTCACGACGGAATATGGCGAGGAAATCTGCGCGTATTATGCAAACTAAGATGATGAATTAAGATCTGCGCTTGAGACAACGTCAGCTGGTTTTATCTATAGTCATGATTTCGACAACATGAGCTGGAACACGGACTTCTTTTACAGCAGAACTAAGTCGACAGCCGTATCTTCGCCTGCGCCAATTGATCAAATAGATGACTCAGAAGGGCCTTGGATTGGTGAAGAAGCATTGTATGGTGCCTTTTCCCAAGACGTAGCCGATGCACTCGTTTACGATATGTGGATTGATCCGTTTGATACTCAAGCTGGTCAAACACTTTATGGCTTTCGATACGATGCAAGATTTGGCACGCCACGTACTGTCGACATAGAAACTGATGCGATGCGTTTAGTTTCAAGTTTATCTGGTGAGTGGGGGGAATGGTTTTGGGAAACCGGCATTACGTTATCAAAATCAGAATCTGAGCAGATTGCCAGTGCAGGGATTTATAATCGATATAAATATCATGCAGTTAGTACAGGTGAATTATGTAGTGATGGTTCAATTGCTAATTATGATAGCAATGCGGATTCACTGTCTTGCGCGTCTGGTAATCTACTCGCAACTTACAACCCATTTTTAGAGGGTAATTCAGCTAATGATGCACTTTTAGCAGCAGCGCAGGAAATGCCTACACGCAGTGGTGAAAGCACGGTATATGGTATTGACGCCAAAATTTCTGGTGATATCGCTGAAATAAATGACTATATGATCAGCGCGGCATTTGGTGTTGAATTTAGACGAGAAGAAATCAATGATATTCCATCTTTAAATGCGCGTGCTAGATTCGAAAATGATTATCTAGTTGATGTTTTCGGTTTCGGTTCAAGTCTATCTCAAGCGGATCGAAATCAATGGGGAGCGTTTGCAGAGTTTTACTGGCCGTTGACCGATCAATTAGAGCTGCAGTTAGCGGGACGTTACGATGACTACAATGATTTTGGTGACACCTTTAACCCTAAAGTAGGCGTAACGTATCGCCCGCATGAATCGGTTGTTTTCCGCGGTTCATGGTCAACATCGTTTCGTGCGCCATCGTTAACGCAAGCAGGCGTTAAATTAAGAACGACGACCGCCACCTATGATTGTTCAGCGAATCAGAATGTTGCTGCATTATATTGTGATGGTGACGGTTTTACTTCAAGCCCTAATGTGCTTGAACTTGGCAACAGTAATTTAAAGCCTGAAGAATCTGAATCGGTCAGTTTAGGCTTTGCATGGAGCCCATCTCAAGACACTCACTTCTCAATCGACTACTGGTCATTCAAGCATGAAGAGTTAATTGATACCGACATGACAGCAGTCTTGGCCAACGCAATCACTGATGCATCTTTGCGTCACTGTGGATTGGTGCCAGCAGGCGAAATGGGGATATCCTATGGCGAAGATACTTGTAGCGTGACAGATAACAGTGGTTTGTATATCGATGAAGATGGCGCAAACCTATACGAAATCCTTGAAAATGGTTGGGATGACGGTAATGGTATATTCCGTGACCCTCAACTTGATTTATATCGAGATCACGTCATCCAGCTTGAGAATACGGGAACACAAGAAGTTAGTGGTTACGATATCGCATTTGATCATAGCCTTCAGTTTGAACAGGGCCGCCTGACTTTTTCTATTGATGGTACGCATTATGCGAGTTTTGAACGAAATATTGCGGGCTCAACTGAAATTGAGGAGTTGATTGGCACTTGGCGTTATCCTGAAAATATTGCAAGTTTTCGTGTATCGTGGGTCGGTGAACAGTTCTATACGAGCTTAACAGCTGATTATACAAGTTCATACCAAGATGATATCAAGCGTTTACGCGGACGAAATATCGACGAACTAGAAAGTTTAGGTGAGTTAGATGCCAATGGTGAAAGAGATGTCGATTCGTGGACTACGGTTCGTTTTAACATGGGATACGACTTTGACAACATGAATCTAAATTTCACAGTTCACAATGTTTTTGATGAAGAGCCGCCGGTAGCATATGGTTCAGGTCGAGGGTTCGATTCGATCAACCATAATGCGCTTGGGGTAAATTACCAATTGTCATTTAGCTACTTCTTTAAGTAGGCATTGTATGGCTACTTCAGTTTCACTAAAGTAGCCATATTCCTTTCCTTCAATAACCAGAGTCGACTCGTGAAAGATTTAAACCAAGAAAAGGTGTTAACGCCTTCTTCGAAAATGCCTGACGCATTGATAATTCTATTCTTTGTAGTCCTTGTTGCGGCGCTTCTAACGCATGTTATTCCTGCTGGTCAATTCAAAATGACTGAGCCGGATAATGGCGAAAAAGCAATGATCATTGCTGAAAGTTTTTCATTGGTAGAAACACAAGGTGTTCCTATTTTTGCCGATAGTGGAGGCGTTGGCTTTTTCAACTTTGCCTTTGAAGGCATGGTCTCGGGCACCAAGTGGGGCTCAGCAATTGGCGTCATGATGTTTATCATTATTACCGGAGGTGCATTCGGTATCGTGATGAAAACTGGTGCAGTCAACAATGGCATTCTTGCTCTCATTAATCGAACAAAAAAACTAGAGTTTCTGTTTATCCCGATTCTCTTTGTTATGTTTTCGTTAGGAGGTGCAATTTTTGGTATGGGTGAAGAAGCAATAGCCTTCTGTATCGTACTACTGCCATTAATGAGAGCGCTAGGTTATGACGCGCTAACGACGGTATTGGTCACCTATGTGGCGACACAAATTGGCTTTGCTGCTTCTTGGATGAACCCTTTTAGTGTTGCTATTGCTCAAGGCATTGCTGATGTTCCTTTACTATCGGGAGCGCCATTTCGCATGACAATGTGGCTCGTATTTACAGCGGTTGGCGTAGTTTTTACGATGAGGCATGCCAATGCTATTAAGGCAACATCGAGCGAATCTTCCATCGATACGCTAAATTCACTTTCTCAAGGTCAGTTCACTAAAGTTGATTCGATCATTCTTTCCATTTTTGGATTAGCCATTGTATGGGTTATTTGGGGAGTTGTTGAAAAAGGGTATTACTTGCCAGAAATAGCAAGCCAATTCTTTGCCATGGGGTGTGTCATTGCTGCAGTCGCAGTTTTAGGCAAACGTATCTTGTTAAATGATGCGGCAGATGCGTTTAAGCATGGTGCTCAAGAATTACTTCCTGCTGCAATGATCGTAGGTATGGCTAAAGGTATTGTCATTTTGTTAGGAGGTGATGACCCTTCTCAACCTTCGGTATTAAATACACTACTACATTATGCAGGATTGTTGATTGGCGATTTTCCAAGCTATATATCTGCGCTACTTATGTTGGCTTTTCAATCGGTGTTTAACTTTTTTATTGCTTCTGGGTCAGGGCAAGCTGCGTTAACGATGCCATTAATGGCGCCGTTGGCTGATCTGGTGGGGGTTACCAGACAGGTCGCGGTACTCGCTTTTCAGCTTGGCGATGGGTTAACAAATATTATTATTCCAACATCGGCGTCACTCATTGGTTGTCTTGGTGTTGCGAAAGTCGATTGGGTTGTTTGGGCTAAGTTTATCGCTAAATTCATGTTGGTGCTGATTGCACTTGCAGCAAGCTTTGTCGTGATAGCTGTACTGATGAATTTCAGTTAGTTAGCTTACAAATTAAATGAGAAATTAATGAAATTATTAAAACAGGGTCGAGTATACGCACCTAATGATCTTGGGTGCAAAGATGTTTTAATTGGCGGTGGTAAAATCATCGCCATAGAAGATGAAATATCCATTGATGGATACCCGTTTGTCGAAGAAATAGATGTTAGTGGCAATCTCGTCGTACCGGGGTTTGTTGACTCTCTTGTACACATTACCGGAGGCGGTGGTGAAGGAGGGTTTACGACACGTACACCTGAAATGCATATCGATGATGCAGTTCAAGGAGGTGTCACAACCTTGATTGGTGTTTTGGGTACAGATGCTGTGACGCGCAGCTTAGAGAACTTACTTGCCAAAGCTAAAGAGCTAAAGTCCTTGGGGTTATCGGTTTATTGCTACACGGGCTCCTATCACCTGCCGGCTGTAACAATTACGGAATCGATAACCAAAGATATCATGTTAATTGATGAGTTCATTGGTGTCGGAGAAGTGGCAATATCAGATCATCGTGCTACGCCGATGGACTACTTGGCACTGGCTAACGTCGCTTCTCAAGCAAGAACGGGAGGTATGTTAGCGGATAAAGCGGGGGTTGTTAGTATCCATGTTGGGGATGATAGACAAGGCTTAGATTTATTACGCCAGGTTGTGAGCAACACGGCGGTGCCAATCACACAATTCTACCCAACCCATATCAATCGTACAAAAGAGTTGTTAGCAGATGGTATTCATTATGCCAAGCAAGGTGGCTTTATCGATTTTACGACGAGCACCACGGAGCAAATTCTTGAACAAGGCGAAATTGAAGCTGCGCAGGCTTTAGCAAAAGCACTTGAGGCTGGCGTCGACATTTCGCAATTGACCATGAGCTCCGATGGCAACGCGAGCCTTCCTGTCTTCGATGAACAGGGTAGGTTGACTGATTTACAAGTGGGCAAGGTAAAATCACTTCATCAGTCTTTTGTTGATGCTGTTGTGAAATATAATGTCGATATCGACGCAGCATTGCGGAGCATTACAAGCTCGCCAGCTGATATTCTGTCATTGCGCTCAAAGGGAAGGTTACAAGTAGACGGCGACGCTGATATCACCATACTTGATGGCGAGACGTATGACGTTCAAAGTGTTATTGCAAGTGGTAAGTTCTTGCTGAAAGAGCAAGTGAAAAAAACGCAGGCTTATTTTTAACCATGCGGTGAAAAATCCCTGTCATCTCTGACAGGGATTTTTTAGCTACTTCTTCTTGGTAAAAGTAAATTCTTTAGGCGGCGTTGCGCCCATTAAGTGCTGTACAAAGTAATCCCATCGTTTGCGCATCATGTAAGGTTCACGAGCAAAACCATGTCCTCTGTTAGGTAGCATAAGCATATCAAAATCTTTATTTGCTTCGATTAACGCTTCGACGACCAATAACGTGTTGTACGGGGGAACGTTTGTATCTGTTGTTCCGTGAGCAAGCAACAACTTACCTTTTAGGTTTTCAACAATTAATTGGTTTGCTTGGCTATCATAATTTGTTGTGCCATCTTCATTTTTCTCTAGCATGCCATGCCACTTTTCACCCCATTCATCGGCGTAGTTTCTGTTGTCGTGATTACCCGCTTGAGACACTGCAACCTGATAGAAACCTGGATAAGTTAATAGCGCACGAGTAGACGCAAATCCGCCACCTGAATGTCCCCAGATACCAACTTTTGAGGTATCAATCCAACGGTGTTTTTTACCTAACTGCTTTATCGCTGCAACTTGATCAGGGATACCGCTGTCGCCCATCTTGCCATAGTAAAATTCATGAAATGCTTTTGAGCGGCCAGGTGTACCTAGTGCATCTAATTCTATGACGATAAAACCGAGTTCTGCTATTGCTTGATTGTCGCCTCGTGATGCTCTGAAGTGACGGCCTCTGATAGAACCGACTTGTGGCCCCGGATACAAATAATTAATTACAGGGTAAGACTTATTAGGATCAAAGTCGCTTGGCTTATACAACAAGCCATGAAGGTCGTAGTTGCCATCTCTGTCTTTGACGACAAATGGCTCAGGAGCATGCCAACCGTTAGCGCTAAGTTCGCTGATGTCCATCGATTCGATAGCAAAGCCTTTACCTGTCTTTGTTGAACGAATAAAGCTAGTCTCTGCTTCATTGTATGTAGACGAGCGATCTAAAAAGTAATTTCCGTTTTGACTTAATGAAATTCTATGGTGTTGCTTTTCCGGTGTTAAAAGCGTTAAATCTGAGCTGTCTAAGTTAATGCGGTAAAGTGAGTGAAAATATGGGTCTGTACCTTCACGACCGGCGCCAGTAAACCAAATTTTCCCTGCATTTTGATCTAAATGGACAAGTTTAATAACGGTCCAGTCGCCTTTTGTTAATTGTTTTTTGATCTTACCTGTGGAGGCATCAACTACGTAGAAATGACCCCAGTTTGAGCGTTGTGAAAACCAAAGAATCTCATCGGTTTTATCTAAATAACGCCAGCTAATCCCACCAACGCCTGACTCAAAGAATGTTTCTTCAGTCTCTGTGAATACCGTTTTGACATCGCCTGTTTTCGCATTTGCAATTTTTACGGTTGCCTCTTTGTGATCTCGACTCGACGATACAAAAGCAAAGTGATTACTATCTTCTGACCAATCGATATCCAGCAATGAGCCATCTCGACCAGCAACATGGTCTGTTATCGTAGAACGATGCTCGTCTATTGGCATCTTTAGTGGTATGACTTTTTTGTTATCGATATCAATAATCACGCGACGAATTTTGAACACATGTTCGTCACCGGGTACTGGATATTTCCAAACGTCGATTTTCGGTGTACCCACATTGGTTGATACTACGGCCATATCACCCACCTTTCGACTGTCATGTTGAAAGGTTGTTAATTTTGAAGAATCTGGAGACCACTTTACAACAGGCTTTTTGCTACGAATCCAGCCAGCATTATTGGTTGCATAGCCAAAATTTTCTTGCCCATCGTAGGTTAGTTGCGTCTCTTGTCCGTTAGCTAGTTCCCGTAGCCAAAGGTTATGCTCTTTTATGAAGACTGTCTTTAGGCCATCTGGTGATAGAAACTCGGTTTTGCTCACTCTCGGCTCTTTTAGGTCGCAGCGATACAACTTCAAATCACAGAGGTAAAATTTCTTTTTCAACGAGACTTTAAGCAATTCATCCTGATTAAATTTCAGCGCACTTAACGGAAGTTTATTCATATCCACTTCTGTTTGACTTGCTTGTGCTAATGCACTTGCCAGCTGCTGATGATCGAACGCTAAAGACTTTTTCTGTGATTGAGCGTCTACCTTGAAGAAACGGCGGCCATCTTTTGTGTGACTGCGGTAATATAAGGTGTCGCCTATCCAAGTAGGGTAATCAACAGTTCCAAATACCAACTCGCTTGTCGTTGATGATAATTGTTGTTCTGCTTTTTTATATGTTTCGGTACTGACCTGTTCAGCGGCTGCAAGTGGACTAATGACCCAACAACTTGCAAGCAAAGGGATGATCTTTCTCATCGATAACAACCTATTCTTATTGTGTTTATCTTAAATCGATTTTGTGGCTCACTAGCATTTATGCATGTTGAGCAAAGTGGTGAAGATGCTAACACGATCCGCACGCGATTAAATGCTTTTTAGTTGAATTCACGAGTAATAAAGTTGAGCGACGAATTTTGTTTTTTGTCGGCCAAAAAGGACTCTTCATCGTATTTAGTGTTGTATCAAGTGTTACTAGGTTTTGGACACGAAATTTTTGCGTTAGGATAAATCTTACTGTTCAAAAAATGATAATTAATAATAGATGAGCTGTTTATGAAACTACTTACTTATGTCACCAGTTGTTGTTTACTACTTTCACCCGTCGCATACGCTGGAGATTCAAGCCTAATAAAAGATGACGTAACAAATAAATATGTAGAGATGCGTGAAGATGGTCGTGGTGACAGGGTAGTTGGAGCGCCATGGGCAACACGTTCTCCTGTGCTTGCAGTTAATGGTATGGCTGCAACTTCACATCCTTTGGCCTCACAAGTGGCTATTGATATTTTACAAGAAGGTGGCAGTGCATTGGATGCGGCGGTTGCAGCAAATGCCGCAATAGGTTTAATGGAACCAACTGGTAATGGTATTGGCGGAGACTTGTTCGCCATTGTTTGGGATCCAAAAACAAAAAAACTCTATGGCTTGAACGGTTCAGGGCGCTCAGCTCAAGGACAAACACTAGCGCAGCTTCAAGAAAAAATTGGTGATGTGAGCCAAATTCCAAATTGGGGAACGCCACCTGTTACTGTGCCAGGCACTGTTGATGCGTGGTTCGAGTTACATGAAAAGTTTGGCAAGTTGCCGATGAAGCAGAACTTAGCACCAGCAATTAATTATGCAAGGGAAGGCTTCCCGGTTACCGAAGTTATCGCCTATTACATGGATATTTATCAAAAGCGTTATGAGCGATTACACAAGGCTGGCGAAATTGAAGAGATAGCAAATTATCAATCGACTTTTCTCATCGATGGGAAAGCCCCTGTAGAAGGGCAAGTTTTTAAGAATCCGGATTTAGCAAATACTTTAGCGAAAATTGCCGAGGGTGGTAGGGATGCGTTTTACAAAGGCGATATTGCCAAGACAATAGATACCTATTTTAAGCGTATTGGCGGGCCGTTAAGGTTTAACGATTTTGCTGAGCATACCAGCACGTGGGTAGATCCCGTTGCAATTAACTACAGAGGTTATGACGTTTGGGAATTACCACCAAATGGTCAGGGGATCGCAGCGCTACAAATGTTGTCAGTATTGAAAAATTTCGAATTGGGCAACATGGAGCATAATGGCTCTGATTATTTGCATTTAATGACGGAAGCTAAAAAACTTGCTTTTGAAGACAGAGCTAGATTTTACGCGGACCCAGACTACGTCAATATTGACTTGGATTATTTGTTATCAGACGAATATGGCGCAAAACGAGCAGAGCTCATCGATGCGAACAAAGCCGCTTTAGAAGTTGATCACGGTCACCCTAAATTGATCGAAGGTGACACGATTTATCTGACGGTCGCTGATAAAGACGGCATGATGGTCAGTCTAATCCAAAGTAATTATCGTGGAATGGGTACTGGATTAGTTGCCGACGGGTTGGGGTTTATTTTCCAAAACCGTGGCGCACAATATTCATTAACGCCAGGCCATCCAAATGTATATGAACCGGGTAAGCGACCATTTCATACCATTATTCCAGCATTTATCACGAAAGATGATAAGCCTTTCTTAAGCTTTGGCTTAATGGGAGGTGCGATGCAACCACAAGGTCATGCTCAAATGGTGAGTAATATTATTGATTTTGGAATGAATGTTCAGCAGGCGGGTGATGCAGCTAGATTTCATCACAAAGGCTCTACTTCGCCAACATGGGAGGGTCGCATGAAAGATGGTGGCGTACTCGAGTTGGAAAGTGGTATCAGTGCCTCAGTGGTTAGGGCGCTCCAGAAAAAAGGCCACAAGATTCATATTACGAGTGGTCCATTTGGCGGATATCAAGCAATTATGAAAGATTTGAAAACAGGGGTTTATCATGGCGCGAGTGAAATGCGCAAAGATGGACAGGCACAAGGGTACTAATAGCTTGGCGCTTATTGTTGATTATAGAAATTATCCTAAGTAGTCATCTTTTAATCAGTTTTTATTTGTGTTACTGTCAATTCATACAGTTAGTTAGGTGGGTTAACTATCTAACTAACAATTATCGGTTTGAACAAGAGGAATTCTAATGGCAGTTGAAGCTCGTTATGTAGTGATTCGCCAAAACGCGGAGGTAAAAACATTTATGGATAAGAAGGCGGCAGACGAATACGATAAAATGCTCGATATGGCCGATAACTTAACAGAAATGTTAGCGAAAGCGCCAGTTGAATTATCTGAAGACATTGCTGAAGAACTAAGTGTATTTTTAGCGTCAAATCGTGAAGATGTGTTGATTGCACTACAAGCTAAAAAACCGAAGCCAGCAGCAAAAGCTGTTACACCGAAGAAAACTGCAAAGAAAGAATCAGCTCCTGAAGAAAACACAAAAGATGTAGCATAGTCTTCTGTGTTTTCATATCAATTAGCCCGCAGCGCTAAACGAAAAACACTCGCTATTTCAGTGAAAGAAGGGCAAGTGTTTGTGCGTGCGCCACACTTTTTAAGCCAAGCTCAAATTGATGAGTTTTTATTGCAAAAATCGCAATGGATTGGTCAAAAGTTACAACGAAGTATCTCCGAAATTGCAACGAAGCAAGAGCTATTTAAGGATGGTACGTCAGTTATGTTTGATGGCAAGTTAACTGAAATTACCTACATCTCTAAAGCAAAATCTCCTGTTATATACCATGACAGCCGACTATTTGTTGAAGTAAGTGATGAAATACAAGAAGCTGACAGGGCTCAATTTGTAAAAGAGCAGCTCGCATCTTATTTTCAAGAGGTTATTGAAACCAAGATTTTTAACCGGCTCCCTTATTGGGTTGAACAGACAAAACTCACGCCTGTCGATTTTAAAGTGCGACAATACAAATCAAGGTGGGGGAGTTGCAACTCTCGAAGACAGCTCACCTTCAACTCTTTGCTCGCGATGATGAGTGATCATACGATTGATTATATTATTGTCCACGAACTCTGCCATTTGCGGCACATGAATCATTCATCAGCCTTTTGGCAACTTGTTGGCCAGTACATGCCAGATTTTAATGAACATCGACAGTGGATTAAAACACACCAGAGATCCTTGAGTGTTTTCGCTTGATTACAAGTTGTTACCTAAAGTAAAAAGAAGCAACAGAAAAATGATGTGATTTCGCTACTATTAGCGTGAATCAATCTTTTGGAGTTGTTGATATGGAAACACGTTCAGATAGTGTAAAAATGATCGCAATCTACCTTTTTTCTGCTGTAATTTCGCTTGTTGTTTTTCAAATGATGGCGATATAGATTACCTAATATAGCGCTATGTTATTGATAAATAATAGCGCTTTATTCTTTGTAAATTTTTTGTTTAAAAAAATGGTCAGATAAGTTAAATTATCTGCAAATAACAAGAATAATACAAAGGATTCCCTACATGAGCTCGTCAGTTCTGATCTGTGATGACTCTAACCTTGCCCGTAAACAAGTACTTCGTTCACTCCCTGAACAGTGGCAAGTTGATATCCAAACGGCAACCAATGGCAGAGAAGCGTTAACGTTATTACGCAATAATGATGTTGATGTACTTTTTCTCGATCTTACTATGCCCGATATTGATGGCGTAGGTGTACTTCAAGGAATTCAAAAGTTAAATCTTGACACCGCTGTGTTTGTGATTTCAGCCGATATTCAACCTGAAATGCAAAACAAAGTGCTGGAACTAGGAGCAAAGGCGTTTCTCAGGAAGCCAGTAAACGCTGAGGTATTAGCCTCAAATTTACAACAACATGGATATTTATGAGCGCATTTAATTTAAATGACGACCAGCAGGATTGTTTACAGGAGTTAATCAATGTTGCTATGGGGCAAGCCAGTGATCAGCTTGCTCGTTACTTAGATACCTTTGTCGATCTAAGAGTACCTAGCATTGAGCAAGTCGATGCTAGCTCATTGTCGATCACGCTAAATGATAAAACGATTGCGTCGGCAATCGTTAGCCAAGGCTTTTTTGGTTATGAAGGTATTCGCGGTGAAGCGTTACTTGTATACCAATCTCAAGATTCAGCCCAAATTGCTGATTTGTTGGGCTATGAGCCAGGTGAATTAAGTGAAGAAGAGCAGCTCATTGATATCAGCTCAATCTTGACGACGACATTCTTAAATGTTTTTGCTTCTCAAATCGATAATCAAATGTCATACAGTGCGCCGCGTTTACTCTCGGCATCAACTAACCCATTAGTGGAACACGTTGAAAACTTATCGTTTAATTGGGATATGGCATTAAAAGTTAAAATTACTTACCGCGTAACTGATTTCTCATTCAACTGTGACATGATTTTGCTTATCCCTGAATCAGCGATTACCAATATCAAGTCAGTATTAGATCGGATTTTATCGGAGTTCTAATGACGTTTAGTTTCTGTGAAAAAGTAACGGACCAGCTTAATTCAGGCATATTAGTCTTGGATTTAGAATATCGCATTGTCTTTTGGAACAATTTTATGGCGATTCACGCCAATAAAAAGTTCGAAGAGGTTTGCGATAAATCTGTCTACGATATTTTTCCAGAGCTACCAAAACGTTGGTTTGAACGAAAATTAAATGGTGTAAAGCAGCTTAATTCGCCTTCGTTTTGCTCATGGGAGCAAAGGCACCATCTATTTGAGTTACCGCATACTAGGCCTATTACTACAGACAGCCATTACATGGCACAAAATATTACCTTCACACCAGTAGAAGATAATGGTCAGTTGACACATATTTGTATCTTAATTGAAGATGTAACTGACGTCTGTCATTACCAAACCATGTTGAGAAAAACGTTAGATGATTTGGCTATGGCAAATCGTATTGATGGTTTAACTCAGGTTTTTAACAGAAAGCATTGGGAAGAGTGCTTAGGTCAGGAGTTCTCTCGTGCTCGTCGTTATGATGCGGATCTTGCACTCATTATGTTCGATCTTGACCACTTTAAGCGATTAAATGACACATATGGCCATCAATGTGGTGATATGGTGCTTATTGAAACCGCTAAAGCAATTGATGAGCTAATTAGAATTTCTGACACTTTTGGTCGTTACGGTGGTGAAGAGTTTGCAGTTATTCTACCCGAGACTGGCATCGTTGGTGCGATGGATGTGGCTGAAAAAATTAGACAGCGTATCGAAGATATCGCATTACTTCATAACCAGGCACCAATTAACGTAACAACGAGTATAGGCGTCGCTATTCTTTGCGAAGAAGACTACCGTTACGAAGATTTAATTTCAAAAGCTGATCAAGCGTTATATCAAGCAAAAGCCGCTGGGAGAAATCAAGTTGCTCAATATCAAAACATGATTGCTTGCGTGTAAATTTTCAACACGAATTTCATATCTAAAACGTAAATAACTTATTTCTTTTTTTTTGAATTAAAGTATTGACTCTAGAGTTTTTCTCAGGCAGTTTAAAGTTATGCGTATATTAAATAGCCTAATTACCACAATCACGATTACCATCCTCTCTATTGGGACGATGGTCATTGGCTGACGCGTAAAAAAAATAATTTTTTATAGAAGCCTGTGACCCCTAACGTTACGGGCTTTTTTGTTTTAGAAGGGGAAGAAAATGCGAGTGCTGAAATTTGGTGGATCGTCTTTGGCAAATGCCAAACGTTTTTTAGATGTAGCCAAAATTATCACAAACAAGGCACAGCAAGATGATATTGCTGTGGTTGTATCTGCGCCACAAGGGATCACCAATCACTTGGTTTACCTAGCGGACAACATTGGCTCGAGAGAAGCAATTGATGATGGTTTAACCAAATTCCAACAAGCATCGAACACTATCGTAGAAGCATTAAGTCTGAGTGTTGACGGATTCGTTGGTAGTAAAGTGAGTGAATATGTCACTGACTTAGTCAATCAGCTTGATCGCTATTTGGAAGGTGCGCATTTATTGGCTTATTGTCCTGACCATATCAATGCTCGAATTATAAGCCTTGGTGAAAGAGTCAGTGTTTCAATCTTGGAAGAATTACTTTCGGCGCAAAAGCGCGCTGTTGAGGTAATTGAGCCAGCTCAGTTTTTGTATACCAACAATACGTCTCTTAACGCGATTGCAGACCTTGCTAAAAGTAAAGCTGAATACGCATCGAAATACAGCAAACTATCAGGCATCGGTTTAATGCCTGGCTTTATTGGCACTAATATAGACGGTCAATTAACAACACTTGGTCGCAACGGCTCAGATTATTCAGCGGCGGTTTTAGCAGTTTGTGCTCAAGCTGAAGTATGTGAAATTTGGACTGATGTTAGTGGCGTATATAACGCGGATCCTAGAGCGATTCCTTCTGCGACTGTTCTTGATTACTTGTCTTATCAAGAGGCGATGGAATTATCTTATTTTGGTGCTAAGGTATTGCATCCAAAAACAATTGGCCCGTTAGCTCAGCACCACATTAAGTGTTATATCAAAAATACGTCTTGCCCTGAGGACAAAGGCACACTGATTGGCAATGAAAAGTCGGAAGGAAAATCAGTAAAAGCGATTTCAAATCTCGATGATTTAACCATGATAAATGTGTCGGGCCCAGGCATGAAAGGCATGGTTGGCATGGCTAGTCGCGTCTTTGAGGCGATGAGTCACGCCAATATTTCGACTGTGATGATTTCTCAATCATCAAGCGAGTACTGTATTAGTTTCTGTGTTCATACCGCTGACGCTAAACGTGCGAAGAAAAGCTTGCATCAAGCCTTTGAACTAGAATTATTTAATGGCTTGTTAGAGCCGATAAAACTTCAAAACAAACTGTCTATCATTTCGCTTATTGGTGACGGTATGCAACAGCAGCAAGGCGTAGCGGCAAAACTATTTAGCTCTCTTGCTCAAGCTCGTGTGAATGTCATCGCGATTGCGCAAGACTCTTCCGAGCGCAGTATCTCTGTTGTTGTTGAAGAACGTAAAGCAACAGACGCCATAAAAGTTTGTCACCAAAACTTCTTCTCTCACCACCAATCAATAGATGTATTCTTAGTTGGTTGTGGTGTTGTTGGTAGTGAGTTGATAGAACAAGTAGCACGTCAGCAAAAAGCTTTGGCTGCTCAAAATATTGATCTGGCGGTTTATGGTATTGCGAACTCTAAGGGCATGAGTGTCCAAAGTGGTGGTATTGATTTGTCTAATTGGCAGGATTTCTTAAACCAATCAGAAAGTAGAATCGCGCTTCAAGTTGATGAAGTTAAAGACTTCGTGAGAAAAAATCACTTAATCAACCCTGTATTAGTGGATTGTACATCGAATGAAGACTTAGCGATGAGTTATGTAGAATACCTCGAGCAAGGCTTTCATGTTGTAACACCAAATAAAAAGGCTAATACTGATTCATGGGAATATTACCAGGCATTAAGAAACGCAGCCCAGCAAACTAAACGTCGCTTTCTTTATGAGACAACCGTTGGTGCTGGCTTACCGGTTATTGATACGCTTCAAAACCTATTTCGTGCAGGTGATGAATTACATCAATTTCAGGGGATTTTATCCGGTTCGTTGTCATATATCTTTGGTAAGCTAGATGAAGGGATGTCAATCTCGCAAGCAACAGCGATAGCAAAAGAAAATGGCTTTACCGAACCCGATCCTCGTGATGATTTAAGTGGAATGGATGTCGCACGAAAATTACTGATTTTGGCGCGTGAAGCAGGCATGGAACTGGAGCTTAGCGATATAGATATTGAACCGGTATTACCTGAGCACTTTGATGATCAAGGCAGTATTAGTGAGTTCATGACCAACCTAGAGAGTATCGACGAATACTATGCAAATAAAGTGTCTGAAGCGAAAGCTCAAGGCAAGGTATTGCGCTATATTGGAAATATTGTCGATGGTCAGTGTAAAGTGACGATTGAAGCTGTTGATGGCGCGCATCCTCTTAATGCTATTAAAGACGGTGAAAATGCCTTAGCAATTCACAGTCGTTATTATCAGCCAATCCCATTTGTTTTACGCGGTTATGGCGCAGGTGCTGCTGTGACGGCGGCAGGTGTGTTTGGTGATTTATTAAGAACGCTAGCTTGGGAGCAAGTTAACTAATGAAAATTGAAGTATTCGCTCCGGCATCTATTGGTAATGTCAGTATTGGTTTTGATGTACTTGGTTTAGCAGTACAACCAGTAGATGGCACACTGCTTGGGGATGTTGTTACGATTGAAGGTGCATCAGAAAACAAGCTCAGCGTTGTCGGTGAGTTTGCCAGCAAGTTACCTGCAGAACCCGAACAAAATATTGTTTGGCATTGCTTAAATTTATTTAATTCTTACATGGAAAAACGAGCATTCCAGCCAATGCCTGTTCACCTGACGTTAGATAAGAAAATGCCCGTTGGCAGTGGGCTTGGGTCAAGCGCTTGTTCTGTCGTTGCTGCTTTAGTCGCGCTAAATGTATTTTACAATAAACCATTTGATGATGAGACATTATTGAAAATGATGGGAGAGATGGAAGCTCAAATCAGTGGGAGTTTGCATTACGACAATGTCGCACCATGTTTCCTTGGCGGTTTACAGTTAATGTTACCGACAGCTAATAAAGTAACGACAACATTACCTAGTTTTGATGATCACTTTTATATTATGGCGTATCCAGGTATTGAAGTATCAACGAAGGCTGCACGTGAAGTGTTGCCTGATAGTTACTCTCGAGCACAGGCAATTGAATATGGTCAAATTCTCGCATCCTTTGTTGATGCGTGTTATCGCAAAGATGAAGAACAAGCATTTGCTATTTTTGACGATGTCATCGCAGAACCGTATCGCAAACACTTATTACCAGGATTTGAGCAAGCACGTGATTACCTCATGGCACAGGGTGGCCTGGCGGTTGGTATTTCTGGCTCTGGTCCGACACTGTTTTGTATTTGTAAGAATGAGCAAACAGCAAATGAGCTAGCTTGTTGGTTAAAAGAAAATTATTTGAAAACTCCATTAGGTTTTGTCCATGTCTGTAAAGCAGACACTAATGGCGCTCGCGTACTGAATTAAGGGAAAAATTTTGAAATATTATAATTTAAAAGATAACACAGAGCAGGTGAGTTTTTCACAGGCGGTAAAGCAGGGGTTGGGCCGAAATCAAGGTTTATTCTTCCCTGAACACATACCTGCATTTGATAATGTCGAAGAGTTACTTGAGCTTGGTTTAGTTGAACGCAGTGTTGAGGTCCTTGCACCTTTTGTTGAAGGTGACTTAACAAAAGAAGAGTTGTTGCAAGTCATTGATAGTGCTTTTAATTTTCCGGCTAAGGTTAATAGTGTTACTGAAAATGTTGCCTCTTTAGAACTTTACCATGGTCCTACACTCGCGTTTAAAGACTTTGGCGCGCGATTTATGGCGCAGTGTTTATCTCGTTTTACTGATGGTGAAAAGATTACTATTTTAACTGCAACATCGGGAGATACGGGGGCAGCTGTAGCTCATGCATTTCATGGCTTAGATAATATTGAGGTCGTGATCCTTTATCCTAAAGGCAAGATTAGCCTGTTACAGGAAAAGATGTTTACAAC
Source organism: Thalassotalea loyana (assembly GCF_030161435.1). Taxonomy (GTDB): domain Bacteria; phylum Pseudomonadota; class Gammaproteobacteria; order Enterobacterales; family Alteromonadaceae; genus Thalassotalea_G; species Thalassotalea_G loyana. The sequence continues at coordinate 473,514 of NZ_BSSV01000002.1, read as the reverse complement.
ATTAGGTGGCAACATTCGCACGATCGCAATTGAAGGTTCATTTGATGATTGCCAAGCGTTAGTAAAACAATCGTTTGACGACAAAGAGCTGGCTAAAGCGATTGGCTTGAACTCTGCTAACTCGATTAATATCAGTCGATTATTGGCTCAAATTTGTTACTACTTTGAAGCGCTTGCTCAGTTAAAAGCGCAGCAAAATGATAAGAAAGTGGTGTTGTCGGTGCCAAGTGGTAACTTTGGTAATTTAACTGCTGCCATGTTGGCCAAAGCGTTAGGCTTGCCAATTGAACGTTTTGTTGCCGCAACAAATGCCAATGACACAGTGCCTCGTTATTTACAAACAGGTGAATGGGCACCTAATGACACCGTTGCGACCATTTCAAATGCTATGGATGTTTCAAACCCAAATAACTGGCCACGCATTGAATTCATGCTCCAAGAAGGGATAATTGATAAATCAAGTTTGACGTCAAAAATGATTGATGAAGAGCAAACACAAGCGGCGGTTATCGCGTTAAATAATCTTGGTTATTTGAGCGAGCCACATGGTGGTGTTGCGTATAAAGCCATGGTGAATGAACTTTCAGAAGACGAAGTTGGTTTATTTTTAGGTACAGCACATCCAGCGAAGTTTAAAGAAGTTGTTGAGAGTATTTTAGGCTGTCCGTTGGCCCTACCGAAGGAGTTAGCTGACTGTGCAAGTGAGCAAATCTTATCGATTGATATGGCTCCTGACTTCGCAGAATTAAGAAAGTTTTTACTTGCTTAATTCTTGGTCGCATTAATCTTAAAAACAGAGTCGATTATCGACTCTGTTTTTATTGGTCAAAATAAATAATCATTTCCGCAGCGCTGCAATGGCAGTCAAAACCGCATAAAATACAATCGTAACCATTTTTGCTGTCCTCATGCCATTTGTCTGGGTGCTCTTGCACTAATTCTCCGCCACATTTTGTAAAATACTTTACCGCGCTATTACCGGGACTTTGTATCCATAAATGACTTACGCCAGCTTTTGCACCTTGTGCGACTAATGCGCCCATAGAGTCTTTTAATAAGCGAGAACCAATACCAAAGCCACGGTAATCGGCATCAACAGTATTACATTTAAAATAGCTAACCTCATCTTCTGCCACACGCCACTTACTCGGCGTAGACCACTTATCAAGCGTCCAATTTCCGGCGCTGTAGGTAATTCGAAAACCAACTAATTTATTTTCATCGTACGCAACGAAGCTGGAGTTAACCCCGTTTTTCAACCCTTTTGCGAACCACTCCCTAATGTTGGTTTGATTTAAATACCCATCGCCATGAACATGATTGCCAAGCGCAATGATTTGCTCGAAGTCAGATTCTGACATTTCCCGGTAGGTGATCACTTTTTCATTTGTCACGTTAATAACCTTGATGCGTATTAATTAAAAACGTGGCATAGTTTGCCATTATTTACCGCTTATTTCAGTAATTAGTAGTTCCCTTTATGTATGATCCTCTGCACCATGTAACGCCAGGCACCAATGAACCTTACCCAAATAGCTATTGGGCAGATATTTCAGGTCAAGCACCTGAAGATGATGGCATGTTAAACCAAGACATTGATGTTGATGTTTGTATTATTGGCGCAGGCTACACTGGACTGTCTACAGCACTTCATTTAGCAACTGAGCACGGTATTAACGCTACAGTCGTTGAAGCAAATCGCACGGCGTGGGGCTGCAGTGGGCGAAACGCGGGTTTTATCTTGAAAACGTCTGGACGAAAGTCCTTCTCGCAGATGCAGGCCCAGTGGGGCGAAGAGGTCATGCGTGGAATATATAACGAAATGACGGAAGGCGTTGACACCGTTAATCAGCTAATTGCTCGCGGCATCGACTGTGATCAACAATCAAATGGATATATTAAAGTTGCTCACAAAGCCAATAAAATGGATGAGCTTGTCGCATTAGCCAAACTACAACAACAGATGTTTGGCTATGATGTTCAAATCCTATCCAAGGATGAATTACATCAACACTATATGGCAGATCAAAATGCTTATGGTGCCATTCGTTACCAAGACGGTTTTGGCCTGAATCCATTAAAACTTGCATGGGGGTATCAGCGACTCGCTCGCGAAGCTGGCGTTACCATACACACAGGCACACCAGTTGAGGGTTGGCATGAGGAGGGTGGTGCTCAAGTACTAAGAACACCTCAGGCAACTGTACGAGCAAGAAAAGTGGTGATAGCAACCAATGGTTACACGCCCAAAGGTTTTCATCAATTTGTTGCTGGGCGGACGTTACCTGTATTGTCTCAAATCATTGTGACTGAGCCTTTATCAGATGAGCAAATAAAGGCTTGTAACTTGATAAGCTCAAATGTTGTTATGGATACTAGAGCGTTGAAGTATTACTATCGAAAACTGCCAGATAACCGTTTACTGTTTGGTGGTCGAGGCGCTATTAGCGGGAAAGATGCTGAAGATCCCTTTTATGCAAATCGTTTATTGTCGGTGTTGAAAACAAGCTTTCCAGCATTAAAGGATATTAACTATCAATATGCGTGGGCCGGTTGGATTTCTGTTGCGTTAGACGACTTACCTCATATCTATCAGAACCCTACCCAGAACGTGTTTTACTCTATGGGGTATTGTGGGGCAGGGGTCTCATTTTCAGTTCAAGCTGGAAAGCGATTAGCGCAAAAAGTCGCGGAACAAGCGGTACCTAATTTGCCGCTTTATCAAAAGCATTTACCTAAGTTTCCATTTGCACCATTTAGAAGACTCGGCCAGTGGGGCTATTTCCATTACGGGCAATTCAAGGATACCTATTTATAGCAAACAATCACCATTGAACTTGTCATTGGTGATTGTCTTATCGTTATTCCTTAATATCACATGTGCTCAGTTTAATACTCAAAGGTCTATATATGCCTTCACTGAGCACTGCCGCGTAGAATAAAACAATTAAATTGACTGCTGTTGCCCGCAGGAATATAAAATTTTCATAGGTATCAATGTTACCGAAAATTGCAATTGAGCCGATGATGAAGCCGATTAAGGCACCGCCGTATAGAAATCTAACTTGGCTTTTGTAGATCTCGCTCAGATGTTTTGCTTTTGTGCCACCTACCATTTCTTCGGTAAATAGATATTTAAGCCCTACGATTGATTTCAACAAGCCATCCGTACCAAAAGATATAATGGTTGCTGCAAATACAAATAGTAGTAAAAAGATGCCCGACGCTCCGTCTAGATAAAAATTTGCCGTAGCGCCTAGCATGATTAACATACCGACAGCCCCAGATATCATGAGCAGTGCAAATATATTTTTCATTATCATTGTCCTCGTCCAATTAACTTCAATTTCATCAGAAGTTGCTTTCAATGCATCAGGAGAGAGGTTAAAAACTGAAGCGATAGCTAATGTTGATTCTGCGGAGGCTTTACCATGTGCTTCTATTCGTTGAATGGTACGCACAGATAAACCACTCGCTTTTGCCAAAACTTCCTGAGACCATCCTTTATCATTTCTCAGTGATTTTAATTTAGTTGTAGAAAGGTACAAATTTCTTCCTCAATGGTATCGAAAACAACGAGACCAATATTGTTTTTTTGATACTCGTTGGCTAGGTTTTTCCTACGACAGTTTGCCGACACAAGATGACAATCCTTTAAATTCAATGGGTTACTGTTTTAGTTGACGATATTCGTTGGTATATCGTTGCTAAAATCAACAATGTTTTTTGCTAGCAGCGTAAGTAATCTTTCTTGCGCCTCAAAGCTTGCCCAAGCAATGTGAGCCGTTATGGTGACATTTGTAATGTGTGAATCCAGTAAAGGGTGGTCTCTTGGCGGCGGTTCTTGTTCTAAGACATCGAGAATCGCATGGGCGATAGCTCTTTTTTTAAGGGCATTTGCTAAGGCCTGACTATCGACAATGCCACCGCGCGCCGTATTAATTAATAACGCATGCGCTTGCATTTTTTCTAGAGCAGACTGATTTATTAGGTTTGTTGTTTCTGGTGTTTGAGGGCAATGTAATGTCACGATATCAGATTCCGACAACATGCGCTCGAAGCTAACTCTACCTTCCCTAGTGGTTATCGACTCTGGTCGTTCGGAAACTAACAGTTTCATACCAAAGGCAGTTGCCAGTTGTCCGACAGCTTTTCCAAGACTGCCATAGCCTAAAATACCTAAGGTTTTACCCTGAAGTTCAGTCATGCCTTTTCCATGAACACAGAAAGTAGGGCTCTCTTGCCATGTATTATTTGTTGTTACTTGGTTGTGAGACGTGATGTTACTGAAGTAATTTAATATTTGAGATAGTACGTACTGACTAACTGCTTGGTCTGCATATCCACTCACATTTGTTACTGTGATACCTCTTGCTCTTGCCGCGACTAAGTCAACGTTGTTAGTACCTGTTGCACTAATACAAATGAGTGTTAATTTAGGTAGCTGATCGAGAATACTCGCCGTTAAGACCACTTTATTCGTGATAATAATATCGGCGTTTTTCGCTCTCTCTACTATTTGATTTGGATGAGTTAATGGGAAGCAAGTTAACGAGTCTACAACGTTTTCAATTACCGTGAATTTGATACTAGAGTGAAAGGTTTGACTATCTAAAAATACAGCGTGCATGTTAGTTGTTGGTTTGAGCTTTAAATACGCTAAGTGTCGCTTGCTTCATCAGTCTTGTAAAGGCTGATGTGAAACGCTGTACAATCAAGCACAGCGACTCCTTATAAACACGAATATTATTTTCACATAGACGTATTGAACGCTTATTGACTTAAACGAGACTGTACTCATGTCGCCAGAAATTGTCGTAAAGTTTGGATAACGGCTAACTTTTAATGATGGTTGTCGGTAGATATTAAATTGTATGGTAGTAACTCAGGTATCTGTTGCTGGAGACGAGTTTCTCGCTCATCTAGCTCAATTAACTTTTTACAGAATTCGCTCGCCTTAGTTTCGATGACTTTTGTCTTCTCACTGATATCTAATTCGATTTCTTGGCCTAATTCAGATAGGTGTTGGTCAAAATTTGCCATTCTATCTTCCATTTCACCTTCTTCTTGTGCAGTCATCGCTTTACCAACAGCAAGTAAAATGGTGCCAACGGATGACGCCACGATTTCTTTTATTTCCTGCTCAAATTCTCCAGCAAATATTTCATCGAAATCATTAAAATCCTGTGGCGCTACGTAGTAACTATCATCTGAATGATTAAATCGACGACGCATACGCCAATGTAATTCATCGAAGTTTTCTTGTAATTTTTGATGTGATTCACTATTTTCGCCGGTTAAACCGCCTACTAATTTGTTGACCGCTTTGAGGCCGATATCGACTCCCTCAATAGCAATAGAAACAATCTCAGGCACATGCTCGCGAATGCCATTGCTGTATTGAGCAAGTGCTTCTTTCTGGCTTGTCGTTAATTGAATTTCTCGGCCGTGAATAAACAGCTGTTCATTATTGGTAATCTGAACGTTAGTAATACCTTTGTCCAGATTACGAATATGAGTAGGGTCTATAATGACACCGTAATTGAAATTAACAGAGCAGTGCTCTGCTAGTGCAGGGGTTGCAATAAACGGCAAAACGAGCGTGCAAGCGCGTAAAAATTTCATCAATATCACCAAACAATTTTTTTGCAGAATAGCAAAACTCATTAATTGACGACAAATAAATTTGGTAAAAATGAGCTAAAGCGTTAGTTATTTACGATTGGATCAAAAATAACCTTTCGTTCACGGTAAAAAATCTTACTTGGGCCGTATTCTCGGCGAGAGCGTTCGAAAAAGTCGCCGACACGAACTTCAACACCATGATATATCCTTTCTCTCCCTTCAACATAAACGCTTTCCATAAAGAGTTGCAGGGCTTGTTCTTCACGTTCTTTTTCGAAATGAAGATCACCTAGGGTACTTGCATGGTACTGATACGTTTTAATGACTTTTGCCAACATTTCTTTATCTGCACGTTCTTTAGGTAGTTGACGAAGGCGGTCAGCGGCACCTTTGAGTTCTTGTGTTTTGGCGTTCTCGTCTTGAATCTTCAAATCAACATTTTCTATACGTTGTTTAAATCGCTCAACTTGCTTTGCAAAGGTAATAAAGGTGTTACTTCCTGCTGATGCACCAATACTTCCAGCATGAACAGATGTACCAGCGCTAATGTGGCCGGCAATTAGCTTACCGTTGAGTTTATCTTCCTGGCCAACCCAAAGCTTGCCCCCAAGCGTTACAATGCTATGCATTAATTGGTTTTCAATTGTGATGTCTGTCTTAGCGATGAGCTCCGCATATTGGCAGTAGGTAGCATGAATTGAGCCTTTAGCACTGATAAATGCTGACATCTTTATATCATCAACATTGTTGGTCTCTACTTCTTGTTTCTTACCAATGATGCCTTTTTGAATAATGACGTCACCACCAGCTTGTAGTGTCGCTGATTCGACAAACCCGCCTACGGTGATATCGCCTGAGGCAATGACCTTCATGCTCTCTTTTACATCACCTTCAATAATGACATTGCCTTCGAACTTTATATGACCTGAACCAATATCGACATTATTAACCTTATAGACTTCTTCAACAGTCATACCATTGTTGATGATCTTAGGTAGTCCAACGAGTGTTGAAATCAAGACGTTATTGTTTTTAGGACTTAAGACAGTTCCTTCACCAACTTCTAATTGACAATCTTCGCCGGGGGTTGGCTGTAGAGGTTTACCTGTCACCGTATAGCCTTCAATACCCATGGTAAAAGGAATACGTTGAGCAAGTGGATCGCCAGCTTTTACGCAGATGATATCGCCAAGGTTTCGCATATCAACTGTGCCGTCTTCTCGTGCTTGAGGCTTGAGAATACGAGATTGCGCACTTTCTACCAGCATTTTGATCTTAGTATCTTTACCGTTTTGTGCTGGCTTGCCTTTCGCGATTATTTTGGTGACTTGAGCACTCGGCTCTGCTCGTGCTGCAGATTGTGCAAGTGAGATGAGTTGCTCTTTGATGAATCCTTTAACGATACCTTGCTCTTTTGCAAAGTCTAATATGGCTTTAGCAGATAAGTGGGCGCCACCTTGCGCAGCCGTGATTTCAATGCTTGCTTGCATTTCATCATTTTCAATTTTGGCTTTAGCAGTAGCGTCAATGCGTTGTAATACTTCGTAGCGAATTTCCCTACCTGTCTGGTTGGCAGGCAACGACTTTAGCACGTCGTTCATTTCCGCTATGGCGTTTTTTACATTGTTGGTTACTAAGAAAAGGTCACCGTATTCAGAACTATCAATTAAGTCATAAATATCGAGCTCTGAAATCGGTGTACTGGATTTTTCCGGAGTTAGTACTAGATCTATATTATTGTTATCGTTACTGACTAAACTCGCTGTGGTCATTTATCTTACCTCTGCCGACCTAGCTTTTTAAATATAGTTCTCTTGATGAATCTTAATAAAAGCTGGTGTGTCTTCCTTGGTGTAATCGATTTTGTACTCTTTGTTATCAAGAGCCTGTACAAAAACGAGTTTTTTCTCTTCGCCAAAAATATCAATTGATGTTAAATCAATCACTTCTTGGTAGGCTTTTTTAGCTTCAGATTTTTTTCTTGGGATAACGCCGCTGTATGGAGCTAAACCTGTGTGAGTAACGATAACAGGCTTATGAGCACCATTGGTTATAATTAAATCGATCTTTCTGATCTTGTGAATAATGGTATTTCGACCACTTGTGATAAAGTTTTTATCTAACAAAATAGAGCTCCAAGATAACGTTTAAGCCATGGTTTTTTATCAATATTTTCGGTTATGCCTTAACAAATACATAACACGGCTGGCTTACTTAACTTTATGAATATATAAATAAATTATAGGTTAAGCAACGACATTTCGCCGATATACTAAAAAAAATACTATGCGTTAATTTGTATTTCAATAGAACTGCAACTATTTCTTTACAGCTCTATCAATCAAATAACGTGGCGTCTCATTAATATTTAAGATAAATCTTCTGATTAAATCAAGGCTAATTGCCGACACTGCTTGCTGGAAGTACCACCTACTGCCGGGTACTAAACACTGGACTGTGTTTATGTTTTCTCGATTCCCCCAAGCAATCCAAACCGTACCTACGGGTTTGTCATCTGTACCACCTGACGGGCCTGCAATTCCTGAGACGGAAATGCCAAGGTCTGAACCCGAAACTGTTAAGGCGCCTTGTAGCATCTCTCTTACTGTTTGTTCGCTCACCGCGCCATATTCAGCCAACGTTTCATTGCTCACATTCAGCAATTGATGTTTCATCTGATTAGAGTAGGTAACAAAGCCCGCATGAAAGTTAGCAGATGCACCTGCAATTTGGGTTATTTGGCTAGCAATTAAACCTCCGGTACATGACTCGGCTGTAGTCAGAGTCAGATTACGCTCATCAAGGAGTGAATTAATCACTTGAGACAGTGATGACGGATGATCTTCAATATGATGGACAATATGATCGCCTAACAATGCATATAATTTGTTAAACCATACTTGTCGCTCAGTTTCGGGATAGCTTGTAGTATAAGTCACCTTTAACTCAAGGAGTGGCATCGAGGCACGAAAGCCTATTTCTAATGCTTCTGGCCAATCGGGTAATTTATCAGATATTAATTGTTGTAAGCCTGATTCACCATATCCGAAGACTTGCATGCGTTTGGTATAAAACTGCTCTGCATCACCAATTAGGGTGCTAACTCTTGGTAAAACTTCATTTCGCACCATGAGTTTAAATTCTTTTGGTACACCAGGCGTGCAGATAATTAAGCAATTATTTAGTGTTAAAGCAAAGCCGACAGCTGAGCCAATTGAATTGGCAACGACTTCACAGTGTTGTGGCAGCATGGCTTGTTTTAAATTAGCTGGAGATAATTTCGCATTTCGCTTTTCACACCATGACGTTAAATGCTGGTATGCATCTGGGTGTTGGCAGATCGGCAGATTAGCTGCTTGAGCTAATGCTTGTGCTGTTAAATCATCAGTTGTTGGACCTAAGCCCCCATTGATGACTAACACATCACTTTGTAGGCTTATTTGGGTTATCTCATTCACTAAAGTGGTTAATTCATCAGCAACGGTTACCATGCGGCTAACGGTTACTCCCAAACTCTTCAACTCGTTTGCAATAAATGCTGAATTACTGTCAACAATGTCCCCCGACATTAATTCGTTGCCAGTCATCAACAGTTGTACATTCAATGTCGTCATAACTCGTCCTTTTTATTAGTTTGGGTACTTTAGGTTATTAAGCGCGAAATGACCATTACTATCAGGTCACACCGGATTAATTTTGCTGAATACTAATGACAAGTGTTAAACTTGACTCGTTCTTCTATCAGCCGCTAGGTCTTCGATGTCTCGACATGCTTTTTTATTGAGTTTTGCGATTGCGATAATGGTGCTGTTCCACTTTGGTGCCCGAGCACAGGAGCAGGAATTCGTTATCGGCGTTGAAGATGTCAATTATTACCCGTTGTTCAATTTTAACCGTGAACAAATGCGCCAACCTAGCTTTGCGTTTGATATTTTAACGGCGTTCTTTGAACACAAAAATTATAAATATCGTTTTGTTGCTCTACCGATTAAGCGATTTGATAAATGGTTCATTGATCATAATATCGACTTTAAGTTTCCAGATAATATGCGGTGGCGATCCGATGGTGGTGCGTCTCTCAACCTCACGTTTAGCGATCCTGTGCTAACGTTAATGGCCGGCACCTATGTGCTAAAGCCTAATGCACAAATTGAAAAGCCTCGTGTCCAATCATTGATGACGATTCGTGATTTTCATCCTACGTTGTGGCTAGAAGAGATCAACCAAGGCCAAGTAACACTTCATGAAGAGCGCTCTCCTGTTGGTATTATTAGGCATATGTTGAGTCAAAATGTTCAAGCAACGAATATTGATAGCAATGTTATTCGTTACCAATTACAAAAAATGAATAAGCAAGGCCAAATCGTACTAGCGAAAAATATCTTTCACGAGCAATATACTTATCACCTGTCGACTAATACTCACGCGGAAATAATTTACGAGTTTAACGCGTTTATAAAGCAGGAAAGAGAGCTGATTGAATCCCTCAAGAAGAAGTATCAAATTAAAGAAGAGTGGGACGAATAGTGTCATATAGTAGAGATTTACTCATTGGCGAATGGTTTTCAACCACCACCGATGAAGATGGCAACAGCTTAAGTGAATTTGCCACCATGTCAGCTGACGGTAGTTTCGAGTTTCGATTTGTTCGCCAAAACAAAGCGGGCGAATTAATTGACGAAATTATTGAGTTTGGCGATTGGGGGCTAGTCGGTAACATTCACTTTACAATAACGAAAAGTGAATTTGTTGAAAATGAGCATTTTGCAGCTGATCTTAACAACGAAAACAATTATCATGCCTACCAAGTTAACATGCTAGATAGCCATGTGTTTGTATATCAGCATGTCGAAACACAAGAAGAATTTATTTTACGACGTTTAACACAGAACGTTGGACTTTGTTAATTCCAAAAACGAGAACAAGATGAAGCGCTTAAAGGCAGCAAGTTTAATTACTGCAATTAAAACTCCTTATAACAACCAAGGCGAAATTGATTTACAAACTTATGACCAGCTTGTTGAGCAACAAATTGCTGGTGGAGTTGAAGGGATAATCGTAGGTGGTACCACAGGCGAAGGTCAACTCATGAATTGGGAAGAGCATTTAATGCTTATTGCCCATAGTGCCAATAAATTTGGTGACCGCTTAATTATCATTGGAAATACCGGTAGTAATAACACTCGTGAAGCAATTAAAGCGACCGAATATGGCTTTGCCAGCGGGATGGACGCAGCATTACAAATTAACCCGTATTACGGGCGAACATCTGATCAAGGTGTTATCGAGCACTTCAAGAAAGTCCTACCATTAGGTCCTGTATTTATCTATAACGTACCAGGTCGTACTGGCCAAGATGTGACACCGGAAATGATTGCTCAAATATCAGATCATCCTAATTTTATTGGGATGAAAGAGTGTGCTGGTAACGATCGTATTGCGGCGTATGAAGCACAGGGTATTGCGTGTTGGTCAGGTAATGACGATGAAGCATTTGAAGGTCGACATAAAGCGAACTCTCATGGCGTTATGTCTGTAACCGCTAATATAGCCCCTGGTTTGATGAGAAAACTCATGGACGACAAAGATGCGTCAGAGCTGAATGACAAGATGCAACCAATGATCTCTTGGTTATTTTGCGAGCCAAATCCTATTTCAATCAATACTGCGTTAGCAATGACTGGTGCAGTTTCGCCTGTATTCAGATTACCTTATACTGCGTTAACGACGGAACAACGAAAGCAGGGTGTTGAGCTACTTTCTGCTTTTGCAAAGGAAGATCTTGTAGGTGATCAGTTAAATCAATTAGAAGATAACGACTTTATTTATTTAGCGTAAAAGCAACCGTATTGTCATGATATAAAGCCCGCTTTTTAGTGGGCTTTTTTGATCATAACTGAATGTCTTGAATGTTAGGTTTGAGGTTTTCTGGGAGGTTAATGTTCACCTCACGTTCCGTGATTGGGCAGCTAAAGCTGAGGTGGACAGCACAAAGTTGAAGATTGGTTTCGCTATCTGATATTGCATGGCCATGAAGCCTATCGCCAACGATAGGCATGTTTATACTGGCTAAATGTTTGCGTATTTGATGTTTCCTACCGGTTTCAATGTTAATTGAGACCAGCGTGATATTGTCTTGAACCTTATAGTTGATTGCCTCAACCGTTGATTTAGCAGGTTTTTCATCAATTGGAAGTTCGATGATTTTCGCCTGATTTTCAAGCGTATTGTTATGACATATCGCCCAATAGACTTTGGTGAGATTGTGGTGCTCGAAAAGCTTAGCAAGTTCACGTGTTGCTGATTTAGTGTGAGCAACAACAATGATTCCTTGAGCGGCTCTATCTAAACGATGTACTAAGAAAACAGGGCGTTGATGCTCAAAAAACTCGCTGACGAAACGCGTTATAGTGGTGTGCTCACTCCATTTTGAACCGTGTGACAACATGCCATAGGGTTTATACCAAATGCTATAGTCATCGTAGTCGGCAAGTAAAATGGCGTCTTCTACTTCTTGGTTGAGGATTTTTTCGTCGAAATAAAAGTGAAGCTTATTGTTGGGCGCTAGCGCTTTTTTTATGCGTCTAAAACGTTTTACAGATTTGCCTTTTTCTAACCAAAGTGCACCTTTAGCCACCGCTGCCTTGATTTGGCTGACTGGCAACTCACAGTGAGTTTTTAATAATTCAAGGGCGTTTGTGTCTGCACTCTCTACGTTTAGGTGCAATTCAAATTTACTCAATGTTGGCTCTGTAATGTCTTTCATCAGTATTTCATTGGGCATTTTACCCTATCTTGTTATCATACGGGAAAAAGTTTGAACCAAGATATATCGAGACGTAAATGAATAGAGATTTGACTGTTTACCCAGAAAACGAAACGGGGAATATGTTGTGGCAGTTGTTGCAAGCAGGCGTAGATTTAGGCCAAACGCATGAAGTCGAGTTTTCAGTCATTTTTGAACAAGAAGAACAGGCGCTTAATTTTGGCAAGCTATTATTGGAGAATAATCAAAAGCTGTCATTTTCTCCATATCAAGGCAGCGAAACACACCCTTGGGAAATTACGGCTTACCCAGCTATGCCGTTATCGAACCAAAATATTGAAGGGTACACTCAGCTATTAATTGAGAACAGTGCAGAGCTTGGTGGTGTATTCGATGGCTGGTATACGCAGGCGCAAGGCGTTTTAGCGCAATCGTAGGTAAATAATGTGATTGATAAAGCAAGCCTGAAGGCATTTGAAAAAGCTTCTCAAGATTCTTTTTTCAAGCAACGTAATATTATTAAGCAGGTGTTAGCAGGTAAAAAAGTGCTTTGCGCTGTATGTAACATGCCAGTTGTCTTCTCACCTCCTAAAAAAGAAAAACCGGGCAGGGTCGCTTGTACCAAAAAGTGCACCGATATTGAGCTTGATATGAGTTAGGTAAATAACATATTGCTATCGTTAGCAAATTTATCGACATCACTTATAATTTTAAGACGGATCAACCACTAATGTAATTGTTGTGCGATATATAATTTATCTATTGGCTTTCGTCTACCTAATCGCAGCTAAACCTGCGGCTGCGCAAGCTGACGCTTGTGATGCACCTATGAGAGTCATGACGACGGATGTACCCCCCCTTGTCGAAATAAAATACGACAAGCCTGTTGGTGAATTGACGGATGAAGTTAGGGCGTATTTGTCTTCACACCTTTCTCGCTTTTCTATCAAGCATGCAAATTGGGCAAGAACCTTAAAGTACGCTGAACAAGGACGAGTTGACGCGATATATCCTACCATGTATTCAGAAGAACGAGCGCAATACTTAGATTTCTCCATTCGCGCCTTTTCAACTATTTCTATTGGGTTGTATGCCAAGGCATCAACATTGAGCACTGACCTTGAGCTTTCGCGACAAGATTATGTCGCTGTGATACGTGCAGTTAACTTTGACCAAAGTGTATTAAATGGTGCTCGCGTAGTTGAAGTAACAGATGCAGAGCAAGCGGTAAAAATGCTCGAGAAAGGGCGTGTTGATTATGTTGTCGGCGTAAGCGAAATCATTAAACATATTATTGACACGAATACGTTCACCGATGTGTCATTGGTCAAAAAGTTAGAGGAACATCCTGTTTATTTAGCGTTGTCAAAAAACGCATTGTCGTTTCCTCTTTTGAAAGCTTGCTTAATTGAGAGTAAACAGGATTAACAAGGGCATTGTGGGTTTATTCAAAAGGATCTGACCATTTCGCGTCAGTGTAGACGTTACTGCCTGAAAGTGTTCTTAAAAAATCGAATAGTTGGCCAGCTTCTTCATTGGTTAAATCTAAGAATTGTGGCAAACCATTGGGCGCAAGGCGAGGATCCAAGTTGTCATTCTCTGGGACTAATCGCCGAAAATCATAATGTGCAGGGATACCTGTAAGATTAGAAGATAACCCAGTATGGAACATGCCTCCATTGAGTTCGCCATTTGGCTTCATTAACTCTCTAAGTGAAGGGGAGCGGGTAACTGATAAATCGAATTGTCCTCTTGGGTTTTCTCCTGCAGGTGCGCCCACGCGAATAAATCCATTGTTTAATGAAGCAGGGTCGATATCAAATTCAGGTGGACGATGACAGGTTGCACAATTGATACCGCCGCTAATTCGGCGAGATACCTCAAACATTTGACCGGTTCCCTCAACCGGCACTTGTCCTTGATCTTGGATTACATCAGTTTCGAATTCGAAAGGTTGTGTAAAGAGCCTCTTTCCTGCATTTTCAGATGCTGTAAAGTTTGGAAAATCTTCATCATGGTTTGCAACTAGGTCGCGTCCGATATCATATTTAGTGTCAAAGGACTGAATACTTCTAATAAACTGTGCCATGGCACGTTGCATTCTTTCTTCAGTGATATTGGAATCACCAAAGGTTAACGCAAATAAATCTTGATAGTAATCTATCGCCGACAATTTAGAGAGCAAGTCATCGAAACTTGGTGCGCCATTATTGCCACTAAAGCCCATTTCTGCGAAATCTCTTATTGGCATTGTCGTCTGTTGCTCAAGTGATTCTGCATTTTCGTCCCACCGAAAGCGAGTTTCTTCGGCAAACCGAGCGTTGACAAGTCTCATGGAGTGGCGTGCTGTAACATCATTAACACCTTGACTAAGCGGGGCTAAATCAGAAAATGCATGGGCTTGTTGATGACAGCTCGCGCAAGAAATTGTGTTGTTTGTTGACAGGTTTTTATCATAAAACAAGACGCGGCCTAAGGTCGCACCCAGATCCGTTATTGGGTTATCTTCAGTGTTATCTTGAGAAATGTAATCAGGCACTGGTTGATTTTGATAATTTGGCAAATTAAATATATCAATCGACAAATCTGCAACAGCGCTGCCAGCTACATTAATGGTTAATATTGACGTCGATTGATTTTGAGCAGCGTCGTAAACCGTTGCAGTGCATGAAAGCTCGCGTGTAAGACGTGTGTTTGGCGCCGTGTAAACATTATCGTTGAATGCCCCATCAACGCATTCTACTTGTGGTGTTAGCGTGGTATCTGTGTCGTCTGAAAAAGAAAGTTGAACCTGTGCCGAAGTTCCCGAGGCCATGTTCAATGTACTTGGGCTGAATGAAATAGTGGGCGCTGTCGTATCTGCAACTTGAGGGTTGACGGTGATAGATAGGGTCGCATGACTTTCATTTCCTGCGTTGTCAGAAACGCTTGCGGTACAATTCGTGACTAATACTGAAGAGGTTTCTGGCGCTGTATATGTGTTAGCAGAAGCGTCAAAAACGCCGCCGTTTTCACAAACGATTACAGGAGATAATTGTGCTGTTTGGTCGTCTGTGAATGATAGTTCTACTACCGCGGACTCTGTCGACAAAAGCGCTATAGTGTGTGGTGTAAATGTTATTTCCGGTGGGCTCACATTACTTGGTAGCGTAGGTGTGTCATTTGTTTCGCTATTGCTTCCTCCCCCGCCACAGCCCGAAAGTACTGCACTTATGATAAGGGAGCAAGATAACCTAAACGCGTAATGTGTCATATAAAACTACTTGAAACAAAAGTGTTACTCAAAACATAAATGTCGGTATGTAGTAGAGCAAGGAGTTTTACATTTCTTTACGTAAAGTGTGAGATACAAATAAGGCGTGATAAATCACGCCTTATTGTTAACGGTTATTTAAATGTTGCTATTTCGTCGAGTGACTTTTTAACCGTAGAATGATGAGGAATCGTTGCATCATCTGTTGGGTATCCAGCGATTAACAGCATGTAAGCACGTTCGTTATCGCCACGTTCACAAATTTTATTTAAGAAAGACATGGGTTTTGGCGTATGTGTTAACGTCGCTAACCCTGCATTGTGTAACGCAGTGATTAAAAAACCTGTGGCAATACCTACGGACTCGTGTACATAGTAATTGGTGTTTTTATCTTCCGCGTTTATACCGCCTTTTTTCTGACTGAAAATAGCAATTAACCACGGCGCGGTTTCCAAGTAGGGTTTTTGTGCATCTGTCCCTAGTGGTTTCAATGCGTCAAGCCACTCTTCACCAGCGCGACCTTCGTAGAAACCACGTTCGTGAAGTTCCGCTTGTTCTCGGACTTGTTTTTTTATCTCTGGATCTGAGATTGCAACAAAATGCCACGGCTGATGATTTGCTCCGTTAGGTGCTCTACCAGCGGTTTTAATGCAATTTTCAATAATTTCTTTTGGTACAGGTTTATCACTAAAGCTGCGAATCGAGTGGCGACGTTTCATATCTTCAAGGAACGCTTGCGAACGTGCCAACATTTCATCTTGTGGGTATTCAATAAAGTCTGTTAAAGGGTAGCTATCGTGCTCTTGCATTTTATTATTCTTCCTGCTGGTTTTTGTTTTAGCTTATCTTGAATTTAAGTAGACCGGCAAGGTGTAAATTTCGTTCATTGTGTCATGAGTGTCAGGTTAAATTTCCGCCAATAGTAAAGTGAGGTAATCGTGATAAAGACACTCGTTAAAATTAACCGAACGATAATTCATAAAACCGTGCAGGCCAGAACTTTTTGATATTTTTGTGAATGGTTTGTTTGTCAATTTACTGATAACAGTATCAACATCAAAGTGTGGCTCTTTGTCTGGAAAAATGAGGTGGATAGGAAATGTGGGAGACAATGCATGATGCTGTCTTATTTGGCTTGAATAAAAGCCAATACCTTTATTCACGTTGGGATGCTGTTGGTCCGCACATAACCACAGTGCACTCGCGCCAACACTAAATCCAAGAATATTTACACTCTCCGTATGGTTTGCAAGGCACTCAGATAGCTTTAGTGAGTATTTGGTGATGTCAGTATTGAGTGAAAAATACTGATAGGCAACTTTCTCATCCTCAAAAGAAAGGCTGTCATCGTCGTATGGTGAAAGTAGTTGATAGTCAGGTGACAAGTTACTCGCGAGTAATTTCAGTTGTGGCGTAATGCCGAAAATGTCAGCAAGGATGATCGTTTTCATCGTATTTTCTACTTTTATTAAGTTCGCCGATCTAGAAGCGTGTTGCATTAAACGCACAAAATTTTTTGCGTAAATACTGATTATCTATAGTAAAACAATTGTTTTATCAGTGATATAGCGTTTATACTAAATTAACTTTTTTTTAACGCAGAACATAATATGTCATTTTCGTCACGTGCAAAGGGTTTTACATTAATTGAACTTGTTGTTGTTATCGTTATTCTAGGTATTTTAGCCGCAACGGCTGCTCCTCGATTTATTGATGTGGCGAGCGACGCTAAAATCGCAACCTTAAATTCAATAAAAGGTTCTATGGAAACGACTATTGATCTCGTTAAGGCAAAAGCACGCATTAAGGGATTAGAAGCAGTATCTTCAAACCCAGGATCTGGCCAGTCTGCATATATTGTTGATTTTGGTTTTGGCACAGCGGAAATTGATTTTCGTAATTTGTGTCCAGAAAGCAGTGCCGAGCTTGGTACTCAGCTAGATATGATCGACTTTTTAGAAATTGACTCAGATGACTTTGAGCCAACGGTAACCACAAACCAATACACATTTATTGGTTATAACATCCCAAGTCAAAGCTCACCGCTAACTGACCAGGGTTGTTACGTGATTTATGATTCGTTTGGCGAGCCTGACTGTACTGTAACGGTGGTAACTGAAGACTGTTAATCACCATACATATTTTATGATTTCAAAAAAGCCCTAAACAGTGAGTCACTGTTTAGGGCTTTTTTTTATTAGCCAATGGCTGGGCTTATTTGACGCTAGGAATTAATAGGTCGTAATAGAGTATACCTGCGGTGTTGAAAACCCGCCCCAACACTTATTGGCAACAATTGAGATTGTTCTTCCTGATTCCTTTGCTGCGAGCAGTGTTTCGTACATCATTTGCCCTTGTGGATTGTCTTCGCCAAGTGAAATGACTGGAATATTATTTTCACACCCTAGTGCTGCACCATCGAGTTCGACGCCTTTAATATAAACTCTTGGCCAATATGGATCTGATGTTAATTGCAGTGATTTATCAGTCACGGTGAAAGATTTTGTCACTACCGTCGCTTCTGTTGAAAAGCTTAATGCAGCCAAGGTTAATGCCGAAAGTAAGGTGATCGTGTTTCTCATTATTTTTATTTCCTTTTTATGTTTTTATTGTGTTGAACGTCATTGAGCACGCTTTTCTCCGTTAATGGAGATTTTTACTTGGCAATAGTTGTTTGCGTGGCGAAGATTGCCAAGTGAGTTCTTCGCCATAAAAGCGGATGACTGGAGCCTGTTTTGATGAGACAAATGTGGTCACTTAGCTTGAATAAAAGTGTCTTTTGCTCGTTGCGAATAAAACAAATAGGGTGACCAAATAAATAAACTGACTAGGCTTCTAAAAAACTCTTTTTGTGTTTCTGAATCAAACATAGCTGTATCTGGTATCACGATGCTGATAACGTATGCGTCAATCAAAATAAAGAGACTAGAAGATAATGCTAACCCGAAGTACCAGCGGGGTAATGTAACTTTCTTGGTAAAAAACAAGTAAGCTAAATACAGTCCTAAACAAAAAAATACCACGTTAATGAGCATTTCACCGAGGATTAAAGGCGCCCACATTGGAGAGTATGCCGGGTTGCCGACGACTGTTAGCGCCTCCCATGTTCCGTCCATAAAGATATCTGGATAAGTTGTACTCATTAGCATGAGTGATCGCATCGGTGATAACACAACGCCAATTGCAACGACTATTAACCAGCCGCCAATTTTTAACGGTTGTTCCGTTTCATGTACATCCAATGTATCCAATGAATTCTCCTGATGATTTTTAAATAAACAAGCTGAAAATCAGTAGCTTATACTTTAACTGGGAATTCTGATTAAGCCAACTGTTTATGTTAGATGTGTTTTTTGTACATTTTTCTTGGCAACACGGATTAAATGTAGGCAGGCAAAAAAAACTGAGATTTACTTCACCTACGTATTCTAAATCAATAGAATGATAGGGCTATTTATCAGGCATAACTTAAGGTGTTTGAGGATCAAAAACACCAAACATTAACCGTTAAAAAACGCGCTGTGGTCTAAAATAAAGGTACTTGTTGCCCACTGTGTAAGTTCGCAGGAATTCACATTGAGATTCAGTACTTGTCAATATTTACAAAATCTTTCTTTATTTTTACTGTTTTACTTTGCTGCACAGACAAAGGTTTTTGCGTGCGATAAAACGCTTTCAATTAGTGTTGCTAAAGATTGGCCGCCATTTTCTTATCGAGAGCAAGGCGAGTATAAAGGGTTAGACATTGAGATAACCGAGCGGATATTAAAATCAATTAACTATTGCTGGCGCTATTACTCTTACCCGTCTTCTAGTCGAGCGTTACTAGAATTAAAGAAAGGTAATATCGATCTCATATTTGCTGCTAGCTACAGCCAAGAGCGCGCAAGCTATGCTACCTATAGCGCAGCATATCGTTACGAAGTGATGCAGCTTTTTTCAAATACGAAGTATGACAAGGAAACCTCATATACACGTGATAGCTTGATTGCAATCAATAGAGGCGGATACTATGGCGAGAACTTTGCCAATTACATGAATAACTGTTCCGAGTGTATAGTTGAAGTTAATTTAGCGTCAGAGAGGATAAATCTTGTTAGCATGGGCAGGGTCGACTTTGCTGCAGAAGAGTTGCTTGCAGGCATTTATATCATCAACCAGAATAAGCTCAATCAATTCGTTCAACCAACAAACATCACCATAAACAGCAACCCTGTGTACTATATGTTAAATCCTGCTAGGTTTGATGCGCAAGACGTTAAAAAGCTCAATAAGGCGATAGAGAGTAACGACGAAGCGATCAATCAATTAGTAGAAACGTATCAACAAAGATATTCAGAAGTCATTGCCGATTAAAACGCTTGAAATAATCTAATAAAAAAGCCCGCATTAGCGGGCTTTTACAATAAACTTTTTGTTAAATTAGTCAGAAATATAATGGCTTAAATTCGCGGCGGTCACGCGTAGCATACAAGTGTATGTGAGCATGACCAACAAAGAAGTTAAGCCATTTATGAAAAACTAATTAACAAACTTTCTCGCGTTGCGGAACATTCTAACCCATGGAGAATCTTCACCCCATGAATCTGGGTGCCATGAGTTAGCAACTGTACGGAATACACGCTCTGGGTGAGGCATCATAATCGTTACACGACCATCAGTTGTCGTTAATGACGTAATACCATCAGGTGAACCGTTAGGGTTAGCAGGGTAAGTTTCCGTTACGTCACCGTAGTTATTTACGTAACGCATTGATACTGTACCTGAATCGTTCGCTGCATCAATCGCTTCATCGCTTGTAAATTCTGTACGACCTTCACCGTGAGAAACGGCGATAGGCATGCGAGAACCAGCCATACCTTTAAAGAAGATTGACGGACTTTCTTGAATTTCGACTAGTGAGAAACGTGCTTCAAAACGCTCTGATTCGTTTTGAACGAAACGTGGCCAGTGTTCAGAGCCTGGGATGATTTCTTTTAAGTTAGAAAGCATCTGACAACCGTTACATACACCTAATGAGAATGTTTCTTCACGCTCAAAGAATGTTTTGAACATTTCACGTGCTTTCGGGTTAAATAAGATTGATTTTGCCCAACCTTCACCAGCACCAAGTACGTCACCGTAAGAGAAGCCACCACAAGCAACTAAGCCTTGGAAGTCAGCTAAATCTGCACGACCTTCTAAAATGTCTGACATGTGAACGTCAATTGCAATGAAACCTGCACGGTCAAACGCTGCTGCCATTTCAACGTGAGAGTTAACACCTTGCTCACGTAAAATCGCAACACGTGGGTTTGTCTCTTCTTCAGCGTCTTTAGCAATTAAATCAGCTACGATATCTTCGTTAATGTCGAAGGTTAATTCAGCGTTTAAGCCTGGATCTTCTGTATCGAATTTAACGTCAAATTCTTCTTGTGCACACTCTGAGTTGTCACGTAAAGACTGCATCTTCAACGTTGTTTCTGCCCATACTGTGCGGAAGTATGTACGAGAGTTCTCAAGTACAACGTCATCACCACGTTTGAAGGTGATCATGTCGTAATCGTTTAAACGACCGACATCAGCACAACAATCTAAAATGCCGTGCTCTTCAAAGATTGCGTGAATCGCATCAACGTCAGATTCTTTAATTTGAATCACGGCGCCAAGCTCTTCTGAGAATAATACTTCTAAGTCACTACCAGGAAGCTTGTCGATATCAACGGTTACACCAGTGTGACCAGCAAACGCCATTTCAGCTACGGTTGTGAATAAACCACCGTCTGAACGGTCATGGTAAGCCACAAGCATTTCTTTGCGCACTAGCGTTTGCATTGCGTTAAAGAAACCTTTTAATGTTTCTGGGCAATCAACATCTGGTGTTTCTTTACCAAGTTGCTTGTAAACCTGAGCAATACATGAAGCGCCTAAACGGTTCTTACCTTTTGATAAGTCAATTGCAACAATGCGAGTGTCGCCTTTATCCGTGCGAAGCTCTGGCGTTACTGTCTTGCGGATGTCTTCAACACGGCCAAAGGCAGTGATGATTAATGACATTGGTGAAGTAACAGATTTTTCTTCGCCGTTATCTTCCCACTTGGTCTTCATTGACATTGAGTCTTTACCAACTGGAATGGTTAAACCTAATGCTGGACATAATTCTTCACCTACGGCTTTAACCGCTTCGTAAAGACCTGCATCTTCCCCCGGGTGACCTGCTGGTGACATCCAGTTCGCAGAAAGCTTAATACGGTTTAAATCACCAATATCAGTACCTGCGATGTTCGTTAATGACTCAGCTACTGCTAAACGTGCAGATGCGCCGTAGTTAAGTAGAGCTACTGGCGTACGCTCACCCATTGCCATTGCTTCACCATGGTATGAATCAAGTGCTGCTGCTGTTACACCACAGTCAGCCACAGGCACCTGCCAAGGACCAACCATTTGGTCACGGTTAACCATACCGGTTACCGAGCGGTCACCAATAGTGATAAGGAATGTTTTCTCAGCGATTGCTGGTAAACGTAATAAACGATCAGCTGCTTCCGCCACATCAACGTTCGCTAAATCTAACTCGCTACCTTGAGTCGCTACTGATTGAACATTTTTCTTGATCTTAGGTGTTTTACCTAATAAAACGTCTAGTGGTAAATCGATAGGTGTGTCTTTGTCAGTGCCTTCGAAGTGTGAGTCAGTTACCGTTAAGTGCTCTTCTTCTGTTGCTTTACCAACTACGGCAAATGGTGCGCGTTCGCGCTGACAGATTTTTTCGAATAATGGTAATTGCTCGTCAGAAACGGCCAACACGTAGCGTTCTTGTGACTCGTTACACCAAATTTCGTGAGGCGCCATGCTGCGCTCATCGTTTGGCACGTTACGTAATTCGAAGTTACCGCCACGGCCACCGTCTGATACTAATTCAGGGAATGCATTTGAAAGACCACCAGCACCCACATCGTGGATAAATAGAATTGGGTTGTCTTCACCTAGTTGCCAACAACGGTCAATAACTTCCTGACAACGACGTTCCATTTCTGGGTTTTCACGTTGTACTGAAGCAAAGTCTAAGTTTTCTGCTGATTGGCCAGATGCCATTGATGAAGCTGCACCGCCACCAAGACCGATGTTCATTGCTGGACCACCTAATACAATTAGGTTTGCACCAACATTGATTTCGCCTTTTTGTACGTGCTCGTCACGGATGTTACCGTAACCACCCGCGATCATAATTGGCTTGTGGTAACCACGTACTTCAACGCCGTTGAACGAGTTAACTTCTTCTTCGTATGTACGGAAGTAGCCGTTGATTGCTGGACGACCAAATTCGTTGTTAAACGCAGCGCCACCTAGTGGGCCCTCGAGCATGATGTCTAAAGCCGTAACAATACGATCTGGCTTACCGAAATCTGATTCCCACGGCTGTTCAAAACCAGGAATACGTAAGTTTGACACTGAGAAGCCAACAAGACCAGCTTTTGGTTTAGAACCAACACCCGTTGCACCTTCGTCACGAATTTCACCACCAGAGCCTGTTGCTGCACCTGGGTATGGAGAAATTGCAGTAGGGTGGTTGTGAGTTTCAACCTTCATTAAAATTTGAATATCTTCGTGGTGGTAACCGTACTCTAATGTGTCAGGTTCTGCGTAAAAGCGACCACCTTCTGAACCTACCATAACTGCCGCGTTGTCAGCGTATGCTGATAATACGTAATCAGAATTTGTTTCGTAGGTGTTTTTAATCATTTTGAACAATGATTTTTCTTGCTTCTCGCCGTCGATTGTCCAATCAGCGTTGAAGATTTTGTGACGACAGTGCTCAGAGTTAGCTTGGGCGAACATGTAAAGTTCGATGTCGTGTGGGTTACGACCTAACTTGGCAAAGTTTTCTGCAAGATATGTAATTTCGTCTTCTGCAAGCGCTAAACCTAATTCAACGTTTGCTTTTGCTAGTGCGTCACGGCCACCAGCCATGACATCAACACTACCGAATTCACCTGGTTCTGCTGTTGCGAATAATGCTTGTGCGTCGTTGAAGTCAGCAAAAATTGACTCCATCATGCGGTCGTGAATTAAATTATTTAACGCTTTTTCTTGCGCTTCAGATAACTTGTCGCTCTCTACGTAATACGCGATACCGCGTTCTAGGCGTTCTACTTTACTTAAGCCACAGTTATGAGCGATATCTGTTGATTTTGATGACCAAGGTGAAATGGTACCTGGACGAGGCGTAACTAATAAAAGCGTGCCTGTTGGCTCATGCTCTTCAATTGTTGGACCGTATGTTAATAATTTTGCTAGTACTTCAGATTCATCTGCAGTTAATTCCTCATTTACGTGTGCAAAATGAGTAAATTCAGCATAAATACTACGAACAGGAAGGTTTAAATCTTCACATTGTGCCAGTAACTTTTTAACGCGAAAGTCAGATAGTGCCGGCGCACCGCGAAGGGTTTTTATTAACATTGCCATATGCTTTGTCACCAAGGTTGGATTTATTAGGAAAAAATCGCGCGTATTATATATGGAAGGGCGCCTAAAATATAGAACTGGTGTGAATAAAATAATAGAAAATTTTGTTGTTAAAACAATAGCTTCAATCACAAACAACCTGACTAAATGGTTAGTAATTTGCTGTGGTATTTTTTTCACTTTAAGAACATGGGGTTAGAAAAGATGTTCAGCCGATAAGGGGGAATTTCTTGTCAAATTTTGGGAGATTGCCGGGTGAAAACTAATGTTTTAAAAATTTGTTAATTAAAATGCCATGGTTTTGGGTATACTTAAAATATCATCATGATTATGATGAATTCGTAAGTAGTTAATAGGCTTGTAGAAAGTTAGTATGAAAGCAGTCGGTATAACGGAAAAGCTGAAAAACATGCAACAACAAATATGGCAGTATTGTCTGTTTGTTGCTTTTGCTGTTGTGCTCTCTGGTTGCTATCAAAAAACGGAAACAGATCAACTAAGTCGCATAGTTGAAAAAGGTAGTATTACGGTCGGTACACTATTTGGTCCAAACACATACTACATTGACGCCGAAGGTCCTGCGGGCTTCGAGTACGAACTTGCGAAGAAATATGCTGAACATCTGGGCGTAAAATTACAAATTGTGCCCAGTTATAATTTGGAAACATTATTTCCTAAATTAGATAGTGGCGAAGTCGACTTTATTGCTGCGGGTCTTGCAGTCACGCCGAAGCGATTGGAACAATTTAGTTTTGCGCCAAGCTATGACCAAATCAGTCAAAAGTTAGTGTTTAAACAGGGAAAAGTTCGCCCAAGAAAAATTGAAGACCTAACGGGCAATTTGGTTGTTACAGCACTTTCAAGTCATGTTGAAAACCTACAGAAATTAAAGAACCAGCACGACGGCTTAACTTGGCAAGAAAATAGCGAACTCGACGCCGAAGAGCTTTTGCTGGAGATTCTTGAAGAGAACATCGATTACACTGTGATTGATTCCAACACACTAGCCATCAACCGTCGTTATTACCCAGAGATAAGCATCGGTTTTACGATAAAAAAACCGGAGCCTTTAGCTTGGGCAGTGAAAAAGCAAGGCGACCATTCTCTATTAACGAGTCTGGTTGAATTTTTCGGTGGTGTTCACCATGATGGAACTTTACTTGCGTTAGACGATAAATACTACGGCCATATTGAAAAATTCAATTACGTCGATACCCGCACCTTTATCAAAGCGATTGAAAATAAATTACCTAAATATCGTCCAATGTTTGAAAAGTACGGTGAGGAAATTGATTGGCGATTATTGGCAGCAATTAGTTACCAAGAGTCACATTGGAACCCCAAAGCAAGAAGCTACACAGGGGTGCGCGGAATGATGATGCTCACCTTGCCTACAGCAAAACAAATGGGCGTTAAGTCACGTCTAGATGCAGAACAAAGCATTCGTGGTGGGGCAAAATATATCACCCAATTGATTAACCGGATGCCTGATAGAATTCCTATGCCCGACAAGGTCTGGTTTGCATTAGCGTCTTACAATGTTGGCTTTGGTCACTTGAACGATGCGCGTATTATTACTCAGCAACAAGGTGGTGACCCAGACCGATGGGTTGAAGTTAAAGAACGTTTGCCGCTGCTTAAACAAAAGAAATACTACAAGAAAACCAAATACGGTTATGCTCGGGGTGACGAGCCTGTCAATTATGTTGAAAACATTCGTCGATACTATGACACATTACAATGGTTCGATGAAAAACAACGTATGCAAGAGCTTACCGCACCACAACAATCCACAGCATCACTTGATTAATTGGCGAATGCCCAAATATAAGTGATCCATTGTCATCTAATTGTCATAAAACAAAGCGAAAATACCGCTTTCTTTGAGTGCTGCTGAGAGAGCAACAACTTAAAGGAGTTGGTATAAAATAAAAAAGCTGATAAATTGGTCAGGTTTTTTTATTCGTGTATTACTACCTTATTTATTTACTTTAACAGGAGGCATAAATGAGAAGATCAAATAACAGTCATCGACAAGTTGTAGCGACTCGCCGCAAACGCCTCGTTCACGAGCGTCGTAAAAAGATTGTTGACCGTCGCGCCGTTTTTTTCCAATTAACGGTTGAAGACGATAATTCAATTCCTTTTAAATAACAGATCCAACACTTAACTTTCGTTTTGTTTTAACGCTTGTTTAAGTGCCTTTTTCTCTTTTCTTCTACGTTTGAAAAAACTAGATAACATTGATGAGCATTGCTCTTGGTACAGGCCAAAGCGATGCTCAATTTGGTGGTTAAGTTTTTCGTTGGCTACTAGGTTAAATACACTTCCCGCACTACCAGTCTTTAGATCTGGGCTAGCGTAGATGACTTGCTTAATTCTACTGTGCACGAGCAAACCTGCGCACATAGGGCAGGGCTCCAATGTGACGTATAAGGTGCAATCTAGTAATCGGTAGTTGCCTAGCTTTTCCCCTGCCTGTCGAATAGCAATCATTTCTGCATGTGCAGAGGGATCATTGAGGGTAATAGATTGGTTGTAACCTTCACCAATAATTTCATTGTTATGGACAACGACAGCGCCGACAGGAATTTCATCAATTGCTTCAGCCTTAAGCGCAAGCTCAATCGCTCGTTGCATAAATAAATGATCGTTAGCATTAAAAATACTTGGCTTCATAGCATTACAAAAACTGAGTGAGTAGTTCATTTAAATAGCGATGTCCTTGCGCAGTAACTTGCCACGAATCGCCTTGTTTCTCAACTAGCTGTTGCGCCTGGGCTTTTTCTAGTTGTGTTAGTAACGCTTTGCTATCAAGCCCGGTACTTTGACTGAAATGGGAGAGCGTAAAGGGCTCTTTTAGCCTTAACTGGTTCATCATAAACTCGAAGGTAAGCTCAGCGTGCTCAACTTCATTTAAGTGGTCCAGAGCAGCGCGGCCCTCTTCTAAATAGCCTTTAGGGTGCTTAACTTTTACCGTGCGATAGATTTTTCCAGATGTATCGTCAGTAATTTTTCCATGAGCACCACAGCCAATACCTAAATAGTCACCAAAGCGCCAGTAATTTAAGTTATGTTGGCACTGCTTGTTATTTTTAGCATAAGCAGAAATTTCATATTGATGGTAGCCCGCTTCTTCAAGTAATTTGACACCTTCCTCTTGAATAGACCATAACGTTTCATCTTGCGGTAATTCGGGTGGCTTAGAATGGAAAGCGGTATTTGGCTCAATGGTTAATTGATACCAAGAAATATGATCAGGGTTTAACGCGATGGCAGTTTTTAAGTCGTCTAGAGCATTGGTTAAGTTTTGATCTGGCAAGCCATGCATTAAATCTAAATTAAAACTCTTAATGCCTGCTTGGTGAGCAAATTCAGCCGCGCGTTTTGCTTGATTCGAATCATGAATTCGGCCGAGTTTTATTAGTTTATCTGACTCAAAACTTTGTACACCAATAGATAAGCGTGTCACACCAGCTTTGGCAAAACCTGAAAATTTATCCGCTTCAACAGTACCTGGGTTAGCTTCCAAGGTTACTTCAAAGCGCGCTTCGTCGATAATAAAACGAGACTTTACT
The DNA here is from genome assembly GCF_030161435.1 of Thalassotalea loyana. Classification (GTDB taxonomy): domain Bacteria; phylum Pseudomonadota; class Gammaproteobacteria; order Enterobacterales; family Alteromonadaceae; genus Thalassotalea_G; species Thalassotalea_G loyana. Next base: position 445,844 of record NZ_BSSV01000002.1, on the reverse strand, counting down.
TGGTTGAGAATATCGCCAATTGCTTCAGCTGAGAACAGGCTCGGTGTGCCACCACCGATAAAAATGGTGTGCAATTGTCGGTTAGCTAAATTAAAGCGCTTGATATCATCATCTAAGTCTTTAATTAGCGCTTGAACATATTGCGTTTCTGGAATGTCTTGCTGCCCTTTACCTTTGCCAAAAGCGTGAGAATTAAAATCACAATATGGACACTTTTGCACACACCAAGGTATATGAATATAAAGAGAAAGGGGCTGAACTTTTAACACGAGATTAACCGTTTAATTGATTAAAGTGAGCAACAAGTTTCGCGAGCGCTTTACCGCGATGGCTTAATGCACCTTTTTCTTCTCGCGTAAGCTGTGCTGACGCTTTTTGCTCCGATTCAACCCAGAAAAGAGGGTCGTAACCAAAACCTTGTTCACCTGCTGGTGTTTCGAGAATTTCACCTTCCCAAGTGCCATGGCAAATGACTGGTGTTGGATCATTTTCGTGAGCCATAAACACTAATACACAATGAAACCTTGCAGTGCGCTTAGATTTTTCAACACCCGTTAACTCTGATAGGAGCTTGGCATTATTGTCGGCGTCAGTTGCTTCAGCGCCTGCGAATCGCGCCGAATAAACGCCAGGCGCGCCATTCAATGCATCAACTTCTAATCCTGAATCGTCAGCAATTGCAGGTAATCCTGTAATTTTAGCGGCATGGCGTGCTTTGATTATCGCATTTTCCACGAATGTAGTGCCTGTTTCGGCAACATCACCAACATTAAATTCACTTTGTGGCACTACGTCAATGTTATGTTGATTGAGTAGTTCACCAAGTTCTTTAACTTTGCCAAGGTTACCCGTTGCTAAAACAATTTTGTTCATGGAAATACGCCTAAAAGGAAAGAATTTTTCTGGCGCGAATTATGGCGTAAAGCGGGTGAAAAAGCCATTGATGATTTGTTTTCTCAATGGAAAAGCGCTACCCTGCGGCCGAAGTATTAACAGGGAAAGAAATATGAAATTAACTCGTCGACACTCTAGTCTGGTTTTCGCTCTTGTTATCGTCGTGACTGGTTGTAGCTCAACCCAGGAATTAAAAAGCCAGGCAAAAAATCACGATAAAGCAAGGGAATACTATGAATCTATCGGACAACCACAGGCTGCTCAGGAAGAGGGGGCGCTAGCAAACCAAAAACGGGATCGTGCGAGTGACGCGGATACCTTTTTTGTCTCTTTTTTCCAATGGTTAATTAAAAAGGATAAGTAGAGTTACGAATTGACTTCGTAACTCTTAGATTTGAAATTAGTCGGCGTAGAGCTTTTGTTTAAACACTAAATTATGCTCTTGCCCCTCGTCCAATATGGTGATGTTGAAGGTAAACTGCTCTTCACTTGTGAATCGCAATTGAGCCAAGTAATAAATCGCATCACCTTCTACCACCTCAACAAACTCTAGGTTTTTCTTATGGCCGAGTAGGTTTGTTGCAACGCCAGAAATACCAACACTCTTAGCAGGTTTATTTGCTTGAGTGTTGTCTAACACTGAGATGTTAATTAGTGCATTGATTTTGCTACGGGTAATATCATAATTAACCGCAACATTAGCTGGAATCATCGTTGAATTTAACGCGATATAGTGAACATCAAGATCACCTAATACTTGCTTTTGCTCTGAATGCGCAGAGAAAGACATGCCAATTAACGCGAATAATAGAACACCTGCTTTTGCAAAGTATGACATTTTACTTCCTTAAGAGTTAAAGCATTGCCCAATATGGGATCCAGCCGGATAACAAAATATTGATCACGTTGAGTATTAAAAACGCAGCCAATAAAGATAAATCCAAACCACCGATAACTGGAACTACTCTACGAATTGGCGTTAGAAACGGCTCAGTCAACTGCGAGAATACCGCAAGTGTTGGGTTGTAACCTTGAATTACCCAGCTCATGATTGCCATCACTAACATGATCATGAACAGCAAAAAGCCTGTTTGCTTGATTAATGATAAAAAGCCGAAGTAAGCTGCTGAAAGTGGATCAAATGGCCCACCGTTTACCAACGGGATAACGACAAACTTTAATCCTGAAAAAATAAAAGCAAGTATTAGGGTACCCGTATCTAAGCCGCCAATGCTCGGGACGATACGACGCACAGGGATGACTAATGGGTTGGAAACTTTTACGATAAATTGACTAAGCGGGTTGTAAAAATCAGCACGTACAAGTTGCAACCAGACGCGCAATATTAACACCATAATGATGGCGTCGAAGGCAAAGCGTAAAAGAAAGTTTATCGCTTCCATGAATTACTCCAAATTAAAAAGCTGAGTATAAAAAAGTTAAAAATCAAAAGAGTGATATTCGGTAAAGGTTAACCTTTCGCCATCTCTTTTGCACGTGCAATAGCATTGTCCATTGCATTATCTACGAGCTCAGGCAAACCTCCTGCTCTAAAGGTATCAAGTGCTGCTTGTGTTGTGCCGCCTTTCGAGGTCACATTTTCACGAAGCTGAGCGATTGAAATATCGTTCTCAACAACCATTTGCGCAGCGCCAAGCGCCGTTTGTTGCACCAAAGCTCTGGCTTCTTGGTCAGTGAAACCTAAGGCTTTTGCTTTTGTTTCCATCGCTTCCATAAACAAGAAAAAGTAGGCAGGGCCTGAGCCTGAAACAGCGATGATATTGTCAATGTCTGCTTCCTTATCAAGCCACTTGACGATGCCAACTGCTTCCATAATTTTAGTCGCAATTTGTTTTTGTTCATCTGATGTGTTCTCACACGCATAAACCCCTGATACACCAAGTCCAAGCTGTGATGGCGTGTTAGGCATCACACGAATAACACTACCTAAATTGTTTAATGCTTGTTTGATTTGTGCCATGGTCGTGCCAGCGGCGACGGATATAAAGCACTTTTTCGATACATCGACAGATTGCGCAATTTCTTGACTTACCTGAGTGATTAAATGAGGTTTAACACCTAGCACGATAACATCGGCAAACTTTGCTGCTTCTAGGTTATCGGCACTTTGGCGAATGCCATGCGCATTTGCAAGTGCTTCTCTTTTTGCTGGTGATGGGTTTGTCACCATAATATCTGATGGCGTAAAGCCAGCGTTAATGAGTCCGAGAATGACGGCGCTGTTCATATTACCTGCGCCAATAAAAGCTACTTTTGTCATTAATTTTCTCTTTCTAATGCCTGTCATTCAGGTTAGTTAATGTCGAGCGCCAAATATTGCTGTGCCTATACGTACCATGGTTGAGCCGTTTGCAATCGCGAGTTCCATATCGCCAGACATTCCCATTGATAGTGTATCAATTGTTGGAATTTGCGCTTGGTATTGTGTAAATAATTGGTCCATTTTTTCAAAACTCAAGCTTGGGTTACCTTTTTCAGGAATCGCCATAAACCCTCTCAGCACAAGATTTTCACATTGCTTAATCGTATCAATTAGTGCCGGTAGCTCAGCTAATGTTGCGCCAGATTTAGACGCTTCATCGCTAATGTTTACTTGCAAACATACGTTGAGTTTGCCCTTTTCAGACGGACGCTGTTCGTTTAAACGCTGAAGAATTTTGACTCTATCAACGCTTTGAACCCAATCAAAGTGCTCTGCGATTAGTTTTGTTTTATTCGATTGAATCGGGCCAATGAAGTACCACTGAATCTCATCAAGGTGATCAAGTTCGTTAATTTTATCAACAGCTTCTTGCACATAGTTCTCGCCAAATAATCGTTGACCAGCGTTGTATGCTGATTCTACGTCTGAGGCTGGTTTCGTTTTACTGACGGCTAAAAGTTGGACACGTGTTGGGGATTTCTGATTTATTTGACATGCATTTTTAATTTGCTGTTCAACTTTGCCAAGGTTATCTTTAATATTACTCATGTTGCTTTATAACTATTTTAATAAGAGGTCCTTATGGATATCACCGAACTGTTAGCGTTCAGCGTTGAACATAATGCATCTGATTTACATTTATCAACAGGTACGCCTCCATCTATCCGTGTAGATGGCGATGTGCGTAAACTCAATATTCCTGCGTTTGATGCTAAAGATGTTAATGCACTTGTCTACGACATTATGACAGATCGACAACGTAAAGAATACGAAGAAAACCTCGAAGCGGATTTTTCATTTGAAGTGCCAAATCTGGCACGATTCAGGGTTAATGCCTTTAACCAAAACCGAGGCCCAGCGGCTGTATTTCGTACTATCCCGTCAAAAGTATTAACGTTAGAAGACCTCGGTTGCCCAGATATTTTCCGTGATATTGCGGATAACCCTCGTGGATTGGTATTGGTAACAGGACCAACGGGTTCGGGTAAGTCAACAACCCTGGCAGCTATGATTGACTACATCAATAGCTACAAACACCACCATATTTTAACGATTGAAGACCCAATTGAATTTGTTCATGAAAACAAAGCCTGTTTAATCAACCAACGTGAAGTGCATCGTGACACATTAAGTTTCAACAATGCGCTTCGCAGTGCGTTACGTGAAGACCCTGACGTTATTCTCGTTGGTGAATTACGTGACTTGGAAACGATTCGTCTTGCAATGACCGCTGCTGAAACCGGTCACTTAGTCTTCGGTACACTACATACAACCTCTGCACCTAAAACCATTGACCGTATTATTGATGTATTCCCAGCGGAAGAGAAATCAATGGTGCGTTCAATGTTATCTGAGTCACTACGCGCAGTTATTTCACAAACCTTAGTGAAAAAAGTTGGCGGTGGCCGAGTTGCCGCTCATGAAATTATGATTGGTGTTCCTGCAATTCGTAACTTGATTCGCGAAGATAAAATCGCGCAGATGTACAGTGCGATCCAAACGGGTATGGCGCATGGTATGCAGACGATGGACCAGTGTTTATTGAACTTAGTTAACCGTGGTTTAATTACACGCCAAGACGCGGCTGCTAAAGCGCATGATAAAAACCAATTCACTGGCTTTTAGGTGATAGTATGATTTTTCACGATTTACTCCAGAAAATGGTCGATGAGCAAGCATCAGATATGTTCGTCACCGCTAAACTACCGGTTAGTGCGAAAATCAACGGCGAACTTGTGCCGATTGATGAAAAACCGCTAAGCCCGGAAGATGCGTTGAGTTTAGTTCACAGTGCAATGAACGCGAAACAACAAGAGGCGTTTGATTCAGAGAAAGAATGTAACTTTGCGATTTCAATCGACGGTATTGGTCGTTTCCGTGTTAGTGCATTTTGGCAACGTGATATGGCGGGTATGGTTATTCGTCGTATTGTTACGGATATTCCGGATGCGGATGAACTTGGCTTACCATCCGTATTAAAAGATGTTGTGATGTCTAAGCGTGGCTTAGTGTTGTTTGTTGGTGGTACGGGTACCGGTAAATCAACCTCGATGGCGGCGCTAATTGGCTTTAGAAATAAAAACTCTCGTGGTCACATATTAACGATTGAAGATCCCGTTGAATTTGTTCATGAGCATCAAAAGTCAATGATTACACAACGTGAGGTTGGCCTTGATACAGAAAGTTTTGATGCTGCACTGAAGAGCTCATTACGACAAGCGCCAGATGTTATTCTTATTGGTGAGATTCGTAGCCAAGAAATTATGGAGCATGCGTTAAGCTTTGCCGAAACTGGTCACTTGTGTATTGCAACACTTCACGCCAATAACGCCAACCAGGCCATTGACCGTATCATGCACTTAGTTCCAGCTGAACAACATGGTAAGTTACTGTTCGACTTGGCACTTAACCTCCGTGGCATTATTGCTCAACAGCTTATCCCTACAAAAGACGGAAATGGTCGAGTAGCGGCAATAGAGATCTTATTGAACTCACCTTACATTGCTGAACTCATCAAAAAGGGTGAAGTCGGTGAGATTAAAGAAGTCATGGAAAAATCAACGGAGCAGGGGATGCAAACGTTTGACCAAGCGTTATTTAACCTGTACCAGCGAGGCATGATTAATTACGCAGATGCACTTCATCATGCGGATTCTCCTAATGACTTACGCTTAATGATCAAGCTTAGAACAAATGATCAGGGCGGAACGGGTGCGCTATCAGGCGTGACATTAGCGGGTTTAGAAAATGATAAAGACGATTTCTAATTAATTGCTCGTTTTCAAAAATAAAAGGCACCGCAAGGTGCTTTTTTTATGTCTGTTTTTTTCGTACTGTAGGTTAAAAAAGAAACAACGTAGTCATTAGGGATAGAACTATGGAATTTAAAAAGTCTGTTGCATCCTACCAGCAAGCTTACGAGTCAAAGCATAATGATGTAACGGCATTTCATGCTACACCAAAAGATGTGAGTGTGGTGGATTATGCCAAAGCACTCGTCATGAAAATGCCAAGGCTGGTGATAGGTCGAGGCTACTATCATATAATTCGACGTTTTTTTGATAATAAACCTTCCCAAGATTTAACGCCTCAGACACTCTATTTGTTAATCACTACAACAGGTTTAGCAAGATATGTCAGAAGCAACGTGCTCGACCTTAGGTATTTTGAAAACATTGGGATGCGAACTGCTGAGATAGATATCGATCCAGAAAGCCAAACTGCAACACCAAGACCAAGAGCGGGTGAAAGTGAATTTGATACAATGGATAGAGCACAACGCGCGTGTTTCTTGGCCGTGCCGATTCATTATCATTCCTTCGTTCATTTTCATGCGCCAACAGCACTGGCTGTTTATGCCAATCGAATTGATGATAGTCAATTAAAGCGTTTCTTGAATCGCCATTCTCGTTACACCTTGGTCTACAACAACGGCGGTATTCAAGCCTCAAGTTCAACGTTTTTCTGCCATACGCTATTACCTGATTACGCTAATATGCGGGCGAGTGACTCTATTTTGGCCAGAGTTCAGCAGTACTGGGACATTGACCAACAAACACGACCTGCCAAACCGATGGCGAAAGACATTGCTAACCCAGATAACTTCGGCATGGAGTGGGAGCCGACATTAAGATCTGATTTTGCGTTTGAGCAAAAAATTCATAGCTTCTACCCGTTTATTCGGGAATATGTTGACCGTCAAGGCTTTACCAAATCGCAATTACAAGCCCTTTCAACCTGGTTCAATGACACGATTTACCCAATACCACCAGAGATTCGTGCAACGACCATTCCGCTTGCCTATTTGGTGTGGAGCAACTCTGTTGTCCACTCGCTAGAACACGCCGAGTATTACAAGTGGATTGAGTATGCTAGGTTTGGCCCCAAAACCGAGAATGATGCGTGGTATAGGTACTTTGTTAACGCGTATGCAAAACCCTATGGTTCGATGTTTCGAAGTGAAAAGTTAACAAGTTTTATTCCTGAAATTAAGCATTTGGATGGGGCAGATAAATGCTATGTATCAATTCAGTTTTAAAGGCACAACAAGGTGTTGTGCCTGAGGGGGTTATCCGGGAATGCACATCACCATCATAGCGATTGAACAACCGATACCAACAAACCAAGAAAGTGAACGTAAAATATCTTGGTTGATTAAATAAAACACATTAAACACAACGCGTGATACAACCACTGTTATCGCCAGTAACTCGAACGTGTTCCCGGTGTTATTGGTGATCATGGCGAGTAAAAAAGCTGGGATAATATAGGTGAGCGACTCATAAGCATTCTTATGTGCGGCTAATGCTCTTGCGCCAAAACCTTCAAGCTGTGCTTGTTGTGATCTTGGATGCTTATTGTTGTAGCCACCTGCTTTTTGTTGAGCATAAGCAACAGGCGCCTTTGCTAGCGTTGGTAAGAGCGTGGCAATAATTAAACACCAGATTAAAATTGTCATAAACACCTCATGATTGTTGTTATTGTTAATGGCTTATTTTGTTGGTTTTATTTCATCAATACAACACTCGTCAATGAGAAAACCAATGACATCGTTAAGCTGTTGATAGTTTGCAACACAAAATAACGTGCGCCCTTCACGTCGTTGATGAATAAGTTGAGCTTGGCTTAAACCCGAAATGTGATGCGAAAGTGTTGAGCCAGGTATACTCAGTTTTTCCTGCACATTACCAACACTAATCCCATCATGCCCCGCCTTTACGACTTCTTTATATATCGAAAGTCGCGTCTTATGGCCTAATTCTTTCAATGCTTTTGCAGCAATTTCTATATCCATAATGCTCAACCCATCTGCTTAATTCTTACTTTATATTTCGATATTACTAGAAATATCTTGTCACGGCTAATGTTTTAATTTATATTTCGAATATTCTAGAAATATGGATTTAATAAAATGTTCGAAATATCTTCACAAGCAATGAGACAAACATTAGAAATGTTTGCATTCTTAGCCATTGAGCTAACACTTTTATTTTTGGCAATTAGTTATGTGGTGGGTGTGCTACAGCACTACATTCCACCTAAAAAAATCGAGTCAATCTTGAGCGACAAACAAGGCAAAGGTTATGTTGTTGCTGCACTATTGGGCGCGATAACACCATTTTGTTCTTGCTCAACAATCCCGTTTTTAAAGGGGTTACTAAGAGCTAAAGCTGGCTTTGGCACCATGATGGTGTTTTTATTCGCAAGTCCTTTACTTAACCCGATTATTATTGGTTTATTCTTTGTCACATTTGGCGTTCAGGTGACGGTATTTTATTTTGTCGTCGCAATGATGGTTTCGGTTATCGCAGGTATTACCTTGGAAAAGCTTGGATTTGAAAAATATATCAAACCTCAAGCATACGAAGTTCCGAAGGCAAGTGGTTGCGGTAGTGCCTGTGGCTCAGCTAAAAAAGTAGAAAGCCATTGGGCAAAAATTTGGCAAAGTACCTGGAAAGACTTCAAAACAGTATTACCTTACCTTATCGGTGGTATTGCAATAGGTTCAGTGATCTACGGCTTTATGCCAGCAGAATATATCGCCAATGTCGCAAGTGATGAAAACCCGTGGGCAATTCCTGTGGCCGCAATTATTGGTATTCCTTTGTATATTCGAGCTGAGGCCGTTATTCCACTTAGCGCAGCGCTTGTGGCAAAAGGTATGGGACTTGGTGCTGTCATGGCACTCATTATCGGCAGTGCCGGCGCAAGCTTAACGGAAGTCGTGTTATTGAAATCAATCTTTCGAACGCCGCTTATCATCGCATTCGTTGTTGTCGTGATAACGATGGCGATTACCGCAGGCTTTGGATATAACGCAATATTTTAATGCGTTAAAAACATTAACCAAGCTGGAATTGTTAAGACACTGATTACGGTACTTGCCACTACTGTACCTGCTACCGTGTCTTGATGATTCTGATAGTTCTTGGCAATCAAGTAAGCATTTACGCCCGTAGGACAGGCACTCATAACCACAAGTACTTGGGTAACTTGTAATGATAATCCTAAGCCAATACAAGCTAAATACACGAGTGTTGGCAGGGCAATTAACTTCAACAGACAGGCAAAGCTAATAAAGTATTTCTCACTTTTTACCTGGTAGTACGCCATCGAGCCACCTAAGGCAAAAAGCGCGAGTGATACGATTGGTTTGCCTAATATCTGCATACTCGCTACCAAGATATTTGGTAATTGATAGCCTGTTAGTGTGAGATATAAGTTCGTCAGTGCGCCACCGACAATACTCATGATTAGCGGGTTAAAAAAGGTCGATTTAGCGGTTTTTGCGATACTCGTTTGTTGGCCTTTTTCCGCTAACACACTTGTCAGGGTAAACAACATGGCCGAATGAAATACCACGATCATAAACACGATGGGTAACAGAGTTTCACCGAGCGCAAGTAAAATAACAGGCAGGCCAACGATAACATTGTTTGAGTAGCTTGAGGCCAAGGCATACACTGCTGACGCATCATGTTTTTTTCGGTAATTGTTGTGAAAGAAATAATTACTGAAATAAGCGAAGAAAAATATCATTAATACGGGTAAATAAAATGCCCCGTAAATGGTCACGTCAAAATGGCTTTGAATATCTGCTTGAGCCATTCGTAAAAATAAATAGGCAGGAATTGCGAGATGAAAAGTAAATTTACTCAGTGCATCAAGCTGCTGGCGTTTTAGTAATTTTGACTTAGTTGCAATAAAACCAATTAGGCCAACCAAGACCAATGGTGCGATGATTCCCGCTATATTCATAGATAGATATTATTGGTAGCTGGCTTCGAAAAAGCTCTCGATAATTAACACGGCTGATTGTGAGTCAACATTGCCTTTTGATAGGTTTCGATAACCCCCAGCGGCAAAAAGCTGTTCTTTTGCATCCGCCGTGGTTAATCGTTCATCTTGAAACTCGACTTGCACACCGAAGCGGCCATGGATGCGGTTGCCAAATTTTTTCGCATCTTTGGTCAGTTGTTGCTCGGTGCCGTCCATATTAAGCGGAAGGCCAACCACAACAAGCTGCGGTTGCCACTCTTTGAGTAACTTTTCAATGTCACTCCATTGTGGAATGCCATCTTTTGCTTTTATCGCGTTGAGGGGATTGGCGGTACCGGTGATCTCTTGTCCGATGGCGCAGCCGATTGATTTTTTGCCAAAATCAAAACCAAGAATGGTACGCATTCCTTGTTCTGCCATTAAGCATGTCCTATATCATTTGAGAGGTGTGCTAGGTCAATTCCTAGTTTTTCAGTGGCTTTTTTCCAACGCATTTCGATAGGCGTATTAAAAATAATATCCGCATCTGCCGGTGTCGTTAACCAAGAGTTCTCGAGTATTTCTTGCTCTAACTGACCTGGTCCCCAACCAGCATAACCCAGTGTTACGACATACGATTCAGGTGCCTCTTCGGTACCTAATGCCATCAAAATATCTTTTGATGTTGTGATCATAAAGTCACTACTAAGTGACAATGAACTTGTCCAGCAGTGCTGAGGGCTATGAAGAACAAAACCACGTTGAGGAGCGACGGGACCACCAGTTAAAACTGGTTGTTCAAGTGATAGACAGTCTTTGTTGTCTGCATCAATTTGTTCAAGCAATTCATTGAGTGTCAGGTTCACGGGTAAATTAATGATTAATCCCATGGCGCCATCATCATTGTGTTCACAGATATAAGTCACCGTTTTATTAAAATACGGATCGTTTAATGTGGGCATTGCTATTAATAATTGATTTTCTAGACTGTCCATCAATTTCTCCTGCCGTTATGAGTTTTTCAATGTATGCTCGATTGCATCCATTAGCTTACCACTGATGTTGATAGGGTAGGCAGCTTCAATTTCTTTAATACATGTAGGACTTGTGACGTTGATCTCAGTAACTTTGTCACCGATAACATCTAACCCTACAAAGTATAGACCGCGTTTTTTCAATTCAGGAGCAATTGTTTCAGCAATGAGCTTATCACTTGCACTTAATGGACGAGCAACACCACTGCCACCAGCAGCCAAATTACCACGGGTCTCACCTTGCGCAGGGATACGCGCGAGGCAATATGGCATGGGTTCGCCGTTTACAATTAAAATACGTTTATCACCGTCTTTTATTTCAGGCATGTATTCTTGAACCATCGCGTATTGGTTACCGTGGTCCGTTAGTGTCTCAATAATGACACCAACATTCGCATCACCTTCCTTAATGCGGAAAATTGATGAGCCACCCATACCATCAAGTGGTTTGATAATGACGTCTTTTTCTGCTTGATGGAATTCACGAATCTGTTTTGCGTTGCGAGTTACTAGCGTTTTAGCACTTAGTTCAGGGAACCATGCAGTGAATAGCTTTTCGTTACAGTCACGCAGGCTTTGTGGTTTATTTACAATCAAGGTGCCTGCAAGTTCAGCGCGTTCTAACATGTAAGTTGCGTAGATATATTCAGTATCAAACGGCGGATCTTTACGCATTAAAATTGCGTCAAGCTCGCTTAATGCGATGTCTTTTTCTTCAACGATTTCATACCAATCGTCGACATCGTCAGCAACATTGACAATCTGCACTTGTGCACGCGCTTCGCCTTGAAATAAATACAAGTCTTTCATTTGCATGTAGTAAAGCTCGTAACCACGTTTTTGGCCTTCGAGCATCATGGCGAGTGACGAATCTTTCTTAACGTTGATGTTCTCAATTGGGTCCATGACAACGCCGAGTTTAATAGTCATTTGATAATCCTTCCCGTTATCCGAGGTCGCCGTAGCGACACTGAAGTGCTGTTAAAGCGGTTAATGCCGCTGTTTCTGTGCGCAAGACCCTAGGTCCCAATAACACTTCTTTGAACTGTGCTGCGCTAGCTTTATCGATTTCTTCGTCACTTAAACCACCCTCTGGGCCGATCAGTAAACGAATATTCTGTGAATCAAAAGGCAAAGACATAATGCTATGCTCTGCTCTTGGATGTAAATTAATATTGAGTGCGTCAGTTTCTATCGACAACCACTCTTCAAGCCACACTGGCTCATTGACGGTTGGGACAAAAACGCGTCCACTTTGCTCACACGCACTGATGACAATTTTTTGCCACTGCTCGCGCTTTTTGGCAAGACGTTCACCCGTTAGTTTAACGCCACATCGCTCAGTGAATAATGGTGTGATGGATGTCACGCCAAGCTCTACCGATTTTTGTAACGTAAAGTCCATTCTATCGCCGCGAGAAATACCCTGACCAAGCTCAATTTTCAAAGGTGATTCATTTTCTACCTTAGTGCGATCGGTGACTTGTGCAAACGCGGTTTTCTTTTTGACCTGCGTTAACGTCGCTTGGTACTCGTAACCGTCTTGGCCATTAAAAAATCGTAATGGGTCGCCTTCTTTGTGTCGAAGAACACGAACGGCATGACCAAATGCATTGTCATCGAGCTCAAATTCTTGCTCTAAAGCAAATGGTGTATCTTGATAAATTCTTGGATTTGTCATTTGGCGTTTCGTACTGCGTAAGAATGCAATTAATTATCTAGTTGGTTTAGATATTGTAGCTACAAGTTCAAATTTCAATATGTAACTTTTTGTATTTACCGTGTAAATCTTGCGTAAATGTTACTAAAGTTTAATATGGAGATGATAGCTACGACATATTTTTGTGACATAATTCAATTATGACACAGATAATAACCCACTTCATGGTTCAGTAGGGAACATATTGATGTTAAAACAATTACTTTCAAATAATAAAACAAAGTTTGGCGGTTTAGCCAAAATTAGCATGTCGTTAGGTTTACTTGCATTAGTTAGCGCATGTAGCGACGAGGCAGAACAAAAAGCTGCGCCACCGCCACCGGCTGTATCGGTTTATCAAGTTAAACAAATTGCTGTTGGCGAACATCATGAGTTTGTTGCCCGAACTGAGGCATTCAAAGAAGCAGAGCTAATTGCTCGTGTTGAAGGTGAGTTGATCGAAAAATCGTTTAGAGAAGGTAGCCGCGTATTAAAAGGCGATGTGCTACTTAAGATTGACCCAAGTGCTTATCAAGCCTCATACGAGCAAGCAAAAGCAGACGTTGATAGCCGTGAATCTGGTTATGACAATGCCGTACGAAACTTAAAGCGTGCGAATGATTTGATTGGTGATGGTTACATTTCACAATCTGATTACGACAAATTAACGACGGAAGAGTCGCAAGCTAAATCAGCTGTTTCTGTTGCTCAAGCCGCGCTTGAAAAAGCCGAATTAAATTTAAGCTATACCAAGATTGTCGCACCTTTCGATGGCCGAATTGGTAAAGTAAACTTTAACGTTGGTAACGTTGTTGGTCCACAAAGTGGCAGCTTAGCGACGTTAACCGTTACTGACCCAATCTACGTAAACTTTCAAGTGAAAGAAAGTGACTACGTAACGCATATGCAAGCCCGTAATCAAGGCCAACGTGAAGGTCAAATTGATATTTCTTTAGTGTTACCAAACAATACTATCTACCCAGAAAAAGGTGAACTTGATTATGCTGACATCAAAATTGATGAAGGCACTGGTACCGTTGCTTTGCGCGCTAAGTTCCCAAATTCTAGCGGCGTAATCTTACCTGGCTTGTTTGTTAACCTAATTATTGAAAGTGTTAAAAAAGAGCAAATGGCGTACGTTCCACAGGCGGCAGTGCAAGAAAATCAGCAAGGTAAATTTGTCCTTGTCGTCGATGAGAACAATACGGTAACACAACGCATTGTTCAGCTTGGCCGTCGTGTTAATGCGATGTGGGTTGTAGAGTCAGGTTTAACGACGAATGAGCAAGTGATCATTGAAGGGCTACAAAAAGTACGCCCTGGTGTTGTGGTTAACCCTGTGCTGAAAGCCGTAGATGTTGTTACTGGTACCATTTCTGCACCGCAAACTAATGCACAATAGAGGTGACCAATGATTAGTCAAACCTTTATTGAAAGGCCCAAGTTTGCCTTTGTTATATCGATTGTCATATCGATAGCGGGTTTATTGGCAATGTTTATGTTGCCAGTAAACATGTACCCAGAAATTGCACCACCGCAAGTTCAAATCACTGCCGTTTATCCAGGCGCAAGTGCCCAAGTTGTGGAGGAGTCGGTCATACGGCCAATTGAAGAGCAGGTTAATGGTGTAGAAGACATGATGTATATCGAGTCTTCTGCCAATAACAATGGCTCGGCAAATATTACCGTGTACTTCAAAGTAGGCACCGACTCAGATATTGCGCAAGTTAACGTGCAAAACCGTGTCTCACTGGCGACGAGTTCCTTACCCAGTGAAGTGACACGCCAAGGTGTTAACGTTAAGAAAAAATCGAGCTCAATGCTTTTGGGTGTCAACTTATATAGCGACCAAGAGGGTATTGATCAGTTATTTTTAAGTAACTACGCAACAAACTACCTTGTTGAACCGTTAGGGCGTATCAAGGGCGTTGCTAGTGCTGAAGTCATGGGTGAAATGACCTACAGCATGCGTATCTGGTTGAACCCAAGTCGAATGACATCATTGGGTGTCACAATTACCGAAGTACAACAAGCGTTACAAGAGCAGAACTTAATTGTTGCGGCGGGTAAACTGGGGTCTTCTCCAGCGTTACCGAACCAGCAATTTGAATACACTATCCAAGCAAAAGGTCGCTTAAAAACACCTGAAGAGTTTGGCGAAACTGTTATTCGCGCTCGTAAAAACGGTAGTTTTATTAGGCTATCTGACATTGGTCGTATTGAACTAGGCTCTGAGAACTACTCAATTAGTGCCAAATTAAATGGCCAAGAAACGGCATTCTTAGTTATCTATCAGTTACCTGGCGCAAACGCGACGGAAGTTGCAAGCTTAGTTAAAGCTGAAATGGAAAAGCTATCAACGCGATTTCCTGATGGTGTTAATTACGTTGTTCCATTTGATACCACTGAATTTATCATTCGTTCGATAGATGAAGTTATCGTGACCTTATTTCAGGCCGTCGCGTTAGTAATACTCGTGGTATTCCTATTCCTACAAAACTGGCGTGCAACGATAATCCCATCATTGGCAATACCTGTATCACTGATTGGTACATTCGCCTTCATGTTGGCGATGGGATACACGATCAACACCATTACCTTGTTCGGTCTTGTATTGGCAATAGGTATCGTGGTTGACGATGCGATTATTGTTATAGAAAACGTCGAGCGGCTACTCAAAGAAGAAAAACTACCGATTAAAGAGGCAGTGAGTAAGGCGATGAAGCAGGTTGGTGGGCCAATTATCGCCACGACGCTCGTATTACTTGCTGTATTCGTTCCTGTTGGTTTTATGCCAGGCATTACAGGTGAGCTTTACAAACAGTTCTCGGTGACAATTTCATTTGCTGTACTGATTTCATCATTAAATGCATTAACGCTAAGCCCGGCATTGTGTTCAGTGTTATTGAGTGAAAAACACATGAAACCGATTGGCTGGTTGCAGCCATTTGAACGCATGCTAAACGGCTTAACTGGCAAATACACTAATGCGGTTGGCTTTTTATTAAAACGCACAGCAGGCGTTGGTGTGATTGTTGTGACTGTGTTTTTTGCAACAGGCTGGTTATCGAAAGAAGTGCCAACGGCATTCGTACCGGGTGAAGATCAGGGCTATTTGTTTGTTGATATTCAACTACCCGATGCAGCATCGAAAAACAGAACTGAAGATGTGTTAGAAAAAATCACGCCGATACTTAAAAATGACCCAGCCGTTGATGATGTTATCACAGTAGCCGGTTCGTCTTTATTAGGTGGCGCGGGTTCAAACAATGCATTGGCTATTATACTCCTGAAAGACTGGGAAGACAGAATTACGCCTGAGCTTGGGTTACGTCAAATTATTCCTCGCTTGATGGGACAGTTATGGTCAATGCCTGACGCCCAGATCATGGTCTTCAACCCACCACCAATCCCTGGATTGGGTAATAGTTCAGGTTTTGAATTTAAGTTACAAGACAGTGAAGGTCGCGACCCTGCGTCCTTAGCTCAAGTAATGAATGGTCTAATTTATGAAGCGAACCAACGTCCTGAATTAACGCAGGTGTTTAGTACGTATCGTGCAAATGTGCCGCAATACTTCTTAGAAGTTGACCGTAACAAAGCGAAAGCACAAGGTGTTGCGTTATCAGATATCTTCTTAACGTTACAAGCGCAGCTGGGCTCGTTATACATCAATGACTTTAGCCAATTTGGTCGAACGTACAAGGTAAGTATTCAGGCTGAAACTGAGTTCAGGAAAGAGCCGAGCGACTTACGCCATTATTACGTACGTAACCAAGATGGTGAAATGGTGCCACTGACTACGTTAGCAAACTTAAAACCGATTCTTGGACCAACAACCATTAATCACTTTAACTTATATCGTAGTGCAAGTATCACAGGTCAAGCAGCACCTGGCTTTGCTTCAGGCGATGCGATTGAAGTGATGGAAGAGTTGGCAGGACAGTTACCGCAAGGTTATGTCTTTGAGTGGGCAGGGCAGTCGAAGCAAGAAATTGAAGCGGGTAACTTAGCGCCTGTGCTATTCGGTTTAGCTATAATCTTCGTGTACTTGTTCTTAGTTGCGCAATACGAAAGCTGGACGATTCCATTTTCGGTTATTGCGGCCGTACCGCTTGCGATATTTGGTGCAATGCTAGCGCTATATACTGTGGGTATGGCAAACAACATTTATGCACAAGTTGGTCTGGTGCTGTTGATTGGTTTATCAACGAAGACAGCGATTTTGATTGTTGAATTTGCGATGGAGCTTCGTGCTGAAGGGCAATCCATTATGGATGCTGCTCTTAACGCCGCTAAATTACGTTTTCGTGCGGTATTAATGACGGCGTTCTCGTTTGTTCTTGGTGTATTACCACTTGTCTTTGCAACAGGTGCTGGTGCAGGTAGCCGTGTATCTCTTGGTTTGACTGTACTTGCCGGGATGATGGCGGCCACTATCTTTGGCACCTTGTTGATTCCATATTTCTATATGTTGGTACAACGCATGCGAGAGAAAGTCAAAGGCGTTGAACAAGCCTAGCAAGATGGCGACATACTGAATCGAAAAAGCGTGTTTTTAACACGCTTTTTTTATAACTAAATTTTATTAACTGATGAATTTACTTAGCCAAGATTAGCTTGTTCTATACTCAATAATAAATGTTTAATAATTTTTATAAGAGAAGATTAGTGACATGAGAGTAATTGTTATCATGTTATTAGGGCTAGTCACACTTTACGCTAATGCATCTAAGCCACTAAAGTTTATTGTTAACTACCCTGGCTCAGCACCCTATTTGTATTTTGATGAACAAAGTGAAGCCTACAAAGGTGTGATCCCTGATATTTTGCAACCATTAATTGATAGCGACCAGTTAAAGGTAACCTATATCTCAAACAGCAGAAAACGCAGTGAAGGATATATGTATCAAGGGGTTGCTGATATGATTATGCTCAGTGAGCATTGGTTGTCTCAGCCAGATAAACTGATCGCAACAATACCCTTGTTAGAGCATCGAAGTTTTCTATACAGTCCTAACCCTTTCCCAGCTGACTTTTCATTATCAAGCCCCGATGTGCAGGAATACATATGCATGAGAAAAGGCTTTGTTTATCCAACCTTACAGCCCTATATCGATAAAAAGCGGTTATACCGGGTAGATTCATCAAGCCACCTCACTATGTTCCGTATGCTATTTAAGCAACGTTGCGACTATGCTGTGATGAATGAGTTTAATGCAAAGAACTTGATTAACTCCGCGTTTTTTATCAATGAGACAGTCTATCAGTCACCACAGCCGATTACGGTTGTGCCATTGAATATTATTTTGCGAAAAGCGCTGACTAAAGAAAAGGAACTGCTTGATAAACATATAAAACAGCTAAAAGACAACGGTGATATACAACGGTATATCGACCGTCATATGGCGAAAAAAAAGGGAGCTAATCGCTCCCCTTCTTAAGATCATGTTGGTTTATAAACCAGCCGCTGCTCGTAATGCGTCAGCTTTGTCCGTTTTCTCCCATGAGAAGGCGGTAAACGTGTCATTACCAACCGTCATTTCATACGGTTCACGACCAAAGTGACCATATGCCGCTGTTTCGCGGTACATTGGGTGTAATAAATCAAGCATCTTAGTAATGCCGTATGGACGTAAGTCGAAATGCTCGCGAACGAGTTCAACTAGCTTTTCGTTTGTCACTTTACCTGTGCCGAATGTCTCAACTGAAATTGATGTTGGCTCAGCAACACCGATAGCGTATGACACTTGGATTTCACAACGGTCAGCTAAACCAGCGGCAACGATATTTTTTGCCACGTAACGGCCAGCATATGCCGCACTACGGTCAACTTTCGAAGGATCTTTACCAGAGAAAGCACCACCACCGTGACGAGCCATACCACCGTAGGTATCAACAATAATCTTACGACCTGTTAAACCACAATCGCCTACCGGACCACCGATAACAAACTTACCTGTTGGGTTAATAAAGTACTTGGTGTTTTCCGTTAGTAACTCTTCTGGTAATACATGCTTGATGATGTTTTCCATCACAGCTTCATGAAGCATTTCTTGAGAAATGTCAGGGTTGTGCTGTGTTGATAATACAACAGCGTCGATCGCTACAGGCTTGTCGTCTTCGTATACGAACGTTACTTGTGACTTAGCGTCTGGACGTAACCACGGTAAAATCCCTTGCTTACGCATTTCAGCTTGACGCTCAACTAAGCGGTGAGAGTAGTATAGTGGAGCTGGCATTAATGAAGGAGTTTCATTGGTTGCATAACCAAACATTAACCCTTGGTCGCCTGCGCCTTGCTCTTCTGGCTTAGCACGGTCAACACCTTGAGCAATCTCAGGTGATTGTTGACCAATTAAGTTCATGATGCCACATGTATCACCGTCGAAACCAACTTCAGATGAAGTGTAGCCGATGTCCGTGATAACTTTACGAGTGATCTTTTCTAAATCAACCCAAGCTTCAGTTGTAATTTCACCTGAAATAATCGCAACACCTGTTTTAACCATAGTTTCACAGGCTACACGCGCGAACTTATCTTCGGCAATAATAGCATCTAATACTGCATCAGAAATTTGATCAGCAATTTTATCTGGATGACCTTCAGATACAGATTCTGAAGTAAATAAGTGAGTTGTCATAAAACCTCATTCAGTAACAAATTGCACGTGTATACGTACAGATGTCTAAGTATGGTCAAAATTTTCTGCAATTCTAACGCCATAATTAATTTTTTACTAGCTTTTTTACGTCTAGACGGCTAAATGATTTCTAATGACGGATCTTTATGAAGGATCGCAGACGAGCGGAAGCACATTTGCTGAATGTTGCCACAACTCTTCTATCTTTTTCGCTAAGGTGTGATTACAAGCTGACGTGTAAAACACATCGTCTAGATCACTATTGGAAGTAGTGGCTAATAAATGGTGTTCGGAAAGCTTTCGAGCAAGTTGTGCTGTTACCGGTTTTGCCGTATCGATAACGTCAACATGCGCCGGAAGATTCTTCTCAATTAATGAACGAATTAACGGGTAATGGGTGCAGCCTAAAACAACGGTATCAACTTGTTCTTCAATAAATCCTTGCATGTAGCCTTTAAGCAAATCATCTATTTCGGCGCGATGATCTCCTAGTTTTTCGATTGATTCGACTAAACCAGGACATGGCTGAATATAAATGTCAGCACCTGTTGCATGGGTGTGAATTAAATCATGTAAACGCTGAGTACTCGCGGTTGCTTGCGTAACTAGTACGCCAACTTTTTTATTGAGGCTATTACTTGCCGCAGGTTTTATGGCTGGCTCAACACCAATAATCGGAATAGAAAGTGTTTCTCTTAACGCACTGATTGCGGTAACGGTAGCCGTATTGCAGGCAACAACAATCGCTTTTACGGGATGCGCAGATAAAAACTCACCAATCTCGATAACACGTTGTCGAATGAACTGATCGCTTTTTTCCCCGTAAGGCGCATTTAAATTATCGGCGACATAAATGAAATGCTCATTGGGTAATTCTTGCTTGATCGATTGCGCAATTGAAAGTCCACCAATGCCAGAATCGAATATACCAATTGGTAATTCGTGTTGAGCGGGAACAATTACAGGTTTTAGTTCAGACATACGGCATGATCAGTGTTAATAACACTGGGAGTTATATGGTTTTTTGATAAAGATGTAAAGCAATCAGAAGAGAATTTATGGAGCGCTCCCAAAACACCGCAGCTAACGTTAGCCCTTGAACACCGTGGTTCAAGGCGGAACTTGCGCATTCACCGTAGGCTTCTCGATACGAGTCGAGCATGCTCAATAGCAAAAGCTGAAATTCCTTAGGTAAAACTTATCGGCTCGGGGACATAGTCAACACACGAGAATTTCGAGAGGCTCTGACAGCTATTATAGCCGATGTACAAGCCATGAAAACTAATAATTGTAACCAATCGATTATTCGCTAGACAAAAATTATCTAAGAAGTAGGCAAACGATTCATTTTGCTCAAAAAGCTGTCAAACGGTTAACGAATTAACCTGCTTTTTTATTTTGAGAATCGTTGATCGCTTGCTCGATAGTTGACTGTAACAAGGCAATTTTTTCTTGTGTGTCAACGCGTTCTTGCACCATTTCAGCTTTTAATGAGATTAGCTCATTGGTTAAGTTTAAGGCGATCATTAGAAGAAGATTTTCAGTTTTCGCGGTTGGGTTAGATTGTTGAGCTTTTTCCAAACGACTGGTTAAATCTTGGGCAGATTTTAAAAGCGCAGACTCTTCGCCAACAGGGCAAGCTATCTTTAATTTTTTACCAGCGATTTCAACTTCTAAGCACTGTGATTTCATTATTGATTATTCTTTATACGAAATTGGGTAAAGTTAGCTAAATAAACCGAAGAAAAACGGAATGTTACCGTTAATAGTGCACTATAACGAGGCAGCAAAAACTATGCAATAGGTTAACATGATAATTCTAGCCCCAAGGCATGAATAAGTGTAGGATAGTGCCAATTTTTCAAAAGAAAGAAGTTGACTATGAGTTCAGCACACGCAATTGATTTTTCCACCCTTCAATCTGTTATTTCTACCCAAGATGTTATTGCTCATGCCAGTGAGCTTCATGGCTTTTTAACGGGGTTAATTTCTGCTGGTTATGAATTTGATGAAGCAAGTTACTTAGACTTACTTGCTGATGCATTTAATAACGGCGAAAAATTTAGTGCCACACTGACATCAAGCTTGCAGTCTGTATACAGCGAGATCTGGCAAAAATTATTAGACGATTCGTACGGTTTTAGCTTATTACTACCAGACGATGACGAATCGCTTGCCCAACGTAGTGCCGGATTAGGACATTGGGTACAAGGCTTTAACTTAGGTTTTGGTATGCAACATCAAAAATCTGATATCGCGTCTGAAGAAGTTAAAGAAGTGATTGCAGATTTTGCTGAAATTGCCAATTTATCAACAGAAGTTGACGAAGATGAAGAGGGCGAGCAAGCTTTTTTTGAAATTGAAGAGTATGTACGTATATCGTCGCTATTAATTTTTTCAGAATTAGGTAGCGCACCAGAACAAAAAAGCCCGAATAAAACATTACATTAATAAGAGTTAATTATGTTGATTGATGTACAAGAATTTGTTGCTCGTAGAGCCTGCTTTATTGACCAAATGGAGCTTAACTCCATTGCTATTTTCTGTGCAGGTGAAGAAGTAACACGCAGTAATGACACTGAATTTCCATTTTGCCAAAACAAAAATTTCTTTTACTTAACGGGCTTTAACGAGCCTGAAGCACTATTGGTCTTGGTGAAAAATGCCTTAGGCCAGGGACAATCGACTTTATTCTGTCGCGATAAAGATCCGTTACAAGAAGTGTGGCATGGTCGCCGTGTTGGTGCAGAATTAGCAAAAGAAACGTATGCATTTGATCAAACCTTCACGTTAGAGCATGTTGACGAAGAAGTGATCGAAATGCTCAAGCACAAGTCGTCTTTATATACGATTCATAATGAAAACGACGGCTTTGACGCACAAATTTTTGATTGGTTGAGCCAAGTTAAGTCAGGTGTCAAAGCAGGTGATAAAGCGCCAAGCCAATTAATTGATTGCTCAAGCATGTTAGCGGAAATGCGACTGATTAAATCAAGCGCTGAATTAGACGTGATGCGCAAAGCAAATGACATCTCAGCTAATGCACATGTACGTGCAATGAGAAGCTGTAAAGTGGGCATGTTTGAATACCAAATTGAAGCGGAAATTCATCATGAATTTGCCTTCAACGGTGCTCGTCATCCTGCGTATGGCTCAATTGTCGCTGGTGGCGATAATGCTAATATTTTGCATTACACCGATAACAGCGAAGCATTAAATGACAATGAGTTACTTTTAATTGATGCTGGTGGCGAATTAGAAGGCTACGCCGCTGATATCACACGCACATTCCCAGTAAACGGTAAGTTTACTCCGGCGCAAAAAGAGATTTATCAATTAGTACTCGACGCGCAAATTGCTTCGATTGACGCTATCAAACCAGGGGTAAGCTTCGCTGAACTTAACGATATTGTTCACCAAGTATTGACCAAAGGTTTACTAGAGCTGGGTATTTTAACGGGCGACTTTGACACCTTAATGGAAGAAAAGGCCTGTAAAAAATACTTTATCCACGGTTTAGGCCACTGGTTAGGATTGGATGTTCATGACGTGGGTGATTACGACATCGACGAAGATCGACGCCAAAACCGAGCGTTTGAACCGGGTATGATCATGACAATAGAGCCAGGTTTATACATTCCATTAGACGCTGAAGTAGATGAAAAATACCGAGGTATTGGTATTCGAATCGAAGATAACGTAGTGGTCACTGAAACGGGCTTTGAGAATTTCTCATTAGGTGTGCCTAAAACGATTGAGGCGATTGAAGCATTAATGGCGGAAGGTAAATAGGCGAGTATTATGGCAACAACAAGCGCGTTCGATATTGTAATCTCAGGCGGTGGCTTGTCTGGCGCGCTAACCGCATTGAGTTTATCGCAGTTGACTCAAGAGCCTACAAAAAGGCTCAGCATTGCGATAGTAGAAAATGCACCGATTAATAACACGCCAAGCTTAAACTTTGATGATCGCGTGCTCGCGCTTTCTCATCAAAGTGTGAGTTACCTTGCTGAGCTAGATGTTTGGCAGCATATGAAATCTGCTGCAACACCGATTGAAACGATTCATATTTCTGACAAAGGCAATTACGGTAAAGCACGTATTTATGCTCATGAGCATAATGTCTCTGCCCTTGGCGTCGTCATTGAAATGGCGTTGATTGGTAAAGCGATACATCAAGAGCTGAGTCAGTACGACAATATTACCTGGTTTTGCCCGCAATCTATTGAGCAGGTTGACTACCAAGCGCAGCAGGTGTCAATCACGTTAGATAATCAAACCTCAATCACGGCGAAACTTCTCTTGGGTTGTGACGGTGGCCATTCTGTTGTTCGTCAGTCAGCAGGTATTGATACCACGTCAAAGTCATACCAACAATCGGCCGTTATCGCTAACGTCAGTACGGCAAAGAAACATCAAAATGTCGCGTTTGAACGGTTCACACCGAATGGTCCATTGGCCATGCTGCCGCTGTCTAAAGATAGGTGCTCTTTGGTATGGACATTAAACCCAGAGCAAGCGCAAACGATTTCTCAGTTAAATGATGTTGAATTTAAGCAAGCGCTATATGAAGCGTTTGGTGGTTGGCTGGGTGAGATCACGCAAGTAGGCCAGCGATTTATTTACCCACTGAATTTAATTCAAGCGAATGAGCAGGTTTATCATCGCACTATATTAGTGGGCAATGCGTCGCATACGATTCATCCAATCGCGGGCCAAGGATTTAACCTAGGACTTCGAGACACCAAAGATTTAGCGCAGATGATTGGCGCAGCTATTGATAATGATCAAGACATTGGCTCGTTAAGTTTGCTACAACACTATCAAGCGAAAAGGCGACAAGATCATCAGCAGGTGATTGGTTTAACTGACTCCTTAGTGACTTTATTCTCGAATGAGTTACCGCCATTAATTGCTGGTCGAAATATTGGCCTAAAAGCGCTCAATTACTTTAACTGTATTAAACAACCTTTCGTTGCTAAAACGATGGGTTATTAACGAAACACAAGACGTCGAAGATGCAAAAGTACGATTTATTAATTGTTGGTGGTGGCATGGTTGGCTTAACGCTGGCACTGGCTGTGAGAAAGCTATCAAACCTATCGGTTGCCATTGTTGATGATACTTCACCTAACGAGTTAACGGCAGAGCCTGACGTACGTGTGAGTGCCATTAACCAAGCCAGTGAGCAAGTCTTTAAGAACTTGGATGTGTGGTCGTTGATCACTAACTTGCGCCATAAGCCATACCAAGCGATGCATATTTGGGATAAATCGGCTGGCGGTAAACTCGATTTTGACGCAGACGATGTAAATAAAGACAACCTTGGCGCGATTATCGAAAACAACGTTATTCGCACAGCGTTATGGCAAAAAGCCCAACAAGATTCTGGCATTGCGTTTATTAATCAAAAAATTGCGTCGATTGGCGTTGGTGAAAATGAGGTGTTTGCTAGCTTTGAAGGACAAATGCCAATTGTCGCTAGCTT
This sequence comes from Thalassotalea loyana, assembly GCF_030161435.1. Classification (GTDB taxonomy): domain Bacteria; phylum Pseudomonadota; class Gammaproteobacteria; order Enterobacterales; family Alteromonadaceae; genus Thalassotalea_G; species Thalassotalea_G loyana. The sequence continues at coordinate 420,883 of NZ_BSSV01000002.1, read as the reverse complement.
TATTATTGGTGCAGACGGCGCTAATTCGTGGTTACGAAGCCAGTTAGATATGCCATTAACCTTCAGGGATTATGATCACCACGCGTTAGTTGCAACGGTGAAAACTGAACAAGCACTAAAACCAACCGCTTGGCAGGTCTTTTTACCGACAGGTCCATTAGCCTTTTTGCCGTTATACGAAGAAGGCAGTTACTCTATTGTGTGGTCAACAAACCCTAACGATGCTGAGCGTTTACAAGGCTTAGCTGCTGAAGAGTTCGGTAAAGAAATCACCGCGGCAAGCGACGGTAAATTAGGCCAGTTAACCTTAGCGAGTCAGCGTTATAGTTACCCGTTAAAGATGCGTTTAGCTCGAGACTTTATCAAAGATCGCGCGATCTTAATTGGTGATGCGGCACATACCATTCACCCGCTGGCGGGCCAAGGCGTTAATCTCGGTATTATTGACGCAGTAGCATTAGCCGATAGCTTTGCCGACTTAGTGAACAGCAACCAGCTTACTGACATTGATGCGCACGTTGCATTAAAAGCATTCGCACGTTGGCGTAAAAACGATGCGATTGAAATGATCAGCGCGATGGAAGCGATTAAACAAGTGTTTTCACCTTTACCATTACCATTACAAACATTGCGTGGGTTTGGTTTAGATATTTTGAATCAAATAAAACCAGCAAAACAATTAATGATCAAACAAGCGTTAGGTGAGAAATCTCATATGCCTACCTTGACCAAACAGTCAGAAAAATGGGCTGTTAGCTAATTGTAAAAACCGCTAAAAAGCCAAATATTATTTTATAAAAACCGCTTATTTTAAATATTCTTCGGAAGAATTTAATTAAGTGGTTTTTTATTTGTAAATTACTCGTTATTGATTGATCCCCATTTATTGCATCGTTATAATCTTTCGCACGATAAAAAGTCACTAAGATGAGTTAAGAATTTAATTCAATTTAGACTAGGCTTTAAACCAAATATACAACAACACAAAGTGGAACGACTGATGTCAAATAAAACAGTTTTACATGCAAAGCACCTTGAAGCAGGCGCTAAAATGGTTGATTTCTACGGCTGGGATATGCCGATTAACTATGGTTCTCAAATTGAAGAGCACCATGCTGTTCGTCAAGAAGCTGGTATGTTCGACGTTTCACATATGACGATTGTTGATGTTGACGGTAGCGATGCAAAAGCATTTTTACGCAAGCTAGTGATCAACGACGTGGCAAAATTAGACGTTGCTGGTAAAGCACTTTACACAGGTATGTGTAATGCTGAAGGTGGTGTAATTGATGACTTAATCATTTATTTCTTCACTGACACGCAGTACCGCTTAGTTGTTAACTCAGCAACACGTGAAAAAGACTTAGCTTGGATCAACGAACAAGCACAAAGCTTTGACGTAACGATTACAGAGCGTCCAGAGTACGCGATGATCGCTGTACAAGGTCCACAAGCAAAAGCAAAAGTTGCTACGTTATTAAACGACGAGCAATTAGCAGCTGTTGAAGGCATGAAGCCATTCTTTAGTGCACAAGCAGGCGACTTATTCATCGCAACAACTGGCTACACAGGTGAAGCTGGTTACGAAATCGCATTACCAAGCGACATTGCGGCTGACTTCTGGCAGAAATTATTAGACGCAGGCGTTAAGCCTTGTGGTTTAGGTGCTCGTGACACATTACGTTTAGAAGCAGGCATGAACTTATACGGCCAAGATATGGACGAGTCAGTGACACCATTAGCGGCAAACATGGCTTGGACGATCGTTTGGGATGAAGAGCGTGACTTTAACGGTAAAGCGGTTTTAGCTGAAAAACGCGCTGCCGGTACAGAGCCAAAATTAGTTGGTTTAGTCCTTGAAGAAAAAGGCGTATTACGTGGCGGCTTAAAAGTTGTTACACCTGAAGGTGAAGGTGTTATCACGTCAGGTACATTCTCTCCAACATTAGGTCACTCAATTGCAATGGCGCGTGTACCACGTGCGGTAAAAGTAGGTGATACGGTTGAAGTTGAAATGCGTAAAAAATTAGTAAAAGTGACTGTAGTGAAGCCAAGCTTCGTACGTAACGGTAAATCAGTACTTTAAGATTACTTGATTAACGTCAACGCTTTTAGCAAAAAGATTATTGATTAAGTTGGCAGATGCTCTATATTCATGATGTAGATTGCTAACTAGATTATAAAAATTTTAAAAACTGTCAAAATTAGGAACATAAAAATGAGTAACATTCCTTCAGAATTAAAATACGCAACGTCACACGAGTGGGTACGTAACGAAGGTGACGGCATCGTAACTGTAGGTATTACAGAGCATGCACAAGAATTATTAGGTGACATGGTATTTGTTGAGTTACCAGAAGTTGGTGAAAGCGTAAGCACTGGCGACGACGTTGCTGTAGCTGAGTCTGTAAAGGCAGCTTCAGACATCTACGCACCAGTTGCAGGTGAAATTGTTGAAGTGAACGAAGACTTAGAAGACTCTCCAGAGTTAGTTAACTCTGACGCGTTTGGTGACGGTTGGATGTTCAAAATTAAACTTGAAGACGCAGGTGAGTTAGAAAGCTTACTTGACGCTGAAGGTTACGCAAACTCTATCGACGAAGATTAATCGCCGACCAGATTTAAAGCCTCGTAAGGATACTTACGGGGCTTATTTTTTTAATGCTTTAGTTAAAGCATGGTTTTAGTTTACGGTTAGCAATCTACACTAGCCTCAAACAAAAACCATAAACCAATTTATTGCTTATATTTAGGTATTGTTGTTTTATGACTACTCAATCGCACAGCTCATTGTCTTTAGCACAATTAGAGCAAACTCAAGACTTTATTCGTCGCCACATTGGCCCAGACGAAGCGCAAACTCAAGCTATGTTGAATGACATTGGCGCTGAATCTGTTGATGCATTAATTGATGAAATTGTTCCTCAAAACATTCGTTTATCGCAATTGCCAGCGATTGAAGAAAGTAAAACTGAAGTTAAAGCATTAGCTGACTTAAAAGCAGTTGCTAGCCTTAACAAAGTAAACAAATCATTCATTGGTTTAGGTTACTACGGCACATTAACGCCGAACGTAATTTTACGTAACGTATTAGAAAATCCAGGTTGGTACACAGCGTACACGCCATACCAGCCTGAAATTGCACAAGGTCGTTTAGAGTCATTATTAAACTACCAGCAAATGTGTTTAGACCTAACGGGTTTAGACCTAGCGTCAGCGTCATTACTTGACGAAGGTACAGCGGCTGCAGAAGCAATGGCTTTAGCGAAACGTGTATCAAAAAACAAGAAGTGCAACACATACTTCATTGCTGACGACGTATACCCACAAACTATTTCTGTTGTGAAAAACCGTGCTGAATTCTTCGGTTTTGACGTGGTTGTTGCGCCAGTTTCTGAGATTGAAAACCATGACGTTTTCGGTGCATTAATTCAGTACCCATCTGCAACAGGTGAAGTACGCGATATTCGCCCAACAATTGAAGCGGTTCACGCGAAAAAAGGTATCATTGCAGTAGCGGCTGATATCATGAGCTTAATTTTACTAGAAGCGCCAGGTAAATTAGGTGCTGACGTAGTAATTGGTTCATCACAACGCTTTGGTGTTCCAATGGGGTACGGTGGTCCTCACGCGGCATTCTTCACAACGTCTGACAAGTACAAGCGTTCAATGCCTGGTCGTATTATCGGTGTATCTAAAGATACGCGCGGTAACAACGCATTACGTATGGCAATGCAAACACGTGAGCAACACATTCGTCGTGAAAAAGCGAACTCAAACATTTGTACTGCGCAAGTATTATTAGCAAACATGGCGGCGTTCTACGCGGTTTACCACGGTCCAGATGGCTTAAAAACAATTGCTAACCGTATTCACCGTTTAGCAGACATCGCTTGTTTAGGTACAGCAACGAAAGGTTTAACAGCCGTTCACGCTAACTACTTCGACACATTAACGTTTGCTGTTGACAATAAAGAAGAGATTGTTGCACGTGCATTAGCAAACAGCATGAACTTACGTACCGACGTTGAAGGTCAAATCAGCATATCGTTTGACGAAACAACAACACGTGAAGACGTAGCGGTATTATTCGACGTATTACTTGGCGAAGGCCACGGTTTAGACGTAGCGGAATTAGATGCGAAGATTGTTGACTGTGGTCACTCTTCAATTCCAGCTGACTTACAACGTCAATCAGACTTCTTAACGCACGAAGTATTTAACTCGTACCACAGTGAAACAGAAATGCTTCGCTACATTAAGCGTTTAGAAACAAAAGATTTAGCATTAAACCACTCAATGATTTCATTAGGCTCATGTACGATGAAGCTTAATGCAACGGCTCAGATGATCCCTGTATCATGGCCTGAATTTGCTAACATGCACCCATTTGCACCAATGGACCAAGCACAAGGTTACAAGCAAATGATTGACGAGCTTGGCAAATGGTTAGTTGAGTTAACAGGTTACGACAACATCTCAATGCAACCTAACTCAGGTGCACAAGGTGAGTACGCAGGTCTTATCGCAATTCATAAGTACCACGAAAGCCGTGGTGATGCGCACCGTAACATTTGTTTAATTCCTTCTTCTGCACACGGTACTAATCCTGCGTCTGCGCAAATGGTTGGTATGAAAGTTGTGGTTGTAGACTGTGACAAGAGCGGTAATGTTGACATGGCAGACTTAAAAGCGAAAGCTGAAGAACTGCGTGAAAACTTATCTTGTATCATGATCACATACCCGTCTACTCACGGTGTATACGAAGAAACAATCAAAGATATTTGTGACATCGTTCATGAAAACGGCGGTCAAGTATACTTAGACGGCGCAAACATGAACGCGCAAGTAGGTATTACTTCACCAGGCTACATTGGTGCAGACGTATCTCACTTAAACTTACACAAAACATTCGCTATTCCACACGGTGGTGGCGGCCCAGGTATGGGTCCAATTGGTGTTAAAGCACACTTAGCGCCATTCTTACCAGATCACCCGTTAATTAACGTTGACGAGTCAACACAAGGTAACGAAGCGGTATCAGCAGCGCCATGGGGTAGTGCAGGTATTTTATGTATCTCTTACCTTTACATCGCAATGTTAGGTAAGCAAGGTGTAACGGATTCAACGAAATACGCAATTACTAACGCTAACTACTTAGCGCACAAGTTAAGCCAACACTACCCAATTTTATACACGGGTAACAATGGCCGTGTAGCGCACGAATGTATTGTTGACTTACGTCCGTTAAAAGAAATTTCAGGTATCACTGAAATGGACGTAGCTAAGCGTTTAATGGACTACGGTTTCCACGCACCAACAATGTCATTCCCAGTTGCTGGCACATTAATGATTGAGCCAACTGAGTCTGAAAGCAAAGTTGAAATCGACCGTTTCATTGAAGCAATGGTTTGTATTCGTGAAGAAATTCGCAAGGTAGAGCAGGGCACATGGAGCTTAGAAGATAACCCATTAAGCCATGCACCACACACAATGGCAGACATTACTGATGAGTGGACACGTGGCTACTCAATCGCTGAAGCGGTATTCCCAGTACCAGCTGCTGCAGCTAACAAGTTCTGGCCAACAGTGAACCGTATCGACGACGTATACGGTGACCGTAACTTAGTTTGTTCATGTCCTTCAACGGATACATACAAAGACTAATATCAAGTTATGATCACGACAGATCTAATTGGAAACTGAACAAATGTACTTGGAAACCGCAAATGTACATGGAAACTAGTTAGATCAGATTGTCTGAATATTTAAAAGGTGAGCAAATTAGCTCACCTTTTTTATGTAAAAAAATAATAGAACATGTAAGATTATTTACATAATAATCAAGAAAAAGTGTAAACAGTGAATATTCTATACTCTTGGCTGGGCAAAACTGATATCAACAACATGAAAAAGGATGTTAGCGGTCCTATTTCTGTTATAGCTCTAAAAATGGCTCAGCCGTTTGATAAAATTGTAATCGTTGCCAATTATTGGGATGAGGATTGGATCGATTATGAAAATTGGCTCAAGAAAAAACTAGCAATAGCGCATCGTCCATATGAGGACGTATCAATTAACAGAGTCAGAATCGCCAGTCCCATAGACTACAAATCAATTTCTGATGTATCACAAAAGTGGATAAATAAATTATCAGCGGAAAGTGAAAGTTTATATATAAATTTATCATCAGGTACTCCTGCGATGTCGGCTGTAAGCGTTATCCTAGGTAAAGGGAAAAACAACACTAACTTTTGTCAATCAAGAGAAGGCGGTGAAATATTTATAGACGATATTCCTTTTAACTTTGTTGCTGAATATGACGCATCCGTTGCAAGGTCAATTTCATCAAAAGCATCTGCCTTACCTGTCCAAACCAAGGCATTTAAAGATATCACAGCGACATCAAACCAAATGAAATCGGTTATTGAAAAGGCTGAAAAATTAGCTGAGTTGGATTTGCCCGTATTGGTACTTGGTGAGACAGGTACAGGTAAAGAGGTCATTTCAAACGCCATCCATAAAGCAAGCAATAGATCATCAAAGCCTATTAAAACAATTAACTGTGGTGCTCTACCTGAAAACTTAGTTGACTCAATACTTTTTGGGCATGTTAAAGGTGCGTTTACTGGCGCTGTAAAAGATCATTCTGGATTATTTGAACAGGCAGATGGCGGTACTTTATTTTTAGACGAAGTCGGTGAACTGACACCAGATGCTCAAGTAAAGTTGTTAAGGGCACTGCAACCACAGGAGCTAAAACGAACGTCAGGTGAAAGAGCACGTAACCAAAATGCATCGCGATAGAAGATGCTATCGCTGGATCTCTATATATCGCCATCAGCGATGCTGCAATTAAGGTAGCCAGTACTAAAATAATGAGTATCAATAATTGCCCAAGGTATCGACCGAAAAAGAGTTCAAATCGCGTACTGCGCAAGACGATGAACCGCAAAGTACCGCGGGCACTGTCAGAAGATATTTGGTCTGACGTAATGAGTAGTGTAAATAGGGGATAAAGTATGAGAGAAATAACCCAAAAAACAGCGAGCTCAGCGACAGGCCAGGAAAGCAAGCTTTCTATACCAACCATGCCAAAAGCTTGAATCAGCATTTCTTCAAAATTTGATTCAGCGATAATTGAGGTGGCGTAATAAATTGGATACCGCAAAATAAAATACCAAACTAAGGCAAATGCTGTTAATGCCATCCAACCGCGCTTAGTGTTGAATAAACGGGTCAGCTCATAGTTTGCGATAATTCCAATCCTGGAGGTTGACGTTTGTGATGATTGTTCATCTGCGTTAGTAGCAGCCATATCTTGTCCTTTTTCAGTAATTACCAATAACTAAGCTAACATCGTGCCAAGGATTAACTGTATGAAAACTAAGGAGTTATAGATTATTGTTATTTGTTTATTGTGCTATTGTCACTAAAAAATGGCGAAATTCAACATGTTAACGTCGTACTTTCGTATGGAAGTACGATATTAACGTGAAACAAACAACACTGATTGAGAGCTAATGAATTTTGGAGGCAACCGTTAAAACAAGTGCCTCAAGAAGGGCTTCTCTAGGGTATGTATTCTTGGTGGCTACTTTCTTAGTCAATTTGTTCAACCAGGTAAGGTTAGAGGATTCATGATCACTAAAGGGAAGGATGACGGCCCAGTGATCCGCATTGACTGTACCTAAATAGTATGAATTAGGCATAAACTGCATACTGGCGGGCACTTGGCCATCATTTATCCCAGCCATCGTCATTATATCTTTGTGAAAAGTGTTAAAAACTAATGATGTGTTTTTTCTTGTACTCGCTGATATTAATGAAAAGCTTGGTATGTTAGATATCTCAGTACTGTATTGTTGTTTGAACCATTCAAATCTAGTTAAGTTACTTAAATCGTTAACGCCACTTTCGTCTTTTGTTGGGCACGTATCAATTGGAAAATTAGCGACGATGGATTCACTGTTTAAATATTCTGTATTGGCAATGGGGGTACCAAGAATAACGCCTGAAATGGTTACAAATCCTGAAATTATCTTTGTATTTTTTACACTAGGATTAAAATAATAATCTGAAAAGTAAACCAAGCTGTCGGTTGCACCTTTTGAATAGCCGACTATGATGATTTTTTCCTCAGGGTAGGTCTCTAGTCTTTCTATTTCGGTATAAATTGTTTTCGAATTGTATGTGCTACTTGCTCTGCCACTAACAGTCTTGATAGTGTGAAAACGAATGTTTGGATATTTCTCTGAGACCAAGGGGATTGATTTCTCAAATGGAGCAACTTCATCAATGATACATTCGCCTAAAATGCCTGGGACGATTACAAATAGGTATTTGGCTTTGTCATCTATGTCTCTGAGATGGGTAACTTCTCCATCTTTATTATCATTTGGGTAAGGATAAAAATACTGAGTACATGCCGTAGATTCTGCTTCTGTTGAAATCGATTTACAGAAGTTACTTTTGAACGTTGATGAGAGATCTTTTTGTTCATCTATTGCCGCAAAAGGTGTGTTAAAAAGCCTAAAGCTCTCAGTGAACTGATAGGGATTATTCGTGCAAGCAATTAACGCGAAAAAAACACCACATGTAACAAGAGGACGATAACGAAATTTAGCCATCGAATATTCCTGCCTTATATTCTATTTCCGCGTCAAAAATCGCACTACATACTGTAAACAATTGTACTCTTGGGTTTGGATTGTCTTTGCCTTCTTGGTCAATGCGGGGGAGTTCAGCTTCAATCGCTAGGATAAGCTCTGCTAGTCTAAAAAGCGTACTAATATACTCTTGTTCCCGCGTCCAATAACTTGAAAAATTGTTTGCTCTTAAATTTTCGTATTCATCGTAGGCTAAACCTTGTAATCGTTTTACCTTGTCACTAAATACGACATCGGCGGCATTAAACATTTGTTCATAGACAATTGCTAAATGTTTTAGTCTGTTTAGTTTGTAAGCCCTCAATGCATCATCTCTTACATTATCTAAATTTGTAAGGTTTAAATAAGGTAAACCAAAATATGAAATAGGCTGTTTGATGTTTTGTGATTCGATTGTTGTTCTCTCGTCGTAACTCAACAGTGATAAAGGGTCGTAAGGCTTGGCATTACTATCAAATGTCCAAAGGTCGTTACATTTTCGCCAGAGAGAATCATTAAACTCGGCATAATACTTGGGACTATCTAGGTGACCACTTTTCTTATATTTTTTCGGTTTGATAATAGTTGCCCTGTGTTTTGGGCGACTGACTTGCTCAGTTTCTGTCGATACTAAAGGTGTCAAAGAATATCGTTTGGCAAGAAATGAATGCGTGTTGTCTTTTTGTGTTGTCCCTATTAAAGCATATTCAATAGGAGCGTCGATTGAAGATCCTAAGTTGACTTCAAGTACCTGACTATTCATTTGCTCTTTAGGGAAAATGTGCGTGCCATGGTAGCCGTCGTGCGTGTCACCCGATACGTATGCTAAAACGTGTTTACTATCAAATGCCTTATTTATGGCTGCATAGGATTTGACGTTGAAATCAAACAGCGGGTGATGACCAACGATAATCGTCTTTCTATTAAGCTCTTTGTTTTCATTTATCCATTTATCAAAGATCTTTAGTTGAGGAGGAACGATTTCAGCGGCGTCGGCAGCACCATAGCTACGGTAATATAATTCACCATTGTTTTTTATAGCTCTTCCTTCGCTATAACTCGACGTATCGATAATGATGATATCTAAAGGTTCGTTACTGAACGTTGTCGTCAACTTTTGAATAATGAAATTGCGCCAAGGATGTCGCTCTACAAATTGAGTTTCTATATTGTTCGTATACGTATATTTATTTGGTTGTTCCTTGAAGTAGTTATCTCCATAGCTCTCGTGCTGTGTCCAGCAAATGTCTGTCATAAAGGTATTATGTAATTCACCTTGAGACTCAAAATCGACACAACGTAATGAGTATTGTTCGAACTCTTTACTTAATGTTGGCTGAACGTCTACGGTTACTCCTTCGGCAATTTTCTCGTTAATCCCTAACGCTTTTAGATACAACCAATTAAACACGGATTTATCGGCAATATTTTTATGCACGGTTGCATAGTCTTTTAAGTTTTCATAACCTGCAGCTTGTGTGTTATTGAGTTTACCAGTTGCTCGAAGATTATTGACCTTATTTATACGCTCATTGTTAATGGGAGTGCAGGTTAATCCCCACCCAGCTCTTTCATCCAGTAACGTGTTATGCAATGGAATCATTCGTTTGGAAAGGTTTAGCGGCGATGATATACCCAGGTAGTATCCATCGTGATTGCCTGGCGCAATAAACCAAGATTTGTTGGGATTTCGATTGAGTGTTTCCACTGATACATTGAACTCTTCGACACAACTGTTGTTAAGTAAATCGCCACCATGGATTAGTAATTGGTGTTCATTATTGTTGATAATATAATTGACGATATCCAAAGAAAACGCGTCTAATGATGGGCGGCGGTGGGCTGTGTTTACTGCCATTTCTGAAAGAAAGCTTTGCTCAAAGATTGGCTCTGTAGGAACGAGCGCTTTCTGGTTGTCTGCGATAAATAATATGGGGGTATCCGAAAAAGCTAGATTGTTATTTTCAATTGCTTGACGATTATTACTGTAGGTAGATGTGCTGTCTAGATCTAGCGAAGAGCATGAGGACAAGCAAAGAAAGATACCTGCTAAAGAAATATTTTTAAACATACAATATCCTTATCTTTGTTATTTTTATGAATAAAACTCTAGTCCAATTTTCTATTTTCACAACTTATTAGCAAAGCACCCTGTTTTTGCTGGATAAATATGTCTTCTCCAATCGATTTGATTCTTGACCAATTGAACAAAAATGGTTGATTTTATACTCGACTGATTCATACAATATCGTTTAAGACTTCTTCTCATGTATGTTCGAGTTACACGCTGTCATTAAGTGACTCTTCATCACTATAAAAATATATATTGCGAAATAAAGCTATGATTAATAAAAAATTTTACTTAACTCTGTTGATGTGCGGATTATCGCTCGCTGGGTGTAAAAGCAATGAGGCTGTTCAAGCAGCAGCAGATGCGAATGTTTCATCTCATAACGTGCAGTCGCACGATACAAATTTAACACAGTCGCTTAAAGTCGCTACATGGAATGTTGAGCATTTAGCGTTTCCACATACTGATGGTTGTCGACCGCGAACTGAACAAGAAATCGCTCAACTTAAAGCTTACGCAAAAAGCATCGATGCAGACATTGTTGCTTTACAAGAAGTGGCATCAAAGCAAGCTGTCGCGCAACTATTCCCAGCCGATAACTGGCAAGTATTAATGTCTGATAGACCGGATAATGAAGCCTACGAATGTCGCAAAACAGGGTTTATGTCGACGCAACAAAAAGTCGCATTTGCTGTTAAAAAAGGGGTAGCGGTAGAGAGCCTGACAAGCTTAAAAGCGTTAGGTTTAGATAACCCAGGTTTGCGTTATGGTGTTGAATTGGTCGTTAATTCTTCGTTGGGTAAATTTAAGCTATTAAACGTACACATGAAAAGTGGTTGTTTTGTCGATAATTACAAACGATCAGACAAAGACTCATGTATGACCTATGCTAAACAAGCAGAAGTTTTAGTTGATTGGGTACAAGAGCAAGATAAAGCCTCTGTGCCATACATCATCTTAGGTGACTTCAATCACCGTTTATCTGCGCCATACAATGCAATGACACAAAAGTTAGCCAACGCGACAACAGAGTATGCTGCGCTGGAAAACACCACTCAGGCGTTAATTGGTTGTCATCCATACTATCCTGCACCAATAGACCATATTTTAGTAGGCAAACTATCTTCAAATTATCAAAAAGATGTCAAAGCACACCTTTTCAGTGATATGGAGCCAAAGGCAATGTTAAGTGATCATTGCGCGGTTAGCTTGGAGCTTACAAACAAGCCACTTCCGTTAAGTAATGGAGTAACTTGGCAAACAACCAGTGCTGAATATCGCTACCTTACTGAATTAGCGTATAAAAACGCAACAAAGGCATTAAAGGCAATGACAAAACCTGACGGTGATTGGGTTGTTGTAATGGATGTTGATGAGACTATTTTGGATAACAGCCCTTATAACGCTGGTATCGAAAAGGTTGGAAAAACTTACGAGCGTAAAACGTGGAATCAATGGGTTGCTTCTGAAAAAGCTGCACTTGTACCAGGTGCAAAAATGTTTATTGAAGCTGTGCTAGAAAATGGTGGAAAGCTTGCGTTAGTGACGAATCGTGAAAGAGCCTTAGACCACCATACATGGAAAAATCTACAGCAGATGGAAATCCCTGTTTCAATTGAAAATACATGTTTAATGGGGCGTACAAAAGCTGACAAACTAGAAATGGGTAAAAACGGTGTCATTAACGATAAAGACTTACGTCGAGCTCAAGTAGTCAATGGTGAAACAAGTTGTTTCGCGTCCAAAGGCAAGCGTCATAATGGCTTCCCAAAAGCGACAATATTAATGCAAGTTGGCGACAATATTGAGGACTTTGCTGGTGTATTACAGCACGACGCAAATATCGAGCAGTTGTTGAAGAAAAATGGACTGGTCTTGCTACCTAACGCCATGTACGGCTCTTGGTAGATCACATTTGAAGAGAAAAAGGCAAACCTAGGTTTGCCTTTTTTATTGTTTATTTTAAGGGAATGAGTACCTAAATATTCTTTTTAATACGGAACCGTATTGACGGACAAAACTTCCTGTATTGTAATGAATCCCATGCTGTTTAAAGATACGTTGGACCTCGGGAGCCACTTCTCGATATCGCTTAGCAGGCATATCTGGAAATAAGTGATGCTCTATCTGAAAACTTAAATGACCTGTCAGCACATGAAATAAGTTTCCACCTCTTAAATTTGACGAGCCAAGCGCTTGTCGATAGTACCACTGGCCCTTGGTCTCATTCTCGCACTCAGCTTCGGTAAATGTTTGAGCATCGCCCGTAAAATGACCGCAAAATATAATGGTTGAGGTCCATAAATTGCGAATGATATTGGCACAAATATTACCCACAAGGACCCACAAAAAGAGCGGACCAGCTAACACTGGAAAGATGATGTAATCTTTTGCTATTTGTCTTGCCCCTTTACTGAAAAACCTTTTTTTAAGCTGTGTATGGGACACCTTATTTTCACGGTTGTCTTTCTTTTTACCGAAGAAAACACGTTCAGCAGCCAGTTCATGATAGGCAATTCCCCACTGAAAAAGCAGGCTTAAATTGAGATAGGTTAGAAGCTGCCAAAGGTTTTTGATACGCCAGGTAAAGTCGTTCGATAGCCTCAATAAGCCATATCCATAGTCACGATCTTTGCCAATAATGTTCGTGTATGTATGATGCTCAAAATTATGGACTCTATTCCAACTAGCTCCGTCACAAGCAATATCCCATTCATAGGACTTTGAGTTAATATGCTTGTCGTTCATCCAGTCGTATTGGCCGTGCATCACATTGTGGCCAATTTCCATATTGTCGAGAATCTTAGCTAAGCCAAGCGACAATACACCAATGACCCACAGCACAGGGTTGATGAAGCCTAGCATCAATAAGATTCTGCCACTCCACTCAAACAATCGGTGCCATAAAATGATTTTTTTGATGTAGTTAGCATCTTCTTGACCTACTTTAGCCATGGTTTTGGCTCTCAGGTCGTCAAGTTGTTGGCCCAATAATTCATAGTTTGGCTTTGCAATTTCCGTCATGCTTTAAGCTCCACGTCAGTTATCATTTGTGCGGTACATAGTTGAATAAGTTCTTCACCTGTATCTGACAGTTCCCCAGTGAGTATGTTTCTAACAACACCTTTCGATTTTGTGCATTGGCATTGATGGCAGATACCCATTTTGCAGCCGTAAGTTACGCTTTCACCTAAGGACAGTAATTGGGTTAACAAAGGCTCACTGTTTGTCACGTCAAGTTGTTTATCTCTAAAGCCCAATTTGAACGTTGTTTGGTTGGTAGTTGGCAACGGTAGCGCAGTAAAGTGCTCAGAAAACAGTTGGCGATTTTGTGCCGTTGTATATCCCTCGATACAGTTATAAAACGGCGCTGGGCCGCATACATAAAAGTTTGATGACGCATGTGTTGCCAGGTGCTGAGAAACATCACCGTGGTTTTCACGATGCAATAGGTCAAAGCTAAAGTTTGCGTGCTTATTTGCGATTGCTGCGAGTTCATCAACGAGTAAATGCTGACTTTTCTTCGCATAGTAGATCAAGTGAACCTTTGTCTTTTTATTCTCAAAATTCATTGCCGACAATATTGCGATAAAGGGGGTTATGCCGGAGCCAGCGGCCAAAAAAAGCGAATGTTCTGAGACCTTATCAAGTGTGAAATCACCTTGTGGTGCTGAAATGTTAATCCAGTCGCCAACAGCCAGCGAAGATAAACTTGGTGTAAATTGCCCCGTTGGCTGTTGTTTAATCACCAGTCTAATTAGATGGTCTACTTTTGCTTTTTGTGGCGATGACGCAATGGTAAATACTCGAGTGCAGAGCTTCCCGTCTATCTCAAGCGTGAGCTGAATATGCTGGCCCGCACGATGAATAGGCCACGATTTATTGATCTTTAACCATAACGCTACGGTGTCTGGTGATAAAAAATCAATTGTTTGAACTTTTGCACGAAAATAATCAACTCGCCAAGCAGGCATAAGTTGTTGAATTAATGGTTCAAAATATGCCCCTACGGACGAATGATTGAGTAATTGTTGGCTAAGCCAGTTAAACGTTTTTTGCATATGAATTATTTAGCTTACATGTGTACGCTGAAATTAGGCGTACAAGTGTACGCTGAAAGGGTAAAAAATCAACTTATTTTCAAAAAGCAATCGGTTAGCAAAAAGTTATTAGCTAAATCAATTTGTTACAGAGATAGTGATGGCTATTGTTAAGTGGCTGGTTATAATGTGTTCGCTATTTGGGTTAGTCGTATATTAGGGATATTGATGTTTTTTCTTCTTTACTTAGTGATTGGGGCATTCGCTGGGCTGTTAGCCGGACTATTTGGTGTTGGCGGCGGCATGGTAATCGTGCCAGTGCTTATCTTTAGTTTTATTTTTGTTGGTGTTTCACCTGATATCTTGACGCATATGGCGGTCGCGACATCTCTCGCAAGTATCGTGTTTACGTCAATTAGTTCTGTAATGGCTCACCACAAGAAGGGCGCTGTGATTTGGCGTGTTGTTAAAGCAATGACTGTTGGTTTAGTGATAGGTACGGCGATGGGCGTGTTCTTTATTTCCTCGGTCCCAGGACCCGTTCTACAAAAGCTTATTGGTGTTTTTGCTTTGTTACTGTCACTTAAAATGTTTTCAGGCTGGCAACCACCTGGTGAGGGCAAGGAACCGGGTGCTTTAGGGATTTCGGCTGCTGGTGGCGTAATTGGCTTCGGCTCTTCTTGGTTTGGTATTGGCGGTGGAACGTTTACGGTTCCGTATTTATCTTGGCTAAAAATCGACATGAAGAAAGCCGTCGCTACCTCTGCTGCATGTGGTTTACCTATTGCGATCGCTGCAACGGTATCAAACGTTGTTACAGGCTGGGATCAATCAGCATTACCTGAATGGAGCACTGGTTACGTCTACTGGCCTGCTGTACTTGGTATTGCTATTACGAGTGTTCCAAGCGCTAAGTTAGGCGCTAAACTTGCCCATTCGTTAGACACTAAATTACTTAAAAAGTTATTTGCGGCCTTATTGTTTGTCGTTGGTATTCGCTTTTTATTCTTTTAAGCAACATAAACATTAACTAAAAAAGCCACGCGATTAACGCGTGGCTTTTTTAGTCAACATGAGTGGGAATTTGGCTAGTTGTTATCGTCGCCATCGGTCGTGTCACCGGTACCGAGTATTTCGTCTTCTATGTTTTGCTGATATTGCTCTTGATTTTCTGAAATCGCATCGTGCTCCAATTTAGCTTTCAAGATTGCTGTTTGCATTTCGTAGTACGCGCGATCTTTATCTGATAAATCAAATTTTAATTGAATGATCTCCGCTGGAATTTCAACTAATGCTTTTGCGGCGGCAGGAATCATCGCTAGTGCAGAAATAATTTCTGATGGTTTATCACTCTTGAACCGCGTTAATAAACCATTGCTAAATTCAAACTCATAATTGTTGTCAGCGAATGTGCCTTGATCAAGTTTTATCACCCCGACACGACTTGGATCTATGATGTCTAACGAAAAATACTGGGTTGGAAAAGATGCCATAGGGCTACATTGCTGCACATCTGTATTGATGGTTTCGCACAATGACATGTTTAGCGCCGACTTTCTTGGATAAACGAGGCCGTCATAAAGCCCTTTGTCGTCGTCTTCAGTTCCAGCTTCATCTTCGGCCTTGATGTCATAAGTGAGTAATGAGTAATCTGAAGTGAAGCTGCTTGAGTTATTGATATTAAATTTAAGGCAGAGTTTGTTTGTTTTAAAAAAACGATTAATTTCAGCTTCAGGAGCATCACTATGTTTAAAATCTAGCACAAAGGTTTTGTTAAATGCTTTGTGTTTACAAAGGCCTTTGGCGGCTACAAACGAATGGCTTCCAATAGGTGCATTTTTATTGACTGTTGTCGTTGGTGCGTTAAATGCGCCAATCGCTTTTGCTAGCGAGACAATAATTTCATCAACTTGCCCCTTGGAAGTGCCGCTACCACCTGATAATAGGCCCGCATCGGTTGTTGTTATTTCAAATGAGTCTGCGGTTTTAGGGTTATCAACCATGACCGCCGATAACATTGCGTCACCATCGGCATGGGGTGCTTCAGCTACTGGTGTCATGCTAATTGTATGTATTGCAGGTGTATCAGGAAAACTTGTAAGTTGATTTTTTAACTTTACGATTTGTTTGTTTAGTGCAGAAATTTTGTCTGTTTCTACTTTTATGATTGCTTTCGCTTCGAATATTTCAATTGCTACACGACTTGCATAGGTTTCATAGCTTTCTCCAATATCCTCTGCATTTTTATGAGCTGCTAATCGATCTTCTGCACTCTTTTTTTCTTTGGTTGCTTGTATTAATTTTGCCTTACTTTTGTCTACTTCAGCATAGCGTTTAGTGATTGTTTGCTTAATTCCTTCTTTCGTCACAAGCTCACTTTTAATCGTTATTTTTACCCGTTGGCGAGGTAATGCGTAGAGGACACCAGCAGACACTTTATCGTTTCTTTGAACTGTTTTGGAAATAATTGCAGATTCACATTTATCAGGATCTGTACAGGTCGCACTTAAGTAGTTACCTGCACAACTTGATAGCAATACTACTGACAAAATGCTCACGATTAATCGGACCATAATAACCTCCGTGTTTTATTATTTTTGTATGTTTTTTGTACAGTTGATTAAAGCATAGTTTACGCTTAACTGCATTAGTTACTTTACTAATGTGAATATGTTTTCATCTTTTTGATAGTAGATGCGAAAGAGTAATGGTTTATTGATGTATGGACGGGGAGGGCGGTTAAATAAAAAAGCACCAAGTAGACTTAACTACATGATGCTTCTTAAGTTAATAAGTTTATCGTGCGATTAGAGTTCTTGGTTAGCTAGGCTAAACTCCGCCGCTAGCTCTTTTCTGATTATTGCTGCGCCTTGGCTAAGTGCGTTCAGTTTTGCATTCGCTATATCTCTTGATAATGGTGTCATACCGCAGTTGGTACAAGGGTAGAGTTTATCCGGGTCAACGAACCCTAGCGCTTTTCGCAATGTATCGGCAACTTCTTCAGGAGTTTCTATTTCGTTGGTCGCTACGTCAATTGCGCCCACCATCACTTTCTTACCTCGAATGAGTTCAAGCAACTCAATTGGCACACGCGAGTTATGACATTCAAGGGAGATAATATCGATATTGGATTGTTGAAGTTTTGGGAAAATCTCTTCGTATTGTCGCCATTGAGAGCCTAGGGTTTTCTTCCACTCTGTATTTGCTTTTATGCCATAGCCATAACAAATATGCACGGCTGTTTCACATTTTAAGCCTTCTATGGCTCTTTCTAAACAGGCGATTCCCCAGTCGTTTACATCATCAAAAAAAACATTAAATGCAGGTTCATCAAATTGAATAATATCAACACCAGCAGCTTCAAGTTCTTTTGCTTCTTGATTGAGTATTTTGGCAAATTCCCAAGCTAATTTTTCACGACTTTTATAATGATCGTCGTAAAGCGTATCTATCATCGTCATCGGGCCCGGCAGAGCCCATTTTATTGGCTTATTAGTTTGCTGGCGAAGAAACTTAGCGTCGTCAACAAATACCGATTTTTGGCGACTTACTGGGCCTACGACTGTTGGTACACTCGCCTCATAGCGATCGCGAATTTTAACCGTCTTGCGATTCTCAAAATCAACCCCAGTTAAATGCTCAATGAAGGTGGTGACAAAGTGTTGTCGAGTTTGCTCACCGTCACTGACAATATCGATACCAGCGTATTGTTGTTCGTGCAGTGATACACGCAGTGCATCGCGCTTGCCATGTGTTAGTGCTTCTCCTTCTAATTTCCATGGTGACCAAAGTTTCTCTGGTTCGGCTAGCCATGAAGGCTTAGGTAAACTGCCCGCTGTCGAAGTCGGTAAAAGAGTTTTCATGTTAATAACCTTATGTATCGATTTAAAGGGCGTAGTTCGCCGACCATTGTTCAAGGACGTGCTGATATGGCTTGATAAAGTGCTCTTCTGCATATTTACCTTGCTTAATCGCGAGTCGACTTCGTTCTTCTCGATCGTAAACAATCTGGGTTAGCGAATGGTCGATATTCTTTAAGTTCGGTTGGTAGCGTTTACCGGCAACAGCATTTGCGTTGTATATTTCAGGTCGATAAATCTTTTGAAACGTTTCCATTGTGCTAATCGTACTGATTAGCTCCAGATTCGTGTAGTCATTGAGTAAGTCACCAAAAAAGTAAAATGCAAGCGGCGCAACGCTATTTTGAGGCATGAAATAACGTACTTGTAAGCCCATCTTTTTGAAATATTGCTCGGTTAATGACGACTCATTTGGCAAGTATTCAAACCCTAAAACAGGGTGTTGGTTTTCCGTTCGCTGATACGTTTTGTTGTCTGACACACTTAAACAGATGACAGGTAACTTTTTAAAGTGTTGTTTGTAACATGCAGAGTTGACGAAGTACTTAAAAAGCTTACCGTGTAACTCCCCAAAACCTTCGGGAATACTGAACTGAGGCTTATCCTTGTTATGATCTAATAGCAATACGCTAAAATCATAGTCACGAACATACGATGAAAAGTTATTGCCGACAATTCCTTCAATTCGCTCATTGGTTTTACGGTCAATAATATTGGTCTTTAATACTTCAATCGACGGGAATGCTTGACCGCCTTCATTGATGTCCATTTCAACAGAGACAATCTCTAGTTCTAGGGCATAACGGTCACCATGAGGATTATCCCAATGCGCGAGAGCGTTAAAGCTATTATCAATCATCTTTAAAGCACTCCTTAAATTCGATTGCCGACTCTCTCCACGTGCTAGGTTTGCGAAGTTTGTGGTAATACGTGTGTTATCAGCAGGCTGATAGTGCTCATCAAAAATTATCTTCTTGATATTAAATGTGAATTCGTTGCTCATGACGATAAAACCCTTAATAAATACTCTTAAATTGCGAAGCCGCAACGTGAATAGGTGGATTTATACGCCTAATGTTTTATGAAAAAAAATGGTTTTATTTCATTCAAGTATGAGAAATATTCATAAGTCTTGTTATTCGTGGGGTAGCGCAGTGGGTAGGAGTGGACCGAGAACAGAATTATTTGTAGGAACTTAGGTAATGATCAGAAATGTGTACAATGGAAGGTAGATTAGCTCTTAACGATTAAGGTTAATTAATATGATAAGAGCTAATCGAGTTTAGCTAATTAATCAGCTTTCTTTTCGTCTTTGTACTTGTCGAACCAAGCCAAAATGTAGCCAACTTTACGCGCTAGGTTTGAAGGCTTAGCTGCAATCCCATGGTATGCGCCTTGAATACGAACAAGGGCACTTTCGACACCTTGCAAGCGAAGCGCACCATAGTATTGCTCACTCTCTGCCATCGGTGTTCTGACATCGAGCTCACCCGTTAATACCATCGTTGGTGTTTTTACATTGCCAACTAATGACAGTGGAGAACGGTTCCAGTATTGCTCGTAATCATTCCACGGTAGGTCGTTAAACCAGTATCTTGTCATAAAGGTATAAATATCTGACGTACCTATCATACTTGTCCAGTTGATGACGGGCTTAGCCACTACTGCTGCTTTAAATCTGTCGGTGTTTCCGATGATCCAAGCCGTCAACACACCACCACCTGAGCCACCTGTAACAAATAGATTTGATTCGTCGACATAACCTTTTGCAATGACGCCATCAACCATGTCCATTAGGTCGTTGTAATCTTCAGATGGGTAGTTTTTGTCAATAAGGTTTGCAAATTCAGCACCTTGCGATGTTGATCCACGAGGGTTGCCGTATACAACAACATAACCTGCAGCAGCGAAAAGCTGTACTTCACTTGAAAAACTCGGGCCGTAAGCGGTGTGAGGACCACCATGGATCTCAAGGAGTAATGGGTATTTTTTATTAGGATCGAAATCAGGCGGGGTGACGATCCAAGCTTGCAGATCTCGGCCATCTACACTGCTTTTGAGCGATAATAATTCAGGCTTGTTGAGCGTTTTGTGGCCAAAAACATCGCTATTTAAATCGGTTAGCTGTTTGACTTTGCCCTTTTTGTCAACGATTGCCAAATCGGCCGGACGGTTGCCACTATTTGATGTGTAAACAATACTACCGTTTGACGCTACATCGTATTGACCAGACGTGTATGGTCTTCCTAGGCTCATACCACCTAAGTTATCTGTTTTCGTTGTGATCTTTCCTGACAAGCTCACATAAGCAACATGCTTTTTGCCCATGTCATCGTAACTAAAATACAAACCTTTACTGTTGTCAGCCCAATCTATACTTTCCACAGAGCGGTCTAACGTTGGCGTAAGGCTTTTTATGTTTGAGCCATCTAGATTCATAATGTAGAGCTGATTTAACTGATTTGACTTGCCATTATCTTCAAAACCAGTAAATGCAATTTTTTTACCGTTAGGACTGATATTTGGACTACCTTCAGGACCACTAGCGTCTGTTAGTTTAGTAACTTTTGATGTTGTTACATCAATGGCTAAAATGTCCGCGTTAAAGATATCGAAGTCAGCATCATTGCGTGTATTTGCCGAAACAATTAGCTGCTTACCATTATTAGTCCATGCAATAGAGCCAGCATAATCAAATGGCCCTGATGTGATTTGTCGTGGTGTTCCGCCTATTGTCGGTACAACGTAAACTTGCATGTTTCCAGGACGTCTCATTCCTGCGCCGTCTCGTTGGAATAATGTTTGGTCAATGTATTGCGCGTTGTCCGCCCATTTTGCGTCTTTCGGCTTAAAATTAAGGCTAAATAATGGTTTTGCTTTTGTTGGAGTAAACATTGAGAAAGCAAGCTGAGAGCCATCTGGCGAAAAGCTTAAACTACTTGGACTCATTGCAACATCTGTTACACGAGTTGTATTTCCTGTGGCAATGTCTCTCAGGTAAATTTGCACTTTACCTTCTTTACTCGACAAGTAAGCTAATTTTTTGCCATCCGGTGAGAAAACTGGACTGAAATGGTTTTTAGTGTCAGATAATAGTGGCATATGGTCAGTGCCATCTAAATCCACTGTCCACAGATTTCGGCGCACTGAATCTGTCATGATGTCCATGCTATTTCTGACATAGATTACTGATTTTCTGTCCGGAGTAACCACTGGATTTGATGCGTATTCAAGATTGAATAAATCCTTTAGTCCCAGCACATTATTATTGGTGTCTTCTGCTATTGCAGATTGGCTTGTTAATAACGCACCGAGCATAAGGGTTAGGGCAGGTTTCGGTAAATTTAATTGTCTCATTCAGATTGATCTCTTTATTATGTTTAACCGATTAATAATTTATTCAATAACATAGCCTATCTCGATACATAAACAACAGTGGTTTGATATATAGTGTCGAAAAATTGAGATGAATTGACTTGTTACTGAGCCAGTAAGCTTTTAATCGACTTTAACAAGCCATGTACTCTGGTGTTGAGTAACTTACTCTGCTAGCGTTACCACATAAATAAAACCGACAGTAACTTGATCTCAAGGTGACTTACGGTGGTAAGTACAAAGAAAGTTACTACAGTCAAACAAACGATATTACAAAGTCTATGGAACAAATAAAAAGCCTATCAGACATCGCGAAAATTTCGGATTATTCACTGGTCAGTACTCTCGCTTGTGATCCTGATGCCACAGAAAGTGGGGATGATTTTAGTCCTCGTCAGGTCTTTTCAGGTCATTATGTGCCGGTAAAACCTACGACGATTGAAAACCCTGTGTATGTTGCTCACAGTCGCACATTCTTTGATGAATTGGCATTTGATCACCGCCTTGTAAACGATGAAAGCTTTACGAAGCTATTTACCGGTGACTTAACTCATTTACCTGCGCCTATGAGAAAACTTGGCTGGGCGACGGGCTATGCATTGTCTATTTATGGGACTGAATATAATGAGCAATGCCCGTTTCGAACGGGGAATGGATACGGTGATGGTCGAGCTATTTCTGTCTTAGAAATCGACCATAATGGTCAGCGCTGGGAGATGCAATTAAAAGGTGGTGGCCCTACGCCTTATTGTCGCGGTGGCGATGGCAGAGCCGTATTACGCTCGAGTGTCCGCGAATTTTTAGCGCAAGAGCATATGCAGGCGTTAGGTGTACCAACCTCTCGATCGTTATGTTTGTATATGTCGAGTTCAGAAAAAGTTCATCGCCCTTGGTATGTTGAGGACTCTCAATCATTTGAACCTGAAATCATGGTGGAAAACCCTGTTGCAATCTCAACGCGTGTAGCGCCTTCGTTTTTGCGCGTGGGACAACTAGAGTTGTTCGGTAGAAGAGCGAGAAAACAATCTCATCCAGAGGCACTTAAAGAACTAGAGATGATTTTCTTGCACGTAATAGAGCGCGAATATCAAGAGGAAATTGATGACGATTTACCACTAGAAAAGAAGGTGGTTTTGCTTGCAACAAAATTTCGTGAACGACTCGCGACATTAGTAGCAAATTGGATTCGTGTGGGTTACTGCCAAGGTAACTTTAACAGTGATAATTGTGCGTTAGGAGGCTATACCCTAGATTATGGTCCATTTGGTTATTGTGAACAGTTTGATCCCATTTTTCAGCCTTGGACTGGCGGTGGTCGCCACTTTGCCTTTTTTAATCAGCCGCTTGCTGCAGGTAAAAACTTTGACAGCTTTTGTTCGGCGCTTGTTCCGCTTATTTCCCAAAGCCCTGATGCGCTGCACGAGTTAGAAAGTATTCGCTCAACGTTTTCAAATGTTGTTGAGGAAAAAATGGAAATTATGTGGGCAAGTAAGTTGGGGCTTGATAGTTTTGATGCTGATCTTTACGTCGAACTTATGCAACTTATGGTTAAGACCAAAGTCGACTACACGATTTTCTTTCGTGAGCTTTCTGATATACCTAACGATATCTCGACACTAGCACTAAGTTTTTATCGCAATCCTTCGCAGGAATTAACGGAGCAATGGTTGATTTGGTTTGAAAAGTGGAAGCTGGCAATAGCACATAAAGATGAGAGTGCGCTTAGACAGGCACTAAAACGCGTTAATCCAAAATACACGTGGCGTGAGTGGCTTGTAGTGCCAGCCTATGAGCAGGCGGCAAAAGGCGACTTTTCATTAATCCAAGAATTACAGACAATCCTAACCAACCCTTACGAGGAACAATCAGAGGACGTTGAAAGTAAATTCTATCAGCGTAGACCTGAGCAATTTATGTTAGCGGGTGGGGTATCTCACTACAGTTGCTCATCTTAATTATTTGCCGAGGTATCTAGCTTTAATGAGCCACATTACTGAACATCAAAAACAGCGATATGCCAGCGCAAGCAAAGCTGCAAAGACTTCTCTATTGAGACATCCCCAATTAGCGATGGATAAGGAGCTAACTGCTTTAGCTAACTATGTAACCGACAATGACATGCGAGATGCATACGGGAGCGGTGGCACTATCGAAGCCTTTGAGCAGGAACTCTCTCAACTCTTTGCTAAAGCGAGTTGTGTATTTTTACCAACAGGAACACTTGCCCAATGTGTTGCGATGAAGTGCTTTAGTGAGCAATCGGGGAAAAACGATATAGGTTTGCACCCAACGTCGCACTTGTTACTTCACGAACATATGGCCGTTGAATACCTTTGGCAATTAAATGGGAAGAGCGTTGGTGATCCATCACGTGTTACAACGGCTGAGGATTTGAGTGACCTTAACTCAGAGACTTTAGCAGCAATAATTCTTGAGGTACCCATGAGGGAGATTGGCGGTGCACTGCCCACTTGGCAATCGTTACTCGAGATTCGCCATTGGTGTGATGTTCACGGCGTTAAACTTCATTTAGATGGTGCAAGAGTTTGGCAAGTAACAGATTACTATCAACGTAGCTTAGCTGAAATTGCGGCCTTGTTTGACAGCCTTTATGTGAGTTTTTACAAAGATTTGAATGGCGTCTTTGGCGCAGCGTTGTTGGGTGAAAAAGAATTGATTGATGATGCTCGCATATGGGCGAGACGGGCGGGAGGCAACCCCATAACATTATACCCTGAAGTGATTGCCGCAAAGCGAGGCCTTAACATCCACCTAAACCGAATGCCAGATTATGTTCGTTACACCAAGGCGCTTTGTCAGCAACTGAGCATGTTAGCGATTAGGTTAGAACCCGAGCATCCTGAAGTCTCAATGTTTCATTTGAAGTTTGACATAAACGCGAAAACGTTAGCCGATAAAATAATACGATATGCTGAACTTACAGGCGTCATTGTTTTGCCGCTGCCTAGGTCTGGTGATCAACACTCTTGTGTTTGTGAGATTACAATTGGTGAAAATGCGTTAACACAATCTGTTGAGTATTGGGTGGAGCACATCAATAATTGCATTGCTAACTAAGCTAGGTTTACTTCGATTGTCGTCTAAACTGTGAAGGTGTTATGCCCATCCAGCGCTTAAAAACTCTTGAAAAGTTAGATGTATCAATGAAACCAACGCGATCTGCAATATCGTCTATCGGCTGTTCCGTGTTTTGAAGCTCCCAACAGGCAAGTTCTGTTCTTACTTCATCAACAATCTTTTGAAAGCTGGTGTTTTCCATTTTTAGCTTTCTGATCAATGTACGGACGGATATGCCTAAATCTTGGCTGATCTGAGCTTGTTGCGGTGTCATTGGTGACATTGAAAACAAGCGTCTTTTTATTTGTTCTGATAAAGCTCCCCCTTGCTCTTTACTCTTCAATAGTTGAAGACACTCTCGTTGGGCATTGCGATAAGCAAAGTTATCCGCGGTAAGTGAGTGCATGCTCAATAGTGATGCAGGTATATCAATATAGAAGCTTTCACTGTCAAAAGAGAAAGTGAGTTGCGGAAATTGTATTTGATATTGTTTAAACCAAGCCGGTTGGGGATACGGGAGGAAAACCTTTACCTGTTGAGCATGACTGCCTGTTGTTTTTTCAATAATGTCGCAAAAAGCGCCAATTAACATGGGATACACCACTTGTGATAATGCTGCGAGCGGGACAAATTCATCAACGTGAAATCTCGCGCCTACGTTAGTTTCAACATACTCAAAACCCAATAGTGAGATACGTGTTGTCATTGCTTGCTCGATGAGTTTAAAGGCATCTTTTACTGTAGGCGCTGCGACTGCACCATAGCCTAAAGCTCCATGCACTGAGACCTGAAGTTGCTTTGCCATTTCAACCCCTAACCAAGGCTTTTGGGTTAATTGAAGGGCATTGAGCACTAAGGCTCTAAATTGAGCTAGGCTAATAAAACCTTGCTGATCTAACAAGTTCTGCCAATTGAGCGTACTACCGATGAATAGCTTATCAATGTCATATCCTTTGTTTTGGATATAGGCACACATAATACGCGCATAGCTTGGGTGTATTGACGGTAGTAGGTCATTGGTTATCGCTACATTTCGTGTTTTGTCCATCGTTTTTGAGTTATTAGTATTTAATTGACACTGTAATGGCAAAATATGACGTTTTTATGCCAATTTCAACGGTTAATTTTTGTACTTAGGTGTTGTTAGATAGATGAAGGGCACTCAAACGCAATGACGAAGGGCAATAATGAATATAACAAAGCACTTTCAAGCAGATAACGGTGATATCTACGTCGATAAAAAACGCCATATGTGGTTGGTATCATTTCTCATTCCACTTTCGGCGCTAGCTGGGCCGCTTATCTTTATTCAAACCCACAATGAATTTTTTTTGTGGTCATTTGTTTTACTTTGGTATGTAGTGTTTCCTATTGCTGATCTGGTGATGGGGGAAGATACGAGTAATCCTCCTGAGTCTGTTATCCCGCAATTAGAGGCCGACACTTACTACAGAATTATTACCTTATTACATGTCCCTCTGGTGGTATTTACTTTCGTATTTTTGGGGTGGTTTGTTGTTAATTACACACTAACTGGCTGGGGTTACTTAGCTTGTGGCTTATTGTCTGGCTACATCGGTGGTCACGGGTTAAATATCGGCCATGAGTTGGGCCACAAAAGACATAAAATAGATAAATGGATGGCTAAGGTGGTACTTGCTCCCGCTGCCTATGGACACTTTTTTATTGAGCACAACCGAGGCCATCACAAACATGTGGCGACTCCAGAGGATCCGGCATCAGCAAAGATGGGGGAGAGCATATATCAATTTGCTTGCCGAGAGTTACCAGGTGGTTTTATTAGGGCGTATACCGTCGAAAGAGATCGGCTCATTGGAAAGGGCTTATCTCCATGGTCATACAATAATGAGTTTATTCAAACCATGTTAATGACGATAGGCATCTATTTTTTTATGGCAATTTGGTTAGGGGCAAGCGTTATTCCCTACCTGTTAATCGCCGCCTTTTGGTCTATGTGGCAGTTAACCTCAGCTAATTATGTTGAGCACTATGGACTTAAACGAAAAAAGCTTGCGTCAGGGCGTTATGAAAAGCCGCAACCGCACCATAGCTGGAATAGTAACCATATCTTCTCAAATTGGGCATTATTTCATCTACAACGCCACTCCGATCATCATGCAAATGCGACGCGAAGTTATCAATCGCTTAGGCATTTTCCGGATTTACCTTCGTTGCCTAATGGTTACTTTGGTATGTTTATTATGGCTTACATTCCTTGGCTCTGGTTTTACGTAATGGATAAACGCCTGATTTCGGTGACGAACGGTGATCTTGATTCATTGAATTTATTACCGAGTAAAAGGGATAAATTAATCCAACGTTATAAACTTCAAACAGACTAGTCTGCTCTTCACACTTTCTTCACATCCTCCTTGATAAATTGCGTTGTAATTTATTAAAGGAGAATGATTGTGAGACCTAAATTACTGCCAATTTGCACGGCGATTTTACTTTCTAGTTTGAGTGTCAATGCGATAGCTGAATCAGCAAAGAAAAATATTTTAATGGTGTTGAGTAGCTATGGTGAGAAAAATGAGCAAGGAGAACTGATAAAACCTGGCTATGAATTCGATGAGATGAGCAAATCTTATCTTGTTTTTAAAGCCGCGGGGACTACGGTGACCTTCGCTTCACCAAAAGGAGGGGCATTAATTACTGATAACTTTGATGAAAACAAGCCTTATAACAAGGAGTTTTTAGCTGATGAAGAAGCGGCAAAGCAACTGGCTAACACCAATGTACTTAGTGACGTTGATACTCAAGATTACGATGCCGTTTATGTGGTTGGCGGGAAGGGCCCTATGTATGATTTGGCGACAAATCAGGACGTTAAACGCGTCATCAAACAGGTTTATCAACAAAACGGTATTGTAGCCGCGGTTTGTCATGGGCCGGCAGCACTGCTTGACGTTAAATTAGATGATGGAAGTTATCTTGTTAACAATAAGAGAATATCTGCGTTTACCAATGTTGAAGAAACGGCCTTCACTAAAAAATGGCAATTGCCGTTTTCATTAGAAGATAATTTAAAAGCTCAAGGGGCCAATCTTATCAAAGATGGGCTGATGCTTAATCAGGTTAGTATTGATGGACAAATTGTCACGGGGCAAAATCCGTTTTCAACAGCCGATAGTGCGATAGCCGTTGTTCAAAAACTTGGGTTATCTACAACAGGTCTTCCTACCTTTAAAGATGACAATACCATCAAGTTAGTTGAAAAATTTTATCAAGATCGCGTGTTAGCAACCAAAGAATACCAAGCAAACAAACAAGGCTATAGCCCGATGTTGTTGGCGATGTCTGGTTTGTATCAAAGCAAATATGCGACGACTGAAATTGAGCGTAATGTTGCACTGGCATTGATGGAGCTTACTCAATCAGACGTTAATCACCCAATGCTGGATGCGGCGATTGCACAAACTCACATCGATAAGAGTGACTTAAACAAAGCCCTGATTGTGCTTCGTCAGTCACAAGCAAGGTTTCCCGATAACGAGAAGATTCAATCACTCTTAGCTGAGATCAGTAAATCATGAGCTATTTAAAACAACATTGGAAAAGAATCATGGCAACAATAACAGGTGTAGTCGTCACACTAGGCGCGATTTGGTACGCGATATGGGGGTTAAAACCCTACCAAGTCTCTCAAGAGATCGTCACAGAAAGATATAGTTATCAAAAGCGTCCGGTAAATATGAATATTACGCAAGACGACGGTACGACATATAGCTTTACCTATACAAGTTTTGATGGTGCTTTGGTTAATGGCAGAATTCGCTATCCCGCCAATGTAAATCCAGGTGTGGATCAAGTGCCGGTTTTGCTTGGGATTCATGCTATGGGCCGAAGTGACAATCGCTGGTTTATGGATAGCTTCAAAGAACGTCCTACACTTGAGCAAACCGACAAGATAACGGAACAAGCATTAGCAAGCGGCTATGCAGTTATTGCGATTGATAGTCGAAATCACGGTAAACGTAAAGACCTCGATTACACTATCGTTGATGTTATGAATAACATGCACTATTGGGGTAAGCGAGAACCTTATGAACAGATGGTTATCGATACAGTGAAAGATTATCGAGTTTTACTTGATTGGGTTGAGCAGCAGCCACAATTTGATCCCGATAAAACGGGCGCTGCCGGGTACAGTATGGGTGGTCAAGTGTCATTAATTCTTGCGAGCACCGATACTAGGGTCGAACAGGTGTTATCAATCGTTCCACCATACCTTGATAATAAAACGGCAATTGTTGCAGTCAAAAATATCGTTAACACACTGCATGCTGATAAGGTATGGTTAGTGACTGCTAATGATGATGAACATGCATCGGAATCGGAAAATGAAGCCTTGTTTGCCATGTTTAAAACATCAAATAAAAAGCACGTGACGTTTGATGGTGGGCATGTATTGCCTGAAGGCTACTACAAAAAACTCTCAGGATGGTTTGAGTGAAAGTCGATGAACTAAAAGTTCTTATAGTTGAAGATAACGTAGCAATTAGCCGTAATATTGCTACGTTCTTTGAACAGCATAATATGGTTTTGGATTTTGCTTATGATGGTCGTCAAGCCTGCCAGCTGGCACTAGAAAATTATTATCATGTCATTGTACTTGATATCGCGATGCCCAAAATGGATGGACTCAGTGTTTGTCGGGAACTACGAGAAAAAGCGCAACGCCATATTCCTATCATTATGTTGACGGCAAGGGATACTTTAGATGATAAGTTAGTTGGCTTTTCCACGGGGGCTGATGATTATTTAACAAAGCCGTTCGCGTTAGAAGAGCTTTATGTTCGTTGTTTAGCACTTGCTCAGCGTCATACCTTAAATCAATCTAAAACTCTTTCATTAGGAAAAGGTGAGCAAGCGATTACACTTGATATTGCGACAAAGCACGTCACTCGAAATCAATGCGAAGTCCATTTACAACCCATTCCCTTTCAGATATTACAGATATTAATGGAAGCACATCCTCGAGCTGTTACACGCAGTGAATTATGTGACCGTATCTGGGGGGAGGAACCAACATCGTCGGATGCTTTGAGGTCTCATCTTTATCAGCTGCGAAAAGCACTCGATAAGCCATATCAACACGCCGTAATTAAAACCATGCATGGCGTAGGTTTTAGCTTAACAATTTAACAAAGGCTTTTATGTTTTCTCATCAAATTAGAACACGCATACTCGTTTATTTTATTGCGATTTCGGTATTTATCAGTGTGTTATTTTCAGCGTTGTCATTGCTCTTTAGTTATTATGTTGAGGACTCGTTATTCACTAAGTTATTGAACACGGAATCAAGGCATATTCAGCAGCAATTAACACAAGGTGAATTACCAACGCCAAAACTGACTTTTGTCCGTTATTATTCTAGCTTTGAGCAGTTGCCTCGCTCCATTCAGACATTATTAGAAGATGAGCCCGAACGTATTGAGTTTCCTGGGGAAGGTAGCAAACACTATCATTTGAAACCGTTAGCGCAAGGTTATCTTGTTGCCGAAGTTAGTGAGTACTTAATCGTTCGCAGTATCAAAGGAAACATGGCAAAAATGCAATTGTTTTTGCTACTGATGATTAGTTTGGTGGTTGCACTAATGTCCTGGTCACTTGCAAAACGTATTGGCAAACCCATCGGAAAGCTTGTTGATATTCTCTCTAAAGTTAAAAACAACGATATACCTCAAGGCTTTTCCAATGATTTTGCAAATGACGAAATCGGATTTTTTGCCATCCAACTTGATAGTGCTTTTGAGCGTACGAGTAACTTTATCGAGCGAGAACAGCATTTTACCCGGGATGTTTCCCATGAGTTACGCACGCCTGTTGCGATAAACCAAGGCGCTTTGACACTCTTACAACAAACGGATTTAACAAGCGAGCAACAACAGTTAGTCACTCGCATGAGCAATGCTCAGCAACAAATGGAGCAGTGTATTCATGGTCTACTCATGTTAGCGCGTGAAGAGAATGTTGAACAAGATAGCATCTTGTTACTGCCGTTAATTGAAGAGAGTGTTGTCAGCCATCATAAAAAAATTGAAGACAAAGATATTGAGCTGCTTATAGATGTCCCAAATAGTGCATGTGAGTGCGGAAATAAGCTTTATTTGAGTGTGATTATTAGCAATTTGATCGCAAATGCATTTGAACATACTCATCAAGGTACAATTAGCATTAAATACCAAGAACATAAATTATCCGTCACGGATACCGGGGCGGGAATATCGCCTGATATATTGTCTGAAGTGCATAACGTGGGTGTCAAAGGAGAGCAGAGTAGTGGTTTCGGTATTGGTTTGTCTTTGGTTCAGCGCTTGTGTGAAAAAACAAATATTATTGTCGACATTTCGTCGTCAAACGAAGGTACAAAGGTTTCGTTGATTTGGGCTTAATGGGAGTTCTAATTACTGGGGTGGAAACAATTTTTGTTACATTTCTCAATAATTCATCATGAATTTATTCACATCATGTCTGTCATAGTAAAGCGCGTGCATAACTGCGGTAAAAAACAAACAACAAGGAATTGATTCATGGCTGTTAAAAAAGTGCTTAAAGAAAATATTGGATTATTAACCTTTTTATTATCGATGGCGATATTTCGTAGTGCTTTTGCGGATTATTACTCTATTCCAAGTAGCTCTATGGAACCTACGTTAGAAGTGGGCGATAGAGTCGGTGTTAGCAAAATGGCATATGACTTAAGAGTGCCATTTACCATGACTAAAATTGCTCGACTAAACGAACCTATGCGCGGCGATATTATTGTCTTCGAATCTGATGCAGCTGATAAGCGCTTAATAAAACGAGTAATTGGCCTTCCAGGTGATACCGTTGCAATGAAAAATGAACGTTTGATTCTCAATGGCAAACCTGTCGAATATCAAAACGTTGAGTTTGGAGAAACTCTTATCACGGCGACAGAGATGTTGCCGGGTAAACCACATATTGTGAAATTTGATCAAGGTATGGGCGCGTCATTGGGGGGATTTGATCCTGTCACTGTGCCAGCAGATAGTTATTTAGTGTTAGGTGACAATCGTCGAGCAAGTGCTGACTCTCGTGTATATGGCTTTGTGCCAAGAGGTGAAATTATTGGTAGAGCAGATAAGGTTCTGTTTTCTTTAGATTATGACAATTATTACATGCCTAAAAACAACCGATTGAACGAGTCACTTTAAGACTCGTTCAATCGCACTTCAATGATTAACTCATAAAGTTTGGTCGCTCAGCAAAATTTAGTAACTCAGGGAATAGAGATTCAATCTGCGACTCACTCAATCCCATCCAGCTGGCAAAGTTTGCCGCATATTGCTCGATAGACATTGTTGGTAGTAATCGACCACTTCCTACGTCAAGCGAGTGATTAAAATTAGCTGGTGGTACATCTCCGTATATTGTACCGCCATTAACGGCGCCTCCAACAACAAAGTGATGTGCCCCCCAACCATGGTCTGTTCCATCACCGTTAATTGCTAACGTGCGCCCAAAATCTGACGCAGTAAATAGTGTGACTTTGTCATGTAAGCCAGCTTGTTCTAGGTCATTATAGAAGCCAG
The DNA here is from genome assembly GCF_030161435.1 of Thalassotalea loyana. Classification (GTDB taxonomy): domain Bacteria; phylum Pseudomonadota; class Gammaproteobacteria; order Enterobacterales; family Alteromonadaceae; genus Thalassotalea_G; species Thalassotalea_G loyana. The sequence continues at coordinate 388,228 of NZ_BSSV01000002.1, read as the reverse complement.
AAATCGCACTATCTAAGATCGCTTGAAGTTCAGGTAACTCGGTTGCTTGCTCTGAATGCGTGTCAAACCCACCCAGCGTGACCACAAACACTTGTCGATTAGCGCCTAGTTGCTCATTGGCTTTGACAACATTGGCGACACTGAATAATTGAGAGCCCAAATAAGATTGACCATAACTGGGCACAGCCTCGCTGTTTTGGCCAACAGCTTGCTGGAATAGAGCATTAGACTCGAATGCAGCGGCATGTTTTTGCGCGATATCTTGGTTCAACAAGTTAGATGAGTTACTTGTTGAGTGGGAAAAGTGATTAGTTAAATCTGTTCTTAATTCATTAGGCACGTTATCTAGAATATTGGCATTAAGTGCTTGGCCACCAATTAAATGATAAGGAACCGTTTGTTGACCAGTTATCATTAATTCCGCACTAGACATGGTAACCGCGGAGAACGGGCTGTTATTGCTGTGGCCATTTGATAATAGTGCGTCGTGGAGTTGACCCGCCCAGCCATATTGTGCTCCTTCAGTACTGCCGGACATCCAAGTTGATTGTTGATCGTTATGAGAAAAAAGTCGTGCGGGCAAATTAGCTGTCTCATTAAATACCGCTGTTTTAGTCGTTGGTTCTAACAACGGCCCGACGTTACCGACAACTGCCATATTTCCTTGTTGATACAATGCTTGCAAACCAGGCATTTCCGGTGGCAATGCAAAAGTTCTCCCACCAAATCGAGCAGGTGTTTGTAGCGGTAACAAGTTGTCGATACCGCGAGGTGTTGTATACCCATTTAACAATGATTGTCTGATCGTTGCCCACTCTTGATAACTTGAAGGGTCTGAAGGAATAACCGTATCGTAACTATCCATACCACCATATAAAAATACACACACTAAGGCTTTATAATCGTCATTATTACTGCCTACTTGCGTTGCGTGTGCCAGCATAGAATTAAGACTTGCCATCGTTGCTGTGGCAGTAACAGTCGCAGAGCTTAGCTTTAAAAATTTACGTCGATTCATTTTACTATCTCCTATAACTGTACTAAGTAATCGGCAGAGGTCATTACCATCAGGATGGCAACATTGACACGACTTTGTGGTTCAGGGATTTGGCTAATTGTCGAGACAATGCGAGCTGTGGTAGATTCGGATAAGGTGTTCGCTGTTAGCAATAAATTTAATTGTGCAACGAGATCAGAGGCATCTTCAGCGATGTCTACTTGGTCACCATAATCGACTTGAAAGCTGATTGGTGCATCTTCAGGGTCAAAATTCACACCTTCTACTTCTAAAATTTCTTCGACTCTTTCTAGATCTATATTCTCTTGAGCGCCAAAAATGAAATAGGTCATAAAATTGATATAGCCAGGAATCGAGGTCGCGTTAGTGATTTGCAATTCAGGTGCGACTAAGTTGTTCTCGCCACTCACTGAGCCGGGTGAGATATATCCTGGACGAAAGAAGTTAAATACACTTGGTGAGCGGTATGGGTGTTGGGCTAACAAGGTTGCTGAGCTAGTATCCCAGAGTTGAAAGACAAAGTGAGGCCAGATATTTTGAACTTCAAATGCACGCGCCCACTGGGTAAATCTAACTATCGGTTCTCTAATTTTTCCGCCAGTTGTCGTGTTTAAATTAAGTGCTTCATCATCAAATAAAATAGCAGCAACGGTTGCCGCTAAATCACCCCTGCGGTTTTCACCAATGCTGGTCCCATCAGGTAAAGCGTAGGTACCTGATTCAAATGCTGTCGCAACACGACTAACGTATTCTGCACTCGGGTTACTTGTAACAAGGCGTTGGATGAGTTGTTTTCCAATAAACGGTGCAACATTGGCATGATCAAAGATAATGTCTAGCGCTTGTGCGATAGACTCCTGTGTGTAGGTATCTTCAGCGATGGTTTGACCTAAAAACGATTTTTCTTTCAACGAGTGATCTTCATCAAAGGCCGACATCGGTGTACTTGCTGCAAGCGCAATTGATTCCTCGATTGCCTGATCGTTAAAGTTTAAACCGGTAAATACTCTTGCTAAGCCTTGAATATCAGCGTTGGTGTATGTCTCAATTGGTTTTCCTTGAGCATCGAGTTTCTCGCTGCCGTCTAAATTGAGTTCGACAACACCAATAGTAAATAACTGCAACAGCTCTCGTGCATAGTTTTCATCTGGCGTTCTGCCGGTCTCTTCATCACCTTTTAAGTTACCAAGATAAGTAAGATAAAAGCCCATTGCTGGAGAATATGTCACATCGTCAAGTAACGCTCGGTAATTGCCAAAAGCGTGTTTGATAAGAATGTCTTGATAACTTGCCATTGCTTCCGGTGTCTCTGCGAGAAAGTCGCCAGAGTTAGTAGACGTTACGAGGATCTCTGATAAGGCAAATGCGACACGCTGCCTGAGTTGATCGTTTGCCGTGATTGCGTGTTTCCAAAATGCGAAAGACGTTGAATTAATATAAAAAATACTTGCGTCATTGACATCTTCAGGCCGTGTATACTCGGCTAATGCAGGCATTAAGTAAGTTGGTTGAACGCTTAGTTGTTGGGTAAACCATGACGATGCGGTTGTTGTGTCATGCAGCGATAGGTCATCAGGCGTGGCACCAAAACTTGCACGATTAATGAATGAAACAACGTCTTGTTCACTTTGCCACGTATCATCTTGTGGTTGCTCTGTTGGTGGTGTTACCGGCGGCGGCTCAGGCGGTGTCGGTTCAGCGGCTTGTGTTGACTCGCCGCCACCTCCACAGCCGATGAGTAAGGTTGTTACAAGTATGACAGCGAATTGTCTTAGTGTATTTTTATGTCGAGTAATCATGGCGTTCACATACATCCTATAAACTTCACGTTACTTAACTATAAATTGCGATTGGTATTATGTCCTTTAAAGTTACTCTTAAGTTTTCATACAAATTTGTATGGTTATAGACGAAATTAGGTTGATTGCGTAGGAATCGTTATATCGAAAACCGCCCCTGCTTGATTGGGGATCAGCGTTATTGTCGCGCCATGCAATTCACAAATCGCTTTTACAATACTAAGCCCTAGTCCATTACCTGGCTTTCCTCGACTATAGTCGGCACGATAAAAACGGTCGAACACTTGCTCGTGAAGATGATTGGGAATACCTGGGCCAGAGTCGCCGATTTGGAGCAGGGCGCCTGACGCGTTACTTTGTAATCGAAGCCATACTTTTGCGTTATCTTCGCTGTAGACAAGTGCGTTTTCTAGTAAGTTGCTTACCAGTTGATTGAGTAAATCAGCGTCACCTAAGCACCTCACATTGTCAACGATAGAGATATCCAACTGTTTCATCTGATCTTCGAATACAGGCTGATAACTCTCGGCAATATCGTGGATAATCTGAGAGACATTAAGGTTGACGAATGATGATTTTCTTCGACCAGACTCTATTTCGTTAAGTCTAATCATGTTGCTAAAAGTAGCGACAATACCGGTAAGCTCATCGTAAGCTTTATCAATGTGTTCAGATAATATTGGTTTGTTATCAATATCTTGCTGCATTAATTGTAATCGGTATGCTACACGGGCAAGCGGTGTTTTCAAATCATGGGCAATGCCTACTGACATGGTTTGCATGTTACGGTGTGCTGTTGATACCTCGTCTAGCATTTTATTTAAAGATGAGGCTAATTGATGCAGCTCTTGTGACTGACTGTTAATGGAGAGTCGCTGATTCTCTGGGTTTTTAGCTACCTCATCTATTTGCTTGGTTAAACCTGAAACTGCGCTATCAATGTATTTTGCAACGAGCCACTTAAAGCTTATCAGTAAAAACAGGGCAAAAATCAGCAATATCAATATCGTACGTTTGAGTTTTTCTTTAATTTCAGCAGGCTCTCCACCTAATGGCATTTGAATCATCATGGTTGCGCCATTAGGAAATGCGGTGCCTTTTCCAATAACTTTGATTGTTTCCTCTTCAAACAAGTATTCTTTTTTATGCCAGCCTTCAGTAAACTCAAGCTCCGTTGCACCTGTAATCAGCACGCCTCTAGCAGACCGAAACGCAAATACAATATCGCCGTGATCAAATCGACTCAACATCTCATCATAGTCGAATCTTGGCTGCTCTAGTAAATCATACTCTTCAAGCACGGCTTGTCGGCCTTCGGCTCTAAAAAGTTGAATAACTTCTTGAGATATTTCGTTTATTTCGTGCCGTAGCTCTTTATGAACGTTGCGTATTTCGAGCATGCTGAGCAAGACAAGTGCAATAATAGTTAAACTTAGTACAAGTGCGAGGCCAAGAGACAGACGCTTGAAGATTGAATTTGAAAATTTTGGAGAGTTACTCTGAGATGACATAGCCACTACCTCGAACGGTTTTAATTAAGTCAGAAGAGAACGGCTTGTCGACCTTGTTGCGAAGACGACTGACATGCGTTTGAACTAAACTGGTTTGTGGGTCAAAACTAAAGCCCCATACTTTTTCAAGTAACATCGTTTTAGTGACCAATTGATTTGCATTCATTAATAAGTATTCGAGAATCTTGTATTCTCGTGGCATTAAATCCAACACAATTCCCGCGCGTTTGCATTGTTGTGTGGTTCTATCTAGCGTGAGATCACCAATGCTGAGTATATGATTGGCTTGCTTTATCGGCGAGCGGCGCGTCAATGCTCGCAATCGCGCTTGTAACTCTGAAAAGGCAAAAGGTTTTACAAGGTAATCATCTGCTCCTGCGTCAAGTCCGGCAACACGATCCGCTGTTTCGGCTAGCGCTGTTAGCACAAGAATAGGGGTATCAATACCGCTACTACGTAGGACTTTAATCGCGTCGATTCCATCCATATCGGGTAACATACGATCAAAAATAATGACATCAAAATCTGTGGTCGAAGCAAATAAGATCCCTTGTTTTGCTTGAGTTGTGTGAGTCAGAGCATCTCCTTGCTCTGATACACCGCGCGAAATAAATTGTGCGGTGTCGATATCATCTTCAATTAACAGTACATTCATAGATTGTTTGATTGTTGTCGCAATAATTCATCATAGCGTTTTCAAACAAAAATTATCAATACAATTTCGTAACCTTTATATCAGCGAACTAAGTTGTTAAAAAGGTTACGAATTCCACAAATGAATAGGATAGATGTGATGGCGCTAATGATTATTCAGCTAAAGCAACTTGATAATTATCAATCAGCAATCTGCCTTGAGGTGATATGCTCATGTGCCATGTTTCTTTAGCAACGATATTGATTGGTTGACCGTTAAAGTCTGATTCAGGATAAGTCTCTGCCGTCAAGTTTACTGTTAAATCAACTATGAAGCTTTTGTCGTGTTGCTGCACTGATATCGCTTGAATTTGATGATCACAATTCGGTTTAAATTGCTTCAATGCGATGTTGTACCATTCAACAAACCCATGATGACCTTTAAAGTCTCCTTCGGGCATTGACCAAGTTACATCTGTCGCTAAATGTTGGGTAAATTGTTGGCTATCCTCTGGCATTTTATCGAACGCGACAAACCATTTACGCACAAAGCTTTCCACATAGCTTTCATCAATCGTGGTTAAAGAGGCTATTTTGTCCTTAAGTTGAATCCCGTGTGCTTTTGCCTTCGCTTGAACTTCTTCCAGCTCGTTATAAACACCCGGAATATATACCATACCGTGACTGTAAACCGGCTTATGGAACTTCATACCAGCAAGGTAAGCTGTTTGCTCTAAAGGCTGAAGTAACTGAGCAATCGGAAAGTGATTGTAGCCCAGTGGTGAATATGCTTCTTCGGGGCCACCAATGGTTAATGAAAGTATGAAATCTTTGTTTTGTAATTTGTTACCTTCGCTGCCGTAAGCAAAGCCATAACTGAAAACATCATCAATCCATTTTTTCAATAGTGCAGGCACTGAGTACCAATAAAATGGGAATTGTAATACAACGATATCAGCGTTGAGCAGTGCTGTTTGTTCAGCCTCGATATCAATATTGTAATCTGGATATAGGCTGTCTAATGCTCTTATTTCTACACCTGCTAGTTCAGTTTCTAGCGTGTTTAGAATAACTTGATTTGTATTGGACTCTGATAAATTAGGGTGGCCAGAAATAACTAATACATTGTTCATTGTTGCTCTCCACAGGCATTGTCGTTGATGTGGTTTAGCTTAATGTAGACGATTGATAATTTTTAGATGACTATTATTTAAAATATTATTAGGCTTAAGTTAATAATTGAGATGAGATTACGTTATGAATGGTAGTACGTACAATCAACTTCGCGTGTTTCACACGATAGCCCAAGAAGGTAGCATTACAGGTGCTGCGAGGATTTTGGGAATAGCTGCTCCTTCTGTGAGTCAATCGCTTAAGTTACTCGAGCAATCGCTTGATTTGCCATTATTCACTCGCACTACTCGAAAGATAGAGTTAACGGAAGCAGGCGAACTATTATATCAGCGTACACTCAAGTCTATTAATGAGCTGAATTTTGCGTTTGAGAGTGTTGGTGATTTGCGCCATATTCCACGAGGTAAAGTGCGCATAACATTGCCTCGCTTTGTTTACCAACAGATTTTAGCTCCGGTTTATCGAGAGTTTTGTCAAACTTATCCAGAAATTGATTTAGAAATTTCAATCAATGATGGTACCGTTGATATTATCGAAGACGGATTTGATTTAGGCATTCGGTTTGGTCATCGAGTCGGTGATGAAATGGTTGCTAAGCTTCTTATACCGCCGAAAAAAGACGCGTTTTTTGCCTCTCCTGCTTACATTGCCAATTACGGTATGCCGAAATCAATCGAAGAGTTTAGCCAACACAAGTATATCTATTATCGCTTTATTTCGTCTAATCAATTGCTACCATTAACTGTGTTGCGTAATGGACAAGAGGTTATTATTGATGCGCCATGTGCGCTCGTTGCCAATGATACCGATGTCATCAAAGATGCTGCTCTTCAAGGGCTTGGCATTGGCAGATTATTGGAGACTATTGTCGCCGATGAGCTTGCGCGAGGAGATCTGGTGCCTGTACTCCCCGAGCTTTGGAATGAAATGTCTGGCCTTTATATTTTCTTTCATCAAAATACGCAAAAAGCCAAACGCGTGCGGGTATTGATCGACTTCTTACTAAAAAAGGCAACCATTTAGTTTATCGTTAGGTTGTTTGGGCTCTTTAAATAAAGGGATTTATTGCAACGTTTATCACTTTCAATTTACAATTGCCGTGATATCTACTTGAAAACATTTTATGAATCATACTGGCTTAAATATTTTACTCATCTTAGTTTTGGTTGCGTCGCTTTTAGGGCAAGCAATGGCTGATAGTAATGTCAGTATCTGTAGTGAAACTCTTCAAGCAAATAACGTGAGCGATGTGGAATATATTCATGAACAACCTGCGGAAGCTGATGACTGTTGTGATACAGACTGTTGTGAGTCAAGTTGTTTTTGTGCATTCAATGCGTGTTCTGTGCTGGCTTATGTCACCACGAACTATTCGTCAATTGGTGACATCGAATTTTCATCGCCCAATTATCAATATCAGCACCAACATCCAGTCAAAACCAGAACATCTGTATATCGACCACCCATTTTTACCTCTTAAGGGCTAAACACGCCCTAAAAAAACTCATTTTAATTATTAATTTTATATTTTGAGAGTATCTCAAGGCATTGCTAGAGGTAAAAATGCTAAATAAATTCAATAAGGTAGCGGCAACGTTCGTTTTCCTGCCAACTTTTGTACTTGCGTCAGAAAACAACAAAATGCATACGCATTCGGATAAGCATGATGATCATGGACATCATGAGCATCACGACGAAAAAATAGAACGCATCCAAGTCAGTGCTTCTCGTTTGGGGCGAATCGTCACAGAGTCTGCTACTCGAACAGAAGTGATCAATGGTGAAGAAATCCAAGAAAAAGCACTGATGCGCCCAGGTAATATTTCGATGCTAGTCTCTGAGACAGGGGGAGTAAGAGTGCAAACTACATCTCCCACGCTAGGAAGTGCAAATATTCGATTACAAGGGCTTTATGGAAGATATACGCAATTGCTAAGTGACGGTTTACCACTTTATGGTGGGCAGACAGCATCCATTGGCCTATTGCAGATCCCGCCAACAGATCTAGCCAATGTTGAGATTATTAAAGGTTCGGCATCATCGCTATACGGCGGTTCAGCATTGGGTGGTGTTATTAATTTAATTTCACGTACGCCGTCTAATGAATTTGAAGGTGAGGTATTAGCTAATTTTACTTCAAAAGATGGTCAAGATATTACGACCTATTTTGCATCACCTGTATCTGACACGTGGAGTGCTTCATTGACCGCAGGTGCACATCGCCAAAGTGAACAGGACCTGGATGACGATGGTTGGATTGACTTAGCAGGTTATGAACGATTCACCGCGCGCCCTCGCTTGTATTGGCAAGGTGAGAATGGAGAAAACCTTTATATAACACTCGGGGCGATGACAGAAGATAGGACCGGAGGAACAAAAGGACAATCAACATTGCCTAATGGAAGCTCATTTCCTCAAAACCAACAGTCAACACGTACTGATTTTGGCTTTGTGTACGATCAGTCGTTGAACGACGATCTTGGTTGGAATGTTCGAGGGTCTGCAATGAACCAAGATCATGAGCATACCTATGGAGATAGCTTCGAGGATGATACCCATAATAGCTACCTGATAGAATCAAGTATTTCTGGTTACACAGAGCAATTTGCATGGCTTGTTGGAGCCGCATTTATCTCTGAGCAATTTGATTCAAAGACCTTTCCTCAATTCAATTACACCTATGATGTACCTGGTTTATTTACTCAGTTTGACTATGAAGCAACCGATGATATTTCCATGTCCCTCAGTGCTCGCTCAGATTGGCATAGTGAGTATGGTACTCAAGTAAGCCCACGTATATCTGTGTTGTATCGACCTGAGCATTGGATTATTCGTGGTGCTTATGGACAGGGCTATTACGCACCAACGCCATTTATCGAGGATATTGATGAAACAGGATTATCTCGTTTAGCCCCACTTAGTGATTTAGAAGCTGAACAAGCAACGACTTCTTCGATAGATATAAGCTATATCGCCGGGGGCATTGAAACTAGTGTGACATTTTTCGCCTCAGACGTTGAGAACGTAATCGAATTAGAGGTTTTATCCAATAGCTTGAGTTCATCAGATCAAGTCCAACTGGTTAATGCGAATGGAAGCAGTGAAATACGTGGCGCTGAATTATTGATGCGTTATCGCTGGCGAGACATCAAATTTACCGGTAGTTATTTGTATACTGATGCGACAAAACAGGCTGAAGATAGTGTAAACCGAGTGCCTTTGAGTTTAACGCCAGAACATTCCGCAGGCTTTGTAGTTATGTGGGAAGAGCATGGCAGTCACTTAGTGGGTTTTGAAGCCTACTATACGGGGACGCAAACGCTTGAAAATAATCCTTATCGAGAAAAAAGTGACGCATATTGGCATTTGGGATTACTGGGTCAAATAACGGTTGGTCGTGTTAGCTACTTTTTGAATGCTGAGAATTTACTTGATGTTAGGCAGACAAAAGAAGAGTCACTATTGCTTCCTAATCAAGCACCAAGTGGTCGCTGGACTACTGATATCTGGTCAAGAAATGATGGATTTACTGTCAATGCAGGTATTCGTATACAATTTGGTGATTAGCTACTGAGGCATAAGTCAGTCTCCGCAAAGATTAGCGGAGACTGAAATTTACATTAGCTTTTGTATTTTACTGAGCAGCCATAAGGTGGGGTGACTTTCTTATTAACCTTGTTACCAGCTAACAAGCTCACCATACTTGTCTCAACATAATTTGTTGCTTTTGCAATGTCTGCAGGGTTTGCTGATTTGATGCTATCGATCGCGCCAGCATAACGCAGTGCGCCTTTAGGATCGATAATGTACATGTGTGGTGTGGTTTTAGCTCCGTATAATTTACCGACCTCACCACTTTCATCAAATAATACGTGGCTTGGCGCAGCATTTCGTGATTTAGTGAGTTCATCCGCTTTCGTCGCGCTTACATGACCTTGCTTGCCTGGCGCTGAAGAGATAATCGACAACCAAACGACGTCTTGAACCGTGTACTTACGTTGAAGAGCTTGCATATTGTCGCTTTCATAGTGTTTCTTTACATATGGGCAAAGGTGATTTGTCCATTCAAGTACAACATATTTACCGGCGAACTCAGATAAGTTTACTACTTCGCCTTGCGTGTTTTTAAGTTCAAAACTAGGGGCTGCTTTGTCTACTTTTGCTCCTGCGTTTGCCGCAATAGGTAATATGCAAAGTAGTGTACATAGCCAGTGTTTAAAGTGTCGCATTGTTAAGCTCCTGTTGTGCTTGTTGAATTGCATTAATGACGATATCTGAGGTTAGCACTTGAGGTAAAACCTGTTCAGATTGATTCCCTGCATAAACCACGTACAACGGGACGCCCGAGCGCTGATATCGCGTTAGATAATCTAAGATTTCTTGATTCTTGTTTGTCCAATCACCAACTAAATATTGGACATTTTCTTGTGCCAAAACAGCCTGAAGCGTTTCATCTGAAAACGCGACTTGCTCGTTAACTTTACAGGTAATACACCAATCTGCTGTCATATTGACGACGATTACTTGATTGTTATTACGCATGTTTGCGAGCTTTTGTTCAGAAAAGCTTGATTGAGTGATTACTTGCGCTGTGGTGGCAAGCTCGCTGCCTTTTATACTGGTATAAAAGGCAACAAATAATCCAAAAATCGTGGCCAATAACGCTTTTTTACCAACGTATAAACTGGCTAACCAAAAGCAAAATGCAAAAGAGAGCAATCCTGTTAATAGCCAAAGCTGTCCAAGGCTGTTGGTTTGTCCGAGGAATACCCATATTAGCCAAATAACAGTGGCAAGCATCGGAAACGCTAAGAAGTGCTTGAAGGTATTCATCCACGCACCAGGTTTAGGTAGTAGGCGAGCAAATCTTGGTGAGAGTGATAGTAGTGTCATGGGCAACGCAAAACCTAGGCCAAGCGCCGCGAAGATAAGGAAAGTAACATAAGCAGGGCTCACCATTGCTACCCCTAGGGCCGTCGCCATAAATGGCGCGGTACAAGGTGATGCCACAATGACCGCCAGAACACCGGTAAAGAATGAGCTAGTAAACGAATCTCCTTGCGTCAGGTTTTGCCCAAGACCTGAGATACCAGCTACGTTAGGTACCAAATCCCACAGCATCAGTGCAATAAAGACAAATAAAAATGCTAAAAAGGCGATAACTAAGGGTTCTTGTAAATGAAAGCCCCAACCTATGGCGTTACCACTGGCTTTCAACGTTATGATGAGCGTGGCGAATAAGCCAAAACTCACCATGATGCCAATTAAATATCCCCAATGATTTTTATTGTCACCTGATGATGTCACAGACATGGCTTTTAATGACAAAACAGGCAGTACACAAGGCATAATATTGAGGATGAGTCCTCCGATAAAGGCAAACAATACCATCAGCCAAATTGAAGCCTGCCCGTGAGGTATTGGTGGGTTTGTTGTATTTACAGTGGCTTGGACGTAATAGCCTTTCTTCCCGTCAGTTAGTAACCAGTCGGTAGGTTCATTTTCAACGCTAAAGTAATCTGACTTTTGTAGTAATACATTGGTTTTTACGTCATCCGGCTCTGTAAGCCATTGTTGCTGTGCACTGTGTTGAATGAGATCAGATCGAAAAGGTAGTAATTGCCAGTTGCTCTTGCTTGGTAATTCGAGTGATAACGTTAAAAACTGGTCAGTGACTTCATATAAAGCGCTTAGCTTCTCAGGTTGAGGGAGCAATTTTCGGGTTTGTTCAAACAGTTGTCCGTTAGTAGCAACTTTGGGGGAATCTAATACCGGTAGTTCAATCGAAAGCGTTGCCCAGCCCGGTATGCAGTCTTCTTTACATACTAGCCATGACAAATCGGCAGTAATCGAGACTTGACTAACCTCAGGCACTAGGTTGTTGATGGTAAACGGCACCATAAGCAAGGTTTTCCCTTCGTAACCATAGTTCGTAAGGTGAGCAACAGGGATTTGTGTGGGGATTGGCCAATGAAATTCACCGAAGGTGATATCAGAGGGAGATTGCCAATTGACAGTTGGAGGCTCACCTGAGTCACCTGCGTTGCGCCAATACGTATGCCAATGTTTTTCTGTCGATAATAAAATCCCAAGCCATTGCTCTTGACCTATTTTTGCCCCATCTAACTCCGACACTAAAGCAACTTCAATATGAGGACCACGGCCCAGTTGAATGGTATTTGTTACGTAGGTGGAGAGATTAAAGTCGTGAGAAGTTTGGGTGACTTGCGCGTCAGCTTTATTAAAAAGAAGGAGTGGCGATACAAGTAGTATTGCCACCAAGCAAAGCTTTAAGGATAAAAAACGCGTCATATATCAACTAATTAATTTTATCGATTGCACCATGTTAACGTACGTTTGATTTATTGTTAAAGCTCATCGAGCGTAAAAAATGAACAACTTAACGCAAGTATACGTAGCTAATGTTGGCGTCGTCATTAGAAGGAGCAGGCAAGCACGATGAAAATGGTCAAATTAAGCCAAATTTTGGTTATGGTGGTGATTGGAAGTCTTATTAGCTTTTATAGTTTCGCCTCATCGGAATTAATTTCTCTAGATGAGCTTGAGTGGGAGCAAAGGTTAGTACTCATTAATGTTGATTCACAGCCATTGCTTAATGATTTTATGTGGTCGTTAGATAATGATATTTTGGCGGATTATCGTTTGTCTGTATTTGCATTAATTAATGATGAGGCCTACCAGTTAATGCCAACTGCATTGATGAAACGAGTGGATTCTTTAGATTCAGACTTGCAACGGAGAGTACCAACCCCGCAGCAAGTAGTAGTGGTTGGATTAGATGGGGCGGTAAAAGCAACCTATCGAATTGACGATTTAACCATTGATAAAGTGATGGCATTGATTAACACGATGCCAATGCGCCAGGTTGAAATTAATAAGTCTTCTAATGTGGAATTTTAACGAAATTAGGGATGTTTGAAATTCATTTAGCTAGGCTGCATTAACTTCATTAGATTGAGGCCATTATCTATGGTTTAGGGATTTTGATTAGCGCTCTGAGTATAGGTTATTGGGTTGTTTTGCAATTACCTAGTGTCAAAGTCAATAAAAGCTCAAATGAAGCGAGTTGATTGTAGGGCTCTGGGTTAGAAAACGGTAGTAAGCTAAATTGCTTTTCATTTCGTAGTCACTATTAATTTTACATAGGGATTGGGTTTATGAAATCAAGTTTATTATTGTTAAGCGTGTGGTTCGTTTTGGCAGGGGTGCCCTTATATGCAAGCGATGAAGCACATGCCCCAAGCCATCATGTGTCGAAGTTTTTATCGGATAGAGATTCTGATCCCAAATTAAATAGTGTGATGGTAGGTTTTCCTCCGCCCATTGATAAACGCGTCACACTACCGGATTCTAACTTTTTTAGTTTTCCTAACCTACGCTGGTCTGTGTGCAACATGAGGGCGTTGTTGCCGACTGCATCAGTTTCAAGAAATCCAACGTTTTATCGTAAGCTACCCACGAAATTAGATAACCGCATAGAGTCAATCACCTTTAAAACATTGACAGGCGAGCCGATGTCTTTTAGCGAAAGTCTCGCGAGTAATTACACTGATGGACTGCTAATTATGCACAACGGCGAGATTGTTTATGAGAAATACCGCGGGTGTTTGAGGCCTCAAGATAATCATGCTGCGATGTCGATGACCAAATCGATAACAGGGTTGCTAGCAGAAATTCTTATCTCACAAGGGACGCTCAATGAGTCAGCTCGTGTCGACACAATTATCCCTGAGCTATCAACATCGGGATTCGGTGACGCCACTGTGAGGCAAGTGATGGATATGACAACCTCGATTCAATACAGTGAAAACTATGCCGATCCAAATGCTGATATTTGGCAATATAGCTATGCCGCAAATCCGCTACCGAAACCGAAAGATTACCAGGGGCCAGTAGGCTATTTTGAATACCTAGTAACCGTAAAAAAGGCGAATGAACACGGCAAGAAATTTGGTTACAAGACGGTAAATTCAGATGTTTTAGGTTGGATATTGGCTAGAGTATCTGGGAAAAAATTCAATGAGCTTGCAAGTGATTTGCTTTGGTCAAAGCTTGGTATGGAGCACAGTGCAGACATTACCGTTGATGCGCTCGGCACACCGTTTGCGGGAGGAGGCTTAAGCGCTTCACTTCGAGATTTGGCGAGAGTCGGTGATGTCATGCTCAACCAGGGAGTGCTTGAAGGAAAGCAAGTATTGCCAAAAAGTGTAATAGCGAGCATCCGTCAAGGGGGTGACAAAAAGGCATTCGGGTATGGCGGTTTTTCTACTTTACCTGAAGGAAGTTATCGAAGTATGTGGTGGCATTTTCATAATGAAAATAACGCATATGCCGCAAGAGGCGTGCATGGCCAGACGATTTATATCGACCCGACTGCAAACATGGTACTTGTTAGGTTGGCATCACATCCTGTTGCTGGGAATAGTGTCATAGACGTTACATCATTGCCTGCTTATCAAGCGGTAGCCGATTACTTGGTATCTCAGGCGAGGAAGCAAAACGGCCAATGATAAAAACTTTGAACACTTAGGTGGCGAGAATTAAATTCGGCATTGTCTAGCGATGTTACTGCGGTTATTAGGATCAGATAATCGTGATCGGATATAGTGCTCTTGCAAATCATCTGGAGTCGATGAACTCATTAATTTTTCAACTTCTTGTTGCAGTTTATCTACTGTGTGTTGGTCAACATTGTTATTTAAGGCTAGGTAGTTGCCACCTAAGTCTGGATCTTCGAGTAAATAGACGGGTTCAACATCTTCAAATGATAGGTTTAGCTTACTCAAATGGCGAGGTAGGGTGACATTTGACGCGATGAATAAATCAAGTTTGTCCGATTTGAACGCGTTAGCGTATGCGTATTTTTCAGAAAAGGTAACGTAGTTTGTTCCCTTTTCAAATCCCCAATTCTTTAATATTTCCTCATAAACATCAGACCATGGCAGGCCTATTGAGTAGTTGAGTAAATCATTCTTTTCGTTAATGACAATATCATGTCGTGCTTTTAGCTTATAAAAGCACGATGCGCCGGAAACAAGCGGACCAACCCATTGAAACAGTGATTCACGCTCTTCTGTGTAGGCGGTAGATACAAGCCCAGCATTTTCTGTTTTTAATGATTTCTTGTATGCGCGCTGCCATGGATACAGTTCGAAGTCGCAATCAATATCGGCATTTTTACATGCAGATTTAATAAGATCGATGTTGATGCCTTGAATCTTATTATTGATTTGAAAATTATAGGGAGGAAAGTGTTCCGTATAAATCACTAGTTCCTCTTGTGTTTGCCCTGTAAAAGGCAACATGCTGATAACTAAAGCCAAAAAACGCGATCGGGACATTAAATACAACTATATTGGAACAACTAATGAACAAGTATATATCATTTTTTCGGTAAAACAGATTGGACGTTTGTCTAGTAACGTTGCTAGTTGTGGAAACTTCACGTATAACTAGCGCCGTTAAAACACTCACTTATTGAAGGTTAGTCATGAGCTTAAGTCCAATCGAAATAATTACGCCTGAACAGTTTACAAAAACGCCTTGGAAAAATGGAAAAGGCGAGACCATCGAATTAGCAGTAAATGATGGCGGTGATGTTAATGGCTTCGACTGGCGATTAAGTATGGCGACGGTAAGTGAAGATGGAGCGTTTTCAGATTTTTCTGGTTACTGGCGTAACTTAGTCCTGATTGAAGGCCAGGGCATAGACTTGACTCATGATGATGAATACACGGATAGTCTTCGTGAATTACTAGAGTTTACAACGTTCGATGGCGGAAGCAAAACCATAGGCAAGTTAACTGATGGAACGATTAAAGACTTTAATGTGATGGTTAAACAGGGGCTTTATATCCCTCAAGTCTCAACTTTTCATGAATTAGATTCATTGTTACTTGATGAGAGTGTCTTGAATTTTGTCTATGCCATCGATGGTGGTGAAATCACCTTGCATTTAGGTGACTTTCAAAAGGATATGCCATCGGGCGCATTGGTAAAAATCCACGAATGCCAAGACGGAGATGAAATAGGGATTGCGGTTTCAGGTAAAAATCTCATTTTAATCAGTTTATACCCTCAGCCATAACGGTAAGCATAGTGTATTAACATCCCCAAGTAGTGGCATCCTTGCCAAACTGGTTGGAAAACTTCTACTCAAACTTGGCTTGATTACTTACAAGGATAAGTGTTACGCAAGTAATCACCGAGCGCGATAGTAATATCTGTTGAGGCATTCAATGCTTGAAATTGTTTGGTGATTTCTTCTGTATCTATATCATCCGGTAAACAAGCTCTTTGGGCCTTTGGCGCCTTTGCTCTATGATAGCCAACACGGTTAGCGTAAGCTCTATCGACAATCGAGCTATCAGCTGATGACTGCTTCACTAAATAGTTCTGTTTACTGGCAATGTAGGCCTCTACAATACCTGAAATATAGGCTTGGCAAGCCGTAGACTCTGTATCTTTTTTACAGGGTGATTTAGCTTGCTCAGAGCTATGCGCATTCAAGCTGAATAGTGATAATGCACTAACGAGCAGTACTAGGTGTTTCATAACGAATCTCCTTTGTGCTTGGTTGTGAAAGTTTAATCATCCAGCCACCCCAAACTGCAGCGAGTAGGGACGAGATCAACACACCAAGTTTTACTTGATTAAAATAAGTTGTGGTTGAGTTTTCAAATGCAAGTGAACCGATGAACAAGCTCATGGTAAATCCGATACCACATAGGACCGATACACCGTAAAGTTGAAGCCAATTAGCGCCTTTTGGTAGCTGGGCAAAACCGAGTTTTATCGCTAGCCAACATGCGCCAAAGATACCGACTTGCTTACCAATGAATAGACCTGCAATTACGCCTAATGTCACGGGGTGTAATAGATCATCAAAGGTGATGCCAGCAAGGTTGATACCAGCGTTTGCAAAGGCAAACAATGGTAGGATTGCGAAGGCGACCCAAGGCTGAACACTATGCTCTAGGTTGAGCAACATTGGATTACCATCTTCATTTTTGACTTTTAATGGAATAAATAGCGCAAGAGCGAAACCGGCTAATGTTGCATGGACACCGGACTTGAGCACAGCTGCCCAAACGATAACACCCACTAAGATATACGCTGCTTGATAGCGAACTTCCATTCTATTCAAGATGAATAAAATAACGAGACCAACAATGGCAATAGTCAGAGACAAGGTCGATAGGTCTTGTGAATAAAATAACGCGATGATCACAATAGCACCAATATCGTCAAATATAGCCACGGAAAGTAAAAACAGCTTCAGAGATAGCGGTACTTGTTTGGCGAACAGGCTAAAAACACCCAAAGCGAATGCGATATCTGTCGCAGACGGAACAGCCCAACCAACGATTGATTCTGGGTTGCCCCAATTGAACCAGACGTAACAAAGCGCAGGAAACGCAATACCTGAAATTGCACCAACAGCAGGAAGAATGATTTGTTCAGGAGAAGATAAGTGTCCTTCAATAATTTCTCGTTTAACTTCTAGACCCACCAGAAAGAAAAAGATCGCCATTAATCCATCGTTTACCCACAACAACAATGGTTTCGCGATTTCAAAGTCGCCTAGTCGTATTTCAACAGGCACATTAAGAAAACCTTGATAAAATACGTTTAACCCAGTGTTTGCAACAATCATTGCAAGCGTTGCTGCCGCAACTAACAACAGACCGCCCAGCGCATCGTGTTGGATCATGAGTCGAAAATCAGCTTTAGTCATAAATAGCTACCTGAGAAATTTGCCTGATATTCGACTATAGAAAAAATTCACTCTACTTAAAATTCGATATAAACTTAATTTTAATTCGGTTTTTCCTGATAAGGGCTTTCGATCATAAGGTGTGAATATGAAACAGTTAAATTACAACCACTTGTATTATTTCTATTTGACCGCAAAAGAGGGCAGCATCGCGGATGCATGTAAACTTTTGCACGTCACACCACAAACTGTAAGTGGTCAACTTGCAACGTTAGAGGATTATCTCGATTTACGATTATTTGAAAGGCATGGCAAAAGGCTAGTACTCAACGACAATGGCAAACTGGTCTATTCCTATGCTGAAGACATTTTTAGTTTAGGCCATGAGCTGATGCAAAGCCTTGAGCCGAATCAGTTGAATAAGAAATTAACATTAACCGTAGGGATTACCGACGTCATTCCAAAAGTATTTACTTATGATTTTCTTAGGCCGATATTTGAAGGTGAGCTGGATGTTAAGTTAGTGTGTCGTGAAGGTGAGCTTGATCAATTGCTGGCTGATTTAGCGCTTAATAAGCTTGATATCATATTATCTGATTGTCCTGTGCCTCCAGGTCGACGTGTAAAAGCTTTTAGCCACAAGATTACGGAAAGCGGGCTGACGTTTTACATCGCTAAACACAAAAAATCGACAATTTCAGGAACATTTCCACAGAATATCAATCAACAACCGATTTTGATTCCAGGTGAGCAATCGTCAATTAAAATGAGTTTGATTTCTTGGTTAAACGATAATGATCTTCACCCAGAAATAGTCGCCGAGTTTGATGATAGTGCCTTAGCTAAATTATTCGGCCAAGCAGGCTACGGTATTTTTTGTACACCAACAATCGTTGAAAGCCACGTTTTAGAGACTTATCAAGTAGAAGTTATCGGTCGAACAGAAGACATAAAAGAGGTGTTGTATTTAATTAGCGCTGAGCGAAAGTTCACTCATCCGGCGGTTATGGCGTTAAAGCCATAAGACATTCAAGCACCGATTTTAGGTGCTTGAATGTTTATTTAGTTTAAAAGCTATAGTCAATTGATAGCTTCAAGTTTCTCGGTAAGCCGGGGAAGTAACGCTCCTGCGTAAAGTTCGTATAATTAGCTCTTTCGGCATACTTTTTATCTAAAATATTATCTAAGTTAATGTATATGCTCAGTTTGTTTGACAATGAAATTTGTCCTCTTAAATGGAGCAACGTATGGCCTGAGTAGCTCGCGTCATTCTCTGCATTCAAGTAGTATTTGCCCACGTACTGACCTTGTAACGCAAGTTGCCAGTCATGCTTGTAGTAGCCAATAGATAGATTTGATAACCAACGCGGAGCATTGGATATATCGTTATCAACAATATCTTGTTGGCTTAAATTAGGGTTATTTTGATATTGGTGTTTACTGTAGGTAATGTTGCCGTGTAATTGCCAGCTATTATCGAGCTTGGTCGTAAAAGATGTTTCAATACCTTGATGGCGTGTTTCACCATCGCTAATGTAGAAAAAGTCACTGTCGCGCAAAATCACGTCAGATTTTTCATACCAATAGGCTTCAATTGACCAAGCGCTATTGTTTGTTGATTTTCTATAGCCCACATCAAACGCTACGATTTCTTCAGGGGATAACTCTGAGACGGATTGTTCACGTTGTAAGCGATACAGCTCTGTTGTTTGTGGCGCTCTAAAGCCATGGCTAAGATTTATGTAAGCATTTGAATCATTATCAATACTGTAGACAATGCCTAGTTTTGGGGAGAATATTGTAAAATCATCTTCGCTACTTTCAGGGCGGTTAAATCGACAACCACCAAAGCCACATGGGTTACCATTCTCGTCGACTCGACCACTGTTCATTTGGTTGTTATAGTCGTAGTGTATATATTCAATTCGCGCACCTGCATTTAATGTTACCAATTCAGTCAACTGATGCTTCACTGTGGCAAATCCAGCAACGCTAAGTCCGTCAACATCATAATCATAGTGCTTGCCATTTGGGATCGTTGCCTGCAAAAACGCGCTACCTTGTGTCGGTGAAAATTGCTCTTCAATCAACGACATTTCTGACAATTCAGTATCTAGGCCGATATCAACCGTTGTTGTAGCTGTTTCAAATGCAAGGTATTGAGTTTGAATACCTACACTGTGGTGGTGGTTCTTCTCTACTGGTTTACCTGGTACAAAGTGCTGAAGAAATTCCATTTCGCTATAGCGTGCATAAGGTGAAATCGTTAGACCTGAATCAAATTCATAACGTTGTGATACTCTAACAGAGCTGGCATCTCGATATGCTTCAGGGTTAGGGTTTGACTCTCTGATTTCATCATCTTTGTAGCTGTCTTTACCGACAATGTATCCGGCTGTTTCTTGGTTTAAATTAGTTGCACTTAGATACGTCGTTACATCAAAACCTTGTCCTTGATAGTAATGAGACATGGATAGCTTTTGTTGATCAAAGCCGGACTCATCTCGATAACCACCACTATGGCTAAGTGATGAAGACACTGAAAATGACTCATTATTTGCTAAAAAAGAAAGTTGCTGATAATCCCATTGACCGAATGTTGCCTTGACAAACGGTGTGCGTGTTCTTGATGCTGGTTCAATGATATTGATCGCACCGTGCAAGCCGTTACTGCCATAAAACGCCGAGGTTGGGCCTTTGAGTATCTCGATTGACTGTGCCAATTCATAGTGACTTTCAAACAGCTCATTAACATTACAAAAGCCTGTTGGGCGCAATGCAATACCATTTTCCAAAGTCAAAAAACTGCCACAAGCTCCAGCGCCTGTTAACACTGGGGAGCGCACAGCGAGCAGCATTTCTTGTCCAGAGTTTCGATTTACATAGACACCTGCGCTTTGATTTAGCACTTGCTGAATATGATCGACTTGGCTTTGTGCTATCTCGCGGGTAGATACTACTGAAATAGAGCGGCTGATTTCTTCAAGTGGTTGTTCAGCACGGTTGTTTGTGACAGTAATAGTTTCCAACTCGCTGGCAATTGCCAGAGGGCTGTTAAGCGTTAACATTGCAGTGCACAGTGAATAAAGCGCGTTTTTCTTGTACTTGATAGGTAAATTAAAATGAATCAAAACAGTTAATTAGACGTAGTATTTTTGTTATGAAACTATTGTACGTCAATCTCAAGTGAATAGGTCAGTTTTATTCCGATAAAAAAGCCACCAGAGCGGTGGCTTTTATAGCTTAAGGCGTGTAGTACACAGGTGAACCAGGTCCTACTGGCATACCGAATGCAAATACCCAAATATAAAATAATGCAACCCAACCAATGAAGAACGCAATACTATATGGCAGCATGGTGGCAACTAGCGTACCTATCCCCATATTTTTCTTGTATTTACTCGCAACCGCTAATATCAAGCCGAAGTAACTCATCATAGGCGTGATTAAGTTTGTCACTGAGTCACCAATACGGTAGGCCGCTTGGATTGTTTCTGGTGCGTAGCCAATAAGCATTAGCATAGGGACAAATATCGGCGCCGTTGCTGCCCATTGTGCTGATGAAGAGCCAAGGCTTAAGTTAATCAGGGCACACATAAAAATAAACAATACAAATACTTCTGGACCAGTTAACCCTAAAGCTTGTAGGAGCTCAGCACCATTAATCGCCATAATCGTGCCTAAGTTTGTCCATTTAAAAAAGGCGACAAATTGCGCTGCGAAAAATACAAGCACGATGTACAAGCTAAGCGAACTCATACTTTTACTCATTGCATTGATAACGTCGACATCATTCTTCATTGTGCCGACCACTTTACCGTAAACAAACCCAGGAATAGCAAAGGTGATAAAGATTACAACGACAATCCCCTTTAAAAACGGTGAGCCAGTCACTGCGCCAGTTTCAGGGTGACGTAAAATACCATTTTCAGGCACAATCGTTAGTGCTAATAGACCACCAATGACAAGAAATGCTACACCAGCCCACTTTAGGCCTTTGACTTCAATTGGCTTTAATTTCTCAATGTTAGAAACAATTTTCTCGCTTGCTTCGCTTTCATCGTATTTTCCTAAACGCGGCTCTACGACCTTCTCTGTGATAAAAGTACCCAAACCAGCAATGAGAAATGTTGAAATAATCATGAAGTACCAATTGGCTTCGGGGCTAACCGTGTAATTAGGATCAATTAATTGAGAAGCCTCGGTGGTGATACCTGATAGAAGAGGGTCGATAGTACCTAGTAGTAGGTTGGCACTATAGCCTCCAGAAACACCTGCAAATGCAGCTGCTAAACCAGCAAGCGGATGTCGGCCTAAACTATGGAAGATCATCGCTGCTAATGGGATTAACACCACGTACCCAAGCTCAGATGCTGTGTTTGATATGATTGCAGCAAATACCACCATAAAAGTGACCAGTCTATCTGATGCACCCATTACCATACCGCGCAATGCCGCCGATAACATGCCTGAATGTTCTGCAATACTCACGCCTAACAACGCCACTAAAACAGTGCCTAAAGGCGCGAAACCAGTGAAGTTCGTCACTAAACCGCCAAAGATTTTTTGCAAGCCTTCTGCGCTCAATAAGCTCACAACTTCAATTACGCCATCTGGATCCCGGCCTGCTGATCCAATTGGTCTCGGGTCGACGGCACTCAAGCCGAAGTAATCTGCAATACCACTAAATACAATGATGAATAAACAAAACATCGCAAATAGTGTTATCGGGTGTGGCAATAAGTTGCCAAGAAATTCTACCGTCGATAAAAAACGGTTGAACCAGCCATTTCTTTGGATTGGCTGATTAACGGTTGTGCTCATAAATAACGCCTTATACTTCGAACAGATTTAGTTTCTGTTTCTAATATTTGTGTGTGTACTTCAATAATTGCTGGCCAACATTACCATTTTCTCTAGCCAAGGTGCAATTTCACCTTTATCAATTGGTTTAATAATATACAGTTTACCGTTGCTTGGTGGTGTACCTTGGTTTGATAAATTACGTGAACAATCCTCATTGTGGTTAATCTGTATGAAGTTAATTTTTATGAAGCTGATTAATAACAGTTTTAGTCTAGGGTTTATGATGATTTATTGTTAAAATAGCCACAATTTTTCTAAGGCGTTTTTATTATGAGTGAAGCTATTCCAAATTGTCCTAAATGTAATTCTGAATATGTGTATCAAGATCAAGATATGTATATTTGTCCTGAATGTGGGTACGAGTGGAACCCTTCGGATGTGGAAGATGAAGATGCGTTTGAAATCAAAGACTTTAACGGCGCAGTACTAGCTGAAGGTGATAAAGTTACTGTGATTAAAGATCTAAAAATCAAAGGTAGCTCTCAGGTGATTAAGATTGGTACGAAAGCCGTGGTGAGACGCATTTTTGATAAGAAAGACCATGAATTAGACTGTAAGGTCGATGGTGTCGGAGAAATGATGGTTACCGCTAAGTTTGTTAAAAAGGCTTAAGCAGTAAGTAAATGACAAAAGCAGGCTTCGGCCTGCTTTTTTGTTACTTTGATTTTAGTCGGGCTGTTTTTATTGATTGATTGTTGCAAAGGGGTCAAAAGGAAGGTGGCCCGTTTTGACCCATATAATTGTCGGTTCATCAACATAAGGGTGATGCTGGCTCATGTGCGGACTGCGCAACCACGTACCTGTCGGGTAACTACCGTGTTCATCTTTAAATTCACCGCTCAACACAAGTATCTCTTCTCCACCAAAATGCCTGTGGGGTTGAAACTTTTCACCAGCAGGCCATCTTACAAGCGCCACGTGTTCACCATCATGTTCATGCAAAGGCATGACTTCTAATCCGCCTTGACCAGGTAGCCATGGTGTGGCGTTGGTATTGATACGTACTTGTTTTTTGTCGGTTGATTGAAACTGATGTAATTTTACAAATAGCGTACAGCCTTGATTTGAAAACGGAGCATGACTAAAACCTTCTGGATTTCTAATATAGGTGCCTGCGCCATAATCACCGGTGTGATCAGAAAAGACACCCTCTAAGACCAATATTTCTTCACCCAATGGGTGAGGGTGCTCGGAGAATTTTGCGCCTGGTTCATATTTGACAATACTTGTTGCATGCCCCCGTTCAGCCTGTTCACGCGCAAGAGGTTTTCGCCATACCCCCTTCATTGGGCTAGGCAGCCACTCTCTGTTTTGAGTATTTATTTCGACACGTAGTGAAAAGTCTAAATTTACGTTTTCCAGGCTCGACATATGGTGAATCTCTATTATTTAATTTTTTTAACCGACCAGATTTCAATTATTTAAATTCTAAAATGCTATTAAAATTTTAATTTTTATATCTATTATGAAATAAAAAATCATCTCTAAGGTCTTATAGGTAACTTTTTAGCAACTTAACTATATTTGAATGAAGCAATTAAACCAAACAGCAGCATTAATCTTGATCGCTTTCTCAAGCGCGTTGATGGGCGTATCAATGATTTTAATGGGGCATCACCGTTCAATAGACCTGATCACAAACTTTTATGGCATAACAAACTTCGCATCTGGTGATTTTTTTAACTCCCTTGCGGCACTAAGCTTTGTTCTTATTTCGGTGTTATCGTTAGGTGCGATTAAGTTTAGCAAACTACAGCGACCAGCTGGCTGGACAATGATTGCTGTCGGTATTTTTCCGTTGCTAAGCTTAGTGAGTGAAACGATGTACCTATCAAAATTGGGCGGTTTTCCAGCGATTGGTTCTGGCCAGGGAATTATTAAATATTTTGCCTTATTAAGTGTTGGTTTACTTATCATTTTTCCTAACCTAACGCGTAATACCAAAATATGGATCAGTCTTTTTCCAGTAATCCTAGTGCTACTTTGGATTGGCGGCATGAAATTCACATTATTCGAAGCGCAAGGTATTGAAACTCTAGTCAAAAGTTCGCCATTGATGGCATGGATGTATGATGTTTGGGATTTACAAACCACATCAAACTTAATTGGTCTTTATGATCTTATCGCAATTTTACTACTTGTTGCTGCCGTGTTTTACACTAAGTTGCTAGTGCCTTCCGTGCTAATGTCGGGTGCTGTGTTTGTGGTTACACAAACTTTCTTGTTTAGTTGGGATAGTGCGCTTTCAACAGATACCTTGCTATCTGGCGGCGGGCATTTCTTAATAAAAGATCTTTGGTTTATTGCAAATTTACTGTTTTTCATTACGCTCGTGAAGTCTGAAAACGAACATCAAACAGCTGATAATACGTAAGTTAAAGGCCTTACGACTGAACTAAATTCTGCTAGAAACCGTATTAAAAAGACTGTTTTTACATGAAATTTAGAGTATGCGAAAAGGCCTATACTGTTTCACCCATGATTTGAGATTAGAAGATAACCCCACACTCAACGCACTTGCTCGAGAGTGCGAGAGTTTGGCATTTGTATACATCATCAACCCACAGTGGTTTAAGCCAACCAATTATCACCATCAAGATATAGGATTCCATCGATGGCGCTTCATCTGTCAGTCACTTGAAGCGCTGGCTCGCAATCTAAGCGATAGTAAACATCGTTTATATGTGGCCTTTGGTTCGCCGAAACAAGTCATTAGTCAACTTACAACACAACATACATTTACTCACCTTGGTGTTGCGCATCAAGTTGGTTGGTATGAGCAACAGCACTGGCGTCAGGTAGCCAAAGAGTTCAACGAGCTTACCGTTGTAAGCCGATGGAATTCGACACTCTTTGAACCTTCGCAACTCCCTGATGATGACGCAAAATACAAAAGTTTTAGTCGATTTCGTAATTTTGTTGAGAAAAAGTCCGTTGAAGTTCAACTGCCACAAGCATCTTATGGACTCAAACTTCGTGCACCAATGACATTGCCACTTGATGTATTTGATGTTGAAAAAGCCTCTAGTCTTTCAGGCGCTAGTCAGTCACTTCGAGATGATTTGGTTGAATCGTCGATGTTCCATGGTGGCGAACTGAGTGCAAGTAGACATTTGAGAGGGTACTTTTCAAGTCAAGCACCGCTAAGTTATAAAGAAACCCGCAATGCACTAGATGATTGGTCGTCGTCGACAAAACTCAGTCCCTACTTGAGTCAAGGGAATTTATCACCGAGACAGGTTTGGTTACAAAAGTTAAGTTATGAGGAGGTTTTTGGCGCTAACGAATCCACTTATTGGATAGGGTTTGAATTACTTTGGCGAGAGTACTTTCAATGGCAAGCCACTCGCCAAGGTACGAGTTTGTTCACGTTCAAAGGGGTTGCCCAACAATCTCCATTAACCTCTTATTTTCCTGAACGTTTTAATCGCTGGGTACACGGCTCTACACCATCACCTTTGGTTAACGCATGTATGAATCAATTGCGCTCAACTGGCTATTTATCAAACCGTGGAAGACAACTTGTTGCGAGCTACTTAACCAATGAACTCAATATTGACTGGCGATATGGCGCGGCTTATTTTCAAGAACAACTTATTGATTATGATGTTGCAGCCAACTGGGGAAATTGGCAATACATTGCGGGTGTCGGTGTCGATCCTCGCGGCGGACGTCACTTTAATATTGAGAAGCAACAACAGCAGTATGATCCCGACGGTAGCTTTATTGCTCGATGGAGTGGTGAACAGAATATTACAGCAATAGACAGCACTGACGCTGCTGACTGGCCAGTGTTAGAAGCCTAGGATAAATCATGTCGATTAGTGTAGTTTGGCTCAAACGAGACTTGCGTTTATCGGATCATCCGCCACTTCATGCGGCAGTCTCGTCTGGGCGTCCTGTTCTATTACTGTATTGCTTTGAAGATATACTGCTCAATGATCCTCATCATGATCCACGTCATTGGCGTTTTGTTGCTCAATCGCTTGAAGATATTAAAGATCGAGTACCAACCACCGCAATTTGTGTGACCAAAGGTGATGTTATTACCACGCTAAAGACGATTCATCAGCGCTATGGTATTAAATCGCTACATTCTCACCAAGAAATTGGTTTAAATCGAACATTTGAGCGAGACCTCGTGGTAAAGCAATGGTGCGAGAATGCTTCGGTTGTCTGGCATGAATCATCATATGCAGCAGTAATTCGCGCGTTAAAGAGTCGCGAGAACTGGGATCGTAATTGGCAACGTGTGATGCGTGAGCCTATCCTCGAGATTGACTTACAGTCTGTCTGTTGGTTTAACGATTTAGGGCTCCAAGAGAACCTTCCTCAAGCGCCTTTAGACCAGTGGAATACTCAATACGATAGCAACTTTCAACGAGGTGGTGAGGCTGAGGCTTGGCAAGTGTCATCCTCATTTTTTAATGAGCGAGGCCAATCATATTTCTATTCGTTATCAAGCCCAAGTGCAAGCCAACGGCATTGCTCTCGAATGTCTGCACACTTGGCTTGGGGCAACATTAGCCTGAGGCAGTTTTATCAACAACTATTAAATTTTTGGCACAAACCTGGCTGGCGACGTTCACTCGCAGCGCTAAGCTCTAGGCTGCACTGGCACTGTCATTTCATTCAAAAGTTTGAGAGTGAGTCTCGCATGGAGTTTGAGGCAGTTAATCGGGGCTATCATGATTTACCCAGAATTAGTGGTGACTTAGCGCGTACCCGTTTAGCTGCGTGGCAGCAAGGGCAAACTGGTTATCCAATGGTTGACGCTTGTATGCGCTGTTTGCAAAGTACCGGATATATCAACTTTCGCATGCGAGCGATGTTAGTAAGCTTTTTATGCCATCACTTAGCGCTCGATTGGCGCTTAGGCGTCACACACTTAGCAAAACTTTTCCTCGATTATGAGCCCGGCATCCACTACAGCCAGTTTCAAATGCAAGCAGGGGTTACAGGGATTAATACCATCAGAATATATAACCCTGTGAAACAGGGGCAAGAAAAAGACACTGATGGAGCTTTTGTCAAGCAATGGGTGCCTGAACTTGAACAAATCCCTGCACCATTAATTCATACACCTTGGGAGCTTTCTCCTATGGAGCAAATGATGTATGGCGTTGAGTTGGGACAAGACTACCCTGAGCCAATCGTCGACTTAGCAGCAAGTTACAAAGAAGCACAGTCACTGCTTTGGAGTTGGCGTAATAGGTTGCCTGTGAAAAAGGAATCACAGCGTATTCTCGCACGACATGTGCGTTCTCAGAATCAATCTAGGCAAAAAAGAGCAAAGGCGTCGGTATGAAAAAATCCCAGTTACCTCAAAAGGTTTGTCCGGTTTGTTCACTACCATTTAGCTGGCGTAAAAAGTGGCGATTGAATTGGGAGCACGTTAGATACTGCTCAAAAAGATGCGCGGGAAAAAGAAACAAATGAATCAAATGAATCAAAATATTGGGCAATGTTACCGACGAATGAGGCTTATCCTAGGTGACCAACTGAACGCGAGTCATTCTTGGTTTAACTCGGTTGATGAGCAGACTCTGTATGTGATCACTGAGTTAAAGCAGGAAACCGATTATGCCAAGCATCATGTCCAAAAAGTTTGTGCATTTTTTGCTGCCATGGAGCACTTTGCCAACGCACTGCGACAAGCTGGGCATCATGTGCTGTATCTTTCGCTGGATGAAACTCATAAATTTGCAGACTTGCCTCAACTTCTGTCACAACTCCTTAGGAAATACCAAGTAACAGCGTTTGATTATCAACTACCAGATGAGTTTCGTTTGAGATCACAGGTTGAAGCGTTCGTGAAAACACTAGATATATCCGTTAATGCATTTGAATGTGAACATTTTTACTTAACTGAAAAGGCGTTAGGCCAGCATTTTAAACGTGGTAAACATCATCGCATGGAGGCGTTTTATCGAAAGATGCGCAAGTCATTTTCATTGTTGATGGATGATAACGAGCCACTGGGAGGACAGTGGAATTTCGATGCGCAAAATAGAGAAAAGTTAAAGCCAGCAGATATTAACAATATTCCAGAACCTTTGATGTTCAGTAATGATGTTACTGACATTCTGTCACGGCTAAGTCGGCATGAAGTAAAAACGATCGGACAAGCAAACAAGACATTATTGTGGCCCGTTAATCGACAGCAGTCAGTTGAATTACTCAAGTACTTCTGTCAATTTTGTCTGCCTCAATTTGGCCGCTTTCAAGATGCTATGACCTGTCAGCAGGATTTACTTGCCCAGCAAAATACATGGAGCTTATATCATTCACGACTGTCATTTGCGTTAAATAGCAAAATGATAAGTCCACAACTCGTTGTTGATACCGCCATTGAATACTATTGCGCTCATTCTGATTTGATTAATCTAGCCCAGATAGAAGGGTTTGTTAGGCAAATTATTGGCTGGCGAGAGTTTATCAGAGGTATATATTGGGCCAATATGCCCGAGTATTCGACAATGAATGCGTTATCTGCAAGTCGGCCGTTGCCTGATTGGTTTTGGACGGCTGATACCAAAATGAATTGTCAACATCATGCAATCAACCAGTCTTTAACATTTGCCTACGCACATCATATTCAAAGACTCATGATTACCGGGAATTTTTGTCTAATTGCTGGTATTGACCCTTCGGAAGTTGATGCTTGGTATTTGGGCATCTATATCGATGCAATTGAATGGGTAGAAATGCCAAACACTCGAGGAATGAGCCAATTTGCTGATGGTGGCATTGTCGGTTCAAAGGCTTATGCTGCCAGTGGAAACTATGTCAATAAGATGAGTGACTATTGCGCCAGTTGTCATTATCAAGTAAAAGAAATAACGAGCACAAATGCTTGTCCGCTTAATGCCTTATATTGGCGCTTTATGGTCAATCATGAAACGCAATTTAAAGCGAATCCAAGAAATCGAATGGTTTATGCTAACTGGTATAAAAAATCTGAAGCACAGCGCGAGCAAGTACTTACAAAGGCAGAAGAGTATTTAGCAAATATCAATACCTTATAGGTTGGTGATGTCGCTATTAATTTAGTTCGATAGTTGCTTGCTTTAATGCCTTTTTCACTGCTCTTTTTTGCTCAGCTTTTAGAATGTGTTTACTAATCCACTTAATCAGTTTTGGTGTGATCTCAGGTGGAAAGTCATGGCCCATACCGTCAACAATTTTTAGCTTGTTTTTCTTAATTGATTGAGCGGTTTCAATCCCATCTTGAAGAGGAATTACAGGATCTTGATTACCATGAATAACAAGCGTTTTTACTTTGATTGACTTGAGGAGATGTCGACGACAACCTGAAGCCGTGAGGGCGGCTAATTGGCGAGATATACCGTCAGGGTGGTAACCTCTTTCTATATGGAATTTTGCTTGCTGATAGAGTTGTTTGTCATCAATTGGAAACGAGGGACTACCAATTAGGCGATTGAGTTTTACATTGTAGTTAATTGCAGCTTTTCGATTACTAGAGTTTGGGCGGTTTGCCAATTGCATGAACATTCGGAGGCGAGATACTGTTAACCCTTGAGGTCTGGCTGATGACATTAGGCAGGTAAGGCTCAATACCTTCTTTTTGTTATTTGCTGCCAAAATTTGTGCAATCATTCCGCCCATAGAAGCGCCAATAAAATGTGCCTTTTTGATCTTCAAATACGACATGAGTGCTAAGGTATCTTGAACCATGTCCTCGAGCAGGTAGGGAGCTTTCGCTTTGCTGGTAAATTTTCGAGTTGCCCAAGTTTTCAGGACGTTGGGTTTACCATAGTGACTGAGTAATGATGATTTTCCCGTATCTCGGTTGTCAAATCGAATAACCCGAAATCCCTTGTTGACAAGCCCGTAGTACAACTCATCAGGCCATACCGTCATTTGTGCACCTAGCCCCATTATTAAGATAATCGCAGGGTGTCCTTTCTTGCCTGTATCCTGGTAACTAAGGTTGATGCCAGATTCAAGCTGGGCAACTTTTTCCATAGTAGTGCGATAAATCACATAGCAAATAACACGTCATGTTAAATAAGCAATAATAAGGCTTGATGAAATTATTGTGAAAATTACACTTTTCTATTTAAAAGTTAGCTTGCATTAGGTGGCTAACATTTTTCCTATTACCTTGAGCGCGGCGACGCGTTTGGGTGTCATTTTATGCTGAAAGCTTAAGCGTAAATAATTGGAATAGCTATTTCGATGAGAAAAAAGAATGCCGGGCGTTACAACGATGTGTTTGTTGAGTAACGCATGATATAGCGCCATGCTATCTATCGGTTTTGGCAACTCAACCCACAAAGCGATTCCACCATTGGGGACAGTATACTTTATGTTAGTAGGCCAATGTTGCTGAATCACATCAACAAGTGTTTGTAATTGATTGTTTAATTGCAGGTTTGTGTAGTTGATATGCTTTCTGTAGCCCCCTTGATGCATAAATTGGGCGAGTCCTGCTTGGACAGAGCGGCTTGCTGCTAGCATGCTTGTTA
Source organism: Thalassotalea loyana (assembly GCF_030161435.1). Taxonomy (GTDB): domain Bacteria; phylum Pseudomonadota; class Gammaproteobacteria; order Enterobacterales; family Alteromonadaceae; genus Thalassotalea_G; species Thalassotalea_G loyana. Next base: position 357,038 of record NZ_BSSV01000002.1, on the reverse strand, counting down.
GCTTTAAATGTTCGATTTTCTTTTGCCACTTTCCACCCGCTACCCAGCCAATTCTTATGTCTTTAGACAGTACTTTCGACACAGAGCTAGAAATAATGACACGATTTTGGACATCATATGACTTAAGTGATGACACTGTATTTGAGAACGATATTTCGCCATAGATATCATCCTCAATTAGCGCAAAATCATATTTGTTGGCAAGCATTACCAAACTTTTTCTGCTTTCTTCTGGCATTAAGCTACCTGTCGGAGTAGCGAAATTTGGTGTTGCGATACAAGCCTTGATGTTTTGATTTTTAAGTACGGATGACAAGTGTGTAACATCTAATCCGGTTAAAGGGTGAGATGATATTTCAACAACTTTTAGTTTTAGCTGCTCCAATAGAAGCAATGAACCATAAAATGTTGGACTTTCTACTGCAACGACATCACCAGGCTCGCAACAGGCCATGAGCGCCAACATAAGGCCATGCTGACAACCTGATGTTATACATAGTTCTGACGCATCGATTGGAATGTTACGTTGGCGATAGCGCAGACTAATTTGTTCTCTGAGTAATCTTAACCCTTTTGGCGTGTCATAGTGACTCGTTCTAAATGGAATTTCCTCGCGAAAGGCTCGACGAAGACATTTGTTCAACGACGCTAAATGGCTTGTTGGTGGTGTAGATTGCTCGTTGGGAATAATGTCAAAAGCGGCTTGCTTTGTCATAACATCATAAAAAACATCGGATAAGGAAACTTTACTTAAAGTGGTATCTGGGAAATGCTGTTCAGGTACCCTTTGCATGTTCTGTTTGGTTTGTGTAACGAAGTAACCAACCTTTGGCTTTGCGACAATAAACCCTTTCATTTCAAGATCATTGAGCGCACTGATGACAGTATTTTTAGCAACGCCATGGCTGTCCATGAGCGAGCGAATAGACGCTAAACGCTCACCACTTTTCAACAGTCCCAGCGTAATTTTTTCTTGAATAGAATGACTTAGTTGTAAATAAAGTTTTGTCATGTCGCATATCTACAAATACTTAACTGTACCCATTGTAATATAACTTTTTGTCCCTGTAACCATGTCGGTCTTGAAATTAGAATTGCCGGCGAAATTTTTGCTCACCACGTGGCAGTACGAGGTTACGATGAAAAACTTTGACAACACTTCACCTGTTATCTTTCAAACCGCAGATATTGATAAGGAAATTATCATCAAGGAGCAAACAGGAAGTTGGCAACGATTGCGCAGGTTAATCGCAACATTTTTGATGGTTATTTTTGCGGGCTTACCATTTATCGAGTTTAATGGTCAGCAAGCGATTTTGTTTGATATCGGTGCTCAGCAACTTCGCTTTTTTGGCTTGATCTTCTATCCACAAGATTTACTGATTTTCTTTTTTGTTTTTGTCATAGCGGCATTTTTACTGTTTTTTGTTTCTGCTCGGTATGGTCGTTTGTGGTGTGGTTTTCTCTGTCCTCAAACGATTTGGAGCTTTATGTTTTTCTGGACTCAATTTCGCTTTGAAGGTAACTATCAAGCGCAGAAAAAACTTAGCAAATTGCCATGGTCAACGGACAAGTTAACCCGGAAAGGTTTAAAACACGTTGCTTGGCTGCTCATTGCCTTTTTTACTGCAACAACATTTATGAGCTACTTCACGCCAGTAAAGCCTCTTTACATTGCTATTTTTACGGGTGAGTTGAGTGCTTTATTTTGGGGCTGGGTATTATTCTTTGCGTTTGCGACATATACAAACGCTGGTTGGATAAAAGAGAAAATGTGTGAGCATATGTGTCCGTATTCTCGCTTTCAGTCAGCAATGATCGGTGACGAAACAAAGGTCATTACTTATCAAGCAAGTCGAGGTGAGCCCAGAGCGCCAAGAAAACTAAACCGCGAAAAACCTGACGGTCTTGGCGATTGTGTTGATTGTAATTTATGTGTCCAAGTTTGCCCTGTCGGAATTGATATTCGCCAAGGCTTTCAATACCAATGTATTAGTTGTGGCTTGTGTATTGATGCATGTAACCAAGTGATGACTCGTTTTGGCTATGCTAAAGGACTTATTGCTAATGTAGCAAATAGAGCCTCTAATAAACTGCGCTCAATTGCCTATATTAGTGTCATTGTAGTATTTACCGCTATCTTTGCTGTTTGGCTTGCAAACCGTTCGCTCATTGAGGTGAGTATTATTAAAGACAGAAATGTCCTCTATCGTGAAAATCTCGACGGCAGATTTGAAAATAGTTATCAAATCAAGCTGTTAAATAAAACTAATCAAGCGAAACGGTTAATTTTATCTTTACCTGAAAATGAAGGTTTTACGATAGAAAATAACAAACCCATTCTGCTGGATAAAGAGGAAAACAAACTGCTACTGATCAATGTCACTTCGCCAGAAGGGCATAGCGCTCAATTTACTGAGCTAACCTTCATGCTGACGAGTGAACAAGAGAAAGTGATAACAAAAAGTAAGTTTCACGCAAAAGCTTGGTAAAATGACAAGATATTGATCTAACAACTTGTTGTTATTGATAAAAGCTTTCATAATTGTGTTTCGAGTGAGTTTTCGCGGAAAAAAGGAATGTTTATCCCATGAGCACATTGAGTGAAGCAGTGACCCAAAAATTGTTGGTTAGTCCATTACCTGCTGCTTTGACATTGGAGCAATGTGCTAAAGAGCTACACATGAGTACGACCTCTTTTAGGCGAAAACTTGCTAATGACGACACAAGTTACAAAGCGATTCAAACAAAATTTTTAAATGCATTATGTGTAGAGTCGCTACGAAAAAATAGCATAAAGATTGATGAATTAGCCTTTAAACTTGGCTATTCAGAAAGGGCAACATTCGAACGTGCATTCAAACAGAAGTTTAATATAACACCTTCACAATATCGTAACTTAGCGAATACGTCGCAAACACACGATCAGAAAACAACTTTTAGCCAAATTATTGATTCGTTGCCTCCAATGCCAAAAAGCTGTGCAGAGCTGATTAAATACAAAGCGACGGGCAATATTGATTTGGACAGAGTTGTTGACATTATTGAGTTGGACCCTGTTTTTACTGGGCGTGTCATGGGGCAAGCGAGTACAGCCGTTTATGGCAAAACGCCTGCGGATTTGCATGAAGCAATAGGGCGAAATATTGGCATTGATAATGTTATCAATTTTGCCGTTTTATACGGAATTGGCGATGCACTAAACGAGGTAGTCGATGAACAGTTATTGAAGACTTATCATCGTTCATTTTCTCTTGCTGCGAATTGTTTAACGTGGTTTAAAAATAGAAAGCTCTTTGATCAATCTGTAGATTATGCAATTAGCCAACAAGTGTTAATGTTTGGTTTGATTGGTATATTTTTGTTAAATCATCGTGAGATGCCAAAGGCAGATTATGTTATCCCAGCGGTTGAGGGGATTGATGAACTCTCTATTTTGAATAAACAACTTGAGAAAGTCTGTGGCGTTAGTATTTTTTCTGCGTCAGCGCTGATGCTTTCGCAGTGGCACATTGATGTTAATGTCGTCAAATGGCTACTAGCATTAGATAAGTTGAAACTAAAGGCGGGCAACTTAACGGGCAACAAGCAAGTATGTGCGTTTCATTTTATGCTCGATTGTTTGTATCGATGTGCAACGCATAGAGAATTCAATGATGACATTTATATGCAAGCAAAGTCATTTGCTATCGATGATCTTGATGGGTTGACGCAAATATTTAATTAGGCCCTGCTGATTTATCTAAAAAGCGTAAACCAGCAGGCAGGATTGGGTTAGCGGTTTCTTTTTCTCGTTAACATAAAGCCAGCTGGTAGCAAGAACATCAATAAAGTTGACGGTTCTGTCACTTGAGCAACCTGCACTAGCGACACGTTATCAATCAAACCACCTAGCGTGTTTTGCTTTCCTGTAGCCGCGAAGCTTAAATTCATTGACGTTGAATTAGCTTGAAATGTTAATGTTTCACGTTCCCAGTTACGTTGCTCTTTACGAGAACCATTAGAGGTGTGAAGCGCTTGGATGCTGCTGTTGAACACCGCATCTGCATCGTACCAATAAACGTTAATCCCATTATCGTTCGTGCCATTAGTTCTTGGTTTGTAGAAGTAATCAAGCTGGTAAGTTTGACCAATAACCAACGAACTAATGGTTTGTGTCATCATAGAATTAGAACCACCACGTTTATGAGAGTCTAACTCAACATGCTGTGAGCCATCTTGTGAACGCGTCACAATATTCTTCTGAATTTCGATTCCGTTACCAGAAGACGTGTACCAACCAGGTAGTGTTGTGAAAACATCCCAGCCCTTTTTCTTATGGCCAAAAGCCGATAAGTCGGTACCGAATACTTTGCCTTTAGATTCAGAATTATCATCAAATATTACTTGTTCAAAGCTACCATTCGTAATCAATGATGCGCTCGCAACATGGCTGACGCAAAACAGGATACTTGCCAAAGATAATCGTTTTATAAATGCAGACATAGTTCAACTTTCAATTGCTATTATTACTTTGAATAATAAGTAACTAGCACGATTAAAAATATGGCTAAAGTGTCCAATTTAAGTTTTAAAGAATTATTGCGGTGTCTATAACTTCATAGTTTATAGTTGATTAAATGATCCCTCAGGTATTGGAAAATTATGTTGACCATCAATCAAGTTGCTAAGAAGTTTGGTTTATCAAGAAGCACTTTATTGTATTACGACAAAATTGAATTGTTATCACCGACTACTCGATCAGGAGCTAATTACCGTTTATATAGCGCCCATGACGTTGAAAAGATGACAAAAATTTCAGCTTTTCGTGAAGCAGGGCTTACCTTAGATGAAATAAAGCCTCTCATTGAAGATAGTGAAGGTGATACAAGTCAGGTGCTTGCGGCTCGATTGGAAAATATTAATAACGAAATGAATCGACTGCGTCAACAACAGCAATTCATTGTGAAGTTGCTTGGCAAGGATTCATTGCTTGGTCAAACCAAAACGGTTAACAAGGAACAGTGGGTAAATATATTGAGAGCTTCAGGGATGACTGACGAAGATATGCATCGATGGCATATAGCGTTTGAAAACGACCTACCTGCAATGCATGAAGACTTTTTATATTCGTTAGGATGTGAAAAAGAAGAGGTAGAAAGTATTAGGCGTTGGTCGCATCGTTGTAGGAAATAATTTTACTTTTCCTATAAAAAAGGCCCAGTCACTATTGACTGGGCCTTGTGGTGATTATAATGGATTTATTCGGTAGAGAACGATGGTATTCGTTCCTGCGATATAGTTTATATAACGCGTCCCTGTACCATCAATTTCAACGATAGTCGGTAGGACGGTCTGCACAGTTGTTTGACTACTTTGTGTTTGCGCATTGTCGTAGCCTTCAAGAAACACTGTCGGTGTTGCGTCGGCGCGTAGGATCATTGGTTGTTTATTTTGCGTTGCAACAAGTCCTAAGGTTGAGAGGTTTGATCCGGCATTTAATCGACCATTATCGGTAAAACCTGCTCCATCAAAACTTATCCAATCTGTCGAACCATTGAGTACATAAATGTTGGTGTCCTGATCATTCACTACGATGTCAAATAATGACGTGTTGCCACCATTGTCTGGGCGGTATGATTGATCGAAGGTTAAATCAATCATTTCTTGTGAAAAGTCATTAACTTGCGCGGTAAACCTGTAGAGATCAGCACCACCGTTAGTTATATACAATGCATTCGTTGCATTGGCAAAATCAACGTTATCAACTGTTAAGCTATTAGGATCTTGATGAATCAAGGTTAAATTTAACGCGGCAAATTCTAATGCATCCGTGAGGATAAAATTTCGCCCACTTATCACAAGGTGTTCTACTGGCTTGCCAGTGATATCTGCGTCTGTAAGTTCAGTAACTTGGTTCGTTTGCAAGTCAACGTGATAATGATATGTGGTTGTAGTTTCTGCGCCCTCTGCATCAGTAGTGGATTCTTGAGCGAGTGCAAATAGGTGCTTACCATCTTTTGAAATAATTAGGTTTTCAATATCAAGATCTGAAGAGTTTAGCGTTAACGTATTTTCAAGATTCAATGAATACTGATGATAGACTCTAATGGTATTGTCAACGGCTGCATATAAATATGGCGTAAGCGGATTCACGGCTAAACCATCGGTATTAACGGTAATGCTATCAATTGATTCGGAGTCTGCAAGGGTTGCTTCACTGTGATAAATATTCACCTCAACAACGGCCGGTTGAGCGCTTAAACTATCTGTCGACTCTATGGTAATTTGCGCTTGTTCTGTCGTTTCGGCTGTTATCAGGCTAGCATCTGCTTCAACGGTTAATGAGCTGCCATCACTTGACGGCGTTAACGTTAGCCAGTCTACATTTGAACTTGCTTGCCAAGTAAGTGCCGATTCAGCGTTGGAATGGATGTCGATTGATTGTGTTAAAAATTCTGTATTGGCGGTTTTGACTAAGCTTAATGCTGATTGACTCGTAGTGACGTAGAGCTCGTCAAGGGTCAGTGAAACAGGAATCGTTTGCTCTGAGTTTGTTGTGCTTTCACTGATGGTGATAGAGCCTTCGATTAAGCCAGCTGCTTCAATCGCCGAGTAATTAGCGGTTGCAGTAATCGTTTCGAGTTCACCTGTACCTTCACCTTCGGTTGATGCGAACGATAACCAGTCGAGATCGCTACTGATGGTATAATTTGTATTACCTGCAATTAGGCGAACATCAAACTCATCTGTTGCAGTGTTACCTTTTGTTGAAGATAAGTTAATGGCTGTATCATCAATTGTTAACTGCCAAATGTTGAGGCTCACGGCAATATCAGCGTGGACAAATTGGTTGTTATCAATATCACCACTTGTTACACGAATGTCTGTTGTATATGTGTTTGCTGCTATTTGATCTTCAAAGTCTAAGCGAAACTCAATTTGTGCTGTAGACTCGGTGACCTCTGTTACTTGGTAATTTAACCATGAAGGGACTGAACCATCATTTGGTATACCGACCAGAAGTCCTTTACCTGAGTAGTTAACATTTACCGTAATTGTTTCATCTGACTCAGTGCCTGCTTCATTGATGAACTCGATCGCAGATTGGTCGACGCTGACACGATAATTATCGTTACTGTTACTCGATGAGCCACCGCAAGCGGCGAGCAAACTTGACAATAAGAAAACGATAAAAGATGAAGCCAAAGGGTTAAGTTGAACTTTCATATTCATCCTTGTGCAATATTAGTATTATTTTTTCATTTATTATCTTCTAATATTGCGTGATTGTTAACACAAAGTAAAAGAGAATCTGCCTAATTTGTCTGTGAATGTGGTTAATTAATATTCTTATGTTTTAAAGCTGTTATTTAGGTGGTGTTTATAGGTACAATAAACTATTAAAATTTGTCAGCTTTAACTTTTTTGAATAAAGATATATTACACCAGTCAATTTCATACTTAGCTCGTCGTGAACACACGCAAAAAGAGTTAGTGCAAAAATTAAAAAATAAAGGTTTTGTGCACGATGAAATAGATGAAGTATTACACTTTTTGATAGAAAACAATTATCAAAGCCAGTTCCGCGCAGCGCAAAGCATTATTCGCAATCGCGTCTCAAGGGGATATGGTCAGTTTTATATTCAAAATGAGCTGAAGCAAAAAGGTATCTCAAGTGATATTGAACGGATGGCATATCAAGATGAGCCTGTAGATTGGTTCGAGTTGGTAACACAAACGTACTTGAAAAAATATGGTGACATCGCCATTAAAGATCCTAAAGACAAAGCGAAAAGAATTCGATTTTTACAATCGAGAGGGTTTTCATATGATGAAATTGCCTCTGTATTGTCATTAAGTTAATTAAAGAAGTGGGTATCACCATGATCAAAACAAGTGCCGAAATAAGACAGGCATTTTTAGATTTTTTTGCATCAAAGCAGCATCAAATTGTTGATAGTAGCTCGTTAATTCCGGGTAATGATGCAACATTATTATTTACCAACGCGGGTATGGTGCCGTTTAAAGATGTATTTTTAGGCGCAGAAAAAAGAAGTTATACACGAGCAACCTCGTCTCAACGCTGTGTACGCGCTGGTGGTAAACATAACGATTTAGAGAATGTAGGATACACAGCTCGTCACCATACGTTTTTTGAAATGTTAGGTAACTTTAGTTTTGGTGACTATTTTAAAGAAGATGCTATCGGCTTTGCCTGGGAATTCTTAACAGTTGTTTTAGGTCTGCCGAAAGAAAAGCTACTTGTAACGACATACGAAACCGACCAAGAAGCATTTGATTACTGGGCGAACGAAATTGGTGTACCAAAAGATCGTATCATTCGTATTGGCGACAAATCACCAAACAAAAAGTTTGAATCTGATAACTTCTGGTCAATGGGTGATACAGGTCCTTGTGGTCCGTGTACTGAAATTTTCTACGATCACGGCGATCATATTTGGGGTGGTCCTCCAGGTTCACCTGAAGAAGATGGTGATCGCTTTATCGAAATCTGGAACCTAGTATTTATGCAGTACAACCGTCAAGCGGACGGTACAATGGAACCATTACCTAAACCATCTGTTGATACAGGTATGGGGTTAGAACGTATTGCAGCAATCATGCAAGGCGTTCACAGTAACTATGAAATAGATACCTTCCAACATTTAATCAAATCAGCGGCTCATCTATTAGAGTGTAATGACTTAGAGCACAAGTCGTTACGTGTTATTGCTGATCATATTCGTTCATGTAGCTTCTTAATTGCTGATGGTGTTATGCCATCAAACGAAGGGCGTGGTTATGTGCTACGTCGTATTATTCGTCGTGCTGTTCGTCATGGCCACAAGTTAGAAGCTAAATCACACTTCTTCCACAAGCTAGTTGCAGCCTTAGTTGAAACAATGGGACAAGCATACCCTGAGTTAATAAAGCACCAAGCAATTATTGAAAAAATGCTTCGTATCGAAGAAGAGCAATTCGGTCGTACTTTAGATCGTGGTATGGCGCTTTTAGAAGATATTTTAACGAATCTAGAAGGTGATACTGTCAGTGGTGATGATGTATTCAAGTTATACGACACTTACGGTTTCCCAGCAGATTTAACAGCAGATATTGCGCGTGAGCGTGCATTATACATTGACCACAATGGTTTTGATGTAGCAATGGGCTTACAGCGCGAACGTGCTCAACAAGCTAGTCAATTCGGTACAGATTACAACGAACAACTTAAATCTGAGCATGTCACTGATTTTAAGGGTTACACAAAACACGAAACACACGCGACAGTTGTTGAATTGTTTGCTGAAGGTGAACCAGTAAGTAAAATTGAAGCGGGCCAAAAAGGCGTTGTTGTTTTAGACCATACAACATTCTATGCAGAATCAGGTGGTCAGGTCGGTGATAGTGGCGTTATTACTGTTAACGGTGGCGAATTTGTTGTTAATGACACGGTAAAAATTGGCGATGCATTTGCGCACCAAGGCGTTGCTAACGCTCCTATTCAACTCAATGAGCGTGTTAATACCGTTATTGACGTTGAACGTCGTGAAAAAATTATCAAAAACCACACAGCAACTCACTTGTTACACGCAGCGTTGCGCAAAGTGTTAGGTGACCATGTGACTCAAAAAGGTTCACTGTGTGACGATGAAAAACTACGTTTTGATTTCTCTCACTTTGAAGGTCTAACGAAAGACGAACTGCGTGAAGTTGAGCGCTTGGTGAATGACGAAATTCGTAAAAACCATACACGTGATACTGAATTGATGGATATCGAAGATGCAAAAGCTAAAGGTGCAATGGCATTATTTGGTGAAAAGTATGACGATGAAGTTCGTGTTGTAACACTTGGAGATTTCTCTACTGAGCTATGTGGTGGTGTACATGTAGAAAGCACCGGCAATATCGGCTTATTTAAATTAGTAACTGAACAAGGTATTGCTGCGGGTATCCGTCGTATCGAAGCCGTTACTGGTGAAGCTGCACTAGCATATACCGAACAGCAAAGTGATCTTATTGCTATGCTTTCATCGTTAGTTAAAGGTGATAGCTCGAATGTTCAGGAAAAAGTTGAACAGCTTCTTTCTAAAACTAAACAGTTAGAAAAAGAAGTTACACAACTCAAGCAAGCGATGGCGGCACAAGCCGGGGCTGACTTAGTTAGCCAAGCAGTAGACATCAATGGTGTTAAGGCATTAATTGCTGCTATTGACGGTGTTGAAGCGAAGTCGTTGCGTGGTATGGTTGATGACCTTAAGAACAAAATGGGGTCTGGCATTATCATGTTAGCAACGTCTCAAGAAAGCAAAGTAAGCTTGATTGCCGGTGTTACAAAAGATCTGACAGGTCAGGTCAAAGCAGGGGAGTTAGTTAACTTCGTTGCCCAACAAGTTGGTGGTAAAGGCGGCGGTCGTCCTGATATGGCGCAAGCTGGCGGTAGCCAACCTGAAAATATTCCTGCGGCTATGGCAACAGTGCAGCCATGGTTGCAAGAAAAGCTTAGTTAGAACGGTCTTGATGTATAAGGCTCGTTTTTAGAGCCTTACACACTTAAAAGATTGGTAACAACTAAGAACACTTTAGTTAACAAGAGTAACAATTTACTTTGTTATAATTAACGCAAAGTTAACGATTTATTCAGTTAATTTAAAGAAAATTTAGACTAATTTCATAATCTTGGCTATTACTAGATAGAGAAGTATGAAAATGGACATCTAAAATCTAGCTTTATAATCTGTGGACCTCATTAGTAAAAGGAACCAATAATGTTAATACTTACTAGACGCGTAGGCGAAACCCTTATGATTGGTGACGAAGTTACTGTGACTGTATTGGGTGTAAAAGGAAACCAAGTACGAATTGGTGTTAATGCTCCAAAAGAAGTTTCAGTACATCGTGAAGAAATTTATATGCGTATACAATCAGAAAAAGGTGAAGGAGAACCTTCGGGCAACTTCTAAAAAATTTTCTGACAAGAAGCCGATTTTTGAATCGGCTTTTTTTATGGCTGTTTTTTAATGTTTTCTAACATTATTCCCTGCATTGAATGCTTGATAATGTATGAAAAACGCCCGACTTGAACGAAATATCTTCAAACGGAAAGAAAAGTAAAAAAAGCGTTTGACTTATTTTTTTTATCCCTTATTATTCACCGCACGTTGGTGAGGTGGCCGAGAGGCTGAAGGCGCTCCCCTGCTAAGGGAGTATAGGCGTTATACCCTATCGAGGGTTCGAATCCCTCCCTCACCGCCATTATCTTTATTGATAATAACGTATCAAATATTGCGGACGCGTAGCTCAGCTGGATAGAGTACCTGGCTACGAACCAGGCGGTCGCAGGTTCGACTCCTGCCGCGTCCGCCACTTTGATAACAAGTGGCAATGCAATATTTCTCAGCTAATATTAAGGCTGATAAAAGAAGTTAATATACCGCGGACGCGTAGCTCAGCTGGATAGAGTACCTGGCTACGAACCAGGCGGTCGCAGGTTCGACTCCTGCCGCGTCCGCCACATTCAAGGAAGCTGACTTTTAGTCAGCTTTTTTATTTTTAGCTTTGATTGAAGCTTAATCAATCTATCCGGAACTAGGATATAAAAGAAAGGTTACCGCGAACACGTAGTGTTGCTGGATAGAAATATCAGGTAACGATGGCTACGAACAAGGTTCGTTATCCGGAACTAGGATATAAAAGAAAGGTTACCGCGGACGCGTAGCTCAGCTGGATAGAGTACCTGGCTACGAACCAGGCGGTCGCAGGTTCGACTCCTGCCGCGTCCGCCACTTTTACTCGGTAAAGAGTAAAAAAAGCTGACTATATGTCAGCTTTTTTGCTTTCTGTCGTTTGTAAAATCTAACGTGTAGCTCGGTTGGATAGCTTGTCTGAAAACTGTTGGTTACGAGCCCCATTGCGGTCGCAGGCTCGACTCCTAGAGCAATCGACATATAAACTCATTATGAGTAGAAAAAGCTGACTATATGTCAGCTTTTTTGCTTTCTGGCGCTTGTTAAATCTAACGCGTAGCTCGGTTGGATAGCTTGTCTGGAAACTGTTGGTTACGAGTCCCTGTGTGCTTAAGGGGGCGAATGTTCACAGCCAATTCAATATTAACTTATTTATTGCACATCGCATTTCAATTGCCGTTTCTTATTCATTTATCGCGAGTTAAGTGAATCGGAAAGTAACGTCTTATTCTTTAACAACTGTTTAGCGCTTTTGCCGTATTGAGCATGCCTATTTTTTGAATTAGGTATTATGAATTCATGTGAATATATATTCACTGATATCGGTTTAATTTATTTTAAATGTATCTTTGTGTGAATAATTATTAGAGTTAATTCGAAATAGTTATTAAAACTTATGTTTTAGTTCTTGACAGTAATTATTTTTAACAAAATGCAAATTCTTGCTTGCAATTTTATTATTGGAGTGATTATTCTATTTCTCAAAAAATAGGTTAAGAGTTAATCATGGAATCACTAAGTCAACAATTTATCGAGGCTGGCACCTTGATGTTCGCCGGTATGGTATTTGTCTTTTTATTTTTAGGCATTTTGGTGATATTTATCAATGCCGTACTAGTCCCGCTTTCGAAAAAGTTTCCTGATCCACAACCTGTTCAAAAGCCAACCCCGACCAAATCTGCGCAAGTTCAGGGGATTCAACCAAATGTTGTTGCAGCAATAAGTGCTGCGGTTGCTAACTTCCGTCAAAAACATAATAAAGAGTAGGAGCATATCATGACTAAACCATTGGGCATTACAGAAGTAGTCCTGAGAGACGGTCACCAATCATTACTGGCAACACGCCTTCGTTTAGAGGACATGTTACCGATTGCTCCTAAGTTGGATGAAATTGGCTTTTGGTCAATTGAGTCTTGGGGTGGGGCAACATTTGATTCATGTATTCGCTATTTGGGTGAAGATCCATGGGAGCGTATTCGAGCCTTGAAAAAGGCGATGCCAAACACGAAACAACAAATGCTATTTCGCGGTCAAAATATTCTAGGTTACCGCCATTATGCAGATGATGTTGTCGAAAAATTTGTTGAACGTGCTCATGTTAATGGTATCGATGTGTTCCGCATATTTGACGCAATGAACGATACGCGCAATTTAGAAACGGCAATTAAAGCTGCAGTCAAAGTTGGTGCCCACGCTCAAGGTACATTGAGCTTTACTGAAAGCCCTGTCCACACTTTAGATACGTGGTTAGATATGGCGAAGAAGCTAGAAGACATGGGTGCTCACTCTCTTTGTATAAAGGATATGGCTGGCTTATTGAAGCCTTATGCCGCTCAAGAACTCGTTTCTCGTTTAAAAGAAACCGTTTCCTTACCAATAGCCTTGCACTGTCATGCAACAACCGGTTTAAGTGTTGGTACACATATAAAGGCAATTGATGCCGACGTCGATGTTATTGATACATCAATTTCATCAATGAGTATGACTTACGGCCATTCGCCGACGGAAACTATTGTTTCTGCTGTTGAAGGTACGGCGCGAGATACTGGTCTAGATATGGTCAAACTCGCTGAAGTTGCTGCTTACTTTAGAGATGTTCGTGAAAAATACGCGAAATTTGAAGGTAGCCTAAAAGGTGTAGATGCTCGAATTTTACTCGCTCAAGTACCTGGTGGCATGTTAACGAACATGGAAAGCCAATTAAAAGAGCAGGGTGCAGCCGATCGATTAGATGAGGTACTTGAAGAAATTCCTCGTGTACGTAAGGACTTAGGTTACATTCCGTTAGTGACGCCAACGTCTCAAATTGTTGGCACACAGTCTGTACTGAACGTGCTGACTGGCGAACGCTATAAGTCAATTACAAAAGAAACTTCTGGTGTACTCAAAGGCGAATATGGCTCAACACCTGCCGAGGTGAACAAAGAATTGCAAGAGAGAGTGCTTGAGGGTAAAGACGTTGTAACATGCCGTCCAGCAGATTTGCTATCTCCGGAGCTAGACAACTTAACTGCTGAACTTGAGCAGCTTGCTACTGAAAAGTCACTTAACTTGGCGGAAGAAAAGATCGATGATGTACTGACTTATGCGTTATTCCCACAAATCGGTTTGAAGTTCTTAGAAAACCGTAACAACCCTGATGCCTTTGAGCCAGTGCCAACGAAAGAAGATGTGGTTGTTGCACAAACGCCGTCACAGAAACCTGCTGCACAAGAAAGCTATTCAGTCAGTGTTGACGGTAAAGTGTACGACGTTGTTGTGGCTCAAGGTGGCGAGATTGCCAATATTGCGCCCAAAGTAAGTGATGCTGCAATTAAACAAACCGCTTCAGTTTCTGCCGAAGAAACGTTGAATGCTCCATTGGCCGGTAACATCTTTAAAGTACTTGTTAGCGAAGGTCAGCAAGTAAGCGCTGGTGATGTTGTGATTATTATGGAGGCGATGAAGATGGAAACTGAAGTTCGTGCTGCGACTGACGGCCAAATCGTTGCTATCCACACCAAAGAAGGTGACAGTGTCGCTGTTGGTGATGCTTTACTAAGCTTAGCGTAAGGGTTGTATTATGGAGCAGTTACATACCTTATGGATGTCGACAGGTTTAGCAAACTTTCAAGTGAATCAAATTATTATGATGCTTGTTGGTGTAGGTTTGCTTTACCTTGCCATTGCAAAAAACTTTGAACCATTATTGTTGTTACCTATCGGTTTTGGTGCGATCTTGACGAATATCCCTCTTGCTGGCTTTTCAGAAGTAGGTGGGGTACTCCATTACATTTACTACGCGGGTATCGATACCGGTATTTTCCCACTTCTCATTTTTATGGGGGTAGGAGCAATGACTGACTTTGGGCCATTAATCGCTAACCCTAAAATGTTGTTTTTAGGGGCTGCCGCACAATTTGGTATCTTTGCTACGTTATTTGGCGCTATAGCGTTAAATGCGATTCCAGGATTTGAATTTAGTCTACAGGATGCTTCTGCTATAGCTATTATCGGTGGTGCCGACGGTCCGACCGCGATTTTCTTAGCATCAAAACTTGCACCTGAATTACTTGGTGCAATTGCAGTAGCTGCCTATTCATATATGGCTTTGGTACCGATTATTCAGCCTCCAATTATGAAGGCGTTTACTAACAAAGAAGAACGCAAAATTGAAATGGCTCAGCTTCGCCACGTGACAAAAGTGGAAAAAATCGTTTTCCCACTCGGCGTATTGATGATGGCTATTTTCTTCTTACCTGCAGCAACGCCTCTTGTTGGTATGTTCTGTTTAGGTAACCTAATGCGTGAATGTGGTGTGGTTGATCGTTTAAGCTCAACTGCGCAAAACGAGTTGATTAATATCGTGACCATCTTCTTGGGCTTAGGCGTTGGTTCAAAATTAGAAGCAGACCAATTTTTAAATGTAGAAACCTTAGGTATTTTAGGACTGGGTGCTGTTGCGTTCTCTATCGGTACAGCTTCTGGTGTATTAATGGCTAAGGTAATGAACAAGATATCAAAAACGCCAATTAATCCACTCATCGGTGCTGCTGGTGTTTCTGCTGTGCCGATGGCGGCACGTGTAGCAAACAAAGTTGGGTTAGAGTCTAACCCTCATAACTTCTTATTGATGCATGCAATGGGACCAAATGTTGCTGGTGTACTTGGCTCTGCGGTAGCTGCAGGTATATTGCTTGCGCTCGTAGGGTAGGCGTCAATTTAGGGTAAAAAAAACCGGAGTATCAACTCCGGTTTTTTGTAAGCGCTTTAATCGCAACAACCGCCTTCATCATCAGATGGCCCACAGCAGCTTGCCTTTTCAGGAGCAACTTGCCCTGTTGCCAATTCTTCTTCAGTCGCTTCACGAACTTCTAAAATTTCAACGTCGAATTTTAAGTCGATACCAGCTAATGGGTGGTTGCCATCAACCGTGATTTCATCGTCATTAACGTCAATCACAATAACTGTTTGCTCGCCTTGATCGGTTGAGGCACGAAGTTGTGTACTTACTTCCAAGTCTTCAACACCTTGCATCAGTTCACGAGAAACAGTTTGAACAAGCTCGTCATGGCGCTGGCCATATGCGTCATCAGCAGCTACTGATACTTCGAAAGTATCTTTTGCTTCATGGCCTATTAGTGCTTTTTCTAGGCCTGGAATCAAATAACCCGTACCGTGGATAATTGCCAATGGGCTGTGATCATATGAGCTATCAATTAAAGTATCTTCACTATCCATTACGGCATAGTGCATGATCACAACTTTGTTTTGTTCAATTTTCATAAAAGGTCTCTTCAGTTATTTATTTAATTTCAGTTGAATATGGTAAAGGTTTAATTTTGCATAGCAAAGATGTTTGCTCTTTAGCTCGAAGTGCTGTTTCAACTTCAATATCGCTTGCCAATACACCTTGTAAGTATACTTCGCCGTTATCTGCGTGATAAGAGGCTAATACATCACCAGCTTTTCGCCAGTTTTCACCGAGTTGTTGTTCCAACAAGGTAATATTTTCTAATGGCACATTTGATTGGCTAACCAGTGAGAAAAGTGCACGTTTGTTTTTGCCTAAATATTGCATTCTTGCGACGGTTTCTTGGCCTAAGTAGCAGCCTTTGTTAAAACTAATTGCACCGATAGCTTGAAGGTTAAGCATTTGTGGAACATATTGATCAACATGAGACTCTGCCATGTAAGGGAAGCCATCTGTTATTTCTAGTAGTTGCCAAACATCTTGGTGAAGTTTAGTAATGCCTGCATCAATTACATCTGTATATGCTTTTTGTGTCGCAATAACATATCGATCAGTTTCTCCGCCTATGTACAAGACAACGACATCCTGTTCTTCTACAACAGGTGTCAGACTATCAGGAACAGTCGATACAATTTTCCCAATAGCTTCTGCACTCTTGCTACCTGCAACAGCATAAAACTTCAAATCTGATGTTTCAGCAATATCTACTTTTGCAAAAACTCCAAATTTTTGAAGTTCTTTCAAAGACGCTTCTAACGTTGTTTTAGGCTGAAGCAGAAGATTGCGCCCATCAGCGTTGAATAATCTAAAAACACTAAACACTTTTCCTTTTGCATTACAATGAGCGCCAGTTAAAAGTTTGGAGTCCGCTAACGACAAAACGTCACAAGTTACTTGGCCTTGGAGGTAGTGATTTTGTTCTTCACCGGTAAGGCTTATTGCAGAAAGTTGCGTTAATTCTAAACTGAATACTTCAGGTAGTTGCGCTAATGAGGGCAATGCTTGAGTCATATTTATCACTTTTGAATGATGAGAATACTTATAGAGTGAGGGTAAAGTGAAAAAAAACAACCGTAGACAAGTTTTTTTCGTATTTAATTGGTAGAATCTAAAGAGCAATCTAGCCTAGGTAATTTACATATTTCGCCTGAGTTCAGATTAACTTGTATTTACTGGTAATAAAAATAAGGTCCTCTATGTCGTTAAGTGAGAATAAAGCCAGATTACGTTGGGCATGTCGTCGCGGTATGTTAGAACTTGATATATTGTTTATGCCGTTTGTGGACGAAGCCTTTGATGATCTATCGGACAAACAAAAAGCTACATTTGAACGTTTACTAGAATGTGAAGATCCGGAACTCTTTGCATGGTTTATGGGACATGAAATCTGTAAGGACGCAGAATTAAATGACATGGTTCAACATATCCTCAATCGAGTTAAAAAGTCATAATTTAACGATAAGGCACTCTAATTTTCCGTTATTGGCGTGCCTTCATATCCTCTATGGCATCGTCGTCTTCTCTTTTTTCACCCCTAAAACATTCATTTATTATTTAATTGTCTATGTAGTCTTAGTGGCGCTATGGCAATACCTAGCGTGTTGGTCCTGGACGACTACATTTGCAATATGGACGCAAAAACTCATTGGCGATGAACGTATTGCAAGCCAATTCCGATTATTTGAAAATGGTGCCATTTCATTTTATGAAAAGAGCAATGATTCGATTACTACAGGAGAACTAAATTCGACAAGCCTAGTATTCTGGTTTGGCGCTCGAATGTGCTGGCAGGAACAAAAAACCAAGCAAAAATATGCTTGGTTTATTTTTAAAGATAGTATGTCAGATGTTGATTACCGACGACTTCTAAGAATCATGAATCAATTAAAACGTCATTAGCTTTCATTGGGCGTTAACACTGTTTCAGCTGAATTTTCAGAAAGATCAGGGTAATCTAATGTAAAGTGTAAACCGCGACTTTCTTTTCGCT
This sequence comes from Thalassotalea loyana, assembly GCF_030161435.1. GTDB lineage: Bacteria > Pseudomonadota > Gammaproteobacteria > Enterobacterales > Alteromonadaceae > Thalassotalea_G > Thalassotalea_G loyana. The sequence goes on along the minus strand of NZ_BSSV01000002.1, from coordinate 338,869 downwards.
CCATTGCACTGCGGATAATGAGCTCCGCGACCTGCACTAGATTACGCAACTCAAGTAAGTTATTGCTCACTTTAAAGTTGACATAATATTCGCTAATTTCTCTTTGCAATAATTCAACGCGGTGTAATGCTCGCTCGAGTCGCTTAGTCGTCCGAACAATACCGACATAATCCCACATGAAAAGGCGTAATTCATGCCAGTTGTGTTGAATAACGACTTCTTCGTCTGAATCTGTAACACGAGACTCATCCCATTTAGGCAACTTTTTGTATTTGCTTCGATGATCAATAACACGTTCAATGTCGAGGGCAGCGGCTCTCGCATAGACTAAGCATTCAAGTAACGAGTTACTTGCCATCCGATTGGCGCCGTGTAAACCTGTATATGAGACTTCACCAATGGCATATAGGTTTTCAATATCGGTACGGCCGTGCTTGTCTATCATGACACCACCACAGGTGTAGTGCGCAGCCGGTACAACAGGTAAAGGCTCTTTTGTCATATCCATCCCTAGTGCACGGGTTTTTTCATAAATGTTGGGGAAGTGCTGCTGGATAAAGTCAGCACTTTTGTGGCTTATGTCGAGAAACATGCAGTCGGCACCAAGACGTTTCATTTCGTAATCAATAGCACGGGCAACGATATCTCGCGGCGCAAGCTCTGCACGCTCATCAAACTCTGGCATAAATCGGCTACCGTCAGGGCGACGTAATATTGCCCCTTCACCGCGCAAGGCTTCGGTTAATAGAAATGTCCCAGCTTTTGGGTGGAACAAACACGTTGGATGGAATTGATTAAATTCCATGTTTGCAACTCGACACCCAGCACGCCATGCCATGGCGATACCATCACCGCTGGCGACATCAGGGTTAGATGTATATTGATAAACTTTACTTGCACCGCCTGTAGCCAAAATAATTTTTTTGGCGTGAATCGCTTCTACTTTTTCAATGTTGCGATTCCAAATGTAAGCACCAATGCAGGCTTTCGTTTTATTTGCTTGTTCAGTAATTAGGTCTATTGCGTTGTAGCGCTCAAATACGCGAATACGCGTATGGGCTTTAACGCGATCGACTAATGTTGTTTGAATCGCTTTACCCGTGGTATCAGCAGAGTGCAAAATTCGACGATGTGAGTGACCACCTTCACGTGTTAGGTGGTATCGTTTTTCGCCTTCATCATTGATTTCATGATCAAATTCGACGCCTTGATTGATTAACCATTGCATACAGGTTTGAGCATTTTCTGCTGTAAAACGAACGGCGTCTTCATTACATATGCCTGCACCGGCAATTAACGTATCTTCTACATGGGAATCAACCGAGTCATTTTCATCAAATACTGCGGCGATACCGCCTTGTGCGTAATAGGTTGAGCCTTCTGTAACGGGACCTTTGCTCAGGATGATAACGTCTGCATTTTTAGCTAAATGAAGAGCAAGCGACAATCCAGCAGCACCGCTACCGATAATTAACACGTCACAATTATGTTGTTGATTCATAAATCAAAGAAATTCGGGTACTATAATAGGGATTATTTTACCGTTAATTTGATAATACGCATAGAATAAATGCGTAATCCATATGGTTTAAAATACTAAATTAAAAAAAAATAAAATATTTTCGAACTTTCTATAATTATCATAGTCCTAAATTGTGCGTTTGCTTTGAGCCAACTATAAAAACAAATTAGTAGTATGTAGGAGAACGAGCTCAAATGAGCGAACAGAACGTTGACCAATTGTTGGTTGAAAAGGTACAACGTGGTGATAAAAATGCATTTAACCTGCTGGTAACTAAGTATCAAAACAAAGTTGCTAGTTTGGTATCTCGCTATGTGAAGAACCAAAGCGATGTTGCAGATATAGTGCAAGAAGCATTTATTAAAGCATATCGTGCTTTGCCAAATTTTAGAGGTGATAGTGCGTTTTATACATGGCTTTATCGAATTGCTGTTAACTGCGCAAAAAACCACATTGTAGCTAGCAGTCGAAAACCTAACAGCCCAGCCGATATTGATGTTGCTGATGCTGAAGTTTACGACAGCTCGGATGTACTGAAAGAGAGTGCATCACCTGAAAAGTTATTATTAACGGACGAAATTCAAGAAGTTTTATTTCGTACGATAGATAAATTACCAGAAGATTTACGTGTAGCAATTAAGCTGCGTGAATTAGATGGGTTAAGTTATGAAGAAATTGCGATTGAAATGGATTGTCCTGTGGGCACGGTAAGGTCTAGGATTTTTAGAGCACGTGAAGCAGTAGATAAGCAAATTAGACCATTACTTCGACGCTAAAAGAAAAAGGTAAAATGTATGAGTGAAAATAAGTTTGAGACAATGTCAGCCATTGTAGATAACGAGCTAGAGAATATTGATGATCTCGATGCACAGTTAGATGCAATTTTAGCTGATGAAACGTTGTCTGATACTTGGAAGCAGTACCACCTCGCCGGTGATGCCATTCGTAACGAAACAACCCCAGAACAACTGATCGATGTATCGCAAAGTATTGCAGCAGCGATTGCGCTCGAACCAACTGTTTTAGCACCGAAAGCCAAGCCGTCGTTTACGCAAAAGGTTAAAGATAACTTGGTACAGTTTGTTAAGCCAGCAGGTCAAGTGGCGATAGCAGCGTCGGCAGCTGGTTTGATGATTTTAGGCGTACAACAAAACGTTGCTCAAAACGAGCCTTTTTCGCCAAGCGAAGTTGCTCGCACCAACCCTATCTCAGGGATTACGAGCCCAGTTAGCTACAATGTAAATCAACCAAAAGTTTCACAGAAGCAAGCTTACATTGAGCAACAACGTAGATTCCAAGCATTATTAGCTGATCACCAGCAACAAATTAAGTTATTATCTCAAGCACCTCAATCTAAACAGTCAACTGTTGAAGTAAAAGAAGCTGAAGTAGAAAATAATTAATGAAATATGTGTTAGTTTTATCTTTGCTATTGAGTTCATTTGGCTCAATAGCAAATGACGCCCAAGACGCAAGTGCTTGGTTAAACCGCCTTTCTGAAACCTTAAACCAACGCCATTTTTCAACAGCTTTTGTTGTTGTCAAAAACAATCAAGCTGAGCCATACCACTGGGCTCACGGCATTGATGAACAAGGTGAGCAACTTGAAATTCTTTCGTTACTCAATGGGCCTCGCAAAGATATTCTTCGCAAGGGCGAAATTGTTAGTTATATCGAACCAGGGTTGCCAGCATATTCACTAGCTACAAACCAAATATCGGGACCTATTCCGTCAATTTTTAGTGGTGATATCACCCAGTTAAATCAATATTACGACTTTGTGAGTGTCGGTCGTTCTCGCATTTTAGGTCGCGCTGCCCAATTAATCCGTATTGTTTCGAAAGACCCACATCGTTTAGGGCATTGGGTTTGGTTAGATGAAGAGTCAGGCATGTTACTTAAAATGGCATTGCTAACATCAAAAGGGCAATTACTTGAACAGGTACAGTTTACCTATCTAGAACTGCCAGAAAATATGCCAAACCAGCTAAATCAAGTAAACGAAATGACATTACCTAATGTTATTGAATTACCAAGCGCTAACAGTGATTTAGAACTAAATTGGCAAGTTGGTTGGTTACCGATGGGTTTCGAAAGGAAACGTGTAAATCGTCATCGTATTAACCTGTTAAAACAGCCCGCTGAGTTTATGCTTTTTAGTGACGGTTTAGTTGACGTGTCAGTGTATGTTACGCAAAGTAGCGATAAACAAAGAGCTCCAGAGTTTGTTAGAGATGGAGCAACCATAGTTTACAACCAAGTAAACAACGGTTTCGAAGTCAGTGTGGTTGGTAAAATACCAACGGCTACTGCTAAACTTATGGCTGAATCAATACAATTTAAATTACAGAGTATTCAGTGATCGAAGAAACTGCGACCGTTAACTCAGTTGAGGACGACTGGGTTGAGGTGACAAGTGAAATTAAATCAACATGTTCAAGCTGCCAACAAATCGATACTTGTGGCAGCGGACAGGTTGCGAAAGCGTTTCCTCAAAAAAACTTATCATTGAGACTACCAACCAAAGACTTCAAACCTTCCTTAAAAGTTGGTGATAAAGTGATTATTGCAATTCCTCAAGGCAGATTGATGTCGAGTTTGGCTCGTGTTTATGGACTTCCTTTAATCTTTTTAATCACGTTTTCTGGGATTGGGCAGATCACGATAGCGCAATCGACTCATGAAATATTTTCAATCTTATTTGGCTTTATTGGTGGTTACTTGGGTTTTCGGCTTGCGAAATACATCGAGAATCAAAAAAATAACCAAACTAATTTGGCGCCGTACCTGTTAAAAAAAATACCTTCAAGTGATATTGACGTACAAATTCACAGTGCTTAACTAGCCGTTGTTTCGTCATTTTATGTGATAAGGACAAAGCTCTTTACACTTTTCCTCGATTATTCATGATTAACAATACGAAAAAAGAAGAATAGCCCTCTGTTTTTGTTTATAATTCGCAACCATTATCCGGATATTTGGTGTTGGCAGGTGCTAACACTCACTATGACCTAAACTTAAGATAGGTCATCGAAACAACATTGGTTAGAAAATATATAAATGAAACACATACGTAACTTCTCAATCATTGCCCACATTTATCATAGACCATAAGACACCCCTTGACGATCCTAGTCAAAAAGTAAACTTTTAGCAGCTTTAATGCGCCTTACCAGTTAATAATCATTTCTTTTCGTTTCCCTTTGTTTACCTTTTAAGGTAAGTTAAGCCAAGCAAAACAAGTACAAAAACAAGTACAAAATTTCGATCCCGACAGGATCTCACTAAAATTTGTACTTGCTAGGGCTTGTAGGTCAGAAGGGGCAAGGCATGAACATTACTAACAAGTGGCTAGAAAAAGTTTTCGAGTCACCCAGGGAAAAGACGGAAATTTTTAAAGATGATAAACGCGACGGACTCGCCGCCAGGGTATCGCCAAAAGGTAAAATTACCTGGCAATATCGTTATTATTACTTCGATGTTGTTAAACAAAAATCCACACAGCGCCGGATTGATTTAGGCGTATATCCCGAAATGCCGCTAGCAGCTGCGCGCAAAGAGCGTGATCGCCTGGCTGAATATCTGGATAAAAACGAAGATCCTAAGCAAGTTTTACTAATAGAGAAGGACGGGATCCAATCAAGGCAAACCGTTAAGCAAGTTTTCGAACAGTGGTACAGCAGCGCGTCAGCTGGTAAGCGAAAGTCTAATAACATGCTAATGAATCGTGTTAATTACTGGATCCTTCCTAAATTTGGCAAGGTACATTTTGACAAGATCCCGGTTATCGATTGGATTAACTTTATTCAAGACGTCGCCGACGAGAAGCCCGAGTCTGCCCGGTCACTTATTAGCGAGATTAAACAAGCCTCTAAATGGGCGAAAAAGGCAAAGCTTATTGATACCTTGCCACTCGTTGAATATAGCGCTACAGACTTCGGCATTAAGCGACGCGTCAAAGACAGGGTATTGGCTGATCATGAAATTAGCCTGATCTTTACCGCAATACAAAAAAGCATGTTGCGGCCAGCGAACAAAGCGCTTTTTACGTTGCTGTTTTATTATGGCTGCCGCGTCGGTGAACTGCGCCAAGCTGAAATTAAGCACTTTGACTTGGTTAAAGGTATTTGGACGGTGCCGGCAGAAATTAGCAAAACAGGCAACGACATTAAGCGGCCGATTATCCCCGAGTTTGTGCCAATCATTAAATTTGCGATTGATTTATCAAGTAGTAATACGCTACTTTTTCCTTGCTCAAAATCCGAAGAAGATCGCGTCGTTGGTGATCGCAGCCATATTGGGATCCCCTATAATTTAACCGCCTGGATTGATAAGCACAGGCCGCAGCCGGAAAAATTCAAGCACTGGTCTACGCATGATATACGCCGAACGGCTAGGACAAATTGGGAGAAATTAAGGATTGACGATCGCTATAGTGAAAAAATGTTAGGTCACGTATTACAAGGCGTTTTGAAGAACTATAACCATCATGATTATTTAGAAGAAATGGCCGACGCTTATAGACAGTGGTTTTACAAGCTAGAACAGATCCAAGGGCGAGCGAGTAACGTTACGCCGATTACTCGCAATAAGGCTGGTTAAGAATTTAACCAGCGTTCCACTTCTTCGCGTCGGTAGATATTAGGGGATCCCTTCATTATTGGGTTAGGGAATCCCTTCTCTTTGCGCCATCTATCGAGTGTGCGCGTGCTAATGCCAAAGTAATTCGTTATATCGTTGGTTTTTAAAATAGGCTTATCTAACCCCATGATTATTCCCCTTTAAAAGCCGTTATTGGTGTATATTTCGTGGTCATATTGCCCAAGGTACCAGGCGCAAAAACAATTAACGCAGAGCCCTTCGGGTTACCTTTTTGCACTTCGCCGGTATCAGCGCGGACAAAATGGATCCGGCCTGATGCGTTGCGCTGTTTTCCTTCGAGCACTTCGCCGGTAATAAAGCGAACTTCGCTGGCCGACTTCGGCCACCAGCCGGCATCGGGCGTCGCTGGAATAAGTAGCACGCTAACAATGTTATTTTTGCGTGCTTCGGCTTCGGCTTTAGCTAACCAAGGCGCAATATCTGAATAAGGCGGATTAATCCACACCGCGCGGTTATTACTGCCGATACGCGACAACCAGTTAATGGTTAGGGCGTTTTCTTCTTTAGTAATAAAGTTGTCGACCTTGGCCGACTCTTTCCTGGCGGCCGCGTCCAGGGAAAAGTTAAATTCCTGGTGCAGCTTTTCAAACAACCAAGAAGGCGTCGCCCATAGGTCGCGAATATCAACCGGCGTATTAGATCCGCCGTAGTCTTTAGACGTTGTCATTATGCGGCTACCTCGTTAAAGCTTTGTTTACTCATTTGCTCGAACCAGGCTAAATCGTCTTTGCCTACCGTCCAATTTTGCTTCTTGAATCGGCGCAAGATCCGGCCGGCATCGTCAAGCAATGCGTCACTAGGGCGCAAGCCGCGTTTAGGTGCTGGAGCTAAGGCCGCCTCGTTGTCGCCGTCTAATTCAATCAAGGATCCGCGCCCTTGGTTGGTCATATAAAGCAATGCCATTCTTGCGTCTTTGTCCGTTTCGCCGCGATAGCTTGGCCACATCACAAGCTGATCACCATTGCCATAAATCAGCGGTGAAAATAAACTCGACTGCGCTATGCGCGCGTTTAAGTCGGTAATTTCCGCCTTGTACTTCTTCTGATCGTGACGATAGGCGGCAATATCTCGCTTGTGCGCTTCTGCAATTTTGCGCTGCTTTTCTGCGTTCGTTTGAAGCTGCTTAATCCGATCCCGGATCTTCTTCGGCGTGCTGCCAATTTCTTTAAACCGAGAAAGTAAATCTTTATCGGTAGAGGCTAGGGCGTCGACAAGTTTAGCGTTTAAGCTTTTGACGACTAAATCTAAGCGTAGCTTTTCTTTAGCTACTTGCTCAGCGGCAACCAAAGAGGCGGCCGCCTTTGCTAAGTCGTTTTTAACCCGGCTTAATTCTAATTTTAGCGCGGTGTTTTCGCGCTCCAGCTGCTCGGCGTGGTCGACAACTTGGTTATAGTCGTCGACTTCGCTGTTATATTGCGCTGCTAAGTTCTCTATAAGTTCGTTAATTGTGTGCATCGTTCTGACTCTTTATTATTCGTTAGCGGCTTTTTCCCAGGCTTCGATGGCATCTAAACGCCACTTTTTACCCGCCGGGATCGGTTGTGGAAAGTTCTTGTTCTTACGCCATTTGTGTAACGTGATCCGCGAAATTCCATAACGTTTTAGGATGAATTCTTGGTTAACTAATTGAGACATAATTTATTACTCCAAAGTTAACCGGCCGATATGCGCTACCGGCCGGCACGCGTTAAAACTCTAATAATCGAGCGTCATAAGTGTTTTTAAAGTTAGCGGCGGCCTGGGCTAGCTTGTTGGCCTTCGCCCAATTCCAGGCTTGCTCGAACACAGCTTGTAAAATGTCTAATTGATCGGCCGCTTCTAATTGGTCGATGTATTTAGCCATTGTGTGGTCTGAATGCTCGACGCCGTCTTCGTCGCATACTGCTTGATTAGCGACGTTTTCTTGTTCGGCGTTTTGCTCGGTGTTCACTTCTTCAATAATTGAATTAAGCGACTCGCTTTGCGTTGTGGTGATCGGGTTAATTTCTATTTCACCTTGCGGCTGCATGAGCTCGTCACTGGTATACACCCCCATAATGACGTCAGGCGTATATAAACGCGCAAAACGCTTTAAGGCTAAATAAGCTAGTTGCTGCTTAGGATCCGATCCCCAAAGCGTCGAGTTTCTGGTCTGCGCCTGGGTTAAAAGTAATTCAAGCGTTGTTGGCGTTGTTTCGCCGCGCAGTATTGCTGACACTCTAACGCCGCAGCCGCGCTCGTCTTCAAACGACCAGTTAGGCGCAATATACTTTTTGCCGTTTTGGTTCGTCTTTTGAACGACCTTACCTAAGACGTTTTCCCAATTGCCAAACCATTCATACTTAAAGCGGCCTTGGATAGCGCGAGAGCTCGAAATCACCGCGTTAACAAGTTGCGCCTCATAACCTAACTGACCGCTAACCAAATGCGTTTTTTGCGCTACAGCAAAGGGATTCATGCCCCATTGTGCCGCTTGCATGACAATAGCCATACAGTCAGCCGGATTGCCTTGTAAATGCTGCGGAACGGTCGCTTTACCACCGGCCATCATTGTGGCCAACGCGTCCATTTGTTGCATTACCGTAGGGTTTAACAGCATATCGGTAGTATTACTTAACGCCGTTGAACCTGTTTCGTTTACGTTGATGTTTGCTACGTTATTCATTTATGCCACCTCGTTAATGTTGTTCGACTCTAATTCGACTTCTAAATCGATTAGCTTTGATGATTCATAGGCCGGCAATTCCATTGTGACAACGCCCTGGGCGTGACCTGGCCAAATACCGGTTTTCTCGCATTCTGCGATCGTGTTTAACGCTTTTCTAAATTGCAGCTGACCTAAGCGGCGAGCGTCTTTATCAAACAGTAACGGCGCAGTCACGACGCAAGGCGCTTGCTTTTCTACAGCTAAAAAGGCGAATTCTTTTAGGCCGGTAACAAAGCGATAAAATGAGTCTTGTACGTGATAGCCGTATTGCAGCGCGTGACGAGTAAATGCTTTCGGGCTCGAGTCTTGACAGGTTTTCACATCGACAGCCAAGTCGCCTAATTGATAATCCAGGCGACATTTAACAATGAGGCCGGTTTGATTATCGCGGCGCCAGTAGCTGATCTCAGGCGTACCATTAGCCACTAAACGACTGCCGAATGGATGCGAGACAACCGCGTCACGCATTTTTTTAACAGCTTTGAATTGCTCGTCAGTGATAAAGGTTTTGTGGCCATGCTCAGCGTTGAAAGCGTCCCAGCGCTTGATTAATTCGACCGTTGCTTCGCTCGGTTTTGCGGCTTGAAGTTGCGCTTTAGTTGGCTTCTTCAAGTCGGCCGGCATCACGCCGAAATCGCGTTCGAAATTATGCGGCTCTAAAATCACACTATGCGCAGCGGATCCGACATTAAAAATCGCCTTTTCGGTGCGCTCGCGCTCGCCATCGATAACGGCCTTATAAGCGGCGGGGCATTCATCGATTAGCACTTTCAACTTAGAGCAGCTAACGCCTAAACTGGCGTGATAAGCTTCGTTAGTCACGTTTTCTAGGACTAACACTTCACCAGGCAACAACGACTTGATCTTGTCATTTAATGCGCTTATTTCGGCGGCTAGCTTTTCTTCTGGTGTTGGCTCAGTCTCAACAGCTGGTAATAATTCGCCCTGGACTTCTTCGGCAGTTTCTGGCGCCTTGTCCTCGCTCGGTTTTTCATTAATGACTAACTCCTGATCAACGTCGATAACTTCTTCACTAGCGGTTGTTTTAACTTCTTCAACCTTCGGTGTTTGCTTGTAATGCTTACGGTTTAAATTGTCTTCAATTAAACAGCTAAGCGCTTTATGTCTTGCCACTGACTCGTCGTTTGCTTCTACTTGGTAAGTCATGCAATGAATATTTTTAGGCGCTTTCGATAAACGCATAAATGTAACGTCAAATAATTTCATGATCTTTTCCCCTTATAAGATATTGGCCAAATCATCTTTTACGGCATCGATTAACACGCTGAACTTGTCAGGCGTAGCTAAGCAGATGCGACGACGATAGATTGACATTGAATGATCCGCAGCCAAGTGATTAACCACATTAACGATTAACTCGTTGCGCTTTGTTAACTTGGTGCTCGCGACTAAATTTCTTGACGGCTCGACAGTGCGGTTAAAGTGCTTTGTTAAGTCACTACACGCCGAGATAGCTTCGCCAACGCTGGGGCATTGCTTTACAAGTGATAAACTCATTTGCTATTATCCTTTTGTGCATCGTCAGCTGGTTACTGACGGTTTGTTCTAAGACGGCTCCTTCGGGAGCCGTTTTTCTTTGTGCTTAAATAAAAAAGTAAACAAAAGCTAACTTTTTCGCAATTAAAGTTAACAAAGCGAAACCAAAAAAGCAAATAAAAAAGTCCCTAAAAAGGGACTTTCTTTTATTTTAATAATAACTACTTGTTTATTATAGGAATTTAACGTTTGTTACTTCGTGTTGATTCCTTGCTGCGTCGATAAGTTCTTCCAACCGCTCTTTAGTGGCGGCGCTTATTCTTGTTTGCCCAAGGCAAAGATAAGATCCCCCAGCGCCTAACAAAAGTTCTATTTGGAATGTAACTACTGCTTCGATCATTTTATTGTTTCCCTTCATTTTTATTGTTCTTAAACACTTAGTTGACTAACAAGTTAATGATTTAAATTTTGAAAGCAACTGTTTTTTAATTATTTTTAAATTTTATTTTAACTGTGATTATATACAGTAAAAATCTTTGCATTTTCACCGGAGTTTCCATTTGGTTACCCTAAGCCCTTTTTATTACAACGACTTAGTTAGTAAACATTTGTTGACTAACAAGGCTTTTTGATGAAATCTACTTTTTCCGTTAAGGAATCTTAATTTTGTCGTGGTTTTAGCTGTTAACTCATTCATTTATCAGTATTAAAACATCGACAAAAAGACTGTCAAAAAGCTAAAAAAAAGAATTCGGAATTTCATTGAAAAAATTCCAACTTAGAAAGAAAAAGAATGCAAGAAACAAAAAAAAGACCGCTAAATTAGCGGCCTTGTATTTTTATTTTAATTTAGGTTATGCGAAAAGTCGTTCAAACATTTCCGTTGAATTAGTTGTAACAGATTCGACCTGTCCTAGAATACTGATCCCGCTAATATTGCTGATAGCATCCTTGGCAACGACTTCTTCACTTCTCGAATTTACCATTTTTTTAATGCGGATCCCATCGTCAGCCGTTAGGCTCAAGTGCATTAAAACAGGGTTTTCGCGCCAGGCACCAATATAGAACCCGCCCACCATTGGGTTAATGTCTACTTGTGAAATATGACTAGCAATCGATGTCCTAACAATGCAATACAGATCGCCTCTACCGGGGGAGATCCCCAGCTGCTGCATAAAATCAGAATCTAAGACGATATAATCGTTGTCATCTTGTAGTATCGATGCGCTATTTGATGACGCACTTAACGTAACGTCGCCCGTCATTTCCCACGATAATGTATCTTTATTCACAAACGCTATCGGCAGAATATTGGCCGCTGGGATCTTGGCTTGGTGATCAAGTTCTTCGCTGCCTTTCCATTTCCATTCAATCGAGCGATTAATTTCAGTGTCGCCGACTAGCCATTCAGTCGAGACGCTTAGCATTTCTGCTAAGTCGATAAGTGCTTTGCCTCGTGGAATGCTGCCACGCATCCATCTAGAAACACTCGTTTTACTTTTCCCTGTCTTTCTTACTAAATCGACCTGTTTAATGCCTAGCTCTTTCATTCTAGACTTTAATTTATCTTCAAATTTCATTGCCCCAAGTCCTTATTAATGCGCATAAGGCGCTTATATTCTCCTACAAATATAATTCTTTCGCAGAACCTACGCGAAAGCTCCCTGGAGACACAGAGTTAACAATCCTTTAACTTTTCCCCCTGTATCTCCCGTTTTTATACACTACAGGGAAAGAAATTGCTAACAATCCTATCAAAATAAATATTTGTTAACCTTTTGATCCCTAATTAGGGATCCTAAGGTGCTTTGTATTGCTAAAAAGTTGCGAATTGTTATCTTTTTAGTCTAATATAGTTGTCGGTGAATTAACCACTCACTGGTTTTTAAACTTTTTAGAACAACGAGCACACCATGAAAACTATAACAATAATGGAGCGTCTATCGTGTTAACAGAAGAATATCAGCTGTTATTAGACAATAGGCTTGCCCCACAATGCCGCCTTTTGTATGTCGCCTTACGGCAGCGACTCAACCCGAACACTAATCAAGTGACCGTCGGGATCCCCCAACTTAAAGACGATATATCATATCGGCCAAGCGCCAAGTCTCGCGCCGTCGCCCAGATCCCGACTGACAAACAAGTTAGGGATTGGCTAAAGGCACTTGAACAACGCGAAATTATCATCAAAACGCAAGCCGGTGACTTTAAAAAACGCATCTTGCCAAGTTGGACTTTGCCGCTTGCAAGTCACGTACAAGGTCACGCACAAGGTCGCCTAGACCCTCAGGAAAATCAAGGGCTCCAGCCATTTGGTGGTCACGTACAAGGTCACGCACAAGGTCAGGTAGAGTCTTTTTCTATCGGTGATGATGACTTTGCAAGTCACGTACAAAGCCTTATAGATAAAGGGCTAGCGCCGCTTGGTGGTCACCTAGAACACCACGATCAGACCCCCCCTGATCCGTCGAAGTTTGCTGGTCACCTAGACCCCCAGGAAAATCAAGGGCTCCAGCCATTTGGTGGTCATAAATATAATAATAATAATAATAATAATATAAAGGTACCGATCGAGAGCGAATCTAAACCAGCTAAAAAATCGAAAACCAAAACTAAATACAAATACTCAGCAGACGATTTCAAAACCGCTGAATATTTTAAATCTATTTTGCTGCAATCGTATCTTGCAGAAACCGGCAAACCCTATACCAAAAAAATCAATCTCGAGTCGTGGGCTAATACCATTCGATTAATCAACCAAGTAGAAAAGCGCAGCCATCGTGAAATATGCGAATTGTTTCGCTATGCAAGACTCAGTGCTAGCGATTGGTATCGGGCGAATATCTTGTCGCCTAGCTCACTGCGCAAGTGGTGGGAAAAACTCACTTTAGAACAAGCCAAACAAACCAAGCACAACCAGAAGAAGGGCAGTCACCATGAAGGACTTAGCAACGTTAGCAAACAATTATCAGATCCAAGATCAGCAATCGCCAATTGGTAACGGGTATGAACCGACACCCTACGAAAAACAAATAACGGTTTATGCGTTTACGTTGCTAAACAGCGTTTACTTGAAAAAATTCTCAATGACGTTTGCTAGCACAGAAGAACTACAAGCAGCGCGCCGACAATGGGCGCGTAACTTTGGCCAAATATCCAGGGCGCAGCTGGAAAAAGGTATCGAGCGATTAAAGCGCGAAATGGAGCGAGGCAACAAGACGTTTGAATGGCCGAATATACCGGCGTTTATTGGGCTATGTAAACAATCAAGCCCACCAGAGCACAAAGTTTTTGATGCAAGTAAAGCGCTACCGGCTAAACCCTGGGCAGAGCGACAAGCGCAAGCGACGTTACATATCCAGGGGATAAAACGCTCAATTTTTAAAAAGGCGGCTAAGTGACGAATTGCTGCAAGTTTGGCGCGCAAACACTCGAGCAAGTGCAAAAGCAGACCTGGCACAAACTCGATTGTTTGACGCGATATTTACTTAAAGGCTCTAAAACCAATCAACAGTTACGCAAGTGGTTTAACGAGCAACCAGAAGATTGGCAGCAAGCAAGAAGGCCATTATTCGAAACAAGGTTAAAACAGCGATGGTAAGAAGAACAACAACACGACACATCGAAGACGAACACCAAAAAGCGTTAATCACTTGGTCTAAGTCTATACGCGTGACGAGCTCAGAGACGTTATACGACTTTTTATTTGCTATCCCTAACGGTGGTAAGCGTGACAGTCGAGAAGCGGCCAGGTTAAAGCGTCAGGGCGTCAAAGCCGGTGTTTCAGATTTGTTCTTACCTATTCCGATGAATGGTTATAGCGGTTTATGGATTGAATTAAAGCGGCCAATAGTGAAAGGCCAGAAGAAACCGTCAACCTCAGAAAGTCAATTAATATGGCTCGAGCGCATGGAACGCGTAGGCTACAAAACCGTTTTAGCTTATGGCTGGGAACAAGCCAAAGACGCTATCGAAGCTTATTTAAAACAACAAGAGAAGGCCGCCTAACATGACACTTGCAGAACAAGAGCTCGTCAGAATTTTAGGGTATGACGCAACACTCAAACTAGAAAAAATCTTTCGAAGCCAATTTATTTACATTGGCCGAGAAAGTCACTCTATCAAAGTTATTCGCGCGCGTATTTCACACGCAGCAGCTGACGCCCTAGTCGCTTACATGCAAGGCGATACGCTTTGGGTACCTTCCACTATTTACCGTCAAGAGCGCAACGAAAAAATATTCCAGGAAACGCAAGAGACGAAACCTTTATCTATCGAGCAAATGGCCGCCAAGTACAAACTTAAAGCGCGTGCTATTCGCATGATCCTTCAACGTAAAACGGAGAGACTCAATGAGCAAAAGAAGTTACGGGCTTAACCCTGGCGACAATGTGCTCGCTATGAGCCGCCAAGTTTGTGATGTACTCGGGTACGGTTCAACCGGCAGCGCGGACTATATGTTGGCAGAAACCGCCGCCGCCGAAACTTGTTTAGGGTATTACCAGGATCCGACGCCTAACGGTGCCGGCTTCGGGTTAACGCAGTTTGATTTAATCGGCTTTGAAGACGTTAAGCAGCGCGCACGCGCAAAACACAAAGAAGCGCTACGCCAGGAACTTGATATTGATGTCGACGCGGCGCAGCTGGCCGACCTAAACGACGATCCGATGTTATCCCTGGCATTGACTCGCCTTAAATATTTACTTATCCCCGAACCTATCCCGCGAGACTTTGTTTCGCGTGCGATGTATTGGAAGCGCTACTACAACACAGTGGCCGGCAAAGGTACACCTAAACATTACTTAAAAATGGCGGAAAAATACCTCTACCACTTACCCGAAAAGGAAACCGAACACGCATGAGATATTCACGTTTGGCATTAGCCATTATGTTAGAGCTCGATAACCCGCAGTCTGTTTTTTACAAAGGCTTGCCGGTCATTGGTGGAGATAATGATTAAATTTTTTAAATCACTTTTTTCAAGTGAAGACACAATCAAAACCGGCTTAAACGCGATTATAGATACAGGCGACGCCCTGGTTTATACCGACGAAGAAAAAGCCGGAGACAAACAGAAAAAACTAAATTGGTACCTGGAATTGATGAAAACGCTAAGCCCAAGCGCGCGCAGCCGTCGCGGATTAGCCTGGACAATTACCGGCATGGTATCGATTTTAAGTTTAATTTCGGTCGGCTGCCGTCTAGCTGGTTGGCATGAAGATTCGAGCTGGGTTTTAACCTTGCTCGATGATGTGTGGTCATGGCCGTTTGGTCTAGTCGTTGCGTTTTATTTTACGTTGCCACACGTACAACAAGCGATAAACCGTAAAACCGAGCAGAAGTAATCACCAGGACGCGGAGCGCACATGGCGAAATTAAACAACCAACAAGCAGCGTTTGTTATTCACTATGCGGCCGGTGAGAATGGCACACAGTCAGCCGTTTTAGCCGGTTATTCTGAAAAGACCGCCGCGCAGACCGCGTCCAGGCTGTTAAGAAATGTTAAGATTACGGACGCCATTAAGACAGAGCGCAGCGAGCGCCTCAAGCGTCTAAGCATCGATAAAGACTATGTCCTCTTACGCATGGTCGAGATTGACCAATTAGACGTCCTAGACATCGTTTTTGACGACGGCAGCGTTAAACCTCTTAGCGAATGGCCACGACCCTGGCGGCAATTTATCTCACAGTTTGAAGTGAGCGAATTATTCGAAGGGCATGGCGACGAACGAGCGCAAATCGGCTTTTTGAAAAAGCTAAAATGGCCGGACAAGGTCAAAAACCTAGAAATGATCGGCAAACACATTGACGTCGGCGCCTTTAGTGAGCGCAAAGAAGTAAAGACCACCTTAGAAGGCAATATCTCAGTTGACCGACGCGAAATGTCAGACGATGAACTGTCACAGCGTATCGCCGAGCTAGAGAAGAAAGTTAAAAAGGCGTCGTAGTGACTAGAGACGAGCAGTTAGAGTATTTAGCGCTTCTTGAAGAACAAAACCGCCGGTTAGCTTATAACGACTTAAACGAATATTGCCGAGCGATTGAGATCCCAGGTGCGCCACTTTTGGCCGACAGCTGCCCGTTAGGTGACGACTGCGACGATCCGAAATGTACCGGCCACGAAATATCGAACGCGTTTTACCCCGAAACCGTCGAGCCAGCGATTCATCATGAATTAATTAACAATACGCTGATGAAAGTCGAGGCTAAGGAAGTCTGCCCCGATACCGGCAATATTTTTAATCGCGTCATGGTGTTTATGCCGCCAGGCTCGGCAAAGTCGACTTACGGGACGGTGGTTTTTCCTACCTGGTTTATGGGACGCAACCCAAGAAAAAATATTATTACCACCAGTTACGCGTCAGGCCTAGCGAAAAAATTCGGCCGCAAATGCCGGACAATTACATCATCGACCAAATACGACGAAATCTTTAACGCGCAGCTGAAAACCGATAACCGCGCCGTTGATGATTGGGCATTAACGAACGAATCGACGTTTATGTGTGGCGGCATCTTGTCAGGGATCACAGGTAACCGCGCCGACGGCCTAGTCATTGACGACCCCGTCAAAGGTCGCGAAGACGCAGACAGCCCGACCATTAGAGAAAAGACCTGGGAAGCCTACCTAAACGATTTACGCACGCGTTTAAAGCCTGGCGGATTTATCTTGATCATTCAAACCCGGTGGCACGAACAAGACCTAAGCGGCCTTATCTTGCCTGATGATTGGGACGGGCAAAGCGGCTGGGTAGAAGCGAAAGACGGCGAGCCCTGGTATGTCATTTGTCTTCAAGCGCAATGTGAACGCGAAGACGATCCGCTCGGGCGAGAGATTGGTCAGTGGCTATGGACAGATTGGTTTAGCCCCGAACACTGGGAACGAGAGCGACGCGTCCAAGGATCGCGCAATTGGGACGCGCTTTACATGCAACGACCTAAGCCGGCCGACGGCGCACTCATTAAACGCGCCTGGCCGATGCGCTACGGCGAAAAGCCAGCGGCATTTTTACGGGTAATCTTTTCGTTAGATACCGCTTATAAAGCTAGTCAAGTGAACGATCCTAGTGTGCTGACAGTGTGGGGCGAAAGAGACGACGGTTATTATTTGTTGCACGTTTGGCGCGAACGCGTCGGATTACCCGAGCTTAAAAAAGCCCTGGCTAATTTGTATTTGCAATGGAAGCCCGACGGCGTATTGATTGAGGATAAAGCCAGCGGCCAATCGCTGATCCAGGAATGCCAGGCGGGAATAGAGATTGAAGGTTGGAACCGTAAATTAATTATTCCGACCATTGCCATTGAGCCCGAAGGCGACAAATTAACGCGGTTAGTCGCCGTCAGCCCGTTAATTGAGGCCGGCTTGCTATGGCTGCCAAATATCGCCAGTTGGTTAACGACGTTTGAGTCAGAGCTTTTCGGCTTCCCGTTAACGACACATGACGATCAGGTCGATAGCGTCAGTCAGTTTTTACGCTGGGCGCACGCGCAACGCGTGAACTTAACGCATTACCGAAGCAATAACAAACGTGCAGCCTTGGCTGATGAAAACAACCAAAGCCACACAGATACAAACAAAGGTTACGGCGCTGTCCGTAGTAGAAACAACTTTAACGGGTATTAAGCAATGAAAAAACCAGTTACCACCGAGATAGCGACAACACCTTCAAGCCGTCGCTTGGCAAGCCGAGCGATAGGATCAGTCTATACGTCAGGCCTTGTCGAAAATCCCGATAATATCTTGCGCGCAAAAGGGCATAACCTGGACGTTTACCGCGAAATCTTACGCGACGATCAGGTAACATCGTGCTATCAACAGCGCTTTTTAGCGTTATTAGGCAAAGAATGGCAAGTCGACGCGGCGAGCGAAAGCGCACAAGACCAAGCAATCGCCGAGTTTGTCCGAGAGCAAATTAAGCGCATTAACTTTGACGACGTCACGCGCAAAATGCTTTACGGCTTACATTATGGCTGGGCAGTTGGCGAGATTTTATGGGCGAGCGAAGATAACCGCATTGTCATTGATAAAATCAAAGTCAAAGACCGCGCGAAGTTTAAGTTCGATGAAGACAATAATTTATATTTTATTCAGCAAGGCGGCGAAGCTAAGCCAATGCCTGATAATAAGTTTTGGTTATTTAATTCGGGCGCCGATACCGACGATAACCCCTATGGTTTAGGCCTAGCACATTCACTTTACTGGCCGACCTTCTTTAAGCGCAACGGGATCAAGTTTTGGTTAATCTTTTTAGAAAAATTCGGTATGCCTACCGCAATGGCCAAATTACCAGGCGCGCAAATCGACGATCCGAACGAGAAAGAAAAAGCGCTCGAAGTGCTCGAGGCTATCCAGGCAGACAGCGGCGTCGTTTGTCCTGATAATTTGATTGTTGATTTAGTTGAGGCATCTAGAAGCGGCACCGCAGACTATAACGCGATGTGCGATCGCATGGATGCGGCTATTGCCAAAGTTATTTTAAGTCAGACCATGACAACGGACTCAGGCAGCAGCTACAGCCAAGCCAAAGTCCACAGCGACGTAAAAGACGAGCTTATCAAGGCTGATGCGGATCTGATCTGCGATTCTTTTAACAAGCAAGTTATCAAACCGTTAATTGAATACAACTTTCCAGGCGCCGAAGTCCCTCGCGTTTGGCGCAAAGTCAAAGACGACGAAGACTTGGAAAAAGTCGCCGAGCGTGATAACAAGATCATGGCGTTAGGTTTTGAGCCGTCGGAGCAGTACATCAAAGAAACTTACGGCGAAGGTTGGTCGAAAAAAGCTAGCGATATGCTGCCACCTAAAAATAACAATGTCCCACCAATGGGCGCCGACTTTGCGGACGTTACCGCGTTAACACAAAAGCGCGTGAATCATCGCCAGGATCAGCAAGCGTTAATCGAAGGCGCGCAGCAGCTGGCCGAAGACTACGCCGAGTTATACGGCGATAAAATCCAAAAATTAATCGGCTTATTAGAAGAAACCGACGACGTCGGCACCTTTCAGCGCGAATTAGATTTACTCTTTAGTGAGGCGCCAAGCCAAGCACAAGCGCAGAAAATCGCAAAGGCGACCTTTGTTAGTCGATTAATGGGCTTATTTAAAGGGACAGCCGCTTAATGATTGTTAACTTTAAAGACCGTCGACCAGGCGCGTTAGGTAATTTCGATTTAGATTTTATCCAGGCGATCAGCTTCTTTAACGATAAAGGCTTAGCGCAGACCTGGAATTGGTCAGATATGCTAAAAGACGAGCACAACGCCGCGTTTACCGTCGCCAAGATGATGAATGACGACTTGTTGCTCGCGGTTAAAGATGGCTTATCTAAGGCACTGACCGAAGGAAAAACCCTGGCGGACTTTAAAGACGAGTTGATCCCGCTGTTACAAAAAAAAGGCTGGTGGGGTAAACAGGTTATTAATCCAGGTACAGCCTTCGAGCAAACCGTCCAGTTAGGCAGCGCAAGCCGTCTCGAAAATATCTTTCGTACTAACATGCAGTCAGCCTATGCGGTCGGCCATTGGCAAGCGATAGACGATGCAAAGCTAGCTATGCCTTACTTGATGTATGACGCCGTCGACGACTCAAGAACGCGGCCGGAGCACGCCAAGCACGACAACGTCGTTTTACCGGTTACCGATAAGTTTTGGAATACGCACTACCCGCCGAACGGATGGCAATGTCGCTGCGGTGTTATTCAAATGTCAAAAGAGGATCTGGCCGATTACGGGTTAAGCGTTTCACCCGCACAAAAACCGGCCATGAAGAAATGGAAAAAGCCTGGCAGCGATAAAGTCAACCTGGTACCCGAAGGCGTGGATCCTGGCTTTGATCACAACGCGGGAAAAACGCGACTCGAGCATCTAAACAAAGTTCAGGCCGACAAGTTAGCCAAAGCCCAAAAAGAAGCGGCACTCATTAAAAAAGGCAACGAAAAAGCACGACAAGCCGCCAAAGAAGCAAACCAGGCATTGAAAGAATTAGGTATTAGCTCAACGCAAGGGCTCGCGAATAAAGCCCTGGATAAAGCCAAAGAGCGCGCCGCACAATTTGAGATAGATCACGCTATCGAAGCGAACACGCCATACCTGGCTGCTGCAATTAAGAAAGTAGCAAACACCAAAGCCGCGCAAAGCATGAACGCTCAAGAATTGTTGGCCAAAGCTAAGCAACAAGCCGACACCAAAAAGCTAGGGGATCAACTTGCCAAATTCAAGAAAGCGAAGATCGCGAACAAAGAGCCAGGCACGAACGCAAAAGCGGCGTTTGATTCACTACCAGAAGAAGCACAGCAAGCCATAATTGCCGAAATTGACGTCAAGACAGGTAATGCCCAGGCAAAAGAAGAACTGACCAAAATAGCGGCAGGTGAAGCGCAAAAGCAAGCCGCCTTTAAAAAGCAGATTTTCGACAAGATGACCAAAGACGGCAGCGCGGCAAATTATCCTGATGCGAAAAGCTTAGTTGCTGCCATTGAAGAACAGGCCAAAGTTAAACAGCAAGCCAAGGAAAAATCAAAGCACCTTAGCGGCTATAAAAAGAAATTGATTGAAGGGAAGATCCCGACGCCGAAACAAAAAGAAGTGTTCGACTCACTCGACGAGCTCGAGAAAATGAAAGTGACGGCAGACATTACCAAAGCGCAAGCCGAATTAGTGCCACCAGCTGACGCCGTACAAGCGCTTAAAGATGCGCTGGCCGATGTCACAAAGCCCGAGAAGGTTAGCGAGCCGACGCTATCAATGGCTAATATGGTCAAGTATGCGACCAAGAAAAAAGGCTCTAACGATGGCGCCTTCTACCAGGACACCGAAACCGGCAAGCGTTATTACATTAAAACCCTGGCGTCAGAAGACATCGCGCGCAATGAAACGCTAGCGTCTAGACTTTATGAGCTCGCCGGTACCGAAGCGCCGCGCTATTACTACTTCAGCGAAAACGGCAAGTTTCACGTTGCCAGTGAAATCATCGAAGGCCTAGAAGAAAGCCGCCATAAATTAGTCAATAACCTAGCTGACAATGTCCATGAAAACATGGTTGTTGACGCCTGGCTTGCTAATTGGGACGTTATCGGTCTGGATTATGACAACCTGATCTTACTCAACAATCGCGCTATTCGGATGGATCCTGGCGGAGCCCTTCGTTATCGCGCGCAAGGTGGTTTAAAAGGCGATAGATTCGGCAATGATGTTACCGAGCTCGAGACGTTTTTAGATAGCAGCTTAAATCCCCAGGCCGCGAGCGTCTTTTCTAATGCGACCAGGGAGCAGTTAATCATTGGCGCGCGCAAAGTCCTTCGCATTACTGACGAGCAAATCGACGATATGGTCGACCGCTTCGGCAGTCGTGATCCGAATATCGCTAACGAGCTCAAAGCCAAGCTAAAAGCACGCCGCGACTATATCGCCAAAGCCTTTCCCGAAGCGCTACCGCAAAAGCCTAAACCCGACATTATCGAAACGGTGACCGACGCAGACTTACTCGCGATCAAAGAGTCTCGAGTTAACGGTTATTCACTGACTATCGATGAAGACTTTATCCAAGATCACAACGTTAAGTTAAGCCACTTTATCGACGAGAACGGCGAGCCGGCCACCATGTTAACCATGAAGTTAACCGAAAAAGGCTTAGGCGAAGTCAGCAAACAGTTTAATGATAACAGCGGCAGCATTTCGCTAACGAGCCTAAAGGAAAAAGTTTCAACCGTTGCCAGGGGGATAGGGGCGCTTTATCGTGATAAAAAGGTTATAAGAACGCTTGATATAGACAGGTTAAACGCTGCTATCGATGAAGTTAATAGCGTTATTGATAAAGCAAAAAACAAAGCTGTTTACACTGATCAACAAATGGTGACGTTGTTATCCTGGCGTGATGAATTACAGCGCATGAAAGGCATTGCTAAATTAAACTTACCGGCGCAGCCTTGGGCGTTTATGATGAAAACGGATGATTTACCTAATGTGTTTGATTTGGTGAGTGATAAAGCGGCGGCCGGTTTATCCTGGGAAAAAGCGGGTACCTTTAGATATAAAGCGATGCAATACGATCGTTCTACACCTAGACAGCAAGGCCATACTATTTCGGCGCCTTACACTACGAATTACAAAGCCAAGCCAGGTGACGACGTCAAAATCAATGTAATGGCCGGTGATGCTTACTATTCACGCGGTTATGTGCAAATTGAAGTCAAAGGCAACAATAAGGCCGCAGCTGCGCGAGCTATTGAACAGATAGAAGCGCTCGGCGTGCCTAATCAATTGACGACAAAAGCGGTCAGAACAGAGCTTTATTTAGATCAGACCGCCTATCGACGCTGGGCATTACTCGATCGCAATATGACGGCTAAATACCAGGCGCTTAACGACATTACCGATCCCGAAGCTAGACGCCTGGCGAAACTTGACTTTATTAATAATGCCGTCGGTTACGATATTACAAAAAATCCATTATGGAATAAGCGAGACACTGGCCAAGCTTGGGAGCATGGCCGCCGCGTATTCTACCGAACGGATCTCGAGTCGCCCGAGTATGATCAATGGGCAGATAATCACGTTTTATTCCATGCTATTGGCACACTAGGCAAAGACGGCGCGAGCTTTTCGATTAATGAAAAACTCAAAGACGTTTTTAACGGTGGCGGCATGTTGGCCAGCTTAGGCGAGCGATTACGACGCGGCTTGCCTGAATCTGCCCAAGCGCTATCGACAGATTACAGTAAAGGTGGTGCTAACTATGTATTTACCCGCATAAAAAGCCGCTCGAGTTCGAGCTATAACGGATTAAACGCAGTAGGTCTTTACTTTAAACCGCACAAGTTAATGAAGCGCATGGATCGTATTTCTTATGATGACGACGAATTCGGCAGCCAGTTAGATTCGACGCTTGCTTCGAGAGGCGAGCATATTAGCGATTGGGTAGCAAACGCCAAGAGACCGCGAGACGAAACCATTTTTAAAGACGGGTTAAGCTTATTTGAAGACCTGGAAAAAATAGTTTTGTATAGTGAATCGGATCGCCAGGAGTTTATCGCCTGGTTAAAATCAAACAATTATGAGAAGTGGCCGGACGGTCGCGACTTAGAAGAAGTAATACAGGCAAGGTATTAATGTTAGATAAAAAGTATTTAGATTTATGGCATGGCGGCCTTAGTGATAATGGCGGTTTAGTTTTGGTCATAAAAGGCGACGATGTGCAAACGCGTTTTGCTTGCTTTGTTTATGAAATAGAGCAAGGCGGCTTGTTTTATGTCATGCCGCATTATGACGATCCTAATGGAATCGCAACGCCAGAATTTAGCTTTATCGAAGGTGAACCCGAGTATTTTAGCGGCGCAGATTGTATTGGCGTAAAAACCGAAACTAAGGAAGTTTACGTCGATAAGATTCATAATGAGCGACCCGACGAAATAGCCATGCTTGCCCGTTGGCGCGATAAGATAGACGACATCGACGCCGAACGAGAGCGCGTCAGGATCCGTTATTCAAACGAGCACATGACCCTAATATAGTCCCTAAATAGGGATTAAGTCCACAGGCAAAAAGCCTTTATTTTTAACAAAAGTAAACAAAACGAAACAAAATAGCTTGACAAAGTCCCTAATTAGGTCTTAAATGGTTAGCGAACAAACAAACAGCAACCATTAACCTACTAACCAAAGGTGACAAAATGAAAGCTACTGCACAACAACTCTACTCAAAGTTACCGGCGCAAGTTGCCGCACTTATTGAAACGAGCACTTACGGCACGTTATCACGCTTAACACATGGCCAATATAAAGGCGGCTTGTGGAATTATCGCGTTGATAACAACCTGGCCATTACTGCCCTTTTACTGTCAGAAGACAATTTAACGCTACACAACGACGGCGCCTATATTTCGCTTGAAGTTAACGCGAAAGTCGCGTCGGCGGTCGCGTTGGTGATCACGCTGAACAAGTTGTCATGGCATTACGCGATGAATAACAAATTACATATCGCGAAAATGTTTTCTGACTTTTTCTACAAAGCCAAAGACGCAAGCTTAGACCTTCTTAACGAGAAAGAATCAAGCCAGTTTTTACAGCTTATCGATTAGCCCAGCGACGGGCTTTTCGCCCGTCTTACAGGAGTTTTTACCATGTTTGAACCAAGAACCCTTTTTATCCTGGCTTGCTCGGGAAAGAAAACGAAAGGCGCGGCCGCAGCTGGTCACTTATACCAGGGCGATTTATTCAAGAAGTCGTTAGCTTATGCGCGTAAACAAGGCGCAAAAGAGGCGGACATTATCATTTTAAGCGCTAAGCATGGCGTCTTACGCCTGGGCGACGTTATCGCGCCTTACGATATGACGCTAAATAATTTCAGTATGCGCAAGCGTAAAGCATGGAATAGAACAACAGCCCAGCAGCTGCGCGCTTACTTATACGAATCAGAAGACACCGGCGACAAGGTTGTTTGCTTGGCTGGTGCAAAGTATGTCGCGCCGGTCGACCTGGTCGCGAACGAATTAACAATCGGTATTGAAAAGCCATTACAAGGCCTAGGCATTGGCAAGCAATTAGCCTGGCTAACGAATGAATTAACAGGAGAATCAAAATAATGTGGTTAATGACAACAGACGGATTTATTAGCGCAGTTGAGCACCGAAACGACCCTAGCGTGGTCATGGTGCGCGCACGTAAAAAAGAGCACTTAGAGCAGTTAACGAACCGCCCTGATCAAATCTATAGCACGACGCCGAGCGATTACCCTTGGCGTATTGAGATCACCAAAGAGCAGCTTAAAACCCGCCTTTGTGTGATCGCTGACAATATCAAGTATGACAACTTTAAAAATGCGGTACCTGATCACAACTACAAACGCTTTTTAGAACGCGTTTGGTTTGAAGGTTTTGGCTATGGCCAACTGATTAACCGTCGCGGCTCATTTAAGCAAATGACAGGGATTAACGAGCCGCTCGAGCTTGACTGCTTCCAGCCGCCTAAGCAAGAGATTGACATCAAACTATCGAAACAAGGCTTCGATTCATTATGGCGCGTCGTCCAGATCCTGAACGAAACCGACCTAACTATTGCCGGTACGAACTTTGATGAATTCCAAGAAGTTTACAACCAGCTAAGCGCGATCGCAGAAGGTGAATAATATGTCCGACGAACTAAAAGCACTAATCGAGCAAAAAGAAGCTATCGAGGCGCGTTGCGCGCACTGGAAAAACAGCAGCGGCGGCAGTTATGAAATGGCGTTATTTAACGCCGGTTATTACGTCGTTTTAGAAAAAATCGAGAAGCTAAAAGCGGCTTGATGCGCTAGGGGGAGACTATGCCAAAAATTAACCTTGATATTGACCTGGCGTTAGCGGTGATGTGTTGCGTCGCTAAACCAGGGCAAACACTTAATACAGTTGAAATCGCTGAAATCTGCGGTTGTAGTCAAACCAATATTCAGCGCATAGAAGCAGCGGCCAAGAAGAAGCTAAGCAAGAGCGCCAAGTTAAGAGCTTGGGCAGAATAGGGGGAGCAGATGAAAGCAGGTGATGTATTTAATAATTTTACAGTGTTAGGGGAAGTCGCAAGGCCATCAAGTAATGGCTTAGCTTACTTTCGGTGTAAATGCGTTTGCGGCACTATCCGCGAAGTGAGAAAAGACAATCTAGGCAAGGTCAAAGGCTGCGGCTGTCAGCGCAAGGTCTATAAAAAAAGAATGCCTAAATTGATTGTTTCACCGCGCAACCGTAAAGCAAGCGTGCCGGCCAAAAAGCGGGAGCTTTCAACAAGAGAAAAAATCGAAAATATCTTGTTTGAACGCGAGTTAAACGACAGCTTTAAAACGATTTAGGAACTATGTTTGATGGCTACTTTATATACGAAACAACAAGCAATTAACGACTTGCCATTCATAGATGATAAGGATCTTTTTAGAGCCGTAGACTTAGCTTTATGGCTTTATTTAGATAAACGTAAAAGCTTGAAATATTCAATTAACAAGGCGGCAGAAAAACGAAATTATAAACCTAAGGCAGCTATAGAAAGACTGATGCGAAATGTTATACCAGAAGAACTTATCTGGGATCGCGTAGGTGAAGCAATGCCGCCTAATAAAGCTAAAGCTTCTAAGGAGTCAATTGTCCAAAAGCAAAAGCTAAAAAAAATTGAAAAAGAAGGTATACAGCACGTTAAGGATATAGCGAGTAATTCTTAGACCTTAACGTAACGAACAAAACGAGACTTTATGTAATTAAACGATGTGTAGAGTCTCTATTTTATTAAATGGTACTTAAACGGAGAAATAACAATGGGTAATTTAAACAAAGCAGAATGGAAACGTTTGTCAAAGCAATTAATGTCTCTAAAACCAGAACTAAGAGATATAGAAGCTGATCAATGGCTTGTTGCTTTTGCTCAAAAAGCTATGTCTGAAAAATTGACCGACGCACGTATGAAAGGTCGAGGCGGCTGGTGGACTACAGACTGTGATACTGAGTTTCTAAAAGAATTACTTAAAGAGCATGTAGATAAAGGCGATATGCGCGATGTGATGAACATTGCTGCAATGATTTGGTTTAGACAGGCGGCAAGCATCGAAAGCTTATCCGAATAAGTAGACGATTAACCAGTGCCAAATGGTACTTTAAAAGAATTAAGGATATGAAATGAAAGAGTTAGAAAATTTAAAGAAGTTATTACAACAAAACAACATTGAGAACTTACCTAATGCTGCGTTTATTAGCGAAGCTGTAGAAGCAATGGAAGCCTTAATTGCTGAAAACAAAGCTTTAAGAAAAACAACATTTGGCGCAGGCTCAGAATGTGACGGTGAAGAAGATTTAACAGCAGAAGGTGTTTCGTTTCCTGATTTTGAGCAGGGCTTTAATGCTGCTATCAATATCATCAACAAGCGCATGCGCTCTATTTAAGTAGGCTGATATGAAGCAATTGGTTAGTAAAGATTATTTAAAGCTTTATGAGTTGGTTGTAACTCATGGTTTTGATGTTCCTTGCCGTTTAGATTATTCGTTTAGAGATGACGAGCATGTTTACGTTGATTACGCAGTTTGCAGAAAATCAGAACGTGATGAATTAAGTATCTCTATCGGGGTGAGAGGCACAACATACACTCAAGCAAGTGAGTTCCAAGTTAACCTATCTAATGGCAAGTTTAATAATGTAAAAGATATGTTTATTCGGGATTGTGAAGTAAACAATGTTGAATGGTTCGATACATTCACACAAAAGTAGACAAGGAAATAATAACTATGAATTACATGGTGATTAAAGGGTTAGAGGACCCGTCGAAAGCTGAAATCGTCAAATGCTCAAAAACCAAGGGCAACCTGATTTTTAACAATCTTGGGGATGCCGATGATTTGGTAGAAGAAATTGAAGCATCGAGTGAAGAAACTAAAGCTAGAGTAGTAGCTGTTTAAGAGGTGCTTATGTCTGGCAGAAACAGCATAAAGAGAACATGTAAAAACTGTGCGGATTTTGACGCAGAAAACAATGTTTGCACTATCAGATATACAATTTTAGAAGACAAATCGAAAACACCTATGAAGCGAAAGCCAAATCAAAACGGTTGCAAAGTTCATATGTATAAAACGGTTTCGCAAAAGTAGGCTGATATGAAAAACGAATATGGATTAGATGATCATTACTTTGCTAAAAAGCTTGGTTTGGTATTGCGCGATGTTAAGCACTACACGCCCGATGAAATGTTCAGAGAGCTAACCGCGTTAGCTGAAGTTGCAAAACGACAAGCGGCAGAGCAAAGAGAGTTTTTATATCGCATCAAACCAAGTGCGAGAAAGTAGGCTAAAGATGAATTTAAGCAAAACAAATTGCCATATGTGTGGGCAAGACTATGCAGGGCTAAGTATCGAAAGCTGTAGAGAGCTAGGTATCAGTCGAATTAAATGTAGCGAATGCACTTGGGATTTTACGCATGAATGTGACGAAGAAACTTTAATCGAACATTTTAAAGAACGATACACACAAAAGTAGACCTAAATATAAACCAATCAGCCAGGCTTAGCCCTGGCTTTTTTATGCAAGTGCAAAAACACACCTAAACCACTTTCGTTAAATCCCGTTAAATAGCCCTTAAATTGTATTTAAGCGGCTTAAAATGAAAAAGATACATATATTCAAGCCTGGCACGCACACAAGCGCTAACGGCTCTACAATCGATTTTAGCGAAGACAAGGTAAAAGCCATTGTCGACAACTACGATCCGACCATTCACGAAGCGCCGATCGTTATCGGTCACCCTAGCGACAATATCCCCGCTTTCGGCTGGATTAAAGCGTTGTCTTTCAGTGATAAAGGCATTCACGCCGAGCCCCACCAGCTAGATCCTGATTTTTCTGAAATGGTCGCGCAAGGCAAATTTAAAAAAGTCTCAGCAAGCTTCTATTCGCCTAATTCACCGAACAATCCGACGCCTGGCAGCTATTCACTTCGTCACGTTGGCTTTTTAGGTGCGCAACCCCCAGCGGTTAAAGGTTTAGAGCCTTTACAGTTTGGCGAAGAAGACGACGAGCTATTAATCGAATTTGAAGAATCGCTAGAATCCGCCTGGCTCAAACAAGATCAGGCCGGTTTATTTCGCCGTTTGCGTGAATTTCTTATCGAGAAGTTTTCGAAGGAAGACGCCGACCAGGTGATCCCTAGCTATGTTGTCGAAGGCATGGAAAACCACGCTAAAACAGAAATCGATAACGCCCACAACAAACCTAATTTTTCTGACCCACAACAGGATCCGATTATGACAGAAGAAGAAATCAAGGCACTACAGGCCGAGAATGAGCGCTTGACTAATGAAAACCAAAGCTTTAGCGAGCAAATCCAAGGTTTTACCGACCGAGAAAACGCGTTAAAAGCCGCAGAACGCACACAGAAAGTTGAAAAGCTTGTTGCACAAGGCCGTATCACACCGGCGCAAGTACCAGCAGTTACCAGCTTTATGGAAGCGTTAGCCGGTAATGATGTTTCGGTTGATTTTGGCGAAGGTGACAACAAGACGACAGCCAAAGGCGAAGAAGCGTTAAACCAGTTTTTAGCGTCTATGCCGAAGCAAGTTGACTTTAGCGAACAAGCGCCAGGCGAAGAAAACGAGCCGGCCGAAATGTCAGCCGCGCAGCTTGCCCAACAAGCGCAAGATTATCAAGAAGAACAGGCCGAAAAAGGCGTAACACTCACTATCGATCAGGCAGTTCAAGCGGTCGCTAGTGGCAAGTATAAAACGAAGGAGTAGCAGCGATGCGAAATCAAGCTTTAACAAAAACATTTATTGCGTCGGGCGCTATTGCTAAACGTCGCATTGTAAAACTAATTGCCGCTGAAAACTCGGTTAGCCTGGCGTCCGCCGTTGGTGATCGTTTGATTGGTGTTTCTGACGACGCAGCAGACATCGAAGACGGCCGCGCCGTTGACGTTATCTTCCAAGGTATCGTCGAAGTTGAAGCCGGTGCAGCAATCAACAAGGGCGCTGCGGTAACAACTAACGCCCAAGGTAAAGCCGTTGCTACAAGCGCCGGTACAGATAACGTGATCGGCTTCGCGCTAGACGCATCGAGCGTCGATGGCGATGTGATCAGCATTGAAATTAACAAGCACTAGGAGCGTGACCAATGAGCGGTACACCATTTAAACAAAACTCAGTATTAACGGCCATTGCCCTGGGTTATTCAAACAGAAACTTTATCGCCGACGTTGTTTGTCCGCGCGCCGAAGTTTTAACGCGTGACTTTCGTTACACCGAATTCAATTTAGCGGATTCATACACGATCCCTAACACAATGGTAGGCCGTAAAGGTCGCCCGAACGAAGTTGAATTCGGCGCAGAAGAAAAGTCGAGCTTTGTTAACGATTACGGTTTGGAAGATGCGATCCCGCAGCATGATATTGACGCGGCATCTAATCACCCGACGTTTAACCCGTTAAATCGCGCGACATCGAAGCTAACTGAATTAGTCATGCTCGATCGCGAAAAACGCGTCGCTAACATGATCATGAACGCTAACAGCTATGTTCACAAAGAGTCGCTTTCGGGCGCGGATAAGTGGACAGATTCAGCGTCTAAACCATTGGTACAGATCGCTGATGCGATTGAAACGCCAATCGTCGCGCCTAACGTGATGGTGTTATCGCGTAAAGAAGCGTTAGAGCTTCGCCGTAACCCGTCAGTGGTGAAATCGTTCAACGGTACATTAGGCGATGATGGCCTAGTCCCGATGGAGTGGATCCGCCAACAATTAGAGCTAGACCAAATCATTATCGGCTCGGCTCGATATAACACATCGAACAAAGGCCAGCCGGTTAACCTGGGCAAGCTTTGGACAGGTGGCGCCGCGTTAATCCACTTAAAACCGGCAGCACAAGTGCAAGACGATGTCACTTTCTGTTTAACCGCAGAATGGGGCTCGAAAGTAGCCGGCAGCTTTGAAGATGAAAGCATTGGTCTTCGCGGCGGTCAGCGCGTGCGCGTTGGTGAGTCAATCCGCGAGCTTATCTTAGCAGCTGACGCGGGTTACTACTTAGATTCTGTTATCTAGGTTCCCTCTCCCTGGGATTGGTCAGGTTAACCCCTGGCCTTTTTTCCAGGGAGCCACTTTAACAACTACCTGGGAGTAGGAAAGATGAAAAATTTAGTTTTATTAATGTGTAACTGGCCAATTCGCGTTAATGGCGAATTACACCACCACAGCGTTAACGTTGACGAAAGCGAAGTCGAAGCACTAATCAACTCAGGCGCAGCACGTTTGCCGACCGAAGAAGAAGCCGACGAAATGCCAGCGCAGCCGACGGTCGACAGTGGCGACGATACACTCGAAAGCAAAACCAATGACGAGCTTAAAGCGTTGTTAGATGCGCAGCAGATCGAGTATGACAAAAAAGCCAATAAATCGCAGTTAATCGCGTTGTTAAAAGGTTAACGCATTATGAGTTATGCAACAGTGGCGGATCTTGAAAGTCGGATAGGGCGAGAAGAATTGATCATCTTAGCCCCTGATGAATCAGATCCGAATAACTATAGCCAAGCAGTCATAGTAAAAGCCCTAGAAGACGCTAGCGCCGAGATTGATACGTATATCAGCGCGGTTCACCCATTGCCACTACAAGAGCCACCGCTAGCCCTGATCCGTCGTTGTTGCGACATTGCCCGTTATACCTTGATGGATGATCAGCCGACCGACGCGGCCGAGAAACGTTACGACCAGGCCGTTAGTTATCTAAAAGATATTGCAAAAGGCCTGGTTAACTTACAAATCAACGACAGCACACCGGCACCCACTAAAAGCCTGGTGAGCGTTAAACGTCGACAATCAGATCGCACCTTTACGCGCGATAGCTTGAGCGGCTTTTAATGGAAAAGAACTTCTACGACGACGGCCTCTATAAGCTTTTTAACCAAGCGATAAGTTTTGGTAATGAGCAAGGCCGCCCCGTATTAAAAACAATTGGTCAAGCGATGGTTAACGACTTTCGCACAGGCTTTAAACGTGGCGTTGCGCCGGATGGCAGCAAGTGGGCGCCACTTAAAATCAGAAAAGGCCAGCCACTAAGAGACACCGGCAGACTACAGCAAAGCATTAATAGTCAGTTATCCCCCGCCGTTGTCGAAGTGGGTACCAATGTATTTTATGCGCCATTTCATCATCATGGCGCCGTTATTAAACCGAAGAAGCCAGGCGGCAAACTCAAATTTAGTGCAGCCGGCCGCGTCTTCTTCTTGAAAAAAGCAGTATTACCCGCGCGTCCGTTTATCGGTTACGGCCAGCGCCAAGAGAAGAAATTAAGTAATGCTGTTAACTCTTTTGTTAAGGCGTTAATTGCCAATGATTGAAGCTATCGTCGACAAATTAAATGACAGTGTATTTTTTCACACTGTATCGATTGCCCTTAGCATGGACGCTGCCCAAAACGCTATCAAAGGGAATCGGAACCAGGCGTTTATTGTACCAATGAGCGAAGAACACTCGCAGCCTAATGAAATGGTCGGCCGTATCTTGCAGCAAAATAGAAAAACCTTCGGCGTTTTAATGGTGATCGCCGTTAGAAACGACATTACCGGCAAAAGCGCTAATGACACATTGAACCAGGCGCGCGCTACCGTCAAAGACGCGTTATTTGGCTGGCAGCCTGATAGCGAGCATTCGCAATGCTGGTTAGCCGGTGGCGAGCTTTTAGCGATGGACGGCGGCCAAGTTTATTGGTTAGACAGATTCACAACAGACACTTACGAGGACTCGACAGCATGATTAATCAGCGTCAAGGCGGCTCTTACCTAAAAGAGAAAAAGAACGGCGAAGCTAAGTTAGTTTCACAAACCAAGCCGAAAGGCACTCAGCCGGAAAATAAAAAGAAAGGTGAAGAATAATGAGTATCAAATTTCGCGAAAAATTATTACTTGCTGGCATCGAGTCAGTTTACGGCGTAGAAGAAGCACTCAACGGCTCAAACGCGATTTTAGCTAAGGATCTAGAGTTTACCCCGTTAGAGTCTAATTCGATTGAGCGCGGCTTAGAAAAGCCATATTTAGGCGCCGAAGAAAAAATCGTCTCAGGTGAGCATGTAACGATCAGCTTTAAAGTTGAATTACAAGGCAGCGGCGTAGCGGGTACCGCTCCAGCGTGCGGCACATTATTACGCGCAGCTGGTTTTGCTGAAACGGTCACCGCTAGCACAATGGTTGAATATGACTTAGCGGCGACTAATTACGAGTCAGCGACCTTCTTTTTCTTTATCGGTAACAACTTACATAAGGCCGTCGGCGCGCGCGGCAATGTCTCGCTAGAAATGGAAGCGGGTATTCCTTACTTGGCGTTTGAATTTACCGCGTTATATGTGGCGCCGGTTACGGGCGCAGCACCGACGCCGGATTGGTCAGCCTGGCAGAAACCAACACCGACAGGCGAAGGCCGAACGTCTAACTTTACCTTGCAAGGTTATAGCGCGAAGCCTCATAAACTCGATATTGATGTTGGCCAAGCGGTTGAATACATCGAAACCTTAACCGCTGCGGAAGTCATGATCACCAATCGCCAGGCGTCGGGATCTGTCACGATTGAAGCGCCGGATCTGGCAACTAAAGATTACTTTGCGTCAATTATGACAAACCAAACTGGCGCGCTATCGATTCAGCATGGCCAAACAGCTGGCCTCATTTGTAAGGTCGATGCGCCTAACGTGCAGTTGGAGTCGCCGAACTATAGCGAAGCAAACGGCATAGCAACACTTGAATTGTCATTGATCCCAATTCCGACAAATGCGGGTAATGACGAAGTTAAATTCACGTTTGAATAAGTAAATTAAGGGGCTAATCATGTTCAAATTAAAAAGCGAAAACGTTGTTTTATGGCCAGTAATTATTAACGAACCCGTCGACGGCGGCAAGGTGAAAAAGCACAAATGCCAGGTCAGATTTAAGCTGCTTAAACAGGCTGAATTTGACCTCTTTTACACTGATGATCGGGCGTTGTTAAAACAAGTTATTAAAGGCTGGGAAGGCCTGGGCGATGAAAGCGGCGAATTGCTCGAATTTAACGAGGATAACTTGCAAGCATTAACGGACATTGCCTTTGTTCGTTCGTCGCTTATTTCGGGTTATCTATCGGCCAACACTGGCGCACAAGTAAAAAACTAAAACGCGTTGCTAAAGGACTAGCAACACCGCAAACGGGTAACGATGACACCCTGGCGGAAATGGAAAAACTCGGCGCGCCGCAAGAAGTCTTAGACGAGCTAAAACAAAACCAGATCATTGAAGTGCTACCAATGAACTGGCCGATCCTAGAATGGTTTGTCGATATTCGCGAGCTAATGCGCTGGAAGCCATGCGGAAGGTGTTTAGGTTTAGACCTGGTGCAAGTTGAAGCAGAAGTCAGGCTAAACAAGCGCAAATACAAAACAAAGCATTTTAAATTATTGCAGCAAATGGGGCTATTTGTAGCAGCAGAAATTAACAAGGCCTTAGAATGAGTAATTATAATGTTAGCGTCCGCTTTAATGCGAAAACCGGCAAATTTACCAGCGATGTAAAGGCGTCGGAAAAAGAAGTAAAGCGACTCGAAAAGGCAACCGGCCAAGCGACTGTCCAAAATAAAAAGTTTGAAAAATCGCTAGGCCAAACCAATGCTAAGCTTTCCCAAACTAATAAGCTAGCCGTTAGCTTAGGCCGAACAATCGGCACGTTGGCGGCCGGTTTTGGTGCCTTCCAAATCGGATCTAGCCTGGTGCAAGAGTTAGCCGGCTTTCAGGATATACGCACCCGATTAATGGCGTTAAGTGAAAGCGCCGAAGATTACGCGGATAAAGAAGCCTGGTTGATTCAATTAGCCGAGCGTCACCACAAAGAAATTAATTCATTAGCCGACGGTTACGGCCGGTTGTCTGTGCTGGTAAAAGAACAGGTAATAAATGACACGCAAGCCAGGGACATTCTAACCGGCCTATCTAACGCAGCAAGCGAGACGGGCGCCACAAACGAAAATCTAGCCAATGTGTATTATGGTTTAAGCCAGGCACTAGGCCAAGGCGTCGTCCAAATGCAAGAGCTTAACCAGGTGACCGAGCCGTTACCTGGTTTGATGTCTAAGCTTGCGCGCGCAGCTGGTCAAGAAACGTCGGCCGGCCTTAAAAAAATGGTCGCCGATGGTAAAATCTCGTCAGAGTTATTAGGTACGTTATTAGTGACCGCGCTAGAAGATTACGCGGGAGCAGCCGAACGAACGGCCGACAATATCAACACCAAATTACGAGACATTAAGCGCGAATATCAATTACTCGCCGTTGCCTTAGAAGATCCTATCGACTCGACATTAACGCCGACATTAGAAGGGATCTCAGGTGGCTTGCAATTCTTACGGGAAAATCTCGACGGCGTCACTACAATATTAGGCGGCGCCCTGGTTGTGGCCGCTGGCCATGCCGTTAGAGCATTAACAGCTAAGACCGTCGCCGCAACCAAAGGCGTATTAGCTGACAGAGCAGCGGCTCGAGAAGCGCTGATTGCGGCTAATGCTGAAATTCAACGCGCGACAGCTGCCAAAGCCGCCGCATTAGGCGCCACACAAGCCGCCGCAGCCGAAGCCAGGTTAACCGCTGCGCGAACAGCTGCCGCAGCTGCGACCACTCGCTTGGCCATTGCGTCGCGTGGATTAGCTGCGCTATCGGCCGTTGTTGGTGGTTTACCTGGTTTACTTACTATCGCCGCGTTTAGTATGTATTCGCTTGCGACAAGCACCGATGAAGCCGCCGAAGCAACGAAAAGACTTAACGATCAGGCTAAAGAGCTAAACCCATTTAAAAACTACACACTAGATCAGGCAGAAGCCGCGCTCGGCCGTTATGAAGGAATGCTCGATCACGCAAAAACACTCGCCGAAGAAACACAGCAGCGCTATAACAACCCGTTTTTTAAATTAACTGCCGAAGACGTCCAGGCAGCAAACGACAAAGTTTCAGAATTAGAGAACACAATTAAGGCGTTACGCGATGTTATCGGCTTAAAATCAACCCCCGAAAAAGGCGGCGAAAGCACTAAACAAGCGGATAACGTCGTTAGTCTTTTCGAAAAGCAACGCGACAATCTAAAAGAGCAAGTCGCGTTATTAGGCAAAACAACAGAGCTTGCGCGGGTTCAATACCACGTAGAGCAGGGCAAGTATAAAGACTTATTGCCACACCAACAGCAAGAATTACTTAACCAGGCTAAATTACTCGACCAAAAGCGCGCGCAGCTAAATCAAGATCAGCTAGCGAAAGCAGCCGCCGAGCAATTAAAACAACAAGGCGATAGCTACCTGGCACAACTTGATCGGAAAGTGCAATTAACATCGACGTCGAGCGAAACGGCAAAGCTTGCTTATGAGCTTGAACATGGCAAGTTAAAAGGCATTAGCGAAGAACTACGCACGCAGCTAGGTTTACTTGCTGAAAAAGCCGACGCCCAAGCCAGGGCAAAAGAGATTGAAGCACTCGATCAGCAAATTAACGCGCCAAGAACAGCCGAAGACGTCGAAAACAAAGCGCACAAAGGCCGGCTTGATACGCTTAATAATACGTTAGGTTTGCTCGGTGACAGTGATCCCGAGTTAGAGCAACGCAAAAAAATTCACGCGTTAATAGAGCAAGAGCACGCTAGGCATAAACAAGCGCTAGAGCAAATAGAAGCGCAGAAAAAGGTCACGTTATTACAAAATGGCGGTCAGTTATTCGATGGCCTGGCGGGATTAGCGAAAACTTTCGCCGGTGAGCAGTCAGGCGTCTATAAAGCCATGTTTGCGGCTAGTAAAGCGTTTGCGATCGCTGAATCGATTATCAAAATTCAACAAGGTATAGCGACAGCTGCTTCGCTGCCTTTCCCCGCTAATATCCCAGCTATGGCAACCGTCGCCGCACAAACGGCCGGTATTGTCTCGACCATTCAAGGCACACAATTACAAGGCCAGGCGCACGACGGGATCGGACGGGTACCGGCTAAAAACGAAGGTACTTGGATGTTAAAACGCGGCGAAATGGTATTAAACGAGCGTCAACGAGAAAACTTCGAATACCTAACTGACAACATAAAGAGCGGCGGCAAAAAGTCGGGTAACAATATTATAAACATAACGAATAACATTAACGTCGAAGGGGGCAGCGCTGACGTTGAGCAGTCCATCGAATTAGCAACAGAACGCATGAGAGCGGAGCTAATCGAAGACTTTAGCGCCGGTGGTGTTATTGCACAACACATGAGAGCAGCAAGTTAATGATTATTGATTTACCCGATATTACGCCGAGCAAATGCGCGTTTAATATCAGACCGGCAAGCCAGGTTAATTTCAACCCGTACAACCAAGTTGAGCAAGTATGGGACGAACCAGGCGATCGCTGGGTAGCCATGCTCGAATGGGACGCCGTTAAGCACGAAGACGGGCGCCAGATCCGCGCAGCGCTTAACGCCTTGCGCGGTTCAATTAACCTACTGCGCGTAAAAGATTATGCGCATCAAAATTTAGGTACCTGGAGCGGATCCCCACGCGTGAATGGTAATAACCAATACGGCACGACGTTACATATTCGCGGCATGACGGCTTATCAAACTTTTGGACGTATTGGCGATCGATTTCAGCTAGGGGATCGGATCCACGAATTAACCGAAGATGCGACGGCCGACTCGACCGGTAAATGCTGGCTTAAATTTGCACCCGAGATCATTAATTCAAAAGCCGACGGGACAGTGTTATCGATCACCGATATTGCGGGTTTATTTTTTATTGAAAACCCTGGCGATATACCGACATTTTCACAAAGCCCTAGCGTCTTTCGCAATGTTGCTATTCGGTTAAAAGAGGCCTTGAGATAATGCGTTATTCTTCAACCATTCAAAACGCCATTTTAAACGGCGACGCACAACGCATTCTTTATTTTCTTGAGCTTGATTGGGGCGCTAGTGGCTGGGTAAGAGTCCATACCGGCGTAGGCACTAGAAGCTATAACGGGAATGATTATATTGGCGTTGGCGAGCTCGGCAGTATTGGCCGAGTGGTCGAGGATGCGAACTATTCACCTAAGCGCCTTCAAGTAGGATTAAGCCTAACGGATCCGTCGTTAATCGCTGATGTCAAAGCCGAGGATCCTATTGGGAACAGCGCAAAAATGCACATTGTCGTATTAGATGAAGATAGACGCATCATTGACGGCGACGTTTTATTCGATGGTGCTATTGGTGATTTATCTATTTCAAAAGGCGCAATTGCGGCCGTTTCATTATCGCTTGTTGATTGGATAGAAATTTGGAACAGACCAATTGAGAACGCGCTTTATACCGACGCAGCACAGCAACAGAAATTCCCTGGCGATAAGTTTTTCGATCAGGTCGAATTATTGAGCTCACGACCGATTAACGCCGGATTACCTGGAACGTCAGTCGGTGGTGCTGGTGGTGGCGGTTTTGGTGACGGCAACGGCGGTCGACGTAAAAGGCTGCACTAATGAAAATCGTTAACCAGGTTATTCAGCAAAAATTACACACCCCGTTTAAATGGGGCGAAAACGATTGTTGTTTGATTGCTGCGGATCTGGTTAACGCATTGAGCGGACACGACCCCGCCGCGCCTTTTCGCGGCAGTTATGACAGTGAAATCGGCGCGCTAAAAATTATCGCAAAACATGGCGGTAGCGTTGAAGCCTTGCTCGATACCTACCTGGGCGAACCTAAACCAATTAACCAGGCAATAACTGGCGACATCGCCTTAATGCTTAATGAAAAAGGGCAGCAACAAGCCGGCATTGTTTTTCGAAGCATTGTTTATGTGCCAGGCGAAAAAGGGCTTTTGCAAAAACCCTTAAATCAATCATTAAAAATATGGAGTAATCATTCATGCCACCAGTAGTCGTCGCAGTAGCGGCTGGGGTAGCTGCCGGAGTTGCGGCCGCTTCCGTTGTCGTCGGTATTGCCGCCGGAGTTGCGGCCGTTGCGTTAACCGCTGCACTCAAACCGGATCTTGGTAGCGCGTCAGAAAGTCTTAACCAGGCGCAAAGCTTAGGTACTGGCACCATGCAGCCAAGGCGTGATATTTACGGCGAAACCTTGGTCGGTGGCGCCATTGTTGGCTATGGCAGCTATGAAGATGACGACGAGAATTTACACCATGTTATGGTGATCCCAATTGCTGCGCACGCGTGCCAATCGGTCAACGTTTATGATATTGAAGGGCAAGTCCTGGCCGACGATCCTATCTTGGCATCAAAAGTTGATTTACGCGTAAAGCTAGGCGACCAGGTGGCCGCTTGTGATGTAGCGCTGCGCTATTGTGATGGCTGGACGGAAGATCATATCGGTAACGGCATTACTTACGTGACGGTTGATATTGTCGCCGATCCTGATTACTTCACCAACGGCGTTAACTCTATTCGCTTTAAAGTTAAAGGCAAGTCGGTTTACGATCCGCGCAAAGATAGCACGAATGGCGGCATCGGCAGCCATCGCGCGAATGACGAGTCAACCTGGGAATGGAGCGAAAACCCGATTTTATGTGCGATGGATTTTATACGTTTTGGCGGCTACAAAGAGCAGCCAATTTCACGCTTTGACATTGCCGACATATCCGCTCAGGCGAACGCGTGCGACGAAACCGTCAATTACACCGATGATAACGACGCAGCCAACACAGAAAAGCGCTTTACGTGTAACGGCACACTGGCCAAAGATCAAAGCCCAAGCGAAAACTTAAAACGCTTATTATCTAGTATGGGCGCTAAGCCTTATAACTATAGCGGTAAAATCTATTTAAAAGCGGGAGTCTACCAGGGCGCCCCGACCATGACGATTGATAAGACAATGGCCGCCGGTATTATTTCTTACCAGCCGCACACACCAATT
This sequence comes from Thalassotalea loyana, assembly GCF_030161435.1. Lineage (GTDB taxonomy): Bacteria > Pseudomonadota > Gammaproteobacteria > Enterobacterales > Alteromonadaceae > Thalassotalea_G > Thalassotalea_G loyana. The sequence continues at coordinate 299,162 of NZ_BSSV01000002.1, read as the reverse complement.
AAAGATCGCGTTAACCTGGTTAGAACATCGTTTGTCGATCCGAAACGTTATTACCAGGCAACCGACGCGACGCCAACAAGTAACGACACTTACAAAACGCAAGACGGCATGACCTTAGAGCAAGAATTAAGGCTTTTTTGCACGAATAGCGAAACCATGTGCCAGCGCTTAGGTAAAGGCTTTTTAGAGCAAAACCGCGAAGGCTTTACCATTAATTTTCCGCTCAATGCGTCCGGCTTACTACTTGAACCTGGTACTAACTATTTAATTAATTTGCCCGAAGATGGCCTAAATAACGTCGAGTTTCGCTGCGAGTCGGTACAATGGGATCCGCGCAAGAAAATTGTTAATACTGTCTTTAAAAAAGATAGCAGCGAGCTTTACCCGGATGATTTTGAGCCAAACGAGCGCAAGCGCAGCGGCAACAATTTTATCAGCGATTCGTTTGCCATGCCTTCTTGGTCGCTTGAGGATATTATTTACACCGAAAGCACCGACGAAAATCGAAACGAGCAAGGGATCTTATCTTGGTATTATCCTTTACAGGGCGTTAGCTATGATGTGCAAATCCAACAATTAAACCCCGAGTTTATTTCGCACACCGATGACAGATTCAACCCGAAATCACCGAGCTATAATGCAGAGCTTAAATTTTTGCCGCAATATTTAACGGTCAGAACATACTCAACACAAGACAGAGTCGTTGCGGTTAATGGTTTGCAAATAGGCAGCTATCGCGCGCGATTAACAGCTAAAAACCGAAGTGGCCGCCAAAAAGAAATCATCTTTACACTCGTTATTGCTAACGAGCCAATCAACAGCCCTATTCGTTATACCTGGCGAAAATACAAAAAGCGTATAGAGCAGCCTTTTATGACGGACGATCCGACCGATGCGCTTTATGAAGGTATTGCAGAAAACCAACTATCGCCAATAGAAAGCAACGATCCGACAGATTACATTTGGCGAAAAATCGGCTTTGATGTGACCAAAGAGCGCACGCCGATCGCGATGTATTATTATGAAACTGACTTAACGGCCTGGTCAGACACCGAAGCATTAGCCGGCTTACGAGAAGCGTTAGAAGACGCTAACGCGCAGCCAATACATGGCGACCGCATCGTGTTAGTGAATAGCGAGCAAAGCTACAGCGAAGGCAAATGGTATCATGAGGATGGCGGCTGGACAGGCTTTGTCTGGAAAGTACCTAAAGGCAGACGCGCTTATCTACCTAAACCGATCATTACGATAGGTAACTTAACCAACCTAAACCCAATATTAAACGAGCAGCTAATCTTAAATTCAGACGGTACATTGGCCGGTAAAGACGAGAACGGCAATTCGGTTAATTTAGGCGGCGTCAATCGAACGGGGTTAGGCCTAGGCAATGTCGAAAATAAATCGAGCGCGACAATTCGCGGCGAAATCGGCTTGTCGGATCTTGTTGGTGGTGGCCGGCCATTTGGTACCAAACCGAACAAATTTACGTGGGTAAATGACAATACGTTAGGACGGTTAAGTTACAAACTTGATGATGGCACAACGCAAACCGTCCAAGCAATAACCCAAGATCAGGTGGACGGCCGCGCAGATAGTCGCGTTAGTGCGCTTAGACCTGATAGCACTTATAAAAATACCGAAGTACAAAAATATTTTAATGCGATGGCCGCGTCGCCTGGCGCAATGTTCTTTAACCGCGACTTTTCTATTTTAGCCGAAGACGGACGGCCGGCCGGCTGCTTTGCTGCTTATGGCAGCGCGTCGCCGGGTAACGTTGTTTATAATTCTACCGAAAACGCCTTACAGCTATTCAACGGTTCAGATTCAAGTATCGGCGTGGCTTTTTCAGCGTTTCGAGTAAACCCAAAAACGAAATACTCTATTCGTATCAAAGTAAAGGCGAGCGTTGCTAGCGCCACCGGCTTTTATTTTAGAATGCAAGAGCTCGACAGCGAATTACCCGACGGCAAATTGGCGATCAGTAATGGCCAGGCAGCAAGTGAAAGCACAGTTACCGAAGACACAAGACAAATAACAAGTTTTAGAGAAAACGATGCTATTAGTGACACATGGCAAGAATTCACTTTCACCTACACACCAACAGCAACGGCTAAATGGGCGAGCCCTGTTATCTTAAACTGGACAGGCTTAGGCTTAGAAAAGATTTATATCAAGTATTTGGATATTACGCCGTTATCTGGCGCATTAGCTTTAAAAGACTCTTTAGCTAAAAGCGATGTCGGCCTAGGTAGTGTCGAGAACAAATCAAGCGCAACAATACGCGGTGAAATAGTCGAGGCTGACATTGTCGGCACAGGCAAAACGTTTGCGACTAAGCCGAATAAATTTGAGCTTATTAATGACGAAACACTCGGTCAGCTATCATACAAGTTAGACGATGGCACAACAGCGACCTACCAAGCGGTTACGCAATCACAGATCGACGGCCGCGCAGATTCTCGTATTGGTAGTTTGCGCCCTGATTCTAACTACAAAAACTCGAACACCACCAAAGCAAATGTCGGCCTAGGTAGTGTCGAGAACAAATCAAGCGCAACAATACGCGGTGAGATAACCGAAACGAATTTAAAAGACGCTGCCAATTGGACAGAAACACCAGCGAGCGGCGCAACTAAGAACACCGGCGCGTTAGCAGATCAAGACGCGTTATCCGACCAAACACAGATCCCAATGGTCAACTCGGCGGGGGCTTTAGTCACGATTAGCGGCTTAACGATTACCGCAACGACCGATTGGGAAGGGATAGCGTCACAAATCAGCATAAGCGCCCATACGGTAAGGTTTGGTCATGGAAACGTAACTTACAATCAAGGGACGATATGGACAACCCCTAACAGAACCTATTATTTATATTGTGACGATCCGACCTATGCCGGTGGCGCCGTCACCTATGTTGCGACACAAAGTAAAAGCGATTTAACCGCCAATACTGGACGTCGCTATGTGGGCAAGATTGTTACACCACCAGCAAACGGTAGCGGCGGCGGTAGCGGCGGCGGCGGTTTACAACCATAAGGATTTTATTGTTTATGTCATTAATCTATCAGTTAAACACATCATTTAACAACTTAGCTGAAGGTGAAAAAGTCTTCGATATAACAAGCGGTAGTTATGCCGGGCAAAAGGTCAAAATTTGCATTTTACGCCAGGATATAGATCAGGACGAAAACGGCACAATAGATCACATTGCTATCGTGATCAAAGCGCAATTTATCGACGACAACGGCGATTGTTTAGTCTCAAGTACCGGCGTTAAATATGAGATCCCATCGTTTACTAACACAGTGCCGCTCGCGCTCATTGCAGAAACGAGCTTTACCGTTACGGATCTGCTCACGACAGCAACTAACCAGGCCGTTGAGCGCGTTGTTAATCACCACGCCGCGATTGACGCGTGGGCGCAGCTGCCGGCCGGCTAGTGCAAAAACGCTAGTAATATTTAACTTTCGATTTTACTTCAATAAGCCTTAACTTATCTGACTGTTAAGGCTTATTTATGCTGCTTTCATTACTTAAAACAATAAGAACACTTTTAGCCTATGTCTTAGTAGGCTTGCCACTCATTGCCGCGTATTTCTTTACTATCCCGACAACGATTTTTTCTCGCTGGGGGCAAAATTTCTGGCTGTCTATTGATATTGTCATTTGCTCAGCTGCGCATGGTACCAGGTATCGAACGATTAGCGGCTGGACGGGCGAGCACGCTTTCACAAAGCGCCGTTACCAATACCAGGCTTATATCATAGATTTATTAGCTTATCCCTTCGAGCGACAGTGGGATCATTGCCATCGCGCCTATATTTATGAATTAAAAAAAGGCTTAGTTTAAATGACTGCTCGCAAGTTAATTATTCTTCGAGAAGATAAGCCTACCATTAACAAATATATAGGCGAAGTAATCGACTCTATACCTATTGAGCAATTCGAAGGTAAAGAAGTTGTAATCGTTGGTAAAACGTTTGTTAGGGTTTGCGTGACGGATTTATCGGAAGACTTAGAAGCCGAGTTACTTGGCGGAGCAAAAAAGCTACGGACACCAGATGTTCAAGATCCGTTTTATCAAGAATTGTTATCACAAGGCATAGTAGAAGTTGACGAGGCAACTTTGCTTAACTATGTGGAGATAAAGTAAATGCCTAGACTAGCTAAGGTGGGCGACGGCTGGGGCGGTTCGGAAGATTACGCCACGCTAGCGTTATGGTGGGCGGCTGAATCTGGAGTCGATTATGGCTCGGCTATTGAGGCGCAATGTAAAGGTTACCTTGGCGCCGTTGTCGACATTAGCGGTTCAGCGGTTCATGGTGCTAAAATATACACCGATAGCGTGACTTATAACGGTGCTAACGGCGATCTGCTTGCTAAAGTTATCACGCTGACAGTAGGCGCAGACAATACCGAAGTTTATGATTTACACTGTTCATCAAACAGCGTTTGGAATAGATCGTTAGTTATAAGCTTAAACATGACCGTCGGCACATTTGACCGATTATTCTGTTCTTCCGATGTTCCCGACGGGCAATACGGTATATTTAGAATTGACTGTCAATCAAACAATGTTCATGTCAGAAATATTGTTATTGATGCTAACAACTGTAAAGACGGCCTTGATTTTAGATATGCTGATTATGCCGGCACACTAGAAAACGTAACAATAATTAACTATCTAAATCGAGGACTGTTAGGCTCGAACGCTCACACATCAAATAAAGTATTTGCGACAGGTGGTGTTAATGGTGATTTTAACAATTTCCCTGAAAGTAACACTAATTCAGCTTCTGGTGATGCGTCAGGCGTACACACAGGCTACACAAAAACAGAGCTCGTCGATCCTGATAACGGCGATTATAGAGTCAAGCTAACATCGTCATTACACGCCTTAAACATTGGGGCTTTTTTTGAGGCGGCCGCAAGCCAAACGCACCAACTAATTTATAACAAAATCAATATTGCGTGCTCGATTGAATCAATTCAACTAACCCGCATTACAAACATCGGGTTTAATGATTTAACGATCCAATCAACAATCGATAATTTCAGCCTGGTAAGAAAATCGACTTTAGCATTTGACGACGTTTTTGTCGGATCCCAAATCGACAATATGAGTGTTATTAAATACTCGTCACTTTTATTCAATGATATAGCTATCGGATCCCAAATTGATAACCTGGCATTAACCAGGTATTCAGCGTTAATTTTTGACGAGCTTATTATTAATTCGACAATCGATAACATGGAGTTATCGACCACAGGAAATAAAGTACTGCAATTTAACAGTGTTAACGTTGGCTGCTCAATTGAAAGCTTAACACTATCACGCAATGCAACATTGCAGTATCACGATTTATCGATAGCTAGCACCATTGACAATATGAATTTGAGCGGCAATAAAGCGCTGCAATTTAACAGTGTTAGCGTCGGCTGCGACATCGACAATATAACCTTGGTACGTAAAGCGTCATTACAGTTTGACGAGCCGACCGTTAGCTCAGAAGTCGAGCACATCGCATTAACCCGATATACCGCGTTATCGTTTGATGACTTAACCGTCGTTTGTGACATTGAATCGCTGACCATGCTGTTAGAGTCAATGCCGGACATTATCGCCGGATCCTTAAACATTATTAGCGCAACGCTTAAATACCATATAGCGAGTAACACACCACAATTTACAGTAGCCAAAGGCTCATAACCCTGGAGTAATAACCATGCCTAAATTTGTTCATGACGACGTTTTAGACGCACCAATCGACAAAATTATCGCAGAAGCGGATCGCGTTATCTGCTTTAACGTGTATTCGACTGTTTACGCAACCGTCACAACACCCGCGAACATTATCGCTGAGTATGTGCCAACAATAACAAAAGCTAACGGCGACGCGTCAGGTCGCAAAGGGACATTACAAGCCGTCTCGACGGTGAATGTCGATAATGCAGGCCAGTTTAACCATTACGCGATTGTCGACGATACCGGCACCAAGATTTTATATATTGGCACCGGTACACAAAAAAACTTAGATGCTGGGGACAAGGTCGACTGTCCGCAAGCTGATATTGAGTTTAACGATCCGACCTAGAAAGGTGACGCATGATAATTGAAACGGTTTTTATTGGTACCGACAACGAAAACGAGTTAATTGTCAGCAATGCTAGAACAGGGGATCCCCTTAATTTTATTGAAATGGGCGTTACAAAAATGGAAGGCTCAGTTCAAGGGATCCCGTTTAGCTCGGAAAATGGCCAAGTTGAATTTTTCAACGGCGGCCGCATCGTGTTTAAACTCGGTCAAGTATTGGCGGCAGCTGCTCGGCAGCAATCACTATCGTTAACGGTATTTGATCCGCTGCACACTAACGGACAGGTGATCATTCACCCGACGTTAGCCGGTGCAAAGGTATCTATTAATGCAGTTAACGCAAACATTTAACCAGGTGCAAAAACACACCTAAAGAAAAGTTAGGCCAACTCTTTATAGTTAGCTTAACTTTTTATATATGAAAAAATTATCTTTTATGAGCGACGCAACAGACATTTTAAAAAATATAGCAAGCGGCCTGGTAGTTGGCGTTATTTCAGTTATCGGAACCGTTAGCGCATTAGATGTTAAAATGGTCGCGTTAAAAGAAGATATTACCGATATAAAAACGAATCAGAGTAAAATGTCACAAGAAACCAAGGCCGAAGCTAAACTCGTTCAAGAGCGACTAAGGCAGCTTGAGTTATTCCACGCCAAAGAGTTAACCGTCGGCGATTATCAGCGCTACATAAATCATAACAATTAAAAGCTAGCGCCTTAGCGCTTCTAAATGCTAAAATCCGCCAACTTTAGACAATTTGTTAACCCTTGATAACGGATTAAAAAAGATCGTCAATCTAAGTGATGACTTTTGCAAACAAGTACAAAAACAAGTACAAATTTTTTGATCTTGTCGAGGCTAAGAGAAAAATATTTAGTAAAATGAAGCACATAAGAAACTTTAGCATTATAGCCCACATTGACCATGGTAAATCAACGCTATCAGACCGTTTGATTCAGCACTGTGGTGGTCTATCAGATCGTGAAATGGAAGCTCAAGTTCTTGATTCTATGGATCTCGAACGCGAACGTGGCATTACTATCAAAGCACAAAGTGTTACCTTAGACTACAAAGCTAAAGACGGTGAAACTTACCAGTTAAACTTCATCGACACGCCTGGTCACGTTGACTTCTCATATGAAGTTTCACGTTCTTTAGCATCGTGTGAAGGTGCATTACTTGTTGTTGACGCAGGTCAAGGCGTTGAAGCGCAAACGGTAGCGAACTGTTACACCGCTATTGAAATGGACCTTGAAGTATTGCCAATTCTAAACAAAATTGACTTACCTCAAGCAGATCCAGACCGTGTCTCAGAAGAAATTGAAGATATTATCGGTATTGATGCAACAGGTGCCGTCGCATGTTCGGCAAAAACAGGTATCGGCATAGAAGATGTACTTGAATGTATTGTTGAAAATATTCCTGCACCTGAAGGTGATCCTGATGCCAATCTACAAGCATTAATTATCGATTCTTGGTTTGATAACTACCAAGGTGTTGTTTCACTTGTGCGTGTCATGAACGGCGAAGTGCGCAAAGGCGATAAGATGCTTGTTATGTCGACGGGTCAAACGCATATTATCGATAAAGTCGGTATTTTCACGCCGAAGCAAACGGAAACGGATATTTTAAAAACAGGTGAAGTAGGTTTCATCATTGCGGGTATCAAAGAGATTCACGGTGCACCAGTTGGTGATACCATCACAATTTCTAAGAAAGAAGCTGAAGAAGCATTACCTGGTTTTAAGAAAGTGCAACCGCAAGTATACGCAGGTATTTTCCCAATTAGTTCTGATGACTATGAAAACTTCCGCGATGCATTGAATAAGTTGAGCCTTAACGATGCGTCATTATTCTTCGAACCTGAAAATTCATCAGCACTTGGTTTTGGTTTCCGTATTGGTTTCCTTGGTATGCTTCACATGGAAATTATTCAAGAGCGTCTTGCCCGTGAATATGACCTTGACTTAATTACTACAGCACCAACGGTAAACTATGAAGTCGCTTGTACTGATGGCACGACTTTGATGGTTGATAACCCAAGTGAACTACCACCAATCAACAACATTGACGAAATTCGTGAGCCGATCGTTCAAGCCAATATCTTAGTGCCGCAAGAGCATTTAGGTAATGTAATTACTCTGTGTATTGAAAAGCGTGGTGTACAAAAAGATATCGTTTACCACGGTAACCAAGTCGCGGTAACTTACGAAATTCCTATGGCTGAAGTTGTCATGGACTTCTTCGATAAGCTTAAGTCTACTTCTCGTGGTTATGCCTCACTTGATTACCACTTTGTTCGTTTCCAAGCGGCAGATATGGTGCGTGTAGATGTCATGATTAATGGCGATCGCGTAGATGCATTAGCGATGATCACACACAGAACAAACTCTGTTGCACGTGGGCGTAGCTTAGTAGAAAAGTTAAAAGAGCTTATTCACCGTCAAATGTTTGATATCGCGATACAAGCGGCTATTGGTAACAATGTTATTGCCCGTACAACCGTTAAACAAATGCGTAAAAACGTAACAGCTAAATGTTACGGTGGTGATGTAAGTCGTAAGAAGAAGCTTCTTCAGAAGCAAAAAGAAGGTAAAAAACGCATGAAGCAATTGGGTAACGTGGAAGTTCCTCAAGAAGCGTTTTTAGCTGTACTTAAGATGGATAACTAGAGTCTATGGCTGCTTATTTTTCTATATTTTTAGTTGCAATCACTGTATTTACAGGCATCGTTTGGCTTGCCAACAAGTTTTATTTAGCGCCGCAGCGCCAAGAAAAGCTTGAGAGCGCACAGTCACAATGTGAAGGTGAATTACCGGAAGACGTTGTTGAAGGTATTTTAGCGCCTAGTGGATTTGTAGATACCTCAGTACAAATATTCCCTGTGATTGCGTTTGTCATGATCCTTCGTTCATTTTTATATGAGCCCTTTCAGATTCCGTCAGACTCAATGATGCCGACATTATTGGATGGTGACTTCATCTTAGTTAATAAATATGAATATGGGTTACGTGATCCAGTTGCTCGCAAAAAATTCTACGAGAATAATTTGCCGGAGCGTGGCGACATAGTGGTGTTCAAGTATCCGGTAAACCCAAATCTTGATTATATTAAGCGTGTGGTTGGTTTACCTGGTGATCGTATTATCTACCGCGATAAGGTCTTATACATTAAAAAGGCTTGTCAGGCTGACGATAAAGAGTGTCCAAACTTTGAGCAAATGCCTTTGGAGTTTGTTGAGCGCGGGACATATTCAGATGGCTTTAATGAACTAACACGTTATGCAGAGCAGCTTGGTGACGTAACGCACGAGATTTTAGTGAATGAAAACTTGCGTCCGCGTGTACCGCATTACTTCCAACAAACTGGTACGCAAGCAGATGAGTTTGTTGTTCCTAAAGGTCATTATTTTGCCATTGGTGACAACCGAGATAACTCCTTAGATGGTCGTTTTTGGGGCTTTGTACCTGAAGAAAATCTTGTAGGTAAAGCGGTCTTTATTTGGATGAGTTTTGATTTTGAGCGCACAGAAGAAGACTTCTTACCAACATGGATTCCAACAGGCATCAGATTTGAAAGATTAGGTGGTATTGGGTGAACATCAAGACCAACCCATTAGCAGCAAATCGCCTGTCTAAACAAATTGATTATCAGTTTAACAATCCTGAGCTGTTGGTTCAGGCGTTAACTCACCGAAGTGCAAAGGGCGTTCATAACGAACGCCTTGAATTTTTGGGTGACTCTATTTTAGGTTTCGTTATCGCTGAAGCGCTTTATCAACAGTTTCCAAAACACAGCGAAGGTGATCTCACGCGTATGCGCTCAAGTATCGTGCGTGGCGTAACGTTAGCGAAACTTGCTCAAGACTTTAAGCTTGGAGAGTATTTAGTACTCGGTCCTGGTGAGATGAAAAGTGGTGGTCATCGTCGAGAGTCAATTCTAGAGGATGCTATCGAAGCAATTATTGGCGCGGTATACTTAGATTCCGATATTGATACCGTTAAAGCGTTGATTTTATCGTGGTTTGATAATCACTTAAAAACGATCAAGCCGGGTGTTCAAAAAGACCCAAAAACCCGTTTGCAAGAATTACTACAGGGTAAAAAAATCGCTTTACCACAGTACGAAGTGATTGATATTCAAGGTAAGTCCCATAACCAAACGTTTACTGTAAAATGTACGACAGACATACTATCTGATGAGGTTATAACTAAGGGCACTAGCCGACGCAAAGCCGAACAAGCAGCTGCTGAGCTTGTCTTGAAGAGATTACAAAATGACAAATAAAGCACCACATTGTGGACTCATTGCGATTGTAGGTCGCCCAAACGTTGGTAAGTCTACCTTGCTAAACAACTTACTTGGCCAAAAGGTAAGTATTACTTCACGTAAACCACAAACAACACGCCATCGTATTCTAGGGATTCTCACTGAAGATGAATATCAAGCAGTGTTGGTTGACACGCCGGGTTTACATGTTGAAGAAAAACGCGCGATTAACCGCTTAATGAACCGTGCAGCGAGTAGCTCTATCGCAGAGGTAGAGTTGGTCATTTTCTTAGTTGAGGGAACTCACTGGACCCAAGATGATGAAATGGTTTTACAGAAAATCAAAAATGCCAATGTACCAACTATTTTAGCGGTTAATAAAACGGATAACGTTCAAGATAAAGAAGCGTTGCTACCTCATTTGCAAAAACTTGCAAGCATGTATGAGTTCAAAGAAATTATCCCTATATCGGCTAAGAAGAGTGAGAACATTGACGCGATTAAAGAGCAGTGCTTTAAAGCATTACCAGAGAGCGATTGGTGGTTCCCAGAAGACTATATTACGGACCGTTCAAGTCGTTTTATGGCGTCTGAAATCATGCGCGAAAAACTCATGCGCTTTACAGGTGATGAATTGCCATATTCTACGACGGTGGAAATAGAGCAATTTAAAGTTGATGAAAAGGGAATATTGCATATCAATGCGTTGGTCTTAGTTGAGCGCAACAGTCAAAAGCGGATGATTATTGGCAATAAAGGCGAAAAACTTAAAGTGATTGGTCAAGAAGCACGTCGTGATATGCAGGAGTTATTCGATCGTAAAGTATTCTTAGAAACATGGGTAAAAGTAAAATCAGGTTGGGCAGATGACGAACGTGCTTTGCGCAGCCTAGGCTATGGCGACGATTATTCGGGGTAATATGCAAGAGACTCAGCAAGCCTATCTTTTGCATAGTCGCCCATTTAAAGAACATCAATTAATCATCGATTTACTTACACAAAACGATGGAAAAGTGAGTGCCGTAATCTCATCTGGGCACTCGCTTAAAGCCAATAAAAAAGGGATTTTGCAACCATTTTCTCGGTTTACTATACAATTGTCTGGTCGTCATCAGCTGAAAAAAGCAAGTCAATTAGAAAGTCTTCACCAACATAAAATGTTGCTCGGAAATTCACTTTATAGTGGCTTGTATATTAATGAACTTTTGGTCAAGCTCTTACCTGAAAATATTCCTTGTGAAACCTTGTTTGAACATTATGCTCAAGCCATTGATTGCCTAGATAAAAGTGATACGATTGAGCCTATATTACGTAAATTTGAAATGCAGCTGCTTGATGAACTAGGCTTTAGCTTAGATTTTAGCGTAGTGAGTGACTCATTGAACGAACAATGGCAATTTATTGTTGAGCAAGGCTTCGTTGAGGCCAATCCCAGCAGTAAACTTCCCATCTTTACACGAGATGATTTACTTGCAATTGCAGTGGGGAACAGCACAACTCCAAATAGTTTGAACACACATAAAATATTAATGCGTCAAATGCTTAATCATTTGTTAGGACATAAACCTTTAAAGAGCCGTGAACTATTTATGGCGAGAGATAAAAAGCAATGAAAGATATATATTTAGGCGTCAATGTTGACCATATTGCGACATTACGACAAGCACGTGGCACGACGTATCCCGATCCAGCACATGCGGCTAGTGTTGCCGAGCATGCCGGTGCTGACGGTATTACGATTCATTTACGAGAAGACCGTCGTCATATCCAAGATAGAGACGTATATGTAATGGCACAAACCATTCAAACTCGCATGAACTTGGAGATGGCAGTTACCGACGAAATGTTGGCAATCGCGTGTGAGGTTAAACCTGCGTTTGTTTGCCTGGTGCCAGAAAAGCGAGAGGAACTAACAACCGAAGGTGGCTTGGATGTTGTTGGTCAACTCGACCGCATTACTGAAGCGGTAACTCAACTATCAGAACAAGGCATTTTGACGAGCTTATTTATCGATGCAGATAAAGATCAGATTGATGCAGCAGCAAAATCAGGCGCACCATTTATTGAAATTCATACTGGTCATTATGCTGATGAAGCTGACGAAGAAAAGCAATTAGCAGAACTTGAGAAAATTAAAGAGGGTGTTGCATACGCGACCTCTTTAGGTATTAAAGTTAATGCTGGACATGGTTTGCACTATTTCAATGTAAAACCAATCGCGGCTATTGAAGATATTATTGAATTGAACATTGGTCATGCGATTATTGCTCGCGCCGCTATCGATGGCTTAGAGAAAGCCGTTAGAGATATGAAAAGACTGATGATTGAAGCGAGAAGTTAATGTCTGTCGTTGGTATTGGTACTGACATATTAGATAGCACGCGTATCGTCGAAATGAAAGGTGCTATGCGTGCCAAGCTTGCTAAACGTGTACTGACACCTCTGGAGCTTGAACGTTATCAAGCTCACTCATTTCCAAGCCAATTCTTGGCGAAACGTTGGGCGGCAAAAGAAGCCGCCTCAAAAGCTTTGCAAACGGGTATTGCACAAGGCGTATCTTTCCAGCATTTTGAGATTACTAATACGGTTAGTGGTGCGCCAATTCTGTCATTAACGGGAGTCGCCTTAGATAAAGCTAAAGCATTAGGTGCTAATAGTTGGCATATTTCTCTTGCTGACGATAACACGCTTGTGAGTGCGTTTGTGATCTTAAGCGGCTAATATTTCTAGTATATAAACAGCGAATGTAAACGTAATCCAATATAAGTGTGGATTATTTTGCGCAAAAAATGTACTTTGTGACTATACTGGTATTAGGGTGATGCCATAAAAGAGGTGGTATATGCAAGCTCACGGTCAGGTAGATAGTCAAATGTATGTCGAACGCAGGACAGAATCCCCGCATCAATCGGTTTGGTGGAATAGATTATCGTTAGCACAAAAATTTTCTGCGAGTAGCTTAGGGAAGTTCGGCTACGAGCTCGCTTTTGTTCGTAATGATAACGGACGAAGTTTAGCCGTGCTCATGTGTAATGGAGGCGTTGCGGTAATCACGGAAGATGGCGAAATAAACTCTTCACCTGATATTCAAATCCGATAGACAGCACGTCGCTAGTCACCACTAACTCAGTTAGGCTGGTGTTAAATATTGACTTGCTTGCTCACTAAGTGCGTCAATATGATCGCTCAATTCAAAAAAGTTTGGCTCTAAGTCATCTATGCTTGCCCCTTGTTTTAACTGGGTTTCAATCTCATTGACACAATGAGCAAGGTTCGGGACACCAGAATAACAACAAGCGCCATTCAATTTATGAATTAAACTTTTTGCACTCTCTACGTCTTGGCAAGCAATAGCCTCGTCTAATTTTTCTTGAGTTTCAGGTAGGCTATTAACTAACCCTGAAAGCATATCTTTGGCTAACGCTTCATTGTTTGCTGAACGCTTCAGTGCAAGATCCCAGTCAATCACCGCCGGCTTAGTTGACGCTGGAGGCTCTATAACCTGCTCAGCTTGCTCTTCTATAGCCTCTTCTTTGGACGTTACAAATAGCTTCAAATCACAATATTCATATATAGTGTGCTTTAACATTGTCTCGTCAATTGGCTTCGTCATGTATGAGTTAAAGCCAAGCTTTAAGAGTCTATCTCTTTCGTCACTTAGCGCATGTGCAGTCACCGCTACGATAGGCGTTTTTTCATTGAACGTGTCATCTTTGATGTGTTTAAGCGCAGTAATACCATCCATTTTAGGCATTTGAATATCCATAAAGATGATGGCGTACTTTTCTTGTTTACATAGCGCCAAAGCGTCTTCACCATTGGTCGCTGTGACAACATCTTGTACTTGTTCGCTTAATAGCGCTTTGATTAACTTTAAATTTGCCTCGTTGTCATCAACAGCAAGTACCTTTATGGGGACAATAACATTGCCTGTTGATGATTGATTAAGATTGTTATCGCTTGATTTATCTTGCAATGCTTTTATTAATCTCATGCCGATAAGTGGCTTTGACAAACACGTTTTTGCACCAGAAGCGATAATGGTTTCTTGTAAGTTAGGTGAGGCGCTATTGATTGCTACATGGACATTATCTATTTTCTTGCTCGTCTCATTAACCAAACTCTTTAATTGGTTTATTGCACCTGGGCTGACGTCGCCACCAATAAGCGCGTAATCAAAGTGTTGCTGTTGCATCATGGTTTCAAACTCATACATTGTCACAGCACAGCTTACGTTCATTTGAGTGGCATGAAGCATTTCCCCAACGGCTTGGCGGCTGTGGGTATGAGGCTCATAATATAAGATAGATTTACTTCTTAAATTTGTTTGGTTTGATAATGTTGTTAACTGAATATGGTTGAGATCAACTTTGAAGGTAAACCAGAAGCTTGAACCGACATTTGGCTCAGATTGTAAACCGATATCGCCATGCATTTCATGTGCTAAACGCTGCGAAATAACTAAACCAAGACCTGTACCACCATATAGTCTTGTTACACTCTTATCCGCTTGGTTGAATGCTTCAAACAACGTTTCTTGTTGCTCATTACTCATACCTATACCAGTATCTTTTACCAGTACTTTTACTATTACGCTTTCTTTATCAATATGTTCTGTGTCAACGTCGATAGTCACTGAACCCTCGTCGGTAAACTTTATCGCGTTGTTGATCAAGTTCGTTAGTACCTGCTTAATTCGCATGGCGTCACCGATTAGGGCGTCTGGTAATTCATTGCTAATACGCAATGACAACTCAATATTCTTTTTGTGAGCACTTGGTGCTAATAACGCGACGGTTTCCTTGATGGACTCTCTTAAGGCAAATGGAATGTTCTCAATGACCATTTTGCCGGCATCTAGTTTTGAGAAATCTAGGATGTCGTTGATGATTGCAAGCAAGTTATTAGCAGAACGCTCAATGGTATGAAGATAATCACGCTGAGTGTCGGTCAATGGTGTTTTAAGCACTTGGCGCGTAAAGCCGATAACACCATTTAATGGTGTACGTAATTCATGACTCATATTCGCTAAAAATTCAGACTTTACTCTGTTTGCATCTTGAGCTTTACGTTTTGCAATATCGAGCTGAACGTTTTGAATCTCAAACTGTTCTAATGATTCTCGTAAGTCTAACGTAGCTTGGTCAATGCTTCGTTGCATTTCCAAATGATAGTCACCGAGTGACTGTGCCATGGCATTGATACCATTTTTCAAGAAGTTTAGTTCGCCGATAAGTTGGCCACTCACACGACTTTCTAATTTACCTTCTCTTATTCTGTCAACCGCTTGGACCATCGAACCTAATGGCCTTGTAACTTTACCAATCAAACGAAATGACGATATCGCACTAATGATTGAACCAAGTACAACTAGGATAAATGCAATGATCATTTCACGTTGTTGATCAAATTGTACTGATTTTTTGTCTACCTGCATTGAGAGGTAGCCGATAATTTTTTGTGGGGAATTGTAATTTTCAGTTGGCTCAACATCGATAATTATCGGCGTTCTGAATATAAGCAAGTCGCTTTGCTCTTCTACGGTCGTTTCTCGAGGAAGATCATAGCCAGCAGGAACACGCATAATGCTTGTGTCCCCATTATAAGAGCTGGTCACAAAAACCTGATTGTCATCAGTAAATAAAACGATGCTTCGAATCACGTCGGCATGATTTCGATGTGTAAAGCTTAATAGTGTGCGAACATCTTCGCGATTTCTGTCATCCAATAGCTTAGTAGAAGCTATCGCTATCGGCTCGATAATATGAGTAGACTTATTAATTAGAAATTCATTTAATTGGGCGTGACGACTTGCAGTGAAATAACCAGCCAAACCCAAGCCGATTAACGTCGTCGGTAAAATAGTAATTAGAATTACCCAATCTTTTAGGCTTATTTTCTGCATCTAACGTCGTGTTTAGTGTAAAATTGTCCCTGCTTCGCTATATCATGGCATAGTTCGCCATGTAGACCAAAAAAAACTTACAGTCAGATAGAAAAATCATGGTAAAAATCTTTAAGCCTGCGGCCAGTAAATCGTTAAAAGGAAAGTCACTCAAAGTAAAAATTGAGCGGATGGATTTTAATGGACGCGGAGTAGCTCGTTATCAAAAAAAGCCAGTGTTTGTCGCTGGCGCGTTACCGACGGAAGTCGTTAATGTACGAGTATTAGATCAAACCAGTAAATACTTGGTTGGTCAGTTAAAAGAGGTTGTTGAGTCGAGTGAACACCGCGTTTCACCCAAATGTGAACATAACAAAGTCTGTGGAGGGTGTGACTTACAACATTTAGCGCAATCACAGCACATCGATATGAAGTTACGTAAAGTCAATGAATTGTTTGCCCGTCAAGGAATTCATGAGCTTGCTTGGCAACAACCTATTGTTGAGGATATGTGGCATTATCGACGTAAAGCAAGACTAGGAGTGCAGTATCACAAAGACGGTACTGCCGTTGTTGGATTTCGAGAAAGCAACACTAACCAAGTGACCCCCATTAAAGAGTGTATAACGCTAGTCAAACCTTTATCTCTATTGATTAGGCCAATTACCGAGCTCGTAAACCTATTGCCAAATAAGTCGATTGGGCATATTGAATTGATTCACTCTATGGATGAAGGTGAGTCGCTAGTCACTATTGTTGTTCGGCAACTTGGTAACCTAACTGACGAGACAAAGTCAGCTTGGTTAATGTTTACTCAGCAATACAGTGACAACGCGCGTATCCAGGTGCATTTCGATTTTGGAGGCGGTAGTGAACTTGTTTCATTATCGAAATTTTCACCTTTAATGTATGTGGTTGATTCCGATATTAAGATTAACTTTGAACCTGATAACTTTATTCAAGTACATCATCAAGTAAATGAAAAAATGATTTCGCAAGCTTTGTCTTGGCTATCATTAACTAGGGACGACAATGTCTTAGATTTATATTGTGGGCTTGGTAACTTCAGTCTACCCATTGCTAAACGAGTAACGCAGGTTACTGGTGTAGAAGGCGTTGAAGAGATGGTGGATAAAGCCTCACGCAATGCCAAATCTAATAAGCTTAACAATGTAGCGTTTTTTCAAGCTAACTTAAATGAAGAATGGAAAAAGTCGTCCTGGCAAACATCGTCATATACTAAAATCCTATTAGATCCCGCACGAGCAGGCGCTTTAGAAGCATGTCAGCAACTAGGGCAATTTGGTGCAAGCGATATCGTTTATGTGAGCTGTGATCCAGCGACATTAGCAAGAGATAGTGCGGAACTTATTAAGCAAGGTTATGCACTCAAAAAAATTGCATTAATGGACATGTTTAGCCAAACAAAACACGTTGAAACTATGGTATTGTTCCAACGAGTAGATTCATAGCTTTTAATTTCTATTTTTAATATCTCGCTATTCAAGCAGTCAAGGAAATACTGATGGTTTCAGTTCGTAAGTCACATTTAATGTCTGAGCATAGTTTTGAGCAATGGTTAACACAGCTTGATCTTGCCCAAGCCAAACGCGACGGTTTAGAGGCATTGTGGCAAAAGGTACAAACTTACTTTAAGGACAATGATGAAAGTTTGACTAAATCTCTCGAGATGGTTGAGATTTTAGCTGAATTAAACCTCGATAAAGACTCCTTATGTGCAGCATTTATATACCCTTTAGTGGAATATAAGGCGATGTCGCTTGAACAGGTCGAAGAGCAATTTAGTCAAAGTGTTTTTGGCCTTGTTAAGGGGGTTGATCAAATGGATGCGATCAAAACGTTACAACAAGGTAATTCAAGCCAGGTTGCTGCCAAACAAATAGATAATATTCGTAAGATGTTATTGGCTATGGTTGATGACGTGAGAGCAGTCGTTGTCAAATTAGCAGAGCGCTTATGTTATTTGCGTATTGTTAAAAATGCAGAAGAAGAAACGCGTGTACTTGCAGCGAAGGAAACTGCAAATATATACGCACCACTTGCAAATCGTTTAGGTATTGGTCAACTAAAATGGGAACTGGAAGATATTTCATTTCGTTATCTTCACCCTGATACCTATATGAAAATTGCCAAAATGCTTGACGGTAAACGATTAGAGCGTGAGCGCTACATGACAGACTTTGTCGCCAATTTGCAGAGTCAATTGGAAAAAATGAATGTCAAAGGTACCGTTTATGGCCGTCCCAAGCATATCTACAGTATTTGGAAAAAAATGAATCAAAAGTCGCTGGACTTTGAACAATTGTTCGATGTGAGAGCTGTCAGAATTTTGGTTGAAGAGCTTCAAGATTGTTATGGTGCTCTGGGCGCTGTTCATACTAACTGGAAACACCTACCAAGCGAGTTTGATGACTATGTTGCAACACCAAAGCCTAACGGTTATCAATCGATTCATACTGTAGTACTAGGGCCTGAAGGAAAGGCCGTTGAAGTGCAAATACGTACTGAAGCAATGCACCAGGATGCTGAGTTGGGGGTTGCTGCACATTGGAAATATAAAGAAGGTAGTGCCAGTGGCAAAAAAACAGGCTTTGATGAAAAAGTTAACTGGCTAAGAAAAATACTGCAGTGGCAAGAGGATGTTTCTGAAAGTGGTGAGATCCTTGATGAGCTTCGTTCACAGGTGTTTGAGGACAGAATTTATGCCTTTACACCAAATGGTGATGTAATTGATTTACCATTAGGTTCAACGCCACTAGACTTTGCTTACTATATTCACACCAATGTAGGGCATTGTTGTATTGGCGCAAAGATATCTGGTCGTATAGTCCCGTTTACTTATCAACTCCAAACAGGTGATCAGGTAGAAATTCTAACATCTAAGAATCCTAATCCAAGTCGAGATTGGTTAAATCCTAATTTAGGCTATCTCCATTCGGGTAGAGCACGAGCTAAAGTACAGAGCTTTTTTAGGTTACTCGATCGCGATAAAAATATTGCGGCGGGTAAAGAGTTACTTGAAGCCGAGTCTACTCGTAGCCAAACCCCGTTGACGCAACTACCTGAAATTATTGAAAAGTTCAATATGACAACGGTAGAAGATGTTTATGCAGCTATCGGTACGGGTAATATTCGTTTGCAGCAGGTAATGAATTACCTACAACAATTAATTAAGAAGTCACTACCTGAAGAAGAGCTGGATCCGCAAAGTTTAGTGCGCCAATCTGTGCCGTCGAAAACAACGTCGGATAATGCCATTACGGTGTCAGGTGTTGGTAATTTGTTAACTCATATGGCGAAATGTTGTCAGCCAGTGCCAGGTGATGAGATTGAAGGATTCATCACTCAAGGACGTGGTATTAGCGTTCATAGAAAAGACTGTGAGCAATTGGCTAACTCATTATCGCAACATCCAGAACGCGGTGTAGAAGTGCAATGGGGAGATGACGTCAGGTCGACGTATCAAGTCACTATTGCCATCATTTCTGGTGATCGCGCAGGGTTGTTGCGTGACGTTTCAACACTTATAGCGAATGAGCGTATTAGCATATTGGGAATGCAGAGTCATACGGATAAAACTAAACAAAATTCCCGTATGAACATTACGATGGAAATTGCTAACGCTGAAGTGTTAGCGCGATTAACGAATAAAATTCTTCAACTTGACGATGTTTCAGAGGTAATTCGTCTGTGAAAAAGACACAAAAGAATATGATTGATGCACCTGCGTCAATTGATAAGCTGCGATGGATAATGGCAAGTCTTAGAGATCCCGAATCAGGTTGTCCTTGGGATATTAAACAAACATTTGCCACTATCGTTCCGCATACTATTGAAGAAGCTTACGAAGTTGCTGATGCAATAGCACTGGAGGACTTTGTTGAACTAGAAAAAGAGCTGGGCGACTTATTGTTCCAAGTGATTTTCTATAGTCAGCTAGGTGAAGAGCAACAGGTGTTGAGTTTTGATGGTGTTATTGAAAGTGTCTGTGAAAAACTGATTCGCCGTCATCCTCATGTATTCAGTACGACAGATCTAGCAACCGATGAACAGATAAAAGCTAATTGGGAAAACGAAAAAGCGAAAGAGCGGGCTCAAAAAAACCAAGATGAGTCGTTGAGTATCCTTGCGGATATTCCCAAGAGCTTACCAGCATTATCTCAAGCAAATAAGATTCAAAAGCGTTGCGCTCATGTAGGCTTTGATTGGCAAAATATTGATGATGTTTTGGCAAAAGTTGAGGAAGAAGTAGCTGAAGTAAAAGCTGAACTACCAACAGGCGGAGAAGCCTTAAATCAAGAGCTAGGTGACCTCATGTTTGCGGTAGTTAATTTGTGTCGCCATGCTAAACAAGACCCCGAAAGCTTGTTACGTGCAGCAAATCAAAAGTTTACTAAACGCTTTCAGCAAGTTGAAAGCCTAGCTCAAGCCAACAATGGACAATTACAAGACTACAGCATTGATGAGCTTGAAGCATTTTGGCTACAAGTTAAAAGCGCCGAAAAATAGGGGAGTGCATTGAGAACTGTGCGCCTACCAAGATGGCTTTACACTGTGATTGGACTCCTCTTCGTTGCTTTAGCAACCGCAGGTGTAGTCCTGCCAATTTTACCGACTACACCATTTTTGATCGTTGCTGGTGCCTGCTTTGCAAAGTCATCACCACGTTTGCACCGTTGGCTGCTTGATAATCCTACCTTTGGGCCATTGATTTATCATTGGCAAACCACTCGCAGTATTCCTCGAAAAGCTAAGCGTATAGCTATCGTTAGCATCGTACTAACATGTGCTTGGTCTTGTTATATTTTACCTGTCTGGTATCTCAAGCTGCTGGTCATCTTATTGGTAAGTTGGCCTATTTATTTTCTCGCTGGTTTGCCTTTGGCGGAAGAGGTTGGGGAACCCAAACAAGATTAGATATCACTCGTTTTTTCAAGCTCAACAATTGATTCCGTTAATAGCTCTAATCTTGTTGTTATCATGGTTTGAGCATCTTCGAGCCCTTTGTTGTAATAGGCATGGCCGAGCGTTTGTTCGATAAAAGTTAATAGAAATTCGACGTCAAATTGTCCTAAGTCAGTTTCAAGTTCTTCTGAAAAGTAATCTTGAAACTGCTCTACTAGACGTGCTTTTTGTAATTGCGATAATTTTAGTAGATTCATTTTCGTTTCTTTGTTGAGTATCAGTGCTCGCTCATTGTAACGAACCTTGATAAAATCAGCCTAATTTAATTTTTAGTTGGTTATGAGATGTCATCGTTACAAGATCAGTTACTTAAAGCGGGCTTAACGACAAAGCAAAAAGCGCGTCAAGCCAATAGTGATAAACGCAGAAAGAATAAGCAAAAACGCAGTGGTGCTAAAGTAGAAGCGAGTATGCAAGAGCAAGTCAAGCAAGACTTAGCAAAACAACAAGCGCAAAAACAAGAAAAAGATAAAGCGCTAAATGAACAGAAAAAAGCGGAGCTTGCGCAAAAAGAGCACCATCAGCGTGTACTGCAAATTTTAACTCATCATTCATTGTCGGATATTGATGGCGAGTTGGAATACAATTATACGTTTGGCAGTACGATCAAAAAGCTTTATGTCACCCAAGCCATTCAAGATGCATTAGTTAATGGTCGTTTAGCGCTTTGTGGATTAGATGAAAAAACCTATGTAGTGACAGCTGAAACGGCTGAAAAGTTAGCGACAATCGATGAAAACGTCGTGTTACTCAAAAATGACCGTAAGCTTGATGAACAAGTTGACGAAGACGATCCTTACGCTGACTTCCAAATCCCAGACGATTTAATGTGGTAATTTTCTCGCGTATGCCGGCTATATTGTGTATGCGCTACTTTTAATCATTCATTTTAGGCAGTAATAATGAAACTTCTTCGTTGGCTCATTGGCCGCATTATATTATTTTTTGACTTTGTTTTTTCACCAAGCAAACCAAAGCGAAGTGAACAAGCGCAAGCTGAGTTAGATAAAGCAACAAGTCACTTAAGCTTATATCAACTACCTGCATGCCCGTTTTGTGTAAAGGTACGCCGTGAAATAAAACGACAAGGGTTAAACATTCCATTAAAAAACATTCATGATTCAGTGAATTTAGATACGTTAGTTAGTCAAGGTGGCAAGCGTACAGTTCCTTGCTTGCGTATCGAAAATGCTGATGGAACAGCGACTTGGATGTATGAATCAAATGATATCATCGCCTACCTGAACAAAACTTTTGAGAAAATTTAATTAATCAGGAAAGCAAATCCTCGCGTATAAGGTCTTATAAGTAAGTTTTAGAAGTTAAGACCTTATATGCTGATAAAAACCCCAAAAAAATCACAATTACTTGAAAATCAAGTAACAGATGAGAGCGTTTATATAAAACGACGCACTTTACTCAAATCACTCGGTTACATAGGTGCGACTGGCCTGTTAGCGCCACATGCTGCCAACGCGGTTGATTGGTTTAGTGATGACGAAACGCCTAACGCCACATTAACGTCACTTGACTTTAAAAAGGCACAGCCCGGTTTAGATAAACTGACACCGGAGCAAAAAGTCATCACGCACAATAACTTCTATGAGTTTGGTGCTCAAAAGCACCAACCAGCTGAACTTGCACAGTCTTTCAAAGTGGACCCATGGAAGCTAACCATTAGCGGAGAAGTCGATAAACCTATCACTTTAGATTACGACGATTTGTTTAAGCGCTTTGAATTGGAGGAGCGGATATACCGATTACGTTGTGTCGAAACTTGGTCTATGGTGATCCCTTGGATTGGTTTTTCATTGGCTGATTTAATTAAACAAGCCGGTCCAACGAGTAAGGCTAAATATGTTGCTTTTGAAACCCTTTACGACCCCAGTCAAATGCCCGGCCAAAAAAGTAGACGACTTGGTGGGGGAATTCAATATCCTTACAAAGAAGGGCTCAGATTAGATGAAGCGATGAATGAGCTGAGTTTCTTAAGCGTTGGTTTATATGGCAAAACATTACCTCCGCAAAATGGTGCACCGATCCGCCTTGTTGTGCCATGGAAATATGGATTCAAAAGCATTAAATCCATTGTTTCGATTAAATTAGTGTCAAAAATGCCACCAACTACGTGGAATATTCTTGCGCCACACGAGTACGGCTTCTATGCAAACGTAAACCCTAATGTAGCGCACCCTCGTTGGAGTCAAGCACGCGAGCGAAGAATTACTTCTGGCGGTTTGTTTGCTCAAAATCGGTTAGATACAGAGATGTTCAATGGCTATTCAGAGGAAGTAGCCCATATGTATAAAGGCATGGACTTATCGAAATATTATTAGTGGTGGTGTTGTTATGTTGTCTACATCAAAAAAAGTCTTTCTATTAAAATGTATTATTCACCTTATCGCATTAGGGCTAATTGTTAATCAATACTATTTGGCAATTAATGACCAATTAGGTGGCGACCCAGTGAAAGCGATTATTCACTTTACTGGTATTGGTGCATTTAATTTACTACTCGTGACGCTGATAATTTCCCCACTTGCTAAACGTTTAAAACAAGGGTTTTTAATGCAAGTAAGACGCTTATTAGGCATATATGCATTTTTCTACGCTTGCTGTCATTTGTTGAGTTTCCTGGCGTTCGATCTGCAGTTTGAATGGCGTTTATTTGTCGAAGAGGTGATTAAACGCCCCTACATCACCATCGGGATGTTAGCCTTTTTATGGTTAATACCAATGGCGGTGACCTCATTAGCGGTATTGAAGAGAAAGATGAAAGGTAGTTGGCAATCACTTCACAATGGAAACTATGCCATTGTATTCCTTGTTGCCATTCATTTTTATTGGTCTGTGAAATCAGAATTGATTGAGCCGAGCATATACATCTTGCTGACCGCACTTTTGTTATGGCTAAGAAAGGACAAAATCAAACGAATTTTTGTTAAATAGCCTGGCTATAACAGTAAAATATCCCAAAAACACGCCACCTTGTCGATAATTCAAACTATCGAATCTGATAGCTATTGTTGTTTTATGTAAATCCATATATTGTCATGATGCATAAAACTTTATTAATAAAAATAAACTATCTAACGATGAAGTTGTTTACGCGTAATGCAAAAACAACCATGGGAACCTCAATAATGCAAAAATTTGTACCAACTCTGTTAGTTGCTGGTATCTCGCTAGCACTTACTGCTTGTATGCAGTCTGAAAAACAAGATCCAAGGGTTACAATTAATAAAAATCCATACCCAAGCACCTACCAAGTATTGCCTTCTACTTCTACTTTGTTGAAGAATGCCACGGTACTAACAGGTACTGGTGAGCGTCTAGATAACACGGATGTGTTATTGGTAGACGGTAAAATTTCTAAAATCGGTAAAGATTTATCTGACGCAAATGCAACAACAATTGATGCTGCAGGTAAATGGGTCACTCCTGGTATTATCGATGTTCACTCTCATCTTGGTGTTTACCCAAATCCAAGTGTGGAGTCACATGCCGATGGTAATGAAATGATCGCACCAAATACATCAGAAGTTTGGGCTGAACACAGTGTTTGGCCTCAAGATCCTGGTTTTGAGGCGGCACGTGCAGGCGGTATTACTACACTTCAAATTTTACCTGGCTCTGCCAATTTATTTGGGGGGCGCGGTGTTACATTGAAAAATGTACCAAGTCATACGATGCAAGGTATGAAATTTCCAGACGCGCCTTACGGATTGAAAATGGCTTGTGGTGAAAACCCGAAGCGTGTGTATGGCAGCAAAAATGTAGCCCCTTCGACACGTATGGGTAACATGGCGGGTTATCGTATGGCATGGGCTGAAGCACAAGAATATAAGCGTGCATGGGATAAATACAATGCAGATTATGATGCAGGTAAAAACCCTACAGCTCCTACTCGTGATATTGAATTAGATACGCTTATGGGCGTGTTAGATGGTGACATTATGATTCATAACCACTGCTATAAAGCAGAGGAAATGGCAATGATGATTGACCTGGGCAAAGAGTTCAATTACCACTCAGGAACATTCCACCATGCAGTAGAAGGCTACAAGATTGCCGATTTATTGGCTGAAAACGGTAACTGTGCCGCGATGTGGCCAGATTGGTGGGGCTTCAAGATGGAAGCTTACGATATGACATTGGAAAACGTTGCTATCGTTGATGGCAAGCCAAACTCTTGTGCAATTGTTCACTCTGACTCAGCATCGACGATTCAGCGATTAAACCAAGAAGCCGGCAAAATCATGTATCGCGCGAACGAAAATGGTTTTAGTCTAAAAGAAGAAGATGCAATTACGTGGATTACATACAATGCCGCGAAATCTTTGGGTATTGAGAAAGACACTGGTAGCTTGGAAGTTGGTAAAAAAGCGGACGTTGTTCTTTGGAACCAAAATCCGTTTAGCGTATACGCGCAAGCAGAACAAGTATTTGTTGATGGCGCAAAAGTTTACGATCGCTTTGATGACAAGTATCAAGCGAAAAGTGATTTCCTACTAGGTCAAGAATAAGGAGCTGCCTCATGAAATTATTTAAATCATCATTATTGGCATTAGCTGTTGCGGCGACTTCTACTTGGGCAAATGCAGAGAGCTTAGCGATTACCAATGCAACGGTTCATACCGCGGGCGAGCAGGGCGTATTAAGTAATGCAACAATTATCGTCGAAGATGGCGTAATTACAGCGATTAATCCAGCGTCGGTAAGTGCTGACAGTGTTGTTGATGCACAAGGTCGTAATTTAACGCCTGGTATCATCAGTGTTATGAACAACCTAGGCTTAGTTGAAGTAGGGGCTGTCGCGCGAAGTCGTGATGCAGGCGCCAAAGGTGCTGATATAACTTTTGACCCTAGTTTGGCATACAACCCAAAATCAACGGTAGTGGCTTACACTCGTAAAGGTGGTATCACCTCAAGTGTTGTATCTCCACGCGGCGGGGATAACTTATTTAAAGGTCAAACATTCTACACGGACTTATCGGGTGAGTTTGATAGTGTTCGTGTTGCAAATAATGCGGTCTATGTAGAGTTAGGTGCAGAGAGTAAAGGTTCTCGAGCGACAAATTTACAAAAGTTAACGAATAAGCTTGCTGATTTTCAGGCGAAAATGAAAAAAGCTGAGAAAGACGACAAGAAAAGTGAGCTTAAGCGTGACGAGGAAGTGCTTAAATCATTGCTAGATGGCGAAAAGTTAATGGTTGTTTATGCTGACCGTGCAAGTGAGTTATTAAACATCATTAAACTTAAAGAGACATTTGGTCTGAATTTGGCCATCGTCAGTGCAGCTGATGCGATTGTTGTTGCAGACGAGTTAGCAAAAGCTGATGTACCCGTTATCATTGATGCATTGGAAAACCTACCATCTAGCTTTGACGCGTTACATAACTCTCTTGATAACGCTGCAAAACTCGTCAATGCCGGCGTTAAAGTTGTTATAACGACGGGTGGCGATACACATAATATGTATCAGTTACGTTACAACGCAGGTAATGCGATTGCTAACGGCTTAACGCGTGAACAAGCGTTGGCAGCGATTACATCAAATGTTGCTGATGTTTTCGGCTTAGATGCAGGTGAAATTGCCGTTGGCAAAAAAGCTGATCTCGTTTTATGGAGCAATGATCCGTTTGAGTTAAGTACTAAAGTTGACAAGATTTGGATTGGCGGTAAAGAGTACTCTACTGAGTCACGTTCTGACAAATTAAGAGACCGTTACATGGCTAATTCTGATATGCCGCGTTCATATACTAAGTAAGCTGTTCGCTTTTAAAAAAACCACCGTAATAGGTGGTTTTTTTATGCCTAATTGTGCGCGAAAGCTTTTACCCTTTGCTACACCTTGTTATCGCGTTAAAGTAGCAAGAAATAAAAAAGTGTGAGCTACTCATGTCTCAAAAGACGTTATCTATTGTCGAACAACGTGATGTAAACGTTACTCAATCAACGAACAATGGTATTCCTATTCTTAGAATAGAGCATCCGCAATGTCACGCAGCGTTGTCTCTATATGCTGGTCATGTATTAAGCTGGCAACCCAAAGGGCATAGCGATGTGTTTTGGTTGTCAGAAAACACTCATTACCAAGACGGTAAAGCAATTCGAGGGGGGATTCCGCTGTGTTGGCCTTGGTTTGGTGCGAAAGAAGGAGAGGTTAATCATGGTTTTGCTCGCACGAGCCTGTGGCAATTAACTAAAGTAACGAGTTCTGATGAAGGTGTCGAAGTTGTTTTAACGTTTGAAGGCGACGCTAAAGCGGCGACGTGGCCGTTTGCTTTTAAGGTGACGCAAACGTTATTCTTTGGTGAAGAATTCAGCCAAACCATAGATATCGCCAATACGGGTGAATATGACTTTGAGCACGACGGCGCTCTTCATAGCTATTTTTCCGTCAGTCAACCAGAACAAACGTGTGTACCGGAATTATCTCAAGTAAGGTTTTTTGATAAGCTCGATGGGAGCGAAAAAACGAAAACCTTAAATGATTGTCGTGGCCCCAAAGATCGAATTTACTTTACTCACCAAGACGTACAACTATTAGATTATGGTCTAAATCGAAATATAAAATTAAGTGCGCATGGCACCTCTACTTGGATTTTATGGAATCCTGGTACGGAAAGCGCTGATGCGATGGCTGATGTGCATGCTGGTGGGGAAAAAGAGTTTGTCTGCCTTGAAGCTGGCTTTACCGAACCGCTAACGCTTTCAGCTGGAGACTCTGTGTCAATTCGTCAGGTCATTAAGGTGAGTCATATTTCATAGCAAGACATCTAAAATAGTCGCCAAGATTGGCGAGAACTATGGTTTTGTTAAATAATTAAACCATGCAACGCTTGTTGTTATTCGTTTGAGGCATTATTATCAGCTGAAAAAGTCAGCAAATAACGGTTATGTTAAGCTCTATCATAAATCTAGGGACAGATTCTCAAAGTTCTACTAAAGCTTTAAAAATCAAAATTACTAATTTGGTTAGCTGTATAACGGCGCTGATAGCTTTTTGCTACGCCATGTTTTTCTACTTTGAGCTGCAACTGCCATCGATTACTTTGATGAATTTAGTGTTTGTGGCCGGCTATTGCATTACACTTGTGATGTCACATTTAAAGCTGATTAAACAAGCAAAACTATGGTTTTTCATTACGTTAATGATGCATGTGTTTTTGCTAAGCACGCTAATATTCTCGTCTGAATCTTATTTTCACCTCTATTATTTGATCATCCCTACTGGGATATTTGTCTTATTTGAAGAAGATGAAATGCATGAAAAGATTGGCGTCATGTTGTTAGCTGTGGTGCTGTTTTTTGCCGCGGTAAATTATCAAGAACCTCCATTAATTGAGATTGCACCTAAAACAGCTGAGCTTATTTTAATTTCTACTGTCACAGTGATTATGATTGAAACCTTTATTGTGATGTCTTGGTTTAATCGCTTAGTGCATCGGTATCAGGTTCGATTAATGGATATGGCGACTAAGGATGCTTTGACTGGCATTAACAACCGACGTACCTTTATTAGCGAAGCTGAGAGCATGATGGCGCATAGCCAAAGATATGAAACTAAGCTCTCATTAATTATTATGGACATAGACTTCTTTAAACGAATTAACGATGAAGAAGGCCATCTCGCAGGTGATTATATTTTAAAGAAAGTTGCCAATGTCCTGGAAATGAACAGTCGTGCAAGTGATCGATTGGCGCGATATGGCGGTGAAGAGTTTGTCATGTTGCTACCCGAAGCCAACTTGCAACAAGCAACGGATACTGCGGAGCACCTTCGCCGGACGATTGCCAATCACATGTTTATTTATCAGGGAGATAGCATCTCCGTCACCATGAGCTTTGGGGTTACAGAGCGATTAGTACACGATACTGAAGTGAATGAGCTGATAAAGCGAGCTGACAGCGCGCTTTATCAAGCGAAAAGGACGGGTAGAAATCAGGTAATCGCATCTTAACCAAACGATTACCTGGTAGTCGGTTAAGGCACTACACCCTCGTTATTCGTCGGGCATGGCTTACCGTCTAACGATAAGCACCAACCTTGTGGTTCTTGTTTTTCAACGTTATTTTTACCGTGTCTAAATCTAGATACACCATCGTAAACTGCTTTTCTTAAGCGGTTAATACCACCAACAGGTTCAAGATCTTGTGTACCATGCCATGGCGTAAACGATAAGTTCTCACAAAATGCGTTTTGTTCCGGGGTGTCGAATTGTTGCTTTGGTATCGTGATACGTGCAACTTTGACAAAGGGAGAATCAGATTCTTTCCAACGCACTGTGGTGTCTTCTACTGGCATATTCTTGCTTGGATTTTGCAATTGAACCATAAAGTCAAAGCAGGCGGCATTGCTGCTTAGGTTTTCGGATAATTCTGTGCGCAAAAAATTAGGTTTATCGTCATCGACTTTAATTGAAGTATTACTGTCACAGGCTTTGGCGGAGTACTTCATAAATTGCTCTGGACCCAATCGATAAGCAGATAAACTGTAGTATCGCTCAGTCAGCAAACTATCAGGGGCTGCTTTTAAGGTACTAGCACCAAGATATAGCTGACGATAATGCCATTTGAATATATTCCAATTGAAATTATCAAAGAAATAACCAAATTTATCGCCTTGTGCCTGAGTTTGCATGAAGGTTTTATATTCCTTAACCGTTGGAATAAAAAACACATCGTTATTGATCATGACAAAGTCTTGGCTTCCTGCGTTCTGCTTATCTTTTAACAGTGTAGGGCTATCAATATTCATTAACTTTATTGCCATGCCACGAGCGTCTCGCACCGAGTCTGGTTGTGGCATGGTGTCACCGCTTGAATACCGGATCCAAGCTTGATACTCCCTTGGCTCCTTAAACACACCATAACGTAAATTGGGTTGGTTCAATTCAGGCACGGAAAATGTTGCTTTTACACAGCCATGAGCTTTAGCATGAACGTCTCTGCGGTAGGGGGCTGGTGCAGTGAGTTTATGGCTTCTTGTCGACATAGCAACAGCTGATGAAATGATATCAGCGATATACGTTTTTTCTTCAGGCGGCTCATATATTCCGTTATGGAATTCACTTGCCTCTTCCTCTGAAAAAAAGTTCAAACTGGCAGCAACAGCAACGACACCGCCACCAGCTAATAATATTTTTAATGCAGTATTCATTAACTTAGTCCAATTTTAATGAGACGTGCTTGCTAGACAACTAACAGGCTTTTTGGGTGATATTGGGTGTTTATCATCCTTATGAATCTTTAAATACTCAATGATTTGCCAACGCTCGTCAGGAGTTAACTCAGGGCCGATCACGCCATATTGAGGCGGGTTTCCTGGTTTGTATGGCACATAACCGGCTCTAAACTCATGGCCTGTATTTAAGTTGCCTTCAAGGCTTGTATCAAACCAGAAGCCGCTTTTTGACAGAGGCGTAGTATCGTAGCCTAATGTCACAGGATCATACTCGCGGCGGCCAACAAAAAACTTCTCAGCTCGCTCGGAAACAGGTGACAATAATTGATAGATATTCGGTACTGAGCCATTATGAAGAAATGGCGGTGTTGCCCAAATCCCCTCAAGTGGTCTTGCTTTATAAGCCATCGGTTGCTGGGGCATGTCTAATGCGCCAAAACCATCAAAACAGGCTTGTTCTGACTCATTAAAGTTTCGGTCTTGGTAGTATTTTTCTCGAATCATTATACCAACCAGATTTAGTGCTTCACCAACGGTTAAAGCGCTCACATTGAGGCTCGAAATAACGCTATCTAAAGTATTCAGTTGTTCTTTTACTAGCGCTGTTTTTATATCTAGCTGTACCGCTTCATCGCCATATTCTGCAATTTTTGCGGATAAATCAGTGATGGTGCTGTACTGGCTTTGCCACGAACCAAAAACCTGGCTTAACACTTTAAATTCTTCAGGGTTATTGGCTAGCCAATCCGTGGTAAATGCTAATTGGCTAACTTGTGGGTTAGGCGAAGATAAAAACGACACGAGAGTCGGTGCTTTTAGGACTTGTTCCGTCACGCGTTTGAGTTGTTTTACATGTATAGGACGAACAGTTTTTACAATTTCGTCATTAGTAATACCTGTTTTTGTCAGGTCAAAGCGATTATTAACGAAGTTAAATGCAGCATTAGGGTCTGTACCGATTTCTTCAATACCCAATGTTTTCATTATCCAAACTGGCTCATCGTCAGACTTTAAAGGCATGTCAATTGCTTTAAGCATCGCATTTGCTGGATGTGGACCGTGGCAACCCTGACAGTGATTTTCAAAAAGTTTTTTACCTTTAGCTGCTTTTTCATGGTCAATCGCACCAAACAGCTCTTCTGGCCATTGCGGTGGGGTTAACCCTTGCAATGTTGTTTCTATTTGATGAATGTTTTCCGCAAGAACTGAGCTATTAAAGCGCTGGTCTAGAGGCAGAGGACGTCCATATTGATCGGTGAATGCTATATGGGCACCAACACCAAGTGCTTCACCCATATTTCTCGCCATTGGTTGTTTTACTGATGCACCATACTGTACCCAGTCAAACTTCCAAATGTTCCAGACAGGTGGGTAACTAACAGGCCCCGTAGCCAAATGATAATTTTCTGGCGTTAAATTATCGCCAAATACCGTATTTCCGATACGAGCCAAAGCATCGGTTCTGCCAAAACCTTCTTCAACAGGGTATAAATGTTTGCTTGAGTCGTTATAACCTTGTTTCACGAAACGCCACAATACCTGACCGAAACGTTTTTTAAGTGTCGCTTTAGCATCGCCACTTGCATGCTCACCGAGTACATTGTTGGCAAATCGATTGAACTTGAACGGGTTCAAGTAGGTACTTGCCATTGATGCAACAAGCGTAGGCACAAAGTGACCAACCTTCATTGTAGTAAACGCATGCATTGCTTGTCCGCCGTCTATGCGCACAGCATATCGTGTGCCCGCTTTACTGATATTGAGCTGACCGTTGTGACAAGCAGAACACGTTAAATCAAGTAGCTCAGCATCCTCTATTTGGCTGTAATGCTTGGTAAAACCCAGCGGATAAAGATATGGATTGGCTCTACTTGGCTTATCATCAACGATAAAACCGTATGCTTTTAAGTGATCAGGTTCAGCAAACCTTTTTTTACCCCAAGGCATTTCAATGTGGTGAAACCATTCATACTCAAACCCCTTTAGGCTAGTGCCTTGAGCCGTGTAGTAGTATAGCTGTCGCTCCGGTGAAGATTCAGTTACGCCCCAGCCTTGGTCTAAATACACGGTTTTATCAGTTGGCTCATAAAGTGGGATTTGGCTGGCTGGGTAATGAATAACCGCAAACAAAGCGATACATCCAATAACCACTAACCCTGCAAAAGTATACGCTAAGCCTTTGATTACTTTGTATAAGGAAACATTCTTAAGGACTTTTACGCTCCAAGTCACAATCTCGCCGGAAGTAATGAATGCCACCATGTTTTTTAAAGACGTTAAAAGGTGTTTAAACATAATGTTATCCGTTGTACTCAAGTTTTAAGCCTGCGATAGTCGTATCTATTTTGACCAATGCGCCACTCGCACCAAGCGTAATAAATGCCGTCTTAAGGTCTTCTCCACCAAAACAAATATTCGATGGAAGTGGAGCAAATTTGCCGTCTGGTCGAACAATTTCAATATACTCAATTAGTTCGCCCTTAGGTGAGATGACGCTGATACCTCCATTGGACATAGGATTGTTGCCATAAGGCAACATTGAAGCGATATATAAATTGCCTTCGGTATCAACGGCCATCGAATCAAAAATCGCTTGTCCACCAAATTTATACAGTGAATATGTCCCGTCTATTGATGCAGGGTTAGGCTTTATTTGACCAGGCGCCGATAATTCCCAATATAGGACTTGTCCAGTATAGGTTTCGACTGTGTATAAACGTTTGCCATCAGGAGATAGCGCGATGCCGTTTGGTGCATTAAGCGGGAAAATCATCTGAGTGACTTCACTTCCATCAGCTTTAGCATAATAAATACCAGTAATGTCACGATCTAATTCGCGGCTTTTGCCCCAATCGGTAAACCAGAAATTTCCTAATTCGTCGAAAACGATATCGTCAGGGCCTTTCAACTGAAATGGTGTATCAATGGTCTCTATTTGCCATTGCATGGTTTGCATGTTGAGTCGGCGGACTTTTGATGCCTCAGTGTATAAGGTTGTGACTTTGCCTGACGTTAAATCAACTTTTTGAATTAATCCGCCTGTGTAATCAGTCGGTTGAGTAGTGCCAATTTGTAATACCTGATCCTTAGCTGGAACAGGTACAGGCATCCAAGTAAAACCACCACAGTTACAAATATACGCACAGCCGTCAGGGCCGATTGCGAGACCGTTTGGCCCGCCACCGGTATTTGCAACAACCGTTTTTGTGCCGTCTGCCGCTACTTTCACAAGCGTTTGCGCTTTGATGTCAACCAGTAATACGCTACCGTCTGCCATGTATACTGGGCCTTCAGGGTATTCAAGGGAGTCTGAAATTAGTTGGTAATCCCCATGAAAAAACGTTGAGTCCGTTAATGTAACTTGTTTTTCTAATGGCATAGATATTCCTTTCTTATAATAGTTCTTTGATAGCTGGATCTCGTGTCAGCATGCGATGAGTTATTTGAAAGCCAAGTTCTCGGTAGGCTTCAAACTGATATTCATCGAAAAACTGATCCGCAGTTGTTTGATCGGGAAATGTCGGGTTTTCATGTTTGTACCCAACAATATCGGGACTTAATTGCGTCAACATTGCTGACTTCACATAAATGAACTTGCCTTTGCTGCCATCTTCATAGCTAATGTCGCCTATAACCCAAGCGGTTTGGCTGAACCCTTTGCCATCTGGCACTAATGGGGAGGTATCAAGGGCAAGCTTAGCACCAAAGTCGACACGAATGAGTTCTGTTAATTTTGCGAGATCGTGAAATTTGAAATCTGGGTCAGCTCCGGCATCAACGCTGATAATTAATTTGGCTTTACGTTTGAATAGTTCATAAGCGCCTAGATTTTCAAAGTGCCCGCCGTCAGATAAATGAATAAAGCGCCTATTTTCATCAAGACCTTTGCCAAACATATCTCTGAAAATGCAGTGGTACCATAACGGCTTGCGTTCCTTATGCGCTAATGTGGCTTTAGGGTTTGGATACCAACAACCCAGACGTAAGTTGAACAAGGCCATAATAAAGTTTAGTGCAACACCTTGGGTGTGTGAGGTATTGGTTGCTACAGCAGCACCCGAGATTGCGGTTACGCTTGCTAAATCCACTTTACCTGACATATATCGTTTGGTAGATATATATCCGGTCGCCGACGACCCAGACATCACTGGCGTGAACGTGAAATTGTCACCATTTCTATTCTTGTACTTAGGGTGTTTGGAATCAACTAACTCAACATTGCAATTAATAATGTGATAAGGACCTTTGTTTTGCGTGAATTGAGCAAGATAACAAAGCTGTGATTCTTGCCAGCCGCCTTCGGCTATCTCAAAGCTTCCTTGTCCGTCAGTTTTTGGAACGTCGGTTGGCATAAAGGTATCACGCAGTCTATTTCGATAATAACCGTGCATAGATATTAGGTTTATGTCACAAAGTAAGGCCAAAACGACTGAGGTTAGCGTCCACAGAATAAAGGGCAGTGGTAAGAAGTATTCCTCAGGTATTAACCAATAACGTGCCAAATGGTAGGTAAATATGAATACGCTTAAACAGAATGTATAAATAAGCAATTTAACTAAAATTATACTGCCAATTGATTGACCTTTCTCTGTGCGGTCACCGCGCCATATCAACAACAAACTCAACAGTGCACTTACGATTGATACGGTAACACTACCGTGCGCAATTTTGTCAGTAAAGGACTCAACTTTGTCATGTAGTAACGGCAAATGACCGATGATGATAAAGAAGATGCTCCACTGTGTGACTTTCGTTAATAAATATCGAATCTTTTCTGTCGCCCGGTTCTTTAAGCCGTTTATTCTCGTCGAAAGCGCGGCACATATCATCAGCACAATACACAATCCGATACCTGAAAAGCCAAGTAAAGTAGCGATACCAAACAAGTTAGTGTCGTGTTGCTTTTTCAGAGGTAATTGAAAGCTCGAAAAATCGATAGCCAATAAAAAAAATAACCCGATGAACAGTGGCAACAAAATAAAAAGATTGATAAAGGTGCCAGTAAATAGTGCGGTAAACAAAGACAGTTTATTGATGCCGTCGCCTGGTGTTAAAAAACACGCATGAGATCGTAGCCATGCCAGCACTGCGCCACCCAATTTACCATGGTCTTGACGCTGCGTACCGAAAGGGAATTGTCCTTTTTTCTGTTGAAACCAGCTCAAGCAAGACGCAATGTAACCACCACCAGATACGGACGACGTGATATCAACGTTTTTGAGAATTTGATGTTTTTCAAGGGCTTGTAAAACGCCTAGGTTGAAGGTAGCTGAACGAATGCCACCACCGGAAAGCGCAAGTCCTGTAAGTGTTTTGTTTGACTTGCTAGTGCGTTTTTCTAGCCACGCACTCTCCTCTTCGAGCAGTTGTTTTTGTTGTAATTCGCTCGTCATGAAATAATCCATTAACTAAGTTAGAGCATTAGCATAACAATATTTAATTTGCTGTTATATATAGAAATAATGAAATTATATGATTTTTTCCTATAAGTACGATAATTTTTATTAGTTCTGGTTAACCAGCTGACTTATGACCAAAAAGAGCGCGCTAACGTTTGAGATTATCTACCTTTAAAATTCCGCACACTGGTTAACTGTTGTCGTAGATTAAAGATTATTCGATAATGATTACATGAAATATGAATTAATCGAAAAAGATTGGTACAAAAGACGAGTACCGAGTAAGCAAACCCCAGCCACAATAATCAATGTTGATGTTCCCGATTACGAGCAAAAACATAATCATATGTGCAGCATGGTCGTTGAATACGACAATGGGAATATAGAGTCGTTAGTTGCTCGTGTTATTCAAAATCAAATTACCAAAGAGTGGACAGTCGATGGCATGAAAGTCGCCATTAGGATCTTGTGATAAAAATAAATCACAAACGCCAAGTGACTAACTTTTGGTTTTAAATGTGATTGACGTGCTCTCAGGAGTGAAAATAATTCGCGCTCTCTTATTACCCATTTCGTCATCTGGTACATCAAAACTGGTGAAAGAGCCCCCCATAGCGTAATTTTTGTTGAAGTCGTTAATGTATGAGACGTCATCATACCTGAATTCGATTCCACAAACTGATTCTCCGCAGAAAATGCCGTCGCTTTGAATATGTTCATAATGCGTGTTTAAAAAATCGTTGAGTTTGCTGTTATATTGCGCCTCTCTATCAAACGCTTTTTGTCGGTACTTGGTGCTAGCGAGTTGATTCATCACCTCGGAAAAGTTGGTGCTTTCAAGCAATAAAATGGTTTTTTCTGCGTTCGTTGAACCTGTTTCTTGATTGATGAGCAGCTGTTCAATATTGAGCGATAAGTTGACTTCGCACTTGTCGGTGGCTTGATCATTTTCAATACACATCTGTTGCTTTTCTTGGGAATGATTACTTGCCAACGATTGATTGGTTGTCGCGTTATTAACTGTGACTCGTGATGCTTCTTTGTTTTCTGTGGATTGATGAGTTTTCGACTCTAGAGTTTGTGATGCGCTAGTGTCTTTAGCAATAGTGCTGGCAGTGCTTTTGCTGATTGGCGTACTCATTAGCTGTGGGGATTGAGCAGGTGTTTGGCCAAAGTTAAGGTAAGATAACGCAATAACCATAACTACTAAAATGACAATAAGCGCGTTCTTCATCATTAATCCTTTAATTTAACAGCGCACCGTTTATGACTAAACAGGTGATTTCAATTAACTATTTGTTCTTGTTGGTTTAGGCAACTTCGACCCGGTTTCTACCATTTTCTTTCGCGTCATACAATGCTTTATCTGCATGCTCGATAAAGTGTTTAAACTCGAGACCTTTTGTTGTTTCAATACTTATCCCAAAGCTCATCGTGACATTAAATGGTTGTTTTTTATGCTCGCCATAAAATTGCGATGCTTCAATATTTACACGTAACCTCTCACAGATTTCAATCGCTTGATCGAGTCCGGTATTGGGGAGTATTAATACAAACTCCTCACCGCCCCAGCGTGCGGTAATATCACGACTGCGTAAATCAGCGCAGAGAAGTTTAGCTATTCTTTTTAAAATATTATCACCGACAATGTGGCCGTGTGTATCGTTGATGGACTTAAAGTGGTCAATATCGGCAACGATAACAGCAATCTCTTTATAGTTTTCCAATAGATATTTGAACTTCCATTGGACAAATGATCTATTCGGCAGACCTGTTAAGTTATCTACATTAGCATCTGCAACGATATCCTTTTTGAACACTTCAATAATTGAGAAAAATGCGAGATACAAAACAAGGGCCACTAATACAAAGACACCAAAACGGCTCATTAAAATCAACCAAAAGGTTTTTTGACTCGTGGCAGAAGGAGCGACGACAAATACTTTCCAACGCAGCTCTTCGATGTCTAAATGCGTCACCGTAAAAATCTCTTTTTCGGCATTGTAGGTAAACTCATTGGCATCGCTATCGATACTGTGTAAATAACTTTGATACCAAGGAAAACTGTTGATATTTATTAGTTCGTCTCGTCTATGGTGACTTTCTGTTTTCATTAAACCATTTGTCGATAAGGTAATATTGTTCTCTTCGTCAACAAAATACACCTCAAAGCCAAACTGGTTCTTAAACGTTGCTAATTTTTCAGCAAAGCTATCGAGATCAACACCTACACCCGTAAAACCAATAAAGTGTCCCTCATCATTAAACATTTTTACATCGTAAAATAAGGTAGGGTCCTCAGAGTCACCAATGTCGGCAATAAAATTGTGCTCCAAGGCTTTGATACGCTGGTACCATTCCGCGTCTTCATGTTGAAAGTTTAACTTCAGCCCGTCTGAATCAAGCAGCACGTTATGCTTCTCTAATGCAATAAACGCTCTTAATTTATTGTCCATTGAGGCGACGTTTAAATATTTCTGTAAACGTTGCTCATCGAGTGCTTGTTGCTCAACCAACTCAATCAGTAAAGGGTCTTGTGCCATGTACTTTGATAAAGTAAATGGGCTGATAACTTCAGTGTTAATCCATGAGAAAAGCGGTATTGTTACTTCTTGTTGCTGTTTGTTATAGGTCGCTATGACTGTTTTAAACGTAAAATAAGACGTCGTTACTACAGCAAAAATAGTAGCAAAGAATAGGGCGGTGATATATCGGTCAAAGCGATCAATTAACTTCATGTATCTTAACTAAAAACCTTATAAATTCAGCGGTGTGAATGGTATAACCCACACTTATTAAGCTTATTTTCTAATTCAATAATATGCAATTTATATTTCAATTAAGTTTAGCTTAATCATGGGTGATTAAATGTCGTTTAATTAATTCGTGGGTAAACTGTGTTTTAAGATAAAAACCTCGAGGTAATGTCATAAATAAATTTCCATGCTTATCAATAGCTTTGGTCTTAGCTTGGCTATTCGCCGCCTTGGGTCGTAATTGTAAAACCTGACCGTACTTGCCTGAAATCTTTTCCACTTCACCTAGCACAATCATATCGGTCAATTCCTGCCAATCATTAGCTAACAAGTTATTTTCTTGCTCATTTGGAGACCAAATAAAAGGCGTCGCTACAATACGCTCTTTAATATCAAGTTGCTTTTCACTGACAATCGGGACCCACAAAACACGCGCAAGCTTATGACAAACATGACTATTTTCCCATGTTGAGCCAACTAAACCCATTAAAGGGGCAACACTGACAAAGGTCGTTTCAAGCGGTTTGCCGCTAAAATCTATTGGGATGGTTTTAAGTTCTATTCCAAGTTCATCAAAATCAGGCTTTGCTTGTGTGCCAGCAGTAGCACCAAGCACATGCTCAAGGAGTAAGCCAATCCAACCTTTTTCCTTTCGCAAACTTGTAGGAACAGCGATCTCCGCTTCTCCGGCAATTTGTGCGAGGCTTAAACCCGCTAAATGCTGTGCTCTTTCGAGTAATTCTTGCTCACTTTGAGGTGGGTTAGCCTTTGGTTTCATACAATTTTTATCAATTTTTGTTCGCTACTAAGCTATTTTTACACAGCGTAGAAAATAATGTCAGTATTCATTTGCTCGAAAGCGAAGATTGTGGAAGAATCAAAGCATAAATTAAAAATTTATTCAGGAGTTCCTGTGATAGATGCTGATGGCTACAGAGCCAATGTCGGCATAGTAATTATCAATGACAGGGGACAAGTTTTTTGGGCACGTAGGT
This sequence comes from Thalassotalea loyana, assembly GCF_030161435.1. Lineage (GTDB taxonomy): Bacteria > Pseudomonadota > Gammaproteobacteria > Enterobacterales > Alteromonadaceae > Thalassotalea_G > Thalassotalea_G loyana. Next base: position 259,588 of record NZ_BSSV01000002.1, on the reverse strand, counting down.
ACGGCCAGCATTCATGGCAATTTCCACAAGGTGGCGTTGATGATGGAGAAAGTGCTGAGCAGACAATGTATCGGGAATTATACGAAGAAGTTGGTTTAAAACCTGAACATGTAAAAATCGTTGCTTCAACTAAACATTGGCTGAGGTATAAATTACCAAAACGACTAATTAGACACGACAGTAAACCGGTGTGTATCGGGCAAAAGCAGAAATGGTTTTTGTTAAAATTAACCAGCCCAGATAGTGCCGTAAACTTATTACATTCAGGACATCCTGAATTTGATGACTTCCGCTGGGTAAGCTATTGGTATCCAGTAAGGCAGGTGGTGTCATTTAAACGTGAGGTTTATCGAAAAGTCATGAAAGAATTTGCCCCAATTGCTTTACCTTTTCATCGCCATGATAGGCGAAAGAAAAGAGGGTAATTTACTATGTACCAAACCGCTCTTTCTTGTAGCGGTTTGTTTTTTTATGACTCCCAAGGACGCGCATGTTAACTAATTTAAGACGAATCGTATTAGAGTTTAGTCAAGCTTTTGAGCTCGACAAAGCGCTAGATCGTATGACGTCAGAAGTTAAGCGCGTGATGAACACTGACTGTTGTTCTGTACATTTGGCGGATTATCAAAAACAACACTTTTTACTTGTCGCTTCCGACGGATTAGCAAAAGAATCGTTGGGACAAACAACAATCGGTTTTTCTGAAGGCTTGATCGGTTTAGTCGGGCAAAGAGAAGAACCTTTGAACCTAGTAGATGCGCGTAAACATCCTCACTTCAAATATGCTCCTGAGGTGAAGGAAGACGCGTTTAATGCCTTTTTGGGGACGCCAATTATTCACCAAGGCCAAGTCCTAGGTGTCATTTCCATTCAACAGAAACAAGCAAGACACTTTACCGAGACTGAAGAGTCGTTTTTGGTAACGCTTTCTGCGCAATTAGCCGCTTCACTCGCTCATGCTAAAAATCGTGGTTGGTCGGGCAAACGTGCCGATAAAAAACAGGTTAGGCCATATATTCAAGGTGTTGCTGGCTCTCCAGGTGTGGCGATCGCACCGATATATGTTAGTCAGCCGAAAGCTGATTTAAGAAACATAACGCTTGAGAAACACCCTGATAGTAAAGGGCAAATAGAGCTTCTCAAACAAGCAATAAGAAAAACACGCGCTGAATTTATTAAAATCACTGAGCAATTACAGGGTGTTGTTACTGATGCAAGTGTTGATATTTTTGAAATGTATAAACACTTGCTTGAAAGCGAGCAACTAGGACAAGAAATTCACGCAACAATTGAGCAAGGTTGGTGTGCACAAAGTGGTTTAAAAATTGTTATCGATGCTTATGTTGTTCAGTTTGAAGCCCTCGAAGATGAATATGTTCGTGAACGAGCAAGTGATATACGTGATTTATCCAACAGAATTTTACAAAATCTGCAACAGCAGGATGAGCGCGAAGAGATATTACCAGAAACGTTTATCCTAGTTGCCGAAGAAGTGACCGCGTCAATGCTTGCCGACCTTCAATTTCAAGGATTGAAAGGTGTTGTTTCGCTGTCTGGCTCGAATAACTCTCATGCTGCTATACTTGCTAGAGCACTTGGTGTTCCCGCTATTATGGGCCTTCAAGAAAGCAGTTTAACGGCATTTAATAATGTTCAAGCTATTGTTGACGGTTATTCTGGTGAGCTATTTATAAACCCTGAAGCCGGGCTGTTAAAAGAGTATGAGCATCTTGTAAATGAAGAGATTGCACTGGTTGAAAAAATTCAAACAGTTGAGCATTTACCTGCGGTTACGCTTGACGGAAGACCACTTGAGTTACAGCTAAATGCCGGCTTAAGTTCTGGCTTTGAACACTCAAAACGAGCGGGTGCAACGGGTATTGGGTTATACCGTACTGAAATCCCTTTTATGGAAAGTCGAAGCTTTCCATCAGAGCAAGAGCAGTCTATTTGGTATTACAACGTATTGTCTGCCTTTGATAGGCAAGCGGTCACTATGCGTACGTTAGATATCGGTGGCGATAAGTCTCTCCCGTATTTTCCGATTAAGGAAGACAACCCATTTCTTGGTTGGCGTGGAGTGAGGATTTCAATTGACCATCCTGAGCTGTTTTTATTGCAAGTAAGGGCAATGATTCGAGCGAATGTTGGCTGTGGTAACTTAGAAATCATGTTACCGATGATATCGTCTATGTCAGAAGTCGACGAAGCCATTAGGCTGATTAATCAAGCTTATTTTGAATTATGCCAAGAGCTTAGTGAAAACATTTTGAAACCCAAAATAGGTATAATGATCGAAGTCCCTAGTGCTATCTTTTTGATCAACGAATTATCAACAAAAGTGGACTTCTTTTCTGTTGGTAGTAACGACTTAACACAGTATTTATTAGCGGTTGACCGAAATAACTCACGTGTCGCTCATTTGTATGACTCTTATCATCCAGCGGTGGTTAGAGCGTTGAATGAAATAGCATTACAGGCGAAGAGAAATAATGTGCCGCTAAGCTTATGTGGAGAATTGGCTGGTGATGCTATCGGTGCAGTATTATTAGTTGCCATGGGCTTTGATAAGCTTAGTATGAACCCACATAACGTTGGCAGAATAAAGTGGATCATTCGCCATATTTCGATGGAACATGCGCAGGAAATGTTAACCCATGTTCTGCGTTTAGACTCAGCAAAAGATATAAAGAATTATTTAAATGAACAGCTCGAGAACCTCGGTTTAGGTGGCTTTGTTCGTGCAGGAATGTAACTTCAAGCTATGATCGCTTTAACCATTATTTTGGTTTGCTCAATACTAGGTATGTCTGTTGGTTTTCTAGCGGGCTTGCTAGGTATTGGTGGTGGATTGATCATCGTTCCTGCTTTGGTTTACTTGTTACCATTATTTGGGGTTGAACCTCAACTTGTATTGCCTATTGCACTCTCTACGTCTCTTGCAGCAATCGTAATTACTTCGTCGTCTGCGGTTTTTGCGCATCATAAAAATGCCAATATTCCATGGGATATTGCTAAGCCGTTAATGGTCGCAGTAAGTATTGGTGCGATTTCAGGCTCATTTATTGTTGAACTATTGTCAGCAGAAGCGCTAACCGCCATTTTTGCTGGTGCAGTGATTGTATTAGCGGTATACATGCTTATTTCCATTAAGGTAGAGCGCACTAAACCATACCCAGAACAATGGAAAGTAAATGGCGTAGGCGCCGTTACGGGGGTTATTGCAAGCCTAATGGGGATTTCGGGCGGGGTTATTTTGATCCCGACATTAAGTTATTTAAGTGTGCCAGTCAGGCAAGCTATTGGTACTGCAACGGCTTGTGGTCTCATGGTAGCATTGTTCGGCTCGCTCGGATTTATTATCACAGGCGCGCAGCAAACTGATTTACCACGCTGGAGTTTAGGTTATATTTATGTCCCTGCATTAATCGGCATAGTATCAACCTCATTCTTATTTGCTCCAGTTGGGGTGAAGCTAGCGAGTAAATTACCTGTTCGTACCTTGAAAAAACTATTTGCAGGTTTCTTATTATTAGTAGCGTTAGAAATGCTTCTCGCTTAAGAACAGCCTAACTATTGAATTTAATTAAAAAAATTGTGGAATTTTTATGACAACGCAGTATTTGCAATTTCCTAATATCGATCCAGTGATCTTTTCAATCGGCCCATTGGCTGTCAGATGGTATGGTTTGATGTATCTGATTGGTTTTGTCGCGGCAATGTACATTGCGAATAAAGCGGCTGATAAGAGCAACGGGGTGTGGACAAGAGAACAAGTTAGTGACTTGTTATTCTATGGCTTTCTTGGGGTTATTCTTGGCGGTCGAATTGGTTATGTGCTGTTTTATCAGTTTGATCTGTTTCTTGCCGACCCATTATACCTATTTAAGGTCTGGGAAGGTGGCATGTCCTTCCACGGCGGTTTATTGGGCGTGATTACTGCAGTGTTTATTTTTGCTCGTAAAGAGAATAAACACTTCCTTGCCGTTGGTGACTTTGTTGCTCCATTGGTTCCTATTGGACTCGGAATGGGAAGATTGGGTAACTTCATTAATTCTGAATTATGGGGGCGCCCAACAGATGTTTCGTGGGCTTTTATTTTTCCTACCGACCCTGAGCAACTACCACGTCACCCATCACAGCTTTATGAATTCTTCTTAGAAGGCGTTGTGTTGTTTTTTATTCTGTATTTTATGAGTAAAAGAAAGCAGTCGCCAGGTATGCTGTCAGGAATGTTTTTAATTGGTTACGGTATCTTTAGAATGTTTGTCGAGCTGTTTAGAGAGCCGGACGATCACCTGGGTTTCTTCTTTGAGTATATTTCAATGGGACAAATCTTAAGCTTGCCTATGGTAATTGTTGGATTATTCATTATCATTTATGGCTCAAATCGCCAAGTAAATACGACATCAAAATAATAGGGTAGGCTAGTCAATAATGAGACAATATTTAGATTTATGTCAGCGCATCGTTGATGAAGGCGTTTGGATTGAGAATAAGCGAACCGGTATCAAGTGTTTAACGGTGGTAAACGCTGATCTTGAATACGATGTCGCAAACAATGCGTTCCCTCTTATTACAACGCGTAAGAGCTTTTATAAAGCGGCTATTGCTGAACTATTAGGTTATCTGCGTGGCTACGACAGTGCGGCTCAATTCCGTGAAATAGGTTGTAAAACGTGGGATGCCAATGCTAACGAGAACGAAGCATGGTTAAATAATCCTGTTCGTAAAGGTGAAGATGACATGGGACGTGTTTATGGCGTTCAAGGCCGTGCTTGGCAACGTCCTGATGGTTCATCACTCGATCAACTTAAGAAAGTTGTCGATAACTTATCTAAAGGCATCGATGATAGAGGGGAGATTGTCACCTTCTATAACCCTGGTGAATTTGACTTAGGGTGCTTGCGACCATGTATGTACTCGCATCAGTTTTCTTTACTAGGCGATACTTTGTACCTAAATAGCACACAAAGAAGCTGTGACGTGCCGCTAGGTTTAAACTTTAACCAAATTCAGTGTTTTGTATTGTTAGCGTTAATGGCACAAATTACAGGTCACAAAGCTGGCAAGGCGTACCATAAGATTGTTAATGCTCATATCTATGAGAACCAGCTTGAGTTAATGCGTGATGTTCAATTAAAACGTGAGCCATTCCCTGCACCTCAGCTTAAGATTAACCCTAAGATTAAATCATTAGAAGATATTGAAACTTGGGTGACTACCGATGATTTCGAGGTGGTGGGCTACCAATGCCATGAACCGATTAAGTATCCATTTGCGGTTTAATGACAATTCAAATATAAAAAAGGCGTGTTAAGCGCCTTTTTTATCACAGGCTCTCAAGGGTGTTTGTTTATCAAAAAACAAGGTAAGTTCTGCCACGGTAATACCAAACTTTTTCATTTCTGCCTTGTTGAAAGCCCGATAGTCGTCAATCTGATATAGCCAGTCATCTAGCGCGAAATGGTAATTGGTTTCGTCAACATCTAAAGAAAGTGTATATTGCCATTTGCCAGCAAAACCATTAACCGCGCCAAAGCCTGCACCAATAACGTCTTCAGCTTCTCCTGTATACTGATTAGTACTGGTTTTTGTTAGTTGCCAGTTGCGATAACTCACTTCTCCATCGTCAAAATAAAACGTTTCGGCGAGGAGACCCACGTTATCTTCCCATGTTCCTGTCATTTCAACACAAAAGCGCCGGGTCACTTTACCTTGGAAGTCTTGCACCATGCCCCATGCGACCATCGGGCCATTAAAGTAGGTTTCGTAACGCAGACTAGGCTGGGTCTCATTATAATCGTTAAGTTGTGCTTGGCAGCCGGAAATGATGACAGCAGATAAGCCAATAAAAGCCGCTTTGGTTTTGCTCAGCTTATAACCATTATTCAGCATTGTTTTCTCCAAGTAATTGACGTCTAAGGGAGGGTTGACTGGTATTTTCACTTAGCCAGATAGCGACAAAGTCACCAGCAAAATTAGGGTCCTCAACAATGCCTCTGAAGCTATCGTTGTAGTAAAAAGCGGTAAGCTCGTTAGTGACATACATTGATAGTTTGTCACCTTTGGAAATATCAGGCCATAGGGCTTGAATGTGGCCTAAGTAACCTTGGTATTGAGATTCCTCCAGGCCAATGTGCTCCCATTGCTCGATGGTTCGTTCGATAAGATCTTTTGATTTAATATCGCGTAGATAAGTGATCTCAAATAAATAGGTTTCGTCTGGGTCATATTTACCGGATGGGCTAGCAAGGCGACTTTGGTATATGTCCCAAAAAAGCACGCGAAATTTGGCGCTTCCTACCTCTTTGTAGGTTGATTGAATTTCGTTAAGTTGAAGGGGCTGGCTATACGCGAATGTTGAACTCAGCGTCAGGGCTGAGCACAATGTTGCTTGTTTTATGAGCTTAAGCAAGCTGCTGTTGGTGTTTGACATAAGAGATCCTAAACAATCCGTACAGAAGTGGTGCCCAAATAACCGCGAGTATTGCTAATGTTATACCCGTGCTATAGCCAAAACTGACTGCTTCAAATTTGTAGCCTGCTAAATAGCTCAATGGCGGGAAGATAAAGCCTATTGCTAGCGTAAGTAACTTGCGCTCTTTAAGTATCGCTAAACTATGATTTAGGGTAGCGCCGAAAGCTGCCCAAATAAGCATTAACCAAGCAGGGATAAACAGTGTTTGCTCTTTAAAACTAAACACCTCTAAGTACATTAGTCCTGTGTCGAGGATCGTACCGAGTACCATGACGAGCGCAACGGTGTTAATTTCATTCGATTTTCTGAAGTACCAACAATGAATCGTGAGCAACAAGATACCGAACGGTAATGCGCTGTTTTCAAAAAAAATCGCACTGAACCAAATTGCGTTGAAGCCTAAGTTGTTGATTAACCACATCTCATTTGCCGGGTATTTGCGTGCTTATAAACTTATAAACGTATGTTTTGCGTTTTTAGATCGCTTTGAGAGAAAATATTATGTGCTTAAAAAGCAAACCAAAATATCAAGGCAGAGAATAACCTACCACTGCACGACTTACTTCAAACTAGATAAAGAAACCGACAAAGTGACCGATGTCGACTTTTCAGGAAATTCATGTGTAGCCAATAAGGCGTCATAACCTCATAATCACGGAAAGAAAGGCTACCATGGGTAGTCTTTCTTGTTTTCATTGGCTCTTCTTAGTGGGAAGGTGAATTATTTAAGAGCAGATTGATTGCCGTTTCACACATCTCTTCGATCGTTGAGCTTTGTGTGTAGATACCGTCAATGTAGAGTTTTGCCAAACCATGCATAGTGGCCCATGTTACTTGCGCTAAACGAGTGGGGTTCTCAGATGATGGAAAAATCCCTTGCTGTTGCCACGTCCGTGTCATTTCTACTTGGTACTGAAAGCAGGGGTAAGAAACACTCGTTAGTGTGCTGTTATCATCGCCACTTTGCCATAGTTGATGACCGAACATGAGCTCGTAAATAGCTGAATTGTCGATAGCAAACTGAATATACTTTAAGAAAAATTGTTTAAACTTTTCCTGAGGTGACAGCGAATCATCATTATTGATAGTTTCCGCCATTTCCGTCCATTGAGCGAAGCCTTGAGCAGCGATGGCACATAGTAAATCATGTTTATCTTTAAAGTGATGGTAGGCGGCAGTTCGCGAGACATTGACCTGTTCAGCAAGTTTACGCAAAGATAAGTTATTCACACCATCTTTTTCAATCATACTCGTTGCTGACTGAATCAACGCTTCACGTAAGTCACCGTGATGATACTTTGCTTTTTTATTGGTGCTAGATACTGCCATGATTTTCCTATTTACAAATTATAAACTTTTACGAGAGCGCACAGCGACGTTTGAAAAAATTAAACCTGCCACAAGCGACATAAAAATTAAAAAGGTTTGTGAACCAATGTCAGGTACGTGAAGCATTTCTTTGCCTGAAATAGCTGTGTTCAAACCAATAAATACTTTACTACCAGGTACAAGTACAACAAGACCTAAGAGTAATACGATACTCGATGGTAAATTCATTACTCTTGAGAATAAATTACTGTAAACACCTAAAGCAAATGCTCCTGCAAAGGCACCTAGTGCGTAGCCTAGATAGGCACTTGCCCAAAGGCTAGTACCAAAGGCGACAAAACCACCTAAAATCGCCCAAGGGGCGTCTTTTTTCCTGAGCCTAAATAATACGGCTAGCGTGGTTGAAAGAATAAATACAGCTAACCAAGCCGTCCAACTTGCCAATGGTGTTGATGCTACAAACGTCAACGGTTGCCAGATGAGACCACCAATAGACATACCCAAGAAGGCGCCAAAGTAGAGTTTAAACAACGTCATAATGGCGTCCATGATCCTTGCTGTGCCGGAGAGTAAATGGCGTGCTGACAATTCCGATAAACCGAGCGTGAGCGACAAGCCAGGAATAAAGACAATAATCGACGATAGGACTACAAGAGGCACATTAACATGCGCATCAAAGGAGGCGATTCCACTTGCCGCCAATGCACAAACTAATGCCGATAAAGGCTCAAGCATTTCAGTCACCCGTTTTGAACGCTCAGACCAAAAGATTAAAATAGCGACGACTAGCCCCAAAATAGTTGACCAAATTACGTCATTCCAACTTGTGTGCATTAACATTGCGAATGCACCTGATGACGCACCAAAGGCAATTAACGTTGATAGCCTACCGTAAGGGTTAGGTTTGTTGGCAATCTCATCAAGTCGCTCTATTGACTCGTCGAGGGTGCGTTTACCCGAAATCAATTCGTCGACAAGTTCATCGGTACGTGCAAGTGATCCTAAATCCAATTCGCTAGGTTTAACTCTGACAAGAAAGTTATGTTCTTGGTCGTCATCATCGAGAAAAACAAACGTTAGGGACGTTGGTGTAATAATGAACCATGCTCGTAATTCGAGAAAGTCAGCAACGTGCTGTAGGTGGGCTTCACTTCTAAAAGAGTTGGTACCAAACTTATGTAAAGCTTTACCTAGGCCTATGATAAAACGACGTTTTTGTTTAAAAGTTGCTGCTTTTGGCATGATTGACGCAATTTGTAACTAATACTCATGACTATTTTAATTAAAAAATGCTTTAATAGCAGTAACAATACCAATTTTATTAAATATTTAGTGAATTCATCGCTTCGATGAGGAAGTAAGAGCAAAGCAAATTGAATTGGTACAAATCAAGAATTTAAGAGAGTTTGTTTATGACGTTATTGATAATACTGGCGTGCGTCTTTGGTGGCGTTGCGTTGATGGTACTTTTAGGTGAAAAGTACGGCAAACCTATGGATGAGCAACAGCAAGGAAAGTATTCTAAAATCATTATGATTTTGGTTTTTGTATTGCTTATTGCCGCTATGATCAGAGGAATCATGTAGCTATTTTTGTTCATCTGAATGCTTTATTCGAGTAAAAAACTAAGGTAGAGTTAGCCATATAGACATCCAAAACAAAAAGTACAGGCTATGTTCGACATTCCAACACCTTCTCTAAAAGGCAAAGTTTCTGACGCTGAGTGGCAAACTCGTGTTGACTTGGCTGCTTGTTACCGACTTGTTGCTATGCATGGTTGGGACGATTTAATTTATACACATATCTCTGCACGCATTCCTGATACCGATGATTATTTAATTAATGCGTTTGGTTTGGCGTTTGACGAAATCACCGCATCGAACCTTGTAAAAATCGATATTAATGGCAACGTTTTGGATGATGATAGCCCATTCGATATTAACCCCGCAGGATTCACGATTCATTCAGCGGTCCATCAAGTGCGTCACGATGCGATGTGTGTGCTCCATTTGCATAACAACGAAACCATTGCCGTCGCAAGTTTAGAAGAGGGCTTGTTACCGCTAAGTCAGTATGCAATGTTTGCTTTAGCATCAATGAGTTATCACGATTATGAAGGTTTGGCTGTTAACGCAGATGAAAAGTTACGTTTGCAGTCAGACTTAGGCGACAAGAACTTTATGTTGTTGCGTAATCACGGTGGCTTAACGCTTGGTAAAACAATTGGTGATGCCTTTATGCATATGTATGACTTAACTCGAGCTTGCCAAGTGCAGCTGCAAATTATGTCTACCGGCATGAAACCCGTGATGGTTGAACAGGCGATTGTTGATAACATTAAAGCGCAAGCTAATGTCGTTCACTCAGGGCTTACCGGTGGACAAAAATCATGGCCAGCGATGCTTCGCCGTGTTTACAAAGCAGATCCAAGTTTTGCTCAATAGAATTTAGGTATAACAATGAAAGTAACTCATGTAGAAATTTTTGATATCCACTGTCCGGAGCGTCCGCCGTGGAATCCTGTATTTGTTCGTATTCACACTGACGAAGGTATTAGCGGGGTAGGTGAAGCTGGTTTAGCGTATGACTGGGGTCACAGTGCGGCAGCCGCGATGATCAAAGAAATCGCCGAAGCTGTGCTGATTGGCTTAGATCCATTTCAAACTGAAATGTTGTGGTCTCGTATGTTGCGCGAAAGCTTCTGGGGGTTAGGTGGCGGCCCGGTACTTTATTCAGCAATGAGCGCAATTGATACCGCATTGTGGGATATCAAAGGCAAAGCATTGGGTGTACCTGTGTACCAGTTACTTGGTGGCAAAGTAAATACGAAATTAAGAACCTATGCAAGTCAGCTTCAGTTTGACTGGGACAAAGAATGTAAGAAGCTCATTGAGCCTGAAGAATATGCAGAAGCTGCCCATAAAGCGATGGCCGAAGGCTATGACTGCGTTAAGGTTGATCCAATTGTTTACGATGCTAATGGTGAGTCTTCATTTGATCGCACTAAACTATTTACTAAGCCTCAAATGAAGCTTTTTGGTAATCGATTGCGAGCAATTAGAGAAGCTGTTGGCGACGATGTCGATATTATATTCGAAGCGCACTCGTTAATGGGGGCGGCATCAGCGATTCAAATGGGAGAGGTCATAGAAGAAGTTGGCTGCATGATGTTTGAAGAACCAGTCAATTACTTGAACTCAAAAGTGCATAAGAAAGTCTCTGACAATTTACGGGTACCTATTGCCGGTGGTGAGCGTTTGTATCATCGCTGGGACGTCCGTCCGTATTTTGAAGATCAGTCAATCGACGTACTACAACCAGATGTTGGTTTATGTGGAGGATTCACTGAGGCGAAAAAAGTATGTGATTACGCAGATGTATATGACATACGTATTCAAGCACATGTTTGTGGTGGACCTGTTGCCACAGCGGCATCATTGCATTTAGAAACTGCTATTCCTAATTTCTTAATTCACGAGCATCACACCTATGCAATTAAATCGTGGAATAGGGAGTTATGTATTCAAGATCCACAGCCTAAAAATGGGGTGTTTGAAGTATCGGAAGCGCCAGGTATTGGTATTGAACTAAACGATGAAGTCGTTAAACGCTCACCACATGTCACAGTAAAATAAAATAATAAAAAAGGAGCTTAATCGCTCCTTTTTTATTATCTGTTAGCCGTGCATCAATAAAAATTTTCCGAGTAGCTCTTCCTCGGTTTCGACATTATCTGGGTCTTTGATAATGCAGTCGATTGGACAAACTGAAACGCAGGTAGGGTTGTCATAATGACCAACGCATTCGGTGCATTTGTCGGGATCTATTTCATAAATTTTATCACCAAGTGCAATTGCCTCATTCGGACATTCGGGATCGCACATATCGCAGTTAATGCAAGCGTCTAATATTTTTAATGCCATGGTTACTTACTTTGCCTGTAAAAAAGGGTTACGTGTATTTTCACCCTCTTCTAAATAGCGTAGCAGAATACCGTGGGTAAGGTCTAAGTCCGTCTCTAAAGATAATGACACTTTGTGACCAGAACCTTTGGCATCTTTAATCACTTCACCTTTATTATTTTCCATATGGGTTAGGGTAAAGCTTTGGTTACCATTAGGCGTCATGAGTTGAAGTTCATCACCGACTAAAAACTTATTTTTTACGTCAATATCGATTAAACCATTAGCTGGATTTAATCCGGTAACTTCACCGACAAACTGCTGAGTTTTGCTGATTGAGTAGCCGTATTCATAGTTCTGTGTGTCGCCATGGCGATGACGACGTAAAAAGCCTTCGGTATAACCACGGTGGGCTAAATGCTCAAGATCAACATTTAAGCGGTCATTAAATGGCCGGCCTGCGACAGCGTCATTAATCGCTTGTCGATAGATTTGTGCAGTGCGAGCACAGTAATAAAACGACTTAGTACGGCCTTCAATTTTCAATGAATGAACGCCAATTTTTACTAACCTTTCAACTAACTCCACCGCACGCAAGTCTTTTGAGTTCATGATGTAGGTGCCATGCTCGTCCTCAAACGCAGGCATATATTCACCTGGTCGGCCTTGCTCTTGCAGTAGGACGATTTCATCACTCGGTGTGTAAATTTCAGGTTCAGGTTGCGACGCAATGGCAATGACGTCGCCCGTTTCGTTTTCCTTTGCTTCGTGGACATCGTATTTCCAGCGACAGGCGTTGGTGCATGTGCCTTGGTTTGGGTCACGTTTGTTAATGTAGCCTGATAATAGGCAACGACCAGAGTAGGCCATGCATAGCGCACCATGTACGAAAACTTCTAATTCTACCTCAGGGCATTGTTGGCGAATTTCTTCAATTTCATCGATTGATAGTTCACGCGATAATATTACCCGCTCAACCCCTTGCTGATACCAAAACTTAACGGTTGCCCAGTTAATCGCATTTGCCTGTACCGACAGATGGATAGGCATGTGGGGGAAATGCTCTTTAACTAACATGATTAAGCCTGGATCTGACATGATTAATGCGTCAGGCCCCATATCAACCACAGGTTTTAGGTCTTTAATAAACGTTTTCAGTTTACTGTTATGTGGTGCAATATTGGTAACGACGTAGAACTTTTTACCTAAGGCATGTGCTTCATCAATACCTATTTTTAGATTATCTAAATTAAATTCGTTATTTCGCACGCGCAATGAGTATCGAGGCTGACCTGCGTAAACCGCATCAGCACCGTATGCAAAAGCATAACGCATATTTTTTAAACTACCTGCTGGGGATAGCAATTCAGGAGAAAACATCTACATTCCTACTTAATCACAAGGCCGCGTATTTTACAGCTCCGCACGCTTGGCCTTCAACATGAAGAATGTAAACCGATTATTAATTCGCACTTTCTTTGATGTATATCAAAAATCATTATTTTGTAATGATTTACCTTATTTTAATTGTTTGTTCAGAAGTGCATGATAAAACACAAATTTGTGCTATTTTGTAATTAGGTACTAAATTTAAGGATTTCTTCTATGGCAACAGAAAATGCCCTCTACATAATCTTGATAGAGAAAATAAAACAAGACGCGCTAGTATTACCAACCTTACCAAAAATTGCCTTAAAAGTTAGGGAAGCAGCCGACGACCCAGAGGTTAACCTAAACCAAATGAGTGACATTATTAGCCAGGATCCTGCCTTATCGTTAGGCATGTTGAAAGTGGCAAATAGTGCGATTATGGGACGTTCAGTAAAAGTAGAAACAGTAAACCAAGCAGTCACTCGTATCGGTTTACGTCAAATTAAGAGTATTGCTACGGCAATGGCACTTGAACAAGTATTCATCTCTGACAATGAAATTATCAGTATGTACCTGAAAAAGTCATGGGAAAAAACTGTTGAAGTGGCGTCTGTCGCTATCGCATTAATGACATTCTACAAAAATGATAACAAACACTCGCCATTAACCCTCGATACGCTAGCACTTGCGGCGCTTATCCATAATGTTGGCGTGTTACCTATTTTAACGGAAGCCAAAAACCACCCTGATGTATTTGCAAATCCAACGTTCTTGCAACAAGCAATTATCAAGCTTGCAAGTCCTGTAGGTGCAGAAGTGACAAAGGCGTGGGGCTTTACTGAAGACTTTACCGAAATTGTTCGCGACTGGAGCGACCTAACAGTACTTCCGAAAGAGGTCAGTTACCTGGATTTTATTCGCGCGGGTGCTATTAAAAAAGGTATTTTCAAATCAGAATCTACGTGCTCTGTATTATTGAAAAGCTATGCAGACAAAGGTGTAATGCCTGACGTTGGCTTTATGGATACGCCAGAGTTTGAAGAAATGGCGGCAAACGTGAAGGCAATGTTTAACTAATTATTAGTTGAAGTGATTGATAGTAAAAGGGCCTCATTCGAGGCCTTTTTTGTTTTCAGAAATAAGGAGTCGAAAACCATAAACCTAGTCATACATTGAAAACCGCTTTATATATGCTAGCTTAAAAGAATGACGGTTTTTAAGCATTCTCTTCTCATCTTTCTTATGTGTTGGCACGCTATTGTACTGAGTGCTGACAATAAAACTATATCTGTAGGGGTAGCTCACTTTCCTCCATACAGTATTGATGACTTAGATGAAATTACCGGTGCGGAAGTGGATATAGTTAAGGAAAGCTTAGCTATCATGGGGTACCAGGTTAACTTTGTAAGTTATCCATATGGTCGTCTACCAATCGCATTCAGTACTCGAGAAGTTGATTGCACAATCGTGACCCAAAAGAACTTTTCAGAGATAAGCGTGTACTATTCCGATATTGTGTTACCTGAATATCAAACGGTTGCGGTGCATTTAAAGAAGAACAACTTTGATATTAACTCGATAAATGATTTAAAAGCTAAGTCCATCATTGCCCATCAACGCGCTCACCTTTTTTATGGCGAAGAATATAAATCGATTGCCGATAAAAACAAAGATACAGGCCTTTATCAGGAAACCGCAAGGCAAGAAACACAGGTAAGAATGATGTTCCTCGGTCGTATTGATGTGATCGTGTTAGCCCATGAAATATTTTTATACTTTCAGGAGCGAGCTGATTATCAGCAAAAAAATAGGGATTACCAAGTCTCTAAAATATTTGGTGATAAATTTGGTTTCTACAATGCGTTTTGGGATCAAGCTGTACGTGACGATTTCAATGTAGGATTAGAGAAAATAAAGGTCAATGGCACCTATCAAGCAATCTTAGAGCGTCACCTTAAGAACTACTCTACAACTGATGTGTTGCAAACGGTGCCTGCCTCATCGCAATAACAATCCACTTTCAGTGTCATATTTACTGGTAATAAATTAGACAATACTAACTTGCGCTTTAGTTGCAATTCCAACTTGCTATTTGTTGATAATTTGATATTGTTTAGACGTCTAAACGTTTATATGTAAAAACTTCTAAATTGAGTTTTTATCAAGTTATTGAATTACAGCAATATTGGATAAGCTAGCATGCCAATTAAAATCCCAGATCAGTTACCTGCATTAAATATTCTCGGCAATGAGAATATCTTCGTGATGTCTGAACATCGCGCAGTAAACCAAGATATTCGTCCGATGGAAGTGGCGATCTTGAACTTAATGCCAAACAAAATTGAAACGGAAGTGCAAATTCTACGCATGCTATCGAACACGCCTTTGCAAATTAACATTGAGCTCGTGCGCATTCATAAAAATCCGTCGAAAAATACGCCGACTTCACATTTAGAGTCATTTTATCGTTTATTCGACGACGTGAAAGATAAGCAATACGACGGCTTAATTATTACTGGCGCACCGCTTGGTTTAATTAATTATGAAGATGTAAGCTATTGGGACAAAATCTGTGAAGCCTTTGATTGGGCGCAGCAAAATGTTGTCTCAACCATGTATCTTTGTTGGGCTGCACATGCCGCGCTTTATTACCATTACGGCATTGACCGTGAACTGCGCGATGAAAAGCTATCAGGCGTATATAACCATGAAGTACTGTTACCACTGGAGAAGCTAACGCGTGGTTTTGATGACGAGTTTAAGGTACCACATTCACGCTATGCCCAAGTCACTGAGCAAGATTACCAATCAGTCGACGGCTTAAACATTGTTGCACAATCTGATGAGGCAGGTGTTTACTTGGTGGCTAGCGAAGATAAACGTCATGTGTTTGTTACAGGACACCCAGAATATGACGCACATACCCTAGCTCAAGAGTATCAGCGTGATGTTACGATGGGCCTTGAGCCAAAAGTGCCTGTTAATTACTTTAAAGGTGATGATCCAAATAACGATCCAAGAAGCAGTTGGCGTAGTCACGGCAGTTTATTATTTAATAACTGGATAAACTATTACGTTTACCAAATCACCCCATACCAATTAGATGCTGAGCATATTCAGACATCAATCACAGGAGAGTAACGTGCAGCAGTTAGCATCGTTTAATCAATTAACACAGGCCTTAAAAAACAGCATTTTAATCTTGGATGGTGCAATGGGAACCATGATCCAAGCATACAAGCTCGAAGAACAGGATTATCGTGGCGAGCGTTTTAAAGACTGGCATTGCGACGTAAAAGGCAATAACGATTTGTTAGTGCTTACTCAACCTGAGATTATCCGCACCATTCATGATGAATATTTGGCAGCAGGCGCTGACATTCTAGAAACCAATACCTTTAACGCAACGACGATTGCAATGGCTGATTACGAGATGGAAGATATCAGCTATGAGATCAACTTAGAAGCGGCAAAAATAGCGCGTCAGGCGGCGGATGAATACAATAAAAAGACACCAGAAAAACCACGTTTTGTAGCTGGTGTGTTAGGGCCCACTAACCGTACATGTTCTATTTCCCCAGATGTTAATGACCCTGCATTTCGTAACGTTAGTTTTGAAGAATTAAAGCAGGCGTATATTGAATCAACTACTGCCCTAATAAAAGGTGGTAGTGACATTATCTTAATTGAAACTATCTTCGATACACTAAATGCAAAAGCTGCGGTATTCGCTGTTGAAACGGTCTTTGAACAAGAAGATGTCCGTTTACCTGTGATGATTTCAGGCACCATCACCGATGCCTCAGGTCGCACATTATCGGGGCAAACCACTGAAGCTTTTTATAATTCATTACGACACGCCAAGCCAATTTCATTTGGTTTGAACTGTGCTCTAGGTCCCGTGGAGCTTCGCCAATACGTTGAAGAATTAAGCCGTATAAGCGATTACGCGGTATCTGCTCACCCAAATGCCGGTTTACCTAACGCATTTGGTGAATATGACTTTAGTGTTGAAGATATGAATCAACATATTGAGGAGTGGGCTCAGGCAGGCTTTTTAAATATCGTTGGTGGTTGTTGTGGTACTACACCTGATCATATTCGAGGCATGGCTGAAACGGTCGCAAAAATAAAACCAAGAAAGATTGAAGCTAAACCCATTGCATGCCGACTATCCGGTCTTGAAGCGCTAACCATCGAAAAAGAAAGTTTATTTGTTAACGTAGGTGAGCGAACCAATGTGACAGGTTCGGCGATATTCAAACGTTTAATCACTGAAGAAAACTACGATGAGGCAATTTCAGTCGCTTTACAACAAGTTGAAAACGGCGCCCAGATAATCGATATCAATATGGATGAGGGCATGCTTGATTCCAAAGCTGCCATGGTGCGCTTTTTAAATTTGATTGCCGGTGAGCCTGATATTGCCAAAGTGCCAGTGATGATCGATTCGTCGAAATGGGACATTTTAGAAGCAGGCTTACAATGTATTCAGGGTAAGGGGGTTGTTAACTCAATTAGCTTGAAAGAAGGGGAAGAAATTTTCCGCGAGCAGGCAGAGCTAATACGTCGTTACGGTGCGGCCGTTATCGTGATGGCATTTGACGAAACAGGTCAAGCAGAAACCCGGAAACGTAAGTTCGAGATTTGTCAGCGCGCGTATCATATTTTGGTGGATGAAATTGGCTTCCCACCAGAAGATATTATTTTCGACCCAAATATCTTCGCGGTAGCAACAGGTATCGATGAGCACAACAACTACGCTGTTGATTTCATCGAAGCAGTAAAAGACATCAAAGAGCACTTACCACATGCGATGATTTCTGGTGGTGTCTCTAACGTATCCTTCTCGTTCCGTGGCAACAACCCTGTTCGTGAAGCGATTCATGCTGTGTTCCTTTATCACTGTATTCGAAACGGCATGGATATGGGGATTGTCAATGCAGGTCAGCTGGCGATTTATTCTGATATTCCAAAAGACTTATTAAAAGCCGTTGAAGACGTGGTATTGAACTCAGATGACGGCGCAACCGAACGCTTACTAGATATTGCTGAAGAGTATCGTGGACAAGCCGGTAGCAAAGATAACAAAGCGAATCTTGAATGGCGCGAATGGCCTGTAAAAAAACGTTTAGAGCACGCACTTGTTAAAGGTATCAATGAGTTCATTGTTGAAGATACCGAAGCAGCAAGACTCGAGGCTAATCGTCCGCTTGACGTTATTGAAGGGCCATTAATGGATGGCATGAACGTGGTTGGTGACTTGTTTGGCGCTGGTGAAATGTTCTTACCACAAGTGGTTAAGTCGGCGCGTGTAATGAAGCAAGCCGTTGCCCATTTACAACCGTTTATTGAAGAAGAAAAAACCGAAGCAAGCTCAAACGGCAAAATCTTATTAGCTACGGTAAAAGGCGATGTGCATGACATTGGCAAAAACATTGTTGGCGTTGTACTTCAATGTAATAACTTCGAAATCATCGATCTTGGGGTTATGGTGCCATGTGAAGAAATACTGCGTGTAGCCAAAGAAGAAAAGGTAGATGTGATTGGTTTATCAGGGTTAATTACACCATCACTTGATGAAATGGTTCACGTTGCTAAAGAGATGCAACGCCAAGGTTTTGATTTGCCATTATTAATTGGTGGTGCAACAACTTCCAAAGCGCATACGGCAGTTAAAATAGAACCCCAATACGAGCATCCAGTGGTGTATGTGCCAAATGCTTCACGTTCAGTGTCGGTGGTAAGTTCGTTATTATCTGATGAACTACGCCCTGCATTTATGGAGCGTCAAACTAAAGAGTATGAACGAGTTAGAGAACGTCATTTCAATAAAGGCCCACGTTCAACACTTGTCTCGTTAACAGACGCACAAGCTAATCCAAGCCCTATTAACTTTGACAATTACACGCCAACAAAGCCGAATAAGTTGGGTGTGACCGTGATTGACGATTTAGATTTAAACGTTGTTCGCAACTACATTGATTGGACACCGTTTTTCATGACATGGCAGTTATCGGGTAAGTACCCGAAAATCCTTGAGCACGAGCTAATTGGTGAAGAGGCAACTAAATTATTTAACGATGCTAATGCGATGTTAGATGACGTAATTAATAACAAAAAGCTTAGTGCTAAAGCAGTGTTTGGATTATTCCCTGCAGTGCGCGAAGATGACGATGTGCTTTTATATAGTGACGAAGCGAAAACTCAGCATTTACTAACAACCCATCATTTACGCCAACAAGGTAAAAAGCCAGCAGGACAGTACAACCGTTGTTTAGCGGACTATATCGCATCGAAAGATTCAGGTGTTGATGATTACATGGGGGCATTTGCCGTGTCTGCAGGTTTTGGTTGTGATGAGCTGGTTGCTGAACTTGATGCGAAACACGACACTTACAATAGCATTTTGATGAAAGCTGTAGCCGACCGTTTAGCAGAAGCGAGTGCGGAGTATCTGCATGAGCAAATTCGCAAGGAATATTGGGGGTATGCGGCAGAAGAAAACTTTGATAACGAAGCGTTAATTCGAGAATCTTATCAAGGTATTCGCCCGGCGCCAGGTTACCCAGCTTGTCCTGAGCATACTGAAAAGGGCACTATCTGGAAGTTACTTGATGTTGAAAACAACATAGGCATGGAGCTCACCTCTAGTTATGCAATGTGGCCCGGTGCTGCGGTTAGTGGTTGGTACTTTGCGCACCCTGACGCCAAATATTTTGCAGTGGCGAAAATAGATCACGACCAAGTGCAAAATTATGCTGACCGAAAAGGTTGGGACTTAGACACAGCAGAGCGTTGGCTAGCACCTAATTTGGAAGATTAGTTAATCGCTAACTGGACGAAAGGCACAACATAATGTTGTGCCTTTTTTGTTCGTTATCGTTTGTTTTTTCATGACTTTTGGCAATTGTCGGGTTCGTGTCGTGTTACTCAGCTGTATTTTTTGTCATAAACTACACTTTACTTAAGTCGGAATAAGATGAGTTATTATGACAATTAAACAAAGAAGATTAGATAAAGGATGGTCACAAGAGGATCTAGCTGAGCTAGCGGGGGTTAGTGTTCGTACGATTCAACGTCTAGAAAGTGGTCAGCAGCCAAGTTTAGAGTCATTAAAATGTTTAGCTGCTGTGTTTGAAACCTCCGTCAGTGAGTTATCTCAAACGTTGTTTCAAGAAACCGAAGCCCAAAACCATGATGGCCAAGAGAAAGTGTTACCACCGACGGGGTTGTTGTATCAAGTGGAGCGTGATGCGATAGACTTTGCTCAATCGATCTTAAAAGGGCCTAAAAAAGGAGAGCAAGAACCGATCACAAAAGTTGAACGTGATGCGATAAATTATGCCAAGGGTTTATTAGCGCGTTTAAATGCGACTGAATAAGAGTTTCTTCCAAGACTCGCAAAAAAAAGGCATAACCGATAAGGTTATGCCTGTGGAATTACCACGAGAGGAGGGTATACATTACGTTTGTTTATGGCCTTTTAATGCGTAGTAAAGAATAAATGCATAACAGGGCAACATCACCAGATAGCCACCTTGTTGACCTAGCGAAGTATTACTTAACAACCCCCAAAATAATGGGCCGAATGCACCGCCCGCAATGCCCATTACGAGTAAAGCAGAGCCTGTAGATGTTAACTTGCCTAAGCCTGATAAGGCCAAAGGCCAAACGGCAGGCCAAACAATTGCGTTAGCTAAACCAAGAAAGGCAATACAAAGCAGGGTATCTGGCAACATTGCGCCGCCAAATGGCACGAGTAGTGTTTCAGCAATCACGTAAGACTCACTATCTCCTAACACTACAGCTAAGGTTAGTAACAGGCCTAATACGGCTGAAATTGATAATGCGCCAGGCTGAGAGATAAAGCGTGGAATCGTTAAAATACCAAGCACATAACCTAATACCATGCAGACCATGGTGTATGACGTCATCACTGCATAGTTTTCAATGCCTAAAGACAGGGCGTAGGTACCTATGGTATCCGCCGCAATCACTTCTACCGCAACGTAAACAAAAATCGCTATTACACCTAATGCTAATGGTTTGTGAGCAAGTGTTTGTTTAATTAAGTTTTCACCTTTATGCTCTGGCTCTTTCTCCAGCTCCGGTAGTGGTGACTTGAAAACTGCTAATGCTAATACGCCAATAAATATGGCCATACCTAAATAAGGGGTAACTAGAGAGTTTGCCATGGCGTCAATTTGTGCAGTTGTTAGCTCAGTGCCAACTGTATCTTGGAAGCTACTTGCGATTAGCGCACTAAATACAAGTGGTGCTACAACACCTGCGCCTTTATTAAGAATGCCCATAATGCTCACACGAACGGCAGCTGATTCTTCCGGTCCTATTCTAACAACATAAGGGTTTACCGCTGTTTGCAATAAAGTTTGACCCGCACCCATAACTAGTTGAGCGAATAAGAACAACGCAAAAATTTGCGTTTTGGCTGCAGGGATGAATAGAAGGCCAGCTAGCATCATGCCCGTCATGCCTAGTGCCATACCTTTCTTGTAGCCTACCTTGCGAATTAACCAAGCTGATGGAATGGCAGTGAAGGTAACAGCAATATAAAACGAGAAAAGAATTAACGACGCCTGAAAAGGTGTTAATGCCAAGACTTGCTTTAAATAAGGCATTAAAGAGCCGTTTATCCAGGTAGCAAAACCTAGGATGAAAAACAAAACAGCGACGATGGTCATAGGCACCACGCTGCTTTGTTTAGTTTGCGCAATCGCATTTGCTGTCATAATACTTCCTCATTCTTTTATAAATTATTGTTTTTATGTTGTTTTAATTAATTTATGTTGTGTACGTTTGTACGCCACCTACCCATGTTTTTTGAACGTTAAAGTTATCGTCCAACAACACCATATCGGCGCAATGATTAACGGTTAAACGGCCGCGATGGTGGCTTTCATTGATGTAATTAGCGGGGTATAAGCTTGCCATGCGCAGTGCTTCATCTAGTGATTGATGAGCAAATTTATGGCAGTTTTTAACGGCAGTCGCCATATCGAGTACCGAGCCAGCTAATTCACCCGTTGTTGACGTTAACTTGCCGTCATGTAAATGAACGGTGCGATCAAAAAAGGCAAATTTATTATCTTCAGTGCCTACTGGTGGCATTGCGTCAGTCACCAAGAAGACACTACCTTGTGCCTTTGCTTTTAATGCAATTTCGCAGCTGGTGTAGTCCACATGGTGCCCATCAATAATTAACCCGGAGTAAGTGTGATCGTTAAGTAGGGCGCAACCGACTACACCTGGTTCGCGTGAGGTTAGCGCTGACATCGCATTGTATAGGTGCGTAAAACCACTTGCACCAGCATCTACTGCTCGTTGAGCCGTTTTATAATCTGCATTGGTGTGTCCTATGCAAACTTTAATGCCTAATGAAACCATTCGGGAAATGTCGGCAGCTTGAACGGTCTCTGGCGCAATCGTAACAATAATCTTGCCCAGATCCTTACGTGAAAGAATTTCCCATTCAGCCTCACTTATTGGCCTAATATATTCGGCACTGTGAGCTCCTTTTTTAGCTACGCTTAGATGAGGGCCTTCAAAATGTACCCCAACAATACCCGTTATCCCTTCATTGATGGCGTCGCTGATAGCTTGTGCAGCAAGAGCCATTTGATCAACATTGTCTGTAATAAACGTAGGGAGCATCGCCGTTGTGCCAAATTTATTGTGAGCAGCGAATATTGCTTTTATGCCTTCTACTGTCGGCGTTGAGTTAAACAATACACCGCCACCACCATTGACTTGTAAATCGATATACCCCGGTACAAGCAAGCCTTGGTAGTTTACTTGGCTATCTGCAACATTAGGTTCTATTGCTAAAATTTTGCCGTTGTTAATCGTTACGCGACAATTGTTGTAAAACCGTTCACCGTCGAACAATTTGGCTACGCTAATACTCTTTTCGTTCATTACAAAGTCCGTGTTACTTTTTTGAGGCCTTTTGGCTCATCTGGATTAAAACCACGATACACGGCTACATTGGCAACGTCTAAATAAAATCGCTGTAATACAATTAGTGGCGCTAGGCGAGGATGTATTTCATTGTCAGTTTGTTTGATATCGACAACACTTGCACCACGGTGCCTAACTTCTGTTATTTGTTCTTGATGCGCCTGTAAGCTCTCATCAAACACTTGACAGTTAATCACTGCTAAGCCTTGTTCAACGAGGGTCACAGGGCCATGCAAGAACTCTGCACTACTAAATGATTCGGCATGAATACTGGCTACTTCTTTAAGTTTTAACGCCATTTCTTTTGATACCGCAAATCCTAATCCGCGACCAAGTACTACTAAGTTTTTAACGCCTTCAATAGATTCTGGCGTTAATTGTGGGGCTGACTCAATCATTGATTGCAGCGCTTCAGGTAAGCTATCAAGCGCAGATACCAATATTTGGTTATCAGTCCAGTAGGCTGTGAGCTGAAGTAAAGCGGATAGTGTTGCTAAATAGCTCTTTGTAGCCGCCACAGATATTTCAGCACCTGCTGATAATGGCAGAACATCGTCAACAATTTCACCTAATGGCGAGGTTTCGTCATTCACTAATGCTACACAATATGCCCCCGCATCTTTGGCCATCTTCGCTTGTGCTAAAATATCTGGGCTTCTACCTGATTGAGAGATAACAATGACAAAACTACGATCCAGCTTTAATTGTTTGTTATAAACACTTGAAACAGATGGGGCTGCTGAGCTCACGGGAATGCCGGCTTCAACTTCGATTAAATATTTGCCAAATACGCCCGCATGGTCAGATGAACCACGGCCAATAATCATCACATTTGTTGGTGCTAATTGTTGAAGCTTTTGTGCAATCGATTGTGCAGTTGCTTTGTTGTTTTTGAGCTGTTGCTCGATAACTTGAGGCGTTTGTTTCGCCTCTTGTTCCATTAGAGTGTTTGTCATAGTAAAACCTATTATTGTGCAGCGATGGCAACTTGCTGCTTAGCAAAAAGAACCGAGCCCATTTCGGGAGGGTAAACAGGCTCAGATAAATTGGCTTGTACATCTTTTTCAAGCCAAGGGACGATGAAACTCGACAAACCACCAATAATTGAAAGACGAGGTGGATTTTGTTGCGATAACCGTTTGGCAACGCTACTCAAATATTGAGCGCCTTCTAAAATGATTGCTTTGGCAATTTTGTCGCCCTCATTAGCACGGGCGAAAACGTAACCGGCGAGTTGTGCATAATAAGTTGCGGGCTTTCCTGCAATCGCTTCGACTAAAGCAAGAGCATCTTGTGCTTTTGTGTGCGTTAAAATATCTTGGTTAAGTGTTGTTGGCTCGATTAGGCCATCAAGCGATAGCAATACGTTTTTCGTTGCCTGTAAACCAATCCAAGCGCCACTGCCTTTATCTCCATGAGGGAAGCCATGTGCGCCCACCATAAATGGTCGTTGATCAACGTAACTAAACCCACATGAACCCGTGCCCGAAATCATGACAGCACCATCTTTACCTTGGTGTGCACCAAGGCAGGCGATTAATAAATCTGTTGTTAAATGCATAGCTTTAAACGGATGTTGCCATGCTGACATTTGTTCAAACAAAACAGGTAGGTTTACCCCAGCTAAACCAACACCAGCAACTAAATCACTAAGCCTAACGTTAGACAACCCAGCATCATCAAGTGCAAGTAAAGCTGACTCTGTTATTGAGTGTGTTGCCTGCTCAAAACCGTGAATAGGGTTTGCAGGTCCAGATATCCCTGTGCCTAATACTTTATTGTCTTCAGAAACAATGATGGCTTTACACTTACTGCCACCACCGTCAATTCCTAAAAAGTATGTTTTATTTTCTGTCGGCATTTTGACCTCTTAGGTAACTCTTTCTTGAGTTACTAAATAAATACTTGGTTTACTTTTACAGTCATACTAACATAAATGACAGCGTTGTCATTTATTATTTTTCATTTCTGCAATATTTTTTTAACAACCACTAAACTGTGTGCCTAAAGCAGTGATAACGGGTGTTTTAGGCACATAATCCTTATACTTTTTTGACTGGCAAGGTTACTTAACCAGCCAACTTCGGCCTGCGCGAGAACCGTCATAACTGCGTGCACGCACTTTAACCTTGCCATTAACTGGTACAGGTTGTTGATAGGTCACCCATTCACCGTCATTTATTTGGTACTCAATGGTTAACCCCTTAAATGCGATATTTGCATGTAATGTCTCGTTGATTATTTTTGCGCCAACTGTTGGCAGGCGATAAGCAATATCGGCAAGCTCGAGTTTTGGTAATTCCTTTTGTCCCAAGGTTTGGGCAAATTTTTGCCACTGACGATCGCGTTGTGCTTTTAGCTCTTGAGTAAAGATGCCAGAGTTCTTATCGTACTTTTTGCCCTGATAGTCATAGTTAACGGCCCAGCTTGGCTTATGCCAAGCACGCTCGGCAAGTGCATATAGGCGAGGGAAAATTTTGTGTTCAGCCATATCGTCCGAACGCGTGTTTTCTGTCCAAAGCTGACCTTGAACACCATAAAATTTTACACCAGGGTGTAGTGGTTCACTTTTTATTTTGTTGTTTTCATCGACTTGCTTAGTATCGTCAGCTACATAATGGTTATTTTCGCGGTCATTCCAAAATTCGGCATGAATAGGCAAGTTTTCGGGCATAAATTGAAATACTTTTTCTGTATTAATTTCTCGGCTTGCCCAATAGTAACCATGCTCTTTGGGATCTGCTTCATAAGGAAAATCAAAATACAACGCATCAGGTGATGAAATCACGACTTGCCATTGCCTGTTAGCCAGCTCATGTGTCTGACTATGTGAACTCCACATCAAAGGCCCCCAAGCGTTGGCTTGAACAACTGATGGCATGTTTTCTACGCGCGTATGTTCTAAACCATCTGCCCACGCGGCAGGTTCTATTCCGAGTTTTGCAATCATAGTTGCAACACGTTCAACGAAGTAACCTGATAATTGCTTTGCTTCAGTAATACCTTCGGTATTGTTAGCTAAGAACGCTTTACAGCTTGGGCTTTCTACCCATGCACCTGCTGTTTCGTCTGCGCCAATGTGGTAGCGCGTTAGTGGATGTTCAGCTTCTTTATGAATTTGTTGAACTTCTTTCATCAAGTGCTCAACAAAGTGGTAAGCGGAATCTAAACATACATTGATGGTGTTGTCTTGATAGTATTGAACTGACGAATATTTTGTGTAGTCGTCGGCTTCATACAAGAGAAATTCATTTGCTTTATCAAGCATTTCTTGTTGCTTGTACTTTTCAAAGCGCGCAGTCATTGCTTTCACAGCGGCGCGAGAATGGCCTGGCATATCAAGTGATGGGATCACTTGTATGTGTCGTGCACTAGCATATCGCAAAATCTCTTGGTAATCGGCAACGGTGTAGTAGCCATTGACCGGGCTTTCAGTGTCAATGCCAGCGCCAAGTTGAGGCATTAAACATGCTTGTTCTGTCACATCAAAACAACGCTGACCGCCAATTTGTGTTAGTTCAGGAAGGCTTGGTATTTCAATTCTCCAACCTTCATCATCAGCTAAATGAAAGTGAAACTTGTTGAGCTTGTATGCTGCCATTTGGTCGAGAAGTTTTAAAATAAAGGCTTTGCTTTTAAAATTACGTGCGACATCGACAAGCATGCTTCTAAACTCGAATAGTGGCGCATCAATAATTTCCAACTGCGGGATTGTGTCGGATTCCAGAACAACTAAGCTTGCTAACGATTGAAGTGCGTAGAATACACCTTGCTCGTCTTGTCCTGTGATCGAAATACCATCCTCGGTTATCGATAATTGATAACTGCCATTAACACGATTTGGCTTAGGTTCAATAAATAGTTGAACTGGGGTACCGTCATTTGTCTGTTGAATGCCCATAGAGCTTAATCGTTCGAGCGCCGCACTCACTGAAGCCAATGGCACTTGATTAAATACAATGTTCAAGCCATTTTTAATTGATAGTAACTTGTTGTCTGGATGCCTTGTCACTTTCAATGGTGTCGGAATGATCGCTTGAGCAATATCATCTTCGCTGACCTCAGCATTAAAATGAGGCGCATTTCGGTCAAATAGCGTTTGACTTGTCAGCCATTGAGTTTTGTCGTTTGCTGTGCGCTTAAAGTGATGCTTGTTGCTGGTATATGTTTCTACATGCGGTAAGATTTCAAGCCCTGTATCAGCATCGATAGTAGCTCTTGTACTTTCAATAACTTGTGCGTTTAATTCAGGTGCCGTGACCAAATAGTTGGGCATAGCGTCAGATTCTGATAGCGACCAGTAACTCCCATAGAAGGTGACACTTTTCGTCTCATTCTTAGCAAAGCCAGAGTATTTTGGTGTAAGGCTTAAGCGATGGATATCACCGTTAATATGCTCAATGATAAACTCATCACTGCTTGACGATTGGATTGGCGTGATCTGTGAGAAATAGATTTGCCAATTTTTTGCATTAATAGCCTCTGCCGCCGTCAGCGTTAATTTAGCGGTGAAACAATTTCCATCTGTTGTATTTTTATCACACTGCTTAGATGGTTGGTTTGTAACGAGGGCAAACTTAACGTCTAGTGTGCTTGCAATATGATCTATATCATTTTGCGTTGCTTTATTTAGGGCGTTCTCTTCTTGATGTTGATTTGGAGAGCAAGCACTCAGTGTTAGTGCGCCTGCAATAGATAATGCTGAGATCAAGGTAAATTGTAAAACTCTCATGTACCAAGCCTATTAATCGTGTTTATTGGTTAGATAATTGGCTAATTAACCAATTTGCTATTTGTTGCTTATGAGTCTCGCTTAACTCGCCAAGTACACCATGAAGGTGGTTTGGAATGTGAGTAATCCTGTCTTGCTGCGACTCGAAAATGTAGTAATTAAAAAAAGCTTGCCATGCTTTTCTTTTTGCCTCTGGAAGTTGTTTTATGGTCATTAAACTTAACAATAAACTATCCATCGGTACGGGCTTATCATTGCCTGCAATTGAGCCTCCTTGCCAATAGTTCACCAATAAGTTGACCTTCGATAGCGCTTCAACGTTATGCCACCATAGCGTTGGGATATAAATAGCGTCGCCAGGTTCAAGCTCTGCAACTAGGGCATGGTTGAGTGCTTCTTTAAATTTTGGATATTTATTAAAATCAGGCACGTTTACATCAACCAGGCTAACGGGAGCTCCGGCGGGTGTATGATTTAATGGTCCAACATAAAGGTTATTGATTTGTTCTGGCGGGAATAGGGTAAACCTGCGTTTACCTTCAATGACACAAGCAATATTGTCGGCATCGTCATAGTGCGGCACAACGGTAGAGTGATTACCCAACCAAAAACGTGGCTCAACGGATGCGTCAAATAATGATAACTCATGAGTTTGCGTAAATGTTGGAAAGTAATCGTTTACTGGCGCGCTTTGGATCGCAACCGCTTCATGGCTACTAATTTCATTTCGCAATAATGCGTTTGCAAAGGTGTCAAAGCTCGCAACTTCGCGCTTGAAGTTAAATCCACTGAAGTCTCTGTTGTAGAAATAGCGGTTATTTGCCGATTGTTTGTCAAGGCGGGCAAACTGAACATTACCACCTATATAGAGAGCTTTAAGGCTATCAATTAATGCAACATAACTTGAGCGAGTTGTGTCTGACGTATGTTGAACAAGCGGCCAATGGTTGACTAAACCTTTCAATATTGCAGGTTCTGCTAAAGGCAAAATTTCTTGGGTAAATGTTGCTTTATCAACATTGTGCCAAACAGCAACTTGTTTCAATGGACGTGTTTTCATAACTCACTCAACAATCTTTGTGAATAAAAAGCCGAGCTAGGCTCGGCTTTTTTAGGTGTTAACGTTTAGAAGTTAACACGAACACCGGCTACGTATCGACGACCATTTTCATAAATAGACATCACACGTTCTTTATTACCGTTGTACTCAACAATTTCTTCGTTTGTTAAGTTTACGGCTTCAAGCGTAAAGGTTAGGTATTCGTTGAAGTTCCACGATGCGCTCGCATCCCATTGACCAAATGCATCGTTAAATAACTCATCGCCATTGAAGTGTAACCCTTTGTACCATTCACTGCGGTAGTTATACATTACACGAGCGCCGAACGTATCGTTCTCATAGTATGCCGTTAAGTTAAGCATGTCTTGTGATGTCCCTTCAACTAGACCTGAGCCTGGTTTAGTTGGGTCACGCTCTTCTTCTGCTGAAGAATCTGTGTAGGTGTAGTTTGCTTGTACACCGTAGCCACCAAAGTCATGTTGGATGCCAAACTCGATACCTTCGATAGTACCCGCTAAGCCATTACCTGGTTGCGTAAAGTCTACAGGTACCCACGTTTCTGTCTCTTCATTGTAACGGTCTTCTGTTACAACAGTCGATGTTCGAAGTGATTTGATATCTTTTGCAAAGTAGGCAACAGATAGCACTGATGCGTCAGCGTAATACCATTCCCAAGAGACATCGAATTGGTTTGCAATTGTTGGAGAAAGTTGTGGGTTACCGCGTGTTCCTGAACCACGACCACCATTTAGAGAGCCATAAGTCTCAGAAGATGAGATATCTGCCCAGTTTTGGCGAGCCATTACTCGAGCTGCGCCTACACGTAGAATTTGCTCATCATTTAGATCAAATGCAATGTTGAAGCTTGGTAGCATTTCAGAGTAATCATTAGATTCGCTTACCCAGTTTAGTGTTTCTGGCGTTAACCAGTCGCCATTGATAGTATTTAGGCCCCAAGTTTCACCTGAGAACTCATAACCATATGAAGTTTGATCAGTACTCACGTAGCGCAAACCTAAGTTACCGCGGTAGCCTTCGCCACTAAAATCACCTTGCACGTAAAATGCTAAGATATCTTCTTCAACTTCCCAAATTTCTGGTAAGTTGTCGTGAATTGCGTAACCTGCGTTAATACCGTTAAGGCCACCAAATGCAATTTCTTCCATTAACGCACGATTGTGTGCAACTTGACTGGTTAGGTTACCCGTTGCGGCAACGTCAACATTAACCGAACCTAATGCATCAAGACCACAATCGGCTAGCGTTGGGCATGTTTCAAAGATGTGGCCTAAGTACACATTCCAATCTGCACCACCACCATCGGTAAATGGAGCGTGCCAGCTGTACGCATGACGGCCTTGAGTACGCTCAGCTTGACGGTATTTTAAACCCGTTTTTAACGCAGAGAATGGACCAACTTCTACTGGGAATTCTAAGTCAAGTTGTGCAAACGTTTCTTCGTCTGTTGTTGGCTTAGCGCCACCCCAGATCCAACCGGCTGCAAAGTTACTGCCATCTGCTGGGTTTACACCGATATCAACATTAGGCGTACCTGTTAAGTCGTATGCGTAACCTGCGCCAACAGCAACATATTCCCATGACGTTTCACGGTAGGTACCACCTTCTGCTGCCGTCGTACCGATTTCAAAGTTTAACGTGTAGTTATCACCTTCGTAATCAACGTCTAAATGGAATTGCTCTGTTTCTGTGCTAGATACACGGTTGATAAAGTTGTAGGCATAGTTACCACCTGCACTTGAGGCTAAAATTGCACCGTTTTCAACTTTTGTCGCGTTTGCAATGATTTCTGCGCGGTCTGCAAATGCGAAGTTAATTAAGTTAGCGTTCTGGTTATCAACATCCATCTTTGATGACAGTGCGTTAAATGTGAATAGTAGCTCATCTGATGGTGCGTATTGTAAGGTTGCAAATACCGTGTCGCGCTTACGATCTTGAAGGAAACGAGGTGCACCAATGTTACGTGGTACGATGTAATCGTCTGCTTCATCTTCGATCCAGCCTAATACTTCGAAACCTTGACGCTCAAGTGTTCGCTCTTGGCTGACTGCAGAAATCATGACACCAAAATTCTCGTCTTCGTTTTTCCACGAGTACATACCTGCTAATTGTGGGTCTGTTTCACCTGATGTTTCAGAGTATTGACCTTCTAATGAAAGGCTTACCGTGTTCGCATCAAGCTCTAGTGGGCGGCGAGTACGTAAAACAACCGTACCACCTATTGAACCTTCGTCGGTAGCAGCTTCTGGTGACTTATAAACTTCTAAGTTTTTAACGATTACTGAAGGAAGCATAGTGTAGTTAAAACTACGGTTTGCTTCATCTAGGATAAACCAGTCAGCAGTACCAACTGTTTGACCATTTAACAATGTGCGGTTGTATTTTGGGCCTGCACCACGAATGCTGATTTTCTCACCTTCACCAAATTCACGACTTACCGCGACACCGGTGATACGAGACAGGGTTTCAGCTACGTTTTTATCAGGGAATTTACCAATGTCTTCAGAAGTGATGACATCAACAATAGAGTCTGAAAAGCGTTTCGCATTAATGTTTTCTTTCAAAGAGCCACGAATACCACGAACTTCGATGACTTCTGTTTCTGCTTTAGCATTTGCTTCGTCAGCAAAAGCAAGTGGCGCAGCACCACCTGATAGCACCATTGCAATTGAGCTTGCTAAGACGCCTTTTTTAAAGTGTTTAGATGACATTGACTTTCCCTTATACACATTGTTGTGAATATTATTTTAGTTTGTTGCTTTGTATTTAAAATGACAGCGCTGTCTTTTTATGACAGCGTTGTCATCAAATTTGTATAAACCTTACACAGAAATTTTTATCTTGGCTACAAAATTATTAAAAAAAAGTTAAGGATTTATTTAATTTATTGTTTTAAATAAGAAAATATTTGTCGCTTTTCATTTTCTTATGACTTGTTTTTATCTGTTTTTGATGGATATTTGGTCGTGTTTTGTGTTTTATTTATCCCGATTGTTGCTGTTTGAACAAAAAATGACGCAGTAATCCTTGAGTCGAACTATCTTGATTTTGTTTAATCTCTTGGTTTTTTAGTTGTGATTGGATGTCATTTGCTAAGACTTTACCTAACTCTACACCCCATTGATCAAACGAATGAATATCTAGAAACACACCTTGGCAAAATATTTTATGCTCATATAGCGCAACGAGTTGCCCCAAGCTGTATGGAGTGAGCTTATCGATGAGTATGGTATTTGAAGGCTTGTTACCTTTATGGACTTTGTGTGGTGCGAGCGCTCTTACTTGCTCTTGCTTTAAGTCTTGAGCTTGTAATTGCTCGATAACTTGAGAAGAACTTACTCCCGTCATTAGGCCCTGACTCTGGGCAAAGAAGTTCGCCATCAGCACTTCATGATGACTATCTTGATTATGATTCGGATAGATAGAGCCGATAAAATCAGCGGGCACTGTACTCACGCTTTGGTGCAAGAATTGATAAAAAGCGTGTTGACCATTAATGCCAATTTCTCCCCATAAAGCCGCAACAGTAGGGTAGGTGAGGTCTTCACCTGACGTGGATACAGATTTACCATTACTCTCCATTTCTGCTTGTTGAAGGTAAGCAGGAAACTTTGCCAATGCTTGGTCGTAAGGCAAAATCACTTGGCTTTGATTGTCTAGAAACGTTGCGTGCCAAAAGCTTAGAAGTGCCATGATCACTGGGATATTTTGTGTTAAAGGTGCTTGAGTAAAGTGGTGATCTATGTTTTCACCACCTTCAAGTAAAGACTGGAAGTGGTCAAAACCTATGTAGAGTGCAATGGGTAAAGCGATTGCTGACCATAAAGAAAACCTTCCTCCGACCCAGTCCCACATCGCGAAAATGTTGTCTGGCGAAATACCAAACTCGGCGACTTTCTGTAAATTGCTACTGACAGCGACAAAATGTTGAGTAACCGCCTTCTCATTTGCAAAGTGAGACACAAGCCAGGCTTTTGCTGTTTTTGCATTGGTCATGGTTTCTGAGGTGGTAAAGGTTTTTGATGAGATAATAAATAAGGTGGTTTCCGGGTTCACCTTGTCAAGTACACTTAACAATTGCGCGGCGTCTACATTCGATACAAAGTGCATGGTTAACTCACTAACTTGATAATGAGGTAGCGCATTACAAACCATTTCCGGACCAAGGTTAGATCCACCGACACCGATACTGACGACATCGGTTATTGGCTTGCCACTGTAGCCCAAGTGATGTT
Organism: Thalassotalea loyana; assembly: GCF_030161435.1. Lineage (GTDB taxonomy): Bacteria > Pseudomonadota > Gammaproteobacteria > Enterobacterales > Alteromonadaceae > Thalassotalea_G > Thalassotalea_G loyana. The sequence continues at coordinate 226,479 of NZ_BSSV01000002.1, read as the reverse complement.
TTTCATGAATAGCATTGGTGAACTGCTCAATTTTGATTAGTTCATTTTTAACCTGTTCTCGTATGTTTGAACCATCGAGCCATAATGGCTCTGCAGATGCACTGCGCAGCGCAGTGTGCAAAACAGCCCGGTTTTCTGTTTTATTAATTTTTTCGCCGCTAAACATTCGTGTACGCTCTCTATCTAGTTGGCAATCAATTGCATAACTAATTAGCGCCTCAAAGATTTCTTCGTTAATGAGATTTTTTGAGTAATCGAATAGTAAGTTGTCGAGCGTTATATGGTAATTATCAAATCGTTTAGGCTCCTGATTAAAAGCCTGTTGAATATTAAAGTTAGCTTGAGAGCTAGCCAACTCGGCAAGTTTTTTCCAACTTGCGAGTGCAGTACGTCGGGTCATATTGATTACCTACTTGTTATTGATATGATCAAATTAAGTTAAAATGACAGCGCTGTCAAATTGGGTTGATGCTTAATTTAACGATTTGTTAGTTGCGATTGAGAGCAAATGCCAATACCCTAGCCAAAAACAAGAAATAGAATTTAGGATTTGAAGTTTTAATGAAAGCGACGATCAATGATGTTGCAAAACATGCCGGTGTTTCGATAAAAACCGTCTCTCGTGTAATGAATAACGAGCCGTCTGTTAGAGAAGCAACTAAAGAAAAAGTGATGGCCTCTGTTGTCGCCCTTGACTATCAACCTAATCTTGCTGCTCGTAATTTGGCTGGGACAAAATCTTATTCAATTGCGTTTATCTATGATAACCCAAACGCGTATTATGTTATTGATATGCAAAACGGTATTTTAAAAGCCTGCAAAGCTCAAGGCTATGAGCTTGTTATTCATCCGTGTAATGCGCAATCGAAAAACATTCTTGATGAAATTACGTTGATGGTAAAGATGTCGCGAATAGCGGGCATTGTATTAACTCCACCATTTTCAGAAAACCCAGAGTTTGTTGAACACTTAACAAACCTTGATGTAAAAGTTGTGCGTATTATGTCAGGTGAGCAAGCACCTGATACATTATCTCCTTGTGTTATGGTGAATGACCACAAAGCGGCGTTTGATATAACAGAACATCTTATTGAACTAGGCCATCAACGTATTGGATTTATTGCGGGTGGTAAAGAGCATAATTCGAGTGCTGAACGTCTAAATGGTTATAAAGACGCCATGAAAGCAAATGGCATTGCGCTCGATGATAAACTGATGATTGATGGCGAATATTCATTTGAGTCGGGTGTCGAAGGGGCAAAGTATTTGATGGCACTGGATAACAAACCGTCAGCGATATTCTCGTGTAATGATGAGATTGCGGCTGGCGCGTTGTTTGCCTCACGTTTAATGAATATCGATATCCCAAACCAATTATCGATTGCAGGGTTTGAGAACTCACCGTTTTCACGTCAAACATGGCCTAAGTTGACAACCGCGAACCAACCAACGGCGCAAATAGCGGAAAATGCAACGAAGCTCCTCATTTCGCAAATTAAAAAAGCCAACGACGGAAAAACGGTTGAGCAATTTACTCCTGAATTGGTCGTTCGAGATTCCACGGGTAACATCACCGCCTAATCATTTCATTAGTTACGGTTAATAAGGATATTAATACCGCATGCGAGTTGTGATTTTTACCCTTTGCCTGATTTGTTTGCCATTCATTGAGAGCATTCATGGAGCGACGCTATGGGGGCTTAATTTTGAAAGTCCAACCTTTATGGCAAACGTTAGATACTGGCTTTTTTATTTCAAATACCTATCTGTTTTTATTGGCTTTTGTATTGCTTTATATTCGCTAGAACAGTTCGAGGAGCTTGTTAAATCTTCTTTTGGGGGCAAGTCTATATGGGGGCTCGCTTTATTGCTCTCAGGGCTTCAAATGTTCGTGATGTTTTTCGGCGTAATGCTTAACAGCGACTCATTACATAGGTTGGATAAGGTTCATCGCCAAAAAGCTTTTGAAGACAGCACTATTTATGTATATACCGCTGATCCTGGAGCAATGGGGCGGGCCTATCATTATTTTTATCAAATGTGTGATTTACCTTTGAATCGCTATGAACTCAATCTCATTATCAAAACAGCTTGGTTAGGTAACACATTTGATTTTTCCCTATCTAAAGATGGCAATACATTGCGCATTACCGATGCTGAAGGCAAGATTCGAGAAGCTAGTTTAGCCAAGCTTTCTTCATGCAATTAATCCATGAATGCAGGCTTGATTAAACGACTTTACCTCTCATGGCTTTGACTTGCGAGCGTTGTTTTTTGTTATCTAATCGCTTCTTGACGGAAGAGCGCGTTGGTTTAGTCTCACGTCGTACTTTTTGGACAACATTTACGCTCTTAATCAAGTCGACCAAGCGCTCTATAGCGGCATCTCTGTTCTTTTCTTGCGTTCTAAATTGTTGGGCTTTAATGACGATTACACCGTCTTTCGTGAGGCGTTTATCTTTTATCGCTAGCAGTCTCTCTTTGTAAAAATCAGGTAATGAAGACGTATTGACATTGAACCGTAAATGAATTGCGGAACTGACTTTGTTAACATTTTGACCACCGGCTCCTTGGGCCCTAATGGCTGAGATTTCAACGTCATCAAGATTAAGTTCGACGTTGTTTGATATTTTCATAAGGTCCTTAAAAGCAAAAAGCGATAATGCCAGTTTACACTAGCTTTATCGCTTATTGATACGTGGGTTGTGAAATTAAACTTTAAATTGAGATATTGTTTCTGTTAGTTCAAGTGTCACAGCTTTCTGTGCTTGGCTTTTGTTAGCCATATCAGAAGTTTGCGTAACAGCTTGATCGGCAAGCTCATTTACTGAAATAGTTTGTTGAGTTATTTCATCTGAGGCAGAGGCTTGCTCTTTGATTGTCGACGCTGCTTCATTTGATTGCTCTTCGATGAGTGCGATTGCTTCGTTTATTTGAGCAAGTTTTTCAGAGACTTGAGAGATAACAGTAACACCTTGCTTGGTTTTTTCTTTACCTACCGTCATTGCTGATACAGCACCAGAGGCCGACTCTTGTAACTTTGCAATGATCTTTTCGATGTCACCTGTTGAGTCTTGTGTTCGACTGGCTAGCGTTCTAACTTCGTCGGCTACAACGGCAAAGCCTCTACCTTGTTCACCGGCACGTGCAGCTTCAATGGCAGCGTTTAGCGCTAATAGGTTGGTTTGCTCAGCAATATTTTTGATAACCTCCAATACTTCAGAGATAGACTCTGAGTTTTTGTGAAGGGCATTCACAACGTCTGTTGAGTGACTCACCTCGTTCGCGAGGTCACTCATCAGTGCATTAGCGTCGTCAGCGAGCACTTTACCTTCCTGTGATTCTTGCGATGCTTTAGTTGCATAATCAAGTGACGTTTGTGCATTGTCCGAAATACCGTGTATTGTTTGTGTCATTTCGGTTGCAGCTGTCGCAATTTGCTCAATGTAGCCTTTTTGCATGCCGACGGTCGAAGAGAAATCCTCAACTAAATGACTTACTTGATCAGATTCTGTCATTACTTTTTGTGTCGTGTCATTGCACTGGCCAATAATTTGCTGGATGTTTTCAACAAAAGTATTAAAAGACTGACTTAACTGACCAAGTTCATCATTGGTATTAATGTCAATACGCTTGGTTAAATCACCATCACCTGTTGCAATGTCGTCCATGGCCGCCGTTACACGTTTCAATGGTTTTGTTAACAAACGTTGGATCGTAATAAAGATGACACCTGACGTTAATAGTAATACTAAGATTACTGAAAAAATTGATGAATATGTTGTTTTTGTTACCGGGTCATTGATTGCATGCATCGGCACCATAAAGCCAACACGCCAATCCAGGGCCATTGTTTCGTCAGTAATAGGAGAAACTAATGCTAAGTATTCTTCGCCTTTGAATTCAACGGTAGTGAGTAGCTCTTTTTGTGGTTTACTTCTGTTAAGCAGGGCTTTAAAACCTTTTGCGTGCGATATTAAATTATCCACCTGATCAAGTGTCGGCAGTGTGCTCATATCTATTTTATTGCCATCATCAGGGAACGAAATGATACGACCGTCGGCGGTGTATAAGAAGCCAAAACCTTCATTTTGGTAGTGCATTTTATCAATTAAGCCGCTTTTGATTTCTGACGCAAGGATATCGATCCCCATGACACCGAGTAGTGTGCGTGATGGAGAGTAAACCGTTGTTTTTATCGAGGTAACAATTGAACCATCGTTGGCATCAATCTCTGGGTTGGTGATAAATAGTCGATCTTTTTCGAGTGCTTCAAACCACCAAGGGCGTTTACTCGTAAAGTAGTTTGGATCGTTGTAGCGACCATTAATATCAAAATATTCATACGTTGCCGCAGGTGCATAAAATACGGATTTGATTAACGGGTCATAGTCTGACTCGTATTTAAATAACTGAACAATTTGCTGATATTGCTGGTCGTTGTCAATGAATGAGCCGCGCTCTGAATACCGGCTAAACCAATCATTTACAAATGGGTTACCCTGTAAGGATGTTACGACACGAGAGCGCTCCCTGAAAAACTCGTGAATACCGTAACCAGCTTGTTGTGTAGCTCGACGAATCTCTTGCGTTACTGTCTGTTCTACAGTTGCTGCTCGTTCAGAGGTGACAAAATAAGCCACAGCAATGGCTATAACGGCAATAATACCAGAAATAGAAAGTAGTACTTTGCGTACTACCGACGGTCGGTTTTTCATTGAATTATCCCAAAAATTTTACATTAAACAACAGGAATAAACCCAGGTACCTAGGCTTTAAAGAAGCGATTGGTTGAATGGTAACACTCAAAACTGCTTACGTTTTCTGATGCTTATTATTATTATTCAGTAACATAAATATGGCGTCTTAATATTAAACATAATTGAGGTTAAAAAGGAATATCTTTATAACCAAAATTTATTCAACTGTGTTGTCAAAACCAAAAAAGGCAACCCTAGGGTTGCCTTTTACAAATATAGAAAAACCTATTTAAAATGACGGTCGAAGAAGTCGATAATAGTATTATTCAAATGTACTTTTACTTTTTTTCCTCTCATAGAGTGTTTGGACCCAGGGTAAGTCATTAACTCAAACACTTTATTTTCATCTTGTAACGTTTTGATAAGTTTAGTCGTATTAGTAAATAATACGTTGTCATCAGCCATACCATGATAAACAAATAGTGGACCATTCAAGTTTTTAGCATATGGAAATACTGAGCTTGTCACATAACCTTTTGCGTTTGCCTCAGGGTGGTTTAAATAACGCTCCGTGTAGTGAGTATCGTATAATCTCCAATCGGTAACTGGCGCACCAGAAACACCTGCTTTGAAGTAATCACCAGCCTTAAACATGCTCATTAATGCCATGTAGCCGCCGTAAGAGTGACCATAAATACCGATACGCTCTGGATCTACAAAGTTGAGTGTACGTAAAAATTTAACGCCAGTAACTTGATCTGCAACTTCTACTTCACCTAAGTTTTCATAAATTGGAAATTCAAACGCGGTACCACGGTAATTAGAGCCTCGGTTATCTAGCTGAAAAACAACATAGCCTTGGTTAACCATATACTGAATCATGTCAGCGCCTTGCCACTTATTAGTCACACGCTGAGCATACGGCCCACCATATACTTTTACGATAACAGGGTACTTCTTACCTGGCTCAAGTTGCTTGGGTTTGTATAGTTTGTAATAGAGCGTCGCTTGATCATCATCAGATTTTAATGTGCCAAATTCTGGCATAACGAGCTGATCGTAGTACGGTGCTATAGGGTGATTTGCATCAACTTTGTTTTCTTCTAACCAAGTAACATGTTCGCCATTAATTTTGTGAAGGCTAACTTGCGATGGTGTTTGAATATTCGAAAACTTATCAATATAGGTTTTCATATTACCGGCAAAAACGATGTTGTGGAAACCATTGCGTTTAGTGATTCTAACAACGTGTTCAGGTGATTTGCCGTCCAGTGGTGCTTTGTATAGGTGGCGCTCAAGTGGCGTGTCAGCACGACCTGTAAAATAGATCCAGCCATCTTGTTCGTCAACGGCGTGCAATGAATCAACAACCCATTGGCCATCAGTTAACTGCGCTAATTGTTTGCCGTCGGTATTGTATAAGTATAAATGTTTGAAACCATTGCGTTCAGACGCCCAAATAAAGCGCTTGTTATCACTTAAAAAATGTAAATCATCATGCAGGTTTAACCAATGTGTTGAGGTTTCCGTTAACAAGGTAGTTTGACGGCGGTTTTTTAACTTGTATAGGTTTAGCTTTAATGTTTTTTGGTCACGTGATTGCCATTGATAGGTCAGTGCGTCACCTTTTGGTAATCATTTTACGCGTGGGATATAAATATCAGTTTCTTCGCCTGTATCGATGAAGCGAATTTTCTTACTTTTCACGTTCACTGTAGCAAGTTTGATAGTGACATTCGGCGTGCCTGTGTATGGATAACGTTGCTCTACTAGCTTGATATTCTCTGCATAAATTTCATTTCGAATGGCGATATCAACGGGTGACTCATCGACATTTAAGAATGCAATATGTTTTTCATTTGGCGCCCACCAATAACCTGTCATCCTGCCCATCTCTTCTTGAGCAACAAATTCCGACATGCCATTTTTGATGGTACCGCCACCCGAGGTGGTTAGTTGAGTTTCTTTTCCTGAATCAATATCAATTACGTAGATATTTTGTTCTCGGATAAACGAGACAAAATTAGCGCGAGGTGAAAACTTTGCATCAGTTTCAAATGCTTCAGTATTGGTTAAGCGCTTTGCTTCCTTGTCTGATAGATTGTAGTAATAAAGGTCGCCATTAAGTGGAAACAGTAACGCCTTACCGTCGTTAGAAAACTTGTATTCCATAATGCCTGAACCGTAAATTCGTTGGCGTTCACGGCGGGCTTTCTCTTCGTCAGATAGGTTTTCTATGCCATCAAAAATGTCTTTTGAATCAACAAGTATACGATTTTCTTCCGTCGCGATATTATATTCCCATAGGTCGTAACGGTTGAGATCTTCTTTTTTGCCCTGTAAATAGGTAACGCGTGAGCCATCTGGCGAAAAACGAAGGGACTTTGGTGTCGTGCCATTTAGTGAAGGTGATGAATAAATACGCTCAATCGTAAGTTCATTTGCCGTATTTTCAGGTGCTACATCTTGCGCTACCGTTGCAAAACTAACTGCAAGCGCACTTACGCTTATCGCTAGCTTTTTAATTGTATTCTTCATGGAATCTTTCCAACTTTTTGATTAAACAACATCAAGTTTGTTGTGATTATTTCTCGAATAATACCAAACAACCACAGAAAACGTCAGGTTTAATTTCTTGTTCTTATTTATCGATTGTTTGGTGTTAATAAGTGCTAACTATTGGATAATTTCCAGTAGCTGGTGAATCGTTTTTACTGGAATAATTTGCGCGCCACTTCCTTCCATTGATTTGTGATAATTACGGTGTGGGATAATTATCTGCTCGAATCCGTGTTGTGCAGCTTCTTTAACTCTGGGAACGCCGCTATCGATTGGGCGAACATCGCCGTTCAAGCTTAGCTCCCCCATAATACATGTTGTTCTGGGGACCACGAAGTCATTTAACGAACTGAGCAGTGCCGTTACTAGCGCTAAATCAATACAGGTTTCCGATTCATCTATTTTTAAACCGCCGACGATATTGAAAAACGTATCGTGGAAAATTTTGGTTTTGGTATGTTTACGCAAAATACCGGTAAGCATTTTTACTCGGTTCATGTTCAAACCAACACATACTCGTTGAGGGAATTCTGATTCGATTTCAGTCGTTAAACACTGAATTTCCAAAAGGAGATTTCGATTGCCTTTGCGAATACAGGTAATGGCCGAACCAGGTGAGTTAGTCGTAGAGCCCGAGAGAAATATCTCACTTGGATTATCCACGCTGATCATGCCACGTTCGGTCATCTTAAAAATACCAACTGTGTCTATATCACCGAAACGGTTTTTATTCGCTCTTAACGTTCTTACTTGGCCATCGTTAGTATCGATATGGAGTAGGGCATCAACGATATGCACCAACGTTTGTGGGCCTGCAATCTCATTATTCTTGTTGACGTGAGCAATGATGAACATGGTGACGTTGTTTTGCTTACAGTATTGCGTTAATGCTTGTGCTGCACTCTTTACTTGAGAGGGTGAACCTGGACTGCCATTTGCGGTTTCTGTCACGACAGCTTGAATTGAATCGATCACGGCAAATTTGATTTGATTCGTTTCAAGCTCTTCAATAATAAGCTCGACACTTGTTTCCGATAACAAATATAAATTATCTGGTTGGTATTCTAGTTTCAATCGCTGAACACGATTCTTAAACTGGGATAGTGACTCTTCTGCTGTACAGTATAGTGAGGCCACATCTTGTGACATGCGCGCAATAAGCGCAGATAAAAGTGTTGTTTTACCGGCGCCGGGGTCACCAGAAATGATATTGACTGATCCTGTAGTCACGCCACCACTGATGACACGGTCGAGTTCGCCAATACTTGTCGGTTTTTTTTCTGCTTCTAATGAAACGATTTCGTCGATTTTTTTTGAGCCGCCCCCAGCAATACCTGCATAGCCAGCAACGGAACCTGATTTCGCGCTCGCTTTCGCTTTTGCAGCTGAGATTTTCATCTCAACAATAGTATTCCATGCACCACATTCACATTGACCACGCCAACGAGTATAGTTTTTCCCGCAATCGGTGCACACAAATTCAATTTTTGCCGCTTTTGCCATACAGGCTAACACCTTATTGTTTTGAGTCAGATCTAATGGCGCTAGTTTCGCTGTTTCAATACGAATATGCAACAGCAGTCCATAACGTCAATTTTCTGCCATCGTTATGTTTAGTCGTTAGTTACTTTACTTAAATTGATTGTTTTTATCTTGTAAATAAAGGTTCTCGTTGGCGTTAATGTTTATTGGGTACGACTATTGCTTATTGTTTTTTTCGATTTTAATAAGATAATAATACCTATGTATTGTTTAGCCTTTTTGTGATTTTGTTAGTTTAGGGTTCAATGTCAAAAGACTTATCAAAATATAATCGCATTATTGAACAGTTTAGAGGTCAAGTTTTTAAGACGGACTTTGAAGCTAAATATAATGCTGCAACAAAAAAACTGCCTACCAGCGATCGTTTTCTTTTAAAAATGGAAGTGAAGCGTTTGGCGCAACCGTGTACTCGTTTGGTTGACTTACGAGGCTTGGTTGATGGCGAATGTAAAATGTTTGAATATGACGGGAAAACACACTTTCTTGATGACGTCGCGATTCAAACTTTCAAGGAAAGTATTGAAAGCTATGGTTCATACACCTTTGGTGTTTATGAAGCAGTTAAAAATACTGATAACAATTTTCGAGTTATCTACCAACGCGAAAAATCTCAAGTTGATGCAACCCAAGCTTCCGGCGAACAAGATAGAGTTTTCGATAAGACTCAATACCCCGCGGATGTCGTTTCATTAGGCCCATATTATAACCGCAAAGAAGAGCGAATGAACTTTGCGATATCTGTAAAGATACAATTTAATGACAATGACATCTTATTGGCAACAACATCTGATCTAAGTATCGATGGTTGTAAGATCCGGCTAACTGAAAAGCAAGAAGTGAAAAAAGGCCAAACTGTTGTTATTCAATTTGTTGGTCTAGAGCAAGAGTTTCAGTTTGGTAAGCAAAACGAATTTGAATATATCGTTAGAAACCTTCAGGTGGTTGATAAAATTCAACTTATTGGTTTAGAACGCGTCTATCAAGATGGCTTAGAAAAAGATGGGTTTAGGCAATTTTTAAAAGGTTTTATTCAAGGTAACAAGCGTCGTTATAAGATCAACTTAGATAATAGTATCGCAGCAATTAAGTCTCGGAGCTATCAGCAATATATTTTACCTAAAATTAATGAATTACCCATTTTTATCCAGTCAGTCAATGGCAAATACCAGCCCGCTTATGCATTGACCGGTCATAATAACCAAGCCTTATTTCAATATTGGCAAGATGAACGTCAATTTTCAACAATTGATTGTTTGCTTACCCAAGAGCGTATTGCGCGTCTGAGAATGGCAAAAAAAATTGGTCAAAGCTTGTTAGTTTATAGCTTTATTCATGAAAACAAAGGCCAGCAATTTTTCTATACGGCAGACAATAAACAGTTAGAGCAAGACAAGGCGTTCATGCGAAAATTTATTGGTTTTGCTGCGTCGAAAGACTCATTCGCTGTAACGGAAATTAAGTTGTTTGATGTTGATAGGGAAGAAGTTCATGCAACCCTAACCTTGTCGAACTCTTTAGGGCCAAAAGACCAATATTTAATGGATCTTCCTTCTGATGATGTTTACAACGTAGTCGACAGTCTACCTTACTGTATTGTCGCTCAGGATCTTACCTGTGAAAGCTTAGTTGAAGAGTACAAACAGTATCAATTTAGCGATATTGACAAGAAAAAACTAAAGGCCTTTGGCCACAAACGGCATGTTGAAAATAAACGAGTCGAGTCCGTTGGAATAAACTTTTTAAATCAACGCACTGAACCTCGCTTTCGCTATAAAACGCCTGCAACTATTGAAGCAGGTGGTGTGCAGTGGCATGGTCATTCTGAAGACTTTTCAATGTCGGGATTGAAATTAGTGCTCGATAGGGAGGCAATATTAAAACGCGGTGATGTGGTTAAACTTTCATTGCCAAACTTACAGAAAGTTACCAATGCCTTTGATTTAAGTCAGCTACCTTATGAAGTGGTTAGAATTAATAAGAAGCGAAATATTATTAATTTGAAAGTCTATGTAGAGCAACATCATCATATTGGTCGAAGCTTCTTTAAGCTGTTAATCAGTAAAAATCGAGACAAATTAGAGACTGATGAGTACGCATTAACTATTCCTGGTTTGAACAAAGCGCTAATTAATGTTTATTCAAGCTTTATCGATGTCCCTAACGTTCTGGTTCAGACCAGTGGTAGCCGATATAAAGCTGAGCTTGTAGTCGCCAACGATGAAACCTCAAACTTTATTTCTGTTTGTCGAGGGTTAAGTGATCATCGTCGCAAAGCCAACTTGTTTCCAATCTTAAGTCACAATAGTGCGATGGATTCATTATCTACTGCATTAAAACGCTTACAGCCTGCTGACTTGCCGGTAAATGGAATGTTATATGTTTCAATTGATACCAGCATTAAATCAGTTGAGAAAGCTGTAATTACTAAATTTGATACAGAGCTGAGTAGCGATAAGCTCAGACATATGTTTATTGCAACCGCGCTCAAGCGTGGTCAGTTGTTTTGCTTGCAAACCAAGTTATCACGGGTTGATAGTCCCAATATGGATTTTCTTAACCCTGAATTAAGTTATATTGGCTCTTATGCCATTCATCGTGGCAAACAACTGGAACAGGATATTTGGAGTGTTGCCGGTGTCGTAGAGCTGATTGATACGACAAAGGAAGCTTTGTTGAGACACCAGATGTATGTGGCTGAGCAAGCAAATAAATAACGTTAAAAAGCCTGATAGCAAAGCCATCAGGCTTTTTAATTTTTAGTCCAACCAGTGTAATAAGGTGTCAAGTGGCGCCTTGTTAATACTCGTTTGAGCCTTTTGTTTAACGATTTCTTTTGCATGGCAAGCAACACCCAATTGTGCTTTTGCCATCATCACGAGATCATTAGCACCGTCACCTATCGCAACGGTTTGGCTCATTGGAATACCGTATTTTGTTGCTAACGTCGCAAGTACCTCTGCCTTTTTATTGGCATCGACGATGTCGCCAATGACTTCACCAGTAAGTTTGCCGTCAATGATTTCAAGTTGGTTAGAGTAGGCTTCATCTAATGGTAAGGTGTGTTTGAGATGATCGGCAAAATAGGTAAAACCACCCGAAGCAATAGCTAAACGCCAATTGTGTTGCTGTAGTACTTTAACTAGGTTTGTTAAGCCATCCATCAAAGGCAACTCATCTAAAACAGCCTGCATGATAGACTCATCAGCACCTTTTAACGTTGCTACTCGCTGATAAAGGCTTTGTTTAAAATCGAGGTTGCCTTGCATTGCTTGAGCCGTTACTGCTGCTACTTGCTCTCCTGTTCCTGCTAGTTTTGCAATTTCATCAATACATTCAATTTTTATTGCCGTCGAGTCCATATCCATGACTAACAACCCTGGCTGAGATAAAGATGGAGAACTGTCAGTTATTGCAGACTCAATGTTGTGGGCCATATTAAAGCTTGCTAACAGCTGGCGGCTCTTATCAATATCTTGGGTTGCAATGAGAATTCGAATACTTGTACTTCCAACTCTATCAACACATTGTTCAATTGACACTAATGTCAGATTGCATTGATGAGTTAACGCAACTAATGTTGAAAGATTGATAGTAGAAAAAACAACTAAACGGGCATTGCTCGTTACGGTTTGCATCTGAGCGTCACTGCCTTGAGCATGAGGAGCGACTTTAGTATTTAAAATAGCTTGTTCAATTAATAGGTTTTCATTATCAAGGTGGATATTTATTGGCGTTTTAATATCTGCAGAACAGTCAATAATGTCAGCAAGAGGCGTATTAGCGTGAGCAGATAAATTTAATTCAAACATCGACATATTTTTACAACCTTGAGATGGTAAGTGAGTAATTTCAAATCAATTATTATTACGTTTACATTTTAAAAAATGCAGTAAGCCAGTATAGTTATATATAAGCTGTGTATTATTTTTCATGTTATGAAACGAATCGAATTGCCTTTATACCTTAAAATATCGCCGATTTATAATAAAATTCTGCAATTAACTATAGCGGTTGTGTTGATTGTTATTGTCTTGAATATTCATTTCATTAGTGATCAAAAATCTCAAACTAAAGTTCATCAGCACTATCAAACTGTAGGGCAGCTTCAGCTAACCCAGTTGTCGGACAGTGCGTCGGTTTACTTGCAAAAAAACGATCGAAAGTCATTGATAGCGCTCGCTGAAAATGTAAGCCAACAAGACTTTATCCATGATGTGACGTTTTATGGTGTTACAGGGCAGGTGATTGTGAGCTCATCAAATGCGATACCTATTAAGGAGCGATTGATTGCTCGAGACAATGCAGAATTTATCGGACAAACAAGTTTTACAGGTGAAATTCGTGCGGAAAAGTTACTTGGTTACGTGCGTATTACCTTAAATGATGAGTTTATCAAAGCCTCACTAACACAATCGAATCAAGAGTTATCCGAGCAAGCTCGGTTGCTACTTATCTTAGCAGGCATCATTGGCTTTTTGCTGGCCAAAAGCTTCTCAAAAGTTAATCGCCCTACGTTAAAAGTAGGTAAAGTTAAGCATTAATACCGTCTAAAACATCTCTGGAATCATTGATGAAAGTTATTGCTATAACTTTCCGGCTCTTGTTTTAGGGCAAAAAAAAGCGAGTTACTTTAAACTCGCTAAATAACAAATGAATAGGTTACGTTTAATTATTCGTATGAACGCTCAAGCCAAGATATTTGTAGCTTTAAGTCTTCTATTTGCTTGTTTGCGTCTGCTAATTGTTGCTCTAATGAAATGTTTTGCTCAGTTGCTGTTTCATTGATTTGTGTTTGATTCGCTTCTGAAGTCGCCATAATTCAACCCTACTACTTGTAATTGAGTGTGTATTATTTCACTTTTACTTTCAAAAATGAACCTTTTTGTTTGTTTTATGAGCTGGTTCGTGTTGTTTTTAATTCTAAGTCTTTGTTCTTATGGGTAAAATAGTTTATGCCGAAAAAAGATTAATAATGTTGTTTTCCAATTGTTCTGCAATCAAATCTTTAGGCTCTTGCCTTAAGTCTGTCAGAGCATCAAAAATTAATGGGATATTCTCAGGACTATTATGTTGAATTTTTTGTTGGAAAATCGGCATTGCAGGGGCATCTGTCTCTAAAACCATACTCTCTAGCGGTAACTTAGTGACGGTTTTACGTGTTTTTGCTGCTCTTTCATACGTAATGGTTCCACCGATACCAAGTTTAAAACCTAAATCCAAATAATGTTTGGCTTGCTGAAAGCTTCCAGAAAATGCATGCACGATTCCTCCTCCAGAATATTTTGCTGATTTTATTCTCTCAACTAATAATGGATGAGATTTCCGGTGATGAACGATCACAGGTAATTGTGATTTTGCAGCAAGCGCTAATTGAGCATCAAAAAACTGAATCTGCTTTGTTAAGTTATCGTAATCTTCTGCAATTTTACCGTCTATGCCTATCTCGCCAATCGCAATAATTTCGCTATGATGCCTTGTAACCAAGGAGGACAAATCCTCTACATCAGCAAGCGTTAGATCATTTAGAAACCATGGGTGAATGCCGAGTGCTTTATGAAGTTTAAGCTCGCTTTGAGTCTCTAATGCCAATACAGCCTGCCAATTACTTGGCGCAATGGCGGGGACAATAAGTTGATGAACCCCTAGATCAAGACAGTTTTTCGCTACAGCTTCTCGGGTTTGGGCAAACTCTTTGAAATCAAAATGGCAGTGGCTATCAGTAAAAAGCATATTGGTTAGGGGTATTAAATTTGAGCAATAAAAAAGGCTATCAAATGATAGCCTTAAGTTTAGATAGTTTGCTAGCTGAAAGCTACATACGTTCCATTACTTCAATACCTAGAATATCTAGGCCTTTCATAAGCGTACTTGAGATGGCGTGACATAGAGCTAAACGAGAAAGTTTAACGTCTTCTTCGATACCGTCTTTTAAGATAGGGCAGGCTTCGTAGAAGCTCATGTATAGGCTTGCTAACTCGTATAAGTAGTTACATAGCAAGTTAGGTGTACCATCACCGATCACTGAGTCTAATACTTCTTCTAATTGAAGTAACTTAAGCGCTAGCGCTTTTTCTTGTGGCTCAACAATGGTTGCTTGGCTAGGTAACTCTGCTACTGTAATGCCAGCTTTGGTGAAGATACTTTGAATACGTGAGTATGCGTATTGTAAGTATGGCGCTGTTGCACCTTCAAAGCTAAGCATTGTTTTCCAGTTGAAGATGTAATCGCTAGTACGGTTTTTCGATAAGTCAGCAAATTTAACTGCGCCAATACCAACTTTTTGTGCCACTTCATTAAGTTGCTCAGCTGGCATCTCTGGGTTTTTCTCTTTGATTAAATCCGTTGCACGCGTTACTGCTTCATCAAGTAAGTCAGCTAACTTAATTGTGCCGCCAGTACGTGTTTTAAACGGTTTACCGTCGTCACCCATCATCATACCAAATGGACAGTGATCGTAAGCTACATGATCAGGTAAGAAGCCTGCTTTACGGGCAACAATTTCAACTTGTTTAAAGTGAAGTGCTTGACGAGCATCGGTGAAGATAATGATGCGGTCTGCGTTTAATTCATTTGAACGGTAACGACACGCTGATAAGTCAGTCGTTGCGTAAAGGTAGCCACCACCAGATTTTTGCACGATAAAGACTGAAGGTTCACCGTCTTTGTTGGCCATTTCTTCAATGAAAACAACCTTTGCACCTTGGTCTTCTACGGCAATACCTTTCGCCATCAGTTCGTCAATAACCACTGGCAAGTCTGGGTTGTAGGCACTTTCGCCCATGATGTCTTCACGCTTTAAGGTAACGTTTAACTTGTCGTAAATCTCTTCTGAGTGATGAATCGAAATATCGATAAATTGCTGCCATAGGGTTGAGCAATCTGCATCGCCACTTTGTAGCTTTACCACATATTCGCGAGCGCGATCAGCAAAGCCTTCCTCTTCGTCAAAGCGGATCTTAGCTTCACGGTAGAAGTTTTCTAAATCGGCTAGCGCAGTTTCAGCTACTTCATTTGCTGCCAATTTATCGCTTAGGTGTGCGAGTAACATACCAAATTGTGTACCCCAATCACCCATATGGTTTTGACGGATAACTTTGTCGCCTCTAAATTCAAGCGCGCGAACTACAGCATCGCCAATGATTGTTGAGCGTAAGTGACCAACGTGCATTTCTTTAGCTAGGTTTGGTGCTGAGTAGTCAACAACAACAGTTTGAGGCTCTTCGCGTTGTGTTACACCAAGCTTTTCATCGTTTGCTGCAATAGCTAATTGTTCTGCTAACCACGCTTTTGATAAATGAATATTAATAAAGCCAGGGCCAGCTAATTCGATTTTTTCAGCAATTCCAGCATCGACAAGTGCTGGTGTTAGGTTTTCGACAACTTTAGTCGCTAATTCACGAGGATTAGTTTTTAGTTTTTTAGCTGCGCCCATTACACCGTTTGCTTGGTAATCACCAAACTGTGGTTTCGTTGATTGGCTAACGGCAGGGTTAGTATCTTCTGGTAAGCCTGCTTCGATCATCGCTTTTAATACGATGTCACTCAGTAGTTGTTTAATATTCATTTCTTTATCACTTTCTCTTTGCTATTTCGCATGAGATTCCCGCTGTCGCAGGAATGACGTTTAATTCTGTACAGTAAAATTCAATTTCTAAGTTAAAGGGATTTAGGCAAAGCCGCCAAGTTATTTTTAATAGGAGCATAGCTTGCCTATGTGACTCTTAAAAATAACGCCGGCAATGCAGCCTAAATTCTTTTTACGACGAAATTTAGTGTTCTCGGGTTTGATGAAACTCAATATCCGGATGACGCTCTTGCGCCAAGCTCAGATTAACCATAGTTGGTGCGATGTACGTTAAGTTATCACCGCCGTCTAATGCTAGGTTATCAAACGCCTTCTTCTTAAATTGCTCTAATGTGCGTTCATCTTCACAAGTACACCAGCGAGCTGTTGCAACGGAAATAGACTCGTAAATCGCGTCAACGTTGTATTCAGTTTTCAGACGTTGAACAACCACTTCAAACTGAAGCACACCGACGGCGCCAACAATCATGTCGTTTGAGTTCATTGGTCTAAATACTTGAACTGCACCTTCTTCAGATAATTGAATCAGACCTTTTTGTAATTGCTTTTGCTTTAACGGATCTTTTAAGCGAATACGACGGAACATTTCCGGTGCGAAGTTTGGAATACCAGTAAACTTCATTTCTTCACCTTGAGTAAAGGTATCGCCAATTTGGATACTACCGTGGTTGTGCAAACCAATAATATCACCAGCAAAAGCTTCTTCAACGTTAGCTCTGTCACCTGCCATGAAAGTTACTGCATCAGCAATTTTTACATCTTTACCAATACGTACCTGACGCATCTTCATACCTTTGGAGTATTTACCCGATACAATACGCATGAAGGCAATACGGTCACGGTGTTTTGGATCCATATTCGCTTGAATTTTGAAAACAAATCCCGAGAACTTTTCTTCCGTAGCGGCAACGTCGCGACCATTGGTTTTACGTGGTAGTGGTGTAGGTGCCCATTTAGTTAAACCATCTAGCATATGGTCAACACCAAAGTTACCTAATGCAGTACCGAAAAATACTGGCGTTAATTCACCTTTGAGGAATTCGTCTAAATCAAACTCATGTGAGGCACCAACGACAAGTTCAAGCTCATCACGTAAATCTTCAGCGTATGAACCCACGGCTTCATCAAGCTCTGGGTTATCTAAGCCTTTAATTACACGCTTTTCTTGAATTGTGTGGCCTTGGCCTGATTGATACAAAATCGTTTCATCAGTCATAATGTTGTAGACACCTTTAAATTCTTTACCCATGCCAATTGGCCAAGTAATCGGTGCACATTTAATTTTTAAAACGTCTTCAACTTCATCCATGACTTCCATTGGATCACGGGTATCGCGGTCCATTTTGTTCATGAAGGTGATAATTGGCGTATCACGTAATCGAGTTACTTCCATTAGCTTGATCGTACGGTCCTCAACACCTTTTGCGGTATCAATTACCATCAGACATGAGTCAACGGCAGTTAAGGTACGGTAGGTATCTTCCGAGAAGTCTTCGTGGCCTGGAGTATCTAGTAGGTTAACTAAACAGTCGTTATACGGAAATTGCATTACTGAGGTGGTGATTGAGATACCACGATCTTTTTCCATTTCCATCCAGTCAGACTTGGCGTGTTGACCTGATTTTTTGCCTTTTACCGTACCTGCTTTTTGCAAGGCTTGACCGAATAAAAGTACTTTTTCAGTAATGGTTGTTTTACCCGCATCTGGATGCGAGATGATAGCGAAGGTACGACGAATATCGACTTCTTGCTGTTGTACAGACATGCTAGTTACCTGTTGTAGCGAATACGAAAATTAAAAGGATTGAATAGTGTTTACAATTCAATCGCTAAAAAGCGCGACATTATACCTAAAACAATGTCTGCAATCAGTAGTTAATCACTAACTTTTTACGCTTTTTTCAAAATTGTTGATGAATAACTTAACGTGCTCTGGGCCTTTGGTGCTTTCGTTGCCAAATAAGTCATGAAATTTTTCATTTATTCTATACTTAAACAAAGATGAAACTTGACGGCCCTCACCGGTGAAGAGCTGCGTTAGGTGGTTTAAGGAGGCACATTGCTCAAACCTGAATATCTAGAAAATGAACTAGAGCGTTTGCAAACATTACATGCACTGAAAATACTTGATACTGAACCAGAAGAGCGTTTTGATCGGTTAACGCGTATGGCGAAACGACTGTTTGATGTGCCTATCGCACTTGTTAGTTTAGTTGATGATAATCGTCAATGGTTTAAATCGTGTTTTGGTTTACCTGTGCAAGAAACTGATAGGGGTGTTTCATTTTGTGGCCATGCAATTTTATCGTCGGAGTGCTTGGTTGTTGAGGACGCCACTAAAGATAACAGGTTTTTTGATAATCCTCTGGTAGCGGGTGAACCCAATATTAGATTTTATGCAGGATACCCACTCAAAGGTATTAATGGAATGAAGCTCGGTACTTTCTGCATCATAGACGATAAACCGCGTGTCTTTGACAAGGAAGATATGCGTGACTTTGAAGATTTGGCGGTCATGGCTGAACGCGAATTAGAAGCTGTTCAAGTATCAACGCTAGACGAGCTCACCGGCATTACAAATCGACGAGGATTCAATACGTTATCTGAATTTAGCTTCCAAATGTGTCGCAGGATGAACGTAGATTTATCCTTGGTGTATTTTGATCTAGATAAGTTCAAAGCAATCAATGACACCTACGGGCATAAAGAAGGCGATGACGTGTTAATTGCGTTTAGTTTTTTATTGTCAAAAGAACTGCGAGAGTCAGATGTTTTGGCGCGGTTGGGAGGAGATGAGTTTGCTGTGCTTTTTACGGGGGCAAATATTCATCAAACTCACCGCACAATTAAACGGTTTCAACAGACCTTAGATGAATTCAATAAAAATAGCGGTAAACCTTACGACATTGAATTTTCTCATGGAGTCGTGAGTTATGTTCAATCGGCCCATGGTTCAATTGAAGCGTTAATAGAAGATGCTGACAAGCAAATGTATGAGCGCAAAAAGCAACAGGGAAAAGGTTAGCGTTCAATCTCCAAACAATTCTTTCGTTTTAGATCATAATTTAAGCTTGACTTAGATGATTACAAGTGTAATCTTTAATTAAGGATTACATTTGTAATAGTTAAAGTTATGGTCGAAATAAGTAAAGCTGAGTATGAAGTTCTTGAGGTCATTTGGCAAAAGAACCCTATAAGTGCTGTTGAAATTGTTGAACGGTTAAATACAGATCGTCAGTGGCATGAAAAAACAGTAAAAACTTTGTTAAATCGTCTGGTAAAAAAAGAAGCGCTGGGGTTTGAAAAAGAGCAACGTCGCTACCTTTATTTTCCATTGATAGAGCGTGAGAGCTATCAGCAGCAAGAAAGCCAATCATTAGTTCAACGACTCTTTAGTGGTAAGTTATCGCCACTTGTCGCTGGGTTTGCTAAGCAAAACCAGCTCGAAAAAGAAGATGTTGAAACATTAAAGGCACTCATTAAATCATGGGAGCAAGAAAATGATTGATTGGCTATTAGAGGTACTTGTGCCATTTACTGTTATCGCTGGCATGTTGATCTTATCTCGGAAAACTTTATTACCGTACATAGGAAGTCAAACATATTATCGTTTGTATCTATTTATTCCTTTTACGCTCGCATTGCCGTTATTGTCGATACCTAATTGGTTTATTCCATCGGAAACCTCCGCTCAAATGGCGAAAATGTTAGTTATTGCTAATGAGCAAATGACTCGGTATTCGGTTTACGATATCGCTTTATATTTGTGGCTTACCGGTTTTTGTGTATTTTTCGGTTATTTAATGGTTAATCATTATTTGCTTGTTAAGCAAACAAAGAATTGGCGCCAATTGACTGAAACACCATTAACTAGCGATGTAAAGGGACTTCGTTATCGAGCAAGTGAAGACGTTTTTAGTCCAATGCTAGTGGGACTCATTAAACCAACACTAGTGATCCCAGAAGACTTCGAGCAACATTATTCGAAGGAACAGCAGGCGCTGATCCTTGAACATGAACTCTGTCATTTTCAACGAAATGACTTAGTGTGGAATGCGTTTGCGCTAATCTTATTAGCGCTAATGTGGTTCCATCCATTGGCATGGTTAGCGTTTCGCTATTATCGCCGTGACCAAGAACTTTCCTGTGATGAAATTGTGTTGGCGCGCAAACACACCACTAGCAGGATCAACTACAGCAAAGCATTAGTAGTCGCAGCCCAGCTAACTGTGCCTGTAGGCTTTGCCCAATTGTCCTTTAAAGAATATGGAGATAAAGACGTGATGTTTGAACGTATACATTTTATTAAAAACAACCCTAAAGGTTCTATGATTGCTTCACTAGCAGTAATGGCAGTGTTAATGATGAGCCTATCTGCAATGAGTTTTGCAGGTAGCGGTGCTAAAATGACTAAAGCCGGTGGTTCAGAAGTAATGCCGGTAAAACGCATTGAACCTGTTTACCCGCAAAAAGCGGTCGATAAGAAGTTAGAAGGCTCTGTTGTCTTGAAATTTGATATTACACCGAAAGGTGATGTTGAAAACGTATCTGTGATTAAGGCAACACCGAAAAAAGTGTTCGACAAGAGTGCGAAAATTGCTTTACGTCAGTGGAAATATAAACCATCTAAAGCAGGTATGAAAAACTCATTGGTGCAACTAGACTTTCTACTAGGGCCAAAGTCACAAACGTCATTTAAACAGGTTGAGCAAATTAAAGTGACGAATAGTCAAAAAACAGCTCACTAAGAAAAACTTCCCTTAAATCAAACTCATGTAAAGTTTTCTCGATTCTCTTTTGAGTTGAACTTTATGTGAGTTTGCTCCGTTTTATTTCCCATCTAATTTGCTTGCTGAAACAGCTCTGAAATACATACTAATTCATCATGACTTAACACGTAGTCAGTAACATGCTTTGGTTGAGGTGCAACAGCATTGAGTTGCTCGGCAAGTAGTGCTGCACATTGTGATATTGTGTTTGGCGTTAATTCTGCCAATTGAGCGATGGCTTGCTCTGCTATTCTACGAGCACTTTCAGCGTGATTGCTGTTTACCAAATTTGAATATTCACTAGTTACTGCTTGCATCATTAACTCCTTAGCCTGCTGTAACTTATGATAAAAAGTTGACCTTTCTATTTCTGTACCTTCTTGGTAAATGATTGTTATTAGTTGTAACGAGAAAGGGAGCCGCTGGCTCCCTGTTTGTCATCTTCGTTAGCTATTTTTTACTAAACTGTGCAATGAGACCATCGAGATCTTGTGAAAGCTCCTTAAGAGTTTCTGCTTCATCAGCGATATGCTGAACCATTTCTCTATTTTCAACAGCCGTTGATGTCATTCCTTCCATGTTAGAGTTAATGTCGGTTAACGTAATAGACTGCTGTTCTGTCGCCGTCGCTACAACATGGGATGTATCAGTTATCTTGTGGGTTAATTCAACTGACATTGCTAAGTTTTGGCGTGCTTGATCAATAGAGTCAGACGTGTTTTTCGATTGTTCGATAATGCCTGTGATTTCACTTGCAACTGACGCAGAAGAGGTCTGTAATGTTTCCATTATTGCTTGGATTTCAGTTGTCGAGTTTGCTGTTTGCGCCGCCAAGTTTCGCACTTCATCTGCTACAACCGAGAAACCACGACCATGTTCACCTGCACGAGCTGCCTCGATAGCAGCGTTCAACGCCAATAAGTTTGTTTGTGCTGAAATGGTTTCTATAACCCCTAATGCGGTTCCAATTGTTTCCGTATTTGCTGTCAGCGATTCTATTACTGCAGATATGTCATTAATTTTTTCAGCAAGGGCGGCAATGTCTGTCCCTGTTTGTTCAATGACCTGTTGAACGTTCGATTCATTTGCTTGAATGTTATTGGCAATATCTGAGGCTTGTAGGGCGTTTTCAGCAATTTCAGAGACGGTTTCCCCTATTTGGCTTAATGCTGTTGATATGTGCTGCGTATTCTCGTCATTTGCGATAGAGCCGGAAATACTTGTGTGTGCATCGGTGTTGAGTTTAATTGCTATCTCACGCAGTCGTTGACTGTTTTGTGCAATGTTAACGAAAACAGCTTCTAGTTTACTAACAAACTGGTTGTAACCTTTTGCAACGGCAACCATCTCTTCTTGTCCTGATTCCGGCAAGCGGTAGGAGATATCTGCCTGGCCTTCACCCATCTCTTTGAACATATTAGCAAGTCGTGCGATAGGTAAGGTAATACTCTTGGTGATGAAAAAGGCGATGAAAGCAGCAATCAATACAATAATAAATACTGAGATCATAATTTGTGTGCGTGATTGGTCTATCGCATGAAAAATTTCTGCTCTTGGGACTTCTGCAATGACATACCAGTTTGCACTTGGCACATGACTTGAGGCAACAACAAGTCCATCTTCTAGTAAGGCTTCTGATAGATTGTAATTTGACTGTCTTAATAGACTTTGCGTGTTGACAGGATAAATGTCATTGATTGATTTACCAACCAATGATTTATTTTTGTGAAGTTGAATAGTTCCTTGGCCATCAACCAAGTATACAAAGCCTGTTTCTTCAATTTTAAAACTTGCCAGTGAGCTAGCCATATCTTCAAATGATTTTGCGATACCCGATAGTCCCGCACCATTGACTTGTTGGTAATTAATGAATACATCAATTTTCGCGGAATCAGGGTAGTGATATAAGCTCGCACTGGTCTCTAGGCCGCTATCGCGATAGGCATAGAACCAGCCATCGATATTGTCATTATTTAATTTTCGAAGAAAACCATCTTGATTCCAATACATAGCAGAAGGGCGATCTGCAAATGACGCCGCACTTAAGTCGAAATCTTGTGCCGTTTTTTGAAGCTTACGAATAAGCAGTTGTTCACCTTGTTTGCTGCGACCGTTAGCGTTCCAGTCTAGAATGAAATTATCAGTAGCAATATGTTTAGCTATTGCTGACATTTCACCAATTTCCGTATTGACTTGCGCACCAATGTTTTGAATGGTAGATGGTATTTCATTGTTTAGCATTCGATCTTCAATTACCGAGCGAGCAGTTAATTGACTGAATGCACCAACTAATAATGCCGTCACCAGCACAAGGCTGATTAACGAAACAAAAATTTTGTTCTTGATGGATAAATTTGTCATGGGCGATTCACAAAAGGTAATGTCAAACTAATTTAATTTTAACAAATCCTGCGAGCTGGTTTAGCTAAAAAAATGTTTAACTTATTAATAGGGTATTAAAAGAATGTGAATAGTAATATTTATCAGATGGTTGGCAAGTGTTTTTTTGCTAATTTATCGCAAATTAATCAGCTCTTGAGGTCTTTTCTCATAACTATTGCATCTTCGTAACCAATTTCCTTTGGGTAATATCCTGTCCTTCGTCCCGTTTCAACATAACCTAATGTAATATATAACATTTGCGCACTTATATTACTGGCACGTACTTCTAAGAAAGACGTTACACAATCGAGTGAAGCCGCATGATTAATATAGTGCTTTAGCAGCGCTTTACCGTAACCTTTACCCTGATGAGTTGGGGTGACACAAATATCCATAAGCGTTGTTTCGCCGACGATATTATCAGCAATATAAAAACCGACGATTTGATTGTTTAACGTAGCAGAAAAGCCGAAATATCGTCCGCCAATACAGCTTCTCAATAATTTTTCATTCCAAGGGTGGCTGTGGCAGGCATTCTCGATTGGCATCAATGTTTCAACACATTGCTGAGTCACAGGTTTAAAAGACAGGTTCATGACGAGGTCTTGCTAATGAGTTGCCAGAGTTGTTGTTTTAGTTGTGGCGACTTCGATAATTTATCAAGCGTTGGCGTTGTAAGTTGTGAAGCCGTCATTTCACATGATTCAACATCAGCCATGTGCCAGTTCAATAACCCAAGGTCCAAATGACCCGCAAGCAGACTAATTTGATCTGGTGTGATCGATAATGCCAACAATATATCTTGAAAAAGCTGAGAGTCGAGTAATTGCAAAAAGTCTTCGTTGGTCAACTTTATTGTTACTGCTGTATCAGATTCAGTGGTGGATGCAGATCTATTTTGCCAAAGTGAAATTCCAATCTCATTGAGTTGGTCATATTGTCTTTGCGTAAGAGCCATAGTATTGCTGCGTCAAAAAATGAATTTGTATACTAGCGGAAAAATTTGGAAATAAATAGAGGGAAGAATTGGCAGGGGTAGAGAGATTCGAACTCCCAACCGTCGGTTTTGGAGACCGCTGTTCTACCAATTGGAACTATACCCCTGCAACAAGCGAGCATTATACGTATGCTTTTTAAAAGGTAAAGAGTAAATTTACTAATTTTTACCGTTCGCTTAATTTCTAAACATATTGGCTAATTCTTAGCTTAGATTTAGCTAACATCCGTAATATTGACAAAAACGGATGTCACTTGGATACGGAAAAACATCTTCAATTACCCCATCAGCAACATTTTTTTGAGCTTGCTGCCAGTATGGGGCTGAAAGCAAATCTTCATGATGTTTGTTAAATAGCTCTCGGTATTTGGGGTTTGCTAACGCAAACACGGCCAGCTCTTCAGGAAAAACATCGCCGGGATTTACCGTGTACCATGGCTCTGACGCATATATTTGTTCTTCAGTTTTTGGCACAGGTTTCGTTCTAAAGTTAACTTCATCCATGTAGGTGATTTCATCGTAATCATAGAAAATTACTCGACCATGACGAGTTACGCCAAAGTTTTTCAGCAACATATCACCAGGAAATATATCTGCGGCAATCAGTTGTTTAATCGCTTGACCATACCCGAAGAGCGCATCTTCTTGTTCTTCCTCCGTTGCGTCAGCTAGAAATAGGTTTAACGGTGTCATTCGGCGCTCAATGTACATATGCTGAATCACCACCAGGCCGTCTTCAAAGCGAATTAGTGATGGGGCGACTTTTAAAAGCTCATCCAGCAATTCTTGGCTAAAACGTGACTTTGGAAAGGCAACTTCGGAGTATTCCATTGTATCTGCCATTCGCCCAACACGATCGTGAAGTTTAACAAGTCGGTATTTATCTTTAACTTCTGCTTTAGTGACGTTTTTCGAAGGCGAGAATTTGTCTTTTATTATTTTAAACACGTAAGGGTATGAGGGTAGTGTAAACACCGACATGACCATACCTTTGATACCTGGCGCCAAGATTAAGTCATCATCACTATTTGATAGGTGATTTAAGAAGTCACGGTAAAACTGGGTCTTACCTTGTTTGTGATAGCCAATGGCAGAATACAACTCTGCTTTTGTTTTGTGAGGAATTAACTTTTGTAAAAATTCAACTAACGCAAACGGATGCTGGCAATCGACAAAGAAGTAAGCGCGAGCAAAACCAAAAACAACCGCCATTTCTTCACTTTCGCTTAGCATAGCATCGAGTACTAAACCACCGCGTTCATTGTTAATTAGTGCAACAATAAATGGCGTTTCACCTGCAGGCGAATTTACTTTACCAATGACGTAGGCGCCTTTATTGCGATAAAAAACAAAATCTAGAATATCGAAGGACATTTCTTTTGGCGTAAATCGTGTTTTTGCAGACTGTTGATAAAAGCGATCGACTAGAATATCGACATCTCGTTCGAGATCTTCGTATGGGATATCAAAACCCGGTTTGGTCAGAATATCTGAAATTGTCTGTTTTAAACCTTTTTCAGCAGGAAAATAGCGCGTGTATAACTGTGCTTTTGCTACAGGTTTACTCTCATTGGCCGTCGTTTTAACAAATATGTAGTCGTTAAAGTAGTATTTGCGTTCGAATAGATGGCAAAAGATAGAGTTGTAGAAACTCTCAGCTAAGTCAGGTTGAGGGTGAGACGATAATAGGTCAACATAGGATTGCTTAACTCCTTGCCAAAGTTCACAGTCTAGCGCTTCTATTTCAAAATCATGTTTGAGTGTTGTTAAGGTTTCTTTTACGCGAATATCATAAAAGTCGGTACGCTTTTTTGCTGCTTGGTGGACGTCTTGCCACTGACATTGTTCAAAACGTTGTTTAGCACTGCGAGTTATTTCAGTGAAAAGGAAGATATGGCGTTCAAAGCCATTTAAAATGGTCTTGGCAATGGCATAGGCTAAATTATTCATAACGACTCAATATTGTTAGTTTAAACAAAGAGCAAAACGCTCTAGATTCAAGCCTATAAAACTGCTCGGCGAGGCGAAAAGTTATTTGGTGAATGGTTATCATAAGCTAAGTTTATCGCTACAGTGTATAATGTCTTTTTTCTAAGCAACATATTAACTGCGAAAAGTCACACTTTTATCTTGATATTCTCCATGGCTAACACTAGACTAGCGCACGATTTTCACTTGTCAAAAAACCAGATAAAACCATGCGTGTAGCCGATTTTTCATTTGAATTACCTGAACACCTAATTGCTCGTTACCCTAAAGCACAGAGAACTGCTAGCCGCTTAATGGCATTAGACGGTAACAATGGTGAAATATCTCATCAACATTTCCCAGATATTCTTGAGCATCTGCAAGCTGGTGACTTACTTGTGTTTAACAATACTCGCGTGATCCCTGCTCGTATGTTTGGCCAAAAAGCTTCAGGAGGAAAGCTGGAAGTTTTAGTTGAACGTATTTTAGATGAGCATAGTGTTCTAGCTCATATACGATGCAGCAAATCACCAAAGCCTGGCAGTGAGATCATTCTAGAAGGTGAAGTCAATGCAACAATGGTCGCTCGACACGATGCGCTATTTGAGTTGAAATTTTCCGGCGATGAAAATGTCTTAAATATTTTAGAACGCATTGGTCACATGCCGCTTCCGCCATATATTGATCGCCCTGATGAAGACAGTGATAAAGAGCGTTATCAAACCGTTTACAATGAAAAACCAGGTGCTGTTGCTGCGCCGACTGCTGGTCTTCACTTCGATGATGAGCTATTAGAGCAAATTAAAGCGAAAGGTGTCGAACTCGCATTCGTTACATTGCACGTTGGTGCCGGCACATTCCAGACCGTTAAAGTGGATGACGTGAAAGATCACGTTATGCATGCTGAGTATGTTGAAGTTAGCGAAGAAGTCGTACAACAAATTAACAATACAAAGGCTCGTGGTGGTAGAATTATTGCCGTTGGAACGACATCTGTTCGCTCGCTCGAGAGTGCTGCTATGGCAGCGAAAGAAGCCGATACTGAGTTAAAACCATACTACCAAGATACGAGTATTTTTATTACTCCAGGTTACCAGTGGCAGCTTGTAGATGGCTTAATTACCAACTTCCACTTATCGGAATCTACCTTACTTATGTTAGTCAGCGCTTTTGCTGGCTACGAGCATATCATGGCTGCTTACAAAGAGGCTGTAGCACAAGAATATCGTTTCTTTAGCTATGGCGATGCTATGTTTTTAACGCGTAAATCTTCGTTATAGATCGCGCTATACTTTATTTACTTTACAAACCATCAGCCTGTTTCGCTGGTAGGTTAAGGAATAAACATGAAATACGAATTATTGAAAACCGACGGCAAGGCACGTCGTGGTCGATTAACTTTTGATCGTGGGACCGTAGAAACTCCTGCATTTATGCCAGTAGGAACTTACGGCACTGTTAAAGGAATGAAAACCGAAGAAGTTGAAGATATTGGCGCTGAGATTATTCTTGGTAATACCTTCCACTTAATGCTTCGCCCTGGTACCGACATTATCGAACAACATGGCGACTTGCATGACTTTATTAACTGGGACAAACCAATCCTCACGGATTCTGGTGGGTTCCAAGTATTTAGCTTAGGTAAAATGCGAAAAATCACCGAAGAGGGGGTGAAGTTTAGTTCGCCTGTTAACGGCGAGAAAATTATGCTTACTCCTGAGCGTTCGATGGAAGTGCAACGTAAGCTTGGCTCAGACATCGTAATGATTTTTGATGAATGTACGCCATACCCTGCGACACACCAAGAAGCAAAAGATTCAATGGAACTTTCACTTCGTTGGGCACAGCGTTCTAAAGATGCACACGAGGGTAATCCAAATGCGCTATTTGGTATCGTTCAAGGTGGCATGTATGAAGATCTTCGTGAAATCTCGGTAAAAGGCTTAAAGTCCATTGAATTTGACGGTTATGCAATCGGTGGTTTATCTGTCGGTGAACCAAAAGAAGACATGATCCGCATTTTAGATCACACCACCCCCTTGATTCCTGAAAATAAGCCCAGATACTTAATGGGAGTAGGGAAGCCTGAGGATTTAGTTGAAGGCGTACGTCGTGGTATTGATATGTTCGACTGCGTAATGCCGACACGTAATGCACGCAATGGTCACTTGTTTGTAACAGACGGCATAGTCAAAATTCGTAATGCACGTCATAAAACGGATACGGGCCCATTGGATCCTGAATGTGATTGCTACACGTGTAAGAACTATTCGCGTGCATATTTACATCATTTGGACAAGTGTAATGAGATTTTAGGTTCTCAGTTAAATACGATTCATAACTTACGTTTTTATCAACGTGTTATGAAAGGTTTGCGTGATGCTATTGAGCAAGGTAAATTGGACGAATTTGTTGAAGAATTTTACGCCTTGCGTGGATTGCCTGTGCCGCCATTAGCTGGCCAGGAATCAGAGTAATTTAAATTTAATATAGAAGTATAAAAAGAGGAAACTATGGACTTATTTATCAGTAAAGCACATGCCGCAGCAGCGCCAGCACCGGGTGCAGGTATGGACATGTTAATCATGTTACTTGTTTTTGGTTTAGTGTTTTATTTCATGATTTACCGCCCACAAGCTAAGCGTGTAAAAGAGCACAAGAGCCTTATGTCTGCACTTGGCAAAGGTGACGAAGTGTTAACACAAGGTGGCCTAGTAGGTAAAATCGCAAAAGTTTCTGACGAAAAAGACTTCATTGTAATTGCGATTGCGGAAGGTACTGAAGTAACAGTACAAAAAGCAGCTGTATCTGCTGTATTACCAAAAGGTACAATGAAAAACTTATAATCAAATAGCCGCGTTCCTCGCGGCTTTTTGCTTTTTCAAAGATAGATTTAGGATGAAATTGTGTTAAACAAGAATCCAGTATGGAAAACCTTGCTAGTACTTTTCATTGTTGCCATAAGCGCGCTATATGCTTTACCAAACTTATATGGTGAAGACCCAGCAGTGCAAATTTCTGGTTTACGTGGCTACGTAGCTAACGAAACGACGATGACAACAGTTGAAAGCACTTTAAATGAAAACAACATCACGTTTATGCGTGCTGAGCTTGAAAACGATCAAATTTTAGTTCGTTTTGAAAATACAGAAGCTCAGTTAAAAGCACGTGATTTGCTTGATGAAAAAATTGGTCAAGAATTCTCAGTAGCGTTAAACCTTACGCCAGCTGCCCCTGAGTGGTTGCAGTCAATTGGTGGCACACCAATGAAGTTGGGTTTGGATTTAAGTGGTGGTGTTAGCTTCTTAATGGAAGTCAACATGAACGAAGCCATTTTAAAAGCTGAAAACTCAATGGTAGGTGACTTTCGTTCTGACTTACGTAATGAAAAAATCCGTTACCGCGGTGTGAAACGCACTGACAACGGCATCGAGATTAAATTACGTAACGCTGAAGACTTAGACGCCGCAGAGACTTTTCTTTCTCGCCAGTACCGTGATTTAACGTTTGTTGAAAACAGTGATGAGCTAACGCTTCTTGCTAATATGACTGAGCAAAAGCTTAAAGAAACTCGTGATTATGCACTTCAACAAAACATCACGATTATTCGTAATCGTGTAAATGAAATCGGTGTAGCTGAGCCATTAGTTCAGCGTCAAGGTCAAAAACATATTGTTATCGAATTACCTGGTATTCAAGATACGGCCCAAGCTAAGAAAATCTTAAATGCGACAGCAACCATTGAATTTAGAATGGTAGACACTGAAGGTGACTTAAACGCCGCGTTAAATGGTCGCGTGCCAGCTAGTTCACAGCTATTAAATCAACGTGATAACAACCGTCCTATCTTATTGAAAAAGCGTGTTATGTTAACGGGTGATCATATTGTTGATGCAAAATCTGGCTTTGACGAATATTCACGCCCACAGGTAAACATTACCCTTGATTCACCAGGTGGTAGCAAGTTCTCGAATGCAACTAAAAATAACATTGGCAAGCCAATGGCGGTTGTATTTATTGAATACAAGCCAACAAATCGTGTTGATAAAGACGGCAATACTATCTTTGAGAAAGTTGAAGAAGTTATTTCAGCACCAACAATTCAAGCACGTTTAGGTAAGAGTTTCCGTATTACGGGTGCTGGTTCTCAGCAAGAAGCGCATGATTTAGCCTTATTACTTCGCGCAGGTGCATTGATTGCGCCTATTCAAATTGTTGAAGAGCGTACCGTAGGTCCATCATTGGGTGCTGAAAACGTACAACTGGGCTTACAAGCTATCATCATTGGTTTAGCGGCTGTTGTTGTTTTCATGGTGATTTACTACCGAGCATTTGGTCTTGTTGCTGATATGGCACTTACCGTTAACCTAATAATGATTATTGGTATTATGTCGATGATACCTGGCGCTACATTAACGTTACCGGGTATGGCGGGTATCGTACTGACCGTAGGTATGGCGGTTGACGCCAATGTACTTATATTTGAGCGTATACGCGAAGAGCTTCGTGCGGGTAAATCAGTGCAACAAGCGATTCATCAAGGTTATGATGCTGCATACTCAACCATCCTAGATGCGAACATTACCACATTGATTGCTGCGTTTGTTTTATACGCTGTTGGTACAGGTCCTATTAAAGGTTTCGCAGTAACATTATCAATCGGTATTATTACTTCGATGTTCACAGCTATTTTACTCACACGTACTATTGTTAATGCGGTTTGGGGCGGTCGTCGCCTTGAAAAGCTTCCGATTTAAGGGCGAGGGACTTTATTATGCAAATTATTAATGTAGATAAACCTATCGACTTTATGCGACTTCGAAAGCCTGCACTTATGCTAAGTGTTTTGGTGATGATCCTTTGTGCCGTTTCTTTAGCAACGAACAAGCTTAATTTGGGTTTGGACTTTACTGGCGGTACGTTAATTGAAGTAGGCTTTGAACAACCAGCTGATTTGAACCAGTTGCGTAGCGTATTGGACCAGAATGGCTACGACGACGCTGTTGTGCAATTGTATGGTAGCTCGAAAGATGTTGTTATTCGTTTAGGTGTACGTGACGATGTTAAACCTGAAACATTAGGTGACCAAGTTCTTGCTGTACTCAAAGAAGGCACAGGCCAAAGTATTGATATGCGACGCATTGAATTCGTTGGTGCAAGTGTTGGTGAAGATTTAGCAGAGCAGGGTGGTTTAGCGATGCTAACGGTACTAATTTGTATCTTAGTATACGTATCATTTCGATTCGAATGGCGATTTGCTATTGGCTCTGTTGTCGCACTATTTCACGATGTATTACTGACCTTAGGTTTATTCTCGGTTTTAGGTTTACAGTTTGATTTAACTGTACTAGCGGCGTTGCTTGCGGTTATCGGTTACTCACTGAACGATACGATTGTTGTATCTGACCGTATCCGTGAAAACTTCCGTAAAATTCGCGATGAAGAAACCGAGCAAATTATCAATATCTCATTGACGCAAACGTTGGGTCGTACATTTATCACTTCAATAACAACAATCTTAGTATTGTTAGCGTTATTCTTTAAAGGTGGTGAATTAATTCACGGTTTCTCAACAGCGTTATTATTCGGTGTTGTAATTGGTACATATTCTTCTATCTACATCGCAAGCTCGCTTGCGCTAACATTAGGTGTTTCGAAAGAAGACTTAATCCCAGAAGTTGTAGAGAAAGAAGGTGCAGATCAAGAACAAATGATGCCTTAGTCATTATTGATTTATATGAAAAAAGGCGATGTGTTATCCACACATCGCCTTTTTTATTAACTTTAAAAATAATCTCGACCAAAGATACTAGCGATTGCTAGTTATTTCTTTTTTGTCGCCAACAAATTCATCAAACAAGGCTCTATGTGCGTGATAGGAGAATGTATCTTGTCGCTCAGTATATTGAGCAATCCAATCAATTAGCATGGCTAGATTGGCGTCTTGTTCCGCTTTGCTGGCGTACTTGTGAGGCTCCCATGGTCTTTTCTTGGCATTGCTAATGCAATCAGCTATCGGTAAGTTTAAAAAAATAATTTCACTTGCGTATGGCAGAACTATAGAGAGTAAATCACTATAACACCCTTCAATTACCCAATTTTTGTGACCTTTAACAAACTCATTAATAGTAACACTAGACTGGTCAAGCGACATTCGTTGAGGCGGTGATGTCGGTAGCCAAGCAATAGTGTCTAAATCAAGATGAGCTAGCTGATGGGAGTCTGCTAAGCGTTTAGCAAGCGTAGACTTACCTGCGCCAGAGTTTCCAAATATTACGATATTTGCCAATTTGAACTACCTCGTTTATTGATGTTTATGGCACAGCTTAAACAAATTGAAAATCTACCTGAGCGGTATTGTGATCAACCATTAAGTTTTTAAGGTGTGATTCTATATTTTCTTTGCTATCAGCTAACTGAAAGTCAAACCCATTACCATTGCCATCGATAATGATAGATAGCCAGTTATCGCTAATTGCGACTTTCGAAATCCGCTCAATTTCAATGGATTTAGCTTGGTGCAATGTAATGATCGGGAATGGGTGAACCGAACGAATAACTAGCGAGTCTTCTTTGCGCTTGATAAGTTCGTCGAGATTATTTCTACGCTCAAACTTGTCAGAAAAGCGATACGCAAGCATCAACGCACAGATAAAATACATCATAGAGGTTAATTCAAAGTCACCTTCAACTAAAAGTGTTCTCGTCCACCTTGCGAAGAAGAAACCGGCGATGGCGTAGAGGAAAAAGTTTGCGTATGTAGTGAAAAATTTAATCATTTTAATCCCTTAATGTTTTTATTTGTCCATTGATTAACGCTTTAATATTCGAACTTAATTTACCATTTATTGGGCAAAACACAATAATGTAAATAAAATGTTAATTTTAGGGGCGAGGAGATGAATAAGCCGATCGAATAGCCCCAAAAAGTCCCCAAACATTGGCTTGTATATACAAGTTTTTTGTGCCAAACTCTAGCTTAATATTGATTGTATATACAAGTGGGTTGTCTAAATCATTATGTCAGTACCTAAGTTTGTTGAAATTAAACAATACATTTTTAAGAAGATAGAAAGTGGCGAGTGGCCAGCTAATCACAAAGTCCCATCTGAAAACGAATTGTCAGAGCTATTTAGTGTTAGTCGAATGACTGCAAGAAGGGCTTTGCAAGAATTAACAGACGAAAATGTGTTGTTTCGCACACAAAGTGTCGGCAGTTTTGTTGCAAGTTTTAAATCGCAGTCATCACTACTAGAGATTAAAAACATCGCAGATGAAATTCGTGACAGAGGCCATCAGTATCAAGCTGATCTCATTCAGTTAGTTGAAGTTACTCTGCCTGATTCGTTGTTACCCCTGTTCGGGTTGAAACCAGAAAATAAAGTGTTTTATAGTGAAATATTGCACTTTGAAAATGGTCAACCTATTCAACTTGAACAGCGTTATGTCAATGCCAAACTTGTGCCTAACTATTTGGCACAAGACTATAATCAAACGACCCCACATGAATATCTATCAAATGTAGCACCGTTAACGGAAGCAACTCACGAAATAGAAGCTATTATTGCTACATCACAAATTAATCAGTTGTTGGCTATTTCAAGTCATCAACCGTGCTTACAAGTAAAACGACGCACTTGGTCATCAGCCGGTGTCGTTAGTTTCGCTATTTTGACTTCGCCGGGTGATAAGTATCGCTTAGGTGGTCATCTTACGTTTTAAAGAAAATTTAGGAGAATATCGTGACGTTTAAATATGGTATCGATCGTCTTGATCTTGACACTGTAAACGGCATTGCCAACGGCACTATTACTGCAGAGTTAGCTCAAGCTGCCAAAGAACAGATTAACAACAGTCGTCAAAATGTTGAGAAAATGGCCAACTCAAATGAGGCTGTTTACGGTATTAATACTGGCTTTGGCCCTTTGTGTGATACACAAATTTCACCTGAAGAAACTCATTTATTGCAAAAGAACTTGTTGATCACCCACGCTGTTGGTGTCGGTGAGCCGATTGCAAAATCTATTTCTAAATTAATGCTAATCACGAAAGTGCACGCATTAAGTCAGGGTTTTTCAGGGATTCGTTTAGAAGTCGTTGAACGCATGTTAGCGTTTATCGAACTGGATTTAATCCCAGTTGTACCAGAGCAAGGCTCTGTAGGTGCATCTGGTGATTTAGCACCTTTATCTCATTTATTTCTACCTTTAATTGGTGAAGGCGAGTTTTGGTTGGACGGTAAAAATGTACCAGCAGCTCAAGTGTTAGCCGACAACAATTTAGCACCACTTGAATTGCATGCTAAAGAAGGCTTAGCGTTAATCAATGGTACGCAATTTATTTTATCTCATGCCATTACTGCATTAACCAAAATGCGTTATTTACTCGATCTAGCTGATTTAGCAGGTGCAATGAGTATCGAAGGTATGCAAGGTAGTGAGTCACCATTTAGAGCTGAACTGCACAACACCCGAGCGTTTATAGGTAATTTAGAAGTAGCGAGCAGAATGCGTTACTTCTTCAAAGATTCGCAAAACATGGCAGACCATGAAGAATGTGATCGCGTACAAGATCCATATTCATTGCGTTGTATTCCGCAAGTACACGGTGCATCTCGGAATGCTTATTACCATTTAAAAGAACTTGCTGAAATTGAGATGAACTCAGTAACCGATAACCCAATTGTTATCAGCTCTGAAGAAGCGATTTCAGGCGGTAGCTTCCATGGTCAACCATTAGCTATGGTGCTTGATTACGCGACAATCGCCGCGGCAGAATTAGGTAATATCTCTGATAGACGTTGTTACTTGCTTCTTGAAGGTTTACACGGTTTACCACGCTTATTAACAACATCTGGCGGCTTAAACTCAGGCATGATGATCCCACAATACGCAACTGCGGCATTAGTGACAGAAAACAAAGCGCTTTGTTTCCCTCCGTCAGCAGACAGTGTACCAACGTCAATGGGACAAGAAGATCACGTATCTATGGGTAGTATTTCTGGTCGTAAACTAAACCAAGTTTTAGGTAACTTAGATAAGATTTTCGCAATTGAATTAATGTACGCAGCGCAAGCCATCGAATTTAGACGTCCTAACGTTTGTTCAGAAATTATCGAAGAAAACTTCGCTTTAATCAGAACGAAGGTTGCCAAACTTGAAGAAGATAGATTATTAAAGCCTGACATTGATGCCATGGTTGAGCTTGTTAAATCACAAGCCTTTAACGTAACAGCACATTAGGAGAGGAATATGAATTTCGAAGATCAAATTAAACAAGGTATTCCTACTGAGTTACCACCAGCTAAGCCATACCTTGAAGGCCTGAACCGCGCGCCGAAGCGCAAAGACATTTTAACGAATGATGAAAAGCAATTAGCGGTTCGTAATGCTTTACGTTACTTTCCAAAAGCATGGCACAAAGAGTTAGCGGCTGAGTTCGCACAAGAGTTAAAGGATTTCGGTCGTATCTACATGTACCGTTTTAAGCCAAATTATGAGCTAAAAGCGCGCAGCGTAAATGACTATCCAGCTAAATGCCAGCAAGCGGCAGCAATCATGCTGATGATTGATAACAACCTAGATCCCGCTGTTGCACAACACCCAGAAGAGTTAATCACTTATGGTGGTAACGGTGCTGTATTCCAAAACTGGGCACAGTATTTATTAGCCATGAAATATTTAAGCGAGATGGCGGAAGACCAAACGTTACACATCTACTCTGGTCACCCTATGGGTTTATTCCCGTCATCAAAAGATGCACCTCGTGTTGTAGTAACTAACGGTATGATGATCCCGAATTACTCTAAGCCAGATGATTGGGAAAAGTTTAATGCCTTAGGTGTTACGCAATATGGTCAAATGACGGCGGGTTCATTCATGTACATTGGGCCACAAGGTATTGTTCATGGTACGACAATTACGGTAATGAACGCATTCCGTAAGGTATTAGAAAAAGGTGAAAGTCCTAAAGGCAAAATCTTCTTAACTGCTGGTTTAGGTGGAATGAGTGGTGCGCAACCTAAAGCAGGTAATATCGCTAACTGTATTACGGTTTGTGCTGAAGTTAATCCAGCTGCCGCGACAAAACGTCACGAGCAAGGTTGGGTTGATGAGCTTATTGATAACATGGATGATTTAGTAAGTCGTGTTAAGCAAGCCCAAGCGAATGAAGAGGTCGTTTCTATCGCCTTTATCGGCAACGTTGTTGATGTTTGGGAAACCTTCTATGAACAAGAGATTTTTGTTCATTTAGGCTCTGACCAAACGTCGCTTCATAATCCGTGGTCAGGCGGTTACTACTCGGTTGGTATTAGTTATGAAGAGTCAAATAGACTTATTCGTGAAGAGCCGGAAGCATTCAAAGTTAAAGTACAAGAAACATTAAAGCGCCATGCAGATGCAGTTAACAAACACACTGCTCGTGGTACTTATTTCTTTGACTACGGTAATGCCTTCTTATTAGAAGCATCACGCGCTGGTGGTGATGTAATGGCTGAGAACGGTATTGATTTTAAATATCCGTCATATGTTCAAGATATCCTTGGTCCTATGTGTTTTGATTACGGCTTTGGTCCATTCCGTTGGGTATGTACATCAGGTAAACCGGAAGACTTAGACAAAACTGACGCGATTGCTGCAGCTGTTCTGAATAAGATTATGGCGGAATCGCCTGAAGAAATTCAGCAACAAATGCAAGATAACATTACGTGGATCAACGATGCTAAGCAAAACAAGCTAGTTGTTGGTTCACAAGCTCGTATTTTATATGCTGATGCACAAGGTCGTATCGAAATAGCTAACGCGTTTAATGATGCGATTAAACGCGGTGAAATTGGCCCTGTTGTACTTGGTCGAGACCATCATGATGTTAGTGGTACAGATTCACCATTCCGTGAAACATCGAACATTTATGATGGTAGTCGTTTTACTGCAGATATGGCGATTCATAACGTTATTGGTGATAGTTTCCGTGGTGCTACGTGGGTTTCTATTCATAATGGCGGCGGTGTTGGCTGGGGCGAAGTAACCAATGGTGGCTTTGGTATGCTACTTGACGGTTCTGATGATGCCAAACGTCGGTTGAAGTCAATGTTAATGTTTGATGTTAATAATGGTATTGCGCGTCGTAGTTGGGCACGTAATGAAGAAGCTAATTTTGCGATAAAACGTGAAATGGAGAGAACGCCTAAGCTTCGAGTGACACTTGCTAATGTTGTAGATGATGACATTTTAGATAACTTGTCATTTTAGATTGCGTGTAAAAAGGCAGGGTAACCTGCCTTTTTTGTTTCTGAAAGGGTGACATCCTTGTCTCACGGTGAGGTTAACGCATTTGTGCTAACTCGATAGACGGATTGGTAATTTGATACGTTATCGTTTTGTAAAGCACATTGTCTAAATAGATTTCCATTTGATATACACCCACGACATCATCGATGTCTGTTCTCAAAAATACAGCTCCTCGCTTTTGTATATACATAGGTTTCCCCATTAATTTGCGCGGCGCTTCACCTTGGTTTCCCGGTAAAATATGGACTGAACTTAGTGTGAAAGGCGTATTCTCTTCGTTAGTTACGACCAAACCATAAAGTGCCGGCTCGCCATTGTAGGTTAGTGGGATTTCTTTCGTTTTCTCGAAACCAACTGGCTCACCAATGTCATTATGTAAAACAAGACCAAAATCTAGGTTGTAATCTTGTGCATGAACTGTCGCAAAACCACTTAATGCGACCATAACTAAACTTGTTAACGAACGATTAAACTGTTTCATGAGTGTTCTCCTTAGCAAGTACTCTTGAGCCAAAAATACAAATTAACGCAATGATAAATAATACGTTTGTACCTGGGGCAGGTACTGTTATCGCGCCAGCAGGTCTACTGCCTTCAATCTCTGCAACAATCTTATTCTCAATGGCTTGCTGAAAGTCTTGAAAATTTGTTGTTGCTAATAAAAATGGGCTGTCGCCGTTGATCACTTGTGTCGTGTATTGATCAACTACCGACTGGCGTTGTGTTATGACAATGCCGTTAATCGTATCTATACCGTTCGCTATTGCATCGTTTGAAGCTGCAGATACCGAACGACCTGAATTGTTAGTGCCGTCGCCCGAGATATCGATAATTTGCTCGAATCCTTCGTATTCGTTGCTGTCAAATAAAGGGGCAGCGAAATCGATAGCACTACCTATAGCCGTCCAACCAGAAAATGGTCTTGCTAAACCACTGATGTCTTGTGCAAAGTCATCTGCAGACTGAGCCGAATTTATCAGACTCCAATCGATCATCACTTGCTGTTGCGAACTACCGGACCACATGATCAATTGAACTGCTATTTGACCTTCCGTTCCGTTGATTATTGCATTTTGCAGACGGTCGCTCTCAAATGCAGCTTGGTAGCCAAGCATTTGCATATCGTATTCCGAACTGCTGATACTGCCAGAGATATCAACTAAAAGTGATAGTTCTATATCTACTGGTGTCACTGCTAATGCCTTGGGTACAGCCAGTAAAGAGACTGCCAACACACTAGATGAAATAAGAGACTTCATTACAACCTCCAGCTCTCACCGATTTACGTTGTTTTAGCTATCGCAATAGCCAAGCCAATTCGTTAAAAGTAAATAAAATCAGTAATTTATGTTTTTAGCGTTTCGGCTGAGTTGCAGTTTGCATGATTATTTGTTGCATTTTGCAATGCATCTTGCTCAAAAATACATTGGAAAATATTTAAGGTGTTGTTTTGTTTGGGTTTTTATCTTTGGCTAGCAATTTGCAACATCAGTTTCAACACGAAATGTGAGTTAATAAATGTAAGTGTGAGGGTAGGATTATGAGTGCATACTACAGAAAAGAACGCTACAAAAGAAAAGCCTCATTAAAAGAGAGCATTATTAAGTTTGTTGTTATTTTGGTATTTATCGTTGTCTCTACAGGCGTTAGTTTACAACTATGGTACAAAACAACCTTGTTACAAGATGACTTAAGAGAGCAAAAGGTTGTCATTAATGCTCAACTTAATGAGTTAGAAATCTTGAGAACGTTGAACCCTTACCATGTCGAAAGCAATGAAGTGTTGGCGAAAGCCGTTGAAAATGCTGACTTATACCCAGGTTGGATCACGCGAGTCTATCCGGTACCTGATAGAAAAGAACAGATCTTCCATGCGAATGACATTGGTTCGTTTGTAATGAACGAAACTCGTTTCACACTATCGAGTCATAAAAGATATGGAATCGCTGATTCTGACTCGAGCATGTATCGCCTGAATGGATTATTTCCGAGCCACAAACCAGGCCGATTACAAGTAGCAGTAGCGTTTTACCTGAAAGGCACAAAAACGCAAACCAAAAGTGATGCGATGAGTCAAATTGGTTCATGCTATGCTCGAATTGATATTAACCGTAAGCGTGTAATCGACCATCAGTTACACGTGGTCACAAAGTATGAACAAAAGCAGATTTTTACAGGTAATGTAGATTTAGAGATGGGATTATACCCAATTAGCGCAATTTTCTATTGCGATAAAAAATCTGACTTTAGCGGTGATGATGTAGAAGTTGCGATTTCATTTAGAAACCCACGTCAGCAGTCATTAACGACAAGCCGTCACTCGATATTTCATATATATAAGCCGGATAACATCACGGCTAAGTTATAAGACTTATCAATAACCAAAAAAAGCGCTCACAAGAGCGCTTTTTACTTATCTAATCTTAGGTTACTTCACCGAGTAGTTTTTTACTTTATCAAAAATATAAGGACCTTGAATTGCACCCCAAACCTGTTTGTCAGCTTCGTCGAAACCTTGATCCCAGCTTGTTAATACATCTGACTTTATCTCAACATGAGATGTTGCATAGCTCGCCCCACGTAATTTGCTCGAACAGTGTTTTTCGTCTGTTGAACCGGTATACGTGTCTGTGGTTTTTTCATGCGTGATATTGATATGGCAACCCTTTCTTATTAAGAGAGAATCAGGTGTTAGCCCTTCGAGCTTCTCCAAATGTTGCCAAGCACCAACCACGGCACTTGGATTTGGTAATGAGTAAACGGTGCTAATGTATTTGTCGCCTTGTTGCTCAAGCTTGTATATCCGCTGACGGTAAGGCTTATCGAGGCTGGTTGCAACGGCTTGTTCAACGTATAACCAAATAGCCTCTTTACTGTCCGGCCAAATTTGAGCCATTTCAAGGTTGATATTGTAGTAGCTTTCGTTACTTATCGATTGTGCTTTACTGTTGAATGAGCCTGTCATCCAATCAGCTAACTTGGTTAAGTCATCTGCGTGCGATAACGAGGGAATAGTTAAAGCCAAAGTCGCGATAATTGAGCGTAAATTCATTAGTGTCCTTGTTATTATTATGTGCTTCGTTAGGTAGGGAATCTTAGTGTAAAGGTTGTTCCAATATCAAGGGTAGAGTTGACGGAGATATTGGCATTGTGTTTCTCAATAATCGCATAAGAGACACTTAAGCCAAGTCCAGTTCCTGAGCTTTCGTCTTTCGTGGTGTAAAAAGGCTCAAAGAGACGCTTAAGATTTTTAGGTTCGATACCACACCCTGTATCCGTTACTGTAACTTCCACTGCATCACCAACTAGGTTACTCGTTACTGTCAATTGACCTTTTTCTGTCATCGCATGGGAAGCATTCACGAACAAATTGACAAAAACTTGTTGAAGTTGGCCGAAGTTGCCATAAATTGGTGGTAACTCATCAAGCAACTGAACTTCAAGTTGATGTTCGTATTTCATTTGGTTCCAAACCATTTCTATCGCAGATTTAATAACATCATTAATCTGGGTATCACCAAAGTCAGTTTGTTCTTTACGAGAAAACGTTTTTAAACTATTGACGATTGCTGCGACACGTTCAACCCCATTTTTACAGGCATCAATTAATGCGGGAGTATCCTCTCGAGTAAAGCTGAGTTCGCTTTGAGCTAGCACGTGGCTGTTATCGGTATTTTTGGCAAGTTTTGCAAATGCGTCTTCGTATATCTGGAGGTAATCCTTTAACACATCTAAGTTGCTGGTGACATAACCAATAGGGTTATTAATTTCATGTGCTATCCCGGCAGAGAGTTGTCCTAATGACGCCATTTTATCGGTATGCGCTAATTGCTTTTGGGTTTTTTCTAGCGTAGCTAACGTGTGTTTTAGTTTTTGGTTATTGTAGGATAACTCAATTTCTGTCATGCGTTTTTTTATCGCAGTTGAAAAATTTTGCCCTGATACCTTTAACGTTTTTTTAAAATCTTCACTGTAGCAGTAGTGATTAATATCAAGGAAAATTACGCGCTTTTGTGAACTTGATAATTCGATAATGTAAAACAAGAGTGTATTGTTTCTTAACAGCTGATTAAACGTCGAAGGACTATCTAGTTCTTTACGGTGCCATTGCTGTGGCTCGTACTCTAGGACGCTATATAATGTTGTCGAGAGGCCTTCAGACGGCTTGATGAGCTTCCAATCTTCATCTGGCCCACCAAGTGTCATTAACTGCCAGCTGTCCTTTGTTAAGGTTCCTAGAAGGACCGGGCAGTTTTCCAATAGTTTTTGTAAGCCACGGCTATAAGAGTCAAACATCTCTTCAGGTTTTTTATCTGAGATGATGTCTTTATTCAAAATTCCCAAGAATTGCAGTTGAATTTGACGAGACTGGGCTTCTTCGAATGCTTTTAAAAAATCTTTATTTTCAGCTAGCCTTTGGTTGGCTTTTTCGTCAAGTTTAACTTCGAGCTTTTTCTTAGTATTTCGTTCGCGAATTAAGGCTTTTTCTAATAGCTCGATCTTGCGTTGATAGTCACTTATTGTTTCTGAATGCGTATCAGACAATGTTCATCTCCCTCGAGCATACATTGATTTTGACAAAGCTCTACTTTTTGATTGAAGTGTTCAGCAGCACCTAAAATAAGTCCTTCAGCAAAGTGACACATTTTACGTTTCGACATATAACGAACCACCAAGGCGTCATCACTTGGTTGATCATACAAAAGCGTTGGTGTGTAAGCTAACGGATCTGCTTTTTGCACTTCAGTGTGAATAATTGAGTCAACTGCACGAATAAATTCAAACAGTTCATCGATATGCTCAACATGTTTGATCGTTAATGACAACAAGGTTTCAAAGAAATACTTACCAAACGCCCTGTAAAGGTCTGGTGCAGGAGTATTTAACTGTTTAGACAGTGCTCCGGCTATTTGGAAAAACTCATCATCATCGTAAATTTCAGTCGCTAAAAACTCGCCGTTAGACGGAAGCTCGCAAGCATCTATGGCTTCTAACCAATCGGTTAACGAATAGTGCTTTTCAACAAATTCAGCTAACCCTGTAAAGACAGCACCTTTCATTTTCCACCATTTAAGATTGATTATTGGATTAATTACATTATATCTTAATTACTATAATGCTAGCACATCTTAAAGCAAGTCATTAATTTACCAAGAAATAGGCGGGAACTTGGATGCTACCTTCAATATTTTTAGTGGACGATGAAATTGAAATTATTAATGCGCTCAAACGCGTGCTAATGGGTAAATTTGAAGTTCACGGCTATACGGACCCACAACAAGCACTCGATGACTTTGAAAAACATCCAAGCCATATCTTTGTCAGTGATATGCAAATGCCCCACATGACGGGGGCGGAGTTGTTGACCCAAATAGCTCAGCTTAACGAGTCGACAAAGCGCGTAATATTGACGGGGTATGCCGATTTAGAGCTTGCAGAAGCAGCAATTAATCAAGGTAAAGTGTGTTGTTACATTGCAAAGCCATGGGACAATAAGAAATTAGTCAAGCAGCTTAATAAACTGGTCAAAGAAATAAAGTCTGAACGAAAGCAACGAAATGCGATTAAACAGCTTAGCGATGATAAAAAGAAGCTAGCCTCGTTGCAGAAGAATATTTCAATTGTAAATGAGCAATCAGATCAACAGTTGACTGATTTAAAAGAAATGAATTACCAATTACTGCATGTCGGTGCGGATCTTGTCAGCTTTTTCAGCCAAGAAAGCGATCATCAAAGTGCGCGGGTTGCAGACCAAGCTAAGTTAGTTGCTAAACGTATGGCAATGACACCAGCTGAATGCCAGCAAGTTTATTTAGCTGGTTTATATCACAAGATTGGAAGTTTTGGCGTACCCGATGAGTTGCTCTATAAAGGCTGGCAACAAATGACGGACACTCAAAAATCCATATGGGCTAAATTTGCTGTTAGTTCGGCAAGTTTATTACGTGGTGCAAAATTACTCGCACCAAGCGCCGATATTATTAGTCACTTATTTGAACATGTAGACGGTACCGGTTTTCCTGATGGCCTTGCTGGCGATGATATTCCTATGGGAAGTAAGATACTTTCTGTAGTACTGTATTATGACCTTCTTGTACGTGGCGACTTTGTTAAAGAGCCGGTAAGTCACTCAGAAGCGGTTGTTATTATTAATAAATTGGCTGGTCGGTTATTTGACAGGCAAGTTACAAAGACCTTTTTTGCGCTTATTGAAAACCCGTCAGAGCAAGAACATTTTGAACGTATCATGACAGCAAGAGAACTAGCGGTGAATATGGTTTTATCTCAAGACGTATTTGATGAAAATGAACGAAAATTATTAATAAAGGACACCCAGATAACAGCCAAAACAATAGATCAAATAGCTACATTTCAGCAAAGCTCAAAACAAAAATTGGTGTTTTATGTGGAATGGGGTAAATCATTAGGAGGTCAAGAATGACAACAGA
This sequence comes from Thalassotalea loyana, assembly GCF_030161435.1. Taxonomy (GTDB): domain Bacteria; phylum Pseudomonadota; class Gammaproteobacteria; order Enterobacterales; family Alteromonadaceae; genus Thalassotalea_G; species Thalassotalea_G loyana. The sequence goes on along the minus strand of NZ_BSSV01000002.1, from coordinate 182,237 downwards.
AAATGAAATGCCACTCGTTGTCATTGTCGATGATGAGCGTGAAATTTGTGCAGCGTTAAAACGCTGTTTAATCAGATTGCCTGCACAAATCGAAACTTTTACTTCACCTCGGCAGGCATTAAACCTGATTAAACAACAGCAGCCTGCTGTTATTGTATCGGATCAGAGAATGCCTGATATCGATGGCTATAGCTTATTGAAAGAAGTTAAAGATCTCTGGCCCGAATCTACTCGCATTATGTTAAATGCGTATCAAGATTTTGACCAAGTATCACAGAGTTTCAATGAAGGTATTATCGATAAATTTATAGCAAAGCCATGGAAAAATGCTGAGCTAATCTTTGCTGTGGAAAGTGTTGTATTAGATCAAGCACAACCGATAGAGTCCGCTACAAGCGGGTCACACAAAAGTAGCAATATAGTAGGCGATAGTGAAGGAATGCTTTCGCTGAAACAACAAATTAGCGTGGCAGCCGGTGCTAACGTTCCTATATTTGTTCATGGCGAAACCGGGACCGGTAAAGAGCTCGTGGCCAATGAATGCCATTTAGCTAGTGCAAGAAAACAAAACGCTTTTATTGCAGTTAACTGTGCCAATTTTTCAGAAAACTTGATTGAGGCACAATTATTTGGCGCCGTAAAAGGCGCGTATACTGGCGCTGTTACTGATACTCAAGGTATTTTTGCTCAAGCTGATGGTGGTACTGTGTTTCTTGATGAGATAACAACCCTACCACTAGCGATACAAGCAAAGTTGTTACGTGTACTGCAAGAGCGCGAATATACTCCATTAGGAAGTACAAAACTTATTAGCTTTGATAGTCAAATTGTCAGTGCTTCATCGGTTAAACTATCTGATGCTGTAAAATCGGGTGAATTTAGAGAGGATTTGTTTTATCGCCTAAATGTCATTCCTTTGTCCATACCTCCTCTAAGAGATAGAAGTACTGACAAGCTAGCGCTTGCAAAATATTTCTTAGAAAAATATTCGAGAGAGCAGGGCAAGTCTTTTACAGGGTTTTCTCAAGATGCGATCAGTTACATCAACAACTACGCATGGCCTGGCAATGTGCGTCAGATGGAAAATACGATCCATGGTGCTTGTATTATGAATACAGGTGAGCAAATAACCCAGTCAATGCTAGATAGTATTTTAAAAGAACACGTTAGTTTTGAACAAAATCAACCTCAAGTTGAGCCACAGTCTATTTCGTCAGGCACTACACCAACCTCACTCAACAATACCGCAAATGTTGATGAAGACATCCTTCCTTTAGCGGATGTAGAGCGAAAAGCCATTGAGAGTGCGATAGAGAAATGCCAAGGAAATATTTCCCAAGCCGCAGCGTTATTGAAAGTTAACCCCTCAACAATTTACCGCAAAATGCAAAAATGGTGATGTAGTAAACTTACATAAGCCGTATCTCTTGGAGCGAATTTATCACTGAATTCGTATTCAAAAACCTATTTTTGTAATTTTATTACGAAATCTATTTACATTGAGTTTTTGGTTAGTATAATTGCTCTAAATCGCGAGATAGCCAGTTTATTAATAGTTTTAGAGGTCATTATGAAAAAGTTATTTGCATTAGTTGTTGCATCAATCGTTAGTTCGCAAGCATTTGCACTTTCATCAAACGTGAAAATGGTTGCCTTAGATGATTCAGAGGCTACTAACCTTTGTATCGTTGCAGCTGAAAAAGGACTAAAAGAAGCAAAACGTGTTGCTGTTAAGCACTTTGCTGATGCAGAACGTGAAATTTCACGCATGACGTGTAATGGTGTTAGCCTTAAACGTTTTGCAACAAAAGTGCAAAACAAGGCGTTACCACCAAAAGTAGAAGCACAAAAAATTGTTAAATTTGTACCTGCCATTAACGATGACGCGTCGAACTTGTGTATTACCGCTTTGCACCAGGGCATTGAAGCGATTACCGATCAAAAAGTTTTAGATGATTTGTACTGTAATGGCGTAATCGTGACTAAGTTCGCGAAATACAACGCGCCAAAATAGGTTTTCAGTTTAAGTTCTTCGGTACTAGGAGTCGTTCCCACCCAACTTTGTATCGAAAGTTACATAGCTGATTAATTACCGCCTTTTTACTGTCACAGTAATAGGCGGTATTTTTTTGCGTGTAATAAAAGTGTCATCATAACAGTCCCTTATAACATCGGTTGTCCCAACCGTTTGTCATCTGTTTGTAAACTTCGTGAAATAAAAAATAAATATTTCCAAAACATTTTTGTCATTTTTGCTCCGTAGCATGGCGTCCAAAATTTTAATAACAAAAATTTACATTTAGTAACTTTTAATAACTTAGACATGCTGCGGAGCATAACAAAAATGAAAATGATGGATATTTTTAAAGTAAGCGCTGTTTCAAGTGCATTAATACTTGCCGGTTGTGGTGGTGACATCAATTTGGAGTCAAACGTTGATAACTCTGTTGGTGATACTATCATCAATAATCCAGAGCCAACTAACCCTACAAATCCTACGGATGACTTAGCAGGTACGCCAAACACGACACTAAGTGCAGAGGTTAGCGCAGTATTAGGTACTGACGTTTATGTTCAAAATATTTCTAGCAAACTTACTGAAAACACAACATTAGTTGCAAGCGTGGAAGGCACTCCAGTGTTTTACGCAATTGATGGTGCACTTGAAGTTGGTGAAGCGGATACGTCTGTAACGTTAACCATTGAACCAGGTGCAGTAGTTTTTGGTAACTCAGGTAGCGACTACGTTGTTGTTCACCGTGGTTCAAAAATCATGGCAGAGGGTACAGCACAAGATCCAATCATTTTCACTTCATTACAAGATGTTAAAGGTGAAGAGACAACAGCTGGTCAATGGGGTGGTTTAGTTATTTTAGGTAACGCACCATCAAATAAATGTCCTTCAGATGGCAGTGAATGTGCGCTTCAAGTTGAAGGCGTTGAAGAAGGTGCTGTGTTCGGTGGTACTGACTGGGAAGACAATTCAGGTGTTCTGAAATACGTTGTTGTTAAATACGCTGGTTACGAAATTGCACCAGACAATGAATTAAATGGTGTGACATTTGGTGGTGTTGGTTCAGGTACTGAAGTTGACTACTTACAAGTTCATGCGAACGCTGACGATGGTGTTGAGTTCTTCGGTGGTGCTGTTGATGTTAAACACTTGGTTCTTACAGGCAACAAAGATGACTCTGTAGACTGGGATAATGGTTACCGTGGTCGTTTACAGCACGTATTTATCCAACACGATGTAAATGCTGGTGAAGCTAACCGTGCGATTGAAGCTGATAATGATGGTTCTACACCAGACAAAGAGCCTCAATCAAACCCTACAATTGCAAACATGACAATTATGGGCAACAACTTTGATACGTCTGATAAAGACTCAGAAGGTATTTACTTACGTGAAGGTACAGCGGGTAAGTTCTACAACGTTGTAATCACAGGCCCTGAAGAAATGGGTGAATGTCTAGAGTTTGAAGGTGGCGATACGTCATCAGTAACTGTTGATAACGCGACATCTGGCAAAATCGTTTTCCAAAACTCAGTGATGGCTTGTTCAAACGGCGAAAACTTTAAAAATGCGAAAGCGGCAGATGATTCAACGTTATTAGACCTTGAAGCATGGTTCCTAGCTGAAGATTCAAACAGTGTAAGCACGTCAATTTTAATTGATAATCACGGTGTTCCAGATTCAAACTCTTCATTATTAGGTGCTGGCCAAGACGCTTCAGCAGTCGATGCATGGTTTGATGCAACAGATTACGTGGGCGCTTTTGATGGTAGCAACGACTGGCGCGACGGTTGGGCATTTGGCTTTGGTGGCGGTGTTGTAACAGCTGAAGCACCTGTTGAAGGTTGTCCAATGGGCACTACTGCTATCACGTCTGTTGGCGGTCAATCTGCTTGTGAAATCTCTGGTACGCTTTCGGCTGATGTTCGCCTTACTGCAAACAATATATACGCACTTAACGGCCCAGTATTTGTTGGTGAAGACAAAGCTAACTCAGCAACGTTAACAATCGATGCTGGTGTGACTATCTTTGGTCGCTCAGGTAACGATTACATAGTGGTAAGCCGTGACTCAAAAATTGAAGCAAATGGTACCTCTGCTAACCCAATTACATTCACTTCAAGCCAAGATGTTAATGGCGAAGAAACAGGTTCAGGCCAGTGGGGCGGTATCGTATTACTTGGTAATGCTCCGTCTAACAAGTGTCCTACTGACGGTAGTGCATGTGCACTTCAAGTAGAAGGTGTTGAAGAAGGTGCTGTATTCGGCGGCACTGACTGGAATGATAATTCAGGTACGTTACGTTATGTCGTTGTTAAGCACGCAGGTTATGAAATTGCACCAGACAACGAATTAAACGGTATTACGTTTGGTGGTGTTGGCGCAGCAACAACTGTTGAATACATCCAAGTTCATGAAAACGCAGATGACGGTGTTGAGTTCTTCGGTGGTGCAGTAAATGCGAAATACGTTGTGTTAACTGCGAACAAAGATGACTCAGTAGACTGGGATAATGGTTACCGCGGTAACATGCAGTATGTATTAGTTAAGCATGCAGACAACGACGGTGAAGCTAACCGTGCGATTGAAGCTGATAACGATGGTTCAACGCCAGGCAAGGATCCACAGTCAAACCCAACGATCGCAAACATGACGATTATTGGTAATGGCTTCGATACGGCTGACAAAGATTCAGAAGGTATCTACTTACGTGAAGGTACTCGCGCACAATTACACAACTTTGTTGTAACTGGTGGTGCTGGTATGGGTGAGTGTTTCGAGCTTGAAGCTGGTTTAACGGTAGACCAAGCGATTGCTGGCGATACAATCATTACTAACTCAGTATTTGCTTGTGATGAAAACTTCAAAAACACTGAAGATTCAAGTAGCTCAGCGTTTGATTTAGGCAACTGGGTAACTAACCTAATGATGAACAACTCAACACAAGACAACATTAGTGATGTGTTAAGTGGTATCTACACGACTGACGCGACTGAAGCATACGACTTTGGTGCAAGCACTTTCTTTGATAATGCATCTCACATCGGTGCGGTTACTGCCGACAACGATTGGACTGCTGGTTGGACTGTAGGTTTAGAGTAAGCCTACGTCTGGTTAAGCCACTACCAGGAGGTAGTGGCTTAACATTTTAACAATACCTAGCGATAGGTGTAGTTAATACCCACTAACAATAAATAACCTATTAGAAAAGACAGTCCATAACTACCATGCATTGATTAATAACGCGTTTTGAATGGCTTATTAATGAATCATAGTAACGAGGTTAGAGATGAAAAATATAACCAATCGTTTTAGCTTATCTAGCATTACACTAGCGCTTCTTACAGGATTAAGTGCCAATGCCGTTGCTCAGGAAGCTGCAAACGAAGAAGAGCTTGCCATTGAAGAAGTTGTTGTAAAAGCAAGCCGACTAAAAGGCACCGCAAGTGCTGTAATTGAAGAAAGAAAAAACCAAGCATTTGTTGCTGATATTTTGGGTGCAGAACAAATTTCAAGAACGGGTGATAGTGATGCTGCCGCGGCTCTTCGCCGTGTGACTGGCCTTACGTTGGTTGATGGTAAATTCATTTATGTTCGTGGCTTAGGTGAGCGATACTCAAGTACTCAGCTAAACGGCTCATATGTACCAAGTCCAGACCCTACACGTACGGTTATTCCATTAGATTTATTTCCGTCATCAATTATTGAATCATTATCCGTCCAAAAATCATACTCTCCATCAATGCCAGCGCATTTTGGTGGTGGTAATGTTGATATCCGCCTAAAAACCATCCCATCTGATTTCGTTTTCAATATGTCAGGTAATATTGGTGGTAATACAGATAACTTGGGTGAAGGCTTTGGTTATGCTGGTGGCGATGATGACTGGAAAGGTTTAGACGATGGAACACGCGCAGCACCGCAAGCATTAAAAGACTTGTGGTCAAGCTACCAAGGTCTAGGCAGTATCTCTCAAGATGAAAACCGTCAAATTGCGGCTGATATGAACCGCGATTATGACCCGGTAGAAGATGAAGTTGATTTAGATTACGGCGTTGATTTAACCATTGGTAATCGTGCCGATTTCGATGACCATCGCATTGGTTTCCTTGCCGCAATTTCATATGACAACGAATATCAATACAGTGAGCTGTATGAAGGTCAGGATTTTCGTTCAAATCAGGATGAGTCTTGGTCACTTGTTCGTGGTTTTGATGACGTTAAGTCAACGGAACATACGGTTAAATGGTCAGGAATGTTTAACGTTGGTTTTGAATACCAAAAAAACCACCGTTTAGACGTATCATCACTGATTTTACACGATACGGTTGATGAGATTAAAGACAAGTTAGGTAATACCAACAACGTATTATTAAGTGATGGTTTACGTGTTCGTGATACAGAAGTGATCTACGAAGAGCGTGAAATGATCGCGAATCAAATCCGTGGTACACACAACTTTCCAGAGCTAGGATTTTTAGGCTTCGACTGGAAGTACTCTGATGCGCGCTCGGAGCGTTTAGCACCAGGAAATATTGAAACACGCTACATTATTGCTGATGAGAATGAAGACGGTGTTTTTGACTTGCTTAACGAAAGCTCTTTACGTCGAGCGACAACGGCATCACGTTACTCGTTCCAGACGCTAAATGATGAAGTTGAAAACTACGGTTACAACTTCTCGTTGCCAATCATGCTCGATAACATGGAAATTGAGTTAAAGGCGGGTGGTGACTTTGTTGAGAAAAATCGACAAGCATTTGCGCGTCGTATTGATGTCAATACTTTAGCGTTTAATGGCGTTGATTTTTCAGGTCACAAAATGAATGACATCCTAACCGATGACATCATTCTAAACGCAGATTTAAACGGCAATGAAACGATTATTCGTGATACATCAGTGGACGGCGATGACTATTTCGCTGCTCAAATGATTGATGCTTACTATTTTGAAGCCGATGTGTTTATTGATCAACAATGGCGAATCAGCGGTGGTGCTCGTTATGAAGACTTCCGTCAAGTTGTTGCTGGCCTGAAGCCTTCTACAGGTGAATTTGATTTACCGTCTGATTTAAATGATCTAGCGTTCCAGCAAGATGAATGGTTTCCTGCTGTAGCGTTAACGTATATTCCATCTTCGGAAATGCAATATCGTTTTTCTTACGGTCAAACAACGGTTCGTCCAGATTTACGTGAAGTTGCACCTACTACTTACTTGGATCCGTTAACTGGCTATCCTGTGCGTGGTACGCCGGGCTTAAATGCAACAGACATGAAAAACTACGACCTTCGTTGGGAATGGTACATGGACACCGGGGAAAATCTATCGGTTGGTTTATTCTACAAAGATATGGTTAACCCGATTGAATCTGTACAATCACCAGCGCAGGATGGTCCACCACTTATCGTTATGGCTAACGCTAATGACGGTAATGTTTACGGTGTTGAAGTAGATTTTATGAAGGACTTTACGTTCTTAGCTGACTCTCTTGGCGAATGGGCTGACAGTTTCTTTATTTCAGGTAACGTTACATTAAGTGATTCAGAAATAAATATTGATACTCAACGTGTTGTCGATCAAACGGGTGTGTCAGCAGCGATTACGAATACGTCACGTCGAATGACAGGCCATTCTGAGTACGTTGTTAACTTAAACCTAGGCTTTGATGCACCAAACGGTAATCACTCAGCAACATTAGCTTACAACGTATTTGGTGATCGTATCATTATACCTGGTATTGAAGGTCAAGATGATAAGTACGAGCAGCCGTTCCATTCTTTAGATTTAGTGTACACCTACTACCCAACGTACTCGACTACGTTGAAGTTCAAAGTGCAAAACTTGCTAGATCAGAAAAAAGAAATAGAGTTTTCAGATACATTGTTCCGATCTGAAACAAAAGGTATTGGCTTTGATATTCAATTCAAATGGGATTTTGAATAGCCTGTACTGTTAAGACTAAAAAAGGCAGCGCTAAACCGCTGCCTTTTTGTTTTCTATGCGAAGAAAAATCAGCAAAATTGCATCTCGTTTTTCTCTTATCTTACGCTCAAATAAACGTCATAAATCCTTAATAAATGTCAAAAAATTGCAACTGTTTTGTCATTTAATAAAGTTGCAATATAGCTGAAACTTTATTGTCACATTTCGCCTTTAGAATTTTGCCCCATAACAAAAGCGCTAAAAGTTTTTAGATATTTTTACACTTTAAGTGCTGTAATTTTTGCAAATCAATCTAGGGTTTACTATGAAATTGTCTAAGCTAGCCTTTGCAACTGCACTTATGGGTGCAAGTTGTAGCCTTTCGCTTAATGCTGCGCAATCAACAGATGTACAGGATGTTGTAAAAGCAGGCCAAAAAATTAACCAATCAGCTGATACGTCTCAAAAGAAGATCGATAAAATTAGCGACCAAATTCAAACCAAGTTACAGCAATTCAAAACAGTTAATAAAGAAATTGATGGTTTGAATGTTTATAACGGTCAAATGCAAAAGCAGATTGATAATCAGTTAGCTGAACTAGCAGACATCGCTAATTCGATGGAGCAGGTTAGCATCATTGAACGTCAAATTTCACCATTAATGGCACGTATGATTTCAACGTTAGAAGCCTTTGTTTCATTAGATGTACCATTTCTTGCCGAAGAACGTGCTAAGCGCCTAGAGAGTTTAAATAGCATGATGGAACGCGCTGATATTGCGGTTTCAGAGAAGTTCCGTCGTGTATTAGAGGCTTATCAAATCGAAGTTGACTACGGTCGCACAATTGAAGCGTACAGCGGTCTTCTTGACATTAACGGTCAAGAACAGAATGTCGACTTCTTACGTATCGGTCGTGTGAGCTACATATATCAGACGCGAGATGGCTCTGAACTGGGGATGTGGAACCAAGAAACTAAAAAATGGGAAGCATTACCTGCTAGCTATCGCACTGATATTAGTAAAGCATTTCGTATTGCAAAGAAACAGCTTGCTCCTGATTTAGTTGTTGTTCCATTAAATGTTAGCGAATAAGGAAAAACTCATGAAATTTACATTTAATAAAAAGACCTTATTGGCGAGTGTGGCAATGATTGCGTTAAGCTTCGGTGCACAAGCAAATGAAGCTAAAAATTTGGATGAATTACTTAGCCAATTGGCACAAGGCCAAATAGCTCAAACAGAACAAAATAAATCGCGTGAAGCTGAATTTGTAGCCCGTAAATCAGAACAAGAAGCTTTATTAAAGCAAGCGGTTAATGAGCGTAACAATCAAATTAGCTTAAGCACACAACTCGAAAATCAATTCCAAGATAATGAGTTAGCACTTGCTAATCAAACTGATGCATTAAACAAACGTTTGGGTGAATTAAAAGAACTTTTTGGTGTATTACAGCAAGTTGCAGGCGACACCAAAAGCAAATTCCAAAACTCAGTAATTTCAGCTGAGATTCCTGGTCGCGATGTCTTTTTAGATGAATTTGCGCAATCTATGGGCTCAACATCTAAACTCGCATCAATTGAAGAGATTGAAAAACTGTGGTTTGAGTTACAACGTGAAATGACACAAAGTGGCAAGATCGCAAGTTTCCAACGTGAGATTGTGTTAGCTGATGGCTCGAAGACAACTGCTGATGTAAAACGCGTAGGTAGCTTCAACTTAGTCTCTGATGGCAAATACTTAGAGTATATCAATGAGACAGGCTCTGTTGCTGAACTGATTCGTCAACCTGTAAACCGATACTTAGATAGCGCAGCAGATTTAACATCTACGACCAATGGTCAAGTAGCATTTTCGTTAGACCCAACGGGAGGTTCTATTTTGAGCCTACTTATTCAAGCGCCAAGTGATCGTGAGCGTGTCGACCAAGGTGGCCCTGTAGGTTACGTGATTTTAGCCATTGGTTTGGTTGGTTTATTGATTGCAATTGAGCGTTTTATTTCTCTGTTCTTGATTGGCGCCAAAGTTAACCGTCAATTGAAAACCAAAGAAGCTCGCGACGATAACCCGTTAGGTCGAGTGTTGAAAGTAAAAGAGCAATACCCTGATGCAGACACTGAAACATTGGAGTTAAAACTTTCTGAATCAATTTTACGTGAAGTTCCTAAATTACAGTCACGATTAACGATCATTAAAATCATCTCTGTGGTTGCACCGCTTATCGGTTTATTAGGTACAGTAACGGGTATGATCAATACCTTCCAAGCAATTACTTTATTCGGTACAGGCGACCCTAAATTAATGGCTGGCGGTATCTCTCAGGCACTTGTTACTACGGTACTTGGTCTAGTTGTTGCGATTCCTATGGTGTTTATTTCAACGTTACTCAACACACGTAGTAAAGGCATTATCAACATCCTTCAACAGCAAAGTGCTGGCATTATTGCAAATCGTAGCGAGAAGGGAGCATAACCCATGATTTTGTTCATCGACATGATGAATAGTATCCGTGAGTTTCTCGACACTGGCGGTCAAGTATTGACCGTCATTGCCGGCGTCATAGCGCTAATGTGGTTGTTAATCTTCGAGCGATTGGCCTTTGTGTTATTCGGTTATCGTTCGATGAAAAGCACCATCATTAATAACTGGTTTGCAAGAGAAGAGCGAGGTTCTTGGAACGCAGAACAGATTAGATTGGCGACCGTGTCGAAAGCTTCATCAGAACTCAATCATAATATCGCGTTGATTCAATCACTTGTTGTACTGTGCCCACTACTAGGTTTATTGGGCACAGTAACCGGTATGATTGAGGTTTTTGATGTTATGGCGATATCTGGTAGCGGTAATGCTCGCTCAATGGCATCAGGCGTTTCTCGAGCGACGATTCCTACCATGGCTGGCATGGTTGGCAGTTTGTCGGGAGTATTTATGGTGACGTACTTTCAGCGTTATGCAAAACGCCAAACGGAACTATTAGAAGATAAATTATTGATGCAACACTAGTTGAACATGCTAACCAATCAGGCTGGTTTTGCTACTTTTGTATTTGCTGATTGAGCCATTAAACCTCAATTACCAAAAAGCAGTAGCCTGAAGGTTTGGCTAAAAGCGCTTTACTCTTTGTTGTGAGGGGATTTGCTTAGATTACTAGGCGACACACCTCACGCCTCGATTAAAACGCTTTTATCTCAAACAAAACTCAACCTGAAAAGGTCAGCATGCTCAACACTGTATCTAAAATACAAAAATATTAAGGACTTAAACATGCGTTCACAATTAGCAAAAGTCATTCACGAAGCAGAAGAAGCAGAAGAAATTAACATGACGCCAATGCTTGATGTTGTATTCATTCTTCTTATTTTCTTCATTGTTACTGCATCTTTCGTAAAAGAGGCAGGTATTGATGTAAACCGTCCAGAAGCGGCTACTGCAGTGAAAAAAGAGCGAGCAAATATCTTAGTTGCGATTAGCGATAAAGGTGAGATTTGGATCAATAAACGTCGTGTTGACGTACGCACCGTTCAAGCAAATATCGAACGATTAAAAGCGGAAAATCCACAAGGAACGGTGGTCATTCAAGCTGATAAAAAAGCAACGACTGACGTGCTTGTAAAGGTAATGGATTCTGCGCGCGCTGCTGGCGTTTACGATGTTTCAATAGCGGCGGATGAGGCGTAATCACTATGACAACGGCTGTTGAAGTAGCACCAAAAACGAGCGTTTTCTCAACTGCATTTGCACGCTATGCATTGGCGATTGGATTGGCAGTGAGTGTTACTTTCTTTTTGCTTTGGGGCATGCAGATACTGATAAAAGGTGGTAATGACGTATTAACGGATCCGCCTAAAGGTAACGTGCTTGATTTTATTCGCTTGAAACAAGAAGAAGCACCACAAAAGAAAGAACGAAAACCGCAAAAGCCACCAAAACCGCAAACACCTCCACCTCAGGTAGAGCCAATGCAGATGGCGAAAGCAAATCCAAATGCTAACGCCGTGAGTACTAGTTTTTCTGCTGACGTTCAAGCTGACACTGGTTTGTCGGGTGGTTTGAGTTTAGCGAGTTCTGATGGCGAATATTTACCGTTATTCAAAGTAGCGCCGATTTACCCACGTCGAGCTCAATCTCGTGGGATAGAAGGGTATGTCATTCTTGAGTTTACGGTAACAAAAAATGGTTCAGTAAGAGACCCTATTGTTGTTGAAGCTAAGCCAGAAGGGATATTTGACCGAGCAGCGATGGATGCAGCGCTGAAATTTAAGTATCGACCTCGTGTTGTCGACGGTCAGCCGATGGAAGTTGCAGGTGTTCAAAATAAAATAACGTTCGAAATTGATGGTTAAAGTGAGAAAACAGGAGCATATGATGAAAAGTCTAATGATTAAAAGTGTTATTGCAGGAGCGTTATTCGTAGCTCCTGCCGTTGCGAACTTTACTGTTTTCGAAGGCCATTTCGGTGCTGTAGCATTCGCGGAATCAACAAAAGCGACGACTAAAGTTCCTGCAATGCGCGACCGCGTATACACTCAGTTAGCTCGTGCGCAAAAGTTAAGTGACAATGGTGACAAAGCGGCCGGTTTTGAAGTACTTGATGAAGTAAAAAAGAAAATAAATAGCTTAAATAGTTATGAAAAAGCAATGCTTTGGAACTTTTATGGCTTTATGTATTACGCACAGGAAGATGTGCCAAATGCGATAAAGAGTTTCGAAAATGTTGTAGCACAGGACGCTATCCCTGAGACATTACGAGTAGCGACTTTATATTCTTTAGCTCAACTTGCTATGCAGAGCCAAGACTACGCAAAATCCCTCGATTTTTTAAATCAATGGCAGAAAGCCAACAACAAACCACTGGTGGCGAATCAACACATTTTGTTTGCACAAGTTTATTACCAAAATAAACAGTTTGGTGAAAGCATCGAGCATATCAACAATGCAGTTGACATGGCTGAAGCAAAAAATGAACTGCCAAAGGAGCATTGGTTGATTTTGCAGCGTGCTGCTTATTACGAGCTCAAGCAACCAGAAAACGTCACACAGGTAATCGAAAAGCTTGTTAAGCTTTATGAAAAGCCTCAATACTGGATTCAGTTGGCAGGTATGTACGGTGAAATTGGTCAAGAGAAAAAACAACTTGGTGCAATGGAAACCGCGTGGCAAGCAGGTTATATCACTAAACCTGGTGATATTGTGATGCTGGCGCAATTGTATTTGTACCAGCAACTTCCATATAAAGCGGCAAAAGTCTTAGATGATGCTATTGCGATGGGAACGGTTGTACCTGAAGAAAAGCATTACCTGCTTATTTCTCAAGCTTACATTCAAGCCAGAGAAGATGAAAAAGCAATTCCAGTACTGAAAAAAGCATCGGAAATCGCCGAACATGGCAAGTTCGACGCTCAACTTGCACAAACGTATTTGAATACAGAGAAATGGCAAGCAGCAGTTGATTATGCAAACAAGGCGATTGCCCGTGGCAAGCTAGATAACGAAGGTAACATGTTACTGGTGTTAGGAATGGCTCATTTCAATTTGCAACAGTTTGACAAGTCATTGACTGCTTTTGAGCAAGCTCAAGGTATTAAGTCAGCTGAAAAAATGGCGAAGCAATGGCACCGATATGTTAAGAAAGAGCAGGGATATCAAGAAAAGCTAGCAATGTTAAATGACTAATCGCTAGGTTTTATTCCATTTAAGTTTTAAAGGGCCAATTATTGGCCCTTTTTTATGTCTTGAAATGACACTATAATAACCACTGAGGTTGTACTTGAGTTTACAGAGTTGAATAGCTATTTTCCTGTCCATGGTTTATGCCATTACGCGATCGACGATAATATTGTCATTATCGATGCCAAGGGACCGTTTAATCTAGAGTTTTTTAAAGAGATGCATGCCGACTTGGTCAATTTTGTCATGGCAAATGCTAACTATAAAAACTTCGCGATTTTACTTATTATGCGTGGTGATACATTAGCTCTGCCTGATGCATTACAGTACCACGAAGAGCATGTGCGTAAGGGAACTGCGCGAGCGATTGCGGTAAATCTTACACATAGCCAGTATGCCACAACAACCGCGAAACAAATGCAAAAAGTGTATACGAGTGCTGGTCTAAAAAACGAAGTCTTTGACGATATAGAAGACGCCAAAAATTGGCTCAATAGTCATCTTGATTAATTGCTTGCACATATAAGCCCCTTCACGTATTCTTCACGCCCTTTTGCTAAATGGGCTATTATTTGAGCCTTAATAGCTTTATTTGTATCTGCTTGAGGCTTTAAATGACTTTTTCTTCCCTTAATTTATCACCAGAAATTTTAAAAGCGGTTGAAGAAAAAGGTTATACCAGTCCTTCGCCAATCCAAGAAAAAGCTATCCCTAAGGTTTTGCTTGGTAAAGACTTAATGGCTGCGGCACAAACAGGTACAGGAAAAACGGCCAGTTTTGTGCTGCCTATCTTGGAACAGCTTCATTCAAGTAATGACGCGCGTGTCACTCATAACCGAGTAAAAGTTTTAGTACTTACACCTACGCGTGAATTGGCTGCTCAAGTTGGTGAAAATGTTGAAACCTATGCTAAACACTTAAACGTAACAAGTACTGTGGTGTACGGTGGAGTTAAGATTAATCCACAAATGATGAGACTTAGAGCAGGTGTTGACATTTTGGTTGCCACGCCTGGCCGTTTACTCGATTTATTTGAGCAAAACGCCGTTAAGTTTGATGAGCTTAATACCTTGGTCTTGGACGAAGCAGACCGTATGCTTGATATGGGGTTTATTCGAGATATTCGAAAAATCATTAAATTATTGCCACAACAGCGACAAACGTTATTATTTTCGGCAACGTTCTCTCCTGAAATTAAAGAGCTCGCTAAAGGCGTTGTTGTCAAACCAACTGAAATTTCTGTAACACCTGAAAATACGACTGCTTCGACGATTGAACATTGGCTTGTGCCAACAGATAAAAAGAAAAAGCCAGCGTTACTTGCACATTTGATCAAACATGAAAATTGGTCACAAATATTGGTGTTTAGTCGAACAAAACATGGTGCCAATCGATTAGTGAGGTTTTTAGAGGCAAACGAGATTGAAGCGCTAGCAATTCATGGTAATAAAAGTCAGGGCGCTCGAAATAGAGCACTTCAAGCATTCAAAGATAAAACGATCCAAGTATTAGTGGCAACCGATATTGCCTCTCGTGGTATCGATATTACGCAACTTCCTATTGTTGTGAATTTTGACTTGCCAAATGTTCAAGAGGACTATGTTCATCGAATCGGTCGCACAGGCCGTGCAGGCGTTGATGGCCAAGCCATATCGCTTGTTAGTGCAGACGAGCTAGATCAATTGCAAGATATCGAATATGTCATTCAACAGCATATTGAGCGCCGTGAAATTCCTGGTTTTATTCCCCACAATCCATTACCTGAATCAAGAGCAATAAAACCATACAAAAAGAAGAAGCCGAAGAAACCTAAAAAGCCAAAGATTTCGAAAGATGCAACGCGAGAAAATAAAACAGACTCAGAACCGAAGAAGAAAAAAGCGGATTCAACTTCCCGTCACCGTAAGCCTAGAGATGGTGCGGGTAAGCAATCCCACTCCAAAGATGGGAAAGCGAATAGTCGCAGCGACGGCAAGAAGACTGGGGATCGCTCAAAGAAATATTCGTCAAAACCCAAAAACAAGCATCGTACTAACAAGCAAAACAAAGTATAGGATTATTGATAAATTAAGGGGTTAGGTAGCCAAGTCCTGTTAGCTGTTCTGGTTCAAAGGTATTAACAACATCGCCGATCATAATTAATGTTGGTGGTTTTACATTATGCTCGATGACGAGAGACTCAAGGTTTTCTAGCGTACCTTTAAAGACTTGTTGGTCTGGTTGCGTACCTTTTCTGATTAAAGCGGCTGGCGTCGTGATATCGCGACCAGCTTTGGTCAGTTGATCGACAATAATGGGTAAGCTTTTTACGCCCATATAAAAAACAACCGTCTGTTGTTTGTCATTTAACGTATGCCAAGGTAAATCCAGTTCACCATTTTCTTGAACATGGCCAGTGATAAAGGTACATGATCGAGCGACTTTACGGTGTGTCAGTGGAATACCGACATAACTAGAGCAGGCAGAAGCTGCGGTCATTCCTGGGACAATATGAACCGCTACGTTGTTAGCTAAGCAAAACTGTGCCTCTTCACCACCACGTCCAAAGACAAATGGATCGCCGCCTTTTAAGCGGACAACACGTTTATTTTGTTGTGCATGGTCAACGAGCAATTGGTTGATACCTTGCTGCGGTACACGGTGTTCGGCTTGCTTCTTACCCACATAAACACGTTCACAATGTTCAGGTACCAGTGCCATGATCTCATCGCTCACAAGTCGATCATAAATTACCACCTCGGCTTGTGAAATAAACCGAAAGGCCTGTAAGGTTAGTAAGTCAACGTCACCAGGGCCAGCGCCTACTAGGGCAACTTCACCGGCAGTAAACGCCTGTTTGTGCTGAGCGCTGGGTAAGCTTTTCATCTCTCTGTACCTTTTGCATCTATTTAGAATCTTTACTCTATGGTTAATATAACCATATCTTTTCTAAAAAGCACTATTTATTCTTTAATGTAATACATGATAAAAGTTTTACAGTGAGTTAACGTATTGGTTGTAGCGTGTTTTTTCTTTGCTTGATAATCTTAATTCATAAAAATAGTTTGGGAGTAATCATGCTTGCATGGAATAAAAAAAACCTTTTTGTCTTATTTCTTGTTGCTGTAACGAGTTTTGAAGCGCTGGCTAATTGGCAACCTCTGCCACTACGGGAACGAGCGCAGGTGATCGATAGTATAACCGAGCAGCGAATTAAGGCATTGTTACCGTCTCTAATGACAGAGCACGGTGTAGATATGTGGCTGATTATCTCACGAGAGTATAATGAAGATCCCGTTATAAAAACCATACTTCCCGCAACGTGGCATTCAGCAAGGCGTAGAACAATACTTGCCTTTATTAATACGCCAAATGATGGTGTCAAAGCACTAGCGATTGCACCTTATAAAGTGGGAAACACGTTTGAACGAGCCTGGGATAAAAAAGCTCAACCGAATCAATGGCAAGCGCTCGTTGACATTATTGAGCACTATAAACCTCGTAATATCGCACTGAATGAATCGGAGCACTGGGGGCATGCCGATGGCCTGAATGTTACCGACAAACGTGAGTTTATTGAGGCATTACCGCAGCTTTACCACCATAAATTAGTCAGTGCTGAGCCGTTAGCGATCGCGTGGCTTGAAACGCGTATCGCTCCAGAAGTAAAAATACTCGATGAGTTGGTTGCTAAAGCACATGATATCATTGCTGAAGGCTTTTCAAGCCAGACAATTACCGTGGGCGAAACTACGACGCAAGATTTGCAATGGTGGTTTAGAGAAAAAGTATTATCGTTAAATCTGCAAACATGGTTTCATCCTTCAGTATCAATCCAGCGAAGCGACAAGGTTAAGTTCGATCATGAAGATAGTTTTACAAATGGCTATGGTGATCAAGTCATTCAACCTGGTGATTTGTTGCATGTTGATTTTGGGTTAACTTATTTAAGAATGAATACAGATACTCAGCAACACGCCTATGTACTGAAAGAGGGCGAGACTAAAGCACCAAATTATTTGATAAATGCGCTGCAAAAAGCCAATGTATTACAAGATATTCTAACGGGTGAATTTGAAAAAGAGCGCACGGGTAACGCAGTGCTAAAAGCCTCGTTAGCTAATGCAAAGGCAAAAGGCTTAAAGCCAACTATTTACACCCACCCTTTAGGGTTTCATGGCCATGGCGCAGGCACAACGATTGGGATGTGGGATAAACAAAGCGGTGTAGTCGGCACTGGAGATTACCCGCTTCATTACAACACAGCTTATTCAATTGAATTAAACAACGCTATTTATATTAATGCCTGGCAGAAAGAGATTCGTATCATGCTAGAAGAGGATGCTTATTTTGATAAGTCTGGTATACGTTATTTTGATGGTCGGCAAACAGAGCTATTATTGGTTCGGTAGTAGCAATAGTAAAGGAAAATAAAAAAGGGAGCATTCTGCTCCCTTTTTTATTAGTAACTGTTCACAGATTATTTTTTCATTGCATCTGTTAGGTGTGGACGAATATCCGATACCATTTCTTTCAATACTTTTGCGCTACTTGCTACGATGTTGCCAGATTGAGCGTGTGTTAAACCACCATTTACGTCTGTTACCAAGCCACCAGCTTCAATAACTAATAATTCGCCAGCAGCTGTATCCCATGGCTTTAAACCTAACTCAAAGTAGCCATCAACACGACCTGATGCGACGTAAGCTAAATCTAATGCCGCTGAACCTGCGCGTCGCATGTCGGCACATTTGCTGAACATTGTTTTAAACATTTCCATGTAATTGTCTAAATGGAATTTTTGCTTGAATGGGAAGCCAGTTGCAACAATTGAACCGGTTAATTCTTTTGAGTTCTTCACTCGGATTCTAAAACCGTTAAGCTGAGCGCCTTTACCACGACTTGCAGTGAAAAGCTCACCACGAATTGGATCGAATACAACGGCTTGGTCTAATTTGCCTTTTACTTTAAGCGCGATTGAAACCGCAAAATGAGGGATGCCTTTTACAAAGTTTGTCGTACCATCGAGTGGGTCGATGATCCATTGGTAATCATTATCATCACCTTCAACAACACCACATTCTTCACTCACAATTGAATGAGTAGGGTATGCTTTTTTGATAATTTCGATAATCGCTTCTTCAGCTGCTTTATCAACGTTTGTAACAAAGTCATTTAAGCCTTTTGACGTTACTTCAACTTTGTCCTGTTGTTCGAAAGCACGAACAATCACATTTCCTGCAGCGCGCGCAGCACGTACAGCAATATTTAGCATCGGATGCATATAATCACCTATAAAATTTGTAAAACAGCATGTAAAAGAACAACGCAATAACGCCCTAAAATATCTTTAGCAGCGAAAGCGGCGCGCATTGTAGCAGAAAGAATTTAGATAATCGACCATCATTTTGTAACCAGTTGGTAGGTTTTTTGACGTTAGCAATGTTGTCTTATAAGTAAATCAACTAATTCAGAATGAATCGCCATAGTAAAAGAGAGGTAAAAAGGCTGATATTTTTTCACAACAGCGTTAAGGTTCTGTGGTAAAATGCTAATTAAGTTTAGCCATCTAGATAGTTATAAATGTCAAATTCATTATTAGATTCAGTTCGCATCGTTTTAGTAAACACTTCTGATTGTCGTAATATTGGTAGCGCAGCTCGCGCAATGAAAACTATGGGGTTGAAAAACCTAGTTTTAGTTGATCCAATAGAAATGCCAAATGGTCAGGCACAAGCTTTAGCCGCTGGAGCTACAGACGTATTAGCAGATTTAACGGTTGTTGATACATTAGAAGAAGCCGTAAAAGATTGTGGTTTAGTTGTTGGTACGAGTGCACGTTCACGTACGTTGCCATGGCCTATGTTAGAGCCACGTAACTGCGGTGAAAAAATGATAGAAGAAGCGCCGAAGTACCCTGTAGCGTTGGTATTTGGTCGTGAAAGTTCTGGTTTAACAAACGAAGAATTACAGCTATGTCATTTTCACGTGCAAATTCCAGCGAACCCAGAATATAGCTCCTTGAATTTAGCAATGGCAGTACAAACATTAAGTTATGAAGTACGTATGGCATTTTTAGCTCAAGAGAATGCGCAATATAAAAATGAGAACAATGATGAGGTCGAGTACCCGGTTGTCGAAGAGACTGAACGCATGTTTGAACACTTTGAACAAGCGTTAAAAGCAACCGGATTTATTGTCCCTAGCCACCCTGGCCTTGTTATGACCAAATTACGTCGCTTCTTGAATCGTGCTCGCCCAGATGTCAAAGAAGTAAAAATGATGCGTGGCATTTTAGCGTCAGTTGAAAAAGCTGCGAAGAAAAACGAACAATAGTAGGGTTATAGTCCCTTAAGGAAAAAATATGTTTAGTCGTATCAAAGAAGATATTAATAGTGTCTTTGATAGAGATCCCGCTGCAAGAACGGTATTTGAAGTATTAACCAATTATCCTGGTTTACATGCCGTATGGGTTCATAGACTAAGTCATAAACTCTGGAAATGGGACTTAAAGTGGTTAGCGAGAACGTTTTCGACTATCGCTCGCTGGCTAACAGGTGTTGAAATTCATCCTGGGGCAACGATTGGCCGTCGATTTTTCATAGACCATGGTATGGGCGTCGTGATCGGTGGTACTGCAGAAATTGGTGATGATGTGACGCTATACCAAGGGGTAACATTAGGTGGTACTTCATGGAAAGCGGGTAAACGCCATCCGACCTTAATGGATAACGTAGTCATTGGCGCAGGTGCTCAAGTACTTGGCCCTATTACTATTGGTAAGGGCGGTAAAGTGGGTTCTAACTCGGTTGTTGTAAAAGATGTTCCTGATAATATGACGGCCGTAGGTATACCAGGGAAGATTGTCAATCCAAACAAAGACAAGCAAACCAAACAGCGTGAGCAAGCCGCTGAGAAATTTGGTTTTGATGCATACGCAGTGTCAGCCGATAACCCAGATCCGGTTGCGAAAGCGATAGGACGCATGCTTGATCACATGCATTTAATGGACAATAAAGTCGCATCTTTATGTGAGGAAGTTAACCGTTTGGGTGGTGATGTGTGTCCAGAAGCTTTACCGGAGCTTAGAGTCGGCGAGTTTGTTGAAGATGAGAAGCAAGCCGCGAAGCGACGTCAAAGCATTGTTGATGAATTTGATCCTCAAATATAATATGCCAAAAAATAATACTTGATTAATTTAGTCAAGTATTGACCTTTCATAATTTCATCTCTAAAATACCTGAGTAAATAACTCGGGTATTTGTTTGACTAATTTACTAGGATATATATAATTGCGCGGCAATTTACTAAAGGCAAATTATGAAACTGACTTCTAAAGGGCGTTACGCCGTTACAGCCATGCTTGATGTCGCTATCCACGCGTCCTCTGGGCCTGTGCCTTTGGCGGATATATCTGAACGCCAAGGAATCTCACTTTCCTACTTAGAACAGTTGTTTTCGCGTTTAAGAAAACACGGATTAGTTAACAGCGTCAGAGGCCCTGGCGGTGGATATAAATTAGGAAAATGCTCAGCACAAATTGCTGTCGCTGATGTGATCAGTGCGGTTGATGAAAGCGTAGATGCTACTAAGTGTTTAGGCCAAGGTAACTGCCAAGGAGGTCACCAATGCTTAACACACACATTATGGTCTGATTTAAGCAATCGAATCGAAGAATTTTTACAAGGCATCACTTTGTCAGAGCTCGTAGAACAAAGAGATGTTAAATCTGTTTCAAAACGTCAAGATGAGCAGCATGAGCAAATGCAAGAAAACTCACATAAGTCGGTAATTGAAACAAAAAATATTATTCACAACTGGTAATTAAACCTGCGTGAAATTAGTTTGGAGAAAGTTAGTCAATGAAGCTTCCTATTTATCTTGATTATTCAGCAACCACGCCTGTTGACAAACGCGTTGCCGAAAAAATGATGCAGTATATGACCACCGACGGTTTTTATGGAAACCCAGCTTCTCGTTCTCATAAGTTTGGTTGGCAAGCAGAAGAAGCGGTTGATATTGCACGTAACCAAATTGCAGATCTTATCAATGCAGATCCACGTGAAATAGTTATTACGTCAGGTGCTACTGAATCAGACAACTTAGCAATCAAAGGCGCAGCTAACTTTTACAGTAAAAAAGGTAAGCACATTATTACCTGCAAAACTGAACATAAAGCAGTGTTAGACACTTGTCGTGAATTAGAGCGCCAAGGTTTTGAAGTAACGTATTTAGACCCAGAAGCGAACGGCTTAATTGATTTAACTAAGCTTGAAGCGGCGATGCGCGATGACACAGTACTTGTTTCTATCATGCATTTGAACAATGAAATCGGTGTTATTCAAGACATCAATGAGATTGGCGAATTATGTCGTAGTCGCAAAATCGTATTTCACGTTGACGCTGCACAATCTGTTGGCAAGATTCCAGTAGACGTACAAGCAACGAAAGTCGACTTACTTTCGATTTCAGCACACAAAATGTATGGTCCAAAAGGTATTGGTGCATTGTACGTGCGTCGTAAGCCACGTATTCGTTTAGAGTCGCAAATGCACGGTGGTGGCCATGAGCGCGGTATGCGCAGTGGTACTTTAGCAACACACCAAATCGTTGGTTTCGGTGAAGCATGTCGTATCGCGAAAGAAGAAATGGCACAAGATTTAGCTCATGTGACAGCAATGCGTGACCGTTTATGGAACGGCATTAAAGACATGGAACAAGTATTTGTGAACGGTGACTTTGATAAACGTTATGCAGGTAACTTAAATGTTAGCTTCAACTTTGTTGAAGGTGAGTCGCTAATTATGGCGCTTAAAGATTTAGCCGTTTCATCTGGTTCTGCATGTACATCTGCAAGTTTAGAACCTTCGTATGTATTACGAGCGTTAGGTTTAAATGATGAGTTAGCACACAGCTCTATTCGTTTTAGTTTTGGTCGATTCACGACTGAAGAAGAAATTGATTACGCTATTGACTTAATTCAAAGATCAATCGGTCATTTACGTGAAATGTCACCGCTTTGGGAAATGTTCCAAGATGGTGTTGATTTAGATTCAGTTGAGTGGGTAGCGCACTAATCCATTAGTGCATTGAGGAGAATATTATGGCGTACAGCGAAAAAGTAATTGATCACTATGAGAACCCACGTAACGTTGGTTCTATGGATAAAAACGATCCACAAGTTGCAACAGGCATGGTGGGTGCACCAGCGTGTGGTGACGTAATGAAACTTCAATTAAAAATTACCGACGAAGGTATTATTGAAGACGCAAAATTCAAAACATATGGTTGTGGTAGTGCAATCGCTTCAAGTTCACTTGTTACTGAGTGGGTTAAAGGCAAGTCAATTGAAGAAGCTGCTGAAATTAAGAACACAGCGATTGCTGAAGAGTTAGCATTACCTCCAGTAAAAATTCACTGTTCAATTTTAGCTGAAGATGCAATCAAAGCAGCAATCGACGACTACCAAGCGAAGCAAAAAGGTTAAGCTACAATGGCAGTAACCATGACACCAGCGGCTAACGAGCGAGTTAGTACGTTTTTAGCAAACCGAGGTAAAGGCCTTGGTTTGCGCCTTGGTATCAAGACCACAGGCTGTTCAGGCTTAGCATACGTACTAGAGTTCGTAGATACGTTAAATGAAGATGATGAACTTTATACTATTGATGGTGTAAATATCATTATTGACGCGAAAAGCTTGGTACATCTTGCAGGTACAGAATTAGACTTTGTCAAAGAAGGATTAAACGAAGGTTTCAAATTCACCAACCCTAACGCAAAAGGCGAGTGTGGTTGTGGTGAAAGTTTCAACGTATAATCAGCCTTTTACCAAAACGTGGAGTTAACTTGAATTATTTTGAGTTATTTGGTTTAACACCAAGTTTTACCCTTGATGAAAAACAACTCGCTGATGTTTTTCAACGCCTTCAAAAATCTATGCACCCTGATAAGTTCGCTCATGCTTCACAGCAGGAGCAACTATTAGCGGTGCAAAAATCTTCCATGATCAATGATGCTTATCAGACACTTAAAGTTCCACTCGCGAGAGCGCAGTATATGCTTGAGCTTCGTGGTGTTGAGATGCCAGATGAGCAAAGTACATTTAAAGACACCATGTTTTTAATGCGTCAAATGGAACTGCGTGAGTTACTTGAAGATGTCAAGCACGCGAGTGACCCAGATGATGCACTTTTTGCTGCTAGCCAAGAATTAGATAGTGAATATCAATCGCTATTTACTGAGATGCAAGTACAAATAGCGAGCCAAACTGATGAAGACAATCTTGCTGCTTCTGAAAGTTTACGAAAATTAAAATTTTACCAAAAACTACAAATTGAACTTGATCGCATTGAAGATCAACTTTTCGATATGTAGTTGATACTAGATTGTTACACCGAGCCCCATTATGGCCTTATTACAAATTGCAGAACCTGGACAAAGTACTGTTCCTCATGAGCACCGTTTAGCTGCCGGGATTGATTTAGGTACAACTAATTCTCTTGTCGCCAGCGTTCAAAGTGGTCTACCAAAAACTCTCACCGATGCTGATGGCACGGATATTGTTCCATCGATTGTTAGCTATCAAGAAAATGAAGTACTTGTTGGCGCAGCTGCTCAAGCAAAAAGTATTGCCGATCCGCAAAATACGATTGTTTCGGCGAAACGTTTAATTGGCCGCGGTTTGAGTGATATTCAAGCTAAATACCCGTCTCTGCCTTATGAGTTTGGGGGCAAGGAAAATCATCCGACACTGATTACGCGTAAAGGTGAAGTTGATCCCGTTCAGGTTTCTAGCGAGATTCTTAAGACTCTGTCAGCACGTGCTGAAGCATCATTAGGTGGTGAGCTTGAGGGGGTTGTTATTACCGTACCTGCTTATTTTGATGACGCACAACGTCAAAGTACAAAAGATGCAGCAAAGCTTGCGGGTTTAAATGTTTTACGATTATTGAATGAGCCGACAGCTGCAGCCGTTGCTTATGGATTAGATACTGCTCATGATGGCCACACTGACGGCGTGATTGCTGTTTATGACTTGGGTGGTGGTACGTTTGATATTTCGATTTTACGTCTTAATAAAGGCGTCTTTGAGGTCTTGGCTACCGGCGGAGACTCAGCGCTAGGTGGTGATGATTTCGATGTTGCACTTGCTGAACATTTAATCGATAAAGCTGGTTTAGCTCGTCCGCTTTCTCCATCAATGGAGCGCCAGTTAGCTGTTCAAGCTAGAGCGCTGAAAGAGGCGTTAACAAATGCAAATGACGCGCTAGTCGAATTAACGTTAGACAATGGCTCTAATTGGCAAGAAACAATCTCAAAAGCGACATTTGAAGCACTTATTTCATCGCTTGTTACCAAAACACTTCGTGCATGTCGCCGAGCATTAAAAGATGCTGGCTTATCAACGGACATGGTTGAAGAGGTAGTCATGGTTGGCGGTTCAACGCGTGTGCCTTTAGTGCGTGCTGAAGTAGAAAAATACTTTAAGAAAGCCCCGTTAACATCAATTGACCCAGATAAAGTTGTTGCCATTGGTGCAGCTATTCAAGCTGATGTCTTAGTTGGTAACAAGCCTGATTCAGACATGTTGTTGCTCGACGTCATTCCTTTATCACTTGGTTTAGAAACAATGGGTGGTTTGGTAGAGAAAGTTATCGATCGTAATACCACAATCCCTGTTGCAAAAGCGCAAGAGTTTACCACATTCAAAGATGGTCAAACGGCGATGGCAATTCACGTTTTGCAAGGTGAGCGAGAATTAGTTGATGATTGTCGTTCTTTAGCGCGTTTTGAATTACGCGATATTCCGCCAATGGCTGCTGGTGCAGCGCATATTCGCGTGACTTTTAAAGTTGATGCTGATGGCTTGTTAGAAGTGAGTGCAATGGAAAAATCAACAGGCGTTGAATCGTCGATTGTTGTAAAACCATCATTTGGTCTTGAAGAGACTCAAATTGCACAAATGCTCAAAGACTCAATGTCAAACGCAAAAGCGGATATCGAAGCACGTATGCTTAAAGAGCAACAAGTTGAAGCAGCACGAGTTATTGAAGCCATTGAATCAGCACTAGAAGCCGATTCAAAGCTACTATCTGCAACAGAGCTTGCGGACATTAAACAAGCAATTAGCCAGCTAGCAACAATTAGCCAAGGTAGTGATACTGATGCAATTGAAGCAGCGATAGAACAAGTTAACCAACAAACGGCAACGTTTGCCGAGCGTCGTATGGATTCTTCTATTAGAACGGCGCTTTCAGGTCATTCAGTCGACGAGATTTAAACTATGCCACAAATTATATTTTTACCAAATGATGAGCTATGCCCAGACGGTGCGGTTGTACAAGCTGAAAAAGGCGAGAGTTTACTTGATGTAGCACTTAAAAATGATATTCATGTTGAGCATGCGTGTGAGAAAGTTTGTGCATGTACTACCTGTCACATGATTGTTCGTGAAGGTTTTGACTCACTAGAAGAGAGTGATGAGTTAGAAGACGATATGCTTGATAAAGCGTGGGGTTTAGAGCCTGAGTCTCGCCTTGGTTGTCAGGCAATTATAGAAGACGAAGACTTGGTTGTTGAGATTCCTAAATATACCGTGAATTTGGTGTCAGAGAATCACTAAAGTTTATTAGATTAAAAAAGGGAGTAACGTAAGTTACTCCCTTTTTTTTATTTAGTTTAGCGACTAAGCGCTTTGAATATCTCGAACATTCTTTTGCACTGTGATTGCAGCAAAGCCGCTTAGTAAGTAAGCCATAGCGTAGAACCCTTTTTCACTTAGCTGCAGATCTGCATTAACTAAGCCTATGGCGAGTAAAGCAACAGCGGCTGCTGATGATACCCAACACATAATGCTATAAGCTTTCGAAATTGTTTGTCCTTCCAGTTTATCGCGAACTGTTTTTTGAAGTGAGACGAATGAAAACAAGCCGAAAATCAAAATAGCGAAGTAATACCCTTTCTCATTTAGCTCCATCGTTGCATTCATCAAGCCAATAACAAAAGCACTAGTGCCCGCAATCAACATGGCAATACAAGTAATTACAAATGGTTTGGTTGGTTTGTTATTCATCATCATTCCTTAAAAGTTCGTTTGTTCAATCGTTGAATTAACGGTTTTAAGTATTGGGGGATGGTGTAAATAAGTAAACTCAATTGTTGAAAGGGTAGGTTTATTACACCAAAAGTTTATTAATAATAAACTTTTGGTTGTTAACTTATCCTTTATTCGGCTATCGGCCTTCTAAATTGTTCGAATAAAGATGGCTCCCAAGGGCGCATGGCAAATAACATCCCTGCATGAATTCGCTGTTCCAATGGTAAGCTACTATCTTCAATATTTAGCTCTGCCGCTTCTTTGGTTATTTGATTAAGTTTGCGCTGGATAACACCAATGGATGCTTGTGAATACCTGCCGCGTAAATAAAAGCGAAAACAATGCTCGCCATCAAAACTGCTCGCCATAAATCGATTTAACACTTCTTTTTCCATAAATCGTTCAAGTGGACCGTTTTTAATCCAACGAAAGTCCTGAGCAATAAGTAATTTATAGTTGTTATTAGGCAATAGCTGAATAAGTTTTATTTTATCTAGCTTAGCCATTAACTGAATGCATTCGTGAATATCTATGTCGTAGTGTTTAATGATTTCATCGAATGTCCAATAGTCTCGAACACAGACTGCGACCAATAAAAGTTTCGGGTTTTCAATCAGCTCTTGTTCTTGCTCCAAGGTTAACTCAGTGAGCTGTTGCTGTTGCTTCTCAGATAATGAAAAAAGGTCGGACAGGGTTAAATTGATCAGTTGGCAAATTTGCTCGAGTCGCTCTAGGGAGAAATTATTAGTGGCGAATATTCGTTTGATATTAGCTTCACTCATCTCTAGCGCTTCAGCAATCATTTTATAGGTAACGTTGTGCTGCTTTAACAAACGCTTTAGTGTGGTCGAAATTTGTTTGATTTGGCTCATGGTTCACCCTTGAAGTATCAATATTTAATACTTTAGGTTCTTTTAAACAATACATCAAATGCTTTAGTTTACATATTGTCTACGCCTTACTACCGTTAATACCGAATTTATTTGTTAAGGAATCAACATGAATACTTTATTAAAAACGATTTTTGTAGGTGTAATAGTAACGTCATTTAACGCGTTTTCAGAGCCTTCTTCAGAGCACGCAAGCCAGGCAAGTAAGCATTCTGCTTTAGCAATAGGTCATGGTTCTATTGCTAGCACTCAGGTAGCAAGTGCAGTGGTTGCTGTTCCGCTAATTGTTGGTGGCAGCGTTGCAGTTAGCGCAGGCCAAGCAAGTGTTGAGGTAGGCGATGGCTTATCAAAAGTTGTGACAAGTAAAACAGTAAAGAAACAAAAGCCAGTTGAGTTGGAAGTTACCGAAGTAACAATCACGATTGATCGTTCGCCAGCTGAAGCTATGAAGAAAGAGCAGTAATAACGGTACTTTAATTGTCAAATTGCAAACAGGATGAATGTAATGAAAAAGTTGTTAGTTAGCTTCTTATTTATGTTTACAAGTTGTATTGTAAATGCCGGTAGTCAACAAAATATCGAAGCAAAATTTGACCCACAGGAAATCGCCAAGTTTGCTAAAGATGTGGAAAAGTTCGCAGCTAAAAAAGGTGCTAGAGCTTTTATTATTGCCCGAATAGGGCAACCTAAAGATAAACTACCTAAAGGAATAGAGTTTACGCATACTGCGATAGCTGTTTATTCAGAAATTACCTTAGAGGATGGTACAAAGGCGAAGGGGTATGCTATTCACAACTTGTATCAAAGTGCACAAAATAGTGACACTAGCTCGTTGGTCACCGATTATCCTGTCGATTTTTTCTGGGGGGCACATGAATTAAAAGCAGGCATTATTATTCCAACACCTGAGTTACAAGCGAAAATTATTGAAGTGATCGCCTCGGGACAAAATGCGACGCTTCATAATGCTAACTATTCTCTCGTTGCTAACCCTTTTGATCAGAGATATCAAAATTGTACCGAGCATACACTAGATATTATTAACGCTGCTATTTATCAAACGTCTGATATGAAACGCCTAAAGCTGAATGCAAAGACTTATTTTGAACCACAAAGAGTTCATGTTAGCCGTTTTAAATTAACGATGGGAAGTATGTTCTCTAGTGGTATATCACTTAACGATCATAAGGGTAGTGTTAATACAGCCTCTTTTACGACGATAGCGCGTTATTTGGAACGCTATCAATTGGCTTCACCGAAAGTTATTTTTCACCCTGAAAATAGTTAATAACGTTAAGTGCTGTAAGGTAACACTGTTAACTCACTCTAATGATAAGGTAAAAGGCATTATAGTGCCTTTTACCATAGCAACTTAGCGTTCACCAAGTATTTCAAAATCATCACTGGCTAGTTTAGCAACTCCGTTTACATCTAATTTCCAGTGCTCCTTATGCACAACGCCGAATGCTTTATTCATCGTCCATTTGGACGTCAATAAGTAACTATTGTCATCTACCTGCTCCCAAGTGACATCAGTGTATGCTACTTCTTTATAACCTTGATTGATGATCTCCTGCCAAAATTTTTGAATGGCATTTTTGCCTTCAAAGGTGCCAAAAGGTTTAGCATGCATAATGCAACTATCATGATATTGTGCAGCGCATCCTTCTGCGTCTCCATTATTAAAGGCTTCTTGCCATGCTTTGATGCCCGCTTTGCAAGCGGCTAATAGTTCGGTTTGAGTCATTGTTTACTCCAATTGAATCCAACTTATAAACGTGGATTAAGTCTACTGCTATCAATTGCCCTGAAAAACAGTAATAATCAAAAGTACAGTTTAATTAATTAGAACAATAGATGAATAAATTAAGGCAGATGTCTATTTTTGCCCATATCGTTGATGAAGGATCGATTTCCGCTGCAGCTGACAAGTTATCGCTGTCAAAATCAGTGGTTAGTCAGCATTTGAAATCGCTAGAGACAGATCTAGGCACTGTGTTATTGAAACGAACGACACGCAGACAACTGTTAACTGAAGTAGGTAAAGCGTTTTATCATGAATGTCAAAAGCTCAATGCTATTGCGGATTTCGCCTGGAAAAAAGTGGGGGACTCGCAGCTTGAACCGCAAGGGAAAATTAGGATAACAGCACCTAATGTTCTGATGGACTCCATTATTTCCCCAATAATTGCCAAACTCATGGTGAAATACCCCAAACTCAAGCCTGAGCTCATTAGCGACGATCAGTACGTTGACCTAATGGAGCAGGATATTGATTTAGCTATACGCGTCGGTTATTCCAAGGACAGTAATTTAAAACAAAGACGAGTGGGCGGTTTTAGAGATATTCTTTGTGGTAATAAACCGCTAAGCAAAGAGGAAATTTTGGCGCTTCCATATATTGCAAACCAGTGGCAGGGACACTCAATAGAGCACAAATTTACTTCTGATAATGGTGATACTTTTACCTTGAGAAAAGACGTAGGTTGTCGAGTGAATTCATTTTACAGTTGCTTTTCCATGATTAGTGCTGGTGCAGGAATTGGTTTAATTCCTGATTTTTACCTTGAACAGAAAAGTCAGACGGTAATTGAGTTGTTACCTGGGATGCGATTACCTGAAAATCCTGTTTTTGCATTAACGCCTTATCATGATAGCTTACCAATTTCTGTGTCCCTCTGTATTGAGGAAATAAGGAAAAGACTAAAACATTAATAAGTTACGACGCCGACGGAAATGCAAAGAGAGTTGTGAAGCACTCAAATAACTATGTTTTAATGCACTAACGTATCGAAGCAAAAGCTACTTTCGGTTTCTTTTTTTCGTTTTAAAGTTAATAGTTGAAAACAGACATCTAATGTTTAATATGCTCATACACTTGCGAGTAAACCATTATGTTTTTTATTGTAAGTACGCAAACAAGGCGCAATAACTTTCGTCATCACGCATAAGGGTGAAAGGGCGTAAAAAAGGTTTTTGTTTGTCTTTATATTTTTAATATTTGGAATTGAGCATGCAGTATCGATTTAAAGGATTTGAATTTGATTGCCAGGAGTTACTGCTGGTTAAAAACGGCAGTGTCGTTAAGTTGAATGAAAAGGCGTTACAACTGTTGGCATTTTTTATCAAAAATAATGACACAATCCTCACAAAAGAAGTCATTTTAGATGCTGTTTGGCAAGATCGCGTAGTCACAGAACAGGTTGTTTTTCAAAATATCAGCCTATTACGCTCAACATTAGGCGACGATGTTTTGCAAACCTTTCCGAAGCGAGGGTATCAATGGCAGTGTCCGTTAGAGCAAGTCATATCCAAAGCTCCAGAAGAGTGCGCCGAGAATCCTGTTGAATTCTCTAGTACCAAGAACACGCATGCACTTATAAAAAAGCGATCAATCAATAAATGGGTAGTTATTACCGCCTTTGCTATCGCTATATTGGGTACAGCAGTAGGACTGCTAAATATCAAGGTGTCGGAAAGTCATTTGAGTCACAGTGTTCATCTTGTTGAGAAGCAGGATGTATATACGGCCGAACCCCTAACGAAAGCAAATGTTCTTGCAGATATCGATGTGCAAGCATTATTTGATTCGCCTTATACCGCATGGCAAGCCGCCATTTCAAATTCGTCTCAGTTGCTTGTTGGAAGTCGCTGGTATCCTTTGCCTGACGGTGGAGTATTAAGATTTCATATTCAAGGTGAAAACAGAGGTTGGCGTGATTACATTGAGAGCAAAACATACGCTGAAGCCTATGAACAGTTATCTTATCTCGTAGCTAAACTTTCTCAAACCCGCTACTTTAGACATCAAGACCGATATCAAAGTATTGCAGAGCTCGTTTTACTCTCATCAGATAAACCTTTTATGAATACGTTGATAGCTCGCCAGAAAATTATTCTGTTAACTCAATTAAAAGATCTACAACGTGCTCGGGTAATCGCTGAACAACAGCAGGATATGACGAACTCAAACCTACAGCATGGCCTGTTGTTGTTAGCGCTGGTGGATATCGACCAATTAGATGATTATTGGGATAGAGCAAATAGCAATAATGAACGTGCGATCACTATTTTTAGAATGCTAGCAATCCCGCATTTGGAAGCTGAGGCGTTAATAAAGTCATCGTGGGGACATTTAGTTGATCAAACGTTTTTGCAAGGAATGGATGCATTGAATCAAGCGGCTAGTATTGCTCGTACGTCAAAAGAGCCATTACTCGAAGTTAATGCCCGTTTAATTCAAGCATTTTTGGCTTCAAAAACGGGGAAAAATGACTTAATGCATACTCAGCAGAGTTTAGCTAGAGAGCTTATTAAACTTCATCAGATGCCAAAGGTGCACAATATCGCGTTAGCCTATAATCTGGCTTGGTCTGCTGTCAACGAAGATAAAGCGCTGTCGGGCTACCAGAATATTTTACGTCAACCCTATACACCACTTTATGAATCTCGATTTTACACTGCGGCTGAGTCTGTGAGAGATATGCTGATTGAGCAGCAATCTTGGGAAGAAGCGTTGCAAAGTATAAAGCCTTGGCAAAGGTTGTCATTTCAACTGCTAACAAAAGCCAAAGTTGCATATGCACAACAACTTGAGGAGGCTGAAACATATGCATTTGAGGCATTTCAAGAGGCATTGATAACCCGTGAAAGAATTGATGCATTAGACGCAGCGTTGTTGGTTTTAAGTGTAGGACAAAAAAATAGCCCCGCAGTGCATGAGTGCAGTGAATATATTGCTCAGCATGCGACGCGTCGCTGGAAAAAAATCAATAGAGATGTACTGCTTGAATTTAACTTGCCGTACTTAACACGGCTCAATTAAGCGCCGTGTTAACAAGGCTAAGAAGCGGGGACTTAAGATTGGATGAACGAAAAGTCTAACCAAACTAGGCTCCAATAATCAAAGCCCTCCCTTGTGATCGTCAACTGCAAATCATGAGTGCCTTCTTCAAGATATAATTGATGACGCTTCGATACCTTATCGTCGATATCTTTGGTGTAATCTATGTTGGCTAACAGCGCATTGTTTTGCCATACCTTAAAAAATCCCCCTGTTTGTAAGCTTCTACCACGATAATTCAATTGATACCAACCACTCTTCTCTACCTGTACTTTAAATTCTGCCGTAACCAAAGGCTGTTCTAATGATTTGTTTACTTTAGAAATATAATGTAATTCGGATTTCGTATCATTTGCTTTTCTATGTGCCAACCAGGCATTGTTAATTGATGATAGGTCACTCATTTCAAGTCGCCCTGGAATTGATACAATGGGGGGTTCTGTGCTTGAAACAGCGTTGCTTGGTAAACTAGACAGGTTTTTTGTTCGAGCGACAACAAGGTAACTTGCGCCTGTTGGCGGAAACTCAAGGTCTATTTTATGATGATTGGCATTCACAGAGGTTAATAAATCAAAAGTACGTTTGAAATATTGACCAATCAAATGTGCACGAGCAATTGACGACTGATAAATATCGTAGCTCACAACACGATTGTCGTGAGAGGGCTGCCAATGAAGTTCGCCTCGATTTTTATCATGTTTAATAATAAATACCTTTGACGGTGTGCTAGGTATTTTTTTTCTATTTATTAATCGTTCTGTTTGAGCGGTTTTTAAAGCGGTTTTTAACGCATTGTTTGCCATGTTGTTGTTGGCTTGATGACCATCGCTAGCTAAACGAAATCCAAGTAGCGCACCAGGGCCTGCGCCTTCTCGATCGTAACGTGAACGAGATTGATGAGGTTGCGGCGGAAAATGCCAAGTATTGCCACGGTGAGATACTTTGTCACATTGTGAAAGGTCAGCTTGTGCTGGCGTCAGTTCGCGGTAGCCATCGTAATAACATGTGGCAAGGTATTGCGAGACATTGCCAACAATATCGTAAAGTCCAAAAGGGTTTGGACGGTACAGCCCAACGATCGAAATATAGGGTTCACCATCATCACAATTTGCATGTTCAATGAAACCCTTGTAACTTGCACCGTATTGTTCAGAAGCAAAATACTCTCCTGAGTGATCAGCAAAGTTTCCGTACAAACAAGCTTGTGTCATTAATGGATCGTCACCCCAGAAAAACCTGCTTGTCGTGTTGCCTTTTGCTGCATACTCCCATTCTTGCTCGGTTGGCAGTCGGTAATTTATCCCAGTTTTTTTTGAAATCCAGTGAGCGTATGCAAGTGCGTCTTTAAACTCAATACAGGTAACGGGTTGGTATGGGCTTTTTAAATATCGATGGTCTTTCCAACTTGCTGTCCCTTCCGAGTTATGACCACCCAACCAGTTTTCGTCAATATGGTCGTTACAGGTAGGCGAAGGTGAATATCCTGTTGCCGCAGTAAATTGCATAAATTCTGTGACGGTAATTGGATATTGCCCTAGTTGAAATGCCTCTATTGAAACCTTTTTCATTGGCTTAGCATTAGCATCACCTGATTCGCTGCCCATAAAAAATTCACCAGCTGGTATATTTACCATTAAGGGTGGTGTGTGTTCATTGGCAGAGCTTCCCCCCGAGTATGATGCTAGTGATATGGCTAAACAAATAGCGTTAGATCTTAGAAAACGACGGTACATAAATTCTCCATTGAGTTATTGTTGTCACCACAGTACAACGGCATATTTTTGTCGTCCTAAATTAAATCTATTATTTATCTAAAATAAATATATATAACAATATCAATTGGTTACTTGGTTTTTTTGAGGTTGGGGAAGGAAAGGTGAAAAACCTTGGTAGTGCTTTAAAAAATAAAGTACATGAGATATCGAGTCACTAATAAGCGGTTGAATTATCGTTTTACTTGAAAAATGCTAGACATTATTCTTTCAGTTGATGTATGTTGATTACTAATCTACTTCGTTCTTTTCTCTTCACACCCACTTCAACTCTTGAATGAAATCTTGCTTTGGTCGACCAAGGGGGCAAAGCACTTATTACGTAACTCACCTCAGTAATTTAATAAACATAACATGGAGATATCGCATGCATTATTATGTTTATATTTTGACAGTACTTTTAGCCTTGTCATTGCCGCTAAGTGCAAAGGAAACTTTATTTGTTTGTACTGATGATGATAACTGGTTCCCTTATGTTTACCTTGAAAAAAAGCATAAAAACGAAGTCAAAGGAATTGTGGTTTCTTTAACTAAAGATATATTTAAACAGCTTGGTTATGAGGCTAAATACAGCGCATTTCCTTGGCTTAGGTGCATGGAAAAGTTAAAGAATGGCAGCGTTGACGTCGTTATTGCAGGAACATATACCCCAGAGCGAGCATCTTATGCACACTTCCCAAGTGACGCACATAAAATGGTGGACTCGGAATATGTTTTAGCTCGTGATCCATTTGTTGTTATCACACATCGAGATAATCATTTTATATACCGAGGCAATGACTCTGAGCTACCAAAGCCCTTAAGATCTCAATATGGATATAACATAACTAATCAATTGAAAAACTCAGGTTTGCCTGTTGAGGAGTATTACTCTAATAAATCAGCACTTGATGACTTGGTCAGGTCAAAAACTGGGAGTGTATTGATCAACCGCATGTCTGCAGACAATCTACTAGACGATCCAAAATATGGGAAGCATCTGCACTTTAATTCTACACCAGTGAGAGTAACTCCTTACTTTATTATGTTTTCAAAAAAGTCGAATAAAGTTGGGCTAAATCAACGAGAAGCGTTTTATCAACAAATCAAGGCGTGGCGGCTACAAACAGGCGCTGGTTATGTCTATTGATTTGACAGGGAGCCATGACACTTATGTCTCCCTTTTTATCGTTAAAGCTTTGATTTAATAGCATCGACTATCGGGTTAATAACGTCTTTGTCATCCCAATATTCGCCATGGCTATAAGGGTGCCAAGCATTTAACATATTTCCGACTGTCACTTCGTGATCTTCAACGAGCTCGTGATAATCAATGCCAAGTTGGCGAAGCGGCCAGCCTAGCACATCATCGGCGTCGTAATAGTTGTCCCATTTAAATTGTGGCGTAGGCTTACTGAAGGACTTTCTTTCTGTCAGTCCTGCACTGAACAGTGGAATATTGCAGCCCGTGGTAATTAGGTTTTCACAAGATGTTAACCGTTTGAAGTTTTGTTCATCTTCAGACCCCGTCAATGGAGTAGAAAATAAGTTTAGGTTTTTCTCTGCGTCCCATAGATAATTCGAAATGACTTGTCCTCCTAATGATTGTGCAATGATTATCACTGGTTTACAGCCACCAAGCTCTTGATAAGCACTTGAGAGTTTAGCTTCAATCTCCTGTTGTACCTCAATATATTTTGCTTTATTTCGATGAGCGCTGTAACCGATTGTTCCTGCATCACCAAAACCAAATAACAAAAATTTTCTAAGCTTTCGAAAGTCTAGATCATTCTTTGGGTTCGTTGTCATGTGCAACCACAATTCATCTTGGGGTGTTTGTAAAATTGGTGCGTATTGAATATTTTGAAACGAAACGCGTGACCAATCAGCGCCGAGCTTTTTGCTCAAGTTTGTTTCCAATTCTTCGAAATATTTCGGTTTTACTTCACCCATTCCATGCAGCGTTATTATTGCTATGTCCTTCATTATTAGCTTCCTATTCTAATTAGAGCCTGCAACAACAATTTTCATGCTGGGCAAACATCAAAATTACGACGATTTGTTGGAGAACTATAGACGACAAGAAAGTGATTGGACAAAAAGCTTTTGAATAATCAGATTTCATCAACCATATTTAAAGTTATACGAAAGATTGACGATACAGCTTGTTAGCCGCAGTGGCGGTTTTCATTTATTTATTAATTTGTTGGTTTATATGCGAGCATTTGCGGTTATTAATCATTTGTCTATCCCTCACTTTAAACATTGCTCTCAGCGATTTACATCAAGAGTAAGTCATTCTTTAATTTCATGTATTCTTTTAGCGTTTTTATCATTCTCAGTATACGCTGGGCCAGACGTTAGCCTTCAGTTAAAGTGGTTTCATCAATTTCAGTTTGCTGGTTATTATGCGGCGCAAAAAGAGGGTTACTATCAAGAAGAAGGTTTGAACGTCACGATTTACGAATTCGCTCAAGGTCGAGATAACGTAGACGCGGTTATTAACGGCGTTGTAGAGTTTTCTGTCGCTGACTCAAGTTTGGTTCAAACAAAACTAGCAGGTGAAGATGTTGTCGTACTGGCTGCGATATTCCAACAATCGCCATTAAGCTTGATGACACTCGATAAAGACGAGTTAGTCAGTCCATTAGACCTAATAGGCAAACGTGTCATGTTTCGTCGTGATGTAGATGATGCTGTGATAGCGGCGATGTTCTCGGAGCTAGGAATCGAGCCTGGGGATTATACCCACGTTCCACATACGTTTAATGATGATGAACTTATCAATGGTACTGTTGATGCCATGTCAGTCTATATCACTGATCAGCCTTATTATTACAAGCAACAAGGTTATCGAGTAAATCTTATTCAGCCATCTAATTATGGGATTGATTTCTATGGTGATTTACTCTTCACGAGTAAGCAGTTTTTGGAGGAAAACACAGAACAGGCACTCGCCTTTAGAAGAGCATCGATCAAAGGTTGGCAGTATGCGCTAGAAAACGACGAAGAGCTTATTGATTGGATGCTTGAAAATCTTCCAATGAATAAAACTAAAGCGCAGCTTCTTTATGAAGCGGAACAAACAAAGCGGATGATAAAGCCAAATTTAATTGAGCTTGGTACGTTAAACAAAAATCGTTTTCAACGTATTGCAGAGATTTATCAACATCGCAATAAAACAACGTCAAATGGAAATTTAGATCAGTTTTTGTTTACCGAAATCATCTCACCAGACGTCGATTACAAACGCATGGCATACATTTCATGGATTGTCCTGGCCTTGTTGAGCTTTTTGGTTCTCTCTTTTTGGGGGATCAACAAGCGGTTAATGGTTTTAGTTAGTCAACGTACTCGAGAGCTAGAAGAGTCTAAAAGGGCCTTGAAAAAGCTTGTAGTGACTGATGAGCTAACTGGACTGGGCAATCGACGAAAACTCAATCAGTTTTTTACCCAAGAAAAAGAGAAAGCAGCAAGATACGAGCGACCTCTTTCGATTATTTTGTTCGATATTGATCACTTTAAAGAGGTGAATGATAACTTTGGTCATCGGTTTGGTGATGACGTTTTGAAAGAAGTATCCAGGTTAGCTAAATCGCAAACGCGTGCCGCTGATTTGGTTGGCCGCTGGGGTGGTGAAGAGTTTTTAATCGTTTGCCCTGAAACCAATTTAATTGGTGCGAGCACGATGGCTGAGTTTTTAAGAGATACAATGCAACGACACAAGTTCCCTCAAGAATTAACGGTTACTGCGTCATTTGGTGTTGCTCAGTGGCATAAAGACGAAGATGCGGAAAGTTTGTTTGGCCGATGCGACGCGGCATTATACCAAGCGAAGGACAGTGGTAGAAACTGTGTAAAAACAAATAATTAAAATAATTGGTTAAAGTGAACTAAGTCAGGCAATATGACGTAGTCTACATCGATGTGATTCAAAAGGACTGTGCAAATGTTATCGGTTAAAAAGTTGTGTACTTGTAGTATTTTTCCTTTAGCGTTCCTAGCTGCTAGTGTTAATGCGAACGAAACCCCTCCTTCAAATGATTCAGTCAAAACTGACGAACGAGGTGAGGCGCGAGCAAGAATAGAGCCGAAAGGTTTTCTTTATGGTTTTGGATTAGGTATTAGCGGTGAGATTTATCAAGGATATGACCGCAGAGTGATTCCGCTTCCTATTCTTGGATATCGTGGAGACAATTTTGAAGTGCTTGGCCCGTTTGCAAGCTATGATGCATATTCGGCAGAAGGGTTTGATTTTAAACTGAATCTCGCGCCAAGATTTCAAGGCTTTGATGATGGTGATAGTGATGTGTTTATCGGCATGGAAGAGCGTGACTTTTCTATGGATGCTGGGTTCGGTATCGGTTATGAGCGAAATAACTGGAAAGTCGATGTCAATGCGATGTTTGATATTCTTGGTAAATCCAAAGGGCATGAGCTCGCTGCTAAAGTTGGTAAAGTTGTACGTTACGGTCCTGTTTTTGTTGAACCGCACGCACAAATTAGTTACTTAGATGATAAACACGTGGATTATTATTATGGTGTTAGAGCAAACGAAGCCACGAGTAATCGAAGTTTTTATCAAGGTGAAAATGCGGTGAATTATAGCCTTGGAGTTTCGGTGTCAACACCGATATTTTTTGATGGTTTTACGATGCTTGCATTAGATTATACTTGGTATGATGGCAGCATCACGGACAGCCCCATTGTCGATCAAGACACTAACTTAAATTTACGCTTATTGTACTCAGCATTCTTTTAAGTACACAAACCTCAAGCCTAGCTTCATGCTAGGCTTTTTATTTTTGAGCGTAATAATTGGGCTTTCATTGAACGCAATAACGTGTGATTATTTCTGCCTTTCCTGATTTATATTGTGAGGACACATGCCTAGAGAGTTAGCTAACCAGATTTTAACGCAAATGAACCGGCTTATTTTAGGAAAAGAGCATCAGGTTAAATTAGCGTTGACATGTTTATTGGCTAAAGGGCATTTGCTTATCGAAGACTTACCAGGGATGGGAAAGACCACGCTAGCACATGGTTTGGCCCAATCGTTGGGGATGAGCTATCAACGTATCCAATTTACAAGTGATTTACTTCCTGCCGATGTTGTAGGGCTTTCAATTTTCGATCAACAGACGCATAGCTTTACGTTACATAAAGGTCCTATTTTTAGCCAGTTGTTACTCGCGGATGAAATAAATCGTGCAAGCCCTAAAGCGCAGAGTGCTTTGCTTGAAGCGATGGAAGAGCACCAAGTGAGTATTGACGGACAAAGTCACCAATTGCCGGAACCGTTTTTCGTCATTGCAACGCAAAATCCTATTTTTCATGCTGGCACTTATCCTTTACCTGAATCACAGCTCGATCGCTTCATGATGAAAATCTCTATTGGTTTCCCAGATGCAGATGCTGAAAGAAAAATGTTGTTGGACACCACAACGAGGTTTGAGCAAGAAGCGCTGCCAGCAATTGTTGATGATAATCAGCTATTAGCAATAATGAACAACGTGCAAGAAATTCATTGTAGTGAGTCGGTTATTGATTATGTTATCAACCTTTGCCAGCATACTAGAAAAGAAGATTTTTCAGGTCAACCTTTATCTCCAAGGGCGAGTAAATCACTGATTAGTAGTGCAAAAGCTTGGGCATTTATTGAAGGAAGAGACCACGTAATACCTGATGATATTCAGGCCGTTTTTTCCTCGGTTACTGAACATAGAATAGGGCAGTTTAATACAACTAAATTAACTTCCGGGCAACAGAGTCTGGCACAACAAATTCTTAGCCAAGTGCCGGTAATAAGTTAGCTTGATGTTAAACTCATACGTTCAAACACGTCTTCAAAAGTGGCTTAAACAGAGGATTCCACCTGCTAAGCAACATGTGTTATCTAGCCAAAACATTTTTATCTTTCCCAGCTTTTTTGGCTTTGCTTATTTGTTCATGGTGTTGATTATCTTTTTACTCGGTACCAATTATCAAAATAACATTATCTTGATTTTTAGTTTCTTATTGGCAAGCTTATTTGTGACGGCAATGTTATTTAGTTTTCAGAACTTAAATCATATTGAAGTAAAGCTTCTTAACGAGCCACAGGGATTTGCTAACAAACTGAGTTATTTAAAGCTTGATGTAAGTAGCTTAAAACAACACCATAATTTGTTTTTATATGTCGAGCCAGAATCTCATCAAGGGGTGTTAATAGATATTACAAAAGCTCAAGGCGATACAGCACATCTAGTGCCAGTCCTACATGGCCAAAGAGGTGTTCAGACATTAGAGCGGTTGAGGGTGGAGTCGAATTTTCCGCTAGGTTTGTTTAAAACTTGGACTCGATTAAACATGGCGAGCCAGTTGATTACCTTTCCTGAACCCAAGTTGCCTGCGCAGACGCCACAAGCAAGGAGAGTCTTAGAGGGAGAGCACGACGGTCATAACGTTGCCATCGAGCAAAGTGGTGATTTTTATCAGTTAGAAAGTTATCAACCAGGGCAACCATTATCGAAAGTTGCCTGGAAGCATCTAGCCAAAACTCAACAATGGCTCTCAAGGTCGCATGCAAGCGCAACAATAGATGACCTTTGGCTGGACTATGAGCAAATGCCGAGTAGCCTACTGGAAGAAAAGTACTGTCAATTATGTGCACTTGTCCTAGAACACCATACGCTAAACCAAGCGTATGGCCTGCGATTACCTCAAAAGACAATCGAGATAGCTCAAGGTGAATCTCATCAGATTGCCTGTTTGATGGCACTCGCTAAGGCTTAAATATGGGGTGGTTTTCAAGAGCAAAAAGACAATCTATGGTGTTGCCAAAAGAGCTACAACTCGTCATGTTGTTGGTCGCTTTTGCTAACTTTGCGTTCCTTGCCAGCCAATTGTCTTCTTGGTTTGTTGTACTTGACGTTGTGATATTAGCAAATTACTACTTTGGTTTTTCTCGACCTAAATTAAGAAGGAAGGCTGTTGTTTTTGGTTTTACGTTACTCGGCATTATTACCTTAATTATTTTAAGTAAACCGCTAGGACTCATGCTAACCATGGTGAACTTATTGGTGTTCAGTCATGTAATGAAATTATATGAACAAAATATTCAGCGAGACTTTTATACCTTCAATTTGTTGAGTTTTATCGTCGTTGCTACGGCGATGCTTTTTTATCAATCATTGTGGTTTTTTATTCTGTTACTGCTGTTGCTGATTTTGAGCTTGATTCCATTGCTCTTATTCAACAAATATCAAACATCGGTACAGCAAAACAATGAAGTTGTTTCATTTGACTTGGTTAAAGCGCATACCGTGCTGTTAAGCAAAATGGTTTTGATATCAATTCCACTCGCAATATTCTTATTTTTCATTTTTCCTCGGTTACAGCCATTCGCCGCTATTCCTCAAGTAAAAATGGCAAAGACTGGGTTATCAGATGAAGTTTCTGTTGGCGACATCGGTCAGTTAGTTCGTTCGGATGAACTGGCATTTCAAGTTGAATTTGAGGAAGGGATAACGCCCAAAGCGCCAATGTATTGGCGAGCACTAGTCATGGAATATTTCGATGGTGTTACTTGGCAAAGTGCAGAAAAGAACCCTAAATTTTCAAATATATTTAGAAATAAAGACCGTTATTTATCATTTGTTGAGTCGCGCACTGAAAATATTGTTTATATCGGTGAAAGCATTAATTATCAGGTATATGTTAGGCCAAGCTATCAACAGTTTTTATTTGCGCTTGATGTTGCTCAGCCGAAATCAAGTGGAGTCTCGCTTTTAGCTGATAGAACGATTATTTCAGAAAAGCCTATTAGTCAAAAGTTCGCTTATGAGGTGACAAGTTATCCCAATTTAAAAATCGATAGCGAATTACCTGATTTAGTTAGTGCCATTAATTTAGCGATTCCAAGTGAAACAAATCCTAATTTGCAGGCTTATGCCCAAACAATTGTTAATAAATATCAAGGACAAAGCAATCAGCAGCAAATGGTGATTGATGACATATTAACCACATTTCGTGAGCAACCATATTATTACACCTTGAACCCACCGATATTAACTGGAGATCGCCTTGACCAGTTTTTCTTTGAGTCTAAAGCTGGTTTTTGTGTTCATTATGCGAGTACATTTACCTTCTTGATGCGGGCTGCTGGGATACCTGCAAGAATGGTCACAGGATATTTGGGCGGTGAGTATCATGAACAAGGTCAGTTTTTCTCAATAAGACAGAAAGATGCACATGCGTGGACTGAGGTATGGCTTGAAAATAGGGGGTGGGTGAGAATAGACCCGACAGCAGCCGTTAGTCCCGAACGGATTGAGCAAGGCATTGATGCCGCGTTACTGCAAGAGCAAGGCTTTTTAAATCAAGGCTTTTTCAATAATGTCAACTGGCTCAACGGTACGTTATTGCTGCGTATTCGTGGTACTTTTGAATTAATTGATTATCAGTGGACTAAATATATCGTCGGCTTCTCGTCGAAGAAACAATCAAGATTGTTACGACAGTTATTTGGTGACAAGCAATACTGGAAAGTCGGCTTGGCGATTGCTGGCGTACTGACAATTTTGTTTTTGTTTTTTTATCTATTTACCCAAGTAAATTGGCGTAGTCCTAAAAAGCCATTACATGTTGTTTACTATGAACGATTGCAAAAATATATGAAAAGGCAGGTCTTTTTAGCTGACTATCATAACGAACTCGAACAACCTGATATAACGGTGAGAGCCTATTGCCAGCGAATATCTGCAATTGAGCCTCGATATAAGTTAGTCTTACATGGATTTTTATCTGCTTTTGAAGCGATACAGTACCAACCGCTAACTGAACAACAGCGTGATAAAAAAAATGCTCAGTTACTGCAATTGTTGAAGCAGATAACTGAGCTAAAATGAGTGTTCTAGGGAGTATTTGCTATCGATTAAGCGACTTTTGCTTGTTCTTGCGTATCCGGCACTTGTCTAATTAAGTAATCGAATGCGCCTAAACTTGCGTTAGCACCATCACCCATCGCAATAATAATTTGCTTGTATGGTGAGTCGGTAACGTCTCCTGCCGCAAAAATACCTGAGATAGATGTGTTACCTTGTTTGTCTGTGATGATTTCGCCACGTTGAGTTAATTCAATCGTATCGGCTAACCACTCACTGTTTGGCACTAATCCGATTTGAACAAAAATGCCGGCAAGCTCAAGTTGGTGACTTTCATCCGTTAATCGGTCAGTGTATTGCAAGCCTGTGACTTTATTGCCATTGCCAACAACTTCTGTTGTTAGTGCATTTTTGATAATGGTGATGTTGCCCATTGATGCTGCTTTATCTTGTAAAACTTGGTCAGCTCGAAGTTTGCTGTCAAATTCAAGAACAGTTACATGTTCAACGATACCGGCTAAATCAATGGCTGCTTCAATACCTGAGTTACCGCCACCAATGACCGCTACTGGTTTGCCTTTAAATAAAGGACCATCACAGTGTGGGCAGTAGGCTACACCTTTACCACGGTATTCTTCTTCACCTGGGACATTCATTTGTCTCCAACGCGCACCCGTTGCCAAAATAACACTTTTACTTTGTAGTACGGCGCCATTTTCTAACGTGACATTAAATAGTTCATTTTGCTCGATATTTGTTGCTAAGTTGCCTGTCATAATATCGACATCATAATCTTTAACATGCTCTTCAAGGCTTGCGACAAGCTTTGGCCCTTCGGTCTTTTTCACTGAAATAAAATTTTCAATGCCGACAGTATCTAGTACTTGACCACCAAAGCGATCGGCAACAATACCTGTTTTTATACCTTTACGCGCAGAATAAATTGCTGCAGAAGCGCCTGCTGGCCCGCCGCCAACAACAAGCACGTCAAATGGTGATTTTTGATTTAAAGCTTCCGCTTGTTTTGCTGCGCTACCAGTATCAATTTTCTTTAACACATCAACTAGGCTAATACGGCCTTGAGAGAAACTTTCACCATTTAGGTACACGCTAGGTACCGCCATAATGTTTCGATCATTAACTTCTTGCTCAAACAACGCACCATCAATCATCGTGTGAGTAATATTTGGGTT
This sequence comes from Thalassotalea loyana, assembly GCF_030161435.1. Taxonomy (GTDB): domain Bacteria; phylum Pseudomonadota; class Gammaproteobacteria; order Enterobacterales; family Alteromonadaceae; genus Thalassotalea_G; species Thalassotalea_G loyana. The sequence continues at coordinate 138,018 of NZ_BSSV01000002.1, read as the reverse complement.
AATCGCAGATAACATATTTAACGCTTGAACTACATCTGGACAGTTTTGGCAGCTCAATGAAACATAAGTTTCAAAGACAAACTCTCCGTCTAATTGCTTTATTTGCTCGATAACTTCTTCATCAAGTTTGATTGGGTGACCACCTGAGTGCAGAAGTGCTAAGACTAGCGACGTAAATTCATGCCCTAATGGGATACCTGCAAACGTCATCTTACTACCACTTTCACCGCTAATTGTAAGTGCTGGTGTACGTTCTTGAGTTTCGTAAGTTAAGTTAATAAGTGGTGACAATCCAGCAAGCGTAGTTGCTAAGTCGTCTAATTCTTTTGATTTATCACTGTCGTCGACTGAGACGCTAAGAGTGACTTGTTTTGTTAAGTTTGCTAAATAAGTTTTTAATTGTTCGATAAGTTGAGAATTTAACACAATAAGCTCCTCACGCCTCAAATTTGAGACATCTGTAAATAAGGTTAAAAAAGGCTTGATGGAAAGAAGGGAGGCACATCAAGCCTGGAAATAAAAACCAAGTTGTTGGGTAGCAATTATCGATGCACTGAATCTATGCTACTTGCCCAACTTGGTTGTTAGTTTTGAGCGATTAGATTTTGCCAACTAAATCTAAAGAAGGTGCTAAGGTTTCTTCACCTGGCGTCCATTTTGCTGGACATACTTCACCGTCGTGCTCTGCTACGTATTGTGCCGCTTGAATTTTACGTACTAATTCACTTGCGCTACGGCCAATACCTAAGTCGTGGATTTCACTCACTTTGATTTCGCCTTCTGGGTTAATGACGAAAGTACCGCGAAGTGCTAAACCGTCTTCTTCAATCATTACACCAAAATCACGAGTGATTTTACCTGTTGGGTCGCCAATCATTGGGAAGTTAATTTTACCAATTGTGTCTGACGTGTCGTGCCATGCTTTGTGTGTGAAGTGTGTGTCAGTTGATACTGAGTAAACTTCAACGCCCATCTCTTGTAATTGAGCGTAGTGATCAGCCATGTCACCTAACTCAGTTGGACAAACAAAAGTGAAGTCCGCTGGGTAGAACATAACAACTGCCCATTTACCTAATAAGTCTTGTTCCGAAACTTCAACGAAATCACCGTTGTGAAATGCCGTTGCGTTAAATGGTTTGATCTTTGTGTTAATTAATGAAGTAGTCATTCTATATCTCCAAATGTTTTTGTTTTTAAAACTGTGTTGTTGTTTACGGGATTAATAGTAGAGATATTTTTGTTATTGTTAAAATTGATTGTTTAGATTGTTGTAATCGTAATTTTAGATTAGATGGTGAAGTGGTGATGTCAAAGTTGGTTCAAATCATAAATTATGAGCTACGCTTAGTAGAGTAGGTTGAGAGGTGAAATAAAAATGAATAAAACCAATAAATTGTTTTTGTATCTACTTGTTGCAATGTTTGTTGAAGGCATCGGACTTGCGTATGTTTACGGGACATATACCGAAGCTTTTGTCATTGGGATACCAACGCTCGCTATTTCTGTGTACTTTTTACTACAAATGCCCAATGCGATGTTAACAAAACACGTGATTGGTTTATCTCTCTTAACATTTGCTTTTTTACATATTCATCAAATGAACGGCTTGATTGAAATGCATTTCGAGCTGTTTATTGTTTTAGCAATGCTTATTATGTACCGCGATTGGCGAGTGTATATATCATCTTTGGGGCTTATAGCCGTCCATCATGTTAGCTTTTATTTTATGCAGGTAGGTGGTACAGGCGTTTATGTATTTGAAGAACAACATTTGGCGTTTTCGACGGTAATTGTACATGCTGTTTATGCAACGGTTGAAGCGTGTATTGCTGGGTATATTGCTAAAACCATTTATGACGAGGGCTTAGTTGGTCAAGAGTTAAGTCGCGTTACAGAATCACTAACGAGTAATCCTGAATCCATTGATCTCAAACTTCGCGTGAAAGAGCGTGAGAGCGAGATTTTGGTTGGGTTCAATCGTTTCTTAAACTTAATGGATAAGGTTGTTGGAGAAGTGAAGCAACAATCGGAGCACTTAAAACAGTGTACATTAGGTCTCGTTGGTAATAAAAATGATCTTGAGCATTCAGCTCAGGCTAAAGAGGACGAAATTCACGCAATAGCTAGTTCAGCTGAGCAAATGGCCGTTACTGTTGCTTCTATCGCCCAAGATGCGGTTAACCTAAGCCAACAAATGGCCGAAGCAAATGAGTTTACGCAAGATAGTGCCAGCAACATGAGCTCCATGGTTGATATGAATAATCAGTTAATTGAGGCTCTCCAATCTACGAGTGGTGAAATTAGCGAACTGGCTAATTCAGTTGACAGTATCACACAGGTGTTATCTGAAATTACGAGTATTGCGGACCAGACCAATTTGCTTGCATTGAATGCAGCGATTGAAGCCGCAAGGGCAGGTGAGCAGGGTAGAGGTTTTGCGGTAGTTGCTGACGAGGTTCGGACGCTGGCTAATAGAACCAAAGAAAGCACAGATAAAATCAACGATACGCTTCAACTTCTTGTGACTTATTCAACAGGATCGACGAAATCAATGGAAGGCTGTATGGCCTCGGTTGACCGGATTAATGAAGCTACCGTCGATGCGAATCAAAAAATCGAACAAGCATCGGAGCTTGTTTCTATGTCTAATACCATTGCTACAAACGTTGCTACTGCGGTAGAAGAACAAGCAACTACAACGCAAGGGATAGCTCAAAGCAGTGAGAACTTACGGAAAACCATGCACAAAGACTTAGAAAAAGTCGCAAGCATGTCCGAGAGTACACAGTCTGTGGAGTCGTCTACTCATGCGTTGGTCAGCACAGTGGCAAACTTTAAATAGCGAACAACCGACAAAGCGCCATTATATTCTCGCATTATGTTGGTTAATGGGAGTGATGTTTTCTGGGTACTATTATAGTGCTCAGCGCTTGGTGGACTTTGATCCTAAAGAAAAGCTAACTCATGTCATCCCGGAAGAGCTTGGCAAGCAAATTTCAGCGTTACTTGAGGAGGAAGTTAGGAACTCGAAAGGTCGAGTCGTGCACTTTATCGACCAAGATTGCCGTTGCAATGTGTACAGCGAGCCCCATGTTGAAAAAGTCTCTGAACTAGCGAGTCAGGTCGATTTTGACGTCACAATGATCTCCAGTACCGATAAACTGCCTGATTTTATTACAGCGACACCAGCTACTTTGGTATTGGGTAAGAACAATGAGTTGGTTTACCTGGGGCCATACGCCCAAGGCGCATTTTGTAATGAAGCGACGGATGTCGTTGGTCTAGTGCTTGAAAATTATCAAAAAGGATTTAACGCGCAGCTCATTAACAACCAAGCGAAAGGGTGCTATTGCGTCCGGACTTGATTACTGGGCTTGCGGTTGATTGCATGTCAATAACGGACAATCATCTGGTAACACGAGATTAAGGGATTGCTGGTGTACTTCAAAGTCGATGTTGTTCGTTGTAATCGGTTCACCATCTAAATTAATTGGAATAGCCGCTTTGGACGTCCAACTTGCTTTGTTCACTTGGACTCGTTCAATAAACTTACCTGATACCATAGGATCACGGATTTCTGATAGTACCTGATGTAAGTCATCTTTGGTAAACTGGCTGAAAGAAACGATATCCATTAATCCATCATCAATACAAGCGATAGGTGCAAGGACTTGTCCTCCACCAGCTTGTCTACCGTTACATATAGCTGCGACAATGATATGACGGTTTGCGACTTGGTCCGGTAATGAAAAGGTGCCTTGAAAAGGTTCAAAGTTAAGCGCTTGGACAAGCCCTGAAATTGTATAGGCACCCCCGCCAAGAAAGTTTTTTAGTGCAACCGGTGTATTTGTTGTAACTTGGGCACCAAACCCGCAACTTGCAACATTGATAAAGTAGTCCTCACCAGCTTGAATACAGTCAACGGGATAGCTTTTCCCCTTTAAGGCTAGCATTAGCGCGTCGAATAGCGAGCTAGGCACATGGCAGGCGGTTGCGAAATCATTTGCGGTACCTAGTGGCAGTATGGCTAACTCGGGTTTAGTATCGGCAGAGCTTTTCATTAATGCATTCGTCAATTCATTAACGGTACCGTCGCCACCTGCTGCAACAATTCTTGTACATCCATCGTTGATGGCTTCTTTTACAAACCTCGCAGCATCTCCGCCTTCGAACGTTACTCTAATATCGATGTTGCCATGAGCACGCGCTGCGAAAATAGCCTCTCGCACTTCTTCAAGGATTGCTTTTTTACCATTGAGAATCACCCTAATTGCACTCATAGCTCGTCCTTATCGATGTTGCTCGGAATCATGTTATTTATTTGCAAATACCATTCACTAATTTATAACAGCTTAACTATAATTGTTACGATTTAAATGTGATGAATTGTTATCATAGCTAACAACTTCTGATTAAGTCTCATGAATGGCCAATATGAAAAAGCTCCATTGGGTAAACTTTTCTCTTGCGTTTGTTATGTCAATGATTAGCTGGCGAAGTGAAGCTGTCGGAGAGATGCTGATCAACAAAGTCATGCAAAGTGACTTTATCTTTGACCGTGGTATTTCTAACGTACCGTTTTTACCGATTGGGTACTTACAGTTCACAGACCAGCAAGATATTAAATTTTCAGAGCAGTGTGTCGTGGAAACCAACTGTCAATTTAATTACCAGTCGGTTCAGCAAGGCTTTGGCTTACCTGTATATATTGACAAAAAGTACATGATTATTTTGGGTGAAACACTTGAATCAAATCACATTGACTCTGCCTTTGGCGATTATCGCATTGATACGGTTGGTGTATTGGCAGCCTTTATCGCTCAACCAACGATCGAATGGCAAGTGGGCGCATTTTATTATGGATACAAGGGGATTGGTGGAAATCATGATTTTAATCAGCCGGAAGAGAGTATTGCGGGTGCCGTGGGGCGCTATCGTCACTCACCACACTTTCATAGCTACTGGGGGGCTGTAACGTATGACACAACCGAAACTCGTGTTGTTATGCCATACATTGGCTTCGATTGGCTAATAGATAAAGAGTGGAGCATTAGCGGCATTCTTCCATGGCCAGTAGTTTCATATGCGCCAAATAAAAATAATTTATTTAAATTGGGCGGTTTTGTTAATGGTGCTCAGTGGCAAATTCCAAACGAAAATAATATCTCTTCCAATGCGTTAGATGTAGATTTTGGTCAAGTTAACCTTGGTGCTGCTTATGAACGTCGTCTCCATAATAATTTCTGGGGGGAGTTCATGATAGGGCATAGTGGGTTTGGAGCGGCAAAGTTTAGCGATAATAGCCTATCGATAGATGCTGAAGTAGATGGTGCACCCTTTGTTCGCTTTTCGATATTTTACCGACCAGAATAAAAAATGTTGATTATTTAATAAGCCTTGCTAAAAAGTGCCTGATATCAAGCAATTATGGCGTAAAATTTAATTGTGACAATAGTATTACTTTATTTTTACAGTTGTAAGTTGTTGATTTGTAACTTCTAAAAAGTGATTTGTTTGTTTTTTGTACGTCAAAATGTTTCATTCTGTCACAAAACTGTCATATTTCTGTCTTATACTGCGCGCCAAGTTAAATTAGCCCAATTTTATAGGTTGTTTGAGTGACGACATTGTCGAAATCATCTGATTATCGTCAGGTGAAAAATAAGTTAGCTCAGTACTTCATCACGTTAGGTGGTGTCAGCGTACTGTTTACCTTGATTTTAATCTTTATGTACTTGCTTTATGTTATCAAGCCGATCTTTGAATCCGCTAACATAGAGTCTGTTTCTTCGGTCTCTTTATCGAATCAATCTCCAGCGGTAGTCGTTGGCATTGATGAGTTGAAAGAAGTGACTTACGAAATTACTGAGCAAGGCGAAGTAGTTTTCTATCAATTATCACCAAGTGCATTCCGTAATCAAGGGGATGTTATTGCGCGTCAAGGTTTAGTTGACGGTGCAAATGTTTCTTTGGTAGCTCACGGTAACACTGAACAAGTCGTGATCGTTGACTCAGAAAACCAAGTGAAGGTGGTACAAGCAAAATTCACTTCGAAATATCTACCTGAAGGACGTGATATCGCTCCTCGTATAGAATTTCCTCTTGGTGAAGCGAGCATTATAGTAGATGAAGAAGAAGAAACTTTATCTAAGTTAGCGTTTGCGATGAATGACGAAAAAGCGATTTTTGTTGCTGTCACAGAAGATGGTCGCCTTATTAAAACAACATTAGTTGCTGAAGACGACTTCAGCTATGACCCTGAGTTTGAAGCTGTATACCAAACGATTGAGACAAGCTTTACGCAAATCGATGACGTTGCCGTTACACCTGATTTAGCGATGGCGTTTGTTCGCAGCGGTAATGAAGTTGCGGTATACGAATTAGATGATGAATACTCAGTTATAGAAAAAGCAAAGTTTAAACCATTTGCTAATGCGGATTTGACGTCAATGGCGTTATTGTCAGGTGGCAGTTCAGTGCTATTTGGTTCAAGTAACGGTTTTGTAGGTCAGTGGTTTGAAGTGGCGACTGACAACGGTCGACAATTCCAAGAAATTCGTCAGTTTGAAGTTAGCGAAACTGAAGCAGTTGTTGGTATTCACACTGAACAATTCCGTAAGAGCTTTTATACGTTTACACCTAGTGGTGAAATGGGCGCATTCTACACGACATCTGAAGCCGATTTGTGGCGTGGTCAGCCATTGGCTGGTTTGCCTAAAGTATTTGCTATTGCGCCACGTGCAGATGGCCTAATGATGGTCGATGAAGGTAAAGCGAAGCTATTCTCAGTTCAAAACGAACACCCTGAAGTAACTTGGTCAGCATTGTGGCAGGAAGTTTGGTACGAAGGTTACCCTGAGCCAGACTACATTTGGCAATCTACGTCAGGTTCTGACGACTTTGAAGCTAAGTTCTCTTTAGTGCCAATTTCATTTGGCACAATGAAGGCAGCGTTATACGCAATGCTCTTTGCGGTACCAATTGCTTTAGCCGCCGCTATTTACACCGCTTACTTTATGCCTCCTGTGTTGCGTAAAAAAGTTAAGCCTACTATTGAATTGATGGAAGCATTACCTACGGTAATCTTAGGCTTCTTAGCTGGTCTTTGGTTGGCTCCAATTATTGAAGACTATTTACCTGCAGTTGCTTTATTATTAATTTTCTTGCCAGTAAGTACTATGGCTGCGGCATTTGCATGGCATAAATTGCCACGTGAATGGAAAGGCCGCTTGCCAGAAGCTTGGGCGCCAGTCATGTTACTCCCTATTATCCTCCTGGCGGGTATGGCTGCATTTGGTTTATCGCCAACGGTTGAAGAAGCTTATTTTGGTGGCGATATGCGTCAATTCATTACTAATGACTTAGGTATTGATTTTGACCAACGTAATGCATTAGTTGTTGGTATCGCGATGGGTTTCGCGGTTATTCCTACAATTTTCTCAATGGCTGAAGATGCAATCTTCTCTGTACCGAAACATTTAACTAGTGGTTCTTTAGCGTTAGGTGCAACTCAATGGCAAACGCTAGTTAAGGTTGTGTTGTTAACGGCAAGCCCAGGTATTTTCTCTGCTGTGATGATGGGCTTAGGTCGTGCGGTAGGTGAAACCATGATTGTATTAATGGCAACGGGTAATACACCGGTTGTTGACTGGAGCATTTTCCAAGGTATGCGTACTTTATCTGCGAATATCGCTGTTGAGATGCCTGAATCAGAAGTAGGTAGTTCACATTACCGTATCTTATTCTTAGCGGCATTTGTTTTATTCGTATTCACCTTTGTCTTTAACACTTTAGCTGAGTTTGTTCGTCAACGTCTCAGAGAAAAATATAGCTCGTTATAGAGAGTTGGTAAGGAAGTATTATTATCATGAATAATTGGTTTAGATCAGGCTCTCCATGGGTTTGGATGTCAGCTGCAGGTGTTACGATTAGTTTAATCTCTGTGGTTGGTCTACTACTATTGATTGCATCAAATGGCTTATCTTACTTTTGGCCATCGCAATTACATCAGTTCGATATGGCTGATACCTACGGAAAAGAGAGCCGTGTAATCGGTGAAATTTACGATCGCGAACGTATTCCGGTGAAGCAGTTAAGCAATATCGATTTTGATATTGACCCTAATCAAGAAACGGTAGAGCGTTTGTTAATTAAAACGGGTAACCGTGAGTTAGTGAGCTTAGATTTCCGTTGGATTTTAGTACCACATGTAACTAAGCAATCTCAGCCTGAAGAATTAGTGGTTATTGAACGTCGTTCAAACGGCAACTTCTACGGCTATATTGAACAAGTTGTCTTAGATGGTAAGCCTGTAGATATCTCAAAACTTGATGAGTTACTCGAGCGAGTAAATGATTTCCAAGACGAGATCAGTGACTTGCAGAAAACTGACATCGGTGCGATCAACTACCAACTTGAACGCTTACGCCTTAAAACGCGTAAACATGAGCTAGAAGAGACGTTAACTGAAGAAGTTAAAGCTGATATCGCTGCGCAAGAAAAAGCGTTAAAAGATGAATATGTTGGCCTAGAAGCAAACTTAATGGCATTACGTGACAAAGTGTCTCGTGACAAGCTTATGGTTCGCTCAATGGGTGGTGAACTTGATGAGATTAGTTTTGAGAACATTTTAAACGTTACATACAACAATAAATTAGGCTTTGGCAGTAAGGTAGCAACCTTCTTAGGTAATATTGCTGGCTTTATCGGTGATGAACCACGTGAAGCAAACACTGAAGGTGGTGTATTCCCTGCGATATTCGGTACTGTGTTAATGGTATTGTTGATGACGGTTATCGTCTCACCATTTGGTGTTATTGCAGCAATCTATTTACATGAGTATGCAGGAAAAAATGCCTTAACTAAATTGTTACGTATCGCGGTTATTAACTTAGCGGGTGTACCTTCAATTGTATATGGTGTATTTGGTTTAGGTTTCTTCGTTTACATGGTTGGTGGTAGCCTTGATCAATTGTTCTATCCTGAAACATTGCCAAGCCCGACATTTGGTACTCCTGGCGTTTTATGGTCAGCGATTACATTAGCAATCTTGACACTACCAGTTGTTATCGTATCAACAGAAGAAGGTTTAGCGCGTATTCCAGCGTCGATGCGCCACGGTTCACTTGCTTTGGGGGCAACTAAAGCTGAAACGTTATGGCGTATAATTTTACCAATCGCAAGTCCTGCTATTATGACAGGTATTATCTTAGCGATTGCTCGTGCGGCGGGTGAAGTAGCCCCATTAATGCTAGTTGGTGTAGTAAAGATGGCTCCAACATTACCATTAGATGGAAACTTCCCGTTCTTACACTTAGATAGAAAGTTCATGCATTTAGGTTTCCACATCTACGATGTTGGCTTCCAAAGCCCGAACGTTGAAGCAGCTCGTCCATTAGTTTACGCAACGGCGTTACTACTTGTGACAATCATTGTTGCCTTAAATATGACAGCGGTTTCAATTCGTAACCGTTTAAGAGAAAAATACCGCGCACTAGAGCACTAAGGCGCTAGTGACAACAGTTTAAATTGCAAAGCTCACGCCTAGCGTGAGCGCAAAAAGAAAGAGTTATTATGATTTCAGTAAATCCAGATTTAATTGCAAACGAACAAGATAAGTTAGATTTAAATAACCTATCAGATGAGCAAAAGGCCTTAGACATTAAGAACTTGAACCTTTACTACGGTGAGAAGCAAGCACTTAATAACATCTCTATGGCGATTCCAAAGGGCCAAGTAACGGCGTTTATCGGCCCAAGTGGTTGTGGTAAGTCAACATTACTACGTTGTATTAACCGAATGAACGATTTAGTTGATACTTGTCGTATCGAAGGTGAAATTAACTTACACGGTGAAAACATCTATAATAAACATGTAGATGTTGCAATGTTGCGCCGTAAAGTAGGTATGGTATTCCAACGTCCTAACCCATTCCCTAAGAGTATTTATGAGAATGTGGTATACGGCCTTCGTATCATGGGTGAAAACAACCGTCGCGTATTGGACGAGGCGTGTGAGCGCTCATTGCGAAGCGCTGCGTTATGGAATGAAGTTAAAGACCGTTTACATGATAGCGCATTAGGTTTGTCTGGTGGTCAGCAGCAACGTCTCGTTATCGCTCGTGCAATTGCGATTCAGCCTGAAGTATTACTTCTTGATGAACCAACATCAGCACTTGACCCAATCTCGACTTTAACGATTGAAGAATTGATTAACGACCTTAAGAAAGAATTTACGGTAGTTATCGTTACTCATAACATGCAACAGGCGGCTCGTGTATCGGACCAAACAGCTTTCATGTACATGGGTGACTTAATTGAGTATAGCGACACGAATACGCTATTTACCACGCCTTCTAAGAAGAAAACAGAAGACTACATCACTGGTCGTTACGGTTAATAGGAGTTAACAAGATGGTACCTATGGATAATTTGAATATTGGCCGCCATATTTCAGGTCAATTTAACGAAGATTTAGAAAACGTTATTAACCACGTAATGCACATGGGTGGTTTAGTTGAAAAACAACTAGGCGACTCGTTAAAAGCTGTGTATGAGAATGATCGTGAGCTAGCGCAAAAAGTGCTTTCAAGTGATTACAAAATCAATAATTTAGAAGTAAGTATTGATGATGAGTGCACGCGTATTATTGCTAAACGTCAGCCAGCAGCGGGTGACTTACGCTTGATTATGGCAATTATCAAAACGATTGCTGACTTAGAGCGTATTGGTGATGAAGCGGAAAAGATAGCTCAAGTAGCGCTTGAAAGCTTTGATAGTAAACAGCAAGATTTATTAATGAACTTGGACAACCTAGGTCGTTCAGTATTGTCATTGTTACAAGATACACTTGATGCGTTTACTCGTATGGACGTTGATGCAGCAGTTCAAGTCCATAAAGCGGACAAAAATATTGACCGTAACTATGATGCATTAATGCGCCAATTAATGACATACATGATGGAAGACCCGCGTTCAATTCCATCGGTAATGACAGCGATGTGGGCAGCACGTTCAATCGAACGTATCGGTGACCGATGCCAAAACATCTGTGAATACATCATTTATTTTGTAAAAGGTAAAGTTGTTCGTCACACAAATGCCGACGATATGTCAAAAATTTAATCCGATAATTTAGTTGATATATTTTTAGACACCATAGTATGTAAATATGCTGTTGCATTTTTACGACTATGGTGTTTTATTTGTTAGTTGAAAAAGTAATCAACAAAATGTGATCTTAATGTGGTTTAACGTGATTTTAGCTTGCAACAGTGCTCAGATCAGGTAATATCCGCGCCGAAGAAAAACGAAGACATTTGTCTATAGGAAACTCTATGTCTGGAAATTCAATCCTTGGTGTATTTGCAAAATCACCAATAAAACCGTTAGAGAAGCACATTCGTGTGGCTACAAAGTGTGGTCGTCGATTAGTGCCATTTTTTGCCGCTGCTTCAGCGCAAGATTGGGACCTAGCAGAAAAGGAAAGAGCGGAAATTTCTAAATTAGAAAAAGAAGCAGACGCTATTAAGCGCCAAATTCGATTAGATTTACCTGGTGGTTTATTCATGCCGGTAGATCGTGCTGACTTATTAGAGCTATTAACACAACAAGATAAAATTGCTAACCGAGCAAAAGATATCGCTGGTCGTGTTGTAGGTCGTAAGTTAGACGTTCCAGAAGGATTAAAAGTAAAATTCAATGCTTACTTAGGTCGTTGCTTAGACGCAACTGAGAAAGCAGCTGATGCAATCAATGAGTTAGACGACTTACTTGAAACGGGCTTCAAAGGCCGTGAAGTTGAAATCGTTAACAACATGATTCAGCAACTTGACTTAATTGAAGATGATACAGATACAATGCAAATTGAGTTACGTGCTGATTTATTAGCAATTGAAAAAGATTTAAACCCGGTTGATGTGATGTTCATTTATCAAATCATCGAGTGGGTAGGTGATCTTGCAGATCTAGCTGAGCGTGTAGGTGCTCGACTAGAAATCATGCTAGCTAGAAAATAGGTTAATCAATGGAAATTTTAGTAAATTACGGTGACACGCTTGTCATCCTTGCTGCCCTCGTCGGCTTTTTTATGGCATGGGGTATTGGTGCCAACGACGTAGCAAACGCTATGGGTACTTCAGTGGGCTCTAAAGCCTTAACAATTAAACAAGCAATTATTATTGCAATGATCTTTGAGTTTGCTGGTGCATACTTAGCGGGCGGTGAGGTAACGTCTACCATTCGTAAAGGTATTATCGACGCAAGCTATTTTGCAGACATTCCTGAGCAGTTAGTGTTTGGTATGATTTCGGCACTATTTGCCGCTGCGACATGGTTATTAATCGCTTCTGCATTGGGTTGGCCAGTATCTACTACTCACTCTATCGTTGGTGCTATTATTGGCTTCGCAGCAATCGGTGTAAGCACTGATACCGTTGCATGGGGTAAAGTTGGTGGCATCGTAGGTAGCTGGGTTGTTACGCCGTTAATCTCGGGTATTATCGCATTTCTTATTTTCAACAGTGCTCAAAAGTTAATTTTTGATACTGAGAATCCTTATAAACAAGCGCGTCGTTATGTTCCTATTTACATGTTTATGGCGGGTTTTGTTTTATCACTTGTTACGATCAAAAAAGGTTTAAAGCACATCGGTTTAGAGATGGGCACAATGGAAGGTTACATCTGGGCTGTTGCTGTTGCATTGCTTGTAGCATTCATTGGTAAATTGTTCATCGCTCGTATCAAATTTGATGAATCAGCTGAAAAGAAACACCACTACGCAAACGTTGAAAAAGTATTTGCTGTATTAATGGTTGTGACGGCATGTTGTATGGCATTTGCTCACGGTTCAAATGACGTGGCTAACGCAATTGGTCCATTAGCTGCGGTAGAAGGCATTGTATCTAACAACGGTGAAATTGCTAAGAAAACAGCGTTAGCATGGTGGATTCTACCATTAGGTGGCTTAGGTATTGTTGCGGGTCTAGCATTGTTTGGCCATCGTGTAATGGAAACTATTGGTAAAGGTATTACGCACTTAACACCAAGCCGTGGTTTCGCTGCTGAGTTAGCTGCAGCATGTACAGTTGTTATTGCATCAGGTACTGGTTTACCTATTTCGACAACTCAAACGTTAGTTGGTGCGGTATTAGGTGTTGGTATGGCACGCGGTATTGCTGCAATCAATATCGGTGTGGTACGTAACATTGTTGTGTCGTGGGTAATTACATTACCAGCCGGTGCAGGTATGTCGATTATCTTCTTCTGGATGCTTAACGCTTACTTTGCGTAAAATCTAGAAAATTGTAGACAACAAAAAAGCCAATCAAATGATTGGCTTTTTTATATCTGCGAGATAAGTTATTCGCTGCGTGCTGTCACTTCAATTAGGTGATAACCAAATTGCGTTTTAACAGGACCTTGAACCTGGTTTAGCGGGCTACTAAACACGACATCCTCAAACTCTTTAACCATTTGACCTTTGCCGAACGAACCCAACGCGCCACCTTGCATTTTTGACGGGCAAAGCGAGTGCTCTTTTGCCACTTCTGCGAAATCTTTGCCGTTCTCGATACTGGTTTTTAATTCATGACACAGCGCTTCTGTGTCTACTAATATGTGTCTTGCTGATGCTCTGATCATCTTCTCTACCTACTACTTAATTGGTATAGCCAATAGTAGAATATACAAAAGGTTTTTACCTGTTTTCAACCTAAATTTATCAATAATTATAATTATTCTTATCTAGTTTATTCACTTTCTAATCTATTGTTATTTATAGTATTAATCTATAATTGATTTATTCTTCGTTTTTGATTGGTTTATTAGATTATGGAATTACCTAGCTTAAAACATTTATCTTATTTGGTTGCATTGCATCAACACCAGCATTTCCATCGTGCGGCTAAAGCCTGCTTTATCAGTCAATCGACGCTCAGTAGTGCCATCTTAAAGTTGGAAGAGCAGCTAAATTGTCAATTACTTGAGCGTGACCATAAAACCTTTAGCTTTACGGTGACAGGTGAAGAGGTTGTTAATAAAGCGCAGCAACTAATTGTGCAAGCAACAGAGCTTAAACAGTTTGCACAGTATCAAGGACAAATAGGTTGCGGTTCGGTGACAATAGGTTGCATTCCGACGGTAGCGCCTTATTTATTAAGTAGCGTCAGTCAGGCCTGTCAGCTCGAGTTACCTGATTTAGAGTTGTTCTTTATTGAAGACACAACTGAAAACCTACTATTAAAGCTTGCCGATGGAAGTATTGATATTGCGTTACTTGCATTACCCGTTGATGGCCATAACTTCCGGACAAAATTATTAGGGCAAGATCCGTTCTATATAGCAGGTGAGCAACATCTTGTAGAGCACTTCCTTCATACGCAAGATTATCAGCAAGTACCAGAAGCCAGCGTATTTTTGTTAAGCAAAGAGCATTGCTTAACAGAGCATGCTTTGTCGGCTTGTCGATTAGGTGATCAAAGCCGTATCCATAAGTTCTCGTCTTCGAGTTTAGCAACTTTGGTGGAAATGACCGCTTTTCATCAAGGGTTTACGTTCTTACCTAAAATGGCTGTCGACCAAGGAGTAGGTGCAAAACAAGGCTTGACGATAAAAGCACTGCCGGATGACATGTATCGCGATATCGGCATGCTTTGGCGAGATACATCTTTAAGAACATCAACGTATCTCAAACTGGGTGAAGTGGTTAGTGATTGCTTAAATAAAAAATAATTTGAAAAAATTCAAACTTTTTATGAAGTCAGTACAACTTGTTAATTAAAGCAATAAAAAAGGAATGTTCGTGTTTGAGCGAAGCGATGACACATTAATAAAGCAGGCATTAAAGGGCAGGCAAGGGGCATGGGACAAACTCGTCACACGCTATCAAAAGCCTATCTATCATTACGCCTTGCGAATGGTGAGTAATCAAGACGATGCACTGGATTTAATGCAGGACATATTTATCTCGGTTTATCGTAATTTAGCGAGTTTTCGAGGGGAAAGCCCGTTCAAAGGCTGGTTGTTTAAGATAGCTCATTATCGGTGTATTGAATTTTATCGGAAAAAGAAACCAACACTTTCTTTGGACGAAGCGCCTAACTTGGATGATCGAGACGATGGTCATTGCTCCGTGCAAGTGATGTACGACAATCAGCAAGCACAGATGCTTTATCAGGCTATGCAAAGCCTACCTGTAAACCAAAAACTCGTTATTGAAATGAAGTTTTTTCAACAGTTTACATTTGATGAAATTGCCCAACAACTTGGGGTTTCAACAAATACGATTAAATCGAGAGCCTATAGTGCGCTCGATAAGTTAAAGATTACATTAGAGGTCGATTATGAAGCAGGATAATCCAGACATCAAAAATAGTCATCTAGAGTGCGATAAAAGTAGTGAAGATTGGCATGAGTCGCGTCATCAAACAGCTCAGTATCTCTCTGATATGAAAGATGATATGAACGTGCTTGAGGTGCCTAAATGGGATCGTCAGGCGATGTTCAATGCAACAACTGCGAACCCAAAAACCGCTTTTACTTTGTTGCCATGGCTCTCAATGACATGCTCTATCTTTGCGGTTTGTTTAGTGCTCTTTAATGTGCAAATACAACAAACGGAGACTGGTGTGTCGATAGCGTTTAATAACACTCCATCGAAAGCTATGAGCCAAGTAGAAGTCGATGCTGCAGTTGCAGAAGGTATAAAGCAATACGAACAAGAAAATGAATTAAAGATGGCGCAGTTGGTTATGCAGCTACAAGAACAGCAAAATCAGAGCAATTTAAAGCTTGCTAACTACTTGCTGGATAGTGCTAGAAAAGAACGTAAACAAGATATTAGCGATGTCTTTTTACACTTCACAGATCAAATGGCTGAACAACAAAGCCGTCACAATATTCAATACAAACAGCTAGAGCAAGCTGTTAAATATCAAAAAACTAATTTATACGATTCAAGTTTATAGTGTATAGGAGAAAGTCATGAATAAGTTCGTCACATTATTTGCAGGGTTAGCCGTTGCAACATCAAGCTACGCAAACGTAGACATGAATGATATGCACAAACAACTTAATATTATGAATAGCATTTTTAAAACTTCTTTGAATGAAGTTGGTAAAGAATCTGGCAATCGAGTAGGCAGAATAGATAGCTTGTATTTGCAAGGCCAAGGCGTTGTTTTTACCTTGCAATCAGGTGGTAGTTTTACCCATTGGAGTGGCGATGATTTTACGTTTGTTTCGGTCCCTCCGGCACCACCAGCGCCACATATCGACCATAACATTGTGATTGACGATAGTGTTGAAGAGATCGTCATACGTACCATGGAAGCCACTGGTCATGAATATGAGCGTGCCATCGAAACAATGGAGCACGTGCGTGAAGTCACGCGCCAATTGCGAGAAGAACAACGCGATGTAGCTTACGATCTGCGTGATGTTGAACGTGAGTTACGTGATAAAAAATACCAAGAAAAACATATCAGCAAAGACAAAGATGCCCTCAAAGAGCTAAAAAATGAGATTAAGGCGTTAGAAAAAGAGAAGAAAGCCTTGGTTGAACAGCGCAAAGAGCTGTCAGAAAAAAGCAGAAAGCAGCAAAAGGAGCGCTTAGCTAAAAAAGCAAAACAGCAAGAATTACGCGCGAAGTATAACCAAGCGTTGCATGCACAGTTCAGTGATACGCTTTGTTCATATGGCAATAGTTTAAAAGCGCTACCTAAAGATGAAAAAGTAAGCCTTGTGATCAAACGTGGTGGCGAGCAAGTCGACAAAAGAACACTTGATAAGGTCATTATATTTGATAAATCAGACGTGCTTAATTGTGTTATCGATAAAATCTCATCGAAAGAGCTGTTAACTAAGGCGACACAATACAGCTTTTAGCACCGCAACTTTATTACTCCACTTGAGCCGGTTTCCTTAATAGGAAGTCGGCTTTTTTTATCAAAACTTCATTGATTAAATAAAGATTGGATAGTGCTAACCACCTGCTACCAGAACAAGAACAGTAGACATTTTAGTTATAGGGTAGTTGTTCTTTAGCCACAAGATATTATCAATAACACACGACAAATTGTTTTCAGACGGCGTCTGACTTGTCGGTAACACTATGCGCAAGTGCTAAAAGATGTTTTTGATGCTGACGATCTAGGCTTTTTTGACTCTTGTTTGTTCTCAGGTTGCTCTTCTTGAGAGAACCAAGAAAAAATCATCTGTAGGTTGTCATTAAAGCGAGTGAAAAACTTAAAGATTTCACCGCCATTACGTCGTATCATTGTTTTTGCTGGTATTGCTTCTTGATTTGCACTCGCTAACAGGCTGAACGTTTTGGTTTGGTTCTGTGCAAGTCGTTGCAATGTTACTTGTTTTGTTATCGGTGCAGGTTTAAGTGAACCAATATTGACTTTTTGGTCTTGAATTTGGTTGAGGTATGTTACGTCTTGAGCAGCTGTTGCGTTTACAGAAAGGCTTGCCGTAAACGACAAAGAAAAAATGAAAACTGCAGGAATGAACTTGTTAAACTTATTCATAATTTGCTCCAAGACAATTTATTGATTAAACAGTGTACAAACGTAGTGTTACGAAATTGTTAAATCACTGAGTTTAATATAGAGGGCTTTGTTCACTTCGACTACCTCATTGGGATAAAGTGCCGTCAATTTGAGACTAAATGCAAAAAAATGTTTCAAACCCTATGTGATTATTAATTTTACACAGATACGCTATCAGTTGGAGCGACTTTACGTATCTTTACGCTTGGAAAAAAGCCATTGTATTCTCTTAACTACAATGGCTTTACGCAGGTTTTCTAATTCGCCTTCTTTTCTTGTCTGAAGGCATGCAGTAATGGTTCTGTATACCCGCTAGGCTGCGTTTTACCTTCGAAAATTAGTGCACTTGCTGCCTTAAACGCAATATTTGTTTCAAAGTTATTCGCCATTGGCTGATAAAGTGGGTCGTGCTTGTTTTGCTCATCAACAACCCGAGCCATTTTTTCCAAACTTTTCTGTACTTGGGCTTTGGTGCAAATATTATGTGCTAACCAGTTTGCAATATGTTGGCTTGATATTCTTAATGTCGCTCTGTCTTCCATTAAACCAATGTTATTGATATCTGGAACTTTAGAACAACCAACACCTTGGTCTATCCAACGTACAACATAACCAAGAATTCCCTGAGCGTTATTATCAAGTTCGCTCTCTATCTCTTTTGTATCCCAACTGATGTTATCAGCTAATGGAATATTTAACATGTCGTCAGGATTTATTGGTGAACGTATTAATAGTGTTTTTTGTTGTTGTGCCACATTAATTTGATGGTAGTGCAACGCGTGTAGTGTTGCAGCAGTAGGGGAAGGCACCCATGCGGTATTTGCACCTGACTGTGGATGACCAATTTTTGTTTCCATCATCGTTGCCATATCGTCGGGCACTGGCCACATACCTTTACCTATCTGTGCTTTTTGGCTAAAGCCACAAGCTAAACCAATATCAACATTGTTCTGCTCATAGGCACCAATCCATTTGGTTAGCTTAATGTCATTTTTCTTCGTCATAGGGCCGGCTAACATCGATGTATGAATCTCATCACCAGTTCTATCTAGGAATCCCGTGTTAATAAATACAACGCGTTCCTTGGCCTGATAAATACACTGCTTGAGGTTGACGCTAGTGCGACGCTCTTCATCCATTATGCCCATTTTTATCGTGTGACGCTCTAAACCTAATACGTCTTCAACCGCGTTAAACAATCGGTTTGCGAAACTGACTTCATCAGGCCCATGCATTTTAGGTTTTACAATGTAGATTGAACCCGTTGAAGAGTTTTTAACTTTGCTCTCACCTTGTAAATCATGCATTGCGATTAGTGAAGTGATAAAGCCATCCATAATGCCTTCAAACACTTCATCGCCGTTTCCGTCAACGATCGCTGGATTTGTCATTAAATGGCCAACGTTACGAACGAACATTAAGCTACGACCGCTCAATGATGATAACTCGCCATTGATATTGAAGTAACTTTTGTCGTTATTCATTGCACGGGTGAACGTTTTGCCATTTTTGCTTACTGATTCAGTTAGGTTGCCTTTCATCAGGCCTAACCAGTTTTTGTAGGCTATGACCTTATCTTCGGCGTCAACAGCTGCAACTGAGTCCTCACAATCCATGATTGTTGTCAGTGCAGACTCTAATAGAATATCGCTCACGCTTGCATTGTCTGCATCACCAATAGGCGATGTATCATTGAAACACACTTCAATGTGCAATCCATTACTGCTAAATACTAACGACTCAGGATTAGCTTTGTCGCCGGTATAACCAAGCCATTGGGTTTGATCTGCAAGCAGTGTTTGCTCGCCATTTGCCTGACTGATTAATAATTGATTTTCTTCTATCCTATATTGAGTAACCGTTTCGTGATTTCCATTAACAAGTGGTAACGCATCGTTAAGCCATTGTTTGGCGTATGCGATAACTTTTTGGCCTCGAGCTGGATTGTATTTTCCTGCTTTTTCTGCGCCATCTTCTTCACCGATGATATTGCTGCCATAAAGTGCATCGTAAAGACTTCCCCATCGAGCATTTACGGCGTTTAAGGCAAATCTTGCGTTCATGATTGGTACAACTAACTGAGGGCCTGCAAGTTGTGCTATTTCTTTGTCTACCTTTGTTGTTGAGATAGTGAAATCTTCAACATCTGGTGTTAAGTAACCAATTTCTTGCAGGAACGTCTTATATTTTGCCAAATCAAAAGTAGGGTTATCTTGATGCCATGAATCGATTTTGGTTTGTAAATCTTCGCGAATGTTTAGTAACGCTCTATTGTCGCGAGATAACTTGTCATTAACTAGAGAAAAACCTTGCCAAAATGTATCTACCGAAATAGGTAAACCAGGTAATACTTCTTGTTCAATAAATTCAAACAATGCGGTATCAACGGAAAGATTAGCGATTGAAGTACGAGAAGACATAACTACCTCTGAAAAATTTCATTTTGACTTTCAAACATGTAGTGAATGTAAGAGGAATATGGTGTTGGCGCAAGAGGGCGAAAATTACATTCTTCAAAATAACTATAACCACCATTCGTCATACAATATTATTGATGGTGTGTAACTCATTGTTTTTAATATTTTTTATGTGGTTGTTTTATTTCTTGTTATCCTATTAAAGTAAAGTTATTACTCTAAATGATACTTGTTATAACATTCGTGAATGCCTTGGTTGTTTGTTATCTGTTTTATTTATTGTTGGTGGTGTAAGGTCGACAGACAACAAATTGATATAGAGGTACCCATAAATGAAGTTTATAGTGGGGGTGGAGAAAATACGCTCGTGTTTTATGGCTGAAATAAAGGAATTAATAATGGACTTAAGAGGGCGGTAATAACGGCGGATATAACGATAGCAAGTGAACCATAAGCACCATGTTGATAGCTTGTCCCACTAATTGTTGCTGTACCAAGCGCGTGGCTTGCACAGCCAATCGCTAAACCTTGAGCTTGAGGGTGATTAACATTAAATAGTCTTAACAAAGGAATGCCCCATACTGCACCTATAAGACCAGCAATGATGATTGAGACAGCTGTAATAGCAGCAATACCTCCAAGCTGTTCTGTTAATGCTAATCCTATTGGTGTAGTTACTGATTTCAAAGACATAGAGACGGCGATGTCATACCGGTTCAATATCATGATTGTAATGGCCATATTAACGATGATTAGCAGGCTGATGCTACTGGTTAACACGAGAAAAATTTCTTTCAAATGTCCCTTAATGCTGTGGATTTGTTGGTATAGTACAAAGCCAAGTGCAACGATGGCCGGCTCTAAAAGTTGGGTAAAAATTTTCGTGTCTTGATAGTATGTTTGATAACTGATGTTATTGGCTTCTAGTAATGGAATAAGGACGATTAAGCTCATCATCATCGGATTCAACCAAATAAGCTTAAGCTTATTTTGAATGGCTGCGAATACCTGGTAAACAATGATCGTCAATAAAATATAAAACAAAAATGTGAATGGATGATCAAGCATCTTTATTTGCCTTTGCTGTTTTAGATTCCGCTTGGATATGACGATTCAAACATTTTTGGTACATCAAGCCAGAGATAATAAGAAGTATTGTCGTTGAGATAATCACGAGTATAGTAATTAATACTCCGAATTCAGCAATCAACGCTTTATGCTCCATAATGCCAACACCGGCTGGCACGAAACATACCCCCATGTGTTTAATAATCCAATCAATACTGTTTTTTAACCGGCCTGAATTGATAATCTCTGCTTGCAGGCCAAAGGTGAGTATAAGCATGCCGTACAGGGCTGCTGGCAAGAAGTCTACGAAAGCATTAACGCCATAGCCCAGTGCTAAGCAACTACAAATCATTACTGCACTGTAGCCATGGGAAAAAATACTAGCTTTGTTCATTCGCAGCTTCCATCACTAAATGTCTAAACCATATATGGCTAGCATCATGATGTAATAAAGGGCTCCAAATCATCTTCAATTCAATATCTGGGATATCAAATGGTGGCTTGACTACGGTGTAGTTAGGGTCGTCCTTATGAAGCATCGCCGCCTTTGTTGGTAGTGTTGCAACAAGTTCATCCTCATAAGCTAACTGCATTGCAACATGGTAATTGCGGCTGAATACTTTAATGTCACGCTTTTTGCCTAGTCTTGCCAAAGCTTCATCAACCCAACCAAGCTTTTGGACATCTTTCGGGTCCATACCAACGCCCACACCAAAACCAGTTTTTGATACCCAAACATGCTTCGCACTGAGATAAGTATTCAAGTTAAATTTAGAAACGACAGGGTTGTCTGCACTTAATAAACAAGAGAATGTGTCTCGCCAGATAGTTTTCTGGTGGAAAGATTGAGGTAACTCATCAAAGCGGTTGATCGCCATGTCAATCTTGCCCGCTTCCACATCATGAAAGGTAACATCGCTCGGTGTCATAATATCAATCGTGATATTTGGTGCCTTTTGGTTAATCTTTCTTAACAACGAAGGTAGTAGTGTCGATGCCGCGTAATCACTAGCCATAATGCGAAATACACGCTGTGAATGCTGTTCGTTAAACTCCTCTTCTCCTTGAAGTGCTTCCTCTAATTCGAGCAATATCTTCCTAATTGCTGGCGCTAGTGCTCTTGCTCGCTCTGTTGGAACCATGCCATCCGAGGTACGCACCAAGATTGGATCATTGAATAAATTTCTTAATCTTTTCAATCCATTACTCATTGCGGGTTGGGTAATGTTGAGCTGGCTTGCAGCTTTTGTAACATTCTTTTCTCTCAACAAAACATCTAGGTAGATCAGTAGGTTTAAGTCAATCTTTGATATATTCATAATATAAATGGCTTTGTAATAATTAATAATTCTTCTTCATGACCACTATAGTGCTTTTGTTATTGTTTATTCAAATGTTTTTAGCGAATTAGACTTAATACTTTAGTTTTAGAACCTGTTTTTCGTTTGTAACTTATTGAAAGTTATATCTTTAATTTTTACTTGTGTTAGAGTTATAACTCTAATATAGATTTTGTGAATAGTGATAATGCTAATAATATATTTCAGTTATGTGAAAGTTCAGGATTAGTATTAATGACGTTCCCAATGAAAACTTTTATAACCACATTACATTGATTTAAGGAAACGCTATGTCGACTTATACAAAAGAAATTGATAATGCAGCATCGCTAATCGCTACACAAAACGAAGGCTGGAATGCTATCTCTGCAGAATCTGTAGCTCGCATGCGCCTTCAAAACCGTTTTAAAACGGGTTTAGATATTGCTAAATACACAGCAAAAATTATGCGTCAAGATATGGAAAACTATGATGCTGATCCAGCGAAATACACGCAATCTTTAGGTTGTTGGCATGGCTTTATCGGTCAGCAAAAAATGATTTCTATTAAGAAACATTTCGAAAATACTGACCGTCGATACCTATACCTTTCTGGCTGGATGGTTGCAGCATTGCGCTCAGAGTTTGGCCCATTACCAGATCAATCAATGCATGAAAAAACATCTGTAGCATCGCTAATTGAAGAACTTTACACCTTCTTACGTCAAGCTGATGCTCGCGAGCTAGGTGGCTACTATCGTGAACTAGATGCTGCACGTGATGCTGGTGACGAAGCAAAAGCACAAGACGTACAAAACAAAATCGACAACCACATTACTCACGTTGTACCAATCATTGCGGATATTGACGCAGGCTTCGGTAATGCGGAAGCAACTTACTTGCTTGCTAAGAAGATGATTGAAGCAGGTGCATGTTGTATCCAGTTAGAAAACCAAGTATCAGACGAAAAACAATGTGGTCACCAAGACGGTAAAGTAACTGTGCCACACGAAGATTTCTTAGCGAAAATTCGCGCGGTTCGTTACGCATTCTTAGAGTTAGGTGTAGACGACGGCGTTATCGTTGCTCGTACTGACTCATTAGGTGCTGGTTTAACGAAGCAAATCGCTGTAACTAAAGAACCAGGTGACTTAGGTGACCAATACAACTCATTCTTAGACTGTGAAGAAGTAGCTGCAGGCGACTTAGCAAACGGTGATGTAGTCATAAATCGCGGTGGTAAGTTACTTCGTCCTAAGCGTTTAGCATCAAACTTATTCCAATTCAAACAAGGTACTGGTGAAGCACGTTGTGTACTTGACTCAATCACATCATTACAAAATGGCGCAGACTTACTTTGGATTGAGACTGAAAAACCACACATTGGTCAAATCGGCGGTATGGTAAATGAGATTCGTAAAGTTATTCCTAATGCGAAACTTGTTTACAACAACTCTCCGTCTTTCAACTGGACACTTAACTTCCGTCAGCAAGTATTCGACTCTTGGACTGAGGAAGGTAAAGACGTTTCAGCATACGATCGCAACAACTTAATGAGCGCAGAGTATGATGAGTCTGAATTAAGTACTGAAGCTGACAACCGTATCCGTACGTTCCAAGCAGATGCTGCACGTGAAGCGGGCATCTTCCACCACTTAATTACTTTACCAACGTACCATACTGCGGCGTTATCAACAGATAACTTAGCGAAAGAGTACTTCGGTGAGCAGGGCATGTTGGGTTACGTTAAAGGTGTGCAACGTAAAGAAATTCGTCAAGGTATCGCATGTGTGAAACACCAAAATATGGCAGGGTCTGACATGGGTGACGATCACAAAGAATACTTTGCCGGTGAAGCTGCATTAAAAGCTGCTGGTAAAGACAACACTATGAACCAGTTTGGTTAATATCAAAACAAAGTTTCTCTAGAACGTTATTTAGTTTTGAAAGTTAAAAGCCCGCGAAAGCGGGCTTTTTTTTGGCGTCGTTATGGCTAAATACAACGTGTTACTTTTTCTTTTTGCCTTGAACGGCTTTAAAGCGCGGGTTCGATTTGCAAATAACGTAAACACGACCACGGCGCTTCACTATTTGACAGTCGGGGTGTCTTGCTTTTGCACTCTTTAAAGAGCTTAGTACTTGCATTATTCAAGTCCTTTAAAGTTATAGCGTTTATTAAACTTCGACACACGACCATCATTTTGTGCCTGGCGCTGTTTACCCGTGTAGAAAGGGTGCGATGCGCTAGATACATCAATTGGCATATAAGCGTATGTCTTACCTTGATATTCGATGGTGTTTTTTGTTTGTAACGTAGAGCCAATGACAAAGTACGTATCGGCGGCGGTATCGTGAAAAACTACATCACGATATTCTGGGTGGATACCTGGTTTCATAAATTTCCTCCTAAATTTTTCGATATGTTATAACATAACTAAATGTTAATGCAAATGATTCTTATTTGGGTTTGTTGGGTGGTAGGTAAAGGAGGAGGCGCGAGCGTTTGTTTGGTTTATCTTATCGTTCGATTACTGCCTCAATTCATTTGCCAATTCTATTGCTTGTATCACTTCAGCGTCCGTCATCATTCGACGAAGCTTTTCTTGAATAGTGAAAACAGTATTATAAAAGTCGTTATTGTCAGTGGTTTGTAAGGCAACTTCTGTATAAGCAAATGCTTTGTGGAAATTGGGCTGTCCATTGTTTGGGTCGTCATGATGATAACCGAGGATTAGACGCATGAGTGATTTTTCATTTCCTTTTTTTGCCAGGTGTTCGGCTAAGTCAAACTTTAAATGTTTAAACGCTAGCTGTTGGGTTATTTGCTGCCGACGATTTAATTGGTCTAGCCCCACAATTTGTCCAAATTCAAGGTCTCCGATCTGCCAAAGTTCATCAAGCGCGTCATCAGAGCCAAGTGATGCTGCTGTAGCGAGTAATTCAATCGTGTTTTGATGAGGAGTTTTTATCCTGCTGCAATCTTCGTATCGAATTAGCATGTCATTTATATAGGCTTGGGGCTCGTTAAGCTGATTGGCATTATTCAACCAAAGATTTAGCTCATCCTGAGATTTTGGCGTATTTCGACAGCGCCTGATCGTTTTAGCTATCAAATACAGTGAGTGGGGTGAGGGGCTGTCAACGACATCAGATTCCACTAAAGTTTTATCAACTGATGGCTTTGGCTTTGTAGCCTTACTTGCGCGGCTATCAGATATGGGGGGCTGAATTAACGTGCTAGTTTCATGAATCGCTGCATCTTCAACAACATAGTTATAAGAGATAAAGAGTAAAAACATTAGACATACAGTCGCTATGGCAATTTTACTTCTGGTTTTACTCATTTACGATCAACCCCATTGTCGATATTTCATTTTTTATATAATCACTGAATGCTTGAGCAAGTAATGAGAGCTTACGTTGTTTGCTGTGCACAAGATACCAGTCACTGACAATAGGGAAATGCTCAACAGCTAAAGTTACAATTCCTTGGTTTGAACCGTTTTCTACCGAGTGTCTACTTAGTATTGCCAATCCTAAGCCTTCAGCTACCATATTTTTGATAGCATCATTGCTTTCAACCATCATTCGTTGACGTAAGCTGATATTGTGTTTTTGGCAAAACTTGTCGATTGTGGTCCTGGTTCCAGAACCTTTTTCTCGCAGGATAAAAGGATAGTGTTGAATTCTGTTTAAGCTCACTTGCGCTTTTCGAGTGAGTTCGTGACGTTCAGGCGCAATGACAACTAAATCGTTGTCCAAAAAAGGTACTTTGTTAAGTGCTAAATCATCTGGGCAATGGCTTAATACATAAAAATCATCTCGGTTTTGCATTGCTCTTTCTATTACTGTTTTGCGATTTCGTATCGACAGCTCTACATCAATATTTGGGTATTGGCGGCAAAATGGACCAAGAATTCTTGGCATAAAGTTTTGCGCGGTAGACACTATACACAAGCGCAATGTTCCGGCTTGAAGTCCATTAAAAGCATTGAGCTCGATCGATAGGTTTTCAAAATTGTTTGCGATTTGCTGAGCTGCGTTATAGACAGTTTGACCGACTTCAGTAATGACGATCTTTTTGCCACGCTGATGGTACAACTCAACGCCAAGAAGCTCTGATAGTTTCTTCAGTTGGATAGAAACAGACGGCTGAGCAATGTACATACGTTGCGCCACCTTTGAAACACTTTGAGTCTCTACTAGTGCAGAAAATAATTGTAGTTGTCTTATCGTCGGTGTTCGATTTGCTGAAAACATATATAGATAAAAGTAAATATAATACTTAGTTTATATATATTGGAATTAATAATTAAGCAAGATTAAATTGGAGTTAACACTAATTTTACTTTTGAAGAGATGACTATGTTAGAAGCCATCAGGAATAACGTTCGTGTTCTTGGTCAATTGCTCGGTCAAACGATAGCAATTGAAAAAGGAGATGAATGGGTTGATAAAATTGAAACGGTTAGACACTTAAGTCGTGATGTAGTTAACGCCGACCAACAAGCATTAGCGACATTGAAAGAATTGTTTGCAAAGACAAACGAGCAGGATATGTTGGTGTATGCGCGCGCCTTTAGCCAATTTCTTAATCTATCAAATATTGCTGAACAACAGTACACGGTAAGTGAGCAAGGACTTGCGGAGCTAGATCTTGCTCATCCACTAGAGGCGTTGCAGGCAAAATTAGGTAAGATAGATGCCGAAGCGTTTAAGAAAGCGCTTGATAAGCTACATGTTGAGCTTGTCCTTACCGCACATCCAACAGAAGTTAACCGACGGACATTCATTCATAAGTATCATCAGATTGCATTAGAATTAGAAGAGAACCCTAATGACACTTCACGCATTGCTGAGCTAATAGAGCAGGCATGGTTTACCAATGAAATAAGAAATGAACGGCCGACACCTTTGGATGAATCTCGCTGGGGGCTTGATGTTATTGCAGATAGTTTATGGACAGCCGTTCCCAAATTTATTCGAGAGTTGGACGAGGTTGCTGAGAAAATAACAGGCTCTGCTTTAACGCTTGATTATGCGCCCATTACAATGGCCAGCTGGATGGCTGGTGACAGGGATGGCAATCCATTCGTTACGGCAAAACTTAGTGAACAAGCGTTATTAAATGCAAGGTTGCGAGCAGCTGAATTATATTTGCAAGATTTTAAAGAGCTCTATCTAGAACTCTCAATGAATAACGCTAATGATGCGCTGCTACTTGCTGATATAGATAACATCGGTCCTTATCGTCACCAATTGAAACAAGTTATTAAGTCATTAGAGAACACAATTGATACCTTAAGTGATGGCAATACTGCAGGTGCTATCGAATCAAAAGATGCATTATTAGCTCCTCTTTACCGATGCCGCGAGAGTCTGCTCGATCATGGCCTAACACGCATTGCAAACTCAGGCCTTTTAGATCTAATTCGCAAAGTGCATTGTTTTGGTATATCAATGGTAAAACTTGATATTCGTCAGCATAGTGAACGTCATAATCAAGCGATGACTGAAATTACAGAAGCACTTGGTATCGGAAATTATGAAACATGGACTGAAGCTGAGCGTGTTGAGTTCTTGCTTGCTGAGTTAAACAATAATCGACCATTAATTCCTAATGTTGAATTTTCCCCGGACGTACAAGAGGTTCTTGATACTTACGCGATGATAGCGCGCCAACCTAAAGAAATTCTGGGTATTTATATAATCTCTATGGCGAGTGAAGTGAGTGATGTTTTATTGGTTGCATTACTACAGAAAGCTACCGGTGTGTCATGGGATATGCCAGTCGCACCACTTTTTGAAACCTTGGATGACTTAAATAATGCACCTAAGGTTATGGCGAATCTACTGGATATTAATGAGTATGTGGCAAGATGCCATGAAAAACATTACGTGATGATTGGCTACAGTGACTCAGCTAAAGATGCAGGTGTTTTAGCCGCAACTTGGGGACAATATACGGCTCAAGAAGCGTTAGTTGATGTCTTTGAAAGTCGTGATATTGAATTGAAACTGTTCCATGGCCGCGGTGGTACTATCGGTCGTGGTGGTGGACCTGCAAATGCGGCGATTGCTTCACAGCCTCCGGGCACATTATCTGGAGGCTTGAGGGTGACAGAGCAAGGCGAAACTATCCGCTATAAGTTTGGTTTACCGAACTTAGCTGTGCGTAGTTTACATTTATATGCCTCTGCCATCTTAGAGTCACTCGTTACGCCGCCACCTAGGCCTAAAGCTTCATGGCGAGCATTGATGGATAAAATGGCAGAACAAAGTTGCTTACAGTATCGTAGTTATGTTCAGGATAAACCAGATTTTGTCCGTTACTTCCGTCAGGCAACACCTGAGCAAGAGCTGTCATCGCTGCCGTTAGGTTCGCGCCCGAGTAAACGACGAGCTGATGGCGGGATTGAATCGTTGCGAGCAATTCCATGGATATTTGCTTGGAGTCAAAATCGAATGGTAGTGCCAAGCTGGTTAGGGCTAGGGCAAGCTCTTGCAGATAATTTATCTAATCATACGTTAATGGAAGAGATGTTAGAGCAGTGGCCATATTTCAATTCTCGTATTTCGTTAACTGAAATGGTGTACTTGAAATCAGAGCCTTTGGTGGCTTCGTTGTATGACGATGCCTTAGTAGAAGACTCGTTAAGGTCACTAGGTAAAGAGTTGCGACTGCAATTAAGAAATGATGAAGAAACGGTACTTAAACTGCTTGGTCAATCTCAATTAATGCAACGTGACCAATGGAACTTGAGCTCCTTTGAATTACGACAACCTTATTTGTTACCACTTCATGTTATGCAAATTGAGGCGTTACAAAGACTTAGGGATAACCCCGAGCATCCAATCTATGAACAGTTATTAATGGTGACCATGGCCGGAATTGCCACAGGTATGCGCAACACAGGATAACGTTAAGAAAAAACAAAAATAAAAAAGGCTGTCAGATTATGACAGCCTTTTTTTATTGACAACCCTGAGAGATTAGAAGCTGTAAACAACCGTAATCGCTGTTTCTGTGTCTGTTTTCTTTGTACCTGGTTCCACTTTTGTATTGTGGTCGATATTTAAAGAAAACTTAAGTTGTAACGTTTCAATTAACTTAGTAGAAATTGATGTTTCGCTACGATAAACACTGTTTTCTCCACTTTTAGGTGCGTATTTAGCAGCTAAGTATTGGCGGAATTCAACGTGTTCGTTAATTTTATGAAGATATAAACCTGAAGCTTGAACAATGAAAGCATCTTTAGTTTCTTCTGGTATGGTATCAGTAGCCATCACGATATCACGTTTGAAACCCGGACCAATATCCGCATCAAAGCTTGAAACTTCCGTTTTATACCAACGACGACCCCAACCAGCTGAAGCTGACGCTTGAGATTCAAAACCACTGAAACGGTCTTGTTTGTAATCAGCACTACCGTACACGTAGTTTGATTGACCTTCGTTAATGGTATAGTTGGTTTTTGCCGCAATATTCCACGTTTGGTCAGACGTTACCCACTCATCTTCACCGTTCTCGTCTTGCACTTCGCTTTTCTTTGCAAGCATGTTGAACTTTAACGAGTTACGCCAGTGAGCTTGGTCATAACGCAGCTCTACACCCGCTTTTATATCAGCGCTATTAGTGTTACCTGTTTTTAATAGAAAGCCCAATTCCATAGCTGTCGTAAGTTCAGGTTCTTTTTTTTCTGCAGCGCCGCCGTCCTGTGCTAGTGAGAAAAATGGCACTAGTGCTAGTGCCAATGCATTCATCTTAGTCTTCATTTGTACTCTCGTGATTAACTTGCACAGACATATGCGGGTAAGGAATTTCAATACCAGCTTCATCAAGTGCTGTTTTAATGTTTTCTAATAAATCGAAATATACTGGCCAGTAGTCACCAGATTTAACCCAAGGACGAACTACAAGGTTAACTGAGCTGTCAGCAAGCTCACTAACACCAATAGTTACGTCTTGATCTTTTAAAATACGCTCATCTTTAGCTACAACATCCGCTAGGATTTGACGAGTTTGTGCTAAATTTGCGTCATAGCTCACACCAATCACTAAATCGATACGACGTGTTGGTTTTGTTGAATAGTTAGTGATCGTGCCACCCGTAATAGCACCGTTTGGAATGATAACTGTTTTGTTGTCACCCGTGCGTAACTTAGTTGAGAAAATCAATACTTCTTCAACAATACCTGCAACACCACTTACTTCAACAAAGTCACCCGCTTTGAATGGGCGAAAAGAGATCAGTAAAACGCCAGATGCGAAGTTAGAAAGTGAACCTTGTAATGCAAGGCCAATGGCTAAACCAGCAGCACCTAAAATAGCGACTAACGATGAAGTATTAAATCCTAAGTGCGAGATAGCAACGATTAGGGTTAACGTGAAAGCTAAACCGTAAACTAGGCTTTCAACGAATGAAATAACGGTCTGGTCAACGTTTTTGTGGCCAAGTACTTTTGCTACACCTTTACTTACTAGGCGTGAAAGCATTTTACCGATGAAAACGATGAGAATGGCAACAAATAGCTTGATACCAAAGCTAATAAGAAGGTCTTGGTTTTCAGAAAACCAGTTTATAACTGTATCCATGTGTACTCTCCGGGTTTTTATTGTCGAGGTTTATCATCCATTGCGCGAACAACAAGCGCGCCGGGTATTATATATATTTTGATTCTTAACGCTATACCTTTAGCTTCCAGAGGTTATAAGGTACTCACGTTTGTAACAAAATATTAATGCCAATAGTTATAAAAAAAGAGGCTTCAGCCTCTTTTTTAATCAGATATATAGTAACAAAGCTCTTGCTATTTGACCATAACGAGCTGTTTACATACGTATTAATTATTTAATTAATGCGTTTAATTCGCCATTTTCGTAACGAGTGAACATCTTTTCCAATGAAATTGGCTTAATTTTACTTGCGTTA
Organism: Thalassotalea loyana; assembly: GCF_030161435.1. Lineage (GTDB taxonomy): Bacteria > Pseudomonadota > Gammaproteobacteria > Enterobacterales > Alteromonadaceae > Thalassotalea_G > Thalassotalea_G loyana. Next base: position 106,730 of record NZ_BSSV01000002.1, on the reverse strand, counting down.
CCTGCTGTACCAAATGCTTCATAACGCGCAACACAGATGTCTGTCATTGCTTTTGTTGTTTCAGCTAAGAACTTACGAGGATCAAATTCGCTTGGGTTATGCGCTAGGAAGCGACGTGTTGCACCTGTTGATGCTAAACGTAAATCGGTGTCGATATTTACTTTGCGAACACCGTTTTTGATACCTTCTTGAATCTGCTCTACAGGTACGCCGTAAGTTTCAGGGATATTACCGCCATATTCGTTGATAACGGCCAACCAATCTTGTGGAACAGAAGATGAGCCATGCATAACTAAATGGGTATTAGGAATACGCGCGTGAATCGCTTTGATGCGGTCAATTGCTAAGATATCGCCTGTTGGTGGACGAGTAAACTTGTATGCGCCATGTGATGTACCACAGGCAATGGCTAATGCATCAACTTGTGTTTTCTCAACAAAGTCAGCTGCTTCTTCTGGATCCGTTAACATTTGTTCTAATGTTAATTTACCTTCTGCGCCAATGCCGTCTTCTTCACCTGCTTCACCCGTTTCAAGTGAGCCAAGACAACCAAGTTCACCTTCAACTGAAACACCACAAGCGTGTGCCATTTCAACAGTACGACGAGTTACATCGACGTTGTATTCATAGCTTGATGGCGTCTTGCCATCTTCCATTAATGAACCGTCCATCATTACTGATGAAAAACCTAACTGGATTGAGCGTTGACATACACTTGGTGATGTACCGTGATCTTGGTGCATAACCACTGGAATGTGAGGGAATTCTTCAATTGCTGCCAAGATTAAGTGGCGTAAGAAAGGCGCACCTGCGTATTTTCTCGCACCAGCTGAGCCCTGTAAAATAACAGGGCTATTGGTTTTGTCAGCCGCGATCATAATCGCACGGACTTGCTCTAAGTTATTTACGTTAAATGCTGGGATACCGTATCCGTTTTCAGCTGCGTGATCTAGCATCTGACGCATTGAAACTAAAGCCATTCTTAACTCCTAATCGTACACTTGTGGTTATGTAAGTTGTTAGTAATAACGAAAACTTGTAACGATACCAATTGAAATATTGCTTTGGTCATCTCAGAGCTATGTCAGAGCTGAGAGAGCAAATCATTTTTTCACTTGGTATTTAATGTAATGTGTAATGAAAGTTTTCATTGGTCGGCGCGGATTGTATCAGAGTGATGGGTTAAATAAAGGAATTTGGTCAACTTTTTATCGGGAAAAAAGTTAAGTGGATTTATAACGAAAAAACGCCAAATAAAATGAAGAAATCACTTATTTGGCGCGTGTTTTGTAGAAAAATTACAACGCATTAAATTTGCGTTGTTAAGCGGATTATTTCGCGCGTTCTTCTAGGATGGCAACAGCAGGTAATTTCTTACCTTCAAGAAACTCTAAAAAGGCACCACCACCTGTTGAGATGTATGAAACTTTATCCGCGATATTGTATTTATCAACCGCTGCTAATGTATCACCACCGCCTGCAATAGAGAACGCAGCTGAATTAGCAATCGCATTTGCAATCATTTCAGTACCAGCGCCAAATTGGTCAAATTCAAACACACCTACTGGGCCATTCCAAACGATAGTACCGGCTTTTTCTAGAATGTTTGCCAGTGCTTTTGCTGAGTCTGGGCCGATATCAAAGATCATGTCTTCTTCAGAAACGTCAGTCACCGCTTTTAATGTCGCTTGGGCTGATTCTGAAAACTCAGTACCCACTACAACGTCAGTTGGAACAGGAATATCACCACCATTTGCTTGAGCTTGTGCCGTTAAGCGTTTTGCTTCGTCTACTAAGTCTGCTTCAAAAAGTGACTTACCAACATTGTGACCTTGTGCTGCAATGAAAGTATTCGCAATACCACCACCAACAACTAATTGGTCAACAATACCCGCTAATGAATCTAGTACGGTTAATTTTGTTGATACCTTCGAGCCACCTACGATTGCGACGAGAGGGCGGGCTGGGTTATCTAGTGCCTTGCCAAGTGCATCAAGTTCTGCTGCAAGTAAAGGTCCTGCACATGCGGTAGGTGCAAATTTAGCAACACCATGAGTGCTGGCTTGAGCACGATGCGCAGTACCAAAAGCGTCCATTACAAAAATGTCACAAAGGTTGGCTAGTTTTTTCGCTAAGGCTTCATCGTTTTTCTTTTCGCCAACATTGAATCGGATGTTTTCAAATACAACTAACTCACCAGCACCAACTTCGACTCCTTCAAGGTAATCAGTGACAAGGCGAACAGGGTAGTTAAGTGCAGCAGCAAGGTAATCAACAACAGGTTGTAGCGAAAACTCAGCGTTGTATTCACCTTCTGTAGGGCGACCAAGGTGCGACATTACCATGACTTTAGCACCAGATTCTAAGGCTAATTTTAACGTTGGTAAGGCTGCTTTTAAGCGAGCATCTGAAGTGATTTTGCCATCTTTAACTGGTACGTTTAAGTCTTCGCGAATAAGTACGCGTTGATTGGCAAGTGCTAAATCACTCATTTTGATTACTGACATGATTAACTCCGTTTGGACAAAAGTGTAATAAACTATAATTTATACTTTAGCCATGGCTAAAGCAGTATCTAACATTCTGTTGGCAAAACCCCATTCATTGTCACACCAAACCAGCATTTTAACCAAACGCTTGTGGCTAACACGGGTCTGATTACCGTCGACAATGCAAGAATGAGGGTCATGATTAAAATCGATTGAAACTAGCGGCTCTTCGGTATAACCCAATATGCCTGATAGGCCATTGCCAGTAGCTTTTTTTATTGCATCATTTATATCATCGATAGAAACATCTGTGTTGACGGTAACGCTTAAATCCATTGCCGTCACATTGATCGTTGGCACACGCACAGCGATTGCTTCAAACCTACCTGCAAATTTGGGTAAAATTCTCTCAATACCTAAGGCAAGCTTCGTATCGACAGGAATGATTGACTGACTTGCTGCACGCGTTCTGCGCAAATCAGGGTGATATGCGTCAATGACTTGCTGATCGTGCATTGAAGAATGAATTGTCGTGATCGTGCCACTTTCAACACCAAAAGCATCATCGATGGCTTTGATAACAGGAACAATACAGTTTGTCGTGCATGAGCCATTTGAGACAACAGTGTGTTCCGGCAATAAACTGTCCTGGTTGATACCATAGATGATTGTGTTGTCTATATTCTTGGCAATAGGCTGGGAAAACAGCACTTTCTTAGCACCTTGCTTGAGATGTGCTTCGCCGTCTGCTTTCGTGGTATATACGCCCGAGCATTCAAGTACGATATCAACATTATGCTCAGCCCACTCAAGAGCGCTTAAACTTTTGTGATGGCTGATATTGATAATATGGTCGTTGATTATCAGTTGATTTTTGGTATGCCTTACTTCAAAAGGAAAACGACCGTGCGTGCTGTCGTATTTTAAAAGGTGCGCGATACCTTCAATGTCAGCTAATTCATTAATAGCAACGATATTGATTTGATGTTGGCGGTTTGTTTCAAACACAGCACGCAATACGCTACGGCCAATTCGTCCTAAACCGTTAATGGCGATGTTTATCGACATAACTCTCTTTATTGAAAATAAACGCCGAACATGGGTTCGGCGTTTTGTTTACGTGTTTTTGATTTATTAAAGTGTGTTAACAGTGTTTACTACGTTGTCCACAGTAAAACCAAAGTGTTCCATCAACACACCACCTGGTGCAGATTCACCAAATGTTGTCATACCTACAACCTTACCAGCAAAACCAACGTACTTGTACCAGTAGTCAGTGTGTGCAGCTTCGATAGCAACACGCTTCGTTACTGATGAAGGTAATACAGACTCTTTGTATTGTGCATCTTGCGCGTCGAATGCATTCGTCGATGGCATAGATACAACACGAACCTTGTCACCTAATTGCTCTGCGGCTTGAAGCGCTAATGAAACTTCAGAACCTGTAGCGATTAAAATAACGTCTGGTGTACCAACACTGTCACGTAATACGTAACCACCTTTTGCGATGTTAGCTACTTGCTCAGCACTGCGTGCTAAGTGTGGTAAACCTTGGCGAGAAAATACTAAAGACGTTGGTGCGTTTTGACGCTCAACAGCATTTTTCCATGCAACTGCTGATTCAACAGAATCCGCTGGGCGCCATGTTGCCATGTTAGGTGTTGTACGTAAGTTCGTTAACTGCTCGATTGGTTGGTGAGTTGGACCATCTTCACCTTGACCGATTGAGTCATGGGTGTAAACGAAAATGTTTTGAATACCCATTAACGCAGACATTCGAACAGCGTTACGTGCGTACTCCATAAACATCATGAACGTTGCACCGTAGTTGATGAAACCACCGTGTAATGAAATACCATTCATAATGCCTGACATGCCGAATTCACGTACACCGTAGAAGATGTAGTTACCAGCAGCATCATCTTGAATACCTTTAGAGCCAGACCATAATGTTAAGTTAGAGCCAGCAAGGTCAGCAGAGCCACCTAATAGTTCTGGTAAGATTTTACCGAATGCTTCAATTGCATTTTGTGATGCTTTACGCGACGCAATGCTTTCACCTTTTTCAGCACATTCTTGGATAAATGCATCTGCTTTTTCAGCGAAATTAGCAGGTAATTCACCTTTAATTACACGACGCTCGTATTCTGCCGCTAATTCCGGATGCGCAGCTTGGTAGGCAGCGAATTTGTCATTCCATGAAGACTGAGAAGCTTGGCCTTTTTCAGATTGGTTCCAATCAGCAGCGATATCTGCTGGGATTTCAAATGGCGCATGAGGCCAGTTTAAAAATTCACGAGCAGCTGCAATTTCGTCTTCACCTAATGGTGCACCGTGACAGTCGTGAGAACCAGATTTGTTTGGTGAACCAAAACCAATAATTGTTTTACAACAAATCATAGTTGGCTTGTCTGTTACTGATTTCGCTTCTTCAATTGCTGCATTGATTGCTTCTGGATCGTGACCATCAACATCAGCAATTACGTGCCATCCGTATGAAGCAAAGCGTGCAGGCGTATCATCTGAGAACCAGCCTTCAACATGACCATCAATTGAAATACCGTTGTCATCCCAAAACGCGATTAACTTACCTAAACCAAGAGTACCCGCTAAAGAACAAGCTTCATGCGAGATACCTTCCATTAAACAACCATCGCCCAAGAAACAGTATGTGAAATGATCAACGATATCGTGACCTTCGCGGTTAAATTGCGCCGCTAAGGTTTTTTCAGCAATCGCCATACCAACAGCATTTGAGATACCTGCGCCTAATGGGCCTGTGGTTGTTTCTACACCTGGTGTGTAACCGTATTCCGGGTGACCTGGTGTTTTTGAATGTAATTGACGGAAGTTTTCAAGCTCTGACATTGGTAAGTCGTAGCCAGATAAGTGAAGCAGTGAATAAATCAACATTGAGCCATGGCCGTTAGATAAAATAAAACGGTCGCGGTCAACCCAGTTAGGATCGGTTGGGTTGTGCTTTAGGTGATCACGCCATAATACTTCGGCGATGTCAGCCATACCCATAGGTGCTCCTGGGTGACCTGATTTTGCTTTTTGTACAGCATCCATACTTAAAGCACGAATAGCGTTGGCCAATTGTTGACGAGACGGCATAGTTGCTCCTGAACTCAGTAAATTTGTATTGAAAAGAAAAGTTGCGGTATTCTCGCTCACCCGCCGGTTTACTGCAAATATTATTATCTTATTTCATGTATATTTTTTGATATGTAGCAATGACATGGTTGCATAAAAATTTAACCATGTGGTTAGTTTGGGGTAAGCAAGTAAGACAGACCCAAAGTAAAAGTTTTGGTATATTGCTCACTTACATTATTCCCATAAGATTAAACTGCGGTAACGAACGACTATGTCTATTGCTTTAGTGATTACTGATCGCAACGCTGAAAAATTACAAAAATTATTACAACAGCGTTTACCTAATGAAAATATTCAACTGTGGCCAAACATATCATCGCCAGAGGATGTGTCCTTTGCGGTTATGTGGAAGCACCCAGCTGATATATGGCAACAATTGCCAAACTTAAAGGTTGCACAGTCTTTAGGCGCTGGGGTAGACCATTTCACTTTTGATCGTCATATTCCAAACAATATTACGTTATCACGAATTGTGGTTGATTCTTTAGCAACGCAAATGGCTCAATATGTTCTAGGCGTTATTTTGATGAGGCAATGCCGACTTGCGGAATTCGCCAAACAACAAGATGAAGTACAATGGAGGTTTCAAAAGCGCTTAAAAGGAAATCGAGTGATCGTGCTTGGCGTCGGGAAAATCGGTGATGTTGTAGCAAGGAGTTTGGTTCAAAATGGATTTGACGTTACCGGTTGGAGCCGTTCGGCACAGTTCGATAAAAGCTATCCGTGTTTGTATGGGAAAGATGAACTCTATCATGCGCTAAATGATATGGATTACGTCGTCAATTTATTACCTGATACTGAAGAGACGCAAGATTTGATAAATAAGACCTTTTTCGATGCTTGTAATCATGATCTTTGGCTCATAAATGTTGGTCGTGGGAATACCGTTAACGAACATGATTTATTAGTTGCATGTCAGCTGAACAATATAGCTGGCGCAACATTAGATGTTTTTAAACAAGAGCCGTTGCCAGCAGACCATCCTTTTTGGCAAACATCAAATATTGATATCACACCCCATATTGCGGCAATTACTGATCAAAAGGAAATTATTGAGCAGATAGCTAAGAATTATTTGGCAATGTTAAATGGTGAACAAGTAGACAATGTTGTCGATAAATTAAAAGGATATTGATGTAACTGCACTAGTGGAGAATAAAAACTCAATAAAGTGTGGGAAAGGTATTGAAATAGCTGAGTTAATGGCGTAGTGTTGGTGTGTTAAGAGTCGAAAAAATAAAATAAAAACTCTGAAGGCAGAAAATGAATAGGTCATCTCCTAGGGGACTGAAATTGACCACCGTGATGCTTGCAGTCGCTGTATTAGGTTTATCCGCTTTTTTCAGCAATAGCGCCACTGATGGAGATAGGGACGTTGTAATTGAACAGGAAAACTAATCTGTTTAACAAAGGATTTTAAAAATTAAAAAACCCGCATTAGCGGGTTTTTTTATGGGCGATAAATAGGCTTAATTCGCAATTTCTAATTTTTCGTCGAATGCAGCTTTGTCACGTTTGAAAAGCTTATTAAATTTGAATTTAAACAAGTATGCGCCATTAATCGCAAGAATAATGACATTTGAAATAACACCCTGAACAACATCTATATGTGTATAGTAAACGCCTAGACATAGACAACCCGTAAAAGTCACAAGTCTGAGTTTAATCATATCTTTAACAAAAAAAGCACCGATGCATAAGGCTAAACCAAGCCAGCTGATGATGTCGAAGAACATTTCGTTCATTAGTGGGTATTACTCCTAGTGTTTGTTTATTTAATAATACATTTGTGTAAAAAAAGAGCGCGCATTATCAAGATTTATACAGCACTAAACAAACGAAAAAAATTACTGTTTTCGGATTAGTTTTTCTAATGGTTATGTGGAGAGGTGGCGTCCCTGAGACGATTCGAACGTCCGACCCTTCGCTTAGGAGGCGAATGCTCTATCCAGCTGAGCTACAGGGACATTGCGATTATCTTAGCTAATTTATGCATTTTATCCAAATAATTAGTACCTTACAGCGATGTCATTGTGTTGAATATTATCCAATATTTCATCATTCATCGTCGTCGCAGTAGTCGTATCTTGGGTAATCTTAATGACCTTAACTTTATATGGGCTAACGTTAAATCCAGTATACTGTTTACCGTTATTCGCAATAAAATTTTCTTGGTGTAATAGAGAAAATTCGTCACCAATCTTAACACCATGGCGTTTACCAATATTTAAAATTAACTCAGTATCACCCGCGTGAATAATTTTTGCTTTAGATGGCTGACACATTAATGACTCATCTAAGTCCATTACTGCTTGTTCTAATATTCGATTAATGCCAAGACCATAAGGGCTGGTTTGGAATTGACTACTCGCCACATCGACCTGTTCACGGTACTTGTATGTCCATGGGGAGGCGGTTGTGTATTGTTGTTCTAAAAATGATTCACCGGTGTTGCCATCAAATAAGTGGATTTTTATTGAAAAATTTCTTGGTAGAATTTTCTCTTGCCAGAACTTCCAGCTATTTGTTGCCTCGTTTTCAAACGAAAGGTCTGTGATCTCGGTGTACAACACAAACTGGCTTTGTGTCATATCAGCAATACTAATCGTTAAATCTTTCAGTTTGTCTTGTTCGAAGCTATCAATATAACGAGAAAACTGAGTAGGACTATTAAGCGCTAACTGTGTTTTCATATAACGCGTATTATTTTGCAGTTGTGCGTTCAGTTGATGAGCAATTTGTCTATCAAGCTGATAGATCCCACCTATGTTAGCTTGTTCACGATGCTTTATGTGGGCCTTGGTCACTAACAACCTTTTTTGATAATCAGCAGCAAAACACTTTTTGTCTTGTGGAAATATGTCAGCACGAATTGTAATAGTGACAATGTTATCTTGATACTGCTCTTCAACGATTTCAAAGCCATTAACGACGCCACTTGCACGAACGTTGAGTTCGTTTTTCGTCATCAAGCCGTTAACGACTTGTTGAACACTAGAAACGGAAGCTCCAGCAACCAATAGCGCTTTTTTCAAGGCGTTTTCTGTTGCCCGCGTTTTCGCTATTTTCTTACCGCTACTGTCTATAAACGAACTACCAGATGCCTGAAACCATTCGGCGTAGGATGGCGCTGAGTGTAGTAGCAGAGTCATTATTGATAGTGTTGCAAATTTACGCATATTTTATGTTGTCAGGCTTTTGTCGCTTCATTGAATTACAAAGTAAGATGCATTTATTGTGCCTAAAATAGTGGATATTAAATTTGCCAACAATAGATTGTTGGCGCAAAAAATGCTTAGTAGTCACTAGAAATATCAATAACGGCCCAACAAGGGGATAAATTATGAAGCATTGGCTTGCAATTGTTTTACCAAGTTTATTAGTCGCATGCTCATCTTCAGATTCTGATACGCAAGGGTATTATGCGAATGAACAAGCGAATACTCAGAAAATAACCATGGAAACGATGCCAGTTCATGCAATTAACGATGTCGTCAAGGTTATGACTAATAATCTAATTAAATCAAGCGATTACGTTTCTCCTAAAACGCCTGTGGCAGTTGCGTCATTTGTTAATCTAGATGATCTGGAAACAACCCATTGGCTAGGGAATCAATTAGCTGAGAGCTTGGTGTATGAACTACAACATCATGGTTTGAAAGTTATTGATTATAAAACGACAGGTAATATTCGGGTAACACCTGAAGGCGATTTTGTTCAAAGTCGTGATTGGCAACAATTGCCGTCTCGCCAATTAATTGACTATGTAGTTACCGGAACGATGACGAAACAAGACGGTGGAGTTTTGGTGAATGCCCGCATTATCGGTATGAAATCAAATGTTGTTGTGGCGACATCTCAAGCCTATATCCCCGATTGGGTTATTGGAGAGGAAATCTCACACCAACAAAACGTTAAAATGCAAAACGGAAAAATTTACCGCGATGCTAATGCAGGCCAAGCCGCCAAAGACGCAAAGTAGAGGCTAGTTATGAGAAATATTATCATTGTTTTGTTGTTTTCTACGTTTATTAATGCGTGTTCAAGTTTTGACAAGCATGTTCAATATGAACGCGTGAAACCTGAAGAGTTCCCTGTGTTGACAGCGATTGGTCATGCGCCTATTAGCTTGCAAAAATCGAGTAATGAAACGCAAAGAATGCTAATGGCAATTAATGCGTCAAAAATTGCCGCTTATGCCGAACTTGCTGAACAAGTTTATGGTCAGCAGGTAAGTGGCAGTACAACGATGGCGGACATGCTAATCGCAGACCAAGTATTAACTGCGAAAGTACAAGGTATTATCCGCGGTGCGAAAGTGATTAAAAGCTATCCTGTAGGTGATACTTACACGACCGAATTGTCATTAGACTTTGCTGATGTTTATCACGTCTATGAAGCAATGCATGTTGAGAAAAGAGTCAAGGATGTTACCTATTCATGGTAAAATTACGGTTAACGAATTAAACGAGGCTTAGCCTCGTTTTTTTTCACCAAATTCTTTTCCCATAAGTAAGCTAGGGTAGGCCGAGCACAATACAAAAATGAAACTTTATTACGATTATTTAGTTACTTAATACGAGGTGGCTATGGTAAAATTTTCCTAATGTTTCGAACTATCGGTAAGGCTATTTTCACAACTATGTTGCTCCCTATTTCAGCTAAGTCTTCTACTGATTATATTCTTCTTTTGCGCAGTGCATCGATAGTTATTCAATCAGCGCTCGTTATTTTTGTTAACCTTGTTCTTGAATATCAATTACCTTGGCTTGCGATATTTACCATTATTTTCGTTGAGTCGGTTTTTAACGCGCTGACATACTTTTTCCAGAAGCCCGAAAACGCGAATAGCCCCAGTTTTGTGTTTTTTCAATTATCTGCTGACGTGATTTTCCTGACTGCATTGCTGTATTTTTCAGGAGGGGCGACTAATGCTTTTGTTTCACTATTACTTATTCCTATTGCAATCGCTGCGGTTGTGTTACCAGCAAGGTTAATGACAGTGATCGCAATTGAAGCTGTGGTTGCATATAGCGTGCTACTGTGGTTGATGCCGATGCACGTCATGCACGGCAATATGGAAGGTCACTTTATTGGTATGTGGCTAAACTTTTTATTTACTGCGATTGTTGTGATTAGCGTAGTGAGCAATATGGCAAAAGCCATAAACAAAAATAAGTTAACGATTGCAAAGTACCGCGAACAACAACTCAAACAAGAACAAATAATTGCATTAGGGGTCGCATCGGCTCAAGTAACGCATGATTTGGCTACGCCAATCTCTACAATCCAACTTTTATCCGATGAATTAGCCGATCTCGCCAATGAAGAACAATCAGAAGTCGTTAGTGATCTTCAAACACAAGTTACCCGATGTGCACAAAAACTTCATGATTTTAGGGAGCAAAGCCAAGTCATTAGGCGTGGTGATAAATACAGTTTACCGATCGAAACTTTATTTGAACGCTTGAGGCAAAGCTGTTTGTTAACCTACCCCGAAACAACGTTTGATTTTCAAATTGCAGACCGGGTGAGTCATCATGAAATATTGTGTGATAGCAGTTTGTTACCAGCGTTAATTAACTTTGTTGATAACGCTGTTAAAGCCTCTTTGGCCAATCAACAAGAAAAAATTGAGGTTTGCTTTTATCAACAAGAAGAGTTGTTGCTTATTGATATTGTTGATTTTGGTGGTGGCTTTTCAGAGCAGGTGATTGATCGCGTTAATCATAGTGCATCGAGTATTACGACCGGTTTAGGTGTGGCATTAATGCTAAGTAATGCAAGTATTGAACGTATTAATGGAGAAATTATTCTCACTAATCACCAACGACAATCTGGTGGGGCGATGGTGTCTATCTCCTTACCATTCGCCGCTCAAAAGTAGGTTTATCAAATGTGCAAACAACGCTTGTTAATTGTTGAAGATGACGAGGTGCTATCAACGACTCTTGCTCGACGTTTATCTCGTTATGGTTTTGATTGTCATCAAGTTTACTGCTTTGACCAAGCATTAATCAAATGCCTCGACGTCCAGCCAAATGTTGTTTTACTTGATATGCATTTAGGGGAAGATAGTGCGCTACAGCTAATTGGTCCAATGCGTAATTCGCTCCCAAACGCTCGAATTATTTTAATAACCGGCTATGCAAGTATTGCGACAGCTGTTGACGCAATCAAGCGTGGGGCCGACGATTATTTAGCAAAGCCTATCGATAGCAAAATGCTGTTACAGACGATTGAAGGAACAAACGTCAAGTTAGCTGATGCACCTGTTGAAACACTTTCCTCGGAACAGTTGGAGTGGGAGCATTTAAACCAAGTACTAAAACTTAATAATGGTAATGTATCTGCAGCAGCAAGGCAGCTTTCTATGCATCGCAGGACTTTGCAGCGTAAGTTAAAAAAACGCCCTAGCTTCAGCAAGTGAGGCTAGGGCAAAGGTAAATGCGTAAGCATTTATGTGGAAACATTTATGTGGAAACATTAAGCGGTTAAAAGTCGTAATCGACTGCGAGCCAAATATCGCGACCAGCCGAAGGGAATCTCTCCATTACATCAATCTCACTATGATTTACACGGTTATAGCCCGATAGATGGTTTTGATAATCTTTATCTAATAAATTACTGATACCTGCTTTTAGTGTGATTTGTGATGTCGGTGTATAAGCAAACTGCAGATCTAGATAACCATAACCGGGCGTCGTTTGCTCTTTGTTTGTGTTTGATACCTTATCCTGCTCGGCGACCGCGTGTAGTTTGATTTCTGCCAAGTAGCTCTCTTGCTGGTAGCTAATTGCCCAAGCTGCAGTTAGTGGTGCAACGCGATAAAGGTTATCGCTTATATCTTCGCGCTTGCCTCGAACATAGCTTGCTTGCAGGCTTGTCTGCCAAGCGGATGATAGGTGGTAAATGATAAGTGTTTCTGCGCCGTATAAAGACGCTTCAACATTGTCGTATTGTAAAACGGTATCATTATTCATCATCATGTTGGCAATCATGATCGCTTGCATGTTTTGAGACGGTACACCTTGAATGTAGTCATCAATGTATTGGTAATGCATGTCTGCAAGTACCTGCCAAGTTTTCGTTTGATAGGTTAGACCCAGATTCGTTTGATAAGCAGTTTCGGAAGATAAATTGACGTCACCTAGGTAGGTATTACCGTCTGCAAGCCCCCCAGTAGCTTCCATTGGTATCCAAAGGTATCGCTCTTGATAACTTGGTGCTCGTTCTTTTCGTGCAGCTGCGAATGACAGGAGCGTATGTGGTGTAAGTTGATTTTTATACTCGAAAGTTAAGTCGATATCGATTGATGACTGACTTCTATCACTGTTGTTAAAATCGTTAACCAGATCTCCAACGGCAGGGTTCATCATCGCCATGTGATGACTGACGTCCCCAGCATCTGCACTGATGTGTTTGATCCGTGCGCCGAAATTCACACCGTGCTCTGTTGCTTGATTATGATATTGAACGAATAGGCTATGTTTGGCTTCTTCAACGTCGTTGAAGTTTTTAACTTCAAACATAGTATTATTAGGGTTGGTGATTGTTGCATTATGATCAGCATAAATACCATCTGCACCAACAAGCCAGTTATCATTTTGCCAATGGATGTTATAGCTATAATTTTCTGAATCGGCATTATTTGTTCTAAACCCATTCATATTGTTATTGGGTCTATTGTTAAAGTTATCCATTTCATGGTCAGCGTCTGTATAACCAAGGCTCCAATTCAATTGACTGCTAGTGAAATAGTGACTGCCAGTTAATCCAACTCGATGGGTAAATATATATGTTATATCCATCGGCAGTGCTGGCGTACCTGAATCCTGAGTATCAGTGTAATCGTAAGTTAGGCCCAGAATACTTTCTTCGCTTTGTTGCCACTTGGTCTCTAAGCCAGCTTGGGTCTTGTTATATTTTGTTGGTGTGATGGTTTCACCAGATGCCGTTTCAATATCGTCTCCTTGATGAAAATCCACGTACACAAGTGCGCCAAATGCTTGGTTAGCTATATTAGTGAAGGTAGAAACCTTGTTAGCATCACTATTGTTTGCGTATGCGGCATTGACACTGCCATTGGCTGTCCATTTTTTTGAATCATTGAGTTCAACACTTTGTGTATTTACATCAATGGCCCCACCCAGGGTTTCTATTCCTGCACTAACGGGGGCAATACCACGGTACAGCGTTAACGAATCGCTCGTTATATTTGCAGCATAGCTAAGAGGCGTATCCATAGCATTTGGACCTGCGCCAATGATTGGTTGACCGTCAACTTTTACAGAGACTCGGTCCCCATATAGCCCTCGATATTGCGCAATACCAACAATAGGTCCATTTTTATTGACGTTTGCACCTGGAATAGAAGTTAACCAATCTGACAAGTCTGATGTTTTCGCTTGATCATAGGCGATGTAACTATTATTCAATTGCTCCATTGATGAAGTCACTACAATTCGTTCTATATCGATCGCATCGGGTGTTGGTTGATTCTCGCCGTAGACATAAAACGATTGGATAAAGGTTAGGGATAAAGCGGACAGCTTAAACAGTGTATTTCGTTGCCACATACTATTTGTACTACTCTAGTTGATTTGTTGTTTTTATATCGGGTTGTGGCTAATTCTGACCGATTAAATATTGTGTACAACGATTGAAATAAAAAGTGCGACAATATGTCGCACTTTAGCGCAAAAAGTATATATCTACGGTACTAATACCACTGGAATGCCTGCTTTGTGTGCTATTTTATTTGCAACACTACCAAGTAATAAATCAACAAACCTAGAACGGCCTCTTCGCCCCATAAATAACATATTTGCTTGTTCGTGTTTTGCACATTCATGTAATACATCGACGGGGTCACCCCATAACAATTGGTAGCTAATCTCGACACCAGTTTCTTTGTATTTTTCGAGCAAAGGGGTAATGATCTTTTTCAGGGTTTCATCTTGCTCATTTCCTTTGTCGATAATGTAAGGTTCAGTACCCTCCATTAAAATAGGCTGAATTTTTCCAAATTCAATAACGGATATCAGCTCTACTTGAGCATTAGTTTGTTTTGCTAGATTAATCGCACGCATAACTGCTCGATTACTCCACTCACTCCCATCAACACCTACAATGTATAAAGGTTTTTTCATCATTCAATCCTCCTCTACCTTTAAACTTAACAACGGTATTCGGACTCATCAAGTGAGTTTTATGAACTAGATCAAGCTTTTGGTCGGTTTAACTGAGTTAATTTTAAGAGGAATATGTAACGCAAAAAGCAAACTAAACATACTTGGTTACATTGTTGTAAAACAAATAATTAATGCATGCGCTTTAATGTCACTGTGAAGGAATTAATAAAGCAATGTATAAAATTAATTTATATAGTGTAGTTAGGTTTTATAGTGGTAGCTGACATGATACGTGTATTACTTTTCGTTTTTGGGGCTTTGTGCAGTCAGGTTGTGTTTGCCGAAGAAAAAGAGATTGCCAGCCAGGAGATTGAGTATTTAATTTCAACGGTAGAAAAAAGTGGTTGCAGGTTTCATCGCAATGGTGATAGTCATGACGCTACGAGAGCCGCTGATCACCTTAGATTAAAACTAAGACGTGGCAAGAAGTACGCAGACAGTGCAGAGCATTTTATCGAACGCCTTGCAAGTAAGAGTTCGTGGACTGGGAAAGCCTACCATTTAGAATGTCAGCCAGGACAATTGGTTGAAGTCGAAACTTGGATGTTGGATAAATTGTCCGTTTACCGAGCCCGTAGTCACAAATAGCTCCCGAGAAAACAGCTAAACGTATTATGTATCACACGACTTTAGTCTGGCAGACAGGCATTTCGCTAGGTTAAATGTTCATCGCTAATGTGGCACAAAATATAATTATTTGTCTTGATTTAGATAAAGCGGAATAAATAGTTTCACACAGCTCCTAACTAGGAAAAAACGCGTTATCGTGCTATTTTTCTGATGTTAATTACTTTTTTGCTCGTTTTGAGCCTCGTTCTCCTGAAAAACAATAAAATGCTAAGACACTTAATTTTCATCAGTTCATTAATATTTGTTACTAACGTTTATGCGTTACAAAGCGAATTTGAACAGCGCATCGAAAAAGCGCAATCTATGACGGATCATCAAGAGGTTCTGCAAGCATTGAGCACGCTTGAGAATGAAGTTAGCTCACCCGTCGAGCAATCTTTAATTAATTTGGCAATAGCACAGCGTTTAATTGCAAAAGGTGATATCCCTGGCGCTCAGAAAAGTGCCATTGAGGCAGCTGACTATGCCGAATTACAAGGCTTTCCTGAGCATGTTGCAAAAGCTAACAAGTTGGAAGCTATTACTTATTATTATCTTGGTGATTATGAAAAGGCTGTTGACGGCTATAACGCTACATTAGTGCATTATCGCATGACTAATGATTATGTTCAGCAAGCTAACCTATTGAACAATATTGCTTTAGTTAACACCCGCATTGCTGAATATGAAAGTGCGTTAGCAGCGTATAGTGAGGCTCAAGCACTTTATCAGCGCTATGGCAGTGTTCGAGATCAAATTGACATTAAGCACAACCTAGCTGTGCTTTATATCAATTTACGTCAATTTGATAACGCGATTGAGTACTTTGAGGAGTTATTGGCATGGCATACTGAAAACTCAAATCAAGAAGAACTGACTCAGATCTATGCGGAATACAGTGTGCCACTCAAACAAGCGCAACAATATGACAAATCTCTTAAATTTGGTTTGAAAGCACGAGATTATTATCAGACGACTAAAAATGACTACCGTTTAGCATCAACGTTGCATAATTTATCAGAAATTCAATTTGAACTTGGCAACTTTGAACAAGCACAGGCTTTTGCTAAAGAGTCTACATTATTAGCTGAAAAAGTAGGTCACCAAAAGGCGTTATCAGGCGCATTGTATGTCTTGGCTAAAAGTTATTTTGCGAGTCAAGATACAGTGAATGCACTATCGTATTTATCCAAAGCAAACGATATCGCTATGCCAGCTAAGGATGAAGCATTAGTCAAAGATATTGCATGGCTCTACGCTATGATTTACGCCAACCAAGGAAATATTACGCAATCTTTAGCGTCACAAAAGTTTGCGATTAATAAGCAGTATGAATTATCCAATACTGCGCTAAATACGAAGTTAGCTCGTTATCAATCTAAGCAGCTCTCACAACAAATTAATCAATTGAAACAGCAACAGGCTCTCAATGATGTGAAAGCCAAACAAGCATTTCAATATTGGTTATCATTATTACTAGGTGTTGTGTTGTTTGGCCTGTTGAGCTTTTTCATCTACAGCCGAAATGTTGAGAGAAATGCAAATAAACAACTTAAAGAAAAGGTTGAAGAACGCACGCAAAAAATTGATGACTTAAACCGAGAGCTCGCACGTACAGTGAAGCTTAAGAAAGAAAGTATAGAAAAACTAGCAAGTCAAATTGCTGAGCCACTGGCACAAATTACCGACAAAATTGAACATATCGTTACGAACGACAACTTATCAGAAGAATGCAAAAGTGCACTGAATGAGATTAATAAGGATATTGCCGAAATTTCAGATGACCTCAGGTAGGGGCGTTAAACAGTAAGGCAAACTCTTGTGTTCAGTTAGCTTAGCCGTTTTGGCTTTCGACCTAATTATTACTATATAACCGCATGTTGAAATGTGCCGAATTAACGCGTATTTCGGGTAAATATTGGTCATCAATCCATAAGATTAAACCACGAATATCTTTTTTGTTAGGGCGGTCTGGATTATTCCCTCGTCGCTTTTTGTGATGTTTTATTGAATATTCACGTCATATAGCCGCTAAATGTTGCAAATTAGTTGATGCTCTAGTAATTTGGAGCGTGGAAATTGAATCTAATAAGAATAATAAGGAAAGCCCATGTCTGTAGAAACTATCTACAAAGTTATTTTGTACCCGTTTATCAAAGAATCTATTGCAAGCTTAAGTAGTATGACAGAACTGACTGGCGATGCTGGTGAGGCCTTTGTTGATAGCGTAGATGATTTCCGTTTTAAAGGTTACGCAGTATGCTCTGATATTACCGGTGGCCTTGATGGTGTCATTATGATGCACCACTATCCGGAAACAGCAATTGCGATTGGTAATTCTGTTTGCGAAAAAATGTTTGATGAAACTTTTGAATATGAAGAAATCAACGAAGAATTGAGTCATGCGTTAGCTGAGTGGGGCAACACGATTGTTGGTCGTTCTACAGAATTGCATGGTCGTTATAACCTAGATTATGATTTCTCAAGCCCATATTTTGTGCATGACGTAAATGACATGGATAAATATTTAGAGGGCGTGAAAGAAGTTATCACTGTTCCTATCATGGTTGAAGGTGTTGGGCGCTATTACTTCAACCTACTGATCAGAAATGTTTCATATCAAGAGATTAGTGATAAAAAGCCGACTTCCAATGTTACCGGCATAGCCAACCCGCATAGCACCGAATTACCAACTTCTTCAAAAATATTATTGGTTGATGATAGCTTGATGATCCGCAAGGCAATGAAACGTTATTTAAATCAACTTGGCTACGAGAATGTTATTGAGGCGGATGATGGTCAAAGTGCAGTGGACTTAGTTAGAGCGGAAAATCCTGATTTTATGTTTATGGATGTTGTCATGAACGAAGTCAATGGCAATGAAGCACTACGAATGCTACGTGAGATGGGCAGTCAAATACCTGTGGTTATGTTATCTTCGGTTACCGATCAAAAGCTTGTGACAGAATGTGAAGAGCATGGTGTATCAGGCTTTATATTTAAGCCAATACAAGCTGATAGTGGCGCAGAAATTATTAAAGATTATTTGAAAATCGCATAGATTCGATAATATTATTTTCAATAAAGCCGATGCATTCATCGGCTTTTTTATTGAACATCTATTCTAGCGCCGTTAACCTTTTTATACTCAAGATATTTGGGATCAGTTTTTACAGAAGACATTTTTGCGCGTCAATTGGTCGTATTGCACCTCTTGTTGATTTTATGAATACCACAAACTCATAAATAAAAGCTTGAGGGTAATACAATTAGGTTAAGCGAAATTACAAAGTGTTTCATATATTGAATAAAAATACTGATACCTTCCTTGAATACCGTAATATCTATTTTTAGCTGACAATATTTTTATGAAATCTAGGATAACCTTGTCCACGTGCTCTTCATCTTTAATGTCTCTTTATCTGTTAATCGGCAGTGTATGTTACGCGCCATTAACCCAAGCAAAAAACACGGATGGTGACTCATTTTGGGACATGATGGAGTTTTATGAAAATGAGCAAGGAGATTACTTAAAAAGCACAGGTAGGCTTCAAGTCGACTCTATATGGTTAGACAGCGAACAATCAGGACAGCTCTCAGATATTTATTGGCGTAGAGCGCGTTTAGGTATTGAAGGGAGTTATGACGGTATTACGATAACAGTTGATGCGGATTTTGACTTAAACAAAAGCTTGGACGACAGTTTCAAACGATTTACGAATGTAAACTTCAGCTTTTATTTAGACTCTGGCGCAAAAGTAAAGGTATTGAAGCAGTCTGTTCCGTTTATGCTTGGCGGAAAAACTTCAAGTAAAAAACTATTGACGACAGAAAGAAGTAACCTGACCAATAACCTTTGGTTTGTAAATGAATATTTTACAGGCATCAGTATTCAAAATACCCTTGATAATAACTGGCACTACTTTGCGGGCGTATATTCAAGCGACAAAGTAGAAGGGGTTTCATTCGACGATCCTGCCTATTTTGGCTTGTATTCAATTGGCCGTTCATATGGGGCTAATCAATATTGGGACAATGCAGTATTGAGTGTTGATACCGTAATTAATGATACTAGCCCGACAGCCAACACCGAAGATTTCTCCCAAGTCAGCAGCTTTTCAACTAAATTTCATCGCGGCCAATGGGGCTTGTGGACAGATATCGCGTGGGGAAATGGTGAAATGGGACAAAGCGACCTATGGGGATATGAGGTCATGCCTTTCTACTCGATGAGCGATAAGTTTCAATATGTTATGCGCTATACCTACATCCATTCGAGTGATGAAAATGGTATTAGGCTCGGCCGTTATGATAGTAAAATTGAATCGGGTAAGGGGGACAGATACCGTGAGCTATACGGTGGTGTTAATTGGTATTTTAACCGTCACAAACTCAAGCTTCAATTAGGTGTACAGTACGCACAGATGGAAGATAGTGCGCAAGATGGTGGAGACTTTGACGGTTGGGGGCTAACCACTGCGTTCCGCTTTTATTGGTAGTCGCTGAGTTTCTTTGAATAAAGGTGCTAACCGGTAATATGTAACACCTTAATCCATAAAAAGTGTCTTTATTTGCTATGTGCTAATCGGAGGCCTAAATCAGGCATCCTTACATTGTCACTTGCCATATCTCTCATAAACACCAGTGATTCAATTTCATCAAATTCGTAACCGGACCCGCGAGTCACTTTCATTTTTATTTTTGCCTTAGGGCGATGAACGACAACTTTGGGATCTTTCTTCGTGTGGTGTTCGTAAGAGTTTTCTTCAAAATCATCAGCACAGAACTCCCACATGTTACCCGTCATATCATAGAGCCCAAGTTCATTTGGCTTTTTAAGTCCAACCTCTTGCGCTTTTCTCTTCGCATTACCGGCATACCAAGCAACCTCATCTATGTTATTCGAACCGCTATATTTATACCCTTTAGAGTCATTTCCACCTTTTGCAGCAAACTCCCATTCCGCTTCAGTGGGAAGGCGGTAGTTTTTTCCTGTTCTTGCATTCAATTTAGCTAAAAATATTTCAACTTGTAGGTGGCTTAAGTTGTTAAGTGGACAATTGTCACATTGGAAATAACTTGGGTTCCAACCCATCACCTCAACAAAGATGTCCTGTGTCATTTCAAACTTACTGATATAAAAATCGCTTACTTCAACTTCATGAACGGGCTTTTCTCTTCTGCGGGCCTCAGGGCTATTTGAGCCCATCATAAAGCTACCACCTTCGACGCTTACCATGCTGTCGTTAAGCTTATTTGCAAGCATGTCAGGTAAAGGGGAGGAATCATACTTGCTTTGTTCAACGCTTAACGACGAAGTTTTTGTTGATGGTTCGCTGGCCGACTCAATTGATGTTGTTTGGCAGGCAAACAACATTGCAGTACTCGCTAAAACTAGAGAAATTTTAAAAGTCTTCTTTTTCATTGGTGACGTGCTCAGTAAATGTATCTGCATTATTTTTAGCAAAAGTTAACAGACTAAACAATGAACAAAGTGTGTCAGAAGTGTACTAAAAGTGTTACCGAGACTTTCTAGGATAATGATTTAAATAGTTTTTTCTTGACGGAGCGCCAGTGAGTTTGTGGCTCAGTTGGTGCTACTTCATTAATCAAATCAAAATCAATGTTAGCTTTAGGCTGTTTACCTCCGTGTGCGAGTAGCACAAATTCAACATCAAGTTGTTCAAGTCTTGAGATTGAACGTCGGTATCGATTTGGATAGAAAACAGGAAATGGCGGAATGAATTTCCCTTTAACGGTGACAAGCAGGTCAGCAATATAAACCTGTTTTGTTGGCAGATGCATTACCGATAAGTCACGGTCGGTATGGCCTTGAGAAAACAGCACTTGCCAGTTTTCAAAGCCCGGTACAAAGTCGCCGTCGTTTAATTTCAGGTCAAATTTTAAATGGCGTGGGTAAAGCACATTTCGTTTACCTTTACCTACACGCTTACCAACCCAGCGCGCGAGTGCCATGTCCGTTAAGTGCATAAAGAAACCATCAATACCGCTATACCAGTGACCGTCTACGTTAGCACCGATGACCTTGCAGCCGGTTAATTTTCTAAACTCGTTTGCGGCTCCTGCATGATCCGGGTGCATATGAGTGACGATAACAGCTGTTAAGTTTGAAGCGGGTAGTTTTAATGTGTTGGTGATAAAGTCGAGGACAATATCGACATCCGCTCGACAACATCCATCAAGCAACATGAGTTGCTGATTTTCCTCTACGAGGTAAATTTGTTGAATATAGCCGTCAAGCAAATGAAGTTTCATGCGAGAGAGTTGCCTGTAATATAGTGTAAAAACACTATGTTACAGGCTTAAAGAATGTAAAAGCTAGTGATTATTACTAACGTTGTATTGACGAAAAATCACAATTGATTGGTCCTTAAAAACCCCAAAAACCAATATTATCGATTTTTAATCGTCTTGGCTGACTTAACAAATAAACCACCATTCGACCGATATCCTCGTTTTGGATCAATCCATTGTCGACAGTTTCATCCGAGGTTTTTTGCGACTGAATCAGTGCAGGATTCAATGAGTGAACATGAATATTGTGCTCGCGCACCTCTTCTTGCAACGCTTTACCTAAACCAACAAGGGCAAATTTAGAAGCACAATAGACCCCCGCATTTGCGTAGCCATTGAGGGCTGCTTGCGATGCAATATTTAGCACAAAGCCTTCTTCATTTTCTATCATTCGTGGGAGAAATGCTTTAGACATTAAGTAAGCACCTTTGACATTAGTGTCCATGACGTCGTCCCAGTCAGCTTCCTCTGTCTGCCATACGAGTGTGTCTTTACCAAAACCACTGTTGTTAATAACCACATGTATATCGCCAAACTTTTCAAAAACAAACTGTTTGAAGCGGCTCACTTGTTCACTATTGCTTACATCACAAGCCATACCAATAATGTTATCTTCAAAGGTTTGCTTATATTCATCTACGGTTTTACTAATCGTTTCTTCATTTCTAGAGCATATAGCGACCTTCATTCCTTGCTCTAATAGGTAGCGAGTAATTGTCTTGCCTAAGCCTTTTCCACCGCCGGTCACTACGCAAACTTTATCTGTAAGTTGGTATTGATCAGAAAAGTTATCAATTAATGGATTCATTTGATGCCCTTATGGTAATTCATGGCCACGAGCACTGACATATAATGCATACCAGTGCTCACGAGTTAATTCTATTGTTGTTGCCTGTGCACAAGCTTTTATACGTGCGATATTTGTCGTACCGATGATCGGTTGAATATTGGCAGGGTGACGCATTAACCAAGCCAGTACAATGGCTTCTTTGCTAACTTCATATTGTGCTGCGAGTTTTTCAACAAGCTCGGCAGTTTGTTGAATATGCTTTGGTTCATTACTAACATCACGACCAGTAAACAGCCCTTGCGCCAAACTTCCCCATGCTTGAATTTGAACGTTATTTAATTGGCAGTATTCAAGTGTAGCTGGAGCGAAATTTACCACTGGCTGACCAGAACAACCTGACGTTACGCTATCTTCAATGAATGCTAAGTGGTTTAAGCTTAACTCAAGTTGATTGCAAACTATTGGTGCCTTAATTGCATTTTCAAGCAAGGTAATATGACCGTGATTCATGTTAGAAACACCAAGATGTTTTATTTTTCCTTGCACTTTCAGTTGAGAAATTGCTTCGGCAACTTCGTCCATCTGTGCAAGAGGGTCGGGCCTATGTAACAGAAGTACATCAAGCTGCTCTATATCCAGTCTTGTGAGAATATTTTCGACACTTTTTACGAGCCATTGTTTAGAGAAATCATAGCGCTTTGGACCTAATTCATCTTCGAAACGGATGCCGCATTTTGATTGAATAATAAGTTGATTTTTTAATGCTGGATTTTGCTTCAATGCTTCGCCAAACACTTGTTCGGCTTTGCCAAACGTATAAATATCTGCGTGATCAAACATATTGATGCCTAATTTAAGACAGGTATCAATGATTTCGTGAGTTTGTTTTATGTCGTCTGAATTTACTGGTTGGTCATTCCAGCCTCCACCTAAGCCCATAGCTCCATATACAAGGCGACTTGATGAAGGGAAGTGCTGATGAATATCAATTTGTTTCTGCATGTCTTGGTTACTCATATTCAATATTAATGTCATTATCACTAAATTTATTTGTTGAATATATAGCGCAAATCAGAATTAATTGTTTTTTATATAGTACAATCACGGTGATAAGGAGGGGCTATGAATACAAGTCATAAAAAGCTTGAACGTTTAATGTTGTTTCATGAAGTGGCCAAACATTTAAGTTTCACCGAAGCAGCAGATGCATTAGGCATTTCTAAAAGCCATCTATCGCTACAAATTAAACGACTCGAAAAGGAAATGAATGTTCCATTGTTTGTGCGCTCGACTCGCAGCGTTAAGTTAACAGAGCAAGGTCGAGTAATTGCAAGTCGAACTCAAAAAATTCACAGTTCTTTATTAGATATTGAACGATCGGTGATGGTTGAACATGAGGAAATAGCAGGTGTTATTAAATTAACTGCTCCGTTACTGTTTACCGATGCTGTATTATTGCCTTTATGTGAAAAATTTAAATCTCTTTATCCTCAAATTAGTTTCACGATTGACTGCAGTTATACACCGTACGACCTGAATAAGAGTGACTTTGATTTAGCGTTTCGCGCAACGCAGTCGCCACCTCAAAATATGGTAGCCAAAGAGATACTCCCATATCAGTCAATGTGCTATGCCTCACCTGGATATTTGAAGGTATACGGTGAACCACAAACCATAGAATCACTTACTGCACATCAGTGCCTCTCATCGCATGACGTACCAAGGTGGGAATTTAGAACCGGAGTTGTTGAAGTTGAAGGATGGTTAAAGCTCAATGACAGTGCGTTGTTGAAATCACAAGCGCTGATGGGAAAAGGGATTATTAGAGTGCCAGATTATTATGCAAAAAAAGAGGTAGCACTGGGAGAGTTGCTACCTTTATTGCAACATCAAAGCTCGCAGGATAGAGCAATTTATTTGATATATCCGCAAGTGATTTTTCAATCAAAAAAGATAAAAGCCTTCATCGAATTTGCATTCGACGAATTAAAAAAACAAATTTAACTTAGGAGGCTATGAAGTGATCGCAGGTGCGCTTTTACTTCGCCAATAATTGATCAAGCCGATAAGTGACGCCACAATCCAAAAAAGCTCAATAACAAAGCTTGCTAAATTAAAGTTATAGCAAAGGCTTACGAGCAATAAAATTGCACCGACTAGGTTCATCAAATTGTAGGTTAGACTCGTTGGGGTGATTTTTTTCAACTGCAATAAGAAAAAACAACCAACCACCAGCAATGTGCCAGACATACCAATAATGTCGAACAATAAGTCCATGAGAATACTCCAAGCTAAGAAGTGTGATCCAATTTGCTGGCCCTAATCCGTGGGAAGGATCTTCTCTAATCCGTGAAACAGCTTGTCGCGGCTAAACTGTTAGGTTGACCCTAAAATTTAGCGAAGGAGTATTATAGTGTTCGATTACTTAATGTAAATAGCTAAATAAAAAAACTTGGATAAAAATAAAGCCAACGCGAGGTTGGCTTTATTTATTGAAGGAGTAACGTTGTTTTATTAGAACAAACGCTTTCTACCGGCTGCAATCGCAAGCACCATTAAGAACCACGCCATAGAACCACCGCCTGAACTAGAAGGTGTTGGTGTAGTCGGTGTTGTCGGCGGAGCAGGAGGTGCCGAAACCGTAAGAGTCATCGATTCCTCAACACTTGTGTTATCTGCATCTGTAACAGTTAGAACGACCGTGTATGTTCCTGCCGAAGCATATGTATGACTTGGGCTCGCTTCAGTTGAAGAGTTGCCATCGCCAAAGTTCCAGTTGTAGGTATAACCCTCGGCGCCACCTGTTACCGTTGAACTAAAGTTAGCTGTTAAAAAGCTTGCTGTACCAGAAAGCGATACCGCTAAGGCATTAACAATATTAACATCTAATGTGGTCACAAGTTGCTGATTTATTTCATCAGTTGCTGTTAATGTTACGGTAAAGTTACTTTCAGTTTCATAGTTATGAGACGCTGATTGGCCTACTACAATATCTGAATTATCACCGAAGTCCCAGCGGTACGTTAGTGCGCCTTGGCCACCAGTTACGTTAGCATCGACAGTTAAATTTAATCCCGTTAAATTTGCAACAATGTCACCAGTAATAGCGTCACCAATAGTAAGAGACTTTTCCGCTGTTTTGGTACCAGTAGCAGATGTATAGCTTACTTCTACATTATAGTCGCCTGTGCTTGCATAGGTGTGCTCTATTGTTCTACCAGATAATGATGTACCGTCACCTAGTGTCCACGAGATACTGTTTTCATCGCTAACATCTGTCGCTTCCAATTCAAGATTAACAGTTAAGCCCTGACGAGCAGCAACGACACGTTTCATCCCACCATTGACTAATGTTAAGTTGGCTGATGAATAATCGGTCGCAATACTATCAACTGTCATTGTCATACCAACAAATGGTAAATCAATACCTGATTCAGGTTGCGCAGGGAACGAGTAATCTAAGCTGTCATCAAATACATTGAATACTGATGTTTCGCTATCTCTTGATGTAGCCGTATGTGGTACAGTTCTGAAAGCAGCGTCAGTGATTTGTGTACTAGTATTATACAAACGACCCGTGCTTGTTTTTATCGGGCGTTGGTCTGCGTCAATCACACCTATTAATACTTGGCCAGGGTGATTGTTTACTTGGTTGTTTGATTGACTTGTATCGCTATACCACATCAAAACACCTGAATGAAGGCCGACTGTAGGAAGCATACTATCGGTATCGTTAGTATCACGAAGCTGTATGTAGTAATGATGCGCATCACCGTCGATTGAATCACTGATACGACTGAAGCCGTCAAATGTTACGCCTGAGTTAGTTTCGCCATCAAATGAGACAACATTTGAGTTTGCCGTGCTGACAACAATGTCGTCTGCCATAAAACCGTAACCACCTTCGAATTGGTCGGTTTTGTACAAGAAGCTAACGGTTACCGTTTGACCTGAATAGTTAGAAAGATCAAAAGATAAATCAACCCAACCTAAATCACCCTCAGCACCTGCAATATCCGTTGAGTTGCCGGTAATGAAGTTTGTTACACCTTGGTGATACTGGTTAGTTACTTTTGTATGATTACCTGAAACAGGTTGATCATCGACAAGGACTTGTAAGTAATCGTAATCAACTTCTATATTCCAACGTGCTTTCATCGACATGGTTGCCGCATCTGAAGGAAGAGTAACCTCGAAGCTCATTGTATTTGATTTTTCATCACCATTGCCTGAGTAAAACTGAAAGTCTCCTGTGTATGGAGCGCCAACAGAAACTTGCTTAGGCGGCAGTGCAACTTTGATTTGGTTAACACCAGATTCATGGTTTGTCGCAGAAACTAATGCTTTTGCTTCAGAAGAGATACTTTCAAAATCAACAACGTCTTGATTTACCCAGTTACCACCGTAACGAGTTTGGAAGTAGTCACGACCATATGGGCTGAATGATACCGGTGAAGTACCCGCTGGCGAACCAACCCAGCTACCTGACGCCATTACTGACCAGTTACCTACAGGAGAGCTAAATTGACCATTTGCCGTATCATATTCATCAGGTAAGCCCAAGTCATGCCCGAATTCATGAACAACAACCCCTGTCGCTGCATCAATTGGATTAATCGTGTAGCCAAACAATCTAATGTCTGAACCTGGAACATCTACAGGCTGTTGATTTTCATCAAATACGAAGAAACGGTGTGACCAAATAGCATCGTCACCTAGTACACCACCACCTGCTTCTTCACCAACACTAGAATGGAAAAGCATTACGTGATCAATAATGCCATCTGGCTCGTTTATATTTCCGTCACCATCAATATCAAAAAAATCTGATTGGTCATACTCGGATAAGTCAATGCCTTGCTCAGCAACCGCTTTAGTAACAGCTTCTAAAACTAGAGCTGGTACATCAATATCGTCACCTGTGTCATCATTTGCACCGTAATCAGCAGCGTCATTATCTGCTCTTACCCAGCCAACTGCATTACCGGTAAAGTTTAACGTTTGACCAGATTCTTCTTGGTAAAACTGGTATGCAGATTGGATGTTTTGACCGCTTGGGCCAACATAACCTGTTTGCGAAAACAATAAATCGTTGTAGTGAGCTTGAGAGTAATCGTCATAATACATGTCTGTATCATTTGCAGATAAACGATTGTCGTTGTAAGGTAAATCAGGGAAGTCAACCATGATAGCTAGCACTTTAACGGTTGTATTCATTACTGAGCTAGCAGACTTTTCTTGACCAAACAGTCGTTGCTTCTGGAATTTGATTGGTAATTCTTTACCCATCAAGGCCAATCGTGGCGCTTGTTCAGCATCCATCACCTTAGCGCCAAATTCACCCGGTACTTTTCGAGTACTGAAGTCCTTACGAGATAGGTATTCTTTCACCGCCGCTTTTTTAGTCGCTTCGTCAGCAAGTACTGAGATCTCGCCTCGCTTTTCAAGCCAATAAAGAATTCTCTCTTCGTTGACTAAGGCAGCATCTGCTGTTGATGAACCATGGGCATTCACCAAAAATGGCGAAGATGCTATGGCGCTTGCTAGTGCAAGCTTGGTTAACTTTCCTCTAAACATACTTTATTTCTCTCCATTGACGTCCGTATCGTTTATCTTTTTTAGCATAGTTCTAACATGCCATTTGACATACTTACTACGCATCATAACCATACTTAGGTGTAAAAAAAAGTGGTTTGTTAATAATTTGTTAACATTTGTTATGCTGTTGACATATTCTGTTTGAACCCATCTCTTTAACTTGTTGAAAACTAGAAGCTAAAAGGTTCGTTTTTATAGCCAAAAGTTAATTAAGCCGTTATTGTGGTATCACTTTATTCGGTCATTAAGTTACGCCTCATGACACTAACTACGACAATTATTGATGAATTTAACCAAATATCCATAGATACAGACAGGCTTTCTATTAAAAAGCTTACACCTGAATACACTGCTGATTGTTTGCGCCACGAACAAGATGAAGAGATGTTGAAATATATCAAAGACTTGCCTTCACTAGAAGAAGCGAAAGCGCTTGTTGACATGTCTGCCGCTCCATGGTCTGGCGAAGAAGGGCAATGGGTGACCTTTGCCATTGTTGAAAGGTTTTCTGGCTCGTACATTGGTGAAGTCTTTTGCCGCTACGAATCTATTGAATTTAAAAGAATCGAAATTGGCTTTAGGTTGGCAAAGGCCTTTCATCAAAAAGGTATTATGTCAGAGGCCTTAAGCGCATTCTTGGCGGAGGTTACACGCATAGCTACGCCAATTAAATTTACCGGCTTCTGTGTTGCTGAGAACACAGCATCAATGAAAACGATGCAAAAGCAAGGCTTTGAACAAGAAGGGCTCCTACGAAAGCATTCAACATTGAATGGAGTTTGGTATGACGAACGTGTCTTTGGCCGAGTGTTATAATCGATGAAAGTCGCTATATTTGGAGCTGGGGCAACGGGTTGTTACTTAGGTGGAATCTTGGCGAATTCCCAAGTAGATGTCACATTAATATGTAGAGACTATGTTAAAGCACCTATCGTGGAACACGGTGGTATTGGATTATCTGATTATCTCGGCAATGCCAGCCGGGCGATGCCAAGCCAAATAGTGTGTTCAATCGACGAGCTTAAATGTAACGAACAAACACCTAAAGTTTTTGATATCGTTTTTGTCATGCTGAAATGTCAGCATATCATGAGTATCTCACAAGATTTAGTCGCTATTACTGATGAAACGTCGAGTATTGTGTTCATGCAAAACGGCTTAGGTAGTTTTGACGAAATCACCAATTCAATCAAGCAGAGAGCGTTATACCAAGGAATTACTAGCTTTAACGTACTTGCGATGGAAAACTGCACATATCACCAAGGAACTGAGGGTGGCTTTATTTGCCAAGCGTTTCCTCAGCTACAGGAACTTTGCTCTCATGTTAATCGAGAAAGAGAAGTGATAGAGCCAACGAACAACATCAACGGTGTCCTGTATTCAAAATTGATGCTTAACTTAAATAATGCGATTAATGCCGTTGCAGATATCCCGTTAAAACAGGAGTTGGAGCAAGCGAGTTTTCGAAAGTTACTTGCTAAAGCAATGAAGGAGTGGCTAGCCATAGTGCGTGCTGAAGAGGTTCAATTGGTTCAATTTACTAAAGTTAAACCGTCGCTAGTGCCTATTATTTTGTCTTTGCCAACCTGGCTGTTTAAATTAGTGGCAAAACAAATGTTGTTGATAGATCCCAAAGCCAGATCTTCGATGTGGCAAGATATCCAAGATGGTAAAATAACTGAGGTTGACTATCTAAATGGTGCTGTTGTTCGCCTTGGAAAAAAACATGGTATTGAGACGCCGGTAAATCAGCAAATTGTGGAACAGATAAAACAGTTAGAGCAGTCGTCTAAATAAGTCCGGTAGTATAGGCTTCAATAAATAAAATTATTAAGGATCCCAATGTTAAAGCTTGGTGCTATTTCAGAACGAGATAACTTCTTTTATTTAACGCTGTCGTTAACCATTTTACTCTTTGGTATCGCTATATCACATCAGTTCTTCGATGCGTCGAGCCAGCGCCTTATGCTATCTAGTATTGCTATGGTGTTACTTTTTTCTGTGCTTGGCGTTAAAGAAAACCTAAATTGGAAGCGGCCTGCTGTGTTTCTTCCTGTGCTCAGTTGTGTATTTATCATGGTTGGCTACCAGGTCAATGGTTATCATTTTTATATTTTTCAGCTCTCTATGCTATTGCTGTTTTTCGGTTATATGGCATACCATGTTGCAATCCAAGTTATCTTTACAGGGCCTGTCGATCTCAACAAAATACTGGGTTCGGTTTGTCTGTATTATTTGATTGGATTATTTTTTGCGATTCTTTACACCTTATGCCAGATGCTAATTGGGCCCGCGTTTACCAACGCAACAGAAACCCAACAATGGTACTTACTACTACCTGATTACTTGTATTACTCCTTTATCATTCTTTCTACCGTCGGGTTTGGTGATATTACGCCTACGCAACCGATTACAAAATTTTTGTCATATTTTGAAGCGATTATTGGCCAATTTTACCTCGCCATTTTGGTGGCTAGTTTGGTGAGTTCAGCAGCGACACAAAGGAAAATAAAGAGGTCTTTCAAAGGTTAGCCTTGTTTAATAAATGAGTGAGCTCGGCTTGCTCCATACACCTGTCTTCCTGCCAGAGTTGTTTGAGTCGGCTTTCCACGTTTTGAATGTTCTTTAGGTTTTGCTCGAGCTCTTGAATCAGGTGTTTCGTTTCTTTCTTTCGACTCGCCAATTTAGTCATAACCGCTTCATGATTTAAACCTTTGTCTATCGTTAGTATTTGTTTCATGTCGTCGAGACTAAAGCCTAGGTGCTTACAAAATTTAATTTGTGTTAGACGATTTATTGCGTGTTCATCGTATCTTCTATAACCGTTTAAAGTGCGTTGAGCATCAGGCATTAATCCTTCTTTTTCGTAGAATCGAATACTTGATTGCTTAAATCCGGTTTGTTTGGCTAGTTCACCTATGCGCATGAAATTATCTTGACCTTAAAGTTTACTATAAGGTTATTCTAGGTCTAGATTCAATGATTGGAAAGAGATTTATGTCAGTAAAAGCCTTTGAGAAAATTTCCTTAAATAGTGGCCTTACCCTCAAAAATCGCTGTGTAAAAGCGGCGATGGAAGAAAGCTTAGGAAATGAAAAGCAACAACCCGATGGTCATATTGAACGACTTTATCGCCGCTGGTCGGCAGGTGGTGTAGGACTCATCATTACGGGGAATGTCATGGTCGATAAATTGGCAATGACAGGTCCAGGTGGCTTGGCATTAGTAGATGAAAGCGCAGTCGAAGCGTTCGCGAAACAAGCCAAGGCAGGGCAGCAAGATGATACTAAAATTATTATGCAGATAAATCACCCTGGACGTCAGGTCTATCGCAAAATGAATGGCAAAGTATTATCGCCGTCAGCCATTCCTTTAGATCTTGGTAAACATTCGAAACTCTTTGGAACACCTAGAGCAATGACAGAAGAGGAAATTCATGATGTTGTCCAGCGGTTTGCCAATACTGCTAAACTCGCTGAAAAAGCTGGTTTTAATGGTATCCAAGTCCATGCCGCCCACGGTTATCTTATTTCTCAATTTCTTTCACCTTTAGTCAATCAACGAGATGATATCTGGGGCGGGTGTCTCGAGAACCGCGCTCGCCTATTAGTCGATGTCATCAAATCTATCAAAGCCGTTGTTAGTGCATCTTTTTCAATTTCGGTAAAGCTCAATTCTGCTGATTTTCAGCGCGGCGGCTTTGACGTCGATGAGGCGCAACAAGTTGTTGAAATGTTATCGGATTTAGCGATTGATTTTGTAGAGTTATCAGGCGGTAGCTACGAATCAGCCGCGATGCAGGGTATTACAAAAGATGGCCGTACACTTGAACGAGAGGCATACTTTCTAAGTTTTGCGCAACAAATTGCTGAGCAAACGACTTTGCCGATCATGACAACCGGTGGCGTGACGCAGCTATCAACTGTTGAACGAGTGCTAGAAAACGACATTGAACTGGTGGGTATTGCCTCAGCATTGGCTTTCGAACCTGCGTTAATCAATAAGTGGCAAGAAGCTCCTCAATTTCGAGCAAATATTTTACACCCAAGTTTTACCGATAAAACCTTACACGCATTAGGTTCTATGGCCATTGTGCGTCGGCAATTAATCCGTCTTGGGCAAGGAAAACAAAGCCAGAAAAAACAATGTAGTATCTTCACTTTGGTCCGAGATCAATTGCGTTCAGCAAGGTTAACGCAGCGATATCTAACAAACGTTAAACGATAATGTTGACATACCTAGAATCTCTATGTATCTTTTATACCTAGATGTTCTAGGTATAAGGTTGAAAGTATGGATTTGCCAAAGGATATGGTTGCAGCGTCAGCTACACCACTTGTCTTAGCGATATTAAACAAAGGTGATAGCTATGGGTATGACATTATTGCCCAAGTGAAAGACCTATCTAACGGAGAAATGCAGTGGGCTGACGGTATGCTTTATCCCATCATGCACCGACTAGAAAAAAAGGCACTGATCAACGCTTATTGGGGACAATCTGCAACCGGTCGTAAACGAAAGTACTACCAAATAACGCAAGAAGGACAACAAACGTTAATTTCGCTGACGCAAAATTGGCGCAAATTGAACGATATGTTGCAAGGCTTAGTAGGAGAAGAGCATGTTTGATTTAGATAGAGAAGTTAACCTGTGGTTTGAGGCCTTACAAGGTGTAAAGGCTATTGATAGTGAAAATATTGATGAACTTAAAGACCATTTATACAGTGAAATTGAGGCGCAAGTTGCTAATGGAAAAACCGAGCAACAAGCATTCTATATCGCGACTAGCCGTTTAGGTGATCAACAATCTCTTAAAGTGGAGTTTGATAAAAATCGTGCTAAGTTAATGCAGCTATGTCAATCGCAGGAAGATTCAAGCTTTGATAGCTTGCTGGTTCAACAAGAAACTAAGCAGCAAAAAAACTTATCAAAAATGATGGTTGGTAATGCGATTATATGGGCGTCCGCTATGTTAGGAACTGCCATCTTGGTTCAAGGACATGAAAGTAGTCAGTCGATATTGATGTTACTGATAGGCCTATGGTTCGCTTCAACCTATTTGTTTGGTGATATGAAGAAAGCCGCTAAAGCTGAATGCGCGTATTTTCGAAAGGTGCTCGGCTTCAATAAGACATAAATGTTTTTAACAATACAAGAAGAATAATAATGAATAGAAACAATATATTAATTACCGGTGCAAGCTCTGGGTTGGGTTACACCATGGCGCTATTGTATGCACAGCAAGGTAAGAACCTTGCTTTGTGTGCACGCCGCACTGAAAGGTTAGAAGAGCTCAAATCGCAACTTTTAGCAATAAACAGTGATATCAAGGTAGAAGTTTACGCGTTAGACGTGAATGACCATGACAAAGTTTTTGAGGTATTCGAACAAGCAAAGGCCGATTTTGGCTCGCTCGATAGGGTGATTGTTAACGCAGGCATGGGCAAAGGTGCCTCAATTGGTACCGGGTATTTTCATGCTAACTTGCAAACAGCCCAAACAAACTTTGTAGCCGCTATTGCTCAATGTGAAGCTGCAATGGGGATCTTTCGTCAGCAAAACGCTGGGCATCTTGTCACAATATCTTCAATTAGTGCTGTACGTGGCTTTAGACGAGCGCTAACTGTGTATGCAGCAACGAAATCTGGGTTAACTTCTCTTACTGAAGGTATTCGAATAGATGTGATGAATACGCCAATTAAAGTGAGTTGCATTCATCCAGGTTTTATCAAAAGTGAGATTAACGAAAAAGTTGAAAAGGTCCCTTTCATGGTAGATACCGAGACAGGATGTAAAGCGATTCTTAACGCTATTGAAAAAGAGAAAGCAAATGCATTTGTGCCGAGCTGGCCATGGGCTGTTTTACATCGAATTTTAAGAATGGCGCCTGATAGCTGGATTAGAAAAATGAGCTAAGAGGACTTAGCTCATTCTATAATGCGATAGTTAATGAGGTTTAACTATCGCGGTTTATGCAACCTGTTGCGCTGACTTTTGACGCAAAGATAGCTTATCAAATGCTTGCTCGAGATCCGCCATAATGTCGTCAACATGCTCTAATCCCACTGAGATTCGAATGAGTGTGTCGCTGATTCCCGCTTTGATACGCTCTTCTTGTGTGTATGGCGAATGCGTCATAGACGCTGGGTGTTGAATCAGTGATTCTGCATCTCCGAGGCTAACAGCGATAGAAAGTAACTTCATTTGATCAATGAAGAACGCGCCATCTTCTAAACTCCCATCAATTTCAAATGCAATTACACCACCAGCAGCTTTCATTTGTTTACCGATAAACTTGTGGCCAGGATGCGATTCTAAACCTGGATAGTAAACTTGTTTAATTGCCGTGTGTGCCTCTAAATACTCGGCAACCTTTTGGGCATTAGCGCAATGTCTATCCATTCTTACAGGTAAGGTTTTTAAACCTCGAATAATCAGCCATGCATCATGTGGGCTCATTGTCGCGCCAATATCTTTTAACGAGGTTAGTTTGATTTCGTTGATCATTTCTTCACTACCACAAATGATCCCAGCAACAACATCGCCATGGCCATTTAAGTATTTCGTTGCACTGTGGATGATCAGATCAAAGCCAAATTGTGCAGGTTTTTGAAGGTAAGGTGTTAAGAATGTATTATCAACAATCGAAATTAAGTTATGTTTTTTAGTAATGTTGCCAATCGTTTCAAGATCCAAAACAACAAGGTTAGGATTAATAGGCGTCTCTAGGAAAACGACCTTGGTATTTGGCTGAATTGCTTTTGTGATATTTTCTGGCTCGGTCATATCGACAAACGTTACTTCAATGCCAAATTTAGTTAACATATGTGACATCAAAGCAAACGAACAACCGTATACTGCTTTCGAGGAGATCAAATGATCGCCTGCGCTTAAGTTTGCCAACAATGCAGCTGAAACTGCGCCCATACCTGTTGCTGTTGCAGCTGCAGCTTCCGTACCCTCAAGCGAAGCAACGGTTTGCTCTAATTGCGTTGTTGTTGGGTTGCCAAGTCGAGAGTAAATATAGCCCTGTTCCTCACCTGCAAATCGATTTGCGCCTTGTTGAGCGTTTTCAAATGTGAATGTAGATGTTTGATATAAAGGTGTGGCAAGTGAACCAAATTGCTCATCTTTAATTGAGCCACCGTGAATCGCTTTGGTTTCAATTTGAAGGTTTTGTGGTGCTTTTGAGCCTGACATTGATTTTATCCTGTTGTAATCATTGGCTTTCTTTTTCTTTTTGATTAGCCAATATAAAGAATCTCGTTTTACAGTTACATCGCTGTAATTGAGCGCACATCACAACGTTGAGTTGTGTATCAAGCATTGTTGCAAAAAACCAACCAACTTATTTTATTTTAATAATTTCAATGGCTTAAGTTGTTTTCACTTCCCTTATCATCTTCGTTTGTAATATTTTTATTACAGTTGGTGTCGATGATGTTGATATTTATTATCTTAAGTAAACAATTATTAGTCTTTGTTGGCTCTCAAACACTGATAGCTTCTTTAATTGACTGTCTTATAAATTGATGTCATAAATGTATTACAAGTGTAATTAATTTATGACATATGAAAGTAGCAATCTCTCTAGAAGACAAATTAGGTGTATCTCAAAAAGTGCTCACCGTGATAGCAAGTCACGGATGGAACCTAATCGCGATGGAAGTGGAAACTGGAATTATTTATGTTGATCTTGAAGATGAACAACAGTCGTTACCCGATATCGCAGAAGCCTTGCGTCATTTAGATGAGTACATTGCTTGTGAAGAAATAGATTTAATGCCTAGTGCCTTAAAAGAGAGTCATTTACAGGCATTACTTGCAAGGATAGCTGAGCCGATTTTAGATATTGACCGACAAGGAATTGTGATAACAGCAAATGCCGCAGCACTTAAGCTATTTACAGAAGGCCATGAACTGACAAAGGTTGTCGGCCAAGATGTTTATCAATTATTGAATGTCGCAAGAATAGACATGCAATCAAAATCTAGCCGAAGTGTCTCTGTTACTGTTAACCAACAACAATTTATTGCAGATATTAGTACCGTATATGCCGATGCTGATTATCAAGGCGCCGTAATTATGCTCAGAGAGACAAGAGCATTGGGACGTCAAATATCGGCGCTACAGAGTGCGAAACCCTTAGATGAAGGAATCGACGGGATATTAAGTCAATCTTCAGTGATGAATGATGTTAAAGAGCAAGCAACTCGATTTGCAGCGTTAGACCTTCCTGTTCTTCTGCGCGGTGAGACAGGAACAGGTAAAGAACTTCTTGCTCGTGCTATTCATCAAGGTTCATCTCGTCATCAACAACCGTTTTTAGCAATAAATTGCGCAACATTACCTGAACACTTGCTCGAGAGTGAATTATTTGGTTATCAAGCAGGTGCTTTTACCGGCGCAAACAAAGGTGGGAAGCCAGGTTTGTTGGAGTTAGCTGAGGGAGGAACAATATTTCTTGATGAAATCGCCGAAATGTCTGTTTATCTACAAGCTAAATTGCTACGGTTTTTAGAAAATTACCAATTTAGGCGTGTTGGTGGTACCCAGGAGCTTAATGCAAATGTTCGGATTATTTCCGCAACTCACCAAAACTTAGAGTTAAACATTCAAAACCAAGGTTTTCGTGAAGATCTTTATTATCGACTCAACGTGTTATCGATAGTTATTCCACCACTTAGAGAACGAATTGACGATTTGTCGTTGCTTATTCCACATTTTCTAAAATTGGCCGCTAAACAGGTCGCTTTAACAAAACCGGTGTTGACAGAAGGTGGATATAAATTACTTGCATCCTATCAGTGGCCGGGAAATATTAGGCAATTGCAAAATAGCTTATTTAGACTTGTGGCGTTAGCTAAGTCTGACGTTATTGATAGTGAAGATATTGCACTCGTATTTAATGAGCTATCGGAGGCTCGACCTATCGATGAAACAGGTGAGTCAGCTACTGGACCCTCTTCATCGGACTACAGTCAATGTGCAAACTGGCATGAAGCTCAAACGCTTTTTGAGCGTGCGTTACTTAGCCAATTACTTCCCAAGTATAAGACGACAAGAGCGCTTGCCAAACGATTGGGGGTTTCTCATAACAAAGTAGCAATGAAACTAAGGCAACATCAGTTACCTTAGCCATAGTGCGCGACTAAGCCCTTGGGTTAACTGAAAATCGCTTTCATCAAGCTTATTGAATCATCGACTGACTTTCCTGCTTGAACGCTCTTGATAATAGAGTCACGCATGCCTTTAATAAATTCAGGAATTGATTCGTCTTGTAGAGCTTGATCAACAAGCTGCTCTGCTGAGGCTTTGGTTCGTTTGGTTGCCGTTTGTTTGCCCGTTGCCTTTTTAGGCTTGTCACGTAACTTAACAAAATTAGAGTGAGTTGCGTGATCTTCTTCAACGAAGATAAACAAATCAAGAAGGGCAGCACGATAAGCCCAAATTGCCTGTTCATTTTCATCTTCTGGTTGACCGTGAGCCCACCACGGTGAGTTTCGCATTGTGATAATGACTTCGTGCCAATAATCAAAAAACGCTTTTGGTCCTTGATTTGTTATTTTTGCAATACCTAACCCATTGCATAAAACATCGAGCTTTGCGTTAGTTAACGAAACAAACTGATCCGGGCGAATCATTGCGAGCAGTCGAGTAGCTGGGATAAACGCAATTTTTTCATTGGGCAAAAATTGGCTGTAAAGTGCAATATATTTCTCGACAAAATCAAAGTAAATTTGCTCGGTAATATCGCCCTCTATTGGGATTATGGAAATAAGTGTCGCAATAGCTTTAGGCTGTTCATTAACCAACGACATAAAGCTTTTATTTGCTTTAGTTGCACCAAACCATTCAACATCAAATTGATAAATACTCGGGTCATGCTTGTTTGTGTGTTTTCCAATGAGCGCGAGACGATCTTCTTCGATGAGTTCATCAAATGGAGTCGACAGTTTTGTCTGTAAATAAGCCAATAAAGCCTTTCTCTCATCAAGTCCATGGCGTGAAGAGTTTTGTTCGATGAAACCGACAAAAACTGGCCATGGCATAACACGAGATAACTTGATTTGGTCTACGCTAATTGCTTGTGTAAGTGTATCTTCAATTTTTTTTAATGGCTTGAACTGATGTTCGTCGAGTAATTCAAGATTTAAGTCCTGGCGGCATATGCGATAGAACTCTTTACACCATTCAATAAAGTTTTCAGGATGATGTTCTACTTTTACTGCCATAAAATTGAGGCTTAAATGAGCGACTTGCTGCAATATCTGTTGATAGTATTGGTTTTGCGTATCACTCAGGTTCATTCTTACAGGGGCAGTTAGTAGTTTTTTCATTAATTCGTTAAGGCAAATTGAATAGTCAAAAGAGCCGCGCATCATACTCAAATATTAAGCAGGTTCAAGAAAAAATTAGAGGAAAACATCGCAACAACTGACGACTGCTTATTTGTCCAACAAACTGCCTATTTTGCCAACAAGTTTTGTGCAAAATTCACAATTGTATTCGATATTTCTTTGTATATTCCTTGCTCTAGATGCCAGCTATGCCAATAGAGATCTTGCTTGATTCTCAGGCTGGGGGCGAGGTCAATTAATTCATGACGATTAAGATGTTCCTGTGCTTGCGTCGTCGGAAGCAACGCATAAGCAACCCCTGCTAATGCCATACTCACAAAAGCCTCCGAGCTTCTTAGTTGGTGGCGAGGGTAATCGTTCGCAGATAGGTTAAAGTGTTGTTTTATGAAACTTGTATGCATGTTGTCGAAGCTGTCGAAACTGATGGCTGGCGCATGGCGAAGTGATTCACGATTTAGTCCTGCTGAAAAATATTGATTGTTAAATGTTTGATTCGCGCAAAGGACATATTCAAGTTCGCCCAAAAAGGTTGCTTTACCGCCAGCAAAGCTTGTCGCATGACTACTAACCGCACCAAACACTTCGCCTTTCTTCAATAATTCGTGACTAACAGCTTCATTCGCAACTTTAAGATCAAAGACGATATTTTGCTGTTTTAATAACGGTGTTATTGCCGGTATAAACCAACTTGCCAGTGTATCTGCGTTCAGTGCAATTGAAACCTGAGTTGTTGCACTGGCCAAGTCAGGCCTTAGTTCGCCCAACAAGGCACTCTCCAATTGTTTAATCTTTTGGTAGTGAGATAGTAGTTTTTGACCTGTTTCAGTCGCTTCAATTGGTGTACCTCGAATAAGCACCGGCTGAGCAAGCCACTGCTCAAGTTGTTTAATTCGTTGAGAAATAGCAGATTGAGTAATGTGTAATTTGGTTGCTGCACCTTCAAAGCTCTGAGCAGTGATGACAGCATCTAAGGCAGCAACCAATTTATAATCTAGTTTTTCAATATTCATCATTTTTACCGCTTATTAGTAAAATTAATAATTAATTAAATTTATTAATTTTACTTGTTGTGTGTCAAGGCATAATCTGTCGCCGTATTCATTGCTGTGGGAATTGAGGAGAAAAATGATGTTTGTGACTTTGGCGAAAGGTTTTGTAATTGGTGCTGGCTTGATTATGCCTATCGGTGCCCAGAATGCTTATGTATTAAATCAAGGGATTAAACGTAACCATCATATTTTAGCTGCGTCCATTTGTATCATTTGCGACTTTATTTTGATGTCTTTGGGGGTGTTTGGTGGCGGTGCTTTGCTTGGCGCTCATCCGGTAATTGCTAAAGCTATTACGATTTTAGGTGTTGCGTTTCTGCTGTTTTACGGCGCGATGTTTTTTAAAAGTTTCTACTTTTCTAGTAATGATCAAATGGCGAAAGAAATGTCGCCAGCAACGAGAAAAACCGTAATATTTACTACGTTAGCAGTAACCTTGTTAAACCCTCATGTTTATTTAGATACCGTGGTTCTTATTGGTAGTATTAGCGGCCAATTTAGTGAAGCTGAGAGGATTTTCTTTTTGTTTGGCACATTGCTAGCAAGCTTAACGTGGTTTTTTGTCTTATCACTTGGTGCTGCAAAAATGTCACCTTGGTTGTCCACACCGAAAGTGCAAAGGGGAATCAACTTGATTGTTGCGTTAATTATGTGGGCAATAGCTGCCAGCCTATTAGTTACATTAGTGTAGGCTAGCAAATTTACCTTCATTAATAAAAAGCCAGCTTAGAAAGCTGGCTTTTTCGTATGGTTACAGGCTGTTGGTTAATATTTCTCTAACTTTATCTAACGTTACTGCTTGAGATTCACCTTGCTTAGTCATTTTTAGCTGCGTCAAGTTATCAATAATTGGCTCGACAACTTCTTCCGCTAATTGATATTCACCGAAGCGTGTGCGCATTTTTACCGCGCTAAAAAATGCCTCTGTTTTTTCTATAATTAGATCGATAGTGCTATCAATATCATTGTTACATTGGGCTGGAACAATACCTAGAACACGTTCTCCATATTGTAAAAGCTTGTCTTGTTTTTCACGACGCATAGTCGACATCATTCTTGGCAAAACGATGGTAAGTGTTTGTGCATGGTCTAAGCCATATAGAGCGGTGATTTGATGACCAATACCGTGCGTCGACCAATCTTGTGGTACCCCAACACCAATAAGGCCGCTGAGTGCTTGCGTCGCGCTCCACATCACATTTGCGCGCGCACCTTTATCTTCTCGGTTATTGATAAGCTTAAGACCATCATCCATTAACGTCAGTAAAATTCCTTCTGAAAACCTATCTTGTATATTGGCGTTAACAGGGTAGGTTAAGTACTGTTCCATAACATGCACAAAAGCATCGACAATACCGT
The DNA here is from genome assembly GCF_030161435.1 of Thalassotalea loyana. Classification (GTDB taxonomy): domain Bacteria; phylum Pseudomonadota; class Gammaproteobacteria; order Enterobacterales; family Alteromonadaceae; genus Thalassotalea_G; species Thalassotalea_G loyana. The sequence goes on along the minus strand of NZ_BSSV01000002.1, from coordinate 65,807 downwards.
TAGTTAATTGTTTCTCAGGCAAAGATGCCATCACATTTGGATCAAGCACAGCAAAGCTTGGATGAACATGTTCGCTGCCAAACGCTAGTTTCTCATTGGTTGCTTTTTTAGAGACAACTGCAAAGCTATTTGACTCCGAACCTGTAGCCGGTAACGTTAATACGACACCTAAATCTATTGCGCTGTGTACCGGAGCATTTTTAGCTAAAATGTCCCAAGGGTCGCCTTCAAACTGTGCCGCTGCAGCAATAAACTTACTACCATCAATTACTGAACCACCACCAACGGCAAGTATATAATCGATACTCTCTTGTTCAACTATTTCTAATGCTTTAGACAGTGTTTCTAAACTTGGATTTGGCTCAATACCTGAGAACTCAAACCACGTGTGATCAGCCAGTGCACTCTCCACTTGGCTATAAACCCCATTAGACTTAATGCTACCACCGCCATAAGTGACAAGCACTTTGGCTGATTTTGGAATTTCTTTGCTAATTTGAGAGATTTGGTTTTCACCAAAGTGAATTCGCGTTTTATTACTATAACTAAAGTTAAACATATTTCATTCCAGGGTTATGTGTTCGTGGTTTTTTATCACTTACATGATGTACATCAATACATTTTATGTAGGTTGATTTAAGTTGTTTTCAAGGCTTAGTCATTCGCAGAGTTTTAATTATGTCTGAAGAAGCGTTGATAAAATTACTCAAAATCATCATCGTTATTGGTTTATGCTTGCTCTTGTTAGGTCATTATTTGATTAGTTACGCAAACTTACCTCAAACCATGGGCGTCACCGGTATGATCATAAGTGCTGCCTGCGTTGCTATTGGTTTAATTCTCTCGTTACCAACTAAAATGTATTTAACGTTTTTGTTGGTAAAACGAGAAAATGATAGACGAAAGCCTAAACAATAAAAGTCAATTAAGATGTTGCCGTTCTATAGACTCTAATAAGAGCGTTTATTTGACTATCACGGTTTTCTTCTTGTTCTGTATTTACAAGGCCACTAAAGGACAATTCAATCAGATCTGCGACTTCATAAGCTGTCATATTAATCTTTTCCAAGGAAACAATATTTTGCTCAATACCTTGTTTAAGGAGTTGCTCTACTATTTCACACTTTGCATCCCGCATTTTTAACAGCTCATCTTTGCAAAACTTTTTGGCGGAATAGATTAGGTCTGCTCGAATGAATTCGTCACCAATTTCCTGAAATATTTCATCACCCCATTGGGTTAATAGCGACTCAACTTTTTCCCAACAATCAGCACTTTCCTCAACGAGCTGAATGGATTGTTCTACCATTTCTTCAGTGTAATGGATCAAAACTTTTCGAAAAATCTGCTCTTTTGAGCAAAACTGTTTATGAATGGTCACGCGAGAGACGTCAGCGTATTTACTGATCATGGAAATAGTCGTTGCGCTATATCCGTGCTGATAGAAGCATCGTCTAGCTGCGTTTAATATTTTAATAGTACTGTTGAGCAAAGGAAAACCAATGACAAATGTAAACAATAATTCGATTGTAATGGCTTTTAAAATAAATTACAAAGTTTACAAATTTTGATAATGTGTTAACCTTGTGTTCATGTTTATGTGTTTTTAAGCACCAAAGAGAAATTTTGATGAAAAGATTACTAGTGGCATTTGCCAGTTTAGCGTTAATTGTTTCCTGCTCTGATAATACCCAAGTGGTTGAAAAACAACCTACGCCAGTCTTGGTGAAGTTGAGCAAAGTACAACTTATTAATGAGAATGCTAAATATACGTTTCCGGCTGAAGTTGATGCAGTTAAAACCGTTGATGTGAGTTTTGAGGTCTCTGGACGACTTGTTCAGCAAGACATTGTAACGGGAACACAAGTAGAAAAAGGTCATATCTTGGCAACAATTGACCAAAAACCTTTTGTTCGTCGTGTAAAAGAGCAAACGTCTAAGAAGCAACAAGCTGAGCGAGAATTAAATCGTCTAGCCCAAATGCTAGAAAAAGGTTTGACTTCGCAGCGAGCGTTTGACAATGCTCAAACCGCATTTGAACTTGCTGAAATCGAACTTAGTAACAGCCAACAAGAATTGAGCTATACACAGTTGTTAGCGCCGTTTAGCGCGCAAATTTCGGAACGACTTGTCGATAACAATAGCTTTGTGCAGGCCGGACAACCCATCGCTCGTATGCAGGATATTTCTAAAATCTATTTCAAAATCAATGTGCCAGAGCGTGTCATTACATCAAACACGGGCAAGAAAATTAAACAGGCAACCGCTACTATCGGCAGCTTGGAACAATCATTTCCTGTGGCTTATTTAGAACACTCAACAACACCTGATCCGGTAACACAAACCTACAAAGCTGTATTCGCGATGGACCCAATCGACGGTATCAGTTTAGTACCAGGTGCACGTGCTATCTTAGATATTGTTATCGAAGAACCCAATGATGAGCAGGCACATATTGTTCCTTTATCAGCTATCTTAGGCGATAAAGAGCAGGGCTTTTATTTATGGAAACATGCGCCTGATAGCCATACTGTGCAAAAAACACCAGTCACGGTACTTAAGTTTGCTGAAGATTTTGTCGTTATTGATTCAGCACTCACAACGGAAGATGAAATTGTCACGGCAGGCGCGAGCAAAATGTATGAGGGGTTACTCGTAGAAGCATACAAAGCGGAGCATGATTAATGGATATTGCACGCTATTCAATTAAAAATCCCGTAAATATTTGGTTACTTGTACTCATCTGTATTATCGGTGGCGTTGTTGGATTATCGAATATCGGTCGTTTAGAAGATCCTGCTTTTACTATCAAGCAGGCACGTGTGATGACCTATTTTCCTGGGGCGAGTGCCAAAAAAGTTGAACGTGAAATAACAGAACGTGTTGAAGTCGCCATTCAGCAAATGCCTCAACTGAAAAGAGTGACATCCATTTCTAAACCAGGCATGTCTGAAGTGACGGTCGAAATCAAGGATAACTATAATTCTTCAACGCTTCCTCAAATTTGGGATGAGCTGAGAAAAAGGTTAAGGGACGCTCATGCACAGCTGCCAATTGGATCCTCTGAACCACAAGTTCTTGATGATTTTGGTGATGTTTTTGGTTTGTATTACGCCTTAACGGCCCCTGACTTTAGCTTAAGTGAAATTCGAGAGTTTTCACGAATTATTCGTCGTGAACTACTCACTGCTCAAGGTGTCGCTAAAGTCGATGTAAACGGATTAAAGTCACAACAAATCGTTGCATACATGGATCCATATCGCATTTCTGGATTGGGCCTGTCATTTCCTGATGTTATTGCGCTTTTTAACGATAATTTACAGCCATTCGATAGTGGCCGTGTTGAAGTTGATGGCAAAAACATCCGTATGCTTGTGGAAGATGCCGACTCTAGAATTGAAAGCCTGAGTAATCTTACGCTCGTATTACCAGGTTCAAGCTCTTCGATAAAGATTCGTGATATCGCTGAGCTCAAATTAGAAGAAAGTGACGTACAAAACTTTCTTGTTCATCATCATGGTCAGGAAGCTGTCACGTTGTCTATTTCAGCGATTAATGACGTGAACATTGTTAATGTCGGCCACAATGTTGAAGAAAAAATAGCGCAAGTACTTGCAAAGTTGCCAGCGGGCATTGAGCTAACACCAATATATAACCAAGCCAAAATCGTTGATAAGGCGGTTGAAGGGTTTATAGAAAACCTCATCATGTCGGTAGTGGTTGTAACCGCAACATTGTGTCTGTTTATGGGCTGGCGATCAGGTGTGGTGGTAGGCTCTGTTCTACTCATTACGGTAATGGGTACTGTACTCATTATGTGGTTACTTAACTTGCAGTTACAACGTATCTCGCTTGGTGCCATGGTTATTGCTATGGGTATGCTTGTGGATAATGCCATTGTTGTTGCTGAAGGTATGATGCTCAGGATGAAGCAAGGCAAGTCGGCAAAAGAGGCAGCAAGTTTTATTGTAAAACGAACCCAATGGCCATTACTTGGTGCGACTGTTATCGGAATCGCGGCATTTTCTGGTATCGGGCTGTCTAACGACTCTACGGGTGAGTTTTTGTTTTCATTATTTGCCGTGGTACTCATTTCTTTGCTGTTAAGTTGGGTACTTGCGGTAAGTGTCACGCCACTTTTTGGCTCATATTTCTATAAAGTTGAAAAGAAAACAGAGCAACAGCAGAAAATTGGTGGCTTTTTGAAAGGTTACCTAGGATTACTCAATATCGCACTTCGTCATAGGGGAGCTACGGTTGTATTTCTCATTGTGGTGACCATTGGTGCATATGCAAGCTTTGGCAATGTGAAACAGGGCTTTTTCCCACCGTCAAATACGCCGCTGTTTTTTGTGCACTATTGGGGAAGCCAAGATAACGATATTCGCGAGACACGAGACGAGATATCAAAAGTAGAACAAGTGCTGCTTGAACACGACAAAGTGTCAACGATAACAAGTTTTATAGGCCGAGGTGCAGACCGATATACCTTAACGTATAGCCCACAAGCACCTAATGAGAGCTATGGCCTCTTACTTATCCGAATGGAGAACACGCAAGATATCGATGATTATGCGCAAGAGGTTTTAGCACAAGCTAAAGCAACGAGTTTAGGCGCTGATTTTTACCTTGAGCGTTTGCAATTCGGACCTGGTGGCGGTGCTAAGTTAGCGGCACGCTTTTCGGGACCAGACAGTCAAATCTTAAGACGTTTGGCTGATCAAGCGATGAATATTATGCGAGAGGATGGGAAAATCAGGGATATTCGTCAAAATTGGAGACAACGTGGTTTAGCGTTGAATACACATTTTGATGAATACAATGCCGGTATTGCAGGTGTTTCGCGTACAGACTTTACGCGAGCGGTACAATATGCGTCAACAGGGGTGAATTTGGGTGTCTTACAAGATGGCGACTACGCGTACCCGATTGTTGCGAAAATGTCTTCATCACAAGACTCGGTAATTGATGCTATTGAAAACAACCAAGTTTGGAGTCAACAGCAGCGCCAGTACATCCCATTTAAACAATTATCGTCAGGTGTTACGTTAGAAAACGAAGAAGTATTGATTCAGCGTCGTGACCGAGTTAGAACGATTACTGTTTTTGCTGACCCAGCATTTGGTGAAACGGCAAATAAAGCACTGTTAAGAGTAAAACACAAAATTGAGGCATTGCCATTAGCCGCTGGCTACACGTTAGAGTGGGGTGGTGAATATGAATCGTCAAAAGACGCACAAGAAGCACTTGGTAGTGGTTTACCCGCGGGCTTCTTAGTGATGTTTTTAGTATCGGTCTTGCTGTTTGGTAAACTCAAACAGCCGTTGATCATCTGGCTTGTTGTGCCAATGGCAGTTGTTGGTGTTGTTAGTGGTTTATTACTTGCAGATATGCCATTCGGTTTTATGTCATTGCTTGGCTTTTTAAGCCTGTTTGGGATGTTAATCAAAAACGCTATCGTGTTAATTGAAGAGATTGATTTACAGATTGCCGAAGGAAGCCCACCGAATATGGCCGTTGTTGAGGCAAGTGTGAGCCGTCTGAGACCTGTGTCTTTAGCAGCAATCACAACCATACTCGGGATGGCTCCGCTGTTGTTTGATGCATTCTTTGCTGATATGGCGGTAACCATTATGGGGGGGTTAACCTTTGCAACGCTCCTAACCTTGATTGCGGTGCCCGTGCTGTATAGTTTGTTTTTTAAGATTAAAATAAAATAAGCTGTATAGAAAAGCCCAGTGATGTCACTGGGCTTTTTATATTAACCTACTCTTACTTGATTTCTACCACCAGCTTTAGCCTCGTATAGCATAACATCGGCATGTTTTTTAGCGTCTTCGAAATCATAAACTGTAAGCGCTTGGCTGATGCCAAAACTCGAGGTAAGTTTTATCGATTCACCATGACTCTCTACCCGTGTTTCTTCGATTATTTGCCTTAGTTTTTCGCAAACGCTCAAGCCAATCGTTATACCTGTTTGTGGAAATATTAATAAGAACTCTTCACCACCTATCCTTGCAACAATGTCGCTGCCACGGCAATTTTCTTTGAGTATATTGGCAATTTGAACGAGTGCTTGGTCTCCAACATCATGTCCATAGCTGTCGTTTATGTTCTTAAAGTGGTCAATATCTGCAATCACAACTGTCATTGGAAAATACTGGTCAGGATCTATATTCGCAGACTCAAGCAATACGTTGTCAATAAAGCGCCTGTTAGGTAGCCCTGTTAGTGAGTCTGTGTTTGCCTGCTTTTGTTTTTTAAAATTTAACAAAGAGAGCTCGACATAGCTTTGGAAGCGAAAATACTCTGCGATCAGGCAAAGAATAATGGCAACTAGGTATGATGCTAAGAATCGAGATATTTCGACCTCTCTGTATTGCGCGGCCATACTCTCAGGGTTTAGCAATAACAGAATTAACATCAGGTAAATAATGATATTCGCTACCAGCCCAGTGAAATAACCAAAAAATACAAAATACACGATGGGAAAAGGCAGTACCCAATACAACCCAGTATTTTCGTGGCCTCCAGAATAGGCTAAATACATGACTAAAAAGCCGATACCTATTGCACATAGGATCATTGAAACTTCAAAAAAACGATGGAAATGAGACAAAATAGCATTGGCAATAAAGAAAAAACCAATAGCATTCAAAATCAATTTTAACGTTAAATACTCGTCGGGTTGTTGACTTGCAAAATAAAGAATGATGAGACTACATAGGTAACTTAACATGTAGAAGACGAGCTTTTTGCGTTTCAGTTCAACTTCTTCAGAGGACTTTAAACTGATAAATTTTTGCCACCAATCCATAGGTTTATCCATTTATTATTGTCATTCTAATACTAGTGAAAATGACAGAGTTGTACAATTTATTCTGGTAAGTGTGGTCTAACCACTTACACCATATATTAAAAGAGATTATAATTAAGATAATTCTTATATCTTTTTTTGAGGCTTTTATGAGATTTTTGTCTCGTCGTTTGGTAATGCCTAACGATTTAAATTACGCAAATTCATTATTTGGTGGACGCGCATTAGAGTGGATTGACGAAGAAGCTGCAATTTATGCGATTTGCCAACTGGAAACTAATTGTTTGGTAACTAAGCATATCGGTGAAATTAGTTTCGAGTCTGCGGCGATGCAGGGTGATGTTGTTGAGTTTGGTTTAAGAACGAAGAGCGTGGGTAATTCTTCGATCACCGTGACTTGCATGGTACGAAATAAAGTCACCAAAAAAACAATTTGTGTCGCAGATGACATTGTATTTGTTAAGGTTGATCCAGAATCACGTAAACCAGTACCTCACGGTAAAACATTGGAGCAACTGCAAGAGCAAACGCTCGAAGAAATTAAAACGTTGAATATGCAACCATAATTTTAAGTACTATGGGGAAGGCTTGTTGATTCAAGCCTTTTTCGTATAGTTACTCAGGATCTTGTTATAGCGTTTTCGTTTCAAGCGCTTCGCTATACTTTCTTCATGCTTCATATCAGAATATTTTGATATACCTACCGCTGTTGCTGTTATTGCTAAACAGACAGCTAAAGCTCTAGCGTTTAAGGCGCCACTTGAGAATGCGATGGAATAAAAGCACAAAACCACAAGCACAACTTGTTTCATTATTTACCCATATCAATAGCTGCGACATCATGAGATCATTTTAATGGTGTGATACTTATTTAGTCGTAGAGAGTTGTAACTGAGCTGTAGCAATAAGTATTACTTTAAATTGGCATCAATTTTATTGGGGTGTTTGATAGAGTTCCAGTAAGTGATTTTTCCGCCTACGTTGATTTTCTCGAACATTCCTGCGTGGTCATTATCATGCCCTAAAAAAGCAAGCATTTTTGCGTAACTTTCTGGCTCAGCGATGTTAATTGTTAACAATCTTTCCGGCTGTGATTTAAAGCATGTGAGCACGCGTTGATGATGCTCTCGATAGATATTAATCAAGAACTCATCATGATTAATATTTTCCAGCGTTAGAGGAGAGAAAACTGACTGATAGCAGCGTTTGAGTACAGGATTAAAGCCACCGTCTGTGCGAGTGACATTTTTGTACATTCGATTAAGTAGCTGTTTAATAGACGGTAGCCACAATTTTTCATCTCGGGTTAGATGAATAAATTTTGCTGACGGTTGAGATAACGCTAATGTTTCAAAATCACAAAATATCGGAGTATCTGCGATTACTTGCGCTTGTTGCAGTGCTTTATCGGTATAGGCAGTATGTGCCACTCGGTAGCCGATATCTAGCATTGCCGCACAAATACTAGTGGTGCCGGTGCGTGGAAGCCCTGTGATATATATTTTTGTTTGGTCGTTCATGGCGCGAAGCATACCTGAGAAAGCAGGTGTTTACAGCATCAAGTTGGGCTTATAGACCCAATTTATTTTTAACGTTACCCCAAAACCCCTCTGCGCCAATATCATTTACTTCGTAATCTTCATCGAGAATTCCAATTCTCAGAGAAAAGGTACTACCGTGCCCCCATGGCCACCATACTGCAATTAACGCGGGTGATTCGTCTGTTTGGGCTCTTGTGAAAATGCATTGATCTTTAGTCAACTTACCGTAGCTCTTCAATTGTTTATAGAGTGAGGAAGGTGCTTTGTTAATGTTATTTGATTGCCAATGCTCTGGGAGTTGTTCTTTCACGACCTGCTGTATTGGCTCTGCAAAATTACGCGCAAAATGGGTTAGCAATATTTGGTTCTTTTCATCCCATTGCCATTCTAAGTCGGCGGTAACTCTCGGTTGGTTAATGGTGTTAAATGTTTCTTCAACTGCAGAAATAAGGAACTTGCAGTGCGTCAATGTGGCTTGCTCTTGTGGCATTGTTATTATTATCTTTAGCTAGTTAAAAAGTCTTTGTATTGCTTAATTCCGAAATAGCGGATTGACTTTTTATGAGTCACTTTCTTTGCGATAAGCAAGTCGTTACAGTAAATTTTTACAACCTGCTTATCGCCATTTTTATCGACGTCATACTGATGATTGGGGTTTTCCCGCAAGTCATCGAATTCTGAACGCATTATTAATTTCATATGAGCAATCTAGATATCTAAGCTAGAAACCCATTTACTTGCTTTAACAAATTCTTGTGACACCATATCTTTTTCAAGTGAGAAGTTTGCCAACGCTTCATTTACAGTCTCATGGCCTTCAATAAAGTTGGTTGCTAACACAAGCAACTCACCCAAAAGTCCGTCGCGACTAATTAACGCCATTTGGATTTGTTCAGCCAGCGGCATAGTCGCCATAATTTCATCCATTGGCATGCTAAGGAGAACTTCCATCAAGCTTAATAAGCCCGTGATAAAAGCATACTCTCTAACTTCTTTAAATTGCTCATGAGCAGCCATTGACGCCATTAATTTACCTGTTATCAATGATTGTTTCGCAATTTCGTCAGTGTTATCAGAAGTTAGTTTTGATAATGCTAATATTGAAACAAACTGCTTTAAACTATCTTCACCTAAGTAGGCGGCAGCTTGCTTTAATGAGGTTATCTCAACACGAGTACCAACGGCTACGTTGTTGACCATTTTAAGCAAACCAACACTTAAGTTGACGTCATGGCCAATAATCGTTGCCACGGCATTAAAGCTGAATGGTTCTTTAAATGTTTCACTGATAAGGTTAAGCATTTGCGCTTTCATTGGCGCTAATGTTTGGCCTTCAATTATCTCAGGCACATGGTAAAAGTAACCTTGGAAAAAATTGAAGCCAACTTCTGCAAGTGATTGCCTTTGGAATACCGTTTCAACTTTTTCTGCGGCCAATTTTATATTAAAAGGTCGCATGCGCGACAACGCTTTGAAGACTTGCTTAGGGTTTTGTTGTTCGATATCTATTTTCAGGATTGATATGTATGGGAATAATACGTCCCATTTTTCGTCAAGGTCATAATCATTAAGCGCAATTTTATAGCCCTTATTATGGTAAAACTTGACGATTTTAATCAGTCTATCTGAAGCTGTCTGATGGCCGACTATCTCGATAACGATGCTTTTGTTGTCGAACATTAATGGGTATTTGTTGATCAGACAGTGCTCTGTAAAGTTGATAAACGCTTTTTTGTCCATACAAATGGCTTGGATATCGCCATGAATATGGTTTTGAATGATCAGTTTTGCGGTTGCAATGTTTTTATCTATCGCAGGGAATTTATTTTCCGGACTATCTCTGAATAATAACTCATATCCTATGGTGTTATTTTTGGCATCAAAAATGGCTTGTCGAGCAATATAGGTGTTATACATTTTTCTTATAAAAACATGGTTAATATCTTGTTAAGGCTAAGATACCCTAATTCCTCGCTATTTTGCTAGTAAAAAGCGCTTTTATTTGGCTTATTAACGCAGCATATATTAATCTCAATGTATAATTCTTTATTATATTCATGTGGTTAGAATATTTGTTTGATCAAAATAAATTATTGTTTACGATTTATTGACTGACACCTGTCAAAATAAAATTTTGATTAAAGTTTGTCATAAAAGTGCCGATAAAATGATCAGTGGGTAGTAAGGATAGTGTTGAGATAAAATTTTGCGTCAGTTAAATTCATTAGGGCAAGCGGTACCAGTAGAGTCTTCTTCCACGTCTGTAACGTTCAAAAACTTAAAAAACGATCAACACCAGACGGCATACGGTAAAGCGAAAAAACAGCCTAAAGATGAAAAACGTGATGATGTAGAAGATTCACGCAATAATGCAGACGAAGATTTTGTCGAGCGACGCTCCGGTGATGAGCGCCGCAAGGATGGACATAAAGCAAGAAAGCGTTGGATAGAGTCGCGCCAACAACCTGATCGACGCAAAAATAATCAGCAACCTAAAATCAGCTTTGTAATTTAAGTATTAAGCTTAGTCTTTATAGCCCCATGGAGCTGCTGGAGGCGTAACAGGTTTCGTTAAATCAAAGTCAACTCTAAACTCTCTCGCTGGCCTAATCATTCGATAAGTGAAAGTTTCAGGGTAAATGAAAAATTGCCAGGTATTATCATTTGATTGAGGGATTGCTTGGTCAACAAATAGTGATTTTGTGAAATCGTCGGCAGGAAATGACTGTACTTGAGAATATCCCTTATCTTGGGTTAAACCGCCATACATGGTCAGTTTATCCTCTGAGCCATCTTTGTGACGATGATCATGTTTTAACTCTAGGCCACCATCTTTTTTAGTGATAATCCATGTGCGAGAAGCGTCTTCACCGACATGAAATGGAATCTGGATTTGATTCTCATCACAGTGACGAACATGCATAACCAAACGACCTTTGAAACCATCACTTTTAGGAACGTCAACCGTTACTTTACCTTCAAACGCTTTCCCACAGTATTGAGAAATTTTATCAAAAAACGCTTGCTGTTCCTCGGCTAACTCTGCTTGAGCCTGATTTGCAAATAATGCACTTGCGACAATTATTGGTATGTATTTTTTCATCATTTGTGTGTTTTGTTATTAGTTTAATTTTAGCAAGATACACAATTTTTTAGTTATTTTCACTATCTAAGTTATTTTTAATTCGCTCAGAATAATCCTGTATTTTTATTTAAGTTATTGTTTTTAAGTTATTAAATATTTTTGGCATTAGTTTTGTTATGTAAATATCAAACGACGCAAGTCACATTCAACAGGATTGAACACAAGGAATTATGATGAAAACTTTACCAGCAATTTTTACATTGGCATTAGCTTCAACGTCTACCTTCGCATTGGCAGGTAATAGCTGCGACGTAAACTTAGATGCGAACTTTGCCTTAAAAAATGATCAAATTACTTTTTCAAATGATGATCGTGAGTTGTATCGAATTACCAAATCAAATGAGTTAGTGATCGAAGGAAAAACATTAGACTTATCAGCTTCTCAACAGGCTTCTGTTAATGCTTACGCATCGAGTATTCGCGATAGCGTACCTCAAGTAAGAAGCATTGCGCTTGAAGGAGTTAACCTAGCTATTGAAGGAGTAAATCTTGCTTTCAATGGGTTACTTGGTGAAGGCAATGATATTGGTGAAGAGCTGACTTTTGAGCTTAATGAAGTTCGTGATCAATTAGCGACTAAGTTTGATGCTGAATCAGGTATCTACATTGGTGATGGTCATGAAATGGCGGAAGATATTTTTGGTGAAGATTTTGAGCAACGCTTCGAACAAGTATTGGAAAGTGCAATTGAACGTTCAATGGGCAGCCTACTAATTGCTGTAGGCCGTGAAATGTTATTCTCTGGTGGCGATATGGAAGCGTTTGAAGCGCGCATGGAAGACTTTGGTAATGATATCGAAAGTCAAATGGAAGCGCGCGCCGAGAGTCTTGAAGAGGCAGCAAATGAATTGTGCTACAGCATGAAAGAAATCGATGAATTAGAGGAAGAATTAAAAGATGCAGTGCCAGAATTGAATAACATTGACGTTCTTCATGTGCATGCATCTCGTCATAAAGATATTTAATATTTTATAGTTCATATACGTTACACGACTCCATGTGTTTTACGGGTTTATACCAAAAGGTATTAACCCGTTTTTTTTATTTATCTGGATTAATTACTTGCAATAATAGCGATAACTGGTACAACTTCGGCCAAACTTGTATTGGATTATTTATGAACGCATTTCAACAGCTACATCACAAGCGCTTGCTACAATCTACCAAGCCATTTAATGCGCGAGGGAAAGGGGTTAATCGCTGCTTTTCTTGTCAAGTATCCGTAGAGCATTGTATCTGTGATTTAAAGGTTGATTACTCCTGTGATGCGGGCTTTGTATTGATCCTACATGACATTGAAATCCTCAAACCAAGTAACACTGGTCGGCTCGTTGGTGATGTCTGTGACAACTTTTTTCCATTTATCTGGTCCCGTACTGAAGTTGATCCTGAGTTAATAAAGTTACTAAATGATCCGAGCTGGTTTCCTATGCTTGTATTCCCTGAGCAGTATGCAATGCCAGAGCAACAGGTAATTACCGAAAAAGTTACGCTGCAATCAAATCAAAAGCCGCTATTTATTTTGCTTGATGCGAGTTGGCGTGATGCAAGAAGAATGTTTCGAAAAAGTCCTTACTTGACCAAGCTTCCGATAGTGACATTGCCAACTGGTACTACTTCAGATGAGCATGATTCTAGGTTTGCGTTACGCAATGCTAAGATTAATAACCACCTAGCAACGGCAGAGGTTGCGGCTAAAGTATTGAGCCAACAGGGGGAAGTGTTATCAGGGACATTACTAGATCTTTGGTTTGATGTATTCTCATGGCAGTATCAAAAAAGTGTCTGCCAAACGGCCAAAGGTTCGGCACAATGCCTCGAAGACTATCGTCAATTTATTCAAACCCATGGGTTAACTTATCAAGGAAGTAAAAATGAGTATGATTAATACACCTAGGCTTTATCTGCGTGAAATGCGAGATAGTGATGCACCATTTATCCATAAATTATATAACCAAGCAGATTTTATAAAGTATATCGGTGACAAAGGGATAGAGGACCTTGATTCAGCAGTTGATTATATTAAAACGGGTCCAACACAAAGCTATAAGGAACACGGTTTTGGTTTGCTGTTAGTGAGTTTACACGATGATACACCAATTGGTGTTTGTGGCTTGCTTCAACGAGAAGATTTACCGTTTCCTGATTTAGGTTACGCTGTTGATGAACAGCACTATCAAAAAGGTTTTACGAAGGAAGCGTGTGCTGCTGTTCTGGCACATTACACACAAGAGCCGTCCGTGTTAGCTGTTACAGATCCAGAAAATATTGCGTCAAACAATTTGCTGATGTCTTTAGGATTTGTTGAATACCCTGGTGTATACAAAGGGTGGGGCGATTCTAAAGTTTTTCGAATAGATCGCTGATTCAATTCATTTTGATAAACAATAATAGGGTGCTCGGGCTAGCAATCGTTAGCCCGTCTATTGCCTAGGCCTTAGTAGCAGGCATTAATATACTGTGTTGCTCTGCGCAGAGCGTTTTTAAATACTCCCAGACACTGGCAACTCTCGCAAGTCGCTTACACTCAGGGTGAGTGACAAGATAGAAGGATCTCGATATTTTAATTTCTTGCTCAAAAATAGCGGTTAGATCAGGATCTTGCTCGGCCAGAAAACACGGTAATATTCCGACACCAAGGCCGCTTTTTATTGCTTGATATTGACTGATCACACTATTAGATCGAAACACTGGCACAATATCGTTTGTGAGTTCATTAAAGTAGGCTAATTGCTCCGTGTATAAAAGTGAGTCGACATAACTTACCCAAGGAAGCTCATTAATTGACATATCGTCTTTGGTGATACGTTGTCCGACGTCGCTGGTATGATTAACGTATAGTTTTAATTGATAGTCACATAACTTTGTCACGATCATTGATGTGTTTTTTGGCTTTTCCAGCGAAATAGCTATATCTGCTTCGTTTCTACTTATCTTCACATCGCGCGTAAAGTGCAATAAATCGAGCTCGATATTAGGGTGTTCGTGATAAAAGGCGGTTAGGTTTGGTGTTAAGAAATAACTCGCAAATGCTTCGGTCAGTCCTATTCTCACCAAGCCTGTCTGATCACTATTTTCCAGCACAATTTGATTAAAGGCGTTTGCTGCTTGCTGCTCCATATGTCGGGCAGTTGCTAAGAGTGATTCGCCGTCGGACGTAAGTTCATGGCCATCAACAGTGCGCTCAAACAGTTTAGTAGAGAGCTGCTCTTCTAGTTTGTGAACGCGACGTGATACCGTCGAGGTATCCTTGCCAAGCCGTTTCGCTGCTTGGGCCAGCTTCTCAGCTCGCGCAACTTCTAAAAATATCTTGATATCTTCCCAATTCATTTCGCCAGTATACTGTTTTTTATTGGTTTTGCATAATTACAAATTGGTTTGCAATTGTGCATGTTGCTTAGTAAATCATAAAAGCATACCTTTACCCCCAATATAATGATGACAAGCAATAAGGTTTCGTGATGACCATTAAAGAAATTCCCCTAATTATCAATGGCGAGAAAGTTCGCTCAAAAACTGATACTTGGTTAGATGTACTAAACCCTGCGACACAAGAAGTCGTTGCAAAAGTTCCTATGGCGACCAAAGAAGAAGTTGATGCAGCTGTGGCGTCAGCGCAAGAAGCATTTAAGTCATGGTCTAAAGTGTCATTGACTAACCGCATGCGCATAATGCTTAAATTTCAAGAGCTTGTTCGTCAGCACACAAGCGAAATTGCAGAGCTTATTACACAAGAGCATGGTAAGACATTACCCGATGCAGAAGGTGAAGTTGGTCGTGCATTGGAAGCTGTAGAAAATGCGTGTTCAATTACTCGTTTGCAATTAGGTGAAATGGCAAATAATGCGGCCACAGGCGTTGATGTTTATACATTGAATAAACCGCTAGGTGTTGGTGTTGGTATTACTGCGTTTAACTTCCCTGTAATGTTGCCTGCATTTATGTTCCCACCAGCAGTGGCATGTGGTAACACATTCGTTTTAAAACCATCGGAGCAAGATCCATCATCAACAATTCGTTTCGTTGAACTTGCACTAGAAGCTGGTATTCCAGCGGGTGTGTTAAACGTTGTTCATGGTGGCCCTGATGCCGTTAACCAACTTTGTGAGCATGACGACGTAAAAGCGGTGTCATTTATTGGTTCAACGCATGTTGGTACTCATGTATACAATCATGCGAGTAAGCATGGTAAACGTGCGCAATCTATGATGGGTGCAAAAAACCACATGGTTATCATGCCTGACGCAAACAAAGATCGTGCGATTAATGATTTATTAGGCTCTGCGTTTGGTGCTGCGGGTCAGCGCTGTATGGCTAACCCTGTAACAATTTTAGTTGGTGAAGCTCGCAACTGGTTGCCTGAAATCGCAGAACGTGCGAAGCAAATGAAAGTAGGCCCAGGTACAGATCGTGAAGCAGACTTAGGTCCAGTGGTATCACCGCAAGCTAAAGCTCGTATTTTATCTATCCTTGATAGCGGTGTAGAGCAAGGTGCGACATTACTTGTTGATGGTCGAAACTGTGTTGTTGAAGGCTACGAGAAAGGTAACTTTGTTGGTCCTACGATGTTTTCGAACGTAAAAACGGATATGGACATCTACACGCAAGAAATCTTTGGTCCTGCACTGTGTGTGTTAGAAGCAGATACATTAGAAGAAGCTATTGCAATTATTAACGCAAACCCTAATGGTAATGGTACCTCTATCTTTACTTCAAGTGGCTGGGCTGCACGTAAATTTGAAAATGACATCGATGTTGGACAAGTCGGTATTAATGTCCCAATTCCAGTACCTGTAGCATACTTTAGCTTTACAGGATCGCGCGCATCTAAGTTGGGTGATTTAGGGCCAAATGGTAAGCAAGTGATTAGTTTCTGGACGCAAACTAAGTCGGTAACTGCTCGTTGGTTTGAACCTGATCATCAAGACGGAAGTGCCGTACACACTACAATTAGCTTGAAATAACTGTAAAATTTGTGCTATAAATGCCGGCTAAATCAGCCGGTATTTTTTTGTCCGTTTCGCGTAAAATAATATCAGGTAAGATCTGTTAGGTTTTTTTACAGCTTATAGGATCTTCTCTAACACTTTTCTTCTAAGTTGTTGATTTTAAAGGCTTTTTGTTTTCTGGTATGTTATTTGCTTATTAAGCGGTAATTCAGTAGTTTTTTAACGAGTATTGCAAATGATTAAAAGGATATTAATGAAGTCGTTCGCCTCAGTGTTGTTTTTAACAGCATTAAGTGCAAATGCCGACTCATACACAATTTCATTTGATGAAGACGGTTTACGTGCCCCTACGGGTGGTAACCAATGTACTGGTTCTTGTAGCAAGAAGTACAAGTACAACAAAGGTCAAATCATTGATGAAGAGTTTACATCGACAGGTCACATCGGTTCGCTTGGTGGTGTCGACGTAACATTTTGGGCACAAACTAGCTGGGACAACTGGGGTAGCTCAGATGTGTCAGGTGATCCAAATGCGTTTGACAATGCAAATTCTGATTTATTTTTAACATTGTTCAACACTGACGCAACTTGGGCAACGCAAGACGAAGACTTGAAAGTTGGTCAAGGTAACGTAGCTATTATTCATGAGCGTAACGAGCAATGTAAGTTAAAATGGAACAACGGTAAGGGCTTATGTAAAGATCCTGATGATCGCTATTCAGGTGACAACCCTCACGGCGGTTTTATTTTTGTAGAATTCAGCGAAGCGGTAAGCTTAAAGTCAATCGACTTAGCTGACATGGAAGATGGCCCTAACCAACGCGGTTCTTTTAGCTTCTATGGTTCGGCTGGAAACATGATTGATGGCGTAGAGATGATGACAGTTACAGGTAACAAAGGTTACGTAACACAGAACTTCTCATTATCGGAAACTATCTCTTACTTAGTTATCCGCATGCAAGGTTCAGGTGGTTTCAAAAACTTATCGTTTGAAAAATCAAACGTTGCACAAGTTCCTGAACCAGCGACTGTTGCATTGTTCGGTTTAGCGTTATTGTTGATTTACCGTCAACGTGCTACATCGTAAATAAAGATTGTTAAATGAAAAAGGTCGGCTATGCCGACCTTTTTTTTGCCTCAAATAAAACCTACCGCTATTTAAGCGCTTTTCGAGTATTTTGATAATCTTGTATGGAAGGGGATGCGTTATCAATCGTGTCGATGAAAATATTGCGCTCTATCCAAATGACTTCTAAATCATACAAACAAAACGAGTATTTATCCGGATCTTGTGACCAAGTCTGTGTATCTTTGACAAAGACACGATTAAAGAGCTCGTTGTCATTTTGCCACCAGCAAAGAATTAAATAGGGGTACTGAGCTCCATCATGAAAAATCGCAAATGAAGGTGTCGTCTCCCAGTTTATGTCAATAGCTGCTTTTGCCTTGGCAAGCATCGGTAAATACTCAGTTTGGTCGACAGGCTGATTGGTCGCTGAGATTGAATAAATTTTTACGCCTGTATCATCAAGCCAGTTAATGTGTTGTTGTATCAATCTGGATTTGAACATATCAGGCGCTTTCCGTTTCGCTTTTATTAGTGAGAGTTAGTTATCAATGGCTTGTTGAATGAGCGCTTTCATTTCATCATTTGGAGACGCGGTTAACGCCTGATAGAGCTCAGTTAACGCCTCATCATTTCGGTTTAAGCGCTTTAGTGCCATACCTAAATGAAAACGAGTGGTTGCATTGTTGTGATCACGAGCCAAACTTTCTCTGAAGTAATTGATGGCTTCCTGCTCTCGGTTTTCATGTACTAAAGCCCAACCTAATGTGTCGTTAATCTTGGCCTCTAATGGCGCAAATTGATGTGCCTGTTGCGCGTACGTTAATGCCTCTGCATAACGTTTTTTCTCAATAAGTAATAATGACAAATTGTTTAAACTAAACGTATCTTTATTGTTGATCGCAATAGCGCGCTCATAATGCTCTACAGCATCGTCTAATTTATCGTGCTGCTCATATAAATTTGCAACTTTACGCCATGTTTGCCAATCATTTGGATTATTCGTTAACCAAGCATCAAACTGCTGATATGCGCCTACATTGTCACGATTTATTAGTAGTGTTCGGATCAGAAGTTCATGGTGCTCTATAGTTGGCTCCATCTCATAAGCACTTTTTGCTGACGCTAGAGCACTCGGATCTTGGTATAGCTTCAACATTAAGTTTGCTTGGAGCGCATAAAATGCCGCCGTTTTCTTACGTTGTTTTTGAAGGAGTGCTAAGGCGCCGTTTAAGTCACCCGTTGCTTCAAGAAGACGGACGCGTATGTGGTGAAGGTCTTTGTGATTTGGCGACAGCTTTTCAATTTCTACAATAGCTTTTTCGACCGATAGAAAATCGGCTGCGGCTAATTGCAATTTCGCTATTTCAGCTAGCTTATCTGCATCTTCTGTAAATAAACCGAAGGCGATACGTAGCGACCTTGCCGCTTGAGCGTTATCATTTTTTAATAGATTTGCTTTTGCTTTCACGATAAGTGCGAAGGGCGATAAAGACTCTAATCGATTAATATCATTTGCCGTGTCAATTGCTTTATCAGCTTGTTGGCTTGCAAGGTAGGCATTTGCTAGCTGGTACTTATTCTTGAGGTTTTGTGGTGCAAGTTCGTTAATTTGCTCAAACACACTCAAGGAACCAACTGTGTCGTTCTGACGTTTTAAAAGCTCCCCGTAGATCGGTAAAACATTCAAGTTATCAGGGTTTAATGCAAGCATCTCTTCAATCAGTGCTTGCGATTTTGCATACTGCCCATTTTTCAGGTGTAACTGGGCTAAATTGCGTTTCACCACTTCATCGTCTTTATCTAACTGCAATGCTTTATAGAAATAACGCTCTGCATTTTTATCATCTTGATTAACTAAGTATGCCGATGCAATGTAATTAAGTTCGGCAATTGTATTGTCATTGCTTGGGCTAACTAACTGATTAGCAATGTCTAACGCTTCGTTATTAAAACCCAAATTAAGATAGTTGTAGCCAAGTATCAGTAATGTTTGTTGTTTTGCTAAACCTTGCTCAGCAACGTTTTGCTGGGTCAATAATGAGATTGCCTGATTTGGTTTACCTGATTTAACTAAGACAACGGCATGAAGATTTACCATTTCTGGTGTTTGCGTAATATCAGTGGGTAACTCGGTAATTAATTCAAGTGCTCGGTTGAAACGCTGTGTTTCAATAAGCGAACGTAGCATAATGTGTGCACTTCGCTTTGATAACTGACTAACTGAAATAGGTTGTAATAAGTCACTTGCTAAATCATATTGTCGGCGTTCGATGGCAATTTCAGCTAAGATTTCTCTTGCTTGTTTACTACTTGGATTTTTTTGCAGATAGTTATTAAGGCTTGTTGTCGCATTCTGGAGGTTGCCCTGCAAAAATTGCGAAAAACCATAAACAAGCGCCAGAGGTGCAAACTGGTCAATCGTTTCAGGGTCTAATTGACTATAGCGCTCTGAAGTTTTCGCAATTAGGTTTTTAGCTTCAGTACTTTGATTGGTCTTAGCTAAATAAATACCATGCAATAGCTGAGAAAACGGATCATCAGGCATTTCTTCTAATAAAAATTCGATATCTTTTTGCGCATCAGATAGGTTATTTTCATCAAGATAAATTGTCGCTCTAGCGCGTCTTGCGTCAGTGTAGTTAGGGTTTATTTCGATCGCACGGTTGTATGCATCTAACGCTTCGGCAAGTTTTAATTCGTGACGGAATTGCTCGCCCTAAAAAAAGCAACATAAGGTTCATTAGGTGCCAACGCTTTTGCTTGCGTTAGATACTGTTTTGCTTTGATGGTGTCGTTTTGTTTCTTCGCAATCGTTGATAAACCGAGCAGGGCATCGATATTGCCTTCGTCTAAATTCAATGCTTGCTCATAATTGAATTTAGCTTCATCAAAGCTTGCTAAGCCGGATTGTGCCTTAGCTCGATAGATATATACCAGGGTGTTGATGTCTCGAGGATAAGGACCAATTTCGACATCTTCTAGAATATTTGAGAATTTGCTCTGTAGTAATAAAGATTGTGCAAGTGGAAGAATAACAAGTGACTTATCGACATTAAGCGATAGTGCTACACGATATTGATCTTCAGCAGCGGCAAGTTCTCCATACTCTAACAAAATTTGGCCGAATAGCAGTCTCGCTGGCAAGTTGTTTGAGTCTTGTTTTAAGGCATTTTTCACATGAATGACAGCTTCGTTTACGTCACCAGAATCATAAGCTGAACGTGCTTTTTCATAGAGTGAGTTGGAAAATCCACCAGCAGATATAGTGGTCGCACTCTGGCTGTATGTTACTGGAGAGAAAGATACTGCCATTGGCGTCAATGCAAGCGAAATACTTAATGATAAAAGTCGTTTTAAATCCATGTCTTGTCAGTAAATCATTATAATAAGGTTTAGTGTATTACAGCTTGAGTTGCTATTGCTAGCAACATATTAAGGTTCGTATCGAAATTGCCGATTAACAGCTAAGTTTTTAAGTCAAACGACCAAATAGTTGTTGTATTTTCTGCTATAGTGTTCCGGCTTTTGATTTATGATTGTGGAACCCCCCTTGAAAACCCCGTTCTTGTTTTACTCGCCGGTAATTTTGTCTAGCATTTTAGCTTCTATCTCTTTAGTGGCGAATGCTGAAGACGATATAGAGAGAATCGAAGTCAAGGGAAACCGCTATCAACACCAATTAGTGACAACACAAAATCAACAAGTTGTAACTGAGCAGTTAGTTTCAAATCCAATTACCTTAGCGGACTGGTTGGAGTCGATACCTGGTGTGACTTTATCTGGCCAGGGTGGTCAATTCCAGAGTTATAGTATCCGCGGGTTTAGTAAGTCTCGAATTAAAACAGAGGTTAATGGAGTGCCTATTCTCACCGATAGGCGAGCAGGTAACTCTGCGGCGTTTCTACCCAATGAATTTATTGAAGCTGTAGATGTAAGAAAAGGCCCAAGCGCCGCCTATTATGGCTCAGATGCTATGGGGGGGGTGATTAGTGCGCGTCTAAGACATTTTGACGGTGCGCAAGCACAAGTCAACATTCAACCAAGTAACGACGCAAAGAGTATCGCCATGGGATATGGTGATGACACTTATAGTGTTGGTGCTGGCTACCAAAGGGCAAATAATTCGACAGCAGCAAATGGGGAAACACTTAATACTGCATTTGATAAATTCTTTGGCATCGCTTCAATGCAGCATACGTTCGATGGGTTTACTTTTGATACCGATTTACTGGTTAGCCATGCTAGCGATATTGGAAAGAGTTCTGCGCAATATCCGTCAGAAAGGATCACAATATATCCTTATGATGAACACCTTCTCGCTAGCCTCGCAATTACCCATCAACGTTTTGGTGAGATGAATATAGGCCTTCATAATCAATCGTGGCAATCTAGCATTACAAGAGTTGGTGAGAGAACCAATGTTACAGACTATGATGCACAGACGATTAATCTTCTCTGGCAAAATGACTTTGACGGTTTTTTGGGGATTGGTGAGCGACGCGCTGAAACTGGTGGACGATGGGGAGTAGAGTGGATTCGACGAGCTGGCGTCGATATCTCCGAGCAAGAATACTCGTTGAATCAACAGCTCAATTATGAAGCTCAATTACTCGATGCAGAGCAAACAAATACCGCTATTTTTGTTCATCAGTACGGCTTAATTGACGATTGGCGCTGGGGACTTTCTGGACGATTTGATCACATTGAGCAGATACAAAATACACTTAACGACGAAGTGTCTGACACTTTTGCAAGCTTTAGTTTATCTGTGGAGCATGAAGTATCGACACGTTTCAATGTTAAAGCAGAAATTGGCAATGCCTTTAGGTTTGCGACCTTATCAGAGCGTTACTTTACAGGTGAGACGCCACGTGGCACAACCGTTGGCAACGAAGCGCTAGATCCTGAGAGGAGTTTAGGCGGCCAATTTTCCTTGGAATATTTGCTAGCTAGCACGGCAACAGTACATCTGACAGCATATCAATATAACGTTAATAACTATATTGAACGTTATCGGATTGATGAAGAAACGCTGAGCTATCGAAATCAAGACAACGCTGATATTTATGGCGTTGAAGCGTCTGTCGAGTGGCAGCAAACCGATGATGTAAAACACCACGTTACTTATCAATATAACCGTGGAGAAAATGACAACGGTCAAGCAATTGATGATTTAAACCCTGATATGTTGTCGTTGACCAGTGTATGGCATCTGAATCAGTGGCAATTTAGCAATGAATTGAGCTATCGATTTGAAAAAAATAGAGTCGGTGATGCAGAAATTCCTTTGGATGATACGCTACTTTGGCACATAAATGCTCAATATCAGGTGTCGCCAAAATGGCAAATTAAGCTGTTTTTGCATAATCTAACCAATGAGCTTTATAAAGCAACCGCCGACGAAGATGCACCATGGCAACCTGAGAGAAGCGTTGCATTGAGTATTTATTATCAGCACTAAGTAAAAAATTTTGTGAACGTTAAATGAAGTCTTTCAACAAAACTAATAGAAAAATCCATAAATGGGGCAGCATTGTTGTCGCGTTACCTATTCTTATTGTCATTATAAGTGGCATTTTATTATTGGTGCGTAAAGAGTTTGATTACCTTCAGCCTCCGAGTCAAAAAGGTCAATCAGCAACGCCAAGCATTGCGTTTGAGCAAATTCTTGCTCAAGTCAAAACCGTAAAGGAAGCAGAAATACAAAGCTGGGAAGACATTGATAGGTTGGATGTCAGACCCTCAAAAGGTATTACTAAAGTTAGAGCTAAGAGCCAGTGGGAAGTACAAATAGACAACGAAACAGGCGAAATTTTGCAGGTTGCATACCGTCGTTCTGACTTCTTGGAAAGCCTACATGATGGGACATTCTTTTTTGAAAATGCACACCTTTGGTTAATGTTGCCTAGTGGTGTCATTCTTTTCGTCCTTTGGTTGACGGGAATGTATTTGTTTATTCAACCCTATGTAAAAAAAGCGAAGAAAAAACGCAAAAGTTGATTAATATACGCTAAGGTGTCATCAAAGCTTACACATAGAAGATTATGATGACATCTATCCCTCACTTAACTGACGCACAGTTAGAAATTACCAACAATATAGCGACACTAACATTAAATCGACATGACGTGAGAAACGCTTTAACAGGCACTCATCTCATTGAAGATATTGTCTCAACTGCCCAATGGATTAATCAAAACCAAGACATTGCCGTATTAATTATTACCGGAGCTGGCTCCGCTTTTTCCGCTGGTGGAAACGTTAAAGACATGGCAAATCAAACGGGTGACTTTGGCGGTGATGTCAAAACATTAATGGATAAGTATCGTCAAGGAATCCAAAATATCCCACTTGCAATGCAAAGTCTTGAAGTACCAGTTATTGCGGCGGTAAATGGTCCTGCAATAGGTGCAGGCTTTGATCTGGCTAATATGTGTGATATTCGTCTGGCAAGTACTAAAGCCAAGTTTGGTGAAACGTTTTCAAGCTTAGGTTTGATCCCTGGAGACGGTGGTGCATGGTTTTTACAGCGAATTATCGGGTATCAACAGGCGGCGGAGCTGACATTTACTGGACGCGTTATTGATGCAGAAGAAGCGAAGTCATTGGGTATTGTATTAAACGTTGTTGAACCCGATAACCTATTGACTGAAACCAATGCGCTAGCTGAGCAAATAGCCGCTAATCCAACGGCTTCAATGCGCATGACAAAACGTTTAATGAAAATGGCACAACGTACTGAACTGCCGGATTTCTTATCAATGTGTGCAGCATTTCAGGGCATGTGTCATCATGATGAAGCACATTTAAAGGCGGTTGAAGCAATGCTGGCAAAAATGGCTAAGTAGTGAGCTGTAAAGCGGTTCGTTAGTACAAATGCAACTTGCTAAAAATTAACCAATTTGTCATCTTAGTAAAGCCTGAATTATAAAAAGACCAAGATGGACAAAAAAGCATCGTATAGCAAAATAAACGCACATGGTCACTTGTTACCCTATCCGGATCAAGTACCTGATTTTATGCGTGAAAAAAAGTACTTTTGGGTGGATGAACAGAAGAAGTTCATGCATCAAAATGATTGGCGAAGACCGATTACGGATGCGAGCTTTTTCTTAAATGAAAAGCTTGAGTGGATGGCAAAGCATGGCATCGATCACGAAGTGATTCTCAACCTGTCTCAACTCTACTGCAACGGGATAGGTGAGCAGGATACCTTTGATATTTTGCAGTTCCAAAACGATTTTAACGCACAAGTTCAATATGAACATGCCCGCAGATTCACGACAGGCTTTGTTGTCCAACCCGCGTATATTGATCAAGCCCTCAAAGAAATAGAGCGATGCGTTGAACAACACAACATGCGTTTGCTGTGCCTTAGCACCCATTACCTATCAAGTAGCGGAGAATGGTTGAGTGTTGCAGATAAAACAGTCGAGCCTATTTGGCAATTAGCTGATCATTATGGCTTAGCGGTAGAGCTTCACCCATACGATGCTGGAAAAATGGTCAATCTAAATGATATTTTCTGGCGTAATCATTTGGTTTGGATGATGGCTCAAACGGCAGACACATTCTTAATGTTTGCACTCAATGGCTTCGCACAAAAATATCCCAATGTTCGCACGTGTTTCGCCCATGGCGCCATGTTGGCTCAGGCTAACGTGGCCCGCGTAAACCAAGGGATGGTGGGGCGACCAGACCTTTTTCCAAATACTCATGACGTTAAAGACACTATAGGCGCAAAAAATGTCTATTTTGATAGCTTGGTACACGATCCGCTAACGTTGGAAATGATGATCAAACGTGTTGGTTCGAGCCAAATTCTATGGGGTGTTGATGATCCTTATCCGTTAGGCGAAATGGAAACGGTTCCTGGCTGCTACCCGGGTGTTTTACTCGATGAGCTTGAAAAAGACCAGGTGATTACGGCGAGTGAA
Source organism: Thalassotalea loyana (assembly GCF_030161435.1). GTDB lineage: Bacteria > Pseudomonadota > Gammaproteobacteria > Enterobacterales > Alteromonadaceae > Thalassotalea_G > Thalassotalea_G loyana. The sequence goes on along the minus strand of NZ_BSSV01000002.1, from coordinate 40,349 downwards.
AAACAATATATGATGTCAACAAATTCGCTCGCATGGCTAAACCTTAAGCCCTAATGTGATTTTTATTGAACAAAAAACAAAAAAGACGCCCTAGAGCGTCTTTTTTTAATGTGGTGGAGCTGGCGGGAGTTGAACCCGCGTCCAAAAAACCTACATCCTCGGTCCTACATGCTTAGTCGATTTTTTATTTAGCCAATTAGACGCCAATCGACAGGCTTCTTCATGGTGAGCTTGATACGGTTTCGCGGTTCAGCCTCAAGCAAGCTTCCCTCGCTAGCCTACATGGGGTGACCATCGGCATCTCAAGACTATAGGCGAATCTTCGAGAGGATGGCTAGCATTAAGCTGCTAGTGCGAACGTTTCGTCGTTTGCAATTATAGTTTTGCGGCTTTTTACCAGGCCAACCGCCCCTGGGCATGCACCTTGGGTTTCGTGAATCTTGTCGAATCCTGAATCAGCCCCAAGTGCCACTAGTATCACTAGTGCAGATCGGCATTCTATGCCCTGAATAACATTTCAGCAAGTAATAAATCGTATCAAATGGTGTAACAGACTAAATTTCCAACAGAAGTTCATTAAATACACGGTAAGTGATCGTTTTAGTTGCAATTGTTGATCACGAAAAAATCGGTGTACGGGTGTTAAAATACAATTTGACACTTTGGTATATTGTATACAATAATCTGTTTCCATCATTTACTAATAAAAAATAAACAAAAATGAGTAAATCAGTTTGGTCTTTTCCGAGTGCGTTTTATGTTGCCAATACCATGGAGATATTTGAACGTTTGGCATGGTATGGCTTTTTCACTTTATCTTCTTTGTATATGACAACGCCGGTTGCGCAAGGTGGGGTTGGTTTTACGGAAGAGCAACGCGGCGCGCTGCAGGGGATCATTCCATTCTTTCTTTACTTACTTCCTGTAATTACAGGGGCATTAGCCGACCGTTATGGCTACAGGAAAATGTTTATTATTTCGTTCCTGATCATGGCTCCCAGCTATTATTTGCTCGGACAAGCGTCGAGTTTTAGTAGCTTTTTTATCGCGTTTTCAGCGGTAGCTATTGGCGCGGCATGCTTTAAACCTGTTGTTGTCGGTACGATTAGCCACTGTACAAATGACAAAAATAGGGGGTTAGGATTTGGTATTTTCTACACCATGGTAAATATCGGTGGTTTTATTGGACCACTTGTCGCAGGTTATGTCAGAGCAATCAGTTGGGACGCGGTGTTTATGATGTCTGCGTTATGGATCTTAATTAACTTATTGCCAGCTGTTTTTTTCTATCGCTCACCAACCAGCCAATCGAAGGCAAGTGGCAGTTTTGCAAAAACCTTAAAGCAAGCTCAGCAAATATTAGGGAATGCGCGATTTGCCTTGTTGATCTTCCCGTGCATTGTGTTGCTGATGTTAGCAGGTTCTAGCTTTATTAGTTATGGCCAGGCGGTTGCATTTGTTGCTGCTTGGTTAGTTATCAATGCCATCTGGGAAAAGCTATTCGTTAACCAGTCAACATTATGGTATCGACAACCTGTCAAGGTCAGTAATGCACCATTTGCGCTTTATTTGGTGATTTTAACGGGTTTTTGGACCATCTACATGCAGCTGTTTTATACCATGCCTTTATATATCCGGGACTTTGTTGATACGACGGATTTGGTTAACGCGATTGCGCCATTAGGTGAGGGCTTAGTCAGTTTTCTTGCATTCGTAAATAAAGAGGCGCTTGTTGAACACATTCAACAACTTGCGGTCTCTGGTACGAGCGCGAGCGTTGCTTTTGATGAACTTATTCACTTAAAAGTCAGAGTGCCTATCGCTGAAATTCAACAAGGATTGCTATTACTCGGACCTCAGCCAGATCCTCAGGCAGTATCAACACTGGCAGACAAGTGGATAAGCCAATACCGTCAAATTAATCCTGAGTACATTATTAATTTAGACTTTTTGGCTATTGTGATTTGTCAAATAGCCGTGAGCTACGTGTGTCAGAAATTCAAAGAGATCAATGTGCTATTTGCTGGTGTGATTGTTTTTAGTCTTGGTTGTGTTGTTGCCATTTTAGCTGATAGTGCGCCTGTGGGTGGAGCTGTCGTTGTGTTAGCTGTGTTAATGATGGCATTTGGCGAAATGATCACTTCACCTAAAAGCCAGGAATATGTTGCCAGCATAGCGCCTAAATCACAGTCAGCGCTGTACATGGGGTATTACTTTGTCTCAATGGCGTTAGGCTTTCTGTTTGCAGGTTTAATCTCAGGTTGGGCTTATGGTGAGCTCGCTAAATCTATGAATAGGCCTGAACTCATGTGGGCGCTATTTGCCATTGTCGGTGTTGTTACAAGCATAGGGCTGATTTGGTTTAATCGTCGCTATGTCCAATCGAATGCTTTTGAAATCAAAGGCGCTGTTTCTGATACAGGTAGTTAAACATGAGTAATATTATTTCTGCACAACAGGTCCGTAGCCAATTGGGCTATGTAGAACTGATCAATAAACTTGAACACGCATTTGCCAGTGACATTGAAACACCTCTACGTCAGCATTTTGATATACCAAACCCTGTGAGTGAACGAGAAACGACCTTGCTAATGATGCCTTCATGGCAAGTCGGTGAAGATATTGGCGTTAAGCTAGTTACGGTGGTTCCTGAAAGCTATAAATTTGATTTACCCTCGATAAAGGGGATCTATGTATTAATCAATGCTGTCACAGGCGAAGTGAAAGCCACGATTGACGCACCCAGCTTAACTGCAAAGCGCACTGCAGCTGCTTCGGCATTGGCGAGTCGCTTTTTATCGCGTGAAAACAGTCGATCGTTATTGATGATAGGCACAGGAACTTTGTCTAGTGAGCTGATCGAAGCGCATTGCTCGGTTCGGCCGATAGAGCAGATCTTTGTTTGGGGCCGAGACATTCAAAAAGCTAAACAGGTATTAAAGAAAATCAGCCATTTACCGGTGCAAGCAACGGTGGTTGAAGACATCAGTGAGGCGATAGCGTTTGTTGATATTGTCTCCTGTGCAACGATGAGCATTGAGCCACTAATAAGTGGCACATGGCTAAAGCCGGGTCAACACCTTGATATGGTTGGTGCATATCGCCCTGATATGCGTGAAGCAGATGATGAATGCTTATTACGAAGCCGAATCGTGGTTGATAACTTACAAGGCGCATTAAAAGAAACGGGCGATTTAGCAATTCCGCTAAGTAAGCAAATCATTAAACCTGAAGATATAGAAGCCGATTTATTCGCGTTAGCTCGAAAAGATACGCACTTTTTAAGGCAACCAACTGACATCACTTTTTTCAAATCCGTTGGGCATGCGCTTGAAGACCTTGCAGCCGCCCAACTACTTGTCTCGAAATTAGAGGGCAATTCATGAATATTTATCAACAACGTCGTAACCAATTTCTCGCATCAATTGAACAAGATGCAGTTGTTATATTGGTTGGCAATACAGAAAAAGTGAGAAATAAGAATATTCTTTTTCCATTTCGACAAGATCATGACTTTTACTACCTTACCGGGTATGCGGAGCCTGATGCTGTCGCTGTATTACGCCCCAATAGTGATCAACCCTTTGTGATGTTCAATCAACCTAAAGATGAATTTCAAGAGGTATGGTTTGCCGCGAGAGCAGGCCAACAAGGAGCAATTGAACAATATGGTGCTGACGCCGCCTTTGATATTGCAGCACTCCATCAAGAGTTGCCACGATTGTTGGGTCATCGAAAGCATATCTATTTGTCCGACGAGCAAGGCAGGTTTCATGAACATATTTTCCATTGGCTTGATGGTCAAAGGAAGCAGGCGAAGTTCGATGAGCCAAAAATATTCAAGCAACTCCACAGTGCACTCCCGTATATTCAGCAAAAGCGAAGAGTTAAAGATGAGCATGAGATAGCGTTAATTCGTCAGGCTGTTGATGCCTCAGTTGTGGCGCATCAAGCGGTTATGCGAGCAACAAAGCCGGGAATAACAGAAAACGAATTGGCCGCGTTATTTATGCAACAGGCCAGTGTGTTTGGTTGTCAAGATGTTGGCTATCCATCAATCGTTGCTGCAGGTAACAATGCGTGTTGTTTGCATTACTCCCAAAACACGGCACGTCTTAAAGATGGTGAATTATTGTTGATAGACGCTGGCGCTGATTATCAATATTACACGGCCGATATCACCAGAACATACCCGGTAAACGGACAATTTTCTACACCTCAAAAAGAGCTTTATCAAGTTGTACTTAACGCGTTAGAAGCAGGTATCAGCAAAGTGAAACCTGGAGCCAGCTGGGGGGATATTTATCCTGCAGCCATGCGTGAGCTAGCGATAGGCCTTCATGATCTTAAGGTGATTGATGCAAGTGTTGATGAGATTTTCGAAAAATCGCTATTTCAGCAGTATTCACTGCACAAAACAGGACATTGGCTTGGTTTAGATGTTCATGATGTTGGTAGTTATCACGATGAACATGGCCAATGGGTCGAGCTAGAGAAAAATATGATTTTCACCATCGAACCTGGGCTTTATTTTCCGGAAAGTTGTATGAATGTACAAAAGCACTTTCGTGGCATGGGCATCCGATTAGAAGACGATATTTTAGTTACCGATACAGGTCATGAAAACCTGTCGATTAGCTTACCTAGAACAATCTCGCAGATTGAAACTTTTATGCAAACCTAACCTTCCCTCTAATAAATGAGCAAGGAAGCCCATTTGTTAGGTTAATTCGGAGAAACAATAATAATGAAAAAGTTAGTAATGTTGGCATTACCATTAGGTGTAATGGCGTGTGATGACTCAGTTCAAACAACCGTAGAAGAGAAAGCCGCGTCGCCGGTATCTGAGAATATAGTACTTGCGACGGGCAATGTTGTAAGAGAGGGCGAGACGTATCAGCCCGCGTGGGTTCGCAACAAACCTGAAATTGATAAAATACTGTCAGGAACTCACCAATGTGCCGACAACTTAAGCCTACGTTATCAGCAAATGACGGAGCAAAATATTGCGGATTCTTGTCGTTTATTGCTGTCCACTGAACAGCGATTTCACCGCCTGTTTGAGCGCCAAAATAAACCAGTGTTGCATGACCATAACACGGTACTTCGTGCGAATATCTACGCCAGTAAAGACGACTATGTAGCCTATGTCACAAAACACTTTGATGTACCTTCAAACAATGGTGGAATGTACTTAGAGGGCTTGCCACATTTAGAAGATAACAGCGCAGAATATGTCGCTTACTTGAGAAATGGTGAAGTCTGGAATCTAAATCATGAATTTGTTCATTACTTAGATGGGCGTTACAACAACTACGGTGACTTTTGTGCGGGTTTGCATGACAACCATGCGGGGCCTGAATATTGTTTAAAACCAGCGCCTAAGCCACCTTATTTAACCTGGTGGACGGAAGGAATCGCCGAATATGTTGCACATATGGAAGATAACCCAAAAGCGATTGCATTGGCCAAGGATAAAACCTATTCATTGAGTGAGCTTTTGTATAACTCTGGTGATGGTTGGAATGTCGATAAAGTTTATCGCTGGGGCTATCTAGCCGCGCGTTACATGATGGAGCAACAACGAGATAAAGTTGAGCAAATGTTATTCTTTACCCGACAAGGTGACTTTCCTCGGTATCAAGCGTTGATACTAGAGTGGGGGACGTCGATGGACGATGATTTTCATCGTTGGTTAGAAACGCTTTAAACTGATAAAAAAAAGAGCGACTTATCGCTCTTTTTTATTGTTAGGCTAATTCATCAAAAGCCTGCTGACTTAGGTTTTCAGGCTTGCCATTTACCATTGCAATACTGTCTTCCATTCTAAAGCCACCAAAAGATTTAAAGTGATTAATCCTAGACCAATTAAAGTCAGGGTTATCCTTATGTTGTTCAAGTAACATGTCGATAAAATAGATACCTGGCTCTACAGTAAAAACAACATTATTTTCCATCGGTCTATTCAAACGCAGAAATGGATAACGCGGATCTCGAACGGATTCATTCAAACCATTTTCAGATAAATATCCGCCGATATCGTGGACTTGCAAGCCAATATAGTGACCCGTTCCACAAGGGAAAAATACGCGGCTATAACCATGTTCGTAAGCTTTTTCGGCACTGCAGTTGAGTAAACCAAATTGACTTAATAATTTAGCCATGCGGCGATGTGAAGAGTCATGAAACGCTAGGTATGACTTATCTAGCGAAATTTCACCTAGGAGTTCTGCATATTCCTGTTGATAGGCTTGATAGAGCTCACTGAACTCATGGTTTGCATATTGTTCACCAATATAGGTTCTACTGATATCTGCGTGATAACCATTAAAGCTGGCACCCGCGTCTATTAAAAATGACTTAAAATGCGTTGGCTTGGTTGTTTGGTAATGGTCGTAATGCAATATGGCACCGTGTTGATTCAGTGCAATGATATTGTTGTATGGTAGCTCACTTTCACGAATATTAATTGCCGCCAAATAGGCCTGATGAATTTCCAGTTCTGAAGCACCATTGTAAAACGCCGTTTTTGCCGCTAAATGAGCCTTAGCCGAAAGTTGATTGGCGTTACGCATATTGTTAATTTCATAAGCTGATTTATACGCCCGTTGATAGTTGATGTAATTTAAAAGAGCACTCGGATTAACATTATTAATACCAAGCTCGGTGGCTAGTTCAGTTTCTTCACCAATAAATGCTGTATTGGAAAGTCGTTGGTTGAGGTGCTTACTCACTTCCAGAGGATCTGAAATGATCGTGAGGTCAAAGTGTTCTTGCCATTCACCAGGTGGTGTTTCTGGCTGAGCGTGCCAATAATCACTGATTTGGTAGAGGAATAATCGAGGTTTTTCATTTGCTTCATAATAAACAAAGCTTTTTACTTGGCTCGTTAAAGGGAGCCAGTATTTAAAATATGGGTTGATATTAACTCTTTGACCATTGTCATCTTGAAACGGGTATTTTTGCTCGCCGGCATAAATTAAAACGCCATCCACATTTGCACGTTTTAGTCCCTCATTAAATGTCGTTCGGAGTTGTTCTAGATGTTGCGTGTATAGTGTCATAATCTCTCTCTAGTTAAATCTGCTAATACAAAAGGGTGATAAATCAATAGTGGTTGGTTGCTGTGTTATCTGTTGAGTGATTAGCTCCCCAGTAATTGCTCCATGGGTTAAGCCTAAATGGTGATGACCAAATGCGAAGAATATATTGCTATGCTTCGGTGCTTGACCAATGACAGGTAATGAATCAGGCAATGATGGCCTAAAGCCCATCCACGCACTTTTTGATGGAGGATGAATATGCTCCTTTAATATCGCTCGAGCATGTGGCAGCAGTATTTCTGCACGTTGATTATTCATGGGCGCCTGTAGGCCGGCGAACTCTACTGTACCTGCAAGTCTCAAGCCTGATGCCATTGGAGTCATAATGAACTTTCGCTCAGCAGAGGTAACAGGTCGATTTAATAGGTTAGTTTGTGGCAGCATTAGGTGATAACCCCGTTCGGTATCGAGGGGAACGTTATAGCCTAGTTGGTTCGCAAGTGTTTTTGACCAAGCGCCAGTGGCAATGACTAGTTTGTCAAATTCGTAGTGACTTCTCTCAGTCTTAATCAACAGCTTATTACCCGTGTTAATTCGCGAGACATCATCAATGATTAGCTGACCTCCTTGTTCGATGAAAACTTGTGCTAGGGCAATACATAGTGCTTCTGGATCCGTAGTATGCCCACCTGTTTCAAAGTGTATTGCTGCTGTTATGTTGTCCGATAGATTAGGCTCAAGTGCGTTTAGCTGTGATTTATTTAACACCGTAGCTGGCACCCCGTGAGCAACAAAGCGAGATTTTATTTGTTCAATTTCATCCTGACATGTTGACTCAAAGACTAATAAACTGCCTTTTAAGTGTATTAAGTGCGTCAGATCGAATTCACGTAAAAGTGTTTGATATGCGTTTATCGAGTGTTCATTTAATAGGGTTAACTGCTTTGTACTTTGCGCGTATGGTTGTTTACGCATTTGCCAAATAAATCGTAAAAACCACGGCAATGCCTTTAGAAAATATCTAGGCCTGATACGAAATGGCCCCAGTGGATCCAACAGCATCTTAGGGATCTTTGGCAGCAGGTGTTTGTCTGCTAACGGAAACACCTGCTCCGTTGCAAAATGTCCTGCATTACCTTTTGAGCATTCTTTTGCAATACCTTTACGATCGATAATGCTTACCTTAAAGCCTTCTTTTTGAAGATTGAGCGCAGTGCAAAGACCAATAATTCCACCACCGATGACACCGACATGCTGATTTCCTTTCATCCTGATTTCTACCTTAAAATGAAGCCGGGATTGACAGGATCCGTTTTATCTATGAAAAACCTGTGCTGACCTGTAACGAATGCTGAGCCTGAAACGTTTGGAATAACCGCCTGTTTGTTAAAGTATTCGTGTGGTTTATGTCCATAAACCGTCATCGACGTAGAGAGTATACTTTCAATCGTTACCGCTTCATTTATCGCGATATTTTCTTTATGCATAAGTAGGGCTATTCGGCCACTAACGCCAGTTCCTGTTGGTGAACGATCAACTTCTCCATCCGCAAATATACAGACGTGGCGAGAATGACTCGTCGGGTTGGTTACTTTACTTGACGTAAATATCGTTCCGTATAAAAAGGAAAGGTCGTCATGTTCCGGGTGATGAAGTTGATAATCAGCGATAACTGCTTTTTTGATTGCTCTACCAAAATGAATTAAGTTTTCGACATTATTTGGATCGCAACTTAAACCCAGCTTATCGGCATCGACGTAAGCATAATAAGCTCCACCAAACGCGATATCGTAGTCAACCTTACCTAAACCTTCGATAGTGACTTGCTGGTCGGTGACTTCGACAAAAGAGGAAACACAATCGAAGCTAACTTGTGGTTTCCCCTCGATAAGTTGGCCATAGGCAACAATACGGCCCGCAGGTGAATCGATATTTATCGTGGCAACATCGTTTTCATATACCTGAATGTCATTACATTCAATCGCAGCAGTTACTGTGGCTATGATCCCGTGACCACACATGCTTGAGTAACCTTCGTTGTGCATAAACAAAATACCAAAGTCACCATCTTCAGTGCATGGCTCTGTAATGAGTGCGCCGTACATATCTGCATGACCACGTGGTTCAAACATCAATGCTTTGCGTAAATGATCCAATTCCCGCTCTACAAAACGACGCTTTTCTAAAATTGTATCGCCAATAATTTGAGGGTAACCACTTGTCACAATGCGCAATGGTTCTCCCTCTGTGTGCATATCTAGCGTAGTTAACTGCTGAAATTGATTTAGGTTTTTTAAATTGAAATCCATCTTTTTAACACTCAGTTAAATTATTTATTGAATATTGTATACAATATACTTATGATGGCAAGCAATTGATAACTAATTATGGAGTTGACCGATGTCAGTTAACTGGAGAGGCGTATATCCAGCCGTTACTACACAATTTAATGAAGATTTTTCTGTTAATTATGAAACAACACAACAAATGCTAGATAACCTCATTAATGAAGGTGTTCACGGCATTATTGTGAATGGTACTGTGGGTGAGAATTGCTCATTAAGACCAGAAGAAAAGAGAAAGGTCATGGCTGCTGCAAAAGAGGTTGTGGCTGGTCGAGTACCTGTAATATCAGGTGTTGCAGAGACAACAACACAGTTTGCCGTCGAGTTTAGCCAAGATGCTGAAAAAATGGGCATTGATGGCCTAATGGTTTTACCAGGTATGGTGTACCGTTCGACGGAGCGTGAAGCTATTCATCATTACCAGCAGGTTGCGCGGAACACGGCGTTACCCATCATGGTATACAACAACCCAATTACTTATGGTGTTGATGTTTCAATTGAGGGAATGAAAACACTAGCAGAAGAGCAAAATATTGTTGCGGTAAAAGAAGCGACTGAAGATACCCGAAGAATTTCTGAACTCTTCAGTGCTTTTGGCGATAGATACACGGTTTTTGGTGGTGTTGATGATATTGCGTTGGAAAGTTTAATGCTGGGTGCAACTGGTTGGATTTCTGGATTAACCAATGTATTCCCGCGCGAATCAGTCGCGATTTTTGAATTAGCGGAACAAGGCCGTTATCAAGAAGCCCTCGAAATTTGGCGATGGTTCTTGCCTTTATTGAGACTCGACACGATTCCTACGCTTGTTCAATGTATTAAGTATGCCGAGTTCCTTGCTGGCCGAGGCTCTGAACTAACTCGAGCACCACGCCTATCGCTACCTGAACAAGAGAAGCAGTATGTAAAACAGCTATTTGATACTGCCATGGCAAATCGAATTGACCTTAGTAAATTCAAGCTAGGGGAGTAGTTATATGCAAAAAGGCACCTTTTATTGTATCGATTCACATACATGTGGTAACCCTGTACGGCTAGTGACGAGTGGGCATCCTGATCTTAATGGACAGACCATGAGTGAGAAAAGGGCAGACTTTCTTACTCACCATGATTGGATCAGACAGTCACTAATGTTTGAACCACGCGGCCACGATATGATGTCTGGTGCCTTTTTGTACCCACCTATTAATAAAGAAAATGATGTTGCTATTTTGTTTATTGAAACCTCAGGCTGCCTGCCGATGTGTGGCCATGGGACAATAGGTACGATAACGGCTGGAATAGAGGCTGGATTGATAAAGCCTAAAATACCGGGCCAGCTTAAAGTTGAGGTACCGGCAGGAATTATTGATGTTGAATACCACATGACGAACGGCAAAGTTGAGTGGGTTAAGATATTCAACATTGCGTCTTATCTCGCTCACGAAGGCATCGTCATTGATGTTCCTGATCTTGGCACATTAACAGTTGATGTCGCTTACGGTGGGAATTTTTACATTATTGTTGAACCACAAGAGAATTTCCCAGGAATAGAGCATTGGAATGCTGAAGATGTATTGAGGTTTAGTCCAATGGTTCGTGAACTCGTTAATCAACAAGTCAGCTGTATTCACCCTGAAGACAGTACGGTATGTGGTGCCTCTCATTTATTATGGACTGGTATACCCAAAAATAGTGAATCCGATGCGGCAAACGCTGTCTTTTATGGTGATAAAGCGATTGACCGATCGCCATGTGGAACCGGCACCAGTGCTCGCATGGCTCAACTTTTTGCGAAAGGCAAACTCCAACCAGGTGCAGACTTTGTTCATGAAAGCTTTATTGGCAGTCAATTTGTTGGCCGCATAGAAAGTACCTGTATGGTTGGCGAGTATGCCGCCATCATGCCGAGTATAAAAGGTTGGGCAAAGGTGTTTGGCAGTAATTGTATCACCGTTGATACGGACGACCCGTACTTTGCGGGCTTTCAAGTTATTTAATTGTTAGGTAAAAGTATGAATATCACAGGTAAAAGTTTAATCAACGGTACGTGGCAAGTGGGAGAGGGTGTTGATACCTTTTTCGCCTTTGTTCCTCAAGAAAACCGTTATGATGATCTACCTTTTTATGAGGTTAGTCAGCACTTAGTGGAGTCAGCTTCAGCGGCGGCTGAGCAAGCGTTCAAACGTTACCGTAAAACAACACCAGAGCAACGCGCTGACTTTCTTGATGCTATTGCAGAAAATATACTGGCATTAGGTAATGACTTAATCCATACCACCATGCGTGAAACAGGATTACCAGAGCAACGTCTTGAAGGTGAGAGAATGCGAACGGTCAATCAATTAAGGTTTTTCGCCAATGATTTACGTGCAAACCTAGTCACTTCAACGATTGAGGACGAACAACCAGAGCGAGCTCCGCTACCTAAACCAGAAACTGAGCTTACTTATATACCTGTTGGGCCTGTTGCCGTTTTTGGTGCCTCAAACTTTCCTTATGCATTCTCTACGTTGGGTGGGGATACTGCATCGGCATTAGCGGCTGGTTGTACCGTTGTTGTTAAAGGGCATCCTGCACACCCTGCAACCAGTGAGTTAATGGCTAACGCGATATTAAAGGCGATAAAGGATCTGGATATGCCACTTGGCGTGTTTGCGTTATTGCAAACATCAAGGCCGGAACCAAGTCATCAATTAGTAAAGTGTACCGAAATTAAGGCGGTGGGTTTCACTGGTTCGTTTAATGTGGCTTCTTCTCTTCAAAAGAGTATTCATCAACGTCAGGAAGTTATTCCATTATACGGTGAATTGGGTAGCATCAACCCACAAGTTATCCTCCCAAAAAAGGTGGCTTGTGACGCTGAATCATTAGCCCAAGCTTTAGTTGGTTCTTTGATGATGGGCCAAGGGCAATTTTGCACCAGTCCTGGGGTCTGGTTGCTACCAGCCAATAATGAAAAGTTTTTGACGGCCACTGCACAGGCATTATCGACAGCATCAAGTGCACCGTTACTCACGCCGGGTATCTTGGCTAATTACCAAGCGTCAATACAGCAAATACGTGATATTCGCGATGTGTCTTTAGTTGGCCAAAATAGTCCATCAGCGCCATTTCATCCGCAAGCACAAATCGTCAGGACAAATGTTAAAGCGTTCTTGGAGCATCGTATTTTGCATGAGGAAACATTTGGCCCTAGCGCTATTATTGTTGAGTACGACGGTGTTACAGAGTTGATGTCACTAATTGAGCAACTTCAAGGGCAATTAACGGCTTCTATTCATGGCTTATCACAAGAGATTGATGAGCAAGCTGAGATTGTTGAAGCTTTATCATTTAGTGTTGGGCGACTGATTCTAAATCAAATGCCAACAGGAGTTGAAGTGTGTGCCACGATGAACCACGGCGGTCCATTCCCTTCGTCGACTGATGTCAGAACAACGTCAGTTGGTTTACATGCAAAAGACAGGTTTTTGAGGCCCATTTGTTATCAAAGGTAATATAACATTTTGCCCAGTACAGGGACGTACTACCTAATGGGGTGAGCAGAAAATAGAAAACTTAGTGAATAATTCTAACAGCTTATAGCAACGAGCTTACGAAGTGCATATAATCGTATACAAAATGCAATATCGAGAAGATTTATGGCAATTGTACACAAGACTCGCACGCAACTCGTTGTTGAAGTGTTACGGAATAAAATTTTATCAGGTGAAATAGCGGCAGGTGAGTCGCTAAGACAAGCGGCTTTAGCTGAAGAGCTCAACGTTTCACGGATACCGGTTCGAGAAGCATTATTGCAACTGGAGGCAGAAGGTTTAGTTAATTTCGAGCCGCACAAGGGAGCTACAGCTACTGAACTATCTGCGGATCAGGTTGATGAGATTTTTGAATTACGTGCGCTACTTGAATGTGAGCTATTGAAATACTCAATCGACGATTTAACGGATGAAGATATTGCCGAGGCAGAAGCGCTTATCCAACAAATGGAGGAGGCAACGGGCCACCTAGATAATGCGCAGGGCGAGTTAAATTATCGATTCCACAATATTCTGTATTGCAGGGCCAATCGACCTCATACGGCTGAGCTTGCTGATGCATTGATTAAAAATTCATTGCGTTATGTGCGAATGCACTTGTTACTTGCTGGTGGTGAAAGCACCGCCCAAGATGAGCATAAAGAGTTGTTGAGGCTTTGCGCAGAAAAACAGTCAGAACAAGCGCAAGCTTATTTAAGAGAGCATATAATAAGTGCCAAAGATGATATTAAACAACTACTTAGAGACAACGATTTGTAGCCGATATTCTGATAAGCCTACAAAATACCTGAGGTTTGTAGGCTTCATTACATTCCTCACTATTTTCATTTCTTCCCACAGTTTTGCTTCATCATATAAAAATATCATTGACCGATATGGCGAGCCTGAGCAATATCGTGTTTTTGATAAGTATGGCAATCAACAATTCAACCCGTTTTTTGATGCAGGAAGCTGGCATGGCTTTCTACTCCCTCAGAGTGATGAGCTGTTGGGTGGCTTTACCGGGCCTATGGTTATCGCGCAAGAGTACGGTGTTTTCATTGCTAAACAATTTGAGCAGCTCTTGCTTATTAATTCACAAAACAATTCAATCATTGACTGGCGCAGTTTTAATCGAGAAATCTATGCATTGCCAGGAGAGCTTGTCCAACAGTATCGTCGCGAAGATCTACTTGTTGAATTAAGGTTAAGATTTGTTGGTGAGCGATTTGCTTTAGTCAAAACGAATATTCAAAACTTATCGACAGCATCTTTGCCATTAACGTTAGTTTGGCATGGTGCGCTAAACCAACACTGGCAAGAATCTGAATTAATTACAGATAAGTTTACAAAATGGCAGCCAAGGCTCAGCAAGGACAATAGTGGTGTTTCTGTTGTGCTACCTGAGATTCGAGATAAGTGGAACCTATTATTTAGCGATGGCGCAAGTTATACGATACAGCGCAATGTACCTTCAAAGACTCATATTGAAGATAACCAAAGTCAATACCGCAGTGAACATTCCATAAAAATCGCGCCTAAAGCAACAGTTGAGCTGTTCACCGCTCATAGCTATTTTCATAATGCGACCGAAAAAATTGCCTCACAGGCTTCATTATCAAAAATACTTAAGCAGCCTAAGTCATTTTGGAAGCAAAGTGAGCAGCGTTGGCGGCATTATTTAGACGCAGTGAATAGGGCACACACACCTTATTCAGTAATCCAGGTAAAATCTATTGAAACCTTAATTGGTAACTGGCGAAGCCCTGCTGGTGCCATTAAGAGCCACGGTGTCTCTCCCTCTGTCACAGCCAGGTGGTTTAACGGTTTTTGGGCCTGGGATAGTTGGAAGCATGCCGCTGCGTTGGCAGATATTGATACCGACTTAGCTAAAAATGTGATTAATAGCATGTTTGATTATCAGGTTCAGGTTGATGATAACATTCGCCCTCAAGATGCGGGCATGGTTATTGATGCTATTTTTTACAATAAAGACAGTGATCGTGGTGGCGATGGAGGTAATTGGAACGAGCGCAATACTAAACCACCCCTAGCGAGTTGGGCTGTATGGAAAGTATTTAAAGCGAACAACAGTCAGCAATATCTCAAGGAAATGTTGCCAAAACTGGTTAACTACCACCAATGGTGGTATCGAAATCGAGACCATAATAAGAATGGTCTTGTGGAATATGGCGCAACACTTCATCGCTTCCATAACGATAACCACAATAATATGGTGTTCAATCTTCAGGTTGAACATAGCTTACCCAGTCAATTGAAGTCTCAATGCAAATCATTGCAAGACAACTGGTATCAATGTACTGGCATCTCGAGCTACAAAGAAGTCATCCATAGCATAGATTATTTGGCGATTGATATTGGGGTTCAGCATGGCACAGGTTGGGAATCAGGTATGGATAATGCGGCTCGTTTTGGTTTTATATCCAACGAACAATTATCAGCATATAGTCATCGTTATTATCAAGGCGATATACGCAAAGCAAAACGTGACTGGCATGTCGAGTTTATAGAAAATACCGACATAGAAGGTAATATCTTGGGTTTTTCGATTGCACAAGAATCTGTCGAGCTCAATAGTTATCTGGTGCTTGAAAAACGACTTATTGCAAAAATGTACCGTGCAATTGGAAAACAAGCTCAGGCAAAAGCGTACATAGCTGATGCGGATGAGTTAGCTAAGAAAATCGAACAGTGTTTTTATGACGAGTTGACCGAGTTCTACTATGATTTGAAACTCTCAACCGAAAAAAAACGTACAGGTGTTTGTCATGGGCAACTGTTAGTTCATCGAGGGAAAGGGCCCGAGGGATGGGCACCGTTATGGGCTAATGTGGCATCAACCGAACGTGCAAAAAAGGTTGTGACACACATTATGAATAAGCAAGAGTTCAATACCAAAGTACCAATTCCTACGTTATCCAAAATGAGCCCTGCATACGATCCTGATATTTATTGGCGTGGCAGGGTCTGGCTTGATCAGTTTTACTTTGCTATCGAAGCAATGAACAATTACGGCTATGAAGATGATGCCAATGTGTTAATAAATAAGTTTTTGACTAATGCAAGTGGTCTATTAACTGCTGATCCCATCAGGGAAAATTACAATCCGCAAACAGGTCAAATGCAAGGAGCAACTAATTTTAGCTGGAGTGCAGCTCATTTGTTTATGTTGTTACAGAATAAGTAATCGTGGAAGCATAGATGTTGTCGCAGAGAGGGGGGAGCTCTGCGACAGTATCAAGACAGATATTAATCTCGATTAAGATTTTTGTTTTTCATGAGGCGGCCTTTATCAACTGCCCATTCTCTATCTTTAACATCAGCACGTTTATCATGCGCTTTTTTACCTTTACCTAGGTAAAACTCAAGCTTAACCCAGCATTGCTTCCAGTACATGGATGTAGCAATAAGTGAGTATCCTTCACGCTCAACAGCGCCAGCTATTCTATCTAGTTCGCGGCGGTTTAATAATAATTTACGTGCACGTGTTGGATCGCACACCACGTGAGATGAAGCCATTTTTAGTGGCATTATTTCCGCGCCAACTAAATATGCTTCTCTGTCTTTGATGTGAACGTAGCAATCTGAGATATTGACTTTACCATCGCGAATACTCTTTATTTCCCAACCTTGTAAACTCATCCCTGCTTCAAACTTATCTGTCAGGCTATAGTTGTGGCGAGCTTTTTTATTCAGCGCGATCGTGTTGCTATTCGATTTTTTTGATTTTTTCTTTGCCATAGTGGCCGAATTATACGGTGAAATGTTTTTGAATTAAATCGTCTAATTGAAATAAAACGTAAATAATTTAACAGCTTTGACTAGTCACTTATTGTGATAGGTGTAACTGCCAAAAAACACTCGACGAAATACAGTATATAAAGTTGAGCGTGGCTATTTGACCAAGCAACTTATTTAGCTGTCTGCCATCATATATTTTCGTGTTTTTAACAATAAGTATTGCAGGAACTAAACAAATCATTATTGGCAGCACCATCAACATGCTAATTGGCGTCAACAGGCAATGAATAATAAATGGCAAGGTTATAAAGCTAATCAATAAATTGCGTGACCTTGGATCACCAATCCTACAGGCAAGCGTGAGCTTATTGGCCGCTCGATCTGTTGGAATGTCTCTAATATTGTTGGCTAGCATAACAGCACTCGCGAATAGGCCAGTGTTGATCGCGAAAATCCAGGCATATGGCGTTATTGTGTTGCTCTGTAAATAGTGGCTACCAAGTAATGCGATCAATCCAAAAAATATGAAAACAACAACTTCGCCTAAACCAGCTGAAGCAATGGGAGCTGGCCCTGCACTGTAGAGAAAAACTCCCAATACACTAAGCACCCCTAGCAATAAAAAAAAACAGCCTCCTTGGTAAACTAAGAATAATCCAGAGGCAATGGCTAAACACGTCATAAGTATGAGTGCTGTTTTCATTTTACTTTCTGGTATCAATCCGGCCTGAACTGCGCGAACTGGGCCCAACCGCCGATCAGTATCGACACCCGATTTGGCATCAAAGTAATCGTTGGCAAAATTCACGGCCACTTGTAAAGACAGTGCGCAAAATAATGTGGTAATAAAAATAGCAATGTTGAGATTGTAAATTGGTAACGCTGATAACGCCCCTAATGTAACTGGGCTAATACTGGCAAGTAGTGTTTTAGGGCGAGAAGCTTGCCACCAAATACTCAACATTCGTTACACCTTGTTTATTACAATTGATAAAAACTTGCTGTTTATGATAAAGAAAATAACACCTTACAGGTACCTAATTACAATGCTTTTCTTTAAAATGCTAGTTTTCCGCCATTGAGTTAGTCATGTTCGAATCTATACCACAAGCTTTGTTGCCCTTGTCTTTGGCATTTGTGATGTTTTCGATGGGAATGAGCCTATCATTGGATGATTTTAAGCGGATCGTTCATTATCCAAAAGCGGTAATTCTAGGATTGGGACTTCAACTACTATTTTTGCCTGTACTCGCGATAGCCATTATCTACATTTGTCAGCTTTCGTTTGTAGAGGCGGCAGGTCTATTTCTCTTATCTCTATGCCCAGGCGGTGCTACGTCAAACTTTTTTAGTTATTTAGCAAAAGGTAATGTGGCATTAAGTATTTCGCTAACGGCGATAACAAGCTTAATTGTGCCTTTCACTTTGCCTGTTATATTCATATTTTTCGTCAGCTTTTGGGAGCAACAACAGCAAGGCTTTGATTTACCTGTTGGTTTAATGATGGCCCAACTTATATTGGTCACTTTAGTGCCAGTAATATTGGGGATGTGCATCAAACAACTATTGCCTAGTCTTACTGAAAATCGCATTGCCAACGTTAAACTAGCCTCTAGCGCTTTAATGCTTTTAGTGGTTATTGGTTTGATTTTAGCGAATATCAACTTATTCACGCAAAAAGTAGGCATAGGTACACTTGCCGTTATGCTATTGGTATGTAGTGCTTTAACTTGTTCTTTGCTGATTGCTAAGCAACTGCTCACTCAACGTTCCGATATCAAAACAATATGTCTAGAGGTTGGTGTGCAAAATGCAGGTACGGCAATGATGGTGGCTCATACTGTGCTTCAAATGCCTGAATTAGCAACTATCCCATTAATGTACGGGATACTGATGAATCTTCCTGTGTTTGTTTTTATCTTTTGGGCGCGCAAAGTAAGATAGATAATGAGCTTTATCAGTAGCTTTGGTATGATAAGGGCTTAATCGTGTTAGGGGAATTAAATGCCAAAGGTAAATCGCAGTGCATTAGTCATGTTTAGTGCTGAGCAAATGTATAACTTGATTAATGATGTCTTATCTTATCCGCAATTTGTACCAGACTGTGCTGATAGTAAGTTGTTAGAGCAGACTGATGATTCAATGACGGCTTCTTTGATGATCTCCAAAGGAGGCATAAAGAAGTGGTTTACGACGCAAAATACGTTGACTAAAAATGAAGTGGTAAAACTCGAATTAGTCGATGGACCATTTACTAATCTGGTAGGTTATTGGCGATTAGAAAAGCTTACGGAAGATGCGTGTAAAGTGAGCCTTGATTTAGAGTATGAGTTTTCTAGTAAAGTAATGGATATCGCATTTGGTAAGATATTCAATCATATCACTAACAATATGGTTCATGCTTTTACAAAAAGAGCAAAAGAGGTATACAGCTAAGTGGAAACGACAAATATTCAGGTTGAAGTTGTCTATGGTACGCCGACCAAACAAGAACTATTAACGGTCACGGTGGAGCCAGGAATCGATGTTGAACAGGCGATTAACGAATCAGGGATTTTACAAATCTTTCCTGAAATTGATTTGAAGGTCAATAAAGTTGGTATCTGGAATAGAAGTGTGAAGCTTTCAGAGCCAGTAAATGATCTCGACCGAATAGAAATATACCGACCTTTGATTGCAGATCCTAAAGAAGTGAGGAAACGTCGCGCTGAAAAAGCAAAGGCTGATGGTCGAGCAGATAAAGTAACGGGTGGTAGAGTTAACCCGCTTCGTGGTGGAAGTAAAGATTAATCATTATTTGTATACAGACATAAAAAAACGACGCATGAGCGTCGTTTTTTTTATTTGCTAATTCTATGCGTCATTTTGAATTGGTGTATAAAATGACTCTGGAACTTCAAAGTCACCTTCAGCTGATTTTAGTTTTTCATCTTCGAAGGTTAAAATAAACTTCTTCTTGAAGTTTAAGTCTTTATCTTTTCCTGAGTTAAACTCGTATACATAGTGCCATATATCAGGCTTGAAGGTATCAACAATCACTGGACTACCTAATACAAATTTAACTTGCTCTTTTGTCATGCCCACTTGCAATTGGTCGATTGCTTTTTGTTCTAGGTAGTTACCCTGTGGAATGTCAATACGATAAATCCAATTAGAACAAGCGCTTAGTGATAATGAAAGCGCAATAATTGATACTCTTAACAGCATGAATACGTCTTATCCTTTATTATTTAGCTTGGCATCATACCCAAGCATGCTGCAGGTTACAAAACTTTTTTACTACAAGGCTAGCTAACGCTGGTTTAACTTGCGAGTAGCTCAGTTGCGTTGGCCAAACTATGCTCAGATATCTTATCGCCCGCGAGTAGACGGGCAATTTCTTTGACTCGTGCTTGTTCACATAGTTCAGTTACTGTTGTTTCGGTATGCTCACCATCCGTTAACTTAGCAACAAAGTACTGCTGGTGTCCTTTACAGGCGACCTGCGGCAAGTGAGTCACACATATAACTTGAGTGTTATTGGCAAGTTGCTTTAACTTCTCGCCAACCATTGACGCTGTTGGACCACTAATACCGACATCTACTTCGTCAAAAATGAGTGCAGGTGAAGTTACTTTGTCGGCCAAAATAACTTGCATGGCTAAACTAATACGAGATAATTCACCACCTGATGCTACTTTGTGCATTGCTTCGAGTGCCTGTCCTGGGTTTATACTTACCAAGAACACAATGTCATCACTACCTTGCGCGTTTAATGAAGCGCTTTCTTTGTTGCTCACCTCTACTTTAAACTCTCCGTGAGGCATGTTTAATTCTTGGATACTATGCGTAATTAAGCCACTTAGCTCAGTTGCTGCTTGCTGCCTTGATTCATGTAATAGCTTAGCGGCTTCTTCATAGTCAGCTTTTGTTTGATCCAATTCTGTATAGATTTGCTCTTGGCGTGAATCGTCACTTGAAATATTTGCTAAAGCTTGTTGTAACTCACAGTGTTTGATATGCAAATCTTCCGGTGCTACTTGGTGTTTACGTGCAAGGTTTATCGCATTTGAATAACGTTCTTCAATGATTTGGAACTGCTCAGGATCGAGCTCTAACCTATCATGAAAATGTCTCAAGTCTTGGCAGGCATCTTCTAACTGAATCAACGCATCTTGATATGTTTTAGAGATGTTTGAAATATCAGCATCAATGTCGGCATACTGAGATAGCCTATCTACGCAGTGTCTAAGGGTATCGAGTACATTGAACTGATCATTCTCACTAGTCCCCTCAAGCACAAATAAGCTATCTTCTAAGATGTTTTGTGAGTTACTAAACTTCTTGTAATCGTTTTCAAGTGTTTCAAATTCGCCTTCACATATTGCAAACTCGTCTAATTCTTTTACCTGATATTGAAGCAATTGTTGCTCTGCTTCGCGCTGGGCTTGGCTCGTTTTCAGTTCATTGAGTTCGCTATTTAACGCAGACCATTTCTTGGCGTAATAGGCTGTGTCATCAAGAAGATTGTGGTGTTTGGCGTAATCGTCAAGCAATTTTCGTTGTTCTGATGCTTTAACGATGAGTTGATGATCATGTTGCCCATGGATATTGATTAATAACCTGCCAATTTCACGTAATTGCGTTAATGGTACAGGCGAACCATTAATGTATGCCTTGGAGCGTCCTTCACTTGAAATAACTCGGCGTAAAATGCATTCATCATCGCTCAACAAATCATGTTGAGTTAACCAATTATTTGCAGCTAAATTACCCTTAATATCAAAAGTAGCGCTTAAGTCTGCTTTTGGGGTGTTTGGGCGAACAACATTAGTTGTGGCTCTGTCACCCAAACACAAACCTAAGGCATCAATAGCAATCGATTTACCAGCACCTGTTTCGCCGGTAATCGTTGTCATGCCTGAGCGCCAGTCTAATTCTAATTGTTTAACGATAGCAAAATTTGCAATGGTTAATTGGGTCAACATAGATACAAACACCAATAGTTAAATAAATATACTGATAATTTATACAGTAATTTGTTTTTTGGCAATAGTGTTTAGTTAATTTGTTATCAAAAAATGAGCAAGTTTATAATAACCTATTGTTAATAAAGCTTATTACCCCAACTTAACTTTGAACGAAGTACCTTGAGATAATCGTGGTCTATTGGATGGATTAAACGTAGCGTGTTTGGACTTTTACGAATATGAACTTCATCGCCCGGCATGACAGCAAGAATGACATGTCCGTCACAGCTCACTTGTAAGTTTTCGTAATTTTCGTTTGCAAGAATAAGCTTTAATTCACTGTCACCATCAACAACAATTGGACGTGATGTTAAGGTATGAGGAAACATTGGCACGAGCGATAGGGCATTTAGGTTTGGTGTTAATATTGGCCCACCAGCAGACATTGAATAGGCGGTTGAGCCTGTAGGTGTAGATATAATCAGACCATCAGATCGTTGGCTGAACATAAACTTGTTATCTATATAGACTTCAAATTCAATCATATTGGCAACTTTACCAGCGTGCAATACGGCTTCGTTCATGGCCGAATTAGAGCTTTTTAATTTACCATGTCGATAGACTTCTGCTTCAATCAAAAAGCGTTGTTCAGAATATGATTTACCCGCTAAAATTTTCTTAAGTGGTTCAATAAGGTTGTCTGGAGATAAATCAGTAAGAAAGCCTAAATTACCTCGGTTAACACCAATAACACCAATGTTATAACACGAAAGAACACGTGCCGCGCCAAGCATATAGCCGTCGCCCCCAACCACAATCGCTAAATCAGCGCGTTCGCCAATATCTACAAGTGATGCTGTGACAATATTTTCCAACGCAATAGTATTTGCTACCGACTCTTCAATCAGGACTTGGTAGCCTTCTTCGGTTAAAAACTCATATAAACTATTAATAGTTTTTTCTGCGCCTTCGTGATGAGGTTTACCAATCAGGCCGATAGTTTTATATTGTGCTGTCATCTTTTACATGTGGATCAATTAGTTGCCTAATGTGAGCAGTGTCGCTCCAATTCAATCGCTTGTAAAGCAGACTTGTCGAGAAAAATAATTTAAAATCTTGCTTGAAACCCAAATTCTGATCCCCATAATTAGCGCTAACAATATTTTTCTTGGAGTTATCCATGACTAACGAGTCAACGCAAAACGAAGCAGCACAAGACGTTGCAAACGAAGAAGTAGTAAATGAAACTGAACAGGTTGTTGAAGAACAAGCTGTTGAAGGTCAAGTTGAAGGCGAAGTATTAAGCCCTGAACAAGAAAAAATTAACGAGCTTGAATTAGCATTAGCGACAGCGCAAAGCACTGTTGCAGATCAAAAAGATAGCGTGATTCGAGCAAAAGCTGAAGTCGATAATATTCGTCGCCGAGCTGCGCAAGACGTGGAAAAAGCACGTAAATTTGCATTGGAAAAATTTGCTGGTGAAATGTTAACAACGGTTGATAACTTAGAGCGCGCCTTGCAAAGCATTGATAAAGACGATGAAGCGCAAAAAGCAATGTATGAAGGTGTGGAACTTACCTATCAAGGCTTATTGTCATCTTTAGAGAAGTCTGGCATCAGCGCTGTTGATCCACAAGACCAACCATTTAACCCTGAATTACATCAAGCAATGTCAATGCAAGAAGTACCGGGCGTAGCACCAAATACAGTCATCGCAGTAATGCAAAAAGGTTACGAATTAAACGGTCGTTTAATTCGTCCTGCAATGGTAATGGTATCTAAAGCACCAGCTGTAGATACACAAGCTTAACTTATTCAGTCTTCTGGCTTAATAAGATTGTATTGAAAAAAGCCGAGCATCGCTCGGTTTTTTAATGCCTTGATTGCAAGGCAAACCTGTAATTTACGTAACAGTGGTATGAAAAGCACAATAGATTTACGAAAAATTACAAAATTTTTAAAAAAATTGTTGAAAAGCATTTGGCCAATCCCCACTTACTAAATCAACTAAGCAATTTAACTTTTTTAAAGAAATTCGGAGATCCTCAAGATGGGCAAAATTATTGGTATTGACCTAGGGACAACTAACTCTTGTGTTGCTGTTTTAGACGGCGACAACGTACGTGTAATTGAAAACGCAGAAGGCGACCGTACAACTCCTTCAATTATCGCTTACACAGAAGAAGGCGAAACATTAGTAGGTCAGCCGGCAAAACGCCAAGCGGTGACAAACCCAAAAAATACATTATTCGCAATTAAGCGTTTAATTGGTCGTCGTTTCGAAGATAAAGAAGTTCAACGTGATATCGACATCATGCCATTTGGTATTGCTAAGGCAGACAACGGCGATGCATGGGTAGAAGCTAAAGGCGAAAAAATGGCGCCACCACAGGTTTCTGCTGAAGTATTGAAGAAGATGAAGAAAACTGCAGAAGACTTCTTAGGTGAAGAAGTAACTGAAGCGGTAATCACTGTTCCTGCATACTTCAATGACTCACAACGTCAAGCAACAAAAGATGCTGGCCGTATCGCTGGTTTAGAAGTTAAGCGTATCATCAATGAGCCAACTGCTGCTGCATTAGCATACGGTATGGACAAGCAAAAAGGCGACAAAGTTGTTGCTGTATATGATTTAGGTGGTGGTACGTTCGATATTTCAATCATCGAAATTGATGAGATGGACGGCGAGCACACGTTTGAAGTATTAGCGACAAACGGTGACACGCACTTAGGTGGTGAAGACTTTGACAACCGCTTAATCAACTACTTAGTAGATGAGTTCAAGAAAGAACAAGGTCTTGACCTTAAAAACGACCCACTTGCAATGCAACGTGTTAAAGAAGCTGCTGAGAAAGCAAAATGTGAGTTATCTTCTGCACAACAAACAGATGTTAACTTACCATACGTAACTGCTGATGCGACTGGTCCAAAGCACATGAACATCAAAGTGACTCGTGCGAAATTAGAAGCACTAGTTGAAGACATGGTTAAAGCAACATTAGAGCCGTTAAAAACTGCACTAGCTGATGCTGACTTATCAACTTCAGACGTAACAGACGTTATCTTAGTTGGTGGTCAAACACGTATGCCATTAGTTCAGCAAGTAGTGACTGACTTCTTCGGTAAAGAGCCACGTAAAGACGTAAACCCAGATGAAGCTGTTGCTTCAGGTGCCGCTGTACAAGCAGGTGTATTATCTGGTGACGTAACAGACGTATTATTATTAGACGTAACGCCATTATCTCTAGGTATTGAGACAATGGGTGGCGTAATGACTAAAGTTATCGAGAAGAACACGACGATTCCAACTAAGCAATCACAAACGTTCTCAACAGCTGAAGATAACCAAGCTGCAGTAACGGTTCACGTTATCCAAGGTGAGCGTAAGCAAGCAGCGGCGAACAAGTCGTTAGGTCAGTTCAACTTAGAAGGTATTGATCCAGCGCCACGTGGCATGCCACAAATCGAAGTAACATTCGATATCGATGCTGATGGTATCTTACACGTGTCTGCGAAAGACAAGAACACTGGTAAAGAGCAGAAGATCACAATTAAAGCATCTTCAGGCTTATCAGATGATGAAGTAGAGCAAATGGTACGTGACGCAGAAGCGAATGCTGATGCTGATGCTAAGTTCGAAGAGTTAGTTACTGCACGTAACCAAGCTGATGGCATGGTTCACGCAACTAAGACTCAAATCACTGAAGCAGGTGACGATTTACCAGCTGAAGACAAAGAGAAAATCGAAGCTGCAATTGCTGAATTAGAAGAAGCGATTAAAGGTGACGACAAAGACGCTATCGACGCTAAGCAACAAGCATTAATTGAAGCATCTGCTAAGTTAATGGAAATTGCTCAAGCTAAAGCACAAGCGCAAGGTGGTGCAGCTCCTGAAGGTGCAGCTCCTGAAGCTGATGCAGCTCCTGCTGGCGACGATGTTGTTGACGCAGAATTTGAAGAAGTAAAGGACGACAAATAAGTCGAACTTAAACCTTATCGCTAGAGAGTTAAATTTCAGCGTTGAAGGTGCTCACGTGGTAAACCACGCTCCGCGCCTTCGCCTTGAACTATAGCCCTCTAGCTTAAAGTTTTAAGCCCTTGTGCATAAAGCTTTAGATACAGGAATTTTGATAAAGCGTCGGTTTCGGCGCTTTATTATGTCAAACGATATAAAGAATCGATTTAATTTGTTTAGCTATTTAGCGTAAATATTTAACCAAATTGATATCCATCATTTTTAAGTGAAGTAAGAAATATCTATGTCAAAACGTGATTATTACGAAACGCTTGGAGTACAAAAAGGTGCTTCAGACCGTGAAATTAAAAAAGCTTATAAGCGTTTAGCGATGAAGTATCACCCTGATCGTACTCAAGGTGATAAAGAGAAAGAAGAAACGTTCAAGCAAGTAAAAGAAGCTTATGAAGTCTTAGGCGATGAGCAAAAGCGCGCCGCTTATGACCAATACGGCCACGCTGCCTTTGAACAAGGCGGTATGGGTGGCGGCGGCTTCGGTGGCGGTCAAGATTTCGGTGATATTTTCGGTGACGTATTCGGTGACATCTTTGGTGGTGGTCGTCGTGGCGGCGGCGGTGGCTCACGTGCCCGTCGTGGTAGCGACTTGCGTTACAACTTAGAAATGAGCTTAGAAGACGCTGTAAAAGGTAAGTCGGTTGAAATTAAAGTACCAACATACGTAGCTTGTGAACCGTGTGACGGCACAGGTGCTAAGAAAGGTACCTCAGCTAAAACATGTCCTACATGTCATGGTCATGGCCAGGTGCAAATGCGTCAAGGCTTGTTTGCTGTTCAACAAACCTGTCCTACATGTAATGGTAAAGGTAAGGTTATTTCGGACCCGTGTAACTCATGTCACGGCGAAGGGCGTGTTCAGAAAACTAAAACTCTTAATGCGAAAATCCCGGCTGGTGTTGATACTGGTGACAGAATTCGTTTAACAGGTGAAGGTGAAGCAGGTGAACACGGCGCACCAGCAGGTGACTTGTACGTTCAAGTAAATGTTAAAGAGCACCCAATTTTCGTACGCGATGAAAATCACTTGTACTGTGAAGTGCCAATTAGTTTTACTACAGCAGCATTAGGTGGCGAGATTGAAGTACCGACTTTAGGCGGTAAGGTTAAACTTAAAATTCCTAAAGAAACACAAACGGGTAAAATGTTCCGTTTACGTGGTAAAGGAGTTAAGTCTGTACGCTCAAGCTCAACAGGTGACTTAATGTGTAAAGTTGTGGTTGAGACTCCTGTTAACTTATCAGGCGACCAAGCTGACCTATTGCGTCAATTAGACGAGAAAATGGGTAAGAGCACTGCTAAGCACAGCCCTCGTGAAACAGGCTTTTTCGACGGTGTCAAAAAATTCTTTGACGACCTCAAGTCATAATTTTTCATATTGAACTTTATTGGCAGTTTCTAAATATTAAAGCCCCGCATAAGCGGGGCTTTTTTTTGTTCAGTGATCTGATTGCCATTTGAAAACTTATTGTTATTATTAATCATACAAATAATAACAAGATAATAAGTTAACAAACTATGAGAATAATCATTAAGCCTGCTTTACTGGCGATGTCATTAACGTCTATGACCGTAAATGCGAACCCAGAAAGTGTTTTAGTACCAGAACAATTATTTACTTCACAATCTTCAGTTATGCCAGAGAATGCCATTTGGGGTGATATGCCTGTTGGTGTTAAAACCATTAAAGTTAGCAATGATCAGAGCTTGAATTTAAAAGACTTTAAATCGCTTAGTACTCGAGAGCTGACGTTGGAAGTGTGGTATCCGGCGAAAGTGAATAATAACGATCAACTGGCTAGTTATGCCGGAGTTACTCGTCTTCATAAACCTTTTTTGTTGCAAGGTGAAGCGTATCGCGATGCTACTCCAGCAAATGTCGAGCAGGGTAACCCATTAGTTGTTTTATCTCATGGTTATACTGGTGATCGCACAATTATGTTTTATCTCGGTGAGCACTTAGCCAGTCATGGGTATGTTGTTGTTGGTATCGATCATACTGATTCTACGACCGGAGAAATTGATTTTGTTAATTCTCCGACAAGTGGTTTTGTAAGTACTTTAATCAATCGTTCGAAAGACCAGCAGTTTGTTTTAGATTATTTTGCCTCATCGAAAAGCTTTCTTGGTAAAAATGTCGATGCTAACAAGTCGAGCGTTATCGGTTATTCAATGGGGGGCTATGGCGCAATTAATACGGTTGGTGGCTGTTATCAAGTGTCTAGTGAAGGGCTTCAACGCTTAGGCTTTCCAGAACAAGCAGCTAATGCATTACTCCCTGTATTTAACTTTTGTAACGGCGGTTTGACCAAAATGGATGAACGCTGGAAGGCGATGATTGCTTTTGCTCCTTGGGGTCAGGAAATCAATGCGCATGATGTTAGCCAAATTCGCATACCAACCTTATACGTTTCTGGCGATCATGATGACATCTCAGGTTATGAACACGGCGTTAAAAAGCTCTGGGAGCAAACCTCGTCTGTTGAGAACTATTTACTCACGTATCAAGGGGCGCGACATAATATTGCACCACATCCTGCGCCTCAAGTCGCTTACGAAAATGAAGCCGACTTAGGCCACTATTTTGAGCCAGCATGGAACAATGAACAGCTTACGAGAATGAATGAACATTTCTCCTTAACATTTTTAGATTGTTACGTAAAAGAAGAATCTAGCGCATGTGCATTGTTACCAAAAAGAACAAACGCCGTACAAATTAAAGGCGCTGATGGTAAGCTAAATGAACCTTGGCCGGGCTTTAAAAACCGCTGGGCGACAGCAATTACCTTCGAGAAAAAGTAGATACAAAAAAGCGCCTAATAGGCGCTTTTCATTTACTAAACTTGCTGTTCATTCTTCACTAAAGTTAGGTAACACACCACTTCGACTATGTTCGAATACGAGTGATGTTTCTACAGTCTGCACTTCATCACGTGAAGTAATGGCTTCGAAGACAAAACGACGCAAATGCTCTGAATCTTTAACTGACATATGGATAAAATAATCGTAACTCCCGCCCATATGATACAAACTTACTATTTCAGGAAGTTTTAGCAAGTCATCTCGTAGTTGATTAACGATTTGCTCTGAATATGGCTGTAGTCTGATCGCTGCAATGGCTTCAATATTGCCACCCAAGGTTTTGAAGTTGATGTCGACGAAAGCATTTTTTATCACACCACTTTGTTTCATGCGTTTAACACGCTCTAAACATGTTGATGGTGCAATGCCTATTTGAGCCGCTAGCTCTTTGTTAGTAATGTCTGCATCGGCAAAAAGAATGGTTAAAATGCGTAAATCAATATCGTCTAACTTTTTCATATTCTTGTTATTTCTCCATGTTAGGCTTTGATAATAACCTTTATACGACTATCTAACCATAAATAGATGAATTATTTTCGCTAAATGTGAACTTTTCCGATTTATATTTTGTATTAATTCGAGTCCAAGCACTATATTTAACAGATAATTCACGATAGAATGACATATTATGTCTTGAATATGTTTGACAATAATAATTAACAACGGAAGGATCAAATGGCATTAAAAACCTTACAGTCATTTTTAAAGCTGGAAGCAGCCAGTGGTATTTTATTAATGTTTGCTGCTGTGTTAGCGATGATTATTGCTAATTCACCGCTCAACATCTATTACGATCTTTTACTAGATGTTCCTGTAAAAGTAGCAGTTGGTAATTTTGAAATCGCTAAACCATTGCTGCTATGGATAAATGACGGCTTGATGGCAATGTTTTTCTTGCTAGTAGGACTAGAGCTTAAACGAGAGTTTTTAGAAGGCGACTTATCACAACCTGGTCAAATTACGTTACCAGCAATTGGTGCTGTCGGTGGTATGGTTGTGCCAGCGTCTATTTATGCATTACTAAACTACCAAGACCCACAAGCGATTAATGGCTGGGCTATACCAACCGCCACAGATATTGCCTTTGCGTTAGGTATTTTATCTATCATAGGCTCGCGCGTACCTCTTCAGTTAAAAGTATTTTTGACATCACTTGCTATTTTTGATGATTTAGGAGCGATTATCGTTATCGCGCTGTTTTATACAGAACAGTTATCTATCACTTCGCTTGTCATTGCGGCAGTCGTCTTAGTTATTTTATTTGGTATGAACAAACGAGGGGTGACAAGTACTTCTCCTTACTTGTTCTTTGGCGTGGTGCTTTGGGTTGCCGTGTTGAAGTCAGGTGTGCATGCAACGTTAGCTGGTGTTGCTCTTGCTCTATTTATTCCGATTAATGGTAAGCAAGATGAACCCTCACCGTTAAAGTCACTTGAACACAATTTACATGAAATGGTCGCTTTCATTATCTTGCCAATCTTTGCTTTTGCCAATGCAGGTATTAATTTATCGGGTGTTGGCCTTGATGCCGTATTGTCACCAGTGCCACTTGGCATCATTTTAGGTTTATTTGTAGGTAAACAAATTGGCGTATTTGGCTTTTGCTGGGTAATGATTAAATTAGGGTTTGCCAAATTACCTGACGCTATGAACTGGCGTTTGTTGTATGGCTCCTCACTGCTGTGTGGCGTTGGTTTTACGATGAGTTTATTTATCGGATCGCTAGCCTTTGAACAAACGGGCGATAATCTTATTTTCCAAGATAGATTAGGGATAATTATTGGCTCTTTGATTTCGGGTATTTTAGGGTACTTAATTATTAAGTCATCAGTTAAATCGTTACCCGAAAGTAAAGACGAATAAAGTTAGTTAAAGCGCAAATAAATATTAAATCGGCGATGCAACCATCGCCGTTTTTCGTTAATATAGCGCCAAATTTTCAACACTCGTAATCATCATATGCATCAATATCAGGATTTAATTAAGATATTTGATCAAATTTTTTTCTCAAGTTTTAATACTCGTTTGATTAAAGGGGATGATGAACCGATTTATTTACCTGAAAGCACTGACTGCCCATACAACCAAGTGGTTTTTGCTCATGGTTATTTTGCCAGTGGTTTGCATGAGATTTCTCATTGGTGTATTGCTGGTGAAGCGCGACGAAAACAAGTGGACTTTGGGTATTGGTATGAGCCTGATGGTCGCACGCAAGCACAGCAGGCCCTATTTGAATCGGTCGAGATCAAGCCACAGGCACTTGAATGGGCGTTTTGTATTGCAGCCCAAAAATCGTTCAACGTGTCTGTCGATAACCTCAACGGTGATGTTGAACCGAATGCCAATGCCTTCAAGCTAAAGGTATTTGAACAAGTCAAAAGTTTCTTAGCGAATGGCTTCCCTGAGCGAGGTGAGATGTTTATTCAGGCTTTGGCGAGTTTTTACCAAACCAAACTGCCATTAACACTTGAACAGTTCCTGACACCGTTTGAGCAGGATAAATTAGTGCACATGCAAATGACAAAAGACCTAGAGGTAGATAATGCAGAAGTTTAAATTAGGCTTTTTAGTTAATCCTATTGCTGGAATAGGCGGCAGTGTGGCACTAAAAGGTAGCGATGGCGATGGTATTGCTGCGCAGGCAATGGCACTTGGCGCAACGGCAAAATCAAATGATCGAGCAAAGCAAGCTTTATCAGTATTATCGCCATATCTAGATAAAATTACTGTATTTACCGCTAACGAAGAGATGGGCGAAAGCACAGCTAAAATACTAGGGTTTGACACCAAGGTCGTTTATAAGTCAGCAGACTGCGTGACTACGGCTCAAGATACGGAAAGTGCAGTACAATCTCTAATTGATGAGGGTATCGATATTTTACTCTTTGCCGGTGGTGATGGAACAGCCAGGAATGTGTGTAGTCAGGTTGGTGATAGTTTTCCTGTCTTAGGCATCCCTGCGGGTTGTAAAATACATTCAGGTGTTTATGCGGTTACCCCAAAAGCGGCTGGGCGTGTCATAGAGAAAATGGTGACAAATGAGCTGGTTACATTAACTGATGCAGATGTAATGGACATTGACGAGAGTCTATTTCGTGAAGGTGTTGTAAAGGCTAAACGTTATGGTGAAATGAGCGTGCCGTGTGAGTTGCGCTACGTCCAAGCGGTTAAATCTGGCGGAAAAGAGTCCGATGAATTGGTACTCCAAGATATTGCTGCTGACGTTATAAATCAAATGGAAGAGCAGCTATATGTTATCGGCTCTGGCTCTACCACCGCTTTCCTAATGGAAGAGCTAGGCTTAGATAACACGCTGCTTGGCGTAGATTTAGTGCAAGAACAAGCGCTAATCGCCAGTGATATAACTGAACCTCAGTTATGGCAAGTGCTCGAAAATTATGATGATCAAGATGGTGAGCAACCTGTAAAACTTGTGATTACCTTGATTGGCGGTCAAGGCCATATCTTTGGTCGCGGTAATCAACAACTTAGTCCAAGAATCATTAGAAAAATTGGCAAAGAAAATATTATTGTCATCGCGACCAAAACAAAGCTAGCAGCGCTTGAGCAAAGACCATTGATTGCCGATACGGGT
This sequence comes from Thalassotalea loyana, assembly GCF_030161435.1. Lineage (GTDB taxonomy): Bacteria > Pseudomonadota > Gammaproteobacteria > Enterobacterales > Alteromonadaceae > Thalassotalea_G > Thalassotalea_G loyana. The sequence goes on along the minus strand of NZ_BSSV01000002.1, from coordinate 8,266 downwards.
GATCAGACTTTAGACCAAGAATTAAGCGGGCTAATGAAAATTACCACAGGGTACAATGATCAAGTGCTATATCCAGTAGCAAGCCCTGAATAATCAAAGAGAAGTATATTTATGAATACCCTTGCAGAGTTGTACCAACATTTTGATGAGCTTGTTTTTAACGATGCCGATGCAGACATCTTGTTTGCGTCGAGTTACATCAAAGGCTTTATAGCGTTAGAAGCTGTCAACTTTGGTGATGAGCAGCAAACACCTTCAAAGGCACTAGCTGAGCGAGTTACTAAAGCACTTGCAGAAAATAAAACTGAGCTTACTCCTCAAGATCAAACCATAGTTAATAATTATTGGATATCACTACAAGAGATGTTTAAGTAATAAAAAAGGTTGGTAAATTTACCAACCTTTTTTATTACTTTTTATTCGATTTGAATTTGCCTTTAATAATGTCTTTTAAAATAAAGCGATTAGGCGCTAGGTTATATAGCATTTTGCTATTTACAGGGTAGGGTGTTCCACAAATATCTGCAGTGATGATGTCTGCCATAAGTGGCGCAGAACACAAACCACGAGCGCCCAACCCTGAGAGCACGTAGAGGTTTTCATGGTATGGCGCAGGCGTATCTACCTTCCAGTTTTTGTCCTTTTCAAGGTGTTGGTATAAAGAGTAATACGCTTGTGTTTTTGGCATTGGGCCAGCCATAGGCATATGGTCAGGAGACATGCAACGAAGTCTTGCTTTCGAGCGCGCAATGTCCTGACTTTGCCATTTAGGAAATTGTTCGAGCGATTGATGATACATCGCCATATTGTATTCATCATCTTGTGCTCGCGTAGATGTATCTGAGTCGTCTTTGTCGAAGGTAGCGCCGATACAATGAAGTCCTTGGTTCTGTGGCGTTAAGTAGCCTTTGTGACAGATAACCGTGTTGAGCTTCTCTATTTCTGGGTTTGTTTTCATTGATGATACTTGGCCGCGCACAGGGTAGACCGGTAATTCATCAAACGGCGCAATGAGTGGTGTTTGAGCTCCTCCACACATGATAACCGTTGTTGCTTTATCAATCTTTTTTTCATGGTGCAAATACCAATGGCCATCGTTAGACGGCTCAAGTTCAGTGATTTGGCATGACGTTTTTATTTTTAAGTAGCCGGTACTTTGTGCTTTATTAAACAATGCCCTCACTAACTCTTGTGGTGCTACCCATCCGGCGCGTGGCATAAACAAGCCTCCATGTGTCAATGGCATGCTTGCTAATTTACTTGCTTCTTGTGCGCTAACGGTATGGATAATATCGCTTGGCCAGGCGTTTATTTCGTCAAATTTATCTAGGCGTTTTACCAGCGCAGGTTTAAATGCTAAGTCAAGTACACCACACCAGTCGTGTGAAAAGCTGACACCTTGTTTAATTATTTCATGATAAAAATCTAACGCTGTCACAAATGCTTTATGATAGAAATCGCTAATATCATCTCTGTCTTGGTGAAGTAATGGATAGACTGCACCTATCGCATTGCTTGAACCTCCGTTAGCCAGCTCTTCATCTTGGCAATAGAGCGTGACTTTGACGTTTTCCTGAACGAGTTTATATGCAACACAAGCTGCTGCGATGCCTGAACCTATAATAGCCACACGTGTTGGTTTGACATTTTTAGGTCTAAGTAAATAGCCTTTTCCCTTGGTAGGAGGCTGCTGAAATTTAGCTACCAGACTTTTGTTTTTTCTTCCCGTTGTGGCTTTCTTTTGTAATCTAAATCCTTCCGCCACTAAGCCTCGTTTAACGAAACCAGCGACAGTAAAGGTGGCTAAAGTTGCATCATCTTTGGAAAGACGAGCTAGTTGGTTGAATAACCTTGGGCTCCACATTTCTGGGTTTTTGGCAGGTGAAAACCCGTCTAGATACCATGCGTTTATGGCAGGGATATGTGCAATTAACTTTTGATTTTCATTACCTTTAGCTATCGTAAGAGTACTTAACCCGTCACTTGCATCATTGAATACCAGTATCAATGTTACTTGTCCGTTTAAAAAGCTCAGCTTTACAAGAGGTACACTAAAGTCCACCTCATTATATTGGTGACAAAATTCCTCTACATAGCTATCAAATTCAGTCCATTGAGCTAACGATTGTTTTATTTGTTGTCCGCTAAGCGGGTACTTTTCAACGCTAATAAACGTCAGTGGCAGTAATTTTTCTTTATGTTTCTCTAATGCTTTTTCGTAATATGCCAACGTAATAAAAAAATTAAGCCCTGTGCCGAAGCCAGTTTCCCCTATAACGAGTGGCTCTAGGTTTAGATCAAGTCTTTCGCTAATATTGTTGCCTTTGACAAATACGTCTTCGCTCTGGCCATAGCCCGCTTGAGTATCAAAGTAGATGTCATCGAAATGTTGTGAAAATGGAGATCCATCTTCTTGAAATATAACGCGCTTGTTGGCAGAAAGTTGATCTGAATTGTCTAGATTAACGTTTTGGTTTTTTGTCATGCGATCATGGCATTGGAGTTTTTAATGGCGATAATTGTACCTCACTCATCAATAAATTGCGTGTGACGGCGACAAATTATTCTTAATGAAAAAATTTCATGTCAAAATCATTTGAAAAATTTTAAGTGGGTAAGTTATTGGTAAAAAAGTATGTTATTTTACCAATTCACATTTTCATGGTGATTAAATTGGTTATTCAGTGTACAAGTGTACACTGGATAGACCAGTTTTTATGCGAAATTCGCTATCATATCGCCGATTTTAATAATTAGATGGTCAAGATAAATGAAACGTGTCGTTATAACAGGTTTAGGTATTGTTTCAAGTTTAGGTAATGATACCGAAGAAGTATTAGCGTCTTTGAAAGAAGGTCGCTCAGGTATTTCTCGCTCAGAGAGTTTTGAAGAAAAAGGTCTTCGTAGCCAAGTATGGGGCAAGCCTGATATTGAATTAAAAGATCATATTGATCGCAAAGCGATGCGTTTTATGGGTGACGCTTCTGGTTACGCATACATCGCAATGGAACAAGCGATTAAAGATTCGAAATTATCGCCAGAGCAGGTATCAAACATTCGTACAGGTATTGTTGCTGGTTCTGGTGGTGCATCATCAGCAAATGTTATTGCTTCCGCTGATACGTTGCGTGAGAAGGGTGTTAAACGTGTTGGTCCATACGCTGTACCAAAAACAATGTCGAGCACAATTTCTGCTTGTTTAGCGACACCTTTTAAAATTTTAGGTGTTAACTATTCTATTAGCTCGGCATGTGCAACAAGTGCTCACTGTATTGGTCACGCTGCAGAGTTAATCCAACTAGGCAAACAAGATGTTGTTTTCGCTGGTGGTGGTGAAGAAGTTGATTGGTCATTAGCTATGATGTTTGATGGCATGGGTGCTTTATCAACAAAATACAATGAGACTCCAGCAAAAGCCTCGCGTACTTATGATGCGGACCGTGATGGTTTTGTTATCTCTGGCGGTGGCGGTATGGTTGTTGTTGAAGAACTTGAACACGCACTAGCGCGTGGTGCTCACATTTACGCTGAAATCGTTGGTTACGGTGCGACGTCTGACGGTTATGACATGGTAGCGCCATCTGGTGAAGGCGCTGTACGTTGTATGAAGCTTGCAATGCAAGATGTAGATGCTCCTATTGATTACTTAAACACTCACGGTACTTCAACGCCAGTAGGCGACGTTAAAGAACTTGGCGCTATCCAAGAGGTGTTTGGTGGCAACTCTCCAGCGATTAGTGCAACTAAAGCTATGTCAGGCCATGCACTAGGTGCTGCTGGTGTTCATGAAGCTATTTACTCTATCTTGATGATGGAAAATAACTTTATTGCACCGTCAATTAACGTTGATACGCTGGATGAGCAAGCACAAGGCTTGGACATTGTTACAGCGCCACGTGAAGCTGAATTAAACACAGTAATGTCAAATAGCTTTGGTTTTGGTGGCACTAACTCAACGTTAGTAATGCAAAAATACAAATAACTGATAAACATAAATCAGTAATATTTCTTTTAAAATGAGATAGGGTCAGCGTAAAATTTACGTTGACCCTATTTTTTTGTCTAAGAGCTCAGTTTGAAAATTTATTTTGATGAAAATATGCCATTTGCTCGCGAGTTTTTCGAAGAGTTTGGTGAAGTTGTTCCTTTTGCTGGCAGAGATGTCACTGCAGATGTAGTTGCCGATGCAGATGTTTTATTGGTGAGATCCATTACGCAGGTGAACCATGAACTGTTAAAACACAATAAAAAGCTCAGTTTTGTTGGCTCAGCAACGATAGGATTTGACCATATTGATAAAGACTACCTTGCAAGCAGAGGTATTTACTTTACCTCAGCGCCAGGCTGTAACGCTATTTCTGTTGCTGAATATGTTATCAGCTCTCTTATCGTTTTGTCTGAAAAGGGTCAGTTTTCAATATTTGATAAAACAGTCGGCATCATTGGCGCAGGTAACACGGGCAGTCGACTTAGTGAAAAATTATCAGCACTTGGTATCAACTATAAGTTATGTGATCCGATACTAGAACATAATGGTGATACGCGCACATTCCACAGCCTTGAAGAAGTATTAGATTGTGATGTGATTTCTCTGCATGTGCCAAAAACGATGACGGGTGAGCATGCAACCTATCACTTACTCGATAAATTACGGTTAGAAAACCTGCGTGATAACCAGATATTGATTAATGCTTGTCGAGGCGAAGTTATTGATAACGAAGCCTTGCTTGCTATTAAGAAAGCCGGTGCAAAATTCCAATTAGTACTCGATGTTTGGGAAAATGAGCCTCATATTCTTCACGATTTGATTGGTTACGCTGATATTGCGACGGCACATATTGCTGGTTATAGCTTAGAAGGAAAAGCTCGTGGCAGTGAAATGTTGTATCAGGCATTATGTCAACATGTTGGAAAAGCATGCTCAAAGACACTAAATACTTTTTTGCCAGAGCCAATGTTTGGGTGTGTAAAAATAAATCAGCCAATGAGTGAAATTTTGCTAAACCCTGTGGTAAAAATGGTTTACGATGTCAGGCGTGATGATGCAATTTTCCGTCACCAAATTCATTCGCGTGGTTTTGATCATATTAGAAAAACTTACCCCGCTCGCAGGGAGTTTTCATCATTGTCATTAACTACGCCAATTAATTCCGAGTATGATTCGCTGTATCGTCTCGGGTTTAGTCAGAACGTGCAAGAAGAGGAAGAATAAATGGCACAAAAATTTGATGTCTGTGTATTAGGGGCTACAGGCTTAGTTGGTAAAACGATTATTGAAATACTAGAGCAACGTGATTTTCCGATTAATAAACTCTATCCGTTAGCAAGTGCGCGCTCAGCTGGTGAATTCATCGAGTTCAATGGTGAAAGCATTGAAGTACTTGATGCAGATAACTTTGACTGGAGTCTTGCACAAATAGGTTTCTTTTCAGCGGGCGGAGCTACGTCGAAACAATACGCACCATTAGCTGGTGACGCTGGTTGTATCGTTATTGATAATACATCTGAGTTTCGTTATGACCCAGACATCCCATTAGTTGTGCCAGAAGTTAATCCTCACGCATTAGCTGAGTACCGTAATCGCAATATTATTGCCAACCCGAATTGCTCAACGATTCAAATGATGGTCGCTTTGAAGCCGATTTATGATGCCGTTGGTATTGAGCGCGTTAATGTATCGACTTACCAGTCGGTGTCGGGTGCAGGTAAAGCTGCCATGGATGAATTAGCCAAGCAATGTGCTGATTTGTTGTCGGGTAAGCCAATTGAACCAAAAGCATTTTCTCGTCAGATCGCATTTAATGTAATCCCTCAAATTGATGTATTCCTAGATAATGGTTACACCAAAGAAGAAATGAAAATGGTCTGGGAAACGAAGAAAATTTTGGGTGACGAAAATGTACTTGTAAACCCAACTGCAGTTCGTGTTCCTGTATTTTTTGGCCATGGTGAAGCGATTCATTTAGAAACAAGCTCGCCAATCAGTGCTGAAGAAGTAAAAGAGCTATTAAAACAGGCTCCTGGCCTTGTAGTTTGTGAAAACGATGAAGACTTCCCTACACAAATTGGTGAAGCAAGTGGTAACGATGACACCTTTGTTGGACGTATCCGTGAAGATATTAGTCATAATAATGGTTTAAATATGTGGATTGTTGCCGATAACGTTAGAAAGGGTGCAGCAACTAACAGTATTCAGATTGCCGAACTACTTATTCGTGAGTATTTATCATAAGTAAATTCGACAATTAAGGCTTGCTTGCCGTCATAAAAGACGGTGAGAAACAACAAGAAACCTGTTAGGCTGTGCTTAACAGGTTTCTTTTTTTTAGATATAGTTGTTTCCAAAGTGGTATAAGCTTTGCTTTATTTTCAGCTAGTTTAAAATTTTACCAATAAAGCCAATTATTTGGCGAATATAATAAGAGTTAGGAAAGCCTTAATGCATCGTACATTTAGTTTGCGTTTATTGCTGCTGCTAATGGCCAGCTTATTCACGTTTGGAACTTTCACAGTTGCATCGCAAGAAGCAGGGGTTCAGATACGTGGTCCAAAATCTACAGATACCTCTCCAATTAAGCAATATGGTCCCATTACGAATGCTGATACATTATGGAAAGTTGCCCTTATGGTTCGTCCAGATCCACGATTTTCCGTGTATCAAGTTATGCAAGCGCTTTATCTAAAGAACCCTCAGGCTTTCAAAGAAAATAATTTAAATCATTTAGTTAATGGCCAGTATTTAAAGGTGCCGAGCTATGACGAAATAGCCGCTATTGATCCTGTCCAAGCCCAAGCAAAATCAGATAGTGATGATACGATTTGGGAAAAGAAAGTTAAGAGTAAACCGAAAGTTGCTGCTAACAAATCGGTACCGGCAAATGTTGTCCAAAAGAAGGATTTAGAGCAAGCCAAAACTGAAATAAATCAACAGTTAGAAGATATTGGCAAGAATCAAGAACAACGATTAGAGACGATTCAAAATGATGTCTTAGATTCCATTGATGGTTTACAGGCGATTTTGCAAGAAAATGAAAACCTGAAAAATCGTTTAACGAAACTAGATGAACAGCTTAACAATATGCAACAAGATGTTGCGAATGTTGAAGAAACTAACGCGCAATCTGATAGTGATATCAAAAAAACATTACAAGAGTTACTCGACAAAGAAAACGCGCGTGAGCAAGAGCTTTTGCTTGAAAAGGAAAAAGCAGCATTAGAGGCAAACAGTTTTACTTCAAGCCTATGGTTTACCATACTCGTTTCCGTCGTCCCAGCATCATTGCTTGTTGGTTTAATCGCGTTCTTTTTAATGCGACGCAAGAAATCAGAACCAGCGACAGAGCCAGAGGAAAAAGCACCTGTAGCTGAGCAAACACCGGAAGTAGCTGTTCCTGAAACGCCTACAGATGATCTTTCACTAGACGGCGAGTTATCGTTAGATGATGAGTTGGCAATTGATCTAACCGAAGATGACGATTTAAGTGAATTAGATGATTCAGAACTTGGCGGTGACGAATTGTTCTCTGATGACCTTGACGATCTTGATGATGAATTACTTGATGACGATGTTATTCATTTGGATGACGATCTAGACGATCTTGAAGACATCTCCTTAGATGATTTAGGTGATGAGCCACTAGACGATAACACACAATTAGCAGACGATGATCTTGACGACATACTTGATCAAACAGCAGATGATGAAGGTGAACCATTAGATGGTGGTGAGCTTGGTCAAGATATGTTGGACGATTTATTAAGTGGTATCGAGACAGACTCAACGCCAGAAGAAACTCCAACAAACAGTGATGATGATATTGATGCATTGCTCAACGAGGTTGACGATGTTGTTGAAGGACGAGTTCAACCAGAGGCAAGTGAAGAAGTTGCCGATCCAGACGATATCGATGCGCTATTAAATGAAGTTGCTGAAGAAACTCAACCAGCGGCAAGTGAAGAAGTTGCCGATCCAGATGATATCGATGCACTACTAAATGAAGTTGCTGAAGAACCTCAACCAGCGGCAAATGAAGAAGTTGCCGACCCAGACGATATCGATGCGCTAATAAATGAAGTTGCTGAAGAACCTCAACCAGCGGCAAGTGAAGAAGTTGCGGATCCAGACGATATCGATGCGTTATTAAATGAAGTTGCTGAAGAAACTCAGCCAGCGGCAAGTGAAGAAGTTGCCGATCCAGACGATATCGATGCGCTATTAAATGAAGTTGCTGAAGAACCTCAACCAGCGGCAAGTGAAGAAGTTGCG
>NZ_BSSV01000001.1 GCF_030161435.1 Thalassotalea loyana | reverse complement strand
TCAAACATGAATGATTCATGTTTAACACTAATCTCATTCGTTAGTGTCGATGTTGTTTGAAGCAGTGCTCCGTGACAACGAGAGCGCATTCTAGAGATCTTAAAAAAAGAGTCAACACCTTTTTTAAAATAAATGTTCGTTCGGACAAAAAACAAACAAAAGCACGGTTTTTTAATCAATTTATAACAAAAAACCAACATTTGACTGTTGGTTTTACTCGTTCTATTGATATTGGTTAGCATCCATCAGTAACAATTTCGATATGCGGCTCATCAGAAGATGGATTTGGGTGCCCTGTTCCACTTTGTTCGATATACCTCGCAAAACATTCACCGTCTAGATTATCTTCTACGTCATAACCTATTTCGACATTTGAGTTATTATCGTCATTGACCGTAAACACATCTGCATCAAATTCAATCATGTCAACGATATCAAGATCGCTGCCCTCACCTCTAGCTTCTGGATAACCAAATTCAATTTCCATTGTACCTTGGAGAATTTCGATATCGCATTTGGCATCTTTTTCACAGCCTTTAACTCGTGCTTTCATATTGGCAAGTGTCGCCGCTGTCTTCAACGAACCGGCGATATTTTCGATCGTTGCAACCTTTGCATCAGTACTTACATCAATGAACTTTGGTGCAGCTGTTGCAGCTAAAATACCCAAAATAACAATCACTACTACTAGCTCAATAAGTGTGAAACCTTTCTGTTTGTTCATACATACAACCATCAATAACTTTAGGTTGAATAGTAACAAACACTATTTAAATATACGTTTCAGTTTGTAAACGTGTTGAAAGAGTTTGATCGAGATATCAATAAAAAAGCCAGTCATAAGACTGGCTTTTTGTTTGTATTAAGATTTATTTAGTTAAACTTAACATTAATTTGTTTAGGCGAGCTACGTAAGTCGCAGGATCTTTTAAACTACCGCGCTCGGCTAACATTGCTTGATCAAAGAGAACTTGCGTCCACTGCTTGAACTTATCTTCGTCACTCTCATCCGATACATGACGAACTAACTCATGTTCAGCGTTAATTTCAAAGATAGGTTTTGTTTCAGGCACTTCTTGACCAACAGACTCCATCAATTTAATCATTTGCGCACTCATATCATGGTCATCTGTCACGATAACTGCTGGAGAATCCGTTAAACGATTTGAGATACGCACATCTTTTACTTGCTCACCTAAAGCATCTTTGATGCGTTTAACAACATCATCAAATTCTTTTTCAAGTTTCTCTTGTGCTTCTTTTGTCTCTTCGTCGTCTAAATCACTTAAATCTAAACCACCACGCGCTACTGATTGTAACTGTTTGCCATCAAACTCGGTTAAATGTGACATTAACCACTCATCGATACGGTCTGATAACAATAATACTTCAATACCTTTCTTGCGGAATACTTCTAAGTGCGGGCTATTTTTTGCAGCTTCGTAACTATCAGCCACCACATAGTAGATCTTATCTTGACCTTCTTTCATGCGCTCAATGTATTGTGTTAACGATACATTTTGTTCAGCGTTGTCGTTGTTGGTAGAGGCAAAACGAAGAAGCTTAGCAATCGCTTCTTTGTTAGCCATATCTTCAGAAGGACCTTCTTTTAAGACTTGACCAAACTCGTTCCAGAATGATTGGTATTGCTCAGCGTCTTTATTACCTAAACGATCTAACATCTTAAGGACACGTTTAGTACAACCTTTACGAATTGCCTGAGTGACTTTGTTGTCTTGTAAAATTTCACGAGAAACGTTTAATGGTAAATCGTTAGAGTCTAATAAACCTTTTACAAAGCGTAAGTATGTTGGCATGAATTGTTCTGCGTCATCCATAATGAAAACACGTTGAACATATAGTTTTAAGCCATGTTGCTTTTCACGGTTGTATAAATCAAATGGTGCTTTTGACGGAATGTATAATAAAGACGTGTATTCCGTTTTACCTTCAACTTTGTTGTGCTCCCATAAAAGTGGATCAGCAAAGTCATGAGAAACATGTTTGTAGAATTCTTTGTATTCTTCGTCCGATACGTCGGCTTTTTCACGCGTCCATAATGCGGTTGCTTTGTTTACCGCTTCCCATTTAGCTGGTACGGCATCTTTTGCTTCAACGGCCGGAGCAATTACATTGCCTTCGTCATCTTTAACTTCTTCGGTAGCTTCAACAGCTGGCACTTCAGGTGTCAGCATCTCAACCGAAACCGAAATATGATCAGAGTACTTAGTCACAATAGACTTTAAGCGCCAGTCGTCAGCAAATTCAGACTCATCTTCTTTTAAGTGAAGAATAATGTCAGTACCACGACCTGCTTTCTCAATGGTTGCAGTCGTAAACTCACCTTCGCCAGCTGATGTCCATTCAACCCCTTCACTTGCTGGCACACCGGCAGCTCGAGAGCGAACAGTTACTTTATCTGCGACAATAAATGCAGAGTAAAAACCAACACCAAATTGACCAATTAATTGTGAATCGGCAGCTTGGTCACCTGATAGTTTTGAGAAGAAATATGCTGTACCTGATTTAGCAATAGTACCTAAATGGTTGATGATTTCTTCTTTCGTCATACCAATACCGTTGTCTGAGATAGTCACAGTATTCGCTTCTTTATCTGCACTTACGCGTACACGTAATTCACCGTCGCCTTCAAATAGGCTAGCATCTGATAATGCTTTAAAACGAAGCTTGTCTGATGCATCAGCAGCATTTGAAACAAGCTCACGTAAGAAAATTTCTTTGTTAGAGTATAAAGAGTGGATCATTAATTGAAGTAGTTGCTTTACTTCAGTTTGGAAGCCATGAACTTCTTGATTATTCGTCTCAGACATCTGAAACATCTCCTTTGGTATTACTTAACTAAACCGCATATCGGTAAATTCATTTAAAAAGGCAATTAAAGTTGCCTGAAGATAATCAAGATATGGGGATAGCAAAAAGCAATTCAAGGAAAGCGTTTAAATTTTTCCAATAAACCAGAGTTACGAGAAAAACTAGTAGGGAAAAGCGAAGAACTGAAAAATTAGTAATAAAAAACTACAACTAGATGTTGTAGTTTTTTCTGCCAGATAATGCGTGTGATAAAGTGTTGCCATCAACATATTCAAGCTCGCCACCAACTGGCACGCCGTGAGCAATACGAGAAATAGTCACCTGATAATGCTTGGCGATTTCTGCAATGTAATGCGCAGTAGCCTCACCTTCCACGGTTGGGTTGGTCGCTAGAATAAGCTCAGTTATTTGGCCTTTTAATAACTCATTCTCAAGAATATCTAAGCCTAAGTCAGTCGGGCCAATGCCATCTAGTGGCGATAAATGCCCCATTAAAACGAAGTAACGACCTTGGAATTCAGCCGTTTGTTCAATAGCAATTACATCGGCAGGACTTTCTACAATACACAATTGAGTAGCTAGCTGTCGTTTAGGGCTTGAACAAATATCACAAAGATCATGCTCGGTGAAGTTACGGCACTGTTGGCAATGGCCAACCTCTGTCATTGCTTTGGCTAACGAGTTTGCTAGTTTTTCGCCACCGCTTCGGTTGCGCTCTAATAACTGAAAAGCCATACGCTGTGCTGTTTTGCCACCAACACCAGGTAAACACTTAAGAGAATCAATAAGTTCTTGAACGAGTGGACTAAACTTCATGCCGAAATAATACGAGAGATAAAAATTTCGCTAAGTATAAAATAAATGGGGTCAGAGTCAATCGACTCTGACCCCATTTGAAAGAGGCACTAAAGTGCTATTTAGAAGCCAGTATTTGGTAGGAAGTTACTACCGTCTTGCTTTAATTGTCCTTCAAGTTTTTCAACTAACTCTGTTAATGCTTTAGTGCGTTGGTAAACTACATCAAAACCTTCAGAAGCGCGGTTAAAGCGAAGTTTTTGTTGGCCAGACACAGGACCAGTACTTTCACTACGGCTCCATTGTAAGTAACCAATGTAACCTTGCACCGACGTTGGTGTAGGTTCAGCACGCTTAGCAATAACGCGGTTACCGTTTAATAGATATTTGATCTCAGTTAATTCACGTTTCATTTGAACAACCGTTGAATGAATATCTTGTGAAGCAGTTAATGTCTGCGTTGCACTATAACCAATATTATCGATACGCTTTTCTAACGCACGAATATGATTTTGAACACCGTTAATTGCCGATGCTAACTTACCGGCTTTCATATCAAACGCTAAGTCCGCATTGCGATCGTTACTCTTGAAGGTACGATTTTCAAATGCTACCACTTCAAAGGTTTGGCTACCTTCATAAGGCGTATCGATTCCATTAACCACCTTTGATAATGATACTTGGTACTTACCCGGAACAACGAACGGGCCGCTATCTTTATCAACATTTTTAGAAATGACACCAAAACCAGGGTAGCGTAAGTCCCATGCAATACGATTAAAGCCTTTACGCGCTGGAGCCGTTAAGCGACGAACAACGTTGCCTTGCATATCTTTAACGGTAAAGATTAACTTTGAACCTGGCTCTAAATCTTCTTCTTTGAGTTCTTCCCAAGAAGGGTAGTAAACCGGCTTATCGTCTTTACGCAGTTTAGCGTCTTTTTTCTGACGCTTAGCTTTGAGCGATGTAAAGTCATCACCGATATAGTAGCTAAATACGGCACCGTAAGCTGGGTTTTCAGCAAAGTAGAAATCAGCACCTTGCATCGCTTTACCCGGTAAGCCCATAGGGTCTGATTCAATAAACTGAATTGCTTTACGTACAGGGAAGATTGTTGCAGGCGCAGATTTTACTGTTTTAGCTAATTCACGAAGCGGTGTGTAGTCATCAAAGATGAAGAAACCACGACCAAATGAAGCCATTGCCAAGTCATTTTCACGACGCTGAATTTCTAAATCGCGAATCGCAATTGTCGGCATATTGCCTTTGAGTTGCGTCCAGTTACTACCACCATTTTGCGTGAAGAAAACACCAAACTCGGTACCTACAAATAGTAAGTCTTTGTTTACGTGATCTTGAACGACGGTATAAACACTGCCGCGCTTAGGTAAGTTACCTGTGATGTTTTTCCAGCTCTTACCGCTATTGTCAGAGCGGTAAACATAAGGAGCAAAGTCCCCTTTTTTGTGGTTATCAAAGGTCGCAAATACCGTTGATTCATTAAATAGTGACGCTTCTAAATCACTAACATATGAATTCTCAGGCACTTTTTTCGGCCATTTGGTTTTAGACCACGTATCACCACCATCAAGCGTTACTTGAATTAAGCCATCGTCGGTACCTGCAAACAAAACACCTTCTTTAACAGGTGATTCAGTCAGTGATACTACAGAGCCGTAGAATGACGTTGATTTGTTTTTAGCAACCGTATCTACACCCCAAACTTTGTCCATTACCTCTAATTTATTTCGATCTAAGTTACGCGATAAATCAGGGCTAACCGCTTGCCAAGTATCACCACGATCGTTTGTTCTAAATACACGTTGTGACGCGTAGTACAGACGTTCATTGTTATGTGGACTGATGAGTAGTGGCGAATTCCAGTTGAAACGTTGTGCTTCATTAACATCTGGTGAAACTGGTTGCATTTGAACACGTTCACCAGAGCGTTTGTCAAAACGCGCTAGGCCACCGTATTGGTATTGCGAATAGATGATATTTGGATCGCTTGGGTCGATTACGGTTTTGAAGCCGTCACCAAACTGTGTATATAACCAATCAGAATTACGAATACCTGAGTTATTGGTTGTACGGTGTGGTGCACCTAACGATGCGTTATCTTGCGTACCACCAAAAACATTGTAAAACGGTAAGTCATAATCAACAGTAACTTTGTAGAACTGAGTTAATGGCATATTGTCGAAGAAACGCCAGTTTTTCGCTCTATCGAATGACTCGTATACACCACCGTCACTACCTACAATTAAATGGTTGGTATTGTTTGGGTTGATCCAAAGTGCGTGATTATCAACATGCTTGTGTGCTTCACCAGCACGTGTGAAGTTTTTACCACCGTCTTCCGTCACCATCATATAAGTATCTAATGAATAAACACGGTGTGGATTTTTCGGATCGACTACAATCTCTTGATAATACTGAGGTGAGCCTGAAACATAGCTACTTTGCTTATGCCAGCTTACACCGTAATCGGTAGAGCGGTAGAAGCCACCTTTGTCGTTTGGCAATTCAACAATTGCATAAATAATATTTGGCGAGCTTGGCGCAACGTCAATACCAATACGACCTAAATCGCCACCAGGTAAACCTTTCGTGATTTTCTGCCACGTTTTACCACCGTCAGTAGATTTATGAATCGCCGACTCTGGACCACCGTTGATTAATGTCCAAACGTGACGACGACGTTGATAGCTTGTTGCATAAATTACATCTGGGTTTTGCGGATCAAAGGCAATATCACTAACACCTGTGTGCTCACTGATATTTAAAACATTTTCCCATGTTTTACCACCATCAACAGTTTTAAATAAACCACGATCACCGCCCTTACTCCATAATGGACCTTGTGAAGCTGCGTAAACAACATCTGAATTGCGTGGATCAACTAAAATCTCACTAATATGTTCAGAGTTTTTTAACCCCATGTTTTTCCAGCTTTTACCGCCATCTACAGACTTGTAGATACCGTCACCGTAGGCCACAGAGCGCTGCGAGTTATTTTCTCCTGTACCTACCCAAACAACGTTCGAGTTATTTGGATCTAAAGTTACATCGCCTAGCGAGTAACTCGCTTGATTATCAAAAATAGGCTTCCATGTTGTACCTGCGTTCGTTGTTTTCCACAAACCACCTGATGATGTTGCAACATAATATTCGCTAAAATTATCAGGATTAACGGCAAAATCACTTACACGACCACCAGTAACGGCGGGCCCTAAGTTACGCATAGGAATGTTTGCATAAATACTTGCATCATTTGCACCGTCTTTTGCGATAGCTGCATTTGGTGAAATAGCTAAGGCAAGTGCTGTTGCAATAAATGGCAGAACTTTTTTCATTATTTTGACCTTTTATATGTTCAGATAAAAAGTCGCCCAGGCATGACTGGGCGACTTAAGATTAATTTAGCGAAATGACATCGCTATTTGATAGTAACTGGATACCAGAGTTGTTGAAGTCATCTTTAAACTCCGCTAAATCTGCTGATAAAAATTGATTAATTTTCTCAACGTTTTCAGTAAGGCTTAACTTCGCTTCTTCAATAAAATAAGCAGCTGTTGGTGACGGTTTACCATAAGTGCTGCCAACATAGCCCCAGGCGGTAAAGATCTTAGAGGTAACTTTATAGCTTTCATCAACAAGACCATTGGTATTCGGTAATGAGCGCAAGCCTTTGTCTAACTCACCAATTTGCTTAAGTAACTGACCTGCTTTTTCAGTCAGTTTACTTGCAACGTGCTCTTCTTTATTTTCTTTAACGTCTTTCAATGCTTTATTGGCGACCGTTTGAATTAGCTCAATGTCTTTTTTGCTATCAGCTAATTTATGCGCAGCTGTCGCAACAACAGATAACATATCAACAACTTCATGTTGCTGCTTATAGTTTTCTTCTAAATCGGCAACGCTTACTGTAAAACGCGGATCAATTAACGCATTCGCTTTTGCGATAAAAGATTGGTCATTCATCGTTACTTTTAAGCTATATTCGCCCGGTGGCACTTGAGGTCCTGGGCTTAAAATATCACTTGCTGGACCACCAGGCATTGATTTAGCGCCGTCAGACTCCATGCCCCAAACAATGCGGTTAACACCTTGGTGTAAGTTCGCTCTAAACGTACGAACTACATCACCTTGAGCATTAGAAACAACGATTGTCGCTTCGCTAGACTTTTCATTAGCATCTGCATTTTTAACTGTGGCTAATTTATCCAAACGCGCTTTTTCTTGCGTTTTATCTGGGTGAGGTAAATGTTCACCGGCAGCATTTACTGTAAGGACAACACCGTATTCTTCGTTATCGCCGACATACGCAGCATCGCCCCAAAAGCGTGTTGAAGGTGCGCGATTAGCCATATACTGTTGACCATCTGTCACACTTAACAATGCTAGCTCTTGCTCTAAGGTTTTATTATTCATACCACGCAACGCACTGTAATCATCGATGACATAAATAGAACGGCCATGAGTTGCGACAACTAAGTCATTTTCACGTTCTTGGATAGCTAGATCCATTACCGAAACTGTTGGTACGCCTTGGGTCCATTTAAACCAAGAGTCGCCGCCATCTGTTGTCGCGTATAAACCAAGTTCAGTCCCTAAGAACAGTAAGTTTTCATCTACATGATCTTGCACTACAGACAGCGCATAACCTTTGATATTTTTAGTCGTTAAATTCGTAAACTTCTTACCAAATTTAGACGCTTTAAATATATAAGGCTTCATGTCGCCGCTACGATGATTATCAAACACGATAAACGCTTCATCAGCTTTATGTTTTGATGGTTGAATATGCGGAACAAACGCATTGTCAGGCGCTTTACGAGCCTTAGATTCAACACTTTGCCACGTTTTACCACCATCTTGTGTTACATGAATACGACCGTCATCGGTACCGACCCAAATAACCCCTTGTTTTATTGGGCTTGGTGCAATCGTAATGATTGCCGTGTAATTTTCCGCCGCCGTTACATCTGGTGTTAAACCACCCGAGTCTTTATAACGTTGCCATTCTTTTTTGTTCGTTGATAAATCATCAGAAATCACTTGCCATGTTTCACCACGATCTGTTGATTTGTGGACGAATTGACTACCGTAATAAATCGTGTCGTTGTCAAACGGATCTTGCGCTAACCCCGCGTTCCAATTAAAACGTAATTCAACATCTGGGCTTGGCGCGTTAGGGCGAATAAGTTTCTCTTCACCTGTATTTAAGTTCCAACGACTTAAATAGCCACCTTGTGATTGGCTATAGCCTTGCGTAATATCATCAGGGAATGCCATGGCATCAAAACCATCTCCAAAACCAATTTCCTGCCAATGAACATTGCGAATGCCACCTGTTTGCCAAATTTCACTTGGTCCACGCCATGAGCCATTATCTTGTAAACCACCATAAATATTGTATGGATGGCCATTATCAACACGCACGTGATAGAACTGAGAAATTGGCATATTTTGGACAAAACGCCAGCTATCACCTTTATCTTGGGTGATTTGAACACCGCCGTCGTTACCTAAAATAATATGTTTTGAATTCTCAGGGTTAATCCAAACTGAGTGATTATCAATGTGGATCGTGTTACCCGCAGCACAACAATTGATTTTATCTAGCATGGTAAATGTTTTACCGCCGTCAATTGAACGTCGAATAAACGTCGCAATGTTATAAATCGTATCAGGATCGTTTGGATCCACTTCAATTTCTGCGTAATAGAATGGGCGGTCACTAACACCAACGTCATTGTTAACAGTGCGCCAGCTATCACCACCATCATCTGAACGCATTAAAGCACTTTGCTCTGCTTCAACTAAGGCGTAAACCGTATTTGGTTGGCTTGGTGCAATCTCAATGGTAATACGACCTAAATCACCTGAAGGTAAACCATCGGCAGCTGTTTTTTCTGTCCAGGTTTCACCACCATCATTTGAAACAAACAAACCAGAGCCTGCTCCACCTGATTCAAATCGATATGGCCAACGACGATATTCCCACATAGAAGCATAGAGTTTGTTTGGGTTGGTAGGGTCCATACGAATATCAGTGGCACCCGTTTTTTCGTTAACGTATAAGATCTTTTGCCACGTTTTACCGCCATCAACAGTTTTGTATACGCCACGCTCTTCGTTTTCACCCCATAACTCACCCATGGCTGCAGCATATGCAATATCAGGGTTTGTTGGGTGCAATGCGATACGGTTAATACGCTCAGTTTTTTCTAAGCCAAGTTTTTTCCAGCTTTTACCACCATCAAGGGTTTTGTATATACCACCGCCGATTGACACTGAGTTACGAACATTACCTTCACCAGTACCCACCCAAACAATATCAGGAATTGATTGATTGATTGCTAACGCACCGATTGAGGCATAATCTTGCTCATCAAAGATGGGCTCCCAATTCAATCCAGCATTAACTGATTTCCAAATACCACCAGACGCAGCTGCCGCATAAATAATATTTGGATTGGAGATAACTGCTTCAACGTCGGAAATTCGGCCACTTGTTGTCGCGGGGCCAACGTTACGCGCTTTTAGTCCTTCTAGTAAACTGGTATCAATAGACGCGAAGGCACTGCTAGAGATTGCCGAGGCAGCAATCGCCATCGCAATTAATGATTTTTTAATCGACATATATGTTCCCTGTGGAAAGCATGAGTTGCATAGTTTGATAATCACCACAGTAATCGTAGTGTTATTTTTATTAGTGTTCCAAATATAGCCAAAGAAGGATGGAAATCATAATTTTATCGATAAAATGTGGTTTTCGTCGGATAGATTGTAACGCCGTATTTTATTCATTTAATAATGCACCTTTGCCATCACGACTTGTCGAGCTCCCTATACTTAAAAAGCCTGTTCATCGAAATGAAAAGGCTTTTTCTTAGTCGATTGATATCTGCGACTACTGCACTTCAGCTGGTTCTACTTTAGGTCCCTCTTGAAAATCACCACCTAGTGCCAAATGTAAATCAATCCGCTGCTGCAAACGGGTATCTTTTATATTCAACAAGTTCACTTTAGCACCAATTAGCTGACCTTGTTGCTGGATAACAGACAATAAATCAACCTTGCCAACATCAAACTGAACATTAGCCACACGCAACGCTTCTTGCGAGTCGTATACCACTTGCGTTAAGTACGCTTGTTGCTCACGTAATAATGTTTCATTCGCTAAGCCTTGTTCAACTTCACTAAAGGCTTTCAATGCCGTTAAGCCGTAATTTGCCATTGCTTGACGATATTCGGCTGACTCCACATTAACTTGTGCCTCTAACGCTCCACCGGTAAAGATTGGCGCGACAAAGTTAGTACCAAGTGACCAAAACTCATTACCAAGTGATATTGCGCTGGTTAAGTCATTGGAGACTGAGCCAACACCTGCGGTTAATGAAATTTTAGGTAGTCGAGCCGTTTCTGCTTGCTGAATCTGATAGAACTGTGCTGCTGCCGCTCGCTCGGCAGATTTAATATCGGGGCGACGCTCTAACAGTTCAGAAGGCAGTCCAACAGGAATTGGCGGTAATGTTGCGTTTAGATTTTGCGCACCAGCTATTTCTGCTGCTGGATATCTGCCTAGCATAACTTCCAAAGCACGCGACGCTTGCAACAATGCACTTTGCGCTTTACGAACTGTCGCTTTACCAGATGCGACGTTAGCACTTGCAAGTGAAACCTCACGCTGCGTCACCTGGCCTTGCTTATACTTTACTGCAACTATGTCATAGGTTTTCTCGTATAAAGCGACAGCCTCATTGGCTAAACCTAATTGCAATTGTGCTTCTGTCAACAAGTAATAGATTTTTGCTGTTTGAGCGGCTATCGACTGATATGCCCACATCACTTGATATTGTGTTGCTTCAAATGCAGCTTCACCCGCTGCTTGTTGTGCGCGTATGCGCCCCCATATGTCTAACTCCCATGACATATTTAACGCAATAGCATCATTGTCAATTTCGTAGCCACTTGATGAAAACAGTTGGTCGGTACCCAAATTACCGCCAACACCGATGACTGGCTTAAGTTCGGCGCCAGCTTGAATGGCAATTGCAGCAGCGGCATCTAATTTTGTAACCGCCGCTTGCAAATTAAGATTATGACGAATAGCTTCTTCGACAATCGCTTCAAGCGCTGGATCATTGAAATTTTTTAACCAACCGTCTTTAACATCACCGATTGCTGCATTCGCAACTTCATCATAATTAATTGGCGGTTCTTGGTTAGTTTCAGGCATAACTTGCTCGATCATGGCTTCTTTAACTGGTGGTTGATTAACTTCACAACCACCCAAAGAGATAATAACTAGCACTGTTACCAAGTATTTAACGTACATAAAATACTCCGAATACTTAAGGTTTCACGTAATTCATTATGGCGTCCATTCGAATCATAACTTTGCGGATGATGTGTGCCATTTTAACGTTATCGGTATAAATCGCCGCAGTGCCCATTGCACCTGGTATTAAGCTTTCCTGAAATGTTTGATCGTCAAGCTTAACTTTGACAAAAAATGGACCCGCTTGTGAGCTTTGCGGCGCAATAGCGTTGCCTGTATTGTTAAATTGACCTTGTGCTGTGGCAGATACCATATATTCAACTTTGCCGCTGAAGACCTTTCCTGGAAACGCTTTAAACGTGACTTCCACTTGATGACCTGGTTTGATGTTACGCGTAAAATTTTGCAATACCTGTGAGCCAAGTATAATTTCTGAGGTGTCAGTAAAAGACATAGCTTTAAATAAGGGTAAATTGGAAACACGCTGACCTGGACGTAATGCTAAATTTGTTACCATACCGTCAGTTGGCGCTTTGACTACTGTCTCTTCTAAATTCCATTTTGCGTTTTTGATTTGCGCCTCTAATCCTTGAACCTGCGCTTGATATGCTTGCAACTCATAGATTGACCCTGCATCCTGTTTTGCTAACTCCTCGGATTGTTTTAAGCGAGTACGCGCTAATACCAGCTGAGCCTCGAGCCCTTCAAGGGCAGCCTCATATTGTGTTGGGTCAATTTTAAATAAAGGTTCGCCTTGTTTAATTTCAACATTTGGTTCAATCAGAACATCAGTTACTTGGCCAGCAACATTTGGCGTAATTGGCACTGTGTACGCTAATGCGCGGACATCGGCAGCCGGTGCCCCCCACTGCATAGGAATAAAGAACCCTAAAATTAATAAGAACTCAAAAGGTATCAATAAGCCCCATGTTTTTGAGGAATTGGGTAACACCTTTACTTTTATTAATACAAAAAGTAAAAGCACGAAGATAATAGTGCAAAAAACTAGCATAAATCATTCTCCTTTAGTCGCTTTTAGTTGAGCTTGTAAAGATTTGATAGATGCTTTAATTTCTTCCAACTCTTCAGTACTGTGGGCCGCATCAACGGGTTGAGTTTTGGCCCAAATGATTGCAAGTATCCAAACAACACCAAATGACAATAGCAACCCTAACCAACCAGCAACATTAATTGCATCGGCCTGAGGGTGGTTATTTTGTTTTGCGATATTGCCCGGCACTTTACACAATGCAATAACTAGGGCAATACCAGCGACGATTATCGTAACGAATACAACCCAAGCGAAATAATCTAATCCTGTCATCATTTGTCCTTAAGGGGCTTATATGCCCACCTCCTGCTTCAGCTCATTACTCACCTGATTAGTTATGGCGCCAAGCATGACGTAAGACCAACCTTTGAAAATTAAACGAACACCGATCAGCATGCCAATAGCGTACACACCTGATAATGGCCATTGCTGCCATAGCAAAAGGCCTAAAACAAAACTAGAAACTCCGCTTGCAAGCACCCATTTCCAACCGGCAACAGGCCTTAATTGGACACTAGCGATACTTGTGAAAGCACCATCAACAATAAAGTAAGCGATAACTATGCTGGTTAAAGCTTCTAAACCTTGAGCTGGGTGCACCAGCATATAACCACCGAGTAATGTGATTAAAGCGCCAACAAAAAACTGTACGGCTCCTGCACCAAAAGAGCGTGCATTAAATACGTATGCCAATGTTGTTATGCCTGCGGCTAAAATGAGTACAGCAAACATTGCCATTGTCGCTATGCCCGTCAAAAATGGGGCAACTAAAGCAATAGTGCCGAGAATAATAATACCTACGCCTAACCCTGTGCCTAACTGACCTGAGGCTTTAACGCTATCAGAAATAAATGTCATGATAATGTCCTTGCTTTACGACTTTTTCTTTAATAGGTCTATCGCTAAACCTACAAGTGGCCCCATGCCCGATAAGCTTCCAGATTGGAACCCCGAAAGACTTGTTTTTACGTTTTGAATACTTTTACCAACTTGCTCAACTTCATGATTCACTTTACTCATATCTTGCGTTAGTTCGCTCATTGCCATATTGCGAATATCTTCAATCATTTGTTCTTGAGCATTCGGTTTAACCGTTTTTGATATTAGAAATGGGATAACTGCGATAAGCAGGTTAAAACCTACCAACCAAAAAGCTGCAGAAGAATATTGTGGCGTTTCAGTAAACATAAAAAATAAACCGACATTGAAAAACACAATAGCAATCAGCAATGCTCCGATTGCGATAGCATTTAATAGCGCAATGTTTACGCGTCTCGAACTTTCCGATTTGAGCAACATCATTTCTGAGCGAAATAATATTTTAAATTTCATCACTAATTCGTTCATATCAAACCTCTACTAACGTAAGTAACGCCCCATTAATAACCCCAAAGAAAACACAGCTAACGTTGTTACTGTTGGGAGATCTTTTATCTCCTTCGCTAACAATGTTTTTAATTCATCAAGTTGTTCCTCTTCCGACAACTTAGCCGGTGTAGAAACACTGTCTTGAGCTGGTGACGTTTCTTGAACTTTGTCAGCAGAAGGATTTATCTTCGCTAGCTCGTCACCATCAGATAACGGTGCTGCTTTCTGTGCTGCCTTGAGCGCAGCTACTTCAGCTTTTAGCTGTTGAAGCGCCTTTAATGAGTCATTTTGAGTCATGAGCAAGTCTCCTTACGTCTCAATTATTCGTTGACTTTTAACTGTTCGATTTGGTCACGCAGTACAGATAAAGACTGTGTTACGCCTGCCTGCAGTGGCTCCCATGCATCAGCAGCGGCTTCACTTACACGCTCAAGATCTGCACGGGTGTTTTTGATTTCATCGTTAAGTACTTGAAATGATGGATCGAGCTCATTTGTCGATAACTTTTCAGCCAATTGGCGCTGTAAACTAAGTAACGTGATATTGACGCTTGCAATATCCATTTGGCTTTGTTGGACTAATTGTGACAATCCTCGAATGTGCTGCTCTAATGCATCAAGTCGAGCGTCTTGCTTGTCATCATGCTTAAATAAACTCATGTTGCTTCCTTATCTGCTGGCGATTGAATTAACTATCGAACGAGCTAAACGTTCTTAAGTACCTCTTTAATGAAATGTAAAAATTGCGTTATTAACATTTCCTTAAAGTCCTATTAATTCTGCATCAACATGGAATTTATAGTAGGGGCTTTGTGTAGGAGTTTGTTCGAAGTTGTAACCGAGAAATCGAGCCGATTACATTTATCCTCGAATGGCGCAGTAAAACCACAAATGCCAGTTACATTTGCTCAAATGTCATCACACTTTCATCAAGTTAAATAACACGAATGCTTTAGACACACTTAGGGGCATGCCATATCCTTTCGACATTGAATTTTAACGTGACGCTCTTCCTCAACTAAGGGGAAATAAAAGGCTGTTTGGAACCTATGATGATTAAAAAACATACCGCACTAGCTATTTCAATAAGTACGCTATTTTCTTCACCAGCTGCGCTGGCAAACACACAAGACTCGGACTGGGAGCTTTCTTTCGAACCCTATTTGCAAGCAACAGCTATTCAAGGGGATGCTACGATTGGTCGAGTTGGCGAGGCTCCTGTGCATGTCGAGTTTAGTGATATTCTTGATACGCTCGATAACGGCATCATGTTTCATGGTGAGGCATATAACAAAGCAACGCATTGGGGTATTGCTTTAGATTATGCCTATATGGATCTTCGAGATAGTGCCAATGTTGCGAACACGGGGACAGTTAGTGCGCGTGTTCGTCAAGGTGTACTTGAAGCTTTAGCATTTAAGCGGTTTGAGTACGGCGATCATATCGTTGACTATTTTGGTGGTATTCGCTGGTGGGATAATGACATTTCAGCAAGTATATCGAGCGAACACCTACCTGGAGATATTAATGCAGAGCATGATGAGGATTGGGTTGATGCAGTAATCGGTGCTCGCTATTGGTACAGCCTTAACAAAGATTGGAAATTGAATTTACGTGCAGATGTTGGTGGTTTTGGTCTGGAAAGTGACTTTACATCAGTTGTTTATGCTGGTGCTGAATACAAAGCTACAGATTCGATAAGCATCAAAGTTGGCTATAAAGCTACTTGGGTAGATTATAAAAATGACCAGTCGTCAGGTGAACCAGGGCACTTTGAGTACGATACAGTAACTAAAGGCCCAGTACTTGGTGCTGTATTTAAATTTTAGTTTTTTGTTTTTTGTTTTTTGTTTTTTCAATAGAAAGCGCAAAACGTAAGGTTTTGCGCTTTTTTATGGTTACTATCGTGGCGTTTTTATCAATAAGAATTGATGAAACATTAGTTAGGTTTACAAGTTAAATAGTTAACTGCTAAGGTAAAAATATCGACATTCAATAAATATGAGCCAATAGGTACTCATTCGTATCTATCATGAGTTGACAAGGAATGCGTTATCAATGAAGAAGTTAGCCACATATCTCGTTTTGTTTTTGGTTTCAATTATACAAGGCTGTAGCACTTCGCCCTCATGTAATCAACAATCTTCCTCGCAACTCTGTAATGGGCCAGCTGGCGTTTCAGATCCAAGAATTGACGACCTTTACTATGTTCGTACTATTTTTTCACAAAGTAAGTTAGAAGAAAGTGGCTTAGATCCACTACAACTTGCATTAGACTCCTCAACACCTGTAAATAGTGCGCAAGCAAAAATCATTGGCCCAACAACGGACGATGGTGTGCTCTCAATCGCGAGTAAAATTTGGATGATTGATAACGCTCAGCACACAATAGACGCAACCTATTACATTTTCGCCCGTGATCTGATTGGTAGGGCAATGCTAGGCGCGCTTTGTAACGCAGTTAAACGCGGAGTTGATGTCAGGTTAATGGTGGACTCGATTGGTTCGTTTAGCCTCAACCACGGGGAATTGAAAGCGCTGAAAAATTGCGAAGATTCGGCTGGTTATATGAAGAATAGCCAAGGAGAGCTAACAACACGTAAAGCACGAGTTCAAATTGTTATTTTTAATGCACTTTCAAAAATATTCGTTAATTTTAATCGTCGTTCACACGATAAGATGTTAGTTGTTGATGGTGCATTCCCAGATAAAGCGATGGTGATGACAGGCGGCCGTAATATTTCGCTTGATTATTATGGCATTAATGATGATGGCACGACGAATCAAGACACCTTTAAAGATTTAGAAATACTCTTAAAAACGGGCACCTACAAACCTAGTGACTTAAGTTCATTAGGCAGTGTTTCGCAAGCTTATTTAAGTGTTTTATACCTCAACAAAGGTAATAAGCACATTACAGCATTACTCCCTTATTACACTGAACAAATGCTCGCACAAAATGCATTATCAAAACTCAAAGACTTTGAACTATTTGATAAACACTACCAAAGCATGCCTGAATATATGACAAACGGTTTTAAGCCAGCTCAAGTAAGGCTTGCTCATGAACTCGCGAACCTAATTTCAACCGATGTCGTAGAAAAGCGAATTGAGAATCTAAGCTCAAACCCAAGCTCGATTGTTGCGCTATTAAAGCGTAACGACAAAGAAGTCGATAATGTGAAACATATCCGAATAGTTTCACCATACTTATTTCTCGCCGAATATAAAACCCCAACAGGTAAAGTCATTATGGATGAGCGTGAAGGCTTGTATCAATGGCTCAACGAAGATCCTGAACGAACCATTGAAATTATCACAAACTCTGTTTTAACAAGTGATAATTTCTTTGCTCAATCTATGATTGATATGGATATGGCGCCACGTCTTCTAATGACACCTGAAATGGTCGAAACTTGGCAAGATGACTGGGATAAAGGTGAGTTAAATCCTGACTTTATTCATAGTGAAGCCTATTTAAACGCAATTGATAACCCTCGGATTAAGATTTATCAAACCGGTAAGCTAGACTCGACAATCCTTGGAGGGAATAGTGTCTACGGAAAACTTCATGCTAAATTTATCTATTCAGATAAAGTCGGTTTTGTCGGCACGACTAACTTGGATTATCGCTCAAGACTTTATAACAATGAGATGGGGTTCTTTTTTGGTGGCGATGAATTAAAGGAAGATCTTGAAGTGATTTTTGAAGCGCTAAAAGAAAACTCTTATCTATGGGGAACGCCTGAATGGCTTGAAATGAGAAAGTCATTAATCGGCATTGGCGGCGTTAAAGGTAAAAGCACTAAGCGCCAGCGTAAGATTTATACTGACTTAATTCGTACGGGCTTAAAATGGCAGTTTTAATTTCATGAATTAGCGTGACTTTATTTGAATTCTCGTGATTGTGTTGTGAGGTTTGCCAAATTATCTGTTAAGTCGGTAAGTTGACCTGCAATAACGTGAGTCACCTCCCCCTCTCTTTCCAAAATGCCCTTTACCATTAGAATTTTAGCTGACATAAACGGAGATTTTTGCGCCCTTGCGGTGCCTGACCAAATCACCACATTAATATTGCCAGTATCATCTTCTAACGTCACAAAAGTAACGCCTGACGCCGTTCCAGGTGATTGCTTACCTGTTACAACACCAATCACAGTAATAAAAGACTTATGATTAACTGATGTAAGCGCCTGCATACGCGTAAATTTTGGCAGTTTGTTAGCATTATCAAGTAACGTGATAGGATGTTGATTAAGCGTTAAACCAGTAGCGGCATAATCCTCAATGAGCGTGTCGTAATCAGTGGGGGCAAATAGATATTGTTGCTCTGGCTCTTTGTCCTCAGTGATATGTGAAAATAATGGCATATCATTTTCTTGAGCCATGAGGGCCCAACGACTTTGATAACGATTTCCCGTCAATAACCTTAACGCGTCAGCACTAGCCAGTAATTGCATGTCACGAGAGTTTATATCAAGCTTTTGTATTTGTGTGATTTGCGAATACCCCTGCTCAGGACGGTTTGCGATTAAATGTTTTATCCCTTGTTCAGATAAACCTTTAACAATCCGAAAGCCAAGTCTTAGCACTTTTTCTTGTTTATCATCTGCGACATGATGATCATAAAATGAGTAATTAACACAGACGGGTAAAACTTTAATACCATGGCGCTTAGCATCTTGAATTAATTGTGATGCACTATAAAACCCCATAGGTAAACTGTTTAATAGAGCGGTATAAAAAGTCACAGGGTAATAATATTTAAGCCATGCGGAAACATAAGCAAGCACAGCAAAAGATGCCGAATGACTTTCAGGAAAGCCATACTCACCAAAACCACAAATTTGCTGAAAGATACGTTCAGCAAATGCTGAGGTATAACCTCGAGATTGCATACCTTTGATCAATTTAGTTTTGAACTTCATCAGTTCGCCGGTTTTCTTCCAGGTTGCCATTGCTCGACGTAGTTGATCAGCCTCGCCACCAGTAAACCCAGCGGCAACCATAGCAAGCTTGATCACTTGCTCTTGGAAAATAGGCACACCAAGAGTACGCTCAAGTACTGATTTTACTTCTTCCGACGGGTAAGTAATTGCTTCCTCACCATTTCTTCTCTTTAGAAATGGATGCACCATATCCCCTTGAATTGGGCCAGGGCGAACAATAGCGATCTGAATCACCAAATCATAATACGTTGTAGGTCTAAGTCGAGGTAGCATGCTCATTTGTGCCCTAGACTCTATTTGAAATATACCGACAGTATCTGCTTTTTGAATCATCTGATATACCCCTTGATCATCTTGCATAGCGGTTATATCAGCTATCGTTAACGAGCGTTGGTAATGTTGTTCAATTAAACCAAAGCACTTACGAATAGCACTTAGCATACCAAGCGCTAAAACATCGATTTTAAGTAACCCTAACGACTCTAAATCATCTTTATCCCACTGAATAACTGTACGTTCTGCCATGGAAGCATTCTCCACAGGAACTAATTCATATAAAGGGCCTGAAGAAATAACAAAACCACCTACATGCTGAGATAGATGACGTGGAAAGCCTAAAATATCATGCACTAGAGTGATGAAGTGTTGGCCTTGTTTTGACTCAGGATCGAGCCCTAGCTCAACAATTTGGCTTTGCCAGTTCAGTGTTCGATCACGGCGATTAATGTTCTTAATGAAAAAATCAAGCTGAGTTTCTTCAATGCCTAACGCTTTACCAACTTCTCTAATTGCACTTTTTAAGCGGTATCGGATAACTGTTGCAGCAATCGCTGTACGCTCTCGACCATACTTTTTATAGATATACTGAATAACTTCTTCACGCCTTTCATGTTCAAAGTCAACATCAATATCAGGTGGCTCATCACGCTCTTTACTTATAAAACGTTCAAACAATACAGATATTTGTCTAGGGTCAACAGACGTAATCTCTAGGCAGTAGCAAACTACGGAGTTTGCTGCAGAGCCACGCCCTTGAAACAAAATACCTTGGCTTTTAGCAAACATCACCACATCATGAATCGTTAAAAAGTAGTAAGGATAGTTAAGCTCTTCAATAAGCTTTAACTCTTTATCAATTGTTGTTTGGATTGAAGGTTTAATACCTTCAGGAAAACGAGACTTAATGCCTTGTGCTACTAGCGCCTTCAAGTGACTCATTGCGCTTTTTCCTTGTGGAACAAGCTCAGCAGGATATTCATACTTAAGCTCTTCAAGTGAAAAGGTACAACGTCTAGCAATATCCACAGACGTATCTAACCATTGCTTCTTGAATAGCTTACCTAACTTAACAATTGAGCGTAGTGAACGCTCACTATTAGCTAATAAATCATGGCCTAATTGATAGACAGGTTTACCCTGCCCTATCGCAGTAAGTGTATGTTGTAGTGGTAAACGTGTTGCACTATGCATAAGCACACCACCGCATGCACATATTTCAATATCATAACGTTTAGACAATACTAAACAGTGTTCTAGATACTCATCATCATGAGTTAACAAATGACGCTGATAACCGAGCCATAACCTATTAGCATGATATTTAATGAGCCACTTTGCCCATTCATTATCAACTTCCGTATGTTGAGGAAGCCAAAGAATAAAGCAATGTTTAACACTCATGAGATCCCATTGCTCTATCTGATATTCACCTTTAGGGCTTCGTCTTCTCGCATTAGTGATAATTCTGCAAAGTTCGCCATAAGCTTGTCGCGATGGACACAGCAATACAACTTGTAGCTCATTTTTAAGTCGAAACATGCTACCGACAATCAGTTTGATGCCTAACTGATGCTCTTTAATTGCACTATGAGCCCGAACAACACCGGCAACCGAACACTCATCAGTAATAGCTAACGCGTGATACCCTAAAAACTCTGCTTGGTGAATAAGCTCTTCAGGGTGCGAAGCTCCGGTTAAAAACGAGAAATTACTTTGACAAAATAGCTCTGCGTATCCCATCGATACCTCTTAGCTAAATAAACCATGAACAAACCAATGTTGCTCTGGCGTACGGAAGATCCAAAGCCAACGCCCTGCTTGTGTACGTGCAATAAAGTAATCTCGAATGACTTCATTATTGTCCCACCAACCAGCAGCGATGCGAGATGGGCCATGCTCGATAGAAACCTCCTCTAATAACGGCTCTGGTGAAGGAAGAATAAAGCTAGGTTGGATAGCAACATATGGTGCTGATGTACTATAGTCATTAACCTGCAATGGTGTGCATACTTGGCTGGCCAACTCAGGCCGATGATCATAAGTCGCTTTGATTCCCTGAACCTTATTCTCGCCTAGTTTTGCTTGTAATATAGCAATAAGTTCATTGCTTGAAAGCTCACCTTGCTTACCAGCAAATAAATCCGCTTTTTCAACAGTGCTATTGACTAAGTGTTGTGCCTGAACCGTTATTCCGGTTACAGCGGCATTTAACGTGATTGACTCTAAAGTTAACCGACTTAACTCTAACCATTTATCAGATTTGTATTCTCCTTGCCCGGCAGCGACAGTGAAACATTGATCATCGCTATCGCGAAGATGCAAGGTAATGAGCAACTCTCTAGCATGCTTATTTCGTAACCTGAGAAAGGTTTCAAGTAAGCAATAAACCTTAAATAAAGGCTTTTTTAGCCATTCAACATCGGCAATATCAAATAATAACTCCAGATAATGCTTAAACTGCTCCGGCGGATGATAATACTCCACGGGGTGCTTTAATTGCCCAGTTAATTTACCAATATACGTAACAAGATCTAAACCAAAGCGTTTACCAATATCAGCTAATGTTAATTGCTGTATATCGGCCACTTTGTGTATACCTACGCGTTGCAAACTCGTAATTGTTTTGCTATCCAGGTCAGTAAAATGTAATGGGTAACCACCAATAGACTGACTCACGACTAATGAGTCATCACAAATATTATTTGCCTGTGCTTGAGCTAATAACCGCGCGCCGTAAACAGAATGAGCAGAGGCATATTGGTAGTTAATATCTAACTTTTGAACATGCTTTTCGACAACTTGCCAATAACTTGCCAAATTAGGATATAAACTAAGCATATTACTTACTTTGACGAGCAAGCCATTAGGTTCAAACAAACTAATATCTGCGGTAACTAAATAAAGCCATTGCGCTAACTGCTTTAATTTCTCACATTCGTACTTTTCTTGATATGGATGTACCTGTAACTGATGACACAGAGCAGCAGCTGCTCCCAGTCCTTGACCTTGCTTAATACCTGCACGTTCTGCTGCTTCATTGTACTGTACAACTTTGCTCGTTTGACTATCAACAATCGCAACGGGTAGCTCCTGATCTCGAAAAAGCGTATCAAGTTGTAATGACGGAAAGTGTAAATACAGCCATAACGTCATAGCGACTAACCAGCCTTAGCATTAACATTAGGAAAGAAAACAATATTATTTATGCGTTCTTTGCAGGTGAGCTTAGGCCAATTATTTTGCATATTGAGCGCAAATGGTTCGCTAGGCCAGCCATACTTTCTTTTATTAATTTGAACATTTAATCCCGTCTCAGTAGGTGACAAGCTTAAGCTCAAATCTACCGGTAAAGACAAGCTTTCACATCGTTGATTGCGCATAATAAAATGACGACTTGCTCCCTTTTCGCTAGCAAGTTGCAAGCGTTTAATTTGATGGATTTCCAGGGCTTCATATGCCCACATCACAACACTATCGCATGCACCACTTTTCAAGCACTGTTCTGCTGACCATAATGCGTTTTTTTGATCATCAGGATAAATCACAACGACTTTACTTAAGTCAACACCTTGGCTTAAAAACAAATGTGCATTAACACTGCCTGGGGGAGAAATAAAAACCAACAACCTATCAGCCTTATCAATCATAGAAGGCAAAAGTAAACGAAGCTCACCAATGGCGACATCAGAGATAATTTCAATAACACCTGACGACGGTAAACCACCATTGAGCTGCTTATCTAAATCGCTATAGCCTGTAGACTGGCCATCTCTTTTAGTTTGCTGTGCACTCCCTTGCCAAACCAATTGTTTGTTTTGTAATGTTTCTATTAAATTATTCATGACAAATACCTGCATATACATACAGTATATATTCAGTGTTTTTATCACGCAAGGATCATTGAGGATCAAAAATGATGATTAGTGACTATCTATAAGAAATGATTAAGAATTAAATCGCAAAGTTAAGTGATGAAAATTCAGTAGACATAAAAAAAGCCGACATAAAGTCGGCTTTTTCAAACAAATAATGTTTAGAACGGCATTTTGAAACCAGGTGGCATTTGCATACCGCCAGTAAGTGCGCCCATTTTCTCTTTGTTTGCTTCTTCAACACGGCGAACTGCGTCATTAAAAGCTGCAGCAACTAAATCTTCAACCATGTCTTTGTCGTCTTCCATTAAGCTCTCATCAATTTCAACACGACGTACACTGTGGCTACCAGTCATTGTAACCTTAACCATGCCAGCACCAGCTTCACCAGTCACTTCCATGTTAGCGATTTCTTCTTGTGCCTTTTGCATTTTTGCTTGCATTTGCTGGGCTTGCTTCATTAAGTTGCCCATTCCGCCTTTCATCATTTTCTTTCTCCAAAATAGCAACACAGTTATCACTGTGTGTAAAATTTATCACTCAACTAACGAGGTTGAATCGACTCTTCGTCTAATTGAGCTTGAAACTCGGTTGTTAAACGATGTACAACGTCATCGCTTTTAATTATCTCTATCGCGTAATCTAATCGCTTTTCGTTAATATCCGTTTGAATATTAAACGGTGCAGTCTGTGTTTGCTCTATAATCTCTATATGAACGGTTACTGGCTTTTTCAAGTACTGTGAAATAAAACTTTGTAACTGCTCATGTGCAGACTCACTCTGCAAGTGCTTGGTATTCTGATCAAGTAATAAGTATAAATTATCATCATCAGATTTATCAGAAATAATCGCATTGATTGCCAGTTGCCTGATACGGCCACCCAACCCCATTGCATCAATCATAAAAGCCCATTTATCAACTTGGTTGGCTTTTTTAATGGTTGCAGGGTCTATAATCTCAGGCGTATATGGCTGTTCAGGTAGCTCCGACTCATCGGGTAAGTCTGCCGTAGCATTTAACGCAGGGACTGTTTGACGCTCTGTGGCGTCACCAAGCTTTTTTTCAGGCTTTTCTAACCCCTTTTTTCGGCTACGTAACATATTACGAGTCGCCAAAATTTCACTCGTGACTTCTGACAAGTTAGCCTGTGGTTCACTACTTATCATCTGTGGCTGCTCTACAATGCCATCTTGAGTATCAATAACATCAGGAACTATTACTGGGGCTTCAACTAATGGAGAAGGTGCTGCATCACTTTCAGGCGCGATCGAATCGATATGAGGTGGTTTAACTATCGGCTCATCACTACGCACTTGCTCAGCAACTTCAACTTGTAGCTCAATACTATCAAAACCTTGCTGAGTAGCTTGCGCTAAAATTTCATCTTGTTCGGCATTCAGTGTGTGAACGTCATCTACTTCTAATTCATGTTCAGGTGTTGATTCTACAACGTCAGAAGAACGATGAACTGAATAATCTTGTTCAGGCGCTACCTCAGACTGCTCAGTAACACTAGCAGACACAGGCTCAGCAATTTTTTGTGTTGCAACACTTGTCGGTAAGGTGATTAAAGAATCAACATCACCCACTGAGCTTTCTTGCTGTGATACTACCTGAGCCGAAGGCCTAGCCATTGGTCTAAATGCCAACATTCGCAACAAGACCATATCAAAGCCAGCTTGTTCATCGAGACTCAAGGATAAGTCTTTTCTTCCTTGTAGAGCGATTTGATAAAATAACTGGACATCTTCTGGGCTCATCAACTGACAGTATTTATCAAACAGTACTTGCTGCTCATCAGTATAATCAAAGTGATTCCCAACAACTTGTGCAAGGGCAATTTGATGGAGTAACTGAATAACTTGCGCTAGCACCTGGCTGTAGTTAGGTGCATAAGTTGCTATTTCTTGCGACAACGCCATGAGTGCTTGACCATCTTGCTTAATCAAACACGTGAGGATATTAAACGCCCACTGATGATCGACCCCGCCAAGCATTGCTTGAACGTTATCAAAACTAATTGAACCGCGTCCTTGAGCGATCGCTTGATCAGTTAAACTTAAACAGTCACGCATACTACCACGAGCAGCCTTAGCCAACATGGTTAATGCCATAGGCTCTACATCGACCTTTTCAGCTTCAAGCACTTTACTTAACTGTTGCTTAATTTGCTCAACTGTTAACGCTTTAAGGTGAAACTGAAGGCAACGTGATAATACCGTTATAGGTAACTTTTGAGGATCTGTTGTCGCAAGAATAAACTTAACGTGTTCTGGTGGCTCTTCAAGCGTTTTGAGCAAAGCATTAAAGCTATTGCGAGATAGCATATGTACTTCATCAATCAAGTACACCTTAAAACGACCTCGAGATGGCGCATATTGAACATTATCTAGAATTTCACGAGTATCGTCGACTTTGGTTTTTGACGCAGCGTCAATTTCCAACAGGTCGATATAACGACCGTTATCAATGTCTAGACAGGTTTCACATTGGCCACAAGGGTTTGCAGAGATTCCTTGTTCACAATTCAAGCTTTTAGCGAAAATTCTGGCGATCGTTGTTTTACCAACGCCACGAGTTCCCGTAAAAAGATAAGCGTGGTGCAATCGTTCTTGGTCTAAAGCATTATATAAAACACTAACAACGTGCTCTTGCCCCATCAATTGGGAAAAATCTTTAGGACGCCATTTTCTCGCTAAAACTTGATAACTCATGCTAAATGTTACTCACCTTCATATTGAAGAATAGAATAAACATTTAAATCTAATTGAGAAAGTTTTTCTTCACCACCTAATTCAGGCAATGAAATAACAAAAGCTGCTGAATCAGCATTTGCACCTAATTTACGAATCAGTTTTGTCGTTGCTTCAATCGTACCACCGGTTGCAAGCAAGTCATCAACAATTAGGACTTTGTCACCTTCGGCTAATGCATCTTGGTGAATCTCAAGCGTATCTTGACCATATTCTAAATCATAGGTTTGTGCGTATGTTGCGCGTGGTAATTTACCTGGCTTACGTACAGGCACAAAACCAATACCCATTTCAATTGCTAAAGGTGCACCAAATAAGAAGCCTCGCGCTTCCGTACCAACAATTTTCGTAAACCCTTGGTCAGAAAATTTTTCTTTTAGTAGGTCTATTGTCGCTTTGAAGGCTTCCGCATTTTCTAAAATACCCGTAATGTCTCTAAACATTACACCTTCAATAGGATAGTTTTCTATTGTATGAATAGCTTGCTTAATAACAGCAATTGTCTTTTCAGTCATTTGTTCGATTGTCGAAATTTCAAAACCCGTAGAATAAAAGATTTTGAGGTATTTTTATAGCACTTTAGCCGTAGTATTTAACGATAAAATGTTTTTAATACGTTTTTCTAGCATCTCTAAATCAAGAGGTTTAGCAAAAATATCGGTCACCTGACTTAATTCAGATAACTGGCTAACTGATTTGATATCTTGTGTGGTCATAAAAATGACCGGCTTAGGGGAGTCGTTATTCGCGAAATAATTTTCCACGAATTTAATGCCATTCATAATAGGCATTAAATGATCACAAATGATCAGATCTACCGCTTGCTGATTTAGAAGCTCAGTCGCAGCTAAACCGTTGCCAGCAGAGAGAACATTAATTTGATGAGCGCTTAATAAGCGCTCTATCATATCGATGATAAGCTTTTTATCATCAATTACTAATACATTTAGCATAAATAGGTGATTAAGCTAAAAACGTGTACCAGCCCATAAGCATTGGCAATAATGGGAAAGATACCAAAGCAACGATAGCGATAGCTAGGTGACGTTTTGAACTTTGTTCTTTGAAATTTTCGTTGTGCGACATTGTACTACTTCCTTACTGCAAATTCAGGCGCGCATTCTATCGCAATGTTTAATAGATGAACAGTTTTTTGATCTAGATCAAATAAACTTTTTAAATCTAGAATCAAAAAAAGTGGCATAAGCCACTTTTTTAATTAGACAAAATATTAAAAAGTAAATGGACTATTCGCCACACTTACCTTCACCACATTTGCCTTTAGCTTTTGACTCACCGCATTTGCCTTCGCCACATTTGCCTTTAGCTTTTGACTCACCGCATTTGCCTTCGCCACACTTACCTTTAGCCATAGACTTAGCTTTTGACTCGCCACATTTGCCTTCGCCACACTTGCCTTTAGCTTTTGTTTCGCCGCATTTGCCTTCGCCACATTTGCCTTTAGCTTTTGACTCACCACATTTGCCTTCGCCACACTTGCCTTTAGCTTTACCTTTTGACTCGCCACATTTACCTTCACCACACTTGCCTTTAGCATGGCCGTGGCCGTCTGGTGTTTCAACTTGAACTAAGCTTTGATCTGCAAATGGGTTTGACTCAGCTTTAGCAGGCGCTGTAAATAACATCGCGATTGCTAAAGTAGATAACACAACGCTTAAAAACGATTTTTTTGAAATACTCATTGAAATTTCCTTAATGAACTTTATAGGTTATAGCTATTTTAATAATAGTCTTTAAATTGACCTTTGTAAGTATGATAAAATTTCAGCCTTTATTAAAAAAATTCCGAAACTCATATTTAAATTTAATTCTAACTTAATGATACTGCAAGAAAATCCAATAATATTAGCTCCTATGGAAGGGGTTATAGATGCATTAATGCGTGATTTATTAACCTCTATTAACGACTACGACCTTTGTGTAACAGAGTTTGTCAGAGTTGTGAAAGGGTTAGTGCCAAAGCATGTATTCAAGAAAATATGCCCAGAACTTCTAACCAATGGCAAAACGCCTAACGGTACGCCAGTACGTGTACAACTACTTGGGCAACACCCTCAGTGGCTTGCTGAAAATGCATTAAGAGCAATTGAATTAGGCTCACCAGGGGTAGATCTTAATTTTGGTTGTCCCGCACCTACGGTAAATAAAAGTAAAGGGGGCGCTATGCTATTAAAAACCCCTGAAGTCATTTATCAAATAATCAACGCATGTAGAGAAGCCGTGCCTGATAACCTAGAGGTTAGCGCTAAAATCAGGCTTGGCTGGGAGGACACAGCGCAATTCAACGAGATCCTGTCAGCGGTAGAATCAGCGGGAGCGTCAACACTCGCGATACATGCAAGAACAAAAAAGCAAGGATACAAAGCACCTGCTCATTGGCAATATATCGGTCAAGCAACGAGTCAAATCACAACGCCCGTCATCGCAAATGGCGAAATATGGCAACGAGACGATGCAATAAAATGTATCCATACCTCAAAAACTAAACGCCTGATGTTGGGTCGTGGCGCTCTTGCCACGCCAAACCTAGCCAACGTTGTAAAGTTTGATGAACAACCAATGACAAATGACGAGCTGATTCACTTATTGATTCATTTCTGTCACCAGGTTCCAGAAGGCGTGAAGGAGCACTACTTATCAAGCCGGTTAAAACAATGGCTCAAATATGTTCGACTACAATATCCAATTGCACAGCTGATATTTGATGAATTGAAATACCTTCATCAAAAAGACGATATTTTACAGTGCTTAGATCGCTATCTAATCACAAAGTAGCCCTAATTTTAGTTATAAAAAAACCAGCCAAAGGCTGGTTTTTTATATCGCTTAGTTTAGCAACTAGATTTCTGCACCCTTACGAGTCGCAGTATCCTTAATGAAGCCTTCCCAGCTCTTCGCTGATTTACGCGTCTTAGGATCTTTCATTGCCAACTTAATCGCTTTGTAAGCATTTGCGTAGTCTTCTAGGTAGAAGTGAGACTCAGCAATGCTCATTTG
Organism: Thalassotalea loyana; assembly: GCF_030161435.1. GTDB lineage: Bacteria > Pseudomonadota > Gammaproteobacteria > Enterobacterales > Alteromonadaceae > Thalassotalea_G > Thalassotalea_G loyana. The sequence continues at coordinate 1,129,663 of NZ_BSSV01000001.1, read as the reverse complement.
AACACGACCTACGTCTTTAACACCTAAATCTAACGCTTTCTTTAAAGCAACAATTGCAGTTTTGAATTGCTCGTCTTGCTTTAATAACATACCTTGCTTACGGTAATGCTTAGCATCATTGGTCATTTTAGCTACTTGGCCGTAAATCTTAGCTGCATCCGCAATATCTTGCGCTGCATGGTAAGCATTCGCCAACGCGATAAGGTTCTTATCATCGCGAGTAACTAAACCTGAGTTCATGTGCTTTTCTAAAAGCTTAGCTGCTTTAAATGGTACGCCGTTAGATTGGAATAAGTTTGCTAACGTTTTAATTTGAGCTTCTTTTTCCAAGTAACCTTTTTTATAGGCTAAGTCTAACGTGTAAAGCGCTTTCGGATAATCTTCTACTAGTAAGTAGAACATACCTAACTGAGTCCACCATTGTTTGTTCTCTGGGAAGATCTGAATAACAGTCTCAAGAACATCAATCGCTTCTGGGTACATTTTACGTTCATAGTATGAAGTAACTTTCAAAACATAAGGGTTTTGATTGTGCTTATCACCGTAAAGTGCAATCGCTTTATCTGCAGGCATGATTACTTTATCAAGCTGCTTCAAAGAGTACTGTGCGTTTGCAACTTTCGTCCAAACATCAGCGTCTTCTTCACCACTGAACTCCATCCAAGCGTAGTAATAGCTAATTGCTTCTTTGTAATTCTGAATTGACATATTTAAGTCAGCAACAGTCTTCAAAGTTTGCGCTTGGTCGGCCCAGTTAAGTACATCAGGCTCTGCTGCTTTTGAAAGGTAATCAATTGATTGTTTCTCATGATCACCTTTTGAAGCATACATCATACCTAAAAAGCGGTTTACATAAGCTACGTCATAAGCTTTCTTCGCTTTGATTTCTTTCAAGATAGCAATCGAACCATCTAAATCGTCAGCAGAATATAACTCAAATGCTTTTTGGATTTTCTTACCGATATTTGGACCAACTAAGTTCGTTGGACGCTTCTTTTTCTTCTCTGCAATTTCCGCAGCAGTTGCCGCAGTTGCATCAGAAATCATTGGTAATTGTACTGCTACCACTGATGCGGCTAATACAAGAGAGGTAGATAACTTCTTAAACATGATTACGCACCTCCATCCATTTTAAAGTCTAATTGAACTGTCAAACCAAATTGTTTTTCCGGCTTACCGTCAACAACTTTAGGTTTGTACTTCCACTTACGAAGTGCACGCTTAGCTTCTTTATCAAAAATACGCTTAGGCTGTGCTTCGATAACTTTTACGTCTTCTACACCACCAATTTCATTGATTGTGAATGATAGACGTACCCAACCTTCTTTACCATCACGAGCTGCTTGTACTGGGTACTTAGGCTCGATACGAACGATTGGTGTTGCATCACCGTCACGGGCAAAACCTGCACCTGGTGCTGCCATGCCTGTATCCGCGCCGCCAAGATTAATTGCTGGCATTTCAAAAGACATACCTGCGTTATTATTGCTTGTGTCCGGCTCCGGAGCTTGTGGCTTAGGTGGAGCTTTAGGCGGCGGAGGCGGCGGTGGCGGAACCCTTTGACGAGTCTGCGCAGCCGACTTCGGCGGTGTGCTGTTAACTTCTACAACAATGTTTTCTTGAACTTCTTCTTCAGCACGATCACCAGATTGTACTAAGAACGCCATGAATGAAAACAAGCCAAAAGTAATTGCAGCACCAAATATAACTGATAATAAAATGCGAACCATAATTACCCCTTAGCTGCTGCAATTGAAATCTGGTCTACACCAGCTTCCTTGATTGCATCCATCACTTTAACAACATTGTTGTGAGTAGCTTCTTTATCAGCTTGAATAAAGATCACATCAGTTGGTTGCTCAGCTAGTAACTTTTCAAGTTTTGCAGCAACACGTTCGATATCAACTTTTTTCTTATCAAGCCATACTTCACCTGCACCATTCACAGCAATAAATACGTTAGCATTTTTATGCTTAGTTTGGTTTACAGCAGATGGTTTATTAACTTCGATACCAGCCTCTTTTACGAAAGAGGTGGTAACGATGAAGAAGATAAGCATGATAAACACGATGTCTAGCATCGGCGTCATATCAATCGCTGCTTCTTCCTCTTCACGAATACGTTTACGTGCCATTCCAATCTCTCTCTAGTGGTGAGGTAAGCTATCAACTAACTTAGCTTTTGCTAAGTTAACTTTTGCATCTAATCTTGAGCTAAAGAACACGCCAGATAACGCTGCAACCATACCCGCCATAGTTGGGATTGTTGCCATTGAGATACCTGCGGCCATTAGACGTGGGTTACCAGTACCTTGTTGAGCCATAACTTCGAATACGCCAATCATGCCCGTTACAGTACCTAGTAGACCGATTAGTGGACACATTGCCACTAACGTTTTAATCGTAATCATACGACTCTCAAGTTCTTCTGTCGCTTCGGAGATCCATTTATCTCTGATTCGATGTGCATACCAAGAAGTAGTATCTGTACGTGCGTCCCAACGCTTGATGATGTCATCACGCTTTTTAGGGTAAACAGAGGCTAAATACCAGTACTTCTCGATCATTAAGATCCACATCAAAAAGAGTGCAAAGGCGACGATGTAAAGAACATTACCGCCTTGCGCAATAAAGCCCCTGACAGAATCTAATAACTCTATCAGGAAAAGCATTATTTAGACTCCTTCTCTGCGATTGAAGCAATTAAACCAGCAGATTGTTCGTCTAACTTGTGTAATACCGACTTGCTCTTACCAGCAACAATAGAGTGAACTAAGATAAGTGGTAATGCAGCGATTAGACCTAATGCAGTAGTAACAAGTGCTAATGAGATGTTACCCGCCATAATTTTAGGGTCACCAGTACCGAATAACGTAATTGTTTGGAACGTCATGATCATACCGATAACTGTACCTAATAGACCCATTAGAGGAGCGATAGCAGCGAACATCTTGATTAAGTTGATACCACGGTCTACACGAGGTGTTTCACGTAAGATAGCTTCATCAAGTTTAAGTTCTAATGTTTCAGCATCAGCACCTTTGTTTTCTTGGTAAACTTTTAATAAACGACCAAGTGGGTTGTTTTCGTTAGGGTTATCAAGGTTTTTCTCTTGAGCTTTGATCTTAGACGTCATAGCGCCTAACACGATCATACGCTCTAATGCGATTAATAAACCAATTACTAATAATACTGTAATACCGTAACCAACGATGTCACCTTGGTGGTAGAATTCCATAAGCGTACGCTTACGAGTTTCTAGTGCTAAGATAGCGCCACGTGATGGATCTAGGAATACGCCAGCGTAACCAGAAGATGTGTTGAAGAAATCAGCTGCTGTTGCAGAGATGTAACCAGCTGGTTGCTTAGCTAGAGGTTGGATTTGACCAACTTCATCGTTGTAGTTTAAGAAACCACCAGCAGAAACAATGTTGAAGTTACCGATACGAGTAACATCTTCAGTTGTTTTAGTACCGTCTAACTGAACAACTTCAGCAGAGAACTTAGCAACTTTACCTGACTCAGTCATTTCAGTTTGTAATGCAAACCATAACTCTTCTAAGTCTTCTAATGCAGGAATTTCTTTAGCGTTTGCGATGCGGTCTAACGCTTCACCACGACCTGGGAATTGTGCACTTACGATTGAAGTAGAGATTGTACCGTATGCGTCAGCAGCAGCTGCTCGGCTCACACCGAACATTTCACCTAATGTGCCTTGTGCGTTGTCTAATTCAACTTCTTTTTGTGCTAACGTGATTTCGTTAGCTGCGTATTCTTTAGTTAAACGCGTGTTACGAGCTTGCTCGTTTGCTAAACGTGTTTTAGCTTTGTTTAAAAGCGCTTGTTTGTCAGAACGTGCAGATAAAAACTCTGATTCACGCTTTTTGTCTAACTTAGCTTCAGAAATACGATCCGCTTTAACTTGTTTTAATAAGTCGTCAAGCTCGTTTGCTTGAGAAACAGATGCGAAACCTGCTGACAAAGATGCAGCAAGTAATACGAAATTCATTACTTTTTTCATTATTGTGCTCCTGCTGCGAATACTGGTAATTTAGTTAAGTCCATAGGTAACTGTTGACGAGCCATACGGATAGTATCAGTGATACCTTTGTTGTACTCTTCACCTAACTCATCCCATGAACGTGATTCGTTGTTCCAAACCCAAGACTGTTTGTAGTCTAAAGATTGAGCGATTAATGCAACACGACCCATGTGAACGAAATCAGCAGTGATAGTTTTATCACCTAAATCTAACTCAGCTTGGTAAGCATCAAAGATTGTGCCGTAACCAGCTTCAATTTCGTAAGCTTCTAATACTAAGCGGAACTGCTCAGAAGTAGTAACGTTTGAATCAGCCATTACGTCACGTAGAGCTGCGATACGCTCCATACGTGGTTCAAGGTTTACTGGAACATCCAATTGAACAAACTTCTCTAATGTATCAATCATCTTGTACATTAAAGGAACAACACCTTGTTTGATTTTGTCGATACCAGCGATTTGACGCTCTAAAGATGCAATGTTTGCATTTTGGTCGTCAACCATACGCTGTACGTGGTCGTTATAACCTTCTAAAACGTCTGCTTGGTCTACAACGTTACGGTACTCAGCAAGTAATTCTTGCGTTTGCTCGTAAATGTTGTTGATTTTGTTTTGAGATTTCGCTGAAGTTTTTACAATTTTTGCTTCTTCATTTTGAAGATCTTTTAAAGCATCAGCTGCAGCAAAGTTGCTCGCTGTAAGTGCTAACGCGCCAGCTATCGTTGAAGCGATAAGGCTTTTTTTACTTAATTTGGACATAGTTCCCAACCAATTGTTATTTAGTTTTGATAACAAATATTTTGTTAATGCAAATAGAATAATCTGCCTTAAGTTTTAGTTTCTCTAGAATAAAACCACGCAATAGTCCCAAACGACACGCAAAGTGTCAATATGAGATCTAAAAAGATAGCCCAATTTACATAAAAAAAATAAATTCAAGCTTTTTGTGCTTAGATATTCAGTTGATATGATTATTTATCAACCAATACATTCAATTTTAGAGTAACTAAATCGTGCCGAAATTCCCATTAACCCAATTTTTGTGTTTATATGTTTTACTAATTACTTCGTAGTAAGTCAAATGTAATCTATCGATTTTTATTCAAGTGTTTATTTATAATACAATTTTATTTTCTATACCACCCTGTTAATGAAAACCTCTGCTGTGGTGCAAAACTCGCTACAGACGTAACGGAGTGAACTTTATTAACATCAAATAACGTTAAGCTATTAAATGTTGGCGAAAGACTGTTTGTTGGTTCACCTGTTGGTTCAAAAAATTGTAATAGCCCGCCCCAATCAGGGTGCCATTGTTTTGTCAATCCAACAACGTACGCAATTTGACGAGTTTCTCCGGCTAAGTTATCTATATGCCTTGTTAAAAAGTCGCCAACACGATAACGGGTAGCTTGGCCATCCGCATATTTAAGCTCTGGCTTATTTGTAATTTGACTGATTATACTGACGATATTTTCCGCATTCATTGCGCTTAGCAGTTGACCTGTTAGATCTTGATCTGTCGTCTCAACCTTCTTTCGCCCATATAAAAAGCCTACACCTTGTGCTGCGTTTTGCTGAATTGCGCGAAACAGTCTTCGCCTCTCTTCAACGGGTAATGCGCCAATTTGTTTATCCGTCGCTTCACGATTGTGGTTATCAGTGAAAAACGCGTTAGTAAACTCCACTGTATTTTGATAATAGTCTGCAAGTTGCTCGGCGTCAGCATTGGATAGGAAATTATCAATGCGAACATATCCCTTCGTCGCAAATTCTTCAGTTAAGCTCTTTGGGTCAATAGTTTCGATATTTATCTGCATGTTGTATTTCTTTATTGTTATTTTCGACGTAACCAGCCAGTGATTGATAGCCTTGACTTAGTCGCAAATGGACTTACAAAACCAACGTAATGGTCAACGGGTATTTTAAAGATATTAATTTCGTTAAAAGTAGGTAAAAAGCTCTGTTTAATGGCATTATTCTCGTCCAATATATGTAAAGCTCCCCCCCAATTTGCTTGCCATTCAGGCGTTAAATTTATGACATATGCTGCCACTCGGTTTTTCTTTTCCACATCATCATTGTGAACATTGAGAAAATGACCTGCACTGAACCGGGTAATCTGACCATCAGCAAACGCAATGTCAGGTGCGGATAGTAACTCGCGAAAATAGCGCAATGTTGATTCTTGATTCAAAAACTCAATGATGCTGTTAAAAAAGTGGCCAGGCATTAAATTGTTCTGATAAATGTCAAAAAGCGGAATCGTTTCATAGTGGTACTGAAATCCATTCTCTGCCTGTTGATAAATGATGTTTTCGAGCTCTTGCTTTTGTTTATCCGTCCAATTCGCTACTTCTTGGTTATTAAGGTCTTGATGTTTTCCATTTGCATCAAAAACTAGGTTCCACAACGATTGCGCTTGTATATGTTGATGAATAACACTTGCAGATTCATCCGATAACGCTTGTTTTACTTTAACAAACCCATTTGCTTTGAATGACTCTATAAGTGAAACCGGAGGCATTGATTGTTGAAGAGATAAAGACGTCATATTGTTATTTTTAGCGTTGAAAGCGATTTAAATCATAAATCGTTAATAATATAGTTGGCTTATAGTATCATCTAAAAAAATTAATCAAAACGTCTGTATTCTTATCTATGTCTTCGTCTCAAATTCTTGTTCAAGCTGAATTAGCACATCAACAAGGTCAGCTAGCAAAAGCATCAGCCTTATACCAACAGATTCTCGATTCAGAAGATAATGTTGATGCACTATATGGCCTTGCTACGTTAAGTCATCAACAAGGCAACTATAAAGATGCTAAGTCATTATTTAAGAAAGCATTAATGTCTGAGCCGCAGGCATTTGACATTAATTTTAACTACCTGCTTACATTAATCGCAGATAAAGACATTGACGCTGCAAAGGTGGCCTTAGCAAATACTGTCAAGCTATCCCCTACGGATGACAAGGTAAAAACACATTTAGGCCAAATCGCATTCCAGTTAGGGTTAAGCGAACTTTGTCTCAATGTCACCCCTGAATCAACGCCACAAGGTAGAATAATTCGTTGTAACGCATACATCCAATTAGAACAGTGGCTTGATGGCTACACGATTGCTAAATCACTGTATCAACAATTTCCAACCGAACAGGCTGTTCTTCAGGTGTTGTCAATTTGCGCAGCGAAACTAGATAAATACGATGAGGCTATTACCGCCTTTCAAGCGATCGTTGATCAGGCACCAAACAACAGTATGATTCAGCTTAAATTTGCTGATTTGTTTTTGATGGCAAAGCAATTAAAAAATGCCCGTCGACATCTAGACATTGCTATTTCTCTCAACGACCAATCTATTACTCGATTTGAAATTGAGTGCAAAGTTTGCCGCCTCGAAAATAATAAGCCTGCCGCGTTAAAAGCAGCATACCAAGGCATTCAATTAAAACCTGAGGCAGAATTTGCATGGCAAGTCATTCAAGACTTAGGTGATAACAAAGAGAATCAACAATGTATCGAGTCGCTTAAAGCCTATACACAAGACACGAGCGTCTATAGTTATGACTTACAACATAATTTGTATACTCTTGCAAAAGCCCAACAAAAAGACGAACAGTTTCAAGCAGCCTTCAATACATTTGATAAAGCCAATAAGTTACAAGCTGAGCGGTTTAAGGCAGAAAATAATGTATACAATCCTAACACCCAAATAAAGACGTTTGATCATATCAAGTCGATTAATTATCCGCCTTGCCCATTGCACAGTGAGCAAACCGAGCACTTCTTTATTGTCGGCATGCCACGCTCAGGAACAACATTAGTAAACCGTGTATTAAGTCAAATGGCTGAAGCCTCAAGTTGTGGTGAAAGCAATGCGGTTGCAACGCTGTTTGAGAATAAACTTTATGATGAAAACTTATCACCTGACTCATTAAATCAGTGGCTTGTAGACAATGCAAAAAAACACGGTGAGTTTTACAAGGCATTTAATAAATTACCTTCAAAAATTAGCGTAGACAAAATGCCTCATAATTTTAGGTATGTGGGTGCGATTTTATCGACCTTTCCAAATGCTAAAGTAATACAAATGAGACGTGCCCCTCAAGATTTAGCACTGTCTATATATTCTCAGTTTTTTAACCAACAGCATAATTACTCATGCGACTTGGTGAATATCGCTCATGCTATTGCCTATGCCAACAGCCTTATGGACCATTGGTCAAGAAGCTTCCCTGATCAAGTCATTGATATCAGCTATCAAGACTTAGCTTCGACACCGAATAACACCTTTTCTGCAATGTTCGAGGCCCTTGGCTTAAACTGGAAAGACGAATACCTCAACTTTCACAAGGAGAATGTCGCAAGTTATACGTTTAGTGAAACGCAAGTGAGAAAGCCTATCAACAAAAGTAAGATCGGCTTTTCAGCCCACTATAATGAGGAAATGAAAGTCTTTAGCCAAACGTATACGCAGCTGTCCGATAAGTATTAATTTTTTATCAACTGAGAGCGACTATTCAGCCAATCTTGTCTTGCATTAAAGCTCGCTTGAATAGCTGTTCGCTCATCTTGTGTTAGGTCTGGATGCCATATAGAAAAGATTAATACAACACGGTCTTGGTTTGATGTGTTAATGGCTTCGTGTTCAAAAGAATCATCGAAAACAAGTGATTCTCCTTTTTGCCATTCTCTAGCAATATGGTCTACCGTGAGCTTACCTGAATCTCCCACAACAAAGGGAACATGTACCGTCAAACTATGATTAGATAAACCATAATGAGGTACGATATGTTGGCCGGCTTTAAGTAATGAGAAAAATACTTCGTAGGGTTTATCATCTAATCCGTATAAATCTATCTTCATTAATAGTTTATTTAAAATTGGCATTCTAGACGTCAAAGACGTATCTTCTACACCATTTTTAAATAAGTGCAACGCCGTCCAGTTTTTAGAGCCTGCAAGTTTCTCAAAACTTTTATCAGCAAAGTTTTTATCGACATAAGGTTCGCCAGACGCTTCGATATCTTCAATAATTTCAGAAAACTCACCCTGTAGCTCATCAAACCGACTTAAAAATTCATCGGTCCAATTAAAGTTACTATTTGGCCAAAAAGGCTGTGCTTTCAACGCTGGCAAATAAAACAAATGAGGTTTTTGATTAGCGTTCTTGTATTGCCATGGTTCATTATGAGTTTGAGGCCAAATAGCGCCTCGGCAATTTCCTTTATCTGAAAGCTTAATGCTCGATAATTTTGTAAAATGGTTCCTCAATGCAAGTCCAGCGTAATATGACCTACCACGCACTTGATCATCCAAAGTTTCATTTTGGAACCAATAAATCATTGATGGGTCGATATCAAACCCGAGTGATAATAATGCTAAGCCCTTTTGCTGACGCTGGGTATTCAAAAAAAACATACCAGCAAATAAGTAGAGTCTTACATAATTTACATTGAGATTTAGACAGTGTTGATAAGCACTTTCTGTCCCCTCTTTGGTACCAAGCTGTTCTTCACTTATCGCTAAGCGAAACCATTGTTCAATATCATCTGGCGCCGATTGACAGTAACTTCTTAAATTCACTAACGCTTTATCATAAATACCTTGCTCAAAATATTTATCTGCGCGATCTAAGGTATCGTTTTTACTCATGTTTTTGGCCTTTTACAACCCAAGCTAAAATTTGTTGCTCATTCGTTTCCAACTGCGCTATCTCAACCTTTATCTGACCTTTATTAAGCTGCTCCGCCAACCAATCTATCTTTTGTTCTGATTGAGCAACAGTTATCAAATGGCTTAACCGAGCAAGTTCTTTAACTAAGCTGTCCTTTAATCTTGCAACTAACTGAACTGCACTCGAAAGATCATTATTCGACTGAAGCTCAACAGCCTTGTTGATGACACTAAAACACTGACCAGAGATAGACTGGGATAAGGTAGATTGGTTTTTCTCTAAAAATGTCTTACCTGTGCTTTCCAGCGCAGGGGCATCAATAAGCCCACCTAAATATCTCTCTATCGCTTCAACCAATGAGTTTGGAGCTAATACAAGATCTATTTCGTGATGCCTGCGTTTTGCTGGTAGGACAATTTCACTCTGTTCATGGTGAATTATCAGTTGGAAGTAACCCCGAGGTTTTAACACCCTGATTAACTCTTTGATAGCGTTAGCGTTCATCCCATATTCAAAGCCAAACTGACTCGTAACTATGTCCACACTTTCATTTGAGAACGGTAACGCATCAATCGAGGTATCGCTGATAAAATTGACATTTTTTACATTAATAGCCCACTGCGGATCAACCGTGGCATAATCAACACCTACATATTCAGCATGCGGTTTAAATTCCGCCAGTTTCTTAAGAACACTACCATTGCCCGTTGCTAGGTCAACTACACATGCCTCAGGCGTAATTAAGGCACTGAAGGTTTGCCAGGCACGCTTCAGTTCGTTGTTATCCGAGGATTGATTATCTATACAACTCTCTACATGGCCTTGCTGCCAATAATGGGTCCACGACTGTGCGTTACTCATACCTTACCTACTACTGGAACAACATCAAACGGCGATGTCATTCGATAAATATCATCGTCACCACTAAATCCATAGGTGCCGTGCCACATATATGATGGGAATAATACGAGCTGGCCTGCCTTCGGCTGAATTATTCGTTCGACGACTTCACGTTGCCCCAACCCTATTCCCGATTCACCAAATTTAATTGCTCCAGCATGCTCGTTTGCTTGTTCATGCTCACTAAAATCAGGGACTTTGATGTAGAAGGCTGAACTTAGCCATCCGTCAGGATGAACATGATTAACGTGAAATCCATTAGGCTTTAATTTCACAGACCAAGAGCCACTAAATTTAAATTGGTTTGACTTTCGTTTTAATAGCGGATGTAAATTATCGTCTGGCAACTCTTCGATGTACTGTTTTACAATTTGCTCTAAAGACTGTTTAAGCTCTTGGATCACTTTCACGGGTTTATGCAGTAATCGCCCGGGTGTTTGCGTACCATTTTTTAACGTTTGTTTGAGCGGCTCGTGTACTTTATCGTGCATCGACAACAATGCCTTTTCCAGTTCCATAAGAAACTCGTCTAGATCTTTATAACCTGCTGGCACAGGAAGTAAAAATGGCTTAACAAAGCGCTGGTAGTCGCACAACCAGTCGTAACGTTTATCATCGAGCAATCGCCAACATAAGGACTTAAATCCAATATTTAACTGATGATATGGCTCAACTTTCTCGATATCCTCAATTATCAATAACGCATCATGATAACGTTCTTGCTTTATTAAGAACTCAACGTAATCAAGCGCGTTATCAACATCAAATTTAAGCGCTAAAGATTTACCATATAAACCTGTTACATCATCGTAACGTTCATCCACAATCGCTACTTTCGCCGACAACGCTAATAGCTGATAGTGTTTTAATACATCTGGCGTCTGTTCAAGCACCGCTTTAGCTTGTTGATCAGCACCTGCTGAAAATAGTTGTGAAACATATGCTGAGGTAAGTTCTGGTAAATTAGGATACTTGGCTAACACCATTTGATAACTTCGGCAAAACTCCTGATGTTTCCCTAGTTGCCAATAAAATTCGTTCAGAGTTGTATGTACTTCAACATAATTTGGCTTCTTATTGATGGCAGACCAATAGCACTGTTCTGCCAATTGATATTGGTTCAGTTCGAAATAAGTATTCGCCAGACTAAAATCAATTTCTGCTACGTTGGGCGATGATTGTATGGCCTGAGTAAAACAAGCGATAGCAGATTGGTGTTCTTCAATTGACTTATATGCTAATCCTAAGTTATGCAATGCATTTGTATAGTTTGGCTTAATTTGCAGTGCGAGCTGATAACCGTGGATGGCTTCTTGGTAACGGTCTAACGTTTTGAGAATATTGGCCTTGGATGTCAACACCGATACATCATTTGGAAAATCGACTAAAGTCTCATCAGCAACCGAGAGCGCAGTTTCAAAATCGCTTGCTTGTTGGTATGCAAGAATAATGTTTCGTCTTGCGTCAATAAAATTTCGGTTAAGCTTAATCGCATTTGAGTAACATGCTATAGCCCTATCAAATACAGCCAATAATTTGTAGGTATTACCAAGATTATTCAACACTTCCGGCTGACGTGAATTCAAACGCAAACACTCATCAAAACACACGACTGCAGCTTCATAGTCACCTATATTCTTAAGCGCAAGCGCTTTTAGGTGAAATAAGACATCAGCCTTTGGGTAAGCAATTAGCGCTTTATCAACCTCAACGATTACTTGAGTATAATTTTTTTGATTTAGTAAGCTGGCAAGCTGGTTTACTTGGTATTGTAGCGAGTTAGTCATTCTAGTTTTATTGTTAGAGCGTCTTATCGTTCACACGATTGAAACAAATTATCAGATTTAAAATAACACTTTCGAGACTATTTCGACATGATAAATATCAAATATTTGGCAAAAAAAATGGCCAACTAATGTTGGCCATTTCGATAACTATTTAACTTTCTATTAGTTAAACGTGTAAGTCGCGCTCACGAATAAACGTGGACCGATTGCATCGTATAACTCAGGGAAAGTGTTAGCTTGCTGTTGTGAATCACCTAACGCTTGTGGTTCTTCATCTAAGATGTTCTTAACACCACCAGTTACTTTGAATGCATCTGAAACGTTGTAGCTTGCAGATACGTCTAAGTAGAACTTAGTGTCTAACTCAGGAACAACTAAATCAGCAGCTGTTTGAGCACCAGTCATGATTTGGTCATCTTCAGTTGAACCAATGTGACGGATTAATGCAGATAATGTTAAGTCGTCTTTAGTCCAGTTAATACGAGTATTAGATTGGAACTCAGCACGTGGTGTACCACATGTGTTACCGAAGTAACCAGCACACTCGTTAACGTTTTCTGGAATCGCAGCGATTGGTGTAGTGTTGAACTTGTCTAACCAAGTTGAACGGAACTGGATGTTTAAGCTAGAACCGTTGTCGAAATCAGTGTTGTAAGTGATGTTGAAGTCAACACCAGCTGTTTCGATTAAACCAATGTTAGCGTTTAATGACTTAACTAAAGAAACGTTACCGTCTGCACGACGTTGGATGTTTTGACAAGTTTCGTCATTGATGTCTTTAGCGATGTTGTAACATACGTCTAATGTGTTGTTAACACCGTAAGAAGCGATTGCATCTTCAATTTCGATTGAGAAGTAATCGATAGTGAAGTCTAAGCCTTCCATTGGTTGAACAACAACACCCACTGTGAACGTGTCTGAAGACTCTTCAGATAAGTTCTCATTACCACCGAAAGAACCTTCGATTTGTGAGTTAGCTTGCTCGAATACACCTACTAAACCAGCTGGAACACCAGTTGCTTCACAAAGTGCTACGTCAGTTACACCAGCTTCGAAACCGCCTGCAGAACACGGATCCACCGCACCTGGGAAGCCGTTTGCAGAACCTTGGAATAACTCAGATACGTTTGGAGCACGAACAGCTTGTTGGAAACCAATACGTGCAGAGATCATGTCTGACGGAGTCCAGTTTAATGCTGTTGCGAATGATTCAACGTTACCGATGTTAGAGTAATCTGCGAAACGTGCAGCACCCCAGAATGTTAAGTCTTCAGCCCACTCAGCACCAGATACTAATGGAACGTTAATTTCCATGAAGATCTCGTCTGAAGAGTATTGACCTACAGTTGCTTCACCAGCGTTGAAACCTAATACGTCACCACCAGCTAAGAACTCGTCTGGACGGAAAGAAGATTCGTCTTGACGCTTCTCGTAACCAAATACTAAGCCAACAGCTTCGTCTGCACTTGGTAATTGCCATGTCGTTGTACCAGCAACGTTAGCCATGAATACTTCTTGAGTGATGCTTGTTACGTTAGCAGCACCAACGTTAACGAAGTCGATCGCTTCTTGAGAAATGTTACCAGCACCCCAGATATTGATTGGTACACAACCACCTGAAGTATCTTGACACTCTGTACCTGCGTCGTTAGTTAAAACAGCTTGACGGAAACGTGAAGCAGCAACGTCATTGTTTAATAAGTTAGTTTGGTCTAACATCGCGCGGCTGTAGTAAACATCGTATGACCAGTCGTCATTGATGTAACCGTCGATACCAACCATGATGCGGAATGCGTCACGAGTATCTAAAGATTGACGTGAACCATTCTCTACCATACGACGACCGATGAATACATCGTAGTTGCCGTTTGCGTTTAATGCAGACTCTTCGAAGTCATCAGAATCATCATCTGGCGTACCGTTGTTGTTTGTAACAGTAGCGTTTAAGAATGCTTGTTGAGTTGCTGCATCGAAGAACGCAGAGTTAGGGTTAACTTCAACAGTTGTAAATGCTGGAGTTGGTGCTAATTCTTGAGGAACGTAGTTACGGATGAAAGAAACTTCTGAGTAAATACGGTGCTCATCGTTGATGTAGAAGTGAGAGAAAGCACTTGCAGAGTAACGCTCTTGAGGTAACTGTAAGAAGTTATCAGGTGCGTAGTTGAAACGGCTTGAAGGCTCAACCCATGCTTGACCGTCACCGTTAGGACCGAATGTACCTACAACAGTACCGTCGTCTTTGATTACGTTACCAGCGAAAATACGTGTACCTGGAACACCAGAAGAACCACCTGGAACTAATTCGTTGCCACTTTCAGTTAACGCAACGTTAGAGAAAGAACGGTCGCCTTGGTATAAAGCTTCACGCTTTGAGTAACCTAAGTAAAGTACAGCGTTACCACGGTCATCTGCGAAGTTGCCACCCATTGTCATATCTAGGTTGAACTTTTCAGCGTCGTTGTGATCAGTTACGTCGTAAAGAGTTGAAAATTCAACGCCTTCGAAATCGTCTTTCATTGTGAAGTTAACAACACCACCTAATGCGTCTGAGCCGTATACCGCAGATGCACCACCAGTGATGATTTCAACGTTTTCAATTAATGAAGCTGGGATAGTGTTTAAGTCAACAACACCGTCTTGACCAGCAGGAACCCAACGACGACCGTTTACCATAACTAACGTACGTGCAGTACCTAAACCACGTAAGTTAACTGTTGCAGTACCGTCACCTGGGTTGTTTGAGCTAGGACCAAACGCTGGAAGCGTTGAAGGTAATTCAGCAAGCTTTTGCTCAACATTTAAGTTACCAGAAATTGCGAATTCTTGTGCGTCAACTTCGATAATAGGTGTTACAGCTGTAAGTTCTTGGCGCTTGATACGAGAACCTGTAACTTGAATACGCTCTACGCTTTCTTCAGCGTTTGCTTCATCTGCAAATGCGTAAGTTGGTGCTGCCATTGCTGTAGCTGTTGCACCAGCCGCAATAGCAAGCTTTACAGCTCTACTAAGCTTATTACTTTGATACATTATGTACTCCCTGGATCACTTCCGTGATACTAGTGTTTTAAATTCAAGACTATGTTGTCTTTTTTCTTATATCGGTCAGTAAGACCTGATCTGTCGCATAGGATAGTAAACGCATTTGAATCGATTGGTCAACCAAGATCTTTACGTTTACTTAATAATTTTTACAATAATTCGATGGATAATTCGCCCGTTCTGGCCTATTACAGAATAAAAAACAAACAAAATGAATAAGTTGTCATATTTAACTGACATTTACTTGGCTTTAACTCCCTCTAAATCAAGTGTCCAAACCAGCCATAAATAACCAATAAAAACAACAACTAACATCACGACCCAACCTACGTAAACCATCGTAGTTATAGTCACATAAACACCTATTAACATGTGGTTTACATATGTTATTTTGTAAAGAAAATGTGACGTAAATTTAATTTTAATCGATGAATTTTTTATAATTTTATTTAATTTCATTAAGCTAGCATTGTGGTAAAGTATCGCCACATTAATATTCACCTGCCTTGTATGATTGATATTGAACTACTCGGGTTATTGTCCGCAGTGGGATTTATTGCTGGATTCATTGACGCTATCGCAGGAGGTGGCGGGCTTCTTACTATCCCAACATTATTGGCAACAGGCCTTCCACCGCATGTTGCTCTGGGAACCAATAAACTAGCGGCTTCTTTTGGCTCATTAACTGCGTCAATCACGTTTTATCGGAAACGACTTTTCGACCCAATTTTTTGGTGGCGATCAATAATGTTTACGGCAATTGGCGCGGTTATTGGTACTATCGTCGTTAGCTTTATCAATACGCAATGGCTTGAAAAACTCCTACCCTTGATCGTTTTTCTCATTGCTATTTATACATTATTCAGTAAGCAGATGATTAGTTCTGAGGGTAACTTACCTAGAAAAGATAAAGCACTACATAAAAAGCAAACGTTACAGGGATTAACGCTCGGGTTTTACGATGGTGTAGCGGGCCCTGGAACAGGTGCATTTTGGACAGTATCAAGCACAGCTTTATATAAGCTAAATATTCTGCTTAGTAGTGGCTTAGCCCGTTCAACTAATTTTGTTAGTAATTTTTGCTCGTTAATCACCTTCATTTACTTAGCGCAAGTTGACTTTGTCGTTGGGATCACCATGGGCTTGTTCATCATGCTAGGTTCATGGGTTGGCGCACATTCAGCAATAAAATATGGAAGTAAATTTATCAAACCAATCTTTCTGACTGTGGTCATTATTATGTCTATATATTTAGCCTACAAGGCCTGGTAACTCAAATGACCCTAGCAGACCGATTAAAGCCAATCATTGATGATTTGAAAGCAAAAGCGATACGGTTAGACAAAATTAATGATAATACTGCTGCACATAAATACGTTAGTGAGCGTCGCTTATTCTCAGCAGATTTATTTTCAACTTATAGCAACAAGTACGTACCTTACGTGCTTGAAACAGAATCTAAACTCAATGCTGTAGCCGTAATGATAGAGCACGGTAGCAAAGGATTAGCTAACGATATATTAGAGACAATTGAACATCAGATTAATGCGCTATCGACCGCATTAGGCGCTAATAGCGAGATACACCATGAAGCACGTATCAAGGTTGATGCCCGCCGTCAGCATTTTGCGAAAAAAGCGGCAAAGAAAGTAATGGTCAGTTCACATCAGCTGTATCAAACACTTGCTGAATATCACGAGTTTGAGAGACGCTTAAAAGCGATGATTGACGAACGCATGCTGGCAAGCAACGATAATAATAAGCTGAGTGAAGAGATATTAGCCTTGCACCAGCGTTTAGGCAGATGCAGAAAGGCAATATCTCAAGTGGAACGGCAAATAGAGCTTATCGAAAAGCCTAATAGCTAAAACCGAGTGCCTTTTTTATTGATTCAGGAAGTTCTGGCATCGCTTGTTTAGGCAGCAGAAAGGTTGCTAAATTATAGAAATCAGTAAAGATCCTATTACTCTCTGTTGTCCTTTTTAAATAGTCATGACCCGACGAGCCCCCCGTACCAATTTTCGTTCCCAACATTCGCTGGACCATCATCATATGCTTATAACGCCAAAGCGTTAGTGCTTCGTCGACTTCAGTCAATAGCGTGATAAATTGAAAGGGTAAGTTCATCAAAGGCTCTTCACGATACATGGAAATAAATAGCGCAGAGAGGGTCGCTTTTTGACTTAATCTTACGCGTCCTGCTTCTATTGCCTTTTGATATTCTTTTTCGTCCAATAGGGCCTCAAAGTTTAGCCGCGTATTAGCATGTTCTTTAAGTTGGTGCCTCACTTCTATTTCTGACAACAAGGTATTATTTTCAATAATGTGCTTTTCTTGATCAAGCATCTCGTTAGTCGCTTTTTGATATTGTTGCCAAAAATTAAATTTTCCAAAATTTAAAAAAGGCAGGCGCTCTAGCCATTTTTCAACGACTTCAAATAAGCTATCCTGTCCCTCTAACTCTTCTAAAAATTTGCGGTGTTCATCGGTTAATCGGTTGTAAAAAGACTGTTTATCAAAATCAATACGCTGCTTTGACTTCAACCCAAGGCTTATTTCCAATACTTTAAATTGAATACTTTGGAACCCTGAAGCAGGCACAAGATAATTCCTAAAATCTAAAAAATCTTGTGGTGTCATGGTTTCAATTATATCGATTTGGTCATTGATTAAATGTTGTATTTTGACCACGCGTTTCAAACGGTGAACCACCGTCGATAAATCACGTTCTGAAACAGACTCTTGTTTAAATAAATGGATAACTGAATACAGCTCATGAAGGATTTGCTTAAACCACAATTCATAAGCCTGATGCACGATGATAAAAAGCGTTTCATCATGTGCTTCTT
This sequence comes from Thalassotalea loyana, assembly GCF_030161435.1. GTDB lineage: Bacteria > Pseudomonadota > Gammaproteobacteria > Enterobacterales > Alteromonadaceae > Thalassotalea_G > Thalassotalea_G loyana. The sequence continues at coordinate 1,111,372 of NZ_BSSV01000001.1, read as the reverse complement.
CCCCATATTTCCCACTGACAGGTTTTTGCGCATCCAAAAATTGTTCGAGTTTTAAGTAGTCTCCGTAATAACACGGTTCAATAGGTTTATTCATTTTTATTTTCGTTATAATTTCCCCGCATCAGTTATAGCTTACTTTTTATTGGTGATGCTAACTAAATTTGCGATTATTCTAAAATAAACACCAATAATTGCTTGCCAAGTGTTTGAAAATATAAGCTATACTTGGCAAGACGTTAGCGTATTAAGCATAAGGAATAAGAATGAAGATTTCTGATGATATCCATAACTACTATGAAAAATTAGTGATTCAGCAATTTTCTCAACTTAAAGTTGAAGAAAAATATGATCAAGATTTTATCGCGGATCTAACATGTGTCGTGTTAAATCAATTACCAGCACGTTATATTCGCCATGAAGTAGATATGGCTTTCTATTTACCTGCATCAGATCGATTTGAAATGGAAAACAAAGTAGATATCGCTATCAAAAAAGCGCTTGAATTTATGCATTCACAAGGTAAAGGTGTTGAAAGCTAGTTGACTGGCTTAAATATTGAGAGGGATTGGGTGGCGACCCTCTCAGCTAACACCTCGGCACATGAGTCGTCTGCTGCGGTTGCTTCCTTCCGGACCTGGCCGAGTTCACAGAGTATCATTGCGAGGGAACCAAAAGGGTCACCATAATGTGCCGTAAGGCGCGAGGGATTATTACTAATCCCAATGAGTGTTGCAAGTAATAGTTTGTATCAAACGTTTGTTCGATGATTATTTAACCAAACCTATATCCGAAATTCTATTGCGCTTCAGCTTTAGCGATCTTGTCACTAAACTCTAATAACACAGACTTGAGTACTAATAGGTTCTCACGCCCTATTCTCAAGAGTAACTTATCTGACTCAGGCAACGACTCCAACGTCTCATTCTCAAATTCATACATTACACTTGGGCGAACGAGTGTCATTTCTTGTTCGGGCAATTCCATATCTAACACACGAACAATAGCTTCTTGCAGAACATCCGTAAAATCCTGATCAGGATAGCCTAACTCACTGTATGCTTGATTAATCAACGGTTTCATTTCAAGGTATAATTCAGCAAACGACTCGCTATCGATTGAGCGTAGCAAATCAATGTAAAGTGTAAAACGACGCGCTGTGCTGTCGTCCCACTGCCACTTCCCCGTAGATATACCATTTTCATTGAGTTGTTCTTTCGCAGAAAAACTAACATTAGGCTCTACAAATGGCGTGTGTTCATAGGCTAGCGTTCCTTGTGCAAAATTATCGGTAAACACAACAAGTCGACGAATTAAATCATCTGTAATAACGAGTTTGAGTAATTCCTTGCGCCAAGTTAATTCAGGCAATGCAGACTTTAAGTATTCATCACTTTCATCAAGTCGAGGTAAAGGGCTTTGTTCTTCAACTGGCTCTAGTTCTGTTTCAGGCACATCCATAATATCAGGCATTTCTGGCAACGCTTCGGGTGAGACCTTTTCTACTGGCTCAGGCTGTACTACCTCTACTTCAGGTTCAACGACAGGTTGCTCAATAACTGTCGCGGTTTCTGGTTGCTCTTCTTGCGATAATAACCAATACCCAACACCAGCAATGATCACTACTAAAATCACAGAGATCACAAGCCAAGGAGTTGAGTTTTCAGTATTTGTTGTTTCGCTCATTTGTCCTACCACTAAAGGATGAATTATTAATACCCATTGAAATAATGCTTTAGCTATCTTAGCGCTATGTCAAAGGAGAGAGTACGTAAGATTTGTAACAATATAGTTATCTCTACATTGGTTAAATCAGCCGCCTTACCTTGTCTTTGACATACCCTCAAAGTATGAGTTTAGTCGTTTTTTATGTTGAATAGCTACATTCAACGAGGCAATAACCATTCTTTTCACTCAGTACCTTGGGTTCATGCTTTTTTGTTCTCGCTCAGAGCACAAATCATTATTCACTTTGTATAACAATATATTGATTAACATAATGATATTCAATGGAACACATATTGTTTTACATTTTTATTAATACAACGAATTATTCTTAGTTATTACTATGTAAAAGATTAGTTGATTGTGAAATAGTTCAGATTATTTTTTATCAATGAAAAATAAAAATGCCAGCTAAAGCTGGCATTTTTCCGTACTCGGTTGTCACTATTGAGCGTCGGCCTGATTCTCAGGTTGTGCTTCGATAAAGGCAGGATGCGTATTACATTGCTCGTATATTGCCATTATCAATGGGTATTTAGCCATGTCTACATTAAAGCGCAATGCATTGTAGACTTGAGGAATTAAACACAAATCTGCCAATGTAACTTCATCACCAAAACAGTATTTACCGGCATGCGATTGAAGCTTTACTTCTAATGCAGCGAAACCTGTATGCATCCAGTCATGAACCCATTGCATTTTATGTTCATCAGATACCTTTAATTCATTCACTAAATATTGCTGTACTCGCAGATTGTTCAATGGGTGAATTTCACAAGCTACGTCATAAGAAAACGCTTTGACTAGAGACTGTTTCACAAGATCAGCCGGTAACAATGAGACATTTGTCGCTTTCGCTGACAAGTAGTCAATAATTGCTAACGACTGATTTAAACAGACATCTCCGTCAATAAGACAAGGCACTAATTCATGCGGATTTTTCTGCTTGTATTCCTCTAAGTGCTGCTCACCACCATTTTTAACTAAATGAACAGATAGTAGCTCACAGTCAAGGCCTAACAAATTCAGTGCAATTCTAACGCGATATGCCGCTGATGATCGCCAATAGCCATAAAGCTTCATTATTTAGCTCCAGGATACTCTACAACCACTTGGTCAATTGAACCAAAGATAGAATCACCACTGTCGTTAAACATTTCAATTCGAACACGGTCGCCAAACTTCATGAATGAAGTTGACGGCTTGCCATCAGCGATGATTTCAAGCATACGTTTTTCTGCTAAACAACTAGAACCAGCTGAACGGTCATAGTTAGAAATTGTCCCAGAACCAACAACACAGCCAGCACCTAACGGGCGAGTTTTTGCGGCGTGAGCAACGATTGTTGGGAAATCAAATGTCATATCAACGCCACAGTTTGGCTCACCAAATAACTCGTCATTAAGATGTGTAGTTAATGGTAGGTGCAACTTCTTACCGTCCCATGATTTACCTAATTCGTCCGGTGTCACGGCAACCGGTGAGAAGGCGCTTGATGGCTTACTACAGAAAAAACCGAAGCCTTTTGCTAACTCACCAGGAATTAAGTTACGTAACGATACATCGTTAACAAGCATCAATAATTTAATGTGTTCTTGTGCTTGCTCAGGTGTTGCCCCCATTGGCACATCAGATGTAATCACTGCAACTTCTGATTCAAAGTCAATTCCGTAATCTTCAGAAATAACTTCGATATTATCTCTTGGGCCAATAAAAGAGTCAGAACCACCTTGATACATTAACGGATCCGTCCAAAACGTTTCTGGCATTTCAGCATTACGTGCTTTGCGAACCAATTCAACGTGGTTCACGTAAGCACTACCGTCGGCCCATTGATATGCTCTTGGTAAAGGCGACTCACACGATGCCTGTTCAAAGTTCATCTGACCTTCAACATCACCAGCGTTTAATGCTTGATAAACAGTATCTAACTTAGGAGAAATGTTTTCCCAATCATCAATCGCTACCTGCATCGTTGCAGCGATTTCAGGTACAGCAACAGCTTTTGTTAAATCTTTACTAACAACGACTAATTGACCATCACGGGTATTATTTTTTAACGAGGCTAATTTCATGCTCTGTCCTAATAATTCTTTTTATTTATGAGAATAGTTGAAGCTGATTCTACGACTTATTAAAACAAATACTAGTACAGCGAAGAGATTCGTTTGGGTGTAAAGCACAGAAATTGTGTTATTAATTCTTTACACCCATACAAGGACGAGGAAAATACGAGGAATAATGCTAAATTTTCACCGTCTTTTTGTTGATGCCATATTCACGTAACTTGTTTGCAATCGCGGTATGACTTAACCCAAGTTTCTTGGCTAACTGGCGTGTGCTTGGGTACGCAGGGTAAAGTTTTCTCAATAAATCGGCTTCAAAATTCTTCACCGCACCATCGAGCGTTCCCTCAAACTCCTGCTCGAGGTAACCGTATTCTCTCGTGTACGCTGGTAATTCAAGGTATTGCGTTTGTACGAGCTCACCTTCCATTAAAGATACCGCACGAATCAATACATTTTCCAGCTGACGAACATTGCCCGGCCATGGATAGTGTTCAATAAACTCTCGACAATCATCAGACAATCGAACGTTTAAGCGACCAATGTTATAACTTGCCTTTGCGATGAAATGTTCCGCCAGCGGGATAATATCGCTTCTTCGCTCTCTCAACGACGGTACATTGAGACCAAGGACATTAATTCGATAGTACAAATCTTCACGAAACTCGCCACAAGAGACCATGTTAAGCAGATCTTTATTGGTTGAACTAATGATGCGCACGTCAACCTTAATTTCAGTTTCATCATCTACTCGACGAAAGCTGCCATCTTGGATAACACGCAGTAACTTCGTTTGTAGCTTGGCCGACATTTCTCCAACTTCATCAAGGAAAAGCGTTCCGCCATTAGCTTGCTCAAATAATCCCTTCTTGGCCTGTTCCGTCGATGACGCTCCAATACCAAATAACTCAGTTTCTGCTGCTTCGTCTGGTAATGCAGCACAATTAAGTGTCATGAAAGGATGGTCGCTACGCTCACTAGCTTGATGACATGAACGTGCCAATAGCTCTTTACCTGTACCCGTTTCGCCACTGATCAACATTGTAGAATCCAATACCGCCATACGCTTTGCTTCACGTACAACTTTTCTCATGCTGCCGCTCGTCGCTTGGATACCGGTAAAGCTATTTTCCGTTGATTGCTTAAATGCATTCATTTGCTGCCCAAGTCGTGCTTCCGACTTTAAAATCAAAACAGCGCCCGCAAGTACTGAATTTCCTTCACTGTCATCTACATGTATCGGCAATATATCTGCAACGAAGTCTTCGTCACTTAACTTCAAACGTCTTGTTTGCGCTAAAACTTCATCACTCTCAAGCCATTTTGCGAAGTTAAATCCTTTGACAAATTGGCCAACGCCCTCACCGATCACTGTTTGCTCTTTGGCATTAAGTAGATTTTTTGCAACATCATTTAAAATTCTTATGCTGCCTCGCGCATCAATTGAAATGAAAGGGTCCGGGAATGTTTTCACCAGGGTAGACAATTCATTACGCTCTAACTCAGAGGGCATAAAAGGTGTTGTTTGAACATCCACAACGCCTTCGATCAAGCGAAGTTGAGGCATAAAGCTTTGCAATTCGGAAAATTCTAAATCAGGTATGTGAACAAAAATGGGACCCGCGACAGTCGCAGTATCAATCCCTTTTATATTAATATTGTGTTCGACAAAGACTCCAAGCACTTGCTGTGCAATGCCTAATCTATCTTCACAAGTTATTTTTAAGCGCATTTATTTTAAGACCCAGACAATCAAAAACACTATTGTAAACTATTTTGTACGCAATAAAAAAGCCCCCTTTGAAGGAGGCTTTGTAAAATTACATTTCAAGTTTCACAAAACTATAAAAGTGAGTCCGTTTTCGCAGCACAAATAAAGTCATTTTTGTGTAAACCACGAATCGCATGAGTCCACCAAGTTACGGTAACCTTGCCCCACTCAAGCAAAATTGCTGGGTGATGAAACTCTTCTTCTGCAAGTTCAGATACTTTATTAGCAAATGCCCACGCTAGTTTGTAGTTTTTAAATTTATAAACGCGTTCTAACATCATTACACCATCACGTACCTCTGGTACCCAGTCAGGTAATTGTGACATAAATTGTGAGAGTTCTTCGTCTGTTACTTTAGGAGCATCTACGTGACATGCTTCACATTGCTGGGTCGATAAAGTTGAAGTCATTCTATTTCCTTAACTTGCGATTTTTTCTTTTGGTGGAAATTTAGGTTTATGTAAACCCAACGCTTTGGCCTGTTCTACTAACGCCATCAGATCTAGATTGCGTATTGCATCTAAATCACTCATTTTTTCTATCATGAAGTAAATTGGTTGCATAATATCGATGCGATATGGTGTACGTAATACATCAACAACCTGTTCCTCATTGGTTAAGAAGCGACGTTCAGCTGTACCCTCTTCTAACGCATACTTTGTTTCACCTGGTGAAGATAAAATACCGCCACCGTATATGCGCAAGCCGTCGTTAGTTTTCATTAAACCAAACTCGACAGTAAACCAATATAGACGAGCAAGGAAAACTCTATCTTCTTTGCTCGCTGCTAGTCCTATTTCTCCATATGCTTGAGTAAACTTTGCAAATGCAGGATTAGTAAGCATTGCGCAATGACCAAACAACTCATGGAAAATGTCAGGTTCTTGTAAGTAATCAAATTCTTCTTTACTGCGGATAAATGTCGCAACCGGGAATTTCTTTTCAGACAACAGCTGGAAGAACTTTTCAAACCCAATTAACGCAGGAACCTGCTCACATCGCCAACCTGTAGTAGCGAGTAACACTTCGTTTACTTCTGCTAACTGAGGTACTCGATCTAACGGTAAATTTAACTTTTCTAATCCGAGAATAAACTCATCACAGGCACGCCCTTCCATTAATGGAAGCTGACGTTTAATTAATGCCTGCCAAATACTGTTTTCTTCATCTGTCCAATGGATAAAACCATTTTCGTCGGCAGCTTTAGAAACATATTTAGTCGCCTTTGACATGTTGTAACCTTGTATAATTATTGTATTAGCTCGTAGCTAATAACTTGTGTGGTGTTCCACTTTAGTTCCCTTAATCTTATGCTAAGGCTCCAAATAAGATCACCCTTATAGTCTAGGTTAAATTTTAATCAGATAAAATTATTGTAAATTATTTAATACAACCGACTTTTACAACAGGCAACTATCACGACTTATCTTTATTCAAAACAAGCTGTTTTAAATTACTGACAAGGATCTGACGAACTGAATTAATGCTTGGCGTATCTTGATTAAATGGTAATGGGCGACACAAGTGAACCGTCCGAATACCAAGTCTTGCCGTTAACATGCCAGACGCAAGACCTTGTGCAGCTCGACCAGACAGTTTACTGAGTAAGTCAGCGCCAATCATCTCAGCCCCCACATCAGCAATAATCTCTGTCGCACCTGCAAAAATCATGTTTTTCAACACTTCCCTAATTAACTTGATACGACTCCAATAACCAAGTTTGATTCCATAAAGACCTGCAACACGATCAACCATGGACACGTTGCGCCAAAAAACGATCAACATATCAATAAAAGCAATAGGACTAATAGCAACCATCATCATTGTTTCACTAGAGTGTTTTGCTATTTCATTCATCGCTTTTTGATCAACGGCGCTCATCACCTGTTTGTTAAACAACTGAATGATTTCTGCATCAGATAAGTGTTTATACTCCTTGCTTAACCATGCATCTTCTGATGGCAATGCTATATCACAAGGGAGTTTTGATGCGATCTTTTTACAAACATCTACTGCCTGTCCTTCCAGATAGCCTTGATTAATATCAACTACTTTCTGTTGCACTTTCAATTGTTTCTTGAGCTGAGATAGACCCGTCAACTCTTTTATAAACGAAGTGCCAACTGTGGCTGTAATCACGCCAAATAAAATGGCATAAAGTCCAGTGATAATTGGCGAATCAATAAACCCCGTACTAAAAAATTCAAAAGCCTCGATACCAACAATTAACATAAGCACCGAGAGACCAATTCGCATCCCCCAGCTGGTTTCGCTTCTTTTCTCAATCTGTTGCTCAATTTCTTGAAGATCTTGCTCTGTGGCCTGCCAGTCGTTGTTGTCAAAAAATACTGTGTCAGCTTTAGGCGTTGACTCAGGCAAATTATCAGTACCAGCCTCGACACTCTGCTCGTCGAAAAGTATTTGTTGTTGAAACTGCTCTTTTTCAGTATTCATCGCATTTTGTCTCCTAACAAAAACTCAAGTGCTTGGTCCATTCGGATATGCGGTAAAGCTTGATGTTCTTGTAACGGCGTATATGGGGCAAACTCAATAAAATTGTATTGATTATTTTGCCAATGTTCTTGGTTAGGTATTTCACTTGGCACACTACCGGGAAAAACAGTAATGACTTTATCGTCGTCAGCACGTTTACCTTTGAGGACATTAATATCCTTGTTTTGGTATTTACTTTTACCTACGGCCGTTGTCCGCACGGACGCGAGCGCTAGCGTTTTCACGTCTACCGACTGATAATGCAACTCATGTCGCTTTTTATAGACCATCTTATTGAGCAATTTAACGAGATTACCGTGTTGATCTGGTGTTACGTGATCTGCCTTGGTGGCAGCAAATAATAGTTTATCTATTTTTGGAGAGAACAGCCGCTTCAGCAAGCTCGATTTCCCATAATCAAAACTCTCCAAAATCATTGAAATCGCTAGTTGCAAGTCATCAAAACTTGCTTTGCCATGATTTAATGCAGTTAAGCTGTCACACAAGACAATTTGACGATCAAAATTTACAAAATATTTTTTATAAAACTTTTTCACGACATTTGCTTTGTATTCAGTAAAGCGAGCTCGAAGCGTGCCAATGACTGTCTCATTATCGGCATTTTGATAATCATTTTTATCAATTGCGTCAAATCGAGTAAAAGGAAAGAATTGAAGTATAGGCGCACCGGCTAAATCGCCAGGAAGAATAAATCGGCCAGGCTGGATAACTGATAAGCCCAGCTCATTTCTAAAGGTATGTAACAAGTCTGTGTACTGAGTTGCTAATTCAGCTAGTTTTTGTTCGTCCATAGGAGCAAATGGATCAAGCGCATTTACTTCATCAATAAACCCACTAGCAGCGGACAATCGAGGCTCTTTTGTTAACAAACTCATCGTTTGTTCAGACCATTCTTCATAAGTCTGATTCAACATCGGCAGATCTAATAACCACTCTCCTGGATAATCAGTAAAGTCGATATACATGGTAACGACATCTGTCGCTAGTTTTAACAAAGAGTTATTGGGTTGATAGCGAACGGCAAGTCTCAACTCACTAATCGTTTTCGTTGGCTCAGGCCAAGACGGTGGTGTATGACTCAAACTATCGATTCCTTCGTCATAAGTAAATCGAGGCACTAAATTATGCTGTTGAGGTACACGCTTGGCTGCAATAAACCTTTGTTGCGCGATTGGGCTAAAGAATGCAAGCTCAGATTGATGGTTCTCACTAATAAGTTGATTAACCAAAGAGGTGATAAACGCTGTTTTACCTGAACGACTTAAACCGGTCACGGCAACATTCACTTGTTGGTCAAATGAACGATGCAATAGCTCATCTGCTTTTCCTTTGAGCTTTAACAAATTTTTTTCTATCGATGCTTTATTCATTACTTCAAATTTCATTTGCAAAACTAGGATCTGTTAATCGTTATCAAACATGATTTTCTGACTAATCAACCTACCACCTTTCTGACTCATTGGTGAAGCTGAAAATAAAACACAAGTTCGATTTACCCTTAACAATCCTGAATGAATTATGCCTCCAATACTAGCTAGTTTTTGGCCTCGAAGATAGTAGGTAAGGCCCGGTTAGAAAAAAAGAAAGCGACCTAAGTCGCTTTCTTTTATAGCTTTTTTTAATTACAGCTTATTGATTTCTCGGCTTACTGTAAATTGTGGTGAAGTAACATACTCTTCAATGGTTCTCAGCTGTCCTTCAAGCTTTCTATACTTCTTACGAATATCGTAAAACGCTTGTCTTGGTGGTTCACCTGCTTGCCAAATACGAGTTTTCACTTTAATTGACTCATCTAAAATGTCATCTGTAGGCTGCTCAACTGTATTTGCATTTGCCGCATTGTTTGTTTCAAATTTATTTACAAGCTGAGCCGGCTTCTTATCTAAAATAAACCAACCAGCAATGTAAATAAGAATAATCCAACCTGCACCTAATAAGACTCCTGAAACTGCAAAGATACGCACTAACCAAGTTTCCCAGCCAAAGTAATCTGCAATCCCTGCACAAACACCAGCTATCTTACCGTTTTTAGGGTCACGAAATAGTTCACCTTTGCGTTTACTTGCCATGTTTGTTTCTCCATTCAGGGGTTTCAGCATCTAATATCGCTTCTAGCGTATGGATGCGTTCTGCCATACTATCAGCCATTTCAGATAAATCTTGTAACTGCTGATATTCTTCCTCGCTTAATCCCTGGCTCATCTGACGTTTGCTTCGGTAATGTAGTATCAACCAAATTGGTGCCACTATAACCATAAAGATGATAACCGGGGCCATGATGATCTCTTCCATGTTGTTCTCCTTATGTAAGTGTTAATTAAGACTTGTCAGACTTTTTCATTTTAGCTTTTAATTCTGCTAATTCATCGTCAACTTGTTCGGCTGACTCTAAATCCGCAATTTCATCAGCTAATGACTTGGCACCTAGATCATAAGATTCAACTTGTGCTTCAATATCATCAATTTTGCGCTCATAGCGATCAAATCGGCTTAATGCATCATTCACTTTATCGCTGTCGATCTTGCTTTTCACTTTCAAGCGTGAACTAGCAGTCTTTTCTCGCATAATAATTGCTTTTTGACGAGCTTTTGCATCAGCTAATTTCTCTTGCAATTGTGTGATTTCATCTTGCAATTTCGCCATGTGCTCATCAACATGTTCTAGCTCTTCACTCATCGCTTGCGCAGCTTCATTACACTTGTTCTTTTCAACTAGCGCTGCACGTGCTAAATCGTCTCTTTCTTTGCTTAACGCTAACTCAGCTTTTTCTTGCCATTGCTCGGCATCGCGCTGGAATCTTGTAATTTGACGTTGTAAGTCTTTTTTGTCAGCAAGTGTTTTTGCTGATGAAGATCTTACTTCTACAAGTGTGTCTTCCATTTCTTGGATAATAAGACGCACCATTTTCGCCGGATCTTCTGCTTTATCTAATAAGTTATTGATATTAGCATTAATGATGTCAGTAAAACGTGAAAAAATACCCATAATGACTTCCTCTACTTTTCAATCTGTTAATTTTACGCTTGCCAACTTACATACAGATTCTGCGCCAACATTAAAAACCAACCCTAAATTACTGTTTTAAAAGAATTTTAACTTTATTTTAAAAAACTCTTCATTATATCTGATTAATCAAATAGACTAACTGTTAGTTAAAAAAACCAATAATTAGGTTCTAGGATGGCACGTTTTCAACAACAAGATAATTTAATTGGTCAATCAAATAGTTTTCTCGAAGTATTAGAGCAAATTTCTCAAATTGCTCCGTTGAGCAAACCTGTATTAATCATTGGGGAACGAGGGACTGGTAAAGAGCTTATTGCAGCCCGTTTACACTACCTATCTAAACGTTGGGAGCAAAACTATTTAAAGCTCAATTGTGCTGCATTAAATGAAAATTTACTAGAAAGTGAGCTGTTCGGTTACGAGAGTGGCGCTTTTACTGGTGCCAACAAACGACATGAAGGTCGATTTGAACGCGCTCATCTTGGAACGTTATTTCTTGATGAAATTGCTAACACATCAGGTCTCATCCAAGAAAAGTTGTTACGCGTTGTTGAATACGGCGAATTTGAACGCGTTGGCGGTTCAAGAACCTTGAAAACAGATTGTCGATTAATTGCTGCGACTAACGAAGATTTACCGACTTTAGCGGACAAAGGTGAGTTTCGTGCTGATTTACTCGATAGGCTCGCTTTTGATGTAATCACGCTACCTCCGCTAAGAGAGCGTCCAGACGACATTATGGTATTAGCCGAACATTTTGCAATCAATATGGCACGAGAACTGGAATTTGAATTATTTAGCGGTTTTACTGAAAAAGCACGCAAAATGATGCTTGAATACGACTGGCCAGGTAATATTCGTGAATTAAAAAATGTTGTTGAACGCAGTGTTTACCGTTGTAACAATCCTCATTTGCCAGTACATGAGTTAGTGATTGATCCGTTTGAATCGCCTTATCGCCCAACTTCTCGGGTGAAAACGCATGACCGAGTTAGCCAATCGCAGGAGTCGGCACAAAACGTTCAACCGACCACTCAACCAGAGGCACCGGTTACCCAAGTTACACAAAGTGCTCCACAAGATTATAAGTTTCCAGTATCATTGAAAAAACTATCTCAAGAGCATGAAATTCAGTTGATTAACTCAGCGTTGGCTGCTAATCAATTTAATCAGAAAAAAACAGCAGAAGCACTTGAGTTAACTTATCATCAACTTCGAGGGTATTTGAAAAAATACAACTTACTCGATGGTAATATGAATGAAGAAGATTAGAGCGTTATTCAAGTTTCAATATTGTTTAACTGGGGCTATCGCCGCTACGACACTTTTACTGTCTGGTTGTAATAACGACGAAGACGAATCGTTGCGTGAAAAAAGTATCATTTATTGCTCTGAAGGGAGCCCTGAAAGCTTCAACCCTCAGACAGTAACTTCAGGTACAACAGTAGATGCAGTTGCGAACCAGCTATATAACCGACTCATTGCTTTTAATAGTGATGATAATTCAATAATTCCTTCAATTGCTAAATCTTGGCACGTCACTCGTGACGGGAAAAAGGTTACCTTTTACTTACGTAAAGATATTAAATTCCACCAAACGGGTTATTTTACACCTACCCGTAACTTAAATGCCGATGACGTTTTATTTAGCTTTAATCGTATTCTCGATCCTAACAATATATATTACCAAGCCGCGGCAGGCACTTTTCCATACTTTCAAAACGTTAACTTTGCTGGTTTAGTAAACAAAATAGAAAAAATAAATGAGCATACGGTACGTATCAGTTTAAATTATCAAGATGCTTCATTTCTCGCACATATGGCGTCAACCTATGCTGTCATTCTATCAAAAGAATATGCCGACCAATTGAGCAAAACAGGTGACGAAAAGCTAATAGATCAATTGCCTATCGGCACCGGTCCTTATAAGTTTCAGGAGTATCGTACAGGTTCAATTATTCGCTACTATAAGCATGAGGATTATTGGCAAAAAACTAATGATGCTAAGCAGGTTGTGTTTGACATAACAACCAACAACTCTGGTCGTTTGGCGAAGTTATTGGCAGGCGAGTGTGATATCGTTGCGTACCCAATTGCACACAAGAAAATTGAAGAATTTCCAGATGTCACTCTAGAGTCTGTAACTTCACTAAATGTAGCATATTTAGGATTTAATACAGCAAAACCTCCTTTTGACAACAAACTTGTAAGAAAAGCCGTCGCTCATGCAGTTAACAAGAAAGCTATTATTGACGCTGTATACTTCGGGCGTGCAGAGCAAGCAAAATCCGTATTGCCACAAACATCTTGGGCTTATGACACATCATTAACCGAACATCATTATAATCCTGACCTGGCGAGAGCACTATTAATTGAAGCGGGGTATACTGAAGGTTTAACTATTGATGTATGGGCTATGCCTGTTCAAAGGGCATATAACCCCGATGCATTAACCATGGCTAAGTTAATTCAATCTGATTTACAGCAGATTGGCATTCGCGTCAATATTGTCAGCTATGAGTGGGTTACTTTTTTACGTAAGTTATCCAGAGGTGAACATCAAAGCGTGTTACTTGGTTGGTCTGCTGATCACCCAGATCCAGATAACTTCTTCTCACCATTATTAAGTTGTGCTTCTGCAGAAACAGGATCTAACCGAGCATTTTGGTGTAACCAAGATTTTGACGATATCTTAAGTGACGCATTATTGACGACAAACCCAGTGCAGCGCAAAGCATTCTACAGACAAGCAATGGCGATAGTTAAAGAAGAAATTCCATTATTGCCTATCGCTCACTCAAAGCGATATCAAGCAAAAGCAAATTATATTACCGGCAAAAGTCTAGATTCGTTTGGTGGTATTAACCTGAGCCGAGTGCATAAAAACGATTCGGGTGACAAATAATGCTGATTTTTACCCTTCGTCGATTAAACCTATTTGTTTTTACCATTTTTCTGTTGACTGTTTTGTCGTTTAGCTTGTCATTTATGTTCCCAGGCGATTCGCTTATCAATATAAGTGGTGAAGTTACGGCAAATCAAGAGCGTCTTGAAGAACTGGCTGCTAGTTACGGCAAAGACAGTGGTATTGTTTCTCAATATTTTACTTACGTTGGAAAAATATTCAGTGGTGACTATGGCGTATCCATGGTAACGGGATTACCACTTGCAGACACTATCATTAGTCTGATTCCGGCAACGATAGAACTGAGTCTAGTCGCATTGTTTATTGCGATGATTATCGGTATTCCACTTGGGTTTATCGGTGCAATTAGACACCGTAAGAATACGGACAACGTTATCCTATCGATAGCCATGGTTGGTTACTCCTTGCCTGTATTCTGGGTCGGCTTAATGGCCATACAATTCTTATCAATCGAGTTAGGTTGGTTCCCGACGGCAGGTCAACTCAGCCCTGTATATGAAATAGAAAGCCAATATGGCATTTTAATTATCGATATATTACTAAGTGACAGCGCCTATAAGTGGCAAGCCTTTTCGGATGCGACTAGTCATTTAATATTACCTGCAGCCGTTATCGCGCTCGCACCAGCAACAATGTTTATCAGGTTAGCTAGAACAGCAATGTTAGAAGTACTTGAGACACCTTATATTCGAGCGGCGAAAGCAAAGGGCTTGAGCTTTAGCCAAGTTGTTTATTCACATGCTATTCGAAATGCACTTATCATGATTGTGAGACATATAGGTCTTCAATTTGCCAACTTAATTACTATAGCGATGATTACCGAGGTTATATTCAGTTGGCCGGGGATTGGCAGATGGTTGATAGAAAGCATCTATCAGCGTGATTATACGGCGATTCAGGTAGGGCTGCTTATTCTTTCAAGTTTCATCTTCGTTGTGCATATTTTTATCGACTTTTTATATGCAGCGTTAAACCCACTAGCACGAGGTAAAAAGCATGGCTCGTGATAAGATTTACCAAGAAGAAGAGTTTCCATCACCCGTTGTTCAGTTTTGGCTAGAGTTTCGAAAGCAATCTATCGTAAACGTCGCTTTTGTCAGTTTTTTAATACTTGTCTTGATTGCTATTTTCTCTCCATTGTTGGCTCCCTATTCGCCGACTGAAAGTCACATTGACAGTCTATTAATGCCTCCTTCTTGGGACAAAAATGGCGATGTTAGTTTCCTTTTAGGAACCGATCAATTAGGCCGAGATATTTTATCTAGACTGCTGCATGGTGCATCGCTCACCTTTGGTCTCAGTTTCGTTGTCGTCGTCCTTTCATTAGTTATTGGCGTCGTTATTGGGTCTTTTTCAGCCTTAACCAAAGGCGTTAAGTCGAGTGTATTAAACCATATCCTTGATGTAGTTTTGTCGATTCCATCTCTTTTGCTCGCCATCATCATCGTCGCATTACTTGGCCCAGGTATTGAGAATACCCTTTGGGCAATTGTTATGGTGCTCATTCCACAGTTTGTTCACGTTACCCGTAACGCAATAAAAGAAGAATATAAGAAAGACTATGTCTTGGCATCTAAGTTAGATGGTGCAAATAATTTTAGAATACTTACGTATTCTATTTTTCCGAATATCCTAGAAAAAATTGTTACCCAAGCAACATTCGCACAGTCTGCTGCAATCATAGATATTGCTGCGCTCGGGTTCCTTGGATTAGGTGCACCTATCCCAATGCCTGAATGGGGCGCTATGCTGTCAGATGGTATCGACTTGTTTTACATTGCACCATGGACCATTTATTTTCCAGGAATGGCCATTTTCATAGCAGTACTGATAACTAACCTCGTAGGTGAAGGCATTCGACACGCAATTAAAGAGGTTAAAGAAAAGTAATGAACTTATTTGATATTAGAAATCTATCAATCTCATTAAGATCCAATGACACGGATATTCTTGCCGTTGATCGCGTTTCACTAGCAATGAAAGAAGGTGAAGTTAGAGGCCTAGTTGGCGAATCGGGCTCAGGAAAGTCACTACTTGCTCAAGCGATAATGGGCGTATTAGATGATAAGTGGACGGTGTCTGCCGACCGTTTTCATTGGCGTGGCAAAGATCTAATGAACTTAGCCCCTGATGAACGAAAGGCAATAATCGCTAAAGATGTCGCCATGATTTTTCAGGAACCTATGTCTAGCTTGGATCCAACAACAACGATTGGCGAACAAGTTGAAGAAGCAATCGATCCATCATCACTTGAAGGTGGTTTTTGGCAGCGTCGTAAAGCTAGGAAAGCAGAAGCCATTATATTGCTTCACAAAGTGGGGATTAAACACCACGAGATCTGTACCTCGAGTTACCCTCATGAACTTACTGAGGCACTTTGCCAACGTGTAATGATTGCGATAGCGTTAGCTAAAAAGCCTATTTTATTGATTGCCGATGAGCCAACTGCTGCAATGGAGAGCCGCAATCAAGGACAGATTTTTCGTCTGCTGGCGAGCCTTAATCAATTAAAAAGCATGTCTATATTGTTAATTAGTCATGATTTAGAAAACGTGACACATTGGACAAACACAATTACTGTGATGTATAGCGGCCAGTTTGTTGAAGCCGGTACGACCAAACAAATATTTAAGACCCCTTTGCATCCGTATACCAGAGCACTAGTAGACAGCAGTCCTGCCGCCAATATGGAATTGCCGCCAAAATCACGATTAAAAGCCTTGCCTGGCAGTATTCCTGTACTACAACATTTACCTATCGGGTGCAGGTTAGGACCGAGATGCCCTAAAGCGCAAAGGAAATGTGTTACCGCACCTAAAGCAAAAAACTATCATGGCCACGTAGTCAGTTGTCATTTTAACCTTAAAGAGAGTTCATGATGAGTTGCTTACTTAAGGTCACCGATTTAAGTAAAACGTTTAAGTTACCGGGCTACTGGTTAAACAAGAAAACTTTTACTGCGCTTGATCCTATAACATTCAACATAGACGCCAACCAAACGCTTGCGATAGTCGGTGAAGTTGGTTCCGGAAAGTCTACACTTGCAAAATTACTCGTTGGCGCTGAAGACCCTACAACTGGCAAGATAGAATTAGGTGGAGAAACGCTGCACACTGGCGATTTTAGTCAACGATGCCAGAAAGTAAGGATGATATTTCAAGATTCAGGGACAACACTTAACCCAAGTTTAACGATACAGCAAATATTAGATGAGCCACTTAAATTAAATACACAGTTAAATGATTTGGAGCGCATGGAATTAATGCGTGAGACGTTAAAAAAAGTCGGTATGCTCCCTGAACATCTACACTTTTATCCTCATATGTTTTCTGGTGGACAAAAGCAACGCATCTCGCTAGCAAGAGCAATAATTCTTCAGCCTAAAGTGCTCATTTTAGATGAGGCGTTGGCAGCACTGGACCCTTCACTGCGCTCACAAATGTTGAATCTATTACTAGATCTTCAACAACAAATGGGACTAGCCTTTGTACTGATATCGCAAAACTTAGGTATTGTAAGGCATGCCAGCGATCATTTAATCGTGCTAAAAGATGGAAAAGTTGTAGAGCAAGGGCCAACACAACAAGTGTTCAACAACCCCAAAGACAAATACACAAAAATGTTGATGATGAGCCAACACTTGAAGCTAGGCCATCCAACGACCTGATAAGATGAAAACAAAAAAGCTCAACACATTGTTGAGCTTTTTTATCCAATCAATACAGCGGTGCTATTTTAATATGTTATCAACCGTTCCTTGAGCTAATGGGTGATAACCTGGGCGAGCAATAGCATAAACTCTTTGCGCCCATTGTTTTCCTTCAGCAGACTCTGAAAGCTTTTTATACAAAGGTACAATTAACTTTCGACGACCGATACTGACTAAGTAATCTTCCATTGCCGGATAAATGTTATCGTAGCCAACACGAAGTGATAATAAATACCAAGCATGAGCAACTTCCGCGTTAGTACTAGAAGTCAAATTATATGCTTGATCAAGCTTTGACATCCATTCTTGTGAAATATTAAGTGGTAAATTATTAATAAAATGCAACCACTCATGTACTGTCCAACCGTCAGTTGGCAATAACGCTAAGTCCAGCTGTCCAGCCAATAAATCAAAAATTTGTTTATCAATGGTGGTGAAGGCATCAGATGTTGGTTTTGGTGCATAAGCTGGTAGTCCTTGTTCATAAATCCACTCTCTAGCCTGCTTCTCGCTTACAACCCCTGGATACTTATTGATTAAGTTGGTCATTAAATATTGTTCAAAAGCTTTGGTACCTAGGCTTTGAAAAGCATGATCGTCAAAATACTTTCGAATAAAGCGATCAAACTTTTCACGACCATATTGATGCTCTAGGTAAACGAGGAACTGCTGACCTTTTATATACGGCACGCCTGAAAACGCGTCATCTGGATCTCTGCCCGCAAGGTCAATGTATAACTGCGTATCGCCCGGTGCTAATTCAGCAAGTTCATAGCCTAAACTCTGGGTATCTAACGCTTGCTCCATCATCGCGCGTTTTGTGCCAAACACTTGCTCCATTATGCGATTCTCAACATAACTCGTGAAACCTTCATTAAGCCATAAATCGCGCCATGTTTCATTTGTCACTAGATTGCCAGACCAAGAGTGAGCCAGTTCATGGGCAATTAAGTTAACTAAGCTTTTGTCACCAGCAATAACCGTTGGTGTGATAAATGACAAGCGAGGATTTTCCATGCCGCCAAATGGAAAGCTAGGAGGAAGTACTAATAAATCGTAACGCCCCCAACGATACTCACCAAATAATTGTTCCGTCTCATCAATCATTTTCTGAGTGTCGTTAAATTCAGCGACAGCCGAATCAACAATACTTGGTTCACCATAGATACCTGTAATACTGCTCATTGGTTTGAAGGTTAGATCACCAGCAGCAATTGCAATCAAATAAGGTGGGATAGCTTGCGGCATCTCAAAATAATAATCACCGTCTCGTTTCGTCTCTGGTTCATTGTTTGCGCTCATTACCGCCAGCAGTTGCTCAGGTGTTTTAATTCGAGCAGAATATGTCATTCTAACACTGGGTGTATCTTGAATTGGCATCCAAGATCTTGCATGTATTGCTTGAGACTGACTAAACATAAATGGTTGCTTTTTACCTGCTGTTTGAGCAGGTGTTAACCACTGTAAGCCTGATGCTTTCGGTGTAGAGTGGTAATATACACGCAATGCTTGGGCTTGAAAGCCAATATTCAATGTGAGCTCTTGGCCTAAAACATCGTCATAACTTCCTAACGTAAACTCTACCGATTTCCAGCTACCATTAGGCGTTCTTGCCATTGCTTGTTTTATAACTAGATCACGTGTATCCAAAATAACGGTTGTTGTCTTTTCATTTAACCAATTTAAGGATAAATCAGCAAATCCAATTAACTGCTTTTTTTCAAAATCAACAGTTAAGTCTAGATAAAGGTGCGATACATTGACTTGATCATAGTTAGCGTAAGTATATGCGTCATTTTTCTGCGCCCAGCTGATACTGGTGAATAACAAACTCGCTAACACTAGCACTTTTGTATAATACAAATTTACTCTCCCCAAAAAAATAAGGCCTAAAGGTTGTCACAACCTCTAGGCCTATTCAATAAATTTATCAGTTAATATCTATGGCTTGTCCATTCGAATGACAACGCGTCGGTTTTGCTCTCGACCAAGGATTGTTTGGTTTGAAGCAATATGACGTTTTTCTCCGTAGCCAGTTGCTGAAATTCTTGCTATATCAATACCTGCATCGACGAAATATTGTTGAATTTTTGCCGCACGACGTTCAGACAGCTTCAGGTTTGGCCAACGACCACCATAACTATCGGTATATGCGTCGATTAACACTAATTCTAAATCTGTATCAAGCGATAGGTACTCGGTAATCATGGAGATACGCTTCTTCGACGCTTTAGTTAATTCATCTGTGTTTGACTCATAATTGAGCACTGTGTATGCAATATCATCAAAACTGTAATTTAATAAACTACCTACACAGCCAACAAAATCTTCATAGGCTTTTCCAAACCTAGCTGGTGATAAACCGACAGCAACTTTATTGGTATCGTTATACCAATCTTGATAATAAACCTTAGGATTCATTCCTTGCTCGAGCTCAGTCAACATTGTCCAAGCGACTTTCTTAGGTAAACTTGGAGAAAACTGCTTATGTAGATCCATTTGAGCAATCACTCGCCCTTTATGTCCGGGCTTCCAGCTTGGTGGAACTGATCGAACTTCGGCAACACCGTAAGTATCAGGCAACCGCAACATATCTAGTTCAAACTGCATATTCATTTGGCGATTGGCTACTGAAGAAAAAGTTGCCTCACCATAATTTGGAATTTCATGTGAAAGCGTACACTTCAAACGTGAATTTTCAGCGAGTTGCCATCGAGAATCATACAAATCAGCTTCATACTGGCGCACCATTGCATGACTTGAAAAAGCCGTAACAAGTGCACTTAAGGCAAAAGGTAATAATCTCATCATTGGGGCCAACTATCGTTATTCGTCACTATTTTATCGGCATCTATACCCACTACTTTAATATAATTTTCCTTAAAGCGCGAAATAACTATCAACTGGTATAGCTTATCGTTGGTATTGCCCCTATTTTCTGAGATAATTATGAATAAATCTAATCAATTATCCAATTACATGTCACAAGCGCCAGTTAATTCAGCAACCTCTCAAACAACCACGACTCAGACAGAAATCAAAGCAAAATCTTTATTTGCTCAACGCTTTAGAGGATATTTCCCTGTGGTTGTAGATGTTGAAACAGCTGGCTTCAACGCCAAAACAGATGCGCTGTTGGAGATTGCAGCAACCACGTTAACAATGGATGAAGAAACCGGTGCGCTCTCGCTAGATGAAAGCATTAGTTTCAACATTGAGCCTTTTGAAGGTGCAAATTTAGAGCCATCAGCGCTCGCTTTTACCGGTATAGATCCTACGCACCCTTTACGCGGCAATATTGAAGAATCTGAAGCACTAAAAACAATATTTAAATTGGTTAGGAAAAAAATGAAAGCAGCAGGTTGCCAGCGAGCGATCATGGTCGCTCATAATGCTGCTTTTGATTTAGGCTTTTTAAATGCGGCAATTGAAAGAACGAATATAAAACGTAGTCCTTTTCATCCTTTCGTAAGTTTTGATACCGCAACATTAGCTGGACTTGCTCTCGGTCAAACGGTATTAGCTAAAGCCTGTGAAGCTGCAATGATCGATTTCGACAATAAAGAAGCACACAGTGCACTCTATGATACAGAACGTACGGCAGAGTTGTTCTGTTTTATTGTCAATAAATGGCAATCGTTAGGTGGCTGGCCCTTACCAGTAGCAGAAGACTCAGCTTAAAATCTTGATGGTTGAAACACACGGTTATGAAAACGACACAAAAGATGTCTCATCGCAATAACCATCAATCCAATGGCGCATAACGTAATCGCTAAATGCTGGCTGATATAAATAATTGCTAACGCAATAAATCCATATAAAAACGGTAAATATTCGTAAATTAGGTGCGGTAACCGAGCTTTCAAAGTTCGTTTGCCAAATGGATGTTTGTTTTTATACGACAAATAAAACTGAACCGTAATAACGCTTGCCAAACAATACAACGATATCGCCCATAACATAATATGTTGAGGCGCTTTTGTGGCGACCGCCCAAATACAAAATACAAAACAAATAAGTGGTAAGACTTTCATGATCAATCCTTAATCAATAGATAGTTCCGTTTAAAATTCGAGCAAAGATTTTACGCCGAATAAACAAAAAAGCCAGCTAAGAGCTGACTTTTTTTTATACAATTTTTTAATTAAAAACTATGTAATATGTTTATTAATTATAATTTGTCTGCATTGTCAGATAAGTATGATGCAACACCTTCTGGAGAAGCTGTCATACCGTCATCACCTTTGTTCCAACCAGCAGGACAAACTTCACCGTGCTCTTGGTGGAATTGAAGCGCGTCAACCATGCGGATCATTTCGTCAACGTTACGACCTAATGGTAAGTCGTTAACTACTTGATGACGTACATTACCTTCTTCGTCAATTAAGAAAGAACCACGGAACGCAACACCTGCTTCTGGGTGCTCAACATCGTATGCTTGACAGATTTCGTGCTTAACGTCAGCAACTAAAGTGTATTTAACTGGACCAATACCACCTTCGTTTACTGGCGTGTTACGCCATGCATTGTGTGAGAACTGTGAATCAATTGAAACACCAATTACTTCAACACCACGTGCTTTAAACTCTTCCATACGGTGGTCAAAAGCAAGTAACTCTGAAGGACATACGAATGTGAAGTCTAATGGGTAGAAAAATACTACTGCTTTTTTACCTTTGATTGCTTCGCTAAGCGTGAACTCATCAACGATTTCACCAGAACCTAATACCGCAGCAGCAGTAAAGTCTGGTGCTGGACGACCAACTAATACACTCATTTTTTTCTCCAATATTTTTTTAAATATTATGTGTAAAGTAAACTGTTAAATAATCAGCATTTATATAGATGCGGATTTAAAAAATAAATTCAACAGCAATAAATAATTTTTTATGCGTTTTCGCTATCTGCTTGCGCTGCTTCTTTAACAAGCTCTTGTAATTCGCCTTGCTGGTACATTTCTAAAATAATGTCACAACCACCAATCAATTCGCCATTTATCCATAATTGAGGGAATGTTGGCCAATCAGCATATTTAGGAAGTTCTGCGCGAATATCAGGGTTTTGTAAAATATCAACGTAAGCAAATTTTTCACCGATAGACATCATTGCCTGAGCAGCTTGAGAAGAAAAGCCACAACTAGGTAATTTTGGTGACCCTTTCATGTACAATAAAATAGCGTTTTGAGAAATCTGTTCTTTAATACGTTCAATCGTATCCATAATAACCTCTATCGTTTAGCTTAATGCATTAGTTTATGGTGACTTTGTTACGTAATATCAAGTTAGGATCATTTTTTTATCTTCTATAAAAAAACAAATTGGTCTTGATAAAACCTATGGCAAACCCCATAAATATGAGTAAAATAAGCTTATCTTAAAAAACTTGAGTATTTTACTAGGTTTTTAACAAAAGCAAACTCTTTCTTTGTTTTTGTTCAAGATTAAAATTACATAAACCATTCCTGGAGAGAAAAATGGCAATTGAATTACCAGCGTTACCTTACGCTCAAGATGCACTTGAGCCACACATTTCAAAAGAAACTTTAGAGTATCACTACGGTAAGCACCACAACACATACGTTGTTAAACTTAACGGCCTAATCGAAGGTACTGACTTTGCAGGCAAATCTTTAGAAGATATCGTTAAGTCTTCTGAAGGTGGCGTATTCAACAATGCTGCTCAAATTTGGAACCACACGTTTTACTGGAACTCACTAGCACCAAACGCTGGTGGCGAGCCAAAAGGTGCATTAGCAGATGCTATTAACGCTCAATTTGGTTCATTCGATGAATTCAAAGCCAAGTTTAACGACAGCGCAGTAAATAACTTTGGTTCTAGCTGGACATGGTTAGTAAAAAATGCAGACGGTAGCCTAGCAATCGTTAACACGTCTAATGCTGCAACTCCACTAACAGAAGAAGGCGTTACGCCGTTAATCACTGTTGATTTATGGGAACATGCATACTACATCGATTACCGTAACTTACGTCCAAGCTACATGGAAGCTTTCTGGGCACTAGCTAACTGGGATTTCGCTGAGGCGAACTTCGCAGGTTAATGCTGATAAAGAATGACAAAATGGGGTTAGCACATCGTGCTAACCCCATTTTTTTGGTTTACGGTTCGAGCTAGAAATTAGCTATCACTTTTACACTATCGTTAACACTTCCCGCATCAACGTAGCCAATAGCCCCAGGGTTACTGCTAACAAAATTAATAACGTCAGCATCAGACCCCAACTCTTTTGGCGGTTTCCCTTTTCCTGAGAAAACTTGTTTAGACCAATACGCCTTTATCTGACTCGAGCTTTTTCCAAGCGCATTTTTCTCGAATGCTTCACGCACTGGAGAGCCTGCAGCAAGATTGACCGGAGTCACAGAGCTACCATCACCAAATTTCTTAAGTTTTCCCAAGAAGATACGCGACACATCACTGCCTGCGACACTATTTGCATTGGCGGCACCAACAATCACAACTACTTCAGCAACAACAGCAGGTGATACAAACATTAAACTACATAAAACTAAAGTTATTAAACGTTTCATACATCCCCCTTAAAATACCGTCACTAATGCCATGCGCAATAGACCAGCATCACCACTTGAGTCTAAATCATCGGAATAATCGGTGTATTCAAATTTTAATGCCGCCGAATCATGAAAATCCCAGCGAGCACCTAAGGTAATAAATGTCGTATCTTCAGCTTGAGATTGTGTTGCACCGTTTGTCGACGCAATCAAGAAATCAAGAGTGGGATCCACACCAACAGGAATGCCTGCGGTTAATGATGCTCCATCATTATTATCGGCTCCGTAAGTAACATGATAAGTTACGGTGTTTACTCGTTTACCGAGCATGACATAGTACGAGTCATTTTCATGTAAAAAAGTATCACCGGTATCAATTTCGGTATACTCACCAACCACTAACCAATCGTTATAATCAATCTGGAAGCCGACTTCGAGAAAATCGCCATCGTCTTCTTCCATTTTTAATAGATTGCCAACACTTGCATACGGCGTCTGTGCCCAACCAGCAGCCAAAGCATCAATATCTTCTACAGGGATCGTAGATGTCGCAACAGCATAAGCCACACGAAATGTAAACCAATCACGAGTCGCGGTAAAAGAGAGTGCAGCGATATCGTCAAATGTTGGGTCGACTACCGCACCTGCAATCACGGCTTCATTGTCATTTGAACCGTAAGTGAAGTGAGTCGTGGTATCGAAACTTCCAAGGGATGCATTATAGATAAAGCCCACCCCGTCAAACGTATCGAATGGTAAACTATAAACTCCCTCTGGAGGCGTTATCCAAGGATAAGCGTAAGAAACATCTAGAAAATCAGAATACATGTAAAACGGAGCACGTTGACGACCTACCAGCATTCGCAGGTTATCAGTAAAGTCATAACTAATGTAGGCCCAAGCAAACTCTGGATCCCAATCATCTTCTCCTTTTGCTAATATTTGCGCGATAACACCAAGTCCATTTCCTAAATCGGAGCTTGCTTGAATTGCAATCAATGATCCATTGTCAAAGTTAATTGAATCATCAAAGCCGTATAGGCTTTCATCACTAGACATCGTCTGCCCTGCAACAATAGAAGCAAAACCATTCCAATTGATGTCGACAGCACTAACCGACGTTGAGATAAGTGATGCTATTGCTAGCGCACTTAGTTTTGTTTTCATACTTGCTCTCCCCCGCCTGCTTTGGCGTTGTTTCATGTCGTAAAAATTAAACTTTAAATTTAGAAGTTACGTCTGCTAGCTCTGCGGCCAGATCATTTAATTGATTAGAAACTGAAGCTATTTCAAGCGATGCTGTTGATGCTTCTTCAGCACAATGTTGAATATCTTCAACTTGCTCTACCATGAGGCCCGCAACTGTATTTTGTTCTTCGGTTGCCACAGCGATTGCACCATTCATATCAGATATCGTGTTTACGGTACTGGTGATAACAGATAGGCGGTCGCCTGCTTGATTCGCACTTTCAACAGAGGCTTCAACTCTAGAGCGAGAACTATCCATCATATCAACTGCTTTACCAGCAGCAGTCTGAAGCTGCTCAAGCATTTGGTTAATTTCTTCTGTAGATTCTTGAGTTCTAGAAGCTAAATTACGCACTTCGTCTGCAACCACGGCAAAACCACGGCCTTGCTCACCGGCTCTAGCTGCCTCGATTGCAGCATTCAATGCGAGTAAGTTTGTCTGCTCTGCGATACCTTTAATCACATCTAGAACGACATTTACTCTATTCGTGTCTTCTTGGAGCTGGTTAATGGTTTCTGCGGCGGTAGAGACGGTTTGCTCCAAATCCTTAATGCCATCGACCGTTTGTTGAACAACCTCTCGACCTTGTTCTGCTTCGTTGTTAGCATTATTTGCCGCATCTGCTGCATCAGCTGCATTGCGCGTGATGTCAGCAACGGAGTGACTCATTTCTTCAACAGACTGCCTCGATTGAACAACGGCATTACTTTGCTTTTCAAATGAGGCAATCGTTTGATTCGAAAGACTTTGTATACTGTTAGCTGTGTTGGCTACGGGTTCTGCTGTCTCAACAACGTTTTTAATCACTTTTTGAAGCTTTTCTATAAAGCTATTGAACCAATGAACTAACTCACCTATTTCATCCTGGCTTTGGGTTTGGATTCTTACAGTCAAATCGCCATTTTCTTGAGCGATATCTTTCATTGACGCTATCAGCTCAACTAAGCTTCGTTTTGCGATTAAAGCAATAGGGATTGCCGCTGCAAACAGTGCAACGATAGTAACAATGCCTATGATAATCCCTGTTTGCCCTGTGGACTCTGCTTTATCTACAACTGACTCAAAGGCTTGATTAAACGATGTTAATCGTGCGCTTTGAAAATCTTTAATTTGAGACTTTATCGACTCAAACTTGCCATTTATTCTTGCTGCTTTATCAGCAATTTTGTCAAAATCAGCAGTGCCATCAATCATTTGATTAGAGAGCTCGCTTGCCTCAATCAAATAACCGTCAAAATCTTTCAACCAATCTCTTATAAATCGACCACTGTTTTGATCAAGTGAGGCAACAGACATTAATCGCTCATTAAGCTCATTTGCCGTCTCTCTAGCGCTATCAACTAACTCAGCCTCACCCATCGTAGCTGCATTGGCTAACGTTTCTTTAATTTTATCCAATCGAACAATGGCAAACTCTGACGCCGTCAATAGTCTAAATTCAACCTTATAAGCGTTATTTAACAAAGACTGTGTTTGAGACATGGTCACCAAACTCGTTGTCAGATAAATACAGAAACCTATCGCACCAACAACAGGTATCACGAGTATTTTTATTTGTATCGATAATGAACTAAACCAATTCATAAGTTATCTTCTCACCTGGTAGCCAATTGAGTCGTGTTTTCTTAAGTTTAGAAAACATCTGAAAAAATGCCTTATTTTTTATATGGCTAAACAATAATTGGTGATATTTGAGGGGTTATAAGCGGGTGCACTGTAAGAGTTACATGTTTATAGATGCTCAGTGAAAAATAAAATGTCACTTTATTATCGTGTCGACGCTCACCAATTCAGCGACCCACTGACGATAAATCGTTTCCACATTTAATTAAAATTTCACAACAATTTATTAAATTTCCTCGAAAATTTCGCTAAACCAACTAGGCTTAAAATAGGTCTCTGAATTTCCCGGTCTACTTATATGTAGTCTTTTTTTTGAAAAAGCGTTGGAGGGGATATGTCTATTTTTCAACATTTTAAAAATCGTTACGACGAGGCGCTCGAGGAGCGTTACAGCATTCAACAATTTCTAGATATATGTCGCGATAATCCAATGGCTTATGCCAGTGCCGCGCAAAGACTGTTGCACGCCATTGGTGAGCCAGAAATGGTTGATACATCATCGGATGCTAGGTTAAGCCGAATTTTTTCGAACCGAGTGATTGCTCGCTACCCTGCGTTTTCTGAGTTTTATGGAATGGAAGACGCTATAGAGCAAATTGTTTCCTACTTAACTCACGCTTCACAAGGGCTTGAAGAACAGAAACAGATTCTTTATTTGCTAGGCCCGGTTGGTGGCGGCAAATCATCATTAGCCGAGAAGCTTAAGGCCTTAATGCAACAAGAGCCAATCTATGTGTTGTGCGCAAATGGCGAGTGCAGTCCCGTTAATGACCACCCGTTTTGTTTATTCGATGCCAACGCAGACGGCAAAATATTACAGGAAGAATACCAGGTTCCAAAACGTTACCTGAAAACTATCATGTCACCATGGGCAGCCAAGCGCTTGCACGAATTTAAAGGTGATATTGCGAAGTTCGAAGTTGTTAAAACCTACCCTTCTATTCTGGATCAGATTGCAATCGCAAAAACAGAGCCCGGAGATGACAACAACCAAGATATTTCATCTTTGGTAGGTAAGGTCGACATACGCCAATTGGAGCATTTTGCGCAGAATGACGCCGATGCATATAGCTACTCTGGCGCGCTTTGCCGAGCAAACCAAGGGGTTATGGAGTTTGTAGAGATGTTTAAAGCGCCAATAAAAGTGCTACATCCCTTATTAACAGCGACACAAGAAGGCAATTACAATCCTACTGAAGGTTTATCTGCGCTGCCGTTCGATGGCATTATTTTAGCCCATTCAAATGAATCAGAATGGCAAACTTTTCGCAATAACAAAAACAACGAGGCATTCTTAGACCGCGTTTATATTGTGAAAGTGCCTTATTGTATGCGAGTAACCGAAGAAGTAAAAATTTATCAGAAACTCATCGAAAACAGTGAGCTTAACGAGGCACAGTGTGCGCCAGATACGCTCGAGACACTCGCTAAATTCAGCGTACTTTCTCGATTAAAATCACCTGAAAATTCAAGCATATTTTCTAAAATGCGAGTATACGACGGCGATAGTTTGAAAGACACCGATCCCAAAGCAAAGTCGTACCAAGAATATCGAGATTTTGCCGGCGTTGACGAGGGAATGGCGGGGTTATCCACTCGATTTGCCTTCAAAATATTATCGAGAGTATTTAACTTTGATCACCTCGAGGTTGCAGCAAACCCCGTTCATTTGTTTTATGTACTTGAACAGCAAATTGAGCGTGAACAGCTTCCACAAGAAATCTCTGAAAAATATCTATCTTTCATTAAAGAGTTCTTAATTCCAGAATACATAGACTTTATCGGCAAAGAAATTCAAACCGCATATTTAGAGTCCTATTCTGAGTATGGCCAAAATATTTTTGATCGATATGTTACTTATGCAGATTTCTGGATTCAGGATCAAGAGTACCGCGATACAGAGACGGGACAACTATTTGATCGCGAGGCGCTTAACAATGAGTTAGAAAAAATAGAAAAACCTGCAGGTATTAGTAATCCTAAAGATTTTCGTAACGAGATTGTTAATTTTGTTTTACGTGCTAAAGCAAACAACAATGGCAAGAACCCAAATTGGACAAGTTACGAGAAGCTAAAATCAGTCATCGAGAAGAAAATGTTCTCAAATACTGAAGATCTACTACCTGTAATTTCGTTTAACACCAAAACGTCATCTGAAGATCAGAAAAAACACGACAATTTTGTTGAGCGCATGATGGACAAGGGATATACCCAAAAACAAGTCAGACTCCTATCAGAGTGGTATTTAAGAGTAAGGAAGTCAACTTAGGAAATGGAGGGTACTATGGCAAATTTTATAGATCGTAGATTAAATGCCAAGAATAAAAGTACCGTAAACAGACAACGCTTTATCAGGCGCTACAAAAACCAGATAAAGCAATCTGTTGAAGGCGCGATTAACAAACGAGGCGTTACCGATGTTAGCTCCGGCGAAGATGTATCTATCACCAAGAAAGATCTGTCGGAACCAGCTTTTCACCGCGGTAAAGGTGGTGTGCGAGATCAAGTTCATCCGGGAAATGATCAATTCAGCCCTGGTGACAAAATACCTCGTCCACAAGGTGGCCAAGGGCAAGGTAGCGGAGAAGGTAACGCAAGTAATGATGGAGAAGGCGATGATGATTTCGTTTTCTCAATTTCAAAAGACGAGTACTTAAATATCTTGTTTGAAAATCTCGAGTTACCAAACTTGGAGAAAAATCAGCTAGATAAACTCATCGAGTACAAAACAGTGCGCAATGGGTACTGCGCCGAGGGTGTACCGGCAAATATTGACATTGTGAAATCGTTACAAGGCTCTATCGCCCGCAGAATTGCAATGACAAGTAGCAAGCGCAGAGAGCTTAAAGCGTTAAAGGCACAGCTTTGTGAATTAAATGATTCTCCGATAGACAATAGCCAAGAGAAACAGAGACTTCATGCAGATATAGAAGCACTTGAAGCAAAAATAGCTAAAGTGCCTTTTATTGATAGCTTTGATTTACGTTATCGAAATTACGCAAAACAGGCTGTTCCAACCTCAAAAGCAGTTATGTTTTGCTTAATGGACGTATCAGGCTCTATGGACCAAGCGACTAAAGATATCGCAAAACGGTTCTACATTTTGTTATACCTTTTTCTAACAAAAACTTACAAGTCAATTGACGTCGTCTATATTCGTCATCACACCCAAGCAAAAGAAGTCGATGAACAAGAGTTTTTCTACTCTCAAGAAACGGGTGGCACGATAGCATCAAGCGCATTAGAGCTTATGAAGGAAATAATAGAGCAACGCTACAACGATTCACAATGGAATATTTATGGTGCTCAGGCTTCAGATGGCGACAACTGGGCAGATGACTCCCCTTATTGCAAACAATTGCTTGAAAAGGATTTAATGCCAAAATGCCGCTATTTTAGCTATATCGAAATCACTCAACGCGCCCACCAAACGCTCTGGCAACAATATGAGTTATTGCAAAAGTCTACCTCTCACTTTGCTATGGCTCATATAAAAACGGTTGAAGATATTTACCCAGTATTTAGAGAGTTGTTTAGCAAAAAATCAGCTCAAGCAGCTTAAGGAGACTGATCATGGCTAACACCTACCCATTAGATGATGGTCCAGATTGGACATTTCCGTTACTACAAACTTATCAAGATGAAATTGCAAGGGTTGCTGAACACTACCGATTAACGACCTACCCTAATCAGATAGAAGTGATTACCGCCGAGCAAATGATGGACGCATATGCGAGTATCGGCATGCCTATTGGTTACAACCATTGGACATTTGGTAAAAAATTTATTGAAACTCAACAAACCTATAAACGTGGTTATATGGGGCTTGCTTATGAGATTGTTATTAACTCCGATCCTTGTATCGCATACTTAATGGAAGAAAACTCGATGACAATGCAGGCTTTAGTGATGGCACACGCTTGTTATGGTCACAACTCCTTCTTCAAAAACAACTACTTATTTAAATCATGGACGGATGCAAGTTCGATCATCGACTACCTTTTATTCGCTAAAAGCTACGTCGCAAAATGTGAACAAAAGTACGGTATAGATGAGGTTGAAACCTGCTTAGATGCATGTCACGCGCTGATGAATCACGGTGTAGATCGTTACAAACGTCCCCAAAAACTGTCTTTAGATGAAGAATTGAAACAGCAAGAGGCAAGAGCAGAATATTTGCAGTCTCAGGTCAACCTATTATGGCGAACTTTGCCAGAGCAAGAATCACACGCTGCGACAAAGGAGAAGAAGTTCCCGAGAGAGCCACAGGAAAACATACTATATTTCATCGAGAAAAACGCTCCTTTATTGGCACCATGGCAACGTGAATTAGTACGTATCGTAAGAAAAATATCCCAGTATTTTTATCCACAAAAACAGACACAAGTTATGAATGAGGGGTGGGCCTGTTTTTGGCACTACACTATCCTCAATCATTTATATGACGAGGGAAAAGTAACCGACAAATTCATGATGGAATTTTTGCACAGCCACACTAGTGTTGTAGCTCAGCCCAGTTATAACAGTAAATTTTATTCTGGAATCAACCCGTACGCATTAGGTTTCAATATGTTCATGGACATTAAAAGAATTTGTCTGGAACCTACTGATGAGGACAAGTATTGGTTTCCTGAGATTGCAGGAAGTGACTGGCTAGAAACCTTGCACTTTGCAATGGAGAATTTTAAAGATGAAAGCTTCATCTTGCAGTATCTATCACCAAAATTGATGCGTGACATGAAGTTCTTTAACATTCATGACGATCAGCATAACAGTTATGTTGAAGTCAGTGCGATTCACAATGAGGCTGGATATAAAGAGATACGTAGTAAACTATCACAACAATACAACTTAAGTATTCTTGAATCTAATATTCAAATCACAGAAGCGGATGTAAATGGCGATCGCTCGTTAACACTGTGCTATACGCCTCAAAATCAAGTTCCACTGGCGAATACACATCAAGAAGTACTAAAACATCTTCATTATTTATGGAAGTTTGACGTAAAACTTGTCGAAGACATTGGCAGTGGTCAGGTTAAGACGCTTTCTCAATGGCCAGAAAAAGAGTCAAAAAAAGCGAGCTGAGCTCGCTTTTTTCTTATCGGGTTAGACTTATTCGCTTATTCAGATAATTCTTTTAAAACATCTTCTTTTAGCTCTAACCAAAGGCGTCCAGATTCAATACCGTACTTACGAACCGCAAATACCGCTTCATCGAACTCACCTTTTTGCGCTAATTCCATTAAACGTTGATAATACTTACGTGAAATATCTCGACCTTTTGGATTTTCAAAATACAAACCACCTAATCGAGAATATAATCCCGCAAAGCCATTAAGTATTAATAAGTAAATAGGGTTGCCAGAAGCTACTGCAAGCTCCTTATTGAGGCGATAATCAAATTCCGCGAACGCTTCACCTTCGTCGGCGACACTTTGATACGCTTCTAATAGCTCAATTGTTTTTTCAGGATTATTTTTAATCGCACCACGTACGTAAATAGCACTAATGTTGGTGCGCGCCGACATCAGGTTGTCAACAAGGTCAGGAATCCCATCTTGATCAAGTTGTGCCAATGTTTCTAAAATATTTAAGCTAGAGGTTTCCCAAAAATCGTTAACTTTTGTTGGCTTTCCGTGTTTTATTGTTAACCAACCATCACGAGCTAAACGCTGTAAAACTTCACGCAATGTTGTGCGGGTTACACCGATTAATTCTGACAATTCTCGCTCCGCCGGCAAAATTGAGCCTGGCGGGAAGCCCCCATTCCAAATAGATTCAACTATCCACTGCTCAGCAAAACCTGCAGGACTTTGTGCTTTAATTACCATGCGGTATTTTAAACCCTTTATTATTTTAACGATTCAACTGATTGTACCAGAAGATAACTTTCAAACAAGTTTGATAAAATTTATTAACCTTATTTTTCATATATGGTACGTTGTCTCTTGTTTATACTATTAAAATTCTAAAATATAGTATGATATATTGATAATAAAGTCGGACTCGCCATTGAGTATCGACAAACACTAATAAATAAAGGTCTAACATGCAGCAATCATTTATGAGTGCTTTTTATAAAAACTTTTTAGGTAACTCGCCTGAATGGTATAAAAAAGCGATCATTTTCTTTTTATTCCTAAACCCTATTCTGTACTTTTATGTCGACCCGTATATTGCTGGCTGGGCATTAGTATTAGAGTTTATTTTCACGCTAGCAATGGCACTAAAATGTTATCCATTACAGCCTGGGGGCTTATTAGCGATAGAGGCAGTGATTATTGGTATGACATCACCATACCAAGTAATGCATGAAATTGTCCTTAATATTGAAGTACTTCTGCTATTAATTTTCATGGTAGCGGGTATTTACTTCATGAAAGACTTACTCCTGTTTTTATTTACTAAAATAATTACAAAAGTCCGCTCTAAGAAAGCAGTTGCGCTTTTATTTTGTTTCTCAAGTGCCTTTTTATCAGCCTTCCTAGACGCTTTAACTGTTATTGCTGTTATCATTAGTGTCGCCGTCGGCTTCTACTCGGTTTACCACAAAGTAGCGTCCGGCAAACAGACCCACCATGATGACCATGACCATACGCACGACCAAGAAGTGACTGAATATTCTCGAGAAGATTTAGAACAGTTCCGTGCATTTTTACGAAATATTATGATGCACGCAGGTGTGGGTACAGCACTAGGTGGCGTATGTACTATTGTTGGTGAACCGCAAAACTTAATCATTGGTCAACAAGCAGGCTGGCAATTCGTTGAGTTCGCGATACGCATGTCACCGGTGACTTTCCCGGTATTAATTGCTGGTTTAATTACGTGTTATGCATTAGAAAAACTTAAATGGTTTGGTTACGGTGTTGAAATTCCTGAAAACGTATTAAACGTTTTAAAACAGTTTGACCAAGAGAAATCTCAACGCCGCACAAAACAAGACAATGTGAAACTTGTTATGCAAGGTATCGTTGGCCTTTGGTTGATTGTTGCACTTGCACTTCATTTAGCTGCTGTTGGACTTATTGGTTTAACCGTTATTATTCTAGCAACATCGTTTACTGGTGTGACAGAAGAGCATCAGATTGGTCATGCATTTGAGGAAGCGCTACCGTTTACCGCCCTATTAGCCGTTTTCTTTGCTGTTGTTGCCGTTATTATCGACCAACAATTATTTACGCCGGTCATTACTTGGGTATTAGGTTTCGAAGGTAATATGCAGCTCGTGATGTTCTACCTAGCCAATGGTTTCTTATCAATGGTAAGTGACAACGTATTCGTAGGTACCGTATACATCACAGAAGTTAAGAAAGCACTATTAGCTGGACAAATCACTCGTGATCAGTTCGACTTATTAGCTGTTGCAATCAACACAGGTACAAACCTACCGAGTGTTGCAACGCCAAACGGTCAAGCAGCGTTCCTATTCTTATTGACCTCTGCTTTAGCGCCTCTAATCAGACTTTCATATGGTCGTATGGTAATCATGGCTTTCCCATACACTATCGTGTTAACGATTGTTGGTTTAATCACAATTCAATCAGGCCTATTGCAGAGTGAAACTGATGCGTTCTACGAACGTGGCTGGATTAAGCACCACACAGTAGAAGAAGCAATGGAGAGCGCACCAAGCGCTCACTAGAAAAACAATGTTTAAAAAAGCGCCTTAGGGCGCTTTTTTCACGATAAAAGTAATAACAGGAACATCAGTGAAATTCTTTGCAAATTTACATAACAATCCGCAAGCGTGGCTTCTATTAGCTTTTAGCGCGTTGGTTTTTGAGGGTTGCGCACTTTACTTTCAGTATATTCTTAACTTAGAACCATGCATTATGTGCATCTACCAGCGTGTCGCTGTGTTTGGTGTATTATTTGCCGGTATTATTGGTTTTATTGGCAGTGACAATATCGTGACTCGAACGTTAGCATTTTTAACGTGGGGAGTGAGCGCTATATGGGGCCTCATCATTGCCTTAGAACATGTCGAAATGCAAACCTCGACTATGTCATTCTTATTTAGCTGTGAAGTCGTACCAAACTTCCCAAGTTGGGCACCATTACATGAGTGGTTACCAAGCATTTTCGCCGCAACAGGTGACTGTGGAAAGATAAGCTGGGAGTTTTTGGGTTATTCTATGCCACAATGGATGGTCGTGGTTTTTGCAGCATACAGCCTTATTTGGTTGGTAGTCACGGCAAGTTGTTTAAAGGTGAATAAAAAGCTATAGCCTTTACGAATAAAAAAAGCACGCAAAGCGTGCTTTTTTTATAAGCTCACCATTATCAATATGGTGCCAAGGAAAATAGCGAAGATGCCAACATACCTAAACCCTCTTCCTAATTTGGCCGTCAACTGAGCGAACTTTCTGTGACGGCGCTCACCAATCAATACCAAAAATAGGCTGACAAAACATAACAACCAGCCTAAAAATTCTACTATTAAATACCAACGTCCCGAATTAGCTACTAATAGAAACATCAACCCAATAACAAAACGCGTCGTTATTTCAAAGCCATGGAACCAAGTTTTCTGGCTAAACACCATGAGTTGGCAAGCAAACCTTTCAGGCTTTAAAAACATAAAAAGCCCAAATCCAAGCATGCCTGCCCCCAACAATGCCACTAATAGCATATGTCTATACTTACTCAGTTAACATGAAATAACTCACGGTCGACACGACAACAACGGTAATCAAACTTAAAACAAAACCTTCTCGTACCATTTCTTTGATTTGCACTTTGCCGGTTCCGTAGACAATTGCGTTAGGTGCAGTCGCCACAGGCAACATAAATGCGCAACTAGCACAAATCGTCGCAGGTACCATTAACAGAAGCGGATCGTAGCCTAATGATGTTGCGGTTACACCTAAAATAGGTAACAACAAAGTCGCCGTCGCAGTGTTACTTGTAATTTCTGTAAGGTAAGTAATCACTAAACAGATAATCACGATAAGTAAAAATATATTAATGTCAGCAAAAGACGTTAACCACTGCCCAAGTAGATCACTCAACCCAGAAGCAACAAAACCTTTGGCTATAGCAATACCACCAGCAAACAGTAATAACATTCCCCATGGAATTGTTTGAGCTGTTTGCCAATCAAGTAGTCGGCCTTTTTTACCATCAGGCACAATAAACATGATCACCACCGCAGCAAGTGCGACTGTGCTATCACCGATACCAGAAAGCCCCAATAAGCCAGTCCAACCGCCAAATGGTTCTTGACGGGTTATCCACGCCAAAGCCGTTAAGCCAAAAACAATCAGAACGCGTCGTTCAGCTATCGTCCAGGCTTTGAGTTCTGGTAGTGATAACGTCAGCTTGTTCTTGACGTGACGAGTTAACCACAACGCCATCAGTGGCAGCGCAATAATGACGACAGGAACACCAACCTTCATCCATGACAAGAAGCCCATCTCTTGCCCCGTAATCTCCTGGTAAAGCGCCATGAAAATTACATTAGGTGGCGTACCTATCGGTGTTGCAACGCCTCCTAAACTCGCCGCATAGGCAATACCTAACACGAGTGCTATAGAAAGCCGATGATCATTTACACTCTTTAGAATTGCAAGCGCAATAGGCAGCATTATCAAGGTTGTCGCGGTATTCGAAATCCACATACTCAAAATAGCTGCGGCTAACATAAAAGCAAAAACGAGCCGTTTACCGCTTGATAAACCAACAAGATTTATCATGTAGATTGCTAGCCTTTCGTGGACATTACTTTTCTCAAGGGCCTTAGATAGCATAAAAGCCCCCATCAAAAGTAGAATCACATGGCTGCCAAGAGAGGACGCCACCGTGCGATGATCAACGATGCCAAATAGCGGTAACAACGCAAAAGGAATTAAGGATGTAGCAGGAATGGGAATCGCTTCACTCACCCACAAAATAACGGTCAGCAAGGTAATACTTGCGGCTATTGCTGGTTTGCTTTCTAAACCGACCAGTGTCAGTGCAAAGTAGAAGCAAAATGCAGCAATAGGCGCTATAACGATGTAAAAATTGTTATTTTTGAGCAAGTTCATGAATACTACTAACCACTTCAACATTTTCTTGCCAACGACTATTTGTTGCCATTTGAGACCAATCAAGTCCTTGCTTTGCCACTAACTTGGCAAGACGCTGTTCGGACTTGTTATCAACAACAAGATTCGCATTATCAATGATCTCAATGCTCGCTTTTCGGCTATTACATACAAGTAACATGTCGCAACCAGCTGCTTGAGCTGCCTCAGCTCTTTCCACATAGCCACCTATGTAATGAGCGCCAGCCATGGTTAAATCATCACTAAAGATTACACCATCAAAACCTAACGAATTTCTCAATACATCTTTTATCCAATACTTTGAGAAGCCTACTGCATCAGCATCCACACTTGGGTAAATCACATGAGCAGGCATTATTGCATCCAGCTTATTTTGCTGAATAAGTTGCGTAAATGGCACCATATCTGTCGAGAAAATCGTTGATTTTTCACGCTTATCTATTGGGAGGGCAATGTGAGAATCTTCTTTTACACTGCCATGACCAGGAAAATGCTTTCCTGTTGATTTCATACCAGCATCATGCATCCCTTGAATGAATTGCTGTGCGATTGATGCCACCGCTTGTGGTTCATGATGAAACGCTCTATCGCCAATTACATCACTGATGTGATTAATATCAAGTACAGGTGCAAAGCTAATATCGATGCCGACTGAAACCACCTCCAGTGCCATAACATAACCGCAGGCATATGCATATTGTTGAGACGTCGCTAGTGATTCCCCGCTGGAACGCCATAAATCATACATTGCAGGGATAGCAGTAAATTGATCTCTAAAGCGCTGGACTCGGCCGCCTTCGTGATCAACGGCGATAAGTATTGGTTGCTTGGCGGCTTTACGAATTTCACTCGTTAATTGAGCGACTTGCTGTGGAGATTGGTAGTTTCGACTGAAAAGAATAATGCCACCAACAAGCGGGTGCTGCAGTAGCTCTTTATCTTCCTGTGATAATGACGTGCCATGCACATCAATCATTAAAGGTCCCATCTTGGTCCTTCCTGTTATTATTAGATGACAAAGAAAGCAAGATTTCTGTTGAATACAATTAAGCTATTTTGATAACAAAGCCTTCAAAAGTTTTAAATTGAACCAATGAAAAGGCTCACCATTAAGCCTTTTACATGGAGAAATGAAGTCAACAAATCTATGCTTTCGATAAAACTTAGTAAGCATTTTGCCTAAATCACATGCGTAAATAAACTTATTTAATGTGAAGTCAGCTTATTTTTGTTGAATTGGTGCACCGACGCCTGCTGCAACATAAGGGATCAGCTTTTCGATGACGTCTTCGATATTAATATGTTGGCCGTAATCGTTTTGCGCAATATCGATTAACGCATCACTCGATGACATGGTAAAAACAACGGTTCCCATAGTGAAATGCAAACGCCAAAACATTTCTTCAGGTTCTAATTCTGGGTAAGCTTTTTGAACTGCCGCGATAAAGCTCTCAATGACTTGAGGATATTTGGTGGTTAAAAACCAACGCAGGAATCCTTGTGAATCTGTATATCCTCGTCCTAGAAGCTGTAGGAAAATAGACGTGCCATTTTCACGAAACGTATTTAATGCAAGAAGCGGCTCGACAAACGCAGAGAACACCTCTATCAATGTTGGTTTATCTTTAGCCTGTACACTCGTTAATGTTGTCATTAAACGAGGAGAAAGTTCATTCATGTACCTAGACATCACAGCTTTAATGAGTTCTCTCTTAGAACCAAAGTGATAATTTACGGCTGCTAAGTTAACCTCGGCTTGGCTAGTAATTTCTCTTAAAGAAGTGCCATTGAAGCCGTTATCAGAAAAAAGCTTTTCCGCTGCATCCAGTATTTTTTCTTTGGTACTCATTAACTAATATAACCCTACTGCGTTTTAAACATTTAGTTTAAACAGATGTTTTAGTTATTACAACACGTTGTTATTTTCCTAGAATCAGAAATTTTTTAAATTTTTTTTGAATTCTTTTGAACTTTCTAAAAAACCATGACTCCTAGTTAACAGTGAACGTATTCCTTGATGCCTGATCTGTCAATTAGCATGAATGAGATTTTGCTTCACACGTATATTCGACATATTTATTCTCGCTTAAATTATTCGAATAATACATTGTTATACTCCCTTATTATAAAGCTCGAATTTTCGAGCTTTTTTTTTGCTTGATTATAAAGGATTACACTTCTTAACGTTTTACCTACAGTATTAAACGCGTTAGTTGGTTACTATTTTCCCATCTTATTGAGGTCAACACCCCTTAAGACAAAATTTTGTTATACTCTCCCTTATTGACAGCTCATCACTTTGATGAGCTTTTTTTTGCGCTTTACATTTTGCTAATTGCCTATTGAAGTTGGCAATACATCTGTTAACACTTGAATACAAGATTCTTCAAGAAAGCTCTGACGAACCGTTTTATGATTACCTTGCTTTTAACCCAACCAATTTGAAAGCATTTGATACTCTCTTTTCACTCACCCTCTCGGTGAGCGTTTTTTATTTGGCAACCTAATCATTTTCAGGCTTAGTCAGTTACCCTGCTTGTACATTTTTTAGCACTTATTAAACAGACATTAACGATAGTTGTACTTATCATTAACTTGCTTTTCAAACCCTATGAAAGCAATTGATACTCTCCTTATTATGCTCATCTTTGCGATGAGCTTTTTTTTAAAAAAATAAGGCCAAGTTACACATTTAAACAAACTACACACAGTAAAAAACAAGCAATCCATCTAATATTTACTCATCTTATTTAGGTCGACACCTTTTAAGACAATTTTGTTATACTCTCCCTTATTGACGGCTCATCATTATTGATGAGCTTTTTTTTTAGCTGACTTTTTCCACTCATAAACTGGTAATTTTCGCTAGCTAGAGCTAATAAAGACAATACGTTATACTCCTTTTGACAATTAAAATAACAAGATAGAAGCTCATGAAAAAAACAATCAAACTGTCAGGGATTGCCACGGCACTACTTTTGTCAATTACAGGATGTAATAACTCAACCGAAAACACGCAACAAGTTAGTCAATCAGCAACAACACAACCCCAGCAATTGACGCAACAAGACGCTCAAGATTTTTTGCAAGAAGTAGAAGCTCAAATGACAGCATTAATCATTGAGGCCTCTAGAGCAGAATGGATCTATCAAAACTTTATTACCGAAGATACGAGTTCCCTAGCATCTGAGCAAAATCAACGATACACCGAAGCCGGCGTAAAATATGCGATGGAAGCCGCTAAATTTGATGATGTTGATGTTACACCTGAACAGCGAAGAAAGCTGAACATATTAAAACAGAGCTTAGTAATACCAGCACCGCAAGACTCTGCCAAATCAGCAGAGCTGGCTAAGTTAGCTGCGGATATGGGAAGCATATACGGTAAAGGTACCTACACAACAAAAACAGGTGAAAAGCTAAGCCTTGTTGATATGTCGGCCAAAATGGCAAGTTCACGTGACTATGATGAGCTACTAGAGTTATGGCAGGGGTGGCGAACCGTTAGCCCTGAAATGAAGCCTTTATACAGCCGACAAGTCGACTTAGCTAACGAGGGAGCACAAGGGCTTGGATATAAGGACCTTGGCGCAATGTGGCGTTCAAACTACGACATGACACCTGATGAGTTTGCAATAGAGCTTGATAGGCTGTGGGGGCAAGTTAAACCACTATATGACGACCTTCATTGTTATGTTCGTGCCGAATTAGGCAAAGAATATGGAGAAGACAAAGTTCCTCAAGATGGTCCTATCCCTGCTCACCTTCTTGGCAATATGTGGGCTCAACAATGGGGTAACATCTACGATCTCGTTGCTCCTGAGAATGCTGATCCAGGCTATGACGTAACAACCCAGCTTGCTGCACATAATTACGATGAAATAAAAATGGTAAAAGGCGCAGAGAACTTTTTTACCTCGTTAGGTTTCGAGCCATTACCAGAAACATTTTGGAGTCGTTCGTTATTTACTAAGCCGAAAGACCGCGACGTAATGTGCCATGCATCTGCATGGAGTTTGGATACGCAAGACGATATTCGTATTAAAATGTGTATCCAGAAAACTGGTGAAGATTTTTCTACCATTCACCATGAATTAGGCCATAACTTTTACCAACGCGCGTATAAGAATCAATCTGTATTATTTCAAAATAGTGCTAATGATGGATTCCACGAAGCGATTGGCGATACTATTGCACTATCGGTTACGCCAAAGTACTTGAAAGAAATTGGTTTAATTGACAGCATTCCTGATGAATCGAAAGACATAGGTCTTTTGATGAAGATGGCGTTGGACAAAGTTGCTTTTATTCCTTTTGGCTTGCTTGTCGATCAATGGCGTTGGAAAGTATTTTCAGGCGAGATTTCACCTGAAAACTACAATAAAGCATGGTGGGAATTACGCGAGAAATATCAAGGGGTATCCGCACCAATTGCTCGTGATGCAGAAGCATTTGATCCTGGAGCAAAGTACCATGTTCCTGCAAATACTCCATACTCTCGCTACTTCTTAGCACACATTCAACAATTTGAATTCCATCGTTCATTATGTGAACTTGCAGGTAATACTGAAGCGATACATCGCTGTTCGATATACCAGAGTAAAGTAGCAGGCGAAAAGCTAAACTCTATGCTTGAGATGGGTTCAAGTCGCCCTTGGCAAGAAGCTTATAAAGTGGTGACAGGAAATGAACAGATGGATGCAACAGCTATCTTGGATTACTTTGCACCTTTACATACGTGGCTAAAAGATAAAAATAAAAATCGTCAATGTGGTTTTTAGTTTAAATAAAAAACCGTAAATTGAAAAAGGTAAGGCATAATGCCTTACCTTTTTTTTCCTATTCTTGTTCTTCAATTTCGTCTAAATCAATTTCGTCCAGCGACTCTAGATAATCATCAAGTTCTGCCTCTTCGTCTTCATCGACGAAAACTGGAGGATTTCCATCATACACACGAAATAGCATATTTTGATAGTAACTGGTTTTTACAAACTGATATGAATCAACCGAATTATCAATAATTTGCTCTCGTTCGCCAAAATCAGCACGCGCCTCTAATCCAATAATCGCTCGTCTGAAAATTCCAGGCCAAAACGCTAGATCTCCTATCGGGAAATAGCTGTGATCAATAAAATCACCGACTTCTTCGCGAACTGATGACGGCCCTAGCACAGGTATCATTAGATAAGCACCGTCACCAACGCCATAAGTTGCAAGTACCTCACCAAACTCTTCTTGGCTTTGTTCAAGCTCAAAGTCGCTCGCAGGATCATAGAAGCCTAGCAACCCAACAGTCGAATTAATAATAAATCGTCCTGCGTCATTACCAGCAGCCTTAAATTTACCTTGCAACAAATTGTTGATCATTGAAGAAGGCTCATTAAGGTTTTCAGCCATATTCAATAACCCTTCACGCATAAACATCGGCATAATAGCAACGTAGGCGTTTGTTACTGGGCGCGTAACGTATTTATCAGCATATTCCCATGTAAATACCCATAAAGGACGGTTAATTGACTCTAAAGGGTCATTTATCTCAGCCGCAGGTGCATCTTGTTGCTCAGGCGTACTTGAACAACCTACAGACAAGATTGAAAACGCTAAGACAAAAAAAGTTGATATGGTGGACTTCGTTAAAGCCTCAAATTTAATCATGACACAATCCAATACTTTCGATAACGGTGAAGTTTATCACGTTGGGATTTTTGTTAAAAAAGAATTAATAACTATCTTATGCTTAATTGTAAAAATTAGTAAATGAACACTAAAACTTTTTACGTGCATGAACAGACAGCAGCATCTCGGCCTCGGCACGAGGAATTTCGCACTCTTGGACGATTTCCTCAACATCGGCACCTTTTTGAGCGAGCTTTAATGCCCGAGCATAAAACTTATCTTCAGGTGTTTGATGTTCGATAGACAACAGCTTTTCCTCTAACTGTGCAAGTTGCTGTTTTAATGTTGCTATTCTGTGTTCCAATTGCTTTGAAACTTGATTGTTTTCACTGAAGTGCTCAGACTCTTGTTCTGATAACTGCTGGTAAGATTGTTCTAATGAGGCTAGGGATTGAGTTTGCTGGTTGAATAACGAGTCTTGTACGTTTTGCTTATCCTGAATACTGGAAAGTGTTGCTTTTTGTTTGATGAGCAATACAAAAAGCAATACAACCAGTAAAGCAAGTACTATTAAGGCGACTAATTCAACCGATATCATAAGACGTCCAATTCTTATTTCATCAATAAGAAATAGCTTGAGCAGTATTAGAACTGTTTAAGCTCATCCCACTCATCATCAGTAAGTAACTTATTTAAATCGACTAAAATAAGTAGCTCGCCATCACGGTTGGATACACCTTGAATGAACTTAGCACTTTCGTCGTTACCCACATTAGGTGCTATATCGATTTCTGAAGCTTTCAAATAAACAACCTCAGCAACACTGTCGACCATAATACCAATAACTTGCTTTTCAGCTTCAATAATAACGATGCGGGTGTTATCAGTAACTTCACCTGCTTCTAAGCCAAATCTTGCGCGAGTATCTATGACGGTAACAACATTACCACGTAAGTTGATAATACCAAGTACATAGCCAGGA
Organism: Thalassotalea loyana; assembly: GCF_030161435.1. Taxonomy (GTDB): domain Bacteria; phylum Pseudomonadota; class Gammaproteobacteria; order Enterobacterales; family Alteromonadaceae; genus Thalassotalea_G; species Thalassotalea_G loyana. The sequence goes on along the minus strand of NZ_BSSV01000001.1, from coordinate 1,067,604 downwards.
GCGCCTGGAACGGGTGCGATCTCTGTATGACGTAATACTTCTTGAACTTGCATTACGTTGATACCGTATGTTTCGCTATCCAATTTAAATGTTACCCACTGTAGAACCTCATCATTATCTACAGCGTCATTAGAAGTGCGTCTTTCGTCAGACATACTACTCGTCCTCAATTAAAATTTGTCTTATACATCAAAGATATTCTATCAATGTATTATAGTTTAGTCATGATTAATATTTACGCCATCTTCTAGTAGATCTATTAACGAATCCACGTCGAGTAATGCGCACATTTTATCCTTCACTAACCCTGCTAACCATTTTCGTTTAGAAGGATTGTCGAGCCATTTAACATCATCATGTTGTAACGTAACTGTGTCTACTAGGTGTTCTGCGGCCAATCCCCAGTCACTATCATTTAACATGATAACATACTGATATTTAATACTATCTAGCAATTCCTGATTGCATTTTTCTGGCATAACCCACATCGCGGTATCAACCACATTAATGTTTTGTTCTCTGTGAACCATTACGCCTTTATACCAATTAGGTTTACCCATCAACGTGTTGGTTTTTTCGATGTGATGAATGCCACCTAATTCAATTAAAGGTACTGCAACGGTCAAGCCTGCGACCTCAAAAAACATTGCCTGAAAACTATCTCGATTAACTGATTTAGTTGGAGATGTTCCAGCTGCTCTACTTTTACGTGTTTTAACAGGCGCAATTTGTAAATCATCTACTGGTTCAGGCGCTCTCTCATCGTGAGGATGACGAGATAGCGGCATAGCGGCATTGTCTTGCTTTGCTAAATTTACTTTATCGAGCAGTGACTCAAGCTGCTTGTCTTTGGCCTGCTTTTCAAGTTCATCGATACTATTTTTTTCTTCAGCTACATCCGTTAATAACTCAGACAAATAGTTTTTCATTATTTTGTTGCTTGCCGATAATGATTTACTCATGATGCCTTCACTTTTGTCTGTTTGAGTAAGTAAGTTAATAACGTTTTATACGCATAGACGCCACGCGTGTTCATTGCATAATCCGACGGTACTTTTTGAGCTAAGCTCGCATTTCTAAAGTTGGTATCAATAGGAATTACCCCTTGCCATACACTATTGGGGTAGGTTTCTTGTAACTTTTTATAAGATAAGATTGACGCCTTGGTCCTTTTGTCGAACATCGTCGGGACGATAGTATAAGTAAACTCAGATTCTTTTTCAGTTTGCATCATCTCTAAGGTCCGCATCATTCGATCTAAACCTTTAAGCGCTAAAAACTCTGTTTGTACTGGTACGATAATTCGCTCTGATGCCGCTAGTGCATTGACCATCAAGACGCCCAAAATTGGCGGGCAGTCCATTAACACAAAGTCATATTCGTTAGATATTTTGGCAAGCGCCTTTTTTAATACCAGGCCCATACCACCTTTTGAACCAAGTGCTCTATCTAACGTCGCCAGCCCCATCGTCGCTGGCAAAATATCAATATTACTGTACTGAGTAGGACAGAGACTCTGTAGTATCTGTTCTTTAGTTGAGTCTTGAACAAACAAGTCATAAACGCTCAAATCTAAGTCTTCTGACTCTATGCCAAAATAATAACTTAGCGATGCATGAGGATCGGTGTCAACCAATAGCACTTTGTAGCCCATTGACGCCAAGAGACCACCAAGTGTTATCGTTGTTGTGGTTTTACCAACACCACCTTTCTGATTTGCTACTGTCCAAACAACCAAAAGTGTTCCTAGTTTTAATTATTCTGATTATCATCATCACGAGTGGTAATTCGAATACCACCGTTTTCTAATTCAATAACTCTAATTTTATTGCCTTGTTGAGCAGAATCAACTTCTTGTTTAATCGCATCGATATCTTTTACACTAATCGAGGGTGTATCAAGCACATTTTCGCGCTCTAAGCCATATTTTGAAATGGCGATAACAACGCGCCTGTTTTGCAACCTAGCATCATCCGTATCATTTTCTACCTTAGGAGAGTATTGGCCATAACCCTCTATGGCCATTCTTGCTGGCACTATTTCCTGTTCTTCCAACAACCTCAATATCGCCACTGCACGCGCGACACTGAGTTCCCAATTGGACTCAAAAACTTCTGTATTGATCGGTTGATCATCGGTATACCCTCGTACCCTAAGATAATTCGTCACATCTTTAATTATAGGCGTAATTGCCGAGAGAATCGTGTCCGCATTGTTCGTTGCAGACGCACTACCACTAGGAAACAATAAACCGCTACTTAACTCTATTTCTAGCCATTCACCGTTAACTTCAAGTTCGGCGTAACCTGCTTCAACGAGTTCGAATAACGCCGTATGAAGCTCCTCTTCAAGAGATTCTAAGTTAGTGCCAATTTCGCTCTCCTCGATATTCGACAATTCATTTTCACCATCGGTGAGCTCTGGTCCTGCTTCTTCTAAAATCCCATCACCATATAACCGAGTGTCTGATTTCCTCGAATTAACGGGTAGAATATCGTCGCCTTGGCCTCTATTTTTTGTTTGCTCTTCTTCGGATTGAAACACACGCCCTATAGAGTCCGTCATCGTTTCAAATGGCTCTTCATGAATAATAGCCATCGCATATAAGACAACAAATAAAGCAAAAAGTAATGTCATATAGTCGGCATAAGAAATAAGCCAACGATGAACATTATCATTATTTACTTCGTGCCGATCACTATGAAAGCGTCTCATTTTACTAACCTAAATGCAGAGAGTTTATTCTCTATTGCATGCGGGTTTTCACCTAAGACAATCGCAGTAAGACCCTCTAAAATCATCTCGCGATACAAGGTTTCTTGATGAATAATCGAACGTAGCTTGTTCGCGATTGGTAAATAAATTAGGTTAGCAAAACCTACACCGTAAATTGTTGCAACAAACGCAGTCGCGATACCGTGCCCCAATAGCTCTGGATTATTTATATTTACCATTGCATGGATTAATCCTAGAACAGCTCCTAAAATACCGATAGTTGGGCTATAGCCCCCCATCGATTCAAAAACATTTGCCGCTCGCAGGTTATGTTCTCGGTATAAATCCAAGTCTAACTCTAAAGATTCTTTAAAATTGTCAACTTCCACACCGTCAACAAGTAGGTTTAATCCTTTGTTGATAAAAGGATCAACTTCATCTAGTGCAATATTTTCAAGCGCAAGATAACCGGATTCTCGTGACATGATTGACCAAGAAACAATGTCTTGAATACCTTTATCAACGTCGAATTTCGGTGGAGTGAATACCCATTTTAAAATAGTAATCGCGTGGACAAATTCAGTTCTTGAAGACTGCAACATAACAGCCCCAATTGTACCACCCACGACGATTATAAATGCTGGAAACTGAAGCAGTGAGGTTATTGAACCACCATCAATAGCATAACCAAGATATATAGCAACAACCGCAATGATAAGCCCAGCAATACTGAGTTTATCCATTGCCAGTTTCCTTTAATATAGCCGATGAAAATTCATTAAGTGGTAGTGATAATTCTGACAAACCAGCCGTAGTAACGGCCTGTGGCATGCCATAAACAACGCAAGATTGTTCGTCTTGCGCCCAAATTGTTGCGCCTTTACTCTTTAACATACGAGAACCTTCCCTTCCATCATGGCCCATCCCCGTTAAAATCACCGCTAATACATCACCTTGGTAAACTTTTGCGGCTGAGCCAAAACTAATATCAACACTAGGCTTATATGTCAGTCTTTCGCTGTCATCTTCTAGTATCTTAATCTTCTTAGCATTTTCCGTACCAGTGATGATCATTTGCTTACCACCAGGTGCTAAATATGCACAACCAGGCTTGAGCATATCGCCATCCTCTGCTTCTTTAATGTTAATCTGGCAAAGGTTATTTAAACGGTTAGCAAATGCAGCGGTAAAGGCTGCAGGCATGTGCTGCACTAAAATAATAGGTAAAGGGTAGTCCTGAGGAAGTTTTGTCAGGATAGTCTGCAAAGCAATAGGCCCACCCGTAGAAGTACCTATCGCAAGTAATTTGTATGTTTTATCGGTTTTGACACGGTGGTTACTCGGCGAAAAAGCAGGTGTTGGTCGAGTTTTTGACGCTAATGTTGAGTTTGCCTGCTGTGCCTGTGATTTTCGAGTGACAATACCAGCAGAGGTTGAGCGTCTCATCGACACTCGTCTTCTTGCAAGTTGCTGCACTCGTTGCTTTAACAAAGCACCTGCATCATCATTATTGGCAGCGATTTCATTAAATTTCTTAGGTAAGAAGTCTAGCGCACCTGCATCGAGAGCATCTAAGGTTGCTTTGGCGCCTTGGTGAGTCAATGATGAAAACATCAAAATCGGTGTAGGACATTGGGCCATAATTTGTTTTACAGCATCAATACCGTTTAACACCGGCATTTCAATATCCATGGTGATCACGTCTGGCTTTAAGGTACTAGCTTTCTCAACGGCTTCCTTACCATTAACGGCAACATCAATAACTTCTAGATTTGCTTCACTATTAAGAATATCTGATACACGTCGACGAAAAAAACTTGAATCATCAACAACTAACACCTTGTAAGCCATTTATTATCTCTATCTTATGCGCCCAGCTTTTTGTGGACGTTTGACTTTTTCGCGTAGTACTTAAGCATATTTGGTACATCAAGAATGAGCGCGATACCACCATCACTAGTAATTGTCGCACCTGCCATACCAGGCGTACCGTGTAACAATCGATCTAATGGCTTGATTACCACTTCTTCTTGTCCGATTAGACTGTCGACGACAAAACCAATTTGTTGCGTTCCAAGCTGGACAATCACTACATGCCCTTTATCTCTTGGTTTATCTTCAATATCTTTCACTAACCATTGATCTAAGTAGAACAGTGGAATAGCTTTTTCTCGAACAATAATGGTCAGTTGACCGTCTACCATATTAGTATTGGTCAAATCTAAATGGAAAATTTCGTTCACGCCAGCTAATGGCAACGCAAACGTTTGTTCTCCAACGACTACCATCAAGGTCGGTAAGATCGCCAGCGTTAGTGGTACTTTGATTTCTAATACAGTCCCTTTACCTAACTCAGAATCAATATTTACCGTACCATTGAGCTGCGTAATTTTTGTCTTAACAACGTCCATGCCGACACCGCGGCCAGACACTTCAGAAATTTCGGTTTTAGTCGAAAAGCCAGGTGCAAAAATTAAATTAAACGCTTCTTTTTCAGGCATACGAGCTGCTGCTTCCGCATCTAGTACCCCTCGTTCAATAGCAATATCTTTTAACTTATCGGCATTCATACCTGCACCATCATCTTTGATAGTCAGTAAAATATGATCGCCTTCTTGAGAAGCAGATAAGATTACCGTTCCTTCTCTTGGTTTACCATTGGCTTCACGAGTATCTGGCTCTTCAATGCCATGGTCCACAGAGTTGCGAACCAAGTGAACTAGTGGATCGGCAAGTGCCTCTACCAAGTTTTTATCTAAATCGGTTTCTTCACCTTCTAAGATAAGTTTGATTTCTTTCTTTAAACTACGCGCAAGGTCACGTACAACGCGAGGGAAGCGGCCAAAAACTTTTTTGATTGGCTGCATGCGCGTTTTCATTACCGCACCTTGTAAGTCGGTAGTTACGGCATCTAAATTCGAAACAGCTTTAGTAAGCTCTTCATCCTCTTTAGTCAGACCTAAACTGGTTAAACGGTTACGCACCAATACTAATTCGCCGACCATATTCATGATCTGGTCAAGACGCTTAGTATCTACACGAACAGTAGTTTCACCTTGAGGGCTAGCACTTTGGCCAGCCTTTTTGTCCGCCCCCGCTTTGGCTGCTGGCTTAGCTGCTGCCTTCGCTGCTGGTGCTTTTGCAGCTGGTTTAGCTGCAGGGGTTGGTGTCTTTGCAACAGGAGTTGGTTTCGGTGCAGGAGTCGGTGTAGCCGCTGGTGTTGGCGCCGAAGCTGCTGCTTTAGGTCCTTGACCTTTTCCGTGAAGCTCGTCTAATAGCGCTTCAAATTCATCGTCATTAATTTCATCCGAGTTTGAGGCCGGAGCCGCAGAAGCTTGTCCTGCATTAGATGATGAAAACGCACCTTGACCATGCAGTTCATCCAGTAGCGATTCAAACTCATCATCAGTGATTTCGTCAGAAGGTTGAATGCCCGATTCTTTTTGTGCAGGTGCTGTGTCAGCTGGCTTAGGTGAACCACCAGAACCATGCAATTGGTCGAGCAGTGCTTCGAATTCGTCTTCAGTCATCTCGTCAGAAGATCCCGCTTCAGCGCTAGCTACTGGAGCTGGTTCCGGCGTTGGCTCAGGTTCAGCGATAACCTCTACTGCCCGCTCAGGTTCCTCACCTTCTGGAGCACTTAATCTGTGTAATTCTTCGAGCAATACAGGATCAGCAGCATCAATTTCTTCGCGATTTTGCACTTGTGCAAACATCTCGTTAATTGTATCTAACGCCTGTAAAATTATGTCCATCAATTCTGGAGTTACTTTGCGCTGACCTGTTCGTAAAATATCGAACACGTTTTCAGCACCGTGACAGGCATCCACTAAGTTAGTTAGTGATAAAAAGCCTGCTCCCCCTTTCACCGTATGAAAGCCACGGAAGATTGCGTTTAATAAATCCGCATTATCAGGATCATTCTCTAGCTCAACAAGCTGCTCGGAGAGCAACTCAAGAATTTCGCCAGCCTCAATTAAAAAATCCTGTAGTATTTCTTCATCTGCTTCGAAGGACATAATTCGAACTTCCCCTTAGAATCCTAAGCTTGATAATAGGTCATCAACATCATCTTGACCTGAAACAACGTCATCGCGTGCTTCAGTATTAACTATAGGCCCTTCTACCAAGTTTTCTCCAACACTTGGTTTTGCGACCGTTTCTTGACCATCAGCTTTGTTAACACCAAACATGGTTAACATATTGATTAAACTATCTTCTACTTCTCTAACAAGATCAATAACTTTGCGAATAACTTGACCCGTTAAATCTTGGAAGTCTTGCGCCATCAATACATCGGTCATCAATGCATGAATATGTTCAGCTTCTTTGTCGGTTGTCACCAACAATGCGTCAATTTCATGGCATAATGATTTGAACCCTTCTAGCTCAAGCTGGTTCTTCATCAACTTTTGCCATTGTGGTTTCACGTTACTGACTTGTGATTGCACCTTATCTAGTACAGGAAAAATAGATTCAACTGCGTCCATGGTCTTATTCGCAGCTTCTTCTGTTCGCTCGATAACGTAATTTAATCGCTCTTTTGCGTCAGGAATATCTGCAGTCGCAAGGTCATTGAGGCGAGTATCAATTTGGAAGTTCATTAACGAGTCATGTAGTTGACGAGTCAACTTACCAATCTCTTCAAAAAGCTCGGTATTGATCGGTGTTTGAACATCAGCAATTAGCTGATCCGCTTCGTCATTTTGACCAGCTTCTAAGTAAGCAACCAATTGCTTTGCTTGTTCTAGCGAAATTAAAGCGCTCATTTAAACACTCCTATTGTTTAACCAACATTCAGTCGTGTTTATTAAGCTAAGCGTTCAAAAATTTTGTCTAGCTTAGTTTTCAATGTAGCAGCAGTAAACGGCTTAACAATGTAGCCATTAACACCAGCTTGTGCAGCCATCACGATTTGCTCTTTTTTCGCTTCCGCAGTAACCATTAACACAGGGATATGAGCTAACTTTTCATCGGCTCTGATAGCACGAAGTAAATCAATACCTTGCATACCAGGCATATTCCAGTCAGTTACCACGAAGTCAAAATCGCCGCCTTGTAACATAGGCAAAGCAGTTGAACCGTCGTCAGCTTCTTGAATATTGGTAAAGCCTAAATCACGTAATAAATTTTTCACAATACGTCTCATTGTCGAAAAGTCATCAACAACAAGCACTTTCATATTTTTATCCAAGGCACCCTCCGAAAGAGTCTGTTTTTACTAATTTAATTCTTAACTTTGCCAAGATTGCATTCTCGCTTTGAGTCTATGCATTGCTTGGCTATGAATTTGGCTAACGCGAGATTCACTAACATCTAACACTTGGCCAATTTCACGTAAATTTAATTCTTCATCATAATACAATGATAACACTAAGGATTCACGCTCTGGTAATGAAGTTATACAACCTGCCAATGCTTTTTTAAAGGCACTATGTTCAATTTCGTCATGAGGGCTTTCGATTGTCGCATCATGAGCAAAATTGATGGCATCTTCGTTAACACCAAGATCCTCAATACCTATTATTTTACCAGAGCTTACCTCATTAAGCATATCATGATATTCGTTCAATGAGACATTTAGTTTATTTGCAACTTCACTATCAGTGACATCTCGACCGTATTCTGCTTCTAATGATTTGATTGTATCGCTTATGAGACGTGAATTTCGGTGTACAGAGCGAGGTGTCCAATCGCCTCGGCGTATTTCGTCGAGCATCGCGCCTCGAATACGAATTCCTGCAAAAGTTTCAAAACTAGCACCTTTACTGGCATCAAAGTTATTCGACGCTTCGAGTAATCCGATCATGCCAGCTTGAATTAAGTCATCTACTTGAACACTCGCAGGAAGCCTAGCCATTAAATGATAGGCAATTCTTTTAACCAAGACAGTTTGCTGCTCTATCAAGGCAGTCTTGTCTATCTGATCAATATAGGCTTGCGTTTTTACCACTTAATACCCGCTCATAAGTTGTCGTTATTATTTATCTAATAACTGTTCGATAAAAAACTCTAGATGCCCTGATGGTTGATGAGGTATTGGCCATTCTAAGGCATTTTTAGCTATACGCTTGAAGCCTTTAGATGCCGGAGAATCTGGAAATGCTTCTACAATAGCTTGTTGTTTACGCACTGACTTTCTGATGTTTTCGTCAAAAGGAACAACACCAACTAGTTCTAGTGCTACATCTAAAAATCTATCACTAACTTTTGTTAGTTTAGCAAATAATTGTTGCCCTTCCTTAGGGCTGCGAACCATGTTAGCAACAACTTTAAATTTAAATACACCGTGATCACGGCTGAGCAATTTCATCAATGCATAACAATCGGTAATCGATGTAGGCTCATCACAAACAACCAACATAACGTCTTGGGATGCACGAGCAAAGCTTAATACCATGTCGGAGATACCTGCTGCCGTGTCGACAATCAGTACATCGAACTCTGTTTCCATATCGCTAAATGCACGAATCAGCCCCGCATGTTCTGATGGCGTCAGATCAACCATCGTTTGCGTGCCTGATGTAGCTGGAATGATTTTGATTCCTGCTGGGCCATCGATAATGATGTCATCAAGTTCACATTCACCTGACATCACATGGGATAAGTTTTTCTTCACACGAAGGCCAAGCATAACGTCGACATTAGCTAAACCTAAATCGGCGTCTAACACTAAAACTTTTTTACCCATTTGTGCCATTGAAATGGCGGTATTTAATGAAACATTTGTTTTACCAACACCACCTTTACCACCAGAAACAGCAATGACCTTAATTTTTTTTGGTTCTTGCATTTTTCGTAAGCCACTCGCTTGATCTAACATCTTTTAATTCTTACTACTTATTGTTGTCTTTCTCTACATCATGGCATGAGAGGCCATCGATTGATGAGTCCAATTTATAGGTGTTTGTTTACGTTGTTTTGTAAACATTTTATCAGCAAGCGTAACTAACTTTTCAGCATTTGCAACCTTAATATCTTCAGGTACTCGCTGACCGTCGGTTAAATAACCAACGGGGAGGTTATTTTGTATAGAAGTTGCGATTAATTCCCCCACACTTAGGCTCTCATCTAACTTAGTATATATGCATCCTGACAATGGGATCTTGTTGAAACGTTGAACATTCTCAGTCATTACACCTGCTTGGGTATTAGCCGCCAACACTAAGTAATTTTTAATTCGCGAGCGACTGTTTGAGACTAAGGTTGTTAAATGTTCATTTAATCGCATGTCGCGTTGCCCCATGCCTGCCGTATCAATCAATACTAACTTTTTGGTAGAGAACTGTGCCAATAACATATCAAGTTCTTTAGCATCCTGTGCTAATTTTACCGGACAGCCGATAATCTTTGCGTATGTCGTTAACTGCTCATAGCCGGCAATACGGTATGTATCTGTTGAAATTAATGCCACTGAATCAGCACCGTGTATTTGTGCAAATCGAGCTGCTATTTTAGCTATCGTAGTCGTTTTTCCTACGCCTGTTGGACCTACCAATGAGAACACACCACCATGACGAATAATTTCATTGTTCGTCGTTTGTAGTTGGTTGGCAAGTAAATGCTTAACTTGCTGCCACGCTTCTTGCTCAGTAAGTTGGCTTGGAATGAAACCCGCTAATTGGTCAGCCATTTGTGCGTCAATGCCCATTGAAGTTAGCTTGCTGACTAAGACGGCACGATTAGGATCTTTATTTACTCGGTCTTGCCATAATAATCCAGCAACTTGATGTTCAAGAAGTTGGCGAATTGATGCCATTTCTTGTTTCATTCGTTCAAACTCCTCATTGTGAGGAGGGATACTGGCTTGCACTGGTTCATTTTGACTGAACGAGCTTTCAGCTGGATTTTCAGTAGGAGAACCATTAACGGCACTATGCTCATCACTTTGCGCATGGGCATTAGAAAGACGGTCGGTGAAATCCTTAAATTGTTGTTCGATTGTTTCTGCCGATGAGTTGGTAGTAATATCAGCCGCTGATGCGTTTAGCTGAGGCTCAATACGTTCTTGTTGAACATCTCGATTTAACAATTCAGCTAAGCTCTCTGGTACTTTAGGCATTCTGGTTTGCGCAGATACACCAGCAGGTTGAGAACTTGCTGGCGATGAGCCAATTGAAACCACATCATCTGCAACCTCTCGAGCGGTCGTTGGCGTTGGTTCTTGCGCCACTTCTTCTTGTGCAGCCGGCTGCTGGTTGTAATCAACAGCCGCCATAATTTCGATACCTTCAGGGATTTTTTTGTTCGACATAATCACAGCATCAGCGCCAAGTACTTCCTTGATTTCTGCTAATGCAGTTTTCATGTCACGTGCGACAAAACGTTTAATTTTCATTGTTAACCCCTTACAACATAATCAGCTACTGGTTATTGTCCGATGGCGCTAACGATTTTAATTTGTTTATCGTCCGGAACCTCTTGATAAGAGATCACTCGTAATCCAGGAATCGTGTATTTTACGAACTTAGCTAAAACCGTTCTTAAAATACCTGATGTTAGTAAAATTGGCGTATCTCCTGCCAATTCTTGCTGATGCGCACCTTCTGTTAAAGATTTTTGCATACGTTCAGCAAGTCCTGGTTCAATGCCTGCGCCATCATCGCCAGCCATTTGCATTGACTGATGCAACATCTGTTCCAACTCAGGCGACAATGTTATGACAGGTATCTCATTATTCGAACCGACCATATCTTGAACAATGAACTTGCGCAGAGAAATACGTGCAGCTGCGGTTAACACATCAGGATCCTGACTTTTCGTACCATACTCAACTAACGTTTGAGCGATTGAACGCATATCACGAACAGCCACACCTTCATTCATAAGATTCTGTAGAACTTTCACTACCGTACCTAGCGGTAAAATATCTGGTACCAGACCTTCAACCAACTTAGGATAGCTTTTCGCTAGCATATCAAGTAAGTTTTGCACTTCTTCATGGCCAAGCAATTGTGAAGCATTATTCGTTAAAATCTGACTCAAGTGAGTTGCTAACACGGTCGTTGCATCAACAACGGTATAACCAAGTGCTTGTGCATGTTCTCTTTGATCTTGTTTAATCCACACAGCATCTAAACCAAATGCAGGATCCTTCGTTGCGATACCTTCCAAGTTACCAAATACTTGGCCTGGATTAATCGCAAGTTCATGATCATGACGAATTTCAGCCTCACCCACGGTTACGCCCATAAGCGTAATTTGATAGCTATTTGGATCAAGATCTAAATTGTCACGGATATGAACGGCAGGAACTAGGAAACCAAATTCTTGTGATAGTTTTTTACGAACACCTTTAATTCGGTTAAGCAATTCACCGCCTTGGGCTTTATCTACAAGTGGAATTAAACGATAACCAATTTCTAGCCCGATAACATCAACATGATTGACATCATCCCAGCCTAATTCTTTAACTTCTTCGGCTTGCTGTGATTCATCAGCTTGTGTTTTCGCTTGTTCCTCTTTTTCCTTGACCGCTTTAGCGGCCTTATATCGACCACCAAAGTATGCTGAGGCAGCTATCATTATCGCAAATAATAAGAATGCAAAGTGCGGCATTCCTGGCACGATGCCCATCACGAACATCACGGCAGCTGCAATATATAAACTGCGCTCTTGACCAAGCTGAGAGCTCATTTGCTCGCCCATGTCTTGGGCCGTATTTTGACGCGTAACAACAATCGCTGTTGCTACTGATAATAGAAGGCCAGGGATCTGCGCCACTAAACCGTCACCAATGGTTAATAAGGTATAAATTTCAACAGCTTGAGAGAACTCTAAATCATGTTGAACCATACCGATAACAAGACCACCAATGATATTAATAAATAAAATCAGAATACCGGCAATCGCATCGCCTTTCACAAACTTACTGGCACCATCCATCGAACCATAAAAATCTGCTTCAGAGGTAACTTCTTGACGTCGTTCACGCGCTTGATCGGCAGTAATAAAACCGGCATTAAGATCAGCATCTATCGCCATCTGTTTACCCGGCATCGCATCTAATGTAAAACGAGCTGTTACTTCTGAAATGCGACCAGCACCTTTAGTGACCACGACAAAGTTGATAATGATTAGAATTAAGAAAACAACCAAACCAACAGCGTAATTGCCTCCTATAACAACGGAGCCAAAAGCCTCGATCACTTTACCCGCGGCATCTGGACCTTGGTGTCCCTCAAGCAGAACCACTCGTGTGCTGGCAACATTTAATGCAAGACGTAAAATTGTCGCTATCAAAAGTACTGAAGGAAAGGAGCCAAACTCAAGTGGTTTTAGGGTATAAACCGTGATTAATAGAACAATCAATGCAAGGGCAATGTTGAAAGAAAATAAAATATCAAGAAGCGCCGCCGGCATAGGTAAGATCACCATACCAAGGGCAGCAATAATCAGAAGTGGCGTACCTAAGCCTGACAAAAACGATAATTTATTCTTATCAAATCGATTAAATTGAGCGAGTAATTGCATGTACAACTATGATAATTTTTTGACTCATAGTTAATAAAAGGCAATAACTATACCAGTTGTTAGTTATTGCGAATCACTTGCTGTTTAATCCACCAGTTAATACTTAAACTCATCTGGAATAGGTAAATTATTAGCAACAGGTACTGGGCGTTTCCCTTTGCCCTCCTTATACAAGTTTAGCTGGAAGACAAAGGCAAGAACTTGAGCAACGGCAGCGAATAACTGTTCCGGTATTTCATCATCAACTTCAGTCGTATAATACAGGCTTCTTGCTAGTGCAGGAGAAGCTAAAATCTCAACGCCGTGCTCTTTTGCAATCGTGCGAATATGAATAGCCATTTCATCAATGCCTTTAGCGATAACAGTTGGTGCACCTGAGCCATTAGGATCGTATTTAATCGCGACAGAGTAATGTGTTGGGTTCGTGATAACGACATCAGCATTCGGTACTTCTTGCATCATTCGTCGTTGAGACATTTCATATTGCAATCGTCGAATACGACCTTTGATCTCCGGGTTACCATCGGCGTTTTTCATCTCATCTTTGACTTCTTGTTTCGTCATTTTAAGTTGGCGCGTGTGATTCCACTTTTGATAAGGTGCATCAATAGCAGCAATGATGATTAATGACATAGATAACGCTATAAACATCCAAAGTAGCATGTTAACTGCGTGACCAAAGTTGCCTGGACTTAGCTCAATACTTAAATGCAGAATTTCTTCAAATAGGCCAACGAGTAAAAAGTATGCGACGATGACAACAACCAGAAACTTTAGCAAAGACTTAATAAACTCAACCAACGCCTGCAAACCAAACATTCGCTTGAACCCTGCAATTGGCGACATTTTGTTTAATTTTGGCGCTGCCGCTTCCCACGAAAAACTCATCCCGCCGAGAATAGTGTTACCAATAAAAGCAGCTAAAACGATAATAAAAAACATCCATAACATGGGCGTCATGATCGTAAAAACGGCATCGGAAATAAGGTCAAACAACGCACTAACATCTAAGGCTTCCTCACGAGTTAACGTAAATAGCCTTGTCATAATTGACTTAAGCGCTCTCGTTAGAGACTCTCCGACGAGTAACATGGCTGCTGCACTACCAAGGAGGACAAACATTGTTCCAAGGTCTTTAGACCTCGCAATTTGTCCTTTTTTGCGGGCATCAGCAAGCTTTTTGGGTGTGGGTTCCTCGGTGCGTTCACCGCTATCACTTTCAGCCATTAAGGTGCCCCACAATCAATGAGGTAACAGCTAAAATCAACGGCACGTTGCCATTGTGCCTCAAAGTGAACCAAGAAGTTACTCATGGTTAACCACATAATAATCAAACCCGCGGTCATCGTTATCGGAAAACCAATAGCAAAAATATTAAGCTGTGGTGCTGCACGAGTCATAATACCGAATGAGAAGTTAATCAATAACATAGCGGTCAGTGGAGCCAAAGCCAATGACATTGCCGTTGAAAACATCCAACCACCCCACTCGACGATTTCTCTAAATTTGACGACTTCAAAATCACCAGAAGGGATAGGAATCGTTTGAAAACTCGCAACGACAAATTGAAGAAACGCTAAATGTCCATCTAACGCCCAGAACAATAATGTTGATAATATTAAGAAAAATTGACCTACAGCCGGTACGCTCGTCCCTGACGCGGGATCAACCAGCGAGGCAAAACCCAAGCCCGTTTGCATCGCAATGATTTGACCAGCTAGCGTAAACGTATTAATTACCATGACAGTAATAAAGCCTATCATCACGCCAATGATAATCTGCTCAAAGACAAGTAATGTAGTTGCAAAGCTAAACAAGTTATCAACTTTTGCGGGGGGGATTGCAGGCATCACACAAACAGTAATAGCAAGCGATAAAAACAATTTAACTCGCGTCGGCGTCGTTTGCGCACCTAAGCCAATCATCGCCATAATCAATGCCGAGATACGTGTTAATGGCAAAAGAAAATCAGCCAGGTATTGATTAATAACTGACTCGGTAAACTCCATTTAGCTCACCACTGAAGGGATGCTTGCGACCAGTCTGAAGGTATAATCCATTAATTTTTGTACTAACCAATGGCCGCCAACGATTAAGGCTAATAAAGTAACAATCAAACGAGGTAAAAAGCTTAGGGTTTGTTCATTGATTGATGTTGCTGCTTGAAAAACTGCCACAATTAAACCGACTAACAAACTTGGAACAATAACCGCACTTACCAAAATGATAACTAAAAATAACGCATCTCTAAGAATATCAACAAAGACTTCAGGGCTCATCAGGTTGCTCCTAATCCGTAACTTGTTGCAATGGTTCCTATAACTAAATTCCATCCATCAACTAAGACAAACAGCATGAGCTTAAACGGCAATGATACGATCATAGGCGATAACATCATCATACCCATTGCCATCAAAATACTCGCCACAACAAGATCAATGATTAAGAAGGGTATAAACAAAATAAAGCCAATCTGGAACGCTGTTTTTAATTCACTGATGATAAAGGCAGGAATAATTACCGTCATAGGCAACGTATGTGGTTCACCAATATCCTCAATACCAGACATTGAAGCAAGCGTATTGAGGTCTTTTAAGCGCGTTTGCTCAAGCATAAACGCTCGCAAAGGCTCTTTACCTCTATCTATTGCCTCTACAGAGGTTAATTGATCGTTTAAATATGGCTGAATCGCTACTTCATTAACTTGGTTATATACCGGCGTCATAATAAAGAGCGTCAAAAAAAGCGTTAAGCCCAATATTACTTGGTTAGATGGTGTTTGTTGCAAGCCGAACGCTTGGCGTAGTATTGCCATAATAACAACGATACGAGTAAACGATGTCATCATAATGATGGCTGCTGGTATAAAACTCAGCGCCGTCATAAAAATCAGAATTTGGAGGGTTACAGAATACTCCTGTGAACCATCTGGGTTTGTCGACATGGTAAATGCCGGCAAAGACAAGTCTTGTTGCGCTAAAGCCGAGCCAGCAAAGGCGAAAAATAATAGGAATGCGAGAAAAGCTTTAGCGTAATTATTCATAACCGTTCTTATTGTTTTAATACGTTCTTTTTCATTTGTGCCCATGACTGAGATAATGACTGAGCAGGTTGATTAAGCTCTAGTGGCTCATCTAATGTTTCTAATTTGCTAATTTGATTGGCAGTTACCCCTAGTAGCATTTGCTTACCGGCAACTTCAACAACAACGAGTTTTTCTTTGGTTGATAAATGAAGCGTAGACACGACTTTCATACCTGAAATATGCTGCTGATTAGTTTGAAACTTCTTTAAAACTAACGCACAAACAATGATCAAACCAAGCACCATAAATAACGAAAGCAACATAGAAAACGCGTCCATGTTGCCTGCGACATTTTTACCTACTTGCGCTTGTTCTGCAAAGCTTGAAAAACTTGCAGTTAATAAACCAATTAGCGTGATAATCAGCTTCATTATCGTAACTTTTTAATACGTTCTACTTGACTGATAACATCTGTTAAACGGATACCAAACTTATCATTGACCACAACCACTTCCCCGTGAGCAATCAGAGTACCATTAACCATCACATCAAGGGCTTCACCTGCAACACGGTCAAGTTCGACAACAGAGCCTTGGTTTAATTGTAATAGGTTACGGATACTAATTTGGCTACGCCCTACTTCCATAGAAATCGTAACGGGAATATCTAAAATAGTATCTAAGCGTCGCTGGTCGTCACCCGAGACTGCTGGCGCTTCTTCTTCAAGCTCATCTAGCTCAACACTCTCAGCTTCAGCGGCGGCCTGTTCGTCCATCGCTTCCGCCCACATGTCTAAACCGTCTTCATTTTCAGTGCTCATGTCACTAACCTCTTTCTTTAATACTCTAAGTCATCTTCTAACATGTGGAGCTCTGCATCACTGTCTAAACGCTTACCACCTTTTGTTAGAATCGTCAGCTCTGATTTAACTGACTCTGGACGTTTAATTTTCTCTTGAATCTTTAATGCCAAGTTATCGCGACTTTTGCCTAGTTGAGCACGATAAGTTGGAAGATCTTCAATTAACACCGTAATATGGTCTGGCATTTCAATCGGTATAATGTCCCCCTCTTTGAGGGTTTGCACGCGAGATAACGGTATATCAACTTCGATAAACTTAGTTGAGAGCTCGACTGGAACATCCATTATTTCGTCACGTAAGGCCTTAGACCAACGCATGTCAGTATCTTCTTTATCTGACTGCACACCTGCATCAAGCAATTCACGAATCGGTTCAAGCATTGAATAAGGTAACGCCACATGGAAGTCACCACCACCACCGTCAAGCTCGATATGAAATGAACTGATAACAACGACTTCGGTTGGACTTACAATATTCGCCATCGACGGGTTAACTTCAGAATCTAAATATTCAAAAGAAACATCCATCACAGGTGACCATGCTTCTTTGTAGTCTTCGAAGATAAGCTTAAGCAACATTTGAATAATTCGTCGTTCAGTCGGCGTAAATTCACGACCTTCAATTTTTGCGTGATAACGGCCATCACCACCAAAAAAGTTATCTACCAAAATGAAAACTAATCGCGCTTCCATCGTAATTAAGGCAGTACCTTTTAATGGTCTAAAACGAACCATGTTCAAGCTTGTCGGAACAAACAAGGTATGTACGTACTCACCAAACTTAATCATTTGAATGCCGTTTATTGATAGTTCAGCAGTGCGTCGCATCATATTGAACAGACTGATACGCATATGACGAGCGAAGCGTTCGTTCACCATTTCGAGGGTCGGCATACGACCACGAACGATGCGATCTTGAGACGAGAAGTCGTAGTCGGTCATACCTTCGGTATGTTCGACGTCCTCAACTATCTCTTCTTCTTCAACTTCGTCAACGCCATGGAGTAGCGCGTCAATTTCGTCTTGCGATAATAAATCACTCACGTAACTTTCTCTTAATTATCCAGTATCAACGATTTTATTTACTGCATTACAAAGCCAGTGAATAACACTTGCTCTACAACTTTTCGTCCTGATATTTCTACCATAACTTTTTGAACTTCCGACAATGACAACTGCTTTAATGACGTTTTACCAGCACTCGTAGATAAATCATCTGCATTTGCCAATGAAAAGACGCCAAGCAATGTACTCTCAATTAACGGCACATGTTTCTTAGCTTCCTCTTCATTTTCAGCGCCACGTACCAGTAATTGCGCACGAATCTCTACATACCTATCGCGTGATGCGCCAGGTACATTAAATCTGAAAGGACGAGGCATTGGTACGTATAGTGCGGATCCTGTCTCACCCGCAGCTGCTTCTTCAGCAGCAGGAGCTTCACCGCTAGCTAACGCAGCATCAACCTCCGCTTGGCTAGGCTCTTCCTCACCACCCATAAAGAAAAATGCACCACCACCTGCCGCAGCAAGAATTACAACAATAGCGATAATGATAATCAGCTTTTTCTTCTTACCACCATCTTCTAATTCGAGTTCTTTTTCTTCATCAGCCATTGTTTACTCTCATAATAATTGTCGAATATATGTTGCCCACTATAGCGTTAAGCACAGTTTAAGCCAAGGTAATGCTTATAGATTTCTCGCATTAAGCGAAGTAATCAATGCCAATTGATTGCACATTAACCACTTGCTTATCATTTTGTATATTCTGATCGTCCTCAACTAGCGCTTCAGAAGACGATTGACTATTTTCTAATCCCTCATTGTCATTAAATTCAGTATCATTTTGAGAGAACTGTTGCTGCACATCTGTATCGCCTAAGTCGATACCAGATTCTGATAACATATCGCGTAGTCTATTCATATGCTGTTCAATTGCTTCCTTCGCTTGCGGTTGCTGAACAACGAAATTAACCATCGCCTGCTCACCTTGAAGGTTTACTCTGACATGAACATTACCCAATTCAGGCGGATCAAGCTGAATATCTACAGATTGTAGTTTCTGAGAGATCATGACCATAACTTTTTCTTTAACCTGTTGAGAAAAGTTTTTGTGATTAACATTAATCACTTCGGTTGCTACTTTTTCAACTTGTTTTAAGTTTTGCTGCTGGGTTACTTGCTCTTCAAGGGGTTGACTATGAGTTTGCTGCTGGTGAATAGCCTGAGCACTTTCTTGACCATTGATGTTCGTCACTCGGATTGTTGGGCTATCGACGGTTTGTGTTCCAGCATTTGATTTTACAATAGCGTCACCAGTTAACATTGAAGACTTCATTTCTTTGTCATTATCAATGACCAGCTCATCAACCACATCCATTTCTGCAGTTTTTGTGCTTGCGCCTTCAGAGCTCTCAATGAATTGAACAGGCTGCGCCGTCGCGACATTTATTTGGCGTTCTACTTTTTGTGGCTCTGCAGTCAATGGAGTTGCAACTGGACCACGAAGCGGCTTGATATCACTAAACTCCTGATTTTCAATGACTTCTAGTTTCCCTTTCACCGAGTCTAATTGAGCTTCTTTGCTAGGCAACTTCTCTTGGTTAGAAATACCTTTGTTAATATTTGACTGAACTGATGGTGTTTCTTGTGTTTTCGTTGCTTGTTTTCCAGTTAGCTCATTAGCCAACTCTGCTTTCTGTGTTAATGAAAGCTTTTCAAACTCTTTTGCTTTCAACAAGTCAACATCATCATCTATTGCTACAGTGGCATGATTCACAGATTCCAGTTTGGTGCTCTGGTTCTTTGGTGTGTTAGCAACCAACTCGTTAATTTGTGCTTGCGATTGGCTGAACTCTCTTTTTGAAAGTGACACGTGAATCAACCCGTCATTGGCATTTGCCTTCAAGTCATCAGCAACTGCGACATTATTTTCAGGCTTAGTTAATGCAATAAACTTAGTTGTGTCGGCTTTTACTCTGCGATCGATAACAAGATTGTCATTATCAGCATCTGGCTTTGCAATAACAGGCTTTTGCTCGCTAATAACTTGTTGAGCTAACTGCTCACCCTCATTGTCGGTAGGATTAATTTGAGTCGTTGTAGCAGCTAGTTTTTCTGATGCTGTAACCACAGACTCCGTTGTCGAAGCAACACTTAGTTTTGGACTCACTTGCTGTTGCGTAGTCAACACGGCAGGTGCGACATAAGTCTTGCTAGTGACCATTTGCTGAGCACTGTCCAGCATTTGCAACAATTTTTCTGGTGCAATATTTTTATTGGTTACAGAACCTTTAACCAATGACTCTTCATCATTTGATTGAGTACTAGCAGTCAGCGTGTCACGCACAACATCAGTGATTATAGTAGTCTGCTGAGCGTCTGCTTTCTGTATGATGGCTGCCTCATTTTCTTGCGTATTTTCAGTATCTAATACTTGTTGAGCATCTGAAACCTGTTCATCAGCTAAGATATCAGGTGACGATATTGAAGCCGCCCAACTATCATCTCGTACTTCATCAGAAGCATGCGCGGCAACATCAGTCTTTGAGTGGTTTTCATGGGCGAATACTTGCCGTTCGAGCTCTTGAGCAAATGCAGGGTTTTGCCCTTGCCCTGGTTCACCATCGGTCGCAACATACGCGCTAAACTCAGGTGTAGCAGGCAAATCTAATGAAATATTAATAGCTTGGCTCATGAATATTAATCTCTAATTCTTCTTACCAGAAAACGATATTGTCTCGGGCTAGTAGTTATTAAGCAAAAGCAATACCAAGTTATCTTAGGCAGTAGGGCTATCGCAGTTTTCTTCGGATAAATTGCTGGGTAGCAATTTCATCAAACATCTTTTGTTCTAGTTTTTGTGCCTTTAATTGTTGTTTAGCTATAAATTTTTCACGCAACAATTCAACAGCTTGGACTTTTTGTTGTTGCGCAAACCATTGTTGTTTTCTTTGTTCTACTAGGGCTTTGGCTTGCTTCAACGCAATCTCAACTTGGCCAGATGCATAATCAAGCTTTGCAACAAAAGCATGGAAATGTGTATAAGTTGCTGAATCAATCCCGACTTTAGAGCGTTCATCCAAACGTTTCATATACTCTAGTCGATAGTCACTCACACTTTGCAAACGAGCAATATTTTGTTGGTAATCCGCTTCGGCATGCTGTAGTGCTGTTGCAGCTTGATGCTCTTTGTCTTTTTCAAATTTATAAAGTGTATTCAGTTGCTTCAAGGACATGACCGATTACCTTAGCCCTGAGGCTGCGTTTGCTGCTGGTTTTGTTGAGCATGAGCTTGAGCGGCCTGAATAATCTCTTGCAGTTGGCCTAAACTCTGGTCGTAAGGAATAACTTCTTTCATTTGCTGTTGAAGGAAAAAGTTTATGACAGGTTGAAGTTTAATCGCTTGATCAATTCGAGGATCACTCCCTGCGCTATACGCACCGATAGAAATTAAATCTTTATTTTGTTGATACAAGGAATAATTTTGCTTCAATGAGCGGGCTAATTGTTGATGCTCCTCACTGGTCACCATCGGCATTACGCGCGAAATAGAAGCTTCGATATCAACTGCTGGGTAGTGACCCGCGTCCGCCAATTCCCTGGAAAGAACAATATGTCCATCCAATATTGCACGTGATGCATCAGCAATCGGATCTTGTAAATCGTCCCCTTCTGTCAATACGGTATAGAAAGCAGTAATCGACCCTTGTCCATCGCCACCATTACCCGCTCGTTCGACAAGTTGTGGAAGCTTTGAAAATACTGAAGGTGGATAACCTTTGGTCGCTGGAGGCTCGCCAACAGCAAGTGCAATTTCACGTTGCGCTTGAGCATACCGAGTAATTGAGTCAAGCAATAACAACACATTTAAACCTTGATCTCGAAAATATTCACTGATTGCTACTGCCGTTTCACAGCCTTTTAAGCGCATGAGCGGTGAGTTATCAGCTGGTGCCGCAACGACTACGGAGCGCTGTCTACCCTCTTCACCTAGGATCTCTTCGATAAATTCTTTTACTTCTCGGCCACGCTCTCCAACTAAGCCAACAACAATAACATCCGCCGTCGTGCCGCGAGTCATCATCCCCAAAAGGACACTTTTACCGACACCAGAGCCGGCAAACAGGCCCATACGCTGGCCTTTGCCTACCGTAATAAAACTATTAATTGAGCGCACACCTACATCGAGTGGTTCAGAAATAGCTCGACGTGACAATGGATTCAATGGCGCCTGATTGTGCTGATAATGTTCTTCAACCTTAACAGGGCCTTTGCCGTCTAGTGGCTTGCCGACACCATCAATAACCCTGCCAAGTAAGTTCATAGTAAGCGGTATCTGAGACTTTTGATTTAGCGGTAAGACTCGTGCGCCTGGCAACACCCCTTGCAGAGACTGCTCGGGCATTAAGTACGTATGTTCACCGTCAAATCCGACAACTTCAGCAATAAGATCCCCACTTGAGGTTTCAACAAGGCACTGGCTACCCACTGGTGCCTTCACTCCTACAGCCTCAAGCGTCAAGCCAACCACACGAACTAAGCGCCCAGCAACAGACACAGGTTGTGCATGGACAAAGTTTTTGCAGTTTTCTAGTCGTTGTTGCAGTTGGCTAATATCTAGCATGACAAGGATTTGACTCGTTGTAGCTTAATTTGATTGATGTAGTGCTTCTTGCAAAAAAGAGTCCAACACGTCTTTTAAACGCGACTTCATGGTGAGATCAATGTTTGAGGTTGCATTCTCTATTTGACATCCACCTTGCTCAACATGAGGAGCAGGCAAAAGACGCCAGCCTTTCTCTTGGAGAAACTCGGGACCATATTGTGCTTCGACAAGTTTTAAGTCTATTGGATTTAAATAGATTTGTGTTTGAGCTTCTTGACTCGGTAATGCTTTCATTCCACGGTCTAGTGCTTGGAATATGATATCAGGATTAATTTTCCCTTCTTCAAGCGTGACCGCCTGGGTTAACTGGACAACTAATTCAAGCAGTTGCTGTTCAACATTTCCTACTACCTTGGCTAATGGCTGGTGCAATTCGTCAACCATCTCAGTCCAATTATTTGCTAGTTGAGTAATTTGCTCTTCACCTTGGGCAAGCCCCTGGGCAAGTCCTTCATCATGACCGCTGACAATACCTTCTTGATGTCCTTGGGCTTTCCCTTCTTCGTAACCTTGAGCAAAACCCTCTTCTTTACCTTGGCTGAACCCTTCTTCATATGCAGCTTGTCGAATCGCTTCAATATCTTCAGCGGTTAATGGCACCACCTCTTCTTCTTGAGATTCTTCAGGTGGCTCATATTTCCACCCTTTTTTAAACCCCAGAGCGTTAACTTCTTCATCGTGACTACGGTCTTCAACATCGGGCAACTGCCAAGAAGAAGCATCTTGATTGGTAAGCATCTGTCTCGTCGATGTTTTTTGACTAATTTTGGTCATATTTCACTCTGCTAAAAAGGCAATGAATTACAAGAATTCGTCACCACCGCCTGCGCCACCTAACATAATTTCACCTGCATCAGATAAACGACGAGCGATTGACAGGATCTCTTTCTGCGCGGCTTCAACTTCACTAATACGCACTGGCCCCATGGCTTCAAGATCATCGGCAAGCATTTCTGCAGCACGTTTAGACATATTACCCAGGATCTTATCTTTGAGTGCCTCGTCACAACCTTTAATGGCTTTCATTAACGTATCTTGCTGTACTTCACGTAAAATAGCCTGAATACCACGGTCATCAACATCAGCTAAGTTTTCAAAGACAAACATTAAGTCTTGAATTTGTTGACTCATTTCTCCGTCATGCTCACGAATTGCATCCATTAAGACACCTTCAACGTTCGTATCTAGGTAGTTCATAATATCAGCAGCTGCTTTCAAGCCACCCATCTTCGCTGCTTGAGCACCAGCTTGGCCCGCAAACTGTTTCTCCATGATTTCGTTTAATTCCTGCAATGCTGCTGGCTGCACTTCTTCTAAGTTGGCAATACGCATCATTAAGTCTAGTCGAACTTTATCTGCAAATTGGCCTAAAATCTCTGCTGATTGCTCTGGCTCAAGATAAGATAGAACAATTGTTTGGATCTGAGGATGCTCATTACGAATAATATTTGCTACCTGCTTAGAGTCCATCCACTTGAGTGAATCAAGGCCTTTGGCACCAGACCCCATAACAATTTGGTCAATTAAGTTACCCGCTTTGTCTTCACCAAGCGCTGCCGTTAAGGCTTTTCTGACGAATTCTTCAGACTGGAACCCTATGGTAGAGAAGTTTTGAATTTCATTAATAAAGACCTTATGTACAGCCGTGATCTTTTCTTGGGTAAAGTCTTGCATACCCGCCATGATCATACCGACCTGCTGTACTTGTTTTGGCTCAAGGTGCTTTAAAATTTGAGCTGCATCTTCTTCCGACAAGCTCAATAATAAGATTGCCGCTTTTTCTGACCCATCAAGTTTTGAAACGTCAAAACCACCTGACATTTCTACCATATTACCTTGTGGGGCATTTTCAGTTGTTGCTATATCACTCATCTTCCATCAACCAACTTTTAACAACTTGCGATGATAACTCTGGTTCATTTGCAACTAAGGCACGAACCGCTTTCAATACATCTTCATCACGATGCAAGTCTGGTAATTGTAAACTGCCATCTGGCGCGAATCCTACAGCATCTTCATCAAAATCAGCTGTTAACATATCCATCGTGTCATCACCTAAATCAACATTCGAATCAAGTGATTTTTCACCGTAGTCATCAGGCGTTTGATCAGGGTACATCAAACGATTTAACATTGGACGAATCACGAAAACAATCAATGTGATGATCACCAAGCCACCCATCACTAATTTTAGCGTTTTGATGAACCAAGGCTGCTCATAAATTGGTAATTCCACGGCTTCGCCAAGTTCGATACGAGAGAACGGAATGGTCACGACTTCCAAAATATCGCCGCGTTGTAAGTTGAAACCAATACTACCTTGGAGTAATCGACGAATGTTTGCGAGTTCTTGAACACTGCGCGGCTCTTGTGTGGTTGCACCGTCTGCGCCAGCAACCGACGTATAATCAATAGCGACCGATACACTGACACGACGAACAACACCCGTTTGCTGTTTGGTGTAGCTAATCGACTCGTCAAGTTCAAAGTTCTTCGTTGATTCTTCGTGTTTACGGCTTGGCATCATTTGTTGTGAAGCACCGCCTGTCGCATTTTCTGGGATATCAGATTCTAGTGGCGGTTGATTAGTCAATGCCCCCGGAATGCCACCTAAGGCACCACCAATTGATGTATCTTCAACGCGCATTTCACTTCGAAGTGCTGGCATATCAGGGTTGTAACGACGAGAAGTCTCTTCCGTATTAGTAAAGTCCATCGTCACATCAACTTGCGCGGTGTAATTACCCAGGCCAACAACAGGAATCATAATTGAGTCAATTTTTTCCATGTATTGTTGTTCACGCTTCTCTTCAATCTCTAATTCTTTGCGAGAACGAGATGAAATAGAATCTTGGGAGCCTGAATTTAACAAGCGACCATTTTGGTCTGTCACGGTCACCCTATTTGGACTCAACCCCTGAACAGCAGATGCAACAATATCCACCACTGAGTCAACTTCTTCTTCAGACAAGATTCGACCACGCTGCATAGTTAACACTACGGTTGCAGATGGATTTTTTGATTTTCGAGCAAAGACATTTTCTCTAGGAATAGCAAGTAAAACTTTAGCGCTAGCAATTGATTGAAGTGCTTCAATCGTGCGAGCAAGCTGCTGTTCACGTGAGTGCTTTAATCGCTCTGTTTCTAGACGCTGGCTAACACCAAATCCCATATCTTGCATGATAATGTCAGTGCCAGGCTCTTTTTCTTTCGTTAAGCCTTCACGTACTAACATCATTTTAACTTGTTGATATTGATCTTCAGGAACTGAGATGGTGTTGTTTTCTTGACGGTATTCAACTTTGTTTGCGTCAAGGTAATCCATTGTTTTGATCAACTGCTCTGTTGGCTGCTTAGCCAAAAATCGGTATTCAGGCTCATTAGCCCACATCAAAACAAACACTGCGATAGCTAAACAAATAGCTAACGCCAAAATAATGGTAATTTGACGTAAAACATCAACATTACCCATAGCGGCAGCAAAGCCGGATTTTTGTTCGCTCTCGACGTTAGGTTCAGAGTCGTTTGCGATTAGGTCTGTGCCAACGTCTGTTGACATCATTGAGGTAGAATTCGTATCAGACACCATACTTCTCCGCTAGCTTAAACCGGCATACTCATAATTTCTTTGTACGCTTCTACAAACTTATTACGAACCTGAACTGTCGCATCAAATGCAACGCTAGCTTTTTGTGCTGCTATCATCGTTTCGGCAAGCGTAACATTTTGATCACCTAATTCAAACGCTGTTCTTTTCTCGCCAGCTTCTTTTTGGACTTCGTTAACTTTATTAACGGCATCCGATAGCAAGTTTGCAAAATCACTACCTGAATTATTGATTTGATTGACTTGGGTATTCATTTGAGTAGGCAAACGATTACCTGTTGCTTCAACTGCCATACTTTGCATTTGAGCGTAAAGAGAATTGCCTTTGATATCCATGATGAACTCGCTTGTGTCAATTATTTGTTTATAAAAACCTATAACCTATCAAAGCAAGCATAATGCCAACGCATTACATTTTTTTACACATTAATAACTAACTGATATACATAATAAAAACAAGGCCAAAACGAGAGGTTTTGGCCTTATAAAAAATAGTGAAGAGAAATCTATGCAGGAATAGCGATACCATTCTCACGCATTTTAGCAATTTTATATCGAAGAGTTCTTGGACTTATACCAAGCTTTTCAGCAACAGCTTTTCGGCTACCTTGGCAAGCTTGCAGTGTATCAAGAATGATCTGATGCTCTTGTTGCTTTAATTCGTTGCCTAAGTTGTCATCCAGTTTCTTTTGCTCAACTTTAGCTGTCTGAATGGCAATAGGCTCAAGGTTTTCGATTAAAATATCACTCGAATCAATCACATTATCACTTTGCAAAATTAATGCGCGTTGAATAACGTTATCCAACTCTCTCACGTTACCCGGCCAACCATAAGATGTCAGTTTATGTTTTGCTGACTGACTCAAATTAGAAAGTGGCTGCGCACTTTTTTGACAATGACGAGCTATAAGATGCTCAGCCAAAGGCACAATGTCTTCACTGCGCTGTGAAAGAGGTAGCCATGTTAACGGGAAAACATTTAAGCGATAGTACAGATCTTCACGAAAAACGCCTTCACTAACCGCCTCTTTGAGATCTCGGTTACTTGTTGCGATCACGCGAACATCAAGGTCAATAGTTTTTCTGCCACCCAATCGCTCAACTTCACGCTCTTGCAAGACACGTAAAATTTTAGCCTGCAAGCCAAGATCCATTTCGGTAATTTCATCAAGCAGAATCGTGCCACCTTGCGCTTGTTCAAATTTACCTGGACACGCTTGTATTGCCCCTGTAAATGCGCCTTTCTCATAACCAAACAATGTCGCTTCAAGCATATTTTCAGGTATTGCGGCACAATTTATCGCAACAAATGGCTTTTCTTTGCGCATAGAGTTGTTGTGTACATATTGCGCTAATACTTCTTTACCTGAACCACTTGGCCCAAGGACCATGACCGATGCATCTGTCGTCGCCACTTTTTTGGCAAGTTGAAGCAATTCCACACTTCTAACATCCGCAACTACGGGTTGGTTATCGCCATCTAGCTCGGCTGGCATATATTGATTGACTAAGTTTAGTAATACTTCTGGCGCAAAAGGTTTCGCCATATAATTACTCGCACCGTCTTTCATTGCTTGTACCGCATCGTTAATCGTGCCGTAGGCTGTCATGATCAACACAGGCAAATCAGGAAAACTATTTTTAATATTTTTTAGCAAGTTCAACCCTGACATACCGCCCATCTGAACATCAGAGATAACCATGTCCACGTCAGTCTCTTTTAACTGAAGTAGCGCAGCTTCACCACTATCAGCTTCTACGCATTCAAACCCAGCTAACGTTAAGGTATCTACAAGTGCTTCTCGTAAACCAAAATCATCTTCTACGACGAGGATTTTTTTGTTACTCATATTATGCCTCCGAATGACTTTCTGCTGAATTGACAATCTGATTTGCAAGCGGAATTTCGATACAGAAATGCGCGCCTTCATCAGCTTTGCTTAGCAAATGAACCTGGCCTTGATGTGCTTTGACCACTGACTTAACAACAGCTAAGCCAAGACCTGTGCCTTGTGAACGCGAAGTGTAAAATGGTTCGAAAACCTTTTGGGCCAACTCTGGCGAAATACCAGGGCCGTTGTCTTGAACCGAAATAAAGGCTGCGCTTGGGCTGCAGTAAGTACGAATATTGATTTGCGCACCACTACCAATAATTTCTACACTATTATTAATTAAGTTCTGAATAGCCCCACTAAGCGCATGTTGATTCGCTAAAATCTGGCAGTCGTCATCACATAACTGTAAGTTTATTTTTGCATTGGTGCTTTCACAGGTAGCTTCAACAGTTGAATAAGCCTGCTTAACTGTGTCATTTACCGAAATAGCCTCAACGACCTGTTCATTACCACTTTTCGAAAACAGCAACATGTCATTCACTTGGCTCTCTAAATCTTGAAGTCTTGTCATCAGCTTATCTTGAAACTTCTCTCGAGCTTCGTTGGCTAACTTGCCGCTCTTTAAGTTTGCACAGTAAAGCATTGCTGAAGACAAAGGAGTGCGGATTTGATGCGCTAAACTTGAGACCATTTTGCCCAGCGAAGATAGGCGTTGCATGTGGGAGATTTTATCTTGTAATAAACGAGTTTCGGTTAAATCCGTAATGGTTATTAGTTGCCCTGGCTTGTTACCAAGGGCTGAAATTTCTAATTTAACACGGCGACCATCTTTCAATGACACCTCATGCCAATCATCTTTTCTTGGTTTGAATGAGCGTTGGATGACATTTGCCCAAGCTTGCCCCAAAATAGGTTCATCGAGTAAAGATTTCGCCATTTTATTAATCTTTGTGACAATACCGTTACCATCAAGAATGACGACACCATTGGGCATCAAATCAATCAACTCATTGAGTTGTTGGTTTTCTTCTTTAAGTGCATTGATCTGCTTATTTGACTGGTAAACCGGAAACCCGCCTGTAATGTTCAATACATTAGGCGTATTAATTCTCGATTTCTGCACAGATGACGGTACCGCGATGGTCATATTGCTCACTCCATAATAAACTCAGCTGGAGTGGAGCAAAATACAAGCCAATTAAAATAAATACATATTTTTCATTAACTTACCAACAAAACAAAGACGATAGTCAATTGTTTGTCGGTAATAAAGCATGGTAGGAAGTTTAGCGAGAAGTTATGTAATTTCGAGCGGGATAAACGATGCTATTCGCGTCTATTGAACGAGTTAATGTTGCACCGGCGCCCACGACACAGTCGTCACCAA
The DNA here is from genome assembly GCF_030161435.1 of Thalassotalea loyana. Taxonomy (GTDB): domain Bacteria; phylum Pseudomonadota; class Gammaproteobacteria; order Enterobacterales; family Alteromonadaceae; genus Thalassotalea_G; species Thalassotalea_G loyana. Next base: position 1,038,032 of record NZ_BSSV01000001.1, on the reverse strand, counting down.
TTTCAACACACTGGATGACATTAGCCCCTGTACCTATATGCACTCGATCGCCTGCTATTACTTGTCCACTTAACGTCGCACCAGGCGCGACATGAGTGTTGAAACCAAGTTGACAGTCGTGATCAACTGATGCTTTGGTGTTGATAATACTTGCTTCACCGATAGACACACCTGCTTGGATAACAGCCTTTGATAAGACTTGGCACCCTTGAGATAAACTTGCATAGTTTGAAACAAATGCATCTTGAGCAACAACGGTGAAAAATTCATACCCTTGTTCGGTAAAGGTTTTATGAATATTGCTTCGCACCTGATTATTAGGCATCGAGCCAATACCATTTACCAGCATGACGTCTTTTGGCGAGTATTGATAAATTGCATCATTGCCTTTGATATGTGTAATACCATTAAAAATCGAACGCTCTATAACGTCGTCGTTTGACGAGACAGCAAGTATTTCAACACCTTGCTGTAATAATATATCGAGCAACACACTTGCGTGGCCGCCTGAGCCAATCAAGATTACCGGTTTAGTTTCCAAAGACTTCAACATTTATGTCCTATTTAGACAAGCCGTACTTACGCATTTTTTCAACCAAAGTGGTACGACGCATACCCAGTAACTCAGCACTACGAGCAACAACATTGTCTGTTCTATCCAATGCTTGTTCAATCAAAGAAATCTCGAGATCAGCCAGATACTCTTTCATGTTGACACCGTCACTTGGCAGGACACCAAATTCACCTTGGTCAATTTCATCATCAAAGCTCGATGAATCTTCTTCGTCGTCATCATCGTAATCAAAACCTGCAAACAATTCATTAATGGCTTCTTTTTCTTGTAACTCTTCAGGATATTCTGGCTGATATGTTTCGGTATCGATATGTTGGTATTTTATCGGGAGCTCACTAACGTCAATAACTTGGTCAGCATACATAATGATCATTCGTTCGATCAGGTTCGATAGCTCTCTAACATTGCCCGCCCATGGATGTTCTTGCAACGATAGGATTGCTTGCTCGGTAAATCGAACGCTTTGACCTTGCTCTGCTTCAAACCGAGAAATGAGTTCTTTGAGTAACAAAGGAATATCTTCTTTTCTCTCTCGTAATGCAGGTGTTTCGATAGGAAAAACATTAAGACGGTAAAATAAGTCTTCACGAAAATCGTTTGTTTCGATCATGCTTTCTAAGTTTTGGTGAGTAGCAGCGACAACACGAACATTCGTTTTTATGCTTTTGGCGCCACCTACGCGCTCAAATGTCCGCTCTTGCAGCACACGTAATAACTTTACTTGCATTGGCTGCGGCATATCACCTATTTCGTCTAAGAATAAAGTACCACCTTCAGCCAATTCGAATCGCCCTTTACGAGTAGATATAGCACCAGTAAATGCGCCTTTTTCGTGGCCAAACAATTCACTTTCCAGTAGTTCCCCTGGAATCGCACCACAGTTCACGGGAACAAATGGTGCTTTAGCACGCTCAGACAAATTATGAATATTTCGAGCAACAACTTCCTTACCTGTCCCCGATTCACCCAAAATAAGCACGTTAGCAGCCGTAGGCGCGACTTGTTCAATTAAAAAACGAACTTGCTGCATCGGTTCGCTCACGCCAACTAACGATCTAAAAAGAGGACTATTTCCTGATGAGCCACGACGTTTCGATGGTAATTTGTTTTGATACTGATGGCAGTGATGAATCAATTCCGTTAATTGTGCATAGTTCAATGGCACGGATAACTGACCAATGACATTTGCTTGATTCTCAATTTGGTGAGTATCTACTACGTCATGAAAAATAAATGGCATAGCAGGATTATTTTTAACAAAATCAATGGCATTTTGATCAAGATCTCCTGCCATCACTACCGTTAAGACGTTGTCTTGCGGCTTGAATATGTCCTTGAGTTCATCCAATCGACACGAGGTAAAGTGTTCTCCGACAAAAGAAAACACGGTTTCTAACTGATAGCGACGTGCCTCATTATTATCGACAATAATAATAAGTTTCTGACCTTGCATACTTCAAACCTATTGTATTTATTATGTTTTAAATTCTAGCGTTGCGTCCTAATAAATCAACAAATATTTGACACTATAAACGACATAAATTTGACATTTACAGTAAACACCGTTGCATATGTATAAATAAACAACAAAAATGACATTATTAATGATGCCAACACTATGAATTGTTGAGTATTTTGAGATTATTTACACCAAACGCTTGTACCCTTTTTTAACTCGGCACATAATTTGCCTTAATCATAATAAGAATTTGCATATAGCGAAGGTGCCCAATTATTGACGAATTTAGGTCCTGGGTGCCAAAAAGAGAAGGGTTAATTATGTTTAATGGTAAAAGTATCCTCATTACAGGCGGTACAGGCTCTTTCGGTAAGTTGTACGTTAAAACGCTATTAACCCGCTACAAGCCAAAAAAAATCATCATCTATTCAAGAGATGAGTTAAAGCAGTTTGAGATGCAGCAAGTCTTTGATGAACCTTGCATGCGCTACTTTATTGGGGACGTCCGTGACAAAGAACGCTTAGTTCAAGCGATGAACGGGGTTGACTATGTTATTCATGCCGCTGCGCTCAAGCAAGTACCCGCAGCCGAATACAACCCAATGGAATGCATCAAAACCAATATCAATGGTGCCGAAAATGTGATCCACGCAGCACTTGCAAATAACGTAGAAAAAGTGATTGCATTATCAACAGATAAAGCAGCTAACCCCGTCAATCTCTACGGAGCGACAAAATTAGCATCCGACAAGTTATTTGTGGCAGCGAACAATATAAGTGGTGGCTATAAGACACTTTTCTCTGTTGTACGATATGGTAATGTCGTCGGTTCTCGCGGTTCAGTCGTGCCATTTTTTCAAAAATTAGTTAATGAAGGCGCCACTAAAATACCGATCACTCACGAAAACATGACGCGTTTTTGGATAACCTTGCAACAGGGTGTCGATTTCGTCCTTAAGAATTTCGATCGAATGTTAGGTGGTGAGATCTTTGTTCCCAAGATCCCATCGATTAAAATTACTGACTTGGCAAATGCAATTGCACCAGAACTACCGATTGAAATAGTAGGTATTCGCCCTGGAGAAAAAATGCATGAAGTCATGTGTCCTGAAGAATTATCATATGACACATTCGAATATCATGACCATTTTGTCATTGCACCATCAATCAAATTTAGTTCTCGCACTAATGCTTTCAACTCAAATGCCCTTGATGAAAAAGGCGAGCTAGTAGCGCCAGGGTTTGAATATAACTCTCTCAATAACGAAGACTTTTTAACTGTTGAGCAAATCAAAGAGTTAAATAAAGAGTCGTGCCTTTAATGGATAAATTCGACACCTTCATTCCTTACGGGCGTCAGCATATCGATCAAGCTGATATTGACGCCGTTATTGATGTATTGAAGTCAGATTATTTAACTCAAGGCCCTAAAGTCCCAGCGTTTGAAAATGCTTTATGTCAATTAACAGGTGCAGAGTTTGCCTGCGCAGCTAACAGTGCGACATCAGCATTACACATCGCTTGTTTAGCCTTAGGCGTAACTTCAGAAGATATTGTGTGGACCAGCCCGATCTCTTTCGTCGCCTCTTCTAACTGTGCGTTATATTGCGACGCTAAAGTGGACTTTGTTGATATCGATGTAGACACGGGTCTAATGAGCACCCAAGCGCTCAAACAAAAACTGATTCAAGCAAAAGACTTAGGGCAACTACCGAAAGTTGTGATTCCTGTTCATCTATGCGGCCATAGTTGTGATATGGAAGGTATTCATCAACTGAGTCAGGAGTATGGATTTAACATTATTGAAGATGCTTCTCACGCTGTTGGCAGCAGATATCAGGGTAAACCCGTTGGTAACTGCCAATATAGTGACATTAGCGTTTTCAGCTTTCATCCAGTAAAAATAGTCACGAGTGCAGAAGGTGGTGTTGGGTTAACTAATGACAAAAACCTCCATAATTTGATGACAAAATATCGTAGTCACGGCATTACTACGAACCCGAGTGAGATGACAGAAGCGTCACATGGCCCTTGGTATTATCAACAAATCATGTTGGGATTTAACTATCGGATGACAGAGCTGCAAGCGACGTTGGGCGTAAGTCAATTAAATAAACTATCCAAACTTGTTGAATTGCGTAACGAAAAAGCAAAGGTTTACGATGATGCGTTTGCAGATACTCCATTAACAGTATTGAAACCATGCGAGCAAAGTTACTCTGCATATCATTTGTACGTGGTGCTACTACCGAAAGAAAAGGCAAACGCACACAAAGAAATCATAGAATCAATGCGTGCTGCAAACATATGTGCCCACCTGCACTATATTCCCATACATACTCAGCCATATTACAAATCACTTGGTTTTGCTGAATCTGACTTTCCTTCATCATTAGACTACTATCAGCGAGCGATTTCTATCCCGCTCTACCCTGACTTGAGCGAAGAGGCCCAGCAATTCATCATTAGCACGTTAAAGAGCTTGTTATGAAACTAGCGCTTGGAACAGTGCAATTTGGTTTAGATTATGGCATTTCAAACCATGATGGCCAGGTCATGCCTGCGCAAGTTAATGAAATACTCGCTATTGCCTCAGAAGCCAATATTTCTGCATTTGATACCGCATCAAGTTACGGTAATAGTGAGGCCATTATCGGCACATTAATGACGAAAGAGCATCATGATATTGACGCTCACTATCTAGGAAAAATAGCGCCGACAACAGCTCCCGATAGTGTTATTGATGAAGTTAAACAATCGCTTAGTGATTTAAACATTAAACAATTTGAGTGCATTTCATCTCATCATGCTCAATGGCTGTTAAATGATGACAGTGAACAAAATTACCAAGCACTACTATCGACCAAACAAAAACAGTTAACAAAAAAAATTGGCTGTTCTGTCTATAGCATAGAACAAGCACTAGCGTTGATCCGACGCTTCAATATAGATGTGATACAACTACCGGCTAATATTTGTGATCAACAAGTATTAGATAATGAGTTTTTAGCGTTTTGCCAGCAAGAGAATATCGAAATTCACATCCGTTCGTTATTTTTACAAGGCGCACTATTGATGCCTACGTCAAATTTACCCGCTCATTTAAAAACGCTGTCCACTACTCATACCAAACTTGATAACTTAAGTTCTCAATTAAACGTAAGCAGAATGGCATTATTGCTGGCTCCTTTCATCCAACACCCTAATATTTCAAAGATTATTGTAGGTTGTTGCTCAAGCACTGAATTAGCAGAAATCGTTCGAGCCTATGATCTTGCTAAAAATTGCCACTTTAACTATCAAGATTTTGCCATTTTGGACGACAACATAACTAACCCCAGTAAATGGCCGCAGTAGGTTAATTCAATATATTCCATGCCGACGCATGATTTATCATAGAGGTTTTCATGATTGATATTAAAAACAATTCAGGTAGCAAACTTTGGCAGCAGGCGAAAAAAATCATCCCTGGTGGCAATCAGCTATTGTCAAAACGTGCTGAAATGTTTTTACCGGACTTTTGGCCTGCATATTACAAAAAAGCTAAAGGTTGTGAAATTTGGGATCTTGATGATAACCATTACATCGACATGAGCATTATGGGGATTGGCACTTGCCCTCTTGGTTATGCGAATGACGAGATCAACATCGCTGTTGGTGAGGCTATTGCAAACGGCAGCATGACAAGCCTTAACTGTTACGAAGAGGTTGAGCTTGCTGAGAAACTGATTGAATTACACCCATGGGCAGGCGCTGCACGATTTGCACGCACTGGTGGCGAAAGTTGTTCGATTGCTGTTCGTATTGCCCGCTCACATTCAGGCAAAGATAAAGTTGCCTTTTGTGGCTATCATGGCTGGCACGACTGGTACATTGCAACCAATTTGGGTGATGATAAGAATTTAGATGAGCAACTATTACCGGGGCTAGCGCCTTCAGGTGTACCGAGAAAGCTGTCAGGTTCAGTAATACCATTTAAAGAAGGTGATATTGAATCTTTTGAAGCAATCGTTGAGTCTGAAAAAGATAACTTAGGTGTTGTCGTAATGGAAGTTTTCCGTCATGCAATGCCTGACCTAGCATTTATTAAACGTATTCGTGAACTATGCACGGCACACAATATTGTCTTAGTGTTTGACGAGATATCTTCAGGGTTTAGATTAAACATAGGCGGGTCTCATCTATTATGGGATCTTGAGCCTGATATCTGTGTCTTAGGCAAAGCACTGGGTAATGGTCACCCAATTGGTGCGGTCATTGGTAAATCAGACATCATGCAAGCAGCTCAAGAATCGTTTATTTCCAGCTCATATTGGACGGAACGCGTCGGCTTTACAGCAGCGCTCAAAGTAATAGAAGTCATGCATGAGCAAAACGTTATCAATACCATTTCAGAGCACGGCAAATACCTAAAAGAGGGGCTTATCAAGGCTGCAGAAAAGGCCAAATTACCACTCAATATGCTTGGTATTGACCCTGTACTTATCTTAGGTTTTGGCGGTGATGCATTGACGGTAAAAACCGTTTTCACGCAAGAGATGCTCAAGCGAGGTTTTCTTGCCAGCAATGTTATTTATGTGAGCCTTGCGCATACCAAAGATGTTGCTGATAACTACTTAAAACACGCTGAGGAAGTATTTTGTCAGATTAGTCAGGCAATCAGTACAAATGAGTTATCGAGCCTACTCGAAGGCGAGGTTTGCCACAGTGGGTTTCAACGTTTAAATTAATTGAACGTGCGGGAGTTATCATGACGAAACAACATGTAGTCGCTATTGTTCAAGCAAGAATGGGGTCATCTCGACTTCCAGGAAAAGTGCTCAAGCCACTAGGTAACAAACCATTGATTATCTTACTACTGGAACGCCTAAAACAGTGTAAGCAGATTGATGAAATTGTCTTAGCAACGTCAACCAACCCCGAAAATGACGAGCTCTGTCATGTTGTGAGTCATCATGGTTTTAATACCTTTCGCGGTGACGAAGATGACGTGCTTGGACGTTTTTACCAATGTGCCGTGACGTTTAACGCCACGGATATCGTAAGAATTACTGGCGATTCTCCATTATTATCACCAGAAATTTGCGACACATTAATCAACGACTATTTTCGCAAGCAAGCTGATTATGCTTACCTGTCCGAACATTTTGCCGAAGGTGTCGATTGTGAAGTTTTATCTTTTCAAGCTTTATCAGTTGCCCATGTCAATGCTAAGTTGGCATCTCAACGTGAGCATGTCACGCTATACGTCTATCAAAATGAAAGTGACTTTACGATTATTGAATTAGCAAATAGCCAAGATGACAGTCATTATCGCTTCACCGTCGACAACGAAGAAGATTACCAAGTGGTTGGTCAAATCATTGAGCATTGCGATGATTTGTCTTTGAATTATCAAGAAATTAAGCACTTTCTTGATGAGAACCCAATAATTAAAAAAATGAATCAACATATTGTTAGAAATGAAGGCTTAATCACTTCATTACAAAATGATCAGCGCATTTAATAGAGTTAATAACTGATGAATTTTCATATCAATCAAACGTTAGTGAGCGAAGATAGCCCTTGCTACTTAATTGCTGAAATGTCAGCGAATCACTGTGGTAGCTTTGAAAAGGCAATAGAAATAATTCACCAAGCAAAAGCTTGCGGTGCAAATGCAATAAAACTGCAAACATACCGTGCCGATACTATTACCCTAGATTGCGATGAAAAAGACTTTCAATTGCCTAGTGACAATCCATGGGAGTCACACAACACGCTGTATAAACTCTATGAAAAAGCTTACACCCCGTGGGAGTGGCACGAGGCATTATTTGAAGAAGGTAAAAAAATTGGTATCGATATCTTCTCGTCGCCTTTTGATAGCAGTGCCGTAGATTTACTTGAGTCGTTAAATTGTCCAGCGTATAAGATTGCTTCTCCAGAAATATCCGATGTTGGCTTAATTGCCCGCGTCGCGAAGACTGGCAAGCCGGTTATTTTATCCACCGGTCTAGCCACTCAAGAAGATATTGAGCTCGCCATTGAGACTTTAAAAGCCAATGGTTGTCAGCAATATGCATTTTTAAAATGCACGACAGCCTACCCTGCGCCTGCTGAAGATATTCATTTGAAGACCATCAAAGACATGGCAAGTAAATATCAATGTGTTACTGGTCTTTCAGATCATACATTAGGTAATAGTGTTGCAATTGCTTCGGTTGCACTAGGTGCCAAGATTATTGAAAAACACTTTGTGCTAGAACGTAATGAAGAATCAGTGGATGGCTTTTTCTCACTCACGCCTGAGGAATTTGGTCAATTAGTTGTAGACGTCAGAAACATTGAAAAGGCGATCGGCAAAGTGAACTATGACATATCGCCTGCTTCGAAAAAGAACTTATTAGCCAAACGCTCACTCTATGTTGCAAAAAATATTGATAAAGGCGAAGTAATTACTGAGGAACATGTCAAGTCAGTTCGCCCGAGTTACGGTTTACATCCTAAGTACTTGCCCGAGATAATCGGCAAAAAAGCAACTCAAGACTTAAAACTTGGTCAAAGATTTGCTTTAGAATTTGTTGAACGTGTGTAAGAAATTCATAAGAAGTGTAATCCATCATCAATGGAACACGCTTCTTTAAAAAAGATTCGTTGATTTAACGCATCTATATTAGCCAATGCTTAGATTACACTTTTAGTTTATGAGAAAAGCATTTAGGTGAGGCAATTATGAAAAACTGTGTTGTTGTAGGCGGTGGACTTTGTGGCCTTTTTTCGGCGATATTATTGGCAGATCGATGTCAAAAAGTGACGCTAATCGAGAGTGCACCAAGTTGCGGTGGATTATTAAAATCTGTCACCGATAGCCACGGCGTTGTCTACGACCAGGGCACTCATATTCCAAACACCACAGGCATAAATGAAATTGATGAAATCTTATTTGGTGACGAAGCCTTCATTCGCGACCATTGGCATGTCATCAACGAGTTACCATCGGGAAGCTTTTTCAATGGTCACTGGAATTTAGAAAACCAAAGTGTAGACGTTCGCCACTTACCAAAACAAGATTATGAAAAAGCAGCCAAAGAGCTACTCGAAAATGATCAAATCGGCCAAAGTGAAAATATTGAAGATTACTTGAGAGAAACCTTAGGTGATACCATCACCGAGCAAGTATCACTGCCAATCGTTGCTAAGCTCTACGGTAAAAATGTTGATGGTCAGAGCTTACAACGCCAATCATCAGTCAACTATTTTGGTATCACACGCGTGGTTGCTTTAACAAATGAAACAACCAAACGCTTAAAACAAACACCAGCATTCGATCATAAATTAAGTTTCCACAAGCAAGCTGATTATTTATCTCAAATGAAAGAGCAAGGTATTGCCATGCCAACCTATTACTATCCAAAAAATGGTGAAGGGATAGAATTCTGGGTGGAGCATTTGCTAAAACAAGCTCAAGCCAAAGGGGTCGAAATCATTACAAGTGAGTTTATTACTCACATCGAACACCAAGGTGATAGGGTCACGCATATTACACTAGGCAAAAGTCAATCAACGATACCGTGTGATTTACTGTACTGGAGCGCACCACCATTCTTTGGTTTGAAAGCGTCAGGCTTACCAATCAGTAGCCATAAAGCCGAGTTTAGAACGGCTAACATCTTCTATTTCAATTTTGATAAACCACTAACGAATAAAACGGCACCATTTTTATGGAACTGGCATAGCGAACATAAAACATTTCGGATCACGCTATACCCTAACCTGCGTACAGTAGATAATGGTCAATACAATATGTCTGTTGAAGTACTGTCTAGTCCAGACGAGGCAAATGACATTACAGTTGAAATGATTTTACAGGAAGTTCGCGAGATGGCCTTAATACAAGAAGACGCAACGTTAGTAAGTAGTCACAGACAAACCATAGACAACACGTTTCCTGTACCAACATTTGAATTTTCTAAAGCAACAATTGAGAATTATCAAACGTTCATCCAGGCATTCAACAATGTCATCGTTTCAGGCCGTTTTAGTGGCAAACAATGGTTCCATGCCGATGTGTTAACCTCAGCGTACAATGAGATTAGCAAGAGGTTTGCATAAAAGTGGCGACGGATAAGTCAAACCTAATTGTTTTCAAATGCAATGCCAATAGCCAAACCGGATTTGGACACGTCAGCCGATGCCTTAACATTGCAACCAGGCTCAAAAGACAAAAGCCTGAACAAGAGATTGTCTTTTGTGGCGACTACTTGCCATTTGCGACACAACAAATAGAAGATCAAGGGTTTGGTTGCATTACAGATTTTGCAGCGATTAATCCACCATTTTGCCTAATTATTGACGATTATCAAATCAATCAGGATGACATTAATCACTGGCGCGATAAAGCAGAACATTTAATTGCAATTGACGACTTCAATCATTTTGATTTGTCCCAATGTGATTTAGTGATTAACTTTCGTGTTGGTTTTGATAATGAACCTTACAACGCAAAAAACACCTGCCTTGGTGCTAAGTTTTTTCCATTTAAATCAAGCTTACAAGCTATTAGAGAAGACAATTTATCCACGACAAAAACGTCATTAGACAACATTTTTATTTTTATTGGCGGTCAAGATCAGCATAACACTGGCATGAAGCTGATGACTGCCTTAGATAATCTATTGTCGGGAAAGGTTATCAATTTAGTGACGGCAACAACAACAGCGGATAAACCAATCCCCTCGAGTCGCAACACTCTGTGGTTAAAGCCGTTAACTTCCAAAATTGAACATTATTATCAAGCTGCCGATTACTTTATTTCAGGTGGTGGCTTATCGAAATATGAAGTGAGCTTTTGTGGCATTGCCAATGCATGTATTTCACAAAACCAAGGGCAAGCAGAAGATAGCGTCGTGTTTGCAAAGCATGGCCTTACAACCGATTTAGGTTTGGTTGATAGCTTTTTATTATCGCCTGAACAATCGCTTACAACGTTAGTTGCCGATATTGAAGCCCCTGCACAAAGCGCGTTAATATCAGCAAGTAAGCAAACTTTTGATACTCATTCATGTCGTGCACTTGCCGACCATATTTTAAAGAGATGTTATGACTAGTTTCGAAGCAAAAAAATCAGAGTGGCACGAACAAGCACTTGCCAGCGACGACTTAAAAGCACAAGTCGGACGTCCATTTGATGATGAGGCTTGGCAAGGACTGGTCGACGATATTAAAGTCAAACTTTCTTTAACCGAAGGCTCAACCTATAGCTTTCTCGATATAGGCTGTGGTAATGGTCTTTTACTATCACAACTAAGCAATTACACCAGTGATATCAGCGGTATTGATTATGCTCAGGCTATGGTAACCGAAGCAAGAAAGCTCATCCCATCAGGCAATTTTGAGCAAGGTGAAGCGGCGAATTTACCGTTCGATGAAAACACCAGTGAGCGAACGTTGTGCTACAGCATTTTTCACTATTTTCCAGAACAAAGTTATGCCATATCAGCAATCGAAGAGATGATACGCGTGACTAAACCAGGTGGCATAATTCTTATTGGCGACTTGCTCGATGCTACTTTTGAGCAAGAGATTAAGTCAAACAGTGACTTGGCTATTGAAGCAAACCTGCCACTGATACACCGTTATTCCCAATGGACGTTTTACACATTAGATAACATTCTTGAACATTTTAGCGGCCATGAAAAAGTCACAAAAATTGAAAAACTTGCACAACCAACGAGTTTTCCGCTAAGTCATTACCGAAAAGATATTAAAATATGGCTATAGCACACTCGCTAAGACAAACAATCACAAGCTCGCTTAATAAAAGCCTTGAGCGTGAATACAGCTTTTTAACAAGCTCAGGCAGTAGCGCATTAATTACCGCTCTGCACTCTTCAAACATTCCAGTAGGCAGTGAAGTAATCATGCCTGCAATTTGTTGTCCTGCAGTGCTATTTGCTATTCAAATGGCAGGTTTCACCCCAGTATTAGCAGATGTGTCAATGGTTAACTTTTCGAGTAACCTTGAGCAGATCAAACGCCAAATAACGAATAACACCGCTGCTGTAGTAGCCGTTCATGGTTATGGTATTGCTTGTGATATTGAAGCAATCGAACAGTACTGCCAAGCCCATGAGATCTTCCTTATTGAAGATGCCTGCCTCGCTTTAGGTGCAAGTGTCAACGGGCAACCGCTTGGTCGCTTTGGTGATATCAGCATCATCAGCTTTGGTTATGACAAAACCATTGCCGAGCAATACGGTGGCGCAATTTTTACTAATAACCCTAAGTTTGCTAAACGTATTGGCGAAACACTTAACGCCAATCAATTTTTCCAATATCTAGATGATGCCAACAAACTCTCTTCGTTAAACGCGGCACTTGCAAAACTGAGTGAATTCAACAAAGAGCGGAGTCAGAAGGTACGGTTCTGTCACCAAACACTCACTGATAATAACGTTGTTAAGCCAAAAATTGAGTTAGGCCAGCCTCTTTGGCGTTACCCATTGCTATTTAAAGGCGACAGAGAAAAACTAATTGAGCAGGCGGCTCACCAAGATATTATTATTACCTGCCACTATAAATCGCTAGAATTGTTAAAAACCGGTTGGACATTGCCCAACGCAAGACAGGTTTCAGAACAAGTCATTAACCTGTTCGTGCGGCCAGAAATGCCGATGGCACAATTAGAAAAAACGATTTCATTCATTAATGAGTTTGAAGCATGATCAAAGATCTCAAAACCTACTATCAAGGACTATTTGATAAACATGGCAACAGTGTTGAAGCCGTGCAACATGTTAGTCAAAGTTCACAGTACAAACGTTTTGAAATTTTAACCGCGGTTGACAGCGAGATTGATTCTATCGTCGACATTGGTTGTGGTTTAGGTGATATGTATCATTACTTAAAATCTGCCCAGTACAGTGGTAATTATCTCGGACTAGATTTTGTTGATGAGTTTATTGAAACGGCTAACGAGCAATTTGCCAATGATCAGCAGGCTAGTTTTGCTGTGTTTGATATCACTAAAGATGCTATGCCAACATCATATGATTATATCTTGCTAAGCGGTGTGTTTAATAACAATACACCAAACGCCAAAGACTTTATGTTCGATGCGATAGAAAAGATGTTCAATGCTTGCCAAAAAGGTGTCGCATTTAACGCAATGTCGACCTATGTTGATTTTTTTAATGACGATCTGTTTTACATCGATCCATTAGAAGTATTCGATTTTTGTAAAAAACTTGGCGCACATGTTGTTTTAAAACACGACTACGTCGTTAAAAAAGGCTCTGTCCCATACGAATTTACCATGTATTTATATAAGGATTTGAAATAATGCGTGGTGCAATAATGCAGCCTACCTATTTACCCTGGACAGGCTTTTTCGATCTGATAGATAGTGTTGATGTATTTGTGTATTTGGACAATGTAAAACTTGAGAAAAGTAGCTGGCATGTTCGCAACCAAATAAAGTCAGTGCAAGGTGCTGTTATGCTGACAGTGCCTGTTTCAACACCCAATGGTCGATTAGAGACCATGATCAATGAAACACTTTTGTCTCCCAAGCCTTGGCAAAAGAAACATCTAAAAACCTTAGTGACCAACTACAGCAAAGCGCCATTTTTTAACGACGTTTATCCGTTCATTGAAGGGTTATTGAAAAGGGATTATCAAAACCTTGCAGAGCTCAACATGGCAATTATTAGCGCTGTTGCTACACAACTTGGTATCACTACAAAGCTCGTTCGCGCTTCAAATTTAGACAATATAACAGGTGTCAAAGACGAACGTTTAGTAAGCCTTTGTCATGAATTAAGTATCACTCATTATTTATCACCAGTTGGTGCTGCTGACTATATAGAGAAGCATTCAAAAGGCGGAGCAATAGTGAAAGCAGGCATTTCGTTGAGCTACCAAAGCTACCAGGCCCCAACATACCCACAGTTATATGGTGACTTTATCAGTCATTTATCGGTATTTGACGCCCTATTTAATTGTGGCTTTGAGCACACTTTAGAGTTAATTAGGCAACACAGTAATCGAGGTGCACTTGTATGAACACTAGGTCAGCAAACACTAAATCGATAAAAACGCAGCGATTTATCTTAAAAGAGCTAACAAAAGCGGATGCTACCAGCCGTTACCTATCATGGCTCAATGATGAAAACACCTCACAATATATTACCCATACACAGGCCCAGCTTAGTGAATTAGCCGAGTATATTGATCAACATTTTCACAACCCTCACTGTTTATTTTTAGGTATTTTTGCGGAAGCCAGTGATGGTCTCGCCCATATTGGCAACGTTAAATATGAGTCTATGGCCACCTTCCCTAATATTGCAACCATGGGTATATTAATTGGTGAGACGAATTGGCACGGCAAAGGTGTAGCCAAAGAGGTGATTGAAGCAAGCCTGCCATTAGTAAAGTCAACGCTACATGCGAACATGGTCAACTTAGGTGTTGAGAAATCAAATGTTGCCGCGGTAAAAGCCTACGAAAAAATTGGTTTTGAGATTAGTAAAAAGCCTCATTATCATTTTGATGATGAGGCTTTAGAAATGGATATAGATATTTAAGTACTTACTTTTAAGCGTTGTAGTCGAAGCTATAAGTACTTAATAAATCCCAACGCTCACGATATAAATCAGGCATATTCTTCAAGAAATCAACCCAAATAGCTAACGCTTCCTGGTAATAAGGCATAACCTCTTCACTATCACCATAATTGTACAAAATTGACAATAGTACTGAATTGACATACCAAGCTTCACCTTGAAGGATCAAATATAAATGACTTAATTTACCGCCTTGCATAAACGAGTTTAAATAATGTAGATGTTTAAACAAATTATCTAACGCTTCTTCACGCGAACTTGCCGGTTGCTCTAAAAATTCAACCATTGTTTGGCAAATTTGTTCGAATTCATCAAAGTACAATAGACTTTTTAAGTCATAGCCAGCATCGTAGTCATCAAATACATTAGACTTAACAAAGTCAACCACTTGCGCATTTTTCAATGGTGAATCTTCAAATAATATATCATCTGATCTCAGTGGTAACGTCCCAGCCATTTTAACCCCGTTAGAACAGTTAAAGACATTGACGTTACGACCTTTAAAGACCTCTAGTAAGCGTTCAACTTGCTCTTTACCTGTATATAAAAACGGTTCAGTAATCACTCTAGGTTCAAAATTACCTTCAACGGCAAACTCTGCACCCATCTTAATCGGCGCATATTTTTCCTCACCATCATCTTTGTAATAATAAGAATGCTTCGAGTGATGCATAGACTCGTCAACATAGCCTTTATCCAGACCAAACAAGTAGATATTTTTGAACCCCATTGTCGTAAAAAAGCTCAGCGCCGTATTCCCCACCAATGGGTTACAGTAACCTAAGGTAGGCGTAATCTCGCCTTTATTTTGCAGCTCTGCAAGTTGAAACAAGGTGGTTCCTGCCTCATGACCTTTTATGCCTACGCCAGTCCAACCAAATAAATCTAACACCCCAGGGTACATAACATTGAGCACAAGCAGATTTATTTCTTGTCGTTGCTCAGGTGTAATGAAATGCTCAAGAAAGTCAGCTGTAGATTTAGTACGTTCCAGCGCCACGTGAAAATCTGGCGTTATGCCATTTGCCAATAAAGCGGTAGTTGCCGAATTACACGACACCACAATAGCATTTTCGCGTAGCGACTTAATGCGCTCGATATCGTTATCAAGTGATGGACCATTAGCAACAATAAATATCGGATATTGACTTATATCGTGTGGTAACTTCGGACTTGCAACCATGACAGAAGGCGCTTTATCCATGACACCTAGCGTATGAGAGATACTAAGCAGTGCGTCATCAAAAAAGCCCCACCCCATAAAGAATTGATGAAAATTTTCTTTAATCTTCTCAATAATACTAGCAACTTTTTGCGAAGGATAATGTTGATAAAACAATGAGTTGGACACACTATACGGGCCAATTTCCTTCACTCGGTCGTAAAGTGTTTGATAAATCGAATCTTCTTCCTCACCAATACCCAAGTAGAGAAATGAACCTGCGTCATCAACAGCCTGTAAATATTCAGCCCAATCAAAGCAAAATAGGCTAGCAAAGAAGTAATCTTCATTTGGCTCAAAAATAGTGATGTAAGTTGCACTGGTGCGTGATTGCAGCTCTTTAAGATGGTAACCTAAACCAATCCCAAAAATAATTAAACTTGGGATTTTTGACGCGATCTTAGTATTTAAAGGTAAATCTGAACTCACCTTATTGAAACACTTTCCTAACAGCTTCATTGTATCAACATGAACAAAATCCGTTGTGTTTTCAAGCGTTTCCAAAACTGAATAGTTAATTTGACCAAGCACAGGATTTTCAAAACAATCATCCACTTGCTGCTTCACTTGAGCAACAGGCTCTTCTCGATAAAAGGGAACTTTAGTCTGATTATCAATAATATTGCCAGTACCATCTTTATTAACCAATAGTTGAAATGGCTCAATGGGATTGTAGGATGCAAACTTTTGCGCAATCTCTGGAAAGTAGCGATTAAATGCTACTATGTTTTGGTTAAATCGCACATTTGCTTGCTCAGCAAAAATAGCTTCTCGTTTTGCCACCTCTTCAGCTTCATCAATTTGTGCTGAAAGTTGGTCAATATCGTAATCTGATGGTTTCATACTACTCATACCGCAGTTAAGGTTTAGACATATCAAAAGTTGATTAATATGAAGATAATTAAGGCAAGTATGGGGCCAAATGGCCACACTTGTATAGTGAAATAACTAAAAAACAAACTAAAGTTGATATGCTTTACGCACTTTATCCGCTTTTTTGATTTTCAATAGAGATTCTTGAACAGTTTTTGCATCATCAGCAAGTTTTAATGACGATTTCTGAAAGAAGTGGTTAACATCCGTCAATAAACTGACAACGTCTTCTGGGAGATCACTTGCTTGATGCTCTGCAAAAAGCTCACGAATAGCTTTATCAAGTTCAACCAACTTATCGTTGGCCTCTTCAACTTTATTCTCTTCGAGTAAACCTTGTAGTTCCTCAAACAATAAAGCTATCTGTGACTTCACAATGTTAAACTGCCGCAGATTGATTTACTTTGCGTTGTGCTTCAGCTTCTTGGCGAGCTTCCACTGGAATAGCATCCCAGCCTGCTTTAATTTCTTTAAAAAGCGTGTGCACTTCTTCAATTGCTACGGTGTCTTTTGCCATACTTGCATCCGCTAAACGCTCTAGCATGTATTGGTATAAGGCGTATAAGTTTTGACACACTTCACCGCCAGCTTCAAAATCAATGCTTGAACGCAATGCTTCAATAATATTTGACGCTTTTGAAATCGTTCTTGCTCGCTCTTGATAATCACCACGCTCTACAGCACCTTTAGCCATGACAAGGCTTTCAACAACGCCACCCATTAGCATTTTCGTGACCATATATGGTTCTGCGTCCGCTAAGCTCGTTTTCGTTGCTTCTTTTTGATAGTACTTTAAATTTAAATTAGCCATAGTAAATCCTACGATTTTATTTATGAGTCAGGTGTCGAAAAGCCAGGTAAGCTTGCAAGTTGTGCACTTAAGTATTGTCCAGAACTTTGCATTTGTGCAATCAGCACGTCAAGTGCCGAATATTGCTTCCTTAAACTAATCTCTAACTGTTCCATACGATATTCATGATTACTGACATCGTCTTCTAACTGATTCAATTCAAGATTTATGCCATCTTCTCGAGATTTAATTGAACCACTTGAAGAGACGTAGTTCTCGAGTAAAGTACTAAATGTTGATGCTATGCCATTTTCGCCAGCGAAAAGTTCACCAACCTCATCAAAGTTTTCACTCAAGGCTGTATTTAAACTGCGCACTAGTGATTCTTTTTCTAATACACCGTCTTTGCTTAAGCCTAAACCAGCGTCAAAAATTGTTTCGAAATCGCCTGTCGGTACCGTCGTAGATAGCGCATTAATCAGTTGCGCTTTCAGACTACGCATTGTCGAATCACCGTTTAACGGTGCACCTGATTGGGTGTGGTAATCAATGGTGCCCATTGCATTATTAAAGCCGGTAATAAACTCTTCAATTAAAGATTCAACCCCTGACTTATCGTAATCGACAACGATCTTACTTGTTTCGTTGTTTTCACTTTCTTTTTGCGCAACAATCGTCAGATCTTGAACGGCATCTTTAAAGGTGTTGGTATCACTCGTGATACTGATACCATCCACTTCGATGATGGCATCTTGCGCTTGGTCTTCTACCGCAATTGCTAGACCGCCAGCACCGCCGCCATTGGCCACGGTAGAAACATTATCTAATTCAGCAATATTGTTTGTGACAACTAAGTCATTGCCTGCACCCGTTTTATTTGACGTTAAAACGAGTTTTGACGATGTACCATCATTGATAATATTTGCCGTGACACCAAAGTTATCATTTGCGTCATTAATCGCTTGACGCAAATCCTCGAGCGTTGCGCCGGCATCCAATGTAATATCAAATGTATCACCGCCAGCACTGTACGTGAGCGTACCGCCAGTAGCTGTAACAACATCATCAACAGAGGTGTATAAACCGTCTGCCATTACCGCGCGACTACCTTGTGCAAGTTGCATAACTTCAACATTAAATTGTGCAGGCGTTGCATCTTCTGTTGCGGTAACAGAAATCAGATCACCAGAGTCAGGTTGGGTTACGGTCGCGGTACGTTTATTGAAGTTGTCGATATCAGCGAGCTTTTCAACAACATCTTCGAGGGCTGAAAGAGAAGATTTAACGGCACCCACCGCTGAAAGCTCTAGGGTAAGGCTCGTTTCCTTCTCTTCAAATTTTTGAACTTTAGGTAAATTTTCAGCATTAAGTGTCGCTGAGATAATACTCTCTAAGTCTAGGCCAGAGCCTACACCTGCCGATGTAATTAGTGCCATAATATTCACCTATAATGTACTACCCTGTTAAGGATAGTACGTTTCTACTACTTTGTTCAATACTAGTAACAATCTAGCTACACAGCTATATTTACTAGTTTAAACCTGCTTATCTAATAAAAACCCACCATTAGTTAAGCGCTCTGAAACATCTTTCAGCACAGATGAAACATCACTGAAATACTTTGGCGGTATCTCTCTAATTGTTTCACCGTTTTCTTTATCAACTACTTTGACTATCGGTGGCTCATTCAATTCATCAAACTCGAAAACAAGGCTTGTTTCTTTGATAGGAAATTCTGCGTTAATTTGTTCGATTGACTCGACCAACGCATCCCTATCAAAACTTTGCTCTTGTACATCTTTTTCTTGTTCAAGATTTTGCTTTTGATCTAATTGAGATTCATCTTGGGCAGTTTCAACATCTGCCGTTTGAGAAACCTTATCTCCAGCAACATTTAAGCCAACATTCAATTGCACTTGGTCATTCATTTGTGCCGAATTGAATTTGTTTTTGTCAGCTATTGATTCGATTGCCATAAAGCCTCCTTAAATATGATAAAACCTTATGATCCCGAAGCACCATAAGGTTGTCATATATTTCAATTAACCTAATAAACTTAAAGCTAATTGTGGACGCTGGTTCGCTTGAGAAAGAATACTTGAACTTGCTTGTTGTAAGATTTGGTTACGAGTTAACGCAGCCGTCTCAGCAGCAAAGTCAGTATCTTTGATACGTGAACGTGCAGCAGATAAGTTTTCAGAAATGTTAGCTTGGTTACGAATCGTAGATTGGAAACGGTTTTGAACCGCACCTAACTCAGCACGTTTCTTATCAACTACCGCAATTAACGAATCCATACCCGCTAAAATAAACTGTGCGTTTGCTTGAGATGATACACTGATTGATGAAGCACGGAACTTCGTATCAAAGTCATCAGTACCAGCAATTGCCGCGCCTGAAATATCAGATACACCAGCAGCTAACGTTGTTAAACCATTACCCGTTACGTTACTTGCGATACCTGCGATACCAGATAGTGTAAAGCCACCGTTTAATGACATACTACCGGTTGCTGAACCGCCAACGTTTTGCATACTGAAGCTGATTGTTTGTACTGCATCAGCCCCCACTTGGAAGCTTGCTTCGTATGAACCGTCTAATAAGTTTTGGCCACCGAATGTTGTATCTGAAGCAACACGGTTAACCTCTTCCATTAATGACTGGATTTCTTCTTGAAGTGCTAAACGGTCTTCATCAGTGTTTGAACCGTTTGAAGCTTGTTGCGCAAGTGTACGAACACGTTGGAACATTGACGTAACTTCTTCCATCGCACCTTCAGCTGTTTGCGCTAAAGAGATACCGTCGTTCGCGTTACGAATACCTTGGTCTAAACCATTGATTTGGCCCGTTAAACGGTTTGAGATTTGTAAACCAGCAGCATCATCTCTTGCACCATTGATGCGAAGACCTGAAGATAATCTTTGGAAAGATGTATCTAATGCATTGCCAGAGTTATTTAATTGACGTTGAGCGTTTATCGAGCTCACGTTAGTGTTTACATATAAAGCCATACAGCCTCCACATTAATTTTTTACGCAAAAAACAAATTAATTACCCCTAACTAAATGTTTTTCACCAGAGAATCTTTCTCTAGGACTTGTATCGGCGAAGGCTAAAAGATCTTTAAGTTTTTTTTATAAAAAAAGCTAAAAAGATCAAAAAACAAACTTAAGCAATTGAATATTAAAGAATAAAAAGATTAATTATTTTTTAGAAGGGACTCTGAATCATGAAAAAAGGGAAGGCTAAGCACCTTCCCCTTTCCATGAGTCGAGAGTATGACTCTATAAAACATTGCAGCGTCAAAATTTCATCCATAAAACTTGGCACAAAGAATGCTTTACTATTTACGCGAATGTGAGAGAGAACTTCGCGATTAATGTTTGAAATATTGAATTTAGCCTCCACGCTCACAATATTCCCACATTAATTATTCGCGCCCTTGTTAAATTACCCCATCTGACAAGGGCGCAACTCCTCTCAACACTAACTTCTCTTCACTCTCTCGTTTTTTCAAACTGAAGAACCATCTATATGTTGATAGGTTTTGACCTGGTACGGCCACGGTGGCAATTTCTTGCCACCTAAATTACCACAGATTGCCTAAATTAACCTAGTAAACTTAGTGCCGCTTGTGGACGTTGGTTAGCTTGCGACAAGATTGTTTGGCTAGCTTGTTGCAAGATTTGGTTACGAGTCAGTGCTGCAGTTTCGGCAGCAAAGTCTGCGTCTTTAATACGAGATTTCGCAGCTGACAAGTTTTCTGAAATATTAGCTTGGTTACGAATCGTTGATTGGAAACGGTTTTGAACCGCACCTAACTCAGCACGCTTCTTATCAACTACCGCAATTAACGAATCCATACCCGCTAAAATAAACTGTGCGTTTGCTTGTGATGATACACTGATTGAAGAAGCACGGAACTTCGCATCAAAGTCATCAGTACCAGCAATTGCCGCGCCTGAAATATCTGATACACCAGCAGCTAACGTTGTTAAACCATTACCCGTTACGTTACTTGCGATACCTGCGATACCAGATAATGTAAAGCCACCGTTTAATGACATGCTACCGGTTGCTGAACCGCCAACGTTTTGCATACTGAAGCTGATTGTTTGTACTGCATCAGCACCCACTTGGAAGCTTGCAGAATATGAACCGTCTAATAAGTTTTGGCCACCGAATGTTGTATCTGAAGCAACACGGTTAACCTCTTCCATTAAAGAACGGATTTCTTCTTGAAGTGCTAAACGGTCTTCATCAGTGTTTGAACCGTTAGAAGCTTGTTGTGCAAGTGTACGAACACGTTGGAACATTGACGTAACTTCTTCCATCGCACCTTCAGCAGTTTGCGCTAGTGAAATACCGTCGTTAGCGTTTCGATTACCTTGGTTTAAACCTTGAATTTGAGACTCTAGGCGGTCAGAAATTTGTAGACCAGCTGCATCATCTCGAGCACTGTTAATGCGTAAACCAGAAGATAAACGTTGGAATGAAGTATCAAGTGAATTACCTGAGTTCATTAATTGACGTTGAGCGTTTAACGAGCTCACGTTAGTGTTTACATATAAAGCCATAATTTACTCTCTTATATCTCATTACTTTAAAGCTACAGTAAATACTGCCAGCTGGGTGTCAGGTCTCTCACCCCCTGACAATTTCTTTATCGGCTTAATAAAAATGATCTTTAATCTTTTTTTAATTTTTTTTATTTAAGCTTTAAAACAATGACTTACGACATAAAACAGCACTCATTAGCAGAGCTTAATAACGAATTTTGGGCAATAAAAAAGCCGGCAATTGCCGGCTTTCAAGAGAATGTAAATCTAACCTTGTAGTAGACTTAATGCAGCTTGTGGACGCTGATTTGCCTGACCAAGAATTGTTTGGCTAGCTTGCTGTAAGATTTGGTTACGCGTCAACGCAGCGGTTTCAGCAGCAAAGTCTGCATCTTTAATTCGAGATTTCGCAGCTGACAAGTTTTCAGAGATGTTAGCTTGGTTACGAATTGTTGATTGGAATCGGTTTTGAACCGCACCTAATTCAGCACGCTTCTTATCAACCACCGCAATCAGTGAATCAATACCGGCAAATACAACTTGTGAATTAACTTGTGTAGAGACACTAATTGCCGTTGCAATAAATGTCGCGGCGAATGTGTCTGTTGCTAACGCTGCACCACCAATATCTGAAGCACCTTCTGCTAACGTTGATAATCGAACACCATTTACCGCACTGGCGATACCTGCAATACCTGATAAGGTAAAGCCACCATTGGCTGATAAACTAGCACCACCAACATTACGCATATCGAAACCAATTGTTTGAACAGCATCAGCACCTACTTGGAAGTTAGCAGCATAACTGCCATCTAATAAGTTTTGACCACCAAATGTTGTATCTGTAGCAACACGGTTAACTTCTTCCATTAATTGACGAATCTCTTGCTGAAGTGCCAATCTGTCTTCATCAGTGTTCGAGCCATTTGATGCCTGTTGAGCCAACGTTCGAACACGTTGAAGCATCGATGTCATTTCTCCCATCGCACCTTCGGCCGTTTGCGCAAGTGAAATACCATCGTTGGCATTTCGGTTACCTTGCCCTAAACCCAAAATTTGCGATTGAAGACGGTCAGAGATCTGTAGACCTGCCGCATCATCTGCTGCTGAATTGATACGTAAGCCTGATGATAAACGCTTAAAAGAGGTATCTAATTCATTACCTGAGTTCATTAATTGTCGTTGTGCGTTCAACGCACTGATATTACTGTTTACATATAAAGGCATGTTGACCTCTCTTAATTGTGTTTATTTTTAACGCCAATAAATAAGCGATTTTTAATCTAGTTAGTTAAAAGCAAGCTAGATGCCAACTTTATTAAAAAGGATCAAATATAGTTAAATAAACTTAACCCTTGTAATTGTGCATAGGTTTGTTGAGCGGCTTGAAGTGCTTGTTTCGATTGCTCAAACTTCGTTACAGCGGTTGCAAAGTCTAAGTCTTCAATCACCGAGCGCCCCTGCTCCATCAATAGCTCATTGTCCGCATGAAAGGATTCCTGGCTTTGGATCAGCTGCAAGTTAATACCCGCCTCACCTTGCCGAGTAGATATATGGTTTAGTGACGCGTTGATATTGCTAAGGATATGGCCGTAATCTACCGCGTGTTGCTCAGTCCCAGTGATAGTGCCTGTACGAGACACCCAATCAATCGCATCTTTAATCGCTTGAAAAACGCTAACAGTTTCTTGAGGGGCAAGTTCTAGTTGGTCACCCGGCAATGGTGTGCCGTCAATATTCACTTCCATTCCATTAAAGGCAACGGTTTGCCCAGGAACATAAGGATCAATTGTGATCAGGTTCACTGCCGAATTATCTGTAACCGCCAACTCTAAGGCACCATCACCATTAGTATCGGTAAAGTTAAAGGTATAATTTGCGCCATCAACATAAGCACCGCGATCTTGAATTACCGCTCTATTTACTGAAATTCCACTTTGGTTATTGTTGTAAACACCAACAAAATCACCAATCGGATTAGCAACTTCTAAGAATGCTTCATCACCTGGCTGGTTGAGTGGAACTTCAACACTTTTTGATATTTTCAGTTCTCTAACACCATCATCACCTTGGTAAACAACACTATTATCAGGCTGAAGTAAAAATGGGCGTTTATCGATTTGATAACCTGAAAATACATAACCACCTGTTTCATCACGCGCGTTAGCGACATCTAAAACCTGTTGTAAGTTTTGCTGTAATTGCTCAGCAAGTGCGGCGCGGTCATCATCGGACATCGAACCGTTATTAGCTTGAATAAATGTCGTTTTGACTTGGTTAAGAACATCCTGTGCCGTTGAAAAAGATCCCTCAACTAATGTATTGCGATTTTCGGCTTGAACAATATTACGGCGGAACTGTTCAATATTAGATAATTCATCTTTATAGCCGGTTAGTGTGCCATAAGATACTGCATCATCTTTTGCCGTTAACACCTTTTTACCGGAAGACAAATAAGCTACCTGTTCATTCAAATCAGATTCATTACGAGCCATATACATGCTCGACTGCATAAACATTTGATTAGTAGAAACTCTCATGATCTACTCCTAACGCGCCGCTTGGAACAAGGTGTCAAAAATCGTATTCGCTACCGAGATGATTCTTGACGAGGCTTGATAAGCTTGCTGAAATTTAACGAGATTGGCCGCTTCTTCATCAAGATTAACGCCTTTGGTTTCTTGATTACGGTTGTAAGCTTGCGTGTATAACGCATCGGCAGTATCTGCAACTAATTCAGCGGATGAGGCTTTTGAACCAACCGTTGATGTTGAGATACCTAAATTTTGTGTGAAAGATTCTCGACCATTATTCAAGATGCCCTGAGTTGCCGTCTGAGTTAATTGCAGCGCATTGGTGCCATTACCCATACCGTAAGCATCGACTAGATTGAAGACCTCTGGTGCATTTGGTGCTAGTCCTGATGGTTGACCTTCAATCTCAATGGTTAGATCACCTACGGTAATTTGTTGGCTAGGAGGCGTGTATGCACCACCACCAACGACGGCATTTGCAGTATCAAACACTTGATAAGCAAAAACACCACTTCCTGCTGGGTTTTCTAATACTTCAATACGCCCTAAGTCATTAGTGCGCGCCGCTACAGGATCATTTACTCCAATAATAGTAACGCTACCGCCACCAATATTATTGTCTCCTGGACGCACCTCAACCGGTGTTGAAGCGGCAATACCTTGACCATCAGTTAATGTGGTTTTCATTAACGATGCAGCATTTTCACCTGGTCGAATGGTAAATGTGTCGTTAGTTGCTGGCGCACCTGCGGTTTCAACAAAATCAAAACCAAATGGTGTATTGTACGTACCACCACCTGGCGCACCTAAATTAGTTTGGTTACCTGAACGCGTATCTGTAAGAATATAATCAACGCCATCAAAACTAACTTCATATTCACTATCCGTTAATTGTGTTACGTCAGTTATCGATACTTGAGCCGTAAGTGTACCAGCGTTGGTAGTAGGTGTTAGCACCCGTGCATTCATTAAATCTACCGTATTGATATCGGTAAACATGTTTAGCCCTTGCAACGCGTTTAAGTCTAAACCTTGAGATTGGCTTTGATTAAACGTATCAGTAATCGCCAGCGCTAATCGGTCAATTTGAGCGCGAGCCTCCTTTAAGTGCTCATCTCGAAATTCAATTTTGGCACCAAGCTCACCGCCAATTTTACGACCATCTAATACCGCCGTACCATTTGTTGACACGAGTTCAATTTCTGTTTTTGCTGAATCAGGATCTCCTGCGACAACGTTCATCGTAAACGCTGTTGTGCCAGCGACTAATGTCGTGCCATTTGCAATCATTACCGTTAAAACACCATTTTGATCTTCAAGGGTGTTTACTTGAGTAAACTTGCCCAACTCAGTGATTAACTTATCACGGGCATCAAGCAGGTCATTCGGTTGACCGGCTAACGTCAAATCTTTGTTCTGCAAAACCTGATTATTAATATGAGCAAGTTCAAGCGAAATATCGGATATTTGAGATGCGATTTGCTCTATCTCACTATTGACCGACTTCTCTAACTGTTCGAACTGTCGATTAATAGAGTTAAAATCACTCGCTAAAATATCGGCTTGATTCAATGCCATTGATCGCAAACCTAAATTGCTTGGGTTATCAGCAATTGAATTCATTGATTGATACAACTGATCTATCGAATTCATCACAGATGTTCCCATCGTGCTCATCGTATCGTTCAGTTGATCTAAAGACGCATGTAAACCATCGGCAAAACCGAGGTTTGTTTGGTTGATTAATTGTTCTTTTTGAGCGAACTCGTCGTACACGCGACGAATATCGTTGATAGAAGTACCAGAGCCAAAGTAATTACCACCTAACTGCTGACCAAGACGAGCTTCTTGTTCAGCGCGTTGACGGCTATAACCTTCGGTATTTACGTTGGCAATATTATGCGATGTCGTTGCCAACTGCTGTTGGGCGGCCAATAAGCCACTCACGCCAGTTTGGTACAAATCAACAGACATATGTTACTCCTACATGAAACTTAATGACTAAGCCATGTATGAGAATAATCAGAGGCTTAGTTGTTCAAAATGCTGGTTACTCGCTTTAATGTACCGATGATCTTGTTTGCATATTGAGGATCGGTAGCGTAACCCGCCTTCTGTAGTCCATGCAGAAACTGTTCCACATTTGATGACTTATCTAACGCGTCTTGATATCTATCGTTAGAAGAAAGGAAATTTATATAGTCATTAACACTATCTTTAATTGAATCGTACACTCTGAAAGGCGCATTTTGCTTGGTCATAGTGCCATTTTCAAACTCTAGCGTTTCTTTATTTGCTTTACCACCAGTCCAACGACTATCCGCTTTAATGTTGAATAGGTTATTTGAACTTTGACCGTCAGATTTTTGAATGATCTTTTTGCCCCAACCTGTTTCCAATGCTGATTGAGCAATAACAACCTGATAAGGAATCCCTAAAGCCTTTTCAACAGATTGAGCAGGTCCTGTCAGCTGTTGAACAAAATCTTCTGGTTTTTCAAACGCATGAACTTGATTAGCATGTTCTATGATTTCATTAAACGGGCGATTAGCGTCCGGTTTTTCATCAACTTTTTGACGATCTTCCGGCATTACTAAGTTACCGTTACTTCGAAGCACAGAGCTCGGTGTAAATGAATCTTGATCGCCACCTAATTGACGCACAATTAAGTCAGACAGGCCTAAACTACCATTGTTTGATAGTTCCAACGCTAATTGTTGGTCATGCATATCTCGATAAAATTTAGCGTTTTGAGAATTGAACGGGCTATCTGATTCCAGCACTTCTTGAGCACTTCGCATACTTTTCAACAGCATTTGCATAAAGATCGCTTCGAACTGTTTTGCTGCTGTTTCTAATGCTTGATCTTTTGATGCCTTATCATCAGCCTTAGATTGCTGACGAATATTATTTAGGCTCGTTAAATCAAAAAAATTAGCTGCTTCAGTGCCAGGTGTTTTCATCTTGCTACCCTGCGTGGTTAGATCACGATCAATTGGCCACGCAATGCGCCGGCCTGTTCAAGCGCTTCAAGAATCGCCATAACATCGCCTGGACCAGCACCAACTTCGTTGATTGCACGCACTAGCGTATCTAAAGTAACACCAGGATCAAACACGAACATACGTGAGTCATCTTGGCGAACATCAACAATTGATTGGGTGGTTGTTACCGTTTCGCCTTCTGCAAAGGCATCAGGTTGCGATACATCTTGCATCTCGTTGATTGTTACCGTAATCCCACCATGGGTAATTGCCGCAGGTAATAAACGCACATCAGAGCCAATAACAATGGTACCCGTGCGCGAATTAACGATGACTTTCGCCGCTGGGGTGTCTAATTCAAGCTCTAAATTTTCCAATGTTGCGAGAAAGCCAACACGATCAGATACGTCACGTGGCGCAGTCACTCTAACAGATGTTGCATCAATGGCTTTTGCACTACCCGCAATAAAATCATTGATGGTATCGGCTAAACGTTTTGCGTTAGAAAAGTCAGAATTTCTCAAGTTAAAGGTGATGTAATCTCCGGTTGCAAAAGGAGAATTTACTTCACGCTCTACTGTTGCTCCATTGGCTATTCGGCCAACAGTTGGTGTATTAACAAGGATCTTTGAACCATCTAATCCTTCAGCACCTAAACCACTAACGACTAAACTACCTTGTGCAACAGCATAGGCATTGCCGTCGATCCCCATCAAAATAGTTTGAACTAAGGTACCACCGCGCAGACTTTGCGCACTCCCCATTGATGAGACGGTCACGTCAATCGCCTGGCCTGGTTTAGCAAAAGGAGGCAATTCAGCATGTACAGCAACCGCAGCGACATTTTTGATTTTAGGCTTTAAGTTTTCCGGCATCGTAATGCCAAAATTGCTTAACATGGTTTTAAAGCTCTGTTCAGTAAACGGACTTTGTTCACCCGTTCCAGGTAAACCAACGACTAAACCATATCCGATAAGCTGATTTGAACGTACACCTTGCACATCAGCGAGATCTTTTATTCGTTGTGCGTTTGCTTGTGTTACTGCGAGTAACATAACAACGCTAGTGATAAGACGAAATACAGCTTTCATAATAATCTCCCGTCGATTTACAACGGCCACCACTTACTTGAGAAAAATCGAGACAACCAACCCTGTTGTTGGATATCTGAGAACGTTCCAGTGCCTGAATATTGAATTCGAGCATTAGCCACTTTGCTCGACAAAATAGTATTTGTTGAACTAATGTCCTTCGAACGAATAATCCCTGTTAGGCGAATATACTCATCGCCATTGTTCAAGGTTAACCACTTTTCACCTCGAATCATCAAATTGCCGTTTGGTAATACTCTTAAAACGTGAACTGAAATATTGCCACTAAGGCTATTACTTTGGTCGGCTTTTGAATCCCCCTTGAAATTGGAGTCTTGATCATAAGCAAACTGAATAGAGTTGCCGTTGATTGTTGCCGGCACACCACCTAACCCAACAATAGGCGATAAGGTAGCATCGTTCTCTTTCTTTAATTCAGTTTTAGCATTTTTTTGTGCTTGCGTACTTTCAGATAGAATGACTGAAATAATGTCACCCACCCGGTGTGCTTTGGAGTCAGAATAAATATTATTAATGTAGTTCGGTTTAAAAAGTGAGCCTGTTGGTACTAATGGCGCTTCTTCTGCTACCGGCATGATTGGCGCGAATTCCGGATCATCGGGTAAAATTTTGGCACGCTCATCTGTTGCTGAGCAGGCACTTAGCAAAATAATTGCAGATAAAGGTAACAGTAATTTTTTCATAACATCACCCCAACTAAAGTTGTTGATTGATATAACTCAACATTTGGTCAACGGCAGAGATAACTTTTGAGTTCATTTCGTAAACACGTTGAGATTCAATCAAGTTAACAAGCTCTTCTGTCGTATTTACGTTAGATGTTTCAAGTGCACCTTGCACTATCATCCCGAAACCTTCTAACCCAGGCGTCCCCTCTTGTGGTGCACCACTTACTGCGGTTTCAACGAATAAGTTTTGACCAATAGGCTCCAAGCCCGTCGGGTTAACGAAATTAACGGTATTTATTTGTCCAATCACGGCGTTATCAGCCTGACCTTGTAAACGCACCGAAACTTCACCGTCTTGCGATACCATTATCTCGATAGCATCTTCTGGTACTGTAATTTGAGGGTTAAGCAAATAGCCCGCGCCTGGCGTTACTACGTTACCTTCTTCATCCATCATAAATTGGCCATTACGGCTATATGAGGATGTCCCATCGGGTAATAAAATCTCAAAAAAGCCTTCACCTTGAATCATTAAATCAAGTGAATTATCAGTGGTTAACATGTCGCCTTGGGTATGGACTTTTTGTGTTGCAACAACTTTTGTCCCTGCACCTAACATCAAGCCTGACGGGGCTTGACTATCTTGTGCGGTGCGACCACCAGGTTGATTGATTGTTTGATATAAAAGGTCTTCGAAAACTGCGCGACTTTTCTTGTAACCCACCGTACTCGCATTCGCTAAGTTATTAGAAATTACGGCAATGTCTTTAGTTTGCGCATCTAAGCCTGTTTTACTGATCCATAATGCTGGGTTCATAATTTACCTCTTAATTAGAATGCGCGTAATAAATTCGCGGCTGCCGAATCATTTTCTTCGGCGGTTTTCATTAACTTCAATTGCATTTCAAATTGGCGCTGTAATGCAATCATGTCTGTCATTTCACCGACAGGATTCACATTACTGCTTTCTAGCATGCCACCTTGAATTTGCACCAAGGCATCTGGCGGCACAGGTGTACCATCTTTACGGCGAAATAAACCGTCATTGCCTTTTTCAATGTCTCTTACATCAGGGTTAACTAACTTGATTCGACCAATCTCTTCTTGGATAGATGAAGGAGCACCTTCAGGTTGAATCGAAATAGTGCCATCGCGACTAACTTGAATATTGTTTACTGGCAATGGCAAAAAGATGGGGCCTGCATCGCCAAGTACTAATTCACCTTCATTAGTTTCTAGTGCACCTTGCTCAGTTAAACGTAAATTACCATTTCGAGAATATGCTTCTGAGCCATCAGCAGCTTGTACCGCAAAAAATCCATCACCTTGAATAGCAATATCCAATGGGCGGTTTGTTGTGATCAATGAACCACTGTCAAAGTTTTGGCTAGCTCGCTCCGTCATCGCAAAAACACGTGTTGGCATACCTTCACCAAATGCTTGCATCGTTCTAGCTTGAGCCATGTCAGCTTTAAAGCCCGTTGTCTTTGCGTTTGCTAAGTTATTGGCAGTTACCGATAAAGCATGCATATTTTGTTTTGCACCGCTCATGGCGATATACAGCATCTTATCCATAGCAAATTCTCTTCGTTAGTTATCTTACTAAGGTAAATGCAAAACAGATGCCAAGTTAGGAAGGGAGTATTAAGATCTTGCCTTTGATACAAATAAAAAAGGCAGAGCGGGTGCTCTGCCTTTTCAATAGATTGATGTAATTATCGAATCTGTAAGATTGTTTGGTTTAACTGGTTGTCAACTTCCAATGAACGAGAGTTAGCCTGGAAGTTTCGTTGTGCGGAAATTAAGTCAATTAACTCAGCCGTTAAGTTAACGTTTGATTGCTCTAACGCTGACGAGTTGATCGTACCAAAAGTCCCCGAGCCAGCTTCACCAGCTAGAGCTTCGCCTGAAACAATACTTTCTTTCCAAGACGTACCACCAATTTGTGTTAAACCTTGAACATTGGCAAAACTAACTAACGCAATACGCGATAACGGCTCAGACGTACCGTTAGAGTATGTTGCTCGGATAAGACCATCAGTACCAATATCCAAACCGGTTAATCGACCTACGGCTAAACCGTCTTGCTCTAACGCCGTTACTTCAAAGTTTGAAGCAAACTGTGTCGGTTCATTAGCGTTTGGCCCTACAGCATCTAAATTGAAATCGATCGCGATGGTCTGAGTGTTATCAGCACCGTTAGATAAAATTGTCGTACCTAATTGTTCTGTGACAATACCACCTAGGGCTAATGGCGGAAGTTGCCCTTGGAAATCACCGCCAAAACTGAACTGTAAACGAGCACCAACAAGTGCACCACCATTAATACCTGAAATAGCACCGGCAACACGACCATCGGCAACCGCATCAGCTGCTGGATCTTGAATATCAACAGGAATACCGTCAACCGCCGAGAAAACTAGCCATTCATTTGGGTTTGTCGCTGGATCATCTTTGATGAAGTAGTAAGTCATCACGTGACTATCACCTAATGAATCAAACACCGTCACTGACGTAGAGTGGTTGTATGTTAACGGGTCTGTTGGGTCGAAGTTGTCTGGCGAGTTTGTAATATATGAGTCACCTGCCGGTAAGTTCATACGAATATCAACTTCGCTCGTTTGTGTTGGTGCACCTGATGAAGTTGGTACACGAATTGGCTCTGCAGTACTTAAACTTACAGAAGCAGACGAACCATCAGCGTTTACAGGGAAACCCAATAAGTGTCCACCGTTTGAATTAACAACGAAGTTTTCTGAGTTTAATTTGAATTCACCAGCACGTGTGTATGACGTTTCTAAGCTGTCAATTTCAGGTACTGTAGCAAAGAAGCCATTACCCGTAATCGCTAAATCTAATTCGTTGTTAGTAAAACGAATACTACCTTGAGAGAATTGTTGTGCTACGTCTGCTGTTAACGCACCGTCACCCACTTTGGTTTTACCCGATGATAATAACGATGATGCATAGACATCAACAAACTCAGCTCGAGATTCTTTAAAGCCTGTAGTATTAACGTTTGCAATGTTGTTTGAAGTAACATCTAAATCTTTCTGTGCGGCATTTAAACCACTAAGTGCAATATTAAATGACATAAGTCCACCTATCTTTAATTCTGTTTAACTCTCGGAAACCTCAACAACGTCTGATAACGCCATTGAGCTGCCGCCGTTAAGATTTAACATAATAGCGCCGCCAGCCCCCGCAAGCGTGACACTATCAACTTTGCGATATGTCATTGCCGGTAATTCTGATGCTTCACCATCAACTAAACCCGCAATTCTAAATCTGTAAGCCCCCTCTGGTGCTGGATCGCCATTAGAGTCCTTACCATTCCACTCAAAAGTAAATTCGCCTTGAGCGACATTTCCTACAGGAACTGTTTGAACGATTTCACCAACCGTATTCTCAACATAGATAAATACATTGCTCGCAGGTGCATCTGCTACTAGCTTACCTTTCGCAGCTTGTCCCTCAGTAATGCCAAAGGTATTGTCATTAACTAAGACACTTTGACCGACTAATGAAGAAGCTTGTAAAGCTTGGCTTGACGACATCTGCGTGGCAAAGTTTTCAAACTTTTCATTAAGTTGTGAAACACCGTCAGTAGTCGAGAATGCTGTCATTTGAGAGATCATTTCATTGTTCTCTACCGGTTTTGTCGGATCCTGATACGCCAACTCTTTTGTCAATAAGGCAAAAAAGTCTTCCTGCGTAAGCATGCCATTATCGGCTTCATCGGCGACATCAACTTGTTCTTCTTGCCAATATAATCCGCCTAAACCGTTACTACCGTTAACTGAATCAACCATTTTTAACTCCTAATTAACGCTGACCTAGCAGTAATGTTTTATTAACCATGTTTTTAGCAGACTCTGCTAACTGAACATTCGTTTGGTAAGAGCGCGATGCAGAGATCATATTTGTCATTTCCTCGATCACATTGACGTTTGGCTTGTAGATGTAACCATCTTTATCCGCCATTGGGTGATCGGGCTGATATTCCACATTTAGTGGCTTATCACTCTCAACAATACCCAGTACTTGAACACTAACGGACTGATCTTGCCCATCGGCAGCTTTTTGCATCTCAGCGGCAAAAACTGGGTGTCTTGCACGGTAAGTTTGATCAATACTACTGCTAACACTATCCGCATTGGCAATGTTACTTGCCGTCGTATTTAATCTTACTGATTGTGCGCTCATACCCGCGCCACTGATGTCGAAGACATTAAATAAACTCATAATTATTGACCTCCAGTGATCGCTTTCTTCAAGCCTTTAATCTTTGAATTCAGAAATTGAACGCTTGCTTGATACTCTAATGAGTTTTGGAGATACAAGTTTCGTTCCACTTGTACATCAACGGTATTACCATCACCCGTATCTGGTTGATTTGGAACGCGATATTCAACACCATCGTTCAATGACATGTTAGTATTGAAGTGTTTTTCATTAGTGCGAGCCATATTCATTTGTTGATTTTTTGCCGCCGCAGACATTGCCGCTTTAAAATCCATGCCTTGTGCTTTATAGCCAGGTGTATCGGCATTTGCGATGTTACTAGCGATCACTTCAGCACGTTTTGATCGAACAAGCATGCCTTGTGCATGTAGCCCAAATGCTTTCTCAAAACTAATAGCCATAATCATTCTCCAAAAATTCTTATTTTCGAAGATTCAATTTTTGTGCCAAGAGATGCGTCAAAAAAAAATGGGGTAGCGTGAAATCACGCTACCCCATCCTTATTTACTGACTACAATTTATTTTTGATAGAGGATGCCAGGATTACACCTCACCATTGAAAAGTCCTGATTGATGCCCGATAAAGACTCAGACGCGCCTAACACAAGGTAACATTCGGGGTTTAATACGCCATGTATTTGAGAAATGATTTTACTCTTCACTTCCGGTGAAAAATAGATAAGTACATTACGGCAAAAGACCAAATCAAACTTACCGAGCAAACTATAACTATTTAACAAGTTTAGGTGTCTAAAGTTGACAAGCTTTTTCACATTATCTTTGACTTTCATCATGCCATTATCACCATTTTCAAAAAACTGGCGTTTTCTTTCCATAGAGAGGCCACGTGACAACGCTAACGAATCATAGTGGCCGTAACGACAATGCTCTAACATGGTTTCAGAAATGTCTGTCCCAATGATTTGTGCCTGCTTAAGTGCCCCTGGATTTTTTTGCTGAAATTCCAGCACACACATTGCAAGTGAATAGGGTTCTTGCCCTGATGAACTTGCCGCAGACCAAATCTTGATTGAAGATTTCTTTTTAGCAAGCTCCGGCAATATTTTGGTTTTTAGCAATTCAAACGGATAGTCATCACGAAACCAAAGCGTTTCATTCGTTGTCATTGCGTCAATGACCGCTGCCCGCAATTGTCGTTGTGACGGGTTAAGAGTGCTATTAACTAAGTCTTCTAATGAAGAAATGTCAAATTTAGCCATCAAAGGCGCTAGCCGACTTTTGACTAAATACTGTTTGTTTTCACCCAGCACAATTCCACACTGCTGCTCTAGAAAAGTTCGAAACTGACTGTAACTTCTATCGTCTAATTGTTTTGGCATCGCTTACTTCACTTCAACGGTTATTCTTCTAGGTTCAACCATTTTTTAACCGCAGTCGCTAATTCGTCTGGGTGGAACTTTGGAATAAAGTCTTCCGCCCCAACCTTTTCAACCATAGCATTATTAAATACACCACTTAACGATGTATGCAATATAACGGGCATCGTATTTAATCGCTCTTGGCTCTTAATTTCTGCCGTCAGCGTATAACCATCCATTTCAGGCATCTCGATATCCGAGATTAACAGTGCAACTTTTTCAGTAATACTTCTCTCACAGGTATCTGCTATTGCATTAAGTTGATCTAGGGCGTCTTGACCATTTTTTGCTAACACCATATTCAAACCAAGTGGCTCTAGTGCTCTTTTTACTTGATTACGAGCAACCGTTGAGTCATCGGCTATCATAACCAGTTTATCGCCAACACTTTCACCGACCGTAGTATCGGCAACCTCTTCGCTTAACTCTGTAGAAACAGGGTTTATCTCATTTAAGATTTTCTCAACATCTAAAATAGAGACCATTTCGCCTTCAATTTCAGTAACCGCTGTTAAGTAATTTGATTTACCTGCACCTTCTGGCGGCGGTAAAATATCTTGCCAACGAATATTAATAATTCGCTCAACTCCAGCGACTAAAAAGCCTTGAACTGCACGGTTGTACTCAGCAATGATAATAAATGAGTTATCTGTTTGAACAATTTCAGGGCCACCGGTTGCTTTGCTTAAATCGATAACCGATATCGTTTGGCCACGAATATGAGCCACACCTTTGATATATGAATCTTGATGAGGAAATGCAGTAAGCGGCGGGCACTGTAACACCTCACGTACTTTAAATACGTTGATGCCAAAACGTTGAGGCCCGACAAGCTTGAACAATAGTAGTTCTAACCTGTTTTGCCCAACCAACTGTGTGCGTTGATTTACCGAATCTAGAATACCAGCCATATAAACCTCTTATTTAAACTCTCATTGCATCTTTAGCAATCAGGCACGTTTCTTGATAAATACTACTAGAAGTTCTATTTAACGTAATTTTTTTGACACTTGGTCTGTGCCCAAGAATATCTTAAGCATAGACGAGTATTTTAAATTCCCTAAGAAAATAGCAGTAATATTTATGAAAAATTTAAAGTTATTCTCATTACTTAGCAGTTTATTATTATTTTTTGCTAGTTCTTGTTTGGCGACAGAATTTGATCATGAATATATCGAGCAATTTGCCAAGGACTTTGTTGAAAATAACCATGAATTACCACAAAACGGTAAGGTTAACATTTTACCAACAAAACTTGATCGTCGTATTAACATTAGGCCATGTTCTTCACCTTTAACGGCAAATATACCCGAAAAATCTTATGGTAGAAATGTAAATGTTAAAATAACTTGCAAAGATTCAATACCTTGGCACCTTTTTATTGCTGTAAAAGTAAGTACTCAGCTGCCTGTTGTCGTTGCAACAACGCATATCGGTAAAGGCACGGTTTTGTCATCAGACAATTTGGCAGTGAAGTATATCGATAGTCATAGCATTCGAGGCTCGGTTTTAGAAAGCATGGCGACAATCATAGGGGCTAAAGCTAAGCGAAACATCGCAAGAGGCAGAGCCATATACACCAAGAATATCTGCCTAGTCTGTAGTGGCGAAAACGTGACTATTAAGGCAAGTTCTGGTAGTTTTAGTGTTAAAGCGACTGGCGTTGCATTATCTAACGGTAGTTTAGGTGACCAAGTGAGGGTGAGAAACACACGCTCTGGCAAGGTTATCTCTGGTAGAGTTTCAGCAATTAATAATGTTGAAATAACGCTATAAAAAAAGCTAAAGTTTTTTTGCTTTGAGTCGATAAAAAGATAGAAAAGTTTTTACTTTGCCTTTAGGAATTAGTTATGGCTATTAATATCAACAACTTAGGTAATTCAAACCCATTAACCAAAGTTGCCGATCAAAATGCGAAACAGCAATCAGCGCAATCTGCTCAGCAAACAAATGCTGCGCCTCAAGCGCGTCAAGATTCTGTGTCAATAACTCCTCAGGCGCAACAGCTATCAAAATTACAGCAAAAATCAGCTAATGAGCCAGAAGTGAATCAGAAAAAAGTTGAGCAACTCAAAAAAGCGATTGTTTCTGGGGAATACAAAATTGACCCAGACAAGCTTGCAGCAAGCATTGCTAACTTTGAGTTTAAGATAGACGAATAATATCTGACGGAGTGCGCATGTCGGCACCAGAAACAGTTACACAATTGATCGAAAAACAAGAAGCTTCTTTACTTGAGTTAGAGAAGCTTCTTTTGCTTGAGAAGGAAATTTTAACCAAGCAAAATCCTCAAGCACTAGTTGATATCACCGAAAAGAAACATGTTTTATTACTAAACATAGAAGAAGGTGATAAAGCGCTTTCATTACACCCTCATTTCAAAAAAGAGCTGAATGATGGCTTGCATGCTGATGCACTTGCTCGCGCGAGTGAAACCCTAGAAAGATGTAAAGAGCTAAACCAAGTTAACGGTAATATTATCACCCAGTCAGAGCTGGCGGTAGAACGCATGCGCTCTACGTTGTTAGAACGCAATAGCAAGTCAACGATGACCTATGATGCCAAAGGCAAGAAAAGTGGTGGTTTAAGTAGCTTAGGCATCAAAGCCTAAGCTCAACGCTTTAGATATAATCCCGCACTAGTTGTTCAATTACACGACAGACACTATTCACTTTGTCAGATGCTAACGCGTCACTGTGAGGATTGGCAAAGCATTTACTATCATTGTCATAATATTGACCGCTCGCCTCAGCAAACTCGTCACTCACCGCCGCTCGTACTAAAATATCAGCACCAATCGTAATATCCTCACCATCGATTCCATAACCTTCTTTCACCATTTTACTTGCGAGTAAAGAACCTGGATTTACAGCCACTACACTGATACCTCTGGGCTTGAGCTCTTCAGCCATTTTGATAGACCACATCGTAATCGCAAGTTTGCTTTGGGCGTAGGCTGTATTTGCTGGTAACCTCTCTTTGCCTCTCATTGCTTTCTCGTTTATAGGCGCTTGCGCCGCAGATGAAAGATTGATGATCCGCGTACCATTTTCACATATTGGTAAAAGTTTTTGGGTCAACACATACGGCGTCAACGTGTTAACAACAAAGCGTATATCGAGTCCATCACTTGTGATTTCATGAGGCGTTTTTAAAATACCCGCGTTATTTATAATAACGTCAAGCTTGTGATGTGTTTTAACAATATTTTGAGCCATAGATACAGTGTCAGAAAACGACGACAAATCAGCTAAGTAGGTATCTATTTGCTTGGCACCTAACTCAATGAGTTGTGCTTTTGTTTGTTCAAGTTTTTTAGCATTCCGACCATGAATAAGAAGATGAAAACCTTGTGCAACTAACATTTTTGCCGTCTCAAATCCTATTCCGTCTGTTGCGCCTGTTAACAGTATTGTTTTCATTTTCAGTCCTATATACTAAAAACCCCAAGCATAAGCTTAGGGTTTTATTTAATGAAATTAATTCTTTAGGTATAGCCAACCCTTGAATCAGAGTAAAGCTAATGTCTTACATTTTGTTGTTTACATTTGTAACGTTTACGCTACCAGAACCATCACTAAGTAACTCAAAGTGATGTGCGTTATCCACGCGAATCGATCCAGAGCCATCTGATACTTTTACGTCACCAGCAACATCACTGACATCAATGCTACCAGAACCATCAGAAACACTAACGTGACCTTCAACACCACTTACTTTGACACTACCTGAGCCGTCATTAATCGTTAAAGCGCCTATTTGCTCTCTTACTTTTATTGAGCCAGAACCATCATTAACTTCCAATGTTGTATTATTATTGGTAATAACAATTCCACCTGAACCGTCATTAACTTTATACACACTTGTATTTTGAATATTGATTGGTCCAGAGCCATCATTTATCTTGGTTAATAGAGTACTCGGCAGATAAACGGCGACATCAATACGTGTATGATTATCATTGTGACAAGTATTTGCTTTTAGCTTGGCTTTTGCCGATGATTTCTCTTCTAAAGATAAACAATAGGGTTCACCTTTGTCTTTTTGATAAATTTCAGCAGTTACATCAATCGTTTTTTTGTCATGTCCGATTAACGTCAAGCTACCAGCACCAGCATCTATAGCAAAGTCTTTCAATGCTTCAGCTGATAAGGTTAAATTTTTAGTCTCAACTTTTTCATAGTCGCTATCATGATACGAATGAGCGCCAGCAGTAAATACACCAGCTACCATAGTCAACGCGATTAATTTTTTCATTTCTTCATTCCTTGTGCTTTTCCTTATTAGTTACACTTTATGAGAAAAAGGTTTAAATGAAAAAATATATTTGTTAAAAAAAATTTCTATCGCCTTCAATTTAGTCCCCAAAAAGGACAACAAATTCGATTATGATTAAACAACTTAGTTAGCATGGTTGTCATGCAGTCACGGACAATTTATGGATAGGTTGATTTGTGAGATTCAAGAAGATTTAAATTTTTGAGGTTTCAGATAAAACAAAGCTCGGTCAAACCGAGCTTTGTTGCGTCAATGTTAGAGGGTGTATTGAGTCACTTAAAACTCTTCTAACAAATATTCCATTGAATCATCGTAGATTCTGAGTTCCTTTTCTAACTGGAATTTTTCCTTCAGTTGTTCTATTTCGCGCCATTTTCGCTTTTTATTTGTAGTTTTTGCTTTAGGTTGATCTACAGGTTCAAGCACACTGCTTATTTTATCCATGGAATGCTCCTTTTTTCTACAACTGCATCTTTTTAATACCATACCCAGATGTAGAATAAAACAACTTTATGAAGAAAATTTTACGAAATTTTAAACATTCTTTGTTTAATAAAGGCGCGCCTTTTGGTTAAAAATCGTTAGAACAAGCTAGTTAATTGACGTTCAAGCTTTTCTTGGTCAGCTGCAAAATTACGAATACCTTCAGCTAACTTTTCTGTTGCCATTGGGTCTTCATTTAACTGCCAACGGAAATCTTGTTCAGTTAACGTTGGTAATTTGCTCGCTTGTGCATTATCAGCTGTTAATTTACGCTCAATTTTGGTTTCAGTATTAGCCAACTCGTCCATTAATTGCGGGCTAAGTGTTAGGCGATCACACCCAGCAAGCTCGGTAATTTCACCAACGTTTCTAAAACTTGCTCCCATAACGACGGTGTTGTAGCTATTCGCTTTGTAGTAGTTGTAAATCTTGCTTACCGAAATAACACCTGGGTCTTCGTCCGCGTCGTAACTTTCTTTACCTGTGTCTTTCTTGTACCAATCTAAAATACGGCCAACGAAAGGTGAAATTAGGTATACACCAGCTTCAGCACATGCTTGTGCTTGTGCAAAATTAAATAGTAAGGTTAAGTTACAGTTAATACCTTCCTTCTCTAACTCTTCCGCCGCTTTAATGCCTTCCCACGTTGAAGCTATCTTAATTAAGATACGGTCATTTGAAATTCCAGCTTCATTGTACATAGCCATTAATTTGCGAGCTTTAGCTAATGTTGCTTGCGTATCAAACGAAAGACGAGCATCAACTTCTGTCGAAATTCGACCTGGGACAATTTTTAAGATTTCCAAGCCAATTAATACTGATAGTTTGTCTGCAGCATCAATCACCTGTTTACTTTCGTCACTTGACTGTAACTTTGCCCAATCTACAGCTTGCTGTAATAATGTTTGATATGCAGGTAAGGCTGCAGCCTTCAATAACAATGATGGGTTTGTTGTTGCGTCTTGCGGCTGAAATTTTGCGATGGCTTCAATATCGCCCGTATCAGCAACTACGGTCGTCATGCTTTTTAGTTGCTCTAACTGGTTTGTCATAAACTTTTCCTTTCTTGGCTTTCTGCCAAGTAATACTTCCGATTTGTAAAAATATTACACCAATAATTACCTAAGATGCAGTATAAAATTGCTATTACTTATATTTTGTTTACTAATTGGTCAGGTAACTAGTTTTATTACATTTGAAAATTAGTAAAAACTTCCCTGCTCTAGTATCAAACTAACTCAGCTATGTTATAGTTTCGTGTAACTTTCACAATCACGTTAGATATTATGTTATTTGTTGTTTCTCCTGCTAAAAATTTGGATTATGAATCACCACTAGCAACCAACCTTTACAGCCAACCTGAGCTATTAGAACATGCTCAAGAGCTTGTAGAACGTTGTGTTCAATTAACGCCTGCTGACTTGAGCTCTCTAATGGGCATTAGCGATAAATTGGCTGGCTTGAACGCAGCCCGATTTGGCGAATGGTCTCAACCTTTTTCTCCTGAAAACGCAAGACCAGCGGTATTAGCTTTTAACGGTGATGTATATACTGGCCTAGACGCAGCTAGTTTAGACAATAACGGTTTTGAGTTTGCTCAACAGCATATGCGCATTCTGTCTGGTCTTTATGGCATTTTAAAACCATTAGATTTAATGCAAGCATACCGTTTAGAAATGGGGACTAAACTCGATAACAATCGCGGTAAGAATCTCTATGAATTCTGGGGAGAGTTAATCACCAATCACCTGAACGATGCGTTAGCACAACAAGGTGATGATGTACTAATTAACTTAGCCTCAAATGAATACTTTAAATCTGTTAAGAAAAAGTCATTGAACGCGACCATTATTACCCCAGCATTCAAAGATTGGAAAAATGGTCAATATAAAATGATTAGCTTCTTCGCTAAAAAAGCACGCGGATTAATGGCTCGATATATTATCGATAATCAGGTTTCAAACGTAGAACAATTGAAAGCATTTAATTATGGTGGCTACGAGTACAATTCAGAATTATCAAAAAATAATGACTGGGTGTTTACTCGCAAAGAAGCATAAAGCACACAATAATAATACTAAGCCCAATTAGGAATTAAGTTGTCCAAAGTTACATCACAGAAGCATTTATCGTATAAATAAATTCTGTGATGTGATCTCTGCGTAACAATACCTTAATTGGGATGCGTATTCATGTAGATTAAAACAGTAAGATCTACTGAGCATTTTAAGGAGGAATAATGCTGACTTTATTAGCGAAATTATTTCAGGCTCTCAACTCTGAAAGCTCTTCACGCCAAATCGCACTGGCAATTGCACTTGGCTTCTGGTTTGGCCTTGCGCCCATGGCATCATTACACAACCTAGTCATCTTATTCGTTGCACTATTTATTCGCGTCCATTTAAGTAGCTTTATCTTATCTGCAACCTTCTTTAGCGGACTGGGCTATATATTCTCATTTGCCTTAACGGGTCTGGGGGAGACGCTATTGACGTCTTCATCTCTATCAGGGGTATTCGCATCGCTATATCAATTTGATTGGTTCAAACTTGCTCACTTACATCATACTTATACGCTAGGTGCCTTTGTATTTGGCATATTTATGCTGGTACCTATGTACTTTTTGAGCTTGCGCTTAGTGGAAAAATACCGTGAATCATTTATGGCGACATTAGAGCGATACAAAGTTGTTAGGGCGCTAAAGGCGTCTAAATTTTATCGTCTGTATAGCAGTCTAGCGAACCAAGGAGCTTAATCATGAATAAAATTATTCGTTGGCAAGGAATTGCCGGATTCGCGGTAATCGTCGCACTAATATCATTAATGATGTATTTGTTTGCCGAAACAATTGCAAGAAAAGCGATGGAACATGGCCTAGAGAACTATACCGGCGCAGAAGTTAACATTGATGACGTTAAAATTAATTACTCACCTTTTATTGTCGATGTGTACAGAGTTCAAGTAACTGATGCTGCTACCCCTGAAAAAAATGCAGTAGAAATTGCTCACGTCAATGCTGGAGTCGATATCTGGCAATACTTATTAGGCAGAGTACTTGTTGATGAATTAAGAGCAGAACAAGTGCAGTTTGCTACACAAAGAAGCAGTAAAGGTAGCGTGTATCGCGATCCTGAAACGTCACTTACTGATCGACTTAAACAAAAAGCACAAGATGCAATGGATGAAGCCGACATTAGTTTGCCAGATCCTGAAGAACTGCTGGCTAACAGTAATTTGAGAACTGTGAAAGCGGCGAATGCACTTGAGCAGTCCTATCAAGAAGAGAAAGCTAAATTAGAAGAGCTCAAAGGTAAACTGCCGACCAAAGAAACACTCGACAATTACAAAAAGCAGGTTGATGCCTTA
The DNA here is from genome assembly GCF_030161435.1 of Thalassotalea loyana. Classification (GTDB taxonomy): domain Bacteria; phylum Pseudomonadota; class Gammaproteobacteria; order Enterobacterales; family Alteromonadaceae; genus Thalassotalea_G; species Thalassotalea_G loyana. The sequence goes on along the minus strand of NZ_BSSV01000001.1, from coordinate 994,898 downwards.
AGTAAAGTTAAAGTCAAATCAGTAAGCGATATTAGCCAAATCAAAAAAGATTTTGATGCGCTGAAAAAGCAATTTAAACAAGACAAAGCGATTGTTTTACAAACCAAAGAACAACTTAGCCAAACGAAAAGTATTATGGCCAAGCGCGTTAATGATTTAAAAACTGCCCCTTCGCAAGACTGGAATGAAATTAAATCGACGTATCAACTTGATAATATCGACTCGGCGGATTTTGCTCACATACTATTTGGCGAAAAAGCCCGTGAATATCATGATATGGCACTAATCGCCTATCAATACGTAAAGCCATTACTTGCGCCGTCAACTGAACAGCAAACTGAAATAAACCATGCGGCTAACGGCAGGTTTGTACATTTTGATGAAGAGAACCCACAACCTGATTTATTGATCAAGAAAGCCCATTTTTCAGTGGTTACGCCTCACGGTGATTTCGACATCGATTTATCAGAAGTGACTCATCAGCATTGGATGCGCAATGTACCAACACAGTTTTCGATTAAGACAAATAATTTACTGACCGACGGTATTGCCAATTTAAACGGTCAGCTAGCGCTTGCTGCCAATAATGACTTTGAAACTCAAGGTAATTGGCAAATGAACAAGTTACCACTGCCAGAAGCGGCCCTTGCCACGAGTAAAGAGCTTTCAGTCACGTTATTAAGTGGGTTGTTAGCAGGTAACGGCCAATTCAAAGTCTCTAATGATGACATTGACAGTGTAAATGCCTTTACGTTGAGTCAAGCAAAGTATCAAGGTAGCGCGGAGTCATCGCTTGCAAAGTCAGTATTAGAGACGATTAGCAATTTGGATACACTAGAATTGGGTGTTGATGCAACCGGTCTATTAGCATCACCGAATTTTTCAATTAAATCGCCAATGAATAAGATTTTACAGCAAAGCGTGATGACCCAAGTCAACAGTAAGTTAGCTGGTTTTAAATCAGATATTCAGGGAGGGTTAAATGAAAAGCTTTCAGGTGCTTTATCCTTGGGTGACAGTGCGAATGCCGAGATCTTAGATTTTGAGAATTTGTTAAACGGCACAGATGGTGCGTTATCCAGCTTGTTGAGCAACGACATTGTAAAACAACAAGAAGATAAGCTTAAGAAGAAAGCAACAGACAAATTAAAAGGTAAACTTGGCGACCTATTAGGTGGTTAAGTAAAAGCATTAATAGGAGTGACAATGGAACTAGCTGTAAAATTGCTCGCATGGTGTTTGATATTAAACTACGGCGTATTATTGCTGTGGTTTATTATCCTCGTACTGGCAAAGCCGTTTTTATTTAAGATGCATAGCAGATGGTTTGATATTAGCTATGAGCAATTTAATCAAATGAATTACATAGCTTTTGCCCTCTACAAAATTTTAGTGTTTGTATTCTTTTTGGCACCTTATGTAGGGCTTAAGCTCCTCGGGTATTAAGCTTTTTGCGAGCAAAAAAAAGCAGCGTTAATAACGCTGCTTTTTTATGGTCTTTCACTGAAAGGTGGTTACTACTTTTTGGCCTTTTTCGTATTGCGCTTTGCAACTTTTTTAGCCTTCGCTTTTTTCTCAGCTTTCGACTTTTTCACCTTTGGTTTTTTCTGCGGAACTCTCGCTTCTTTATTAAGAGGACGTAAACCTTCAATCACACGACGTGCTAGTTTTTCGTCTATGTAACGCTCGATTTTACCAATCACAGCCATATCATGAGCTTCAACCAACGAAATTGCTGTTCCTTTATTACCTGCGCGTCCGGTACGACCGATTCTATGCAGATAAATATCAGCTTTGCGAGGCATATCAAAGTTGATGACATGCGTAACATCATCAATATCTAAACCACGAGCGGCAACATCGGTTGCAACAAGAACATTAACATCCCCGTTTCTTACACGCTCTACCGCACTATTACGTTTGTCTTGTGGCATTTTGCCTTCTAGCCATGCACAAGGTAACTCTTCAGCGTATAACTTACCTGATAAAAACTGGACAGTTTCACGCTTATTAGCAAAAACGACCGCGCGCTTAACATCTTCTTGCTTTAATAATGCACATAGTAAATCGAGTTTATGCTTCTTATTATCAGCTAAATGGATCCATTGATGGATCTTAGCTTTTTCTTTGCGTGATGGATTTGATTCGAGGTAAACCGGTTCTTCTAACAGCTCTTTCGAAAACTTAAGAACACCAGAGCCTTCTAATGTTGCTGAAAAGAGCATCGTTTGCTTACGCCAACGAGCTTCACCAACGACGCGATTAATTGTTTCAGCAAATCCCATATCTAGCATGCGGTCTGCTTCATCAAGTACAAGAATTTCTATCTCGCGCGCATCAAACTGTTCTGTTTCAATGTATTCCAACAAGCGACCCGGCGTCGCTATCAACATATCAGTTGTACTAGTTAAAATTTCTTTGTGTGACCCATAGTTAACACCGCCAGTAATGACTCCTGTTTTTACATTGGTGTATTTAGTGAGTAGTTGCGCTTGCTCAAATATTTGCAAAGCCAACTCACGCGTTGGAGATAGTATTAAAACACGAGGAAAACCAGGTTTCGTTCTTGGGTAATCTAATAAATGCTGGATAGCCGGCAGCAAAAATGCAGCTGTTTTACCAGTGCCTGTAGGTGCTGATGCTAAAACATCTTTGCCAGCCATTGCTTCTGGCAATACAAGTTGTTGAATTGACGTAGGTTTTTTGAAGCCGATATCTTTAACGGCACCCAACAATTCGTTGTCGAGATCAAACTGCTCAAACATGCTTGTGCTTCTATTTGGAAAATATGCGCAGATTATAGTGCTAAAGTCGCGAATATCCTAAAGACTTTCGCGATTTTATTGTTATCTGACTACAATCGATGACTTTATAAGGATTGTTTTAGGTGAACAACACGTATGCGTTAGAGATTCGCTTGAATCTCTTCAAGAACTTGTAACGTCCATTGAGCAATTCGTTCATCGGTTAGTTGGTATTGATTTTCGTCATCAATAGCTAAGCCGACAAATTGTGACTCGTCTGCAGTTAAGGCTTTAGATGCCTCAAACTCATAACCTTCATTTGGCCAAAAACCGACTACTTTACAGCCTGTTGGTAGCAAATGTTCGTGTAACATACCTAACGCATCTTGGAACCATTCGGTGTAACCAATTTGATCGCCCATACCATAAAGCGCGACTATTTTGCCTGTTAAGTTAAGCTCAGACACTTCCTCCCAATGCGATTCCCAATCTTCTTGTAATTCACCGTAATCCCACGTTGAAATACCAAAAATCAAAAAGTCGTAGTCGGAAACCTGACTTAGCGGTACATCCTTGATGTTGTGCAAATCAACAAGCTCCTCGCCAATCTCAGCTTGGATCTTTTCCGCCGCCATTTCTGTATAACAGGTTGTAGAACCGTAAAATAAACCTATCTTCATTTGATTATGTTTAAGCCACCTAAATTAATTGCGCGCAGTTTAGCAAAATCAGCGTTCTGTGCGCCAGCACTATTGTTCGTTAATCAGACGAAACAAATTATCGACAATTTGTTAACAGCAAGCTTCTTCGATTGCATTTAATAGCTATTAACGGTAATTTTATCCTCGAATTTTCGGTCTTATCAGAATAAGTCAATCAACATAGGTTTTTTTAATGTTAAAAAAAGCACTACTTGCTACCGTTTCTGCAAGCATTTTATTAGGTCATTCGCTGTTATCTTTTCCAGCTCACGCACAACTAACTAGCGCTGAAGAGCAAGCAGTAAAAGCACAAATCAATCAAAAACTTGGATTAACTGTAAGCCAAGTTCAAGAAGCACCTATGGAAGGCTTATACGAATTAATCACTGAAGCAGGATTATTTTACAGCGATAAAAAAGGCGAGTTTTTCATTCAGGGTAAATTATACGGATTATCCGGCAACGTTGTTAACCATAGTGAAACAACCCTTGCTCAAATGCGTATCGACGGTATGGCAAAGTTCACCAAAGATATGATTGTTTACCCGGCAAAAAATGAGAAACATGTTGTCACTGTGTTTACTGATATCACCTGTTCTTATTGCCGCAAAATGCACAAAGAGATGGAGAAATATAACGACTTAGGAATTACGGTTCGTTATCTCGCCTACCCTCGTGAAGGAATTACGAATCGTTACGGAGAGTTCACTAATGGTTATAAAGATCTTCGCTCAATTTGGTGTAACGAAGATCCAACTAAAGCATTAACGCGTGCAAAAGACGGTGCAAGTGTATCGCTTCGAATCTGTGAAACGCCTGTTGAAGATGAATTTAACTTTGGTCGTCAAGTTGGTGTTACAGGTACACCTGCGATAATTCTTGATAATGGCACAATGTTAAGTGGTTACCGCCCACCAGCAGATTTAAAAGCATTATTAGATAGCATTTAAATCTAACCTAGATTTAGGTTTTCTAACAAATTCCCAAAAACGAGAGCCTAGCTCTCGTTTTTTTTTATAAATTCCCGTAGGCTTAAACGAGTACCGATTTTTAGGAAGGGCACCAACATCGCTCTTCATCTAGTTAGTTAAATGCAAAAACAAATAATTCAACGTATCCCAGTTTCTGATAGCCACATATCGACAAACCTTCACCCGATAATAAAACAAATTTATGCGCAGCGCGGGGTTAGTGGTGACACTGAACTTAACCTACAAGTATCAAATTTAGCGGATGTAAATGCACTAGAAGGAATTCAAGATGCAAGTGAGATTCTGCATAAGGTGATGTTAGAAAACCAGCGCATTTTTATTATCGGTGACTTTGATGCTGATGGCGCGACATCAACAGCGTTAATGATGGAAGGTTTGAGTTTATTCGGTTATCAAAACCATGAATTTTTAGTGCCAAATCGTTTTGAATATGGCTATGGCTTGTCACCTGAAATTGTTGAAATAGCTTATCAGCAAGGTGCTAAAACGTTAATTACGGTTGATAGCGGCATTAGTTGCCACGCGGGTGTTGAAAGAGCAAAAGCCTTAGGCCTTACCGTTATCATTACCGACCATCATTTGCCAGGAAACCGCCTGCCGAAAGCCGACGCTATTGTTAACCCCAATCTCGAGTCATGTCAGTTTCCGTCAAAGGCGCTTGCAGGTGTGGGCGTTGCCTTCTACTTGATGTTATCACTGCGCAAAACCCTGCGAGAAAATAACTACTTTGCGGACGTTGGAATTAGCGAACCTAATATTGCCCAATTATTGGACTTGGTGGCACTGGGCACGGTTGCCGATGTTGTACCACTCGATGCCAACAATAGAATTTTAGTCCAACAAGGTCTCAATAGAATTCGTGCAGGTGTTACAAGACCTGGAATCCAGGCGTTAATTGAAATAGCAAAACGTGATCAAAGCCAACTGGTTGCGAGTGACTTTGGCTTCGCTTTAGGACCAAGAATTAACGCTGCCGGACGTTTAGATGATATGTCCTTTGGCATTAACTGTTTGCTTGCTAATGACATCAGTAGCGCTCGAATGATGGCGACTGAGCTCGATGGTTTAAATAAAAGCCGACGTGAAATAGAACAAGGGATGCAAGTAGAAGCTGAAGCAATCATGAGTCGTTTGAGCTTTAATCAAGATAACCTTCCCTTTGCCATCGCGCTTTATCAAAAAGACTGGCACCAAGGCGTTATCGGCATTGTTGCGGGGAGAATAAAAGAAAAGTTCCACCGCCCAACTATCGTATTTGCGCCTGCAAGTGACGAGAATACCAAAGAAATAAAAGGTTCAGCGCGCTCGATTGAGGGGTTACATATTAGGGATTTGCTTGAGCACATCTCTGGTCAACATGAAGGTTTAATCATAAAATTTGGTGGCCACGCGATGGCGGCGGGATTATCAATAAATGTAGAGCGTTTTGACGAATTCCAAACGTTATTTAGTCAATATGCTGGACAGTGGATCAAAGAAGAGGACTTTCAAGGAAAGCTGTTGTCGGATGGGCAATTACCTATCACAGAAATGACAATCGACTTCGCTCAAATAATTCGAGATGCTGGTCCATGGGGACAACGCTTTCCTGAGCCTTTATTTGATGACGAATTCGTTATACTGCAGCAACGTATTGTCGGCGAAAAACACCTAAAGCTCATGGTGCAAAAAGATGGTGTCGCGTTTGATGCAATCGCGTTTAACGTTGATATTAAAGCTTGGCCAAATCATCACGCGAGTAAAGTCCACTTGGCTTATCGACTTGATATTAACGAATTTCGCGGACGGAAAAACCTTCAATTAATGGTGGAAAACCTTGAAGCGATTTAGTCACGGTTTTTAGCTGAAAGAAAAAAGTTCAATTAGAACCATAATCAGACACTCATAACCGTTTATTTGACGCGCTATTTACGCTACAATGCGCGACTATTTTATCCGCTGTTTTCAATTGGAATTGCAAGGCAAAATGTTTGAAGTAAACCCTGTACTGAACAAATTAAAAGATATTCGTGAGCGCACCACCATGCTTCGGGGGTACCTTTGACTACGATGTGAAGTCAGAGCGCCTAGTTGAAGTATGTCGTGAATTAGAATTACCTGAAATTTGGAATGAGCCTGAACGTGCTCAAGCATTAGGTAAAGAACGCGCATCACTTGAAGCTGTTGTTCATACCGTTGACCAACTTGAGTCAGGTTGTGACGACGTTGAAGGGTTAGTTGAACTAGCAATTGAAGAAGAAGACGAAGAGACCTTCACGGATGCGCAAGCAGAAGTTGACGGACTAGATGAGAAACTCAACACCTTAGAGTTTCGTCGAATGTTTTCAGGTGACTCTGACGAAAGTGACTGTTACTTAGACATTCAGTCAGGTTCTGGTGGTACCGAAGCGCAAGACTGGGCTGAGATGCTAATGCGTATGTACTTGCGTTGGGGTGAATCTCACGGCTTTAAGACGGAAGTTCTTGAAGTTTCAGATGGTGATGTTGCAGGAATAAAAGGTTGTACGATTAAATTTTCTGGTGACTATGCTTATGGATGGATGCGCACAGAAACAGGTGTTCATCGTTTGGTACGTAAATCACCGTTTGATTCAAGCGGTCGTCGCCACACATCATTTGCTTCGGCGTTTATCTACCCTGAAATTGATGACAACATTGAAATCGACATTAACCCAGCGGACTTACGCGTTGATACTTTCCGTGCTTCTGGCGCTGGCGGTCAACACGTAAACAAAACAGATTCAGCTATTCGATTGACCCACATTCCAACGGGCGCCGTAGTAGCTTGTCAGGCAGATCGCTCGCAACACAAAAACCGTGCAACAGCGATGAAGCTTTTGAAAGCCAAGTTATATGAAATGGAAATTCAAAAGCAAAACGAAGACAAACAAGCCCTTGAAGAAGGTAAGTCAGATATTGGTTGGGGCAGCCAAATACGCTCATACGTATTAGACGATAGCCGTATTAAAGACTTACGAACAGGTGTTGAAAATCGCAACACACAAGCAGTACTTGATGGTGATTTAGATAAATTTATCGAAGCATCATTAAAGTCAGGCTTATAAGCCATATTATTGAAGAGAAAGCCTTTGCTTTCATTTATTAACCTAGTTTGAGACTGAAAATGACAGACCAAGCAAAACAAGACGAAAACAAATTAATTGCCGAACGTCGCGGCAAATTAGCGCAAATTCGAGAAAACTGTGACGCCAACGGCCATCCAAATACGTTTGATCGAAAACACTATGCAGCTGATTTACAAGCTGCACACGGTGATAAAGATAAAGAGACGCTTGAAGCTGAATCAGATGTTTACTCGATTGCTGGTCGTATCATGGCTAAACGTGGCCCATTCCTTGTGCTACAAGATATGTCAGGTCGTATCCAAGCATACGCAGACAAAACAGTTCAAAAAGAAATTAAAGCCAACCTTGGTGGCGTATTAGACATCGGTGATATCATTGGTGTAACAGGTACTTTGCACAAATCAGGCAAAGGCGACCTATACGTTAACATGAACGAATACCAGTTATTAACGAAGTCACTTCGTCCATTACCAGAGAAGTTCCACGGTTTATCAGACGTTGAAACGAAATACCGCCAACGTTACGTTGATTTAATCATCAACCAAGACACACGCGAAACATTTAAAGTTCGTTCAAAAATTGTTGATGGTATCCGCCGCTTCCTAGCTGAGCGTGACTTTATGGAAGTTGAGACGCCAATGCTACAGACGATTCCTGGTGGTGCAACAGCCAAACCATTCGTCACACACCATAACGCGTTAGACGTACAAATGTTTATGCGTATCGCTCCTGAGCTATACCTAAAGCGTTTAGTTGTTGGTGGTTTCGAAAAGGTTTTCGAGATTAACCGTAACTTCCGTAATGAAGGTTTATCAACGCGTCATAATCCAGAATTCACCATGATCGAATTCTACCAAGCGTACGCAGATTACAAAGACCTAATGAACTTAACAGAAGACATGTTACGCACATTAGCTGAAGATGTTATGGGTACTACAGTTATCCGTAACACAGTAAAAAATGCTGAAGGTGAAGTTGTTGAAGAGAAGTTCTACGATTTCGGTAAGCCGTTCCAGCGTTTATCAATGGTTGATGCCATCGTAAAATACGCTGAAGACGGTGTAGTGACAAGCGATGACGAAGCAGCACTTCGCGATCCGGAAAACAACTTTGACCAAATCAAAGCATTAGCGAAGAAAGTTCACGTAAAAGAAGGTGACGCAGCTAAGGTTTGGGGCCCAGGTAAGTACATCTGTGAAATCTTCGAAGAAGTTGCTGAGCATTTATTAGACCAACCAACCTTCATCACTGAATACCCGTGGGAAGTATCACCACTTGCTCGCCGCAACGATGAAAATCCATTTATCACTGACCGTTTCGAATTCTTCGTTGGTGGTCGTGAGTTAGCGAATGGTTTCTCTGAGCTTAACGACGCAGAAGATCAAGCAGCGCGTTTCCGCAAACAAGTTGAAGAAAAAGACGCAGGTGACGATGAAGCTATGCACTTTGATGACGATTACATCAACGCATTAGAGTATGGTTTACCACCGACGGCTGGTGAAGGTATTGGTATCGACCGTTTAGTCATGTTATTTACTGACTCACCAACAATCAAAGACGTGATTTTATTCCCGCACATGCGTCCGCTTGCAGAATAAGTCTTAGCAACTACATGTTACAGCAGGGTCAGGGTAATTTTACTCTGACCCTGTTTTTTTATATGCTTAAAAATAATGAGAAAAATCAAGGAAGAACGATGCATTTCAAAAAATTAACCGCGCTTTTCGCGCTCACGCTACTCGCGGGCCCTGTAAACGCTACGGAGAATAAACTAGCTAAACACATCACAACATTAGTAGATGCCAAACCTATCCTAAGAGTACCCCCTACATATCCAATTCAAGAAGCTAAAAAGAGCAAAGAAGGCTGGGTAATTGTCAGCTTTGTAGTCGATACAAATGGCAAGGTAAGTGACGCTGTTGTCGAAGATTCTTCTGGCTCTAGTCGATTCGAAAGAGAAACCTTAAAAGCCCTTAATAAGTGGAAATTCCAACCTGCAACTGAAAACGGTAAAGCGATTACCCAGTGCAAAAATAGCATACGCATGGATTTTAAGTTACATAACTCAGGAACCGGCGTTTCAAAAAAGTTTTTACGTCTCCACGCCTCTTTTTCAGAAGCACTTGAGGCCAAAGATGCCGCTAAACTTTCGGAATTAGCCACAAAATTAAAAAACTATAAAATCTATCGGGGTATTGAGAGTTTTTATCAGCATAGCGCACTAGCGAGATACGCTAATTTTCAACAGCAGCCAAAACAAGAGTTATACCATTTAAATAAAGCATTACACTTTTCTGGCGAGAAGACCTACCGAGACCAAGATACACTCACGGCGCAACAAAAATCTATAAGAGCTAATATTGAACAAAATATATATCCTGCCCTTCACAAAAAACTTCTACTTGAGTTAGACGCAGGACATGTTGCAAGCGCGCATAGAACAACTGAAAGACTTTTAGCCTTGGAAATTAGTAAACCTAATCATGAGCGTTATCAGAAGCAAAAATTAGCAATAGAACAATTCATTAGCGGCCCTGATGCAATTACACGACAACTAAATATCAAAGACAGAGATTCTGTCGCTCACCGGTTAGCTAGACAGTCGTTTGGGATTCAAAATGTTGATGGAAGACTGACGAAACTTGATGTTAGATGCAGAAACAAACGACATGTATATACCGTAAATGAGCAATCACAATGGAAACTGCCAAAAAACTGGCAAGGGTGTTCTGTGTACTTTTATGGCGAAGATAATACCTCTTTTACTGTTGTAGAACTGCCTAATGCCTAAGCATTATCAATAATTACACGTAATAAAAAAGGCAGCTAATCGCTGCCTTTTTTGAAACTTCTTATTGACTAGAATAAGAAGTCGTCTGCTGTCAGTGACATCATAGATTCGCCACCATTGTTGATACACGCCGCGTGACCTTTTACGCGCGGTAAAATACGCTGGAAGTAGAATTGAGCCGTTTTGATTTTTGCTTCATAAAACCCTTTCTCTTCTGTACCTGCAGCTAGTGCATCTTGTGCAACTTTTGCCATTTTCGCCCAGAAGTAAGCAAGGGTCATGTAGCCTGAATACATTAAGTAATCAACGGATGCAGCGCCAATTTCATCTGGGTTAGTCATCGCTTTCATACCAATTTCTTTGGTCATTTCTTGCCATTTAACACCAAACGAAATCATCGGCTTGATGAACTCAGCCATGTCATCGTCAGTACCGTGCTCTTGACAGAACGCCATCACTTCGGCAGCAAACGGCTTAATTAATTCACCTTTAGAGCCTAAAATCTTACGGCCTAATAAATCGATAGCCTGAACACCCGTTGTACCTTCATATAACATACTAATACGAGTATCTCGCATTAATTGCTCCATGCCCCACTCTTTAATGAAGCCATGACCACCAAAAATTTGAACACCATGAGAAGTACACTCAAAACCAACTTCAGTTAAGAAAGCTTTAGCAATTGGTGTTAACAGCGCAAGCTTGCTTTCTGCAACCGCGTTAAGTTTCTCGTCAGTACCGTGCTCAACTTCATCAACTAATTGCGCTAAGTAACCAACAAATGCACGTCCGCCTTCAGCAATTGATTTTTGCGTTAATAACATACGACGAACATCAGGATGAACAATAATTGGATCGGCAGGACCTTCCGGATTTTTAGGACCCGATAACGAACGCATTTGTAAGCGTTCTTTAGCATAGGCTAAAGCACCTTGGTAAGACGCATCTGCAGCAGCAACACCTTCATTGGCTACACCTAAACGAGCTGCATTCATGAAGGTAAACATGCAATGTAAACCACGATTGACTTCACCGATTAAGTAGCCTTTTGCGTTATCAAAGTTGATTACACAAGTTGCGTTCGCGTTGATACCCATCTTGTGCTCGATAGAACCACAGTTTACGCCGTTACGGTCCGCTTTTTCACCGTCAGGTGTAACATTGAACTTAGGTACGGCAAAAAGCGAAATACCTTTTGTACCTGCAGGAGAACCCGGAATGCGAGCAATAACAATATGAACAATGTTTTCTGATAAATCGTGCTCACCAGCAGAGATAAAGATCTTGGTACCCGATAGTGAGTAAGTACCATCGTCATTTAATTCTGCTTTTGTGCGCAGCATACCTAAGTCAGTACCACAATGTGGCTCTGTCAAACACATAGTACCTGTCCATGTACCCTCAACAAGTTTTGGCATAAACATTTGTTGTTGCTCAGGTGTACCGTGAGCTTCTAATGTAGCTAACGCACCGTGGCTAAGACCTGGGTACATTGCAAACGAGTGGTTTGCCGCTGAAACCATTTCAGCAATATGGGAATTTAATGAATGTGGTAAACCTTGACCACCAAAATCAACACTTTGTGAAAGTGTTGGCCAGCCACCTTCAACATATTGTTGATAAGCTTCTTTAAAACCGTCAGGAGTGGTTACATCGCCATCGTTCCAAGTACAACCTTGTTCGTCACCAATCTGGTTGATTGGTGCTAATACTTGCTCAGTAAATTTACCTGCTTCAGTCAAGATTGCGTCGATCATATCTTCCGTCGCATCTTCATAACCTAAACGAGCATAATGCTCGTTACAGTTAAGTAATTCCTGCATTACAAACTTAGTATCTCTCAAGGGAGCTTTATATTCTGGCATGATATTTTCCTTTGTCTTTATTAAGTGGTCTTACCACCTTTTGACACCATTATAAGCAAGAAAATTTGTTTTGATAAAGTACTTTCATGGTATCAATGAAAACTTTCTGTCTTAAATACCAATCCCATCAAGTTTTTACGCGGCTCAGAGCTGAATCTCAGGAACAGTAACAAGATAAATTTCTTTGGCAGAGTTATTCTACGTAAATTAAATTTAGGACAATTAATGTTTCCATGATGAGCTCCCAAAGAGTGAGTTTTAAAAGTGTTTAAACTGCGTTATAGCTATTAACAAAGGAATAACGATTCTCTGCAGGCTATGCTTTGTCTATACGCCTTTAAATTTTCGCTGAGTGAGCAAAAACCTATTGGTATTGATATATCGTAGTAGACGAAACTCAAGAACACCGAAAAATAGGCATAAAAAAACGCACATATTGTGCGTTTCATTTCTAACCAAAATTCTTTTTATTGGTTACGACCTTCGAAATAACCAAAGACTGTTTCAAATGCAGTTTGTTGATAGTTTTTCAACCCTGTGTCACGAAAATCGATTGCGACCTGAGAGCGCTCCAAAGTCTTTTTGATAGTAGCCGACGCCATAATCTCAACATCTAAATCGGCAATAAGCTGAATCGCTGATTCAATTTTAAAACCAACGGCACCACCGGCAAACTTACCTTTGATTGCGCGACCTTTGATTACTACTTTATCGACCTGATAGTCTTCTAATAACTTTGCAAAGGCAAATTGAAAGCGACGCATCTCTTCTGCATCACTAGCATCACCAACACTTAATTTAGGCACTCTTACCTTTGGAATATCGTACAACCCCATTTTTAATGACATGATACAAATAACTGCATCATTGCCTTTGATTTCTACGCCACAAACTTTCATATAAGCTCCTGTTTACTCTTGGCGTTATTATAACGAACAAAAACCTTATTTACTTGAATTAGATAGCACATATTGCTACTTTTTCGAAAAATTTAGTAAAAGCTCAGCTTATGACTCAAAAAGTATGTATTGTCACCGGCGGAAGTTCCGGTATTGGCCTCAGTATTGTTAATAAATTTATCGCCGAAGGATACCTGGTTTTTAACCTTGATATTACCAGCAGTAATGTTGGTGAGTTCCACCAGTGCGATATTACTGACGTGAAGCAAGTTGAGGCTATTATTAACAAGATTGCAAAAGAGCACACCATTGATGTATTGGTGTCGAATGCAGGCATACACTTCTCAGCAAATATTGAAAACACATCTGAGGAAGCGCTAGATAAAGTGTTTAGCATCAATGTCAAAGGCGCTTACGCTGCTGTTAAGTCTGTGTTACCGAGTATGAAAGCTGCAAAAAATGGTGCCATTATCCTGATGTCATCAGATCAAGCGATTATCGGTAAACGTAATTCTTTCGCTTATAACTTGAGTAAAAGTGCGTTGGCGAGTATGGCGAAAACAACCGCGCTTGATTATGCAGAATTTAATATCCGAGCTAATGCTGTTTGCCCAGGAACAATAGAAACTCCCCTATATCACAAGGCAATTGATAACTATTGTGAAAAGTCAGGTGAAGACAAGGCGAGCATTCATCAAGAAGAGGAAGCTTTGCAACCTCTCGGTCGTCTAGGACAGCCAGAAGAAGTGGCTGAACTCGTGTTCTTTTTGAGTTCAGAAAATGCAAAATTCATTACTGGAAGCCTTCAGGTCATTGATGGCGGTTACACTGCGCAATAATGAAAATCATCGACCCACATATTCATTTATTTAATATTGAACTAGGTGATTATCATTGGCTCAAACAAGCCAACCCGCCGTTTTGGCCCGACAAAAGTGTGATTTCAAGATCATTTGATGAAACGAACCTTACAAGCCATTCATCGTTGGACATTGCAGGGTTCGTCCATATAGAAGCAGGCTTTGATAATAAAGAGCCTTGGCGAGAACTAGCATACCTGGAAGAACACAATAAACTCTCGTTTAAAGCAATAGCCTTCGTCGATATTGCCAAATCACAGACTGAATTTATTTCAGATATTACTCAACTTAAGACATACCCATGTCTAATGGGGGTTCGATATATTTTAGAAGATATCGACGCTGACTTTTTGTACCAAGAACATGTGAAACAAAACTTACGTGAACTTGCAAAACAAAATCTAGTATTTGAAGCACAGTTTGCCATGGAGCATACCCAAGTTGTCGATAGCCTCATCGACATCCTTGAACAGGATCCGCACTTCACTATCGTCATAAATCATCATGGTTTCTGCCCAAGTGACGCTAATCGATATGATATGTGGCTCAACAATATCAAACGTCTATCCGCTTTTAAAAATGTTTACATTAAATGTTCTGGACAGGAAATGTTAAACGCAAACAACCGTGATATTGACTTTGTTAGGTTTGAAAACATCATCAATACCTGTATTGAAGTTTTCTCTCGTGATCGAGTTATGTTAGCCAGTAACTTTCCACTAATTACACTATCTTTGCCCTATCATGAATATTGGCAAATGTTGCACAACCTTTTTGCCAGTGATAAAACATTATGGCAACGACTCAGTTATCAAAACGCACGTCACGTTTATCAAATAACGTAAGATGAGAGTCTATAAATACTTAAGGTAACAAGCGACATGAATTTAACTAAATACATATCAACAAAATTAATCTACCTTACGTTAGATAGTACACTTAGAGATGCAAAAACACTGTTTGATAGGCATAAATTCCATCATTTAATCGTCTTAGACGACGACAATAGACTTGTTGGGTTAATTACCGACCGAGAGCTCTACAAGCAACTTAGCCCAACCATCGGCAGTGCCAAAGAAACACGCGAAGACGAACGAATCTTAGCAAAAAAAGTACATTTGGTGATGACTCGTAATCCCATCTCTTGCCTACCTAACACCTCGTTAGGTGAAATGGCAGTTTTATTCAACGACCATCATATTTCGGCCCTCCCTATCGTCAATGCCGAAAATAAAGCACTTGGCATCATTACATGGCGGGACATCCTGAGAATGCTAGCAGTACGTTACCAAAAAAAGTTACTTGAAGAAGGTTAATCGTTGCCAACATTTAATCACTAAATGCAGGCTTTTCGATAGACATTTTAAGCAAAGAAAACTATCCTACACATAGCTAAATACAACGAATACCCATTGAAATATTGCTTGAGTCAATTTTCACTGAGTATAAAAAAACCTGAGGGTTACTTCTCACCTTTGAGAAGGTTTTTCAGCAGTAGGTAATTAATGACATACGCAGCGATTAAAGGTTGGGGCAAATGCATGCCACCAGCTATTCTTTCAAACGACGATCTAGCTACGTTTCTAGAAACAAACGATGAATGGATAACCACACGGACCGGCATGAAAGAACGACGTGTTTCACATGTTGATGTTAGTGAACTTGCTCACATTGCGTGTGCCGAAGCCCTCGCCGTTGCCGGTAAAACAGCGCTAGACGTTGATATGATCGTTTTCGGTTCAACAACATTTGATGAGCAATGCCCAAATTCTGCATCGAATGTTCAGCGTTTACTCGGCGCAACTAACGCAGCCTGCATGGACGTTAACACGGCGTGTACCAGTGGCATGTACAGTTTAAGTGTCGCCACAGCGATGATTAAATCTGGTGCGATCAACTCGGCACTTATTATTGGTGCAGAAGTGATTTCAAAAGTAATGGATTGGTCAAATAGAGACGTAGCCGTGTTATTCGGAGACGGTGCAGCCGCACTTTATCTAGAAGCGAGTGATGAAAAGTCAGGTGTTTTAGGTGAATCTTTAGGTTGCTTCGGCGAGTCTCGTGACATTCTTGCCGTGCGAGGATTAGGTGTTAAATATGCCAACAAAGATCATATCCTAGGGCACACTTGGTGGAATTTCTTAGGTCAAGATATTTTCAAAAAAGCCGTTGCTGGTATGGCTCAAGCATGTGACAAAACATTAGAAAAGCTTGAAATGAACAACGACGATATCAATTTAGTCGTTCCACATCAGGCGAATTTGCGCATTATTGACTCACTTGCAAAGAAATTAAAAACGCCGAAAGACAAAGTTTTCGTCAATATTGAGAAATACGGCAATATGTCGGCTGCTACAGCCCTTGTTGCATTAGTAGAAGCCATTGAAGAAGGTCAAATCAACGCGGGTGACAATGTCTTGATGCCAGCATTTGGTGGAGGGTTAACATGGAGCGCGCATATGCTTCACTTCCCAGAAAAGCCCGAATCATCTGCAAAAGCGGAAGAGAGCCTACCTCCATGTGAAAAATCAGGCCTAACGCTTGTCGAAGAAATTATTCAGTCAAAGCAAAGCGCAGAATAACGTCAATTTCTTAGGGCCTCACAACACTGTGGGGCTTTTTTATTTTTGCGGCAATATTGTTCAAAGATTCACACCTTAGGGTGAACCAAAAAAAACGTCACTCGCGTATAACAGTTACCGATTACTTACTTTAGCTGTTATGAAACTACCGATTTTTCCATTACCAATTTTTTTATTGCCTGAGGGCGTTACTCAATTAAGAATTTTTGAGCAGCGTTACCTTAACATGGTAAAAAATTGCAACGAAACACAAGGTTTTGTCATCAAATATCAAAACCAAGCACTAGGCCAACATGCAACATGGGGCAGCTGGGTCGATATTATTGATTTTAATCAAGACGAAAACGGTATGCTGTTAATAACAGTAAAATGTAAAAAGCTTGTCAACATTCTAGACTCATTCCAAAATGAAGAACTCCTGCAAATTGGTGATGTCATTGAAAAGCCTTTCTGGCCTCAACAGGAGGTTGGCAGCGAACACGAACTTGCCGTAACGCTTGGTCGTCTCTTTCAAAACAACCAAGATCTCGAATATCTATACCCAGAAATTGTTTTAGATTTGTCATGGCTGTGCGCACGTTGGCTGGAGATTTTACCTATTAAATTCAAACAAAAAGATCAACTTATCGACCCAGCTGGAATAGATAAGACACAAACCCTTATTACTCGAATATTAAATAACGCGATAGAGTAAAAAATAATTAAACAATGTGATCTAAAACAGCCCCTAGGCCCGTAGTGAACTTTAACACGATCAACTGGGGGTTCTCATGCAAATCATGGGTCATTCATCAGATATTCCAAAAGGTAACTCAGCAAAAGTCATGACAAAGAACTTGTCAAATGACCAGGCTAAGAGTAAACCTATAAAGATGAAAGAAAAAACTGACTTAGCGCAGCTTACATTATGGCTTGAACAAGTCGCTCAAAACAGAGACAAACAGGCGTTTACACATCTGTTTCGATTCTTTGCGCCTAAAATCACCAACATTTGTTCACAGAAATTCAATAACCCACAACTTGCTGGTGAAATACTGCAAGAGACCATGACGAACGTTTGGCGTAAAGCGCATTTGTTCCACTCAGACAAAGGCGCTCCTACGACATGGATTTATTCAATCATGCGTAATGCAAGCTTTGACTTATTAAGAAAAATCAAAGCAAAAAAAGAAGATAACCTGAGTGATGATATTTGGCCGTTGATTGAAAGTGACCAGAGCTCAGAAGATGACTATAGCGATCACTTAGAAAACCAACACCTTATGGCGCACATTGACAAGCTACCTGAAGCGCAGCAACAAGTCATTCGTGGTGTTTACTTTATGGAGTTGTCACAAGAGCAACTATCTAAACAGCTCAACATTCCGTTAGGAACAATCAAATCAAGATTAAGACTCGCATTAGCCAAGCTCAAGCAACATATAGGAGCAGACCATGATTAAACACCATCCTAGCGAAGAATTATTAGCATCATATGTCGAAGCTAGTTTGCCTGTATCTGTATCTGCTGCAATTGCCATGCATATTGAGATGTGCCCTCACTGCGCAGCTAAAGTGGAAACGTTGACAGACCAACGAGCTGAGGCTTGCTTTGAAGTGAATGATGAGCAAATAAACGAGTCTTCAACGGGTACAGCTGAGTTTGGTGAGTTGGACTATGACGCCATGATCGGTGAAATCACTGAGCAAAACGATGTCGCGACACATTCAGTACCTGAGCAAAAAACCTTGAACATCAAAGGTAAAAGTGTTGTTTTGCCGCGTGCAATCAGTAACATTCCGACAACGGGTTGGTCAAATATAGGTAAACTGTCACGAGCGCGTTTCCAACTCGACGAAGGGAAAGTTCGCTCAAGCCTACTAAATATCGAACCTGGTGGTAGTGTTCCTGAGCACACACACAAAGGTTATGAGCTAACCTTATTATTATCAGGCAGCTTCAAAGACGATATGGGAGAATACGTTGCAGGGGACTTTATTATGCTTGATGGAGAGCATACACACCACCCTGTATCTGAAGAAGGTTGTTTGTGTTTTACAGTATCTGATGATGCGCAGCACTTTACCCAAGGCATCAACAAATTATTGAACCCAATTGCACAATTTCTATACTAATAAAATAGAAGGAGCTTGTTATGGCAAAACCAATAAACATCGGCATCAGCGCCTGTTTAACAGGCAAAGAAGTAAGATATGATGCAAGTGCTAAAACGTCTCATTTTTGCGTAAAAGAGTTAGGACAACACGTACAATATAGAAGCTTTTGTCCAGAGGTCGCAGTCGGCTTACCTGTACCAAGACCAACAATTCGTCAGATACGAAAAGATGACTTAATTGTAGTCTCTCGCCCTGACGGCACAGGTGAGATCACCGAAGCGCTTGAGGCGTACGGTAAACGAGTTGCAAAAATAGCAAAACAATTTAGTGGGTTTATTTTTACAGCTAAAAGCCCAAGCTGTGGTATGGAACGTGTAAAGGTTTATCGAGAAGACGGCAAAGGTGCTACCTCTGATGGCGTAGGTATCTTTGCACGTGAGATCATGAACGCGAATCCCCTACTACCTTGTGAAGAAAACGGTCGATTGAACGACCCAATTATCCGAGAAAACTTTGTTGCTCGCGTATTTGCCTACCGCCAATGGCAAGAGCTAGAAGCAAGCGGTATAACGAAGCACAAGCTTATTCAGTTTCACTCAACCTTTAAATACACGGTGATGAGTCACTCGCAAAAGGCGTACAAAGAACTAGGACGTTTGCTTGCAGGCAACTCGTTGTCAATTTATGAGCTGGCACAAACCTACATTAGTGGTTTAATGAATGCGCTCAAGATCAAAGCAACACGCAAAGGACACGCGAACACACTACAGCACATTCAAGGGTATTTTTCTCATCACTTGTCGAAAGAACAACGAGAAGAGCTGTGCCAACAAATTGATGCTTATCGCACAGGCTTGATGCCTTTAATGGTGCCGTTAACGTTAATTAAACATTATCTACTGTCTTTTCCAAAGCCGTATTTAGCCAAGCAGTTTTATTTGTCTCCATATCCGGAACAATTAAAACTTCGATACGGGTATTAAACCAACGACATAAAAGCTTACCTTCGGGTAGGCTTTTAACATTTTAGAGGAAGTATTTTGTTATTGTGGTTTAGAAATGATCTTCGTGTCCACGACAATCCTGCCGTAGCCTATGCGCTAGCGCATGGTGTTACACAAGCAGTCTTTATCGCGACACCTGAAGAATGGTCGAAACATCACATGGCGCCAATTAAAGTCGATTTAATTCTTCGCCATGTAGCCCTGTTAGATGCACAGCTGAAACAATTAGGGATCGATTTAACCATCATTCACGGGAGCGACTACAACAGTCAGATCGATACTATTTTAACCCACCTTGAGTCTATACAAAGCAATCAAGTAATTGTTAATCAAGAGCTTGAGTTACGAGAGCGTAATCGAGACGAAAAACTCAAACAACTTGGCATCAATATCATGGCATTTGAAGGGGATGTTATCGTCCCTAAAGGCTTAGTTCGAAACAACTCAGGCGCTATGTTTAAAGTGTTTACTCCCTTTAAAAAGGCTTGGCTAAATTACGTATTAAATAATGGTTTCAGTTACATAGCGAAACAGGAGTCTGTATCGTTTAACGAGCACGAAGTTGAACCCATTTTACCGGAAATCACTCGCCAAGACTCGAGTAAATGGCCACTATCGACGGATGTTGAAGCTGTCGTTATTCCCGAGTTTTTGCAAACCAAAATAGATAAATATCACGACCAAAGAGATATCCCGGGAATCAAAGGTACTTCAGGACTTTCTGCTTATTTAAGTATTGGTGCAATTAGTCCACGTTACCTGCTAGCATTGCTGCAAAACAGCTACCCCGATATCCTACATCAGCAACCCTCGCAAGCTTTTAGCTGGTTAAATGAGTTAATTTGGCGCGAGTTTTACCGCCATTTATTATGGCACTTCCCTGATCTCATCAAACATACTAACTTCAATGACAAGTATGACGATTTGCCATGGCACAATAAAGTAGAGCACATTGAAGCATGGAAGCAAGGCAGAACGGGATACCCAATTGTTGACGCCGCAATGAGACAACTTAATCAAACAGGGTGGATGCACAATCGCCTAAGAATGATTGTAGCGAGCTTTTTGACTAAGCACCTATTAGTTGACTGGCGTATTGGCGAGCATTATTTCATGACTAAACTCGTTGACGGTGACTTTGCAGCAAACAATGGTGGTTGGCAATGGTCTGCTGGTACAGGCTGTGATGCACAACCCTATTTTAGGGTTTTCAACCCAATCAGCCAAAGTGAAAAGTTTGATCCCACAGGAAAATTTATCCGTAAATATTTACCAGAATTGTCTGATATTCCAGACAAAAAAATTCATTTTCCACATGACTATATTGCGGAAAATCATTTAGATATTTATTGGCCAGCAATCGTTGAGCACAAACAAGCCCGATTGAAAGCGCTAGATTTTTACAAACAATATACGCGATAAACTATGGAAAATACGAGTAACTTTCAACCGAACATCGTCGTAAATGGACAATCCAATGGTCATGTATCCCCATACCCGGACTGGCTTAGTCAATTTATTGATATTTATCAGAGATTAGGCACTGATAATTTAGAGCTGCTGACGCAGGTTTATCATCCTCAGGTCACCTTTAAAGACCCGATGCATCTTGTTGTTGGCCTAGACGATCTCAGGAGCTATTTCGATAACCTGTATACGAATCTTATCAGTTGCCAATTCGACATTGACGAAGTGATTCACCAAGATAACAAGGCAGCCGTATATTGGCGAATGACATTTATTCATAAACGCCTCAACGGGGCAAAACCGATTACGGTTGAAGGGCACACAAAGCTTATTGGCGAACAAGGGCGTGTTATTTATCACAGAGATTATGTAGATGTAGGCGCTATGGTCTATGAACATATCCCGTTAATGGGACGCATTATCCGCTACATCAAACAGCGAGCACAATCGTGAAAAAAGTACTAATCACTGGCGCCAGTTCGGGTATTGGGCTCTCACTTGCCAAGCAATACGCTAAAGCGGGAAATGAGGTGTTTGCTTGTGGCCGTAACGAGGAAGCTTTAAAGGCGCTACAAGCGGAATATGGCAATATTACGCCGTTAATCTTTGACGTGACCAACAAAGCGCAAGTCGCATCAGCCAGTGCACAAGTAAACATGCTTGATATCATTATTCTTAACGCTGGAGATTGTTTGTACATCGAAGACCCTATCCGCTTTGATGATGACTTGTTTGATAGAATTATCGACGTCAACTTGAAAAGCATGGGAACTATGCTGGCGAACTTTCTTGTCAAGCTAACGCCGGCCAAAACACCAGACGCAGGTAACCCTCAACTGGTGTTTGTTAGCTCAAGCGCTAGTTTAGTCCCCTTTCCTAAGGCACAAGCATATGGTGCATCAAAAGCAGGGGTAGATTATTTAGCTAATTCATTAGCGATTGATCTAGCTAAACACCGTATCGACGTCACCTTAGTTCATCCCGGTTTTATCAAAACACCTCTGACCGACAAAAACGACTTTGATATGCCATTTTTAATTAGTAGTGAAGAAGCTGCAGTGCGCATTTACGAGGGGGTGAAAAAACGTAAACGCTATCTTCAATTTCCTAAAAAACTGACTTTACTACTTCACACATTTTCATTATTGCCTTCACGTTGGTGGCAGGCTTTTGCATCATCGAGGCTAACTAAATGAAGAATATCGCCATTATTGGCTCCGGCATTGCCGGTTTGACAAGCGCTCATTTACTGTCGCAAAAACACAATGTGACAGTATTTGAACAAAACGATTATATTGGTGGCCACACAGCGACCGTTGACGTCGAGTACCAAGGACGAGATTATGCGATAGATACTGGATTTATCGTTTTTAATGATAAGACTTATCCGAATTTTCTAAAACTACTCGCCAAGCTTGGTATGAACAAACAAGAAACAGAAATGAGTTTCTCGGTTCACAATACGCAAACTGGATTAGAATATAACGGCCATAACTTAAACACCTTATTCGCACAACGACGCAACATATTAAGGCCTAAATTTTGGCATCTGATTAGACAAATTGTCCGCTTTAACAAAGCGTGCAAATCAGTATACGAACAAAATAACTATGATGAGCAACTTACCCTCGGGGAGTTTTTATCACAGAATAATTTCAGTGATTTCTTCGCGCAGCATTACATTTTGCCTATGGGCGCTGCAATTTGGTCTAGCTCTATCGATCAAATGAACCAATTCCAGTTTAAGTTTTTTGTTCAGTTCTTTCATAATCACGGCCTATTAAATATCACGGATAGACCACAATGGTATGTAATCCCTAAAGGCTCTCGCAGTTACATAACGCCATTAATCGAGCCGTTTAAAGACAATATTAAACTCAACACAAAGCTGCTAAGAATTGAGCGACGAGACGAAAAAGTGTTCGTTCACCACGAGGTAAACAGCGAAGTTAAAGTCGATGAGTTTGATGAGATAGTGTTAGCTTGTCACTCAGACCAAGCGTTGAAATTACTCGATGATAGAACCCCAGCAGAACAAGAAGTACTCGGCGCAATGCCATACAGTGAAAATGAAGTCGTACTTCACACAGACACACAATTGTTGCCAAAACGTAGAGCGGCATGGGCAAGTTGGAACTATCAGTTAGTCAACGATAGATCAAAGCCTGCGAGTGTGACTTACAACATGAATATTTTACAAGGGCTACAAAGCGACACGACGTTTTGTGTAACGCTTAACCAAAGTGAAGCAATAGCCTCTGAAAAAGTACTAAGAAAGTTTATTTATCACCACCCAATTTTTAGTATCG
Source organism: Thalassotalea loyana (assembly GCF_030161435.1). Classification (GTDB taxonomy): domain Bacteria; phylum Pseudomonadota; class Gammaproteobacteria; order Enterobacterales; family Alteromonadaceae; genus Thalassotalea_G; species Thalassotalea_G loyana. The sequence continues at coordinate 971,502 of NZ_BSSV01000001.1, read as the reverse complement.
AGTCAATGCAAGCACAGCAAAAAAGATCTCAAATTTGCGGCTTGAACAATACCCATTTCGCGGGCGCCTATTGGTACAATGGATTCCATGAAGATGGCGTTCGAAGTGCTGTTGACGTTGCAAAACGATTCGATTGTCATTTGTAGGCGATTAGAATGAGTATTCGTAGTCAAAGTGCAATTTACCAAGGAAATGTTAGGCATCGTAGGTATTTTCCTGCGAAAAATGCCTTCAACTATCGCCTTTACATGCTTGCACTTGATGTTGATGAGGTACTTCAAGGCGACATAAACCAAGGTATTCTTGGTACCCAATGGTACAAGCCAATACGCGTCGTGGAAAAAGATTACCTAAAAGGTGAACCAGGCAACCTCAAGGAGCGTATTACTTCAAAAGTGAACTCCTTAGGTGGTATCTGGCAGGGCAACAAGGTGGTTATGCTTGTTCAAGCTCGATGTTTTGGCTTATATTTTAGCCCTGCTAATTTTTTCTTCTGCTACGATGAAAATGACAATTGTCGCTATATGTTAGTCGAAGTAAGCAATACACCTTGGAATAAGCGTCATTACTATTTAGTGGATATGATAGAGACAATGCCAACGGAAAAGTCTTTTCATGTTTCGCCATTTTTAGATCTAGCGATGCAATACCATTGGCGTGTCAAACCTCCACAAAACAATAATGAGCAGTTACTTGTTCACATTGAAAACATAACACACGAAGAAAAAGAGAAGGTTTTTGATGCAACGCTTGCGATGCAACGCGTGGCTTTTTCGAAAAAGAATTTGTTAAATGTATGGTGTACGTTACCACACATGTCGTTAAAAATTGTTGCGGGCATTTATTATCAAGCCCTCAAATTATTCGCCAAACGAATTCCTTTCGTTCCGTATCAAACCAAAAATAGCGAACAATAAGTATCCGAGGAATTTATGGAATCCATCGCGAATATACAACCCAATACTAAACTAAATTGGCTAGCTAAGCGCTGTCGTGACTTGGTTTTTAACGCACTAAGCAAGTTACAAAGCGATTGCGTGGAAATCGTTGAAGGGAATACAGTTCACACCTTTGGCAACAAGCGAAACGAGGGAGGAAAAAGCCCTCTCATTGGTAAAATTTATATTAAAGATGCAAGCGCATATGTCGATTTCGTCAAAGGCGGAAGCATTGGGGTAGCTGAAGCATTTATTGAGCATAAGTGGCACAGCCCTAACCTTACCGATGTCATCAGAATATTCGCAAGAGCACAACAAGTCACCGACAACATTGACAGTAAAAAATCGTTATTGAGTAAAATAAAGAACCACATTTTCCACCGATTAAACCGAAATTCTCATTCTGGTTCCAAAAAAAATATTGTTGCTCATTACGACCTTGGCAATGAACTGTACACACGCTTCCTAGACAAGACCATGATGTATTCTTCGGCTATCTACCCATCATCAGACGCAACACTCGAGCAGGCACAAGTGCATAAACTCGATACCATCTGTCAAAGGCTGGAGCTAACGGACAAAGATCACGTTGTTGAGATAGGTACTGGTTGGGGTGGCCTTGCTGTCCATATGGCGAAAAACTATGGTTGCCGAGTAACGACAACAACAATTTCGGAAGAACAGTACGACTATGCTAAAACACAAGTAGAGCAAGCCGGCCTAGGGCATCTTGTTACGCTACTCAAAGAAGATTATCGCAATCTTGAAGGCCAATACGACAAGCTTGTTTCTATCGAAATGATCGAAGCCGTTGGTTACGAGTACATGCAAAGCTTTTTCGAACAATGCCATTCGCTTGTAAAACCAAACGGCAAAATGTTAATACAAGCAATAACGATTGCAGACCAACGTTTAGATCATTACCTGCATAACGTGGACTTTATTCAACGCTATATTTTTCCTGGTGGCTTTTTACCGTCGATTACCCTACTTTCACAGCAAATTTGCCAACATACCAATATGGTCATTGAACAGCTCGACGATATTGGTTTAGATTACGCAAAAACACTCGCGCACTGGCGTGATAACTTTTTAGCAAACTGGTCTGAAATCAATAAACACGGTTATGACGATAACTTTAAGCGCTTATGGCTATATTATTTTGCATATTGCGAAGGTGCGTTTTTAGAAAGAGCGACTTCAACCGTGCACCTAGTTGCAAGAAAGCCAAGTTTTTAAATCAACTTTCAAACAAAGACTTTTGATTTTGAAACCGCGTAATTGCTAACAAACGCAATCGAGACACCAACGATAAAGGCAACCGACACCAGATTGGTTGCCTTTAACACCACCATAAATCCTATCAAATTCAATAGAAAAGAGCTGCTGGCTGTCAGTGCATGCTTCATGAATTGACGAAGCGCATTAACGCGGCTGGACGCGTGAAACGTAAAATAGCGATTACCTAGCCACGTTACTATCATAGCAACACAAAATGCCAACGTGCGGACGACCACGATATTCATGTCAAAATATAATGAGATTCCATAAAAACACAACGCATCAACAATAAAGCCACCGCCTCCAACTATGGCAAAGCGATAAATTTCTTTCATCAAACCACTAATTTATAAATAAACAACAGTTTATCGATGCCGATGTCGAAAAAACGTCACGATTTTTTGAGACATTTTTTCGACATTGCCTCACAGACAATAGCGACAACTTTATCTTGAGGTAATATTCCCTATGCAATTAGTCACACCTGTATCATCTTATCAAGAGCCCCCAACAGTGGCTGAACAGATCACCTTGTCAATCATTGTTCCTGTTTATAATGAACAAGAAATGCTAGCAAAATTTCATCATGAACTGACGCAAACACTTGCTTTGCTAGCCAATGATACTGTTGAAATCGTTTATATTAATGATGGTAGTAAAGACAATAGCTGGGCAATAATGCAGGCCTTGGATTGTACACATGCCAATGTTGAGCTGATTAACCTGAGTCGAAACTTTGGCAAAGAAGCGGCCATGACCGCAGGATTAGAGTTATGCAAAGGTGATTCAGCCATTTTGCTTGATGCTGACTTACAAGATCCTCCAGCATTAATTCCTCAAATGCTCGATATGTGGCGCCAAGGTTTTGATGTTGTGAATATGCGCCGAAAAGATAGAGCTGGTGAATCCTACCTAAAGAAACTAAGCGCTCATGTTTACTATCGATTACTCAACAAACTCTCAGATGTCGACATAGCTACTGATGTCGGTGATTTTCGCTTACTTTCACGCCGAGTAATAGATGACATTAACAAACTACCTGAGAAAAACCGCTACATGAAGGGCATTATGGCATGGCCAGGCTACAAGCAGACTTTTATCGAATTTGATCGTCCCGAACGTGTTGCAGGCGAAACCAAGTGGTCATTTCTCCAACTTATTCAACTCGGGCTATCGGGTATCACCTCATTTAGTGTCAAACCTTTAAAAATAGCAACCTGGTTAGGCGGTATCGTTTCCTTGTCTGCATTCATTTACAGCGCCTTTATCTTATTGAAATCACTTTTCTTTCAAATAGATGTTGCTGGATACCCTTCCCTAATGCTAATTCAATTATGGCTAGGTGGCGCCCAACTTATGGCAATAGGATTACTGGGCGAATATGTTGGCAGGATATACACAGAGAGCAAGCAGCGCCCAGTGTACCTAGTTATGGAAAAAATTAGTCATCAAACATCAAAACTTGTGCGTGTAAGAGGGACTAAATAATGCGCCAAGTTGTAACGTCTACGCGCATATTCATTGCGCTAATCACTGCACTGATATTGGTTAGGTTGTTATCCCTTGGTATGTACCCATTATTTGATACAACAGAATCCCGATATAGTGATATCGCGCGTATTATGGCGGACACGAATAATTACCTAACCCCAATGTTCAATGAAACAACACCGTTTTGGGGAAAACCGCCCATGCACACATGGGCAAGTGCAATTAGTTTCGAAATTTTGGGCGTCAGTGAATTTTCAGCTCGCCTGCCTCATTTTCTGGCAACCTTATTAACCTTGGCACTAACATTCATTTTTGTTAAGCGCTTTTATACCAAAGAAATCGCTGTCATCACCACACTCGTTTTGTGCTCCACATTGGGCTTTATTGTCGGTGGAGCTATGGTCATGACAGATGCGTTATTAACGCTTTCAGTAACACTCGCCATGATAAGTTTTTGGGTTCAGTTTAAAACACGATCAGTAGTTTCAGGGATTGTGTTTTTTGTGGCATTAGCCTTTGGCATGCTAATCAAAGGACCTGTGGCCGTCGTCATTATCGGCATAGCGCTAGTGACATGGTCACTTTATCAAAATGTCTTTTGGCGAGCCTTTACTTCATTGCCATGGTTACTCGGACTGATGTCATTTATGGCAATGACGTTACCTTGGTATCTTATGGCAGAGCACGCAACACCGGGGTTCTTGTCTTACTTTCTTTGGGGCGAGCATGTCTTGCGATTTATTGAACCGGGCTGGAGCGGCGACTTATATGGTACAGCCCACGATGAAGCAAAAGGCACTATTTGGCTTTTTTGGCTCGCAATGGCATGCCCTTGGTCTGTGTTTATCATTCTTTGGTTGCTCAAAGCGCCTACACAATCATTCAATCAAATAAGAAACATCAAAGTTGAAGAATTAACGAGCTACCTTATCGCTTTTAGTATTGCACCTATGTTGTTGTTTACACTAGCCGGTAATATTCTTCCAGCTTATGTCATGCCTGGACTACCTGCTTTCGCAATTCTTATTGCGTTAACGATAAAGAACCAACGTTCGTTGATAATCACAAGTGTACTTTCTTTAGTACTATTGGTTAGCTTTTTAAGTTATGTCAGTTCAGGGTACTGGCAAAAGAGTACACAGGCATATTTACTGCAAGATATCGATGTTGATGTACCAGTGGTTTATTGGCAAAAAAAACCATTTTCGGGCAACTTTTATACTCGAGGACAAGCCCAAGTCACCAGTGAAATAAGTGAGTTAATGAAACTCCAGCAAGCACAGGCTATCTACATTGCAGTTAAGCAACGCCAAACCAAACCGCTGACTTCTGTGTTAAGCTCTTGTTATATGGTTAATAAAGATACTAAATATTTCTTATATTTGTGCCAACAGGAAAACCATTAAACATGATTGGAAAGCCTTGAGTAAGCTATGACAAAATTATTGCTAGTAGAGGATAGTCAGCAAGTTGCCGAAATCATTTTTGAATATTTTGAAACCGATGACTATGAGCTAGATTATGCTGCTACAGGAACGCTTGGGCTAACACTAGCCCAAGAAAATAGTTACGACTGCATAATTCTCGATATTATGCTGCCAGGAATGGATGGCATGACTATTTGTAAACGTCTGCGAGAGACAGGTATTGATACGCCGATTATTATGCTGACTGCCCGAGACACCAATCAGGATATGCTCGAAGGCTTAACCATCGGTGCCGATGATTATGTTGTAAAACCATTTGACCTAGCGTTATTAGAAGCTCGAATTCAGGCCGTCTTGCGACGCTCTCAAGGCGTATCTTTTTCGAGCCAACTTACCATTGGCGACTTGTCGATTAATTTAAAAAACCACACCGTATTTAGGCAAGAGCAATTAATAAAATTAAATCCGAGTGGATTTAAAATCCTAACATTGTTGTGTCAACGCTCACCTAACATCGTGAGTCGAGAAGACATTGAACATAAACTTTGGCCCAATGAAACGCCAGATCAAGATTTATTACGAAAGCATATTTATCAATTACGCGCGAAAATAGATAAACCTTTTGACAAAGAACTCATCAAGACAATCCCAAAGCTAGGTTACAAAATTGAAAACATCTAACAAATCGATATCAATCACGCAAACCATCAGCCGAGCTTTTATTGTCGGTACGTTGTTTTTATTAGTCGTAAATTGGATTATTTTCCGCTCCATTATTTTACTGACAGAGAACACAGTTAATTCAAAGCGTCTGGCAGAAGTAAGTGATTACCATCTAGCTTACTATGCAAAGGGTAATACTGGTATTCGTGAAATAGATCCATTAACGAAGAGTTACGATAGTTACGAGACATTGCCAGATCAAATTCAACAAGCAATATCGCCAGATTGGATTGGCGTTATGTCGCAGCATTATGACGATACAGATAACGAATATGTCATTTTAGGGAAGCAATTAAACAACAAAATCTACTATTTAGTTGAGAGCAGTGACGCTAATGAATGGAGTGACGATACCTTTTTAATTATTGAAGCAACAATCATTATTGGTGGACTTATCTTATTGCTATGCGCTCGTGTTTATATCCTGACCGCAGCTAATCGTATCTCTTTGCCATTTCGTTCAATGGCAGACCAACTCAGTCAAGACCAAGCCACGTCTTTTGAACCATTATCAGTTGAGGGAGAGGTCACCAATGAAATGCAGCAAACCCTTACAGCGATTAATAGTTATCGCCAAACCATTGCTCGTTCGATAACCAGGGAAAAATCCTTCACTCGATATATCTCTCACGAACTACGAACACCAATGACAGTGATTAAAGGCTCAGTCAGTCTACTTAACCGGATAGAGCACGATAAAGTTAAGCCGCAAACGACCCGAATTGATAAAGCAGTAAATGATATGCATGAGCTAACCGACACCTTGTTATTGCTTGCTCGTGAAGAAAACCATGAAGATTTGAGTATCATTATCGATAATAAATTTATTCAACAAGAGTTGGACGACATTGCAAGTTATATCGATAACAACCAATGTACTATCGATTATCAATTACTTGACAATATGACTCTTCATGCACACCCAAGTCTATTCAAGGCTCTGTTTAAAAACTTACTGATTAATGCGGTTAATAGCACCGCTCAAGGCCAGGTCTCAATTTTCCTAGATCAAGGGCAACTCAGCATTATCGACAACGGTATCGGTTTAGAGGCAGAGAGTAGAGGTTACCAAGGTTTTGGCATTGGTTTAGTGATAGTGAAAGATATCTGTCAAAAGTATGGGTGGGCATTTAGTTTGACCAATAATGAAACTCAGGGTTGTACAGCGAAAGTCAATTTCAGTCCTAACTAAAGTGCGATTCGAGAGAAGGCGACTTTTGCACGACGTATATGCCTCACTTGAAAGCACTTTAATTTACGTAAAAAGGTTCGCTGTTTACCAATTTTGTCGCTAGGCAAAAACATGACAAACAAAAACAAAATAACAAATTTTGACGTCATCCAAATCATACTACCCCCGTATTTATACGTTAATCGCGCCGAATATTTAAGAGCGCTAGAAAAGTCTCGCCAAAGAGTATTTTTGCCAACTGTTTATCGCCAAACTTTTGCTCAATAATCGAAAGAAAGTTGTTCATTCCAATAGTCGTTTGTTCCGCTGGTGTCTCTTGAGAAACTTGGCTAAATAATAATTCCATCACACGCCTAAATCTGACATCGTCACTGTAGAGCGCATCTGTCCATGATTTGTGCAGCGCTTCTTTAGATTCCCAATTTAAGTTGCTCATAATTAATGGAAGCACTTTTCCTTTAATTGACTCCGCGAAATCTAAATGATGCGGAAAATAGCGTTGAATAGCTCCGCGACTACAACCATATGCTTCAGCGACCGATGCATAGGAAATTGCGTGCCAACCACGCTCCCAGAAGATAGATAAGACAATATCATCCAACTGTTGTTTCTTTTTTGCTCTTTCCTGCGCGGAAATTTTTGCCATCTAGCTACTTCCTATTAACCAAAAATTCAAGATACATTGTAAGCATTGACTGCACTAAATCAATGAATCCCCCCGCGTATTAACACTTCAATACTCGTCATTACAATTGTTAACACAAGTTATGTTTACACCGTAAACATAACCTACTATCATTTATGCATACATTGTAATCAATGCATTTTTTAAACAAGGAAAGTTGCTTGTAAATCAAGCGCTCATTTAAATCAACGCTTCCCTTGTGGGGCTATCATGTGATGTTTTGTTGCTTTCATTTCATCACTAGCCCCTTTTTCTTAATTTATTTTGATAATAGCCAATGGTTTTAGCGAAACTGAATAAGGCTAGTTTATTAAAGCCTTTTAACTTCTGACTAGAAAGGAGGGATATCACAAATAGTAGTTGCGGTAGAGCATTGAAATACTCTACTTAATTGACGTTTAAATTGATCAACTTTAATTACACTCGTAAATGTTACCTGTCAGCGCAGTTTGATCAACGATACGAAACAACTCTACTTTTACTGGTTTTCCGTCTTCGTCTCTCTCTTTGATTACAATTTTAATTTTCTGATTTATAGCTGAATTAATGTGCGGGTCACAATTGATTTTTCTTGCCCATGCTTGTGCCTCAGCGTTTGAAACGTAACCCACGTCTGCCGAGTCTGGCGTATAACCCAATTCAACTAATTTTTTCGCTAAAACGGTTCCTTCTGAATCCCTTGATGAAATAGTATCGACTTCTATACCAGGATTTGAACCAGGGCCATTATCTGTAATTACTAAAACAAGGAGTGAACCGTCTGGAAATTTGAAATTCAAACGAATTTGAGTGTCTTTCTTAATGACTTCATATGTTTCATACTCAAAGGTTACAGTCGTCTTTATGCTGTTACGCTTGTCAAAAAAGTCTGTAAAAATGCCTGAATTTAGCTCTTTTGCTTGAACATCAATCCAAGAGTTAATTAAAGCATCACACCTCTTACTTGTTGCATCTTTTCTATCACCATACATGTAAGAAAGCGCCGTTTTGCAATTACCTATCGTCGAAAAGTCTCCTGTATCCGCATTTGCAAGTTGTGCAAGTGAAGCCCATGATTCTCCTAATTTATTTACAAATAATCCGGCTTTTTCTTCAAAGGAGGCACGCTTTATTAAAGTCAAATAAATAACGTCTAACTCATTAAGATTTTCAGCTAAAGTTAAATCATCCTGACTTGGAGATGCCCAAGAAGCAAAAAAGCTCTGTGGATTGGTTGCGTTAGAGTTAGAGGTAATATCAACTTTCATTTTTGTTACATCATTATTAGTAACATCAATAACTGTGAAATATGCAACACCTGTAGAAGCTATCAATGAACTACATTTAGGTTCGCTAGAGTTATTAGCACATGCTGAGTGATTGCTATCAGAAGCTAATTGTTTGGCTGCATTTTTTGCAAAGTTCAAATCATATTTACCGCAAGAAGAGCTTGTCTCGAATTCATTGTAATAACTGTTACAAACAACTAACGTTTCAGAATTAATGCTGTTTGGACTAGGTAGTGATTTAAATGCATTGGAAACTGGCGACGCCAAAAGACTAAATACAAGTAAGTATTTTTTCACTTAAATATCCTTATAAAATTTATGTTAATTTACAATTAACTAACAATCCTCGAGATGACTATATCAACTTAGTAAAAATAATAAAAAGAACAAACACCGCTACTCGTAAAAAAAGCTTCTCAGTATTAAGAAAGTTCCTCATTTATTGGTCTCCAATTCCATATACATCAGTGGACTGTTCAGTGGTTGATACTCTACAATACTGAAAAACTATTTTAGATATTAAACAGAGGGTTTCTGATGGCACTGCCAGATAAATTCATTTTCTCAATGAACCGCGTTTCAAAGGTGGTTCCACCAAAACGCACAATCTTAAAAGACATTTCATTATCATTTTTTCCTGGCGCTAAAATTGGTGTTTTAGGTTTAAACGGTGCTGGTAAATCAACATTACTACGTATTATGGCGGGTGTTGATAAAGAATTTGAAGGTGAAGCACACGCATTAGCGGGAACTAACATTGGCTACCTACCTCAAGAGCCAGAGTTAGATGAAAACAAAACTGTTCGTGAAATCGTTGAAGAAGCTGTCGATGTTGTTAAAAACGCGATGGCTCGCTTAGATGAAGTTTATGCTGCCTATGCCGAAGAAGACGCTGATTTTGATGCATTAGCGAAAGAACAAGGTGAACTAGAAGCAATTATTGCAAGTAGCGATGGTCATAACTTAGAAAACCAATTGGAGCGCGCAGCCGATGCGCTTCGTTTACCTGAGTGGGACCAAAAAGTTGCCGTATTAAGTGGTGGTGAGCGTCGTCGTGTTGCGTTATGTCGCTTATTATTACAAAAGCCTGATATGCTTTTACTTGACGAACCAACTAACCACTTAGACGCAGAGTCAGTTGCATGGTTAGAGCGCTTCTTACACGACTACACAGGAACTGTTGTAGCGATTACCCATGACCGTTACTTCCTAGATAATGTTGCAGGTTGGATTCTAGAGCTTGACCGAGGTGAAGGTATTCCTTGGGAAGGTAACTACTCTTCTTGGCTAGAGCAAAAAGAAAAGCGTTTAGAGATCGAAGCTAAATCAGAGAATGCTCGTCAGAAAACGATTAAGCAAGAGCTTGAATGGGTTCGTCAAAGTCCTAAAGCACGTCAGGCAAAGAACAAAGCTCGTATGGCTCGTTTTGAAGAGCTGAACAGCCAAGAAAACCAAAAACGTAACGAGACCAATGAATTATATATTCCACCTGGTCCTCGCTTAGGTGACAAGGTATTAGATGTTAATGCACTAACAAAATCATTTGGCGATCGTGTGCTTATCGACAATTTATCATTTAGCATTCCTAAAGGTGCAATTGTGGGTATTATCGGTGCTAACGGTGCGGGTAAATCAACCTTGTTTAAAATGCTATCTGAAACAGAACAACCAGATTCAGGTACTGTTGAGCTAGGTGAAACGGTGAAACTAGCAAGTGTTGATCAGTTTCGCGATGATATGGAAGACAGCAACACAGTCTACCAAGAAATCTCTGAAGGCCATGATTTGATTCAAATTGGTGGTTACGAGATTAACTCACGCGCATACTGTAGCCGCTTTAACTTTAAAGGCAATGATCAGCAAAAGCTTATTGGCGAATTATCAGGTGGTGAGCGCAACCGTGTTCATTTAGCAAAACTGGTTAAAACCGGTGGTAACTTATTACTTCTCGATGAGCCAACCAATGACTTAGATGTTGAAACACTTCGTGCACTGGAAGAGGCGCTTCTGGAATTCCCAGGTTGTGCAATGGTTATCTCCCATGACCGTTGGTTCCTTGACCGTATTGCAACCCATATCATTGATTACCGCGATGAAGGACAGGTTAACTTCTTTGAAGGTAACTTCAGTGAATACAATGATTGGCTGAAGAAAACGCTTGGGCCAGCAGCACTTGAACCACATCGTATTAAATACAAAAAAATCATGTAATTTTTTACATCAAAAAAAGCACCGTAAGGTGCTTTTTTTTTCACTAATGTCTATGCTTATAAGATGTTAATAATAATGTTGAATTGCTGTTATGGAGAATAGACGTCAATTTACCCGTATCTTATTTGCTATCGATGCGCAGTTAATCGTCGACGATCAAAAGTACTTAGTATCAATCCATGATATTTCACTCAATGGTGCACTTGTTAGTCATCCTAGTGTAGACCTTGCCTTTGTGAAAAAGATTGGCACGTTAGTATTTGAGTTAACCGAAGGTGCGAATGTAGAAATGCACGTGGCCGTCATGCATGAAAATGATCATGAGCTTGGCTTACGTTGTAATGCGATGGATATCGACAGCATGAGTCATCTACGCAGAATGATAGAATTGAACCTTGGCGATGACGATCAACTACACAAAGAATTGTCACAACTATCGAGCGTTGAGCACGGTTAAGTTGATACACAACAAACTTTAATAAAATCTTAAAAAATCAGTCAATTATTTGCTATGTACAGCATTGACAATTGCTCGACTTAAACGCTATTAATAGATATGCCTTTTTTCAAATAGGACTCCCCTTATGAAGCATTTAGTTATTTCCTTTATTTGTGATGACAAACCCGGCCTAGTTGATTCGTTATCAAGCACAATTTCTCAACATCAAGGTAACTGGCAAACCAGTAGCCTGCATCATTTATCAGGCAAATTCGCTGGTATTTTAGAGGTATCGGTAGACGAGACTCATTATGACTCACTGCAGTCATCATTAGCGCAATTAAATCAATTCAATTTACAAGTTGTTGATGCTCCAAACCCAACACAAGATACTGGCAAAGCCATTAGCCTCTCATTAACAGCCAATGATCGCGCAGGCATCGTGCAAGATATTTCATCCGTCATTCATCAAAATCACGGCAACTTAATCAAGCTCGTTTCTCAACAACAAAGCGCACCGCACTCTGGTCAACTTATGTTTACTGCAAAAGTGATTATTTCAGTCAGTGAAAATGACGTTGATGCCTTGATAGAAGCACTTGAAGCTATCGAAAATGATCTAATGGTAGATGTAAACGAGAACTAAACCTACGCAATGGACGCACCTTTTTACAATAAAGAATTAAGCTGGCTTTCTTTTAATGAACGCGTTTTACAGGAAGCCGCTGATCCCAATGTCCCCTTAATTGAAAGAATTCGGTTTTTAGGCATTTATTCATCTAATTTGGATGAGTTTTTCAGAGTGCGCGCCGCTAACATTTATCGCCAATCCTTACTTGAAGCTGCAAACGTCGAAACGGAGCAGCTTGAAGACATGAAGTGGTCGGTATTATTTAATCGAATTAGTGACAAAGTAAATCAGCTAACCAGTCAATTTCAAGAGTACGCTGTCGCCTGTTTTTCAGAGCTCGAAAAGCACAATATTGACCTCATCTTTAATGATGAGAAGTCCAAAAAGTTTGCAAAAAAGTTATCAAGCAAGCAGAGAATATGGCTAAAAACCTTCTTTGATCATCAAGTTATTCGCCATATCACGCCGATCATTATCTCAAACAAAACCCAATTGGCTGAGTGTTTGGACGATGACGGTATTTACTTGCTTGTTGCCCTCAATAAAGCGGATATCACGCAATACGCACTTGTTGAAATCCCACGTGATGAATTAGATCGTTTTGTCATTCTGCCAAAAGATGGTGACGAAGAAACACAACGCATTGTTATGCTTGACGATATTCTTCACTATTTCTTAGATGATATTTTCTCAGGGATTTTTGATTATGATCACATCGATGCGTACTCAATCAAACTAACGCGCGACGCTAAATACAATTTGGATGATGAAATCGACCAAAGTCTTTTAGATAAAATGTCTAAAGGTTTAAAGCAGCGTTTAAAGGCAACGCCTGTTCGTTTGGGCTATGACAGGCATATGCCAAACTACATGTTGAAATTTGTTCGGAAAGAGCTTCGAATAAAAAATGCCGATAACCTCGTTGCGGGGGTCCGATACCGTCACTTTAAAGATTTTACCGGCTTCCCTAACTTGGGTGATGCTTCCTTGGAAAAAAGTGATTTGGTCGCACTAGAAGCAGCCCCCGTTAAAGTGAATAACTCAATGTTTGATGCTATCAAACAACGCGATATTTTAGTTTATTACCCGTATTATAAGTTCAGGCATTTTACCGAGTTTGTTCGACAAGCGTCTTACGATCCGCTTGTAAAACAAATCAAAATCAATATTTATCGAGTCGCTAAAAAGTCTGAAATTATTCACTCTTTGGTTGAAGCAGTGAAAAATGGAAAACAAGTGACAGTCGTTGTTGAGCTGAAAGCGCGATTTGATGAAGAAGCAAACATCGAATGGGCCCGAGTCATGAAAGATGCGGGGATTAATGTCGAGTTTGGTATCGAATCGTTAAAAATTCACTCAAAGTTATGCCTAATTACCCGTGAAGAAGATGGAAAAATCGTTCGCTATGCTCATATTGGAACGGGCAATTTTCATGAGAAAAATGCTCGTATTTATACTGACTTTTCACTATTCACCAATCATAGAGAGATTGCTCAAGAGGTAGAAAACGTCTTCTCTTTCATCTCACACAGTTACAAGCGCTTTCGTTTTAACCATTTAATTGTCTCTCCATTAACGTCTCGTCGTCGCCTATATCAACTCATTGATAACGAGATAGATAACGCAAATAAGGGCTTGGTCGCCGGTATTGATCTTAAAATTAACAACCTAGTGGATAAAGGGTTAATTAATCGCTTGTATCAAGCCAGCAATGCGGGCGTAAACATACGTATATTGGTGCGCGGGATGTGTACCCTTGTACCTGGTATTAAAGGCTTTAGTGACAACATTCGTGTTGTTTCTATCGTTGATCAGTTCCTCGAGCACCCTCGTATCATGGTGTTCTATAACCAAGGTGATAAACAAGTATTAATCACCTCAGCGGACTGGATGGAACGTAATATAGATGAGCGTGTGGAAGTCGCCTGCCCTATCTATGATCCTAGCTTAAAACAACGAATTTTAGATATCTTAGAGTTGCACTTCAAAGACAACGTAAAAGCACGAGTTATCGACGAACAGCAACAAAATCTGTATGTTGATAATATGTCAGGCGAAGCCGTGCGTTCACAAATGGCAATTTATGATTATCTGAAAAATAAAGAAGATGACGCTTTAAAACAATTATTGGTGCAACAATATAGAAATGAATGAACAAGAAAACATAGAATTACCTGAGAATTATTTTGGCGCCTTAGATATCGGCTCCAACAGTTTTCATTTTGTTTTTGCTCGCCTTGTAGATGGCAATTTACAAATCGTTCATTCAGAAAAATATCAGGTTAAACTTGCAGACGGTTTAAGTGAAGACAATGAGCTTAATCAAGAAGCTAATGACCGTGGCCTTAAAGCATTAAGAGACCTCGCACCAAGTATCAGCAAATTATCAGCCGAAAACTTCCGAGCTGTAGCGACATACACGCTCAGACAAGCAACTAATGCGCGGAGTTTTCTAGACGCCGCAAAACAAATATTACCCTACGATATTGAAGTCATATCGGGCCACGAAGAAGCTCGATTAATCTACCAAGGTGTGGCGCATTATACGACGCCAGATACCACTCGACTTATTATCGATATTGGTGGTGGCTCAACCGAATGTGTCATTGGCGAAAATGATGCAACGAAAACACTCACTAGTTTAAATGTCGGTTGTGTCAGCTTTCAGCAGCAATTTTTTGCTGACGGTAAAATTACTGACAAAGCCTTTAACAGAGCCATTTTAGCGGTCAGACAAGAACTTGAAGCCCATGTAAAGCGATTTAAAAAGGTTGGTTGGCAAGAATGCCTTGGCACGTCGGGCACTATTAAGAGTATCTATAATTTAATTAATGCTGATCATGAGTTTCCTCAATCGATTAATTTAAAACAACTCCATGAATTGAAAGACAAATTAATCGCCTGCAACTATGTCGATAACATTAACCTAACGCCACTTAAAGAAAGTCGGAAAAGCATCCTCTGTTCTGGCTTAGCCATTTTAATTGCTGTTGTTGATATGCTTGATATCAAACAGTTAGATTATTGTGAATATGCGTTACGTGAAGGTGTTCTATACGAGCAATTTGAGTTGTCTCAATACGAGGATGTGCGAAAACGTGCAGTTTTGTCTTTAACGACTCGTTTTAACAGTGAGATAGAGCAAGCTGACAAAGTGTTTGAGTTAGCCGACACAATGTACCAAACACTCAAAAAAGACTGGAAAATAGGTAAAAGTATCTACCAGATTTTGCTGCAGGGTGCCGTATATCTGCACGAAGTTGGTTTTGACATCAACCCATCCAGTTATCATAAACATAGCGAATATATTGTCGCTAATGCCGATTTACCAGGTTTTACCCTCGAGCAACAACAAGCACTTGCTTGGCTAGTAGGCAATCACCGGAAAAAGATAAGTCCAGCAACTGAATTACAGTGGTATTTACTCGACCAACAGAAACTAGCGCGCATCAACGCGATTCTTCGCTTATCAGTGTTACTGAGCCAACAACGACAATTATCAGAAATACCAAACCTCAAAATCAGTGCTAAAGAAAACACGCTAAAAATCAAATTTAAACAGCAATGGTTAAGCGACAAGCCTTTAATTGAAGCCGATTTATTAACTGAACAAAAGCACTTAAAGCAGCTGAATATTGAATTGCTTTTTAGCTAATGAATTTAACACTTCATCATCTCGATTTATTACTATACTCAAAGGAAGACATCTGTAATTAAGCGAACCTTATTAACTTGTTATGTTTAAAGCGTTACTTAACACTCTGTTTCCTTCGACTAACCAAAATTACACGCCAAACTACTTTGCATTTGAAGAGACTCGTGCAAACAAAGATGATGAACAACAAAAAGCCGTTGACGCGCTTCAAACATCTTTAAAAACATCTATCGACAATGGGGAGTATCGTGAACAGGAGCACCAGCTTAGATTCTATGATTTTTTGTTTGGTAAACAGGCATCATCTGTAGAACATGACGACCTATCGTTATTTATTGCTAATAAAATTAATATTTTACTCAGTAAGCCTGAAACTATTGTAGCAGCGCTGCCTGCTTTACCGGTATCAATTAATAAAATTACTAACGAGCTCAATGATGACAATTTTGATATTAATCAGCTGATCAAACTCATTGAACAAGAGCCAGCCATTGTTGCTAAAGTCATAGAGCTGGCAAATTCCGCTTATTACAACCATACCGGTAAATCGATTACCGATTTAAAACTGGCCGTTAGAGTGCTCGGTGTAAACGGCTTAACCGAAGGTGTCATCAATGGTTTTGTTAATCGTTTAGTCCCCGCCTCTCCTATCTATTTTCAACACTATGGAAACAAGATATGGCAGCATAGTTATACCACCGGTGTCATCGCAAAATCTTTAGTGAAAGACGCAAAATTACCCGAGCAAGCGGCGGAAAGTTACTTGGTTGGGTTGCTGACAAATTTAGGTGATATGATCATCTTTCAGCTGCTCGTTGAGGCCTTTGCTCACGTCAACGCAGACTGCCAACCCAATAGTCTTATCTTCAAAAAGTTGCTAATTGATTATTCAAAAAGCCTCTCGTACTCCATCGCCAAACACTGGCAATTGCCAGCGTCCATTACCAGCGCTTTGCAACTTCAGGCAAACCTTACAAAATCAGTGATGCTAAAACCACAGTTTACGACTAATACCCTTGCTTGCTATGTCTATGAAGCTAACCTTATTAGCGAGTTAGCTTTGTTACTAGAGAACAAACAGGTATCCAATGAAGAACTCGAACAGGCGAAACAATATCTTATTGAAAGTCATGAAGCACAGCAGTTCCTTGAAAAGCACTTAGTACCGCATATGACACAATAAAATTTGCAAAAAAAAACGCTAGCCTAAGCTAGCGTTTTTCTCTAAGAAACTTAACTTACATTGTTAAACCAAGTTTCTTTAATTCTTTTTGTACTACTTTGTTAGGTAATGGAATGTAGCCATCTTTTTCTACAATGTATTGACCTGACTTAGAAAGTACCATTTTCAAGAACTCGCCAGTCATTGGATCTAATGGCTTGTTCGGGTGCTTGTTAACGTAAACGTATAAGTAACGAGAAAGTGGGTACTTACCTTTAACAGCGTTTTCCATGTTAGCTTCAACGAAGTTGTCGCCTTTTTTCGCTAATGGTAATGCACGAACACCTGAAGTTTGGTAACCGATACCTGAGTAACCAATACCGTTTAACGATGCAGAAACTGATTGTACAACTGACGCTGAACCTGGTTGCTCGTTCACAGTGTTTTTGAAGTCACCTTTACAAAGTGCTTTCTTTTTGAAGTAACCGTATGTACCTGATACAGAGTTACGACCGTATAACTGGATGTCTTTACCTGCCCAGTCACCTGCTAAACCTAAGTCACCCCAACGGTCAGCATCTTTCTCGCCACCACACTTGCGGTTGCTAGAGAAAATCGCATCAACTTGGTCAATACGTAAACCTTCTAAAGGGTTGTCTTTGTGTACGAATACCGCTAATGCGTCAATTGCAACACGAACAGCCGTTGGCTTGTAACCAAAGTGCTTCTCGAATGCTTGAATCTCACGAGATTTCATCTTACGGCTCATTGGGCCTAAGTTTGAAGTAGACTCAGTTAATGCTGGTGGAGCTGTTGAAGAACCAGCAGCTTGAATTTGAATGTTAACGTTCGGGTATGTACGTTTAAATTCTTCTGCCCAGAATGTCATCATGTTTGCTAACGTATCTGAACCTACAGATGATAAGTTACCTGAAACACCACTAGTCTTTTGGTACTCTGGTAAGTCCTTATCTACTGCGTACGCTGATACGCTCATTAAACCTGCTAAACCTAAAGCAGTTAAAGCTCTTTTGAACTTCATTGAATTCTCCAATATAAATTGTCTGTCTGGTTGGAACGGTGAAAACTATACTAATCTTTTGTGACACTTAAATTTCAGTAATATTACAGTTATGTTACAAGCATCATAAATATTTAAAGATACTGTCATTAAAAAAGGCTGAGAGATATCAGCCTTTGTCATTGAACATTAAATCAAATTTGAGATTATTCTTGATTAACTATAGAAGAAGAAAAAACGATACTAAATTCACTACCACTACCCCATTGGCTGTTAATCAGTAGCTCTGCGCTGTGATGCTGCAATACGTGTTTAACAATTGCTAAGCCTAAGCCAGAACCACCCGTGTTGCGCGAACGAGATTTATCTATCCGATAAAAGCGCTCGGTTATCCGGTTAACATGCTCAGGTTTAATCCCCGTACCATTATCTTTAACGCTAAACTTAACGCCCATACCATTGCTTTGCTTGACCTTTGTCAGGCTAATATGAATCTCTCCAGCATCTGGGGTATAAGCAATCGCATTTGATATTAAGTTCGAACACGCACTCTTAAGCTCAGTATCTATACCAGAAATTGTAATATCTGGGGCGATATCTGCTGTTATCGTATGGTTCTTTTCTTGATTTAACCAATGACTTTCTTTAAATAGTCCTGATACTAACTCAGAGAGGTTAACATGATGAGTTTCATCATAAGTCGAGTTATTTTCCACTTTAGATAAGATCAATAGTTGCTCAACTAATCGATCCATTCGTGTCACTTGCCCTTCTATCGTGGTAAAGACATTTAACCAGTGTTCATCAAATTCATTACCTGGCGATTGTATCATTTCAATATAGCCACGCATCACGGTTAGCGGCGTTTTCAACTCATGTGATACATTAGCAACAAAATCTCGACGCATTGTTTCTAAGCGGTTTAACTTACTAACATCGCGCGCAACTAACAGATACTGGTCAGCACCGTAAATCATGATACGAAGCTCTAGTGTCGTATCTTCTTTTAACGGAGAATCAATATGAAACGGCGCGTCAAATTCATGTGCGTATAACGTGCGACTAAACTCAGGATTACGTATCAAGTTATCGATTCGTTGGCCAACATCGCCAGGGCAAACCACACCTAATAAATTCTGTGCCTTCTTGTTGCTCCACTCGATGATAAAATCTTGAGACAAGACGACAGCTGCATCAGGTAATGCTTCTGCACCATCTCTAAATTGTCGAATACGATGACGTAATTGCTTTTGCTTCTTTCGTTGCTTGTTAAGCAAATGAAATAAGCCGTCATAAATACGTCCCCAAGTTCCTGAAGCATGTGGCGGATTAATCGATTTAGATTGCCACAACCAGTGCGCCAATTGAACTAAATGATGATAATGCCAGATTAATAATACGATGCTGGATATTGCAATTGCTGGCCAGAAAATATCAAAAAGCCAGCCGGTTAAACCGCTGGCTAATAATACAAAAAACAGTCTTTTATACAGCAAAACTGTTGAAGCTTTTGAATACATAGATTACTTAACTTACTTGCCCCGAAAAACGATATCCAGAGCCGCGAACTGTTTGAATAAAATGCTCGTGGCCGTCGCCTGAAATTGCTTTTCGTAAGCGTCTAATGTGAACATCAACGGTGCGATCTTCAACAAATACATTGGTACCCCATACATTATCTAATAATTGCTCACGTGAATATACACGCTCAGTATGAGTCATGAAAAAATGTAATAAGCGAAACTCCGTTGGACCTAAATCTAATTTACGTTCATTGATAGAAACACGATGCGCAACAGGGTCTAAAGATAAACCATGAAAATCAATTGTTTCTTCGATAGACGTTGGCGATACACGACGAATAACCGCTTTAATGCGTGCAATTAACTCTTTTGGAGAAAATGGCTTAGTCACATAATCGTCGACACCTGCTTCAAACCCTTTAACTTTATCGTCTTCATCACCACGTGCTGTTAGCATGATAATAGGAATATTACGCGTATGTTCCGTTTGCTTCAGCGATTTAGCAAACTTGACGCCTGAGCCACCAGGTAACATCCAGTCCAGTAAAATTAAATCAGGGTAAGGTTCTTTAATTAACTGGTTAGCGACATTTACGTCCGCTGCTGGTATTGGATTATAGCCATTTTGCTCAAGTACGAAGCAAATCATTTCACGAATTGGCGCTTCATCTTCAACGACTAATATTTCTCTATTCATCCTAAAATCCTAAAAATAATCTTATCACTCTCCGATTAACTATGAGTATTTTGCGCAACTAGCATGACACTTTTATGACAAAAACGGTAAAAAAACATTCATTTTCCTGAAATACTTTATTTAGTACCAAGCGACAGAAGCAAATTATCTCATAGATTATCGTATTGCGTACAATAGGATACCTATATATAAGACTATATTATCCAAACAAAAAAGCCACTGAAACAGTGGCTTTTTCTATTCCATTATATGTCAGTTTGATGACATTAGAATTTGTGTTCTAAACCAACACCTAAGTAATCTTTGTCATCTGATAAATCGTTATCAAACGTTGTGTAGAAAACGTATGCTTTAGTTGGTTTAGCAAGTTTGTAGTCAGCACCTAAAGAGAAACCTGATTTCTCTTGACCGCCGTCCATATCAGCAACTTGGTATTGACCTTTCAATGTCCAGTTTTTGATACCGTATGAAGCAGAAACTAAGTAACCGTCTAACTCAGCACCAGTGTCTACATTTTCTTGCGTGTGGTAGATAGCACCTAACTTCATGCCTGCAACTTTACCTTGGATGCTAGCACGAGTGATGTCGTATAAACCTGAAGTACCGAATGCACGTGTTTTACTTGAAACTTCCATATCGTGAGAAAGTGACGCGTATACTTTTGATTTCTTAAGGTTCTTGTCACCGTAGAATGCTGCTAATGATAAACCAGCATCTTCGTCAGCACCGTCGTCTTCAGCAATGTAAGTTGCACCGAACTTGAAGCCGTTGAAGCTTGGCGTGATGTAAGCTACAGAATCACCTGAACGGTTTTCACCAGCCCATAACACTTTGATATCACCTTCAAGGTCATTGAATAAATCAATTTTACCTTGAGATTGCTTTAACATTGTGTCGCCTTTACCTAAGTAAGTTTCACCGAAGCTACCTACTAAACCGATGTACTGTGTACGTTCAGTAAAGTTGTCATCATCACCATCGATGTCTACTTGGAATTCAGCTTTGTAAACGATTTTTAAGTCGTCGTTAAGCTTGTGGTCACCTTTAAAACCAATACGTGAAGCATTTGATTTTACTTCTGTAAAGCTACCTTCACCATCATCTGTCATTTGGAATGACACGTTTGCTTTACCGTATACAACAACGTCAGCTGCTGCTGCAGATAAAGAAAAGCTGCTTAATAATGCAAGTGCGATTGCGCTCTTAGTTAATTTCATGTGATACCTACCATTATAATTCGCCAGTAAAGGGCGTTTTGGACTAACCATTAATTTTAGAACTAACAAACAGTTATTGCCTGTTTTTAATGGCGGCTATTGTGACCACACTTTGTGACAGAAATATTACAAAATGACACTTTTATGAATGATTTATGACTTTAATGACAAATTTATTAAGTCTTTCATATACTTGAAACAAAATTGTCATACTGCAAAAATATTAATTTAATTCTTAAAATAAGCCAAATATACTGATAACTAAAAGAAAAGCGTCTACAATCAAGCTTATAACTTAGAGAAGTTTTTAATCTATGGTAACTACCAGCATTTCGAGAAAACTACTTTCTCGCGTATTATCTCTGTATTTCGTCCTCACCTTTATTGTTACTGGTGTGCAGATTATTGCCGAGTATTACAATGCGAAAAGCAATATCAATAGTGAATTATTAACCTTAGAAAAAACCTTCAGTGGCAGTTTAACGCGCGCAGTTTGGGAGTTAAACACAGACCAAGTTAATGATATTGCATCAGGTCTGGTCGCCATCCCAATGATACGTAGCATTGTCATTAGTAATGAAAATGATGAAGTCATCGTCCAAATGGGTGACTTAAAAAGTGCTACAGCTTATTCAACTAAACAAGTCGATACAGAAAATGAATCTTATGTAAACGTTGAGTCGTTCTCACAAGGTACGTTTGGTCATACTTTTCCGTTAATCTTTGAGTTTTCAGGACGTAATACCAAGGTTGGTAGTGTTACCTTGTTATCGAGCAATCAAGTTATCTTTAACCGTATTGAAATCGGTATATATTTCTTAATCGGTAATGCCATGCTAAAAACAGCAGCGTTGATTATGCTCTTTTCAATTGCATTTAATTCTTTGCTGACAACACCACTCAGTGCACTTACAGATCAAATTCGACGATTCGACATTGATGATCCTGAATCATCAAAAATCAATTCTCAAAGCATTGAAAACAATGAACTGAAGGTACTTGAAACCGCTTATAACAACTTAATTGATCAACTCGTCCTGTATAAAGAGGAGCTTGCCGATGCCCAAGAACAAATACTTCAGTCTAATCAAAAGTTAGATGAGCACAATTTAATGCTAGAGCAAGAAGTTGCCAAAAAAGCTTCCTCGTTGAGCTCCAACATGCTGAAAATGGAGTTGCAACAACGAGACCTGATTGAACAACAAAAACAACTTGAAGACGAAAACGAACGACGTAAACGCACAGAGCAACGTTTACTAAGAACCAACAAAGAATTAACCGATTCCATAGAAGAGCTAAACAAGGCACAAGAGCGATTATTAGACGCAGAGAAAATGGCTACATTAGGAAATTTAGCCGCTGAAGTTTCTCACGAAGTTAATACACCGGTCGGCATTAGTATTACATCGGCAAGTTATCTTTCTGACATGTTAGACGAAATAAATAGAAAAATTGAAGACGAATCGTTAACAAAAGAAGAAACATCCGATTATTGTAGCAATGCGCAACAGTCAATAGACCTACTGACCAAAAACCTTAAGCGTGCATCCGATTTGATCGCGAGCTTTAAGCAAGTTGCCGTGGACCAAACAAGTAATAAAATACGTGAAATCAACCTCAAACATTACATTGATGAAGTTGTACACTCACTACAACCTCGATTAAAAGGTACCAAGCATCAAATAAATGTTAATTGTTCAAATAACTTAAACATTAGCACGCATGCTGGTGCGCTCTCTCAAATCTTTACCAACTTAATTATGAACTCAGTCATTCACGGTTTTGAAGGTCGTAATGATGGCCAAATTGATATTGACGTCGAGATTGAAAACGAGCGAATTAAGATAGAATATCAAGACGATGGTCATGGCGTGAGTCAAGAGCAACTTAACCACCTGTTTGATCCATTCTATACAACCAAAGAAAGCCAAGGTGGCAGTGGATTGGGTACACACATTATCCAAAATCTCGTTATTGATAATTTAAACGGGCAAATTTCCGCGAGTAGTGAAGAAGGAAAAGGCCTGCGTTATCACATAGAGTTCAACAATATGTAATTGTCGATAACAGCGTAGCTAAAACTATGCTGTTAAATCTTATTAACTAGGGTATGATGAGCGACCAAAACTCGACAAGAGTTCATCGACAATTGCAGGATTTACCATGTGGTTTAAGAACCTTTATTTTTTCGCTTTTACCCGCCCTTTTGAATTAAATGAACAAAGTTTAGAAAAACAGTTAAGTGAGCACTTATTCACACCATGTGGCTCAACTGAACAGTCTCACTTTGGTTGGGTAAACGCATTAGGAAAGCACGGACAAACACTTGTTCATACCGCTAATAATAATATGCTTTTATGTGCACGCAAGGAAGAAAAAATCTTACCTGCACCTGTCGTAAAAGACATGCTAGAAGAAAAAGTTGCGTTACTTGAGAATGAACAAGGTCGCAGTGCAACGAAAAAAGAAAAAGAGCAATTCAAAGAAGATATCATTTTTGAATTATTACCTCGCGCATTCTCTCGTATCACGGATACACACGCATATATTAGTGCAGCACATAACCTTATTGTCATTAATTCGAGCTCTAGAGCAAAGGCAGAAGACTTCCTTGCTTTGTTACGTAAGTGTTTAGGTAGTCTTCCTGTAACTAGCCTATCTCCGGAGCAAGCTCCTGATGAAATCATGACTGATTGGCTGACGGAACAAAACCTTGGTGGTAACTTTGAATTAGGTACCGAAGCTGAATTTCACGCGTTAGGAGATGACGGTGCCGTTGTCCGTGTTAAGAACCAGCCATTAGACTCTGATGAGATTAAAGCTCACTTAGACGCAGATAAATTCGTCGTAAAAGTCGCAATGGAGTGGGATGAGACACTGTCATTTGTTTTGTGTGATGATTTAGCGATTAAGCGTTTGAAGTTCTTTGATGTCATTCACGAACAAAACGACGATATTGATAAAGACGATATCGTTGCCCGTTTAGATGCTGATTTTGCATTGATGGCAGGAGAGATCAACCGATTTATTGATGCCTTGCTTGGTGAATTCTCACTAAAAGCTGCAGATTGTTTATCAGAAGAGTAACTAGCAACTCAAACAAATACAAAGGCCAAGGTCATTACGACCTTGGCCTTTTTGTTTGTGTGCTGTTATTCAAGTATTACTTTAAACCAGCGACCAAGGTTTTTAACCAACGCTCTTCGCTGATAAAGGCCCAACTGTAATCTTTATACTTGTCACCAATACCCATCTCTAGAATTTGTGCTTCAGTTTTACCTTCTGCCAATGCTTTTTCGACACGAGCAATTGAGTATTCAAGCATCTTTGCAAACACTTTATAACCTTCAATATTGGTGATATTACCGTGACCAGGAATTATTTTCGCATCACTCGGGTATTCTTTAATGATTGTATTGACGCTCTTCAAATAGCCCTTTACGTCGCCACCACCTTTTAGGTCAATGTACGGGAATCGCTCGTTAAAAAACAAATCGCCGGTGTGAATAACGTTAGCTTGTTTGAAATATACAATGGTATCGCCGTCAGTATGTCCTGTTGGAAAGTGACGCAATTGAACGTGCTCTTTATCTAAATAGATATTGACACCGTTTTCATAAGTTACCACGGGCAACTCATCTTTATTAGGCTCTTCCTTGTTTGCAAGACGCTCTCGTACGTTCTCGTGAGCAAATATTGGTGCTTTGTGTGAAAAGTAACTATTAGAGCCTGTGTGATCGCCGTGATAATGAGTATTCACAACATATTTCAATGGCTTATCATTGACCTGCTTCATTGCTTGTTCGATTTTCTCTGCCAACCCTTGGAACTGATCATCTACGAGCAGTAGTCCTTTATCAGTCGACAACACGCCTATATTGCCACCATAGCCTTCAAGCATATAAACATCGCCATTGACTTTATGTGTTTTAATTTCAACGTTTGAAAAATCCTGTGCGACGGCACCAAAGCTAAGGCAAGCGCTCGCCATTACCGCTAATATTTTTGTTTTCATAATGACTATTCTTATGTAATTGTTAAGGTTTTCAGCCTCAGGTGTAATCAGTATGTCACTGAACCATGGGTAAATCCAATTGCATTGTTGAATTTTTTGCCTCTTCACCAAAGCCAATAGTAATACCAATTAAACGCACTTTGCGATCACTACTACGTGACAGTGCCTTTTGAAGTAATGACTGCAATATAACGATGTCTAGCTTAGAAGATCTTTGCTCTACAGTCGTTTGATTAAAGTCGGCAAATTTCAGTTTAATGCCTTGCTTAACAATTTGTCGATCTTGGTGTTTGCTGAGTCTTTTTTCCAGCGATGGGATAAGCTTTTCAATCAGGGGCCAACAAGCTTCTTCAGAGTTAACAATATCTTCACTAAACGTTCGCTCTACGGCGACTGACTTTCGCTCTCGGTGACTCACCACTTCACGGTTGTCCTCACCAAAACTTCTTTTGTAAAGTGATTGAGCGAAACTACCCACGACCATTTGTAATTGCTTGATATTGCTTTGACGCACATCTGCACACGTGTAATAGCCATGCCTATTTAACTTTTCGAAAGTTTTCGGGCCAATGCCAGGGATTTTCTTTAAAGACAAGCTGTGAACAAAATCAGTAACTTTATCAGGTGAAATAACACAAATACCATTAGGCTTGTTTTCATCACTGGCGATCTTGGCCAAGAATTTATTTGGTGCAACACCTGCGGATGCCGTTAAGCCAGTCTCTAGGAAAATTGCTTGCCTAATCTCTTCTGCAATCAACGTCGCGCTGCCTTTACAATGTTCACTGTCGGTTACATCAAGAAATGCTTCATCTAATGATAATGGCTCAATTAAGTCTGTGTAGCGGGCAAAGATGGCTTTTACTTGATCACTTACCTCTTTGTAAACGGACATTCTACCATGAACAATTTTTAGGTTTGGGCAGAGCATTTTTGCTTTTACTGAGGGCATTGCCGAGCGAACGCCAAAACTACGCGCCATATAATTACATGTCGACAATACGCTGCGTTTCCCTTCTCCTCCTACGGCGAGGGGAATATTTGCATACGCCGGATTGTCACGCATTTCCACTGCTGCGCTATGCAAACCACGGGTAAAAAGTGTAAGTAAAATGACTAGCAAGAACATAGCCATTGAAATATATAAGCTTTAAACCAAAATAGCACTTACAAATTCCGCTTACATTAATTATTAATAAAACTCAAAATACTCGAAATAGAATTAACATAAATGACTTACAATTTAACTATCAAGAAACTTGTATATAATTATTTTCAGAGCATACCTACAGTCTTTGCCGCTGCATGTTAATTGAAGTGGTTATTTATTTTCAAGTTGTAATAATTCATGATTATATTTTTCTGCAAAAACATCGCAAATATATTTTAGTGCTTCAACTTTTTCTATTTTTGATTTAATAGTTTTTATTTCTTTATCTTTTGATTTAGATTCGTCATCTTCATCAGAAAGAAAGCTGAGCATTATCCTAATATCTTCACCCGAGTCTTCAGGCGCTAGCTCTAGTATCTTCTTAGACTTCTCTGTAATAGCTGAGCCTGCAGCTGAGTTAAAACTTTCTGAAACTAACTCTTTTGCTACCTTATCAATTGATATGGCGATATCAACCCATTGCTTACTTTCATGAGATTCATCTTGGTTTACTTCATGATCAAATTGTGAAAATTCGTTGAAGTATGGTTTTTGAGATGAATTATCTAACCTCGAGAGACCTCTAAAAACAGAGTCAAATTCCGTAAAGGGATTAATACCTCTAGGCAGTTCAGAGCGATGATGCCAAAGTTTAAAAATTGCATCTACACACTTTCTTTCAGCTACGTCCTTTTCTTCACCTTGGCAGTTTTCTGACTTGTGAATATTTTCAGCAATATAATGAACTAACCAACGGGCTGGAGTATTACAATCAATCTCCATGCCTAGCTCAGTTATGATTGCTTTACCTAAGTTGATAACTTCTTGATTGGTAATCTCTGATGACTCCATCTTTTGAGAGAGTATACAAGTTGCAATATGGTCCCGGGTATTTGACATCGTCTGGTACATCCCTATCGTGAGTTGAGTTTTGGCGTTTAATTGATACTTCGAAAATGAGCGATAATTTAGTTTGAGCGCATAAATGCTTCAACGTATCTAAAGATAGATATAGCCGATCACCGTCGCGAATTGTACTTTCACTATAACGGTCATTATTGCGTGTATCGGTCCATGTTTCAGAGAAACCCTGAGAGCTCCCTTTATCATCCATGTATTTTCTGGTAAGTAAGCAATAATTCAAATTGAGTAATTCTTCGTATTCTTTGCTGATTCTTCGCATTGGAAACTTTAACTCCCCTGAGTAAGGATCTAATTCATCCAGTTTTTTATATTCATCAGGTTCATTCAACCAACCTTTCATTTTGAAACTAGAGTCATCTAATTCGAACTGTTCTTCGTTATAGGAAGGTAATTTGTAATCGTGAGGATTTTTGCATGAAACTAGAGCTTTTAACAAAGAGGCTGAGTTGTCAACGGATACTAGTGCGCTGGAAATACTGTAATTTTCGTTGTTGCCGCTACCATTATTGTCAGACCAAGAACCTGTAACACAGATAAATGTTCTGCCACCTTTACTCAATAGTAATCCTTCGAGAAAATCACTATATTCAATTTCCCATCTCCATGAGTCTGTAGTTTTTTTGCTCAGCCACTCTCTTCTTACTAAAGGTGCTGGATCTCTCAGGTCTGCCAAAAGATAGCCATTATTCATCGATAATAGGTAGTTAGAAAGCCAGTCAATCCAAAGATCATCTTCCCAGTCATACTTACCTTCAGCTATAGGAAGTTTTTTGAGTAACCTTGATGCCATTGTGAAAATAACGTGATATCCCAAGTAAAAATCATATGGTTGAGTTGGTGGTATATCACTGTGCCTTGCATGTGTTTCTTTGTGCCCATGATTTCTTGTATCTCTAATAAACCGTTCATCTGGAGCAACTCCCCATTCGTTTACTACGATGTTTGCAGCTGTCTGTTTTAATTCTTTAACTGAAACATTGAATGTTTTTGCTAATGGTTTAAGCCAATACTCTTGAAAATCTAGGAAAAATGATAGTTCGGGCAGTCCTTTTTCAAGAGGCACTATATTAGCGATTTCAAATTTATTAGCTTCTTTAGGATTATTCTTATTGAATTGGCTAAGTCCCACTGTGTCTAGTTTTTCTATGTCCTCGGCTGAATAAATGCTATTTTTTTCTTGTAATAGCTTTCGAGCAACTTTAACTGAATAGAGCTCTAATAAAATGTGATCAGAGTTTAGAGCTTCGTCTTGAAAGAAGGCGCTATGTTTTAACAAAGGCAGTGCATTTGATTGAACTCCTCTGTATAGAGCAATCATAAAATATAATTGGGCGTGAAACTTATAAAATGGAAAACTTGTTGAACCAAATGCACCAATGTCATCTCGCTGAAACATAGCAATCATTGAGTCAATGACTTCATTGCAGTTAAGTTCTACTAGACGATAGACTATGTGGACACCCTCCCAACGATTTTTTGATGTGGGGTTAGCTAGTACTGACCAAATAAATGAGGCATAAGCTTCGGTATTATCTTCAGGGGGAACAAGCCATTTCGACCAATATCCATCAGCATCACTTTCATCGACATGTAGTTCTACTCTGTCTAAAGCGTAATTTAGAGCTTCTTTGGCTTCGGAAGGGGTCAGTTTTTGTGATAATACTGTAATAACAGAGAAAATAAATTCAGCATCATCAAAATCGCTTTTATTTTCTAATGCTTTTATTACACCTGGAAGCCTTAGTTTTGAAAAATCTGCTTTTAGTTTAAATCGTGAAGTCCAATGTTCAGGCCACCAGGGATTTGAGACTGTACTTGCATTTAATTGTACGTAAAGATCAAAGCCTTTTATCCATAATTCTTTCACTCCCTCTCGTTCAAACCACTCTTTCGGTGTATTTTCTAAAGCATGTAATAGTTCGAAGCTGGACGAAAATTTGCATTTTAATATTGCATCAAGAACGTCTTCTGCTGAAATTATAGGAGCTCTATCATATAGTTGACTCCAGAAACATTCATCAAAACTCTTGTCTTTTAGGGCTTTAAAACTTGTTATTGATGCTTCAATAGATTCTGAACTTATAAAACTGTTATTCGATTTGAATACTGAATCCCAGTCTACTGGCTTGTACGTCTTATCAGCGACATGAGAGCTGTAAGTAGGTTCTAGAGCATGTTCATTAAAATGTATAATAGCGTCATCAAGAGCCTGGGAGGATAGAGAAAATTCCGCACCAGTATTTTTTATGAGTGATAGTGCTGATTTTGACAACCCTTTAATTAAAGCTTGCTGAACAGCATCATTAAAAATAACTTCTCGTAGTTCTGGGGTTTCAGATTTCTTAATACATCGACTAAAAAATTCTGCATAACTAGTGTTATCAATTAATCCCTGAGCTGCCCATGCTTCTCGGCAGCTCAGTGTATTAGCTGATATAGATTGCTCTAGTACAGTATCTTCAAAAGGTCCCCAGTAGGTGACTTCTCTGTCTAACCATCTAGCCATTATTGCAAATGATGAAGGTGCATCCATATCATGGATAGCTCTCACTGTACGTTCTAGCGGGAAATGGTCAGACATATACTCATAGAAGGTTTCTGTACTTCGAGCAAATCTGTATGTCAATTCAGGAGAACAGTCACTTTCAGCACTTTTTTCTGCCAAACTCAAAATCGCAAAATGTCTATGTAAGGCTTCATTACCAAATTTAGATGCTGCTTCTATAGCTTTGTTGAAATATTTTGCTGATTGTTTGGGGGCTAATGAACAAGTTGCATTGGCGATATCTATATAGGATTCTGAAATGCTTTCAGGACTATCATTTTTGTTATTTGAGGTGCTGATTAATGCGGTTTCGTAAAACTCAGATAGGTAATTAAGACTTTTTACTCTACAACTATAATACAGGCCGTTGAGCAAGCAACTATAAGGTGCATCGTCAATAATGTTTGTGAGTAATTGTGTTTGTAATGACCTTTCTATGTCACTGGCCCAAAATATACTTCTCTGTTTTCGACCTTTGACAAAATCAGGAATAAAATTCTTGCGCTCATATGCTTGAGGTAGGTACTTTCCAATCCCATCAAATACATCTTTATACTCTAATTCGAAGTTTTCTATACGGTTAGTTCTAGATCGTATTAGAAAGCGTTGTGCTGGCAGCATGGCTGACAGTGTTTTCTTATATTTTTCTTTTTCTTCTTTTTGCTTGTAGTTTAAGTCATCGGCTAAAAAATCATTAGGGAAAATTTGATTTTCGGGAAGCGATTTACCTGTCAACTCTTCTAAGAGAGCTGCTATTCCAATGAACTCTAATAGATCATCATTATGATATGTGGTCGGGTTGGCATACCAAGCTTTTGGCTCTAATTTTACTTGTCGAATCAGTAAGTTTTTTAATCTAGCGTTATCGTACCCAGCAGCGAAACAATATTCGATAAATATTAGTAAATCTAGAGTTGAAATGCTGATATTAGCTTTTTCATTTCGTTCACCTGTTGGGTTCTCAATGTTTATTAAACAGCTCTGAGAAATTTCTTCATCTACAGATTGTTGTACTAAAAATAGCGAATTTATAAAGTTAATACATACATAGCTATGTTCTTTAGAGTAGAAGGCAAGCTGTTTTAAATCTTCAAACCTAGATGTATCGAGTAAGTTATTCGTAAAGGTAGCTATAGCGTTTTGAACAGCTTGTGTAGGAGCAAAACTTAATATTCGATTAACAGCTTTTTCAGGGCCGAGTAGGTTTAAGTAGACAGTAAAAAGCAAAGCAACATCTTCAGCAGAAAGTTTTTCTTCATGCCTTTTTCTTTTGTCTTTTGCTGTTGATTTAAAATAAGTGCTTAGCCAGTTTTCTGCTGCTCTTAGATAACTTAGTGCTTCGCCTTTAAATTCACCATGCAATGATAGCAGTGCAGATTTGTAAAGATTTTCAGAACCCTTCCAGCCACCTGATAATCGCCCTTGAAACGCCAATTTTTGAACTTCGGTAGGCGATTGAACTATACCAATCAATGTTACATTTTGATTTAATAATTCAATTTGTCTTTGGTCACCAGCGAACTCTTCTCCAGTTCTCAATGCTAACTTAATAAATGAAAAGTAATCTTCCAGTTGTATGGCTGATTTCAATGCAGCATTCAGTCGTGATGTACTGATGCTTCTAGCGTCAACAGGATTTCCTTTAGGCAAAAACTCTTCTGAGAGCGCTAGTTCTATTAAGTCCTTGTGATTTCCCCCTGCCAACATTAGATAGGGTAAACATTCAGATACATAGCTGTTTGAATTTGCTATTTCCTGTATATTTTTTACAAACTCTTTAGCTTGCTCAGCTGTAGAAGCAAACTGTTTTCTAAACCATGTTTCTGTTGGCTCGTCTCTAAATTGAATAGACTTATCAATTAGCATTAAACCACGACCAAAATCACTGATGAAGCTTGCTATTTCGTCTTCAGAAAGATTAGAAAGTTTTGATATAACGTCTATAGGAATAAATGGAGGTAAACTAGCTAAAGCTGTGCAAATAAGATCGATTTTTAAGCCTTCTGTAACGGTATTTTTATTTTTTAATCTTTCAATTGCATTATTTAGTTGAACTTCAATCTGAGCGTCTACAGTAGTTAGGGTTGGCCCTAAGTTTTTTAGCATATCAAGCAATGATTCAGGAAACTCTTCTATAGCGTAAGCTTGAACACGTGGATTACCTCCTGATAGCCGGTGGAATTCTTTGCCATGTTCTTCAGTAGCATCCGAATAAAAAAGGTTTAGATGAGCGTATGACTCTTCTTCAGAAAATGCTCTAAGTTCAAATTGAGAAATTTCGCTTCTCGGTGCTAACAGCTCTATTCGTTCTGTTCTACATAATGCAATAACAGTACAGCCATCGATCATTAAATCATTTAGCAATTGTGTGACTATTGAATTCTCAGCTTTTTCTTTCGCGGCCATGACTGCATTATCAGCGGCATCAATAAAAATATATAAGTGTGCCTGCTTATCTCCTTTTTTTAAGCACTCCACTGAGCTTTCGATGCAAGATTCAAACTCCTGCATTAACCGTACCTTGTCTTTCCCTATGGCTATCAACGAATCACATAAGCCATTAATTGCTAACTCATTAATAATTTGGACTAATACTTTATCAAAAGAGTGTCTTGGACTGTTAATAGAGCGATATAGTCCATCGCCGAAGCAATCGTAGACAATAGAACACGAGTGAGAAGGTATTATCGTATGAGCCAGTCTGGCCATCACAGTTTTACCAACCCCTCCACGAGCATGAATAATCGAGTTTTTATTACCTCTAAATATTGATTTTAAAATTAACTCTTGCTGATTTCTGAGGTTGCTTGGTATAGAAGCTTCAAATTTTGGAGGTGATGGGAATATTTGACTGTAGTGCTCAGCACCAAACCTTACTTCTAAATCGTGACGTTTTATTGTTAAAAAGTCACTTGATGGCACTTCTGATAGCAGTTTTACAACAAACGCCTTCGTTAGTTCACTTACATGATCTAAATTATCAGGAGAAATATAAGACGTCGCATTATTATTTTTTAACACATCTAAGGTCAAATTAGTGAATGTATTATTTAATAAACTAATCTTAAAACTTGTAAAAGAATCTTTCTCTTTATTAAAATACTTTGGATTAAATTCGCCTGTTATTGCCTTCCTATAAAAATCTTTAACAGGTTTTGAAATCACTTTATTGCAAATAATTTGAACAGTAAACCCTGGCTTAATATCTTTATAAACATTTGAAATAATGGCTTTTAGATCTTTCTTATCGATTTCTCCACTAGCACCTTTGAAGTAGAGCAAGCGTATATCTTTAGCTTCTTCATTTAATACAACGACGCTAAAACTTGCTTTATCTTGAATAAATTTAAGCTTTAACTTTTCTCTAAGTTCTTTAGTTGGTGATAGTAATTCTAAGCATTGGAGGGTTGCCCAAAGTAATGGGGTTTTATTGTTACAACTATCAAAAGCACTAGCTTGCGATAAGAAGGTGGCTTGAGCAAAAGACTTTTGATCTATGTTAATTTCTGAGTCTTTAATGTCCCCAGTAAAAACAGGAGCATTTATATCTCTCCCTGCAGCAACAGCTCTACCTTTTGCTATAACTTTGGTTACAATTGACCTTGCCCTTTCTAATAGCATTATTTTTAGCCCATTTTATCTAATGCCAAATACGAAATGTACAAAGTCGCACTACCTACGAATAAGCCTAAAATTGTTGCAATATTAGCTAATATACCCAAAATCCCAGAGCTGTTTGAGTTGAAGTCCCCTGTCATTACAGTTCCATTTATATCTCTACCGGCACTAACTCCTCGATTTGATGCAAATATCTTTGTTGTAGTACTTTTCAAACTGAAGAGAAAAACAATTAAACCTATAACCGCAACAATAATTGCCAGTGTTTGGTTTTGATTTACCCAATTTAATACTTGTTCCATTCTTTATTTCCTTTTGATTGATCACTCATACAAATACTTCTGAAACCCGATAAACGTGTCTCGTATTGCTGTTGGTGAGCCGAACTCTGCTGCGGCATCGCTTATGGTGTTGTATTTAAGTTCGACTAAACTGCGCATCTTTTTGGCTGCTAGCTCTTGTACGCCATCTTCTATGTATTTCTCTAAAATGAAGTCGATAAATTCTATTTGTTTATAGCTGAACTCACTGTGTATGCCTTTCTTAGCGGTTGTTACGCGCTCTTTACGTGTGTGTGTTTCTCTGGCATAGGCAACGTAAGCTAGCAGGTCGTAGACGTCGCTGTCTTTGGCATCGATAATATCTTTCATGCTATCGAGTTTCTCATCGTCATAACCGACTTCTAGTAAGTCAGCTAGTAGCTTTTCACGAGTGCTTGGGTTACTCCAAATATCGCGCAATTCATCTTCATTACCAAAAAAACGAGGTAATTCACCGAATAACTGTTCGACAAACTGATGAGCGGTTAGCATGTCGCCATCTGGCCCCATGAATAATACGCTTTTCATGTGTTGAATTTGGCGTACTTTTCCATCTTTAAGGGTGATGAATATCTTCTCTGGTCTGTCTGGTTTATCTTCGCTTCCGTCATCACAACTGCACGGTGTATCTCCACAGTCATTACAGGGCTCAACAATACATTGGCAAGGCGATTGATTACATTCGCTACAAGGTTCGTCTGGCG
Source organism: Thalassotalea loyana (assembly GCF_030161435.1). Classification (GTDB taxonomy): domain Bacteria; phylum Pseudomonadota; class Gammaproteobacteria; order Enterobacterales; family Alteromonadaceae; genus Thalassotalea_G; species Thalassotalea_G loyana. The sequence goes on along the minus strand of NZ_BSSV01000001.1, from coordinate 936,665 downwards.
TGTAGGGATGACAATTACATGGGGTAAAGCCACAAGTTTCACACATACAAGCGCAAGGGTTGGCGTTACAAACATCGCAGGGTTCTTGATCGGGCTTATCTTCTGGGGGAAGCGGCTCACCATCCCACTCGGGATCAGAAAAGTTATGATGCGCTTTTACAAAATCATACACGGTGAAGAATGATTTACCGTCGTACATGCGCGTACCACGGCCGATGATCTGTTTAAACTCAATCATGTTTTTACATTCACGCATTAGTACAATATTTCGCACGTTACGGGCGTCTACGCCTGTCGATAACTTACGTGAAGTCGTTAATATGGTCGGAATGGTTTTTTCGTTATCACAGAATGTACGTAGGTCGTTTTCACCCGCTGCGCCATCGTTAGCGGTAATACGCACACAATAGCTTGGATTAGTCGTCCAGCCTTGTTTAACTGCGTATTGATTAATGTAATCTCGCACCATGCCTGCGTGCTCTTGTGTGGCACAAAATACGATGGTTTTTTCCTGCGGATTAATATGGTCCATCCAATACTGCACACGTTTTTGTTCACGTTGTGGCATGGTGATAATGCGATTAAAGTCGCTCTCTTTATACACTTTTCCAGCTTCAGGTTCGCCTTTAAACGTAACGGCATCGCCAGGTGTATAAACATATTCATCCATGGTTCCGACAATCGGGTAAACCTTAAATGGCGTTAAAAAGCCATCGCTAATGCCTTGTTTTAAGGTATAACTGTAAACTGGGTCGCCAAAGTATTTATAACTGTCGGCATTGTCGGTACGCTTTGGTGTTGCAGTTAAACCTAGTTGAACTGCAGGAGAGAAGTAATTAAGAATTTCACGCCATGAGCTTTCATCATTTGCGCCGCCACGGTGACATTCATCAATAATGATAAAGTCGAAGAAATCTTCTGGGTATTCTCTAAATCGGCAATTGCTTGTATCTTTTATCTGCTCAGAATCAAACTCTTCACTTTCTAATTCCTCAGCATCTTCATTACCGCCAGACTCTGTCATTAGAGTTTGGAAAATCGCCATAAAGATACTGGCATTTTTAGGTACACCCTTAGCTTTTTTAATTTCATTAGGAGTAATACGAACTACTGCATCTTCACCAAAGGCACCAAAGTCGTTAAAAGCTTGTTTGGTTAATACATTACGGTCGGCTAAGAATAGAATACGTGGACGCTTTTTAGCGTTACTTGGGTTTTTAGCTGCTTGCAAACTCCAGCGACTTTTAAATAACTTCCACGACATTTGAAAAGCAATACAGGTTTTGCCCGTGCCTGTTGCAAGGGTCAGTAGAATACGGTCTTTACCTTGCGCTATTGCCTCTAATGCTTGGTTAATGGCATTTTCTTGGTAGTAACGAGGTTGCCAGTCGCCTTTACACTCAAAAGGGATTCTTGCGAAGTTTTCACGCCAAGTGCTGGTGAACTCTGGCTCAGATTTTTCGTCGTCACCATTAAAGGCAATTGCCCACATTTCTTCAGGGCTTAGGTATCGGTCAACTAATTGCTCATCGCCCGTTAGCATATCTATTTGGTAAATGTCATGGCCGTTGGTGGCGTAAGCAAAGCGGCACTGTAAACGTTGTGCGTAGTCTTTGGCTTGACGTACACCTTCGGTGTAACTTAAATCTTCACGCTTGGCTTCAACCGCAGCAAGTTTTCTACCTTGAAACTCTAATACATAATCGGCGCTTAACTTTGAGCCTCGTTTGCCGCCACCTAAAATACGACCAGCGGTAATGCTTACCTCACGGCGAATAATGCTATGACCTGCCTTACCCCAGCCATCTAACACCAATTTAGGCGAGATTAATTCAGCGCGGGTTTCAGATTCGTTTCTGCTCATGACACTTACCTGTGTTATAAAAATACTTTAATGTTTATTACTCTGCCATTGCGGTTAATTCATCACTAAAGGCTTTTTGTAAAATGGATTTTTTTAGCTCGTCTATCGCAATTAATTTTGATTTGTAAATTTTTTCTAGATCTTGCGAACGACTCGCCACTTGATTAATTTTAATAACAAATTCACGTTGTTTTTCAATAGGAGGAATAGATACTGAGTAATTAAATAAATGAGTACGATTGACTTTAGGCATACCAGCTCTTCCTGAGCCAGATATAGCATAATCAGTGAAATCTTTGCTCAGTAATAAATAAAATAAGAAGTCCTTATCCATCATCTCCTTTATTGGTGACAAAGGATATATATCTGCACTGCAAAGCCCTGTGAATTCAGGCCTACAAACTTTCATCAGGTAAGGTCGAATTTTGCTGTAAAGTACCATTGAATTATCAAACACAAACTTACCCGAGATTAACCCTTCCTCTTTAGCCGTTTTAAGCTTAATGAGCTCCCCTGTGTTTGATACTATATTACCTGCACCAATATGTAATAGATCTAAATATACATCTTCTTTAGGGTCAATCAGCTTAGTATTTATTTCACAAATATCAGTCATTTTACCATCAATCCAACTTTCACCTTTTTGGCTAAAGACTTGTTGTAGGTAGCTGTCGAATAACTCGCGGGCATTTTTTAGGTTTTGTTCGGTTTTAGCGCGGGTTTGTTCTAAGTCGGCAAACACAGTGTCGAGCAATGCCGCAATGCGTTCTTGTTTATCTAATGAAATGTAAGGGATGCATAAATTTTTAAACTTCTTTAAAGAAACGCCACCAATAAGTCCTGTGAGTTGATTATTAAAATCCAATTTAAAATCAGCACTTAGAAAGTAATAAAAGATATACTTACTGCTCATTTCTTCATTAGGGTGGACGCAAAAAAGTTTATTTACAAAGTGTATATCCTTGTCAGTATGCGCGACTTTCTTTCCTGCACTTCCCCCTTCAGCGCAAATTAGAACCGAATTAGCTGGAGCTAATTTAAAACTATCCCTATGAGTTTCGGGAATAAGTACGCCGTTTTCGTAATTGATAGAGTGATCAGTACCAACATCCTTAGTTGCAACATAAGGAGTTCCAGCATCTAACCCACAAAACAGCTCTTCCTTTTTCTTCTGAGGAATACTATTCCCACTATAAATCATTGCTATTTCATTTAGCTGACGCATTTCTTTAGCCATTACAACAACTCCTGAATCTTGGCTAAAGTCGCCTCGGACTCTTTATCGAGTTTAATAATGTCGTCAATAATCACTTTAGGATCACGTAATGGCGCCACTTCTTCAACGTTAGGGTTTTTAACCGATAAATCATAAGTGCTTTCATCAATATCACTAATAGCTAATGACCATGATTTATCTGAATTCTCAAAGCTTTTTTGAAGATCAACAAACTCTTTTAAATCGTTGTCGTTTAGTGGGTTAGTTTTGCCCATGTTACGGCCAACGTTAAGCTCGTAAAACCATGTGTTAAGCGTTGGTTCGCCTTTGGTAAAAAACAGCACTACAGTTTTTACACCCGCGCCTAAAAATGTACCGCCTGGACAATCTAGCACGGTATGTAAATTACAGTTTTCTAGTAGCTCTTTACGTAAGGCAATAGCAGCATTGTCGGTATTACTTAAAAAAGTGTTCTTGATAACAATGGCTGCACGACCACCGGGTTTGAGCATTTTAATAAAGTGCTGTAAAAACAAGAATGCTGTTTCCCCGGTTTGAATAGGGAAGTTTTCTTGTACTTCTTTACGCTCTTTACCACCAAATGGCGGGTTGGCTAAAATGATATCGTGCTGATTACTTGGCTGAATGTCTTGTAGGTTTTCAGATAAGGTATTGGTATGTAATACGTTAGGCGCTTCAATGCCGTGTAATATCATGTTCATGATGGCGATAACGTATGCCAGTGACTTTTTCTCTTTGGCGTAAAAAGTGTCGTTTTGCAGCGTCGCTAAATCATCTGTGCTTAGCTGTTTCTTATCACGGCCACCTTGACGTAAATAGTCGTATGCTTCACATAAAAAGCCAGCTGAGCCTGCTGCGCCGTCGTATATGGTTTCGCCAATTTTAGGTTGAATTACATCAACCATAGCTCGGATTAATGGGCGCGGTGTGTAGTATTCGCCACCGTTACGGCCAGCGTTACCCATGTTTTTAATTTTAGCTTCGTATAAGTGGCTAAGCTCGTGTTTTTCTTGTTGTGAGCGAAAGCGTAAAGAGTCAATTTTTTCCAGTGCGTCACGCAGTGAATAACCACTTTGAATTTTGTTTTTTATCTCGCTAAAAATCTCACCAATTTTGTATTCAATAGTATTGGCGTTATCAGCACGTTGTTTAAAGCCTTTTAGGTAAGGGAACAGTTGACCATCAACAAAATCCATCAGGTCATCACCGGTTAAGGCGTTGTTATGGTCAAACTTGCCGTCAGCGTTTTTTGGCGCAGCCCATTCACTCCAGCGGTATTGCTCGTCAATGATGTACTCGTAGGTTTCCATCATCATTTCAGCTTCTTGCGACTTGGTGAATTCAAGGTCGTCGAGGTACTTTAAAAACAGCATCCATGATGATTGTTCTGTGTAATCTAGCTCAGAGGAGCAACCTGCGTCTTTATGGAAAATGTCGTCGACGTTTTTAAATACTTGTTCAAACATGTTGGTAAAATTCCTAGTTAGCTATTGAGCGAAAGCAAAAAAAGAGAAGCTCTGATATTTTAAACTCTAAAGGCAACTCGTTAGCTTGTTGTTTTTATCATTGATTAAATTGTGTTTCTACTTCTTCTGGCACCGGAAAAATGTCACCAATATCGCATTGAAGGATATGAATGATTTCATAAATTCTTTCGCATGAAACAGGTACTGTGCCTCTTTCAATTCGGCTTAAGTAACTTGCCTCTATTCCTAAGTTATTAGCAACTTCGGCTTGCGTTATGGAGCGCTTGGTTCGAGCGATTTTGATATTCATGCCAATTAACTTTTGTACGGGCTGCATTCAAAACTTCCACAAAGAAAAGAATAAATCCTCCCATATTGAAGTGAGTCAACCCATGACATATAATGAAACTAAAGAACATATATATCAATAATGTTACTTTATTATCAAATAATTAACCTTTGTAGCAATAGTAAACATGAAAATAGATCCTTTTGTCGCTCAAATTATTGTCGCGAATAACTTCGATCACTTCACAACGAGCGATGTCCGGTCAGCTTATCTCGCATTAAAAAATGATTCTACGTTAGAGCCTTCAACTGTTCGACGAAAGATATACGCAGAACTTTTAAAGTTGGTGAAAAAGGATTGGCTGAAGAGGGTTATATCGAAAAAGAAAGGGTTAACACGTTTTAGTAAAACTGAAGAATTTGACGTTGAAGCAATAACATTAAAAGCTAAATGCGAATCTACTATCTCAGTTGAGAAACATGATGATAAGCAAGGGCAACTGCTTGGTAAGTTGAATCACTATAAAGCTGAACTTCTGTTGAATATAGGAGAGTCTGAAGCATATAAGGAGCTTTATTCAGAGTTCCCTGAGTTAGTTGATGAACTACAGCCGCAATACAATAAAGCTAGAGACAATAATACAAGAATACTAGGGAAGATCAGAGCCATTGAAGGCTTGCTTAAACAAGAAAAACCATTAGAGAAAATATGAAACTAAGAGATTGGCAAGATGGATGTATCAATAAAGCATTAAAACAATACGCGAATGGCAATAGCCACTTTTTAACCCTAGCAACACCAGGTGCAGGTAAAACCTTGATGGCATCTGAATTGGCCGATCGGTTGTTAAAGAAGAACATGATTGATTTAGTTATTTGTTTTTCACCTTCTTCCATAGTTTCTCAAGATTTCAGCCAAAGTTTGCAGTTGAGAATTAATGAACGCTTTGATGGTTTACTCGGGGCAAAAGGACATTCTCTTACCTACCAAAGCTTGCAGTATCTCGATAAAAACTTTTGGCAGTTATTTAAACGGTATAAAGTATTCGTGATTTTTGATGAAATTCACCATTGTGCCGGCTCCAATATTGATAATGCGAATGCATGGGGCGAGCAAATCATATTGAATATTCAAGATAAAGCTAAATATACATTGGCGTTAACAGGGACGCCTTGGCGCTCAGATGCTGCTCCTATCGTTCTTTCAAACTATATGCATCCTAGCAACAAAATATCATGTGATTACGTTTATGGGCTTGCTGAGGCCATTCGCGATGATGTTTGTCGTGTACCGCAGATAATCGCTGTAGATAATAATAATATTTCGGTTGTTGATGATGAGGAGACTAAAGCATTTACTAGCTTTAAGTGTTTATTATCACAATCAATCATTCCGTATCAGGAAATTATTGAAAATGAGAAGGTCATTAAATACGTAATTTCCTCTGCTCAGAAAAAGCTGAATTCAATTAGAGCGAACAACGCTGACGCGGCAGGTTTAATTGTTGCTTCATCAGTTGAGCACGCAAAACAGGTTTCAGCTTTAATGAAGTCCTGCTTTAACGAAGATGCTGCTGTGGTTACTTACAGAGAAAATGAGCCAATCAATATTATTCAACAGTTTAGACATGCAAAAACTAAATGGATTATTTCTGTAGGGATGATCAGCGAGGGAACTAATATCCCTCGATTACAGGTTTGTTGCCATCTCACAAACATCAAAACAGAAATGCACTTTAGACAGATTCTAGGCCGCATACTTAGACTGACTGCTTCAAAGAATCAAGAGGCTGTTATGTACATGCCTGCTGAGCCTAAGCTGTTGGAATATGCTTATCGAGTTAAGCAAGATGTGCCTTTTGAAGCTGATGTGGTTAAGTTTGAGAAGATGAAGGCTTGTATTGAAGACGATGTAGATGGTGAGACTTCAGACACTGTTATATTCGAGAAGGCATCAAACGTTAGCGCTAAAGAAAAGTTGAAAATTAGTGGATTTGATACTGTTATCGAACATCCTGTCTATGATGAAACTAGTAGCATTGTTGAAGAGCACTTTTTAACAAGTTCATATGAAAAGGTCGTCAATATATTTGGTCGGTTTCAGCAAGAAGCTATCGCTTTAGGACTGAGTGAGTTGAGGTAATTATGCTGTATGTTAAAAATGAGAGGTTTAAATGAAGCTATATGAAGTAATGATAGTTGCAATACCGGTTAAAATTTTTAATTTGATCATTTCCGTTATTCCTGCCTATTTCCTTTGGAATTGGATCGTTCCCGATGTTTTTTCATTGCCAGAAATTGGAGTGATTCAAATGACTGGGTTAATTATTTTAATTCAATGCATTACCAGTAATGGCTTTATTTCTTTAAACACTGAAGGTTTTTGAAACTAAGTAGGCTGCTTAATAAAAGGTAATTTAATTGAGGTAATTATGCTTACTGTTGAGAAATTTAAGGAGCGGTTGGAGCAGTCTAACCGATCGAATTGGCTACATATCGCGGTTGATGCTAACAATGCAAAGCAATTTTATATTGTTGGTAATGGCGGCATGGGAAATACGATTAGTATGCCTATTGAAAGATATTTACTTGAAATTAAGGAATGGGTAATTAGGCAGATTAACTCTGGTGAATTAATTAAAGATGAAAAGAGAAGTCTTTTGCTCGATAGAAATATCTTGGTTCATTATGTATCTCTACCGCAATTTGCCAAGGAGTAAATATGAAAAAAATAAAACCGTTATACAACAAGAAGTAACTGAATTAGTTTGTGATGGTTGTGGTCTTGAGGCGCATGTTCATAAGGGTTATGAATTCAGCGAGTTTATCTCGATTGAACATAAAAGCGGTTTTGGGGCTATTCATCATGATAGCAAGGAGCTTTCAATAGATTTGTACATAACACCAAGCTCAACTTCAGAATTAATTGATCCTTTTGCTTAAGTGCTGTACATTTAAACAGTGGTCATTACCTAAATATTTATTTTGAGAAAAATAATTCATGTTGATATGGATGCATTCTATGTATCTGTAGAGATTAGAGATAATCCAGAGTTAGCTGATAAACCAGTTGCCGTAGGCGGTAGCAGGAAATCTAGAGGTGTTCTTTCAACAAGCAATTATATAGCGAGGCAATATGGCGTTAGAAGTGCAATGCCGACTAGTGTTGCATTGCGAAAATGCCCTGAATTAATTTTGGTTCCAGGCAGGATGGAGGTATACAAATCAATTAGCTCTCAAATTCGAGAGATTTTTGAACGTTATACTAATTTGATTGAACCTTTAAGTCTTGATGAGGCTTATTTGGATGTAAGTGATTGTAAGTTATTTGGTGGCTCTGCTACCTTGATAGCTCAAGATATTTGCCATTCAATATATAAAGAGCTCAACTTGACAGCTTCGGCTGGTGTAGCACCGATAAAGTTTTTGGCAAAAGTGGCTTCAGATCTAAATAAACCAAACGGTATCTTTGTTATTCCACCTAACAATGTGAGTTCATTCATTGACGATATGGCATTAAACAAAATACCTGGGGTCGGTAAGGTAACAAATGAAAAACTGCAAGGTGATAATTTAAAATACGGTCGAGATGTCAAAGCTTTAAGTCAGGAGGTCTTAACCTCTAAATATGGAAAGCTAGGAAAATTGTTATGGGAACGATGCAGTGGTAATGACGATAGACCTATCGTTATTAGTAGAGAAAGAAAATCAGTAGGAGTCGAAAGAACCTTTCCTGAAGATATTTCAGACTTAAATGTCCTTGATAACATCCTTAAAAACAAGTTACTCCCAGAGCTTCAAAAAAGAGCGGCTAAATATCTATTAGATAGACACATTGGTAAAGTAGGTGTCAAAGTCAAATTTTCAGATTTTCACCAAACAACAAAAGAATTTTCTACAGATAAAATTGATCAAGCAGCGTTATCTGAGTTACTAACTGAAGCCTATGCACGAGGCAATGGTAAAAAGGTACGTCTTCTTGGTATCCATATTGGTCTTTCACCTTATAAAAATGAAATAGAACAAATTTCATTTGAGTGGTAGTACTTACATCAGGACAACCTATCTGAATTGGTAACTCTTATACTTTAGCTGGATTAGTCAGTATTCGATCTTACAAATCCAAAACTAGGGCTTTATATAGGCTGACAATTTACACGTAATTATTTAGTTATAAAAAGGGCTGCTTATCCGACAAAGCAGTCATTAGGAATACTCGTTAACTTATGACTTCATTTAGCCAAAAGCAGACATTAAGTTTGAATTTTTTCTTACCTTCTGAGCTCGAATCGGTATTCAAAGTAAATTAAACTTTTTTAACTTACTTTCAAGCTCAATCAAATAGGGTGAAAAATTTGTCCACTGTGATAAACCTTTTCTATTAATAGGCTGACGTACCTGCTCTGCACTAGGGGTGTGGATGTTACGTTTTGTCTTATAAAACTCAATACAGCTTTGTTCAAACGGTAAATTACAGTATTCAAGGATACGCTTTACTTCTGATTCAACATCATTCACTAGGGCTTCATGTTGTACACGTAATATTTGCCCCGGCAATACCTCGTCCCAATGTGCCATTAAGCAAGCATAATCCCGATAATACGTTGCAATATCAGATAAGTCATAACTGAAGTCTTGCCCTTCACCAAACAGTTGCTTAAAACCACTAAAACAACAAGCCATTGGCTCCCGCCTAGCATCAATAATCTTTGCATTCGGTAAAATGAGTTTAATCAAGCCAATATGGATGAAATTATTGGGCATTTTGTCAATGAAATATGGTGCCTCCTTTCGGTAAACTTTAGTATCATTGATATACATATCGCCAAGCTGGTTCAGCTGCTCTTTCGATAACTGCCACAAATTCTTAGGATATAGTGGGTCACCACTAACAATCCTTCCTCGCAATTTTAATGCGTGTCCCATGATGTTATGGAGTTCCATAGTACCATCTACTTGCGAATGTGATGCTAGAATTTGTTCCAACAAGGTAGAACCAGCCCTTGGTAGACCTAAGATAAAAATAGGATCTTGAGATTGATTACCTTGCCCAGCCTTTCGCTCAAAAAGGGATTTAGTACAATGCGTTATTTGTTGCTCAATAAGTGCCGTGGATTTCTTTGCATTGTATCCAATGCTCTGCTTCTTCAATACATTACCTTGTGAGTAATATTCAAAAGATTCTTTATAGCTTTTTCTATCTTCAAATGCTTTACCAAGGGAGAAGCAGATATGAACCTTATCATTAATACTAGTATGCTTTTCTAGCAACTGTGCTTTCATTAAAGAAAGCTCTTTATCGTTAAATTGATAGGTTTTGGTATTCGCTAAACTCCAATAAGCATCACCGTAGTTACTTTGTTTAGCATAAGCCTGCTGATAAGCAGCTATCGCTTTTTGGTAGTCACCAGCAGTTTTATAGGCATGCCCTAGCTGTACATCGATACCCGAACGTTCCGGTGAACGAGCTAAAATTTGCTGATAGATAGTTGTTCCTTTGCTAAGCTCACCTAAATTGATGTAGCAATTTGCTAATGTCGCTTGTGCAGTTACCTTTAAGGCTTCTTGGATATCTGATTTCGTGAGAAACTGCTTGGCGTGCTCCGCGCATTTTTTAAACTTACCTAAGCGATTCAATACGTTAATATATAGAGCATTTGCTTGCTCGTTGTCAGGATACAGGCTGACACAACTTTCAAGTAAAAACTCAGCATCATCAAAAACTTTTAACTTTAAGCCAATTTCTGCCAATAGACACATCGCATCGACTTGGTGTTTATTGTTAAGTAAAAATTTTCTACATACTTGCTCAGCCTTGTGCAGCTTTCCTTCATACATTAAGTCCATCGCACCTAGCACTTGTGGTGGTAACTTCTTTAGTACATTAAGCTGCAAGTGAACTTGCTCTGTATCTTTGTGCTGTTTAATTTTAAATAGCTCCGCAATTTTCTGCCAAGAAGCAATCAAAGCAGGGTTCAATTCAACAGCTTTATGAAATGCAACAAGAGCTTTTTCAGTTTTTTCAGCAGCTAGCTCACAGTACCCTAGTTCTTGATAACCTCTAGCGTAATTGGAATTTTCTGATAGAAAGTGCTTAAGAGCTTCTTGCGCTTGAATTAATTTACCCTGGTATCGCAAAGCAACAGCTTGGATATAAATTAGCTCTGCTTTTTCTTCAGTAGTAGGGGCTGCTTGCTGAAGTATTTGGCTGGTAGCTAGCTCAGCTTTAGCGAATTGGCTCGATTGAAGGAGTAATTTGGCTTCTTTAATTGAAGCATGTACGGGTAAGGTCATATCCAACTGCTGTTAGTAATTTTAGAATTTAATAAAGAAAACAAGCTATCTATACACTTTGTAGAACAAAAGATAAATAGCTTGTTTTAGCTTAATGTGACCAATTAATTGTTATAGATCGTAAGAGAATCGCACGCCTATGGTTCTTGGTCTATTAGTGACAACTTTAGGTGTAAATTGCTGCTCATCAATATATAGCTGAGCGCGTTCGTCAAATAAGTTATCCATATATAACTCTGCTTTCCACTCACCGTTAGTAAACCCAAATGCTAAATTTGCAATTGAGTACGCTTCAGCAACATACCTTCCTCCAGCAAACGCATTACCGTTACTATCGTTATAGGTAACGCCTTGGTACTGACCTGATGAAATTTCTTCTTCAATTTTCAGGCCAGTCCCTGTACCGTAAACAAGTTTATGCGTATCTTCTGACACATATGCATTGGCGAACATTCCAGAAAGTCGGTCGCCGGTATAGGAGATAGAACCATTAACATATCCTTCCCAACCATTTGGTAACTCGTAGAAATAACGGGCTCTTATATTACCCGAAAAGTCTGCTGAATAAGGTAGTTCGCTACCAACAGGTGCAGACAAGTTTGTCATTGTCGGATTTAGTTTGGTAATTTCCGTATCCAAAATACTGAACGCACCGCTAATAATTAAATTATCTGTAGCTTGCCATACAAAGTCGGCATCTAAACCTTTAATTTCAGCAGTACCAACATTATCGGTAAAATAGAAGAAGGCTATGTTGGTTGGATCAAAACGAGAAGTTTGAAGATCATTAATTTCTGAGCTGTATGCTGTTGCATTAACTCGAAGAACTCGGTCAAAAAAATCACCTTTCATGCCGACTTCATAGTTGGTTAATTCATCAGTTAAAGAGTAAACGGGAATACGATAGCCTTCAAATGCTGAGCCTGGTGTTTGATTGCTCGCTAATTGGCCTCCTGTTCTTGCTGTCACAGGCGGACGAAATCCTTCAGAGTAGTTTGCAAAAAACATCAGGTTGTCATCAGCTTGCCAATTAATTGAGTATCTGAATATTGTATCATCTACTTTAAGTTTACCATCTGAGTTCAGCAAACTATTTTCCAATTGACCAGAATTTATCGCATCCAATATAGCTTGTCCCTCTTCTGGGCCAAAATAGTCTAGTGTGTCTTGGTCTGTACCACCCAGGGCACGAATTCTTTTGGTTACCCCACCGTCATTTTGTGAGGTGGTCGCACCTGTAAATATGTCTTCTATTTCATACCAACGAGCGCCAATACTTGCTGTAATAGTATCTGTTAAGTCATATTCAAATTGTCCAAATAGCGCGATTTGATTAATTTCATGAGTAATGTCATTAACAAAGCTGGTTTCTTTAGGAAATGGTTCACCACCATTATTAGTCCCTTCACCAGTCACAACTACACCATCAGCCCCCCAGACACCATCAGGGAACTTTCCAGCTGAACCTAATTGAAACTGTCCAACTGTGCCAAGCTCTTGCTCGTCATAGTAGATACCTGCGGTAACACGCCATTGATTTTCAACCGGTGTATTGAAGCGAAGCTCCTGTGTAAATCGAGTAACATCAGTCTCTTCTTTATAGTAACCACTAGGATCGTAACACTGTTGCTCTTCTGGTGCTGCCGCATAAGTACATGCATAGTAAGTAGCAAAAACGCCACCATTGGTATAGCCAGTATAATCAACCGTTGCGTCGATTTGACGATCTAAGTAGCCACCTGCGTAAACGATATCAAGCTGTGCAAGTCGGCCTTCCAATGTCCAAGTTGTTAGTCCAAAAGTGTCTTCATTTTTTTCTGGAACAAAACGACTGGTACTTTCTTCGTCATCATAAGACGGATCATAAGCAAAAACACCCTCTGTTTCTAATGTTTGTGCTGTGTGTTGAACAAGGAAACTCCATTCATCATTGATTAAATAAGACAAGCCAAAACGAGCACCTGCATACGTAGCGGAATTAAAGTTTTCTTCAATGATATCCGAATTACTTGGGGACTCTGTAGGAGTATTAGCAGGATCAGCGAGTTTCCCCCAGTTAGGTGCTATTCTGTCTAAGTGGGCTGCACTACCAATGTAACCACCTTCGCCAGGCTTGTTTTCGACGTTGTCAATCCAACCTCCTTGATGGTCTGAGTACGCTGCAACACGAAAGGCCAGATCGTCGCTGATTGGTAAATTAAAATAACCCTCTACCGCATTACTTAAATCCCCGCCATTGGTAAAACCAGTGTTAATATCAAAGCCTGCTTCGACATCATCGTGATTGGGTTTTTTAGAAATTATACGTACTGTACCTGCCTGAGAGCTAGCACCAAACAAGGTACCTTGTGGACCTGGCAATACCTCAACACGTTCTATATCTGTCGCGTAAATATCTAAGTTGCGACCTTGCATAGATACAGGCTGTTCATCTAAATATATAGCTACAGAGGGTTGCAATGCTTGAACTGACGAAACCGCGATGCCGGTTTGCGTGGTCGCAGCGCCTCGAATGTATACTTCATTTTGGCCTGGACCTGTGCCTTGGAAAACGACATTAGGTAAAAACTCTACATAATCTTGAAAGTTATCAATGCCCAAATTATCCATAGCATCACCACTTAATGCAGATACGGCTACGGGAACTTCTTGAATACTTTGAGCTCTTTTAGTTGCAGTAACTTCGATAGTCTCAATTTCTTTAATATCATTAGCCAATGCTGGCATAGATACCCCAAGCGCAGACAGTATAGCGGCTGTCAAAACTTTACGTTCAAACATAATTCTCCCAAATTAGATTGTTTCAGATAAAAAATTTGTATTGTTTTTATTTAATAATTAGAACAGAAACTATTGTATAGCAAATAAAATAGCTTTATAACCTATAAAAACAAAAGGTAAACCTATTTCGTATTTATGTGCAATTCACAATATTGCTATGAACACTAATTTTTCGATGTATAATGTTTTCTATGTCATTTTTAGTTGTTAAATAAATAATGGATTCGAATAAACCAGCAATAAATAAGTCGGTATTTTTCCCCGCGATTTTGATTATCCTCTCTATTCTTGCTGTTACGCTAATGTCCCCAGATAGCGCCTCAAAAGTTTTTAACCTAGTGCAATCAAGTATAACCACAAATGGTGGTTGGTTTTACGTACTGACCGTAGCAATCATTCTTGGTTTCGTTATCTATTTGAGTATGTCGAGATTTGGCTCAATAAAGCTAGGGCCAGATCATTCAACCCCAGACTTCTCGTTAACCACATGGATTTCAATGTTATTTGCCGCTGGCATGGGCATTGGCCTAATGTTCTTTGGGGTTGCCGAACCAGTTATGCACTATTTGGCACCACCTACAGCCGAACAGGGCTCATTGGAAGCCATCAAAGAAGCAATGAAGATAACGTTTTTTCACTGGGGGCTTCATGCATGGGCTATTTACGCTATTGTTGCGCTGATTTTGGCTTATTTTAGTTACCGCCAAGGCTTACCTTTAACATTACGTTCAGCACTACACCCCTTAATAGGTGATCGTATTTATGGTTGGCCAGGACATTTAGTTGACATATTTGCAGTAGTTGGCACTGTCTTCGGCGTAGCAACTTCGCTGGGTCTTGGTGCATCACAAGTTAATGCTGGCCTCAATTATCTTTTTTCAATAGAGGTTAGCCAGTCCAATCAGCTTATTATTATGCTTGCTATAACATGTTTAGCGTCAGTTTCTGTAGCAACGGGTTTAGATAAAGGAATCAAAATACTATCTGAAATCAACATGGGACTAGCGGTATTACTCATGTTGCTCATTTTTGTTGTAGGACCAACATTGTTTTTGCTGCAAGCTTATGTGCAGAATATCGGTAACTATCTGTCAGATATAGTGTCAAATACTTTCAATTTATTTGCTTATGAGAAAAAGAGCTGGATTGGTGGTTGGACTATTTTTTATTGGGGATGGTGGCTAGCTTGGGCTCCGTTTGTTGGTTTGTTTATTGCCAAAATTTCTAAAGGCAGAACCATCAGAGAGTTTGTACTTGGTGTACTCATAGTTCCTACAGCTTTTACTTTGCTGTGGATGACTATTTTTGGTAACTCTGCTATTTCACTTATTGTTGATCAGGGCTTTGCTCGTTTAGGAGAAATGATTAGTGAAAATTCGGCTGTTGGGTTGTTTGTTTTCCTCGAATCTTTGCCTTGGTCAATGGCCTTAACGGGTTTGTCGATATTAATGATCGTTATTTTCTTTGTTACTTCATGCGATTCAGGTGCTTTAGTGATTGATATGCTTTGTTCCAATGGCAGGAATGACACACCAGTTTGGCAAAGATTGTTTTGGGCAATATGTGTTGGTGTTGTTGCTGGTGCTTTAACCATTGTCGGCGGGCTGGAGGCCCTCCAAACGATGACCATAGCAAGCGCATTACCATTTAGCATTGTGTTATTGATCGGTTGTTATGGGTTAGGAAAAGCCTTACAAGTTGAATCGGTAAAACAAAATAGTATGTCTTTGATTTCTTCACCTTCCAATACGCAAAGCGCCGATATTGATTGGCAAGATAGATTAGTGAATTTGTTATCAACACCAAACAAAAAAAATGTTGATATTTTTATGAACACCAAAGTGAAAAAGGCATTTGAAAAAGTTAAAAGGCAATTGGAAGAAAATGGTCTTGATGCTCAAATATCAAACACTTCCAATGGCGTATTGCTCAATGTGAGTCACGGTGATGAGCATGACTTTTCATATGGTGTTAATAAGCGAAAACATTCACAACCAGATTTCAATACAAATGATGACAATGATGAATACTACCGTGCAGAAGTCCACTTAGTCGAAGGTGGTCAAGATTACGATATCATGGGGTGGTGTGAAGAAGCGGTTATCAATGACATTATTAACCAATATGAAAAGCACTTACACTTCTTGCATTTACTGCGTGAATAAAAGCATGCTACTTAGATTTAAATAGCCAAAACTGATAGCTACTGGTTCTAGACTCAAGCAATTTTGTCCAGTAGCATCTTAGTAAGCTCTTCTTTGTCTTTTAGCGACAAAGCCATATTGTCTTTTGCCGAAATTGAAAATACATTCTCGCTACTTTCACCTAAAGAACTAATTTTTGCAGAGTGAATTGTTAATTCTTTTTGTTTGAAAACATTACAAATTTTTTCAATAAAAAGTGGGTTGTCTAATGCATTCACTCTTAATAGCGCTCTGCCTGTTTTAGACGTCGTAATAAACTCAATTTCAGGTGAATTTTCAAAATTTTTAACGAATGAAGGCTTAGCCGGTCTATAAGTGCTTGTGCTTTCGTTTAACAAATTGTCTATGCGCTTGATAATCTGTTGCCCACGGTATTCATCAGTTATGGGGTCATCGTTATGATCTAGTACTTTTATAATTTCTAGTACTTTTCCATCTTTTGTCTGGTATAGCTGTGCTTCTTTTACACAAATTTTTAATGACGATAATGTATTAAAAAGATCAACAAAAAGGCTATTACGATCTTTGGCATAAACAAGCAAATTTGTACATTCAAGATTAGGATCATCCACTAAAGCAAGTGTATGTTCATTATTGTGGTTTATTAAAATTTGTTCGGTAAACCTTACTATTTCATTCACCTGATTTGAGCTGAAAAAACTAGACGTGAAATTACCCCAAAGCGAATTTATTTCCGCTTGATAAAAACCTAGAGATACAAGTGTTTCAATCGCTTCATTCTTGTTTTCTCGAATAATTGTACGTTGTTCAAAAACATTCTCTATACCGCTTTTTAGTGCGTTTCTTAATGCGAAGTACAGTTCATTTAACAAACTTTCTTGCCATTCATTCCAGCTTTGTTCGTTAGTTGCCTTTATGTCTGCAACGGTAAAGCAATATAGTGCATTTAACTTAATCTCAGTGCCAATGTGCTTGGCCACTGACTTAATCACCTCGCTATCTTGAATATCTAACGTTTGCACCGTACTTAGCAATAGATTTTGTTTTTCAACAAGCCAAGTTATCAATTCTACATCGGACTTTTTTAAATCATGAAGTTGTGCAAATTCTTTGGCAAACATGGCACTAAATTCATTGTTTTCATGACTCTGCTTCCCTGACAAATCGTGACACAAACCAGCAATTACAAGTACATGTTTGTATACGCTTTCCTTATAAATGCTGCCAACCAATTGTTTACTTTTTCTTAACTGTGTGAACTCGTCAACATATTGAATAAGCTTAAACGCATGTTCATCAACGGTATACGCATTGTGCATATCAAACTGCATTTGCCCTTCAATGGCATTCCATTCAGGAAAGTATGAAGCGATGACGCCGTACCTATGCATCAGACCAAAAGCTCTTTTTAGCCCATTTTTATGCTTAATGATTTGGAGGAACTCATATCTACATTCTTGATAATCTTGGAGCTCTCCTAATAAGCTTCTTCTTGTTTGCCGAAGTAGCCTAAGCGTCTCTGGTGCGATGTCTAATATATCGTCATTTTCAGCAATTAATCTAAATAACCTTACAACATTGGCCTTATTAAAAAACACCTCATCATACTTAGCTTGAATCAAATGTTGAGACACGAAAAAGTGTTCGTCTAAGTCCACTTGAGTTAAGTCATATTTTTTTGGTGTTGAAATTTTCCTTTGAATAACACCCAACATCATCTGGTTTAATTCTCGGATACGGGTCATCGCGCGAAATAATTGGCGCATCATTTTTTCAACGGCCAGTTGGCTGTTTTCACCGTGGCCAAACTTCATAAACTCTGCGACTTCACACTGATAATCAAATAAAAGCGTTTCCACTGGCCTTTTTGCAACGGTATGAAGCGCCCACCTTATGCGACAGATAAAGTCATACGACTCCATCAATTCGAAATATTCATCAGTTTTTAAAAAACCAAGCGTCTTTAACGCCTCAGTATCATTAACGTTAAAGTGCTTACGGGCAATCCAAAAAATCGTTTGAACATCTCTCATTCCACCTGGATTGTTTTTTATATTAGGCTCTAAATACAGTGGCGTATTATTCGCTTTTTTATGTCTGCCTTCCTGCTCAGAGGATTTATCAGTAAGAAACTGATCACTGGTGATGATTTGATCAGAATAAAGCTTCTTTAAAATAGAGCAGGCATGTGAAGATGAGCCTGCAAGCGTTCTTATATCTAGCAAGTTAGTTGCAATGGTTATGTCAGATTTAGCGGCGCTAACATTTTCTCTTAGTGTTCTGACTGATGAGCCAATATCGACCCCTAAATCCCAGAGTTTTGTGAGAAAAGTAGAAAGCTTATCTCCCTGTTCTTTAGTCAGCTCTTTTTCATGAAGAATACAAATATCAATATCAGATTTAGGGTGGAGTGTTTGTCTTCCGTAGCCCCCTACTGCATTTAATGAAATTGAGGAGAATTGATGCAAGTCATAACGATGCCATAATCGAGTGAGTAGTTTATCAAACAACTCGGCTCGCTGAATTTGCAACTCAGAAATTTTCGTTTCAAAAAACTGCTCATTTAGCATTACCTCGTGATCGGCAATGTATGCTTTCAATGATTTGGCATCTAACATAGGGCTATCGTCACACTCAACCATAATGTTTAAAGCCTCTTAAACCAAGTGTTTAGGCTGGCAATAGCCTCATTTATTATTAATTCATTCTTCAATGTTCCACCAAATTCATAGTTATTGTCGGCACAAGTTTTATTAATAATTAAACTATCAGCAGAAACTAGTGTATAGGAAGTCTGACACCCTATGGATAGGTAATAAGACTCCATGTCAGCGAGTAAGCAAGAAATAAGAATATTTGGTTCATATTCCACATTGACAACAAAGTTTGAAAACTCTACCGCTTTATCTGCTTTGTTTAACTGACTATCAGCAGTAGCTATTACTTTATTGCCTAGTGAAGCCGTAAACATAATACTGTCAGAAGCATTCGACTTTTCAACGCCTGTGAAACACACTTGATTTTGATTTGATATGTGTTCGCTAAACACTCCTTCACACTTAGAAATAACAATATCCGTTAACAATTCTCTATTAGCCTGGATAACGCTATCACCTAGCGCCATATTTAATATTTCTTCTTGGTCAGTGCTAAGGTTAGGCTCATTGGTTTCAAAGTAACGAACAACAAAGATGGCATCCTGCATACCAAAATAAGCAGGAATTGAAGCTTCAATACAAAAGCCATGCTGATAAAAATACACTGCCTGAGCATCAGAGGCTTTTACTGTAATTTTTTTTAGGCGATGTGATGCTGCATAGTCCAAAATGGCGGGAATGACTTTAACGAGGTCTGCTTGCCCTAAGCTTTCTATTCTCAGTGAGTGAGTCTTTTTATCTTCAAAAGTTAGAATACCAAAATCTTTCTCTAGTGAATTGAGATTTAATATCTGTTGTTGTTCCATTGTACCGACTGTCTAATTAATTAGAGCTCTAACTATACTAAACCTCACATTCATAATCAAAGCGCTATTGAAAAAATGTTTTTTGTACAAAGCAACTATATATAAGTGTATAGGTTATAAAGCCTATACACACTTAACAAGTGTAAATATCATTAGCAGTGTAATAGTTAGAGGTGAAACTTTAAGATAAGCTTTTTTAACAATGGCTCTTCAAATTTGGAACAAATAAAGGTAAGTATGGAACAAATAAAGGCAAGTTAACTATTACTTGCATTCCCTTCTGAACTTTTATGCATGGGATCTATTTCAAGTACAGGAGCTGCATCTAATTCTGTTGCGTCCATCATGGTAGCAATTCGCTGCATAGATGAAAGTAAAAGTGATTGCTCCCATTCTTCTAAACTACAGAACTTCTGAATAAAGTGCTCTTGAAGTGGCTGAGGTGCATCTATTAGCGAGTTTCTGCCATTATCAGTTAAAAACAACCCCACCCGTCTTTTATCCTCAGTACTGCGAACGCGCTGAACTAATCCTCTATTCTCAAGCCTGTCCACAATATTAGTAACCGTAGCGGCACTTAGGTTAATTTGCTTTGCAATTTGGCTTGCCATTACTCCTTTTATTCTTGCAATTTCTTGCATAATTAAGAGTTGAGGACCAGTTAAGCCAGAAGACTTATTTAATTGCTTTGAATGCAAATCAATTGCGCGAATAACCTTGCGAATTGACACAAGCAGCTCTTCATATTTTTCCATCAGGTGCACCACTTCAAAATTTTTACAGATAATACCATGAAAAGTATAAGTAGCTTATAGGTATTAATGTAAAGTCTGCTTTTCGACTTGAGTTCAACTTGTAATGTCTGCTTTCGTATCATAGCTGACCTAATCAACTGTACGATTAGGTCGAATCCAAAATTGAAAGGTGTCAGATTAGATATGAGCTACTACACTTTAGCTATAGTAGATTTGTCCTCTATCTATCGTTTCAGTTGTTGTGCTAAATCGAAAGGAAGCTGGCTTATTAGTAAATCGAGTGTCTCTTTCACGTTTCGACATTCGAGCTCTCTCACGCGATCACGAAGCTGTTGATACTCGTTAACTACTTCTTCTTTTCTCTTGCTGCGAACCCCCGTAGTGTAGCGTTTTTTCTGTTTTTTCTGCTCCTGTATGTGCAGCTTTAAAAGCGACGCATTTACTTTGTATAAGAACTTAAATAATTCCGCGCTGAATGAGCTTGCTGCAAACATGCTTTGTGCACTAATACCCAGCATTTTAGATACTTCCGACTTCTTGATCTGGTAAAGGCTTTTTGGGGTTTTGCTTGTTGCGACTTTTCCAAAAGTAAATATGCTTGTTTCCTTTTCCGCTTTTAGTGCCAATATTGCCTGCCACGCCCGATGTGTAGTATGTCTCTCTTCCTGCACCCAAATAGGCTTCTCTACATCTTGTAACAGTTCGTCTTTAGCTTCAGCATCTAAGCTGTCGAGAAATTCTTCAGACATTAGCGCATCTAAATCAGCATGCATATAAGCACTCCTCTTCGTTTAGCTTTTTCTCAATGTTATCAATTGCCTTACGTATCCAACCCAACATTTTGGTAATTTGCTCACCATTATAGTTCGATTGAAATTCACCTATTCGTTTTTCAGCGGAACGCATCGTAGGTAAATGATGCTCAACCATAAACCCCATCACATCTTCATTTAATGATTCTTTGATAAATGGTTGAATGACCTCCCAAATCCCTCTCAAGTTACCCTCTGTAATGAGTGCATTAGTGCAATCTAAGCAAAACGAGGGCTTAGCATTATGAGGATTAATCTCGCCAAACTCACTGCACTTTGCACGAGACTCTCCACCTTCTCGAGGCGCACAGGTAGCGTACTGTGCAGAATTAAGCGATATAACACGTCCTGCAATTTTTTCTTTGAGTGCTCTCAATTCACTCGGTGTTATTGCATTAGTAATCCCTACCGTTTTCCCTACGAATCGTGCAAACCCTCCAATATACTTACGACCAATCTGCTTACTATCAATCAGCAAGGTATCAACGATGGAGTTCAGTATTTTGGGTCGTGCGACACTGAGTAAATCTCTGGCCTCCTTGTTTCTCAGGTAAGCCATGAAAAATGAGTCATCCAAATGACAGAACTGATGACGTATTGCTGCCCCCACATCCCCTTGATAACGCATGAGGACGGCTTCTGCCCAGATATGACGAAACGCGTGCGGCGTTGGATAACGAACACCTTGAAGCATTTCCTTAAAGATATCCATCATGGCTTTTTTATCAAGATTACTCTTCTCTTCTCGTAACCACGCTTTTGTATCATCAGACAGATAGTTTTCGACTACAGCTCTATGCTCAACATCAGTAATATTGCCTGCCCGTTGATACTCCAGAAGAGATACTTTGAATCTAGCCAGTGACCTAGCACCTGCAACATACGTACAGTTCAGTATTACAATATCCCGTCTGAGCTCTTTGCAAGTTTCAAGCAAGTGCTGGGCGCGAGCGCTCGACAAGTTGTACAGCTGACTTAATTCATTTAGTGCCTCCTTTTCAGCAGGGGTTAATTCCTCTTTATCAATCTGAGATAATCGCTGTAACTCTATAACTTGCTTGAATGGCTTATATTGCCAAACAAAATTAGACCAGTTACTTTTCACTCTGCTTTCAGTATAAACCTCTGATTTATTGGAAGTTGCAAACTTCTCTTTGTACAAGCATGGAGCCCCCTCCGGTGGCTGGTGAAACTCGTCCAGCTGTGCGGCGACTTGGTAACACTGAGACGTAATTTCCCGATCAAGCTTAGTAGTGCCGTTGGTCTTAGGCACCACCCATTTCAGTTTAAAACGAAATGGCACATGCGAGTTATCCAGAATGTCCAAATTTGACTCTGCATGGATGGCGGAGAGAGGAAAGCCAAATTCACTTTTACGATAACCAAGCCAACTCATCAACAAACAGGTCATTGCATCCGAAACACGATTGGTTTCTGATATAAAATCCACAATACCTCTAGCATTTTTATCGACCATAAGCGCAATATACCAATGGTTAAGAGATTTCATAAAAGCCTTTTCATCGAGACGTTGCTTCTCAATGATATTCCTCATCAGGATATAAATGTCTTCAGCAGTTGTTTGACAAAAC
Organism: Thalassotalea loyana; assembly: GCF_030161435.1. Taxonomy (GTDB): domain Bacteria; phylum Pseudomonadota; class Gammaproteobacteria; order Enterobacterales; family Alteromonadaceae; genus Thalassotalea_G; species Thalassotalea_G loyana. The sequence goes on along the minus strand of NZ_BSSV01000001.1, from coordinate 913,948 downwards.
TTTTCACTACTGACGTGAGTATTATTCAATGAACTTAAATAATTACACCATACCGCTTCTGGCTTTTTGCTTGCTTCATATGGGTAGTATTTTTGGAGCATTAAGATACGTATTACTTCGAGTGCATCGAAACGTAATTCCAATCCAAGTGTTTTTATCACTTCATAGATATTTTCTTCTCTAAGAGACTGTACTTTTTCGAAAAAGTGTTGGTATTCGTTAAAAAGCGCCGACATCATTGTGCTGTTTAAACTATCCGAGTTTAAGCCTACTGTATTACGCTTTTTGTTGAGCTTATACGTCCCACGAATTGTATCAAGTAAGACATTTCTCCAACTGTTTATACTCCCGTGAGATTGCCCTTCAACCATACCAATCTTTTTATACACAACTTCAATGGCACGCCGACACACTAGGCTGTAAAAGTAATCGTCCTCATAGACGCGGCGCATGTGGTCAATGTAATATTGCCCTATTTCCAGTGTTAGAAAGTTGTAACTCCCCCCTTTTTTATACTCGTTAATTGCAATCCCCATCACCGTCTGACAAGCATTATCCAACGCTTTGTCATGCATTTTCCGTGTCAACCCAATGTCAATCAATCCAGATACACCCAGTGCTTGAAGGCTGTTTCGGCTCTCGACAAAGTTAAAAATCCCGTACGTTGATCTGAAAGCAGGTGCCTGAAGACAGGTAAACATGCCCTTTCCATTAAATGTCTGCGATAAAAAATTGTGGTGAAAAGCCTCAATATTATCTATTGAGAGTGATTTTTGACCTTGGTAGTGCAAAAATCCGGCTAATTGCATAGTAAATCGATAAGATATAGCTGGGGAGATAGATCTTTTTCCCATAATTGAGTTAATTAGCGAAAGCTTTGCGTACTCTGTCATTGTTAACGGATAAGACTCTCCACTTACTGTTAGGTTAGCCACCTTTTCAATTTTCAAATGAGGCTGTTCAAACACGGAAAAATCGAGTTCTGATTTTGTACCTTTATTATTTTTAAAGTACAGCTTTTCTGAAAATAAATTACCGTATTGACTGAGAAACCTTTCATCGGAAAGCAATTTCTGGTTTTGATCTTCCCAGAACGCTTTTAGTGCGGAGTTTTCGGATATTGGTTGCATGGTAAACCTCACTAAATTGAATGAAATACACTGATGTTGACACCCGATTCCAGCATTTTTTCAAAGAGTACTTCACCCTCTCTTATTGAGTCTTTGCTAAGCTTGGTTAAGATCTGTTCCACCCACTCCACTTGCGGAAATACTGTTTGGTAGAGGTAGTCCGGATTGCGACAAAGCAATTTTTTATAGTGGGTTTTAAATTCGTGCAGATAGTTAAACATTTTAAACGCCGTAACTTTACTATCTAACACATAAATGGGCGAAAATGCTTCTTCTTGATTCTTGGACAATAACATAACGCCAACTTCATTAATGACACCTTTGCTCTGCTCGGTGAGCAGTTTTAAACGAGACAACATTTCTCCTGACTTGTAAGATATAGTATCCGCTACATTACCAAACTCATTGTTAAACGCGGCCTTCTTCTTTTCTAACGTTTTTCCCTTCTCTCCTCGCTCTGTATCACTCAGTTTTGACTCACTCTGTTCTAAAAAATCCAGATCAAATACGTTGTTGATTAAATCCAACATGATGCTACGGGTAATGCGGCCTGAGGCATTAATAAACTCTTCGTTGTCCGCCGTGAGATAATGGATTTTCTCCGTTTTATTAGTATGAGAGTTGCGGTTGATAAGGTAGTGAAGTGTGTACGGGTCACTATACGCATGTACCGCTGAGTTCTTTATCGCCTGCAAACCAAACAACTTGATTTGGTCGGATATTTCAGACTGCGCTTGCAATGCTTTTAGAGCTAATGGCAAAATTACGGGGTTTCTTCCATTTTGCCTGTGTAAAGTCGCGAGCTGAGTCTCTATAAACGGTAATTCAAATACCGCGATAGCATTCCCAACAATACTTCGTAATCCATTGAAAATTACCAGAATGCCTCCGTCATAGGCCGATAACTCACCACCCGAATGCTGATTCAGATAGATCAGCAACGCCCTGCCTTCTGGTTTTCTGGTAGATAAACTTCGAGTATTATGGATATTGTTAGCGCGTCCTTTGAAATACTCACACTCTATATGGGTGACACGACCTCCGATTTTTAATAAGCGAAAGGAATTTCGAGAAAGCTTTGTGATATCGGAGGGCTGAACAGTGAGACTTGCCATGAGCCAACTGAACATCAATGTTTCCAATACTGTAATAGGTAGTGGTTGAGTTGTATCCGATAGTTGTGCGAGCACTTCCATTGATAGCAGACAGCCTTTATGAGTACTAGTAAAATATCTATCTGCAAAACCAGTTGAGAACTCACCAAAGCCTCTACGAGATTTCGAGTGAAAACAGTCGTGAAATTTTTGTTCACTATCAAGTGTGGTGCGCACTTTCTCGAAGTTGTTCGAGTTAGTCACATTGGATAACAACACCAACTCAATTGCATGCTTCAAACGTTCAGGCTTCTCATTCAACGAGTGAAACTGAGTTAGGATGCGATAAATCACCCGGCCAACTATTATTTTCTTATCACCTAATATAAGTTTCTTAGATTCAGGAAAATGAAAATCACGAGGTGTAAAGCCATTCTCGACCAAGAACCCTCTCAATGTAGACTTAATTTTGAATAGCTCGATGATTATGGTAGATGCCGTACACTTCAATGAGTTCACTGCTAATTTAGGAGATGCTAGCGTCACATAGAGTTGATTTCCAATTCCTACATCGTCGCGCCTTAACCAATCCAGCGCACCAAAGTAACTGGCTAATGAACATTGCTTCTTGTTGAAGTTGGGGCTAATTTTGGTCTCTTTCAGCGCCTGTAAGTAACGAGCCTCTTCTGGTGTTAATGAGTCCCTAAAGTCTTCTTCTTCGAAGGCATAATGAAACAGGGATTTAAGTTTGCTTAAAACACTATACCCCCCATGATTTCCCAATAAATCATAGTGATACTTTTCGTATTCTTTGAGGGCTGAGTATCGGTTCAATATTTCTTCTTTATTCAGCCACTCGACAAATCTGTAGGCATACTGCTCAACCGCAACCTTTGCCGACAACGAGGCAAATTGATTCGTATAGGCATAGTTATATGCAGCCACTATCACGCGAAATAGCAGGGTCTTGAAGGAATTTTCGATGACTTCAAAGGTCAATCTGCGTTTTTTTAGCCTTGTACCTTCAATCTTCGGTAAAAAAATAGATGTCGCATCAAGGGAATATTTTATCGCTGTGACGGCTTGCTTCGCCTGAAATTCTTGTTGGATTCTTTCTTCCAGCAACACTGAATCCGAGGTTTCACTAATGCGGTGATTATCTGAAGGGTCCATTTCATCCATTTACAACCTCCTTCAACAGACATTCTCGATAACAGCAGGAATGGATATACCGTTTTGTAGTTTCCCCCGCGTGAAGGCCTTCTACTTGATGGCCTAAGCGCCTTGCAGTTTCTAAGTACACTCCTGAAGTTGTTGTAATCGTTTCATAGTGCTTATTTTGACCTTCACAGAGGTTATAAAAAATATCTGTACCAAAGGAATGCCTAAGATGGTGGTATGTATTGCACTCTGTTATTTCTTGGATATTGGCGTAACGGGGATGTCCCGCGTTTATTTTCTCAAGAACTTTTCTCCTCACCTCTAAAAAGGTGTTTGAACCAAAGGCGCTACTAATACACTTTCCTTTGGCATTACCGGAGTTTGCTAGTAACAGGTGGTTTGAGCTGGACCTCGGTCGTTCCAACTCATAGTACTTCTTCATTTTCTCCAATAAGCCTCTTGGAATGTATAACATTCGGCTTCGACCATATTTGGTATAAAGTGAAGATAAATAATATTTAAACTCCTCCTGATTGGGGTGTGATTCTAGTTGTTCAAATAATGTCAGCAGACCACTGTAAGTTTCCTTATTCACTTTAAAATCATGAAGTAAAAACCCCGTATTTTCCTTGGTCCTGCATCCCAACTCTCCACCATTTCTAAGCACTACTTCTTGAAGTAATGACTTCGTATTCTGATAAAGTATTTGTCTTGTTTGCGGCAATAAGTACTTAACAGCCTTTACACCTTTATTGTTATTTCTAGCAACTGCACGGTAAGCAGACTCCACACCGATATACTTTCGTCTATTATCGAAGAAATAAAATAGCCAGTGGTAATATGCAGTTAACGCATTAACGGCCTGCTGTGATACAGCCTCGCCACTCTCACACTCATCAATCAGGTATTTGTTGATGTACTCATTAATAATGCCATTTGGCAAGGCTGTATGAGTAGTTAGTCTGACATAATCACTGCCTTTATAGTCGTTTATCCACTGAAGAAATCGACCTAAATGATTACAAATTGTGTATGCTTGTTCTCCACCCAGTTCTTTTGTAATAAAAGTCTCTTCTTTTTTCTTTGAAGTAGGGTTCATTTCGACTTTTGTGTCGATTCTTAGACCAGAACACTGGGTATAGCGAGCAAAAAGGCATGGCAACAGTATAGGAAAGTGGTTATCGTCAAGATAAACATAATGCTTGTTTATATCTTTGTCATTGTACCTTTGCATACGTATTGTAAGCCCTATTAACGCTCATGATTTTTACGTTAGCTCAATTTTTCACCAGTAACAACTTTATCTTTGCTTTTATTTTTTTGAAAATATTCCAACCGTCTTAAAGCGACAAATTCAGTTAAATTAAAACTATCAAAATTCAAAGTTAAACTTACATAGTATGTACTAACAAAAATATCTCTGATTTTGGTAAGTTATTATTTCTTTTTACTTACACTTTTTGACTGTTCGTTAACACTCTAAAGTTTAAAAGCAATCCATATCGATATGAATAATTTTTCTCATAACCAACAAACAACACTGTACATAAAAACAGTATACTAATAATAATCAGTAATACAACTTTTTATGGAAATGCTACATGCAAAACAAAAAAAGCACCCATTTGGGTGCTTTCTATTTAGAAAAATTTAGATTAGATATTCTTTATATCAATACTATTTTCTTTTAGTTCAGCCGCTTTACGCTCACGTTCTTGACGGCTTTCACATGGGTTATCACAATTACATTCTTTATCTATTCCAATGCTACCCAAGCCACCACAACTACCCGCTAACGACTTCTGTTGAAAAATATAGCCAACAGCCATACCAACGACAACAATCAAGAAGAAGGCTAAAGTAAGTAAAAAAATAGTCATCTCTAATTCCAAGCAAAAAATTTAGACAAATAACAAAATGATTGTTATTTCAAATACGGCATGAATTTTACCGTGTTTATCTCTTCAAAGCCATTATCTGTTTTCACAATTAACATCGCGGCAAGTTTATTTTCTTCGGCAAAGGCAAGCCCTACTTCAGGCCCCATCACCATGATTGCCGTTGATAAACCATCTGCCGTCATTGCTGAAGGGTGAATAACGGTAACAGACACTAGTTTATGATTAATAGGTTTACCCGTTTGTGGATCAATAATATGCGAAAAACGTTGGCCGTCTTCTTCAAAATAGTTCCGGTAGTCGCCTGACGTTGCTACAGCATTGTCTTTAGGTACAACAAATTGGTGAATAACACGTTCATTTGAAATAGGCTTTTCAACCGCAATGGTCCAAAGTGTGCCATTAGCTTTAAAGCCTTTTAGGCGCATTTCACCGCCGACTTCAACTAAGTAGCTCTGGATATTCTTAGACTCTAGTAACTCGGCAATCACGTCTACGCCATAACCTTTAGCGATCGTCGACAGGTCAACGTAAAGTGATGGTAACGTTTTGCTAAGTTGATTACCGTCGATAACGATGTGGTTTAAACCAGTATTAGCTTTTGCATTAGCTAACGCTTCGTCAGATGGCACTACATCAGGTCGAGCGAGTGGGCCAAAGCCCCATAAATTGACAAGAGGCCCAACGGTGACATCTAACTTACCTGACGTCAGTTTTCCAAGGCGAATTGACTCGTTAATAACTTTAGCTAGACCATTTGACATCGCTACAGGTGTATCGCCAGCCGACTTGTTAAATAATGATAATTCTGAGTCAGGAATGTAGGTCGACATCTCTTGGTTCACTTGAACAAGTGCCGCATCAATTTCATGGTGTAGCTGATTAACATCCAGCTGCCCCTTTTCAATCACAAACTTGATGTTATATGTCGTCCCCATTGTAGGGCCTTGTAGAAGCAACTCTTCCTTAGTGCTATCGTTGTTGTTAGGAAAACAACCTTGAACTAACACAACCACCAACAGCAAGCCTAACAACTTTACTACACGCATTTCCTATCCTAAACCGTATTCATATAAGACTATTTTACCTCAAAATCACAAAGGGATCAGAGTAAATTTTTAGCGTTGAAGGCCTTGTCAGAAATTTAGTCTATCGCAGACACTGAAACAGCCAACTCAAGACCTAAATACAGATTCCAACTGACGCCGAAGTTATAAATGTTAAACATAAAAAAAGAGCGACTATGTCGCTCTTTCTATATCAACCTAAATTTAAAGGTTTTGCGATATATGATGATGTTAGTTCTAGGAATGAGCGCGGAGCTTGGTTTACCAAGTGAGCACAACTATGCAATCACTATCACGTTGACGAATTTCGTCCAAAAAAAAGAGTGGCAAAGCCACTCTTTTTATAAAACTATATTTTTAGGTTTGAACGCTGGAAATTGGTTTTATTTATAGGAGGCTGCGCGGAGCTTGGTTTACCAAGTGAGCACAGCCGACAACAAAATAAGGCCAAATAACAAGTTCAAATCAAAAATTAGCCACCGAAGTCATCTAGAAGTATATTCTCATCTTCTACACCTAGATCTTTCAGCATGCCGATTACAGCTGCGTTCATCATAGGTGGACCACACATGTAGTATTCACAATCTTCTGGTGCTTCATGGTCACGTAAGTAGTTCTCGTAAAGAACGTTGTGAATGAAGCCAGTCATACCATCCCAGTTATCTTCTGGCTGAGGGTCTGATAACGCTACATGCCAGTTGAAGTTGTCATTTTCAGCAGCTAAGCCGTTGAAGTCATCTTCATAGAACATCTCACGTAATGAACGTGCACCGTACCAGAATGAGATCTTACGCTTAGACTTAATACGCTTAAGCTGATCGAAGATGTGAGAACGCATAGGTGCCATACCTGCACCACCACCGATAAATACCATTTCTGCATCAGTTTCTTTCGCGAAGAATTCACCGAATGGACCAGAAATCGTCACTTTATCACCTTCTTTTAAGCTCCAAATGTACGAAGACATTTTACCTGCTGGAAGTGATAAGTTGTTTGGCGGCGGCGTAGCAATACGCACGTTAAGCATAATAATGCCTTCTTCTTCTGGGTAGTTCGCCATTGAGTATGCACGCAATGTGTCAGTATCAACTTTCGATTCAATATCGAAGAAGCCAAAACGTTCCCAGTCACCACGATATTCTTCAGGAATATCAAATTCTTTGTATTTAACATGGTGAGCAGGTGCTTCAATTTGAATGTAACCACCAGCGCGGAATGGTACTGATTCACCATCAGGGATGCCTAACTTAAGCTCCTTGATGAATGTCGCTTTGTTATCGTTAGAGATAACTGTACATTCCCACTGTTGAACACCAAAGATTTCGTCTTCTAACACAATGTCCATGTCTTGCTTAACAGCAACTTGACACGCTAAACGACACCCTTCTTTTGCTTCACGCTTAGTAATGTGGCTTTGCTCAGTTGGTAAAATATCACCACCACCTGAGTGTACGTCAACACGACACTGACCACATGTACCGCCACCACCACAAGCTGATGGTACGAAAATACCTTGATCTGCTAACGCGCCCAATAATTTGCCGCCAGCAGCAGTAGTGATCGCTTTATCTGGATCACCGTTAATAGCGATAGTCACATCACCTGTTGAAACCAGCTTAGACTTAGCAAATAAAATTACTAAAACTAGCACGATAACAATAGCGGTGAACATCGATACGCCGAGTATAATTTCCATCGACTTTTCCTTTGTACATCAGAGAAGGTGGCGTTCACCACCCTCTACATTAACCTTATAACGAGATACCACCAAAAGAAAGAAAGCCAAATGCCATCAATCCAGTGCTGATAAACGTAATACCTAAACCTTTCAAGCCATCAGGCACATCTGAATACTTCATCTTTTCACGTAAACCCGCTAATAAGACGATAGCTAATGCCCAACCAGTACCAGAACCGATACCGTAAACAACTGACTCACCTAACGTTAAGTTCTTCGCAACCATGAAAGACACGGCACCAAAAATCGCACAGTTAACTGTGATTAATGGTAAGAAGATACCCAAAGCGTTGTATAGCGGTGGGAAGTACTTGTCTAATACCATCTCAAGGATTTGTACTAGCGCAGCAATAACACCGATAAAGGTAATGAAAGACAAGAAGCTTAAGTCAACTGACTCTTTAGGGTCAGTAATACCTAAAACCGGGTCTAACGCACCTGGAGCTAAGATTGCTTGGTAAATAATTTGGTTAACAGGTACAGCAATACCTAGTACTACGATTACCGCAACACCTAAGCCCATTGCTGTTTGTACTTTCTTAGAAACCGCCAAGAACGTACACATACCTAGGAAAAACGATAACGCGATATTTTCGATGAAAATCGTTTTAACCAATAATGATAAATAATGTTCCATCGTGATTAGTCCTTCTCAACTTGCTCTGGTTTCCACTGGCGAATAGCCCAGATGATTAAACCAATGACGAAGAATGATGAGAATGGTAAAACTAATAAACCATTCGCTTGGTACCAACCACCGTTTTGAATTAATGGTAAAATCTCGATACCGAAAACCGTACCGAAACCAAATAATTCACGGAAGAAAGCAACCGTCATAAGGATGAAACCGTAACCTAAACCGTTACCAATACCATCCATGAAGCTTACGCCAGGCTTTTCTTTCATCGCGAAAGCTTCAGCACGACCCATAACGATACAGTTAGTAATAATCAAACCAACAAATACCGCAAGCTCTTGAGATAGCGCATATGAGAACGCCTTAAGCACTTGGTCAACCACGATTACTAATGACGCGATAATCGCCATTTGTACGATGATACGTACACTAGAAGGAATGTGGTTACGGATAATCGAAATGAATAAGTTCGAAAATGCAGTTACAAAAACTACCGCTAACGTCATAACTAATGCGTTAGCCATTGAGCTTGTTACCGCTAATGCAGAACAAATACCTAGTACTTGTAAAGCAATTGGGTTGTTATCAACGATCGGGGCCGTTAATACTTTCTTTGCTTCATTAGCCATTAGTTAAGTCCTCCACGGTTTTTCTTGATGAAAGGTAAGTAACCTTCTTCACCGAACCAGAATGCAAATGTGTTTGTAACACCGTTTGCAGTAAGCGTAGCGCCTGATAAACCATCAACTTGGTATGCTTCATTAGGGTTACCCGCTTTAACACCGCCTTTAACAAGTTCAACACGAACCATGTCTTGGTTGTCGAAAATCTTCTTGCCTGGCCATAATGCAATCCACTTAGGGTTAAGAACTTCAGCACCTAGGCCCGGAGTTTCTTTCATTTCCGCTGTGTAGATTACGTTTTTGATCGTGTTTAAGTCTGCTTCAACACCAACGAAAGCGTACATCAGATCCCAAAGACCTGAACCAACCATTGGGAATACAACAGTTTCTACTTTACCAGCGTCGTTTGATACTAAGTATATAACCGCATCGTGTGAACGACGGTTAATACCAGCAATATCATTCTTTGGCTTAGACGACTTTTCAGCGTCACGAGAGTTACGACGTTCGTCAAATAACTCAGGGTTACCATCAATGAACTCACCAGTATTTAGGTCAATCATTTTCGCTTCAACGTATTTGTTGTAAGTACCAACAATATCGCCATCCGCTTTTTCGATTAAACCAGCAGCAGTTAAGATCTTAGTTTGTTGATCTAATAACTTGTTTGCTTGTTGTAGAGGCTTTAACTGTACCGCAGCGAACGATACTAATAATGCACACACTAAACAAACTGCTAAAACGAATCCAACCGTTTTACCGAATGTTTCTTTATTACTAGACATTGCGAGCAACCCTCCTCTTGATGTTTGATTGAACAACAAAGTAATCAAACAATGGAGCAAATAGGTTAGCGAATAAGATAGCTAACATCATACCTTCTGGGAATGCTGGGTTAACAACACGTACTAATACCACCATTACACCAACTAAAGCACCAAACCAGTATTTACCAGTATTAGTGAACGACATAGTTACTGGGTCAGTCGCCATGAACATCATACCAAAGGCAAAACCACCTACAACTAAGTGCCAGTACCAAGGCATAGCAAACATTGCGTTTGTCTCGCTACCAATCATGTTGAATAACGTTGCAGTAACAGCCATACCAACAAATACACTTAATACGATGCGCCATGATGCAATGCCTTTATAAAGGATGTATGCACCACCTAAGAAAATTGCAGCAGTTGACACTTCACCTACAGAACCAGGAATGTAACCCCAGAACGCGTTCCACCAATCAGCGTTTAAGCTGTAATCGATAGCACCTACTTGTGCAGCAGCACCAGCAGCTAACGCAGTAGCACCAGAGAAACCATCAACAGCAACCCATACAGCGTCACCAGAGATTTCACTTGGGTAAGCGAAGAATAAGAATGCACGACCAGCTAAAGCAGGGTTTAAGAAGTTTTTACCTGTACCACCAAAGATTTCTTTCGCAATCACAACACCGAACGTGATACCAATAGCAGCCTGCCATAATGGAATCGTCGCTGGTAAGATTAACGCGAATAAAATTGATGTTACGAAGAAACCTTCATTTACTTCATGCTTACGTACTGCGGCAAATAATACTTCCCAAAAACCACCAACGATGAATACCGTCATGTAAATTGGTAGGAAGAAACACGCACCGTATAACATTTGCGTAAACCAGCCTGACTGCGCTGTTAACTCAGCACCAAAGAAGCTGAATAAACCAACCTGCCATGTATCAGGTAATGCGTAACCAGCAGCAAGCGCTTCAGTAGCTTGCAAACCGATGTTGTACATACCAAAGAACATCGCTGGGAATACAGCTAACCAAACCGTAATCATGATACGTTTTAAGTCTATGCTGTCGCGAATGTGAGTTTTACCCTTAGTTACGTAACCAGGAGTAAATAGACCAGTAGCGATTGCTTCGTATAAAGCAAACCACTTCTCGTGTTTACCGCCTTTTTCAAAATGCGGCTCAATATCTTCAATAAACTTTTTCAAGCCCATGTCTAACCTTCCTTCTCAATCGTGGTTAGGCAGTCACGAAGTAATACGCCGTAGTCTGTTTTACCTGGGCAAACAAACGTACATAACGCTAAATCTTCTTCGTCAAGCTCTAATGCACCTAGTTGCTGCGCGCTGTCGGTATCACCGGCACATAAATCACGTAACAATAAGGTTGGTAAAATATCTAAAGGCATTACACGCTCGAAGTTTCCAATTGGAACCATTGCACGTGAACTACCGTTAGTCGTTGTCGTCATGTTGAATAACTTACTTGGCGAGAAATGCGATAAGTAAGCACGAGTTACAGAGAACTTATTCGCGCCTGGCATCATGTAGCCAATGAATTCTTTCTCACGACCTTCAAGTAATAATGAAACTTGAACGTGGTAACGACCTAAGTAAGCGTGAACGCTTTGAGCTGTGTGGCCTTGTAATAAAGAACCAGATACAGCGCGCACTTCACCTTCTGTAGTTTCGCCAGCTGTTAACTCGCTAATGTTTGCACCCATAGTTGTGCGAACTAAACGAGGATTTTTAGCAGCAGGACCAGCTAAAGAAACTACACGAGAAGCATCTAATTCACCGGTAGTGAACAACTTACCGAATGCAATGACGTCTTGGTAGTTCAAGTGCCAAACCACATTCTCAGCGTTTACTGCTTTTAAGAAGTGAATGTGTGTACCTACTAGGCCAGCTGGGTGTTTACCAGCAAACTCGTTAACTACAACATTGCCTTCAACAGGAATGTCTGCACCTGGCGCTTTTGAAACAAATACTTCACCTTCAGTTAAGCGACTTAAAACAGTTAAACCGTTTTTGAACGCTTCGCTCTGTTCGTTAATGATAACCGCTGGGTCACCTGCTAATGGATTAGTATCCATTGCACTAACGAAAATCGCTTTTGGTGTTGCATCAATCGCTGGGATTTTGCTGTACGGACGCGTGCGAAGCGCAGTCCATAAACCAGAGTTAACCAAATTTTCAACAACAGCTTCGCGAGCAACTGTTGATAATTGGTCTGCGGTGTAGCTTGCAAACGTCTCTTTCTCGTCGCCATCGATTTCGATAACTACAGATTGTAAAACACGTTTTTCACCACGGTTAATTTCAGTAACCACACCAGCGGCTGGAGCTGTGAACTTAACGCCAGGGTTCTTTTTGTCTTCAAAAAGTGCCTGACCCTTTTTAACACGATCACCAACTTTGCAATGCATAGTTGGGCGCATGCCCACAAACTCTTCACCAAGTGCGGCAACAGTTTTGATGGTTTGACCATCATGGATTACTTGCTGGGGAGCGCCATTAACTGGGACATCCAGACCTTTTTTTATTGTAATCATAACCACTTGCACTACTTTGACGGGAGTATAAAAATTGTTGAAAATGCAACCTTATGAACAGATTAAATTTTCGCCAATTTCAGTGTATTTCAGCGGTTCATTGTTAAAAAACAAATTCCCACCACTACTTAGTTAAAAATTTCTGCGCGGATTTTAGCATGAAAGGGACCTGATATTCCATCTATGCGAGACACTTTTAATTACAAAAAAGAAAAAAAGATTACAGGCGCCGAACAATTTTTAATCAATAAACAAAAAATAGTCGAAAATAAAAAAACCAGCACGTTTTATTGCTGGTTTTCTTACTTTTTTTCGATTTTTGATGCTTAAACTAGGTTGTTAATCTCAACAACTGGGCTCACATCTGCATCGTAATCAACGCCATCAACCGCGAAACCAAAGAGTTTTAAGAACTCATGGTGGTAACCAGCATAGTCTGTCATTGAGTCGATGGTATCGGTATCAACCGTGTCCCAAATCACTTGAACACGATCTTGAACGCTATCCTCTAACTCTTTGTAATTCTGGCTAAAACGACCAGCTTCATCGAAACGAGGGCTTGCACTGTATAGGTTCTCTTTGAATAGCGATTGAATTTGCTCAATACATCCTTCGTAAGTACCGTCTTCTTTCATCACTTTAAACATCGCAGAAATGTATAAAGGCATAATTGGAATGGCAGAGCTAGCTTGTGTAACAACCGCATTTAATGATGTAACGAACGCTTTACCGCCAACACTTGAACCTTCAGTAATTGCTTTTGCTGCGCGATCTAAGTCTTCTTTTGCACGACCAATCGTTGCATGACCGTAAATTGGCCAAGTCAGTTTTTTACCGATATACGTGTAAGCCGTTGTTTTGAAACCATCAGCTAACACGCCTGCTTCGCTAAGTGCTTTAATCCAAAGCTCCCAGTCAGCACCGCCCATTACATCAATAGTGCCTTGAATTTCTTCTTCGTTAGCTGCTTCAACCGTCACTTCATCAATAACACCTTTCGACGTGTTTAGATTCTTTGTTGTTACGGTTTCACCTATTGGCTTCAACGTAGAAGAGTAAACTTCACCTGTATCAGGATCTGTACGGCGAGGAGAAGCGAGTGAGTAAATCACTAAATCTACTTGGCCTAGCTCTTCTTTAATTAGGTCGATCGCTTGTGCTTTCACTTCGTGTGAAAACGCATCGCCATTAATGTTTTTAGCCCAAAGTCCTGCTTCATCAGCAGCTTTTTGGAACGCCGCCGTGTTGTACCAACCTGCAGAAGCCGTTCTTTTTTCCGTTGGTGGCTTTTCAAAAAACACACCTAATGTTTTTGCTTGGCAACCAAAAGCAGCGGTAATGCGAGACGCTAAACCGTAACCCGTTGAAGAACCAATAACTAACACATTTTTTGGTTTTTCAGATGCTTGCTCTTGAGATTTTACGTAAGCAATTTGCTCATTTACGTGGGCTTCACATCCAACTGGGTGTGCATTTGTACAAATAAATCCACGGATTTTTGGTTTAATAACCATATAAAATGCCTTTTATCTTTCATTGTTATATTGAAAATTGCTCATAGTGTACTGATCTTTGCAGTCAAAGAGGTACGAGCAGATAGAAAAAATGATCAAATCACAGGTAACCAGAGAAGATTACCTGTGTCGATTTGATATCAAAATAGCCTTAACGGTGAGTGAAATATTCCTTCAGCGTTAAGTCGTGATAACTTTTGATTGAAGATTGGAACGCACTGTACGACGCCCATACTTTTGCAAACCCCTCGTCCTGCGCCGCTTGTTCAGCCATCACCTGAGCGGTAATTTCTTTCAGCTGTGCAATAACTTCTGGTGGCAACTTACGCATTTGCACGTCGTGTTTCTCAATTAAGGTTTGTAGCGCAGCGTTGTTACGCGCGTTGTATTCATCCAGTGTTGATTCGTTAACTGCGCGCGCCGCCACTTCGACGATCTTCTGAAGATCCTTTGGCAACTCATTGAAGGCTTTTTCATTAATTAAAAATTCTAAACCTGTACCTGGCTCATGCCATACGCTTGAGTAGTAATATTTTGCCGCTTGGTAAAAACCAAAGGCTAAATCATTGTATGGACCAACCCACTCTGTTCCGTCAATAGCACCACTTTGTAATGACGAGTAGATTTCTCCACCAGTTAACGTCACCGGCACAGCACCTGCGCGTTGTAATACCTCACCTGCTAAACCTGGAATACGCATTTTTAAACCTTTCAGGTCTTCCATTGAGGTGATTTCTTTCTTAAACCAACCTGCAAACTGCGCACCTGAGTTACCACCTGCCATCGGGATAATGCCAAATGGCTTATACATTTCTTGCCATAACTCCAGACCGCCACCGTAATGTAACCAAGCATTTAATTCTGTTGCCGTCATACCAAATGGAATCGCACCAAACAATGGCGAAGAAGGAATCTTACCTTTCCAGTAGTACGACCCACTATGTGCCATCTGCGCTGTGCCCTGTGAAACAGCATCGAACACTTCAAAACCTGGCACTAATTCACCGGCGCCATACACTTGAACGGTTAGGCGACCACCACTCATTTCATTGACATACTCGGCAAATTTTTCAGGCGCCATACCTAAACCAGGAAAGTTCTTAGGCCAAGAAGTCACTAACTTCCATTTATAGGTTTTCGATTCAACCGCAGGGCCGGCTTGCTCATTTTTTTTCTCACCACAGCCTGTTAAAAACACGGCGAAAACTACACTGGTTAAAAAGACTTTTAAAAACTGCATGTTCATTTTATTTTCCATAAATTAATTCAGGTAACCATGTCACTAACTCAGGCCAGATTGCTAAAGCACCAAGTAGTAATAATTGCATAATGATAAACGGTACTACGCCTTTATATATTTGCATGGTAGAAACCGTTTTACTCGCCACACCCCGCAAATAAAACAAGGCAAAACCAAATGGCGGTGTTAAAAACGACGTCTGTAAATTCAACGCGATCATAATACCCAGCCAAATAGGATCTAACCCCATTGCTAACAATATTGGCGCAACAATGGGTACGACAACAAATGTTATTTCAATAAAGTCGAGAATAAAACCAAGTAAAAAAATAACAAGCATAACGACAAACATGGCGCCAACCACACCACCTGGCATTTGCTCAAAAAATCCAGTGACTAACTCTTCACCACCTAAACCGCGAAATACTAACGAAAACAAGCTAGCACCAATCAGGATCATAAAGACCATTGCAGTGATCTTTAACGTGCTATCCATCACAGCTTTCAGGTTCTCTCGGGTAAGCTGTCGTTGCCACATAGCAAGAATGAGCGCGCCCATCGCACCTACACCAGCCGCTTCAGTCGGCGTTGCAAAGCCAAGTAAAATGGAACCTAATACGGCAGTCATTAACAGTAATGGTGGAATTAACGCCGTCAGCACTAACCGGACCACTGAGCCTTGTGCATGCTCTTGCTTTAATTCTTCAACATCAATACTTGGAACATCTTGCGGCTTAAAAATAGCCATCCCAATACAATAGGCGATGTATAAACCAACAAGAATTAAGCCCGGCACAACTGCGCCAGCAAATAAATCGCCAACTGAAACAGTTTCTGGGTTGAATATCCCCATCTTCAGTTGGGCTTGTTGATACGCACTTGAAAGGACGTCGCCAAGTAACACTAACGCAATCGAAGGCGGGATAATCTGCCCTAACGTTCCTGTAGCGCAAATAATCCCCGTCGAAAAAGACGGGCTATAGCCACGTTTTAACATCGTAGGTAACGAAAGCAGACCCATTGTTACCACCGTGGCACCTACAATACCGGTGCTTGCCGCCAACATCATGCCAACAAGTGTGACGGAAATACCTAAGCCGCCACGGAAACGACCAAACAAAATAGTCATCGCCGTTAATAGGTTCTCAGCGATTTTCGAACGCTCTAGCATCGCCCCCATAAAGACAAATAAAGGCACAGCAAGCAAGGTTTGGTTATTGATCACACCGTAAAGACGACTCGGCAATGCTTGTAAAAACGCAGCATCGAATAATTCCGTAACAACACCAATACCCGCGAAAATTAAGGCAACGCCCGCTAATGAAAAAGCGACAGGAAAACCTAATAGCAATACCAAACAGACACAAACAAACATGAGAAGCGCTAAATATTCCATGATTAGGCTCCTTCTACTTCATTTGATTGATAGTCAGTTATTGCCTTACATAGTTCGCTTATCCCCTGCAAGAACAGCGTAATAGGCAACAATAAAATCAATGTTTTATTAAGGTAAACCAGTGGTAAGCCCCCTGCTTCTGACGACTTTTCAAAGATACGCCATGATGCCAGCACGTAATCAAGACTGATATAGAAGAAAAACACGCAAACAGGTAATAGCAATAACAGCACACCTAGCGCGTTAACCAAGGCTTTTTGCTTGTTAGAAAACTTTTGATAAAAAATATCAACACGAACATGCGCATCTTCTTTATACGCATAGGCAGCGCCGAGCATAATGACAATGCCGTGCAGATATAACACAGATTCTTGCATCGCGATAAAGCCGATATTAAAGCCATAACGAAGCGTTACAATGATGAATGTTAATAACACCATAGCTAGGGTTAACCATTTAATGGCATGCCCTAACCCACGGGTTATTTTATCGATATAATGCGAAATGCAGCTAAGCCAGCTAGCTTGCATAAATCCTTCCCCCAAAAAAGTGCTGCTAATTTAGTCGCAACACTTACTCGTTATTATTTTTAGGGGTACAGAAATACCAGAAATCGTCTAGAAATGAAACGCAAAAATAACATTTGAGAATTCTAGTTCGCATTTGTTATTTAGCGTTGTGTAAGTACTATGCGGTACTTCCACCCAAGCAACGTGGAGAACCAGGCACATTATCAGCGTAATAATTTTGCCATTCTTGTTGCGTATACGTATGAAGTGCAAGCGCATGAATTTTATCAGAAAGTTCTTCTGCTAATACTGAATTGATTGCTCTGTGACGTTTGATTAATCGCTCACCAGCGAATTTATCACTGACAATAACAACTTTAAAATGTGACTCACTTCCTGGAGGCACATTATGCTGACTACTCTCATTAATAACTTCTAAGTGGCTCGGTTCAAACGCCGATAGTAATTTTTGTTCTATGGTTGTTTCAACTAACATAAAAGTCCTTGCTAAAAAGCTGCCCACCCTTAAATAATTTTAGTGGTTTCTCGATATTATGCCATAAATTCGGCGTCGTTAATCAGTAAAAACTCGCTAGCTACTGAAATTGTTGAGGATAAAGTTGGAAACAAATATTCACGCTAAACAAGTTGTCTAAACGTTATATTTATACGTGAACCCGGATTTATTTTTTCTTTTAAAACAGCGTGTTGCCAGTAGTGTTGCGTTTCTCCCGACATAATCAATAAACTACCTTCAATGAGCGGAACATCAAGTTTCGCCTGCGTTTGCTTGTGCTTTAACTTGAACATTCGTTTCGCGCCGAAAGATATTGAAGCGATGATAGGATTGACACCAAGTTCTTTCTCATCATCGCTATGCCAGCCAACCGAATCTTGATGGTTACGATATAAATTGACCAACGCTGAGTTAAACTGACAGTTTGCTTTTTCTTCAACCAATTGTTTGATTTCGAGTAAAGCGGGTGTCCACGGTTGAGGATTCATCATAATCCCCGAATACTGATAGCTACCATCACCAAACCATGCCTGAAGTCTTGGTATATCAAGGACTTTACCATACATAGAGATTTGATCTTGAGAGAACGCAACCTCTTCGTGCAAGCGTTTTTCTAACGAGCGCGCTTGGTCAAGTGAGATAAAATTAGGAAAATAATCAAGAATCGCGTTTTCTGCGGGTATTTTCATCTGTCTTACTGCTAGCACATAGTCTATTAATTTGAGAAAATAATATCATTAAATCAGTTAAAAAGCCGAGATTAGCTTACATAATGCAGAGCCCATTTATTGTCGACGAGCAGGTGTTATCACTTCATCGTTACCCTATTTCTCAAAATAACCGTTCTTTACAGGCATGGGACGCTGCCGATGAGTACTTGATCAATCATATTACAGAACAAGCATTATTAACGCCTGACAGCAAGGTACTCGTTTTTAACGACAGCTTCGGCGCGTTATGTGTCAATCTACTGGAATACCCAACCACCTTAGTATCAGACTCTTGTCTGGCACACCGTGGTGTAGAAGAAAATATCGCTGAAAATCATTTGTCATCAGACAAGCTAACCGTCTGTGATAGCTTATCGACATTGCCAAGTGACGCGAATCTAGTACTTTATAAAATCCCAAAAAGTAAGGCCTTATTAACTGAGCAATTGATTCAAATTAAAAAGCAATTGTCTGACGACGTGGTCTTTATTGCGGCGGCAAGGGCTAAAGATATTCATAGCTCAACGCTGAAGGTGTTTGAAAAGTACTTGGGTACTACAACCACTTCATTAGCGGTGAAAAAAGCGCGATTGGTGTTTTGTCAGCTAGATAATAAACAAACCGCAGAATCGCCATTTCCAACGGTTTGGCCACTGGAAAATACGTCATTTCAGATCAGTAATCACGCCAATGTTTTTGCACGAGAAAAACTAGATTTAGGCGCGCGCTTTTTCTTGGGACATTTACCCAAAATAAAACCTAACCAAGATGTTATTGATTTGGGCTGTGGTAACGGTGTTGTCGGTTTAACGATACTCGCTAACCAGCCTGAAGCGAACGTCAGCTTTGTTGATGAGTCTTTTATGGCTGTCGCTTCAGCACAAGAAAATATTGCGTCTAACTTGCCTGATACCGTTGAGCAATGTGACTTTATTGTTAATGATTGTTTATCCGGCTTTGAAGCCAATAGTGCTGATGTGATTGTCTGTAATCCACCGTTTCACCAACAGCAAGCAACCACCGACCATATTGCGTGGCAAATGTTTAATGATGCACACCGCGTATTAAAACGCGGTGGTGAACTAAGAATTATTGGCAACAGAAACCTTGCCTACCACATCAAACTAAAACGTATTTTCGGTGGTTGTAAAACCATCGCTAGTGATAAAAAGTTTGTCGTCTTATCTGCGAGAAAATAATGAAATCGATTAAATTATGTTTACCTCTATTACTGGTGCTAGCAGGTTGTGGCTCAACACCAAACCAAGTAGTAATTGCACCTGACTTTATTCAAACGAGTAACCTGCCATTAAACGTTGGGCAAATTAGTCTCAACGTGAATGACATGAGAACGTCTAAACACCTTGTGCAAATTGTTAAAGAAGGCCAAGCGGCTAATTTGTTTAATAGCCAATTACCGGTTAGCGACGTCATTGAAAAATCACTGACTGAAGCACTCAAAAAACGCAGTGTATCTATTAACCCTAATGCCTCGACAAAAGTAGACATTACCATTAAAGATGCACTCATCAATGTTGACCAACACACATTGAAGTACCAAGCAAAAAGTGATTTATTATTAAGTGTTGCTGTGCAAACGCCCGTAGGTCAGCTGACGAAAAGCTACCATCATAAAGGGTCAAGCGAAGGGCCACTTAAAGCCGATATTGCGGTACTTGGTCGAGACTTTAACCAAGCACTCACTAAAGTGCTTAATCAGATGTTAAATGACGCTGAACTAACAAATTACATTAACCAATAATAACGAGATCAATATGTACAAATTACTTGTTTTAATTTGCATCGTATTTAATGCCAGTGCCTTGGCAAAAAATGTCGCAATAGATCCAAACAACCTGTTTCCACAAGTAAAACTTGAAACGTCAAAAGGCACTATTGTTGTTGAGCTTGATCGTATCAAAGCGCCTATTACGGTTGATAACTTTCTTACTTATGTGGTTACTGGTGATTACAACAACACGATTTTCCATCGCGTAATCGAAGGCTTTGTTGTTCAGGGCGGTGGTTACGATGCCAATTATGTGCCGCGTAAAATTGGTGAAAACATTTTTAATGAATCAGGCAACGGGCTCAAGAACGAAACCTATACCATTGCCATGGCCAAAGAAAACCGCCCACATACTGCTAACCGTCAGTTTTACTTCAACATGGGTGATAACACTAATTTAGATCCAGGGATGAATTGGGGCTATGCCGTATTTGGTGCAGTTACCGAAGGTGAAGACGTGTTGGAAGAAATTGCAAAGCAAAAAACCGACTTCAACGCAGAGCTTGGCTGGGAAGACGTACCTGTTGAACCTATCATTCTTATCAAAGCAACACTTTTACCCGCACTTTAATCGATTAAAATTTACACTTCACAAATTTGACGACTCGTATAAAATGTGAACGAGTCGTCACTTTATTTCATGTCATTGTACATATATTTTTTAGACCATTTGGTCAGATTAATTCATATTGCTCGATGCTCAATAAACTAGACATCAATAAAACTAGATAAAAAATTAATAAGCAGAATCGGATTTTTGTTCCTACACTTGTTATTAGAAGAGCGCAAACAATGCCTTTCTCATATTTTCTTTTTATCTTTTTTTAATAAAAAAATAATAATAATAACGCATTGTCGCTGGAGAAATTCCATGATAATTGAGCAGTTTATCAATGAAAAAATCACCCAGATTACTGGGTATGTAGAAGCCGTTTTTAACCAAAAGATTCACTACACCGAGTTAGACCGTTTCATCAACGACACAATGGAAGAGTGGACCTTACTGAAGGTGGTTGATGACACCCCAAGTAATGCAAGAGAACGTGTGTTCTGGCATATGATTCATGAAATCACCCTACACGGTGGTCAAGCCTTGAAGCATGACTTGTTTTTTATTGCCGAAATAAACACCTGTTTGGACTTTTTCGACGGAAAAGGTAGCTACCCGGTGGACTGCATCGGCTAGCGTCCTATTGCCTAAACAGCAGGGATACACAAACACTTACCGAATTTAATGGGCTGACTAGCGCTAAACACTTTACCCTGTTCGGGCTTATTGTTAGTCTAACTTCATAATAATTTTGTTAAGTTTTCTTCATGTCGTCTACGCGTTCTTTTTGGCAAGCGCTCCAATATTTCAAAAACAAAACTCTGTTAACTATTTTCTTTTTCGGCATTGCCTCCGGTTTTCCTTGGGTGATGATCGGCTCTGCAATGAGCGGCTGGTTAAAAGATGAAGGCTTATCTCGTTCAAGTATTGGCCTGTTTGGTCTCATTTTTGTGGCCTATAGTATTAACTTTTTGTGGTCGCCATTAGTTGACCGCATCAAATTGTTTTTACTCCACAAAAAACTTGGTCAACGCCGAAGCTGGATATTCACCACGCAATTAATTATTGCCTTTACCTGTTGGCAAATGAGTACATTGGAAGCTAATCAATCACTTGCTGTGATGGCTGTGCTTGGATTAATCATTGCGCTGGCTGGTGCAACACAAGATATTGCGATTGACGCCTACCGAATAGATAGTCTGGGCGCTCAGGATAACAATGAAATGGCGGCAGGCTCTGCGATGGCCACGTCGGGTTGGTGGACAGGATATGCAGGTCTTGGCGCTATCCCTTTCCTACTTGCTGATAAGCCAGATTGGCAGTGGTCACAAGTTTACGTTGTTCTTGCCTTAATCATGCTAGCACTCATGGTTGTTGTGCTTGTAGTAAGAGAGCCAGAGAGCAACCGCGAACAAGTCCAAAATGATATAGAAAAGCGATATCAAAGCGCATTGCTTGGCAAGGGTAGCCGCCAACTTATTGTCTTGCTCACCCTACCATTAATCATTTTAACGATTGGTTACGCTAATTTTGGTTATCCATATTGGCCTGAGAATATTATTGATACCAGCAATCAGTTTTTATCTGCAAGCTTACTTATTTTGGCCTTACTGACTGTATTTATTCGTCAAATGATCAAGCTCAACAAACAGGTTGAAACCACAATAAGTGCAGAGCTTTCATCACCAGCACAAGTAAATGTTGATCTGACAACTCGCCTAACCGCGTGGCTACTAACCACGCTGGTCGCGCCTATTCAGGAATTCTTTAATCGCAATGGTGTAAAGCTCTCACTCTCGATTTTATTGTTTATCTTTCTGTTCAAACTCGGTGAAGCATACTTAGGCCGAATGTCGATCGTTTTCTATCGTGAAGTGGGCTTTTCCAATGCCGATATTGCTTACTATTCAAAAATGATCAATTGGTCGGTGACCATCGTGTTCTCACTCATTGGCAGTATCTTCACGATTAGATACGGCATTTTAAAAGGCCTATTTATTGGCGGTATTGCCATGTCAGCCAGTAACTTATTGTTCTCTGTAATGGCAGTTGTAGGCCCAGATAAAGCGTTATTTGCCTTTACCGTATTGGTTGACGGCTTTACCTCAGCTTGGGGGTCAGTGGCCTTTGTTGCACTGCTTTCAGTGCTGTGTAATAAAACATTTACCGCCAGCCAATATGCACTAATGGCATCACTTGGTACCTTTGGTCGTGTGATGCTGGGTTCATACTCAGGTATTGTTGTTGACTGGCTTGACGGTAACTGGGCACTGTTCTTTGTGTTAACGGCATTAATGGTGATCCCAAGCTTGTTATTCTTGTACTCAATTAGAAAGCCATTAACAGCGATCATTGAGAAAAATAACCAAAGCATTGCGCAGACAGAAAAAGCGACTTAGTATTAGAAAATAATGATTTTCAAGGTAACCATATGATTAGACTGTTTTTCTTAGTACCGATAATAATGTGTGCTATTTGGTGGTGGTATCTAAAAAGTAAAGGTTACCAAGCCAAAGATGGTATTAAAGGTTTCTCCTATATTATTGGATTTAATGCCGTGATTATTGGTTTCTTCGTGTTAATGATATGGGTAACCGACTATCCGTAACCGTACTAATAATAAAAAAGGCCAGCATTGCTGGCCTTTTTTGTTGCTATTTATTGAGACAACTAGAACACGCTTAACACCTATTTATGTTTTGCAATAAAGCTATCAAGCTGATTAGCGAACGCTTGTTTATCTTGCGCTGAAAGCTTGTCTGGCCCCTTGGTTTGCATGCCACTTGCGCGAAGCGTATCCATAAAGTCACGCATGTTAAGGCGCTGTTTAATGTTATGTTTAGTCAGCATTTCACCACGCGGGCTTAAAGCAAACGCTCCTTTTGTGATCACTTCATCTGCTAATGGAATATCTGAAGTGATGACTAAATCGTTGCTCTCTGCACGTTTTACAATTTCGTTGTCAGCAACATCAAAGCCCGCTTCAACCTGAACAAAACGAATAAACGGTGACTTTGCCACTCGCATAGGATGATTAGCCAATAGCGTGGTTTCAATTTTTGCTCTGTCTGCTGCACGAAAAATAATTTCTTTGATCACCACTGGACAAGCGTCAGCATCAACCCATATTTTCATTTACGTAACCTGAATGTTTTTATTAATCTGAAGACACATTGTCTTGGTTATGCTGCACTTCATCAATGATCACTACACAAGCCAACACTAACGGTGCGATTTTTTCATCGGCAAGATCAACCCCGTAGGTGTCTGTCCATGAAAACCACTTTTTAGACACAGACGCAATTGGCTCATCGTCGATGAGAAAGTCATATTCATGCTCAAGAAAATCACCCAAAATGACAATATCTTGGCCATTAAAGTTTAAAAAGTATTTGCTTGAGAACCACGAAAAAAACTTCTTTTTCAATAGGGCTTTTGAGCCGTCAGCAAAGGTTAAATAGAAGGTTGGTCGTATCGCTAAAATTTTGCGTTTGATCACAGCGACTTCATTTTCATCACGATCACGCATCACGAATGTGCGGCGCAACGCTAATATTTTTGAGACGATCTCGTAAGCGGGTTCGTCGTTCTCGTCTTTAATTTGAAACACATCACGTAACGAGAATATTTTTTGTCGTAAGATAAATCGCATAGTCGTCCTTTATTCTACTTATTATTTGCCGATCATTTATGAGTTAAACACGATTCTTGGTGGCTTTTTCGTTGAATTTTCAACCTGACCATGACACAACAATAATCGCTTAGACGATATTTTACCTTCGTTCACCATATAGTCTTTGAATGCCTGACCACGTTCGTCACTTAACTTGTGCAAAAACGTTGTTTGTTGTTTTTCATCAAAGCCGTGATCGGCGGGTAAATCAGCCGGAGTGGCAATTGCACACACCTTAAATTGCAGCTCTTCTTTGTCTGTCATGAGGTTTACTAAATTATTCACAAAAACCATTTGCGCTTCATCTAGCGTAATTTGCGCAGGTTGATAGGCTAAGTCGTCTAGTCGAATTTTTAATACTGCTTCGCCAGCAATTTTTGCTAATGACAGGATGTTCCATAAGGCACCATGGTTTGCATAATGTAGCTTTCTGCCGCCATCATCACGGCCTTTTGCGTGATAATGCCAACAAAGCTTTGCAAGCCAAATTCAGGCGAACTTACATCGCCTGACAATGGCACGTCGAGCTCTAAATTACCTTTGCTGTCTTGCAACATGCCAAGGGCGGTATTTAATGAAATTACCGAATTGTCTTGCTGCACGTTTTTACTCTGTTTATCTTCTTTGGCCAGCTCTAAACCGCGCACATGAATTTGGCTGTCGCCCGAAATTTGGTCGTCAACAATGTTAACGACCAGCTGTGTATCAAGTTGCCCACTTAAAATATTAAGCTGCGCACCTTTGGCAAAATACCCTACCAGCTTAGGCAAGTTTAATTCGTTAACATCACCTTTTAGCGCTAAATTCATTTTCGGATTAAAGGCTTGATAAAACCCATTGAGATTAAATGTACCGTGTTTGTCGGTTTTACCTGTTACAAGATAATCAACCGGATTCGTTACCACGGAGTTATCAATATTGGTTAACTCAATTGCTGAAAAATGCAGGCTTTCAGAAAACGCCGGGCTAGCAGCGTCATCTTCAAACGTGATGCTCGCATCAGTACTAATTTTATTAATGTTTATCGCAAATGCTGGCGTGGTACTTTGCTCTGCTGACTCGGTTACCGCAACGTCTGCGCCCTGCTCTTCAACCGATTTAGTTTCCGATTCAGTTGCTTGCTGTACTTCTGGCTGAGGTTCTGCCGTAGTTAACGACACTAGGTTTGTTAACTGTTGTGCTTCCATTTTGAAAAAGCCACCTAGTTTGGCAAACATAATCTCGTCAATTTGCACACCACCGGTTGACGTTGCCAGCGCATAATTAGCGTCTATCGCTTTAATCGCCAGCTCGTCAAAACGTAACAATGGACTTTCGATATTGGCAAGCTTTGACGACTCAAAACCCGTGACAGTAAGTTGCTCTAATTGACCTGTAATAACGTAATCTTGCATCGATAGTTGCGCGTCTGGCATAGCAAAATTTGTAACGGCAACAATAACATCAGTTGTTGATATTTTTGTCAGGTTCAGACCATCAACAGCGGTTGAGATTTGCGCTGTTACGTTACCATTCTCCACTTGAATACTCGGCAAGGTAACGCGGGTTTGCTCAACAACCAGTGACGCGTCGGGCAATACACCGCTAAGTGATAAACTCGCAAGCGTAAGCTCCGCATCAGTGAGCTCGACGGTATTTCCTTGCGCTAAATCCGCATTAAATTCCCCTTGAATGCCAACAATGGCCGCCAGGCTCTGATAAGCCTCAGGAATCCACTGCCTGTATGTTTGTAGTTGCAGGTCATTAATATCAAGCTTGCCCTGATATTGCTTTGCTAAGATATCAAGCTTGGTACTTGCATCGATAGATGCGTCATCAAGTTTTGCCTTAACACTTGCAAGCAGCTCTTGATGGGTATCACTAAAGATAAAATTAGCAATGGTGATGTTATCAAGCGTTAACTTATGTGAGTTGTTAGCCAGTATAATAATCTCACTTTTTGTGAGAGATAGTTGACTTGCGATCACTTGCCAAGGTGTTAAGCTCGTTGTTTTCTCACTAGGCTTATCTTCGGCTTCATTTTCTGGCTTTTGATTAGTTTCAATCGTTTGGCCAACAACTTGCCAGCCATTCTCTACTTGTTTAACCGTTGTATTAAAGCCTGATAATGCAAACTGTTGAAACACAAGTTGCTGATTGAACAACCCCGAAAGCTTAAGCTGTATTTGACCACTCGCTAAGCTGGCCTGCGTTTCATCAGATTCAGTAGATTGCAGTTCCAGGTTTTCAATAGTTACCGACAGCATAAACGGATTTACCCGAATATGGCTTTGGTCACTTAGCTTAAGTGTTTGCGCTGATAATTGGTTATTCGCGATAGATGTGATGATTTGCGGGCTAAAAAGCCAGAATGCACCTAATAAAGCAAGGATACCCCCTACTAGCCAACCTAAAACTTTTACCCACATAGTTGATAACCTAAATCATTCCTTTATTGCATTAGTTGCTAGTTTAGAGAATCAAGCGAAAAAGCCAAGCCCTAGCAAAGATTTAAATGCATGATTAGCTCATCAATTAACGAAAAAAAATTTTTCAACACCTACTGGTTTTATATTCAGGTATACCTCGTTTCCCCCATATTCAGGAAAATGAGCAATTTGCGCATTTTCCTGATTTTGACAAATCAATAATTAGTAAAAAATTCTATAGCTAGCATAATGTTACGAAGTTTGTTAAAAATACGTAAATCAGGAAAGTGAGCAAAGACGTGGCAGAAAAACGCGCAAATTGCGCACTATTAAATTGTTATACACCCTTAAGGCACCATTATTCTAATTCGAGCATTTAAAAGCCAATATAATTTAAAGGCAGAACACTATAAAGAATCGTACTGGCTGAGCATATTCGGTTCTATTATTTTAGTTCCCTCGTCGCTCTACCTGTGCTCATATGTATTTTTCGCTTTTGGTATAGAGAGTGATGTTCCATTAAGACAGTATGATCAGTTCGACGTTTTAGCATGTCTAATAATTTGTTTTATCCTCATCGCCGCTTGTCTTTATATTGGGTGGATCTTTTTGTCTCTGTTCTTTTACGGATATAAATTTACAAAGGGCGCTCTTAGTAAAAAAGAGTTAATCAACATAACTTTTAAAGGTCATTTTCCAAGAAGATGGCAAAATTAGCGTATCGGGTGTATAACAAGCCGTTGCAGTCAGGGACTTTTAACAGTTGGCTTTCCCTCACTGCGTTCGTTTATTTTAGCCAACTGCCTAAAAGCCCCTGAACGGGGCGTTATATGCCTATGAATATTCTGCATCGTTGCATCGCCTTAATAATATTATCTATAGCTTTCTTTCAGCTATACGGTATAGGAGAGCGTGTAAGTAGTGCCTTATGGATGTGGTATAAATTTTATGGCAGCAACGGCAATGGGATCACTGTAGGTACAACTATGACGTTGATAACTTATATAGTGTCAATCGCCTTAATTGCTTTTACTAATTTCATGCACAGCAGAACCAATGACAAATTTTCGTTAACTCTATTTAAATTTGGCGGTTATTCTTTGTTTTTTGGGCTGTTATGTTTAACAATTTTACTTGTTAGCCCATTAGCTTACCTCTATTCTAGGTAGCGGCATATAACAAGCCAATTAAGTGCGGGACTGCTAAAGCTTGGCTCAGTTCCGCTTCGCTTCACAGTTTAGCCAACCATTTATCAGCCCCTTATTGGGGCGTTAGGTTACTAATCAAGTATGGATACTGTTCTCGAATTACCAGAGTTTGATACTGGTTTATATGATGGCTGCCACTTTTTGCATAGTGGAGTAAATGCGGAACTAAATATTCGTATCAACGAAGTAGGTACACGAGTATTTACTTTCGAAAAGGTTCGTTCATATAAATTCACGGCACTTCCCAACTGTACAGCCCAAATGATATCCGCTTACTTCAAGATAGTTGATTGCGGCTCGACTAAGAGTCTGGGTGAGTTCAAAGCCTCCAATAGCTTCGATAATAGAATGGATAGTTCCTTAAAGCACTATATGATATTTTTAGATGAAACAGGGTGTTACGAAGTCTATGCAGAAAACGTAACCTAACAAGCCAATTAAGCGCGGGACTGCTAAAGCTTGGCTCAGTTCCGCTCCGCTACACAGTTTAGCCAAGCATTTATCAGCCCCTTATTGGGGCGTTAGCAATTAGTAGGTAAATCAAGGGAATTTATAGTATGAAAAAGTTAATAAGTGTGGCAGCGCTATTATTTTCTTTCAATTCGAATGCCGCATGGATCGATGCATCGGGGGCAGTAACAAGTTTAGTTACATACGCTTCTACAGAAACAGTTTTAGTTACTTTATCCAATGCTGGTAAAGATACCGGGTGCGCGAACAAAGTAACCTTCGCCATTAGCAAGGATATATCATCGGAAGCAAGGGCCAGAATGTACTCAATGCTATTGGCTGCACAGTCTACTGGTCGTTCCGTAGTTGTAACTTATAACGATACTGGTGGTTGCGAACCTTGGGATGCAAATCAGAATGCTTACCGTAAAATTGTGAGACTTAGGTAAACAAATTGCTAACAAGGCCTTCGGCCATTTTAGCGCTGCATTACATTCTCGCTTATAGGTCTGTTTAAGGCGGCGTTACATGGAGTAATCATGAAAAAATCTCTAATACTTTCCATCCTAGTTTTTATTTCACCTTTCGCTGCTGGAGCAACAGCAGAGTGTGAGTTTATCCCTTCTACAGTAAAAGTTGGAGAAACAGGAAACAATGAAAACAAATTATTCGTTTGTGATCAGTCATCAGCGTGGACTTGCTACTATCTAGGAGAAGCTGATAACGAAAGAGCCAAAGCTCGTTATTCTGCGGCAATGACAGCTTTAGCTAGTGGAAAAAGGTTACGACTACGCTTTTATGGCAGAGAAGATTGTGAGTCAGCAAAAACTGACTTCGCTCTTCCTAACGCTACCTGGTTGAGACAGTAATATAACAAGCTGTTCAAGCGGGACTGCTAAAATTTGGCTCAGTTCCGCTTCGCTACACAGTTTAGCCAAGCATTATCAGCCCCTTATTGGGGCGTTAGCGACCTAGAGAAGTTATGAGAAAATCTATAAGTTTTATATCACTGTTTTTGTCTTTTAGTCTGTTTGCTCAAGATATTAGTATGCCTAAATCTGAATGGTTAAGTAATTTAGAACCAATTCTAATACCTCACTTGTGCGCAGAACAATCTCCATTTCTTAAAGGGTATAAAGGCAATGACTGCGCAAAAGATGTTAAAGAACTTTTCGTTAAGTGTACCACCCAAGTAGATAACGTAATTCTTCCAGATCCTGTAACGAGTGTTGCGCAAGCGAATAAAGGTGGACAAGTTATTTCTGAATGTATAAATGCGCATTATCATGGTGGGCAATTATTACAAATATTTAATATGATTCAAAAAATGGATAAATAGGTAGCTAACAAGCTGTTCAAGGCGGGACTGCTAAAGCTTGGCTCGGTTCCGCTTCGCTACACAGTTTAGCCAACTATTACTGAGCCGTTTATGGCGGCGTTATAAAGAAGATGAAGTATTAAGAGGAATTTTAAGATATGGATATTATTCAATTAGTTTTATTTGTGATTTTCATTGTATTAACAACAATTGGATACAAAAAAAACAATCGTAACCTGATGCTGCTCGGTGCAGTATTGGTTGGTACAGGTTATTTCGGTTTAGAGTTTGTGATCGGTTTTGTTGAGAGTATCGAAGGTATAGAAACTTCTTTATAACAAGCCACTTAAGCGCGGGACTGCAAAAGCTTGGCTCAGTTCCGCTTCGCTTCATATTTTAGCCAACTATTTGTCGCCTCTTATTGGGGCAATAAGCCTCACATAAAGAATGGAGTCTATATGAAATCAATTTTATGGTTATTTTTAATTTGTATTGGCTATAGTGCTTTAGCCTCAGAGCCAGAAATGAAACCGACAAAATCAGGGTTATATGATGTTGGTGGCTTCAAGCTTTATCTAGAGTGTTACGAGAATGATAAGCCACAATTAATACTAGAACAGGGTTTTGGACGTTCTGGCTCAGATGGTGTTTGGCTAAAAAATATAAAGCAATTAAAAAACCAGTTTAGCATTTGCTTATATGACCGTGCAGGACTGGGAAAAAGCGAAAAAGGCCCAGTTCCATTCACTGTAAATGACATGGCAAATAGACTCAGTAATTTACTTAAAGCCGCTGAAATAAAGCCTCCCTATTATTTTGCTGGTGGTTCATATGCGTCTTATATTTTCACTGCATACAATAATCTTTATCCACATGAAGTATTAGGTGCAGTACTTATTGACCCGCCGCCACTTGGGTATTTTTATACAATGGGCACTCGCTGGCCTAAAAACTTCAAAACAGATAATGAGAAGTTAAAACGCATGTATATGTTTGAGCAAAGTATTCATGATCCAATGTTTAAAAGAGTTCCGGAAAATGTTGACCACATCAAAAGCTATAAAATATTAGCTGACGCCTCAAACTATGGTGAAAAACCCTTAATAATTGTACGTTCAAAGCAAACAGGTAAACGGTACGATCCACCGTTTGTTCCCGATGAGATAGCATACTCAATGGATGCTTTGTATGCTGGTGCGGAAAGCTATTTCAAAAGTTTATCTACCCAGAGTCGTGTTATATATTCTGAATCAGAAAAGCACCACTTACACATTGCTGACCGTGACTTAGTGGTAAAAAGCATTAAAGAGCTTGTAGAAAAATAAGGTTTAACAAGTCGGTTAAGGGCGAACGCAAAACAGTAGGTTTGTGCTCTTTGGTCACAAATTTTAACCAAGCATTGCCAGCCTCTTATTGAGGCGTTAAAACGATAAGGAGTATCGGTGCAACCGTTAACTAAAAAGAATATCCCGTTTATATTTCTTGCAGTCATTTCTGTTTTCTGGGCTTTTTATTATCAAAGCTCAAATATTCTTAATGGATATGGCGGAGAAAAACCAGAGTGGCTTTTGCTAGTCGACGGTTTAGTTGTCTTGCCTATTTTATGTTTTTGGTTTGTTAAAGATAAAAAAGAAGCCGCTATCAAAGCTGTTGCCTATAGTTGTTTAATTATTTTGCTGGGTAGCTTTGTAATCCCTGAAAGTTCAAAGATTGTATGGCCTTACCTTGAATCTTTGCGCTACCTTGCTATAGCTGCGTTTATCGTTTTAGAAATCACCACTATTTTGACCGTATTTTTTGCTATCAAAGCTTCTCTTACTCAAGAGCAAGATCCAGATTTGGCTATATCAAAACCAATTGAGAAAATTGTAGGTAAAGGTGCTATTAGCTCTTTACTCACTTTTGAAGCGCGAGTTTGGACATACGCGTTATTTTCTAAAAAGATAAGGTCACAAAATTTTACAGGAGATAATCATTTTAGCTGCCATAAAAAAGATGGTGCTCAAAGCAATCAATTAGGCTTTATTTTAATTATTTTATTTGAACTCCCCGTAATGCATTTGCTTTTACATTTTTTATGGTCACCGTTTGCGGCTAATTTCACAACAGCTTTAACTCTTCTTGGTTTAGTATTTTTTATTGCCGAGTATAAAGCGATTGCCATTAGGCCTATTTCAATTCTTCAGGACAGCATTGTAGTGAGGTATGGCGTTTGGAATCCATTAAAGATTGCTTTTAGTGAAATTGCTCACGTTCAGCCTAATTCTACATTCATACGTCGTTCAGATAATGTTAATAGATTCAATTTGGCTGGTAATCCAAATATTGAGATCAAACTTAATTCGGGTAAGCTCATATATTTGGGCGTAGATTCACCCAATGAATTTCTAATGACTATAGAAAAATATCGAGAAAAATCGCTTTAACAGGCGATTAAAGCGCGGGATTGTAAAAGCTTAGCTCGGTTCCGCCTCGCTACACAAGAATAGCTAAGCATAGTCAGCCCCTTATTGGGGCGTTAGGTATACAATCATGCTCGAAGAGTTTCGATACATCTTGTCACCAATAAGTGTCAAAAGTCATCCCGAATGGGGACCTTATATTGAACTCATTGATTATGAACATAGAGATTACATTGAAGACGTATTATGCGAGCATTTCGATTTAGATTATGCTTTTTGTTCCAATGAAGATATAACTGGCGACTACGTTTTGTACTTTGCGGAAAAAGCGGTCAGTGAAATTAACGAGTTTCATAAAGTTAATAAAATTGTTTATAAAGTGGTACCGTATACCTAAAAAGCTAAAAAGCTAAAAAAGTTACGGGACTGTTAAAGCTTGGCTCAGTTCCGCTTCGCTACACAGTTTAGCCAAGCATTATAAGCCCCCTTATTGAGGCGTTATACGTAAATATGAAACGAGAAAGTCTGCCAGAATCCTTAAATATTGATGACTTTGAAATTGTGAGTGGAGAGAGTGCTCTTTGTATCGCTCACAATTGGCTCGCAACTTTTTGCCCATCTAGAACTTCTTTTAAAGGCATATCTCGCCACAAATCATATGTATGGGATGAAATGAATAGTGAGCTGGAAAACAAAAAGGCAATTGAACAATATGAAAAACATGAAGCACCGACATATATATTAATGGAAGACAGTTTTGGACAAGACGAAAAAGTCTTATACATAATCCATGAAAAACCAAATAATACGCAGCTTCAAGATTTCCATGTTTTCCCAAAGAATTTGGCGTGGACAATGGCTTTTACTCACGAAGACGGGTGGATTGGCCCAAAGTTTTCAAAGAACAAAAATTATGAAAAACTTAACCAGAAGAATGTAAAAGCCATGAGAGCAATTAGTGGTAATTACATATAACAAAGCCATTTAGGTTCGGGACTGATAAAGTTTGGCGCAGTTCTGCTCCGCTACACAATTTTAGCCAAGCATTATCAGCCTCTTATTGGGGCGTTATATTTTTGGATTAGTAATGAAATTAAAAGTCATCATATTTTTTTTAGTAAGTTTTTTCTGTAATTTTTCATATGCAGCGACAGATATTGGTTTAGGAACTTTAATAGCTGTTAAGGTTTATGATTTGGGTACGGATAAATCTATTCGTGTCTATTTTGGAAATGATGTGACCTTTGAAAATCAAAGCTGTTTAAGAGTGGCGAAAGTTACATATAATGCTCATGATAAAGAGTTTGTTGATCGATTTCTAAGTGTTGCAATGGCAGCATATATGTCGGGTAAAAAAGTTCGCATTACGTCTAATACAAATGACTGCGAAGCAAGCTTGATTGCTTTGCAGGAAACACGATTTTAAAAACATAACAAGCCAATTAAGAGCGAGACTGCTATAGCTTAGCTCAGTTCCGCTTCGCTACACAAGTTTAGCTAAGCATTTATAACCTCTTATTGAGACGTTATACGCCTTTATTTTATTTCACTATATGGGTTCCACTATGAAAAAAACATTTAGTCTATCTGCTTTATTTTTGCTCTCAACTAATGCTCTTGCAGCGTATACAGGGAATGTAAGTGGGACTGTTACTTGGGTAAAAATATATAATTCTGACAATATTTATTTTGGTTTTTCTAGAATGCCCACAGATCATGGTTGTACAGATAACTTTTTTGCGATAAACCCCAGTTTAGATCCAGAATTAAAACAGAGATATTATTCTATGCTTCTTACAGCAAAATCTACTAAATCAAATGTTGAGGTAGGGTACGATAAAAAATCTGCCAGCTGCACAAATGGAAGGCCAATGGTTGAATCTATGGCTTTAATTCAATAGTCGTGTAACGAGTTGATCAAAAAGAAAAATAACATTTGACCATCGCTTTGCGATTATAGCCAACCATTATTTTCCTCTTAGCAAAACGTTAGGTGCTCAGGGAAGTCATGAGTTATTAGGCAGGTTTGAGTATTAATTTTTTACCTCGTAGTGCCGACTATCTATTATGCTAACTCTAAACCTATTGCACAATCAGCTCATGGTTTATTAGCTTTTATCGGCTTTTCCTATGCCATCATAGCGTGTGAATATACAAAATTCGATCCGGAAGCTTATTGGTATTATCCTATTTACGCATTTTTTGTTTTATCTTTACTTTCGGTTATCTATTCACTTAAAGCTTTCAAGGTAAAAAGAATTGTTCATTTAATTCATATCGTTACAATAGGTGCAAATTTGCTTGCTGTTTTTATTTCGTTAATGGCACTAGCACATGATTGGATATGAACACCTAACAAGTAACTAAAGTGGGACTGCTAAGGCTTGGCTCAGTTACACAGTTTTAGCCAAGCATAAAAAGCCCATTATTGGCGTTACAAGTTTCAACTGAGATTAAATATGGACATACTACTCACACCCATCGTTATATTTTTTATTGTATTGCCAGTACTTTTAGCTGCCTGGCTGTATCCCGCTATTCATATAAACAAGTCATGTCGTACTGAGGGCAATGAAAAATTGTTATGGGTTTTTACGGCCATATTTTTTAGCTGGCTTGCTTTACTTGTCTACTTTTTGTTGTCACCAATAATCACAAAGGCGACTGCAGCGGACCCAAATCATTAGTAGTGCCATAACAAGTGTTCCGCCCGTTAACCAAATACTAAACAACTAAGGAAAGACAATGAAATGTCCGCATTGCGCGCATAAAATAGGATTGTTCTCGAAAACGTTAAATAAATTTGGCAAAACTAAAATTTGCCCTCATTGCGAAAAACACATTAAAGTCTTACCAAACATAAAGTTAATTGCTATTTTAATTGTCCCCGTATTTATCGCTCATTTGTTTATTTTAAAACCTTTAGTGATAGCGCTTGGTTTTAGTGGTAAAGGTGTAGTCGGTATTTGGGCAGCGCTATTGGTTATTTTGACAATGCAGTTGAAGCCAGCAGAGCCTGAGTAATTTTATCTAATTAGCTATTAACTCGAGGACTGCTGACGCTTGGCTCAGTTTCGCTTCACTAGGCAGTTTAACCAAGCATTTATCAGCCTCTTATTGGGGCGTTAGTTAACACAAGGAATACGGTGTTGTTAGAGAGTATTGCAACGTTATCGGGATTAATTGCAACAATTTGGATTTCTTTAGGCGTTTATGTCGCAGGTAAACTTTACCCTAATTACGATCATGCAAATCAATTTTGCAGTGAATTAGGCGCAACGGGAAGTCCCACTGAAAAAATTTCACCTGTGATTAATAACTACCCACTCGGTTTTATTTTTTGCTTATTTGGCTGGGCTTTAATTCAACTTGATAACTCAACGTTATCAATAACGATTGCTGGTGTCTTAATCATCATACATGGAATAGGTACTTGGATTGCAGGCTATTTCCCAATGGATAAAGATCCCTACACAAAATCACCTACACTAAACTGTAAAATACACTCTTGGACTGGCTTTGTTATGCTGTTATCACTTTTAATTGCACCACTGGTAATAGCCTTTAGTGCCAGCTCTGTTTATATTCCTTTTTGGTTTCGCATAGCGTCAATCATCACCGTTGTTTTAGCGATTTATTATTTAGTAAAAATGGCTAAAGCCGTTAGAAAACAAAAATTAACAGGGTATTATCAGCGTATATCGTATTGGGTAAAGCTACTTTGGCTCAGTGCTTTTTCGCTAATTTTGGCACAGGTGTAACATCATCAACCAATTAAGGGTGGAACTGCTAACGCTTGGCTCAGTTCCGCTCAACTTCATGGTTTAGCCAACATTGTTTTGCCCGCTAACAGGGCGTTGTAAAATATAGGAGAAATTCCGGCATGGATCCCAATATCGATTACTCAAAATACTCCCTTGATGAACTTATTGATGTTCGCGATAACATAGACAGAGATGCTTACCCTGCTCGCTTTAATGAAGTGAATAGGCTGATTACTGAACAGATACTAGAAAACAACCGAACAATTGCACAACCGAAAGATTCAGCTGGATGTTTAGCTTATGTAATTGGAGGAATGTCTTTTATCCCGTTGATCGGCGTTTTGTTTGGGATCATTGCAATCTTATGGGGTTTTAAAGCTAAACACTCAAAGCTCAAATATGTAGGAACGGCTGGTATTCTCTTTACTGTGATTTTGTACGGCTCCATTGGTTACTTTGGTTTTGTCCAAGAAGACGGTGTTTACGATGAACTTCGAGCTTCAATGGCTAAAACTCAACTGACAAGTGCTGTTCAAGCTATCGAGTTTTATAAAGTTCAAAACGGTAGCTACCCAGAATCCCTGGAAGCTTTGCAGAAGTCACTTCCTGAAAATTCAATGGTATTTTTGAACGACGCTACTCAAGTTAATGCGGATGAAATGAAGCTCTATTACTATAAGGTTATTGACGAAAACTCATACCATATTCGCTCTTATGGGAGGGATGGGATAATAAATACGGCCGATGATGTTTTACCAAGCCCTATAGAAAATGTTGGTTTAGTAGCTGATTACAAAGTGGAAAGCTCTTTATAATAAGCCAATTAAGTATGGAACTTCTAACGCTTGGCTCAGTCCCACTTTACTGAATAGTTTAGCCAAGTAGAATCAACCGTTTATATCGCTAGCAACAAACCTAGTAGGAAGGTAACAACTTGAAATATTTAGTTTTAATCTCAATTCTAGTCCTTAGTGGCTGTAGCTCAACGCCGAAAGAAGCTGCAGACTTGGGTATAACCCCTGTAATGAATTTAATTGCGCAAACGGAAGAACAAGCGCCGAGTAGTGTAAAAGGTACTTTTGAGTTATCAATAAAAGGCGCGGGGAGACAGCAAGGTGTTATTTATTTAAACACCGAGCATGATTACAGGGATAGAAGAAATATTTCAGTGGCCATTCACCCTAACGTCATCAAAGCTTTTACCAGCAGGTATGGTACTTCTCCTGACGAGTATTTTATTGATAAGACAATAGAAGTTACCGGTAAAGCGAAACGCGTGACTATTTATTTTATTTCAAATGGCAAAAGAACTGATAAATACTATTTCCAAACGCATATTAGAGTGACATCAGTCGATCAAATTAAGGTCTTAAGTTAATTTGCGTCCCCCTATTCACAGAAAACAATAAATAAAAGAACAATATGAATTACCTAGACCTTGCCTACTTGCACCTTGGAACTGTTGTTCCCGCATTTGTTATTGGCACTTACCTACTAATGAAAAGAAAAGGCACTGCGCAACACAAAATGCTTGGTAAAGTCTACATGGTGTTGATGTTGATAACGGCAGTCATCTCCTTGTTTATGGAAGCTCAAGTGGGCTCAAAACTGCTCGATCATTTTGGCTACATTCACATTCTCAGCGTGTTAACCCTATACGCCGTTCCTGTAGCCTACTTTTCAGCCAAGCAAGGCAATATTAAAAGACACAGGAATAGTATGGTTGCCTTGTATGTTGGTGGTATGCTCGTTGCGGGCTTCTTTGCCATGATGCCAGGGCGTCTTTTACATACGTGGTTATTCACGTAAATGTGTTTATTCAAATACGACAAAATTAAAGGGATTTTATGAATACAACGTTCAAGATCTTAATCGCGGTAATTTTTGCATTTCTCTCAATGAGTAAATCTTTTGCAAAAGAAAATAAAAGCACCGACCTAGAAGAATCTAATCGCAAACTGGCTGTTTATTGCATGGAAATTCTTGAAAATAGGCCTGACTTAGCGATATCGGAGCGGATAAATATTTTGCGAAATGAGTGCTACAGCGAAAACTTTACTGAGCATGCGCCTAATATTGAGGATGGTCGAGAAGCGCTGTTTAGCATCTTTGAAAACAGATACAAAAAGTATCCGAAGCTTTCAATGTCGATAAAGCGAACTGCGGCCGATGGCGACTTGGTATGGATTCATCTACATGTGAAGCGCACTCCAGAATCACTTGGTGCAGCCGGTGTTCATATATTCCGAATACAAGATGGAAGAATTGTAGAGCATTGGGGAGTGAATCAACCTGTTCCGAAGACAGCTAAAAACAACAACACGATGTTTTAATTTGTCGTACATCGTTTTGCTCACTAACACCGCTAACAGGGCGTTGTATTTTTCGGGAGCTTAATATTTTCATTCGAATATTTATTACCCTAACCGCGATTCTAATTATCGCAGCGATGGGGCTTACATTATTTCAACCTGAACAGGGTGTGAAAATTGCCTCTTCACACTTTGCATGTGAACAGGGTGAATGTCACTATAGTTTTGAGCTTCAAAATACTAGCGACGAACCTCAACGAGGGGTAGTTTATATTCTATTGAAATACGGTAAAGTGAAGAGTGGTTATGCTCGAGATATTGGGTTTATTAAGCAAGACTTTAGCCTGTTAGCAAAAGAGCAAAAGCGTTTTTCAGGCGTTTATCAATCACATAAAGAATTAAACGCTTATTTTAGATTAAACAGCAAAGAAATATAACAAACCCATTAACAGCAGTAGTGCTAGAGCAAGGACATGTCGTGCGTAAAAAGTTGTATTTAATCCCAGGAACCATGTGTAACGAAAAGCTATGGCGGGAATTGTTACCTTATTTGCATCACGATATTGAATTGGTTTATTTAACCATCCCGCAAAACAAAACCTTTGATGAGCTCGTCGAGCATTACAATACAATGTTTGGCAATGAGAAGGTAAGCCTAGCTGGCTTTTCACTGGGAGGCTACATTGCAACCTACTTTGCGATGTTACACCCTGAGCGCATTGAAAAACTTTTCATTATTTCCAATAGCCCTACCCGTTTGCCAGATGATGAGCTTAATCAACGAAATGACACCCTAAAATACGTGGAAACTTATGGCTATAAGGGGATGAGTCGCAAGCGGGTCGCAAACTTTTTGGATGATGCCAATCAAAATGACGACCTGATCAATTGTATTTTAACAATGGAGAGTGAGCTTGGTGAAAGCGAGTTTTTCAGTCAATATCGATATACCTCGCAAAGACCCGACCTATCCTTAGCTTTAAAGCAGTTTTCATTTGATACTCACATATATTACAGTGAGCATGACAATATGGTTAACGCGCAGTGGCTTAATGAGCTAGCAGATTCAAACCCGAACTTATTACTTATTCGTACGCCGGGTTCAGGCCATATGCTGCCACTTGAAAAGCCACAAGAACTCGCGGCGCACATTAATACGTGGATAGCACGGTAACAAACCAATAAAGCATAGAGCATCAAGGAGGATTCAATGCATTTAGCACAGTTAAATATAGCGAAAGCCAAATACTCATTAGACGCACCTGAAATTAAAGAATTTATCGATAATTTAGATCCTATCAATCAGTTGGCAGAGTCTAGCGATGGTTTTATTTGGCGGTTAAAAGATGAAAGTGGTGATGCTACCAATATTCAAGCGTTCGATGATCCCAATATTATTGTCAATATGTCGGTGTGGGACTCCGTTGATGCACTGAAAAACTTCATGTTTAGAACCCATCATCGAGATTTTCTTCGCCGTAAAAAGGAATGGTTTCATAATATCCCTGAAGATAGTTATGTTTTATGGTGGGT
This sequence comes from Thalassotalea loyana, assembly GCF_030161435.1. Taxonomy (GTDB): domain Bacteria; phylum Pseudomonadota; class Gammaproteobacteria; order Enterobacterales; family Alteromonadaceae; genus Thalassotalea_G; species Thalassotalea_G loyana. The sequence continues at coordinate 873,978 of NZ_BSSV01000001.1, read as the reverse complement.
TCCTGTTGGACACATTCCCTCAATCGACGAAGCGATAGAAAAACTAGAATACTTAAGAAAAAATGGCGATACTCCTCAAGCCTTTAGTTTTAAAAGTAATTTCAGTGAAGTCGATTTTCTTGAAATAAATACCTAAAAGCGAATATAGCACGGAACTGCTAATGCTTGGCTCAGTTCCGTTTGCAACAAACAATGGCCAAGTATTTATGAGCTCCTTATCTGGGAATTAACATCAGGTGGTTTTAATGAATCGAATATTATTACTCATAGTCGCTTTTCTAGCCTTCCCTTTATTGGCACAGGAAAACAATAAGGTTTCTGAGTTTCATCGCCTATTGATTTTCAATAGCGACAACCAACTAATGGTCGTTAAAATCAAGAATACCAACTTCTGGGTTACCCCTGGGCTCTATAGTGAAAACCAAGCGCTCACCAATGAGAACTTACATAAGTTAGCCGCCGAATATGGGCTTACTGTCAGCCAACCCGATTTACGTGGTGTATTTGTTTTACAAAACAAACAGAATAATTCGATATCAAACCGCTCATTCTTTAACGTAACAGTCAATGGAGGAGCGCTCAAAACGCCAGATAATATTGACGAGATCAAATGGTTGCCCATCGATGAAGCGATTCAAGTAATCACCTTCCCTCACATTAATATGTTGATTAAGCAAGTGAACGATAATCCTAATACGGTATGGGGAGGCACTGTATTGAGATATAAAGAAGATGACAAGTTTAAGTCGAAACTGACTAAACCTTTTTACCCTTTAAAACCTAACCATTAAAACGAGTAAGCGCAGAATCCTTAGTGATTATTCGCTTAATTTTACAAGTTTAACGAAGTTTTTCCCCACCTTTTGAAGGTGCTAGTTTTTCAAGGAAGACAAGAATAATGAAATTTATTTTAATTATATTAGCGTGTTTTAGTCTCAATGCATTTGCTAGTAATGAGTCTCAAACCAACGAGTCGATTACAGAGCGCAAGGTAAATGTTGTTGAAAACAGGCTGAATATCATTGAAGAACAAGTCGATCGCAACAGCTCAGCTGTTAGGAGTTTACAAGGCACAATACAGAACCATGCCTCTGCTTTATTCTTATTGGCTTTTTTCTGTGCATGGTGGGCTAAGTCGACCGGAAGGAATGCATTGCTCTGGTTTATCCTTGGGCTGCTATTTCATGTATTTACTGCTATTGCACTCGTTATTAAAACAGAACCAAGAACCAACTTAGCCAAGTAAGTTAAGTTTGGTATTGCTTTGCTCATTGCTCAGTTTCGCTTGACCTAAATACAAAAGTTTAACCAAGCATTGTTCAGCCTCCTTAGGAGGCGTTATATATTAAGGAATTTCAGTGTTAAAAGTCGCGATTATTTTTCACTCCGTAACAGGGACCACGAACTCTCTTGCACAAGCGATAAAATCAGGTGTTGAGAGCCAAAAAGATACCGAAGCGCTGCTAATAGAAATCAAAGGCGAAGACATTATTGAAGGCCGCTTTCGCAATGAGTCTATTTTAGAATCTTTGTCGAGTGTGAATGCTGTAATATTTGGCTCACCTACCTATATGGGCTGTGTTTCGGCTCAATTTAAAGCATTCGCTGATGCAACAGGAGAACTTTGGGAGCAACAATCATGGGCAAACAAAGTGGCAGCAGGATTTACTATCGGTTCAAATTTTAGCGGTGATCAATTAAATACCATCCAATACTTACAAATTTTCGCGAACCAACATGGTATGTTGTGGACAGGTGTAGATATTCCAGGAAATTGTGATCCTGAACAGAGAAACCGATTAGGTGCTCAGTCTGGACTGATAGCTCACTCTCCTGACGGCAAACTCAATGAAACAGACTTAATTACGGCAACTTATTTAGGTCAACGAGTTGCGCAAGTTTGCGCTCGATTTGCCGCTTAACAAGGATTCTGTATTTACAACGAAAGGATTCAACGTGATGAATAAGGACAAAATATTTACACTTGCGATATTAACGAGCGTGTTAACGTCTGCTTATTTCTTTTTTCTAACAGGTAGTTACACGCCCGATATAAGTGAAGCAATGAATTGGCACGGATATGGCGATAAAACACCTGATTTTCTAGGTAAAATCGTTTCTGTTCTTTGGCTAGCCGCTCCACTTTTTACACTTGGGTTTAGCCGTCGAGCTCGCACCGTTTATACGTTTTTAGTTCCTATTGGCTTTTTAATGACATTATCAGGCGGGTTAAACGCGTACACACCTGTAGAAATGGCAATATTACAAATAGGTATTTTTGCCGATGGCGTCGCTCTGACATTAGCCTATACAATACTAAATGATAGATTCAATTCATTAAAAACTGAACAACTATCGACATAAAAATACAGAAACAAATTAATTTAAAAACAATAACATAGAATTCAATTAACACATCACCATCAAGGAAGATAAATGAACAATTTCGTAAAGCTTTTACTTATTGCATTATTCGGCGCAGCAGCAGGGTATCAACTCTACCCTATTGTAAACGCTACTTCGCTGGACAGTAGCCAACATGGCACGACGGAGCAGTCGGAGAACCATAAGAAGGCTCAAACAACCGTAAGTGAAAGCGCTAACAATCAATTAGCTCACGCGAACAAAGCCCCCTCTTCTGTAGAGAAAATGTCGAATGAAAGCCAATCCGCAAAGGCGCAATCAACAGACCTAGCCATCAGCCCTCAAAATCAAAATAGCGGTGAGGAACTATTGACAGAGGACTCCTATGCGGTACAAGAATTACAACAGTGGTCTATTGAACATAAAGAAAAGCTAAACCAAATGATCGATAGCAATATGCCATCATCGATATCATCAAGCATGAAGTCATCAATTAGTCGTAACAATCAAATGTTAAACGATATGCCTTTACAACAAGACCATGCCGTAGATGCCGACTGGGCATACTTAATGGAACAAGATATTAGAGCATACATTGCACAACACGAGCTCTCGCCTAGTTTTGATCTATTAAATGTATCTTGCAAACAACTGACCTGTGATGTGATGGGTATCGAAAATGAGGCTGGTATATGGTTTCAAATTTATCGAGGTTTTTATTCGTTTAAGAATATCAAGTTCCCTAATGAAGGGAGTAAACCAGTTAACGTTTCTCGCATGGATAATGGTATCACCTATATCTATGCACAAATCATGTTTAAGCCGAGTAGTAACAGCTAACTCTTTTAGCTTTACAGGAGTATAACAAGGATGACTATGAGCAAATTGAATTGCCCCGTTTGTCAAAAAAAAGCGATGCATTACTCAGACAAGCTAACACTTTCTCCTTTTAATACGAAAAAGTGTGCGAGTTGCGCGGTGGATCTTTCAGTCCCTTATTATGTGATGTTGATACCGCTCATTCCTCTATTTTGTTTGTTGTTTGCTCTTTTTGCTAACGTATCAACAGATTCAACTATCAGCCCTTCGCTGCCAATTTTAGGATTGGCGGTTGCATTGTTTTTATTAAACCTTGTACCTTTACGTGCTAAGTAGTAATAATAACCACTATAAAAACCTCATACGAAATAAAAAGAGTATAAGTACATGAAGTTATTAGCGAATATTTTCACATTATGGGTAGCATTAAGCCATGTTGGCATTTTGATTTTAGAGATGTTTTTCTGGAATCACCCTGTTGGGCAAAAAATATTCTCAATGACACCTGAAGTGGCGGAATCCTCAGCGGTGTTAGCAATGAACCAAGGGCTTTATAATGGGTTTCTTGCCGCAGGATTATTCTGGGGCTTGCTCAAAGGTCGACTCGATATCAAAGTTTTCTTCTTAGGCTGTGTTATCGTTGCGGGTATATTTGGTGGTATTACCGCGAAAACCAGCATAATATTCACTCAAGGCTTACCAGCACTCATCGCCCTGATTTTTGTGTTACTGAGCTCTCAAGATAAAACTAATTAAAAGTTCATCAATTACAACCCTCAAACAATGGAAGTTTTATGAAAGTAAAAACTAAAAAAATCATCTCTTATACTGCCGCATTCCTCATAATTGGCGGATTAGCTTTTTACGCGTCGATGGAAGAATACCAAAAAGAGAATATGGCTAACTTTATTAGCCAAACGTTTTCTTAAATACGGGATCATGCACAAATAACAAGGATGAGTTTAGCCACTTTTTAGCTTGATATTAATAGTGCGCATTACGCAAAAAAAGTACAGATAATTTGAAGCATAAAAGGATTAATCATGCTTACTGGTTTAAACAAACCATTCATCTTAGGTTCATTTTTTGTCGCACTCGCAGCATTTGCGCATATCGGCTGTATTATTTTTGGCGCTAGCTGGTATCGTTTTTTTGGTGCAGGTGAACAAATGGCTGTGATGGCGGAGCAAGGACTTTGGTACCCAACGATTGTAACCTCGTTTATCGTTGTTGTGCTGGCGAGTTGGTCCTTATATGGCCTTTCCGGTGCGCAAGTGATTAGGCGCCTCCCTTTTAGTCGTTTAGCGCTTATGTTAATTTCATCGATATTTATACTGCGAGGTATCTCGTTCCCTTGGCTTATGCCCATGTTCCCAGAGAATAGCCAAAACTTTTGGTATGTAAGTTCAAGTATATGTTTAGCGATTGGGTTATTGTATGCGCTTGGACTCTATCAATCGTGGGGGCAACTTAGTAAACGCCCCATATGATAAAACTTACTTTGTTTTGACAATAAAACAATTAAGAGCAAGGTATTAGCCTCTAGAGAGGCACTGTATTACGTATTACTTTAAGGAATTATTTGAAATGGAAATCTTTCTTACACCGCTCGTCATTTTGGCGCTGTCGATTTTACCCTGGATCCTCGCTTTAGCATCAAGAAAAGCCTCAGGTACACATAAGCTTGTGTGGTTCCTCATGTCTTTTTTTATTTCGTGGCTCGGCTATTTCGTATATTACTTTCTCGTTATTAGAGACTTACCTGAAAACCAAATGCGAAGATAACCTCAAAAGAAAATGGATTACTCAGGAAAATACAATGAAGATTAATAAATTTTGGACCGCTTTAGGTTTAGTATTGTTTATTACAGGGGTAATAGATCTTTTATTTTACTGGCCAACCAATGGAGAGGTTGGGATCTTCTTGGTGAAAAAAAGTTTGTACGTAGTGATTGGCGCACTCGTTATTTGGGATAACTTGATTAAGCCACTGCGTATGTCAAAAACGAATAAGATCCTTAAAGCAGACTAACAATTCGATTCATTAGAAAAGCCAAAAAGCGGATAAATAACGAGAAAGATAATAATAGGAAGTAACTGATGAACCTAAAACACAAAAAATCTGGTTTTGTTGCAGGGATGATGGTTTGTTTTGCCTTACTGTTAAATGACCTAATCATTTTTGGCAACCTTAACCTAAATACGGCTTCGATCGTGTTTCTGAGTGCTGTTGGTTTACTATATTTTGTGGGGTATGTAATTGCCCATAAACAAGGAAAGGCTGAGTTAAAACAAAGGGAAATATCAAACTATGAGTGAAACACAAGCAGAAAGAAAACTAGCGGAATATGATGAAGAACGACGCACGAAAATAATGGCCGAACTTGAGTCATTAAAGCCATGGCGTTATACCCAATACGTGGATGTCATACTTTCGATGGCTGTTATTGGATTAATCAGTTTTTTCGTTGAAGAAGGCTCTTTTTTACTCGATAGTAAATTTTTATTACTGCTAATTGCTTTTAGTGTCGTACGATCAGATTTTGGTTCTATAAACCGTATCCATAAACGCATAGATGCGCTCATTAAACTGTACGAGCATGAACCGTTGATTAACACTAAGAAGTCATAGTTGTTAACCGCAGTTTCTTTTAATACAAGCGACAATTAGAACATCAAAGAGCATCAAGGAAAAAACGTGTCACCAGAATTAACCTCCTCATTGCTAATCAACGGGGTCCTCATGATCATTGCGGTGGGTATGATGATTAAAGGGAAACAACTTCGCGATAACAAGAGCTCGAGCGGTAATTCTGCATCAAGTAACCCAACATCTGCGGGCACTGGGCTGTTAATTTGTGGTGCAATTATTTTTGTTGCTCATGCGATTGGCATTATTGAATCGTTTATCTAACTTTAGCGGCTACTCCCTTCACTTTCTCGGTGTTTATTTTACGCCGCCCAAAAACAAAAAATGCGCTCAATTGAGCGCATTTTCAATGAAATAACTTAACGTATTAACGCTTTTTTATTCCCATTCAATCGTTGCTGGTGGCTTGCCTGAAACGTCGTAAACCACGCGTGAAATACCGTCGATTTCATTAATAATGCGGTTAGATACTAAGCCCAAGAAATCGTATGGTAAGTGTGCCCAGTGAGCGGTCATGAAGTCAATCGTTTCAACTGCACGTAAACTTACAACCCAGTCGTACTTACGACCGTCGCCCATTACACCTACAGAGCGTACTGGTAAGAACACAGTGAACGCTTGGCTTACTTTGTTGTATAAGTCATGCTTGTGTAACTCTTCAATGAAGATAGCGTCTGCGCGACGAAGTAAGTCACAGTATTCTTTCTTCACTTCACCTAATACACGTACACCTAAACCTGGACCAGGGAATGGGTGACGGTAAAGCATGTCGTAAGGTAAACCTAACTCTAAACCAATTTTACGTACTTCATCTTTAAACAATTCACGTAGTGGCTCAACTAAGCCTAATTCCATATCTTCTGGTAAGCCACCAACATTGTGGTGAGACTTAATCACGTGTGCTTTACCTGTTTTAGAGGCAGCAGATTCAATAACGTCAGGGTAAATTGTACCTTGTGCTAACCACTTAGCATTTGAACGTTTGCCGGCTTCTTCGTCGAATACTTCAACGAATACGTTACCAATGATCTTGCGTTTTGCTTCTGGATCATCAACACCTGCCAAACGGTCTAAGAAACGTTGCTCAGCATTTACGTGTACAATGTTTAAACCAAAGTGATCACCAAACATATCCATTACTTGCTGACCTTCGTTCAAACGAAGTAGACCATTGTCAACGAATACACAGGTTAGTTTGTCGCCAATTGCACGGTGTAATAGCATCGCAACAACTGATGAATCAACACCACCTGATAAGCCAAGAATAACTTCGTCGTCACCAACTTGAGCTTTCATTTTTTCAACGGCATCCTCGATAATTGAGCTTGCTGTCCAAAGCTTTTCACACTGACAAATATCAACAACAAAGTGCTCTAAAATACGCATACCTTGTTTTGTGTGCGTTACTTCTGGGTGGAACTGAACGCCGTAAAAATTTTTCTCTTCATTCGCCATTGCAGCGTGTGCACAGCTTGGCGTTTGAGCGATTGTTTCAAAACCAGCAGGGATTGCAGATACTTTGTCACCGTGGCTCATCCACACGTCTAAAACAGCGTTGCCGTTTGCACCAATTGAATCTTCAATGTTCTTGAATAATGAAGATTGCTTGATGATTTCAACACCAGCATAACCAAATTCTTTATGCTCTGAAGATTGTACGCCACCGCCAAGTTGCTCAGCCATTGTTTGCATGCCGTAACAAATACCTAATACAGGGACACCTGCATTAAATACGTATTCTGGTGCACGTGGTGAATCGGCTTCAGTTACACTCTCTGGGCCACCCGCTAAGATGATACCTGTTGGGTTAAACTCTTTAATTTGCTCTTCAGTAACGTCCCACGCCCAAAGCTCACAGTAAACACCAATTTCACGTACGCGACGCGCAATTAATTGAGTGTATTGAGAACCGAAGTCTAAGATGAGGACTCGTGAATCATGGATATCTTTGGTCATATCAAACCCTATAAATTTTAAAGTGAAGGCTGGTCTTATCGACCAACCTTTTAAGAATTTTTATACAAACTATCGGCTAGTATGGAGATAGTTCACAGTGATAAGCGATTTAGCAAGGCAGAAGCACGGAGTTTGGCTCGCCAAATGAGTACTTCTAACGCAGCTAAATCACTTACTCACGAAGAACTAACCCATGCGGTAGTTAGGTGCTTCTTTCGTGATGGTTACATCATGTACGTGAGACTCACCCATACCTGCAGCCGTGATCTTCATAAACTGAGGTTTAGTGCGCATATCTTCAATTGTTGCACTACCCGTTAAGCCCATTGATGAACGTAAACCGCCCATTTGTTGATGGATAATTGCAGCCACAGGACCTTTATAAGCAACACGACCTTCAATACCTTCTGGTACTAACTTGTCAGCTTCACCATCTGTTTTTTGGAAGTAACGGTCAGAAGAACCTTCTTTTTGTGCCATCGCACCTAATGAGCCCATACCACGGTATGACTTGTAGTAACGACCTTGGTATAGCTCAACTTCACCTGGTGACTCTTCAGTACCAGCGAACATTGAACCCACCATTACACAGTGAGCACCAGCAACTAATGCTTTAGCGATGTCACCTGAGAATCGAATACCACCGTCAGCAATAACTGGAATACCTGTACCTTTTAATGCTTCAACTGCATCAGAAATAGCAGTTAACTGTGGTACACCAACACCTGTTACGATACGTGTTGTACAAATTGAACCTGGGCCAATACCTACCTTAACCGCGTCAACACCTGCGTCTGCTAATGCTTTAGCACCGCCACCTGTTGCCACATTACCAGCAATGATTTGTAAATCAGGGTACTTGTTACGTGTTTCGGCAACACGGTCAATAACACCTTGTGAGTGACCGTGTGATGTATCGATTAATAACACGTCAACGCCAGCTTCTACTAATGCGTCGATACGCTCGTCAGTACCTGCGCCAACACCAACAGCAGCACCTACACGTAAACGACCAAACTCGTCCTTACATGCATTTGGCTTGCTTTCGGCTTTTTTGTAATCTTTTACTGTGATCATACCTTCAAGCTTGAATGCATCATCAACTACTAAAATTTTCTCAATGCGGTGCTCATGCATTAAGCTAAGAATGTCTTCACGTTGAGCGCCTGCTTTTACCGTGATTAACTTCGCTTTTGGTGTCATTAATTCAGACACAGTTTTTGCTAAGTCAGTTTCAAAGCGTAAGTCACGGCCTGTGATAATACCAACTAAGTTGTTATCAGCGTCTACTACTGGGAAGCCAGAGAAGCCTAAATCGTCTGCTAATCGCATAACCGTTTCAATTGAAACATCAGGAGAAACAGTTACAGGGTGTGAAACAACACCACTCTCGTACTTTTTCACTTGCTGAACATTTTTAGCTTGTTCAGCAATGGTCATGTTTTTGTGAATAAAACCAATACCACCTTCTTGCGCAAGTGTTATTGCTAAACGAGCTTCAGTTACTGTGTCCATAGACGCAGAAACCATAGGTACGTTTAACGTAATGTCACGCGTAAGTTTGGTAGTTAAGTCGGCAGTATGAGGCAGTACCGTAGAATGGGCAGGTACTAATAGAACATCATCAAATGTTAGTGCTTCTTGGGCAATTCGTAGCATCGCAATATCTCACCAAGGTAGAAGGAAGTGGATTTAATATTGCGGCAGAATTTTAACCGTTTTATTAAAATAGGTAAACTTAATTCTTTAAAAAATTTATACTATTGCTAAGAAAAGTGTAAAAACCAAAAAGAAACATAGTTTTATGAGCAATCCGCACGTTTTACAAGTCAGTCAGCTAACACAAAAAGTACGTTTTATGCTGGAATCCGAGCTAAATACGGTTTGGCTAACTGGTGAAATATCAAATTTCATCGCCGCAAGCTCGGGTCATTGGTATTTATCACTAAAAGATCAAAAATCCCAAGTGCGTTGTGCCATGTTTCGCGGCAACAACCGACGTGTCCGTATCCAACCAAGAAATGGTCAACAAGTATTAGTCAGGGCTAAAGTTTCGTTGTATGAGCCGCGTGGCGACTTTCAATTGATCATTGAGCAAATGGAAGACGCAGGCGATGGCCTTTTACGCCAACAATACGAGCAACTAAAAGCACAGCTAAGCCAAGAAGGGTTGTTTGATTTAGCCCGCAAACAACCATTGCCAGAAAATATAACAACGGTAGGTATTGTTACCTCACCTACTGGCGCTGCTATTCAAGATATTTTAGCGGTAGTCTCACGCCGAAACCCACTACTGAACGTGATTATCTATCCATGTTTGGTGCAGGGTGAACAAGCGTCAGCACAAATCGCCCACAGTATTATGCGTGCCAATCAACGTATGGAATGTGACGTATTAATTGTAGGTCGTGGTGGCGGCTCGCTCGAAGACTTATGGTGTTTCAACGAAGAAAACGTTGTCCGTGCTATTGCCGCATCACAACTTCCTGTTATTAGCGCGGTAGGTCATGAAATTGATACCACGTTAAGCGACTTTGTTGCTGATACACGTGCACCAACCCCATCAGCCGCAGCAGAACTGGTGTCGGGTGAGCTGGCTCAAATGATGGCGCAGCAACAACAACTTGTTCAACAGCTAAGGACGCGTTTGCAAACCAACATTATTCGTTGGCAGGAAAAGCTCAATCATTTAAGTCACCGTCATCAACAATGTCACCCTGTGCAAAAGCTTCAATTGAAACAACAACAAGTCGATGAGCTAAATCATCGATTATTGCGTGTTATTGAACAACAAAAAACGATAACCGTTAATCAAGTTGAACGTTTAAGTCACAGACTTAATCAAGTAAACCCAATGAAGCAAGTTAAACAGTGGCAAGAGTTGCAGCTAAGTTTGCACTCTCGATTAGTTAACACAACCAAAAACCAGCTCGATTCTCGTAAAGCAGAATTTAGCCATGTTATTGAACAGCTTCATTTAATTAGCCCGTTGGCAACAATAGCGCGTGGTTACAGTGTGACAAGAGATAATAGCGATAAAATAGTACGCACTATAGAGCAAGTAAACGTGAGTGATGGACTCTCTATTCAGGTGAATGACGGAATGATTAATGCGACAATCACTGACATAAAACCAAATAGCAAATAAACAATTAGGTTTCAGTCTCTAGCGTAACCGTTTCTTTGAGTAGTTTAGCGACTTTTTCTTTATCCTCGCTTTTAAACTTAACTCCAAGAGATACGTCGTTAATTTGCTGTTTTACATTACAAATTTGCCCAGTTAGCTTAACATCAGCCACGCCCGACACATTCTCAATGGTAATCGAAACTGGCTTATCATTGGCCAACAATAAGGTTTCGGCATTTGGCACCGAGATCTGACAACCATTTATCGATAAATCGAGCATTTTGGCTTGCCAAAACTCCTTATCTACGCCGATCTTGATTGCGATATCGGTATCGATACGCATGGCACTACGCAGTGTTTGTAATGACACACGCGTTGGGAAGTCTAAAACAATAATGCGAGAAGGAATTTGAAGGGTTTGAATCACCACGCCAACAAAAGCAACCACGGCGCCCTCGTGCCCTTCAATTAGGCCGCGAACTGTTAACGTTGTATCTGGATAAATATATTGTGCGAAGTTGCCTAATTTTGCTTTGTCCGGCATTTGGATAAGGACATAGCGTTTTGGTAAGTAACCAATAAAGGTGGTTCTAAATTTTCCACGTTTACCAGCTGGCGTGCTCACGTCTATGGTGACTGTAGCACCGGGTTGAAGTAATCCAACATTGCGATACAGTCTTTCATTGGTATCTACATCAACTTGGCTAGCCATAATTCCTACGAAAACTTACCTATTAACTAAAGATTTACACTAGCCAAAAGCCATAACAAAATCAATGCTATGGCTACTATTTTTGACGTTATTCTGGCTTTTTATACCCTTGAGTAGCGCGTGCTTTCTTCTTTTGCTCGGTATAACTTAACTTCTTCTTACCGGCAAACGGGTTTGATGTTTCCCTAAATTCAATCTTAATTGGTGTACCCATAATCTTTAATGACTTACGGTAGTAGTTCATCAAATAGCGCTTGTAAGAAGGCGGTAAGTGGCGCGCCTGGTTACCATGGATAACAATGATTGGCGGGTTATAACCACCAGCATGGGCATATTTTAGCTTAATGCGACGACCATTGTGCATCGGCGGTTGGTGATCAAAAACAGCTAAGTCTAATATCTTAGTAACCATTGACGTTGAAATACGCTTAGTCGCGGAAACAAATGCTTCTTCAACTGACTCATACAAATGACCAACACCGGTGCCATGAAGTGCCGAAATAAAATGAATACGAGCAAAATCGATAAAGCCTAAACGACGATCAAGCTCTGACTTAATGCGATCTTTTACAGAATCGTCGATACCATCCCACTTGTTAACCGCAAGCACTAATGATCGGCCAGCTTCTAAGATAAAGCCTAGTAAGCTTAAGTCTTGATCTGTAATCCCTTCACGAGCGTCGATAATTAACAAACACACGTTTGCATCTTCAATCGCACGTAAGGTCTTAATCACTGAGTATTTTTCAACAACGTCATTAACGTTTTTACGACGACGGATACCCGCAGTATCAATTAATGTGTATTCACGACCGTTGCGTTCCATCGGGATGTAGACTGAGTCACGCGTTGTGCCTGGCATGTCATAAACAACAACACGCTCTTCACCCAAAATTCGGTTTGTCAGTGTTGATTTACCAACATTTGGTTTACCAATAATAGCGAGCTTAATTTTGTCGTCTTGCAGTGGTGAATGTTCACCATCTTCGTCAAAAATCTCACCATCAAACGCTTCATCGTTCTCTTGAGCAGCAGCCTCAGCCGCTTTTTCTTCAGCTAGAACCGCAATATGTGGTTCAAGTGCTAAGGTTAATAATTGCGTAACACCGCGGCCATGAGCAGCAGCGATTTGATGGACTGTTTCGCCTAGTGCGAGCGAATAAAACTCAGCAACGGCTGAGTCAGCATCGATACCATCAACCTTATTGGCGACAAGAAATACACGCTTGTTTTGCTTACGTAGGTACTCAGCAATCGCTTGGTCAGCCGCAGTTAAGCCAGCACGTGCATCGACTAAAAATAGTACGGCATCAGCTTCTTCAACAGCCATTAACGACTGTTCCGCCATTAACGCATCAATACCCTCTTCATCACCATGGATACCACCAGTATCGATAACAATAAATGGATGATCTTCAACTTGTGCTTGACCATATTGGCGGTCACGCGTAAGTCCTGGATAATCGGCAACCAATGCATCACGCGAGCGAGTTAAACGATTAAACAGTGTTGATTTACCAACGTTTGGTCTGCCAACTAGGGCGACTACAGGAAGCATGTAAACCTCAAAAAACTCTTTATTACCCCTCAAAATGGGATAATCAAAAAAAACACAACGGCTCCAATGTTTTACCATGGAGCCGTTAATAACTTTAGCGCATTTTAGCGCTTATGCTGTAACTGTGTGTTTTACAGCAATGTTTAAGGCAGGGTAATTGCCTTTAAATCACCATCACGTGATTGAACATACAAGATGTCATTGGCAACAGTTGGTGTTGCATAAATGCCACTTGAGTCCACTTCTGTGCGCGAGACGATATCACCAGTATCAACATCTAACCAGTGAAGGTAACCTTCGAAGTCACCAACAACAACGTATTTACCCTGAACAGCAGGGCCTGTCACGTTTCGGTTGGTTAACGAAGCATTACTCCAACGCTCTAACCCGTTTAAACGATCAATCGCATAAACATGGCCTTTAACATCCGTGATGTAAATATTGTTACGCGCGATGTTGATTTGGCGGAACGATGAGTATTGACGTTGCCAAAGTACGCGACCCGTGCGTAATTCCAACGATGATAAATTACCACGTGAAGAAACAGCATAAACTGTTTCGCCAATAATTAATGGCTTAGCATCAACGTCAACAACGCGGTCTAATTCAGTAGAGCCAGTCGGTTCACCTAAGTTAACTGACCAACCTTGTTGGCCGTTCTCTAAAATATAAACTGTTAGTTCACCAGAAGGCGTACCAATTAACACACCACCTGAAGCAGCTGCTGGTGCACTGATACCGCGCAATGTTAATGGTGGAACGTCTTGCTCAACTTTCCAAAGCTCTTCGCCGTTTTGTGCATCAAGTGCTGTCAATACACCTGATACGGTATTAACCAATACAACGTTGCTTTCGAATGTTGGCGCCGCTAACACTTCACCCTTCACTTTAGTTTGCCAAAGGATTTCACCAGAGGCTTCATCAAGCGCAAAAACATCACCGTTTTCACTACCAACAAACACTTTACGACCACCCGTTACTGGGCCACCACTAAGTAATGCTGATTCATCAGAACCAAAGAAAATAGCATTACCGCTGTATGGAATACGTAAATCGATTTGCCATACCTTATCACCTGTTTTCTCATCAAAGGCGATAATGTCACCTTCGCGGCTTGCAGAGAATACTTTGTCGTATGCAACCGCTGGCTTCAAACGAGAAAAGTAATCTTCAACACCGTCACCAACACTTTCAGACCACACAACCTGCGGCTCAAATTGTTGGTTAATTTCTGTTAACTCTGCAATAGCTAGCTCTTCATTTTCTTCATCAGTTGAAGAACAGGCAGCAAGGGTTAAAACAAGTGCTAATGTTGTTAGAATTTTTTTATGTAGCAATTGCACAATCATTCCTATTTGGTTGCTGCAGGTAAAGTTGTTAATTCAACGTGCTCAGCTAAGTTATCAAGCTTCATTTGTAAGCTCTGGTTGCTTGCAGCTGCAGTACCTAACGCATCAATTGCTGCTTGGTATGAAGTACGTGCCAACTCAGGCTTGCCCTGCATTAAGTAAGCGTCACCTTTAACTTCTTCAGCAACACCAGCGAAACCTTCTGCCATTTCAGTTGATAACGTTGCTAATGCTTTGTCCGCTTGTTCTTGTTGCAATTGAACACGTGCTAAACGTAAAAGCGCAATGCTCTTAACGCCTTCATCAGCTGCATTATCAATTGCCATTTGTAGATGCTTTGCAGCGCCAGTCCAATCTTTGTGGCTTACCGCGTCTTTTGCTAATGCAAGAGAAGTAAATGATGCAAAGCTAGATTCTTTGTGAGCATTAATAAATGCTTCACCGTCTTGTGCGAAGTTGTCACCATTAGTTTCAGCTGCTTGCATCATTTCCATGTATGCTGCAGTTGTTGACTCTTCACTTTCTAACTTGCTGTCTTTGTAGTAGTTAAAACCTACAAAGCTACCTAAACCGACAAGAATACCACCTATGATAAAATTGCCGTTTTCTTGCCAAAACTTTTTAATCGCTTCAACTTGTTGTTCTTCTGTTTGATAAGTTTCCACAGTACTTCCTTACATTAATTTTTCTAACAAAGCTGGAATTTGGTCAAACGCCACGCTTTCTTGATCTTTTTGTTCACGCAAATATTTCACTGTCGCCGTTTTTTCAGCGATTTCATTGTCGCCTAGGATAATGGCAACACTTGCGCCTGACTTATCAGCACGCTTCATTTGCTTATTAAATTTGCCACCACCACAGTGACACTGAATACGAATCTCTTTGACTTCGTCGCGCCATTGCTCTGCTAGAGCATTGCCTACTAACTCAGCTTCTTCACCCATCATTGCGATGTACACATCAGCTTGTGGGCGAACATTCTTCACTTTATCTAAACTTGTTAGTAAGAGTACTAAGCGTTCAATGCCTAGCGCAAAACCAAAACCTGGTGTTGCCTTTCCACCTAACTGTTCAACTAAACCATCGTAACGACCGCCAGCACACACTGTGCCTTGAGCGCCTAGGCTATCTGTTACCCACTCAAATACCGTTCGGTTATAGTAATCTAAACCACGAACAAGTCGCTCGTTGATTACATATTCAATACCGGCAGCATCTAATCGAGCTAGCAAGGTATCAAAATGCTGCTTTGACTCTTCACCTAAAAACTCAGAAAGTTTTGGAGCATCAGTTAACGCAGCTTGGACATCAGGGTTCTTACTGTCTAAAACACGTAATGGGTTAGTATGCATGCGTCGCTTACTATCTTCATCAAGTTTATCTTCGTGTTTTGTTAAGTACTCAACGAGCGCATCACGATAGGTTGCGCGCTCTTCATTAGAACCTAAGGTATTCAATTCTAATGTGACAACATCTTTGATACCAAGTTCCTTCCAAAGGCGATTTGATAACATAATTACTTCAGCATCAATATCTGCCGACGCAATACCAAAGGCTTCGATACCAAATTGATGGAATTGACGGTAACGACCTTTTTGTGGACGTTCGTGTCTAAACATTGGTCCCATGTACCATAAACGTTGCTCTTGGTTATACAATAAACCATGCTGATTACCTGCACGCACACAACTTGCTGTGCCTTCTGGTCGAAGTGTTAGGCTATCACCATTGCGATCGTCAAAAGTATACATTTCCTTTTCAACGATATCAGTCACTTCACCGATAGAACGTTTAAATAGATGGGTAGATTCAACAATCGGCATACGAATTTCAGCAAAGCCATAATTACTCGCAACACGTCTAAGTGTTGCTTCGACCATTTGCCAAATATTAGTTTCTGATGGAAGGCAATCGTTCATGCCTCTAACTGCCTGAATCGCTTTACTCACGGGCGTTGAATCTCTCTTAAATTAACTTGCAGCGCGCATTATAGGCACAATCTGTACAAACGTAAATCATCTGCCTAATTCTGCGACGCTTTTCACTATTTTGAATGAATAAAAGTAAGCTAGGTTGGCCTACTCTACTTCTTTAACGTTGATGCGTTCTTGTTCCATTTGGCTTGCTTTAGCACGAATTTTTGCTTCAAGCTGGTCAACCATATCGTGGTTATCAATACGCTCTTTCTGACGTTCGCCATCTAGGTAGAAACCACTTTTCTTGCTACTACCCGTTAACCCAAGGTCCGATACTGTTGCTTCACCTGGGCCATTTACAATACAGCCAATAATCGATACATCCATTGGTGTGATGATATCTTCTAAACGTTCTTCTAAGGCATTAACAGTGTTAATAACATCAAACTCTTGGCGCGAGCAACTTGGGCACGCGATAAAGTTAATGCCGCGAGAACGAAGCTTTAATGATTTTAAAATATCAAAGCCAACTTTGATCTCTTCTACAGGGTCTGCTGCTAATGACACACGCAGCGTATCACCGATGCCCTCAGCTAATAACATGCCTAAACCCACAGCGGATTTAACTGAGCCTGAACGGAAACCACCGGCTTCTGTAATACCTAAATGCAGAGGATTATCAATTTGTTTAGCTAATAATCGATAAGCACCAACCGCTAGAAACACATCTGATGCTTTTACACTGACTTTAAAATCATGAAAATTTAAGCGGTCTAAAATCTCTACATGCCGCATTGCTGATTCAAGTAATGCTTCTGGTGTCGGCTCACCGTATTTTTCTTGTAAGTCACGCTCAAGTGAGCCACCGTTTACCCCAATTCGAATTGGAATATTTTTGTCACGCGCACTCTCTACAACGGCACGAACACGTTCTTCCTTACCGATATTACCTGGGTTGATACGCAGACAATCCGCGCCATACTCCGCGACTTTTAAAGCGATGCGGTAGTCAAAGTGAATATCGGTCACTAACGGTACATTGACCTGCTTTTTGATCTCTTTAAACGCTTCTGCTGCATCCATTGTTGGCACAGAAACACGAACGATGTCAGCACCAACATTTTCTAACGCACGAATTTGTGCGACCGTCGCATCAACATCTGTTGTGAGTGTGTTTGTCATTGATTGCACAGAAATTGGTGCATCGCCACCTACAGGAACATTACCCACCATAATTTGGCGAGATTTGCGGCGGACAATAGGAGATTCTTTAAACATAATATTTCTTCAGTATTTCCAAGTAATGCGATTATTGCGCCTGCTCTAAAGGCAACGTGAATTTAGCAATGTTACCCGCATTAAATCTAGACATATCGATTGCCTGACCTGCGAATTCAATTGTCACTAATTCAGGCTTGCCTAATGTAACATTAAACGGTGCTTGACCTTTAATAGTCATTACATAATCTGTTTTTTTAACGCCCCAAGCGACTCGCTCACCAGTAGCGTCATAAATATTAACCCAACAGTCACCAGAAAAAGTGAAAATAGCGACGTCTTCAACAACTTCAGTAGGCAGTGTTTCTACAGGGGCTTGAGTTTCAGGAGCGACTTCAACGGGTTCTGCCTCGTTAATCGAAGTAGCTAACTCAGTTTGCGTTTCATCAATCGTATTAACAACTTGTTGCGCTAACGCTGATTCGTCGTTTGATGGTGTAACCTGTTCACCTGCTGGTGTTGTTAACGGATCATCTACTGACGGCTGGCTGGCCGTTGTCATTGTATCTGTTAAATCGCTATTAATCTCAGCAGTATTTTGCGTGGTCGCAACACCTTGTTCATTAGCCTCACGCTGTGAGTCAATCTCAACAGACTTTTCAGCAATATCCTTTTGGTACTGGTAAAACCAAACCAAGGTAGAACCGACTAAAACAGCGAGTATTAAATAACTCAACCACATCAAACTGCGCGTTTGCGCTTGTTTTTCAGTGATTTTTGAAAAGCTTTGCATCTCTGTACTTTGCTTTTCAGCAACGCCCAGCATTTCAAAACTTGATAGTACGTCTTCTTCTGGAATTTCGACGAGTTTAGCGTAGTTTTTTAAATAACCACGGTTAAACGTTGATGGCAATGAGCGATCAAACTCGTCAGCTTCTATTTCTTTCACCAAGCCGATACGAAAATTAAGCTTTTCGGCAACGTCTTCTACGCTCAAGCCTTTGGCTTTTCGGGCATCACCTAACAACCGACCTGGGCCGATGACTTCGATATCTTCAGTAATTTCTGTTACTTCACTCATGTTTTTACTTACTTATTAGCTTTAGCTGGATCGGCTAATACAAGAACCTGCCCGATTTTTAAAATGCTACGCGATGATAAACGATTCCACTTCTTAATGCTCTGCATCTTAATGTTGTATTTCTTAGAAACACTATAAAGTGACTCACCTGCTTGTACGACATGAATCGGTAATGATGGAGCACCCGTATCGTTTTGGCTCTTTAATTCGTTTTTTACAACCGATTTAGTGCTAACAACAGTCGACTTTACCGGCTCTTTCTTAATCTCTTTTGGTTTTTCAGGCGCAGGCTGTACAGGCTCTGGCGACGCTGAAAAGCTAGCTATGTTTAACGCTGCATTGTCATTTTTATCTGCGTTTGGTGCTTTCTTTGGCGACAAGACAACAACACGTTTTTTCGTCTTAGCGTGTTTTGCTTTATATACATCGGCTAAATCATCCGCCGGTATTCTTGCTAAGCTATTTAATAAATACTGCTTTGATTCATAGGCACTTGGAAACATTTTAACTAGCATCGCGCCATAATTTTTCGCTACGGTTGTTTTACCAAGCGCTTCATACACTTTGTAGGCAAGCGCAAGGGCACTTGGATTAAATTTACGCGTCGCTTTTTCATATCGAGCAATATATTTCTGCGCGTTCTTATAGTCACCTTTCACATAAGATAACTGCGCTAACTGTTGCAAAACCGAATCGCTACTTGGGCTATGCATGAGCGCTTTCGTTAAATAAAACTCTGTTTGCTCAAAGTTATCTTCATTTAAGTGACAAAGCGCAAGGTTTTCATAACTTTCCGATACGCGAACGTATTCAGGTACAGCAATCGCTTTTAAAAACTGCTCTTGAGCCGCTGGGACATCATTTTGACGACACAAGAATACACCGTAGTTATTTAAGGTATCAGGATCATCCTCTTTAATACTTAACGCGGTTTGGAACGATTGACTCGCTAACTCCGGCTCGCCAACCGTTTCATAATAATGGGCAAATGCAGTATGAACTTGAATCAGTTTTGGTGAGAAGCGCTTGGCTTTTTCTAAGTTAATTTTGGCTTGAGTCGTATTGCCAATATTTAAATAACCTAAACCAAGCGATATACGGGTCATGGCGATTTCATCATTACTTGCTTCGTTCTCAACAACAGGCGTGTTGTCCTTGCTATATTGTTGAGTTACGCAAGCGCTTAAAGTGCTAACTAACGCTGCACTTAACAGTAATTTTTGCCATTTGTCCATACGCAGAAAATTCCAATAATCGATTTAAATTGATATCTAAACCATTTTTACTGAAATTTCATCAGGATTCACCTGTTTTTTTGCTTGAATTGCACCAGTACGTTTTGTTCTGTCTAATACGTCGCCTGCTAATTGACCACAAGCAGCATCAATATCGTCACCACGTGTACGACGAGTAATGACCGTAAAACCGTAACTTTGCAGAACCTTATCAAAACGATCAATACGAGAATTGCTTGAACGTTTGTATGGCGAACCTGGGTACGGGTTAAATGGAATCAAGTTAATTTTACTTGGTGTGTCTTTTAACGCATGTGCTAATTCGTGCGCTTGTTCGGTTGAGTCGTTTACGTGATCAATCATCACGTACTCAATCGTAACGGCTTTCTGCGCTTTTGAACCTTCAATGTATTGACGTGACGCTGCTAAGAAATCTTCTAGTGGGTATTTCTTATTAATTGGTACTAATTCATCACGTAATGCATTGTTTGGCGCGTGCACCGAGATTGCCAATGCACAGTCGATTTTTTCTTTCAGCATAGCTAACGCAGGAACAACACCTGATGTACTCACTGTTACGCGGCGTTTTGATAAACCGTAACCTAAATCGTTTAACATTGTATCAAGCGATGGAATGAGGTTTTTCATGTTGAGTAACGGCTCGCCCATCCCCATCATTACGATGTTAGTGATTGGTCGCTTACCTGAGATACGCGTTGCACCAATGTCATTGGCGACACGCCACACTTGCCCAATGATTTCAGACATTGATAAGTTACGGTTGAAGCCTTGCTGTGCTGTCGAACAAAATGAGCACTCTAATGCACAACCTACTTGCGACGATACACATAACGTTGCGCGGTTATTCTCAGGAATCCAAACTGTTTCAACTTCTTGACCACCTTCAAGTACAAGTGCGTACTTAATTGTGCCGTCGTTAGAGACCTGTTTCTTTGAAATTTCAGGCGCTTTAATTTCACAGTTGCGGGCAAGTTTTTCACGTAACTTTTTGTTGAAGTTAGTCATTTGCTCAAAGTCATCGTAACCAAAGTGATAAATCCATTTCATCATTTGATCAGCGCGGAACGGCTTTTCACCGATCGACTCAAAGTAGTCACGCATCATTTTGTGATCAAAATTCAATAGATTAATTTTGGCTTTCTGCTCAGCAGGAACAACGACTTCAGTCATAAAATAATTCTCAAAAACGTCTTAATACAAAGAATTCAAAGGGGCAAAATTGTACACTTTTTAGTCACTCGTGACAATTTTTCAACTTAGTAATTTTAAAAGTTCCGGTAAAAGAAACGCTTAGAATTACTGAGTCTTAACAAAGTAAAAGGATTTTACCGAAAATCAGTAAAATCCTTTTATGTAATTTGATATTTAATCAAAGCATTTTGGTGTGAGTTCTAGGAGAGAACGCGGAGCGTAATTAATTACGTGAGCATTCTCGACAACGAAATCACACCAAAGGCGAAGATTAAAGGCAAATTAGCGAGTACGTGGGCAAATTTCTTCTTCAGTGAAGAAGTAAGCAATTTCACGTGCAGCTGATTCTAAAGCGTCAGAACCGTGAACAGCGTTCTCGTCGATAGAGTTAGCGTAGTCAGCACGTAAAGTACCAGCTAAAGCTTCAGCTGGGTTAGTAGCACCCATGATTTCACGGTTTTTAAGAACAGCACCTTCGCCTTCTAAAACTTGAACCATAACTGGACCAGAAGTCATGAACTCAACTAAAGCACCGAAGAAAGGACGCTCGCTGTGCTCAGCGTAGAAACCTTCAGCTTGTTCTTTTGATAAGTGAACCATTTTTGAAGCGATGATTGTTAAACCAGCAGTTTCGAAACGGTTGTAGATTTGACCAATTACGTTTTTAGCAACTGCGTCTGGTTTTACGATTGAAAAAGTACGTTCGATAGCCATGATAAGCCCTCTTAATTGTGTAAGTTAAAAACTGGTAAAAAATTTTGGGCGCGATTATAGACTATATAGTCAAAAATGCCTAATGGTATTCGATCGTATAACAATTTAATTACACTAAGATGAAAAAAGCCAACGTGTGTTGGCTTTTTATTCTTCTAGTCGAATGAGTCTGAGTTCACTAGATACTAATGCGACGGTAATCGCGGTACTCTGGTTGCCAGAAATTTCTGTCGATCTTCGCTCTTAGTTGATCATCGCTGATCTCGAGTGCTAAACCTTGAGCATAAGCTACTTTAGCAACCTCAAATGCAATCTCTTTACTTAAGCTAGCGATCTCTGTAATAGGTGGCAGTAATTCACCTTCACCAGTATTAGCTAATGGTGAAGCTTGAGCTAAGGTTTCGCTTGCAACCATTAACATTTCATCGGTAATACGATTAATGTTAGCGGCTACCACACCTAAACCTAATCCAGGGAAAATGTAGCTATTATTACATTGAGCAACCGGATATAAATTGCCTTTGTAATCGACTGGTGAAAATGGTGAACCAGTTGCAACAATCGCTTGACCTTGTGTCCAGTTTATCACTTGTTCCGGCGTTGCTTCGACTTGTCGAGATGGGTTGCTTAACGGAAAGATAATTGGTTTTTCACAATGGCTATGCATTGTCGTAATCACTTCTTCCGTGAATAAACCTGCTTGGCCAGAAACACCGATTAGAATATCTGGTTTTGCGTTATTCATCACTTCTACAAGCGATGCAAACTCGCCTGATATTGACCAACTGCTAACAACAGACGTTGGTTGTACAAGCTTCTCTTGGAAGTCACGTAACCCTTCCATGCCTTGCGTAAGTAAACCAAAACGATCAACCATAAAGATTTGGCTACGTGCCTGCTCTGCGGAAATACCTTCACTCACCATTTGACTAATGATTTGTTCTGCAATCCCGCAACCTGCTGAGCCAGCGCCAACGAAAGCTACTTTTTGCTCTGATAACTTAGCGCCTTTGGTGCGACACGCCGCAAGTAAGGTACCAACGGTCACAGATGCCGTGCCCTGAATATCGTCATTAAAACAACAAATTTCATTTTTATAACGGTTGAGTAATGGCATAGCGTTTGGTTGAGCAAAGTCTTCAAATTGCAACATGACATGAGGCCAACGACGCTTCATTGCTTGGATGAACAAATCAACAAATTCATCGTATTGCTCTTGCTCGATACGCTTATGACGCGTTCCCATATACATAGGATCGTTCAATAGTTTTTCGTTGTTAGTCCCCACATCCAACGTAATAGGAAGACAATATGCAGGGCTAATACCACCACAAGCGGTATATAAAGCCAATTTACCGATTGGAATCCCCATGCCACCAATACCTTGGTCACCCAATCCAAGAATACGTTCACCATCAGTGACAACAATAACTTTAACCTTGTTCTTTGTTGCGTTACGCAGAATATCATCTAAGTTGTGACGATCTTCATATGAGATAAACAAGCCACGTGACGAACGATAAATATCGGAGAATTGCTCACAGGCATCACCAACAGTTGGTGTGTAGATAATTGGCATCATTTCTTCTAGATGCTCTTGCACCAATCGGTAATACAAGGTTTCGTTGTTGTCTTGAATCGCACGCAAATAAATATGCTTATTCAAATCAGTTTGGAAACTGCTGTATTGCATGTATGCGCGTGATACTTGTTCTTCGATCGTTTCAAATCTTGGCGGTAATAAACCTGCTAAGTTAAAACTCTCGCGCTCTTCTTTCGTAAAGGCACTGCCTTTATTTAGCAATGGCGTTTCGATTAATGAAGGACCCGCATATGGAATGTATAAAGGGCGTTTTTTTTCTGTTGTCATTTGTATTGCTAATCGCTTTTTAGGGTAATAAGTTAAAGTAACCAGAGTCTGGCTAACAAGTGCTCAATGCACGCTAATTGCCGTGAAGTATAGTTCATCGCCAACAACTAACAAAGCCAACCATTTGTTTTATGTTAAAAAAAATAAACGATTAACTAATGTGCAACAAAATTGAGATATTTATGGTGAGAATATGACGTGAAACCAAGCATAGTCAGCCAGCAACATCAGCACTAACCAAATCACAAACAACCGAACTTTTCGGCAATAGGGACAATCGGTGTGCCACCACGGTTGCTTTTTATCTTTATTGGATGACATGGGCGTTTCAGACATATAAAAATAGCGCTTGTTAGATTAAGCGCTATTTTATCAAGTCCTTAGGAAACATCTAGTGATGAATACCTACTTTATCTGATCTTTATTAGCCCTTATTGAGCAGAGCAAAGCCGCCAGGAACATGATAGATGTTGGCAAAGCTATTACGTTGCAGGGTTTTTGCTGCCGCTTCACTGCGCTTTCCACTTCGGCAAATACAGACATATTTAAAATCCGATTGTTGCGACTTGTGACGCTGAACAAACTGGGTGATTTGAGATAGCGGTAGGTTAACCATTGTTTTGCCCGCGATCATTGAGTCTGGGTACGCATCGTATTCATGAGGTTCACGCACATCAACAACAATGGTTGTCGGATCAGCTTGAATAAATTCAACTAATTGGTTTGGGTGAACAGGCTCAATGATGTTACTAAATTGCGCAATACTACCACAGTATTGACTGAAGTCAGAAGGTGGCAATTCACTATCTTGTTTGATTTTTTCAGCGATAAAAGCTTGCTCAGAGATATCTCCATCAATCACTTGTTGAAGTAATGGTTGGCTACTTGCTTCTAACGCTAATGTTGTATTAAACAGCTGCAGATAATCATGGGCTGGACACAATAATGTATCTTGCCTGATTAACTGATTTAGTAATTGTAGCGACTGGTATAATGATTTCTCGTCTCCATCAATGTGATCACAACGCCCTAACCCATTAACTTGGATAAGATCGCCAACAAAAACAAAATCAACGCTATCAGCCATTAAAGACTGATTAACCGAAGTGCCCAATAGATAAGCAACACTATTTGCGGTATGTCCAGGTAAAGGTAGACGTGCTAACACTTTATTACCCACGTTTAAGGCTTCTACCGTTAATCCATTTTCCAGCGTGACTAATGAAGTTTGTTGTGGCCAACCCAAGAAATCATATTTGGTCTGATCTTTGTGCCAGAGCGTTTGAATAATATTTTGATGAACTTGGTTTTCTTCATGGATATGAGTTGATAACACGGCGACGACTTCGTAACCTTGGCACTCAACCAGTGTTTCAAACTTGCTAACCAATTCAGGCGCTAAATCGATGACGGCACATTGTTTTGAGGCTTTATCAACAAAACACCATGTACAGCCATTGTCATACAACCACTGCTGAAGGCCATCTACTCCCAAATTACTGTTGTCTGCCGTATCAGATAAAATTAAACAGCTACTTTGAAGTGCTTTTACCGCTTGGCTGATAGCAACACATGCTTCGTCGATTTCCTGTTGAGTCGTCGCAGGACCGAAAGACATACGAATCGCACTCTCACTTTGCCATTTAGGTTTGCCCATAGCATCTAGCACAAAACTACCAGTCACTTTAGAAGAACATGCAGATCCTGCGCTAACACGAATATGTGCAGCATCAAATAAATCCATAATGTCTTTACTTGTTAGACCTTTTACCGAGAAATTAATCGTTGTAGGTAACGAGCATGAAAAATCGTGGTTAAAAACAATATCTGGAAACGCTTTTATGAGTGTGTCTGTTAGTTGTTCACGGTATCTTTCCAACTGTGTGGTACTTTTAAACGTTGGATCATCGTGATCATTGAGCAACGATAAAACCGCTTGTAATGCCGCGATACCAGGTAAATTCTCGGTACCCGATCTAAGACCACTTTCTTGTCCGCCACCTGCAATAAACGGCGTAAATGGTGCACTATCTCTGACGTACAATATCCCAATGCCTTTTGGAGCATATAGTTTGTGTCCACTAAAAGGCGCATAATCTATGGTCGTATTAGAGATTTCTAATTTGATCTTCCCCAACGCTTGAACACAGTCCACCATCCAAAAAACATCTTGATTGTATTGGCGAATCGTCTTTTCCAACAATTCAATGTCTTGATATACCCCCGTTTCATTATTCGCAATCATTGTGCAAATCATCAATGCATTAGGTACATGAGTCGCAATAAAATCCATATCTAAAATGCCGCGTTCATCAACGGGTATCGCCAGCACTTTCGCACCGATATCTAGCATTTTATTCCAATGTTTCAGAGACTCTGGCACAGCTTTATGTTCTGTCGCGCCATATAGAAGCACAGGCTCTTTAATGCTTTGAGATTTTTGTTTAGCTGCATTTAAAGACGAAATAATAGCCGTTTGAATACCTTCAGTAGCGCCACTGGTAAACATTACCTGACCTGTTTTTGCGCCAATAACTTGTCTCGTCAACTCTCGAGTTGTTTCTAAAATGTATTTAGCTTTAATACCAGTAATATGACTGCTACTTGGATTACCGTAGCAAAGTTGCATGGTATGAGTAGCCGCCTCAATTGCCTGAGGAAGCACGGGAGTAGTTGCATTATTGTCTAAGTAGACTTCATTTTTTTGCGGTTGAATTTCACGTAATGACAGCATTATCTAACGACCAATGAGATAAATTTTGGGCGTTATCATAACACTTATAACTAAAAAGACTATCTTATATTCAAAATGTTTTATAACAAAAACGCTGGCTGGTTGTTTTAGCAGGGATTCTTGGCACCAAGATCAAAAAAGCCTGCGTTAATCACAGGCTTTTGTTTAGTCAAATTAGGAAAATTTATTTACTTAAAGAGTCCCATATTTTTGTCGTGCATGGCTTCACGCCAACCACCTAGCCATTCGGATTTGGCATCTGTATTTTGATATGGGCAATTGTCGCGACTGCGACCAGAAACACCAGCTTGGTAACCATTTGAAAACGCTCTATCTAAACGATCTCTCTTCTGTCTTTTCATAGGCAAAACCTCTCATAAAACATTGAAAACTATGTATTTTTGATATTAGCGGCCACCTGCAAATCTCGCTAAGTGACAATTTCATTAAAAAGAACTTTTTATGACATTGCAAGCAAATTTCGTCATAAAAATGTAATTTTAATTTAAGAAGATTTTTTGCCAGATTAAATCAAACACTTAGCATTAGGTTACAAATTCTGGCTTAATTTTCGCTTCTGTTTTTTCCCGTAATTAACTTATTACGTCGTGAGATAACTCGACATAAAACTGTCATAAAATTTTTGTTGATCGATAAGAAAACTTGCGTTAAAAATTGCGCTAAATAATTTTGATTTTTTTGTTTTTGCGGTGAGTCATTATGAGCACACAAAAGAGTTTAAATGAAAGTTTTTTATCAAACCGTCGTTTTTATGACGACAAAAACTACCCTCGTGGAATGAGTCGAAGTGGTGACTATTCCATCTCAGAAGTTCAAATACTTGAAACGCATGGCATTGCATTGCGTGATATCGCAAATGGTACACGAGCACCAATAACTGACGATGAACAACGATTTAAAGGTGTTTGCGACGGCCTTTATGGTGCTGAATCGAAAATTGAAAAAGCCTGGCTAAAATACCAAAACAAAGTGCTAACACCGAAGCAATTTCACACCTTGTTTGGTACAAGAAAGGTTGATGACGATAATGAGGCACCAACAGCTGACATTGAAGATTTAGAAGTAGGATAGTTAGTCTAAGAGTGGCTCAAGCATCTTCTCTAAACCATTGAGTTTGATTTCATACATTAGCGCTAACTGTTGGCCCAATTTTCCATCCGGGAAACCTTTAGCGTTAAACCAAACGAGATATGGCTCTGGCAAATGCAACAGTTTACTGCCAGCATATTTACCAAAAGGCATTTTGGTGTTTACGGTTTGTTTCAAAAACGCTTGCCCTTGGGCGTCGTTTAACAGCTCATCCATCAGAATATTTTACTTAATGACTTTGCTTGTCATTGTCATAAAAAATTCATTAACTTACTAGCTAAATCGGCATTAGCTGACACTTTTTTGTCATCTTTGAAAACTATAGTAGCGCCAATCAACTGACATGGAGGACAATATGTCAATTATCAGAAAGCGTAGCGCTGCAAATAAAGCCTTTATTACAGGTAGTATTCGAGATAACCAGTACATTCTGGCTGAATTCAACTTAGATGATGATTTGATTGAAACCCTGTCATCAAACCAATCGCTAGATTTGTCGACAAACTTTAATGGACTATATCAATATTTATCCCAAGCATTTTTTGATCTTTGCTCACATTACGAAATCACAAATGGACAATTTATTGCCAATGATAAATTAGTGCGCGTTCGTTTTAGCGAAGAAATGCATCAATGGCAAACAAATCAACAAATACTGTTTTATTACAACCCACAGTATCACTCGCTACAAAAAGCATTTTACGATCCGAATATCAAAGCTAAGAAAGTAAGTTTATTGTTGCTGAGTACTGGCCAAGATATTCGCCTGAATGCAGCAAGTTTCCACGCTAAAGCGAATCAACTGTTAGCAGATTACTGTGAAAAGATATCGCTGCCTAAGCAGGTACTTCGTTTGAGAGATCATCAACACCTTACCTATGACCTTTTCGCTAAACACAAAGGTTATGAGCAAACACAAGTACATAAGCTAAGAACAATTCGAAACAGGTATTTGGCACAAAACGTCCAATTACCAGAAGAGATCTCTGCAATGACTTACGCCGTAGTAAATATTCCTATAACCCAAGATTTGCTTGCAACAATGGATATTGACCACCAGGCGGCAGACCCTTATAACCCGTTATATAGTGAAATAACGAAAGCATTATCAAAGTCGAGCTTACAGTTTAATTTGAATAATGGTGCCTTAGTTGCCAATGGCCTTGTCCCTATTGTTAGATATTCACCATCGCATACGATTTCGCGTCAGGGCGAATTACAAATGCTTGGTTACAATCCAGCAGACAAACCTTGTGGAATGATGAGTTGGTGGAATGCAAGTGAGTTAGTTGACCAGTTTCAACTAGTATTCGTAGCAAGTGAAGAAAATCGCACAGAGTTAGGTTACGGTCGTTTTTTAAATCAAATAAATTCAGCCGTTAATACCATGCTTGGCGAATTAAACCTAACCCCTAGCAAAGATGCAGTGATGGTAAGATTCCATCAACATGTTGCGTATAATATGTAGCTACGCAAATATGCCAAGCCTGTGGTATAAAAAATAATTCTAACTTGTTACAAATAAACTATAGACGTCTAAACGTCTATAGTTTATCTTTAGCGACAATTGAAATATTTTTGTTTAGGTAAATGACAATGGCACAACAAATTACATTAGCTGGTGGCTGTTTTTGGTGTATTGAAGCCGCGTATCTTAGTGTTAGTGGTATTATCAATGCTGAGTCAGGCTACAGTAATGGCACAACGACAAACCCGAGCTACAAAGAAGTATGTAGCGGCAATACAGGTCACGCTGAAGTTGTTAGACTTACATTCGATTCTGACGTTATTTCAACACAAGAAGTGTTAGAAATTTTCTTCGCATTACACGATCCAACACAACTAAACCGTCAAGGAAATGATGTTGGCACACAATACCGAAGTGCAGTTTTCTACCATAATGACGAACAGAAAGCGTTAGCTGAACAATTAATTAGTGAAATTGAAGCGGATGAGATTTGGCAAGGTAATGTGGTCACTGAAGTGGAAGCTGCTCAAACATTTTATCCTGCAGAGCAAGAGCACAAAGATTACTTTAACAACAACCCTGAAAATCAATACTGCCAAATGGTAGTGTCACCTAAGCTGGCAAAATTCAAGAAAACTTTTGCGAGTAAATTAAAGTAACAACGCAACCTGGACAAGGCTATCTAAGCTAAGCAGTAGCCTTGTTCAATCATTTCTGCGCATGCTTTTTGGCAATACTGATTAAACGCCTTTTTGCCCGTTAAGCTATACGCGTTACATATCTCTTGCACACTTGGTTGTTCAAATACGTATTGCGCTAACGCTGGAAAGCGCGTTTCCTTTCCGTGCTTTCTCATGTCAATCAATACACGTTTGATGCTCGGTAAACAATTAAGTAGTAACCGCTTTCCATAGGCAAAATCAGCGAGTGATTGTAAATCATAGGCGGTAATTTCATTATCTTGGTTTGAAGGAACATGATAACTTAATTGTTCTACAATTTTCGTGTCTAAGTCTTGCCATACATGCGGCAATAATGTCTGAAAACCACGATAAAACTCTTGTTCTGCACGTTGGTTAAGCACACCAGCGGCCTTAGTTAATGGTTTTATAAATAAACCCGAGAACTCTGCACTCGCATGATCTTTTTTCATGCCAAGACGAATCAAATTAAATTGATTATTATGCCAAAAATTAAGCAAACTTGGATTCACGCCAAAACTAGTCGACAACGCATCTATCGAAAGTGTTTTGGCATACGACTCAATTTCCGACATCAACTGACTACCGAGTTGATGCCCCTGTAGATCTGGATGAATGGCAATACGCATGACACGATAAAATGATAATGACACGGCGTCATTAAACCCTAAATGTTGAACTACAGATTGCGCGGTAAAATGATCACGAACCCGTCGATTACCTGCAATAACACCTTCTCGAACGTACTCAGGAATCGCTAACTCACGAACCATCAGCGCAACACCAACCAAGGTTTCGTCTATCATCATGCCATGTATATCTAACAGTTCATGATCTAATAACAACTTAAAATCAGAGGTAGAGGTTTGGTAGTGTGCACTTACCAACAAGGCAAAAACTTCGCGTAGTAGTTGATGATTGTTTAATAATACGTCTTTATCTAATTTGATAACTTGAGTGGATTTGTTATCAGCCATCAATGTGCGTGCATTACTGATTTCTGCATTTAATAACAGTGTATCAAACGTGAATTGTTCAAGCGGGCATTCTTGAGACCAACGAATTGGCTCATTCATATGAAACTGTTCAAAGACCAATCCCGTTGTTTTTTGCCGCTGAGCCAAATGATTCAAAAATTTATAGACAAACCCACGCCCTGCCCCTTCATATCCATGCACCGTTGTAGCGAATACGGTTTTTTCATACTGAGCAACAAAACGCTCTAGTATTGGTACTGGAATGCCTGAGGCTTCATCAATTAACAGAAGATCAGCTTGTGGTGTATTTAGCGCAATATCATCAATTGCATGAAAACTTACGCGACTTAAGAGTGTTTCATACAATGCTGTCTCGGGGATTAAAATCCGTAGTGTCTGAGCAAACTGTTGAAAGAATATAGCGACACTCGTCTTTTTTGGCGCAGTGATCACCACGCGTTTCGATTGACTTTCATTCACTAAAAATGATGCAGTGAAAATTGCCAAGGCACTCGACTTTCCTCTCCCTCTATCTGCGGTGAGAACAATCGTCGATGGCTCAATATTATCGAGATGATGCTGAAGTAATAAAGACACAGCCTGATCTTGTTCATGCGTCAGACATAGTGCGTTGTGCTTTGAATGCTTATTCTCACTGCCTTTTCCGAAATTTCCATTACCGTAGGCATCACGGCTCTTAGCTAAGAGTTCACCAACCATGTTGTGAGCCATTGATTGCTCAATAACAAGATGAAATTCTGATTGTCGACATTGTTCAAGGAAGTAGTTTGCGAATCGGCTCGTTTGAAGATTTTTCGGACAAAGCGCCAGAAAACAAATGCCTCCAGCCTTTAATACGCCGGCTAACAAGGCAAACGGTGTTGGCTCGAATGCGTCAGTATAAATAGCGACAAAATCTGCCTCAGTCCCTAAATATTGATGAAGGTTCCGCTTTGATACTTCGCCTTGGACTTTATCACTATCACTATAGGTCAGGCATTGTTCAAAATCGTTAGTTAATTGACCAATTTGCTGCTGCGCCCATTGGCTCTCACCAAGGTAAACAATTAACTGTCGAACCCTATAATTTTTAAGGAACTCCAAATGCTCTTGAAGTAAAGATTTGAGTGCTTGATTCACAGTGTAGCAAGTACAGAAAAATAATGATTAGTCTAACAGCCATAAGACAAAATCTAAACTACACTTGATCTAGAACATGAAATATTCAAATTGTAATCGAGTAGTAAAAGTATCAATTGAAAATGTACTAGCTACAGATTATGGTTATTTTGTGTGCAACAATTGGCACATGCAATGAACAATAAATAAAAAAAGAGAGTTGTTATGAACACATCAGTTGAAGATGACGCAGTAACAAAACGTAAAGAAAGAAATATGTTTATTTTTCTTACTGTTTTCTTAGCGCCTATTCTCTCCGTAATTATTGTTGGGGCACTTGGCTTCACTATATGGATTAGTCAAATTTTAACAGGCCCTCCTACAAGTTAAGGATGATCAGAAAAAATGACTGAGACGATTGATGTTGCCCGCCGACGTTTTTTTACTGCCAGCGTAAAACAAGTGGATCCAACCACGTTAAGGCTACCGTGGTCAAAAAGTGAAGATAATTTCACACAGAACTGTACGCAATGCCAAAAGTGCTTGCCTGCCTGTGAAACCAATATCATTAAACGTGACCGCCAAGGGTTTCCTTATGTTGACTTCTCTCAAGACGAATGCACGTTTTGCCAAAAATGTGTCGATGTCTGTGAAGTTGACATGTTTGATGATCCAAGCACAACCAAAGCTTGGCATGCCGAAGTGCTCATTAGTGATAAATGTTTAGCAAAAAACAATATTTATTGCCAAAGCTGTCGTGATGTTTGCGATGCACGTGTCATCAATTTCCCTTTAGCACTTAATCAAACGCCTCAACCCGAAATTATTCAGCAAGATTGCACTGCTTGTGGCGCATGTGTTTCCACCTGTCCACAAGATGCAATGACCCTATCATTAGTAGAGAGTAGTTATGAGTGATGTTGAATACCATGTCGCCAGCTTCGTCGCACACGTGTTACCCGAGAATGTCGATGAACTAAGCGAAGTAATAAATTTGCAGCAAGGTGGTCAGGTCCATGCTGTGAGCGAAGATGGAAAGATTGTCTTCACGATTGAAGCCAGTTCCCATAAAGCAGTAGACCATCTTCTAACACCCATTCGATTGCACAGCACGGTAATGTCATTGTCGCCTGTGTACCATCAATTTTTAAATGAACAACAAGCTTCATAATAAGGACAAGGTGAAACCATGACAATTAATCGCCGAGAGTTTATAAAAGCTAATGCTGTAGCTGCAGCTGCGGCCGTAGCAGGTGTTTCAGTACCTGCGGCTGCTTCAAATCTGATCACCAGCAGTGATATCACTAAGTTAAAATGGGACAAAGCAGCCTGCCGCTTCTGTGGTACAGGTTGTAGTGTGAACGTTGGGGTAATGGATGGCAAAGTCGTTGCTACCCATGGTGATATCAAGTCGCCTGTAAATAAAGGCTTGAACTGTGTTAAAGGCTATTTCTTATCGAAAATAATGTACGGTAAAGACCGCCTGACGTCACCTTTACTGCGCATGAAAAATGGCAAGTACGACAAAGATGGTGACTTTACACCAATCTCCTGGGATCAAGCTTTCGACATCATGGAAGAGAAAGCAAAGAAAACATTAAAAGACGTGGGCCCAACAGGTGTTGGCATGTTTGGCTCAGGTCAATGGACAGTCATGGAAGGTTACGCGGCATCTAAGCTCTATAAAGCAGGCTTTAGAAGTAACAACATCGATCCTAACGCTCGTCATTGTATGGCATCAGCCGTTGGTGGCTTTATGCGTACGTTTGGCATCGACGAACCTATGGGTTGTTACGATGATATGGAACATACCGATGCGTGTGTTTTATGGGGCTCAAACATGGCGGAGATGCACCCAATTTTATGGACACGTATCACTGACCGTCGTTTAAGTGCACCACATGTAAAAGTGGCAGTACTGTCTACTTATGAACACCGCAGCTATGAACTTGCTGATAACGGTATGATTTTTGTGCCACAAACCGACTTAGCGATATTAAACTTTATTGCAAACTATATTATTCAAACTGACCGTGTTAACAAAGACTTCGTAAACAAACATACGAACTTTAGACTAGGTAATACCGATATCGGTTATGGACTTCGTCCAGATCACCCGCTCGAGAAAAAAGCGAAAAATGCGAAAAAAGCAGGTGGTTCTAAAGCGATTGATTTTGAAGAATACGCAGAATTTGTTAGCACTTACACATTAGAATACACGTCCAAATTATCAGGTGTACCAGAGAAAAACCTAAAAGAATTAGCTGAGCTTTATGCTGACCCTAACACTAAGGTTTGTTCATTCTGGACAATGGGCTTTAACCAGCATACTCGTGGTGTTTGGGCAAATAACCTAGTGTACAACATTCACTTACTTACCGGTAAAATCTCAACACCGGGCAACAGTCCATTCTCATTAACTGGCCAACCGTCAGCATGTGGTACGGCGCGTGAAGTTGGTACGTTCTCACACCGTTTACCAGCAGATATGGTGGTTGCAAATCCGAAACATCGTAAACTTTCGGAGAAAAAATGGAAGATTCCAGAAGGCATCATTCCACCAAAACCTGGCTACCATGCCGTTTTGCAAAACCGCATGTTAAAAGATGGCAAGTTAAACTTTTATTGGGTTCAATGTAATAACAACATGCAAGCGGCAGCGAACATGCTTGAAGAAGGCCTGCCTGGTTATCGCAATCCGAAAAACTTTATTGTTGTATCTGATCCGTATCCTACCGTTACAGCACAAGCAGCTGACTTGATACTGCCAACGGCTATGTGGGTAGAAAAAGAAGGCGCATACGGTAACGCAGAACGTAGAACGCAAACTTGGTATCAAATGGTTGAGGCACCTAAAGGCGCTAAATCAGATATGTGGCAAACGGTAGAGTTTTCAAAACGATTTACCACAGATGAAACCTGGCCAAAAGAAATCTTAGATAAAAATCCTAGCTACAAAGGAAAAACACTATTTGACGTGTTGTTTGCTAATGGCCAAGTTAACAAATTCTCATTAGATGAGATCCCTGAAGACCGTTTAAATGATGAGTCGCGTCATTTTGGTTTCTACATCCAAAAAGGTTTATTCGAAGAATACGCAACCTTTGGTCGTGGCAAAGCACATGATTTAGCACCATATGACACCTACCATCAAGTACGCGGTTTACGTTGGCCAGTAGTCGACGGAAAAGAGACAAGATGGCGATTCAATGAAGATCATGACCCGTATGTGACTAAAGGCAAAGGTATTGAGTTCTATGGTAAGCCTGATGGCCGAGCAATTATCTTTGCATTGCCATACGAGCCACCTGCGGAGTCTCCAGATAGTGAGTACGATCTATGGTTATCAACCGGACGTGTACTTGAGCATTGGCACTCGGGTTCGATGACACAACGCGTGCCGGAGCTATATAAAGCAATGCCTGATGCCGTACTTTATATGCACCCAGACGATGCTCAAGGCAGAGGCTTACGTCGTGGCGATCTGGTCAAAATAGTGTCTCGCCGTGGTGAGGTAGAAACACGTGTTGAAACCCGTGGACGCAACAAACCGCCGAAAGGTTTAGTGTTTATGCCATGGTTTGATGCAAGTCGATTAGTCAATAAAGTCACACTTGATGCGACGGATCCATTGTCTAAAGAAACCGACTTCAAAAAATGTGCTGTCAAAGTAGTTAAAGCGTAAGGAGATGATGATGAGAACTTTAATCAAAGGGCTTTTAATAGCAAGTATCGCATTTTCTGGCATCGCAATTTCTAATGAGAAGCAAGAGATATCTACGCTGCGTGATGAAACAAAACTGAGCGAACAGAAAACACCTAATAAGATGTTTAAAGTCAATAACTCAGACATCAAGCAGCCGCGAAATTATCCAATGCAGCCACCTTTAATTCCTCACACAATAAGGAATTATGAGGTAAATCTTAATACCAATAAGTGTATGGCGTGTCACAGCCGCACACGCACAGGTGACTCACAAGCGCCTATGGTGAGTGTGACCCACTTTATGGATAGAGATGGTAACTTTTTAGCGGAAATTTCACCTCGACGCTATTTCTGTAGTCAGTGCCATGTTACTCAGCAAGATGCTAAACCATTGGTTGAGAATACGTTTGTCGATATGCACCAGCTAATGAAAGCTAAATCGGATCCTAAGTAAGGAGCAGCCATGAAACTAATGAAAAAACTGAAAGAGTTTTGGCATACGCTCTCAACACCAAGTAAGTATTACAGCTTAGGCTTCTTAACTTTCGGTGGTTTTATTGCCGGTATTATTTTCTGGGGTGCATTTAACACCTCTTTAGAGCTAACGAATACAGAGGAGTTCTGTATTAGTTGCCATGAAATGGAAAGTAATGTTTATGCTGAGTTAAAGCCAACAATCCACTTTACTAACCGTTCCGGTGTAAGAGCAACATGTCCAGATTGCCATGTACCTCACAAGTGGACCAATAAAATAGCTCGTAAGATGCAAGCTTCAAAAGAAGTTTGGGGTAAAATTTTTGGCACGATAAACACACGTGAAAAGTTTTTAGCCAAACGAAGAGAACTCGCTGAACACGAGTGGGCTAGACTTAAAGCCAATGACTCACTGGAGTGTCGTAACTGTCATAACTTTGATTATATGGACTTTACTGCACAAAGTAATCGAGCAGCCGAAATGCACTCGACTTCGCTAGCAAGTGGTGAGAAAACCTGTATTGATTGCCATAAAGGTATTGCACACCAACTTCCAGATATGAAAGGTGTTGAAGGTTGGTAATGGCTACCCACCGCTAACACAATTAAATCTAGACAAAAAGCCGGATAATCAGATTGATTATCCGGCTTTTTACTATTGAATTGTTAACAATTACATAAAAATACAAATAAATATTTAACACTTCAGCAATTTTTGTCTATTTTCAAGTTATGGGGATTTGTTTTTTGAAGGTGAATGATGAATAACCAAGAACTTGATAATTTAAATGGCTCTGAAGAATTTAATGAACAAGACAAGCGATTTCAGCAAGATGAGCAAGACAAAAGAAACTCTATTGCACGAAAACGTATTGATGATTTATTAGAACAGAAACGGTTAAAATCGTTACTCGATGACACCGATGACTGGGATGTGTAATTTATCGCATTTTATTAGCCATTACATGTCAATTTCAGTAAGGTAATGTCATAACTTAATAATAATGATGGCATTACCGATGAAAAAATCTTTAATAGCTAGCCTCGTGTTAGCAAGTACCTCGTTTACACTTCCTGTTTTTGCTGACACGCAAAAAGTTGCCGACATTGCGAATCGAATTGAAGGCGATGTAATCAAGTGGCGTCGCCATTTTCATCAAAACCCTGAGCTATCAAATAGAGAGTTTGAAACGGCAAAAACAATCGCAAAGTTTTTAGAAGATCTTGATCTTGAGGTAACAACTGGTATTGCGAAAACAGGTGTTGTTGGGTTGCTCGACACTGGAAAACCGGGACCAACGATTGCTCTAAGAGCCGATATTGACGGATTACCTGTAACAGAAAACACAGGATTACCATTTGCCTCTAAAGCAATGGGAGAACTTGATGGTAATCAAGTAGGTGTAATGCACGCCTGTGGCCACGATACACATATTGCGATGTTAATGGGCGCAGCAACCATTTTGACGGAAATGAAAAGCGAGTTAAACGGCAAGATTAAATTCATTTTCCAGCCTGCAGAAGAAGGTGCGCCAGCAGGTGAAGTTGGTGGTGCCGAGATCATGGTAAAAGAAGGTGTACTCAAGAATCCTGACGTTGACGTGATATTTGGGTTACATATTTCGTCGGATAAAGATGTTGGCACTGTTCATTACAAAGAAGGTGGCATTATGGCTGCCGTAGACCCGTTCAAGATTGTAGTGAACGGAAAGCAATCTCATGGTGCCTACCCTTGGTTGAGTGCCGACCCTATCGTGACTTCCGCTCAAATTATTATGGGTTTGCAAACCATCGTAAGCCGAGAAGTAGAGTTAATTGATAGTGCAGCGGTCGTAAGCGTTGGTAAAATTACTGGCGGTAACCGTTCAAATATTATCCCAAATCAAGTTGAAATGATTGGTACGATTCGCAGTCTTAGTCCTGATACTCGTGAACATATTCATGAAGCGGTTCACAGAAAGGTTAACTCGATCGCTAAAAGCATGAATGCGACGGCTGAAGTAACCTTGCCACTCGATTATCAATATCCAATAACTTATAACGACCCTGCTCTGATGCGTGAAATGCTACCGGTATTGAAAACCACCGCAGGCGAAGATAACGTGAAGTTGACGAAAGCGGTAACCGGTGCGGAAGATTTCTCATTCTTCCAAGAGGAAGTGCCTGGATTATATTTATTTGTTGGTGGAAAAAGCAGAGACATTCCTGCTAGCGAAGCACCAGGGCACCACACGCCTGAATTCAAAATTGACGAGAGCGGTATGGCACTTGGCGTTAAGCTCTTAAGCAATTTAACGATAGATTATATGAAAAATCATTGATCTAGTTAATTCTATAATCGGTATTAGGTGTTAAAATATTATTTTTAACACCTTTTTTATTGCTATGACTTTTTTAGAAAAACTTCGTTGCCTTTTTACCTTCGGCCAAGGTGTTGCATTGCCAATGCCTGAGCTTGATGAAGATACCACGCCACTTGAACTGTTTACTAAATGGTTTAATGAAGCCAATCAGTCAGGGGTGTTGCTCCCTGAAGCAATGTCTATTAGCACTTGTGGCGCTGATGGCCAACCAAGATCACGTATGGTGTTGTTGAAAGAATTCGACGAACAAGGTTTTGTTTTTTACACCAATTATAGTAGCGATAAGCATCAGCAATTGACCGAAAATGCCAAAATATCAATCCTATTTCACTGGGGTGTTTTACAACGTCAAATAAGAATTGAAGGCAGTATTGAGCACACCTCTAAATCCCAGTCTGAAAAATATTTTCATTCTCGCGATCGCGGCAGTCAGATTGGTGCTTGGGCATCACATCAAAGCCAGGTGATGACGAGTGATGATGAGCTCAAAGAAAATGTAAAACACTTTACCGAAAAATTTAAAGGGAAAGACGTTCCTTTACCTGATTTTTGGGGAGGGATTCGTGTTATTCCTCACTATTTCGAATTTTGGCAAGGTCGAGCATCTCGCTTACATGACAGGCTTTGTTTTGATTTAAAAAACAATGAGACGAAAATCTTCAAGCGTCACCCTTAACAACTTTTCCTTTATCAAACACCAAACCATTAAAGCCTAGCCACCAAACTAGGCTTTTTTCTGTTTTGAAGTACCTGTTTGTTTTTTGACCCACATCAAGTAGAGATCAACCAGCTTATGCCAGTATAAATTTAAGGGATAAGATAAGGTGGCATTATGGGTCAAAACATTGAGCAAGTTAGTTTTAATGATGAGCAGTTTAAAACCTTTAAACATATCATTCGTGAACAACTTGATACCTTAAAAGAGATTGTGCAACGACCAAGTTTTGGTCAGGGAAAACTCATGTTCGGTGCCGAGCTTGAGATGTACTTGATTGATCATAATGGTGACATCAGTTTAGCTAATCAAAAACTACTCAACGCTCTTGATGATAAGCAATATCAGCCGGAATTAAATCAATACAACCTCGAACTTAATCTATCACCTGTAACGCTTGCTGGTTCGCCGTTCTCTGCGTTGCAGCAACAGATGAAAAATAAAACCGATGAGTTAGAGCGAGTTGCAGAGCAACTTGAGATTAATGTACTGCCTATTGGCATTTTGCCAACCTTAAAAAAAGCACATTTAAATGCCGACTTTATGACGGATATACCGAGGTATCATTGCTTAGCAAACCATCTTTATCAAGCACGAGGAGATGCCTTTCAAATTAATATTAATGGTGACGAATCATTATCTTTAAACTTAGATGATATTAGTGCAGAGGGCGCTAACACGTCTTTTCAAGTGCACTTAATGATACCGCCAGAGAATTTCACTGCCGTTTACAATGCAGCTCAGCTTACACTCCCCTTGGTCACTGCAATAAGTGCAAACTCCTCGATTTTTCTTGGTAAAAAGTTATGGGATGAAACCCGCATAGCGTTGTTCAAGCAATCAATTGATGTGCGGCGACCAAATGATACCCCTTGGCAAGAGCAGCCAAGAGTAAATTTTGGCTTTGGTTGGTTACATGGTTGCGCATGGCAATTATTCTCCCAAGCTGTTTGCTTGTTTGAACCCGTAATACCTGCAATTTCAAATGATAACGCGCCAACTGCACTACCTGCGTTAAAAGAGCTCTCTTTGCACTTAGGGACAACATGGCCATGGCACCGCCCGGTATACAGTAACGAAGGCAATGGGCACATTCGACTCGAATTCAGAGCTATTCCAGCAGGCCCTACTAGCGTAGATATGGTTGCCAACGCAGCATTTGCAATCGGGCTAGCAACTGGAATCGCAAAAAAAGTAGAGGCCTATACGAGTGTTTTGCCATTTCAATATGCCGAGTACAACTTCTATCGCGCAGCTCAGTCGGGATTAGACGCAAAAATCTTATGGCCGCTCAAACATAAATACCAAGTTGGTGAAGTGCAAATAACCGATGTTATTGAAAAGCTGCTGCCTATTGCCAAAGCAGGCCTTCTCTCACTTTCCATTGACGAGCAAGATGCCAATAAGTACTTAAATGTTATTTCACAGCGATTAACGGCAAATATCACTGGCGCAACGTGGCAAAAGCAAACATTTTCACATTTATTAAAAAGCTGTGATCGAGATCAAGCCTGTCATCAGTTGACCCTATTATATTTAAAAAACTGCAGAACCTGTTTACCGGTAAGTCAATGGGAACAAATATGGCGATAGATTTTTCAGACATTTGCTATCTCAAAAACCCCGATAGCATCACCCTAAAAGCAGACTATACTCAATTCTTGCTATCATTGTGCGGCCCTACAGTCATAGATATTACTCATGAGGATAGCGAACAGTGGTATGTGATAACGACCTTATTGCACGGCAATGAACCGTCAGGTTTTATTGCTCTACATCAATGGTTAATTCAGGAAGAGCGACCGCAAAATGTTAATTTGAGGTTTATCATTTGTTCTGTTGAAGCCGCTCAATATCAGCCTATTTTCAGTCAACGTTTTTTACCAGGCGGTGAAGATATCAATCGTTGCTTCAATTCAGAAAAACAGACGAACTACAACCAAAGAGCTCACTTGATCGAAGATGCAATAAAAGAAGTCTCCCCTGTACTCGTCGTGGACATGCATAACACCTCAGGCAGCAGCCCTGCATTTTGTGTAAGTGCACATATGAACAAGCAGCACCTTAAGCTCGCTAGCTTTTTTTGTGACAACTTAATTCTTTCCCATATTTCTCTTGGTGCATTGATGGAAATAACGATTGATTGCCCAGTGATAACCCTAGAATGCGGAGGCTGCACCGATATTCAAGCAAATAAAGTTGCTTATGAAGCCATCACTACATTGGCACTTGGTGTTGACATAAACAACTCCCACAAACAAACGATCAAGGTGATTCATCACCCCATGCGTTTGGTATTAGCAGAAGATATTGATGTGAGCTTTTCACTTGAGGATCAAGGTGAAGATGGCGTCACCATCATAGAAAACATCGAACAATTTAACTATGGTCTATGTCACGCTGGACAAATTCTTGGTTGGTCAGATAACGAAGGTTTATCTAACCTTAAATTACTCGATGAGTATAAGAATAACGTGATTGATGACTACTTCTACTTTGAGGATAACAGACTCATTGCAGCGTGTGATTTTCAAATATTTATGGCAACCAAGCAGCGTTACATCGCACAAAGTGATTGTCTGTTTTACATCACTGCCTGACACGCTACTTTAATAATGTAAGTACTTAAATGCGGCTTTTTTTAGCCGCGCGTCTACCAAGTGCTCAAAGGCTTTTATCTTAGGCTCCAATAAAAAGACCTGTTTAAGAGAGCCTGATACATCTGCTCCTGTTTTTTGTTCTAATTCACTGGCACTATCGTTAGTCATTGTCATCGAAATAAGCATCGTATTTTCATTCAAAAGGTTGCTTGTCGATAGGTGAATTTTTTCAATAAAGCCCTCACTGTCAGCTATCAACGTGTAGGAATTATGGAGCTCAAGGTTCTCCAGCTGATATCCTAAGTCGCTCTTATACCAGAGTAATATTCTTAATTGTTCTTTAAAGATTAATGGCTCATCACGAATAGCAATACTCACGTCGCGTAAACGTTCATTGAGCAAAGGAATATGCGAACTTAAGTCAGCGTTATTCATATCACTAGCACCAAGCGCGTTGTTATAGTATTTATTCGCAATAATCGCCGTCTTTATCTCGTCACGTTCATTATACAAGGCTTGGAGTTTTTGTTGGTGAGCGTACTTTAAACTGGCAATTTCTTTGCGATTTAACTCAAGTTTAGCTCGCACTTTATTTTCAAGTTTCTTGGCTAGTACGCTTCCCTCACGCTTATCTTTATTGATTTTAAATGACATTAAACGTGAACTAACTTGAATATAATCACCTGGATTAACCCAAATTTTTTCGACCTTGATGTGTCCGTCTTCATTGGCCTGACTCTTAGAATCTTTGGCCAACCATTGGTGGATATCCGCTTTGATAACAGCGACGAGAAACATCACGAGGACAATGGCAACAAGTGCTAAAACAACTAATAAAGACTTAACGTGCTTTGGGCTGATTACACAAAGCACACTTGATGCAGGATGAGGCTGAACGCCAAACACTCCTTTGTTTGTATATGACATATCAAATTCCTTTTTGACTTAATCATCAGAGGTATAGTTTATATATGATAAATCTGCAAATTATAATGTCTCTTTTAATTCATAAAGAATGTCTAACGCTTGTTTGGGTGTTACGTTATTCACATCAATTTGCGCTAACTTCTGAATCGCAACATGCGGTTCGTCGATTAA
The DNA here is from genome assembly GCF_030161435.1 of Thalassotalea loyana. Taxonomy (GTDB): domain Bacteria; phylum Pseudomonadota; class Gammaproteobacteria; order Enterobacterales; family Alteromonadaceae; genus Thalassotalea_G; species Thalassotalea_G loyana. The sequence goes on along the minus strand of NZ_BSSV01000001.1, from coordinate 831,132 downwards.
TGGCAATTGTACTTGTGATGACTTCTCTAAATGACCTTCAGCATGAATACGGTGCTGCTCTGTTTCGAGCTCAGCTAATTTTTGCTTCGCACGTGAAACAGCCGCTTTGGGTACCCCAGCTAACTGAGCTACCTGCAAACCAAAACTTTTACTCGCGGCGCCTTCTTGAATGGCATGCATGAAGATAATGTTGTCGCCATGTTCAACAGCGTCTAAATGTACATTGCTTAACGTTGGTATTTGCTCGGATAGCAGTGTTAACTCAAAATAATGGGTAGCAAACAAAGTAAATGCTTTCAGTTTTAGCGCAAGCATTTCGGCACATGCCCAGGCAAGTGACAAGCCATCATAGGTACTCGTGCCACGGCCAATTTCATCCAAAAGAACAAGGCTTTTCTCTGTAGCATTATGCAGTATATTGGCGGTTTCAGTCATTTCCACCATAAACGTAGAGCGACCACTCGCCAAATCATCTGAAGCGCCAATACGGGTGAATATACGATCAACTAATCCAATTTTTGCAGACTGTGCAGGCACATAAGCACCTATATGAGCCATCAGCACAATGAGTGCGGTCTGACGCATGTAAGTAGATTTACCGCCCATATTAGGACCAGTTATCACTAACATTTTTCGTTGTTCATTCAATAAAACTGGATTTGCAATAAACGGTTCACTCGTCATTTGCTCAACCACAGGGTGACGACCGCCCTCAATTGCAATACCTGGTTCTACACTTAGCACTGGTTTAACGTAATTTAATCGCTCAGCTGTTTGAGCAAAGGTGTTTAAGACATCTAATTCCGCTAAATTACTAGCAAGTGACTGCAAGCGCTCCAAATCAGGAAGAATCAGATCAAACAGCTCATCATACAGTTTCTTTTCCAGTGCTAAGAATCGACTTTGAGCAGTTAACACCTTCTCTTCATGCTGCTTGAGCTCATCGGTAATAAAACGTTCGTTGTTTTTAAGTGTTTGTCGACGAATATAATGATCAGGTACTTCATTAGAAGCCGCACGACTGATTTCAATATAAAAGCCGTGTACTTTGTTGTAGCCAACTTTCAATGTTGAAATTCCGGTTGCTTCTCGTTCACGAACCTCTAACTGCTCTAAATAGTCGCTTGCCCCTTGGCTTAAGTTTCTCAACTCATCAAGTTCATCATTATAGCCTTCAGCAATCACCCCGCCGTCTCGGATCAATACCGGCGGGTTATCGACGATCGCTTTTTCAAGCAAGGCTTGCAATACAGGTTGAGGCGCAACATTCGCTGAAATCGCTTTCAAATGTGTTGCGCTAACATCGGCTAAATCTTCTGCAATGTCAGGTAAATTTGTTAACGCATTGCGTAAACGAGCGAAATCTCTTGGCCTAGCAGAACGCATAGCGATTCGAGACACGATACGTTCAATGTCGCCAATCGGCTTCAATGAACTGATAAGCACTTCACCTAACTCTAAATCTAGAATATTACTAACCGCATCTTGACGAGCAGTAAGTACCTGTAAATCTCGTAAAGGAAAATGTATCCAACGTTTAAGAAGACGAGAACCCATAGGTGTAACGCTGGTATCAAGGATTGAAGCTAGTGTGTTTTCCAAGCCACCTTGAAGGTTTTGCGTTAGCTCTAGATTTCTTCGAGTAGCAGCATCGAGCACAACACCTGTCGTTGCAGACTCGGCAATAATAGAGCGAATATGCGGTAGTGCAGTGCGTTGCGTATCTTTTACGTATTGAAATAAACAGCCCGCGGCACAAATAGCATAGTGTTTATCACTAATACCAAAACCGGATAAGTCTTTAGTCCCAAATTGCTTAGTTAAAATAGATTGAGCCGTGTCAAAGTCATACTCCCAATCAGGGCGTTTACGTATGCCTTTGTATGATTGAATTAAACCATACTCGGTAAACGATTCAGGATACAATAATTCGGCTGGCGACAAGCGCTGTAATTCCGCCTGTAATTGCTCTAGTGATGTAGGTTCAGTAACAACAAATCTGCCTGAACTAATGTCTAAATAAGCAATGCCATATGACGATTTGTGCTCAAAGACAGAGACTAATAGGTTGTCTTGCCTGTCAGTCAACAAGGCTTCATCACTCACAGTCCCCGGAGTTACCACTTTTACAACTTTGCGCTCAACCGGCCCCTTACTCGTTGCAGGGTCGCCTACTTGCTCACAAATTGCCACTGACTCACCTAACTGAACAAGTCTAGCCAAATAATTCTCTACTGCGTGGTATGGTACGCCAGCCATTGGAATTGCATTGCCACCTGACTTTCCTCGAGCTGTTAAAGGGATATCAAGCAAATCCGCTGCGCGTTTTGCATCATCAAAAAACAATTCGTAAAAATCTCCCATTCGATAGAACAATAAAATATTAGGAAACTCGGCTTTTATCGTTAAATATTGACGCATCATCGGAGTATGCGAAGAAAAGTCGGATGGGCTTAGTGTCATTTTTTAGCGCTATTTTTGTTGTAAAAATTCAATTGGAATAATTATGCCATAAGCAAAGAAAATAAGTCCGCGAAATTCGCCAAATACTGTTTATTTTTAGTTTGTTTAAAATACCAACAGACGATTGTGGCGTCATGCTAGCGCTCCACAACAAAAACAAAACATTATAAAACAATAAGTTAACTGCATTTATCAATATTTTTTATGAAAAACGATTGATACTGTAAAACTATACAGTATACTAATTTCAATTTTACAAATATCGAATATTAAGTGGAGCCATTAGAATGGACCAAAATAAAGAAAAAGCATTATCTGCTGCGCTAAGCCAAATCGAACGTCAGTTTGGTAAAGGCTCAATCATGAAACTTGGTGAAAACCGTAGCATGGACGTTGAGACTATTTCTACCGGTTCACTCGGTTTAGATATTGCGCTTGGCGCAGGCGGTTTACCAATGGGCCGTGTTGTTGAAATTTATGGTCCTGAATCTAGTGGTAAAACAACCTTAACACTTGAAGTTATTGCTGAAGCACAAAAGAACGGAAAGACTTGTGCATTCGTTGATGCGGAGCACGCTCTTGATCCTATCTACGCTGAAAAGCTAGGTGTAAATATTAACGAACTACTTGTATCTCAACCAGATACAGGTGAGCAAGCACTAGAAATTTGTGACATGTTAACCCGCTCAGGTGCTGTCGACGTTATTGTTGTTGACTCTGTTGCTGCATTAACACCAAAAGCTGAAATTGAAGGTGAAATGGGTGACTCACATATGGGTCTGCAAGCACGTATGCTTTCTCAAGCAATGCGTAAATTAACAGCAAACCTAAAGCAATCAAACACTATGATGATCTTCATCAACCAAATTCGTATGAAAATTGGTGTGATGTTTGGTAACCCTGAGACAACAACTGGTGGTAACGCATTAAAGTTCTATGCTTCTGTACGTTTAGACATTCGTCGTATTGGCGCAGTTAAGAATGGTGACGAAATCGTTGGTAACGAAACGCGAGTGAAAGTAGTTAAAAACAAAATTGCACCTCCATTTAAGCAAGTTGAATTCCAAATCCTTTACGGTGAAGGCATCAACAACTTTGGTGAGCTAATTGACCTTGGCGTACAAAACAAGATGATTGAAAAAGCAGGTGCATGGTACAGCTACCAAGGCGACAAGATTGGTCAAGGTAAAGCGAAAGCTGTTGAGTTCCTAAAAGAGAACCCGGCTATCACGAATGAAATTGACACGCGCTTACGTGAGATGTTCTTAACAAAAGCAGCACCGCAAGAAGAAGTTGAAGAAGAAGCTTAATAATCGCGGAAGATAAATAGCAAAAAGCCCCATCAACAGATGGGGCTTTTTTTTAAACCACACAGATTAACTCGCCTTTTTTGTACCTACCTTTACCTGTTCCTCGTGTTTCATTTCTCTTAACACTGGCGAACCGTCTTTCATTCGGTGATAAGTCACACTATCAATGCCTAACTTCTGGCAGAACTTTAAAAAAGCGTTAACATCGTCTTTTGAAAACTTTTCTTCATCCTTTGTCATCAAGCCATCAATATACATTTGGTCGCCATTAATATTACAGTTTGCTACAGCTGAATATGGTTGACCAAACTCATCCACTTTAATTGCTTTGACCATTTTTATTTCAAAAAACCAATCATCTATTTTTATATAACGTGCGTTATCTAACATCTAAACAAAACCTAACAGGAGAAAAACAGACCTTCAATAACTCTTAACTAAAACGCCTAGAACCATACATTAATTCGAAATATGGTGATCAATACAAAGTCTGCGATACAAGAGAAAACAACGAAAAGGAGATCAATTTAGGGCTTTCTTGCGCCCATCTACGAAAGTATTATTACATTGATATTTCTGTATGCCCAAGCATTTTTTTAACAATTTATAAAGCTATTAGTTTTCAATATTTTAAATAGACGACAACGACCACGTTTTTGCTATTTTCACGGATTCTTTATTATTTTCGATGCAAAATATCAACTTATTGCTGTTTTTTACTGTACATTTTTAATACCCTATTTGAATAACAATAATAAGGACTTAAATAAACAATGACGAAACTCCGTAGATTTATAATTTTCTTCATCTTTATCCTTGTATTCCTCTTGATAGCGGGCAGCGCAGACATTTATAGCCAAATAGATGGTTCCCTTCCCCAACTAGAAGGTAAGCGAACTCTCTTAGGTTTAGAGAAGGCAGTGCAGGTGGAGCGTGATGAAAAAGGCATTGTCACTATACTCGCTGAAGATAGGAAAGACGCAGCAGTAGCCCTTGGCTATGTTCATGCACAAGAGCGCTTTTTCCAAATGGATTTACTCAGGAAGAATTCTGCAGGCGAACTATCAAGTTTATTTGGAGACTTAGCGCTTGATTATGATAAGCGTATTCGCAAGCACCGATTTAGAGATCGAGCCCGCATCATTATTAAGAGTTTGCCTAAAGACCAAGTTGCCTACTTAAAAGCTTACACGCAAGGGGTTAATCAAGGCTTGAAATACATGCATGCTAAGCCATTTGAGTATCTATTATTACAGCTTGATCCTGTTGAGTGGCAAGAAGAGGATACAATACTTGCAGTATTTAGCATGTATCTTGATCTTCAATCATCTGACGGCAAGCGTGAAAGAACCCTGGGTATCCTTAAAAGCACACTTGGCGACGAAGCCTTTGCATTTTTAAATCCTAAAGGCTCTAAGTGGGATGCAGCAGTTGATGATACGCAATTTCCATCAGGTGCAATACCAACAATGCCATGGCCATCAGCAACGGCTTCGACTGAACAACCAGCGTCTCACCATATTGTTGCAAAAAATGATTACCTACCTGGCTCAAACAACTGGGCAGTAGGCGGCGCAATTAGCGACACAAAATCAGCTATCGTAGCTAATGATATGCATCTAGGTATTCGCGTGCCGAATACTTGGTTTCGTGCATCAATTCAATTCAAAAACGGTAACGAGACGATTAAAGTTACTGGGACGACCCTACCAGGTGCTCCAAATATTATAACCGGCAGTAACGGAAAAATTGCCTGGGGTTATACAAATAGTTATGGCGATTGGAGTGACATCATTGAGCTTAAACTCAACGAGTCTGGTAACCAGTACCTAACCCCTGAAGGTTGGCGCAGTTTCACATACATTCCTCAAGTTATTGCAATCAAAGATAAGCCATCAGAAGAAATAATGGTGCAAGAAACTATCTGGGGCCCTGTCATTGGCGAGAACCACCTAAAACAGCCAATCGTTTACCGATGGGTAGCTCACGATGTGCAAGCGGTTAATCTTAATCAAATGAAGCTTGAACAAGCAACAAGTGTTGACGAGGCGTTTGATATAGCAGCGACGACAGGCATTCCGGCTCAAAATCTAATGGTTGGTGATGTTCAAGGTAATATTGGCTGGACAATCATGGGGCCTATTCCACAAAAAGTTGGTGCTGTAGGTGACTTACCTACTGACTGGTCAACAGGTGAAAATGGCTGGGGTGAATACCTAACTGCTGACCAATATCCACGAGTAAAAAATCCTTCTCATCATCGCCTATGGACAGGGAATTCACGTGTTGTAGGTGGAGAGATGTACGACAAAATTGGTAACGGTGGGTATGCTTTAGGCGCAAGAAGCCAACAAATTCGTGATGATTTAATGGCTAAAGAGCAATTTGACGAACAAGCGTTATTAGATGTTGCGCTTGACGACAAAGCGGTTTTTCTTGGTCGTTGGCATCAGTTTCTCCTTTCAACAGTGTTAACTCAAGACGCAATAGCCAATAAGCCGTTGTGGCAGGAAGCGAAATCGATACTCGAAAACGAACAATCACTTAGTGCTAGTGTTGATTCTGTGGCCTACAGACTAGTGCGTAACTTCAGGTATGAAATGCGCGATTTGGTGTTCAGTGATCTCACTGAATCCCTAAAACAACTCGATGCTAGCTTTAGTTTACGAAGTATCAGGCACCAAATTGAAACACCATTGTGGCAACTGATCACTCAACAACCTGACAACTTCATGTTGCGCCCTGAAGATTCATGGCAAGCTGTGTTTGAATTGGCATTAAATAATACGTTGGACGCAATGACAGAAGGACAACCGCTTTCACAAGCTACTTGGGGTCAACAAAATACCAGTAAGATTCAACATCCATTGAGTAAAGCCGTACCTATTATCGGCCGTTGGTTAGATATGCCAGCAATGCAATTAGCTGGCGATAGTTATATGCCACGCGTTCAAGGTACTGATTTTGGCGCTTCTGAGCGTATGATTGTTTCTCCAGGTTATGAAGGCCGAGGTATATTCCATATGCCAACCAGTCAAGCTGGCCACCCTTGGTCGCCTTATTACGGACTTGGCCATAAAGATTGGGCTGATGGAAAACCATCAGCATTCTTACCTGGACCTACGAAGTACTCAATGGTTTTACTGAGCTACTAGCTCATGTTCAGCCCTTGTGATTCCTGTTATACGATTCACAAGGGCGCTATAACCATTTTGCATTAAGGAAACTGTTGACAGAGTGATTACTCTAGCTATATGGTAGTAGCATGAAAAGTTTAAGCAAAAACCTCTTTATTTTCTTTTTTATCCGACCCTAGTTGGAGGCTGACTATCGTCAAAAGAAAATAACGATAAGAAACCTCCAAGTGGAGGTTTTTTTTTGCCCAAATGATAACAAAACATAGAGGATTAACCGGTGGCACAAACGTTAGATTTAAATGAAATTCGAAAAGAGATTACTTCGCTCGATCAGGAATTACTGACACTCTTTGCTAAAAGACGTGCCCTCACCCTCAATGTAGCAAAAAGTAAAGCTCATGAAGTTCGTCCCGTGCGCGATCAACAGCGAGAACAAGAACTACTCATCCGGCTCATTAAACAAGGTAAAGCGCTTGGTCTTGATGCGCACTATGTAACGAGTGTGTTTCAAACAATAATCGAAGATTCGGTACTTAACCAACAAGCTTATTTGCAAACGCTCGCAAACCCGAATATCCAAATGCCAGCTGTCAGCGTTGCATTTCTTGGTGACAAAGGCTCATATAGCTATTTAGCGAGTCATCGCTACTTCTCTCGTCGCGCCGAATACATGATTGAGTCTGGCTGCCAAACATTTGATGAGATCATGCAACTTGTTGAAGGTGGACATGTAGATTACGGCATTTTACCTATCGAGAATACGTCATCAGGCAGCATCAACGAAGTCTATGACTTGCTTCAACATACCAACCTATCAATTGTCGGTGAGATCACCCAACCAATAGAGCACTGTTTGTTAACAGCCGTAAATACAGAACTTGAGAATATCAAAACAATTTATGCTCACGGTCAGCCATTCACTCAATGTAGTAATTTCCTTAACAAACAAAAAGATATTCGAATTGAGTATTGCGATAGTACCGCTGACGCAATGGCAAAGGCATTTGAGCTTAAAGATCCAACAGTCGCTGTAATTGGTAGTGAAGAAGGTGGGCATCTATATCAACTTCATGCACTCGAAAAATCCATTGCAAACCAAGATGAGAATCACAGTCGTTTCATACTCGTTGCAAGAAAATCAGTTGATGTAGCAGAGCAAATTCCGGCGAAAACAACGCTCATTTTAGCAACAGGTCAAAAGCCAGGTGCGTTAGTTGAATGTCTTGTCGTGCTAAAAAACAAGGGAATTAATATGTGCAAGCTTGAATCAAGACCAATTCAAGGACGCCCTTGGGAAGAGATGTTCTACATTGACGTTGAAGCCAATATTAAATCACTGGCAATGCAGGAAGTCGTTAGTGAGTTGAACAACCTGACGAACTTCATCAAAGTGTTAGGTTGTTATCCAATTGAGCATATTAGCCCGACCAGCGTGCCAAGTGCCGCTATTTAATATCGTACAAAGCGCAAAAAAGGGAGCAACGTGAGTTGCTCCCTTTTTTGTTTGTCATTTGACTAACTAAATATTTTTCTTTGCTTAAATCGCTGAGTCCAATAGCGTAAGCTCAACAACACCAAAGCAGGCAAAGCTGCGCAAAGTAGCGTTGTTAACAAAACATGTTTGGCGACAAACAATCCTAAGACAAAAATACACACGGGTAGGAGTAACCAGAAAGGATGATCACTTGGGCACAAATCAAATAACTGCCCCATTAAAATGATCATGACATATGTAAATATCACCGATAGTACAATAGTCACCAGCTCACTGAAATAAAGCGTTATTGATTCAGGGGTATTAGCAAGTACTGCTGGTACCGGTATCGCATTGGCAAGCGCCACCAACCAAACAAAGGCGACCGACATCACTATCCCAATAATAAACGACCACAGCTTCTTATTTACATTTAACACGATACATTCCTTTTTATTATTATTTTTGTATCAGATTAATTTTTATACATTTATCGTCATCATGGGTCAAGCACAATGCAATTTTATATTCACATAATTCGACATTCGATGGTAACCATAACTGAAACTGGCATAAAAAAGCCCTCAACTGAGGGCTTTTTTAGCTAATGTATATTTGCTATTGGGCTTGTTCTTCTTTAGCGATCTGATTTGCTATCGCCTCAGGTGAACCTGTGTTTCTACATAACCAATAATATGCGCCAGGCACAAAAAACAAGGTAAAGATACTCGCAATAGATACGCCAGCAAAGATTACCACACCTATAACCATACGAGACTCGGCACCAGGCCCAGAGGCTAATACTAATGGGATAGCACTTGTCACTGTCGTAAATGTTGTCATAACGATTGGCCTCAGGCGCTGTTGTGACGCTCGAAGAAGAGCCTCTTCAAACTCAACTCCTTTGTCACGTAGCTGATTGGCAAATTCAACAATCAAAATACCATTTTTCGCCGCGAGACCAATCAACATCACAATACCTATTTGAGAGTAGATATTTAAACTCATCCCCATTAATTCTAGCCCCATTAAAGCGCCAACTAATGCTAAAGGCACAGTGAGAAGAATAACAAATGGATGAATAAAGCTTTCAAATTGAGCAGACAACACCAAAAATGTGATTAACAATGCAAGCATGAAAACGAAAATAATCGAGTTCCCAGACTCTTGAAGGAGTAACGATTGCCCCTTATAGTCGACTTGTGCATCAGCTGGCAAATTTTCATCAACCACCTGATTTAAATACGCTAAAGCATCACCTAACGCGTAGCCCGGCGCTAAATTCGCGGTGATTGTCACACTGCGTAAGCGGTTGTAACGATTTAGTCGTGACGACGTCGCATTTTCTTGGATGGTCAGTAGATTCGCCAAAGGAATCAGCTCACCACTCTTGCGAGAGCGAACGTAAATATTATCGATGTCTTTCGGACTCTTATAATCTTCTTTGAAGCCTTCGAGAATCACATCGTATTCTTCACCACGTTCAACATAGGTTGTGACGCGACGTTGGCCAAGCATGGTTTCGAGTGTTTTTGCAATATCACCAACCGGTACGCCTAAGTCATATGCACGGTTTTGATCAATTTGTACCAGCAGCTGCGGAAATGTCTCTTTGTAATCGCTATTTACACTCAGTAAGTTTGGATTCTCTTGTGCCTTGGCGATAACGATATCACGCCATTTCGCCAGCTCTTCATAAGTATTCCCTTGTAATACAAATTCCACTGGCTGACTATTGCCACCACCGCCTATTCCACGGCGCATAATCGCGAAGGCGCGTACATCGGTAACTGATGCTAGCTCCCGATTAAATCTCGCAGAAAACTCAAAAGTAGAAATATTTCGCTCACCCCAATCAGGTAAGCCAATAATCGCAATACCACCGGTACCGCCAAAACCAGGAACACGTGTGATTACACGATCAAGATCGCCACGCTCGAGGTACTCAAGAAGCATACCTTCGATAGTATTCATGTTTTTAACATTGTTTTCGTAACTAGCACCCTCAGCACCCTGCATAATAACAAACATGTTGCCGCGATCTTCTTTTGGTGTGTACTCAGACGGCAATTTGTTAACAAGCGAAAAAGTCGCAAACAACGCTAAACCAACCACTAGCATCAGCATCAATGGCTGTTTAATGGTATAACTTAAACTGTTTCTGTACTTATTTTCGAGCTTAGCAAAACCGCGATCGAGTAACTGACCAAACGACGATGAACGCTCTTTGCGTTTCAATAGTTTTGAGCACATCATTGGCGTTAACGAAAGTGCCGTAAAACTTGAAAAAACAACTGCGGCCGCAATAGCTAAGGCAAACTCGGTAAACAATCGACCGATGTTGCCAGATAAGAAAACGAGCGGAACAAATACGGCTACCAATACCAGTGTTGTCGCTACGACGGCAAAAGCAACTTCTCTACCACCATGATATGCAGCCATCAAAGGCGTTTGGCCATTTTCAATACGACGATAAATATTCTCAAGCACAACAATGGCATCATCAACAACGAGTCCAATTGCTAACACAAGAGCCAATAACGTCAATAAATTTATCGAAAAATTCAAACCGGATAACACGATTAATGAGCCAATTAATGCCACAGGCACAGTAACAGCTGGGATAAATGTTGCTCGAATATTCCCCAGGAATAAGAAGATAACGAGTACCACCATTAGCATGGCAACCACTAGTGTATTGTATACCTCATCAATAGAGCCTTGAATAAAGACAGAGGAGTCATAACTATTCAAGATGGTAGTGCCTATAGGCAGGCCTTCGCGAATGCGCTCCATTTCACTACGAGCTGCTTTAACAACTTCCAGCGTATTTGCTTTAGATTGTTTGATAATGCCGAGTCCAACCATGTTCTTGCCATTACCCTTGAACATGTTCTCATCATCTTCAGCGCTGACTTCAACTCGCGCAACATCAGATAGACGTACGAGTGTATTGTCAGCAGACCTTGCAATAACGAGATTGCCAAAATCCTGTGCCGTTAAAAAGCTTCGTTCAACACGAATCGAGAAATCTCTGTCTATGGATTCAATTTCACCCGCCGGTAACTCGATATTTTCAGAACGCAACGTGCTTTCGATATCATCGACCGTAACACCTCGAGCTGCCATCCGTGTTCGGTCTAAGAACGCTTTCATCGCGTAAGTTCGACCACCACCAACACGGACTTGAGCAACGCCATCAACGACTGAAAAGCGATCAACAATGTAGCGGTTAGCATAATCTGTTAACTCAAGCGTCGATAAAGAGTCTGATTGAAGAACAAACCAAACAATGACATTTTCATCGTCATTGGCTTTAAATACCTGTGGAGGATCAGCTTGCTCTGGCAGTTGGCGCAAGGCACGTGAAATTCGATCGCGCACATCATTGGTTGCAGCATCAATATCTCGATCGAGTTCAAATTCAATCGTTATATTCGACCGGCCAACGCGTGAATTAGAGGTGATGTTCTTAACCCCCTCGACACCGCTGATACGATCTTCTAAAACCGTGGTGATTTTTGTTTCAACAATGGCTGCACTAGCGCCCGGATAAGAGGTGTTGATACTCACCACCGGTGGATTAATATCTGGGTATTCACGCAGTGGTAAGAAGAAAAACGCTACGATACCGAAGGTAACAAGCAACAGGTTTATTACAGTGGCAAAGACAGGGCGCTTTACCGATAAATCAGATAAAATCACTTAACTTACTCCAACACGTTGACTGCGCTACCGTCACGTAACTTAAGTGCACCTTCAGTGACAACACCTTGGCCTTCATTTAAACCATTAAGAATTTCCACAACGCCTGGTTGGCGACGACCAATGGTCACTTGTGTTTTCTTCGCCTTTCCTTCACTAATGGTGAAAACGAAATGATCATTTTCAATCGGGATAATTGCGCTTTCAGGAACCATTAACACTTGTTCAACTTGTCTTTCAACCGTAATTTTTAACAACATACCAGCACGAAGTTTTTGTTTGTCATTTGGAATAAGCGCACGAACTTTCACCATACGAGTTGTGGGATCAATCCGCGAATCAATAGAGCTAATCTTCCCAGTGAATACCTCATCATAGGCTGCATTTTTTGCTTCGACCTTTTGACCAACTTTCAAGGTTGTGAAAAATCGTTCTGGAATATTGAAGTCAACTTTAACTTGGCTTAGATCATCTAAACTAGTGATGACATCACCGGCACTAATATATGCACCTAAACTGATCTCCCTAAAACCCAATACCCCATCGAATGGCGCTTTGATGGTTAAATCAAATAGCTTAGTCTTGGCACTCATCAACTGAGCACCAATAGCTTTGGTTTTTGCTTCTTGTTCTTCAACCACTGATTTAGACGTTGCTTTCTTTTTATATAAATCTTGTAAACGATTAAGCTGTGCGACCGATTCAGCCAAGTTAGCTTCGAGCTCTTTAACTTTTGCATTTTCTTCTTGGCTATTTAACCGAACAAGTACTTGACCTGCTTTCACAGCCTGACCATCTTCAAAAGAAATTTGTTCAACAAGATCTGAGCTCTTTGATGTAATAAACACTTGCTCGTTAGCAATAGCGCTACCTAACGACTCAACGGTATCTTTAAAGTCATTAACTTGTGCCAGTGCCGTTTTTACAGAAACGGTACGTGCGCCCCGCTTTTGTTGTTTAACCTCTTGTGGCCATTGTAAATACGCAACAACACCAACTAGAAGCATTGCTAGGATAATTAAGGGTAATCGATTTGAGATGGATTTAGACATAGACAACTATTCACATGAAGAAAATCCCCCATAATATAGCGCATTTCACTGTTTTTGCTCGATACAACTTGTCTCAAATTTTGCCTTATTAAACGCAAAATAATCGTTATAATAGGGATAACTGTATGAAAGGACTGTAGTAAAAATGAATAAACTGTTTCTTGTCGCTATTGCTATCTTAATGATGCTAGGTGCAGCACTGTGGTTACTGGCGCCAAGCTCATTCAATCAATTTGTTTACGCCGAACTTAAAAATAACCTATCGACAGCGACAAACTCACAAGTTGGCATTGGTCATGTCGATGCAAAGTCATTTAGTGGTGATGTCCATGGAATTACCGCTCGCTCAGAAAATGGGAAACAGCTTTTCCGCATTGATAAGATACACTATCAAGTTGATAAAAAGTCATTCAAGAAACCTCCAGTAAAAATCACCAAGATGATATTTACTGGTGTTGAAGTTAGCCAAGATCCTAATTTACTCGCGCAATTATCGACCGCATTAATCAACTACCGTAAAACGATTATCACAAACGATATGCCAACACTTATTATCGAATCAATCGACGTACAATACGGGGATAACAAGCAGAGCAGCAATAGTAAATCACCATTCAATACTGAAGGTGCTAGTGATAAAGTATTATTGGTCGATACACTTGAGTACGTATTATTGAATAGCGTGGGTAAATAACGTAAATCAACGCAAAAAAGTAAAATGCTTTGCATTGTTTACCCACCATAGTAATCTGATGAGATAAAAACCGACAGGGAATAATAAGAATGAAGTTAATGAGTTGTGTGCTGGCACTCGCATTGTTCGGTGGAACATTTAGCGCTGAAGCAAAAGACAAAGGGTTTGAAATTACGCCTTGGATTGGATACAGCATGAGTAGCGATCTCGGTGACGCCGTAGGCAATGATTTGTCTGTTGATAGTGGCCCTAGTCTAGGTTTTAGCCTCGCATGGTATGATAGCCCTAATGGCCAAGGTCAAGTGCTGCTTAGTCGAGTTAGCCACCAGTTTGATGTTGGCGAAAACCAAACACAAGACTTAGATATTACGTATGGTCACTTCAACGGTGTGGCATTCTTTCATCAAGAACATTACATCACGACGGTATCGCTGGGCATTGGTTTTGCGCAATTTGACGCAGAATACGGCGATGACATATTTGCTTCAGCTGGCGTAGCGGTAGGCACGCGTTACAATATTTCTCCTCAACTCGCTTTTGTTACAGAAATTCGCAGTAACTTATCCTTAGTTGATGAAGACTCGGATATTTTTTGTCAAAATGATAGCTGTTCCGCACAATTCTCTGATGCATTATGGTTTGATACTTCGTTCAACATCGGCTTGTCTTATCAGTTCTAGCAACAATCCACATAAAAAAAACCGAAGCAATCGCTTCGGTTTTTTCTTTATCGCTTGGCTAGCATTTACTTAGCTAGCATCGCATGAATATCATTGACCAAGCTTGATTGTGGGCGCTCAATAATACGACCAACTTCTTTATCGTCTTGGTATACGATTACCGTTGGCGTGTACTTCACTTTATTAGCTTTTGCTAAACCTTTTGGGTCAGACTTCTTTATATCTAAAGCATAAAGATTAAGTTTCGCACCAGGTTCGCTTGCCAACAACTTCAGTAACTGTGGAACTTCACGCTCACTATCATGACACCACATACCAAAAAACACATCAATTCGAACATTCTTGCCCCAAGATTGAACTTTTGAAGCTTCCAATTCACTGACCACATAGTTTTGGTAGTTTTGACCAAAATCTTCATTCTCTAGCACCTGTGCTTTCGTCATCTCACCAACAGGAAAATCATGATGATGACCACCACCAGCGTTTGCGTTCAACGACAACATGAATACCACAAGGACAAACCAAATTGCTTTATGCATATTAATCTTTCTTCAATTCATTAGCTTTTAACAACATAGACTTGCTTTCAGATAAGAAAATATCTGCATAATCACCAAACCAATCAGATACTTGATTAAACATGGTAATGAAGTCTTCCTTATCGCCCATTTCTACATCATCAAGTAACTCAAGGAATCGATAGGCGAATCGCTTCATCATACTGATATTTTCAGGGTTAGCAAAAATAATGTCCGTGTAAAGCACTGGATCTTGGGCGAAAAGACGCCCTACCATAATGATTTCTAATCGGTATATCGGTGAGCTCATATCAACAAGTTGTTGTAAATTGGCTCCTTCTGTCATCAAGTGATAACCGTAAGCAATGGTCGAAAAGTGGCGCATCACTTGAACCATCGACATGGCATGATCATGCTCATGTGCTGTCACTGGGTATATTTTAGCTCCCCAGATTTTTAATTGATCAAGAAGCCATTGATAATTCTCTGGTTCACGCCCTTCACACATAATAATCGTTTGTTTTACTAGACCAGTAACATCTGGACCAAACATAGGGTGAAGGCCGACAACAGGACCGTTGTGCACTTTCATCATTTCATAGAGCGGTGACTCTTTCACAGACGTCACATCCGCTAATATACAATGAGCTGGTAAACAGTCGAGCTGTTGAATAATCATCGGTGTTAAACGAATAGGCACTGATACAATGACCAAATCAGCCTTAGCTAAGACCGCGTTAGCACTAGCCCAGTCGTTTTGTTCAATAATATCAACGTGATAATTTGTCCGCTTAAAAAGATCAACAAAGATAGAACCAAGTTGGCCGGCACCACCAATTACAACGACATTTTTTGGTGATGCATGAACCGAGAGATAACCGCTTTCATCTTGGCTTTGATAGGAGTCACGCATTATGCGACGTAAAACGTCCTCAATCAGGTCGGCATTTACACCAGCAACACTCGCTTGCGCTCGGCGCTTTTCAATCAATGCGGCTTCTCTTTCCGCATCAAAGATGGGTTTACCAATTTCACTTTTTAGCTTACCGACTTTGCTCGTTACTTCACGGCGCTTTGCCAGCAACTCAACAAGCTGCTGGTCAATTTCATCAATTTGGTCACGCAATTTTAAAAGTTGCTGATCAAAATCTTTCATCTATTTTCTCTTTACTCGCTAAAACGCTGCTCAAGGACATTTTTGAGCTTGTGATGTGCAGCGTCAATTAAACTACGTGTTGTGTCGAAGTCAATACAAGCATCGGTTACAGAAACGCCGTACTCTAAGGCTTCTTTTGGCAAGTCAGCACTTTGATTACCTGCTTTTAAATGACTCTCTAACATAATACCAATAATCGATTTGTTTCCCTCAACGATCTGATTAAATACGTTATCAGCTACTAAAGGTTGGCGTCTGTAATCTTTGTTTGAGTTAGAGTGACTACAATCGATAACCAAACTTGGTGATAAATTACTTTTCTCTAGCTCCTGCTCACAGATCGAGACATTCACAGAGTCATAGTTTGGCTGTTTACCACCACGCAAGATCACATGGCCATCAGGGTTTCCTGATGTTTTGATCAGTGCAACTTGCCCTTGTCTGTTTATTCCCATAAAACGGTGAGAAGATGCTGCTGATTGTAAAGCGTTAATAGCAACATCTAGGCTACCATTCGTACCATTTTTAAAGCCAATTGGCATCGACAAACCACTTGCCATTTCGCGGTGTGTTTGCGACTCAGTCGTACGCGCACCAATTGCAGACCAGCTAAAAAGTTCAGCTAAGTATTGCGGACTGATAGGGTCTAGTGCTTCGGTAGCCAGTGGGATTCCTAGCTCAGTCAAGTAAATAAGTAATTCACGAGCCTGATATAACCCTGCACTCACATCGAATGAACCATCCATATGAGGATCGTTTATCAATCCTTTCCAACCCACGGTAGTTCTTGGTTTTTCGAAATATACGCGCATCACTATGTATAACGTATCTTTGTACTCTTCATGCAGATCTTTCAACTTACGCGCATATTCTTTAGCAGCTTCAACATCATGAATAGAGCAAGGGCCTGAAATTACCAGCAAACGATTATCTCGTTTATGAATAATATCTGCGATGGTTTCACGCGCTTGTTGGACAAAGACGCGACCTTGCTCAGAAAGAGGCAACTCATCGCGTAAAGCTTTAGGCGTTATTAAAACCTCTTCGGCATTAACGTGTATGTCGTTCAAACGACTCTTTTGTACTGTCGGCATAGTGATCTTCCGGTGAATGTTCAAATTGTATTATAGAAAAAGGGGGTGGTAAGTCTGATTACTTACTAAAAAATGAGTTGAGGCGATAATATCGATAAGAAAAAGTAAGCATGTAATAGTTGACCTGTGATATTGCCTATTTGCTTGTAAAAAAATAACCATCGCGCCATGAGGTAGCACGAAAATTCGCCTTAGGAGTACTTTTTAAAGCTTTTACTCAACAAGATCAAGCTTTATTTTTAATTTATTTAAGTTTTGTCAATACTCTTACAAAAATAAATAATTCAAGCAAAAATTAATCACTGTAAAAATTAAAAAACACCTTTTGTAAATAAACCTTTACTAAAAACAATAAAAAAGGGCACATATCGTGCCCTTTTTGAGAGAATGTCCCTCTACTCGTGAATAATACGATTTTCTATCAGATGTTCGACAACACTTGGATCAGCCAGTGTACTGGTATCTCCTAGGTTATCTAGCTCGTTTTCCGCGATCTTACGTAAGATACGTCGCATGATTTTTCCTGAACGCGTTTTAGGTAAGCCAGGCGCATATTGAAGATAGTCAGGGCGAGCAAATTTACCGAGTTCGTCTGCAACAAATAACTTAAGCTCGTCGATAAGTGACTCTGATCCTTCGACACTATTCATTAAGGTGATAAAACAGTAAACCCCTTGCCCCTTAATTTCGTGTGGGTAACCTACTACAGCAGCTTCTGCAACAGCAGGGTGCAGTACTAATGCACTTTCTATTTCTGCAGTACCAAGTCGATGACCAGAAACATTTAAAACATCGTCAATTCTGCCCGTAATGCAGTAGTAACCATCCTCATCTCGTTTGGCACCGTCACCAGTAAAGTAATAACCAGCGTATTGGCTGAAATAGGTGTCATAGAATCGCTGATGATCGCCATAAACACTGCGCATTTGTCCTGGCCAGCTACCCGTTAACGTAAGTGCACCTTTTGCAACGCCGTCGAGCTCTTCACCATCGCGGTTTAATAGCGCTGGCTTGACACCAAAAAAAGGTAATCCTGCACTACCTGGCTTCATATCAGCGCTACCTGGTAATGAGGTAATTAAGATACCACCCGTTTCTGTTTGCCACCACGTGTCAACAATTGGGCAACGACTTTCACCAACCACTTCGTAATACCAATGCCAAGCTTCTGGATTAATTGGCTCACCTACTGAGCCTAGTAAACGGATAGAACTTCGGTCATGACGCTCGACTAATTCATCGCCTAAACTCATCAATGCGCGAATAGCCGTAGGTGCGGTATAGAAAACATTCACACCATGCTTTTCACATACTTGCCAGAAACGTCCAGCATCTGGATAGGTTGGCACGCCTTCAAAAACAAGGGTAGTCGCCCCATTGGCCAATGGACCATAGAATATATAGGAGTGGCCCGTAATCCAGCCCGCATCAGCAGTACACCAGAAGACCTCGCCATCTTGGTAATCAAACACATATTTATGGGTCATGGCTGCATAGAGTAAATAACCACCGGTGGTGTGCAGCACACCTTTTGGTTTTCCTGTAGAACCAGAGGTATAGAGAATGAATAATGGGTCTTCTGCATCCATTCGTTCTGGTTCACAGGTTGCAGGGTAATTCAAAATGATATCAGTGTAGGCAACATCAATTTGTTCGTTCCAGCTAACCTCATTACCTGTGCGCTCAATCATGACGACAGAATGCACATTTGGACAGCCTTTAATTGCCTCATCTACATTCGCTTTTAGTGGAATTATTTTTCCACCTCGTACCCCCTCATCGGCTGTAATAACAACCTGACAATCTGCATCTAAAATACGTGCCTTGATTGATTCAGTAGAAAAACCACCAAATACAATCGAATGAATTGCACCTATGCGAGCACATGCGAGCATAGCGTAACCAACTTCCGGTATCATGGGCATGTAAATACATACGCGGTCGCCTTTTTTTACGCCACGTGCTTTTAATAAATTAGCAAAACGACAAACGTTGTCGTGTAGCTCTTGATAGGTAACAGAGAGATCGTCGTCAGGCTCATCTCCCTCGAATATCATAGCAATATCGTTTGCTTTAGTTGTCAAGTGTCGGTCAATACAGTTATAGCTTGCATTAAGTTTGCCGCCTTTGAACCAACTAATATCAGCCGTTTTAAAGTCTACTGATGACACTTCTTGCCAAGGCTCAAACCAATCTAAAAATTGCGAAGCTTGCTCCGCCCAAAAGGTATCGGGTTGTTCAATAGATTGTTGGTATAGAGATTGGTATTGTTCTGCTGTGATATGTGTATTAGCTACGGCAGTTTTGTGCACTGGGTAACGAGATAAAAGATCCTTCATATAATGTCTCTCTGGCTTATTTTGCTCTAATTTTTATTGCCTAGTTTTCACCCTAGTGTATCGAATAATTTAGTTATTGCACTGATAATTTTTGTCTATCTCATGTCATTGCTATATAAAAGAAATTGAACTTAAAACTGTTCAACCACTCATAGCTAGACATTTATAATTTCAACGGACTGCTAATTTATGTTTAAGAATTTCATTACTTTACTTATGGTATTAGGGTTAAACGCTTGCGCCAACATGACCTTTAAGGGTATGTATGAAATGGCAACATTTGACTTATTTGAACTCGACCCAAGCCAATTAAAAATTGCTATTCGAACCGATAAACAACTCCATATCAAACAAGGTAATGTCGTGATCAACTTGTCGTTTATTTCTGACGATGAGACCCTTTACATTGATGAAAAACTGCTACCAGAAGTACGTCAAAAAATGCCAATTTCAGGCGAGTTATCTGACGGTATAAAATCTAATGAGCAAGTCACTATTTTTAACCTCGCATCAAAAGACGCGGCAATAATGCGCGATGCAATTCTTCAGGCAAAAGAGTACAAAGAAAGTGGTAGAACAGGAGTTGGTTCATTTGGAATCAGCATTGAAGATGTCTGTTTTAATGAGGAATCGCTGATTAATGCTGATATTGATATTCTTGTACAAAAGAGTGTCGACGATGACTACTTTATGTTTCTTGAAAATTTAAACCTTAAGCAGTTAACAAAAACTGACCCAAGTAATAAAGAAGCGATGGAGAGCTTGTTTTGCAAAACTAGTAACGCACTAAATGATGAAGGATAAACATGCATCCATGGACTAAATCAACTCAACAAGCTTTACAATTAATTGGTAATGATGGTGACGCCAAACAAATGCAGGCTTATATGCGTGGCCAATTTTCATTTTTTGGAATTAAATCGACAGCTCGCCGAGATGCTGTCAAATTGTTGTTTACGAAAGAACAAAGACCCACAATCGGCGAACTTTCCAACGTAGTTAATGAGCTTTGGGCTCTACCAGAACGCGAATATCAAATGGTCGCGATTGATTTACTCATCAAAAACAAAAGACAATTAACCGATGATATGCTGCCTGATATTGAGCGATGGATAACACAAAAGTCATGGTGGGATACCGTTGATATGTTGGCGACCCACATCATTGGTCAGCTATATCAGAGCTCTCCAGACATGACTTTGCAATATATAGAAAAGTGGCAAAACGCTAACAATATTTGGTTAAGACGCACTACCATTCTTTATCAATTAAAATTCAAAGCAAAGACAGATGAAATAAAGCTATTCTCAATCATCAAAAAAAACCAACATGATACGGAGTTCTTTATTCAAAAAGCCATTGGTTGGGCATTAAGAGAATATTCGAAAACTAATTCACAAACAGTTATCGATTTTATCGCCAGTAATAACATAACGGGGTTGGCAAAACGTGAGGGCTTAAAATGGATATTGAAACATGAAGGACAATAGCTGACCATATTGCCCTTCCCCCCTTTAATACAAATCGACGATTTAGTAGCTTGATATTCGATTACCACCAGAGCCAACCACACTGGCAAATGACCCTGGCAAGCCATCAAGACCAGCCATACTATTAAATGAGTAGCAGCCAATGATATTTGCACAACGAAGCGTTGGTATTCTGCTCACTGCATTAGCACTTCTTGGGCTACGATAATCTGAAAGCTCTGATGCCAACAACTCTTCGATTGGTGGTGACATAACCGTAATAACTTCAGTTTCATCTTCTGGCCAAATTAAGCGACCATCTGGCAGCACCTTAACATCATATCGCTGAATTTCTTGCCACATTTTGGGAAAACGCTCGGACGTAAACGACTCATGCTTCACAAGGTCATCTACAACTTGTTGAATCTGCGGATGTCGTTGTCTCAACGCTTTACTTAAATAGTTGTCGGCAAGAGTTAAATTTGCAGGAAAATATTGTTCATTGTAGGAGAGAACACCGAGTAAAAAGTTCGCATCTTTGTAATTTCGGCTTGCGGCTTTGTACAAATAATTAATCGCCTGATCAATATCAAAGTGCTCTTCATCAACCAAATGAATTAAACCAACTTTGTATTGGGCTGCTGCATTTTTCTTGTTTTTTGCTGCTTTTTTCAAATAAAACAGGGCTTTTTCAACGTTTTTTTCTGTTCCGTAGCCATTGTAGTAAAGCTGACCAAGCGTACTCAAGCCCTCAAAATGACCACGCTTAACCGCGACAGAAAACTTATTAAAATAGGACCTGCATTGCTCAGTATTGCACTGACTTAAAAGATTGGGGTTTTGTGGTACTTCCTTGACCATATTTGAACTGGCAAATACATTGAAACTAAACAATAACCCCAGCGCTACACCTAGATATTTTTTCATCGCCTTTCCTTTTCTGTTAACAAACTATTAACATAACGTTAGACAAGAATAAAAATTACGTCAAACTTTTTGGTTAATTTTTGGTGTTTTGTGAGAAATTCAGCAAATAAAAAGCCCGGTATAAACCGGGCTTTTTTAACTTGGGTATGTAAGTAAGTATTATTACTTCTTCGCCAACTTCTCTTTGATACGTGCAGATTTACCTGAACGCTCACGTAAGTAGTAGAGTTTAGATTGACGAACGTCACCGCGACGCTTAACTGTAATAGAGTCAACTAATGGGCTATGTGTCTGGAATACACGCTCAACACCAACACCGTTTGAAATTTTACGAACAGTGAATGCAGAATGTAAGCCGCGGTTTTTAACAGCAATAACAACACCTTCAAATGCCTGAAGACGCTCTTTATTACCTTCTTTTACTTTTACTTGTACCACTACTGTGTCCGATGGTGCGAACGCTGGTACATCTTTTTTCATTTGCTCTGCTTCAAGAGCTTTAATAATGTTACTCATATTTACCTTCTTCCTAGGATTCACGGTCTGATTTAGCTTGCTTGATCGTATCAAGTATCGCCTTTTGTTCAGCCGTCAGAGCTAGGTCAGTTAAAAGTTCTGGTCTTCTGGTCCACGTTCTTTCTAGCGATTGCTCTAAGCGCCAACGTCGAATATGTTCATGATTTCCACTTAACAACACTTTGGGTACTGATTCGCCATCAAGTACTTCAGGTCTTGTATAGTGTGGACAATCCAATAAGCCGTCAGAAAATGAATCCTGCTCAGCTGATTGTTCATGCCCTAATACCCCAGGAACAAAACGTGCTATTGCATCAATTAAGGTCATCGCCGGCAATTCACCGCCACTTAACACATAATCGCCAACCGACCATTCTTCATCAACGAGTGATTGAATGATCCGTTCGTCTATTCCTTCATATCGACCCGCTATAAATATTAGCTTGTTCGATTGGGATAATTCACGAACTCCACTTTGACTCAGTTTTCGCCCTTGTGGTGACAAGTAAATGACCTTAGCATCTTCGCCTAACTGCGCTTTCGCTGCCAGTATGGCGTCGCGTAACGGTTGCACCATCATCAACATCCCTGGACCACCGCCATAAGGTCGATCGTCAACAGTGCGATGTTTATCATGAGTGAAATCTCTTGGGTTCCACGAATGAAACTCAATAATTTCGTTACGTATCGCTCGGCCTGTCACCCCATACTGTGTGATTGCATCAAACATTTCAGGAAAAAGGCTAATTACCCCAATCCTTAGCTTTACGCTACTCACAGTTTAAAAACCTGGGTCCCAGTCAACTGTAATTTGTTTATTTGTCGCATCAACCGTTTTAACCACTTGTTCAAAAAGATACGGAATTAATCGCTCTTTTTTACCAAAGCCGTCATTACGATTTGCTTTAACAACCAATACGTCGTTAGCGCCAGTTTCCATGATGTCTGTTACTTCACCAAGGTTATAGCCTTGCTCCGTAACAACCGCCATGCCAATAAGGTCACGCCAATAAAAATCACCTTCAGGTAATTCTGGCAACACGCTTTCATCAACCGTGATTTCATGACTAACAACGCCTTGAGCAATGTCTCTGTCATCAATTCCGTCAAATTTTGCGATTAAACCATTATTGTGCTTACGCCAATCGGTAACCGTAACTGATTGTGTTTTACCACCTAATTTTAATGACCAAGGTGAATAGTCAAATATATCTTCGGCGTTCTCGGTAAACGAATGAATTTTTAACCAACCTTTGATACCGTAAACAGAGCCTACTTTACCCAACGTGATTAAGTTATTTACATCATTCAAAACTAAAAACTCCTAATCTGATAGTGCAAGTTATTAAGCAGCAGCTTGTGCGTCTTTAACTAACTTAGCCACTCGATCAGATACACCAGCGCCTTGACCAACCCAGTGGTTGATGCGGTCTAGGTCTAAACGTAATTTCTCAGCTTGACCTTGTGCTGTTGGGTTGAAGAAACCTACTTTCTCGATGAAACGACCATCGCGAGAGTTACGGCTGTCTGCAACAACTACCTGATAGAATGGACGCTTCTTAGCGCCACCACGAGCTAAACGAATGGTAACCATATCGCCCTCTATAATTTAAAATGTTAAAACGAATATCCAGACATTCCTATCACTAAGGTGATAGAAAAGCTCGCGTATTCTACGCTTTTTTAGCAATAAAGCAAGTTAAACCACTTGCTCTACATAATTAATTCATATTAAATAGCAATATTACGATTACGTATGTGTTGGATCAGGGTAGTTCCGGCAATTCACTAGGTTGAATATAAAGCAAGGAAGGCAGATACAATGAGATATCAATTAGCTGGTTTTGAAATTGATACCGTTAATCGACTGGTAACCAAAGCCGATCATTTATTGCCTGTAGAGCCTCAAGTTTTTAATTTATTAGTCTTTTTTTGTGAACACCCACAACAAGTCATTGATGTAAGTGATATCAGTTTAACTTTTTATCATCAAAAAAAAGCACCTGCAGCGTTAATCGCTGATATCGCCAAGCTGCATTTCTTACTAGAAGAAAACCCCAAGGAACCTAAGTTACTTGAATGTATAGGTTACAAGCAGTATCGATTGTTAGAAAAGCCTCAAGAAAAAATAAGCCTGAGCTTCCACTCTACCTCTACACAAACGCCAGCACAAAATAAAAGATCTACATCGCACAAGCAAACACCAAACTACCAAGTAAAAAAGCGTTCTAATCGAAAGATTTGGCTTTGGGCACTAACATCCATATCGATACTCGCTATATGCGCCGCGCTTTTATCGTGGCATCAAGAAAGTAGCAAAGAGGCCATTACAACCCTAGCTAAACAAGAACAACCTATAATCAAACTTGATGGTGCATCATATGCGCCAAAGCTTTCATCAAAGAATGGACGCTTTGTTTTTTTGCACAAAACGCCGAATGCCGATAATTCGCAAGTGTATTTGGGACACATAGATAATAGTCCAGCGAAAGCGTTAACCGATGACCGTTTCTACTACATGGATGCAATCATCGCGAACAACGCTGTTTACGCGACGAGATTTAACAATTTATCAGAGCGTAAGTGTGACATTGTAAAAATTGCATTAACGGGAAATAAGACAGATGTCATAAAAGCCTGCTCAGCCCACGCCCTCACCAAACTGGACTACTCCCCTAGTACTGAAGCGTTGTTTTTCAACTTTAGAGAAGAACAGGATCAACCCTACACAATCTACAGTTATTCACTTGAAACTGGGCAAACCAACCCAGTAACTCAAGAAAGTCATAACAAACAAAGTTATGGTGACTATTTATTTAACTATAATGTTCACAACAACCAGTTGGCAGTTATGGAGCATTTGGTCGATGGTAGCTCATTATTAAAAGTGATTGATTTGGCTGACAATAGAAAAACAGAATTCGACAAATTTCAATCACCTTCAGGGATCAGTTGGCTTGACACAGATCAGCTAATGATTTCAGATGATAGTGGCGTTAATCTTTACGACCTAACCAAAAAACAAAAGCGCGTCATTAGTGATGACGGCAATATAACCCAACTTTCCTCAGTAGCTCACGACAACCAATTTGCGTTTGTAGAAAACCAGTATCAAGTGAATCTTCACCAGTATGACTTAACGCTGCAAACGTTAGCATTGCCAACAGCAGTTACAGAATCAGATGCAATGAATTATAAACCGGTATTTGCCAATACCAGCTCGAGCATTTTATTCCTAGCAAAAAAACACCAGAATGAGTCTTTATTTATAAAAAACAATCAGGGTCAACTGTTTGACTTAGGTGTCCCTGAACCGATCGAGTTTTACACAAATTTTGTCTGGGCACCTGATGACTCAGCAATACTAGCCAGCGTTAACGGCAAGTTATTTATTAAGTCGTTGCAGCAAAAACACTGGCAACAACTTCATACTGAACATGATCAAATTCACCATGTTCAATACACGGCCAATAGTGAGTTTGTTTTTAGCTCAAAAAAATCCGGCGATTGGCAATTGTGGCAAGGAAACACAGATGGCTTGCCCGCGAAACAATTAACAAAAAGTGGCGGCTATTCAAGCCAATATGACAAGGTAAATAATCATATTTACTTTACCAAGTTCCATATTGATGGTCTCTATCTACTCGATCAGGCTCGAAACGTCGAACAAAAAGTCGATGCAAACTTCCCACTCAATTTATGGGCTCATTGGCAAATAAGAAATCAAAACCTATATGTTCAACGTAACAGAGCGATAGAGAAAATTGCATTATCATCATTTGCCGTTGTCGATTTGTATGACTTGTCGAACATTGTTGCTAATTATTTTTCGATTTCTCGCAATGAACACTTATTGGTCGTTGATAAAATAGAACGCAGTGAAACCTATATATGGTTAGGCGATGTTATTACCCAATAAATAAAAAGCCAGCATATGCTGGCTTTTTATTAACAAATACAACGTCTAATTAATCTTCTAGTCTAATGGTATTAATTATCTCGGTAGTTGAAATACCTTCTTCGAAGTTAAGTACTTTAACTTCACCACCTGCGGCAATAACCTCTTGGCCTCCAGCGATTTCTTCTACTTTATAATCTCCACCTTTTACAAGAATATCCGGCAAGATATTAGCAATTAACTCTTGAGGCGTATCATTAGAAAAATCGACAACCCAATCTACGGCTGCTAAACCCGCAAGCACAGCCATTCGGCGTTCAAGTGGATTGACCGGTCGACCGTCACCTTTCAAACGCTTGACCGAATCATCGCTATTGACAGCAACGATCAATCTGTCGCCCAGCTTTTTAGCATTTTCTAAATAGGAAACATGTCCTGCGTGCAAGATATCAAAACAACCATTCGTCATCACTATCGTTTCGCCACGCGCCTTGGCAATGTTCTTTGCAATGCTCAATTGCTCAGCACTCACCACGCCTAAACCACTTTCCTGACCCATACTTAGTTCATTAAGCAGTTCTGCTTCACTGACTGTTGATGTCCCAAGCTTACCAACCACAATTCCCGCGGCAATATTTGCTAATGCAGATGCTTGGGTATATTCGGCCTCCGCAGCTATTGCTAGTGCTAACGTAGCGATCACCGTATCTCCAGCCCCCGTGACGTCGTAAACTTCCTTCGCTTGGGTTGGTAGATGAAATTCATCCATATTCTTGCGAAGCAATGTCATACCGTTTTCACTGCGAGTAACAAGTAGTGCTTCTAAGTCTAATGATTCAAGTAACGCTTGACCTTTTTCTACGAGCATATTTTCGCTATTGCATGGGCCTACTACTTGCTCAAACTCAGACATGTTTGGCGTTAAAATGCTGGCATGCTGATATCGGGTAAATTCACTTCCCTTCGGATCGACGAGCACTTTCACGTTTGCTTTTTTCGCTATATCGATAAGCTTTTCAACGTCAGATAAAGTACCTTTGTTGTAATCTGACACCAATAGCACGTCGTGACTACTCACTAACTCAGTGACTTTGTCTTCTAGCGCTGATTTATCGATTTCCGCAAAAGAATCTTCGAAATCTAAACGAATAAGCTGTTGGTTGCGGCTCATTACACGCAGCTTTGTAATGGTTGGAGCTTCTGATTGTTTGATAAAGTGACAGTTAATCGCTAAACCACTAAGCTGTTGTTCAAGTGCATTATTTGCCTCGTCCTCACCCGTCATTCCAACAAGGCTGACTTGCCCACCAAGTGAAGCAATATTTAATGCAACGTTAGCTGCGCCACCAGGTCTATCATCGTGTTGATTAATTTTTACCACAGGCACAGGTGCTTCCGGAGAAATACGGCCTGTAGGCCCTTGCCAGTATCGATCTAACATAATATCGCCAACGACTAACACTTTTGCTTGGCTAAATGCAGGAATATCTACTTTCATCCTAGGTTCCATAACAGATATAATACCCGGTAGTGTATCACATCAAATTCAATGAGTTGAGCTAACGTGAGTAGCAATAAAGTATTACAACCTAATTTTAAATTGTCGTTTTTATTACCAAAATATTGGTTAACCTGGCTTGGCGTGCTCATTCTCTACACCATTTCGTGGCTGCCATACAAATTTCAGCTTGCCCTTGGCAGAGGTGTTGGTCGATTATTAATGAAACTAGGCTCAAGCCGTCAACGCGTTGCTGAAACCAACTTGAAGCTGTGCTTTCCAGACATGTCCGAACAAGAACGCCAACGTATGTTAAAAGCTAACTTTGAGAATACAGGGATTGCGTTATTCGAAACTGGCATGGGCTGGTGGTGGCCAAATTGGCGGGTGGAGAGAAAAGTCACAGTTAAAGGCCTAGAACACATTGAAAAAGCTAAAGCAGAAGGTCATGGTGTCTTGTTGCTTGCTATGCACTACTTAAGCGCTGAAATTAATTGCCGTGCGATGGGCACACAACACCCTACGGTTGTATTTTACCGTCCACACAACAATGAATTGATGGAATATTTTCAGTTTAGAGGACGAGGGCGTTCTAACAAATATATGCTCGGCAAGCGAGACGTCAAAGGCTTGATAAAAGCACTGCGTGAAAAAGAAAGCTGCATCTACTTGCCTGATCAAGATTACGGTCGTAATAAAAGTGAATTTGTGCCTTTTTTTGCAGTTGATGAAACCGCAACAACCACAGGTACATTAATCTTTGCTCGCCAAAAGAATGTAAAAACAATGATGGTGATTCCAACAAGAAATGACGATGGCTCAGGCTATACGATAGAAGTTACGCCGCCGCTTGAAGGCTTTCCAAGTAAAGATGATGTTGCAGACGTTACTCGCGTGAACCAAGAGCTTGAAAAAGCCATTATGCGAGCACCTGAACAATACATGTGGCTTCATCGTCGATTTAAAACCCGACCAAACCCTGATGATCCTTCGTTGTATAAGAAATCATAATTGAGTAAAGTAGTGTAAAAATAACTAGCTGTAATCATTTTTATGACTTTTTGGATTCGAAACTTAATTTTTGGCGCTATCTTAGCCGTTATTGCTTATGTGCTCTTGGCAAACATGGAGATGATATCCGAATTTGCTAACGACTTTACGGACGGCGCTGAAACATCAGTGGAAGAAACGGCAGAAGAGTCTTTCAAAACTGACACAGCACCGACAGTTAAACCGGAACCCGAGTCTAGATCAGAAAGAAGTTCAAGTAACAAAGCTGCTGAAGGTCTTTCGAATTTCTACGCAAGTATTCGTCCAGGCCTTGACGGAAAAGGACCTGTTATTCGTAAAAATATCGTTTATTTACAAGAGCCAGATGGCAGCCTAGAAGATATTTTAGAAGCGCGTAAAATGATCACACGTCCATACCGGAAAAACTGGCGTGGCGATAAAGAAAACCGTCCTTTTAGAACCGGTGAAACCCTATATCAGAAGCTCGATCAATACGCACAGCAACAAGGCCTAGAAATCGTGTGGTGGCTTGACAAAGATTTCATTGTGAAGGACCCGTTTCGTATCGATCGAAACATCGTCCGAACGGCCTACCAAATTGGTAAAGCTGTTGAAGGACATTTTGAGAATGGCATCGATGTATTTTTCTGCCACGAGCACCGTAACATCACATTGATAAGTGGCGAAAGTGCTTACCTTTCTCAAAACTGCATGTTACTTGACTCATCAAATGCTGGCTAAGCGCCAGCATTACCGGTGACGCATTCCAATTTATATCTTAAGCAACTCAAGACACATTAGATAAGAAGATTCCATCATCTCAATGGTTTCTTGTTCATGGGTTATGCTATCAGTATTTTTTAACGTTGCAATATGTCCTTGGTTACGCAACAACTGATAAGTTTTTACTAATTGCGTCGCTTGCTCCTCACTGATAAGTTTTTGCTTTGCTAAACTTTCAAAAATCCGAGTATTGTCGCTAAACAAGCAAATTTCAGGATTTTCTTTAGCGTGCTTTAACACGAGGTATTGAGCGAGAAACTCTATATCAACTAACCCACCTCTACCGTGCTTTAAACTCACCTTATCTTTATCTGACTCATCTAAATGCGCGCGCATTTTTTCACGCATTGTCTGCACATCGTTCAATAATTTATCTGATTCTCGGTTAAGCGTTAGGATATCACGGCGAATGCGGTCAAACTTATCAATCAATAGGGGTTGTCCATATATCCCACGGGCTCTGACCAACGCCTGGTGCTCCCATGTCCAAGCCTCATTACGTTGATACTCTGCAAAATTATCCATATGCACGACCAGCATGCCTGAATTGCCAGATGGCCTTAGCCTCATATCTAGCTCATAAAGCATACCGCTTGCCATACGCGTATTAAAAATGTGCATAATACGTTGCGCTAATTTCATGTAAAACTGAGAGGCGGGTACTTGCTTTTCTCCATTAGTTAATTCATTGGCATCAACATTGTGTAAAAATACTAAATCTAAATCGGAGCTGTAGCCAAGTTCTATGCCGCCCATTTTACCGTAGCCGATAACAATAAACCCTTTGTCATCTGTGCCTTGTAAAGAGCTAGGAATACCAAATCGTCTGCTCGTGTGCCCCCAGGCTTGGTGAATGACCTCACTGAGAATAGCAGACGCTAAAGCAGTTAAATGATCACTCACTTTCATCAAAGGCAATACACCGCTGACGTCAGCTGCAGCAATACGCAACTGTTGCGATTGTTTAAAATGACGTAAACCATCCATTTGTGCTTCAACATCATCTTCCGGCACTCGCAATAAGTGCAATTGTAAGTCGGGTAAATAACTACTCAATGATGGTGGATTATGGAGTAATTTAGGATCAATGAGCTCATCGAGTAATATTGGATACTTGGCTATATATTCACTAATCCATTCGCTCGCCAAACATAATTTGATCAGCTGCTTTAAAGCGCCTTCATTTTCATACAACAACTCAAGATATGCTGTCCGCGTGCTGATTCGATGGAAGATCATTAAAATACGATGGAGAATGACATCTGCTTCATTTTCTCGGCAGACAAACAGCAAGAGCCTAGGCATAAGCTTGTCAAACATATTACGACCACGCGGTCCAATACTTCGCTTTTGAAGTTCCTGTTTAAAATCAGATAAAACATGAGCGACAGTAGTTACATCAATCCCCGGCGCTTGCTCTGAAATTAAACTCGCTAAGTCCTCTTCTCTTTCCAATGACATCCAAACCGTTTGCCAATGATGATCATCACCACTATGTTTAGGGCTTTCCTCACCGATTAACGCATTGAATTCCTGGTGAACAGCATCCATATGATGGTTGAGTGTTTCGATAAATACAGACCAATTGTCAAACCCCATCGCTGAAATCAGTCGTTCTTGGTCGAGCGCTAAATCGGGTAATGTTTGGGTTTGTTCATCGTTGAGAGCCTGAATAATATTTTCTGCTCTTCGTAAGAAGCAATAAGCTTGCTCAAGGGTTGATGCGCTTTGTGGGGAAAGCTCACCTGTGTCGACAAGTCTTGGGAGAACAGTCAATAAATTCCGTTCTTGCAATTCAACCTTTCTCCCACCGCGTATCAGCTGGAAAACCTGGACGATAAACTCAATTTCACGAATGCCCCCGGCACCTAACTTGATATTATTAGTTAAGCGTTTTCGACGGGTTTCCTGCGCGATCATCATCTTCATTTTTCGTAGACTTTCAATCACGCTAAAGTCGATATAACGGCGAAATACGAAAGGTTTTAGCATTGTTTGAAGTTGTTCATGGTAGTCGCCTGAACCAATCAAGCGCGCTTTAAGCATGGCATAGCGCTCCCAATCACGACCTTGCTCCTGATAATAGTCTTCTAGTGCACTAAAGCTCATCACTAATGGACCACTTTCGCCAAAAGGTCTCAAGCGCATATCAACACGATAAACAAAACCATCTGCAGTTTGCTGGTTGAGTGCTGTAATCAATTTTTGCCCCAAACGCGTAAAATACTGATGGTTATCTATCGATTTTCTGGCACCAACTGTCTCCCCCGCTTCCGGGTAAGTAAAAATCAAATCGATATCTGAGCTAAAGTTGAGTTCTTTCCCGCCAAGCTTTCCCATTGCATAAATAAGCAAAGGTTGCTCAACACCTTGGCTATTAACAGGTTTGCCCCATTTGTCTTGGCAGTCGCTGTTAAGCCAAGATAATGCTCCACTAATTAAACTATCAGCCAGTGCAGACAAAGCGGCTAGACAAAATTTTAATGGTTGTTTATACACTAAGTCAGCATAGGCAATTCTTACCATTTCAAGTTGTCTAAACTTTCTTAACACGCTGTGTAGCTGCATCTCATTTTCACAGCCGCGAATTTGTGCCTCTAATATAGACTCGTAAGACTTAGGCGCCAATTCATAAAATCGGGTTTCTGAAACAAGTGTGACAAACTCATTAGGCATCTGCATTGCGACATTATAAATAAAGTCACTTAATGCGAATCCATGACAGATGGAAGCCTTGATGGGGGCTTCAACTAACATTTCATTATCTTCTGCCAGACGTGAGCTAAAGTGTAACCATGAATTGTCGGCTTTTTCTTGTAACAAAAGCGAGAGAGGTCGTAGAGAATTTTCAGGCACGGCGCGATTCCTTAACGATCAGAAAAGTATTTGTCAGCATCTTGAGCGTTGTTTGTTTTATCTCTTGAAATACCCTATTTTATCGGAATACTTTGAGTCAATTTGTAAAAAATCACTGTAAAAACAAACTTAAAAGTTCAATACACTCAAAACTTAGCTTATCATTGATGAGGATCTCTGACGTTAAAATATATCAACTTTAACAATAAAAGTTAGACATATTATGTCACAGATGCTAAAAATGATGGATTAC
Source organism: Thalassotalea loyana (assembly GCF_030161435.1). GTDB lineage: Bacteria > Pseudomonadota > Gammaproteobacteria > Enterobacterales > Alteromonadaceae > Thalassotalea_G > Thalassotalea_G loyana. The sequence goes on along the minus strand of NZ_BSSV01000001.1, from coordinate 798,299 downwards.
TTTGGCATTTTTGAAGGAGCCTAGACAAAAATGCAACCTTTTAAGGTCATGACTTTTCTATTAGTGTTATTGCTAACTGCTTGTTCCGACCCTGTCGTTGAACAAATAGAGCAACAAACACCAATAACTCAGCAACGTGTTGAAGCCCTGGGACAAGCATTATCCTCTGGGCAAGTAACCAATGCCGAGTTAATTAATCAATATGCACAAAAAATAATAGTAGCGAAACCCGACTTAGTTGATATTGTGAACGTCATCGCACGTGACGCAACGACTAATGGTCCTCTGTATAAAGCGTTACAAGATCGGCTGGAACAAGCCCAATCAATGCCTCAGCTATTCAGTACTAATGAAGAGCGCTACCAAGAGTTGCTCAACATTTATCAAGCAGCAGATCCTGTCTTATTCTCTGACGCATTAAGCGACCCTCTAAATGTGCTCGCTGACATGTCAGACGGCGTATTGCCTCGAGTAAATGCTTTATCTAAAGCTCAGAGTATGGTGGCAAATGGGGCTGAAGACTTTGGTATCGGAGAGCAGCTAATCGGCAATCCTAGTTATGGCCAATGGCAAACAGGGAGCAATGGACTTTCATTTTGGGAATGGTACGGCATGTATGCCCTAATGGATAATCTATTTGGCTCTCGACGAGTTTATTACAATGACTGGGGGCGCAAGCGAAATTACAGTTATTACAGTGACTTTGGAAGAACTCGATACAGTTCACCGAGCCATTTACGAAAGCAAGTAAGACTCGATAATCGAACTCGGAAGTCGTTTGAAAGCAAGGGCCAAAAATATACAAGTGCCTATGCCAAAAATAGAACAGGCGCATCAAGCATCTCGCAAAAAAGTAAAGTGGCACAAACGAGTGCGAATCGCTTTCAAAAAACAACAAACAAAAGCGCATATGCTAGTAAATCTAAGAAAAATGCTAGCTTTAGGAACAGCAGAACAAATACCTCTCGTGGTACTCGACGTGGCAAATAGGAAGAACAATGAATAGCTTTATTGAATTTAGTGCAGTAAACCAAGAGCTTTTGATATACCTCGCAATCGATGTATCAATAGCCATTTTATTACTCGGTGCAATGCGTTTTATTTCTGGATTATCTGCCAACGTGAATACGACAGATGAACTTTCAAAACAGGATAACTTTGCATTCGGGATCAGCGTTGCGGGTAGCTTTTTGGCACTCGGATTAGTGTTAACGGGTGCCATTACAGGTGAAGCTGCAGACAGTTACCTATGGGAAGCCATAGGTATGTTAAGTTACGGTATCTTTGGTATTGTGCTGATTAAAGTTGGCCGCCTTATTCACGATAAGTTTGCGCTTCAGCACTTAGACAAAACTCAGCTGATTCTCGATCGAAACATCAGTGTGGGTATTGTTGATGCAGCCGGTGCAATCGCGACCGCTATTGTTATTCGCGCGGTACTTTTATGGGTGCACGGTTTAACCATTTATACATTTATTGCAATCTTGTCGGGCTTTATTGTATCTCAAGCTGTGTTGGTGATAGTGACTAGAATCAAAGAACGTCACTATGCCAAGCATAATCAAGCGGATTGTATGCAAGAAGCATTAGCAAATGGCCAGGTGGCCATTGCAATTCGTTACGCCGGTCAGGTGATTAGTACAGCTTTAGCTGTTACGGCAGCAAGTTACTTCTTTGCCTACAATGACCAAGCTATTTTACCGAATTTATTAGGCTGGATGGTATTTGGCATTATTATGACAATCACCGTTGCCATTTTAACGACAATTGCTAAAAAGCTCGTGCTTGCAGGTATTAATTTAATTGAAGAAGTCGACCAACAACATAATATTGGTGTTGCTTGTGTAGAAATGGCTATCAGCATTTCAATCGCACTCATCCTAACAGCACTGATGGCATAGGCGACAAAACCAAATAAATTATGCCCAATACAAAGAAGTTTTTTTGGGATGACACATTATTAATACTGACCATGGCACTGCTTGCAGGCTGTGGTCTTATTTACGAATACCTGTTATCTCATTACGCTGGTCGTGTGCTAGGTGTCATGGAAAGCACCATATACACCATGATTGGATTAATGATTGTTGCCATGGGCGTTGGTGCGTTTGCTGCACGGTTTGTGAAATGTGCTTTTAATGGCTTCCTTTATCTTGAACTCATCATCGCTTTTTTAGGCACTACATCCATTCTTATCATTGGCGCATTGATTGCGCTAAGCCAACTATTACCAATGATAATTGCTGACACCTTTGCCCTTCCTCCCGATGCAATGCCAAAAGGGGGATGGATAAAAAGTGTTAATTGGTTAGCAATGAAATCACCATATTTCTTTGGCTTTTTATTGGGCTTCTTTATAGGTATGGAAATCCCATTAATTGCTCGTGTACGTGAAATAGTTCATCAAAAACATCTCGAAAACAACCTAGGAACTATGTATGGTGCCGACTATATAGGAGCCGGTGTAGGTGCTGCAATCTGGGTCACATTTTTACTCACTATTGATATCAATGAGGCCGCCGCAATAACAGCCAGTATCAACTTATTCGCAGGTCTATTATTTTTATCTCGCTATTGGTCAATGATAAAACGAAGAACCTTGCTACTTATCGGCCATATCATTTTTTCAGTATTAGTTGTTATCGTGTTTCAACATGGAAATAATTGGCTCAACCAAATGAGCAATCTACTTTATCTCGATAATGTGGTCTATTCGGACAAAACACGTTATCAGCAAATAACATTTACCGAACGAAAACTCGGTCACAATCAAGACACCGTCATTAATTTCTACCTAAATGGTCGTTTACAATTCTCTTCTTCCGATGAGTTTATTTATCATGGTTACCTTGTTGAGCCGGTTCTTGCTGGCTCTGCAAGGCAAGACAACATTCTCATTATTGGTGGTGGTGATGGTTTAGCGCTTAGAGATGTATTACGTTGGAATCCCAAAAAGGTTACCTTGATTGATCTCGATGCTAAGCTAATGTCATTATTTCGGGAGCCTAAAACACATTTGCCGACAAAATTGGCCGCTCAGCTTGAAACGTTAACCCAACAAAGTTTTTCTGATCCCCGTGTTGAGGTTATTGCTGCTGATGCCTTTTTAGCTATTGATGAATTGTTACAAGCACAACGTTATTTTGATGCGGTAATCATCGATTTACCAGACCCAAGCCATCCTGATTTAAACAAGCTCTATAGCGTTAACTTCTATGCGCGTGTTAATCAATTGCTTTCTGGAGATGGCTTACTTGCTATTCAATCAACGAGCCCATACCACGCTAAAAATGCATTTATCGCGATCGGTAACACCGTCGAAGCAGCGGGTTTTAGTCATGTTCAGCAATACCATGACAACGTACCAAGTTTCGGTGAATGGGGTTGGACAATTGCGGCTAAAACAGGGGCAAGCCCTTATGAGCGCCTAGCTAATTTAACCGAGTTACCCATTGAGCATCAGTGGCTAACAATGGATTTAGTGCTTTCCGCTTTTGAATTTCCGGAAAATTTCTACCAAGATAAAGACAAAATATCGATAAATTATTTAGGTAGCCACACAATATACCAGCTTCATCAGCAAGCGTGGCAGAGTCAACAAGGATTAAATAACGCTCATTTACAATAAAATTGAAAACATCACTTGACATAATATGTCTAAATGCTACATTTGACATCAAGACATATTATGTCTTTAGGAATTTGGTGTTAACCAATGAGCTTCTTATTACATGAGGATAAACATGAATATTCATAAGATAGCAGATCATCTAAACACCCTAGCTGATAATTCAGATACAGGATTAGTTTTTGATTGTCAGCCAATTGCTGGGGAAGTAGATGTATTACAAATCTCTGTTATTGGTCGTGAAGAACTGCCGATTTTTGTATCGGTAACCGACGATCAAATTTTATGTATCACCTATTTATGGGGTGAAGATGAAGTAAAACCAGACAGTCAAGCTGAGATGCATACCAGTATGTTAGAAATGAATATACCTATGCCGTTGTCTTCATTTTCTAAAATTGGTGACAAGTACGTTATTTTTGGCGCGTTGTCGATGAATTCATCATTCCACGATATTGAGCACGAGCTTGCGGTGCTTAGTAACAACGCAATCGAAGTTATCGATGATATGAGTGAATACCTCGTTTAAGTTTCCATCAGGAGTATATTATGAGCATTTTCAAGAAAATTATGACCGCAGTACGTGGTGGAGCAACAGAAGTTGGCGAAGCTATTGTAGATGCAAATTCAACACGTATTTTCGAACAAGAAATTCGTGATGCAGAAAATCACTTAACAAAAGCAAAACGTGACTTAACAGGTGTAATGGCACAACAAATGTCAGCATCTCGTGAAGTTGACCGCGTTAAACGTGAGATTGCTGAGCACGAAGGCTATGCTACACAAGCGCTTGAGCAAGGTAACGAAACATTAGCTTTAGAAGTTGCTGAGAAAATTGCTAGCCTTGAGAGCGAGCTTGCGACAAACCAGCAATCGCTAGAAAGCTTTGAAGGAAACGCGGCGCGTTTAAAAGAGTTAGTGAAAAAATCAGAACGTCAAATTACCGAATACAAGCGCCAGCTTTCAATGGTTAAAACCACTGAAAGTGTGCAAAAAGCAACATCGGCAATTACCGACAACTTCTCATCATCAAACTCTAAGTTGCTAAATGCAAAAGATTCATTAGAGCGAATCAAAGCTAAACAACAAAAATTTGATGACCAGTTAAAGGCAGCGGAAACGCTTGAGTCGGAAACGTCTGATAATTCACTAGAAGCTAAGTTAAAAGCAGCTGGTATTGGCGCACAAGACAACAGCGCTAATTCTGTTCTAGAGCGTTTAAAAGCGAAACAGAAGTAATTCTAAAACCTTGTATCGCCGGCTTTATGCCGGCGTTTTAGTAGGTACCCTATGAGTTTTTTAAAAAAGTTATTCAGTAACGAAAAGCCTGCCCGTCAGCTAACCCAAGCTAATCAGCTAAAAATAAAAGATATCATTGTGTTAAGTGATAGTTTTGCGTTACCAGAACAACTACGCAAGCAACAATTAGAAGTTGTAGAAATTAATAGTTATGAGTTTGAGCATCGCACCGACACCGAGTGGGTGCTTATGGGTACAAGCGGCGAGAAAATCTATATGACACTCGACGCCGACGATAAGAGTTGCCTGAAATTTTCCTATGAGATTGAACGTGATGATGTCGAAGCCATTTTTGATTTAGACCAATTTGCTTTAATTTTTGATGAAGATCCTTGTGAACTCAACACGATGAATAAAGATCCAGAACTTGGTCAATGGCTGGATGACCACTATCATCGACAAGCTTATGCTCAAGTTGGCTACTTCCACCGTAAAGATCATCGAAGTCAGGCAATTTCTTCATATCAAGGCAAGGATTCTGGTGAGCAATTTGAACAGTATTCGTTGTATAATGACGACGAAAGTAAAGGGATAGATATTGAAGTATGGCAAGATGGCGATACTGACGTATTTCTGACCCTGTTTAGACCAGCAAGTGATATTAAGGACATGTTCCCCGGAAGTTAACCATGACAAACCGTAAAGTACCTGAAAAATGGCAGTCATCTATAAAGGCAGCAAAAGCAACACAAGTTGCCTTTGATATGGATGAAAAAATCCAGCTTGCAATTCGCCAAGAGGCCCTAACACACGGTTTAAGTCCATCAGACCAAATTAGGCAAATACTTGGATTACCAATTAACCGTCGTCCTAAGCGCCCTCGCCTCACCGTTAGTTTGAGTGGTGATGATTACCTAGTACTCGGCGAAAAGTATGATATCGACCCAAGTGAGCAGCTAGAAATCAAGAAGAAACTGATGGAAGAACTGATAAAGCATGTTATTGATAATGCTTAGTTGATACTTCTCCTGAATTGTATTGGACAAAATATAAACTATTGTTAAAGTAGGCATAACAATAAAGTTATCTTATAGAAGAAACAATAACTAAGGGAAACATTATGTTAAAGAGAAATCTTACCGTGACAGGTTTAGCTCTATTAGCGTTTGGTTGTTCAAGTACAAGTGGTTTAGAGAGCAAAGTAGACCAGTTATCAAATCAGGTTAATAATCTTTCAAACCAAGTCAGTGCACTTGAAAGGAAAGTAGAAGCAAACGCGAGTGCGCTCGATGAAGCTAAAATGATGGCAAAAGATGCCCAAATGGCTGCAAGTGACGCTAATAAGAAAGTTGACAACATGGTTTCAACATATAAAAAATAACCATTAAATCATTCCAAAAAAGCCGGTGTTTTCATCGGCTTTTTTATATCAGGAGCTAAGGGAAAAAATACACATGGACAGGATTGCGGCAATAGATTGGCTGAGAGTGATATTAATTTTCGCGGTATTCTTGCACCATGTATTCATGCCATTTAATGGTGATGGATGGCACATCATGAACGAAGAGTCGAGCAAGGTGCTTGATAATACCATGGTGTACTTTGAGCAACTTCGCTTGCAATCACTATTTTTTATTGCGGGGGTTGGCTGTACGTTACTACTAAACAAAATGTCAGTTAAGGCATTCTTAACGAACAAGTTTCATCGTTTATTTATTCCTTTATTAGTCGGCATGATACTGATTATCCCACCGCAAGAGTATTATGAGAATATAACCAGATATACCAGCCTTACCGATGCTTATCAGCAAAATCTCTTCTCATTTTCAGCCAACCATTTATGGTTTATCGAGTTTCTTATAGTATTTATGTTGCTGGCCGTTCCAATTCATTATTTTATTTCGTCTAAACGTGGCCAAACAGTATCGGAGAGGCTTGCAAAATTAGCAGACAACAAGCACGGACTTTTTTCGCTTGTCATCATTTTTCTCATGACTCGTTTTTGCCTTAAACTGCTGATGCCATCGCAAGAGACCTCATTAAGTAATGTGTCTGTTTCTCTGTTCTTCTTACTGTTTTTTATCGCAGGAATGTTGTTGATTAGCCATAAAACGGCGTGGCAAGCGCTGGGCAAGTATCGTCGAACTAATTTAGTTTGGTTTTTACTGTCGACAATACTGTTTATCGCCTGGTTTAATAAACCAGATATTAGTGAATATGTTTCATTAGAAATACGTTGGCAGATGTACTGGGCGGTGTGCACACTTGTTTCGTGGACAGGGCTGTTAGCGATGCTTGGTTACGCAACGTACTATTTAAATCATTCTCCTAAATGGTTACGAAGCGCTAATGAATTAATTTACCCATTTTATATTCTTCATCAAACAATCATCGTCGTGTTGGGGTATTACATTATTCAATGGCAAGCATCGATACCAGTAAAATCATTGAGCCTACTTTTCAGTGCATTAACTGTGTGCATTATTACCTGTTGGTTATTAGTTAAGCCTTTTAAACTGCCACGTTATCTATTTGGTTTAAAATCGATTAAAACCCAGTCTTAATTTAGTGACACAACAATACCGTTTGGTTTTTCGAGCAAAGGAGCAATAGCGTTGGCCTCGCTCTCCGTTTGCACAAACTTCGCCAATACTCGTTTGTATCTCTGATCAGACAGTGCTTCCCCATCACTCAACGGGCGATGGATCTCAATGTGCTTTCCCGTCTCTTCGTAGGACATCTTGATCGGTTGATCAATAATTCTCACAACCGTGTTGTTAGGAACGTTATTATACAGCCACTCAATATCATCATCGTATAAACGAATACAGCCTGAGCTTGAGCGCATACCAATACCAATTCGCTGATTTGAGCCATGAATTAAATACTCACTCGTTCCGAGACGCAATGCATATTTGCCAAACGGATTATCTGGTCCCGCAGGCACCTCTTTAGCAAGCGGTTTACCATGCTCTTCGAAGTAACGAGCTTGCATTTCTTTGGTTGGCCGCCAAACCGGATCTTTTCGTTTTTCACCGATATAACTCTTTGTTTTGGGCGTTGCCAAACCTTGTTTACCAATGCCAACAGGAAACACGTGTACCACGGAGCTATCAGGAGAAAAGTAATAAAGGCGTAGTTCGGGTAGATTAATCACGATCCCTTCATGGGGGACGAACGGTAACAACATTTTGTTCGGTATTAGCATCTTACTGCCAACTTTGGGTAAAAAAGGATCTAATTCAGGGTTAGCGTCAATGAGTGCTAATAAACCCACATTGAACTTTTCAGCAATCGCTTGAAAGTAATCACCTTCTTTCACTGTATACTGCATGTCTTGCCCGATAATACGTGACTCAAGTTTAGGCAATAAATAAGGTTTTGCAGCGAGTGAGAATTGAATGATTAACGCAAATACAAAAACACCAAGAGCACGCATTGTAATGCCTCTATTCTCGCCAATATGGAATAATAGACAGCGCATGCTGATGGGATTGCGAAATAATCTCAACAAGGTGCTCTATTTTCATATCAAACCAAGCACAAAGCTTTTCATTTCGAGGTGTTAAGGAATCTAATTGCACATCCAATAACCAAAGAGTTTGGAGCTCATTCATGCCCTCCAATACATCTAGCCATGCGTTCCGGTAGTTTTTACGTATAGTCTCGTCAAACTGAGAACCTAGCCAATTCCCTGTTAATAGGCTTCTAATTAATAATTTACGTTGCCCTAATAGCGTTTTAGCAACATCCATATAACTCTGACCATCAGCCTGAAGTTGCGCTTGATGTAATGACTCTTCAAGCTTTTCACTCGCGAGAATACGGTTATCAACTTGGCTTGATTTTATCGCGATTGATTGAGTGACAATCATGTGTAATAAGTTGAGTTGAAGCTTATTGAAGCGCTCACTAACAATGAGCTGTTTAACTTGCTCTTCGTCAGGAAAACGTCGATTTTCTATTTTTAACTTCTCTACCAGCTGCTCAGAGTAATCCAATTTCTTCCTGTAAGCACCAGACTTATTCATCAGGACCGTGAAAAACTGAGCATTATCAACCCAGGAGAAAAGCTTAATAAAATGAGATAAGTCTTTACGCAACTCTTCACTTTGAGCTTCATCTTCGATGACATCTTCAAATAACCAGAAGCCATGTCTAATTAAAATCAAACTATCGACGAATGGCCCTAGTGTCTCAAGATCAGGTTGAGCAATATAACCAGCAACGGCTTTTTGTAAATGTGTTAGTGCCTGTGACATGCCTTGGTAAAAAATGCTAGATAATCCATCGTGTCGATTGAGTTGTATCATTGGCAACCCTGTTGGATGATCTGGCATAGCTTTATTGTAAAGTGCATACCCACGAGCAGCTTTACTTTCTATACCTGGACGCACAGAAACGATTTCAACCAATTGATTGGCCAAATCAAAAAGTGCATCAGTACTGCCATGAGATAATTCTATTTCGACCTCGTTTATATGAGTCGCGCGGCCACCCGATTTAACTTCACCATAATCGTAAACTAATTCCACTTCGCTACCATTATCCAAGGTTAATACCCAGGTATGGCGCTCAAAGTCTGTTGAAAACAAACAAATCAGTGTTTCTTGCAAATGGTTCGGATTTGTATGAGATGGCCAGATGTCATCAGGAAATAAAGATAACTCTGGCTGATTCGAGTTAATGTTTACGTTATATTCAGGGCGTTTATGCAAACCACCAACAACCTGACCTGACGTTTTTATCGTTTGTTCACTCGAGGTTTCAGTCGCTGTTTTGTAGGTCCGTGTTCTTAAACCAAAGTCTAGCTTTCTAAATGCCATGTCAGGCGTATCAAAATAGCTGTTAATTAATGTTTTTTGATTGTGGGTGTAAGATAAGTTTTCTGCTTTTAGATAAGTTTCAATTTTACTAACAACGTCAGTATCTTCTACTAAAAACTTCAACTCTATTTCGTCGGCCATGATGCCCTGTTCAATGAATGTAATAAAACGTGGTGTATTGCTCTAACATACTAAAAGAAGCAACGCTTAGCAATAATACCAAGATAGCAAAAAGCCTTGAAATAACAATCTTCTCTTGCCAATGGTCGACCAAAGCCCTAATATTTTGACAAGTTATTTTCCTGTTTGGTTAAACCATGAAAGCCGTTACTTATTTTGCTATTGCCCTGACACTTTTTTCTTCATTAACTTTCGCTCAAGAATCAGCCAATGAAAGTGAACCAGAAAAAGCATTCATCTCTGACGAACTTTTTATTTACATGCTTGCGGGTGCAGGTACTAATTACCGTATTTTAGGAAGCATAAACGCTGGCGACGAAATTAGCCTAACAGGCGAAGAAGCAAATGGTTACACGCAGATTATCGATAGCAAGCAACGTGCAGGCTGGATTGAGTCGAAATTTGTTAGTGAGAACCCTAGTTTAAGAACGGTTATCGCTCAACTAAACAGTGAGCTTGCAAGTTATAATGAAACTGAACAGCGCCTTAACCAAGATATTAATAGCCAACAAACAACCATTTCAGACCTTGAGCAGCAAAACAAATCATTGCAAGGCGAGCTTAAATCACTAACAACCCAATTCGATGAGCTAAAACTACAAGTTGATAATCAAGACTTAGAACTTAAGAAACAATACTTTTTCTATGGCGCAATGGTATTAGGCATTGGTTTACTGTTAGGTATTATCTTACCGCACCTTACAGCGAAAAAACGTAAAACCAGTAGCTGGGGTTAATTTTGAGAAATGAATTTACTCATTCTCCCAGACCCTGGGCGTTCGTTTAATACGGTAAGACCTGAAGCATCTATATTTACGAGTTTGGCTAGACGCGGTCATAACATTACGATTATGACCGACGCAGATGGCGCATATGTCGAAACCTATCGTAATGAAGGTGTAACAGTCATCCCTCTCTCCAGTAAGCGTAAATTAAACTGGTCTGGAATTGCCAAAATCCGCCAAATCATTAAGCAACAAAATATCGATCTGGTTTATGCCACCAAGTCGCGAACAATTCCCAATGCCGTTTTTGGTAGCTTAGGAACCAATGCAAAACTTATCGCATATCGTGGGACGACTGGGGGTCTTTACCGAACAGATCTAACCAATTACTTGTCCATCTTAAATCCACGAGTAGATGGCGTAATATGTGTCTCTAAAGCCGTGGAAAAGCATGTAAAACAACAGGTCATCGATAAAAAAGCGGTGGAGACTATCTACAAAGGCCATGATTTGCAATGGTATCAGCAAGAAGCGACTGAACTATCAAGCATTAACACCAACGCCAATAACTTAAATATCCTGTGCATTGGTAGCGAGCGACCGCACAAAGGGACTTTTGTTGTCTTAGATGCCCTAGCCAAACTTAAGCACCTTGCACAGTTAAAATTGATTTTAGTCGGCGATAAATTAGATACCCAAATATTTGATGATTACATTAAAAATCATGGTATCGAACATATGGTCATCAGAACTGGATTTAGAAGCGATGTGCCCGCGATAGCTAAAGCGTGTGACTTTACAATTTTGCCGTCAAAACGAGAAGGGCTACCCAGAATCGTTCTAGAATCCCTTGCTGTTGGAACACCTGTTGTTACCTCAAGTAATGAAGGTGCTCTAGAGATTATCAAACACGATGAGAATGGTCTCGTTTTCCCAATCGGCGATAGTAATGCTTTAGCTCAATGTATTACTAAGCTGGCAACGGATGAAGCGCTACTAAAAACGCTTTCAAATAATGCGCAGGAGGCTATCAAGACAACCTTTTCTCATCAATCAACTGTCGACCAATATGAGCTATTTTTTGAAAAGCTAACCTCAAACTAACGTTTAAAGTATTTGAGCTTTTTTCTCAATTTAAACTTTCTCATCAAGTTTAGAGGTTTTGGCTTCAAGCCTAGGTTGGCAACATCGTCAACAGCATCTAGTACACGACTTGCACTATCGCCATCTTGATATGGATGCACTTGGGTTATGTATTGTTCTATATTTTTACCCAGTTGTTCATCGTCTAATATTTGATTTAAAGCGGGTGACAATTCGGCGGGGTCGCAGATGTCAATTATTGCATTTTGAGGCTGGCTATTCTTAAAGGTGATAACGCGTTTGCCCATCAACAAAGCTTCATCAACAACACTCGAAGTATCGGAGACCAATACGTCCGTCGATAGGATAAGTGGGAGAATATTGTCATCATCTGAGATAATTAAATTTTCATTAGCGATCGCGTGATACTGTGCTATCCAGTCTTTATCCATCTTAGGGTGAAACTTAACGATGATTTTATAGTTGCCATCTGCTGATAGCGCTTTAAACTGCGTTAAAAGAGCGGGAGCCGATGTCAAACTTGGACTAAATGTTGGTGCATAAAGCACTTGCATCTGCTCTGAATTGGTACGTTTTTCGGAACTAGACTTGAGTGCAAAATATGGATCTAATTTTGGCCATCCAGTTTCTTTAACATAAAAATATCGATGCTTCTTATTTAATTCTTTGAACTTGTTGGTGGTAATTGGACCATGCGTGCAATAGACATCAAAAAAACCACGTATAGCAAAGTGACCTTTCTTTTTATATTCCAACCCATGAAATACCTGTACTTTTATGCCGGGAATAAAGTCAGGTACCACATTGCCAGGGACAAAAACAGCATAGGCATTGTATTCAACGGCTTGTTCAACGGTTTTTAATACCTGCTCATCATCATTGAAACGAGAAACGTCAACTTCATTACCTTCAATAAACCAAGCTGCACTATCACCACGGGCTACAAGTTTTTCTTGAATTGGACGCAAGATACCAAAGCTGTAATTTTGAGAAATGTAGAACAAGTATTTTTTAGCCATAAAGAACCTTTATTTTTGACGAACGACTTCAATGATTTCTGTTGTCGATATGGACGGAGTTCTTGGTAAATAAACCACTTCACAATGCGCTTTTAGCTCATCAAATTTACCTTCCCAGTCATCTCCCATGACCAGAACATCAGCCTTATGGTGTTGAATATATTCCAGTTTCTTCTCAAGAGACTCCTCAATAAAAACGTCGTCCACAAAGGACAATACACTAATAATTTTCAGTCTATCTGCTTCACAATAGATCGGGTTTCTGCCTTTTTTAGAAAAGTTAAGTGCATCTGAAGATACGCCAACGACTAATCGGTCACCTAATGCTGCTGCACGCTGCAAAATATTGACGTGACCGACATGAAACACGTCAAATGTGCCAAAGGTAATTACTGTTTTCATATATCTCTCTATGAGTAAATAGGGCTATGTCTCAACTTAGTATGAGTAAGAAACGGCAATGCGATAATAATCTTCATCAAAGACATCACGACCTGCTATCAGCTCAAGTCCCCAAAAAGCATTATCGTAAAAAGTTGAATAACGAATATCAATCTCGTAGCCAAGCTTGTAGCCATCATAATCTCGATCTTTATTGTCCAAAAATCGAAGTTTGGTATCGAAAACGTCAGTTTCGTTTATATTGTAGATCCAATTGACGTGATAGCTTTTAGAACCTGCATCCGACCCTTCAATACGCTCATCACCGCCCCAATGACCAATCACGTGGCCATCGTTACGGTTACCATCACTATATAAGGCGTTTTCGTACCAAGCGTTTTGCCAAACACTGTGCTCTAAGCGTAAACTGCTATTGTGAGTAATTTCAGGTAAAAACAACCCGAAGGTAAAGGATGTGTTACCTAGCTTGTAATTTTTATGGCCTGCAGTATCTTCACCTGCATATTCACCATAAAAACTGCCATATTGATCAAAAAGGTTAAAATTATATTTAATAGTAAGCGACGCTAATTGATCACCAAATTCAAAGTTAGGATCTTCAAAGTCATCACTTGACCCCCTATTGTCTTTGCCTACAGGATCAAAAAACGCTTTTAAGAAATCAGAAAATGTGACTTCCCGGGGACCACCACCGAACTGAAAAAGGCGATTAAAGCCAATCGTAATATTTTCCCATGGCGCAAGACTAAAGTGTGTACCAGCTAAATATGGTCGTCCTGGTTCAGTAGTATCTCCCAATCTAATAGCATCCTGCTCGTCCATATACATTAAAAAGAAGTCATAGCGAAATCGAAATCGAGTCAAAGGCTCATAGTTACTAATTGATATTGAGGGATATGTTTTTGCATGCGTACTTATCAACATCGCACTATCGTAGGCGGGTGAGTACCACTTGTCTTTGTAGCCAATGTCGACTTGCGCATATTCATTACCAAAACTCATCAGCGTATTAATTGGAATAAAATCTTCATCTGTCGCAATAAATGCACCACTAAAAAGTAAATTATCGTGTGCTAACCAAAAGCCATCAGCTTCCACGGCAATCGTATCGCTGATATTCTGTCCTCGTCCGTTTGGTATATTGTGCTCTTGGTTACTATACGCGAGTTTGACTTTTGCTCGGGTTAAGGCACCCGTTTGCTTGTAGCGGCTTAAATAGCGTTTAATTTTCTTATGCAATAGCGGATCAGAATCTTTAATCTCGTCATTTAAACGATCAATATCAACGGCTTTATAGGGTTTTGTCATTAAATCAGCATTTGGCGCTTTAGCGAGTAGTTTTTCGATCAAATGTTCGAATTCAGGTGCTGATTTAAGAGGTAAATATGGAGATACACCTTTAGCCAAAACAGCACTAGGTAACAAAACAGCAGAAAACAGTAAAATAGAAAAAAGTCTCATTGTGAACCGGGAATTATTTTTCAAGGCTTCGTATCATATAATACCTTGGCTTTAGGGCAAAATTTTCTGTAAGAATAATAACTAAAAATCCCCTCATTCATGTGAGGCATTGCGTTTGTTTTGCACCACTACGACATGCTAACTAGATATTCACGATGTATTAACTAACGTTAAATAAATAATATGGATGAGTATTCTTCACTTGTTATGACAAATAAATGAAAGATATAAGCAGATTTGAATTTTTTATTGACACTTACATCAAGACTAGGTTATTAATATTGCAACAAAACCTTTTTTTAGAATATTTATTCAAATGAACGCAATAACTAAGCACACTATTATTTCACTCCTCCTCGCGATTACACCGCGCGGATGGTCTATTGATGCTTAGTTAAAAATCAAATTACCTAAAACCCGCGCCAATTATCGCGGGTTTTTTTATGCCTGCATTAATTCGCCAACTTGGAACTTAATGATGGACAACAAGGTTATAATATTTGATACAACGCTTAGAGACGGTGAGCAAGCGCTTACTGCAAGCTTATCAGTTAATGAAAAACTACAGATCGCACAAGCGATAGAACGACTTGGCGTAGATATCATTGAAGCTGGTTTTCCTGTTTCATCACCCGGTGATTTCAATTCAGTACAGCAAATTGCAAAAACGGTTAAAAATTCAATCGTCTGTGGCCTTTCTCGTGCCGTTGAAGCGGATATTAAAGCCTGTGCTGATGCATTAAGTGTTGCCGACCAATTTCGCATCCATACGTTTATCTCGACATCTGATGTTCATGTCCAACAGAAGTTGCGAAAGGATTTTCAAGACGTGGAAGCTATGGCAATCCACGCAGTGAAATACGCTAGACGATTCACCGATGATGTCGAGTTTTCATGTGAAGATGCTGGCAGAACGCCCATTGACAATTTGTGTCGCATGGTAGAGCAAGCAATTAAAGCTGGCGCATCGACTATTAATATCCCTGACACGGTAGGCTATACGTTACCGCATGAATTTGGTGGCATCATCACTCAATTATTTAATCGCGTGCCAAACATCGATCAGGCAATTATTTCAGTCCACTGTCATAACGACTTAGGATTAGCTGTCGCCAATTCAATGGCAGCCGTTAGTGCCGGAGCACGACAAGTTGAATGTACCATTAATGGCATTGGTGAGCGTGCCGGCAACTGTTCGTTAGAAGAAATAGCGATGATCATCAAAACACGCCAAGACTTACTGAGCGTAAATACGAATATCCATCATCAAGAAATAGCCAAGACTTCTAAATTAGTAAGCCATTTGTGCAATATGCCAGTTCAGCCGAACAAAGCCATTGTTGGCAGCAACGCCTTTAGCCACTCTTCTGGCATCCACCAAGATGGAATGTTGAAGGCAAGCAATACTTACGAAATTATGACACCTGAGAGTGTCGGTATTAGCAAAACCAAATTAAACCTGACATCACGTTCTGGTCGACACGTTATAAAACATCGCATGGAAAGTTTAGGTTATCAAGAAAGTGATTTTGATTTGGATACGCTTTACCAAGATTTCTTGAAATTAGCAGACAAAAAAGGCCAAGTGTTCGACGATGATTTAGAAGCGTTATTGTTTAACATTCAACAACAAGACAGTGCAGACCACTTCCAGATCGAGCAAATTAACGTTCAGTCAGGTAGTGGCCAATTTGCGACAGCGGGTGTGATGTTAAAAGTTGGCGACGACACAGCCACGCAATCTGCTACTGGAAACGGTCCAGTAGACGCTTTATATCAAGCAATTAAGCAATGCGTCGATTATCCGGTTGAGGTTGCAGACTACAAAATATCTAACAAAGGTGCCGGAGAAGATGGTCTTGGCCAAGCAAATATCGTTGTTAAATGGCAAGGCAGAAATTTTCACGGTTATGGCATCGGTACTGATGTTATTGAAGCATCAGGTCAGGCACTTATCTCTTCACTAAACGCGATAGAGCGAGCTAAAAAAATAGCCAATTTACGTGAAGAACGCCAACAAAAACAACAAAGTATTTAATTAATAAAAGAGAGAAAACATGTCAACTATTGCTATTTTAGCCGGTGATGGTATCGGCCCAGAAGTAATGGAACAAGCGAAAAAAGTCTTGCATGCTGTGGCAGACAAATTTCAATTTCCGATTACGTTAAACGACTACGACGTTGGCGGCTGCGCCATTGATAATCACGGTATGGCGTTGCCACAGTCAACGATTGAAGGTTGTGAAAACAGTGATGCTATTTTGTTTGGCTCAGTAGGCGGACCAAAATGGACTAACCTACCGCCAGCGGAACAACCTGAGCGCGCCTCGTTACTAGGGTTACGAGGCCACTTTGGGTTATTTTGTAATATGCGACCGGCCAGCTTACAAAAAGCAATGTCACACTTATCACCGTTGCGAGCAGACATTTCTGAGCAAGGTTTCGACATTCTTGTCATGCGCGAACTTACCGGTGGGATTTACTTCGGTGAACCTAAAGGCAGAAAAGATGCAGGCACAGCGGATGAAGCCGGTTTTGATACCATGATTTATTCACGTAAAGAAATCAGCCGCATCGCTCATTTAGCATTTCAAGCGGCACAAAAGCGTCGCAAAAAAGTCATCTCAGTAGATAAAGCCAATGTCCTTGCCAGTTCTATTTTATGGCGAGAAGTTACGGAAGAAGTCGCTCAAGAATATCCAGACGTTGCGCTTGAGCATATGTATGTCGACAACGCTGCGATGCAATTAGTTAAAGATCCAGGCCAATTTGACGTGATGTTATGCTCAAACTTATTTGGCGACATCCTTTCTGATATCTGCGCCATGATCACAGGTTCAATGGGCTTATTACCATCAGCTAGTTTAAATGAGCAAGGGTTTGGTATGTATGAGCCAGCTGGTGGCACAGCACCTGATATTGCAGGTAAAAATATCGCAAACCCTATTGCACAAATTTTATCTGCAGCCCTAATGTTGCGATTTAGCTTAAATCAAGATGCTGCTGCAAGCGCGATAGAGAATGCGGTTGCCAAGGCACTAGATGAAGGCAATTTAACGAGAGATTTATTAACGGCTGAAAATGCACATCAGGCAAAATCAACCAGTGAAATGGGTGATATTATTTGCCAATACATTAACGACGGACAAGGAAGCTAATCATGGCAACGACCTTATATGAAAAATTATGGCAACGCCATTTAGTCGAAGACAAAGTGGGTGAAACACCATTAATTTATGTCGATCGTCACTTGATTCATGAAGTGACGTCTCCACAGGCATTCGCTAATTTAGCTTTTCACAACCGTCCAGTGCGTCGTCCGGAAAAAACGATAGCAACGATGGACCACAACATTTCAACACGCTCCGTTGAAATCGATGCAGCAGGTGAAGGTGCAGCAAACCAATTACGTACCTTAGAAAAAAACTGCAACGCATTCGGTATTCAATTATTTGGCATGGGCCATAAAAACCAAGGTATTGTCCACGTAATGGGGCCTGAGCTTGGTATTACACAACCAGGGCAAGTGATTGTTTGTGGTGATTCTCATACCGCAACACATGGCGCATTTGGGGCATTAGCTTTTGGTATTGGCACATCGGAAGTAGAACATGTTTTAGCGACTCAAACGCTTCGTCAAACAAAAGCCAAAACCATGAAAATAGAGATTCAAGGCCCGGTTAATCCAGGAATAAGTGCCAAAGATATTATCTTGGCTATTATCGGTAAAACGGGAAGTGCTGGGGCGACAGGCTTTGTTGTGGAGTACTGCGGAGAAGGTATTACAAACCTTTCTATGGAACAGCGCATGACGATTTGTAATATGAGTATCGAATTTGGTGCTAAAGCTGGCTTAATAGCACCTGACCAAACAACTTTCGATTACTTAGCAGGTAAAGAGTACGCACCAAAGGACGATGACTGGCATCAAGCGGTTGAACAGTGGAAAACGCTTAAGTCAGACGATAATGCAACATTTGACGAGACGTTAGTTTTAAAAGGTAGCGATATCAAAGCTCAGGTAACGTGGGGAACAACACCAGGTCAAGTAATTGAAGTCGATGGTTCTGTCCCTGCGCCTGAAGACTTTAGTGATCCAGTCGAACAAGAATCTTGTGTCAATGCATTGAAGTATATGGGGTTAAAAGCAGGCACTAAGATTACCGATATCAGTGTAAACAAAGTTTTTATTGGCTCATGTACTAACTCTCGTATCGAAGACTTACGTGCTGCCGCATCGATTGCAAAAGGTAAAAAAGTTAGTGACGCTGTGGATGCGATTGTTGTACCAGGCTCCTATCGTGTTCGAGCACAAGCAGAAGAAGAGGGATTGGCGCAGATCTTTATCGATGCTGGTTTTGAATGGCGATTACCCGGTTGCTCAATGTGTTTAGGCATGAATGATGACAAACTATCCGCAGGTGACCGCTGTGCTTCAACATCAAACCGAAACTTTGAAGGGCGTCAAGGTCGAGGTAGTAGAACACACCTAGTCAGCCCAGAGATGGCTGCAGCAGCTGCAATACATGGTCGATTTGTTGATCTAGCACAAGTAAAGGATTAAAAAATGAAAAAATTTACGACACATCAAGGGTTAGTTGTACCACTTGATATTGCGAACGTTGATACTGACCAAATCATCCCTAAGCAGTTTTTACAAAAAACTGAACGCGTGGGTTTTGGTACCCATTTATTTCATGATTGGCGCTACCTTGATGACCATGGGTTAGAAAACAATCCTGATTTTATTCTAAATAGTGATGTTTATCAGGGAGCGAGTATTTTACTTGCCAGAGAAAATTTTGGCTGTGGTTCTTCACGTGAACATGCACCTTGGGCACTACAAGAATATGGTTTTGAAGTTATAATAGCGCCAAGCTTTGCCGACATATTTTATGCTAATTGCATCAATATTGGCGTATTACCCGTTATTTTATCGGAAGATGAAATTCAATCGCTATTTGAGCAAACTCAGCAAGGTTCGCTACACTTAACAGTAGATTTAGAAAAAAACACCGTTGTCGCTGGTAACAAAAGCTATGCTTTTTCATTAGACGAATTTCACCAGTATTGCCTTGCGAACGGTATAGACAGTGTCGGCTGGACGCTACAAAAGCTCGACTTAATTGAGAATTATGAGGAGAGCTTAGCGTCTTGGCAGTAAAATTTTAATGACGAGCCCCGATTTGGGGCTCTATTTGCAGCTTTAAGACATGACTGATACAACACAAGATTTAGAAAAAATTGCGATAAATGACGTTGAGATGGGCATGTATGTCGTCTCAGTGATCAACCCCAAAACCCAACTCACCGTAAAGTCTGAAGGCTTTGTCTCATCTGATAAAACGTTAAAAAAGTTAAAAAAATCAGGCGTTAAGTTTATTTTTATCGACATGGATAAATCTAAACACGCATCAAAACCGATAGATTTTGACGTTGCCGAAACTGAGATAGAAACTGAAGTAGAAGAAGATCATCACGAGAGAAAGGTCCCATTAGATGCTGAAATGAATAAAGCGGTAAAGCTTTATAACAACGCTAAAGATCTTCAAGGTAAAATTTTAACGAGTATCACTGAAAGTAAAGACATCGACATCGCCGAAGTAAGCCAAACAACCGATGCGATTGTAGATTCGATTTTCCGAAATCAAGATGCGCTGTCGTGTATGTCTCGCATCAGAATGAAAGACGAATACTTAGTCGAACACTCATTAAACGTTGCCGTTCTTATTAGTATTTTCGCCAAGCATATGTCTTATGACAAAAAGATTATTGAACAGTTAGCACTTGGTGCCTTTCTTCATGATATCGGTAAAGTGTTGATACCTGACAATGTATTAAACAAACCCGGTAGGCTAACTAGCGAAGAGTATGATGTAATGAAGGGTCATGTCATCAAAGGTCTAGAAGTTGTCAAAACAATGGACGGTGTTCCTGATATAGCGCTGAGTTTAATTGCAACTCATCATGAACGACTCGATGGTAAAGGTTACCCGTTCGGATTGGCAGCGGAAGATATCAGCATATTTGACCGAATGATAGCGATTGTTGATAGTTATGATGCCATGACGGCTGATCGTGTCTATAAAGCTGGCATGCACCCTATTCAAGCATTTAAAAATCTCATCAAAGATTCCAAAGAAAGTTATGATAACGGCTTAGTAGAGAAATTCATTCAATCACTTGGCTTATATCCAGTTGGTACCTTAGTAAAACTAACGAGTGGTAAAGTCGGATTGATTTCAGGGCTTAACAAAAATAAACCATTAAAGCCTATTGTTCGTGTCTTTTATAATACAAGACTAAAGCAAAACATTGCTGTTGAAGACATTGATTTAGCCAAACCTAAATACGATGATCAAATTGATTCATGTGTAAGGCCTGAAGACTTTAACCTCAACTTACTTAACTTCTTCAAAAACGCATTTATGAGTTAAACCATATAGAAGTTTTTAGCTTACTGCCAGGCAGTTAACGCGCCCATTGAAAAACGGTAGCCATTGAAACTCATAATGACTTGTTGAGGTTCAATGGCTCTTATGATGACACCATTAGGTAGAGCCTCGCCTTCATAATACTCTTTACCATCAACCTTGACCCAGCCTTGATTATTACTTTGATAAATATGCATATCAAAAGCAAACGGCGTAATTGAATTCTGCGTTGCTATCGGCAACTGGGAAATATCCTGAAGACTTGACTCTGATGCCGGTGCTGATTGACGCTCAACTTCCTCTATTGGCGTATCACTGACTGCCGCTTCAAACTTGGCCAATAAACTTGGTGAGATGCCCTCAAGCGGTTCTTCTGCCTTAGGCGCTGACGGCGATTTCAACTCACCATTTTCAAATACGCGATCAGTATTAGCACCTAAAATTAATGGTTTACTTTCCGAGGTTTCGTCCTGTTTAGCCTGTGATGAAGCTTTTTCTTGAGGCGGTGCTTGAAAATAACGCTCTGCTCCTTGAAGTGGCTTAGGTGCCCTAACCTGGGAAGTTGACGCGTTTTCTTGAGAGCTTTCTTCCCCACTCCCTTGTGCAGTTATTGTTTGAGCGCTTTGCACTTGTATTTTGCTAGTAGGAGCATTCATCACTTGTGGGTTAGTTGTTTGCTGCCCCATCCAAAAACCAGCGAGTAGCGCCAAAAATATCGCTGCCGTAAGCAACACTCCCCATAACAACATATTTGAAGAAGGCGCAGGAGCTGAAGTTTGAAAGTTAACCGCTTGTTGATTTGCCGTTGAAGAATCACCTTGCTGTTTTTTCAACGCGTCCAGAATATATGACATAGTTAGACTATTTCTCGATAAAAACAGGCATGCCTTGCGATGCTTGGTTCGCTAACAGCATAACCGTTTGGGTATTTGCACCCGATGATACCATGATGCCTTGTGATTGTTGAAATTGTTGCAATTGGTTACTCAGGAGTTGATCAAATGAGCTAACGATTCGCGCTGGCCTTTTTTGCTTGTTAGCCAATTGATCTTCTAACCATTGAATTAAAATAAGTTCACTGCTTGCATCGATTGATTGTATGAACTCTCCATTAATACTTGGCGCTTGCCAAAAAATGAGTGCTGCACCTTGCCAATACTTTGCTAGCCACTCGTTATCGAGTTGCTCCTGCTGTCCATTAAAATCAACAATAATTTGGCCTTTATTCGTACCAATAAAGTTACCATAAAAAGCAGCCCCATATTCGTCAACAAACTGCATTGAGGCAGGGTACCCTAACTGTTTTAGTGCAGTCACATTGCCTTTAAACCAATGACAATCCAATAAATATTCTCCTGCAACGTCACACGGCTCAGTTATTTCTTCGTCTAGTACTATTCGCCATTGGCCAAGTAAGTCGACAATATTTGAAGAGAAGTGCTGATTAGCTTGATGATCGACGACAATGTCCTTTTTTACTGTCTCGCTACTAACGACATTGACTGCGGTTTGTTCATTATTGCGTGATTGTCCGATCACGGTGCCTATCGTTACCGCACCACAAAGGACTAAAACAGCTGTACCGAACAATACAGCTCTGTTCTGCCACCAAGCTTTCGGTTGATATTCAATACCTAAAGCCTCTTTAGACGCGACCAAAACCATTTTTCTGTCAACTTGTTGCTTACCTAAGCCATAAGCACCAAGCAATGCACGATCACATAGCAGATTAATTAACCTGGGAATTCCCTTAGAAAGTTGGTGAATAGTTGATAAAGCGTTAGACGTAAATAACGCTTGCTGACAACCGACCACGGATAACCGGTGCTCAATATAATGTTTGACCTCTTGTTTTGTCAGCGGCAGCAAGTGATACCGTGCCGTGATCCTTTGCGCAAGTTGCCTTAGGTCTTGACGTTGCAAAAGTTGTTGTAATTCAGGTTGACCAATTAAAATCACCTGCATTAACTTTTTGGTGTTCGTTTCTAAATTTGTCAATAAACGCAATTGTTCTAAAACATCTGCTTGTAGGTGTTGAGCTTCATCGATAATCAACACGGTGTTGATATCATTTTCATGGTTTTTCAAGAGCTTTTGACTAATTTTGTCAGTCAGCGTTTTTAACGTAGCGCCTGTTTTTCGGTAACGAATCTTCAATTCATCACAAATAGTTGCTAATAACTCAAAAGCCGAAAGCGCGGGGTTGAGAATAAACGCAACCTGTGTGTCATCACCAAGTTGCTCTAGCAAACAGCGGCTAACAGTAGTTTTACCTGTGCCAACCTCTCCTGTAAGTAGTACAAAGCCCCCTGTTTCGCCTAAGCCATAGCTTAAGTGCGCCAACGCCTCTTTGTGCCTTTCACTCATGTAGAGAAAGTGAGGGTTAGGTGCTATCGAAAAAGGGATTTCTTCAAAACCGAAATAACGCGTATACATACTGTAGCTAAATTTGTTAAACAACCTTTAAAAATTAACGTGTTAGGCTAGTTATGTAAAGCGAGAGTTATGGTTTAAATGGACGTAACAATGAAAAAGCCTTAAATCATCTCTGATTTAAGGCTTTTCGATTACATCATCTTGTACTGTGACAATTAACTTGCTGATATTCGCGTGATATCAGCGCCTAATGCCTGTAACTTATCTTCAATATGTTGGTAGCCACGGTCAATATGATAAATACGATCGACTTGTGTTTCTGTTGTTGCCACTAGGCCTGCAATAACTAGACTTGCAGATGCTCGTAAATCCGTTGCCATGACTTGAGCACCATTTAACGACTCTACACCACGTGAGATTGCAGTATTCCCTTCCAAAGAAATATCAGCCCCCATACGTTGAAGTTCAGGGACATGCATGAAACGATTTTCAAAAATCGTTTCCGTCGTTGTCGCTGTACCTTCTGCAATGACGTTAAGCGCAACAAATTGTGCCTGCATATCGGTAGGGAATGCAGGGTGTGGCGCCGTCTTAATGTTGACAGCTTTTGGTCTTTGCTTCATTTCAAGCTCAATCCAGTCATCACCAATTGAGATTTCTGCACCAGCTTCTTGAAGCTTACTAATAACTGCATCAAGCGACTTACTGTCGGTGTTTAAACAACGAACCTTACCTTGTGTCACGGCTGCCGCGACTAAGAAAGTTCCTGTTTCGATTCGATCCGGCATCACTTTGTATTCAGAACCCTTTAGCGCATCAACACCATTAATGGTTAGCGTATCGGTACCAGCGCCCTGAACATCCGCTCCCATGCTGTTTAAAAAGTTTGCCAAATCAACAATCTCAGGTTCACGAGCTGCATTCTCTATCACAGTCGTTCCGTCAGCTAGTGCCGCTGCCATCATCAGGTTTTCAGTGCCTGTCACACTGACAGTATCCATGAAAATTGTTGCACCGGCTAAGCGCCCTTCTTTCTTAGCAAGTATATACCCTTGCTCGACATCAATATCACCACCCATCAGCTTTAAACCATGGATATGCAAGTTCACTGGGCGAGCCCCAATAGCACAACCACCAGGAAGCGATACTTCGGCATGACCAAAACGGGCCAAAAGAGGACCTAAGACTAGGATAGACGCACGCATCGTTTTCACTAAGTCATAAGGCGCTTTACAGTTATCAACAATACTCGCATCAATCGTTAAAGAATTATCGCCAACCCACTGTGCTTTGGCACCTAACGAATTAATTACCTTTAATGTGGTTTCGATATCATTGAGTCGCGGTACGTTATGAATAGTTACTGCAGTTTCGCTTAACAAAGCTGCCATAAGGATAGGTAGCGCCGCATTTTTTGCGCCGGAAATAGTGACTTCACCGCGCAACGGTTGACCACCGTTTATTTTAAAAGCGTCCAAGGTATTCTTCTTTTGAATTAAATAGGTAAGTTAAACATTTTATCACGTTGCCATTGCTCTGTTGTAAAAGTTTTTACAGTTACAGCGTGAATCGTCCCGTCTTTGATTGCTTCGGATAATGGCGCAAACACCGTTTGCTGTTTTTTAACGCGAGACATCTCTTCAAACATGTCTGACACAGCAATAATTTTTGCTTGAGAGCCATCGAAACTTACGTGTAATTCATCTAATGACAAGGCGTCATTTATCATGGCTTTAATTTGTTCTACGTCCACAACAATTCCTCTAATTTATTTCACTAGGCAGAAAATAAAGTATCAACTGCGCTCAATTGCGCTAATTTAACCATATCTTGAGGCAAGTTAATAAAGTTTATTTCACATTGTTGCGCTTTTGCTTTTTCTATCACCAACAAGACCCATGCTAAACCAGCGGTATCACAATGGGTTACCTGGGCAAAATCCAATGAGAATTGCTTGAAAGTTAACATTGGTGTGATGTGCTTTTTTCCAATCGATGGCACTGTATGGCGATTTAACTCGCCAGACAGTACAAAATTAGATTCATTTTGCTCAATATTAATTAGCATTTTGACCCGGAATCTCAACTGGATTGCTAAATGAAATATCTTGTTCGCTTTTCTCTGAAAGAATTTGGGTGACGTAAGGCAGTCCTTTTTGGCGAATTAGCGAACTTAATTCAGCTTGCTTAGAGTCTAATAAACTCACACCTTCAGCAATCATATCAAACGCGCGCCACTCATTAGTTTTGCGATTTTTACGCACTTTAAACGCGATGCTAATTGGCTCTCTACCTTGTTCCAAAACGAGTGTTTGAACGGCTACAATCTTTTTATTGCCCGTTGGCTTAGGCGGTTCAAAGCGTACCTCTTGATTGTTGTATAGCGTGAAAACTTGACCATATGAGGTAATCAGATACTCTTTAAACACAGGAATAAAGGCATTTAAATCCTTTTTATTAATTGTCTTTAAATTAGTACCTAATACTTTTAATGCTGCATAACGATAATCAACGTAAGGTATTAACTCCTCACGCACAACGTCCTTTAACATATTTGGGTTAGCACGGATTTCACTCTGTGAATTGGCTACACGGGTAAAGGTGATATTGGCCACCTCTTCAATCATTGTGTATGGGTCTTCTTTGCTTACTTCAGTTGCGAAAACCTGAAAGCTAAAAAGTGCACCAAGCAATAAAGTTGTTAATTTTTTCATAATACTCTCTAATCACCACTTCCCTGGTTAAATAAAAACTGTCCAATCAGCTCTTCTAAGACAAGCGCTGACTTGGTATCTTCGATGTAATCACCCGGTTGCAAAATTTCAAGGGAATCATCGATAAAACCTGGTTGTAATCCTAAATATTGTTCGCCTAATAGGCCCGATGTTAAAATAGAGACCGAGGTAGCTTCCGAAAAATTGTTAAATTCTTGAAAAATATCCAACGTCACAACCGGTGTGAAATCTTCGCTATCTAAACGAATATCACTAACCCTGCCGATCACTACTCCACCCACTTTAATTGGTGAGCGAACTTTTAACCCACCTATATTTTCAAATTTTGCATACAACTGATACGTCTCGCCATTGCCTGATATACCACTGTCAGCGACTTTTAATGACAATACCAAAATAGCGGCTAACCCTAGCGCAACAAAAAGACCTACAACTAATTCAATTTTCTTTGACACCATGTCTTTACCTAACCCTCTAACGCGCAAACATCAATGCGGTTAATACAAAATCTAAACCTAAAACTAATAACGATGATTGTACGACAGTAGATGTCGTTGCTCGACTTATCCCTTCCGACGTTGGCTCACAATCATAACCTTTGTAAACAGCTATCCACGTCACTACAAACGCAAATACTAAACTCTTGATCACGCCATTCATGATATCTTTGCTAAAGTCCACTTGTGATTGCATCACTGACCAAAATGTACCTGCATCAACACCCAACCAGTCGACCCCGACCAAATGCGCACCTAATATGCCGACCATTGAAAAGATCGCAGCTAGCAATGGCATAGCAATAAAGCCAGCCCAGAATCTAGGCGCAATAACACGTCGTAACGGATCGACCGCCATCATTTCCATACTTGATAACTGTTCAGTCGCTTTCATTAACCCTATTTCTGCCGTTAATGAAGAGCCTGCTCGACCAGCAAAAAGCAATGCAGCAACGACAGGCCCTAACTCACGCAAAAGCGATAAAGCAACCATCGGGCCTAAACTCGCTTCAGCACCATAATCAACCAAAATAGTATAGCCTTGAAGCGCAAGCACCATACCAATAAAGCCACCAGAAACAACAATAATGACTAATGACAGACTACCAACTGCGTACAACTGTTTGACGAGCAACGGATAGCCACGCTTAATATTTGGCACATGTAATATCGCGGACATCAACATAATGACCGCACGCCCAAGACCTGCGAGCAAGGCAATCGTTGATTGCCCTAATTTTAATATAGCGCCCATTATTTACCCACCTTAATCAGGTCTTCACTCAGACTTTGTGCTGGGAAATGGAATGGTACAGGTCCATCCGCTTCACCTTGCACAAACTGTTGCACTAATGCAGATGAGTTTTGAGCAATTTCTTCTGCGGTGCCGTGTCCAATTACCTTTTGCTCGGCAATAATGTAGATATAATCTGCAATACTCATGACTTCAGCAACATCATGTGAAACCACAATTGATGTTAAGCCCAAAGCTTCATTAAGAGACTTAATCAAACGTACAATGACTCCCATAGAGATAGGGTCTTGTCCTGCAAAAGGTTCATCGTACATGATCAATTCAGGATCTAACGCAATCGCTCGAGCAAGTGCCGCTCGTCTTGCCATACCGCCTGATAATTCACTAGGTTTAAGTGTTTTTGCTCCTCGAAGCCCAACCGCTTCAAGTTTCATCAACACCATCTTTTCAATAATGTCTTCACTCAGCTGGGTATGCTCCCTGATCGGGAAGGCAATGTTGTCAAATACATTCATTTCCGAAAACAAAGCACCGCTTTGAAATAGCATACTCATGCGTTTTCTGACGTCGTATAGCTTGGCACGACTTAACGTTGGAATATCTTGTCCATCAAACAATATTTGACCGGATTGCGGTTTCAATTGACCACCAATAAGTCGTAACAACGTTGTTTTTCCGATTCCACTGGGTCCCATAATCGCGGTAACCTTGCCTTTAGGAATCGATATATTGATATCTTCATAAATAGCGCGCTCTTCCCTTTTGAACGTCATATTTTTAATATCAACTAGAATATCTGTCATAAAGTTTTTCTTAACATCAATGTTTCATTTTGTTTATACGGTGCGAATTCTACCTCAGCACATGACTTGCGTCACAATAAAATCGTAATTAAATATGTAGAAATCTTTTGAAAGAAATTTTTTATCCCTATATCAACCATTAAATCAGCCACTTGAGTGATTTTTGACCGCAAAAAGTCAAATAATTCAACTTTTTCGTAAGAATTTTATAAATAAGCTTTCGTTTTTTAGCCCAAGAAGCGACAATTCGCCTACTAAAAGGGGATTTTCATGTTAGTACAGTTCTTAATCTTAATTGTATCGTTAGTGTTTTTAGTATGGAGCGCCGACAAGTTTGTCTTTGGTGCCTCATCTATCGCGCGCAATTATGGTATTTCACCTATGGTTATTGGTTTAACCATTGTCGCCATGGGTTCTTCGGCACCAGAAATGATGGTTGCCGCAACCGCGTCTTTTCAAGGCTCCCCTAACACAGCTATTGGTAATGCTATCGGTTCTAATATCACTAATATCGCATTAGTACTTGGCGTAACCGCATTACTAGCTCCGTTAAAAGTGTCTTCAAATACGATTAAAAAAGAACTACCACTGATTCTCGCGATTACGATTTTAGCCTGTTACGTTTTATGGGATCAGCACTTCAGTTTTATTGAAGGAGCTGTATTGCTGGTATTGTTCTTTGTTTATATTTTTGGCTTGTTATTTATGACGATTCGCCGAAAGAAACAGGCAAAAGAAAACGAAGAAGAAGACCTTCTGATCACAGAAGCTGAAGCCGATGTTCCAGAAGCTGTTTCTAAGCCTCTTTCGTTTTTATGGTTAATTGTCGGCCTGATTGTTTTGCCTCTAAGCGCAGGATATTTAGTTGAATCAGCAACCGAAATAGCAAAAGCATTTGGTGTTAGTGATTTAATTATTGGGTTAACAATCATTGCTATTGGAACGAGCTTGCCCGAATTGGCAGCGAGCATCGCCAGTATTATTAAAAAAGAAGATGATTTAGCTTTGGGTAACATTATTGGCTCAAATATCTTTAATATCTTAGCAGTGCTGTCACTTGCAGGTGTCATTGCTCCGGGTGAAATTGATGCGCAAGCAGCAACAAGAGATGCACCAATCATGCTAGCGATTACTTTGCTGTTATTTGCACTTTGTTTTAGCCGAATAAAAGGTGCATTCAGAGTGACGAGATTAAAGGGTGCTGTATTACTCACCTGTTTTATTGGCTATCAAGCCTTATTATTTTCATAGTGCATGCAAGGTAATATTGATGAAAGATTTTAAACAACTCGCCAAAAATGTTATCGATATTGAACAGCAAGCTGTCGTTGGCCTGCATCGCTTTATTGATGACAACTTCGAACAAGCATGTCAGCTGATGTATCACTGTAAAGGTCGTGTCATTGTTGTTGGTATGGGAAAATCGGGCCACATTGGTGGCAAGATTGCTGCAACACTCGCTAGTACAGGTACACCGGCGTTTTTTGTTCACCCAGGTGAAGCGAGTCATGGTGATCTTGGTATGATCACAAATGAAGACGTTGTTCTCTGTATCTCTAATTCAGGTGAAACTGGAGAGGTGCTGTCAATCATTCCTGTTATCAAGCGCATCGGTGCAAAGCTTATTGCAATGAGCAACAATGATAATTCAACATTAGCAAAACTTGCCGACACCCACATTTGTATTCAAGTGGAGCAAGAAGCCTGTCCTTTAGGATTGGCGCCGACCTCAAGTACGACCGCAACACTAGTGATGGGGGATGCAATCGCGGTTGCATTACTCAATGCGCGAGGCTTTACCGCCGATGATTTCGCGCTTTCACACCCAGGTGGTAGTTTAGGTAAACGTCTATTGTTAAGACTTGCCGATATTATGCATACCGGTGAACGATTACCTGTTGTAAACGAAACAGCCAAAATTAAAGATGCATTGGTTCAAATGAGCTTGAAAGGGCTTGGCATGACAGCGGTAGTTAACGATGAAAGTGAGCTTACCGGGTTATTTACTGATGGTGATTTACGTCGCGTACTCGATTCAAAAATAGATATTCATCAAGATGCCATAACAACAGTTATGACGAGCAATCCTGTTGTCGCCGATAGCGAAATGCTAGCGGCAGAAGCATTAAAAATCATGCAAGATAAAAAGATTAATGGTTTAATTATTGTTAACCATCAAAATCACGTAGTCGGTGCAATGAATATGCATGACCTACTTAGCGCAGGAGTGTTGTAAAATGTCGAATACTTTATACGGTGATGTAGAACAGCAGGTATTGAAAAAAGCCCAAAACATCAAGTTACTGGTATGTGATGTTGACGGTGTTTTCTCTGACGGGCGCATATATTTAGGCAATGATGGTGAGGAGCTTAAGGCTTTTCACACAAAAGATGGATTCGGTGTTAAAGCGCTTATTAGCTCTGGCGTCGACGTCGGTATTATTACGGGTCGTCGCTCTAATATTGTGGCAAACCGAATGAAATCGTTGAACGTCAAATACATAGTTCAAGGCCAAGAAGATAAATTGCCCGCTTTAAACGAAATAGTAGAACTTCTAGGGTTAGAAAATAGTGAGGTTGCTTACATCGGTGATGACATACCAGACTTACCTTGTATTGAGAGCGTTGGCCTTGGTGTCGCGGTAAATGATGCTCACCCTATCGTTAAAGCAAAAGCGGATTTTGTTACCTTTACACCGGGTGGATTTGGTGCCGTTCGAGAACTGTGTGATTTGATCATGCAACAACAAAATACGCTAGCCGATGCTAAAGGCGCTAGTGTATGAGTAAATTAACAAGTTTCTCTGTTATTGTTTTCATTATTAGCATCAGTATCTATGGTGTATTTCAATGGCACCAAGACAAAGCGCCAAACCAAGCAAATGATAACGTTGAACTTTTACCTGATTACATTGCCGAATCATTAAGCACCAACATTTATCGAGCAGATGGCCAGTTATCGCACATCATCAATGCCGATAAAATGGAACATTTTAATGATAGTAATACGACGCACTTTACCGCGCCCAATTATACCTTATACCCAAAAAACACGAGTGCGCCATGGAAAGTGAGTGCTAATTATGGCAGATTGAATCATAAAAATAGGGTGAGACTGGAAAATCGCGTTCAACTTGTTGCTACAGACGAGAACAGTTTGATTCAAGAAATTCACGGCAAATATTTTGAGCTTGACTTGAATACCAATATTTTAAGCTCTGAACATACAATAATGATCGAAGGTAAAGACTTTATTATGTATGGCTCAGGCTTAATTGTAGATTTAAATACAAAACAGATGACATTAACTGAACATGTACAAACCATTTATCGAAAAATCACGCCATAAATCTCTTACTATTGCGACTGCCGCATTATTGGCGAGCATCCTAGTGGCTACCCCGTCAGCCTATGCAAAAAAGTCTGACCTTAAAGAACAGATTTTAATTAGTGCAGATAGAACCGCAGGTGATTTGAAAAATCGCATCGCCAGCTACATCGACGATGTCATTATCACTCAAGGCTCATTGAAAATTCACGCAGATTTAGTGCAAGTTGTTGAAGACGAGGCAAGTGACAGTGAAACATATATTGCAAAAGGTTCACCAGCAACCTTCGAGCAACTGTTAGAAGATGGCACGCCGATAAAACTTGAAGCAAATGAAATTACATACGAGCCGTCAATTTACACAATTACCATCTCTGGTAATGCGAAATTGAGCCAAGAGGGTAGCGAAGTTAATGGTGATAAAATCATCTACAACACGTTAACAGAGCAACTCGAAGCGAAAAGTAAACCACAAGAACGTATCACGACAATTTTAAAGCCAAAAGCAAAAGACGAAGCGAAAGAACAATAATGGCAGAAGGATTATTAAAAGCTCAAGGCCTAGCCAAAGCCTATAAAGGCCGCCAAGTTGTTAAAAATGTTGGCCTTAGTGTAGAAACAGGACAAATTGTTGGTCTGTTAGGGCCTAATGGCGCAGGAAAAACGACCTCTTTCTATATGATTGTTGGCTTAGTAGCTAACGATAAGGGAACGATTGAGCTAAATGGCGAAGACCTGACGTTATCACCCATGCATGAACGTGCTCGTAAAGGTTTAGGTTATCTACCACAAGAAGCCTCAATCTTTCGTAAGTTAACGGTACATGACAATATCATGGCAATTTTGCAAACGCGCAAAGACTTGTCAGAGGTCGAACGTATTGAAAAACTTGAATTATTACTTGAAGAATTCAATATCGGCCATATAAAAGATAATACAGGCATGAGTTTATCGGGTGGTGAGCGCCGCCGTGTTGAAATAGCACGAGCACTCGCGGCAGATCCGCAGTTTATTCTACTCGACGAACCTTTTGCTGGTGTCGATCCAATATCAGTTGGCGATATAAAAAAAATTATTTTGCATTTAAAGCAACGCGGTATAGGTATCTTAATTACCGACCACAATGTAAGGGAAACCCTTGATGTGTGTGAAAAAGCTTATATCGTTAGCCATGGTGAATTAATAGCCGAAGGTGATGCGGATCAAATTCTTGCTAATCAGCAAGTGAGAGATGTGTACCTTGGTGAACAATTCACGCTATAGTTAAGAAGAAGTGTTCGTCACTTCAATAGTAATGTTTGTAAATATATAGGAATAATAAAAGCTACATGCGTCCATCATTACAACTCCGTATAGGACAACAGCTAACAATGACACCGCAATTGCAACAAGCAATTAAGCTTTTGCAGTTGTCGACGCTGGATTTACAACAAGAAATTCAAGAAGCTCTGGAAAGTAACCCGTTATTAGAAGTTGATGAAAATGCAACGCAAACTAATGAAGAGAGTACACCAGACAAGCTTGAAGAAGCATTTATGGGTGAAGCTCAGACCGCTTCATCGTCTGAAGGCACAGAAGAGCCATTACCGACTTCTGATGAAGTGAATACAACAGAAGCGCTTGAGAAAACTGACATCCCTGAAGAGTTATCGATGGATACAACCTGGGATGATAACTACAGTGCAAGCTTATCAACATCAAGCGCAGGCCCTGCATCAGAAGACTACACTTATCAAGGTGAAACAACGGATTCAATTCAAGACCATCTGCGTTGGCAAATGGAATTGACGCCGTTTACTGAGACAGATGAAGCTATCGCAACAGCGATTATTGATGCGATTGATGACGCGGGTTATTTAACGGTAACGACTGAAGATATTCTTGAGAGCCTTGGTCAAGATGACGTCGAACTTGACGAAGTTGAGGCCGTTCTTAAACGTATCAATATGTTTGATCCAGTTGGTGTTGGTGCTCGCTCTATTCCTGAGTGCTTAATCATCCAGCTTAATCAATTTGATAAAGAAACACCTTGGCTGGAAGAAACCAAACAAATTATTACTAACCATATTGATTTGTTAGGTAACAGAGACTATCGTCAACTAATGCGCAAAACGAGATTGAAGGAAGATCAATTACGTGAAGTAATGAGATTAATTCAAACCTTAGATCCGCGCCCTGGTGATAGCGTTATTAAATCTGAAGAACAATATGTTATCCCAGATGTATCCGTAGAGAAAAAAAATGGACGCTGGGTTGTAGAGCTTAACCCTGACACTGCGCCAAAACTGTCAATCAATCAACAGTATGCGGCAATGACTAGGTCAATGAAATCTTCGGAAGATAGCCAATTTATTCGTTCAAACTTGCAAGAAGCCAAATGGTTTATTAAAAGTTTAGAAAGTCGAAATGATACATTGCTTAAGGTATCTAATTGCATAGTACAACGCCAGCAAGCATTCTTTGAATATGGACCAGAGGCCATGAAACCTATGGTACTCAATGATATTGCTGAAGCTGTTGATATGCACGAATCGACGATATCGCGTGTGACCACGCAAAAGTATATGCATACACCGAGAGGTATTTTTGAATTGAAATACTTCTTTTCAAGCCATGTTAGTACTGAAAACGGAGGAGAATGTTCATCTACTGCTATTAGAGCATTAATTAAAAAATTAGTGTCTGCTGAACTACCATCTAAGCCGTTAAGCGACAGCAAAATGGCAGAGTTGTTAGCTGACCAAGGCATTAATGTAGCCCGACGAACGATAGCTAAATACCGCGAGTCTTTATCTATTCCGCCGTCTAATCAAAGAAAAAGTTTATTGTAAACTTAGAAATAAGGAAAAAGCTTATGCAAATTAATCTTTCAGGTCATCATGTAGAAGTTACTGACTCAATGCGCGAATACGTTAATACCAAGTTTGCAAAGCTAGAACGACATTTCGATCACATCAATAATGTGCACGTTGTTCTAAACGTAGAGAAATTACAACAAATCGCTGAAGCGACATTACATCTAAACGGTGGTGAAATTCATGCATCATCTGACAATAAAGATATGTATGCGGCTATTGACGCACTCGTCGATAAGCTAGATCGCCAAGTTATCAAACACAAAGAAAAGTTGAAAAAACACTAACTAAAATGAAGTTGCAAGACATTTTAACGCTGGACTGCACAATATGTGCAGCTCCAGCAAGCAGTAAAAAACGCCTTTTTGATACCATTTGCGATGCTGCTTCACGTAAACTTCCCGAAATAAATCAACATGACTTGCTTCAAAGCCTGACTCAGCGCGAGCAAATGGGTAGCACAGGCATTGGTAATGGTATCGCGATTCCTCATGGTCGATTGACCAACAGCAAACAAGCTGTTGCGGTATTTATTACGACAGAGAACCCAATCAGTTTTGATGCGATTGACAACCGTCCGGTCGACATTTTTGTCGCGTTATTCGTACCTGAAGACTGTTGCAAAGACCACCTATCAACACTACAAAACATTGCTCAGCTTTTTAGCGATAAAAAGATCGTTAAAAACATCCGAAAATGTCAAGATAACCATCAACTGTTCGATATTATTCAAGAAGCATCATAATTACCTATGAAATTACTCATCGTTAGTGGCCGTTCGGGGTCAGGAAAGTCAGTAGCACTCCGCGTGCTTGAAGATTTAGGCTACTATTGTGTCGATAACATTCCAGTAAACCTATTACCTGCACTGACTCACACAGTGATCAATGATTATGAAAATGTCGCAGTTTCTCTTGATGTTCGAAACCTACCAAAAGACCCTAATGACATTGTTGAGGTCATTGATTATCTGCCAAACGCCGTAGAGTTCAGCGTTTTGTATCTCGACGCAGATGATTCAGATCTTATTAGACGATTTAGCGAAACACGTCGTTTACACCCGCTAATCAAAGAAGATATGGCACTCGATCAAGCGATTGAGTTTGAAAAGAAATTATTAGAGCCCGTGATTGTTCGAGCAGACCTATATATCAATACAACTCAACTGACACCGCACCAGTTATCTGACCTTGTTCGTGAACGTGTTTTAGGTAAAAAAACAGGTAAAATGGTGATCGTCTTTGAATCTTTCGGCTTTAAGCACGGGGTTCCACAAGATGCGGATTACGTATTTGACGCAAGGTTTCTACCAAACCCCTTCTGGGACAAGTCATTGAAAGGTTTAACTGGACTCGACCAGCCTGTTATTGACTTTTTAGGCTCAGAGGCGTTAGTGACAAAGTTTGTATGGCAAATTAATAGTTTCTTACAGACGTGGTTGCCGCATTTAGAGCGTAATAATAGAAGTTACGTCACAATTGCTATTGGCTGCACTGGTGGTAAGCACCGTTCAGTCTATGTTGCAGAGCAATTAGCGACAAGTCTAAGCAAGGAGCGTGATGATATCCAATCTCGTCATCGCGACATAAAAGTAAAAAGTACCTAATGGATTTCAGGTAAACTAGCATGCACTCAAAAACTGTTACTATTGTAAACAAACTTGGTATTCATGCCCGCCCGGCCACCAAGCTTGCTAAATTATCTAGCCAATTCGATGCGACGGTGTTTGTGTGTATGGACGACAAGCGTGTTGATGCGGGCTCTATCATGGGCTTGATGCTACTCGCAGGTGCGCAAGGCAAAAATGTCACGGTAGAAAGTGAAGGCTTAGAAGCTAAAGAAGCATTAGAGGCCATTTGCCAGCTCATTGAAGATAAATTCGATGAGGAGTAACACTAGCCGACTTTTGACCATCAACTTCCCCACTCTATAACTACCTTGCTCATCGTAATTTTCTCTTGTTAATTGCAAATAATATGCTGAATAACCTATCTTTTTAAGATAGACTTAACAAATATCTTCGTCGCTTTGCCTGATGTTTATGGCAAGCAAACGAGCTGTTAGACCAGTTTCATCGCCTGTGGCGATACGGCAAAAGGTGTCACAATGCCGGAAATTCTTGAACAAGAAGACAATCAATTAAGACTACAACAGATCAATGCTGCTATCGATAGCGGTATGTTTGTTTACGTCCGTAATTTGTTTCAAGAAATGCCCGCCTACGACTTGGCTTTAATGCTCGAGTCCTCTACTGCAAA
Organism: Thalassotalea loyana; assembly: GCF_030161435.1. GTDB lineage: Bacteria > Pseudomonadota > Gammaproteobacteria > Enterobacterales > Alteromonadaceae > Thalassotalea_G > Thalassotalea_G loyana. Next base: position 761,676 of record NZ_BSSV01000001.1, on the reverse strand, counting down.
AACACGTTTAGCCCTTTGGCAACTCATTGATCCTGATATGCATGGTGAGGTGCTTGAAGAACTCAATGAAGAAGTGCGTAAAACCATCCTTAAAAGCATGGCGCCTGAAAAAGTCGCAGCCGTCGCCGAAGGGATGGATGTGGATGACATTGCAGAAGTTTTACGTACCTTACCAGATAGCGTTTATCAGCAAGTAATCAATACAATGGACTCACAAGATAGAGCACGCGTTGAGCAAGCTTTATCCTATGAGGAAGATACCGCTGGCGGTATCATGAATACCGATACCATCACGATTCGACCGGATGTAACGGTTGACGTTGTGCTTCGTTATCTTCGCTTAAAAGGAACGCTTCCTGAATCTACCGACTCATTTTATGTTGTTGACCGTAATGACCTATTCATAGGGTCTGTCTCACTTTCAACCATTGTTACAGCTCGCCCAGAAGTCATTATATCTACCTTAATCGAGGATGACATTACTGCGGTAAAAGCTGATATGCCTGAAACGGATGTTGCTCAGTTGTTCGAAAAATACGACTGGTTTTCAGCACCTGTAGTTGATGATGATGGCCGCCTTCTTGGCCGTATTACGATTGATGATGTGATCGATATCATTCGTGAAGAAGCAGAGCACTCAATGATGAGTATGGCGGGTTTAGACGATGAAGCAGATACGTTTGCACCTGTCGTAAAAAGTACTCAACAGCGCTCGATTTGGCTTGCAGTCAATCTTGTGACGGCCTTAATGGCAGTAGCTGTTAGTGCTATGTTTGAAGGGATCTTAAGCCAGTTGGCGATCTTAGCAATTCTTAATACATTGGTCCCGAGTATGGGCGGCGTAGCAGGTAACCAAACCCTAACACTTGTAATTCGTGGTATCGCACTCGGCCACATCGGTGAAAGTAACTCGCGTATTATTCTGTATAAAGAGCTCGCAGTTGGCTTCTTAAATGGTTTGATTTGGGCAATTGTGATCGCCGGTGTCGTCGTGGTTTGGAAGCAAGATCTTACCTTAGGTGCTGTTATTGCTTTTGCAATGATGGTTAATCTAACTGCAGCAGGCGCATCTGGTGTGCTTATTCCAATCATATTAAAGAAAATGAATATCGATCCAGCTCTCGCAGGTAGTGTTATTTTAACAACGATTACCGATATCGTCGGTATATTTGCGTTCTTAGGCACAGCCACTTGGCTGCTCGGGGTCTAAGTTAAAAAAAAGGGCACTCAATGTGCCCTTTGTTCAATTCAATAGTCGTTGCTAGTTGCCTGCCACTTGCATTTCATCGATGATGATAGAGCCAGTTCGGATGCTACCTTTCATATCAATATCCGAGCCTACTGCAACAATACCTTTGAACATCTGCTGTAAATTACCAGCAATAGTGATTTCAGAAACTGGGTAAACGATTTTTCCATTTTCAACCCAAAAGCCAGCTGCACCTCGCGAGTAGTCGCCGTTTACCACGTTAACACCTTGCCCCATTAATTCTGTCACCAATAACCCCGTACCGAGCTTATTTAACATTGCTTCAAAATCGCCACCTTGGCTAGAAACTATCCAGTTATGAATTCCACCGGCATGGCCTGTTGTTTCCATTCCTAGCTTGCGTGCAGAGTAGCTCGTTAATAAGAATGTCTCTAATGTACCAGCTTTGATTATGTCTCGATCTTGTGTGGCAACACCCTCACTATCAAATGCGTTACTTGCTAATGCTCCATGAATGTGTGGACGTTCTTCAATAGATAAAAACTCAGGAAAAATTTGTTGTCCTAGCGCATCTAACAAAAATGACGACTTACGATATAAGTTACCACCACTAATTGCAGCAATAAAATGTCCCCAAATCGTATTAGCAATATCCGCTCTAAACATTACTGGAGTTTTACAAGTCGCTAATTTATGACTGCCAAGACGTGATAACGTTTCTGTGGCAGACATTTCGCCGACATAACGCGCACTATCTAGCAAATCAAAATTTCGATTGACGGTGTAAGCGTAGTCACGTTGCATATCGTCACCATCACTTGCGATCATGACACAGCTCAAGCTGTGACGAGAGCTTGGGAAACCAACTAGCTGACCATGGCTGTTACCATAAACCTTAAAGCCTTCAAAACTTGCAAATGTCGCACCATCAGAGTTCGTTAATCGCTCATCATAACTTAACGCATGATTTTCACACTCAAGTGCAAGTTCAATAGCGTCATCTGTTGTTAACGCTTTTGGGTGGTACAAATCCAATGATTGAGGCTCATACGCGAGTCTATCAGCGTCAGCCAAACCAGAGCATTTATCTTCAGACGTGTATTTTGCGATATTAACAGCAGCTTCTACTGTTTTTTGTAATGCTTGATCAGACAAGTCTGCCGTTGAGGCACTGCCTTTTCGGCCATTTTGATAAACCGTAATCCCTAAAGCGCCATCATTAGTAAATTCGACATTTTCAACTTCACCTAAGCGAGTACCAACGCTTAACCCTTGTTGTCGACTCAGTGCAACTTCAGCGCCGTCTGTGCCTAACGATTTAGCAAGCTCTAAGACCTTAGCAACGCGCTGTTTTACTTCGTCTATTTGTTGGTGAATATCTACCTTGTCGTTCATAATGACTCATCTTCAAACTTCGATAGCGCATTATAACCATATGTGTTGATAAATATCTGCTTTTTGTCAGCAAGATCGAGAGGTTAATGGAGTCGCGGTGGATTTTTTTGTATAATCGACGGATTAAACCAACGTAATTAATTGCCGATATGACCAAAGAACATGAAGACGAATTCTTCGACGAAGACTTAAAAAGTAAAACAGAAATAAAACAAGAAAAACTAGCGTTGCAAGATCTCGGTCGACGATTAACCGCTCTACCTAAAAAACAGCGCAATGAACTTCCTGTAGATGAAGACGTACAAGAGGCTTTTGAATTAGCAGACAGAATTAGAAACAAGCATGAAGCCTATAAACGCCACATGCAATACTTAGGTAAGTTGCTACGCGAAGCCGACATAGATGCTATCAATGCAAAACTCGATTTTTTCGCTAATAAACACCAACAAGAAAACCTTGAGTTTGCAAAGCTTGAAAAAACTCGGGACCAATTAGTTACGGGCAACAATGACGATATCGAAGCCTTGTTAGCTGAACATCCTGGTCTAGAGCGCCAAAAATTGCGCCAGCTCGTTCGACAAGCAGCTAAAGAGCACAAAGTAGAAAAGCCAGGTAAGCAATATAAGGCACTTTTTCAATACCTCAAAGAAAACGTTTAACGCTCATAGATTCAGCATAAATTAGGCTAAATATCTCAAAAATCAGATTCGCTATTGAGTTTTAGCCTACTCTTCCCCTATTATAACCCTTCAAAAAGCTTATAAGCTTATCACTAACCGTTATAAACCTATTATTAAATGACCCATTTGCAGTACACTATTCGTGATTGTCACCTTGATTGCCAGACGATGATGTTGTCGCGTGGTGATCAGCAAGTTAAATTGTCTGCAAAAGTCTTTGATTACTTGATGTTGTTTCTTAATAGCCAAGAACAAATAGTTAATAAAGAAGACGCCATTGATAAAATATGGTTAGGAAATGAAGGTGTCGGTAAACGCGGTGTTACCAATGCAATTTGGTCTTTACGTAAGGCATTTAGCGAACTTGGTATTGAAGAGGAAGTATTTCAAACCATACCAAAAGTCGGTTATCAGTTAAAACTTCAAGCAACTCCGGTTGAGACATCAGAACCAGAATATTCAAAGAACACACCATCAGAGTCTACTAACAATAGAAAGATCCTAATATTATTAACGGCACTCGCAGTGTTAGGCTTAATCGTTTATTTGTTTGCAAAACTTCCCCCTGAATCATCCGTTAGGCCTCCAGTTGAAAATACAAGTATTACAACATTTGAGGGTATTGAAGAGCACCCTGCTATTTCGAATTCGGGTCAACGTATCGCTTTTCAGTGGTTGCGAGAAGGTCAAAAAGGACAAATCTATATTAAAAGTCTAGTTGATGAGCAAGCTTCTCTAAACTTGATCTCAATGGGAAATCAAGAAGAAACATCGCCAGCTTGGTCATTTGATGATAAACGATTAGCTTACCTTCGACTGACGGAGGAAAGGGAATGTGAAATACGAGTACGTGAACTCGATACCAACAAAGACGTAATGATCGACACAGGATGTTATTATCAGCCTTTTAGAAAAGCAGTGACGTGGTCAAGTACAGCAAATGATTTTTTGATTTACTCAAAACGTATAGCCGGTGCTGCTGCGCTATTTAAGTATGATTTTGAGACAGGCGATAAGCAACAGCTTACATTTCCACAAGTCCACGAAACCGACTTTGCTCCGCAGTTGACTGCAGACAACCAAAAATTAGTATTCATTAGAGAAAAAGGCTCCCAAAGTTATAACGTTGTTGTAAATGCTGGTGGGAAATTCAAAACGATATTAGGTGGGCAAGTATCAATTGTTGATATTACTATGAGTTCAGATCACGATGCGGTAATCGTTAATTATGCCCAAAATGGGCAGTTTGTGATTGACCACATCGACTTGGATAACAATCAAACACTCCATATCGCAAATCGAACATTACCCAGTACAATCAGTCTAAATAAACGAACCAATCAACTTGCCATCTCTGAACATATATCAAAAGAGTATGTAGCATTAGTGGATTTTGAAACCGCGAAAATATCACGTCGCGTCTCCTCTTCATCACGCGATATGTATGGAAGATATCTGTCAAAGTCTAATGAAATAATGTTTTTATCAAACCGAAGTGGCATGTGGTCTATATGGTTAAAGGGTAAGTTAAACAGTGTTAACTTAACAAAAGATCTAGGCAACGTGACAGTACCTGCGGTATCGCCGGATGAATCACAATATGTCGTCAAAATAACGAAATCAGATAATGCCTCAACTAGCCTATACCTCGGCACTTTTGAAAGTCAGCAATTACAAAAGCTAGATACCGGTGGTTTACAGGTTGAAAACCTCTCGTGGGCGAATGATGGCAAATCTGTTTACTTTTTTAGTTCTAATGGAGAGCAGTCGGGTATATACAATATAGAGATCGCTACCTCTCAAGTTACAAGAATCACACAAACAAATGAACAGTATGCTATCGAAGCTCAAAATGGTGACCTCTTTGTGACGCGATTAAATCAACCAGGCATTTGGCGCTTCAATCCTAGAACAATGAGCTACTCTTTAGTGACAAATGAACTTGCTGCCTATGATTATGGTGCTTTTTATTGCATGGATGACGCACTCTATTATGTCTATCGAAATAGATTTACTGATGAGATTAAAAAGATAAACCAAGATGGCTCATTAGAGATACTTTCAACATTCCCCAAAAATACAATCCGTAAATATTTTGGCATTTCACCTGGCACAAAGGACAAATTTATTGCAACGTTAAAAATCACTAACGAAGCAGATATAAATGCTATTCCAGTTTCTTTACATCACCACTAGTTGATTAGACTTTACTATCCTTGCCCTTAATTAATTGACTAAATAGACAGCTATTTATAGCTCTTTTGGGGTCGGTTTCAGTAAGACATTTAGCTTCCCATGCAACATTACTCACAAATCAACAACAATCAAAACCACAATTAAGATGTTGTTTTAAAAGGAAATAGAACTTTTTTAGAAGTCCATTAGAAGTTAAATGGAAGTAATTTCGAGGTTAATTAGACGGGACGACTATTGTTCATGTTTTTTTTGTTCGTTACAAAAAACTCAGCGGATAAAAACAATAAAAAATACGCCGCGATATAACAAAAAAACAATCAAAGGAAACATGTCAATGAGATTTAACAAAAGCGCATTAGCGCTATGCATCAGTGGTGCATTACTGACGGGTAATGTTATCGCCGATACAAGTGCCCATGCAGAATCACGTGTAGGCTTTAAACAAACTCAGGCTCAAACAGTAGAGTTTACCGTTCACCTTTCACACGCTCCCGCACTGAATAACTACGTAAAAGGTAAACACAACTACAAGAATGAAGCAGCTTTAGTTGCACAACAACAGCAAAGTATTATCAATCATATCCAGTCACTTGATAATCAAGTTCGCATTATTGGTCAGTCTCGTCTATTAGGTAATTTCATTACTGTTTCAAGCGCTAACATCACTAAAGAACAATTACAGCAAATTTCAGGTGTTACTGCGGTAAACGAAGTTGTACGAACAACATCACTTGCACAGAACAACAAGTCATACACACTATCGAACCAGCAACGCAGTGAAGCTGTTTCTGAAGAAATTGTCATGATGGAACCGTTAACTGGCAGCAGTGATGCTGGTGCAGGCGCTACTGTCGCAATCATTTCAACAGGTATTGATTATACTTCGTCATTTTTCGGCGGAAGCGGGGAATATGGTGACGATGGTGACCCTGAAACACCTCCTTTAGCTGGCAGTTACATGGAAGCCTTTGAAAATGGAGCAGTAGGCCCAACGATTCCAGCAGTTGAAGATGACCCGACAACACCAGATGTTGACGAATCAGCCGATGCAATTCCAGGTTATGATGGTTTCCCGACAGATGTGGTTATTGGTGGTAAAGATTTCAACAGTGAAAACTACGGTGAAGATGCCAACCCAATCGACCAAAACTTAATTGGTTCGCATTGGAGTGGCTGGGAGTACCCAACAGGTATGGGTACCGAACTAGCAAGTATCGTTCATCAGTTGGCGCCTTCAGCCAAACTATTTGCTTACAAAGTAACGAATATCTCACCTTACAGCTGGGATCCAACACAATTTGATGTTCGCAGTGCAACTTCAGACTATGTGATGATGGCGATAGAGCATGCACTTGATCCAAATGAAGACGGCGATACCTCAGATCATGTTGATATAGTTTTACTAGATGCTGGTTCTGGTGCTGCATTCTTTGATCCAACTGCAGCAGGTGGCGCAGGTGGTTCGACAATTGTTCAGAATATTATCCAACGCGCTTCAGCGTTAGGAATGACCATAGTTACTCATGCTGGCGCTGGCGGTATGCAAGACCTCGACGGTAATGATACAGAGCACCGTTTCCGTAGCTGGACGTCAACTGAAGGCGCAGCAACAAACGCTATTACTGTGGGTTCTGCTATTTTATCCGATAATGACACCTTAAGTGCGGCTGATTGGTCACCACTTGGACCAATTCGTGGTTCAAAGGCGTTAAAGCCTGAGGTTATGGCGATTGCTAACGATATTCCGGTATCAAAAATCAGTAATGCAGATCCTGACGCAGCAACAAAAGGTATGCGCACTGACGCAGTATCAGCAGCGGCTAAAATTGCAGCAGCAGCGGCCGTTGTTAAAGGTGCTAACCCATCATTAGGGCCAGCAGAAATTAAAGCGTTGTTGGCAAATACTGCTTCTGAACGCAACATAATGGAATACGCAACCCCTGAAAGTGCAATGGCTGAGCTACTATTGATTGGTCATGGTCTTACAGACGTTGAAGCTGCTATTTCATCTCCTGTAATTGTATGGGAAAAATCAAGCTACCAACCATATGTTCAATTTGGTTTCCATGAAGTTGGCGAACAAAAGCGTGTAACAAAATACATTACTTTGCGTAACCTTTCAGATAGTGCTCAAACATACAACATGAGCTACATGATGAATGGGGAAAAAGCGGCTCACGACGCGCTAGAAATTAATTACCCGGCGAGCGTAAATGTGCCAGCTAACTCATCTGTTGAAGTTGCAATTGAAGTTAATATCGATGGCACAATGCTTCCTGAATGGCCATTACAATCAACTGCTGATTACACACCTGAAAATTTAAAATCAACGGAAGTTAACGGATACTTTACTTTAACATCAGAAGGGAACCCTGAAATTAATGTTGGCTGGATGATTCAGGCGCGTAACGAAACCACAATTGATAAAATGGCAGTTGCTACTGAATGGCCGATTTATAAAGGATGGAATGAAGAATTAGGCGGAACTGAATGGGGCGCATTAACTTGGGCAGAGCAATACTACCCTGATGGTGAATGGGGCAATAAAACCTATCGTGCTTTATCTTCATCTTTTGTAAACGAGTCACAGTCGGCTACAACGTTTGAAGCTTACCCAATATTTCAATTCAACACTAATGAACCAGTGGGAAAAGAGAACACAGCTGGTCATAAAATTCGCGCAGTCGGTGGTGGTCTTTACGATGAAGCGATGTGTAGTTCAGGTAAAAAATTATCTATCGCGGTTAATTTTTTCCAACCGGCAAACGTAGCTTTAGCTAATTACATGGACAAAATTGGTGCGCCATTATTCTTCTACGACTTATTCCACGAGCAAATTGTTTTAGACAATGGTGCAAATGAAGCATTCAATGGCATTAATATTTGGGATGAAGCGCAAGTTATTAACCAACCATTTGTTCAGTTAAACAGTCAAGGCCAACCAGCAACATTCTACATTGATTACAACAAAGAATACGATTGGACGAACCCTACAGGTCGTTACACTGAGTCAAAACTACCAGTACGTTTTTCAAACGACGGTACAAATGTTGTTTCTGAAATCTGTATTGATGAAATGTATCACCACGAATTAGATTCTGTAGAAGACTTTGATCAAAACTTAGGTTTCCACCTTGAAACTGACCGTGATGCAATTCGTGATAAAGGTGAGCCAATCGTTCAATTTAACCCGGTTAAAGGCGGTTACTTCGCAGAAGAAGAAGTTTGCCAAACTGGTTGGTTAGGCACTTGGTGTGAAGTGGTTACCGTTGATAAATCTGTACGTATTGGTTTCGGTAATACATCTGAAGAAAACCCATTAGAAACGGCTGAATTAAGTCACGCATATACAGCAGCACCTGGCGAAGAAGTTACCATTGCTGCAGCAAAAGTTGACTTATTTGGTGGCCCAAAAGGCGAGTTTATGGTGATTAGTACTGATGATAACTTCTTTGAACGTGGTTTTGTTGATTTTGACGACGAAGATGGTGCAGTGCACGCTGACGTTCGTGGCGGCCAAAAATTCTCAGTTGATGAAGATGCTGAAATGGGCACCGTTGTTGGCCAAATTAAACTAGACACAGCGGGCTTCTTCGCATTTGGTGATTCAGAGTGGACACCGCACGAATTACATATCATGAATGTTATTCCTGGTTCTCCATTTGCTATAAACCAAGAAACACATGAGTTATACATTGCTAACCCAGATGCAATTGATTATGAGAACCAAACGATGTACGAAGTACAGGTAATGGCTCAACAAGGCAATGGCACTGGCACACCTCAAATGGTGACGGTATACGTTAAAGATATTAATGATGTTGCACCAGAGGTTATGGCAGAAGCGGCTGCAGCTGTGGTAATACCTAAAGTTATGGTTTCTGGTGACAATGCGACTTCGTTTAGTTTCGATATCGCAGGCGTATTTGTTGAAGCAGAAGGTAATGCCTTAACTTACAGCGTAAGCGCTCCTGGTTTAACAGGTGTTAGCATCAATGGCACAACCGTTAGTGGCACTATTGCTGAAGCGGGTAACTATGTAGTAACCGTAACAGCTTCAGACGGCGTAAATGAAACGTCAGCTGACTTCTCAGTATCAGCCGAAGAAGCAGACACTGGTAGCAGTGGTGGTAGCATGGGTGGCATTTTAGCTATTCTTGCTGGCCTAGTTGCTTTCCGTCGTCGTCATTAATTAAAACATATCAAGGGAAGCTCGAATGAGCTTCCCTTTATGTTTATTCGAGAATCAATTATGAATTTTAAAGTTTCTTATTTAGCAATGATTGCAGCTGGAGTTCTATCTCAACAAGCGATCGCAAGTAACGATGACGTTCAGCCAACGCATCAAATTAACCCAACTGAAGAACGAATTAAGACTATTCGTGGCGAGAAAGCTCGCACAGATTCACTATACTATGTACAGTTTACGGATAGCGCATTAGCCGATTACCAAGGCGGTGTTACAGGTTACCCGGCGACAAGCATTCAATCTAATTCAGCAAATGCAACTAGCGAAGGTGTGTTAAATGTAAAATCGTCTTCAAGTATTCGCTACAAATCTTATCTAAAAGCTAAGCAAGACACCTTTGCACTAAAAGCAAAACGCATTCTAGGCCGAGAATTTGCGCCTAAACATAACTATCAAACTGTATTAAACGCTGTTGCTGTCGAATTGACGCCTGCAGAAGCGACTCTATTATTACAACAAAAAGAAGTACGTAACGTTCAAAAAGTAGGAATGCATTTTCTACACACTGCATCAGGCCCTGAATTTATCGGTGCTAAGAAAGCATGGGCAGGCGTTGGTGAGCATTCCGCCTCTCAGGGTGAAGGTGTAATTGTCGGTATCATTGACACGGGTATTAATGCGTTACACCCATCATTTGCCGATGTAGGTGGCGACGGATACGATCACACAAACCCCCTTGGTGAAGGTGTTTATCTAGGTGATTGTCAAACTTATGAAAAATTCTGTAATGACAAGCTTATTGGTATTGTCAGTTACCCTGAAATCACAAATAACCGACCTAATGTTGTAAATGATGCATTTGATGATTTAGAAGATAAGCTAGTTGTAGGTTACGATTTTAATGGTCATGGCTCACACGTTGCATCGACTGCTGCAGGTAACATTTTAAATGACGTAGATTTGTATATGTCGGTGCAAGATGACATTGGCGTGATAGCTGAAAAAAGCAGTTTTACATACGATGCAATTAGTGGTGTTGCACCACATGCAAATATCGTAAGTTACCAGGTTTGTGATGACAATGGTTGTTATTCTGAGCTAACGGTAAAAGCAATTGAGCACGCTATCGATAATGGTGTAAAGGTCCTTAACTATTCAGTGGGCGGAAGCGCTCGAGACCCTTGGCAGTCTATTGACTCGATTGCGTTTTTAAATGCTCGAGCGGCAGGTATTCATGTTGCAACATCAGCAGGTAACTCAGGCCCTGAAGCGTCTACTATTGGTGCACCAGGGAACTCTCCATGGATTACAACGGTAGCAGCATATACTCACGATCAAAGTTTTTCTGAAAATACCTTGTCAGGTTTTGGCGGCGGAAGCTCAACTCCCGAAACAATAACAGGTGCCGGCGCTACAGGGTCATACACAGGTACTATTGTATCTGCAGAAGATTTTGGTGATGCGAGTTGTCTAGAACCATTTCCAGCGGGAACATTTAGTGGCGAAATCGTAGTTTGTGAACGAGGTGAAATTGCTCGTGTTCGCAAAGGGTTAAATGTTAAAGAAGGCGGTGCTGGAGGCCTAATTTTAATCAATGTCGAAGATGGTGCAGAAACAGTTAATGCTGACACTCATGTACTGCCAGCTATCCACGTTGATGCGGTTGACGGCCAAACAATTACTGATTGGTTGGCCTCAGGTGATAACCATAGTGCAACCATTTCAGGTTCAGAAATGATTAAAGATCCTGGTGTTGCTGATATAGCTGGTGACTTCACGTCTCGTGGACCAAATGCGCCATTTACTAATATCTTTGCCCCAGATATCGCCGGCCCTGGTGTAAATATTTATGCCGCTTGGGCAGAAGACATGCCTTTTGTCGATGGTGCTGAAACGACTCCATACGCAGCTATTAGCGGGACTTCAATGTCATCACCTCATATTGCTGGAGCGTTGGCATTAATTCATGCTATCCACCCTGACTGGACCCCTGCTCAAGTGCAATCAGCAATTATGTCGACTGCACATCAGGAAACATACAAGGATGATGACTACGATGGAGTAAAACAGCGCTCTGATTTCTTCGATCAAGGTGCAGGTAGTATCCGTGTAAACAATGCTATTAACGCGGGCTTATTGCTTGATATTACGAAAGAAGAATACCTAGCTGCAGATCCATATCAAAGTGGTGATCCTGGTTCATTAAACACAACAGCTATGGTAAATAACAACTGTGTTACATCTTGTTCATGGACGCGCACGGTAACTGCTACAGTAGATGCAACTTGGACAGCAAGCTATGAAACCTTAAACAATGGATTCTCACTATCAGTTAGCCCAGCATCTTTCACTATCAAAGCAGGTGAAAGCCAGGAGCTAACGATTACTGCAACGTCAAATATTGATTTAGTTGACGAGTGGGTCCACGGTTACGTAAACCTAACACCAAGTGAAAGCTCGATCAGTAATGCACATTTGCAAGCAACTATCGCATTTAAAGCAGGTGTTGTTGTTGACCGAGTAACCGCAGAAGTGAATAACGTAAACAATCAAGTCGTTATCGAAGATGTCGTAACCTCAGGCTCTAACGATTTACAAGCAAAAGGTTTTGGCTTATTTAAAGCGCAGAGTTACACAGGCACAGCACGTGGTTCTTCAACAAACAGTGAAAAAGATTCTCCAACAGCAAATTTAGATAACTTGTTTATCAAGGAAACGATTGTTCGTCCATATACAAAACGTTTGATTGTCAAAATAACAGATACAACTGCACCTGATATGGACTTGTTTGTTGGTATAGATGAAGACGGCGACGGAATCCCAAGTGCCGTAGAATTATTCTACTCACTAGCATGTATCTCAGGCAACGTTGATTCGAATGAGGAATGTATCGTTGAAACACCAATTGCAGGTCAATACTGGATTTTTGCACACAACTATACGGGCTCTATTGCAGGTGAAATGGATGATGTCACGCTAGAAGTAACTCAAATCGGCTACACAGACGATCCATCATTTGATATTGAAGCCCCCTCAAGCGTTGCTACAGATGAAGTTTTTGATGTGAATTTAACGATCAATGGCTATCTAACAGCGACAGAAGAAGAACAAGCAATAGAAGCTAATGAAGTTTATTACGGCTTATTGGAAATGGGATCAACAGAAGGCCTAAAACGTAATATTGGTAGTACGCTAATTCAATTAACAGGCATTGAAAACGAAGAAATCAATCTAGCACCAGAAGTGATTGAAACAATTGCGGATGTCGATACTCAACTAACCCAATCTGGCAGTGTAGAGCTAAATGTCGATATTTCAGGCGTATTCTCAGACCCTGAATCTGCAGAGTTGACAATTACTGTTGCCGGCATCGACGGTTTAACGGTTTCAGGTGATACTATCTCAGGTACGCTAACAGAGACGGGTACCTTTGAGTTATCAGTAACGGCCTCTGACGGTGTTCATCAAACAAGTACACACTTTAACGTAAATGTTGCGGCAGCACCTATCGTGGTGACACCTGACCCGGAGCCAACGCCTCCACCAGCGCCAAGTAGTGGCGGTAGCTTTGGTTACTTATTGTTAATTGCTCTTGGCTTATTAACAACACGAGCACGTAGCATTAAACGTTAATCAGTCACAATAACAATAATATCAAATTCCCTTTGCCCTTTACGTTAAAAACGTAAAGGGCTTTTTATTGCCTCGGGTATATCCTCTCCCCTCTTTTCAATGCATAAAAAAGCCAGTGAATGTCACTGGCTTTTTTGTATTAATTAGCGGCCAAACATGCCACCACCACCGCCCATACCTGGCGGCATCATACCTTTCATACCACGCATCATTTTCTGTATTCCGCCCTTTCCAGACATCTTTTTCATCATTTTCTGCATTTGAGTGAATTGCTTCAAAAGCTTATTCACGTCTTGTATTTGTGTGCCAGAACCCGCGGCGATACGACGCTTGCGTGACCCTTTGATAATTTCAGGACGAGCGCGTTCAGCTGGAGTCATTGAGTTGATGATGGCTTCCATTCTAATGGTTACTTTATCATCCATTTGACCCTTAACTTGATCAGACAAATTGCCCATACCCGGCAATTTATCCATTAAGCCCATCATGCCGCCCATGCTTTTCATTTGAACGAGTTGTTCACGAAAATCTTCAAGGTCAAAGCCCTTGCCTGATTTTACTTTCTTAGCAAGCTTTTGTGCTTTGTCCTTGTCGACCTTTTGCTCAACTTCTTCGATAAGTGACAATACGTCACCCATACCCAATATTCTTGATGCAATACGATCTGGGTGGAATGGCTCAAGTGCTTCAATTTTTTCACCAACACCCATGAATTTAATTGGCTTGCCAGTGATATGACGAATAGACAGCGCTGCACCGCCTCGTGCGTCACCATCTGTTTTAGTTAAGATGACACCAGTCAATGGTAATGCGTCATTAAAGGCTTTTGCAGTATTCGCGGCATCTTGACCGGTCATCGCGTCTACGGTGAAAAGTGTTTCTACCGGCGTAATTGCAGCATGTAAATCAATAATCTCGTCCATCATGTCACTATCAACATGTAAACGACCCGCAGTATCAACAATTAAAACATCGAAAAAGTTCTTTTTAGCATGCTCTATCGCGCTGTTAGCAATATCAATTGGCTTTTGTTCAATATTACTTGGGAAAAACTCAACGCCAACTTCACCAGCTAAGGTTTCAAGCTGCTTGATCGCTGCTGGACGATATACGTCAGCACTTACAACCAGTACTTTTTTCTTTTCACGTTCTTTTAAGAATTTCGATAGTTTTGCAACAGAAGTTGTTTTACCAGCACCTTGTAGACCCGCCATCAAAATCACAGCTGGTGGTGTCGCTTTTAAGTTAAGTGACTCGTTTTGCTCACCCATGGCGGCTTCAAGTTCACCTTGAACAATTTTTACGAAAACCTGTCCCGGTGTAAGGCTTTTTGATACATCAGTACCAATTGCGCGCTCTTTAACTTTCTTAATAAACTCTCGAACAACAGGCAATGCAACGTCGGCTTCAAGTAACGCCATACGCACTTCACGTAACGTATCCTTGATATTTTCTTCAGTGAGTCGGCCACGACCACTGATGTTTTTTAACGTTTTCGTTAAACGATCTGAAAGATTCTCAAACATGAATATCTCAATGTGCTGGTAATTATCGGTAAAATTGACGCTATTATACCTTCAAGCTGAATAATACCAAGTATCATAAATAGCTAATCACTATCTGAAGACTGTGAGGTGTGATATCCGTGAAGCATTTATTTTCGTCGTACAAATACAAAATTGTGGCTTTATTAATAAATTTCAAGTTTTTCATAGATAGATCAAGTCTTATCATTCACCTAGGGCGTAAAATTTGGCATCATAGCTAAGTAGTTAGCAACCTGCAGCAGGAATTGATTTACGTGCTTAATCAACTCATCGACAATTTTATTCTTCTAACCAATGATGCAAGCCCTTGGCTATTGCTCGGCTTGATAATTGCTGGATTAATGCACGCTTGGCTTCCATCAAACCTATTAAAGAAACACCTTGGTAAAGGCAAATCAGCAATCGTTAAAGCGGCGTTCATTGGCGCACCATTACCGTTATGCTCATGTGGCGTGATTCCTGTCGCTACAGAGCTCAAAAGAAATGGCGCATCGGATAGTGCAACCTCTTCTTTTTTAGTTGCAACCCCAGAAACTGGCGTTGACTCGATTACTGTGTCATATGCCATGTTAGGTCCTCTGTTCGCTATCTACCGACCAATAGCTGCAGTTTCATCAGCAATTATCACTGGATTTCTTGTTTTAACAGATAATGGCGAATTCAAAAAAGCCAAAGAAGATCCAGAAAGTAGTTCATGTTGCGCAAGTAACTCTGCACCCGCTCCCAAAAAAACAAGTTGTTGTAGCGCTAATCCAACTCCGCCATCAGCGATAGAAAAAACGCTATCGGGTGTTAAATATGCCGCAACAAAGTTAATTGACGACTTAATTGTTTGGTTAATGATCGGATTGTGTTTTGCGACCTTGATTAAAACCTTCGTGCCAGAGAGCTTCTTATTAAGCTACGGTAGCGGCCTACCCGCTATGCTACTTATTATCGCCATTTCAATTCCAATGTATATTTGTGCAACAGCTTCAACACCTATTGCGGCTGGCTTTATATTAGCTGGCATATCACCAGGCACGGCCTTAGTTTTTATGATGGCGGGTCCAGCAACCAATATTTCGACATTAGGTGTCATTAAAAAAGAAATGGGTAAAGGTGTGTTGATGCGCTATTTAGTCGGCGTAGCTGTTTCAGCCATTCTATTTGGTCTCGGCCTTGATTCGCTGTTGGCATGGCAAAATATTAATATAGCCGAGCAAATGTCTCATAGCCATGAAGTGGTTTCACCTTGGTTAGCATACAGTTGCTCAATTCTATTAGCGGTGCTTGCAATAAGACCATTGCGCAAATTATTGTTAAAAGCATAATTATAAGTGCACGTGAGCAGATATTTGTTTAGAATCGAACAAGTAAAAAATAACGATAAGTCATACATTTGGAGTTTTTAGTGGATAGCTCAGCTATTTTGGCCATTAGCGCATTTTCTTGTTACTTGATTGCAGCCGTTGCTGTCATTGCAAGACTATTCCATCCTAAAGGTCCAAATATCACTTTTGTATTGACCTTCGCAAGCCTAGGTATCCTTTTGCATGCAATTGGCTTGGCAGACCGATTATTCATTCATAGTGAAATTAACTTCAATTTACCTAATGTTATTGCATTGGTTAGTTTAGTGATCACCGCTGCCGTTAGTGTGGGCGCGACAAAATACAAATTAAACTTATTGTTACCTGTTTCTTATATTTTTGCAGGGCTATGGCAGCTTAGTTTAGTTATTTTACCCGTTAGCGATACAATTTCACTAAGCGCCAGTAAGATGGCACTAGTTAGCCACATAACGTTAGCATTAGTCGCTTATTGTATCTTAGTCATTGCAAACCTGTATGCGTTCCAAGTCACTTATATTAATCAAAAGCTGAAAACAAAAAATCTTGCTGCGGTTAATCATTTACCACCATTAATGCAAGTTGAAAATCAGTTGTTTATGATTTTAGCAACAGGAACCCTATGCTTATTGATTAGTGATATCACTGGCTTCTTGTTCTTAGAGACGTTCTTATCTAAAGAATATGCGCATAAAACAGTATTATCATTAATCGCTTTAGGCTTATATGTAGTTACACTTTGGGGTCACTTCAAACAAGGTTGGCGTGGTCACCGAGTGTTACTGTTAATCACCAGTGCCACCATCATTTTAACCCTTTCATACTTTGGTAGTAGATTTGTTAAAGAGTTTCTCATCACCTGACTTTTAAGGTATAAATAGACTACTTTGCCATGACTTTAAGACATAATTCATAGGATTTATTAATTGGACGACATATCCACCAGTGCGCTGTTTATTATTCTTGGCGTACTGCTATTAATCTCAGGTTATTTTTCTGGCTCCGAAACGGGCATGATGAGTGTAAACCGTTACCGTCTTCGTCATTTAGAAAATGAAAAACACAAAGGCGCGATTCGTGTAAGTAAATTGCTCGATAGACCAGATCGTCTAATTGGCTTGATTCTTATTGGTAACAACCTCGTAAATATTGCTGCGTCGGCGATAGCGACTATTATTGGTATTCGTTTATTCGGTGATGTCGGCGTTGTTTATGCAACGTTCGCATTAACGCTAATTGTCTTGATTTTCGCTGAAGTTACGCCAAAAACACTTGCTGCGCTTTATCCAGAAAAAGTCGCCTTTCCGAGCTCTATCATCCTTGCAGCATTATTGAAAGTATTCTTTCCTATTGTCATTGTCATTAACTGGATAACTAATTCATTTCTCGCCGTATTGCGCATTAGCCCAGAACAACGTGAACAGCATAGTTTAAGTAATGAAGAGTTAAGAACTGTCGTAAACGAGTCGAGTGCGCTTATCCCAGAGCAAGACCAAAACATGTTGGTGAGTATTCTTGACCTCGAAAAAGTTACGGTTGAAGACATAATGATCCCGCGCAGTGAGCTTGTTGGTATTGATATCAATGAAGATTGGAAAAAGATCCAAAAACAACTCACCGGCTCAAACCATACTCGAGTATTACTATATCGCGATAATATTGATGACGTTGTTGGCTATATCCATATGCGCGACGCTTTGAAACTATTATCAAAAAACCAGTTTACAAAAGCTACGCTATTACGCGCAGTAAGAGAAATGTACTTTATTCCAGAAGGAACACCGTTAAACGTTCAACTGCTTAAGTTTCAACATGCAAAAGAGCGTTTAGGCCTAGTTGTCGACGAATACGGTGATATCCAAGGCCTTGTTACCTTAGAGGATATCTTAGAAGAAATCGTGGGTGACTTCACAACGACAATGGAACCAGCACCAAGCGAAGAAGTTCATAAACAACCTGACGGTAGTTATTTAGTTGATGGTAGTGCCACGATACGTGATATCAACAAGGAAATGTCATGGGAGTTTCCTACAGATGGGCCTAAAACCATCAACGGACTTATTCTGGAAGTCTTAGAAGAGATTCCACAAGCTCAAATGAGCCTACGAATTGCTGGATACCCAATTGAGATCGTTGATACTAGTGACAACATGATCAAAACTATTCGTGTGATCCCTGATCACTTTGTCGATCACGACGAAGATTAACCTTCTTTTCAAGGCGAATACAAATGAACGACATGAAATTGAAATAGTTTTCTTGTCGTTTTTTTGGCTTGACCAATTAATCAAGTTTTCTCTCTAGCGCTTATTTTTTGTGGATAATTAAAACACCGACAAAAGTTATCCACAAAGTTATTAATTATTCAAGATCGATTTATTAACTTTCCACAATATCTGTGGATAACGCTATATAGCCCAATAAAACCTAGACCTCTGGTTTTGCAATGTTTTTTTGCATTTTTTTTTACTTTTTTTTACGAAAAATTGTTGATGAAAATATCACTAATTTATTCATAAAAATAAGTCAATTTGATTAAATTTGGCACGAATTTTTGATCCTGCTTTAAGATATGCACAAAGTCGATCATTTGCAGTGGAAAAAGATCTGGCTTTATAGATCAAAAAAGCCAGAGTAAATTACCCTGGCTCTTTATCATGACGAATAAGCGTTATGAAACTAACCGAAAAATAAACGCCATAACCAACCATGTTCTAACTCTTCCTGGCAGCTTTTCAACTGACTTGAATAACGTCGCGCACGATTGTCTACTTTTCTAGAGACTTTAACTAGCCACGGCTTCTTTTTGTAGCTCTTACGCTTATAACCACCCCATCCTTCATGGTAATTTAAATATTGATTGTATGCGTCCCACTTTGACACTTTATTAATCTTATTGGTTTTGTAGATGAACCATCCCATAAAATCAATAGCATCATCAAAATCGTCTCGGTCTGCTCCCCAGTTTCCTGATTCTTTAATGTAATCATCCCAAGTCATCGTTTTGGCTTGTGAATACCCATAAGCGCTACTTACTCGTCCCCATGGAATAAACCCAAGCACATAGTTACGCGGTGGTGTCGCATCATGTCTAAAAGAGCTCTCTTGATACATCATCGCCATCGGCACATGAATGGGCACTCCCCACTGATCTTTTGCATCTTTGGCAGCATCATACCAATCTCGATTTTCTCTAAATATTTCGCAGATATTTTCAGGATTCTTAGGTGGTGGAGTCGCGCAACTCGACAGTGTAGCGAGGCATAAAGCACTAATTATAACTTGTTTGAACATTACAGCTTTGGTTAACTTTAATTGTCGTTCTATCATGCCAGATGAACGCATATTGTCTAGCTTAATAAAATAAATTAAAAAAAATAAAATTATTTTGAACTTTATGAGCACACCATACTCATAGTATACGAGAGGCTTTATTTCCCTTAGTGTTTCATGTTTTTAATCGCGCTTTTACCCGAATGCGCGATTTTTTTTTGCGGAAAATAAAAAAAT
Organism: Thalassotalea loyana; assembly: GCF_030161435.1. GTDB lineage: Bacteria > Pseudomonadota > Gammaproteobacteria > Enterobacterales > Alteromonadaceae > Thalassotalea_G > Thalassotalea_G loyana. Next base: position 741,985 of record NZ_BSSV01000001.1, on the reverse strand, counting down.
AATTGAATAAAAAATGAACTAAATGAATTTTGAACTATCATAATAAGTGAAAGCGAAACCTCCCTGGACTGCTTTCTTTTTTATTACAGCGCGTTGCCCTAACGCGCTTTTTTTCGTCAAAAATTCATTAACTTACAGCTAGTTTATGAAGAGAAGTAGTCCGATATAAAATCATCAAAGTTCATGGTGTCACTTTCCTCAATCGCTTGCTGCTCTTGATGTGAAGCGATTGCCGCCTTCTCAAAATAATCCTGTGTGTAAAATTGATAATTTTTCTTACTCAACTCTGCTTTATATTCGGCAGCCATTGATAAGGCAGTTTTCGTAAGACTGTTTTCACCCGCAACCACATGATCAAGGATTTTAGCAGACGGCGTTAACGAGGCATCATTCACCTTCTTGTGTTCATCATTAAGAACTTGTTGATACGCGTCATTACCATGAGCTTCATCAAGAAGCATCGCAATCGGCATCATTGATTCAAAAATTTCCTGTCCCCATCCGGTGATCGACTTTTGCTTGTCACCATCACCCAATTTAAGTTCAGGATCTCGGCCCCTGACAACGACCGCATTCATATTATCTTCAAACTGTTGCTGTGTGTCACAATCTAGAGCAGGACTTTCCCGTAAAACACAATACATTAAGAAGATATCAAGAAACTTAACCTGTGCTAATGAAATACCTGTCGAGCTAAAAGGGTTGACGTCAAGCGCTCTAACTTCAATGTACTCAACACCACGTTCCGCGAGTGCATGTGATGGTTTTTCTCCTGACTTTGCGACGCGTTTGGGGCGAACAGGAGAGTATAGCTCGTTTTCAATTTGCAATACTTTACTATTAAGCTGTTGATATTTACCGTCTTTCTTAATCCCTATTTTTTCAAATTCATCCGATGAAACTGCCATTGCTTTTTCAACTTGTGTTAAATATTGGGGCAATGAGTTATAACAAATATATAAACTTGATTGAGCATTGTTGGTATAGCCTAAATCGCTCATTCTCAACGAGGTTGCATATGGCAAATACATGTAACCACTTTTCGACTTTTCAAAAGGTAAATTCGTTTCTCTGCCTTGCAGGAATGAAGGGCAAATTGCAGGGGAACTGCCGTAAAGGTATGGGATCAGCCAACAGTAACGTTTGTAGTTTCTCAGTAACGCAAAGTATTTGTCAGACTTGTAGTCCTGCATGCTTTGCTGATTGTTCTCTAGCTTTTTCAGGACTTGCCAGAAACCGTCAGGAAATGAAAAATTAAAATGAATACCTGCGATAACTTGCATCATACTGCCATAACGATTCTTTAATCCTTGGCGATACACAGTTTTCATTGTACCAATATTTGACTTGCCGTAATTAGCTAAAGGAATCGTATTTGCATCGTCAACAAAACACGGCATCGACAATGGCCATAATAATTCATCACCGATCTCACTAAGCACAAACTTTTGAATATCCTCAAGCTGGCCTATTGCCTGCTCGGCACTATCTGAGACTGGCGTAATAAATTCAAGCAAATTCTCAGCGTAGTCAGTTGTGATTTGCCCGTGTGTGAGCGCACTGCCCAAGTTATGATAGTGCGGGTGGCTTGATAACTCGCCATGGGGTAAAACACGTAAAGACTCTCGTTCAATACCACGTGTGATCTTCGTTAATGAAGATAATTGTTGATGCTCTCGCAATGCTTGCGCGAAATCTTGAATTGAAACTGACAAAGTGACCCCAAAAATTTTTTGACGATAGTTCTATAACAGCTAATGTTAGGGTATTTATTTGCTTATCAACCCTAAAAATAAATTATTACAGATTAAATGTTTAACTTTAGTTGAATTAGACCAAAGCAACAACGAATAGCTTTCCTATCCTAACAAATAAATAGTATCGAATATTGCTGGGTTACGTTAAAGTATCGCCTATTAGAAAAACAACGATTAAATTCCTTATGCAAGATTCTCCATTAAGCCTTCTACCTCCAATTGTCGCCATTGCTGTTGCGATTTGGCGCAGAAATGCGCTTCTAGCGTTATTTGTTGGTTTAGTCTTGTGTTTTGTCATGATTAACCAATGGCAAGTTCTCGACGGCATCATTGGTACAGGCGCGAGTGTCATAGACGTCTTTGGCTCAACCTACAATGTTTATATTGTTGTTTTTAGTTTACTTATTGGTGCACTCGTCACCTTGTTAAATCGTTCCGGTGCAGTCAACGGATTTATTGAAAGCCTTGCAAATATGAACTTGGTGAAGAATTCACGCCAAGCGAGTTTGTTACCAACGGTAATTGGAAGTGCTATTTTTACAGATACTAATTTGAGTATGTTCACCGCTGGTACTGCATCACAAAAATTATTCGATAGGTACCGAATTTCTCGGGCGAGATTAGCCTTTTTAATTGACTCGACTTGTTCGCCAATTAGTATATTGTTTTTGATTAATGGCTGGGGTGCCTACGTACTTGGTTTGCTTGATGGGTATCAGCTCGATGACCCCGTCGGTATTTTAATTGGCACAATCGGTTACAATTTTTATGCAATACTGGCGGTAGCTATCGCCTATTTAACCGCTTACACAGGTAGAGAGTTTGGCCCATTGGCTCAAGCAAAACCGTTTAGTACAAAAACCACGTCATTTGAAACTGATAAAATTGCTCCAGCATATGTAATGTGGGCTCCTTTATTGACGTTAATCGGATTAACACTCGGCTTACTACTCATAACCGGTGAGGGAGATATCAGACGAGGTTCTGGCGCTTTTTCCGTATTTTGGTCAATCGTGACATCACTTGCATTGCTCATTACACTTGTAAGCTTGAATAAATTAATGGATGCCAAAGAGATACTACAAACATCGCTTTCAGGTATCAAAAATATGGTGATTCCCGTTAGCATTCTTGTTTTATCTTTCGCTTTTGGTGACGGCATAAAGGCGCTTGGAACAGGTGTTTATGCCAGTGAAATCTTAGCAAATGATCTACCGTTATATCTGCTAGCACCGACCCTATTTATCGTTGCTGGATTTATGGCTTTTGCGACAGGTACGTCATGGGGAACATTCGCTATTTTAATTCCAATCGCCGTTCCAATTGCTATCGATACAGGATTACCTGTTCCCTACTTGGTTGCTGCTGTGTTAGGTGGCGGTGTATTCGGTGACCACGCATCACCGATTTCTGATTCTACCGTTGTTGCCTCAATCGCCAGCGGTTGTGACCACATAGAACACGTTAAAACACAGTTACCGTATACCTTATTTGCGGCGATTATCTCAATTATTGTTTATGGCGCGATCGGTGTTTATTTAACATGATACAGGTGATTGCCGAGCACCCAGACTTCTACATAGTTAACAAGCCAGCAGATGTTAACTTTCACGATGAAGGCGAACTTGGTCAAGGCTTTTTTAATCAAGCGAAAGAGTCGCTACCAAGCGACGAGCTTTACCCTGTTCACCGACTTGACAAAATGACGTCAGGATTGGTCATCTTAGCTAAATCTAAGGCGAGTGCATCGTCCTTTCAAACATTATTTAGCAGCCATCAGATCAACAAGTTCTATCTCGCCGTAAGTAGCCAGAAACCTAAAAAAAAGCAAGGCACTATCAAAGGCGACATGGCTAAAAGTCGCCGAGGCACATACAAACTATTGCGTACGTTAGAAAACCCGGCAATTACTCAGTTTTTTTCTCAAAGCATTGGACAAGGTCAACGTTTATACTTATTGCGTCCCTTGTCTGGTAAAACTCACCAAATAAGGGTGGCATTAAGTAGTATAGGAGCGCCGATTTTGGGTGATAATCACTATGCGAAAGGTGCGGATAAAGACTCTGACAGAGGCTACTTGCACGCCTATCAACTTTGTTTTGAGTGGAACGGGGAATTAAAGCACTATATGTGCCCACCAACGAGCGGTATTCACTTTCTAAGAGATAAGAGCTTGGAACAGCTCAACGTGTGGCAACACCCTAGCCAATTACCTTGGCCTAAAACCTGATTCATCAAGCATAGATACAAAAAAAATGCCGAACATAGTTCGGCATTTTTCGATTAAGTTAAAGAGTGGAGGAAAACTGCTGCTATCGCCACTGGACAAACTAACTTGACGTACCATGGCCAAATTTTCCAAAACAAGCTAGAGTCAACGTTATCATAGCCTTGCTTGATCTCTTCCAAAATAGAATTGCGATGCCAAATCCAACCGGCAAATACACAAACAAGCATTGCGATAATCGGCTGTCCGTATTGTGTTGAAATCATCGCAACCATATCGAGCATAAAGCTAATATTAAACACAATAATGATTGATAATATTAAAATGCCTAAGCCAATAAACAATGTCGCTCTTTCGCGCTGAATACCATGACGTTCAACGGCATAAGATACAGGCCCTTCGAGCATTGAAATAGATGATGTTAATGCGGCAATCGACATTAATACAAAGAAAGCAAAACCAACAAATAAACCAATACTGCCCATTGAATCAAATAGTGTTGGTAACACTTTAAAAACTAACGTTGCCCCTTCAATTAATTTACCATCGGCTGAAAATATTTGTACGCCTTGCGCTTGTGCAACGTACATCGCAGGGATAATCAGTAAGCCAGCTAAAAAGGCGATTGAAATATCAATTAATGTGACTTGAGCACCAATACTCACCATATTTTCAGTTTTAGCGATATATGAACCATAAATGATCATGACGCTGGTACCTAAAGACAATGAAAAGAACGCTTGTCCTAAAGCACTAAGAATTAAGCTTGGCTCAAGTACACGTGAAAAATCTGGATTCAAGTAAGCGTTAAGGCCTTCATCAGCGCCTTTTAACGTTAATACATAACCAATTAGCAAGATTAACAAGCCAATCATCATCGGCATTAAACGTTTAGACCACTTCTCAATACCTTGCTCGACACCGCGGCGAATAATCAAGATAGTTAGCCCCATGAAGAGCACAGTAAAGAGTAGGTTACGCACTAAAGACTGCTCAACTAACCAATCTGCTGCTCCCGTTGCACCTGCAATGCGAGCAACAGGTTCCAGCGCATATGACATCATCCAGCCAGCTAAGATACCGTAAAAGCTTAAGATGAGTGCAGCACAAATAATACCGCCAAAGCCGACGACAAAAGCAAAACGTTTTTGCCATAACTTACTCGACATTTTTTGTAATGAGGTTACAGCATTGGCTTGACCGTAGCGACCAATGAGAATTTCAGCCATAAATGCTGGGTACGCTAGACAGAAAGCCAAAATTAAATATACGAAAACAAACGCAGCGCCACCATTCGTTGCAGTCTGTGTAGGGAACCCCCAAATATTGCCAAGTCCAACTGCTGAACCGGCTGCGGCCATTATAAAACCGAGACGAGAGCTAAACGCTCCTCTTGATACACCCATGAAATTTTACTTCTAATTAATTGTTATAGTAATCAACATAATGTACTTAATGTTAATTTAAAAAAACAGCACTAATGTGTATTAATACGTGTTTGGCGAACAAACAACCAATCCAACAAGTGTAAAGGAAAGCATACTAGGGTTGTTTACATTAGGAATGTTGCATCTCACTAATATTAAAAAAGGAGGCAGTGCCTCCTTTGTCAAATGAGCGATAAGTACTAATCTTTAAAGTTAGTAAACTGGAAGCTTTGCTCCATATCCGCTTCTTTTACGAGTCGCATAACTGCTTGTAAGTCATCTCGCTTTTTACCAGTAACACGTACTTTATCGCCCTGAATAGCCGCTTGAACTTTCATTTTGCTGTCTTTAATTAACTTAACAACTTGCTTAGCAACAGGCTGTTCAATCCCTTCTTTAAATGTCAGAGCAGCAAAAACGGTTTTTCCTGAGTGATTAAAGTCACCTACATTCATTGCTTTCGCATCAATACCGCGTTTAGCAAGCTGACCACGGAACATATCAATTAATTGGTTTAATTGAAAATCCACTTCTGTTTTTGCTGTTGCTACAGGAGATTTCCACTCTACGGTCGCATCAACACCACGAAAATCAAATCGCGTAGCAACTTCACGTGTTGTATTTTCTACAGCATTACGTACTTCTTCTAAATTTGTTTCAGAAACAATATCTAATGATGGCATAGCGCCCTCTTATTAATTAACAAATAGTGGTGGTAGTTTATCAAAGCCTATTTTTATAACCAAGACGTTATCTCTTTCAATAGTTTTTTTATTGAACCATGATATTATTGAGACATGTAAATCAACACTCTTGCAATTTTGAAAAGTCGTCAACAATTACTTTTTTTTCTTTTCTTTGTTCTATTAATGACAGGGATTTTCATCTCTACAGATTCTAGTTCAGCCATTTTCCAGCATGCACAAATTGATACGATAGGCCATTTCATTGGCTTTTTCTGTCTTGCTTGGTTTCTTCACGCTTTTTTAAAACTCTCTTTATTAACCTTAACACCAACATTGGTCGTCTATGGGTTGTTAACTGAAGTTGGACAAGCGTATTTAGGGTTTAGAAATGGCGAATTCAGTGACTTTTTTGCTGATGTGCTAGGCATTTTATTTTTCGTATTACTACGATGGGCTGCCATGATGTATGGCTATAGATTAAAAAAATGAACATTGTGATTATTGGCGCTGGCGCTATCGGTTTGCTGCTGCATAAGCAAATCAAAGATAACTTACCGTTAAATAATAAGCTTCAAATAGTCAGTAACAAACAATCTATCCCCCCACAATATCAATTTGAGCACTTAGATGGCACGTTAACGAATGTTTTGTTTGCTGCAGCGAATAGAGAATCAATTTCTCAAGCCGATATTATCATTATTTGCGTAAAAGCTTTTCAGGTCGTTAATGTTATCGAACAACATTGTGAAAACCTCAATAAATCTGCAAGCATAGTTCTGTCGCATAATGGTATGGGAGTTTACGAAGCGCTGCCTGATTCACTCAAAATTCAGCATCCAATTTACGCTTTATTGACAACCAACGGCAGTAAAAAGAATGCTGACTGGTCAGTCACACACACGGGCATTGGGCATTATGATTTTGGCTTACTTAATAATGGTGTTTTAATTGACCACAACGCTCACACTGCTTTTCTCAAAGCGGTTATCCCAAACATTAACTACCATGAAGACATTAAAGAGAAGCAATGGCAAAAATTAGCCATCAATAGCGTCATCAATCCAATTACAGCGCTAAACAACATCAAAAATGGTGATGTACTCAAGCCAGAGTTTAGGACTTTAAAAAAGCAATTAATCGATGAGTTTGTCCGTGTTGCCGAGTCGGAAGGGGTACACTTTGATGCAGATTCGCTAGAATACAGTATCAATCAAGTCGCCAGCAACACTGCAGAAAATACGTCATCAATGTTGAGTGACGTAATTTCAAAAAGAAAAACTGAGATAGAGTTTATAAATGGTTATCTTGGATTGATCGCAAATAAGCACAATAAAAATCGACTGGCCAAAACTCACTGCGAACTTGTAGAACGAATTAATAATCTCATTTGATAAAACTATAAGCGCTTTCCATTTGCAGTTACTCGTTCATTTTCGAGCAACTGTTGTGCATTTTTATGCTTTGCCTGAACTTTCTGAGTTTGTGTGTTTTTCTTAGAAAGGCTATTACTTACTCTTCCTGACATTTGAGCTTCACCATTACCAGATGCTTTGGCCAGGTTAGTTTTTTCACGGATCATTTTATCTAGTTCTCGTTTAGTAACCTGTAGCTCACGTTCTAGCCATGAGTAATCTTGCTCTTTCTCAATTAATTTTTTCGTTAATTTAGCATTTTCCTCAGACATCTTATTGTTTGCGGTTGCTAGATAACCAGTAACACCGATTAATAAAACTAAAAGTAGTCCAATAACTTTGTTCACTTTAATTCCTTATAAAAAAGGCGAGCATTGCTCGCCTTATGCAAATACGACTAATTATGGAGCATCGTAAACGAAAGGACGAGCATCCAATTCGTCTTTACCAGATTAGTCCTCTAATTCAAATTTTTGATAAAATTGAACTCTTGGTACGATAATCAGTTTAAAATCTTGACCTTCTTCAACATCTTGAATAGGTGGCCCCCAGTATTCCCACTCTAAAACAAATAACTTATCACTAGTTTCAGAGAGGATTCGCCAATGGCGTTTTCGCCACGATACACAAGTATTAGGATCAATAACACAATCAGAGTAAATTGAACCGACAAGCTCACCACTTTCGTTAACATCGGCCTGTGCAGTCAAAATTACTTCATTAAGAGAATCTGCACTCCAACGCCATGGGGTTACACCTTGTCCCGATGAGAAATCATATTCTCCTATGACACGCTGTGCGGTTTGATCATCATTTAGCATAAAACCAAAATAATTCTCTACAATAAGATTGCCAGCTTCATCATAATTTTCAGGATTAGTCAGAGTGAAACTATTCATCATGAACTGGTTAAGAAAGTTATCATATTTAGCGTTTTCATCTACTTTGCTAGCTAATGAAACAACACTGTATTCCTTATTACTAATGTTTGCGATCACTAACACGACATCACCACCACTAGATGATTCTATTCGTTGTAATTTAATAGAATCAGTATTAGAAAAGTCAATATGTATGATGCCTTCATTGAGTGACCAATTGAACGAAGTATCAGATAGCTCCATGTGCCCAGTTAGATCAGAGTTAAACGTAGTAAAATCACTAACTATTGTTTGATACTCAAACTCAGCTTCACTATCAATTTTTACAGGTAAGCCCCAACTGCCAACTACTTCTTCAACGGTGAAATTAATTGCTCCTAATGCGTCCATATCTGCAAGTTCGATAATATGACTATCTCCAATAATCACTGGTTCAGCATCTACACTTCCAAATAATATAGCTCGGTCATCTGCATTTTCTACTTGATAGCTTTTGGTTTCGTTAACCTTAAATTTATCAATTACCTCTCCGTCATCTAACAATAGCAATTCTCGATTTGTAGTTTTAACAAGAAAATTGATTTGCTGGTGACCATAAACACTTAAATATTCATCCAACGCTTCATATGAAATAATGCCTTGATGTGCTAAGGAATTTAAATCAAGAAATTCGACCGTTGCTTCACCATCAGAAAAGCTTACTGACAAAGTATTACCGGTGAAGTAATAATCATAAATATGTTGCCCAGAAGGACCTGTCAATTTCCCTTCACCGTCATTGAAGTTATAGACCTCACCAGAAATATTGCCAATCGATATACTCGGCTCAGATAAATAACCTTGTGCGTACTGTAAATAACGACTTGGAAGCATATCCTCATTAAATGGCAATGCTGCACCAAGTTCATCATCTAATGGATCTAGATCATTTTCATCAACCACACCATCGTTATCATCGTCAGTGTCTGCATTATTTCCAATACCGTCCATGTCAGAATCAATAGTTTCAGTACCATCTAATGGGAAAACATCATCCCAATCATTAACACCGTCACCATCGTCGTCGTCATCCTGGTTATTGCCAATGCCGTCACCATCAGTATCTAACCACTCATTACGATCATAAGGGTAATCATCCTCTGTATCAGCAAAGCCGTCGTTGTCATCGTCAAGGTCAACATCATCTGTTAAGCCATCACGATCACTATCTAACGAGAATTTTTGATAGAACTGAACACGAGGAGGAATCAGTAAGCGAATATCTTTTTCATAGACTTCTTGCCAAATACCGTAATCCCAATATTCCCACTCAAGAACCACCAGTTGATTGTCAGTTTCTTTTAAAATTTTCCAATGACGTTCGCGCCACTTATAACAAGAATCGTCAGCTAAATCGCAATTAGCGTATTGCTGGTAATTCCAATCATAATCGTATTTAGTCGCTCGAGCAGAAAGTTCTACTTCATTAGCGCTAATTTGTGTCCAAAACCAACCATCATTGCCAAAGCCAGTTTCCAGATCAAACTTACCATTATAAATACGGTTGACTGTTTCATCATCATTAAGTCTAAAGCCGAAGTATTCTTCATCCAGAATCATACCTTCTTCGTCATAAGCAAATGGACTAGTCAATGTAAAGCTGTTCATCATGAACTCACCAACAAAGTCGTCAATACTTACATCAGCTTCACCTTTCGCCGACAAGCGAATTAAGCTGTAGTCAATATCATCCACTGTCGTTGTGACCAGAACGACATCAACGTTTTCATGAGACTCTAAACGACTGATGCTTAACACTTCACCCGTAGTGTGAGTAATAATTAAACTTCCGTTGTCTAATTCCCATGTAAACCCAACATCTGAAATTGTTGTTGAACCCGTGTTATCGGCATTAAACATTGCATAATCAGAGACCACGCGCTGTGTTTCGTAGTCAGCATTGCTGTCAAAGGTTACAGGCATACCCCAGCTACCTTCGATTTCTTCAGCTGTATATGCAATGAAGGTTACTGAATCATATTCAGTTAATTCAAGTACGCTACCGTCGGATGTTATCGTTATATCTTCGGCATTTTCGTCACCAAATAAATTGATTCGCTCTTGTGCATCAACTACTCGGTAGCTGATAGTCTCGAGCTGCCAGAAGGTGTCTTTTGTATCACCGTTTTCAAGTAACAATAAGTCTAACGCAATATCTTGGCGTTCCACTTCTATTTGATTTGAGCCGTAATTAGATACGTAATTATCAGCAATTTCTTGAGTGATAACTCCCATATCAGCTAGCGCTTGAGCAGTTTCAAAAGTTAATTCAGGGCTATCACTTGTTAAATCAATCGTTAATTTATCGTCATTAAAACTGTAGCTAAAGTTCGAACTCCCTTCTGGGCTTGAAACATCTACTTGACCATTGGTAAATGAGTAAATATCACCCGTAATATGACCAATTGAGATACTTGGCGCATCTAGCATGCCGTCGAATAAATGAAGGTACTTAGGTGCCAAGTTATCAGCTGTAAAAGCAATACCCGTTGATACATCTGCATCCAACGGACTAAGATCATCTTCGTCGGAAACACCATCATTATCATCGTCAGTATCTGCATTATCACCTATACCGTCTTGATCATAATCAGATGATTCACTGTCATCTTCAGGGAAAACATCTTCCCAGTCAGAAACACCATCATTATCATCATCACTATCAGCATTATTACCAACGCCATCACCGTCCGAATCAGCCCACTCAAAGTTATCTTCAGGGAAAGCGTCGTTAGCATTAGCTATACCGTCTGAGTCAACATCTTGCGAGCCAAACGCAGAATCAACTAAATCACTTTGATACGTTTCATAGAAATTCAATCGACCAGGTATCAACATTTCCCATTGTGGGTTTTCAGGGTCACTGGTTATGTTGTAAATCGACCACTCCATAACATACAAACGGTCGCCTACTTGTTTAATAGGGAACCAGTTACGGTTGCGCCATACGTAGCATTCCTCAGTTACCTCTTCAACACAGCTATCTAGATATGCGTTATTTTCTCGACTTCTAAAGCGATCCATCACAATTGTGCTGTCTTCGGCTTGCTGCCATGCCCAGATTTCAGGGTAATTACCATCTAATAATGTATTGCCGAAGATTCGATTAGCTTCGCCATCATTGTGGAAGTAGAAACCAAATAAATCTTCAAGTGGGAAGTCGGTTGAGCCTGTAGCTGCATAGGCATTACTCAGCGTAACACCACTTAATAGGAACTCTTCAGTTTGCTCGAATTCAATTGGTTCAGCAGAGGCTTTCATTCCCATGTGATGAGCATATAAAGTTTGTTCACCATATGAAATTTCAGCATAAATTGCGACACCATCTTCGTATTGGGCAAACTGTGAATAACTCATACTTAGTGCTTTATCGCCAAGCGAACCAGTCACGGCTAGAACACCTTCATTGATTGTCCAAGTTAATGACAAATCATTAATTTTAGATGTTGCTGTCCCATCACTATTGAAGGTAATCAGGTCGGCAAGAATGCGATTATCATCACTAATTGTTGTCGGCAATACCCATTGGCCTTCTAGGCTTGCACTGTCAAATGCTGTCATTTGTGCAGAGTCAACATCGATATATGAAACTTCGTACTCAGTCTCAACGCTGTTACCAATTAATAATTCTGCTAAGCCAGGATATTGTGAGTATCCATAGCTATCAATCGGCAATTCATATTCTCTAATATCGTTTTGCCAGAATTTAACTAAACCTTGATCATTTTCCACTACATATAAAGTAGAACTTGTTAGTTTTGTGCTTAGCTCAATACTGCAATCCAGTTCATAACAATAATTTTTGGCTTCTTGCATACTAATGAGGCCAAGATCGACCATATCAGCAAATGAAATCCAACTAATGCTTTCACCGCCATCGGTGTAATCTATTGCTAACTTGTTGTTGGTTAATGTCCAAGTAAAGTCAGCTTGACCATGATAACCAGACAATACACCTGAACCCGCTTCATCAAACGAGAAATGAGTTTGTGTACCAGACCACAGCGCAATAATGCCATCATCAACACCAGTTTTATTTTCGGCAACATATTGATTAGCAATATCATCGACCGTAAACGCAGACGCTTGACCATAGTCAGCGTTTTCTGGCGCGATATCCATATCGTTTTCAACACCATCACCATCGATATCTGTATCTACACTATCGGCAATACCATCGCCATCTAAATCATATTTCCTGGTATTGTCACGAGCAAAAGCATCATCAATGTCTTCAACACCATCGTTATCATCGTCGTTATCGAAAATATCGAACTCACCATCACCGTCAGTATCAACCAAACTGAAATGTTCCATCATTTGGTCAAACGCAGCTTGGTTCATCCAAACACCGTCAACATCAGGCGTATTGGCTGCGGTAAATTCGCCTTTGCGAACATAACCACGAGCAAGAGCAAAAAATGTGCGTTCTACTTCTTCAATATCGATGTCAAACCCTGCTAGTTCAGCAACATTTTCTGGCAATGTAAAACGAACAATGTTTTGCTCCATAACCGTTTCTATTCGCCATTGACCTTCCACAGAGAGTAAGCGAGGTTGACCATCATCATTAACAAAGATGCGCATAGTACCTGTATCTTCATTTGACGCTAGTAATTCAACTTCAATACTACCCTGACCGTCTTCATTGTAAGCAATCGTCACCGCTGGCGGGTAATTGCTTACACCTTGATCTGGATGCCATGGGTCTTCAGAGAATAAGTCATCAAGTGCGGTAATCTTTTCTTTGCCGTCAAGGTATAACGTATTACAGTCATTACAATCTTTAATGTAATCAATTTGATATTCATCAGTGCCTGTAATTGCAGTAGCGACATAAACCTTCGCGTCAGCATCAAAATTTGCGGTTTCATCAACATTGAGTGACCAACCAGTCAAGCCAGCACTTGCTAGAGCTTCGCTCATGGACATGGATGTCGAATCGACTAACTCACCTACAATTGTTACCGTGTTACCAACACCATTAACAAATGTTGTTTCACCATTGCTATTTTGAGCAGTCACCGCATAGTCTTGCTCGCTGATTTGCCAACCTGATTGCGTAAGATACAAGTCACTGTCATCATCTTCATCCGCAGATGGTCTTACAAACTCAATAACACCACTGTCAGTTTCATCACTAGGCACATATTCAACGATATCTGCTTGTTTAGTCGTAGGGTCAACCGTTAATGTCTCATAATCAACAGAAACATCATTGTTTTCATCATCAAAATCATCCCACAATAGGTACATTGTGCCTGCGTTGATGTCATCAGCTAAACCACTGTAAGCAACATTTGGATTTGTTGAATCTACATCCTCGTCATCAACAACACCATCGTTATCATCATCATTATCGGCATTGTTACCAATACCATCTTCATCTGAATCTACGGACTCGTTACTATCAAATGGGAACGCATCATTGTCGTCTGATACACCATCATTATCATCATCGGTATCTTCATTGTTACCAATACCATCACCGTCAGCATCCATCGACTCATTTTCATTATATGGCAATGCGTCATTTTCATTTGCTACGCCATCGCCATCGATGTCATCGTCTTCATCATTCGCGATGCCATCGCCGTCAAGATCATCGATCTCAACATCATTTTTTACCGCATCTTCGAGATCGGCAGCTGTTTCGTTCGCGTTATCAGAAACCTCATCTTGAATTTCTTCTTCGCTTAGACCACTATCAGCAAGTTCTTCGACCTGTTCGACAACCTCTTCAGCTACTAACTGGGCAATAGCAGCAACATCCTCGACAGTAACAGTGCCTTCTGAACCATCATTGTCACTAATCAATTGCTCCACAATTTGTGTCACAACTTCAATTGCAGTTGTTACGTTTGCTATGTCTTCTGCTGTTAAACCACCTTCAGTATTCGCTTGATCTGCAATAATATTTTCAACTACATCAGCGATAATGTCGGTGACATCTTGAATATCTTTAACGGCATCTTCTGATAAACCTTCTTCTGACGCGGCTTGCTCTTCAACAAGCTCTTCAACGACATCCGAAATAACTTCAGTAGATGCTTGAATTTCCTCAATGGCTTCTTCGGTAAGCCCCTCTTCGGAAACACCTTGCTCAATAATGTTTTCCGAAACTACATCGGAAACGATTTCTGCCTGAACTTTTGCCTTAGACAATGCTTCGTCGGTAACTTGTTCTTCAGAAACAACTAAGTTGGTATACACACTGCTCGTTGCGTCAGCAACTTGCTCGACAATATCACCAAGCACTGCGTCATCGATATCAGCAAGTTGCTCTGAATTTTCTTCAGTTACTGCGTTCACAGCTGAAGTTACAGCGCCGGCAACTTCACTAATGACTTCTTTTTGCTCTGTTAATGTTCCAGCATCACTTGCTTGGTCAATTACGTTAGCAATTGTAGATGTTACTTCTGTCGCAATAACGACGTCGGCTGAATTGATATCAGTCGTAACATTTTTTGGAATAACTTCACTTTCAATCATCACTTCAGTCAGGACGGTAAGTTCTTCATTTCCATCCGCAATATAGTCGCTTGAAGCCTCGTCTGTTGAAATACCAAGTTGCTCCGCAACATCTTCTTTGGCCTGTTCAATATCGCCGTTTTCCCCAGCGACTAACGATACAAGTGTTGTTACAGGTGTTGCTACATTCTCACCAGGCAATGAGACTAATTGGAATGCCTCACCATCGGCGATAGGAACGCCGTCAGGGTTTTCGTCAGTAATCGTGCTTTCATCAACAGCTCCTGCAGGAATGTCAACTATAACACTCACATCTTCAGGAACTAAACCTAGGCCTGTCGTGTCGATTACACCCTCACCGCCCTCAACGGTTTCTGTAAATGGTTCGCCCTCATCAAGCTGTTTATTGCCATTGAGATCAATGTATGCAATCGCACCTCGAATGTAACCATCAATGACAGTAACGTTGAAGGAAGTTGGTTCAGGAGGTGGCGGAGGTGGTGGTGGAGAAACCACTGGTTTCGGGTCATCTGAACCACCACTACAGGCGCTCAGCATTAATAACAAACCCGCATTTACCGCAGCGGCAATAGGCTTAATTCTCTGATTTTTCATTCGCAATCCTTTGATGTTTATTCTTATTTTTAGCTAAACAACAATCACTTGTGTGAAATTAACTTACGAAATTTATCAAATGGTCAAACCATATACAAGTTTACTGGTTACATTTAATTAACAAATTAAAAGCGCTTTCAATGAATTACTAACATTTACATATAAAAAAGCCAACATGTAAAAAGACATGTTGGCTTTCAGTTTATTGTGCTCGAAATATTATTATGGGCGGTAAACTTTTACGTTTTTGAATCCATTATCATGCAAATACAGCGCTTGAAGTTGGCTCATCACGCCACGCTCACAATATAGGTAATAGTCAACATCTTGTGGTAAGTCACCAAAGTTAGTTGCGAGCTTATAAAATGGTATGTGTTTTACTTCAATACCATCTATTTCAAGCGGGTTTTCATCCTCTTCTTCAGGGCTGCGAATATCAATGACCACTGAATCTTTATCTAGCTCTGAAACCGCATCAATTGACGGTACTTCAGCTTCGGCTTCAGTACCAATGTCACGAATATCACAATAACGAGCTTCTTCAACAACCTTATCTAAAATTGAAAAATCAAAATTAGCTTCTTCAGCTTCAATTTTGCTCAATACAGCCTTTACCGTTGGCTTTTTAGAAATAACACCACAATATTCAGGAATAGTCTTCGCGAAATCTTCGGTACCAATTTTTCTAGCAATATCAATAATATCTTGTTTATCGTACGCCGTTAGCGGACGCAAAATGAGGGTTTCAGTGACACGATCAATAACGTTAAGGTTCGTCAATGTTTGACTCGATACTTGGCCTAAAGCTTCACCAGTAACAAGCGCTTGAATGCCCATTTTCTCGGCGATTTGAGCGACGGCTCTCATCATCATTCGTTTTAAAATGACGCCCATCTGGCCATTTTCAACTTTTTCTAGAATCTCAGTGACAACAGGGGCGAAATCTACAGAGAAAAACTTAACACGATGCGATGCGCCAAATTTATTCCATAAATAATAGCTCACTTGTTTAACACCGACTTCATGTGCAGAACCACCTAAGTTGAAGAAACAGAAGTGCGTACGAGAGCCTTTTTTAATCATCTGATAACTAGAAACACCAGAATCAAAACCACCCGACATTAACGACAATACGTCTTCTTGAGTAGCAATTGGGAAGCCATTCAAGCCCTTGTGTAACTCAGTAACAATGAATAATTTATCTTTGTTGATTTCAATGCGGATAGTTTCTTGTGGGTTCTTTAATTTTACTGATGCAGATTCAACACTTTGGTTTAAGCCACCACCAATGTATTGTTCGGCTTTTAAGGAATTAAAGTCATGTTCACCTGTTCGTTTTACACGAACACAGAACGTTTTGTTTTCTATTGTTTTTGCATGCACCGCTAACGTTTTTTCAAACGCATCGTGTAAGTCGATGAAATCGGTTTGCTGCACTTCAATAAATTGCGCAACACCAGGAATACACTTTAATGTCTCAATTAGCTGATGGCGATTTTCTGGCGATTCATTTTTACTGTTAATCTCAATATTATCCCAGTTTACCCGTGTCGTTACTTGTTCATCCACACGTCGTAATACATTTTTAATATTAGAGTCTAAGATCTTCGTAAAACGCTTGCGCACTGGGCGAGATTTAATCGCGATCTCAGCTTGTAACTTAACAATAAATTTCATCAATCATACCAACCAAAAATAAGTGGCGCGGATTATACATGAAATTCAATCGAACGGCATACCATAAATTGTACAAAAAAAGAGCCACTTAACAGCGGCTCTTTTCATGCAAGTTCGAAATGAGACTATTGCCCTTCAGTTAATGAGATAGGGTCAGTCTCTTTCGCTTTACCTTGGTTGATAGATATTTCAACACGACGGTTTCGACGACGATTTAGCGCGTTCGTATTTGGCACTAAAGGTCTTGTATCTGCATGGCCAACCACAAGTAATCGACTTTCATCAAAATTTGGTACTTTGATTAACTCGTGCGCAATTGCCACAGCACGTTTGGTAGATAAGTCCCAGTTTGAACTAAATAACTCTGAACTGATACCACGATCATCCGTGTTACCAGAGATCATAATCTCTCCCGGCACAGTATTTAATAGCTCACCGATTTCTTGAATAATGGGCTTAAACTTAGGCTGTAGAAAAGCAGAACCTGATGGAAACGAGCCGTTTTCTCGAATACGGATGATAATTTGCTGACCCAATGACTCTAACTCAATGGCACCGTCTTGAATTTGCTCTTCCATTTGCTCAGCAATCTTCTTCACTAGCTCGTTTATTTCAGATTGCTGTGCTTTTTCAAGCTCTTCTTGCGCCTGCTGCATTTGTTGAGCTGACAATTGGTCGGC
Source organism: Thalassotalea loyana (assembly GCF_030161435.1). Classification (GTDB taxonomy): domain Bacteria; phylum Pseudomonadota; class Gammaproteobacteria; order Enterobacterales; family Alteromonadaceae; genus Thalassotalea_G; species Thalassotalea_G loyana. The sequence continues at coordinate 724,113 of NZ_BSSV01000001.1, read as the reverse complement.
AGTACTTTGGGACTGACCACCACGCTGTGTACCACGTTGCTCTTGACGACCACCTGCTGAAGTTTCATCACCTGCTTGGAACTCAAGCATTTGTTGGGTCATTTCAATAGTCTGTTGCTGAATCACTTCTATCGGTGTTGGATCGGGTCGACCCGGGCGAAATTCTTGGGCAATAACACTTGTCCCCTTTGGAATATCTTTAACTTCAATTTTGTTTTGAACACCAAAAGCAAACTTCATAGAGCCGGCAATTTGTTTGAACTTCAAAACATCCATTTCTGAGAAAGACAGCAAGAGTACGAAGAAACACATTAATAGAGACATCAAGTCAGCGAATGTACCCATCCAAGCCGGCAAGCCAGCTGGTGGGCACTTACACTCAGGAGGAGGACTAGACATAGTTAAGCCCTCGCTACTCTTCCGTGGTGTCTATCTTACGCTTACTTTCAGCAAGATAGTTTTTAAGTAAGTTTTCAATCACACGCGGGTTTTGACCGTCTTGAATACCCAATACTGCGTCAAGTACGAGTTCCTGATTTAGCTTTTCTTCTGCTAAACGAAGAGACAATTTATTCGAAATAGGTATAGCAATAACGTTTGCCAGGAAAGCACCGTAGAGCGTTGTTAATAGAGCAACCGCCATTGCAGGTCCAATCGCCTTAGGGTCATCCATGTTTGATAACATCGCAACTAGACCAATTAGTGTACCGATCATCCCCATTGCTGGAGCAACTTCAGCGAGCGCTCCTAACATACCAACACCAGTTTCATGACGCTCTGTCGTTAGCGAGATATCTTTTTGCATTGTTGAACGAACAACATCCGCATCGTGACCATCCACTAACATGTCTACGCCTTTTTGCATAAAAACGTTGGTAATTTCAGCTTCTTCTAACGCTAAGAAGCCACCTTTACGTGCTGCATCAGCCATTTCAACTGACTTTTCGATAAGTTCTTCTGGAGTTTCAAGTTTAAACATGAAAGCTTTACCAATAATTTTTCCGATACCGAAAAATTGCCCCATGTTGTAATTAGATAAAACAACAAAAATAGAACCACAAAATACGATTAAGATTGACTGGGTATCAACAAACATACTAATGTCGCCGCCTAGAATCATAGCCATAACTATGAAACCAATTGCGCCCAACATCCCCAGAACCGTAGCTAAATCCACGAAAGCCTCCTAAATGCATTTAGATTTTACATGTTGTTATCAAGCCGATAATACATCATGTCTATTTGATAGGCGAATCAATAACGCCTACTTATATAAATTATCGTCCATTATGTCAGTAACTTAACCAAAATCTAAGGTTTTTTTCTCATCTTTAAAACTAGTCGACAACCACCTGAATTGCCACATTGAAATTTGACCTAATCCCTTATGTAAGGTAACTTTGCGCCAGTGAAAATAGTATGACAAATCGAAATGGCTAAAAAGAAAATTGAAAACCTGAGCTTCGAAGAATCAATTAACGAGCTAAATGATATTGTGGAGCAATTAGAATCAGGTGAACTCGACCTTGAAACGGCAATGACGTTATTCGAGCGAGGATTGAAACTTAGTAAAACGAGCCAACAAAAATTAACGGCCGCTGAGCAAAAAATTAATGTGTTAATTCAAGAGCACGATCAGCAGCCTGTGCCTTTTGACTTCCAACCGAGTGATATGTAGTGACAGTCGCGTTACCTGATCTTGAATATTACCAAGAACGTATCAACCAATATTTAGAGCAAAAAATTGTATCGTTACAGCCTAACGATAAAAAACTGTTAGATGCGATGCATTATGGTTTGTTGCTCGGTGGAAAACGTATGCGACCTTACTTGGTGTACACAACGGGGCAAGCACTTGGTGTTTCTCTCGATGATCTAGACGGTATTGCCGGCGCAATAGAATGCATTCATGCATATTCGCTATTGCATGACGATTTGCCAGCAATGGATGATGATGACTTACGCCGAGGTCAGCCGACTTGCCATAAAGCATTTGACGAGGCGACGGCTATTTTAGCTGGTGATGCCCTACAAACTCTAGCCTTTGACATTATCGCCAACCACAGTTTTAGCGAGCAGGCAAAAGCAGCGCAAATTCAGCTAGTCCAGCATTTAATTAAGGCCTCTGGTTATCAAGGGATGTGTGGTGGTCAGGCACTCGACTTGTCTGCAACCGATAAACAAATCAGTCTTGAGCAATTAGAGAATCTTCACATGCTAAAAACGGGTGCATTACTTAAAGCCGCGGTCATTATGCCCGCACTTATTGCTCCTCTGATTACCTATGAACAGCGTGCTAACTTAGCAGATTTCGCTGATTGTGTTGGCTTAGCATATCAAGTTCAAGACGATATAATTGATATCACATCAAGCCAAGAAGAACTGGGAAAACCAGCTGGTTCGGACTTAGAAGCTAATAAATCGACATACCCTTCTTTGCTCGGTTTAACTGGTGCACAAGCAAAAGCTCAAGACTTATTACAACAAGCACTTCAAGCATTAGACGCTTTGCCGTACAATATGCAAAATTTAAAAGCCTTCGCTCAGTTTATTGTTAGCCGAACGCACTAATTTAGAATTAATAAAAAAGTAATTTATGACGACGAATTTATCTGATTACCCAATTTTAGCGAACATCAATTCCCCTGATGACTTAAGAACGTTATCTCAGGAGCAATTGCCTGCAGCAAGTGATGAGTTACGCCGCTTTTTATTAAATTCTGTCAGTAAAAGTAGCGGCCATTTCGCGTCTGGCTTAGGCACAATAGAACTAACAGTGGCATTGCATTATGTCTACAACACGCCGTTTGATCATTTGATCTGGGATGTTGGTCACCAAGCATATCCTCACAAAATCTTGACCGGCAGACGAGATCAACTTCATACCATCCGTCAAAAAGACGGTTTACATCCTTTTCCTTGGCGTGAAGAAAGTCCATATGACGTATTAAGCGTAGGTCATTCTTCTACTTCAATTTCAGCTGCGCTTGGTTTAGCGGTTGCTGCAGAAAAGGAAGGTAAAGATAGAAAAGTAGTTGCAGTGATTGGCGATGGCGCAATGACTGCGGGTATGGCGTTTGAAGCATTAAACCACGCAGGTGATATCAACAAAGATATGTTAGTTATTTTAAATGATAACGAAATGTCGATATCTGAAAATGTAGGCGCACTCAACAACCATTTAGCGAAAATGTTATCGGGAAGCTTTTATACGGGTTTCCGTGAAGGTTCGAAGAAAATCCTTGAAAACCTACCGCCAATCAAAGAACTGGCAAGTCGTGCAGAGGAACATTTAAAAGGCATGGTTGTGCCGAGTACATTTTTCGAAGAACTCGGGTTTAACTATATCGGCCCGATTGATGGCCACGATGTCAACGGATTAGTCGATACGATCAGTAATATGAAGAACCTTAAAGGCCCGCAAATTCTTCATATCGCGACGAAAAAAGGTAAAGGCTATCAACAAGCCGAAAATGATCCAATTAAATACCACGCGGTTCCTAAGTTTAATCCTGAAGAGACGAACTTACCTAAATCAGCGCCAAGTCTACCAACGTATTCGGCAATATTTGGTGATTGGTTATGTCGTACCGCTGAAACAGATAAAGAGTTAATGGCAATTACGCCAGCAATGCGTGAAGGTTCGGGTATGGTTGAGTTTTCTCAGCGCTTCCCTGAGCAATATTTTGATGTAGCAATTGCTGAGCAACATGCCGTGACATATGCCGCCGGCCTTGCGATCGGAGGTAAAAAGCCAGTGGTAGCGATTTATTCAAGCTTTTTACAACGTGGATATGACCAGTTTATTCACGATGTTGCTATTCAAAATCTCCCGGTGTTGTTTGCTATCGACCGCGCAGGCATCGTTGGAGCTGATGGCCCTACACACCAAGGTGCATTTGACCTAAGTTTCTTACGTTGTATTCCTAACATTACGATTATGACGCCAAGTGATGAACGAGAATGTCAGTTAATGCTTACTACCGGTTATCAACTCGGTATGCCAGCAGCCGTTCGTTACCCTCGTGGTAGTGGTACGGGTGCAAACTTACCTGAAATCAACGAAACGATTGAAGTTGGAAAAGGCAAAATCAAAGTTACCGGTGAAAATATCGCACTGTTAAACTTTGGCACAACACTAGGCGAAGCAGAACAAGTTGCAAAAGAAATAAATGCAACACTGGTAGACATGCGCTTTGTTAAACCTTTAGATGAAACTTTATTAGTAGAGTTAGCAAAAAATCACGATACATTTGTCACCATAGAAGATAATGCAATTGCCGGTGGTGCTGGCTCTGCGGTTAATGAATTAATATTGAGCAGAGGCATTGCCATCAAGATTTTGAATATCGGTTTACCTGATCAGTTTATTAAGCATGGTACCCAAGCAGAAATCCACCAAGAATTAGGGTTAGATGCTAATGGTATTATCGAGAAAATAAATCGATTTAATCAGTAAGCACAAACAATATGTTGATAGAAAACGGCACTCAGTAGAGTGTCGTTTTTTTTTACACCTACAATTAGAGGCAAATATTAAAAGCAATAATTTCAAATACTTAAATTAAAGGCTTGATTCTTGCTTATAATTTAATCGTATACGGCAATTAGGAAGCATTATGAAAAATAGATTTTTAGCAGTTGTAGCACCACTTATATTAAGTGCCAATGTATCGGCGGGTGTAATTGAAGTTACTAATGTCAATAATCTTACTTCAAATGGTAATTGTAACGTCTCTTCTGTTCAAATAACGAGTATCACTACGAACCCCGGTAATGCAGGTGTTACAGGTTTAACGTATCCTATCGACTCCACAAAATGCTTAGGTTATGTAACAACACCTCATAATGACTGGGGCAACGAACCTGTATTCAATCAAGGTCAACTTGGCGACGGTTTATTAAACCAAGAACCGAATAAAGACGGATATTTTGTTGGAGGTTCATATTTTCTTGATCATCCAGATGATTCACTCGTTGATATTGATAATGACGGTGACGCAACGGATCCAGGTTGGATTAGATTGTGGGGTACAGAAGAAGGTTATGACTCAATCGGTAATTATGATTTAGAAGATGTACTCGATATTTCATTTAACCAAGATGGGTCATGGTCAGTGTCAGTTGACCCATTAGCCATTCCGTTTGCAACACAAGCGCTTGGTCGCCCAAGTGTTTTTGATCATTTAGCATTTGTGCTCAAAGGGCCAAACCCCAATAGTGGCCATGAAACAAGTGGCTGGGCAATTTATGACTTTAATTTTAACGAGTTAATTGCTAATGGACTCAATATCAGTCTTGGTGATACCGCATATAATTTTGCAGGCACATGGGATTATGCATCTGTTTCACATGCGAGTATTTGGGCACATGATCCACCCGCAAGTACAACAACGGTAACTGAGCCATCAACAATCATGATAATGGCCTTGGGTTTATTGTGGATGTACTCGAGACGCATTAGACAGTTATAGAACCAAAAAAGCCAATCTTATGATTGGCTTTTTTCTATTTAATGCCTTATTGACAGCGGCTAGTCAGTTTTAAATCGATCGACACTCTTATCCAATTTCACCGCTAATTCAGCAACCATTTCTGAGTAGGTTAATGTCGAAGTCGACTTAGCACTGGTGTCACTGCTCTGCTCCATGACATCGTGGATGCTTGAATTAATATCGTTACTCAATCGGTTTTGTAGTCGAGCTGAATCCGCGATATCAGAACTCATGACGTGCATTTGTTCAATCGCCTGGTTAATTAATAACAAGGTTTGAAGCAACTGATGTGTATCTTGTTGACAATCGCTTGCTTCATTCTTACCAAGATCAATCTCATCCACCGCTTGTGATGTCTGCTGTTGGAGTGATTCAATCATTGAATTGATTTCTGCTGTCGACTCCTGTGTGCGGCTTGCTAGCATTCTTACTTCGTCGGCTACTACCGCAAAGCCTCGACCCGCCTCACCCGCTCGTGCAGCTTCTATCGCGGCATTAAGGGCAAGTAAGTTGGTTTGATCTGCGATACTTTGGATAGTCTCTAAGATACTGCCAATATTGGTAGACTCTTTATGTAACTCAGCCATTAACCCTGATGTTTCATCGAGCATACTTGCTAACGAATTGACTCGGTCATTAGTGCTTTGAGCCATCCCTTTAAGCTGATCACTTTGACCTAAAGCTTCAGACATTTGAGATTCAGCATCACTACTTTTCCCCAATACCACATCTGCACTATCACTCAACTCAGCAGTAATATTTGTCACCTGTTCAACCGTAGCTTTTTGCTCACCTAATGCCTGAGTAACCGACTTAATTTCTTGGCTCGATTGCATTGCAGCAATGTTAAGTTCATGTGAGTTGCGACTAATTTCAGCAATCAGCTCTTTTAAATATTGAATTACATTATTGATGTTTTTAGACAGCTGCCCATATTCGTCATCCGAGTCATCGCGTAATGTTTTTGTTAAATCCCCCTGGCTTACAGAAGTTAACACTTTGTTGATGCGAGTTAATGGGTTAATCATGGTACGAATGGTCGCAAAGGCAATACCACTGCCGATACCCAACACAAGTACCAAAATCAAGATAGTGTTAGTTTCGCCTTGGCTTACGTTTTCTGACAGTTCATTTTGGACCGTAGCTAAGTTCTTATTAACTTTAGCTAGCAACATATCAATCGTATTGATCGCTTGTTGAGACTTTAGTTCTGAAGCTTCTAAGCTCACCTCTAAGCTTTGGATGTTCTCTAGTTGATCTAATTTCACACTAAAAATGTTTTGATCTTGAGTCAGCAGTGCCTTTGACTTTTCATATTCATCGGCGAATTGCTCAATTAAACCATCGGTATCATAGACATCATTTAGACGAGTCAAGAAGCCTAGCATTTGGTCTAAGTTTGCAAGTGCTGTTTGTATATCAGCCTGCGATGATTTTACTTCTTCAATGTCAGTTAAATTAATGACGACTTTAGTAGAATCAATCAAATTAAATAAATAGCCCTCGACTTGGCCAGCAGCACCAGCAATTCGATCGATGTCCGCTTGTCTGTCAGGATCTTCCAAATAAGACAAGTCAACAAGTAAAGCACCGGCTTCATCTAGATGTTCAGCAAGCTGACGTTCAAACTGCACCAAGTTATCATTCGCTTGCAGTACATTAAAACGGAAGTTTTTCATCGTCGTAACAGATGCAACAAACTCACTATATTGGCCTTTAAAACTCTTCATGTCTTGGCCCATTTGATTCGCTCGTAAAAGCTGGGTAAGCACTTTTTCTAGTTCAATTAGCTCGGATTCTTGCTGGGTAAATACAGAAAAGATTGTCTCTAACGATGATGCATCTTTAGCATATGGCAAGAAGCCAGCCTGTTTCGCTTGTTTTAGTAACTGAATCTGAATATTGCTACTTGTCTTTTGAATTGGAATTGCCGACTTTTCTATTTGGCTAGTCGCTTGTTCAACGTTAGATAGAATTCGAAGGTATAAGACACTGGCAATCAAAGTAAGTAATAAAATGATCGAGAAGCCAATAATGATTTTATGGGCAACTTTTAAGTTCATAGGGAACGCCTTTTAACACACTGCTTTATAATTATTATGTATTCCTCCTTTTTTAGGAGGTATGACCTCATAGTACAGAATATTCTCGTAGATATAAATAAGCCAAGTACAGAGGTTAACAATATTTTTACACACGATATAAATAAAGAATCTAACATCTGTAAAGATTCATTTATGTATCGGCGCTGCTTTTAGAAACTTTACAAAACTAAGACCAATAAAAAAGGGGTTACAACATAAGTTGTAACCCCTTCATAAAATTCGAATCTCATTTATTCTGCAATGTATTCAACCACTTCTAAACCAAAACCAGACAATGAGTGGTATTTAGTTTGTGAACTCAATAAGCGCATTTTACGCACACCTAAATTCGCAAGAATTTGAGAGCCAACGCCGACATTACGCGAACCAACATGGCGCTGAACTTCTTTAACGGTCTCGCCATTGTCTTGCTTAGCGTATTTCTGAACCTGTTCAATAAGCGATTGAGGAGACTCGTGCTTACCTAATAACACTAATACGCCACCTTCTTTAGCAATACGCTCTAAAGCATCGCCAATTGGCCATTTGTTAACACTATCACGCTGACTAAATAATAAATCGCGGAATGTATTTTCTAGATGCACACGAACTAACGTTGGATCTTCAGGGTTAATATCACCTTTCGTTAAGGCAAAGTGCGCTTGACCATCAATCGTGTCTTTAAATACGGTTAAATCGAAGTCACCAAATGCCGTTGGTAATTTACATGAAGAAACACGCTCAATAGTTGTTTCATTCGCATTGCGGTATTCAATTAAATCGGCAATTGTGCCCATTTTAACGCCATGCTTTTGCGCAATCACTTCTAAGTCAGGACGGCGTGCCATGGTGCCATCTTCATTTAAGATTTCAACAATAACGGCAGCAGGCTCTAAACCAGCTAAACGCGCTAAATCAACACCTGCTTCAGTATGACCAGCACGATTTAATACACCGCCATCTTTGGCAATTAATGGGAAGATGTGACCAGGTTGAACAATTGAGTGCTCGTTAGCGTTCTTATCAACAGCAGCTAATATCGTCGTTGCGCGATCAGCGGCAGAGATACCTGTTGTTACGCCTTCGGCAGCTTCAATAGATACTGTAAAGTTTGTTGTAAACTGCGCGTCATTCTTTTCCACCATTAATGGTAATTTAAGCGTTTGGCAGCGCTCTTTTGACATAGGCATACAAATAAGACCACGGCCATGTGTTGCCATAAAGTTGATCGCTTCTGGCGTTACCAACTCGGCAGCCATAATGAAGTCACCTTCATTTTCACGATCTTCGTCATCCATCAAGATGACCATCTTTCCTTGAGCGATATCTTCGATAATTTCCTGTGGGGTATTTAATTGCATGGCAACCTCTTTTATTTGATAAACCCGCTACGCGCTAGTAATTCTTCTGTCACGTTGCTCGACGCCCCGTGATGCTTGTTGTCTTTTTTCAATAATAGTCTTTCGATGTAACGTGCCATTACGTCAACTTCAATGTTAACGCTCGTGCCTGCTACATAACTTGGCATAATAGTCTGTTCTGATGTGTGCGGAACGATCGTTAAACGAAACTGGTCTTCGGTTAAACTATTGACCGTTAAACTTACGCCGTCGATCGTGATTGAGCCTTTCTCTGCAATATACGGCGCAATCTCTTCAGACATACTAATCCAGTAGTCCTTAGCGTTGCCGTTATCGGTAATTTGTGAAATTTGCGCGACGGCATCAACATGACCAGAAACAATATGGCCACCAAATCGCGTCGTTGGTAGCATTGCTTTTTCAAGGTTTACACGTTGACCAACGGTGTAGTTGGCAAAGCCAGTACGCTTTAGCGTTTCGTTAGAAACGTCAGCACTAAAGTGATCAGCGCCATACTCAACAACGGTTAAACATATACCGTTCGTTGCGATCGAATCGCCCAACTTAACATCATCCATCGACAAGCTACCTACATCAATGGTGATACGAGCGCCCATCGACGAAACATTGATTGCTTTAATTGTACCAATGGCCTCAATAATTCCAGTAAACATGCTTTATTTCTCAGTTAATTTGGCGACTATTTTTATGTCATTGCCAACCATAGTCATTTCATCTATGGAAAGTTGTTTTGCATCACTTAGCTTTGTTATTGATGGCGTCTCAATTAAGTTTTTGCCATCGCCTCCCAAAAGCTTAGGTGCTTGATATAACGTTAACTCATGAACTAAATTTTGCTCAACAAATGCGCCAGCTAAGGTAGCTCCGCACTCTAGCAAAATATCGTTAAGCCCACGCTTTGCTAATTGTTGCAGGCAATCTTCTAAATCGATTTGACCTGACACACTTTTTACCGTGATATGTTCGACAAAATGTGGCCATGTATGATTGTTTTCAAGGCCAGTTCCAATAATTATTATTTTGGATGGTATTGAAAAGAACTCAAGTTCTGGCGTTAAGCGCGATTTGCTATCAATAACAACCCTAACAGGTTGTCTGAGATTGTCTTTAGGATAGCTGTTTTTTAGCTCGCCTAACTGGTCCCAACGCACATTCATTTTAGCGTTATCAGTAATAACTGATTGAGCAGATGTGATAACCGCACAGCTTTGGGCTCTTAGTCGTTGGACGTCTTCACGCGCTAGTGCGCCTGTAATCCACTTGCTCTCTCCGCTTGCCATTGCCGTTTTACCATCTAGGCTTGATGCCAATTTACAACGAACAAAAGGCATACCGTATTTCATTAGATGAATAAAGCCAGGATTTAGTGCAAGCGCCTCATCTTCTAAAAGGCCCGTACTTACTTCAATACCGGCATCTTCTAACATTTTTATCCCATTACCCGAAACTTGAGGGTTAGGATCAACCATGGCAATAACAACACGACGTACATTTGCATTAATTAATCCTAACGCGCAAGGCGGTGTTCGACCATAATGACTGCAAGGCTCTAAGGTTACATATGCTGTGGCACCATTCGCTTTATTGCCAGCTGCTCTTAGCGCATGTACTTCAGCATGGGGCTCGCCGGCTTTTTCATGAAAACCTTTGCCAACAATTTCATGATTTTTGACAATAACACAGCCAACTCTTGGGTTTGGTGACGTGGTGTAGTGACCTTTTTTAGCGAGCTCAATCGCTAAGGCCATATGTTGTTTATCGGCTTCAGAGAAGTTTACTGACATCGAATTACTCATCGTCCAAACGGGCAATTTCTTCACCAAATTCACGAATATCTTCAAACGATCGATAAACTGACGCAAAGCGAATATAGGCAATTTTGTCGAGTTTTTTTAGTTGGTCCATCAAAATATTACCCACCATTTCACTTTCAACTTCACGTTCACCGGTAGCACGTAATTGCGATTTTAGTTTGTTGATCGCGTTTTCGGTTTCTTCAACACTCACAGGACGTTTTTCAAGTGCGCGTACTAGGCCATTTCTTAGCTTGTCTTCGTTAAATGGTTCTCGAGAGCCATCACGCTTAATAATACGTGGCATAAGAAGTTCTGCTGTTTCAAACGTGGTATATCGCTCATGACAATTAACACATTCACGACGACGGCGAATTTGATGGCCATCAGCCACTAACCGAGAATCGATAACTTTAGTTTCTTGAGCAGAACAAAACGGACAATACATAATGACTTATAAACAAAAATGGTCGCACAATGCGACCATTTTAAACTAATTGCTACCAATTACATTAAATTGGTAAAAAAATTTGTGAAATAGTTTACCGAATAAAAAACGACTAACCGTATACTGGGAAACGTTCACATAATGCAGTTACGTTTGCACGTACTGATGCAATCGTATCTTGGTTTTCAATGTCATCTAAGATGTCACAAATCCAGCCAGTTAATGTTTTTGTTTCTTCAACACCAAAACCACGACGCGTGATTGCAGGTGTACCTAAACGAAGACCTGAAGTAACAAACGGAGAACGTGGATCGTTTGGTACCGAGTTCTTGTTAACCGTAATGTGAGCATTACCTAACGCAGCGTCAGCGTCTTTACCCGTGATATCTTTATCGATTAAATCAAGAAGTAATAAGTGGTTTTCAGTACCGTTAGAAACAACTTTGTAACCACGCTCTTGTAATACTGCTACCATCGCTTTTGCGTTGTCTAACACTTTTTGTTGGTATGCTTTGAACTCTGGCTCTAATGCTTCTTTAAACGCTACCGCTTTAGCAGCAATTACGTGCATTAAAGGACCACCTTGGCCGCCTGGGAAAACAGCAGAGTTTAATTTCTTGTATACGTCTTCATCGCCACAACCAGAAACGATTAAACCGCCACGAGGGCCTGCTAATGTTTTGTGAGTTGTTGTAGTAACTACGTGAGCATGTGGTACAGGGTTAGGGTATAAACCAGCTGCCACTAAACCAGCAACGTGTGCCATATCTACCATGAAGTATGCACCAACGCTGTCTGCGATTTTACGCATGCGCGCCCAATCAACAATACCTGAGAATGCAGAGAAACCACCAATGATCATTTCCGGCTTGTGTTCTTGTGCTAAACGCTCGATTTCTGCGTAATCGATGTCACCTGTTTCAGGGTGCAAACCGTATTGAATAGCTTCGTAAGACTTACCTGAGAAGTTCACGTGTGAACCATGAGTTAAGTGACCACCGTGAGCCAAGCTCATACCTAATACTTTTCCGCCCGGCTTAACCAATGCTTGGAATACCGCCGCGTTTGCTTGAGAACCTGCATGAGGTTGAACGTTAGCGTAATCAGCACCAAATAATTCTTTAGCACGTTCAATCGCTAATGCTTCTGCTTTATCAACATACTCACAACCACCGTAGTAACGTTTACCAGGGTAACCTTCTGCGTATTTGTTAGTTAATTGAGAGCCTTGAGCTTCAAGTACGCGCGGGCTACAGTAGTTTTCAGATGCAATTAATTCAATATGCGCTTCTTGACGAGCAGTTTCGTCTGTCATCGCTTGGTATAACTCTGCATCGAAATCTGCGATGTTCATGTCACGAGTAAGCATGTTTTATCCTCTATAATTAGGTTAGCTTTTTAAAGATGTTTTCTTACGAAAATTTTGGCGCTTATTGTGCCTTAAGTGCCACTTTTTGTACACGTAAAAAAGCGTCTGAGTTAGCTTATTTTTGTATAAATTTGAACTAAAAGTTTTCACTCCTAGTAACAAGGTTTTAATTCAAATTGACTAACATTCTGCATATCAGCCAAACTCATAATTAAAAACTAAAACCACACAGCAAAACAAAATATAATTCAATATTTTTAAATTAACAAGAATTTTAAACAAAATAACGACGCAAGCACAAAATTAACCACATAGTTAGGTTTTTTTGCGAAAAAAAACGGGCTACTTGTATAAGTAACCCGTTTACGTTGACTCGTATTACTCAAATCGAGTGATTAGCTCAATGCAAGTACCACTTTTTCAGACTTTAAACGTTGTGCCATTACTTTAACTAGTAATGCCGTTAGGAGCACAGTTATCGCACCAGTAAACAGTAAAACATCTAGTCCAACGGCTTCACCTTTAAAAATGTCTTCCATAATTAAGTACTGCCCTGAAATAGGTGCCCAATCTAACCACTGAGGACGATCATCCATCATAGATAAGGCAAACGGCACCATACCCGGTAAAATAATAATCATAGAAACGAGTGACTGTGCTTCTTTAAAGGTTTTCGCATTAAAAGCAAAAAATAGTTGTAAAGATGAAGCAAAGAAACAGACTGGAATCAGAACAACCAATAATGACAATGCAGTTTGTAAATCTAAGCTAAAGGTTAATCCTAACTCGCTCAAATCAACAAAACTCATCGACACCACCGACAATGCCAACATTAAAACGATTGCTGTCACGGCAATGGTCGTTGCTGCCATTAATTTTGCTAGTACAACTTTCATTGTGCTTACCGGCTGACAAAGCAAAATCTCTAATACGTTACGCTCTCTCTCCCCTGCGCTTGTGTCTACAGCAACAGATAAACCGGAAATAAACGCACCAAATAATAAGTAAATTCCAAGCATCATAGTGATAAATGAAGCATTAGAACTCGGTAACTGCGTATCTTGCTCACTTAAATCGATTGGTTTCAATAAGTTAACATCAACCCCACGAAGCATTACACGTTGGTATGCAATTTGGCGAGAATAACCATATATAGCGTCCCTAACACGTCGAATAGTCGTACGGTGAGATTGCTCTCCATAATCAGCGGTTAACACCAGTTTTACCGATTTACCCGCCTCTAGGTCTTCTTTATAGGTTTCAGGAATTTTCAGCTGAATATCTCGCTTTTCCCACATAGGCTTGTCTGCTTCATCAGCTTCTGACATCGGATAAATATTGTTGTCTGCTAAATGTTTGACAAAGCTCGGCGCATATTCACCACCTGATAATTTAATGTAAGCAGGAGGAGTTTCAACAGATTGTTTGATGGCAAATTCAGACATCACGATCAACATAATAGGTGCCATGAAAGCCATACCAAAAGCAGCAAGAAGTGCTCTTTTGTCGCGAAATGCCTCTTTCACTTCTTTCGAAAACAACGCTTTTAACTGCATCATGCGGCAACTCCTTCATCTGAACCAATGATTTTGACGAAGGCATCTTCTAATTGCGCCTCCCCGGCTAGTTCACATAACTCTTGTGGTGTGCCCTGTGCGGCTAATTTGCCATTGGCAACTACGATGACACGATCACATAATGCAGCAACCTCTTGCATTACATGAGAAGAGAACAAAATACAGTGACCTTGCGCTTTATATTTACTTAAATAATTGCGTAAAATACGCGTACTCATAACATCCAAGCCTCGTGTAGGCTCATCCAGTACGAAGTTTTTAGGCTTATGCACTAATGCTTGCGCTAGCGTTACTTTCATTCGTTGACCTTGAGAAAAACCAACGGTTTTACGGTGGGCTAAGTCTTCCATTTCAAGCTCTTTTAGCACTTCAGCAATCGCCTGTTTTTTGGCATCGCCAGCTAAACCATGAATACTTGCAAAGTAATCAATTTGCTCGTAAGCCGTTAAACGCTCATACAAACCGAATTTATCAGGAAAAATGCCAAGTTTACCGCGTGCAACTAAAGGATCTTTTGAAACGTCAATGCCATCAATTACTGCACTGCCCTGATCGGCTTTAAGTAGACCATACAGGGTGCGTAAACATGTCGTTTTCCCTGCCCCGTTAGGTCCAAGAATACCAGTGATTTCACCATCTTTTGCTGTAAAGGAAAGGCCTTCTAAAGCATTAACTTCTTTAAATTTTTTATGTAAATTATTAACTTCAATCATAACCTTTCCCTAATTGTTACCGTTGATGTTGGTGATGAAAGTTTCGTCTGCAAGCTCAGACAAACAACTACCATCGATTGCCTGAGGATCTTTATTCATCAAGAACTCATCGACAAGATCAATCGCACACTCACTTGTTACAACAATATGAGATGCGTTATCGGCAACAATGTGCTTAGAGTTAGGTAATGACTTGTCGCTGTAATCACCATTACTTGGCGGTGTAACCGGGTCTAAATTGCCTGACAAAATTAATGTCGGAATATTCGCTGTCACTGGCTCAAAATACTGCGCTTCATATTCAAACTTTGGCCAACTTTTACAAGCTAAGTGCCAATTTTTCTGCGCTTCATCACGACCAAAGTTATTATTTGCATCGTCTTGCCATTGATTTTGTTTCACGCGAGGGTAGTCTTCATTACACAAAATATTGAATAGCAGCCCGATGTAAATTTCACCAGAATCTTCTGCGCCCGTTCTAGCAAGTAACCCGGCAAGTGGTAGGTAGTTACCTAAATAGGCTTGGTGAATGACAATTGGCACAAATTTTCGGCCTTGCACAGAATACAATTGAAGACGCAACGTACTAATCAACTTAGCGCGATCAATCACAAATTCCGTTGCTGTCCCAAGTGTCGGGTGCATTATATTGACGCGAGCAGGTTCTGCGTCAATGCGTGCTAGGAGTGCTTGATATTCATCATCTAAGTTAGGGAATGCTTCATTACAGTTAGCATCTAACTTACAGTTCTCAAGTAATAAGTTGTATGAGCGTGCAGCCGTTTGACCAAATAAACCGATTGGAACTTCTACCGGGCCAACACTATCAAGCACGACCGCTTCGAGGCTTTCAGGAAACATATTCATGTAAACTAATGCGGCACGCGTGCCGTATGAGCCACCAAATAAACTTATCTTTTTCAATCCAAGTGCAGCTCGAATATTGTCGAAGTCTCGAATAGCGTTTGGTGTATTGTATTGAGCAAGATCTACGTCAAAATTTGCACGACAATCAATCATATCTTGTTCAGACGTATCACTCATGAGATCTTCAAATATCTTTACATCTTCCATGTTTGTACATTGTAAGCCGTTAGACTCACCAGTACCTCGTTGGTCAACGACAATAATATCTCGAGTTTTGCGTACCTCACTAAACATGTTACGAATCATGCCTGCCATTTGAGCTGCCGCTTGGCCAGGCCCCCCGGCTAAGAACATTAATGGCGTAAGTTGTTTGCTATTATCAAGTGCAGGCATAATGACAAAGTTAATTTCAACTTGTGTCTCGTTTGGCTTCTGATAATCCTCTGGTACGGCAAGCTTCCCGCACCGGACTTTAGACCGAATCCCTTCTACATGGCAGTCTTCAATTTTCAATGCAGATTGACCTATATTTTCCGCATTAACTTGATTTGACATGCTGAGTAAAAGACCAATGCTGAAAAGCGATTTCCAGATTTTTTTCATTAGTTTTCATTCCTTTAATTTATTCGCACCAATAGTCTATAGCGGCGAAAACAGAATACAACTGATTTAACATTTTTATTACATTAATACTTTTACCCCTCAAAACTGTTCAGACCATATTGAATTTCATTAAAAATCAGTTTCATTGTCCGCAAAATAGGGTTACAGTGTGTGAACTTTCAAGTCATCTGTTTAAGGGCAATCTATGGAAATAAATCAGTGGGTTGATGAGCTATTTGAAGTTTTCGATGAAGATAAAGACGGCGTAATCAGTAGAAGTGAGTTTGTTGAACTTATCGACTGTTTACTGCAAGACAAAGGCATTCGCATGTGCGAAAGCATTTTTCACCAGTTTGACAAAAACCACAGCAATTCCATTTCTAAAGACGAGTTGCGTGAGATGGTTATCGAACTAGCCCTCTAGAGACAAGTTAACCTAATAAAAGTTAATCATTTTTTGTCGTTTTAGAAAATTTTAGCTATACGTTTATATATTGTATTACACAGTAACGAGCGTATAGCTATGCCGCTTTCCTTTCTTAAAAATTCGCCCAAACCAAGCCTTCCTCCATGGAAAATTGTGATTGTTGACGATGAAGAAGACATTCATACCGTTACTAAAATGGCACTTAAACGCTTTAGTTTGGATGACAGATCACTTACGTTTTTACATGCATACTCTGGTGCAGAAGCCAAAGAACTATTATCAAATGAAAAGAACATTGCGTTAGTGTTTCTGGACGTTGTGATGGAAACTGACGATGCAGGTTTAGAAGTAGCTAGGTGGATGCGCCAAGACCTCAATAATCACTTTACCCGCATCGTTTTGCGCACAGGGCAACCAGGCCAAGCGCCAGAAGAGCAAGTTATCGTTGACTACGATATTAATGACTACAAAGAGAAAACTGAGCTCGACAGAAAGAAACTCTTTACCACTGTTTTCTCAGCCCTACGCGCTTACCGAGACATCATTCAAGTAGAAGAGGCTCGCAAATATCAAGAGTTATATAGAACAGGGCTAGAGCGAGTTATTTCATCAACCACACAAGTATTAGAAAAACGCACCTTGCAGCATTTTTTCAATGGTTTGCTACAGCAAGTCATGTCTATTCTTCGGATAGATGAGCAAAGTATGTTAGTTCAAGTTGAAGGAATCAGCGCGGTATACGAAGAAGATGATTATCAAATAATTGCGCATATTTCACCTGACGGTGATAATGCTGAAATTGATGAAAAGACATTAGGTTATTTAAATAAAGCAGTTCAAAAAGGTGAAAGTATTCACGAAGATGATGTGCTCGTGGGTTATTTCCCTAGCCATAGCTCCAAAGTCAGCTTGTTATACCTTAAGGGGATAGACCAATTAAGTGATATTGACGCTCAATTGCTCCAAATATTTTCTGGCAACGTTACGTTGGCATTCGATAATCTACTACTCAACAGAGAGATAATAGAAACGCAAGAAGAATTGATTTATCGCCTTGGAGATGTTGTTGAATCTCGTTCAAACGAGGCAGGCAACCATATTCGTCGAATGTCAGAAGTTAGCTATATGCTAGCCATAGAATATGGACTTGCACAAGAAGAAGCTGAGCTGCTTAAACAGGCTGCGCCGATGCATGATATAGGTAAAATAGCGACACCAGATAGTGTTTTACTTAAACCTGGACGTTTAGATGACGAAGAAATGGAAATCATGAAACAGCATCCAAATATAGGTCACGATATTCTAGAAGGGTCACAAAGACCGATTTTAAAAGCGGCTGCAATAATTTCTCAACAGCATCATGAAAAATATGATGGCACCGGTTATCCAAATGGATTAAAAGGTGACGAAATACATATATTTGCAAGAATCGTTGCCGTAGCAGACGTTTTTGATGCGTTAACTCACAAGCGTTGTTACAAAGAAGCTTGGCCAATTGAAGATGTTATCAAGTTATTCAAAGAGGAGTCAGGCAAGCACCTCGATGCAAAAGTGGTGCAAATTATGTTGGACAACATAGATAAAGCGTTAGAAGTGAATGCGATTTATCAAGATAAATAAACAAAAAGCTGGGTGGTTATTCCGGAGCAGATACGGGAAATTTGATCATATAGGCAAGTCCTTTTCCTACGGCACTTTTAGCTTGGATTTTTCCATGCAACGCGTTAGTCACTAAGTTGTAAACTAGGTGTGTACCTAAACCACTACCGCCCGCACCACGTTTTGTGGTTTAAAAGGGATCAAAAAGCTGCTCTAATGCTTGATTATCAATACCATTACCATCGTCTTGATAACGCATCAAAATGAAGCCATTTCGCTCTTCAACGTTAATTAAAATCTTACCTTGTTCGATGCCGTCAAAGCCATGGATATATGAATTCAATAATAAGTTGCTCAATACTTGTGATAATGCCCCCGCATTTGCGCGAATAGATATCGTGCTCGGGCATTGAACAGTAATGACATGCTTTTTCTTTTTCAATGTAGGCTTAAGAGAAAGAATCACCCCATGGATATACTGTTCAAATTCAATATCTCTGACGCTATTTGATGACTGATCAACCGCAACCTGCTTAAAGCTGTTTACTAAGTCGGCTGCCCGCTGCATATTAGTCGTTAATATTTGACCAACCTGCTCTATTTCTTCGAAAAAATCATCTAATTGGTCTTGGGTAAGTGATTCATCTTGTAATGATTTTCTCACATCATTGTACTCTTCCATTAAGTGGCTAACACCCGTCACACAAATGCCCAATGGCGTATTGATCTCATGGGCAATACCAGCAACTAAACCGCCTAATGACGCCATTTTTTCTTTTTGTATTAACTCTTGTTGCGTTTTTTTCAGTACATTAAGGGTGTCATTCAAACTTTTGTTTTGTTGTTCGAGTACGCGATGCTGTTTTGCGAGCTTGAGTTGAGAGTCTTTACGCATCTGTTTGTTTTGCATTGACTCAGCCGCTTTAGCAACGTGATTTGCTACGTAATTGAGGAGCCTCAAATCTTCTTGTGTATAAATAACACCAGGTTCGTAGCTTTGAACAACAATTAAACCATGAACAATATTTGACGAAATCATAGGTGCACCTAGCCAACAACTATAGTCCTGAGGCCCAACAACCGCTTTTATAAAACCATTACGTACCAAAGAGTCGACATCTTCTGGAAAAATCCTTTGCGCTTGCCTCGTATTGATCACATATGAACTAAACCCATTTCCTAAAGGCATGGAAAAGCCCATCTCACGTTCAGTTTCTTTTTCATCGATGTAATAAGGCACGGTAATGATGTTTTCAGCTTCGTCAAACAAGGCAATATAAAAATTCTTAGCAAGCAATAAGGTCTGAACAATTTCATGTACTTGAACATAAAGTGCTTCCATTGGGATCTCGTCATTAACTAACGATGCAATTTTATAGAGCGCTACCTGTAATTTTTCAGAATGCTCTTTTTCTGCAAGCCGTCCTTCAAGCTGTTCAGTGCGCTCCTCAACTAAAGACTCCAACAGTGCCACCGTTGTGTGTTTATCCACCGCGGATGCGACAATGCTGCCAAAAATTCTGAATAGCTTTTGATCTTCAATACTAAACTCAATGTTCTCATCGTAACTTTGGGTTACCATAGCGCCCAAACACTCGCCGTTTTTCCCGATAAGTGGCATGCCAATCCAATGGTGAGAGCGTTCACCAAACCCCCAAAGCTGACCATCCTTTTCCGCAATGGGGCCAATCCCTGCTTTCATTTCGAGTGGTTTTCTATTTTTTATCACCCACGCTGTTGGTGATAGGTCTGGTGATGACAACTCAATTTTGTCTATTGGGCATTGCGCCCCTGTGCGTTCATCAACTTCGTAGATAAAGCTGATTGTATTGTTGTCTTTGTTGTATTTGGCTAAGTAGAAATTTTTGGCATACATTAGCTCACTTAGCTTTTCGTGAACTTTCTCAACGTACTCAACCAAAGACGTTGCGTCAGGAAAGTGCTTATCAAGTTCAAATAATGAGGCTAATATCTTCTCTAATCGGGCTTCACGGGCACTTGGCATGATAAAGATAACTTCCTTAATTATTGTTTAGAATCAATGAAATTAAGCATAGTCAAGCATGATAATTTTTACGAATTTTAGATAGTTAGGCATAAAAAAGGCCAGTGACGATGACTGACCTTTAACCGTAGAAAGTAACTTTCTAGAAGGCGACGTTATACTGGACAGCAGCTAATATTGCGTTGCCCTCCGATACATATTGCCATTGAGTATCACCGATTATCGGCGCTAATTGTGGTGCACTCTCGAGTACAGTGTCTAAAAGAGCATCTTGCTCAGACACGTAAACTTCATCTCCATCAACGTAGGCTAATGCAAAATCAACCGTACCATTTTCTTTTAGCTTATATGTTCCACCGACGGTCAACCATTTGCGATCACTATCAGGGATAGAAATAGAAGGGTGTGTCGTTGAAGCTGATTCATCATAAGCAATGCCGGCACGTAATGTTAAATCCATCGAGTATTGATGTGTCACGCCAAACGCATATCGCATTGTATTATTGAAGCTTTCTTCTTTAGTAAATACTGGCGTTGATGGGTCAGCATGTGTATAAGCTTCCAATGTTTCAAAGCTACTCCAACCTGAATACATCACACTATAGTGCACTGCGGTTTTTGACGTCACTTTATGGTAGCCTGAAAATTCAAAAATCTCTGGTAAGTCAATAGCCAAATGACCAGCTTGAGCGACACCTGAAACATCGGTAAAATTGCCGTCAAAATCGACTTCTGATGCGCTACGATAATTAAAACCAATTCGATTATTTTCGTTGATATCGTAGGTCGCACCAATATTCCAGCCAAATGCTAGATCATCACCTTCCATTCGAATAATTTCGGCTTCACTTGGCACTGGCGGTACTAATTCACCCAACACTGGGTGGCTAATTCCATTTTCTAACACCGCGCCAGCATGTCGAATAAGCTCTGCCTCACCGTATATCAAGTTTAAGCCAATGCCTAATGAGAATTTCTCATTTACCTTATATGAACCACTCAAATTAGCATTGAGCGTGAGTAGATCAGTTGTACCGCCAATTGAGCCTGCAACATAGTCATCATCGTAAACAGAAGCCAGACCAAAGTTTGAATTAAAACCAACACCCCATGCGAATTCTTCATTTACCGGTTTAACGTAATAAAACGCAGGAATGACTGCTGGGGGTACAACGCCATCTGTATCCATTCGCTTTACATCAAAATTTTCACTCAACAAATCGGGTGCACTAACCCCTTCGACATCAACACCTGGGTCAACATAAGTTGCAACAACGGATAACTGTGGTGAGTCAAATTGCGACATTAACGCAGGGTTTCGTGAAACAGCCGACGCATTATCTGCAATAACTGCTTCTCCAGCAAAAGCACGCCCCAAGCCAGAGGCACTTGTTTCGTTAAGTTGAAACGCAGCGGAATGAGCGTTCAACGATGCAACAGCAACAGCTGACGCAATTAACGTTTTGTGTGATTTCATACAACCTACTTAAAAATTTTTTTCAAACATTAACGCTGCGCTAATGTTTGTACTGCTTTAAAAATTTGGAGCGGGAATATAGCACACTCGTTGAGACGATATAATCACAAACCAGTTTAAATATGTAACGTAAAGCGCTTTATAACTGCATTGGAGTTATTCAATTGTCTAATAACTCAACAGTTGATACACATAAGACACAACCTTAATTAAGACAAAGTCCCAGCACGACTGGTACCTTTTCTGGTTTTAGTCAGATTTAAGTAGCAATAGTAGGTGATAACAACAAATTAAATGCGTTGACTAACCTAGCCAGTATTCATTTTCCGATAAAGTGCTTATTTTGCCCATAAAAGTGCTATTATATGTACGTACACCTTGGTCGATATTCGTTTTCTAAGTAAGCATAGCTGTCCCATATGAAAATAGCGCATGATGTAAAGCTGTTACAACTCATCAAAGTCATTCCACCTCTTTTAGTGCTTGCTTTTGCGATCATGGCAATCGTTATCGTTATTAATAATAACCAAGAAACATTACAAACAGACATTAAAGCATTAGAAGAAGATTTCGTCTCTTCTAGAAAGAACTTAGTTGAAGCGCAAGTAAAGCAAGTGATTCAGCAAATAGAGTTCGAAAAAAGCAATACCGAATCAATATTAAAAGAAACAATTAAGCAAAATATCTATCAAGCGCATGCCATCGCCAGCGGTATTTACGAAGAAAACTTCGATAAATCTGAAGCTGAAGTTACTGAATTAATTAAAAGTGCATTGCGTGATATTCGGTTTAACAATGGGAGAGGTTACTTTTTCATATACAAAACTACCGGAGAAAGTGTTTTACATCCTATTTTGCCTGCAATGGAGGGATCGCAAAAAATAGACTTGCAGGATGTTCGCGGAAATTACATTGTGAAAGATATGGGTGAACTAGCAAAACAGCATGGTGAAACCTTTTATACATGGTGGTTTGTTAAACCAAACAATCAACAACGCGAATTTAAAAAGATCGGGTTTGGTAAATTATTTGCGCCCTATGATTGGTTTATTGGCACAGGCGAATATGTCGTTGATGTTGAAAGCGATATACAAAAAGAACTCATCAAAAGCATTTCAAATATTCGCTACGGCGATAGCGGATACGCATTTTTATATGATTTTCAGGGTAATGTTTTATCACATATTGATGAAGATTTTAAAAACACAAACCTGTTCGAGCACTCAGATCCCGCAATCCCCTCGGTAGGCGGTAAAATAATCGAAATCGCTAAAAATGGTGGTGGCTTCTTAAGTTACACCAATGTATTAACGCCCTCGGCTAAACAGACAACGTTAAAAACGAGTTATGTTATGGGCGTACCTGAATGGAATTGGGTACTCGGTATGGGTTTTTATCAAAGCGAAATTGAGCAACAATTAAGAATTAGAGAAGACGAAATATCACAGCAAAACAAGCAACAACTGATCGAACTACTCTCTTTAAGCTCCTTGGTAACATTCTTTTTTATCATTCTCTCATTATTTCTAACGAAGAACTTATCGAAACGTTTCGCCGCCTACGAAGAAAAAATAAATAAAGACTTTAATGAGTTAAACAAGCTAAAACTCGAATCTCAATATCAAGCGATGCATGACGCGTTAACAGGCTTGCCCAATAGACTTTTACTTGAAGAGCAACTGAGCCAAGGTATAGCGTTGTCGAAAAAAAATGAAAAGCTGTTAGCTGTTATTTTTGTCGACTTAGATGACTTTAAGAAAATTAACGACTTGCACGGTCATTCTATCGGTGATGGGTTACTCAAAGTCTTAGGAAAACACTTTAGAGACGTAATCGAAGACGGTGACAGTGTCGCTCGATTTGGTGGTGACGAATTTATATTTTGCTTTCCCGAATTAGATCGGCTGCTCGACGCAGAGAATAAAGTGAAGAAAATCCTATCAATCTTTAAACAACAATTTGATATTGATACAAAGTCTATTTATTCATCATGTAGTATAGGTGTTGCCATGTACCCTAAAGATGGTAGCGACACCGAGGACCTTATTAGTAAAGCAGACGCCGCGCTTTATAAATCGAAATCAATTCAAAAAGGGCAATCGTTATTTTTTAACAGCAATATTGATGCTCAAGTTAAACGTGACTTTTTAATCGAGTCGGAACTACGAACGGCGCTAGACAAGAATGAAATATCTCTGCATTACCAGCCTCAATTTAGCGTTAATAAACAAGAAGTTGTTGGTGTTGAAGCATTAATTAGATGGAACAGTAAAAAGTTAGGCTTTGTTTCTCCAGCAGAATTTATTCCACTTGCAGAGCATACCAGTACTATCAGTGATCTAGGCAATTTTGTCTTGAAACAATCCATGCTTGAAATCAAGCAGTTTAATGCACGAAGCGAAAGGCCTATAAATTTATCAATCAATATTTCGCCAAAACAGTTACTCGAGCCAAACTTTGTTAATCGCGTAGTGAAAACAAGTGAGGAAACAAAATTTTCTCCGGAATATATTACGTTAGAAATAACTGAAAATACGCTGATCACTGACTTGTCTGTTGTTAAGCCAATCTTAGAAGAACTCAGACACCAAGGCTTCAAACTCGCACTTGACGACTTTGGGACGGGATACTCATCACTTAATTATTTAAGTAACTTACCAATGAATGAAATCAAAATTGACCGAACATTCATTGATAAGTTCTTAACGAATAGTCAAAGCGAGTCATTAGTAAAAACGATCATTGCCATAGGTAGCTTTAGTGACTTAACCGTAGTTGCTGAAGGTGTTGAAACACAAGAGCAATTCGAGCGCCTCGCTGAATTTAAGTGTGATTTAATTCAAGGGTATTACTTCGAAAAACCACTATCCTTCGATGACTTTTCTGCCAAATATCAAACCAGCCTTATCAGTATAAATTGACGAGGTAAGTTGTCAGTTGCTATACCTATAATAGATAACAACAAAATTGATGTAAGTACGTGACAAAATTCTACGTTAATCAACTTTTAACATTCACCGTTTGCGCGGTTTCGATTTCAAATGTCCATGCGCAGCCAGACAAGTCATTGATTGAAGTTATCGAGGTAACGGCACAAAAGCGCACCCAATCAATTAATGAAATCCCTATGTCAATATCCGCATTCAACGCTAACCAGCTTGAAGAGCTTGGCATAGAAGACTCTACGGATTTAGCAAACATAGTGCCTGGTTTGAATTACAGCGACACCGCTTTTGGCCCTCCCGTATATACCCTGCGTGGTGTAGGATTTAATGAATCAAGCGCACAAGCGACCTCCACAGTCGGCGTTTACGTCGATGAAGTTGCCATCCCCTTCCCTATCATGACGAAAGCCGCCAATCTTGATTTAGAACGTGTAGAGATTTTAAAAGGGCCACAAGGAACATTATTTGGCAGGAACACCACTGCAGGTGCAGTACATTATATTGCAGCTAAACCTAGCCAAGACTTTGAATCTGGTATTACCGCGACTGTTGGTCGATTTAATACGTTTAGTGGCGAAGGCTATATTACCGGCGCACTAACAGACGACCTAAATGGGCGAGCAGCAATGAAGCTAGTAAAAGCTAATGAAGGATGGCAAGAAAGTGTTTCTAGAGATGATCAGCTCGGAAAAAAAGATAAATTAACCGCAAGACTAAGTTTTGACTGGGGCATTTCGGATAAAACCAATGCTCTATTAAGCCTTAGTTACAACAATGATGAGTCTGAAACACTCGCGCCTCAAGCGATTGAATATATTGCTGCAAAAGCAGGTGGAGCGATCAATAGTTCATTTGACATTTTTGGTCCTATTCTAGATTCAGAGACTAACCCACAATTATTTCCTGGCAATAATGACAAAATAAACGCTGCTGACTGGACTGCGGACAGAACACCTGCACTTGCCCACGAAATGCAATCTTTATCGCTCAATATTAACCATCAATTTTCAGATTCATTAACGTTCGTATCACTAACAGGTATTCATCAATTTGAAGACAACGGTTCTCAGTATGAACGTGGTGGAACAGCAGGGGTAACAGCTGGGTATATCCGAAATTTAACCGGAGGGTCTTTAGACACGGTATTTGGTGGTAGCCTAAAAGACTTTTATGAGGGCCACTTACATGGCGATTACGCATCCGTGCCAGACTCAGAATATGTGCCTTCAGACTATGTATTCCAATACGGAACAATTGACTCATTCTCGCAGGAATTCAGATTAACAAACACCTTACCTAATAGCGTGTGGATCGCTGGATTATATTACAGCAAAAACGACGTAGATTACCGAACGACTCAAGACTGGGGCTTAGCAACAAATGTCAACATAGCCCCAACCGAAGGTTTTGGTTTTAACAAACTAACGAATGCCATAGAGCAGGAAACAACCACTAAAGCTATATTTGCCAACGTAGACTGGCAATATAGCGACAAACTATCTTATGTGGTCGGCTTGAGGTATTCAGACGATGAAGCCAAATATAAAGGCTGTACAGAGGATATTGATGGCGCAGGGTTAGCCTTATTCAATCAATTCTTTTTTGGTGGAGAGGACTCTGGTGGTGAAGTCAACGGTTGTGTCACGGTTATCGATTTCGGTGGCCCCGAGCAGCGTGTTGGTCAAATTCAAGAAACGCTATCGGAAGACTCATTATCTTGGCGTTTTGCAGCAAACTACCAATGGTCTGATGCAACGTCACTTTATGCTTCATACAGCAGAGGGTTTAAAGCTGGAAGTTTCCCGTCACTAGCGGCAATTGTTGAAAACCAATTAGATCCCGTCGTTCAAGAGCAACTTGATGCATATGAAATTGGCATGAAAGCCATGTTAGCTGACAATAGCGCCCAGTTAAACCTTAGCGCCTTTTACTATGACTACAAAGACAAACAGTTATTGACCAAGAAGATTATTCCGGTATTCAGAACCGCATTTACATTGGGTAACATCGATGAGTCATATGTGCAAGGGGCTGAAATGAGCCTGCAGTGGTATCCAACGGACAGACTTTATGTCGGCTTGTCGGCAAGCTATATCGATTCAGAAGTCACCAGTGGTAACGGTTTTAACCAGCTAGGTGAAGCGTTAGATTTAACCGGTTCACCACTTCCATTTACCTCAGATTTTCAAACCAATCTAATTGTGCAATATGAATGGGAAGTGGGAAGTAAATTCACAGGGTTTGTTTCATTTGATGGAGCCTATTCAAGTGAGTTTAGCGCAGACTTTCAAGCACAGGTCAGCACGACCAATCAAGTCTCCGATTTTATTGGCAGCCCTGTCGAAGTTATTATCCCACCACAACCCTATCAATACGATGAGAGGTTTACTCAGCCAGATTACTTCATTGCCAACGCGCGTATTGGCATTGAAAGCAAACAAGATGACTGGCGTGCCTATCTTTGGGTTCGCAACTTAACCGATGAATACTACATTTCTAGCGTAGTTAAGAACAATGAGATGGTTGCCGCTTACCCTGGGATGACAAAAACCTACGGTATCACCTTTGAAAAGACATTCTTTTAACACTATACGCGTACAGCGATAGCGAGTAGCTTAGAGGCGGAGCATAAATGCAAGGAGCATTTATCAACAGACGTAGTCTGACCCGAAGGGCGAAATACATGGATGTATGAAGTCATCGAGCGTTCGATGCGTCAAGAGATATCATTTGAGGAACGAGAATGGTGCCTCGAGGCGGAGCATAAATGCAAGGAGCATTTATCAACAGACGTAGTCTAACCCGAAGGGCGAGATACATGGATGTATGAAGTCATCGAGCGTTCGATGCGTCAAGAGATATCATTTGAGGAACGAGAATGGTGCCTCGAGGCGGAATCGAACCACCGACACGGGGATTTTCAATCCCCTGCTCTACCGACTGAGCTATCGAGGCACTTAGAAGTGCAAATTCACTAAAGCGTGATGAATTAGCTTTAACGAGCGGTCACTATATAGTGGAATTAACTTACCAGCAAGTGATAATTATCTAAAAGTTTAGTTGTTAGGTTCAACTGCTCAAAGTTAAGTCAATTCGCTGAAGGAAACAGCAATTACAACTCAAAATCTCCAAAGTCTAAACTATCGTCATGCTGTACCTTCGGTTTCTCAACGGGGTCAAACAGTGATGGTTGCTTAGTCTCTTCAACTTCTTCTTGCTTTACTTTTATTACCTTACCTTTTTTACGCTTAATTCGCTGCTGGCAACGTTTTATCACTTTCTGTTTTTCATCATTATTGAACTTTATCCAACCTTGTCTCTCATCACGCGTTCGCATACAACCTAAGCAAAAGCCTTTCTCGTCTGATTGGCAAATACCAACACACGGGCTAGGAACATCAAAAAAATCGAGTTGTAGGTCTGACATAAAAAACTTCAATCGATAAAAAACAAAAAGCGTGAGACAGTAAGTATAACCATCTCACGCCCTATTTTACTAATTAACTACCAATATTAACCAAGCTTATCTGTTGCAATATGATAATCAGGGTCTTCAATTACATTCACTTCAACCAAATCACCTGCCTTCTTAAGCAGTAATAAACACTCTTGGCTTAAATGTTTTAAATGTAATTTTTTACCACGCGCCATATAACGCTCAGCCAATGTATCAATCGCTTCAATCGCAGAGTGGTCTGCAACACGAGAATTTTTAAATTCTACAATAACATCGTCTAAATCGTTATCCATATCAAACTGGTCTAAGAAATGAGACACAGAGCCAAAGAATAATGGACCGTTTACTTCGTAAACTGTAGAGCCATTCACATCTTTAGTACGGTTAACAATAACGTGTTTAGCATGCTCCCAAGCAAATACTAGGGCCGAAACAATAACACCTACAACAACGGCAACCGCAAGGTCTGTCGCAACAGTAACACCAGAAACAAGTACGATAACGAATGCATCCGCTTTTGGTACTTTCTTCATTATGCGGAAACTAGACCACTCAAACGTACCAATAACCACGATAAACATTACACCTACTAAAGCTGCCAGTGGAATTTGCTCAATTAGGCCTGAGGCAAATAGGATAAACGCTAATAAGCCCAACGCAGCGGTAATACCCGAAGCTCGACCACGACCACCAGAGTTAACATTAATCATTGATTGACCGATCATCGCACAACCACCCATACCGCCAAAGAAACCAGTAACTGTATTCGCGGCACCTTGAGCAACACACTCTTTATTACCTCGGCCACGTGTACCAGTTAATTCATCGATAAGAGTTAACGTTAATAGCGATTCAATTAAACCAATGGCCGCAAGTACTAGCGCGAATGGGAAGATAATTCTGAATGTTTCAAAGGTGAAAGGCACATTTGGAATCGAGAATTGCGGTAAACCACCTGCAATTGATGCCGCAGGATCATTTGTCATATCACGAACAAAATCAACAACAGTGCGAGCATCTAACCCTAAGCTTTGCACCAATACCGTTACCACAACAATCGCCACTAATGATGAAGGAACAGCTTTAGTTAACTTAGGTAAAAAGTGAATAATCGCCATGGTTAATGCGACTAAGCCAACCATAGTAAACATTTGATTACCTTGCATCCACACCATCACACCATTGTCATCAGGTACTTTAAACTGACCAAGCTGGGCAAGGAAAATAACTATCGCTAAACCATTTACAAAACCTAGCATTACGGGATGTGGTACTAGACGAATAAACTTACCAAGCTTGAATATACCAGCGAGGATTTGCAGCACCCCGGTTAAAACAACCGTAGCAAACAGATATTCAACACCATGAATAGCGACAAGGCTCACCATTACAACTGCCATTGCACCTGTAGCACCTGATATCATGCCAGGACGGCCACCGAAGACAGAGGTGATCAAACCGACCATAAACGCTGCGTATAAACCAACTAACGGCTCAACACCAGCAACAAATGCGAAGGCAACAGCTTCAGGTACTAACGCTAAAGCTACCGTTAAGCCAGATAAAACATCATTTTTTAAACTAGTAACTTTACTAGCATGTAATTCAAACATCGTTATCTCACGTTTGTATTAACCATTGGTTAATTAGAATAGTTAACAAGATGCAAAAATGCCTTATTCGCCAATAAAATATCTATCGACAAAGCACAAAAGAATCTCTAATAAAGGGGGTTTTCAAGGGGCGAAGAGTCTACGGCTTTAGGGCTGTAAAGTCAATATAAGAGCTAATCTAGCAGATAAAGCAATGATTAATAATCAACCACATTTGAAACAGTTTGTGATCACTGCCTACGTTCACCTTTAGCACGCAGTTGAACTATGCTAACTTGAGGGAAAGTCATCATTATCGAGTACTGAAAGCCATGAAAAACAAGTATATTATCAGCGTATTTGCAGCGGTAACGTTAATGGGTTGTCAATCTACTCAAGCAAGATATGACATTAACGAGGATATTGATTTCACTCAAATATCGAGTTGCCAATTACTTGAAACTCAACCTCAAGACCAAGACAACCCTGTTATTTTAGATCTTGTCCACCGCTCAGTTGGGCAACATGCAATGCAAAGTGGAATAACATTAACAACCGCTGAAAGCGCTTGTGTTTTGAGTTACAACCTAAGCTACAAAGACAAACCAGACAATTCATCCGTTAATTTTTCTATCGGTGGCGGCAGAACAACGGGTAATAGTTCGATTGGAATTGGCATAGGCAAAACCATTGACCTACCCGGAAATGACGGCACTTTAACGACGATCAATATCAATTTAACCTTTGATGAAGTGCCAGCTTGGTATGGTGCATCAACGTTTGAAAATGAGCTTGATATGGCAACAAGCAAACGTAAAAGTAGAATTGATAATGCTGTATCGGCAATATTCAACCACTACCCTGGTAAGGTAACAAAGGAAATACAAACTGAAAATTAATGTCCGTTTTTCGCTAGTAACAGTGCAAAAAAACGATATAGTGTAGCTACTCTCAATCATTTGGTTAGCTCACATGAGTGCTCAAGCAATAAAAAACAGTTCCCAAGTAGAAGCGTATAAACGGGCTCGTCTTAGTCAAGATGCTCGTTTTGATGGAAAGTTTTTTATTGGTGTTGTCACAACAGGAATATTTTGTCGCCCGGTATGTCGCGTAAAGCCTCCAAAAGAGGAAAACGTTAGATATTATGCCAGTGCAATAATAGCGCAACAGCAAGGTTTTAGACCATGCAAGCGTTGTTTACCCGAACTCGCCCCCGAATATCCGGTACCTCTTTCACAAAAACAGTTATTACAGGCCTTATTAAAGCATCATGGTAATGTGCAACAAGCGGCATCATTTTGTCAGCTGAGTGAAAGACAATTTAGACGCAAGTTTACCGAAGGCTTTGGATTATCTCCCAACCCTTATTGGCAGCAGCATAGACTGTTAAACGCACTTAAGTTGTTACGAAATTCAAACTTGTCAATGACGCAAGTCTGTTATGCCAGCGGTTTTGGAAGCGTAAGACGATTCAACGAAGCAATAGTGAAGTTATATGGGGAACCGCCAAAAGAAATCGCAAAACGGGAGAAATCAAACTCACCCACGGCGATTGAAATCAAACTCCCATATCAAGGTGCGTATGATTGGCCACTGATGTTGTCATTTTTTAACCATCGTCAAATAAGTGAAATAGAAAAGGTAACGACAACAAGCTATGCGCGTATTTTTCGCATTGATGGTATTGAAGGCGCATTCAACGTAACACATAGCGAAGTTGAATCAGCGTTGATTCTGCAGGTTACATGCGAAAACCATCAGATATTGCCAGTACTTATTGCCCGCGTAAGAAAAATGTTCGATTTAGATGCAAATTTAGAACAGATTCACCAGGTAATTAGCCATCACCCAAAAATTAAAAAAGTAATTACTCACACACCTGGCTTACGCTTACCGGGATGCTTTGACTTATTCGAATTCACTATTCGTGCAATCTTAGGTCAGCAAGTATCTGTTAAAGCCGCAACGACACTCGCAAAGCGTATATGCATTGCCTACGGCAATAAATGTGGTGAAAACGCTTATGGTTTAACTCATCATTTTCCGTCAAACACGCAATTACTTGATGCCGATTTTAAAGCGTTGGGGTTAACCCAAAGTAGAATCGATACATTGATATTATGGTGCGAGTACTACCACCAAAATAATCATATCTTTAACTACTATCAAAACATCGATGATTTACAAAAACGTTTAGTCACCCTAAAAGGTATTGGGCCTTGGACAGTAAACTATATCGCAATGCGTGGGCTGAGTGATCCAAATGCTTTTCCAAGTGCAGATTTAGGCATCATCAAGGCACTTAGTAAACCCAATTGCGCCCCAAAAGAGCGGATAAAAAACAAAGACATTTTAACACTTGCCGAAAACTGGCAACCATGGCGAGCATACGCCGCCATTTATTTATGGCAATCATTAGCATTAACTGAGTAAGTATTATGTATTTCACAACCTACCAAAGCCCCTTAGGCGAAATTGCTATTACCGCTTCCAATCAGGGAATTACAGCTCTAGCTTTTCAAGCAGGCAACGCAGCGATTACTCCCGATCCAAACTGGTTAAAAGATGAGAGTAAGTTTGTTGAAATTAAAACTCAACTTGATGAATACTTTTCGGGTAATAGACGAACATTTGATTTGGCTTTAGATCCCAAAGGGACGCCATTTCAGAAAAATGTGTGGCGAGCTTTATGCACGATAGAAATGGGTAAAACAGTGAGCTACGGTGATCTAGCAAAAGCAATCAACAACCCTAAAGCAGTTAGAGCTGTTGGCACTGCTAACGGCGCAAATCCAATCGCGTTAATTGTACCCTGCCATCGTGTTATCGGCTCAAATGGAAAACTGAACGGCTATGCAGGTGGGCTTGGGTTAAAATCAAAGCTCTTAATGCACGAAGGTGCACACTTTAAAGTTTAATTCTACTGCCAAATGACTCAAGCGCATGAGATTTGACGTGCGCCTGAAGTTGTGGGAAAAAAGTTAAGAAACAGTGCTCAAAATAATCATAATGTTGCCTTATATCATCAACACTATTGGCAAAATCATTTTTGAATCGCACACGTTTTGAGATATTAACGATAGCTCGCTCTATTCCGGCTTGAGACCTATATTGCTCAAACCAATCGTCTCGACTCATTAAGTCGATAACGTGTGCCATTCTATTTGGCATAAGGGATTGTCGCGCTAACAACAACGCATAACTTTGTTGCTTAAACGCATCAAAAGACAAGGTTGAATTTCTGTATGTGCGCCAATTTTTAATTAAAAAGTGATCAAACAAAACATCTAACGCAATACCAGAAAAACGACGATGTGCCTTATTAAAGCGAAGCTTTGCATCACGAACTATCGGGTGACTGTCGGTATATTTATCAACTAAGTAATGATTATCAAGTCCGCGAAGTACGCTATCGTTGTAATTAGAAAGCTGTACACCTTTACGAAAATCTCCGAGCAAGTTACCCATATGAGAGTCCGCGGTTGGCTGCGCTAAGTAAAGGTGTGCGAGGTAATTCATCGATTCACCTAATCGACCGTCCAGCTAACATCTAAAATTTTTCCAGAGCGAACAAACTTAAACCTCACTTCTTCGCCTTTTTCTAAATGACTAAACCAACGTTGAGCTTCAAATAACGATTCTATTCCATCAAGCTTGATATGGCCTACCTTGACCAGTATATCCCCGCCAAGCAAAATAGATTGCTGGCCCAAATTCACTGCTATGTTACCACCTTGAAAACCAAGCTTTTCTGCAAGTGTTTTTGGGACGACCTGCTGGATAAGCAAGCCATAACCAAAGGGGTTATTAATAGCATTCGATAACTTTTTATCGAGCATGATCGGAACTATGCCAACCCACATTGGCGGTTTGTTTTCGATAACATCTTGAACGGTATCCGTTGACACCACAAAACCCAGCCCTTGTGAACCACCACTTTGACTCAATATGTGGCTAACAATGCCGATGATCTCGCCTTTCATGTTAAACATCGGGCCACCAGAATTGCCCTGATTAATTGCCGCGTCTGTTTGCAAGAACCTCGGCTTGAGCTTATTGAGTGGTATCTCTGCCTTATCACGAATCCCACTTAAATAACCAACCGATAAACTGTGACTTACACCATAAGGAGCACCTATAACAACGACTTGTTCCCCTATTTGATAATCACGGCGTTTAGCAAGTTTCAATACTTGATAATCATCCTTAGGCATTTCAGCCACTTGAATCATAGCCAAGTCAACTAGAGGCGCAACCCAAACGACATGACCCGTTGTTTTGAAACCATTGGAAAAAACAACCTCTATATCCGTTGCTCGTTCAATAACATGTGCTGCCGTTAAGATACGCCCTTTCTCACTAATTAACGCGCCCGACCCCAAAGAGTTCCCCGTGTGCACTTTATAATCAACTTGAGCCTTTTGTGGCTTAGATAGTGCTTTTACATGCAGTTCGACAACGCCTGGGTTCATTTCTTTATAAACGCTTTGTACATTGTTTTGCGCAAGCGTTAATGTTGAGAGGAACAACAAACAAGCGACACTCATCCACTTATACATAGATATCCTTAAAAATTAGAGCATTGTTATCATAACTGAGAAATCATGATGAATCCGTACGATTTTAACAAGGTTTCATTTTTTTCAGCTTAAATTAGTGATGATTACATTTGAATTACGCTAACGTGTTTACATCTGAAATCACTGAGCATCAAACACATTTCTCGGAGGATATTCCAACAAATTCCGGAAAATGAAACAGGATTACTCAACACCCCCTTAAATAGTTTGTGAGGTATTTAAATTACTTGTTATGATAACGCGGTATTTTTCGAGCGAAGTAGCATGTTAGAAGTTTTAGCCAGTTTAGCAACACTCACAATCTTATGGATGGTTTGGCAATTAATCCGAGCCAAAAAATTTAATAAATTTAAAGAAGTGCTAATGCACGATGTTAAACCAGATGTTATTAAAGCGATAAAAACAGAGCTTGAAGAATCCCGTAGTGAGGTATTTCCAAATAATGAATATCACGTGCAAGCGACAGTGTATTTTTGGACACAATATCCAATCCGCATACTACAAGCCGCATTAGAAAGAGACATTATCGATGAACAATGGCTCATAAAAACAGGTAACCTACGACATAGCCAGCATTTGATGCACATTCAGCAACATCTTATGCTTCGAAGAAATGGGGAATAAAAAAAGGCAGCGTATCGCTGCCTTTTTAGATGGTAAAACTTGTTACTCAGCACGAGCAAATTGCAGATCCCACACACCATGGCCTAAACGGTGACCACGTTGCTCAAATTTAGTTAACGGACGTGAGTCTGGGCGTGGCACATAATCGTTTGTTTCAGACAAATTATTATATCCAGGCGCAGTTTGCATATCTTCTAACATACATTCCGCGTAATTTTCCCAATCTGTCGCCATATGGAAGACACCACCGACTTTTAGCTTTTGACGAATTGTCTCGACAAACTCAGGCTGAACAATGCGTCGTTTATGGTGCTTTTTCTTATGCCAAGGATCAGGGAAAAATAATTGCACCGTTGTAAGCGATTGTTCAGGAATACAATCAGCTAAGATTTCAATCGCATCGTGTTCATAAACTTTTAAGTTCTTCACCCCTTTTTCTTGCGCCAGTGCGATACAGGCACCAACACCAGGACGGTGAACTTCAATACCAATAAAGTTAATATCTGGGGCATTTTTTGCCATTTCAACTAACGATTTACCCATACCAAAGCCAATCTCTAGCGTTACAGGGTTGTCATTGCCGAACAACGCCTTTGAGTCGATCATGCCATCTTCATGGTTTAATCCCATCTCAGACCAAAAATTTTCAAGGGCATGTGCTTGGCCTTTCGTTAATCGACCTTCACGTTTGACAAAACTACGAACAGTACGAATATACTTACCTTCGGCTTGTGCTTGCTCTACTGTTTTATGCTCTCTTTGACTCATAAACCTAATCTTTCTGTTGGCAAATTTAAGGGCGCGTATTATCCACGGTTATTGACTGAAACTCAATCAATCAAACCTTAGATTTCGTAACGCTACTACGAAGTATAGGTAGTGATGGATTATCAGCAGTCAAAAAAAGAACTTAATGATACTTTATTTGCCTGTAAACGTTACGCAAAATTAAGAATGCTGGCTTTTACTCAGCCCACCATACATCGTAAAGCTCAGACACTGACACAGCAGTCGCGCCATTGTCCTTCAACCAATTTTCAACCGCCTGACGATCTTCTTCAGTACATTTGCCAAGTTTTTGTGTACAAATAAGACCGTGCCATAACACGTCACCTTCACCACCAAAACCCAGTTCACGCTGTTGAATCACCTCAGCAAAAAACTTATCGATAAACTGATCAACAGCTTCATCCGTTGTTTCGTCTGGTAATTTCCAAGCGACGTCAAAACCTAACTCTTGAAACTCATCAACGCGTAATTTCTTACGAATGCGACGATTTCTACTCTTTGCTTCTTTTTTCATGGTAACCCTTTCGGTAAAAACACTATTGCGCGAAGAATAGTGCGAAACACATAATTTTTCTAGCAATAGTGAAACTTTTTAACCTATTGAACGTAGAAGTGAGATTGTTTCAAAAAATTCAATTCGCTACACTGTCGCCACTATGACAAATACCATAACAATCAACCAATCATCGGCTAACTTATTCGCCAAGCAAGTGCTCGCTTGGTACGAAAAGCGTGGCCGAAAAACACTACCTTGGCAACAAAATAAAACGCCTTACCGTGTCTGGATTTCAGAAATAATGTTGCAACAAACTCAGGTTGCCACCGTGATCCCATACTACGAACGGTTTATGGCAAGCTTTCCAACGATTTCAGACTTAGCACAAGCGGAAGAAGATGCCGTACTTCATCACTGGACAGGCCTTGGGTACTATGCTCGTGCCAGGAACCTTCACAAAACAGCCAAAATAATTCATCAAGACTTTCAAGGGAAATTTCCAGAAACCATTGAGCAGGTTATCGAACTTCCCGGAATAGGTCGTTCAACGGCTGGTGCGATATTAAGCTTATCATTGAACAAGCACTACCCAATACTAGACGGTAATGTAAAACGTGTACTGGCACGCTGTTATACGGTTGAAGGGCACAACGGCCAAGCAAAATATGAAAAACAGCTTTGGCCAATTACCGAAGCACTTACGCCAGCAAAAGGGGTCGCCCAGTTCAATCAGGCTATGATGGATCTTGGCGCCATGATTTGTACGCGTTCAAAACCAAAGTGTGACGAATGCCCAGTGGAATCAGGCTGCTTAGCTAAACAAGGTGATTTACAGGCGGAATTTCCACAAAAGAAACCAAAGAAAAACATTCCTGAAAAACACACCATCATGGTGATCCCAAAAACAAATGCTCAGTTATTAATGGAGAAGCGCCCTCCATCAGGAATCTGGGGTGGTCTTTGGTGTTTCCATGAAGTAAAAGATATTGCTGATATCCCTGAGTTTCTTAAATCAATGCATTTAAAAGAGATTGAGCGACAGCAGCTCGACGCATTTAGACATACATTCAGCCATTTCCACCTCGACATTACCCCCATTGTTGTTGAGTGTGAAAAACTACCGTCGACACAAATAAACGAAAAAGATGCGCAACAATGGTATGATATGTCCAAACAATCTTCTGTAGGCTTAGCCGCCTCAACAGTAAATATTATTTCCAAAATCATAGGTTAAAAGAATAGATATGACTCGCACTGTATTTTGCCAACACTTAAAAAAAGACGATGATGGTTTAGATTTCCAACTTTACCCTGGTGATGTAGGTAAACGTATATTCGATAATATTGGTAAAGAAGCTTGGGCACTGTGGCAAAAAAAACAGACCATGCTAATTAATGAGCATAAAATGAATATGATGAATCCTGATGACCGTGCGTTTTTAGAAAAAACAATGGTCGAATTCTTATTTGAAGGTAAAGAGCCTCACATTGAAGGTTACACACCAGAGAACAAGTAGTGGAATTTAATATCGACTGGAAGATTTTTTTAACAATCTTCGCTTCTGTCTTTGTCGCCGAACTTGGCGACAAAACCCAATTAGCCACCATGTTATTTGCTGCCGATAAAGATGTGAGCAAATGGATGGTATTTGCTGCCGCCTCAGTCGCCTTGATTTGTGCGACGGCAATGGGTGTGCTCGTTGGTACCTTCATTTCACAATATATAGATGAGCGCACACTTTCTTACATTGCTGGTCTGGGCTTTATCGCGATAGGAATATTCACACTTTATAACGCATAGCGTTTAAAAAACGTCAAAGGCGTTGAATTAACCGCCAAAACGGAGAAAAAACCACCAAACGAAAAATTATTTTAAAAAAGTAGTTGACGTGGAAAACGAAAAACAGTTTAATAGCGCCCGTCTTCAAGGCAAGGCCAAAAAGACAAATTGAATAGACACGCCTCGATAGCTCAGTCGGTAGAGCAGGGGATTGAAAATCCCCGTGTCGGTGGTTCGATTCCGCCTCGAGGCACCATCTATTCCAAAGAATTTTGAATAAGTGCGTACTTAACTAAAGTTATCATTTATTCGGTGCCAAGATAAGCATTGCTTATCGCACACAGTTTTGTGTGCCGACTTAGCTCAGTTGGTAGAGCAACTGACTTGTAATCAGTAGGTCGCCAGTTCGACTCCGGCAGTCGGCACCATTCATAAGAAACCTCGCAGTTGCGAGGTTTTTTTTCAAATATATCTTAGGATAATTAACGCTTAGCGTTCACAGTTTTGTGTGCCGACTTAGCTCAGTTGGTAGAGCAACTGACTTGTAATCAGTAGGTCGCCAGTTCGACTCCGGCAGTCGGCACCATTTATAAGAAACCTCGCAGTTGCGAGGTTTTTTTTCGTCTTTATTTTATTAACACTGGCGTACTGATTGAAATCAGTAGCTAAGCAGGTTTGGCAATTAGACTCCGGCAGTCGGCACCATTTATAAGAAACCTCGCAGTTGCGAGGTTTTTTTCGTCTTTATTTTATCAACACTGGCGTACTGATTGAAATCAGTAGCTAAGCAGGTTTGGCAATTAGACTCCGGCAGTCGGCACCATTTCTAAGAGCAGTAAATAAGAGCAATATTTATTGATTGCTCAAAACACCTAAGGTCTAACTTCTACAACACAGTTTCGCCCAGTTTGTTTTGCTTGATATAAACCAAGGTCTGCTTTATCAATAGCTTCTTCAATAAGTGTGTCTGCTTTATTAATTTCGACTACGCCAAAGCTTGCCGTCACACCAATTAATTCGTCATTGTACTTAAATTCACTCAACTCGAGTGCAGAACGGAGCCTTTCTGCAACTCCTTTAGCCTCTCTCATATTTGCTCGGCCTAGCAAGATAACAAACTCTTCACCGCCTAAACGCCCCAGTAAATCCGTATCTTTAATGTGAGTCTTGATTATTGCTGTTGCTCTTTCTAGCACTAAATCACCTGCAGCATGGCTATAGTTATCATTAATTGACTTAAATTTATCAATATCCCAATAGATCAAACAAACGTGCATGTCATTAGCAATAAAGCTATGAAGGCTTTTTTGTGCTGATTGATAAAATCCTCTGCGATTTAGACACTGAGTAAGTGGATCTGTAATTGCTTGAACTCTCATTTTCTCAGACATATCTGATGCCAACACGAAAACGATAAATAACGACATCCCAATGTAACCTGTAGGCAGAGAAATGAAATTGATTGTACGGTAAATATCAAAATAGTAAGAATTTCCTTCAGCCCCTTGCATCAAAGCAAAAGTCGCTGCTACCCCTTGTGCTCCAGCAAAGAGAAAATAAACTACCGAAGCTCCTATTTCTGCTGGTCTAGGCGTAGGCCTATGTTTCAATAATACATATCCACACAAACATAGGTAAACCACGGTATGGTATATGTAAAGTGACATACTTAATCCACGATGAACCTCTACCGCTGTAAAATAATAAGTAACTCCAAGAACTGCCACGCCGGATAAAAATAGTAGCTTATAATTGATAGGAAAATTAGTCCGAACAAGGTGCCCCCACGTACCAAAAATTACCGTACCAACCGACAAAGTACAGGCAACCATCCAATATGTAGTAAAGTCAGTTGGCTTGAATATATTAATAGTCCATTGAAAAGCACCAATAATAAAAGTGAATGCCCAAATTAACGTATGGCGTTCCTTCCCCATAGTTTTATAGGCAGTAAGAAAAATAAAAGCCAAGATCAGGTTGGTGAATAATAGAGAAACGATAATGAAGAAAAAAGGGCTCATAGAAACAGCAATATAATAGGAACTCATATAAATACTAGCAGAATACTCAAGCGAAGTAATAACCGAAAAGCTCATTACAAAATGCGATAGAAAATATTTGGGACAGCTGCTTTAATAAATAAAATAGGGCCGGAGATCCAACAAATAGCTATCTCCTTAATAACGATAGATTTTTGAGTTACTTCCATATTTTTCCTCTACCTACAGCTAATAAAAACCGAGAAACAAGAGAAAAACGTCTCGCAACGACGATTGAGTGGGTCAGTGAAGGAAAGGGAAAGAACTGGAAATATGAAAATTGCTAAGCATGATCATGACTTAATAAACGAAGCCACTGAATTGGCAGCGGCTTCGTTTATTTAAATACATACGGCTAAAGACTCGCTCTATTATGAGCTACGTTGTAGTCAATATCTGGTCCCTGAGGAACAACTTGTGTAGGATTTATCATAGTATGACTAAAGTAATAGTGTCGTTTGATATGATAAAAATCGACTGTTTTCGCCACACCAGCTACTTGATATAAATCTCTTACGTACTGCGATAAATTTGGGTATTGTGCTATTTATCGTTTATTACACTTAAAGTGCCCTACGTACACTGCATCAAATCTAATTAACGTTGTAAATAAACGCCAATCCGCTTCCGTTAGCTCACCACCTGTTAAGTAACGCTGATTCGACAGCCGTTGTTCAATATTATCTAATGCATTGAATAAGTTTTCGTAAGCCTCACCGTATGCTGATTGCGTCGTAGCAAACCCTGCTTTATACACACCATTATTGATGTTGTGATAAACAAACTCGTTAACTTCGTCTATCTCACTGCGCTTTGCTTCAGGATAATAGTCGTCATGATTTCCTGTAATCTTGTTAAACGCTGTATTAAACATCCGAATGATTTCCGAGGACTCATTCGAAACAATACAGTTTTGCTGTTTATCCCATAAAACAGGCACGGTCACTCTACCACTGTACTCAGGGTTGTTACGCGTATATATCTGATACATGTAATCACTACCAAAAAGCTCATCACCTGAACTATAGTTATCTTGTTCAAACGTCCAACCCTTTGCGAGCATATCAGGACTTACCACAGAAACACTGATGTGTTCTTCAAGGCCTTTAAGTGTTCTAAAAATTAATGTGCGATGTGCCCATGGACATGCTAACGAAACGTATAGGTGGTACCTACCCGATTCAGCTTTAAAACCGGACAGACCTGTCGGCCCTGCACTACCGTCTTCAGTGATCCAGTTTCTTAATTGCGCCTCTTCGCGCTTAAACTTACCGTTACTTTCTTTTGTGTTGTACCACGTATCGTGCCAAACACCGTCTACTAATAATCCCATAATATCTTACCTACTTTATGGCAACTCAAATATAAGTGCTGTTACTTGAGTCTCGCCTTTATTTTTCAGTTGCATGTTTTTTAACTGTGAAACTT
Source organism: Thalassotalea loyana (assembly GCF_030161435.1). Classification (GTDB taxonomy): domain Bacteria; phylum Pseudomonadota; class Gammaproteobacteria; order Enterobacterales; family Alteromonadaceae; genus Thalassotalea_G; species Thalassotalea_G loyana. Next base: position 682,544 of record NZ_BSSV01000001.1, on the reverse strand, counting down.
TTGCTCCATCACCCGCTTGCAACAGGGTTTCATTGACCAACAATTCACCCTGTATCACGTGAATATACACATGCTCACCAATTGACCTATCAAAATCCAAACCTTTTCCTGCAGTCAGTATTAGCTGATGTAATTTGGCATCTTGTTTAATTTGCAATGTTGAGCCTTCTCCATCCGGGGTTACAATCGTTGTGATACCTTCTGTTGTACCGAAATTTTTTTGCTGGTAGCCCGGCACAGTGCCCTTTATATTTGGTTCAACCCAAATTTGTAAAAACGCTAGTGCGTCATGTGCCGAGTTATTGAATTCACTATGGAATATCCCTCTACCAGCTGACATCAGTTGAAATTCGCCTGCGGGTAGAACTTGCACGTTTCCCTCACTGTCCTTATGTGCAATTTCACCTTTTAATACGTAACTAATAATTTCCATATCTCGGTGACCGTGTGTTTCAAATCCCGCCGATGGTGCGACATGGTCATCATTGATGACTCGCAGTGCTGAAAACCCCATATGTTTCGGATCATAATAATGACCAAATGAAAAACTGTGTTTGCTTTGCAGCCAACCAAAATTTGCAACGCCACGCTCAGCGGCTTTTCTTACAAGAATCATTGTATGCCTCCTGTATTGGAGAGCTGACTTTACGCCAGCTTCTTAACAATTAGGTTATCACCAGCTAGTTTTCCACCACCAGATAATGCCAATGAAATACTCGCAGCTAATAACGCAAGACCAAACTCATACCCATTGTTTGACATAAATAGGCCATTGACGAAATGTACAGAAAATATTGCGACAACCATGGTAAATGCTAGGGCTGTTGCTGCCGGTCGCGTTAACAACCCCAGTAAAATAAATAAGCCACCGAAGAACTCTGCACTACCGGCTAACAATGCCATCAAAAAGCCCGGTGCTAAACCAATCGATTCCATCCATCCACCTGTGCCCTCTAGACCATAGCCACCAAACCAACCGAATAACTTTTGAGCACCATGTGCCATAAATATAATTCCCACAGGAATACGCAGTGCTAATGCAGAATAACCTGCATGACTTGTTGATAATTTTTGAATTAATGTTTTCATTTCAATACCCTCACATATTTAAAAAATAAGAACAAAGAAGCTTTACTCCTCATCCATTGATTACAAGTCTATATGTGATAGCCTAATTAAAAAACCGAAACATTTTGACGTATTAGTTCAAAAATTTTGAACATAAAAAGGACTCACTATGCACCATGCGATTACCCTTGAAGCGCTGCGCGCGCTTGACGCGATAGATAGAAAAGGTAGCTTTTCCGCGGCAGCTCAGTCGCTCTACAAAGTCCCCTCTGCACTCACCTACACCATCAAGAAACTCGAGGAGGATCTTGGTACTGCGCTATTCGATCGCTCCAAACAGCGAGCGGTATTAACGCCTGCAGGTAAGTTAGTCCTAGATCATGGTCGAGAAATACTTTATGCGACGACCAAAATGGCTGATGCATTGACGCAGCTTGAAACGGGTTGGGAAAATGAGCTCCGAATCGCTCGCGATACGGTAGTCCCCGAATGCATCGTCTATGACTTACTAAAAGAGTTTACGCAATTACCACAAAATGTAGATGTTTCGTTAAGCGTTGAAGCATTAGGCGGTGGATGGGATGCTTTACATAGTAAGCGCGCGGATATAGTGATAGGTGCTTCTGGAGAGCTGCCAAAGGGGCGCTTTAATACTCACAAAATTGCAGAAATATCATTTATTTTTGCGGTCGCGAACAACCACCCATTGTGTACAAAAGAGATTGTCGACCTTGAGGACCTAGCACGCTACCCCTCAATTGTTGTCGCTGATACCTCTCAATTACTACCGGAACGTGATAGCGGCCTCTTTACGAGCAAACAAGTTATCAGGGTTAATACGATGTCGGCGAAAATTAACGCTCAACGAAAAGGTATAGGGATAGGCTTCATTCCATCACATTTGGCGGAGCCTTATGTTAAAAGTGGCGAGCTCGTTGTTAAGCAATGTGTGATTCCACGGCCAAACCAATCACTGTTTATTGCCTGGAATAAAGAGCACGAAGGCAAAGCTTTCGACTGGTTTGTCCAAAAGCTTTGCCATGCTCACTGGGCTCTATGAATCGCGATTTACCGTTTCCACCGCTTGGTTTGGTTGGCGTAACTTACGAAGACCTAGACCAATAATGCCTAAAGATAACATCAAAATACTAGCAGGTTCAGGTACAGAGACACTTGATAATGCACTTGCGTTCTGAATCGGTGAAAAGTTATCAAACGCAAGTCCTATACCTTTGGTTTTGCTACCGACAAACGAAATATCAATACGTGTGATGTCTGATAAACCACTAAAGCCAAAAGCCCAAGGTTTACCGTCTAATTGTGAGTTGTTTCCTATTGGTGACAAAATAGACGCCAACAGTTGATTATGATTAAACGCTTTTACTAAGAACTGCTCTGTTTTGTTCTTGCCACCATCAATGTCCCAAATCTCACCTGAAGCGCCCGTTACTGGCTGGTCCGAGTCATATAAAATTGAAAACACACCAAATGGCTTGTAAGCATTCGCTTGGCGCAAGAAGAAGTTACCAAGTTGGCTTTCATAACCTGAAGCAGCTTGGTCTTTACCTGCTTTGCTGATAAAGCCTGTTTTTTGGTCATTGTTACCCGCTTGCTCATATACCGCGTTAGCATCGATTACACCATCTTCATCGGTGTCAAAGCCAAAGCGCACTGAAGTCTCTCCCACAGTAAAAGACTGGGTTAATGGAATGACTTGGTTGTCAGATACTGAGTAGCAAGCACCATTAGACTCGAAATTAATAATTCCTGCTTGCGACGAAACACTAAAACCTACGGCTGCGAATATCGACATTAATTTTGATGCTTTCATAACTGCTACCTCACCTTAAAAAGCTACAGTAGTGTTAATCCAACAATCAGACCAACTAAACTAAAAACATAAAAATCAATAGCTTATGACATTTATTGATTTCCGTATTGCATATTGCATGTTGCATATTGCAACTCACGTCGTGGAAACTGTTGCAAAATGCAATGATAGAAAGTTACTTCAGTCTACCTCGTGCACCTCTTGTCTGATTCTTCTCCATTTTGTCAGTAATGGCTTGGTTCATATCGATGCCTTGCCAGTGCGCGATATCAAGCACTCGCAATACAATGTCGGCTAATTCTTCTGCGAATTCCGGTGTTGGTTCTTGTTGACGGCACTCATTGATAGCTTCACCCACCTCTGAAGCAACAAGTGCTAGGGCTTCAAGAACCGTTTTATTATGCCAGCCCATTTCTTCAACCCACTGAAAATTAGCTTGGGCAATTTCATTAATCGTTTTACTCACAAGAACCGACCTTTCATAAATATAAAAATTATTGTTTAACACCGAGATTAAAATATTGCTCAAATATTTTTTTCTGGGACGGTGCAATAAACTGTTGTTGCATATTAAACAGCGTATTACCAGCATTTAGTCGCTTAAGGCTAGCATTCACTTCGCTGACAAATGCTCGCCCTGATTCTGTATTTGAGCACATAAAATGTCCCAGGATGTATGGTGCCGCACCCTCTATGGGGTAACTGTATAGTTCTTCATTACTATACTGATCCCAGTAATAGTGAATATCTTGCGGATATTCAACAAGCAAGTCGAAACGCTTTCTGGTAAAAAGTTTTGCTATCTTGTCGACCTCAGCCGGCACATCAAATACATTAAGAACCGGAATTTTGCTTAGGACGTTATCCAAGTTTTCACCATAACTGCGACCGTTAACCAGCCCCAATCGATAATCCGGATAATAATGCGCTAGCTCTGTCAGTTTCGCGTTGCCTGATATGTCTAAAGGTTCAGTGGCATGCAGTGCAAGGCCTAAATAAAGCGACGTTGGCTTACTGAAAACAAAAAGCTTTTCCCTTTCAGGTGTTTTAATCATGTCTGAGAAGCAAACATCTTCTTGGTTTGAGTACTTCGCAATATCAGAAAAGTCTGTCACTAATTTATATTCAATCCGATAATTAAGCATCAACTCAAAAATAGCACTCAAACTACTGCTTAAACGATTTGATAATTCGACACTGTCTGACTTGTGTTTGTAAAAAACACCTGCCTCATCGGTAAAGATAAGCATAGAGCGTTTGTTGGGATTGAAGTTTGCAAAATTACTATGGACGTATTCTTCTTTAAATAACGATTTTAGCGTGCCGTCGTCTCGCATCTGTGCCATGCGTCGATCATAAGTTTCGGCTAATTTTTTACCATGTAAATTTTTCTGGAAGGCATTAAATATATAACGTTCAGGGATAATCTCATAAGCAACAAGCTTGTCAGCGTAGCGCTCAGGAATGTTATATTCATAATCAATAATTGCGTCAATTCGACCTTTCATGAGTAATTCAAAGCCGGTATACAAGGTATTTAGCTGATAAATATTCTTCGCCTCAGGCAAATAGCGGCCGTAGTCATAACCTCTCATCCAGCCCAAGTTTAAGCTCTCTAAATCTTTAACACTGTTTATGTCGTTGCGTTCTTTATGATAAAGCGCAACTATCGGGTATTCGACATCAAGGTACCAATTGGGAAATATTGCTCTTTCTGCATCGTCACGAAATAAACCAACTGCAATATCAATTTTGCCTCTATTAAAGGCGTCAATTGCACGATTAAATGACATGAAATCGACTTGGATATTCTCTTTACCATAGACATGATAAAGTAACTCGAGATAGGTTCCTGTGCCGTCTTCATTAGTTACACCTTGCCAAATATCAGCACCAACAATAATTTTTTCTTTATCTATGGAGTTGGCAACAGGAGAAGTTAAGAGAATAGATAACAGTAGAGAGGTAAATAATAGCTGTTTAACACGAATCAAATTCACCTCAGCCCACCTGTAAAAAATCGATAATACTACTAACAGTTATATATCTCATCGCTCCACTAGTCAAAAAAGGAGGCTTAGGCCTCCTTTCTTAGGTATTAAATGTGTTTTTTGATAAACGCGTCTATTGCTTTTAATGCCGCCATGCGATTTTGAAAGTTAGTTAAACTATGATCTCCATCGTTAAGTTCGATAAATTGCGCTTCCTTATTTGAATCTATTAACTTTTCATACATTAATTCAGACTGCTTTACAGGAACCACGTTATCTCTTTCACCATGAATCAACAGAACAGGCACTTTAATATTGTCAACATGGTGTATTGGTGAAATACGCTGCAAATGCGATTCACTTACTTCAGCCCCAACAGCAACTTTTTCCCAGTATGCAACAAGCCAGTGATTATCATCTCTATATCTTGTTGTATCTATCAACATTTCATGAACGTCAGAAAGGCCATTAATAGAGACTGCACATCTGTATAAATCAGGTTCAAAAGCAACACCTGCTAGCGCAGCATATCCTCCGTAGCTCCAGCCTACAATACAAATACGATCTTTATCAACCTTTCCTTGCTTGACAAGAGCTTGTAATGTATCCGTCAAGTCATCTTGCATTGACAACCCCCACTGCCCATCACCGAGCTGTTTGTGTTTTTCACCAAACCCTGTTGAGCCTCTAAATTGCGGCTGAATGACAAGATAACCTTGAGAGGCAAAATACTGAGCTAGCCAATTAAACTTTATACGGTCATAAGATCTCGGACCACCATGCGGCAACATAACTGCAGGTAAATTATTAATTTCTTTATGTAGAGGTGAAGTTATTAATGTAGGAATGATAACTCCATCTCGAGCACTTATTGACGCGCTAGAAACAGGGTGAACTTGCTCTGGTGAAATTTTATCTCTAGAAGATGAAATAAATTGAAACTGACCTTTACTAAACTTGTAATAATCGCCTGGACTTGATTCTCCCTCTAGTCTAAATATAAACGATGAAAAATCTGGCGTGTGATCCGCTATATAAAAACTGTTGTTTGGCATCGCAACAGCAATGTTTTCCATTAGTTTTGTATACTTGGGGTCAAAAAATTCGTAGCTTGGTTTAAACCCTGAATAGATTGCACCATAAACTACGCGATTAATATCAGTAATTAGAGACTCGACGCCAGCATCCTCTCGAATAAAGATTGCTTGAGATAAATCTCCACTTTCTAATGAAAGCTTGTAATAACCCCAGCGCCCGAGTTTTTCATCAAACTTTGAGACAATAAGGTGTTTTTTATCAGGACTAATTCCGCCAACTTGCATTCCTTCGAATAACTCTTTTTCTTCACTGTAAATAGTTCTCCAGCGATCATTCATTGGCACTTCTATTTTGTGAATATTAGCTTCGTCGTCATAACGTTCTCTTGCCAATATGTCCCCATTCGATTCAACAAAATAATCTATTGCATCAGAGATCCCTTTACTAATCACCTTAGGGCGTCTTTTCCTGTCTAGGTTTGCTCTAACAACGCCAAATTTCCCAGCATCAATCCAAGCAGGCATATAGGCATATTTTCTATCCTCCGACATTGCGACTATCCAGCCAAGTCCAGCTTGTCCAGCGTAGATACCATTGCCCGCCGTTAATACCTGATGAAATTTGTTAGATTTCAATTCATATATAAATGCTGCAGAGTCATCAAAACTTCTCTTACCATAATTAATTTTCTTACTTTCACTGACCAAAAATAGAATTCGATCTTCATCAATGAAGTGTGTCCATTTAGGGTTTACATCCGCAGCATCAATAGCGGCAACCATTTTATTAGTGGTAAGATCAAAAACAACAACGTAATCTTTATCAGCAGATTGTGTCCTATATGCAATGCGATCTCCGCTTGGAGAGATGACCATCATGTTTTTATCTGGGAGTGCACCATAAGCTTCGATCGAGGGAAGGGTATTTTGTGCGAATGCTGCTGTTTGTAGGAAAGCGCAGCAGATCAAGAGTAAAATAAATCTCATAAAATCCATTTCATACTAATTTACAATCGCAATATGATGAGCTAAAAAGGCCTATAACTCAATGAAAATCATATAAAAAAGCCAGTCATTCTTAATTAGTGAAAATAATTCACTTATATGAATGATTTCTTCTCGTTTGTCAGCAAACCCTCAGCCATATAATCTGAACTTGTTTTCGAAATCTCCCCCGATTTCTAAACGTAATAACTCGACTCTTATGTGCGCGCTATCATTTGGTAGCGCGTTTTTTTTCGCTCAAAAGCTAACCAAATGCTCAACTTTGGTGCAATGAACTCCCTAAACCAAGGCATTTTTGTAAGACAACTCGCTAAATTCCCTTATTTATCCTGCTAATTTATCTTGGAACACTAGTTGCAAAGGTAACAATGGTTTCATCATTTAAATACTGTAATGGCAATTCAAACACCAATTCGTGGCCTTCGCTCATTTTGCGTCGCCGCAAAATGCTTGAGCTTTAAACACGCAGCAAGTCAATTATTTTTATCGCCTTCGGCTGTCAGTCATCAAATTAAACAGCTAGAAGATCAACTTGGTACTAGCCTATTTCAGCGAAACACTCGTGCTATAGAACTGACGAGCGCAGGCAAACAGTTTTACCAAAAAGTTTATCCGCTGATTACTGAATTAGAAACAACGATAGCGGACTTCACTAATACGCAACAAAACAAAACGATTACCATCAGCTTGCCCGAGTTTTTTGCAAGTGAAATTTTTGTACCTCGTTTAAGTGAATGGGCAGAGCTAAACCCTGACATCAACCTTCAGCTTGAAACGGTTAAATCAGCAAGCCAAACACCAAAACCAAGTGATTTATCGATTGTGTTAGCCAATGGCAAACCCAATGGTTCAATTGTCCAAAAACTGTTTCCAGTAAAATATGTTGCTGCATGCAATAAGAAGATTTATAAAAAATGGGCTGCATCAGGATTTAATGCGCTTCAAAGTGTTCCCCTAATTTTGCATCAATCGAGACCTTGGTCTTGGCATAAATGGGCAGATGAAAATGACATTGCCAACTTCTCTCCAAAACAAATCATTCAATTTGATTCAATGTTTGGTGTTGCTCGCGCAGCACAACAGGGTATGGGGATCGCATTAGTACCCATGCCAATTTCTCGCGCATGGTTTAGCGAACAACTACTCGTCAAGTTATTTGATCACGAACTAACAACACGCGATAGTTATTTCTTAATCCAAAACCAAGCAATTGATAGTGCGCCTGAATTGACAAAATTTGCAGAATGGGTCACTTCAACTTTTGCCCTCACCAATTGATTTAACGTGAATAAAATTCACTTATAAGGTGTTTTTTTATCGTTTGTCGGCCAAACCGGCAAATCCTATAGTTACGGTGTCAATTCGACACAATAACTAAGGAATCAATGATGAAAAAACACCTTTACTACTCAGCCATCGCGTTAGCTTTAGGTATCGCACCGCTAGCCAATGCCGACGATTCAAACTTTAAAGTTGCCATTATCAAAGATGCTGCAGGCAGCACAGACATCATTAAAGGAAACTTTAATGAAAGCCTGAACAAGATGGCGCAAACACCGAGTACAGCCGCTGAAGAATTCGAACTTGCCATGGGCTTGTGCGTTGCCAATATAAAATTGAGTCAGTTTGATGCCGCCGAGAAGGACTGTAGTGCAGCAATTAGTGCCAGCAAAACGATGGATACTAGCACGAATGAAAGAAACAAATTAAGTGCCTTAGCTTACAACAATCGTGCTATTAGCCGTGCGTTACAAGAAGACACATTAGGTGCTCTAGATGATTTTACTTCTGCGATGCTGCTTAACCAATCGACACTAGTTAATAACAACTTAACACACTTTAAGAAGCAATATGTGGTTACACTTACAGCATCAACAACTGGTAATACCACTTACATAACCCACTAAACATAAAGGACAAAATCATGTTTAAAGCGTTTAAAAATTCAGTTATGTCTGCAGTAAATTTCATCGACTTTTTAAACCACATATCAATCAGTCAATGGGATGTTGAAAACAACCAAAGCCAGACGGCACATAAGGAGATGCCCCAGGCACAATTACAGCAGGAATAATCTATGATTAATCACCAATGATAGGCACAAACACAGATTGTTGTTTGTGCCTTTATTTTATCCTCTCCTCTAATCATTCTATTTACCAAATTTCACGTTTAATATCACCTCAAGGCTAGTCAATAGGCCTTATTGGCGTTAGAATCGGTCATTATTTTTTGACGAAAGAGAATCCCGATGGGTAGAAGTTTTGAAAACCGCAAGGCCTCAATGGCCAAAACACAAGGAATGAAAACCAAAGTATATTCTAAATACGGTAAAGAGATTTACGTATGTGCGAAGAATGGCGGTTTAGACCCAGACGGTAACCTTGCTTTACGTCGTCTAATTGATAAGGCAAAGAAAGACCAAGTACCAACACACGTGATTGATAAGGCCATTGATAAAGCAGCGGGTGGTGCTGGTGAAGACTTCGAAACGATGCGCTATGAAGGCTTTGGTCCTGGTAACTGCATGATTATCATTGACTGTCTGACAGATAACACGAACCGTACGATTAAAGACGTGCGTTTATGCTTTACTAAAACAAACTCTAAGATTGGTGCACAAGGTTGTGCTAGTCACATGTTCGACCATGTTGCTTTGTTTACATGTAATGGCGCAGACGAAGAAACCGTATTCGAGAACTTGATGATGGAAGACTGTGATGTAACTGACGTAACGGCTGATGAAGATGGTGTCATCACGGTTACAGGTCCACACACAGAGTTCTTCAAAATCAAAACTGCATTTGCTGACACAATGCCAGATATCAAATTAGATAAAGAAGAAATTACATGGTTACCGCAGGTTTACACTGAGCTTTCAGGTGAAGATGTTGAAATGTTTGAGAAATTCTTGGACATGGCTAACGACTGTGATGATGTTCAAGAGATTTATCATAACGCTCAAATCGCTGACTAATTAGCGATTTATCAACGTTTCAAAAGGGTTAGAATTTCTAAATTCTAGCCCTTTTTTTATTATGAGTTAGAATAAATTCAACTCAAATTTTGCATCGATTAGATGTACTTAGCGTTAAGTCTCAGTTAGTATGCAGATAGTTAAATGAGATGGATGTTGTCACTTGAAATCTAAACCTACATCTTTTGATATTGCTTACCGCGCTGGCGTTTCTCAGTCCACTGTATCAAGGGCATTGCGTAATAGCCCTTTGGTGAACGAAGAGACTCGCATGAAAGTGCAAGCAATCGCCAAAGAGTTGAATTACAAAGTTGATAAAAACGCGAGTAATTTACGCTCTCAACACAGTGGAACCATTGCTTTGCTTCTGTTTGAAGATCCAACAAGCGATGATTCAATGATCAATCCGTTTTTCTTATCTATGCTGGGAAGTATCACGAAAGCGTGTTCGGAAAAAGGCTACGACCTACTGGTTTCCTTTCAGCAAATGGATAGTGATTGGCATGCCGATTTTGAAGACTCAAACAAAGCAGATGGTCTAATTTTACTAGGCTATGGTGATTTTGTTGATTACGAGGAAAAACTCATCCAGCTTATAGAGCAAGGTACACGCTTTGTTCGATGGGGTGCTGAAGTAAAACAGTATCCGATTATCAGTGTAGGTTGTGACAACTTCCATGGTGGTTATCAAATCACAGAACATGTGATTCAAAATAACTATAAGAATTTCGCCTTTATTGGTGAGGCAAGCTCAGGCGCTCCTGAGTTTTTAGATCGATATTTAGGTCACTGTAAGGCATTAAAAGATAATAAACTTACTGTTGATGACAGCATGCAATTTTCAGCAATTAGTACTGAAGAATCAGGCTACAATGCAACATGTGAGCTGATTAAATCAGGCAAGAAATTTGACGCTATTTGTACCGCGAGTGACTTGATTGCTATCGGGGTACTACAGGCGCTTCAAGAGCACGGTATCAAGGTACCTGAGCAGGTTGCCGTTACTGGTTTTGATGACATTCAAACAGCTGCCTTTACCTATCCTCCGTTAACAACCGCACGCCAAAACACTAAGCTGGCCGGTGAGTTGCTCGTAGATAGCCTGTTAAAGCTTATCAAAGAAGAAGAAGAAGTTACGACAACCTTGATGCCAACATCCGTTGTCATTAGACAATCATGTGGTAGCCAATAGTAAAATTTATCATGAATAAAAAAGGGTCAACGCTATAAACGTTGACCCTTTTTTATTGAGTAGACAATTACGCTTCTTGCTTACTATCATCAACAAAGAATACAGCTAAAGCGCCACATACCATAGCGCCACCGGCTAGCATAATGATGTTAATAGCTTGGTTTTCGAAAACACTACTTAAAATCCAACCCGCTAATAAACCTGATACGATTTGTGGCGCAGCGATAGTAAAGTTGAATATCCCCATGTAAACCCCCGTTTTACTCGGTGGTAGAGCGCCAGCAAGTATTGCGTACGGCATCGCTAAAATAGCCGCCCAAGCGATACCAACACCAATCATTGGCACAAACAACGACACAGCACCTTGTGGTACATCGATAGTCGTAATTAATAAGTTTACCGATGTAACCTCTGGTGCATTGATAAACATAAAACTAATGTAGCCTAAACCACCAGCCAATAGTGATAACGAGTAAATTGCTTTACGGCCAAAGGTATCCGCTAGCTTAGATAAGAACACAGAAAAAACAGCAGCAAACAATGAATAAGCGGCGAATAATATACCGACCCAATCACCGGCAGCGCCTTTTGCCGCAGCAATATCTGCAGGTACTCCACCCATAGCGTTGATGTAGTCAGGATCAAACCATTGTGCATCAATACCCCATATGTGCTGGGCAATTGCCGGCATGGTGTAAACCCACATAATAAAAAGTGCAAACCATGAAAAGAATTGAACAACAGCTAATTGGCGCATAGTTGTTGGCATTGTTTTCATCAAGCCCCAGAAATCTGTTAATTTCTCACCTAATGAACTTGATTTTGATCGTTCAACTGCAAGCTGCTCTTTAGCTTCTTGCTCAGTCATCCCTTGATACTGATAAAACTCTTCAGGTTGATATTCTTTCGTTCTAAAGACTGTCCACAATACTGAACCTAACAGCACAGTAGCACCAATGTAAAACGCCCAAACCACAGAAGGAGCAACTTCACCTGCTTTAGCTGTATTTTCTAAACCAACAACATTAGTTAACACGAACGGTAAGATTGAACCGATAACCGCACCAATATTAATAAGTAACGACTGAATAGAGTAACCTGCATTGCGTTGTTCCTCAGGTACCATATCTGATACTAAAGAGCGAAATGGCTGAAACGCTACGTTAAATGACGCATCCATTAACGCGAGCATTAATGCACCAAATATCATAGGTGCCATTAGTGCCACGAATAAAGGTGCATTTGGCATCAGTAACATGCCTATGGTTGCAGCAACAGCACCAGCCAAGATGAATGGACCACGGCGCCCAAACTTTGTCCAGGTTTTATCCGAGGCTGCACCAACGATAGGTTGGATAATTAACCCCATAATCGGTGCGACTAACCAAAAAAGAGAAAGAGAATGTAGATCTGCACCTAAATCAGAAAGAATTCGACTAACATTGGCGTTTTGTAGTGCAAATCCAAATTGCACACCAAGAAAGCCAAAGCTGACAGTCCATAACTGCCAAAAACTTAAACGTGGTTTTGTTTTCATTATTGTCCCCAACCAGCGTGAGTATAACCTCACGAATAACTCATTTTATTTTGATAACCACTTTGGGCTATTTATAAAAAAAGCATATCAGCTTAGCTAATATGCTTTTTCAGCGTTATGCTATTACAGACCATACTATGCCAGTTTAGCTTGCTAACTCAACTCATGCATACGTATTCAAATTAATACCAATTGAAATAATACGTTAGACAACTCAACGCCACGTTATCGCTGAGAAATTAAACCATTACCTCAGTTGGTATTAGTCGTTTATTCTGACTCGTCTGAGGCTACTTCTTCGACAACAATTTCTTCTAGTTCAATTCGATCAACGCGTTGCAAGCCACGTGGTAATTTATTACCTCGACGTCCTCTTTCGCCTCGATAATGTTCAACATCACTGGCTTTCAATGTCAATTTTCTCTTACCAGCATGTAATGTAATAGCTTGTTCTGGCTGAATAATTTGAATCAGTTTGACCAATTCCTCACGAGCTTTTGCTCGTGCCGAAGGTATATTAATGATCTTATTACCTTTACCTTTGCTAAGCACTGGCAAGTCTTTCAATGGGAAAACAAGCATTCTGCCTTCGGTTGTAATCGTTAACACGAGATCATTATCAATATTGTTAATCTTCAAAGGTGTCGCAACTTTGGCATTAGCGGGCAAACTCAGAAGTGCCTTACCGTTTTTGTTTCGACTAACCATTTCACCAAAGCTTCCAATAAAGCCGTAACCCGCATCACTTGACAGCAAATACTGTTGCTCATCGTCAGCCATTAACGTTTTCTCAATGGTTACGCCGGTGGCTAAATTAAAACGACCAGTCAAAGGCTCACCTTGACTCCTTGCTGTTGGTAACGAATGAGCATCCGTTGCAAAAGAGCGGCCCGAGGAGTCAATAAACACCACAGGGCGATTACTTCGCCCACTTGCACTGCCAAGATAACTGTCACCGGCTTTGTAACTTAACGCTTCAGCATCAACATTATGCCCTTTAGCACAACGTGCCCAGCCTTTTTCAGACAGAACAACCGTCACTGGCTCACTCGGCATTAAATCTTTTTCTGATAACGCTTTCGCTTCACCACGTTCAACGATTTTAGATCGACGCTCGTCTCCGTATTTTTCCGCAGCTTCCAAAATTTCTTTCTTTAGCAAGGTGTTCATACGAGCTTTCGAATTAAGAATTTTTTCTAACTTGTCACGCTCTTTGCTTAATTCATCCTGCTCGGCGCGAATCTTAATTTCTTCTAATTTCGCTAACTGGCGAAGTTTAATTTCTAAAATCGCATCTGCCTGGCGTTCAGATAAATTAAAACGCGACATTAACTCGGCTTTAGGATCATCGTACGTGCGAATAATCTCTATCACTTCATCAATGTTTAAATAGGCAATGAGTAAGCCATCAAGAATATGTAAGCGTGCTAGCACCTTATCTAAGCGATACTGTAATCGACGGCGAACCGTTTCACGGCGAAACTCCAACCACTCAACTAAAATATCACGTAAATTTTTAACTGCAGGACGACCATCTAAACCAATCATATTAAGGTTTACACGGTAGTTTTTCTCTAAATCTGTGGTCGCAAACAGGTGCTGCATCAACTGTTCTGTATCAACACGATTTGAGCGCGGCACCACAACGATACGAATAGGGTTCTCATGATCAGATTCATCTCGCAAATCTACAACCATAGGTAACTTTTTCGCCTGCATTTGTGCAGCGATTTGCTCTAATACTTTACTGCCTGATGCTTGATGCGGTAGCGCTGTGATGACGATTTCACCATGCTCCATTTCATAAACCGCACGCATTTTGATACTACCGCGACCTGTTTCATACATTTTCTCAATGTCTTTAGCAGGCGTAATAATCTCAGCATCAGTCGGATAATCAGGGCCTTTAACAATAGGCAGTAAATCAGCAACTTCTGATTTAGGTTGTTCAATTAGGTGAACACAGGCATCAGCGATCTCACGAACATTGTGTGGAGGAATGTCCGTAGCCATGCCAACGGCAATACCTGTAATACCATTAAGCATGATATGAGGTAAGCGAGCCGGAAGCGTTTTAGGCTCTTTCATCGTGCCATCAAAGTTAGGAATCCAGTCAACAGTACCTTGTCCCAATTCAGAAAGCAGCACTTCACTAAAACGAGATAAACGTGCTTCAGTGTAACGCATTGCGGCGAATGATTTAGGGTCGTCTGGAGCACCCCAGTTACCTTGACCATCGACTAATGGGTAACGATAAGAAAAAGGCTGAGCCATCAACACCATGGCTTCATAACACGCTGAGTCACCATGAGGGTGGAATTTACCTAATACGTCACCAACGGTTCTCGCTGATTTTTTATATTTAGCAACGGCAGAGAGACCAAGCTCTGACATGGCATATACAATACGACGTTGAACCGGCTTTAAGCCATCACCAATATGCGGTAAGGCACGGTCCATAATGACGTACATTGAGTAATTTAAATAGGCATCTTCGGTAAATCGTCTAAGTGGTAGTTGCTCCACTCCCTCTAGACTATAATCGAGCGCGTCAGACATAAAAGTAATTCCACACAAGTACAAGCGACATTAGTCATCGCATGTTATTTAATATCGTTATTATGGTGAATATTAATATTCACAAGAAGTCGCTAACGTTATTTATTAGCGAGATAGTTAGCTTATCTGATTCTCAAATTAGAAAAAATAGCTAAGCTACAATATTTAACTATTTCGGCGATAATTCGCTGGTTTATGTTCCATTTCATCGTGATATATCAACGCAGTATCTCGCCCGCTCAATTTTGCCTGATACATAGCTACGTCAGCATTATTGATTAATTGGTCTAAGCTCATGTCGAATGCTAATGTTGCGACACCGACACTCGTTGTTATTTTGATGTTTTCAAGCGGCTTATCAAAACGGCATTGCGCTATTTTCTCTCTTAACCGCTCCGCCATAGCTTTTGCTTGTTCAATAGAGGCATCAGGTAAAATGGCAATAAACTCTTCGCCACCAAAACGAACAAGTAAATCTCGAGAGCGAACAGTTTCTTTTGCCAAGTTTGCAACCTTAATCAGCACTTCATCTCCGACTGGGTGACCATACTGATCATTGATTTTCTTAAAGTGGTCCAAATCAAATAGCAACACCGAGACTTGAGCACCATCTTGTTTTGCTTGCTCAACAATCTCTGCACCAAGATCAAACAAAACTTTTCGATTATCAATTCCTGTCAATGCGTCTGTTTCAGAATAGGTTTTTAGTCGCTTGCGAATTTGAAATTGCCTAATAATTAGAGCGATAAAAATTAAAATAACAACACTCACCACCCAGATAATATGACGCTGTTGTTGCTCCTTTTGAACAAGCTTTTGCAATTGGAGTTGCTTTAACTCATTTTGGTTTTTCAACAACTCATTGTTGTTTTGTTTTATTTCTGTTTGATACTTTTCTTTTAGCGATAAAATACGTTTTTTGTTCAATGACTTGTAATGCTCAATCATACGATCGAAGTAAACATCACGCTTATCGTAAGCTAGCTTATAATTCTCTTGATGTTCGTATAATTTCGACTGTAATAAGTACAATTGATTAAACAATGGTAGTGAGCGCTGACTTTCGCTGATACTCCCCTCAAACTCTATTGCTGTTTCAAAAGCATCATGAGCTTCATTAAAGTCTTCTCGCTCTAACAACGATACCGCTTGAACCATATAAACCAAGTAGAGTTCACCGTTATTTAAGCTACTTTGTTTTAGCAATAATCGGTTTATTGTGATGTCATCTGGCACTACTACATCATTATTATTGAACAATGATTTAACGTCATCGCGAATAGCAAACGTAACACTGCTGTCTAATAGGGGATTTATTCGTTGGAGTGAGGTTTTATCAATTGTTTCACTTACCGTTTGAAAGGTTACACTCAGCCCAGAAAAGCTAATAACGAGCAAGAAAACAAGAAAAACTAACTTAATAGACTTCATCAGTTGCACACCCTGTTTCGTCCTTCAGTTTTCGCTTGATACAGTTTTTCATCAGCTATTCGAGCCAACTCTTCTATGTCATTCTCTAATTCCGACAGAGAGTTAGCAACACCAACACTCACTGTAATCGACTCTACGTCTAACTCTGCTTGCCATGAATACGCTTCAATTAACTGACGCAGTCGCTCTGCCGTTTCAACGGCCTGTGTTAATGAAGTATCAGGCAAAATAACAACAAATTCTTCTCCACCTAGACGAACAACCGTATCACTTGTTCTCATGGTATTTGAAATCAATTTAGCAACGCGTTTGATCACCTGATCGCCAATACTGTGCCCTTTGCTATCATTTACCGACTTGAAAAAATCAATATCCAATATCAGTAAACTGAACATCGTTTGCTCTTCACCTAAGCGACGTCCTTCTGAAATCAATTTATAACGGTTAGCAACACCGGTCAGTGGGTCCGTCTCTGAAGCAGCTTTTAGCACGCGTTGGTTTTGAACAAGCTTGACAAACCCCCACGCAAAAATAAGTGCAATAAAGCTTACAGCGAGTGAGACTTGCCACTGAAATTTTGAAGATGCTTTTGCTTTTTCAAGCGCAAGACTGCTAATAGCCCGTTGCTCTTCTAGTATCTTTGCCGCAACGTCAGCCTGCTCGCTTTCAAATTGCATTCTTAGATCGGTAACTTCATCTTGTTGCTCACGCTTGTAGCGATCGTAACTAATTTCGTGACGAATTTTTTGACTACTTAGCGCTGCTTTATAGTCTTCGCGCTTGTAATAAGATCGTGCTTGAATACTGTAAAGGTGAGCTTTCGAAAACAGCTGATTCGTTTTAGTCATGGATGGAATCTGTTCCATTGCTTGTACTAAAACTTCATCAACCTCATCGTGTTTATCGAGTTGATGCAGTAATTCTGCGCGCTCGAGTAAATAAAAGACAGGCACATCATGTGCATCCGTCCCCTGGATATACTTACCGGCAGCGAGCAAATATTGGTAAGCCAGTTCGTAATCAGGATCGTCTTTTTCGCTGTAACAAGTAGCAAGGCGGGTATTGACGTAATAGAGCAAGCGCTGACTCATTTCTTTCTCAAACGTATTCAAGATATCTTTAAATAATAATATCGCCTCATCATAGCGACCTAGCTCCATCAATGCGCTACCGGTATTTAACCTTGCACTAGATGCAAACACTTTTTGTCCCGCTTGCATGTAACTGTTGTAGCTCATTTCATAGAACTCTAGTGACGCTTCAGAATCGTTGATGTAATTGTATAAAATACCAAGTTCAGAATAGACGTAACCTTTCAATTCATAATCATCGGTTTGCTCGGCGAGCAGTCGAGCTT
This sequence comes from Thalassotalea loyana, assembly GCF_030161435.1. GTDB lineage: Bacteria > Pseudomonadota > Gammaproteobacteria > Enterobacterales > Alteromonadaceae > Thalassotalea_G > Thalassotalea_G loyana. The sequence continues at coordinate 664,559 of NZ_BSSV01000001.1, read as the reverse complement.
CATTGAGTGTCTGTAATGACTGTTGATATTGTTGAGCAAGATACTGCATCGCACCAATATTTACGTACCCATATGCAGTGTTTTCCAAGTGATTTAACGACTTAGCTAATTGAGTGCCGTTTTGATAATCCTGCATTGCGGCTTCGCTATCGCCAAGGTTTTCGTTAGCAAAGCCACGAGAATAAAGCAATTCAGGAATGACAGCACTTGGGCTACGTTGCTGTTTTACAAGCTCTAAGCCTTTGTTTGCAGCACTTTTTGCAAACTCGAATTTACCTCGATTATTGTAAAATTCAGAAGACAATAAATGATAGCTAACTTGATCAGATAGGCTGTAGCTCTCAACATATTTTTGTTGAGCTTCAAGCATTGCTGGAATATTTTGAGGCGCTGTTTTTTCCATTTCTTTTACTGCACGTTCAAACGTCGCAAAGTCCTCAAACGCTTGAGCACTTACAACGGAGAAAACTCCAGAAAAAACGAATAGCAAACAAGTAAGTACAACGAAATTTAAGGTACTAACACTCGCCTTATTTTTGCCCACTATTATTCCTAATTATACTAACACCGAACGGTTTAGTATAAAGACATGACAAGCAAAAACAACTAGTAGGATCAAAGATTTAATTGGCAACAATTATTTAACAATTGCCCAATAACTTGCCTCAATTTTATTACCATCGAGATCAAGAACGAAACAACCATAATACGGCTCACCATACTCCTTCCTTGGCCCCGGTTTACCATTGCATTTGGCTCCCATGTCCATCGCTTTTTGATAGAACGCATCTACCTGCTCCTTTGATGTCGCCACAAAGCCAATATGGGTACCGTTTCCGACGGTTGCTTCATTCATATCGAAAGGACGTTGTACCCAAAACTCAGGATACCCCTTGCCAAAGGCTGCTGCCTCGTCGTAGTGTGCAACTTTTTCAATATCAAGCGTCGGCAATAATTGCTCATAAAATGCAATGGCTTGGTCAAGTTGGTTCGTTCCAAGGGATGCATGGCATATACTTCGATGTAGGCGATTTTCTATACTCATTTTATCTTTGCTTTAATAAATTTTTAATTTCAGTTTCGTATTGGTGTTTTTTCTGTTCGTTAAAGCCTACGTGAGTCGCAACAACAGTGCCTTGACGGTCGACAATAAAGCTACTCGGCATGCCTCTTAAGTCATAACTTCTTGCTATTTTACCTTTAGGATCATAAATCACATCAAAATTGGCGGGAAATTCTTCTAAAAATTCAAGCGCAAATGATTTTTTCGCATCAACATTGACACTCAGCACGGTAAGCCCTTGTGGCCCATAGTTAGCTTGCATTTCATTTAACCAAGGAAATGACTTTCGACACGGGCCACACCATGATGCCCAAAAATCAACGTATATGACTTGTCCCTTTAACGATGACAATCGTTTTTGTAATGCTAATGTAGGCTCTGCATGAGCAGTTGTGCTTACAAAAAACACCAAACTTAACAATAATGAAACTAATACTTTCATACGGACCATCTGTGAATTATCAGTAATTTTAGTTTACTGAGTCATGTCTTAGACGGCAACTACTTGACGCTTGGGAACAATGTTAAGCATGGGTACTCCCGCCCGTTTTAGTGGTAATAATTGTTACCAATATGCTCTCATCCCCACAGAAAAGGTAAGTCCGTTAAAGGCTCCGCCGTCATTCGCAGCATCAGCCATATCGGTATAGTAGGCTCCAAGCTGAAATTTCAATTTATGGTTATGAACAAAGTAATTAACCCCCGCATAAAGCTCATGGTATTGATCACCTCGGCCATCAACCGCTTTTGCTTCATAACGATTTAAACGTAAGCCATTATCTTCCTGACTTTTCATGTAGGTATAGCGAGTTACAAACTGAATGGCCTCATTAACATCAAAAAACGGCATGGCTGAAAATCCCCATATATCACTTTGGTCAAAGTAGCCTTTACCACCGGCGAGCTCCGCATCAACTCCCCAATTGTTCTTTTTAAACTGACCAGAAACACTTAGCACTTGTTTAAAGTCTCGAGTATTTGCCTCTTCATGTTCCTCGTTATAAACATAATCGACTCGATACTTAGCACTATCCCAATAGGTATCATTAGTCGAGGAATACATTAGTGAGCCTAATGCGAATACGCCGGCATCAATGCCAAATTCCGGATCACCATCACTTGAATAAAGACCCGCTTGATAGCTGGTGTACTCCGTTACGTCACCAGATAATTTTACCCCCGTGAAATATTCTTTTGTAAACCACAGATTATTGGCGATATTACTTCGCTCAAGCGTCTTTAGTTTATTCGATGACGTAGCGCCATCTAGTGTAAATCCAGCGGACTGTTTTAATAACTTGATGTTTGTCCCATCTTCAGTTTGCCAGCTAATATTGGCATCCGTAAGTTGCTTGTATTTCCCACCGTCGTTAAGGTTAAAATCTGCCTCTAATTTATATGAAAAGCCATTAACCTCGCCTTTGCCGCCAAATCGAAAACGTCGCCAATCTGTATCCTCATATTCTCCTTCATCAGCTTCAATAGACACGGCGTCGGCGTGGAGTCTTCCACTAAATGAAAACGAAGAATCATCATCTTGATAGACATGAACTTTATTCCAGTGATCTTCTAATGTGTCAGCGAGGCCAATCGCAGGAAGCGATAAACAACTTATCGACATAATGGCTAATGTTTGAATTTTCATGTATTACCTTGATTGAATGCTATTGCAAATTTTGCAGCACAGTAATTTGATTACATGACAGAAATATGACAACAAAAAACCACTTGTAAACAACAAGTTAAAGCAATGCTACCAGTTTAATGGCTACACAATAAAAGTTAGTAAAAACAAACTAATAGGCGCTTTTTATGTTAATTGTAAAAGTATGAAAAATCGTGTTATTTTTTGTATTTACGGCAAGTTATTACTGTTGTTGTGCAAGTTCTTTGAATAGACGTTCAAGACGCTCCCATTCTGAAGGATCGACATAGCGAGTGTGAGCTAAGATGAATTCAGGTGAAAGGTATAGGCGTTTGAGTGCCTCATTTACATCAGCTAAAAAGGCCATCATCGCTGATGATTTGCTACACGAGAGGTGGCCAAAAATATAGTCCGGGCTTCCTTTAACTTGCATCGTTATCATTTGGGCGGCAACCCCCAACTTATCTTTTTCTCTTTTAACAACAGCGGGGAATTCTAGGAAATACTGAATACGTTTATTAATTAACATCTCTAATTTAGAGTCGACGTCAATTTCGCCCGTCTTTTGATAAACGTTAATGGGATTTAATTTCGATATTTGTTGATCAAAAAATGCTCCATATGAACGTCCTTTGGTCGTACCGAGAATATGTGAAGGGAAAAGCTGAAAAAGCTCATAGATCGAACTGAGCTTCCTGTCAGCTAAATAAGCATTTAGTTCAGACGAGGTAAGTGCATAAACTTTGAGATCTGGATAACTGTTTATCGGCAAACTAAACAAACTATAAGCGAGTCGTTCTTTGTTTTTTATTCGATTGACGACACAAACGTTACTTTCGCTCTTTATTCGTCGCTCTATACGGGCCAAAGAAACCAATTCAAGTGAGATATCATAATCAGGTAGCGAATTAATTAGTAACTTATTGGTATCATTCGCAATATTAAATGGGCCATCTTGATTGAAAACCTCAAAATCTTGTAGATCTGGCGTCAACCATATGACTTTTGTTTTTGATTCATTTGCGAGCGCACTAAACCCGACGGCCATCAAAATGACTAGCAACCATACGTGAAAGGAAGAGCACCTTTGCGCATCATTTTGCATAATTAATAGCGTCCACTCGACATGCCACCTACCTATGTTCGATTCATTTAATCAAATAAGATAAAACGGTTAATTAATATTAAGGTTAGCTAGGAATGCAGAAATTAGCCATTAGATGCTGAGACTAATGAGGAACGCTCGCTCAATGACTAGTCTTGAGCGAGCAAAATACTTATAGGCAATAAAGCATAAGGTGACAATTTAATCTTAGCTCTATCCCGCATTCTATATGGGTTCATATATTTTCATATTTTTTCTGTTATAGCCATAAATTTGCAACCATAGCAAATAATAAAGCATATAATGACAACTTCTAAAATAAAAATCACTTAGCCTAGCTCAGTTGTACCATTGATCAATGTTAGGCATGAATATCAGCTAGTAAAATTTACTCATTATAATCCACGCACAATCAAGTACATGGAAATTAGTCAAGTTTACTTCCATGATTTGAACTATGTTTTTAATTTGATAAATCCTACTATTTAATTAATCCTTACTTAGTGGGAAGCAATTCATGAACACAATAGTCTGCAATTGGCAAATCGTCACCATTCTTGATGAAAACGATCAATCAGTCGGTGACGTTCTTTTTTGCACATGTATTGAAGATAGTCGCAATCGCTTCCAGCCGGGTGACTATATCTGTACTTCACGTATCACCCACATCAATACTGATACGTATCTGGTAAAAACTGTCACAGGTAGTCTCTATCAAGTCCTAGACGAAGGTAAGCGAAGTACAATAGAGCTTCGTTATTTACCTTTACTTAGACAGGGTTTCAGTCCAGAGCAAATTATTGCGCTAAATTTACTGCAATGCCATTAGACTAACTATTTCCTAACATTTTCTGAATTCTTGAGTATAAAACTGTTTTATCATCTTCTACTTCAAACCTTTCAAAGTAGTTATTTACATTAGCTGGACTATCAAAAAACTCGATTAAGTACTTTTCGATACTTTCTATTCGTTTGTGGTCTGTTGTAACAAAACCAATAGGTAAACTAAGTGGGTAGTGATTTTCAATTAAGAAATGAAAAGTGCAGGCGACCAATACCCCCGGAATTAGGAAAATCTCAATCTGCCCATTTCCAATATGCTTATTTAATCCTTGGAAGTGACATTTAGTAATTCCATAAAGATCTTTCAGCCTGAAGGTATCTTGCTTGCTTTGAACATTGACAGCTAAAACTGTTCCAACGGGTCTTTTTCTGTCATCTAACCTCTGCTCAATAGATTGTATAAAAGACTCAATTTCGGGACCACGCCCCCATACCTTATCGTTAGGCTCTACAGACCAAAGAGCACCTTTACTTGGTATTTTTGCACCATCGCCTAGTTTGTAGTCTAACAACGATTGAATTAAATCTTGATTCTGAGTCGAATAAATATTCCCAACCAACATTCTTGTTTCTAGTTCAAAAATCCCTTTATTAGATTCATATGCTTTAAGTGCAGAATGAAAATCAAAATTCTCATTTTGATAGAAGTTTAAAATAATCGGATCTTTGGTAAGAGTAATATACTCATCAAGAGATATATTTAGATTTGTTTGCCCAAAACCAGTGGACTCAGTTTGACTACAAATACACGAAAAAAGGGATCTATCATCATCCCAGTCTTCCATCCATTCATCTACATATTTTATTGATGGTGTATGACAGTTTTCTGTTGTTACAGCGTATTTAATTCTTACTGGTAACAACCTGTCATTTCTATTATAGACTTGGTTTATCTTATAAAGCTCGACTGCTTCAGTGTATGTGTCTATACCTTTAGCCTTCTCGATAAATGTATTGAATTGTTGATCAAAAGCAGCTTTAGCCTTTTCTGTTAACTTTTCCATGGCATCCTGAGGGAGAGGTATTTCCATATTGTTAGGAGATACAGATCCTGAAGAGCTTTCAGCAACTAATTTATAAGAAAGTAAATCGAAAGTAACGCTATCAATTTTATCTTCAACCTCGAAAAACCTAGGCTCAGCTTTGCCATTTACTTCCTCAAATCTGTCATATGCATAAGTCGTTAGCTCTACACTTCCATCATCCCACTTGATTAGCCTTTCTTCCTGTAAGCTAGCCAAAACTACCTGTGTTTCATCAGCAGTGAACCCAAAATAACTGGCTATTTTTTCAGGAGTAATTCCCTTCAAAGAATATAGCAGCCGAATAGTAAACTCTTTAACAACAGCTAGTTTTCGCTTCTCACTCACAGCGTAATCAATTACAAAAGAACGACAAGGTAAAGAGTATGTCACTTCATTTATTACAAATTCCATATCTAGCTTTCCTTGTTAACTTTCTTAGCATCCACCAATTGGCATTCGCTATTTTGTTTAATATGGTTTAAAACTCTACCAAAAGCACTTTGGTGATTCCTTTCTGTCCACATATGACCAGCACCTACAATGAATAGTTTTTCTTTTGCTCTAGATAACGCTACATTTGCACGATTCTCTGATGATACAAAACCTTCAGTAAAACGCTTATTATTCCTAACAAGAGAAAGGATAATAATGTCATTTTCTTTTCCTTGGTAGCTATCAACGGTATCGACTTTTAACAGTCTTTTCTCTAGTAAAGTTCTTGCCCACGCTAAACTATTTATTTTTTTGATCATCAGTTTTTGTTGTTCCGCATACATGCAGATAACACCTATTGGAGATTCCTCTTGATTCCCTTTTTCAAACCTATCTTCAATATTGCTGTTGGTAATCAATCTTTGTATTAATCTTATAATTACATCGACTTCGTACTCATTAATAACGCTGTGTTTATTCGCATTAGAGTATTGAGGCTTTTTCTCAGTTGAGTTGTCCCCGGCAGATGATGTATCTAGCCAAGTAACTGCTTTATCTAAGCCTTTAAGGTTTAGGATTAAGTCCTTTGAAGCATTCTTCTTTCCTGTTTCAAGCAAGCCCTCATAGAAGCATTTAGACACTAATTCGCCAATAGGTTTAACCATCCTATATTGAGTTAGAAGAGACTGCCCAATATCTTTGCCGTAAGAGGAGTAGAAGCTTCTTTCAAAGTCACTCTGCTCTAATTCGCTCAATTTTACTTGCGGTAACTTTCGATGAGCTGCTAGTAAGTGCTCTTCTTCGTATGAGGGAGGTAGCTGTTTATGATCTCCAACCAGAAGAACTCTTTTGCCAATTTGCATAGCTATCGCCATTTCACTTGCTGAAGACCTTGCCGCTTCGTCTATAATCACCCAATCATATATATTCTCATTTATGCCGTAGTGATTACGTGCAATCCCTACACAAGTACCACAAACCAACGTTCTCGTTTTCGTAAGAAAGTTTTGAAAATGGGCGTTACGGGATGACATTACTTCCAACCATTCCTTTGAAAGCTCTACTATTTGCTGGAATCGATTTATTGAATCTACTGATGTCACTTCATGCAAGTTGGCGGCTTCATTATAAAAAGCGCTCCTAATATCCCTAGCCGTACTTTTTTCATAGGCTGAATAATTCATCCCTTTTCTTTGAATCCATCCGAGTAACTTATCTAGCAGAGATTTTTCTCTACTTGCTAGTAACTCCGCAGTTTCACTATCTGAATTAATTGCTCCTTTTGTTATTGACGAAATTTTTATCCCAAAGCTAGATTCAAACTCTATTGCTAAATCCACAAATTCATCAGGCAAAGCTAATGAAGAAACAACACCTTTTAATCTTTGTTTAAATTCAGCTCTAAACATTTCTCTATAGTGGTCTTGGAGTGCAATTTCATGAACATCCAATAGCGGAGTAGAAATATTCGGCTCATCCCCTAACCTCACAACAGTCACATCTTTATTTTGCTCAGAAAATAACTTCCTTACCTTTTCAGCAGCATTGTTGACGGCTTCATGAGATTGGCTTACAAGCAGGACTTTAGAAGCTCCTTTGGTGGCTGCAAAATGAATAAACGAACTGATGAAAGACGTTTTCCCTGTGCCGGGAGGGCCTTGTAATAAGCTCACAGGCCCGTATTTATAAAGTTGTTTGAATGCCGCTCTCTGTTGCGGGTTCAAAGAAAACTCTAACTCACCTTCTGGTCCATAAACGTTATATAAATCTAATTCATCATCAGTAGGCTCTTCACTTAGTTCATGAGCTTTAATGTTTTCATTGATATCGAAATAATCTACCAAATTAGGAATTACAGCCCTGTCTTTAAGGATGTTTTCTACAGCTTTTTGCCTTTTAGCCAATGAAGCAGCAGCTAAACTACTCTCAAGTTTCAGTTGATCTCCTATACCAAAACTAACTTTCCTAACATTGCCGATACGCAAAGTATCTCGACCAATTTCCACAAGCCTACCAATTGGAATAACCTTAGTTCCAGTGTCTAACTTTACGTGCACTCTTTCTTGAGTTAAGTCAAATTCAACACCCTGATTTCCTTTAATAAAGCGCACAACTACCTCATTGTTACCTAAAATCTCAGGAGGTCTCGCTATAGACACTTTAGGTAATACTTCATCTTCAGTCTCCACAAGCGCTTGCCAAATTCTTCGACTACTAACTTTTTGAGAAAGCCCTTTCAAAGACAAGGTGTTTCTTTTTGGGGAAGCCTGCGGTTCGGATTCCTTCTTCTTAGATGAAATTTGAGCAAGTTTCTCCTTCACAACATCTGATTCGAAAAGCTCATTCAGTAGTTCGTCAGCGTTCAGTGCAGGACCATCAATCAAAGAAATAACACCTTCTAGCTCAAAGTCGGCCTTCCGTTTATGACTTATAAATTGATGGTGAGTTATTGAATCGCGAGGGTACATCTTTTTAATAGATTTACTATCAGGGTCAAGATGCAAATCTATTTGCTGTTTTACCCCCGAAATAAATAACTTCAAGATAGTATCTTCACTTCTATCATCGACTTTGATGGATATATAGTATTTTCCATCATCGGCTTCGACATTGGTAAAGTTTGGTAGATACCTAGTGGAAATGGTAAAGTTTCTTAGCTGTTTTAAAGGCTTGGGAGATATGATTTCTTCAAAATCATCCACAAACCTAAAGATTTCACCTTCAGAGATTTCCTCCAAGCTCATTAGCTCAGAACAAAATTGTTTTAAATGTAAAAGTGAGAATTTACTTGCTACTTCTTGAACCATTTTTACAATGGCATATCGATCCCTTGCTATATGGGAAATGTTGTCAAAGTTGGATGGTAAATAATTAGTATTATAAGGTTGTTGTGATTCACCTTCGCTTTCATATTCAAACATGTCGATAAAGACAGGGGTTGTATCAGATTCACGTATTACAATATTTTGAGGGTGAATATCGCCATGTATAAACTGTGAACGATGTAAACTAACAAGTGCCTTTAATAGCATTAAACACATGTTCTTAGCCAAACCACTGTCTTGAAGTTCATCTAACCAACTGTCCCAAGTTACCCCTTCAACCCAATCATATGTTACAAAAAGGCTTTGCATACTAGGGTTGTAACCAAATTCTTGAAGACTCAATAAACATTGGAGACTACTATTCTTCAATGAATTAACTCTTTCGAGAAATGTAGCCAACTTCATATTCAAGGATTTATCAGCACTAAACTGACTTACACCATGCCATAAACAAATACCCGTTTTTTTATCTTGTGAAAGCAATAACGCAGATGTTGCAGATTTTTGTTTTATCGGTGAAGGCATATATGCCATGTAAACATTAGTATCACTATAGAATTGCTCTATCTCGGAAGCACTCATTGAGGTGCTCCCGCTGTGCTCTAATAACCTATTCAGTTCGTCCAAAGCGACAGACATATTTGAGAATCGGTTTGTTGCCTCAATATCAAGGCAAGTCTCTAACCAGTTATCTAAGAGACCTTCTTTAAATGGGGTTTTAGGGACGCTCCAGCCGTATGTGCCATCATCTAGTTTTCTGGGCCAGTTACCATAAATTACATAATGTGCAGCAGCACCAGCTAAATAAACATCCCTTGTAAAAGGTGTTCCTGCTTTGTCATCATATAAATCCTCTGGTATTTCGACTCTACCAGATTTCAATATATCTCTGACAGTTTTCACCGATTGTCTATCTGGATCTGGATATGAAGCTGTTAAAAAGTTAGAGAATGTTACTTTGCTCGGTAAAGATAACCATATACTGTGCTTTCCTATATCTCTGTGGGCGACATCTATTTCATGAAGCCGAGCCAAATTACTCACCAAAACTTTAACTATATCAATACGGCCTTCGTCTGTTAGCTTGTCGCCTTGCCGAGCCATAAAATCATCAAGTCGTAATCTATTTCCCGGCCACTTATACAATTCAACAAAATCACTACTAATGTCTTCTTTTGGAGGAATATAGTTTAGCTCTAAGTGAATGTTTTCTAGGCTTTCATCTTGATTATCAATATAGCCAAGAACCTTTGATTCGCGATAACCTATTAATGCTCTTTCTTCAGGTGTTTGAGCTTTTCCTGCTATTGATGGTGCCCAAAAGTCCCATTTCCTCATCAGAGCTTTGTAATTGCTGTCATCTACTTTTTGGGCCAAAAACTCGGAATAAATCTTATCTTGATGATTAAAAAGAGCTTTACCTGTCTGAGCGTAATTGTTCACACTATAAGTTTTGGGTTTAAAATCAACACTATTATTAGCGAAGAAAGTCTTCCAAGTTTTATAATTTTTATTAGGTTGGTTTGATTCATTCTGAATAGCATAACGACCAAAAGGCTTCGGATAATGCTTGCCGTATCTCTTTGTGCAGATGTTGATGAACTCTTCTGTAAAAAATACAAAATCCCTTTCATCTTCGGGAAGGCTACTAATATCAGCGGAGCCACACATTACAACACAGTGGTCAATCCAAGGGCTAAAAACTTTTCCTTTTAGCTTCTTTTCAATTTTGACATTTAAAATTTGCGAAGCTCTGCGGACTTGCTTTAAAGGGTGCTTTCTAGTTTCTTGATGATTTCCCCAATCAACAACCCATTTGTTGTTTTTCGAGAATATCTTCCCTGACCATCGTTTTAACTCAACTACAATAATGCGGTCATGAGTTAAAACTATCAAATCTGTTTCAAAAGAACCTTCTTTTCTATCAAACATCTCCAATGATGAAAAAGCGTACCACTCTTTCGGTAATGCCTTTTCAATTTGGTTCAATGCGGCTCTTTCTGATTCGTGCAGTCCTTCTGGACTAAGGTGATAAATATTCAATTTTACTTCCTTATATCACTTCTACTGCATAAGTTGATTCCTATTGCACTTATGCAACTTCACTTAATGCACCTTCAATATGTAACTTTAATTCATTCAATGATTCGAGATCTTTAGAGGCTGATAACTCGCCTATGTATTCAAATGCTACTTCACTAGGGCATTCTGGACTTGGCACTTCTCTCCATTGAGCACAACCCCAATCAAAATAAATATCATCGTGGCTGTATGCATACGGTTTTTCTAAAGAAGCTAACATTAGCTTCAACATATCCATAGTGCAGTTATTAGCAATCATAGAGCCAACAAATATCAGTTCAGCCTGAGCCTCAGCGCAAGGGTATTGTTCTATATCAGGTTGATGTTGTAGAAAACCTTTTTCATAAAGTTCCACTGCCATAGCCCAATTCAAGTTAATTAACTTGCATAACTCCCCATAAGTATTGAGTTGCAATGTTTCTTGATTCATTTCTCTGACATCCTATTTCAGTTCTATCTGCTTCAATACTTTGTTATAGCGATAGTTAACAATCTGCCCTGTCGCTATTAGTTCCACAGCGGTATTAACCTGTTCGATTGGTACACTAAACCATTCTCTCGGTTTACACATATTCCCACTAAGATCTGCTATTTCGATATCTAAGCAAACGTCTTTAAATACAGTATGAATAAGGTTTTCGAACTTCTGAGTATTCATGTTGTAACACTCATATTCAGCAACAACATTCACTGGAGCCATCAAGTAGGTTGGCTCATTTTTAGCGTTTGCGATTCGCTTAGCGACAGGCGTTGTGGCATAACCAATTTTGAACAAATTAGGAATAGATTTAATACGAGGATCTTCGCTTTCGCTTGATAAAACATAAATGAAACCAGCAGACTGATCATCATCGTTTATTGTCTTAACTTCAGCAAAATGATCACCAACAGGTGTTACAATTTTACCGTCTGCATATAAAGACTTAGCCAAAGAACGGTATAACATGTTTGACTCAGTACCGTTTTCAAAGATACATCGAGTTCGACCATCTTTTCTAAACCGTTTGCCATCTACTGTTTTTTCTTCGCTACTGAAACTAATGCTTTCTAAGTACATCAGCACTCCGCTAAGCACATAGAATTGACCTTCGAGAAGCTTTTCTCCTTTGTCATCAAATTCAACAATTTTGCGTTTGCCAGAGTTTAGCTCTTGCTGAACAACAGGGAACAAACCTTTATACTTATCGAAGTCCTTACAACTCTTCCTGCGAGCAACAAAGTCACTCTCAGCACGAGAGCCTGCCTTAACATGCTTCATATTAAAAATGCTGTCTTCGGCTTCACCAAGCAAGCCAAAATCATCGTCATCGAAGATATCATCTATCGAGTTTATGACTTTTGGTTCAGGCTTATATTGGGCTTTTGGTTCAGCAACCTCAGACACTTCGTGTGTGAGAGGTAACAAATTAAATTCATCAAAATCAACCAAGGCGTGACTCTGTTTGTCATTGCCGCGAATAGACTCAAGCCTTTTGAATAGCATCAGCTCACTGATATTTGCCATATTACTCTCAGGCAGTCGCTTATTAGCCCTGAAGAAATCATTGATTTCTTGGAATTTAGCTACCAAGTGCTCATCTGCTGTCGGTGCTTTCGACTTTGCTTTTACTTTGGTGATCCCTAGTTCATCATCATCAGACACGAAGCTCAGCCAATCATCCAACTCCATTGATTTTAGTTCTTGCCAATCTTCGTTTTTCATTACGCTTGCATCCTTTTGCGTTTTTCCTGCTTAATAAATATCAAGCACTCCGCCAACCGCTTCTCATTAAAATCTGAGGCATTCAAATCCGGCTCTCTGCCATTCTCGTGAACAAATAGCTTAACTTTAGGCCAAAGTAACTTAGCTTCTTCAAAGTCCATTTGAATGCGTGTGGTTTCAATAGATTCTTGTATTAATTTCAGTACATCGGTTGTTACCGACTTTGACAATATTTCGAAAGCTTTTTGGAAAGGGTTTATTTCATCAATTAGATCAATATGAAGGTCATCTATATTGATAAACTTATCCGCCATACGCACAAACTTTTTACCACCTTGCTCTGTAACTTCTGCTGAACTAACTGCCGAATCTACAACCACTTGTTGGCGAACCTCTTCTATTTCAGCTTCCGATAAGTCAGGGTACTTACGCTGAATAATTTTCGGTATCAGTATCTTGTTCACTACTTCAGGATCAACTTTACCAGCAGATGCAGCTATCACTTTGTCATCTTGCAAAATTGCCGCTTTTAAATCTGCTAAGTCAGACTCAATAATGTCTTTTGTGCGCTTGGTGCTTGGTTCTTTGAAACCACCAATTTTCATTGTACCCGGTGGAGTCGGTTCAAAGTCATTATCTTTTTTAGCTTTAAATTTGAAATTAGGCGCAAGTACTTGCTCCATCAATAACGAGCACGTTATTGCCTTAAGCATATTATTAACCGCAACCGTTACCTGTTCATTCTCAGCATCTGGTTGGGCAATTAAATTGGTAAATTGGGCATGCGTTTTATTGGAGCTATCACGAGTACAACGCCCTATAATCTGAATTATTTCAGTTAATGAACTTCTGTAACCAACAGTTAAGGCATGTTCACAATATTCCCAGTCAAACCCTTCTTTTGCCATCCCTAATGCAATGATCACATCCATGTCATCAACGCTTTTGATGTTGCGTAGGTAGTTTTGAATTACATCTCGGTTATTTTCTTCAACAAGGTCTGCAACCTTTATCAAAGTACCGTCTGGTCTTTCTACCGTAATAACTCCCGTTTCAGGGTCTCGTGGCCTTGCATCACCTAACACTTCAAGTATTGCATCAACTTCATCGTACTTTTCTTTAGTTGACTCACCTGAATTCACATTGGGAATGTGGATAATTGTTTTCTTACCGTAGTTTTCTTCAGAATTAAGGACTTCATGAATTACATCGGTATAACGGCCCTGATAGAAGTGATAACCGATACCTAGCGACTTGAGATAATTATAACCATTAAGTTGCTCGTAATAGTTGAACGATACTTTATCAAATTGTGCTTCATCTTCTGGCGTTAATACTGGAATACTATCACCACGGAAATAAGAGCCTGTCATAGCAACTATATGAGCATTGGTATTCGCCATTATACTACGAAGCACATCACCCAATACGTTATCACCATCAGCAGAAACGTGATGGAACTCATCTATCGCTATCAAGCAGTCATTGAATGCACTATCTTCAATTTCTTGGAAAGCAAAGCGTAAAGTAGCATGCGTACAAATAAGGATTTGGTCATCACCAGCGATAAACCGCTTAAACGCTTTAGTTTTGCTAGCTTCTCCACCGGGAGTACAGAGATTATTGTCGTTATCGACTTCCCAATCGCAGAAAAAGCCGTACTTACTTAATTCAGTTGAGTCAAATGAACCGCCAATAGAACGTTCTGGCACAGCCACAATAGCTTTTTTAATGCCTTGGTTTTGCAACTTGTCTAATGCTAAAAACATTAGTGCCCTTGACTTACCAGAAGCAGGAGGTGCTTTTAACAATAAGTACTGGCTATTGCGTGCTTCAAAAGCACGGGACTGCATAGCACGCATACCCATATTATTAGTGTTAGAACTAGCACCGCTTTGTGCATATTCAAAGTGCATTAAATTAGGCATTTTGACCTCCTGTCATATTTTTATAAAGTTTAAATAAAATAGATAACCTTTCAGAATCCGTTTTCAAATTTTCCGAGGTGTAGATTTTTTCTACCAAAGCATCATTCTTTTTATGAACAGCCAATAGTTCGCTAGGCATTTTATCTGGGTCATACAACTCAGTTAATGTCTGACTGGGGAATTGTTCTCTAACACTCAAGATTTCAATAGCCATTTCATTGAGCATTTCAATTTGACTATCTGTTAAAACAGGTACAGGGAAATTGTTGTAGCTTAGCTTTACAGAATACCTAAAACCAGTTCTTAATCGTCCACTGGTAGTAGAAAACCAAACATAATGCAATTTAGAAGACAGTAAACTAACCAAATATGGTGCTGCATCGTATATAGCAAAAGCCGCTTCATTAATAACACTTGTATTCCCATCAATAAAACCGACTGGGACGTACACTCGCCTTTCTGTAGTAGTTCGAGGAAAAATTATAGCTTGAGTGTTTTTATGTGTCCTGTAGCAAAACCTATGCGGAGTATCCGCTACTTTTTTTGCGTCTCTCCCTGCGGTTCTTCGGTAATTTTTACATGATTCCAGTCTTTTACTAATAAACTCAAATCTAGATGCTTCATTTACTTTTTCATCATCTATCCATAAGCAATATCTTTCTTTGCCAGACAAAAAATCAGTTGCACCAATATAACGTTTATAAAACGGCTTGCTATCTGGATGCATTTTCATTTGCTCTAAATATTCATTTTTTTCAACAACTAAGTGCTTTCCGTCTATAGCATTACTTCCCATACACATTATAGGAATAGGCGATATTGGCTTGCCTCTAGGCGATACAGTTTCTTGAGAACCTTCAATTAGATACGGACTTATTGAAGACACCAAATATGAGTATTGATCTGTATAAATTTCTTTTTGACGAGAATCTGCATTACCGACACCTACAATGATACAGGTAACACCAGCAAGGTCTTTCGCACTATTACTCCAAGTAAAAGGCTGGTAACAGAACTGGATTTCTACGTTTTCCGAATATATTTTCGGCCACAAGAGAGATACTTGCTCGCCTTGACATATAGATTTTGTGGAAACAAAAGCAAACCTTGCATTTATATTTTTTATATATTGTGACGCTTTTAAGAACCAACATCCGATATAATCGACTAAGAGAGCTTTTCCCAGACCTGATTCAACCATATCACGCTTGTTTTCATCAGATAATTTTTTACCGCCAAGATAAGGGGGGTTCCCTAGAATATAGATCTCTCCTTGTTTTGGACAACAATCACTCCAATCCATTAAACATGCATTTCCTTGAAATATATTGCCACTTTTACTCAATGGGAGTGGTGGTTCACAGTCACCAAATTCGGCTTTAAACTCAACATTCATCTGATGTTGAGCCAACCACAATGACAATATTGCAACCTCATGCGCAAAATCATCTAACTCTATGCCATAAAATTGGGACAAATTTATTCTAGAAAACGATGACTCCAGCCCAACCTCACCAAACAGGTCATCTTGGTTTTCGTTTTCCTCTAATTCTTGAAGACGCTTGATAATTTCCATTTCAAGCTTTCTCAATTCTTTAAAAGCTATTATTAGGAAATTACCTGAACCACAAGCAGGATCGAAAAGCTTAATTTCAGATATTCTGTCGTGCAATTTACGTAGTCGACTTGGCTTTAATTTTGTACCTATATTTAACTCAATGTTTTCCAGCTCTGCGTATAACCCGTCCAAGAAAAGCGGCTCAATCACCTTCATAATGTTGGTAACAGAGGTGTAGTGCATTCCCATACCGCCACGCTGGTCAGGGTGTACTACTGCTTGGATCATCGAACCAAAAATATCTGGATTTATATCAGACCAATCTAATTCGCTGCCCGACTCAATCAGCATTTTACGAGACTTAGTTGAAAACCTTGGCGATTTGATGTTATCGGCAAATAATCCACCATTAACAAACTCAAAGCTCGCTAAGTAGTCAGGTAAATCAGCTCGTTTGTCTTTAGGCGTATTTAATACTTCAAACAAACGATTTAAATACTCTGCAACATCAGAGCCATCAACTTTGGTATGGGACTCCAATTCACCACTAAACTGATTTTGTTTAAAAATGCCAGTGTCTTCAGCAAAGAAACAGAATAACAAACGAGTTAAAAATACGTTTAAGTTGTGGAGCGCTTGAGTGTCATCCTTATTTTCGTCAGTGAAATTGTCAGCCTTGATAAGGTCAAACAGCTTCGCCATTTTCTCAGCAGCTTTCACGTCAGCGGGGTTTTCACCTTGATAAACTGCCTTTTCCATCCCCGCCCACGGCAAGAAAAAATCGAAATGCTTACCTAAGTCGTTAAACTCAATATCAAGGGTGTCGTTGGTACGAGTATCTATGGCAACAAACTGATTAAAATCGGTAGCAATGACAAAACGTATTTTCTCACGAGCTACAGAAGGCTGTTTCTTCATGCTATCTATATCTGATAACACGCTATTCCCTTGGCAATGTTTGAAATAGATATGTCGCTTAGCTCTTACTTCTCCCTCTACATCAGCTAAGTTACGTTCACCTGATTTGATGCGCCCGATTGTCGTTTTGCGATGACCATAAGCCGCCATCAGTTGATAAATAAACTCGTCCTTGTTAACGCTATCTGCGTTAACATCAACAACTAACTTCTTAACAATTTCTTCTATTTGAGTAATGTTCATTTAATATTCCGTTATTCTTATAACTTGTATCCGGGAGCAATAGCCATACTATCAATCCCTTGTAATTCTTTTATATTGGCAAGCCAAAGGTGAAGCTCATTGCCAATTAATGACGCGTCTAACGAACAATCAACGTTCCACTGCCGCATTAAGTAGCCTATAAGCGCCTCTCGAACCTCTAAATGTAAAATGCCACCCGACATACCAAAATCTAATTCGATAGCTTTAGAATGCTTTACAGATGGATGTACGACTAATTCGATATTGATAATGTTGTGCCACTGTTTGTCATATTCACCTGCTTGCATAGTAGCGATTGGCTTTTGAATTTCAGTTACGTTTTGTAATCGCGTACAAACGAAATCACGAAACTCTTCTGATTTTTTATCATAGGCTCGAACATGCCAACGCTGACCGTTATTAGCTATTGCGTGAGGGATGATCTCACGAGAACTTTCACCTGAACTTAATGAAATATAATCGCACGAGATAGCGTGGCGGTTGTTGATCGCACGCATTAACGTGGCAATAACATCTGAGTCTGGATGAATTAACCGAGTCGCATCAATGCACTTTTCTGATGGACTAATACCTTGCGATAAGCCATCACCAAAACCACGGCAAAGACTTCCGAGTATCGCTTCTGGGTTATGCTCAAAAACGGGCTTGAATTCTTCAGTACGGTAATACTGTTTTGTCTCATGTTTTAGCGTCATGTTATTTGGCGCTAATTCTTTGTAAAGCGTTAGGTCACGTGAACAAGACGCTAATCCCGTTTTAAAGTGATTAACAAGATCAGCCCTCGCCAATTGCCCAATAAACTGTAGGCAAAAGTCGATAAATGCTAGTCGCTCTCTCTGTGCGTAGTTAAGTTCTGCGAGTTCCGTCACTGTCACTTTTAATTATTTTTATGTTTATTAATTATCACATTAATACCAATTCAAATAACTTGCAATCAAAATAGTAATATCATTTAGATATTATCATTTTGATTTGATCTATCGTAATTTACTGCTTAACTGAAAAGTAACTTCATTAAAACAAGCTCAACACCATGTTACTTATTCGCCCCTACCCAAAAGCCACCGACACTTTGCCCAATTATCTACTCCGCTTAACTGCGGCAAATGGTTACAAGAACGCAATGCAGCTATTACGTGATGAGCGTTGCTTGTTAAGCAACAACAGACTGCCGGGTAAGAAAACCTTTTTTGGGGACTTTGATTTAGACAGAGTTGCAATGCTGGCTAATATTGAGACTATCCAATTGAGAGAGTTAATCTTCACGCATACATTTAGCACACGGTGTTTAGGGTTTGAGCAAGAATTTTTGACTAAGACAATTAACTTTTCTAATGTTCGAATATGTCCTTATTGCTATCAGGAACAACAATCTATTCCGTTCAGCAATAGCTTGTTGGCAAAAACGTTTTGTTGCAAGCATGGGACCCCGCTAATAGATATGCACCCCGATACTGGCAGGAAGCTAACGTGGGCCACACATTATTTGTGGCGTGATGCTCCAACATGGATACCTCAAATACACCCGATTGATATTGGCGAAGCTGAATTAGCAATAAATGAACAATTAGAAAAGCTTACACGCAGTAGTTTGGTTATAGCTGACAAAGTATTAGATCTTGCTGAGTACTGTGACTTATTAGAGTTTTTTGCTCGGTTTCATCAAGTAGCATTTGGGTCAAGCTTCACGACAAAATATGAACTCAACTCCAGCCATAATTTCTATGCTCCGGCCCACTGGTACATAGCAGAATGGCCTGAAAGATATTTTGAATTACTAAATTACTTTGAGTCCCATCCAATGGCATCATCAAGGATAACCGGGGTTCGTAAATGCTTTAGGGATCTCTATGATGATTTATACAGACCTGAGAATAAACGCTCAACAGCTTACAAGCTGCTTAAATCAGGGTTTGAACAGTACCTGAAAGAACATTATTCAAATGGTTTGTTGATGTCATCACTGTCAATTGTTAGTGATGAAGTAAAAACTGAGTCTAATTACATCAGCAAAGAACAAGTCGCTAAAATTCTAGGATGCCGCGTATCGAGAGTTAACCTGTATGTCCGGGAAGGGCTGTTATCAGTGAGTAAAACATTAGCCAATGGCACTGACTTATTTAAGCGTACTAACATTCTTGATTTCAAAAATAAGTTAACTAATTGTCTCTCACTTGAGCAGTGCGCAGCCTATTTATCAATAAGTATTTACCATGCCAGACAATTATTTAGGGCAGGTATTATTCAGGCATTGTTGCACCCTACAGAGTCAAATAGAGATTGGCTTATTGAGCGATCTGAAGCAGACAAATTAGTAACACAACTCATCGCTAGTGCTTGTAAAAATGTTAGGGGTAATCGACATGCTGTTAAACGCTACACGTTTTCAAAGGTAAATTTCGCTAACCTGATAAAATCTATGCTGTCAGGTGAAATAGAGTACAGCTATAAACCTGATAAGAAAAAGCCTAATTCGCTCATGCAGTTTATACCTAATTTGGACGATACTGATGAGCCAAGCCAACTATTTGTTAGCCCCTCTGAAGCCATTAAGCTTTTAAATACCAATAAAAATGCGATCTACGATTTTATAAAGCTTGGATATTTGAAGGCTGAAAAGATCAACGTAAAGCGCACGCCTAGACCTGTAAAAATGATTTCAAAAGCTAGCATTGCTAATTTTAAATCGCATTACTTGCTTCGTGACCAGCTAAATTCACCAATAGCTAATTACAAGAAGTTATCAGGGCCTAACATTGATGGATGTTGCGTAAATCTATTTTCAAAGTTATAAATCTGATTATCGTGGTAATTCAAATGTGGCCGAGTGTTTCGAATATTCCGACATCACCAAATTCAGATCTCGAATCAAGACGGCAAAAGGTCCTTGGCTTTTTTCTTCCAGATTAGGACTATACTCTTTAACAAAATTTCTTAAATTATTCGCATCGATAGAGAGTAGTTTTTCAAGCCAATTCAATCCTATAGCCCAGTCAGCTAAATCTTTGGGTTCTTCAATCAATAATTTGACTAGTGTTGCTCTGTATAGATGGCCTTGATGAGACATAATCAATTTAAAAATAGGGTTGATTAATGAAGATACCCCTTTCCCACCTCTGGCTCGATACGAACACAGTGCTTCGTACATCAATTGACCAAGCGCATCATTCTTAACAATGCTTTGGATTTCTTTTTGTTCAGTGTAGAGCGAGTAGATATCAAGTGTTCGCCTGTGATTTATATACTTATCTCTATTCAGCACTTCCTTTAATAAATATGAACAAATTTGATAATGAACATAGATCTGCTCTACTTCATTAGATATTAATTCCCTAAATCGGCTTGTGTTCATTTCCTCTGCTGCGCATACGCTATGCAGTTTTTTATCAAACATTCCTGAATTTAACTCTGCCGATTTATTGTGTTCAATTTCTAATCCGCACTCCATGCAATGTCCATATGCAATAGAATCTTCATTAAATCTTGTATTGCAATTGCCGCACGAATCAATAAGAAGCAATTGATGTTCATCGCATATCAAATAGTTTTTCAACCACCAGTAAGGCGGCAAAACTTTTTCATTTGTATAACACTTTGGACAAATCTTGATACGAGAATAATCAAATAGATGTTTGAAATAAAATCCACATTCCCACACATCAACCAAGTTGCGAGCATTATTATCCGCTATATTTGATATTAAAAACTGAATATCAGTTCTATCCTCAGGTTTAAAGGAACGATGAGGTTTAGAATTTGCGGTAATACCCGAAGAAAAAGCTTTATATTTATACCCGTTTTCCCTTGCTAATCTAATCAAATAACTTTGAAACGACTCTTTAGGAATAGCTCTTGGTCTTATTAATAATCTGCTATTAACTTTTTGATAAGACACTACCTAAACTCTCTTCGCTTGAAACTTGTTTGTATGTCCAGTTTGGGTTTCTTGAAAACGGCTTATGATATTGTGTTTCGGCTATAACATGCACTACTTCAAAGTCATTTAAAGAAATATCAAGATTTAAAGGATTGTCGTTATCTGCAAGCTTCAATCTCTTTTTTATCGCTTTGAATAAATGAGCATGAGTTACAGTTTTGGACCCATCTTTTACCGCTGCTTTTGCTGCTGGCCTTATAATTCTTTTCATCAATCGACCTAAGTTACCGCCAGCGGCACACATTAACCTGAGACCTAAATCAGGCTCTGACAAATTAGCTCTTTCATCAAATGGTAGCTGTTTATCTACTTCTTTAAGAAAATCTAACCATTCATTGGCGGTTTCGGTATCATATTCTTCAATATGATGAATTAAAGGAAATCTGCTTATTAAAGCTGGGTTTGCTTGGATAACTTGCTGAGAATAGGGCATACCGAACAAACATACGGGTCTGCGTGTCAA
Source organism: Thalassotalea loyana (assembly GCF_030161435.1). Lineage (GTDB taxonomy): Bacteria > Pseudomonadota > Gammaproteobacteria > Enterobacterales > Alteromonadaceae > Thalassotalea_G > Thalassotalea_G loyana. The sequence goes on along the minus strand of NZ_BSSV01000001.1, from coordinate 642,769 downwards.
ATTAATTAATGTCTTTATCCATTCAGATGTATTCCAAATAATCTTATCAGTGCCGTTTTCAATAGCATTTTGAAACTCATCTATAAATATTGCTTCTACTTTTGCGCCATTGCATTGAATTACAAACCTATCAGTTAGTTCACCGCGAGTCCCTCCTTTACCTTCCAACCAGTCGCCCAAATCTCTAAGCATATGGCCGGGAGCACCTTTTGGGGACTTATCATCAAGTAAGGTCGATGCAAGAATTGGCACTATGTCCCCTTCATCTTGCTCAACTCTTGGATACTTCGATAAATAATGATCGAAAATTGTTGTTTTACCCATGCCGCTTTGACCAGTAATAAGAATACTGTCAGGTTGTTTTGAATAACCGACTATTTTGGCTGTTTCCATTACTTCATCGATATCAGCCATGATCTCTTTGATTATAGGAGTTTCAACGAAAATGTTTTCTATCTGTTCAATCTTGTCTGCAATACTTGTCACTATTCTGATTCCTCATTTCCAGCTCTATTTTTTTCTAGAGCCTTAGCAAGATCTCCAAGCCCACTACTAGTTTTTTTAGCGGCTCCATCAGTGGTTGAATTCTTAGGCTGAGCAGCTTCAATTTTTGCTTTTTGCTCTTCTGATACAACTGAAGTGTTGCCTCCACCTTCGATATTTCGATATCTTGAGAGCCTTTTTGCTGCCGAGATTTTCATCTTACGATTTAAAACTATTTCGCGCTCGATGATCTCTTCTATTCTCTGTCTAGCTTGCGCTAATGAAAGCTCATCAATATTCTGGCTAATTAATCGTTTTCGATATTTTTTAATTATGTCGTGCTGATGTAGTGTTAAGTTCTCAGTATATTCTTGATCAACTGCGGGGACATCGAAAAACTCTTTATTTACCGGGTGCCATACTTTTATCTTACTGATATTTTCTCGATTGGTTTTGATTTGTAGATCTTTGGTAAAACCATTTTTTCTCAACAGCGTTAATTCATTGTTGGAGTACCAAAGGTCAAACTTTCTTATCCCCTTCTCACGATTAGTGCGAGTATCATTTTCAGAGAAGATTATTTCTAATCTTTCTGGTGAAACTGGGTCAGTATCAACATTAACTTCATCTTCTAGCCAAGCCATATTAGGGATAACTTCATCTTCGCCTTCACCTTTGGGAGTACATTGATAAATATCTACTAACCAACAGTAAAAAATATCCATGAATGTAGACATTGATATAACAGCGTTTTCTTGTGGATTGTAATCATTAGTGTCAAACAAATCCGAAAAAACCTTGCCCGGTTTATCATCCAATAAAGTCTGATTTAAAGTTTTGAAATATGATTCTATTGCCCCCTTATACCAAGGCTTCTTTACTGGATTCTTGAGCAAAGTAGTTCCGATATCTAACAGCGATTCTTCTAATGCTTCACTCATAAGATCTTTACCAACATCAGTAGCAAGATAGTTGAACACCCCTCGACAATACCACTTCCCCTTTACGCTATCGTATTGTTCAATAAGCTCTGTTTTATCTGAAATAGCATTTTTTACGGCTTTTGATACGCTCAAATAGCTTGGCGGTTCAAAACCAATATATATGCCTAATATACTCCGTGAGCGTCTATCAAGAACGGCAGTAACTGTTGGTCTACCTAACGGTAAACGCAAATACTCATCAATAATAAACAGGTCGAGTACAGTGTGATCAATCTCAGCCCGATCTAAAATTTTGGTTATCCGTTCTGCTTTATTCTGTGTTTTAAACAGTACATCAGCTTTTTGCTTACCTATTTGCGCGACTAATTTTTCATAGGGTGCAACTCGTTTTGCTCTAGGTATAAATGCTTGATAAGAGATAATAGGGATATGTTCTTCAGGCGGCCTAGTTGAGTTATAAATAATAATTGCATCTTTAAATTTGGTGTGGGCAGTACGAAATGAAATTCTTTCACTCTTATTCAGTTTAAGCAGTGCCTCTGTTATATATTCATCTGTTTTTTCTGGAACTCTTGATTCGCTATTTCCCTTTTGTTCATTTTGAGGGATAAGTCCTCTCATACCCATAACTTTATGTCGTTTAATCCAGCGTTCCAAAGTTCTCCATGTCGTAGGTTTAACAGCAAACTCATCAACAACTTCTTTTATGACTGGATCTAGCCATTTTGCAGTATATTTTGAAATCTTTTTCTCTTTAACTTTGTTAACGAATTTCCATCGATACAACGCTACTTTTTTGAGGCTTTCTGGGTAGCTTGAAAAGTCACGAGCGCTATCACCAGATACTCGCTCAATCTTTTCGTCTGAGTTAACAACCTTTGCTTCCCCTCTAAAAATAAGGTTTGAAAGCTCAGAATAAGATAGCTCAACTTCTACTGACGAAAAGCTATCCTTAATTTCGATGCTCGATCCTTCAATGGAAATCACTTCATACTGCCGTTTATCTTTAACAACAAAGTCACCTACATTTAATTTAAATGCCATTATCGATCTCCAAGAACATATTCCATGACAAAGGCTGCGTTTTGATATCAGTCTTCAACTTATAATTCGCGATCAGGCAATAAAAATCACCAATAGAAGCACTCAATTCATGCTTATCTATAAACTCATATGCTGAAATCTTTTTATTAATTTCTAATAAGGGAGTAATTTGCTTTAACAACTCTGTATTAATGCATCGATTTTTCTTTGCTTTGAACAAAGCTTTTAAATTTGAAAAGTAAGGCTCAGAACGAATTTCAGTATCTAAAACCATATCAAGAGGTTTTCCCAAAACTATTGCCTGTTCCTGTAATCTAGGAAATAAAGCCTCTAGCTCTGGATCAATATATTTCTCTTCCTTGATTTCACGATAACGAATTGAGTTATCCTTGTACCATATTTGAAAATCAGGGGTATAACTAGGTCTTCTACCTGAAGGCGTCTCACCAACGTAGTAGTAGCCTAAAGGTTGGCACTCATATTTTACTACGTTGCGATCATATTCGAGGTGGTAACAATAGTCAGCTTCGAGCTTACCATCTGTCAAAACGGGGATAATATCAGATTTAGTAGACGCAAACTTACCTACAGTGGTTGCTTTATGTTTACTTAAATCTCTTCTTTTTGAAACATATAAATCTGACATACACCCTCCACTATAATGTGTAAGGTATAAGTCAGATTCATTATTATGTCAATTTATGATTTATTTTTGTCAGGTTTTACTTGTCAGTTGTCAACTTATGCTTTACGGACTACTTATACTTGGGCTAAATCACCGTGTTGCTGTAGCCAGTCTTTGCGATCGCCACTGCGTTTTTTCGACAACAACATATCCATGGTTTCCATGGTTTGGTCAAACTCATCTACGGTTAATTGCACCAAGCGTCGCGTGTTAGGATCCATGGTAGTTTCACGCAATTGTAATGGGTTCATTTCACCCAAACCTTTGAAGCGCTGTACGTTAACTTTGCCGCGTTTTTTCTCGGCTTCAATGCGATCTAATACCCCATCTTTTTCCGCTTCATCTAAGGCATAGTAAACTTCTTTACCAATATCGATACGATATAGTGGTGGCATCGCGACATAAACATGGCCAGCTTGCACTAATGGTAAAAAGTGCTGGGTAAACAATGCACACAATAATGTGGCAATATGAAGACCATCAGAGTCAGCATCAGCAAGAATACAAATTTTACCGTACCGTAGGTTCGATAAGTCTTCACTATCAGGGTCAATGCCTAATGCAACAGAAATGTCGTGTACTTCTTGAGACGCTAAAATCTGACCAGATTCTACTTCCCAAGTATTTAAGATTTTACCACGTAATGGCATTACGGCTTGGATTTCACGATCACGTGCTTGTTTCGCACTACCACCAGCTGAGTCACCCTCTACCAGGAACAATTCCGTTCGCGTTGGGTCTTGGCTACCACAGTCAGTTAACTTACCAGGAAGTGCTGGACCTTGCGTCACTTTCTTACGGACAACTTTTTTACTCGCACGTAAACGACGCTGCGCGTTTGAAATACAGAACTCTGCTAAGCTTTCAGCAATTTCGGTATGCTCATTTAACCATAAACTAAAGGCATCTTTGACCACACCGGTAACAAATGCAGCACACTGGCGTGAAGATAAACGTTCTTTGGTTTGACCGGCAAACTGCGGATCTTGCATTTTCACCGATAGGATAAAACTACATTTATCCCAGATATCGTCAGGTGTTAATTTAACCCCACGTGGTAGCATATTTCTGAATTCACAAAACTCACGCATCGACTCCAAAAGGCCCTGGCGTAAGCCGTTTACATGAGTACCACCTTGAATGGTTGGAATAAGGTTTACATAACTCTCGCCAATAGACTCGCCACCTTCTGGTAACCAGGTAACCGCCCAGTCAGCTGCTTCACTTTGTGATGAAAATGAACCAATAAAAGGCTCTTCAGGTAAGCTTACATAACTTTTTACTGACTCTTTCAAGTAGTCACGTAAACCATCTTCATAACACCAGCTCTCTTTAGAACCATCGTTTTTGTCATGAAATTTGATTGTTAATCCAGGACATAAAACCGCTTTAGCTTTTAATAAATGTTTTAACTTTAAGGCTGAAAATTTGTGTGAATCAAAATAACTCGCATCTGGCCAAAACTTAACGCGTGTACCCGTATTTCGCTTACCCACGGTACCGACTTCTTTTAGCTCTTCAACCTTCTCACCATTTTCAAAGGCCATTTCAAATACTTTACTGTCACGTTTTACCGTCACTTCAACGCGTGTAGACAAGGCGTTTACTACCGAGATACCTACACCATGCAAACCACCAGAGAATTGATAGTTTTTATTCGAGAATTTACCACCAGCGTGAAGTTTACTGAAAATAAGCTCAACACCTGACACCCCTTCTTCTGGGTGAATATCTGTAGGCATACCACGACCATCATCGAATACTTCAAGTGACTGATCTTTATCTAAAATAACCGTGATATTTTGAGCGTGTCCCGCTAAAGCTTCATCGACTGAGTTATCAATAACCTCTTGACCCAAATGGTTTGGTCGATTGGTATCGGTATACATGCCGGGACGACGACGTACGGGTTCTAAACCACTTAGTACTTCGATAGATTCTGAATTATATTGTTCGCTCATGAGTGGTATCTAATCGTTATAGTTATTGTTTACTAAAGCTTAATGCTGTGATTTCGCTAACAAGCCTATAGTTTTACGGTAATTGGAAGAATTTAACAATAGTTGGCAGCATTTTATCAAAATTGATAAAGCTATGATCGCCCCCTTCTTGGACGATTAATTCGCAGTTTTTATACTTTTCGACTGCCTCTTGGTAATTTAACACTTCATCATGGGTTTGTACCATGACTAGATAGTTTTTTTCAGTAATTTTTATCTGTTCCAATGCTTTCAAATCGTCAACAAAACTCTCGTTAACGTCAAAAACTTCGTTCGTATATGGATTAGTTTGCTCTCCCATAAACTGGGTTAGTAACTCATAAGGTTTCACCGCAGGATTCACCAAGACAGCTTTAACATTATACTTTTGAGAAAAATACGTTGAAAAATACCCGCCCAATGATGAGCCAATTAAGTACCATTCATCACCTGGATACTGATCAATAATACGCGTTAGCTGCTTGATGGCAGAATTTGGCGTATTCGCCAATTGAGGGCAATGAAACGCGATATCTGGAAAATTGGCCGCAAAATAATGTTTGGTTTGCTGAGCTTTCATCGATTGCGGTGACGAATTAAAACCGTGGATGTGGAGAATATGCTTGGTCATAGAACTATAAAACTGCGTGAATACGTTGCACGTAAGAAGAAACTGTACCATTGTCATTGAGTTCGAAAACCCTATAGCCAATATCATCATACTCAGCGACTAATTCATCTTCATGCTTGGCAAAGGTAATTGACGTTGCTGGGCTAGTGTACAACGCAATGTTTTGATTATTTGACTGAGGCACACTTAACTTCATGCCTCTATGGACATGGCCACACGCAATGACACTGATCGATTCAGCCTGATTAACCGCATGCCAGAACTCGCTCTGGTTTTTCATCCCATGACGATCTATAAAGTATCCTACATCAACAGGATGATGATGCATTAACAAACATTGAAAGTAGTTATTATCGAGGTTGGCGATACGTTTAAGTTCTGTATCATCAACCCATCCAGCGGGTGTCTGACTTTTACTATTCACTAGCTGTATTTGCCATTTACCACGAGTTATCGACTTCAATCCGTCAAACACTTCTCCACTTAGCTCACTTTCTAACAATTCAGGATCATCATGGTTCCCTGCTAGGTAATAAACAGGCGTAGACAATCGTGTATCAGCGATAGCTTGATTAAATAACTGATATGACTCACGGGTATGGTCTTGTGTTAGATCACCTGTAAATACAACAAAATCAACACCTTGAAGTTGATTGATCTTTGTTAATGCAGCTTTTAACTGAGGATATACTTTTGCGCCAAAATGCTGTCCATCAGGATCAGCAAATAAATGGCAGTCGCTAATTTGAACGAATTTGATCATGATTAGTTTTTAATAATATGCGGAACTTGACTGACTTTGACTTGCCCTTGGCTCAAGCACAACTGCAACCACTCTTTTAGAAACACCATAACTTGCTGCTTTTCATCCGGTAAATGCATCTTACTATTCGGGTAATCATATCGTGGCGCGATACGATGGATATGCTGGCTAGAAATGACTTCAGTCATTCGAGCATCATGATAAAGTCTTATGACCATATTGGGTTGAAAGTGCTCACCAATATCTGAAGAGGTAAAATTTGTTGATTGCATGAAGGCAATTTTAGAGGTGTATTTCGTGACCTCTTGGACTTCAAGATGATATGACAAGTGGTCGTTAATAAAAAACTCCCGCACTTCCCCCTCAACACTTTTATCTGCTAGTAAGCGAAGCAGTAACATATAGTTAGCCTCACTAAGCTGCATTATGTTGACAAGGTTAGGTCGATATTTATTGAAAAATGCCACATGTATACCTGTATATTTGCAAACGTTATTTAACGTACTTACTACGCAAACGATCAACGTTTAGGGCCAACCATTGTAACGCAATAATTGTTACGCCGTTATTGATTTTCCCTTGGGCCAACAACTCCATTGCCTGTTCTCGTTTCATCACATGAATTTTTATGTCTTCCGATTCTTCAGCAAGACCGTGTACACCGCCCACGCCATCACTATCAATTATTGCACCGTACAAATGCAACTGCTCTGTGGTGCCACCTGGGCTAGAGAGGTAATTCATAATATGAAAGACATTTTCTGGCGCTACATCAAGGTTTGCTTCTTCTTTAGCCTCTCGAATTGCAGCATCAATAGGGTCTTCATTTTCACCGAACATACCAGCAATAAATTCCACCAACCAAGGTGAATAGTCTCTGTTAATAGCACCTACACGAAATTGTTCATTTAAAACAACTACATCCTTTATTGGGTCATAAGGCATTAACACTACTGCATCACCTCGCTCAAACACTTCACGTGAGATTAAGTCACTGTTTTGACCATCGAATGTGCGATGCGTTAAGGTGTATTTGTTAATTGAGAAGAAGCCTTTGTAACAAGTTGTAATAGAATTGACCATATAGTCAGAGCTATCATATTGAAATAACAGATCTTTATTGTTGTTCATGATACGTTTTTTCTCATAATTAAGAATGTAAAAAAAAAATAATTTGTTACACTACAGTTAGATTTTAAACAGTTAATAGTTTTGGTTAGCGCTCTAAACACTTTACCATAGGCGTACAGGGTAATAAGCAACCAGCATACAAGGGAAAAGGTTAAATATGAAAACCAAATTGCTATCAGTAATGATCGGCTTAGCGAGTGTAGGCGTTGGGTTCTCAGCTCAATCTTCTAACATTCTTGAAAACTACCAACTGGCATTAGCCAACGATCCCGTTATTTTGAAGGCTCAAGCAGAATTTGAAGCATCAAAAGAAGGTATCACACAAGCACGCTCAGTATTACTTCCACAGATCAATGCATTTGCTTCTGCGGGTATGAGTAGCAGCGAAAGCTATGTTACTGATCTTGGTCAAACTGTTGATACAGATGTAGATAACACGACATGGGGTGCTAGCCTATCTATGCAATTGTACCATCATGATACGTGGTTGAAGCTTGATAACGCTAAAAAATCAGCACATTTAAGTGACTTAACATATCAGTCTGCTAAACAAGACTTAATTGTGCGTGTTGCTAATGCATATTTTGGTGTACTGAGCGCACAGGACGATTTAGAGTTTGCTAATGCTGAACAGAAAGCAATCGAGCGCCAATTAGAGCAAACAAAACAACGTTTTTCAGTTGGCCTAACTGCAATTACGGACGTACATGAAGCACAAGCTCAGTTTGACAGTGCCGTGACAGCAGTTATCCAAGCAGAAAATCAATTAGCAAGTGCCAGCGAAACATTACGTGAAATCACAAATGTTTATCCACGAGATTTAGATATATTAGATACTAATCGTTTCAGTGCGTCGGCTCCTGCGCCAACGAGTGCCGACGAATGGCAACAAGTTGCAGAGTCTAAGAACTTAGAAATTCTTGGTCAGAAAGTCTCTGTTGATATTTCTAAAGAAAATATCAATATCGCACGCAGCGGCCACTATCCAACATTAGATTTAACAGCGCGCTATCAAGATTCAGATAACACTATCGACAATGGTATTCCAGATCCACGCCTTAACTCTTCTTCAATTGGTGTCCAGCTAAATGTGCCAATTTATTCAGGTGGTGCGATTTCTAGCTCAGTGCGCCAAGCACAAAGCTTATATGTAGCGTCTAGCCAAGGTTTACAATCAACACAACGCGGTGTTGTTCGTAACACGCGTAATGCTTACAACACAGTTATTGCTACAGTATCTGCAATCAAAGCATTAGAACAATCTGTTGTTTCTGCAGAAAGTGCACTTAAAGCAACAGAGGCAGGCTTTGAAGTGGGTACACGTACTATTGTTGACGTTTTACAAAGCACACGTAACTTATACAATGCTAAACGTAATTTATCATCAACTCGCTACTCATACATCAATGCAATCCTAGCGTTGAAACGTTCTGCGGGTACAATTACCGATGCTGATATCACAGCGATTCAAGCAGGCCTAATGCCTGCTAGCTAATCTTTGTTCACGATAATAAAAGCCACTCTTTATGGGTGGTTTTTTTATGTTTGTTTTTTATACGAAATTTCTCTAACTATTTCATTAGCAACATAATAAATCATCAGTTATATTTATTAACAAGCTATTGACAACTGTCTATTTATCAATCGAAAGATAGTTCACCAAAAGGAATTTTGTTCATGTGGTCTTACGGCAAGTTTATTTGTCAGATTTTACTCCTCAGTTTACTTTTCGTAATTGCTGAAAAAGGCTACGCCCAGAACAGTGAACAAACCCTTCAACTCACGCAAGAGCAGCTACAGCAGATTGAAAAGCATGACAACCTGCGTCAACAAGCCTTTTCTCTCGATGAATTACAACGCTTATCAGGTGAATTAAAGTATATCGACGAAGTACTGACGTCCTCTGTATTAAGCTACATCTTCTCTGGCGATGAAAAGTGGTTAATTCGCTATCAACAAAATGAGCCCAAGCTAACGCAACTGATCGAAAGACTACTTGATTTGCAGGTCATAGAGGATAGAGCGTTAATCGAGATTATTGAAAAAACCAATGAACAGTTAGTCGCCATCGAACTTGAAGCCATAGCATTGTCTGAAAACGACCAACGTCAAGCAGCCATGGAGCTTATTAACGGCGAGCCCTATCATCAGCTCAAAGATGAATATATGAACACCCTGTCGGCATTTATTGAGGCGATTGGTCAACGTGCCCAATACGCTAATAATAATTTCGACAGCTCTCAACTCATCCTGTCTTTGCAAGAATCCACATGGCTCGAAAATAACGAAGTTACCATAGGTATTGAGCATTGGCCTCCTATATTATTTATGGATGAAAATGGCACGCCAAAGGGGCTTGCAGGTGAAATCATCAAGAAAATCATTACCAAAGCAGACATTCGAGTGAAGTTTGTTACGGGCACATGGCAAGAACTTTTTGAGCAGTTTAAGCGAGGAGAAATTGACGTATTACCTCATGTTTACTTACTTGAGGAGAGAAAAGAGTTTGGTCGATTTACAACGGCATACTTTTTAGTCAGAGAGCTATTTTACGTCAAAAAAGACAATAACAAGTTACAAACAAATGCTGACCTAACTAACGCAACTATTGCTATTTCAGAAGGCTACACAACGATTGATAAGATTAGCGATCTTTACCCTGCCATCAACATTGTTAAAACAGCCAATTTAGCAGAGTCGGTAGAGCTCGTGTTAAGTGGTAAAGTTGATGCTTTGCTCGATGCAAAAGTTGTCGTTGACGATATTATTGCCAAACAGGGAATCGAAGGGCTTAGAGAAATAGATGAGGACGTCATCTACCCAAGTTCTTTACACATACTAACTCACATTGATCTGCCTCATTTACACGATGTTATGCAAAAGGGCATCGACAGTGTCAACATTAGCGACATTGTTATGACCCGCAATAACTGGTTAAGCATAGGAAACAATCAAAGTCCGACCACAGCGGATACTAATGCGGGGCAGATGCTATGGTGGTCCTTTGGCCTATTACTTTTATTATTGGTCGTTGGCAGCATCATTAGCTCGCTGGTATTGAAAGCCAACGATAAAGAACTTGCAAACAAGTTTAACTCATCAAGATTTAGGCGTGGTGTTCTTGGTGGGCTTTTAGTGCTATCCAACGTACTTATTTTCACTGCATTTTTAGTTACCAAACATGCGGAAAATCAGTCTTTGCAGTCGCTACAATACAACTTACATACACTGTTAACGACCACACATCAGCGTTTAATGGTCTGGGTTGAATATGAATTAAACAACCTTTCGGGATTAAGCAAAGACCAAAGGCTGGTAGAGTTAACAGAAGAATTACTATTACTGCCTACCGATCAACAATCGCTTGTAAATAGTCCATTACAAAAACAAATTAGGCAACGTATTAGATATCAAGAAGGTGAGAACTTAGGTACCGGCTTCTTTATCATTTCCCCCGACAATATTAGTTTAGCCTCTAGTCGAGATGAAAACATCGGTAGTGTAAATCTCATTTATCAGCACTACCCAGAATTACTCAACCGAGTAAAACAGGGTGAATCGGTGTTTGTACCGCCTATGCGGTCAGATGTGATGATAGGAGAGCAAACACCAGAAAACGCTGAAGATCAAACACCACCTACAATGTTTTTTGCTGTTCCCATAAAAAACAATCGTAATCGTGTTATCGCCATATTAACTAAACGCGTCGACTTCGATGGTGCATTCTCCTTCATTTTATCGGCAGGATTCATCGGAAAGAGTGGTGAAACCTATGCATTAGATCAGTCGGGAACGCTATTATCAAATGTAAGATTTGAAAATGACCTGAAAGCCATAGGGCTACTTAAGCAAGGTCAAAAAGCTTCGTTAAATTTGAGGGTAGCTGCACCGCCTGAAAACCTGTTAAACAAAAAAACACCCACAAGTGCAAGCCCAAACTGGCCATTAACTGAGATGGCTAAACAAATTGCATTGAAAAAATCTGGCGAAAACCTGGCGGGTTATCGAGATTATCGAGGTGTTGAAGTTGTTGGTAATTGGCAGTGGAATGAAACACTTCACATGGGACTGGCCGCCGAAGTAGATGCCGCCGAGTCTTTTGCCCTGATCAACACGTTTAAAAATACAGTGTGGGCAGTCGTTATCATTGCTCTAGTGCTTATTTTTGGCTCAACATTATTTACCTTACGTGTTGGTACCCGAGCGACCAAGACACTTGCGCGTTCTCAAGCAGAACTTGAGCAAAAAGTGGCTATGCGAACCAGTCAACTTCAAGTCAACATGGAGCGCACACAAAGCATAATAAACAATGCATCAGACGGCATCATTGTTGTCGATGACTATGGCCAAATAACCGAATTTAGTCCTGCCTCTGAAGCAATTTTTGGCTATACAAGTGATCAAGCGCTCACAATGAACATCTATCAGTTGATGAATGTCCCATTTCATCACAAGTACTTAGATGAGCGAAAAAATGATGCTAGCGACAATAGAATCTTTGAATTAATTGGTATCTGCCATGATCAAACACTGATCGATATTGAAGTGGGTGTAAGCGAATCTCTGATTGACAATGACCACTTCTACACAGCTTTCGTACGTAATACCACAACGCGAAAAGAAGCAGAGCGAGAGCTACAAAAAGCCAAAGCAAAAGCTGAAGAGGCTACACAAGCTAAAAGCGACTTTTTGGCAAATATGAGCCACGAAATTCGCACGCCAATGAATGCTATCATTGGGATGAGTTACTTGGCGTTACAAACGGAACTATCGCAAAAGCAAGCTGACTACATTAATAAAATACATAGTTCTGCAGAAGCTTTGCTCGGTATCATCAATGATATTTTAGACTTTTCTAAAATTGAGGCAGGTAAACTGTCCATTGAGCACATTCCATTTGACTTGAATGAGACAATCGATCATTTGGTGCAAATCACGTCTCACAAGAGCCAACAAAAAGAATTGGAGCTGTTAATTGATATCGATCCTCAATTACCAACCCATTTAATTGGCGATCCATTACGTTTAGGTCAAATACTGATTAATCTAACGAACAACTCACTTAAATTTACTGAACGTGGTGAGATTATTGTCAAAGCTCGATTGAAAAAGCAACGCGACAAAATGGCACTTATCGAGTTTTCAGTAAAAGACTCAGGCATCGGTATGACTGAGGCGCAAGTCCAAGGGCTTTTTCAGTCTTTTACCCAGGCGGATGCATCAACGACAAGAAAATATGGTGGCACAGGGTTAGGCCTAACGATTAGTAAAACCCTAACTGAAATGATGGGAGGCGATATTTGGGTAGAAAGCGAATATGGCAAAGGGAGTACCTTCTTCTTTACGACTAAATTCCCGATTTCAGATATCGCCCAAAATAAAATCCTGGCGTCTCCCGAAGCACTTGCTAATTTGCCCGTACTAATCGTCGATGACAGCAAGCCGTCACGACAAATTTTGTCAACCTTAGCAATGAGCCTCAAGTTCAAACCTGATTGTGTATCGAGTGGCAAAGAAGCGCTAGAAAAGTTAGTCACAGCTCAAAAGAATAAAGCGCCTTACGCCATAGTGTTAGCCGATTGGAAAATGCCTGAAATGGATGGTATTGAGCTTTGCAGAGCCATTGAAGATAACAAGCAAATCATTGATAAACCAAAAGTAATTATTATCACCGCTTATGATAAAGACGATATGCTTGAACAGGCTCACAATGTACACCTCGATGGCTCTTTAACCAAGCCAATCAACGCATCAACGTTACTTGATAGCATTATGGTTGTTATGGGAAGTGAGGAATATCACACGACCCGTAAAAGTGCAGCGCCAGTGAAAAATCATGTGACACAAAATTTAGCAGGAGCAAAGGTCTTGCTGGTTGAAGATAACGAAATAAATCAACAAATTGCGCTTGAGCTGCTAGCCATGGCGCAAATTGAAGTGGACACCGCGTGGAATGGCCAAGAAGCTGTCGACAAAATTAAGCAGCATAATTATGACGCAGTACTAATGGACGTACAAATGCCAATAATGGATGGATATACTGCGACCAAACTGATCCGCCAGATGCCGGGGTATCAATCTCTCGCGATTATTGCGATGACGGCAAATGCGATGGAAGGTGACCGAGAAAAATGCATCGAAGTCGGCATGAATGACCACGTACCTAAACCCATTGATCCCAAGCAAGTTTTTAAAACCCTAGACATGTGGATTGACACAACCAATCTACCAAAACAAGTTCAGCCCCCAGAAGCACTTATTGAGAACTCTGAAGAAGATGCGTTTGATTTAGCTGAGTTTGATGTTGCTGGTGCACTGAATCGCATGGGCAATAATAAAAAACTCTACAAAAAAACCTTGGAGCGTGTCGCTGATTCTCAGAAGCATGCCATAGAGAAAACCAAGTCAGCACTTAGCGATAAAGACATTAAACAGGCTATATTGAACATACATACGCTAAGAGGTGTAGCGGCAAACATTGGTGCTAACTTTTTACTACCATCAGCCGAAGCATTGGAGTTAACGTTAAACAAACACTTAGATGCTCCTGAAACACTTGAACACGAGGAAGTCAGCAGGCTTATCAACGAGTGCCAGCAGCACCATGAACGTATGATAAGCACAATAAATAGCTGGCTTGTAAGTGTAGACGCAAACCGAACAGCAGAAAACCAACCGCAAAATAACATGGATGATGCTGATCTAATTGCGCAGTTAATTATTATTAAAGAAAAGCTAGAAAATTACGACTCTAGTGCAAACGACGACTTTGAAGAACTATTCAATTTTGCCCACGAGCCCGCAATTAAAATTAAGTTAGATAATATATATAGCTTAACGAGCCAATATGAATTTGATTCTGCAGGCGAGCAGTTAGATGAGCTACTAAATAAATTGTCGCCTGAGTCAGCAATCAAAAGCCACCGTCTTGGTTGTCGATGATACGTTAGCTAACATCGAAGTAGTTAAAGGTGTATTAGCAAATGATTACATTGTTCAGGTTGCCCTAAAAGGGGACGCTGCATTAAAAATCGTCGAAAAGCGTCAGCCAGACCTAATATTACTCGATATCATGATGCCTGAAATGGATGGGTACGAAGTGTGTGAAAGGTTAAAATTACAAGAGTCTACCCAAGACATTCCAATTATTTTTCTCACAGCAAAAGCACAAGAAGAAGATGAAACTAAAGGCCTATCACTCGGCGCGGTTGATTATATTACTAAGCCAATCAGCCCGCCCATCTTAAAAGAAAGAGTGAAAAACCATCTGATTTTGAAACAAAGTAAAGACCTATTGGCTAAGCAAAATGAAATTCTAGAGGAGCGAGTCATCCAACGCACATCTCAGCTAGCCGAACTCCAAGATGTCGCAATGGTTGCAATGGGTGCGTTAGCTGCATCACGCGATCCAGAAACCGGTAACCATATTCGTCGAACTCAATACTATGTAAAAGCCTTAGCCAAAGAAATGGCGAAGAAGAGCCAGTACAGCGAATTCCTTCAACCAGATGTCATCACGTCCTTATATAAATCGGCACCATTGCACGACATTGGTAAAGTTGGAATTGAAGACAGCATTTTGCTCAAACCTGGCAAGCTAACAGATGAAGAGTTTGAGACCATGAAACACCATACGACGTATGGACGCGATGCCATTACAGCAGCTGAAGCAAGTATGGATAATGCTGACAATTTTTTAATTTTTGCAAAAGAAATTGCTTACTCTCATCATGAAAAATGGGACGGCTCTGGCTACCCAGAGGGATTAAGTGGTGAAGATATACCATTTTCAGCAAGGTTAATGGCGATAGCAGATGTTTACGATGCACTCATTAGTAAACGCGTATACAAGCCCCCTTTTAGCCATGAAAAAGCTGTTGGGATTATTTTAGAAGGTAAAGGTAGTCATTTCGATCCTGAAATGGTCGATTGTTTCATCGCTATTGCCAGCCAATTTGACCAAATAGCGCAAACATACAAAGACGAATAATGAACCAAAAAAAACGCCCCTCATAGAGGGGCGTTTTGCTTTTAGTATTTACTATTAGAAGCTGTAAGTTAACTTCGCGTAGTAGTAGCCACCATTGTAATCAAATGGACCACTTTCGTAGTACTTAGCACCTAACACACCATATGTACCGTCTTTAAGCTCTTGAGCTTCTTGGTCAAAGATGTTGTTTGCACCTACAGATACTGTAAACTCATCATTGATAAAGTAGCTTACTTCAGCATCAAACGTAAGTGCTGAATCAGCTGTTTCACTACCCCAATCAGACGTATCATCAGCATGAACCGCGTAGTACTCACCGAAGAAGTTAGCACGAACAAACATGTGAATGTTGTCCCACTGCTGTGCCATCGTTAACGTACCGCGATGATTAGGCATACCTTCTTCTAAGCGACGAACCTTGCCTTCATCTGTTGTTGCAGGGTTGAACTTATCAACTTCAGTTTCATTCCAGTTGTAAGCAAAGCTAAATTGCGTATCACCGTCAAATAAAGCCATTGAGTAGTTAGCAACAATATCAATACCTTGAGTTGTTGTATCAAAATCATTAGCAAAGTATGTAACTGCAGAGATTAACTCTGGGTTTTGTACACCTAACGCTTCTAACTCAGCATAGTCTTCTGCACGCACATCAATTTGACTTGATTGTGCAATACGGTCAGTTACTTCAATGTTGTAGTAATCAACTGTTAAGAAGAAGTCACCGTTTTGGTATACCGAACCAAATGCGTAAGACGTTGATTCTTCCGGCGTTAATTCTTTACCACCGTAGAATGACGCTAGTGGATCAGTTGGTGGAGCTAAGAAACTTTGAATAAGCTCACCGTTAACTAATGAAGTCGCTGTATTTACTACGTTTGCTTGACCAACTGTCGGAGCACGGAAACCAGTACTTGTAGAGCCACGTAATGAGAAATCATCACTTACTGAGTATTGGAACGTTAACTTGTAGTCAGTTGTGTTACCGAAAGTACTGTAGTCTTCGAAACGTAATGCAGCACCTACCATGAAGTCTTCAGTTAGGTATGCTTCCGTATCGATGTATGCAGCAACTGAGCGACGCTCATTTAAACCTTGAGCTTCAGGTCCGAAACCTTTAAAACCATGTGAACCGATATTGAAACCTTGGTCAGCGTATGGGCCTGCTTTCCATGAAGCTTCTTCACCAGAGATGATTTCAAACGACTCTTCACGCCATTCTAAACCCATCGCTAAGTTTAATGGCTCATCTAATGCATCGATATCGATACCACGCACTAAATCAACGTTGAACATTTTCTCAAGTTGAATGTACTTACCCGTATCAAATTCAGTCGGTGTATCTAAACCTAAAGAAGGGTTTAATGTGTTAGATAAGTTAAAGTCTGATGCGTTACGACCAACAGAGCCTGATACGTCGTAGTGCCAATCTTTTAAGAAACCGCTGTGAATGTCACCACGAGTACCCATAGTGATTGAAGTATCGACAATGTTACCACCAAACGCTGGCGTGTAACCGCCTGGGAAGATCTGGTTCATTGAGAAACAGTTCGGATCAGCAACCATATCTTGATACGCTTGCGTGTCTAATACATTTGGCACATTAGCAGGAACTACAGCACAAGTGCGCGCAGCACCATTTGCTTGAGCGATATCACCAACTAATAGTGTTTCACCACCATCGATAGAGTAAACGTTGCCACGATTGTGAGGGTTACGGTAGTAGAAACCACCAACGACATCACGCTCAGAGTAGTTACCAAACATGTACGCTTCTTTGTCACCACCTAAATCTAAACCGAAGTTACCAAAGATAGTAATATCGTCAGAGATTTCAGGGTTACCCCAAATTTGCGCAGGATCAGCAACCGCAGTATTACCTGCGTCAATCAAACCTTGAGCATCTGGACGTTGAACAGAACGAGATGTTGCATCTGCATTCTTGTATTGGAAACTTAAGTTAGCAAAGCCATCATCGCTTAACGGAAGACCAATGTTACCATCAATCGTTACCGTATCACCGTCACCTTCATAGAACTGACCGGCTTTAACAGAAAGTGAACCACCTTCTGAGTCATCTTTTAATACGAAGTTCATTACACCAGCGATAGCATCTGAACCGTACTGAGCAGCTGCGCCGTCACGTAAAACTTCAACTTGTTTAAGTGCAACGCTTGGGATCACAGAAATATCTGGACCTTGTGCACCATCATTGACACCACCACCTTGGAAAGCGATAACTGACGCACGGTGACGACGTTTACCGTTCAAAAGGACTAATGTTGAGTCTGATGATAAGCCACGTAAGTTGACTGGACGAATTAACGTCGCTGCATCAGAGATAGGTTGAGCACGTACGTTAAATGACGGTACTGATGTTGCTAACTGGTCAAGCATATCTGATGAGCCTGAACGACCTAGTTCATCACCACCTACGATATCTACAGGTACAGCAGAATCTGCGATAGAGCGAGGTGCTGCACGAGAACCAACAACAACAATTTTTTCTACATCTTTTGCCTTTTCTGCATCAGCTTCTTCAGCAAATGCCGGCACTGTTCCAAGAGCAAGTCCTACAGCGATAGCTAGACTGCCCGTTCGAAATGTTTTAGACATGTTTCCTTCCCTTAAATTCTTATTTTTTAGAATTTTATTGCTAGCATTTTTTGCCAGCTAATTATTATGGAGAGCATGTTTAACTTTGCTGTTTGAGTTTTGTTCGAGACAAAAGCGTTGTAATCGCGGTGTGAGGTTTGTCGCCTAGTGAACTAAGCAAAACACCTCACAACAAAGAGTAAAACGCTTGTAGCCGAACCCTTCGGGCAGTGTTTGTTGTCGTTTATACTGTGTTAGCGTTCTATCATGTGGAATGACCACAAATCTAAAACACCGCCTTGTCTAAACTTCCAACACGCAACTGCAAAAACAAACATGAAAGCTCAACACGCTCTTTTGCGTGAATTCTAAATACGCAAAATGTCGTAATTGACATATCTTTTATAAAACAGCTACAAACCGTTTACAAGCGGGTTTCGTTCAAAAAAAACGCAAAAATCGCTCAACAAATCGTACCAGACACTTAATGTACGAAATTTCGGGAAAATAAATTGTCTTACCAAAATAGCCCATAGCCCTTTAAAAACCGAGATATCGGCGTTTCAGTGTAGATAAATTACATATGAAACTTTTCGTAATTAGAAGTTAAAAAATTTCATAAATAAATTTTAATTTTTTTTCTACAAAGCCTAT
The DNA here is from genome assembly GCF_030161435.1 of Thalassotalea loyana. Taxonomy (GTDB): domain Bacteria; phylum Pseudomonadota; class Gammaproteobacteria; order Enterobacterales; family Alteromonadaceae; genus Thalassotalea_G; species Thalassotalea_G loyana. The sequence goes on along the minus strand of NZ_BSSV01000001.1, from coordinate 623,873 downwards.
GTTTTACATAATATTAACAAGTTTGTTGGCTAAACTTTACACTCGTGCTGTTTTATTTATGAACAATTCTTATTTTTCTCATAAAACCTTCACATCAAAGCGCCAAACTCGATTTAAATGATCACAATCAAAATTGTGCATACGTATGCACATAATTTCTTGAATGCATAACATCATGCATACGTATGTAGATGATTGCCCTAAAAACTCACATCGGCATAATCGATAACAACTTATTACACATAGAGTGACGAACTGCCGCCCTAAAACTCTAATCGGCAGTCTAGATGACTATTTATCTACTAAACTCTTAAAAAAACGGGATGAGTCTTCTCTTATGGCTAAACGTTCTACGATTAAAAAAGCAATTGAGCATCATTTACAATTTACCCTTGCTCATAGCAACGATAAAAATCCTGAAGCTTTCTGGAAAGCGACAAGCTTAGCGATTAATGACATTGTTGTTGAAAAGTTAACAACAACACGCGACCGTCAAAATCAACCTGGTGTTAGAAGCGTAAATTACTTATCACTTGAATATTTAATGGGTCGTTTATTATCAAATAATTTACACAACCTCGCGATTTATGAAGAAGCTGAAAAAGCAGTAAAAGACCTAGGTTTTGATTTAACTGATTTATGTGAGCAAGGTGCTGATCTAGCGCTTGGTAATGGAGGCTTGGGTCGTCTTGCTGCGTGTTTCTTAGATTCATTAGCGACATTAGACTACCCAGCTACAGGCTATGGTATTCATTACCAGCATGGTTTATTTAAGCAAAGTTTCAAAGATGGTCGCCAAATCGAAGAGCCTGATTTATGGCGTGAATTCGGCAGCCCATGGGAAATATGTCGTCCCGAATCAGCACAATTAGTACCTTTGTACGGCCATGTTGAGCACATCAATAACGCTGATGGAAGCACAACATCAAAATGGCAACCTTCAGTGCAATTAAAAGGTGTACCGTGGGACATTCCTATTGTTGGCTACAACTCTGACACTGTTAATGTACTTCGTTTGTGGGAATCTCGTTCAGACCAAGCTTTTGATTGGGACCTGTTTAACCGTGGTGATTTCTTAAATGCGCACGGTAAAAACATTCAGGCAGAGACAGTTTCTAAGGTGCTCTACCCTAACGATGAGCATGAAGCTGGTAAAGAATTACGTTTTATCCAGCAATACTTTTTCTGTGCATGTTCAATTAAAGACATTATTGCACGTCATCAAACGATTAACGGTGTTGATTGGGCTGCATTTGCTAAAGATACAGCAATCCAATTAAACGACACTCACCCAACTATCGCTATTCTAGAATTCATGCGTGTGTTAATGGATGAGTACCAGTTTACACACCTTGATGCTTGGGCATTATGCCGTGAAGTATTTGCATACACTAACCACACATTATTGCCAGAAGCATTAGAGAAGTGGTCGGTTTCATTATTCGAACGCGTACTTCCGCGTCACTTAGAAATTTTATACACAATTAATGAAGACTTCTTAAATAATGAAGTCTCTGTTAAATGGCCAGATGATAACCAAATTCGTGCAAAACTTTCGTTAATTGAAGAAGGTGGCGAGAAAAAAGTACGTATGGCTCATTTATGTGTTGCTGCTGCACACAAAGTTAATGGCGTAGCGGAAATACACTCTAAGCTTGTAAAACAAGACTTATTCCCAGAGTTTGATGCTTTGTATCCTGGCAAATTAACTAACGTTACTAACGGTATTACACCTCGCCGTTGGTTAAAAGCCTGTAACCCTAAGTTATCAGCGCTTCTTAACAAACACGTTAAAGAAGACTGGGCAAAAGACTTGGATAGCTTATCTTCGCTTGAGAAACTTGCAGACGATGCTAAGTTACAAAAAGCGTTCATGGATATTAAGTTAGAAAACAAAAAAGCGCTTGCTGATGAGATTTTAGCGTCTACGGGTGTTAAGGTAAATCCAGAAGCTATTTTTGACATCCAAATCAAACGCTTACACGAATACAAACGTCAACATTTGAATTTCTTACATATTGTTGCGTTATACCGTCGCTTATTAGAAAACCCAGAACTTGAAATGCACCCTCGTGTATTCATCTTTGGCGCAAAAGCGGCACCAGGTTACCGACTAGCAAAAGAAATAATTTACGCAATTAACAAAGTTGCTGACAAAGTTAATAACGATGCGCGCATCAAAGACAAACTTAAAGTTGTATTTTTGCCAAATTACCGCGTAAGCCTAGCAGAAAAAATGATTCCTGCTGCTGACGTTTCAGAGCAAATCTCGACAGCCGGTAAAGAAGCATCAGGTACAGGTAACATGAAGTTAGCACTTAACGGTGCGGTGACGATTGGTACACTAGATGGCGCTAACATCGAAATCGCCGAGGAAGTTGGCGATGACAATATCTTTATTTTCGGTAACACCGTAGAGCAAGTTAAAGCTATCAAAGCTGAAGGTTACAACCCATACAGCTACTACGAGCAAAACGCAGAAATCAAAGCTGTGCTTGATTGGTTAGACACTGATTACTTTACACCAGGTAAGCCTTACGAATTATCAGCTGTTAAGCACAGTTTATTAGATGGTGGTGATCCTTACTTAGTGTTAGCAGATTACCAGTCTTACAGCGATGCTCATCAAGCACTAGACGAAGCTTACCGAGACGAAAAACGCTGGGCTCGTATGGCTATTCTCAATACGGCATTAATGGGCAAGTTCAACTCTGACCGCTCAATTAATGACTACGTTGACCGTATTTGGCAGATCAAGCCTTGCACAAAATAACGATTTAACGTACGCCCCTTAACTGGGGCGTTGGTGTCTTTTACAAATGGAAAATAATATGACAGATATAAATGCAATCAATGGAATAGTTAGCGCACAGCATAATCAACCACATCAAGTGTTGGGCTTGCAAACCAATGACACGGGTTACATTACCATTAGTGCGTTTCTACCATATGCTCAATCTGTATCTGTCTTTGCAAAAAACACCAAAAAAGTTATAGCAACACTCAATAAACTCGATGATAACGGTTTTTATAGTAAGAAACTTCGTCGTAAAAAACTTTTCGATTATCAGTTGGAAGTCACAGTCAATGGCAAAAAGTCGCGAATAGAAGACCCTTTTGCTTTTGCACCAACACTTGGTGAATTGGATTTACACCTTTTACGAGAGGGTAACCATCTTCACCCGTACAATATCCTTGGCGCACATGTTAAGACAATCAATGGCGTTAAAGGTGTAAGTTTTGCAGTATGGGCACCCAACGCTAAACGAGTTTCAGTTGTTGGTGAATTCAACAATTGGGATGGCCGTTGTCATCCGTTGACCAATCAAGACTTCAGTGGCTACTGGTCGTTATTCATTCCTCAGCTTTCAGCTGGTGAATTGTACAAGTTTGAAATCCTGGACAATGATGGAAATTTGCTGCCATTAAAAGCCGACCCTTATGGTTTACAAGCTCAGTTTCGCCCAGAAACTGCATCTATCGTAAATGCAGAAAAGCACTATAAGTGGCAAGACAAAGCATGGTTAAAAGCCCGAGAGAACCGTAACTCGCGCCATGCAGCAATTAGTATCTACGAGGTACATTTAGGCTCTTGGCAACGCGACCAAAATGATGACTACCTCAACTATCGTGAGTTAGCTGACAAGCTGATTCCTTATACGTTAGAAATGGGGTTTACTCATATTCAATTGATGCCGGTAAGTGAGTTTCCTTACGATGGCTCTTGGGGGTATCAACCTGTTGGTTTATTTGCCCCAAGTTCTCGATTTGGCGATGCCGATGACTTCAAATATTTTGTTGATCAGTGTCACCAGGCGAACCTTGGTGTATTGATTGACTGGGTACCTGGACACTTTCCTATTGATCAGCATGGGTTAGCCCAATTTGATGGCACGCATTTATACGAGCATGCAGATCCTAGGCAAGGTTTTCATCCTGACTGGAACACGCTGATTTACAATTACGGCCGCACCGAAGTAGCGAACTTCCTGCGTGCTAGTGCGCTCCACTGGCTTGATCGATTCCATGTTGATGGCATACGAGTCGATGCAGTTGCGTCAATGCTTTATTTAGATTACAGCCGAAAAGAAGGCGAATGGATCCCTAACGAACACGGCGGCAGAGAAAACCTTGAGGCGGTGGCATTTCTACAACGCTTTAATGAAGAGTTATACCGAGAGTACCCAGGCACTTTTTCCGTTGCGGAAGAATCGACTTCTTGGCCTGGCGTATCAAAGCCGACTGATGCCGGTGGTTTAGGATTCGGGTACAAATGGAATATGGGTTGGATGAACGACACGTTAGAATATATCAAGCGTGAACCTGTTCATCGCAAGCACCATCACAATGAAATAAGCTTCGGATTAGTTTACGCCTTTGATGAAAACTTTATCTTACCGATTAGTCATGATGAAGTCGTCCATGGCAAGGGCTCTATGATCGAGCGTATGCCAGGTGATGCATGGCAACAGTTTGCAAACTTGCGCGCATACTATGGTTTTATGTGGTCTCACCCTGGTAAAAAGTTACTATTTATGGGTAGTGAATTTGCCCAAGGACCAGAGTGGAATTTCGAGAAATCACTCGAATGGCATCAACTCGATATTCACTGGCATAGTCAAATTCAGCAGTTGGTAAAAGATTTAAACCGTGTTTATCAAGCTACGCCAGCACTCTACCAGCATGACTGCGAGCACCAAGGGTTTTCATGGCTAGACCATGAAAATGCAGAACAAAGTGTTTACAGCTACATGCGCTTTGGTCAAGACGGTGAAGCACCCGTTGTGGTTATTTGTAATTTCTCTGATCAGGTTTATCAAAATTTTACCGTTGGCGTGCCAGAACAAGGGCATTATCAAGAGCTTCTAAATACAGATTCTGCACTGTATGGCGGTAGTAACCAAGGTAACTTCGGTGGTGTTGGCAGTACTAACACCCCTATGCATAATCAAGCGCAAAGTATAGAAGTTACTGTACCACCACTTGCGACCTTGATCTTCAAGCTGGAAAAGTAACATGAATATTAAGGTATCAGCAGGTTTCCCTTATCCACTTGGCGCAACAGTTACTTCTGAAGGAGTAAATTTTGCTTTGTTTTCAGCGAATGCTGAAAAAGTTGAGTTATGCCTGTTTGATAGCAAAGGTGAAAAAGAATTAATCAAAATCGAAATGCCAGAGTTCACCGATGATATCTGGCACGTTTGTATCGAAGGTATTGAGGCCGGTGCGCTATATGGCTATCGAGTACATGGACCTTTCGAACCACATAATGGTCATCGATTTAATCCCGCTAAACTTCTACTCGATCCCTATGCAAAAGCCTTATTTGGAGAGTTTGTTGAGAACAAAGCTAATTACAGCTACGATTTAGATTCTTGCCAAAAAGACCTCACGTTAGATTATCAAAACAACGCCGCCTATATGCCAAAATGTGTGGTGACGAATGAATTAGAAGCACTTGGTGAAAAGCCACAAATTCGACGCCGCGATACCATTATTTACGAAATGCACGTAAAAGGATTTACCCGACTAAACCAAGCTGTCAGTGAAAAGCTTCGTGGCACCTACTTAGGTCTAGCCGATGATGCTTCAATTGATTACCTGAAAGCTTTAGGCATAACGAGCGTTGAGTTATTACCTGTTCACCAGTTTATAGACGAACCCTTTACCAAAGAGAAAGGGTTAGCGAACTACTGGGGCTACAATTCAATCAACTTTTTCGCACCTGATGCACGGTACGCATTGGGTGATGGAATTGAAGAATTTAGAGAAATGGTTAACAAGCTTCACCAAGCTGGTATCGAAGTTATTTTAGATGTTGTTTACAACCACAGTGCGGAAGGCAATGAATTAGGGCCAACATTTTGTTTTAAAGGAATAGATAACGCGAGTTACTACCGTTTAACTAAACACGATAAACGCTTTTATGAGAATTTTTCAGGCTGTGGCAACACCTTTAACATCGATCATCCACGTGTGCTCCAAATGGTTACCGATAGTTTGCGTTATTGGGTACAAACCATGGGTGTGGATGGTTTCCGATTCGATTTAGCCAGTATATTAGGCCGAGAACGTCCTCATTTTAATCAGTACAATCATTTCTTTAACACCATCAAGCAAGATCCTATTCTAGCTGGCGTTAAGCTAATCGCTGAACCTTGGGATATCGGTCAAGATGGCTACCAACTGGGACGGTTCCCAAATAGCTGGATGGAATGGAATGATAGGTTCCGCGATACCGTACGAAGATTTTGGCGCGGTGATCACGGGATGTTGGCTGATTTCGCCAATCGTATTCATGGCTCGAGCGATTTGTTTGAAAATCGCAGTCGTCGTCCAAGCTCAAGTATCAACTTTATTACCTCTCATGACGGCTACACATTGTGTGATTTAGTGAGCTATCAAGAAAAGCATAATCACGCAAATGGAGAGAATAACAAAGACGGCCACAATGCCAACTACAGTTGTAACTTTGGTGTAGAGGGTGAAACAGCAGATACTGAAGTAAACGCACTTCGCCTTCAGCAACAAAAGAATATTCTAACGACTTTGTTCATCTCTCAAGGTACGCCCATGTTGCTTAGTGGTGATGAATTTGGCCATTCTCAAAAAGGCAACAACAACGCTTACTGTCAGGACAACGAAACCTCATGGCTTAGCTGGCAAAAAGCACACAACAGTGAGTTATTGAACTTTGTTCAAGAGCTTATTGAATTAAGAAAAGCACATCCACTGCTAAATAGAACACATTACCACCATGGCGATAACTATTCGGCTAAAACCGGTCTAGCTGATATTAGCTGGCTGAATTGTCACGGTAAACCAATGCAAGACGGTCAATGGCACGATCACAATATCAAGTGCTTTGCCATGTTACTTGCAAATACTGAGCATGAGTTAAGTAGTGATGATTTTTATCACGATGACGCGCTACTGGTTATCTTCAACGCCCATGATCATGAACATTTATACCATTTGCCAAAACTAAACGGTTATTGGCAAACGATTTTCAATACCGCAGATACAAATACAAAACAAAATGAGAACCTTGCTAGAACTGAGCTTATGGTCAGCCCACATAGCTGCTGTTTGCTAAGTTTCAGCCAGTCTCCTGCAGAATTTACACAAGAGAACGAGACATATGAACTTAATTGAGAAATTAGCAGATTTAGTTGGCTTCCACCGCAACTATATTGATGCTTTTGGCAATCAAGTAAATGCCAAAGATGAAGCTCGACAAGCCTTACTAAAGGCGATGGGCTATAACATCGAGCAAGATGAGGCGATTGCACAAAGTATTGCTGAACTAGAGCAACAACCATGGCGTAAAATTTTACCTCAAGTTCATATTGCAAAGTCAGAAGAGCATCACCACGAAATTGCTGTCACTTTCGAGCAAGGTGTTGCCGATAGCTTTGCCTGGACAATAACGACTGAAGACGGCACAGAGCATTCTTCACAAGTAAATTTATCTGAATTACGCCAAGGCGACAGCGCAAATTTTGATGGTGCAGTATTCACCCAATACTTTTTGGGTTTGCCACGTGTCGCTGACGGTTACCATGAGTTAGTGGTTAACTACGGCTCTCAAACTGATAGCTGTCATTTAATTTTTGCACCACAAACATGTTACAGCCCAAATGAAGCTGCTGACTTCAAAATGTGGGGGTTTGCCGCTCAATTATACTCACTACAAAGTGAAACTAACTGGGGGATGGGCGACTACTCAGATTTAACGAAGCTTGTAAAAGGCGCGGCCTTACGTGGTGCTTCAGCGATAGGTTTAAACCCGTTACATCCGCTATACCAAAACAACCCTGCTCACCGCAGCCCATACTCACCAACAAGCCGTTGTTTTTTAAATACTCAATATATTGATGTAACAGCCGCTCCGTTTTATGCAGAAACCAAGGCTGCCCAAGATTTAGTCTCATCAAAAGAATTCCAAGACAAAATCGCCTTTGCTCGTTCAACTGAGTTACTTGACTACCCTGCTGTAGCTGACGTTAAGTACCAGGTATTAGAGTTACTTTACAATGAGTTTTTAGCGCAAAACGACACGACGTTAGTTGCTGAGTTTGAAGCGTTTAAACAAGCGAATGAAGAGGGCTTAACCCGTCATGCAACCTTTGAAGCACTTTATGAGCATTTTAGAAAACTAGACTTTAATGCTTACGGTTGGACAAAGTGGCCAGAAGCTTATCAAAATCCACATTCAACTGAAGTCAGCGAGTTTAAAACACAAAACCAAGAACGTATTGGTTATTTTATGTATCTGCAATGGCTTGCTCACCGCCAGCTATTAAACGCACAAAATACCGCTAAGGCTGATGGTATGCCAGTAGGTTTATACCTTGATTTAGCCGTAGGTTGTGACGGTTCAGGTGTTGATGTTTGGTCTGATAAAGACGTATACGTTGCTGGTGCTTCAGTTGGCGCGCCACCTGATTTACTCAATACCTTAGGTCAAGACTGGGGATTAACGCCAATTAACCCAGTTGCGCTTAAGCTACAAGGTTATCAACCACTTGTTCGCGCCCTTCGTTCAAACATGCAATATGCTGGTGCGCTTCGCATTGATCATATCCTAGGTTTAATGCGCCAGTACTGGGTTGCACCAGGTATGAAAGCTGATGAAGGTGTATTTATTACTTATCCACTAGAAGATATTTTACGCATTATTGCGCTAGAGTCTCGCCGCAGCCAGTGTGTCGTAATCGGTGAAGACTTAGGTACTGTGCCTGATGGCTTTGGCGATATCATGCAAGCACATGGCTTGCTATCATACAAAGTATTGTTTTTCGAAACATGGGAATCTGGCCTATTTATGCGTCCAGAAATGTACCCTGAGCAATCAATGGTAACCGTATCAACTCACGATTTACCAACACTTGCAGGTTGGTGGACAGGTCGCGATTTAGAGTGGCGCCAGAAACTAAACCTTTACCCTAATGAACAAATGGGTATTGATGATCGCAATAACCGTGTTGCTGACCGTGATCATTTATTAGCGGCGCTTAATGACATGCAAGTGATGGATATGAGCAAATCACCTGAAAAGTCACCTGCTAAAATGAACAGAGAGTTAAGCCTTGCGGTGCAAAAATACATGGCATTAGCACCAAGTCGTATTCAACTTATTCCACTTGAAGACGCGCTGGAGAATGTTGAACAAGTCAACATCCCAGGCACAATTGACGAACACCCGAACTGGTTACAGCGTATTCCTGTAACATTTGAACAGTTATGGAACAATGAAGCCATGAATGACATTTGTCAGACAATGCAACAAGCTCGTCCAAAGAACACATAAAACGAATAACAAGAAATATACACAGGTAAACTATGATTAAAACAACATTAAAAACACTTGCCGTTAGCGTTATCGCTTTCGGCATGTTAGGTTGCCAAGAAGCGCCTAAATCAGAATCACCAGCGCCTGTTGCAGCAGAGTCAGCAACAACGAAGCGCTTAACAGCAAGCGATTTAGCGCCATATCTTGAGCGTGACATTCAAGACGACGTGTTTTACTTCGTATTACCAGATCGCTTCTATAACGGTGATACAGATAACGACAATGGTTCTAAAACTAAACTTATCTCACAAGGCGGTTTTGATCCGACTGACTACGGCATGTACCACGGCGGTGACGTTCCTGGTTTGATTGAAAAAATCCCATACCTAAAAGAGATGGGCATTAGTGCTATTTGGTTAACGCCTATTCTTCGTAACCAAGCGGTGCAAGCTGACGGCTCTGGTTACCATGGTTACTGGGTATTAGATTTCACTGAAATTGACCCACACTTAGGTACGAACGATGATTTACGTAACTTCATCAATGCCGCCCACAAAGAAAACATTAAAGTTTACTTTGACATCATTACTAACCACACCGCTGACGTTATTAAATTCACTGAGTGTCATGGTGAAGATGGTTTAACCCCTAACCCAAGCTGTGAATACCGTTCGCTTGCGGAAGTTGCAGAAAAAGGCACATACACGCCAGTCATTCCAGCGGGTAGCGAAAACGCTAAAGTACCAGCATGGTTAAACGATCCTAAGTACTACCACAACCAAGGTGAAACAACCTTTAAAGGTGAAAACTCAGTTTATGGTGACTTTGCTGGCTTAGATGACGTCAATACTGATGATCCTGAAGTGGTTAAAGGCATGACAGAGATCTTCAAAAACTTAGTATCAGAGTTCAAACCTGATGGTTTCCGTATTGATACAGTTAAACATGTTAACATTGAGTTTTGGCAAGAGTTTGCACCAGCAGTTGTTGCCCACGCGCAAAGTGAAGGTATTCCTAAATTCTTTATGTTTGGTGAAGTGTATGACTTTACGCCAGAAAACCTAAGCTACTTCACAACCACAGGTAAAGTGCAGTCAGTGCTAGATTTTGCTTTACAAGGCACATTAGTTGAAGCGCTTATCAAGCAAAATGGTACAGATGTTCTTGCAGAGTTATTTGCTAAAGATGAACTTTATAATGACGAAGACTCAAATGCAGATCAGCTATTAACCTTTGTTTCTAACCACGATATGGGGCGTTTTGCTTGGATGTTAAAAGATTCAGAGCACAACTATTCAATGGCTGAAATGGAAGCACGCGTTAAACTAGCACATGCATTCCTATACTTTGCTCGTGGTATTCCTGTGGTGTACTACGGTGATGAGCAAGGTTTCGTTGGTGACGGTGGCGACAAAGCGTCTCGTCAAAACATGATGCCGTCACTGGTTGATAGCTACAATGACGACAACTTATTAGGCACTGATAAAACGACAGCTGACGATAATTTCGATCAAAGCCATCCGTTCTACAATGCCTTTGCTGATTACGCGTCAATTTACTTTGGTCATGAAGTACTTCGCCACGGTAAGCAAGCAACGGTATACTCGCAAGCTACACCGGGTGTATTCGCTATTACCCGTACACTAGGTGATGAAAAATACCTTGTGGTATTTAATACGTCAGACAAAGCAGCATCAGCTGAATTTGAATTAGCAGCGGACAATGCTACAGCTGTTTTTGGTGAAAGTGTTCGTGTTGGCAATGGTAAGGCTAAGGCTGAATTACCAGCATTGAGCTTTGCGATTTACAAACTCTAATAGCTCGAATAGCGCAAGCTAGTCTCTTAAAAGCCAGCACAGTTTATTGTGCTGGCTTTTTTAATTGAAGGAACCAAAAGCTCTTTCTTTTCCTTACTCTTTTATACCGTTATTTTCGATTATTCAAAAAAGCTCGCCAATTAGGCGATAATTTATATACACTAGAAATGTTATAAGGTAACAATAAAAAAGAAGAAGGGACCCTATGTTAACAATTCGTTCTTACATCGTATTGTTGTGCTTGGTTATCAGTAGTTCGTTTGCGGCTGCCGCGGATAAAAAAACTGATCCTAGAGCAGATTATATTCGCGCTAATTACACTAAGTTTGAATACCAAATTCCGATGAGAGACGGGGTGAAGTTGTTTACCTCCGTCTACCTGCCTAATGATAATTCTAAACCACACCCGATTATGTTTCAGCGCACACCTTATCGCGTTGCTCCCTATGGCGTGAGTAAATACAAGAAAGCACTTGGACCTAGTGAATCGTTTGAAAAAGACGGTTTTATCTTTGTTTTCCAAGATGTACGTGGCAAGTTTATGTCAGAAGGCACATTCGTCAATATGCGACCACAAAATGCATATAAGCGGGGGAAAAATGCGACTGATGATGCTACCGACACCTATGACACGATTGATTGGCTGGTAAATAACTTACCCAACAACAATGGCAATGTGGGTATGTGGGGTACCTCTTACCCAGGCTATTACACTTCAGTTGCATCAATCAATGCTCACCCTGCGTTAAAAGCCATTTCTCCACAAGCACCTATCGCAGATTGGTTCTTTGATGACTTTCATCGAAATGGGGCATTTGTTACACCTATGGCTTTTATCTTCTTTGATTTTTTTGACAAAAAACAAGACGATACACATGCTCACTGGCCAAAGCGTATGGAACCAGTTACCCCTGATGGCTATCAATTCTTCAAAGAGCTGGGTCCTTTGTCAAACGTCAACAAAAAGTACTTTAAGGGTGAACGCCCATTTTGGAACGAGTTAACTGAGCACCCAAATTACGATGAATACTGGCAAGCTAGAGATGTATTACAACACTTAACGGACACCAAACCCGCTACATTAGTTGTTGGTGGCTGGTACGACACAGAGGACCTCTATGGCCCGTTGTATACTTACAAAGCTATGTCTCAAAGCAACAAGAACGAACATATTAAAATGGTGATGGGACCATGGTCACATGGTCAATGGAATTCCCCAAAAGGCGGAAAATCGCTTGGCGAAGGTCAGTTTGGTTTCGATACAAGCAAATGGTTTCAAGAGGAAATTCAACTACCATTTTTTAAGCAGCACTTAAAGGCCGAAGATGACGCAAAAATCGCAACTGCGACAATGTTTGAGACAGGTAGCAATAGATGGCGAGAGTTTGACGTTTGGCCGCCTAAAAAGGCTGAAAAGCAAACCTTGTACTTTGCTCAAAAAGAAAGTTTTAGTGATAAAAAAGTGAATACTGGTGCAAGCGAGTATATTAGTGACCCAAATAAACCTGTGCCACACTCTGCAAAAATAGGTAGGGGTTGGGACAAGCCCTATATGGTTGAAGACCAGAGATTCGCAGCTCGTCGACCTGATGTTTTAGTTTTTGAAACCGATGTGCTTGAAGAAGACATGACGATTGCAGGAGCAATTGATTTAGATCTTTGGTTTTCAACAAGTCAAACGAGTGCCGATATTGTCGTCAAGCTAGTCGATGTTTTTCCTGGCATGGACGAGAACACTAATAAAGTGGATCAGGCAACGGGCAATAGACATGAACTTGTTCGATGGAGCGTAATCAGGGGGCGTTTTCGCGATAGCATGAGCGAGCCTAAGCCTTTCGTTGCCAATCAGCCAACTCAAGTGAAATTTGATTTGTACGATGTCCTACACACCTTCAAAAGAGGTCATAAATTACAAATTCAAATTCAAAGCACTATGTTCCCTTTCATTGATATTAACCCGCAAAAATACGTAGATAATATCTTTGAGGCGAAAGAAGAAGACTTTGTTAAGGCTTTTCACAAAATACATCACAGTAAAAAGCACCCAAGTGCCATTCACTTTTCTACAATCAAGTAGACGAGTAACGTGAAATTGACAAAGAGCCAGTTCAGCGCTGGCTTTTTTTCGCATCTAATTAGACACGCTACCCGTATTACATTAAACCTTTACACTTAAATAGATAATACAAACGAGTGAATAATGTGTTCTGGCAAGCAGTGTATTGCCAGGTAGATAACTGTGAGCTTTGCGCTGTTCACTCATTCAATCAAGAGGATTTTCTTTAATGAAAACGAAATTTACTAAGCTGTCATCGATCTTTTTAGCACTAACATTGTCTCAGTCGGTTAATGCTGAGGTATTTAATTTCACCACAGCTGTAAATGACAAATCGGATACGTTAGTTGTTTTTAAAAGTGAATCAAATGCGCAAACTTTTTCTGCGTTTGACCGTAAGACCGACGGTCAACTATCGCGCGCACTAGATGCGAGTCAGTTCAATGAAAGTTACGGTAGCTTTGTTGAAATACTTGCGCCTCATAACTTGAACTACAGCCGCGTCCTTGTTGTTGGCCTTGGCGATAAGACACTAACAAAAGCAGAGTTAACGAAGCTAGGTGGCAATATCGCGGGACAGTTATCGGCTTCATATATTCAAGATGTATCCGTTGCGGCAGAACAATTCGATGCTCAGCAAGTATCTCAACTTGCACACGGTATTAATTTACGTGCATACAACTTCGACAAATACAAAAAAGCAAAGCACCAAGCAAAAACCTACACTTTCGACGTCGCTAATATCGCGTCGACGCAGTCAGCTTATCAACAGCTTGAAGCAATTCAATCGGGTATATTTTTAGCACGAGACCTTACAAACGAAGTACCAACACAACTTACCCCTGTCGACTTCGCAAACGAAGCGAAAAAACTCAAAAAGTTGGGCGTTACAGTAAAAGTATTAAAGCCAAAAGAATTGAAAAAGCTTGGCATGAATGCGCTTGAAGCGGTCGGACGAGGAAGTAAAGAAGGTTCGCGTTTAATCGTTGCACACTACAAAGGGAGCGATGATGCGCCAATAGCAATTGCAGGTAAAGGAATTACATTTGATTCTGGTGGTATTCAGATAAAAACCTCTGAGCATATTGTTCGTATGAAGTCAGATATGGCAGGAGCTGCGGCTGCACTAGGCACTGTGAAAGCACTTGCAGAAATGGATGCAAAAGTGAATGTCGTTGCAGTTATGGGAATGGCTGCCAATATGGTTTCTGAAGATTCTTTTATTCCTGGTGATGTATTAACAACCGCTGAAGGCTTAACCGTTGAAATAACCAATACTGACGCTGAAGGTCGCTTAGTACTCATTGATAGCATGTGGTATGCACGAGAAAACTACAAACCTAGCGTATTAATTGATATCGCGACACTTACAGGCGGCAAATACCGTGCTCTAGGTACAAAATTAGGTGGTATTTTTAGTGAGAGCGACCAACTTGTTGAAGAATTTACTTTGGCAGGAAACGCAGTTAATGAGCCCGTTTGGCGTTTGCCGTTAGGTTACAAAGAGATGTTAGACAGTCCTATCGCTGACTTACGCAATACGGGTAAAGGCGGACCAAGTGCAACAACAGCAGCAACGTTCTTACAACAATTCGTTGGTGACACACCTTGGTTACATATCGACATGGCAGGTAACGGGTTAGCTGCCTCGGCTAGCGGTGAAAAACCAGTCGGTGGTACAGGTTTTGGTGTCAGCCTAATGACAGAATGGATTTTAAATCATCACAAGGCAAAATAAGCGTCACCGCAGCCAAGAAAGCCCTGATAAGTCAGGGCTTTTTTATATGATATTTACCACCCTAAAGCCTCTTAAGATCTTGTAAATATTATTAAAAAACGAATTTTATCAGTTACCTAACTAGTAAAATGGTTAGTTTAGGCATACTATCATACGTTCATGTTGTCACATTCAAAGGAGCGAATAGATGTCGACAAATGATGGAAATAGAATCCTCCATCTTGATTTGTTAAGAGGAATTGCCGTTTTAGGGTTACTGTTAATGAATTTACCAGGCATGGGAATGCCAGAAATTGGCTATGTTAGATATACCCCAGATTTAATTGGTGACCAGATTTACGCCGGCTTTCAAGCACTGTTTTTCGACGGGCGATTCAGAAGCCTGTTTTGTTTATTATTTGGTATCGGCCTCTACCTTCAATATTTAAGCTATCAACGCAAAAACCTCAACAGCGATCTTATTCTTAAATCAAGGCTCAATTGGTTGCTTGTCTTTGGCCTCATTCACTGTATTTTCATCTGGCCAGGCGACATTTTAATACTCTATGCTTTATCAGGCATGTACCTCAAATCTAAACTTGATTGGCCCGCTGAGAAGCTCATTAAAAGGGGTATCATCTTTTTCATTATTGGTATGCTAATCATGTGTATCGAAATTGGGATAACAGCCGATTTTAGTAATGAAGTCCTTACTAGACAGAGCCAAGAATATATTGAAGCTATTGCATTAATTAAGGGAAGCTACTGGGAAATCGTTATTATGAACGCGTTTCTTGCATTTGCTTATATCGTAACGTTCCCAATATTAAGCTTATTCTATTTTGCTGGCATTATGCTTCTTGCCGTTGGACTTTATAAATCAGGTAAGCTCACTACTGGGTTTAATCAACGTGAATTATGGTTACTGGTGGTTATCACAGTTATTTTCTCAGCTATTGATGCCTATATCGCGATTTTCGAACCAGAGACACATAGCATGCTGGTTCGTTTGTTTGGTTCTATTTCTGGCTTAACCATGGCGTTACTCATTTGGCATGTCGTTATCACAATGAAAGTAGCTGATAGTTCATCCCTATTATCGATCAGTTTACAAAATACCGGACGTATTGCTTTCACATTATATATTTTGCAATCAATTGTCATGGCAGGGTTGTTCAGATACTTGTGCCCAGAATTAAATGAAAGTTACACCTTAACCGACTACGCATTAGTTTCTGTTGGCTTTATCATGCTGCAAATGACAATGGCCTATGGCTACTTTATCTATTTCAAACAAGGCCCACTTGAAAAGCTCTGGCGAACGCTTGTTAATAGAAAAATAACAGCACAAACAAGCGCAAAACAAATGGCAGAAACAAACGCACAAGCCTAATAAAAAGGGGTTATGTCGCCATAACCCCTTCTTCTATCCTGTCAACTTACTTTTTCTTCTGCTCTCGATAAGCTTCACCTTCAACCATCCATCGTGGTGCTGGTGCGCCTTTTAAATAATGATCGAAATACTGCTTCATTTTAATCGTGTAATCCACCTTGTTCGGATATTGCTTCAAGTGATGTGGCTCACCTTCGTATTGAAGTAAAATGACATTTTTATCTAAGCGACGCATTGCAAGGTACATTTCAACACCTTGCTGCCATGGCACAGCATCGTCAATATCACCAAACTGCATTAGCAATGGTGTATTAATTCGGTCAGCAAAAAAGACTGGTGAATTTTCAATATACAAGTCTCTGCGCTCAAACATACTCGCACCAATTCGGCTTTGACCTTGTTCATACTGGAATTGACGTGCTAGCCCTGTACCCAATCGAATACCTGAGTATGCACTTGTCATGTTTGAAACAGGAGCGCCTGAAACGGCCGCTGCAAACATATCTGTCTGTGTTATTGCATGTAATGTTTGATAGCCACTCCAACTGTGACCATGCAAGCCAATGGCATTCTCGTCAGCAATGCCCATATCGATGATTTTTTGGATCCCAGGCAAAATTGATTTATTCGTCGAATGTCCCGGCGTACCCACTTCAAAATGGACATCAGGTAAGAATATCGCGTAACCATTTGACGTATAGTAAGGGAAATTAGGTCTATGATTGACCTTCATCGCATTAAACTCATACATACGTTGGGAAAAGCGACGATAGTAGTAGACAACAACTGGGTACTTCATTCCTTCAATGTAGTTTGCAGGCTTAATTAATACACCTTGATGTTTTACGCCCATTGCTGAACGCCATTCAACTAGCTCAGGTTCACCCCACAAGAACTCGTCCTTCTGTGGGTTTACGTCCGTCAACTTTTTACCATTGGCGGTGTTAAAGTCGGATACCCATAAATCAGGAAACTCGTTGAAATCTTCTCGGCTAAATAATAATTTATCCGCTTTTTTCGCTTTAGCGATAAACTTAAACTTCTTGTTTTCTTCGCGCTGTTTAATTAACTCGCCAGACTTTAAATTCAGTTGATAAAAACCAAAATTCTTAAACTCATCGTTGTAACTAGTCAACAAGAGCGTCTCATCTTTTGCAAAGGTATCTTGCTCTTTGTCTAAGTCTTGAATACGGAATTGCAATGAATTTGGACGACCAATTTCACAGGTCAAACATGTGGCGTTCTTTTGTTTTAATGTCAAAAGCCAAATATCGAATTTGTCGTAAACCAAAACGCCTTTGTCATCTTCCAACCAACCTGCAATACCATAGCCAGGTGCTTTACTCGGGTAATCATGATCTTCATTGTCAAAACGCGTATCGAGCGTGCTTGTTAAATTAATCGTTTTGTTGGACTTACGGTCAAAAGCCCAAACCGCTTTATCCTTATAAAAGGCAGCATAACGGCCAGATTCGCTGACTTTCATGCGACTATAACTTGAGAGCTTCTCAGCAATCAGCGATGGTTTTCCTGTTTTTAAATCGATTAAGTAAAAATCGCTGAAAAAGCCCTCCCACGTGCGAAGTTTGCGATATTTCAGGTCTGAACTACCAATAATTGCTTTTGCATTGTTTGTTGTACCAACATTAATCAATGCTTGGTCAGCAAGTTGGACAACTTTTTTATTTTTTACATGGTAGACCGCGCGATAGGTATGCTTTTTATCACGGTTATATTGGTGTTTTTCATTAGTTTTAATCAGCGGGTCATCGCCATGCCAAATTTGTAACTTACGTCCAACGACCAACTTTTCAGGATTAACTAAATCGTCTTGGTTTTCAGGCTTTGTTGATAACACTTCAACTTTTTCTACCACTGGCTTTAAGCCAAAAAACAGGCGTTTGTTGTCTGTGCTCCAAGTTAATTTATTACGATCGCTAACGAACCACTTTTCAGCATTACGTTTTACGGTGGTTGTTTTTCCTTTATTTGCGGACCAAATTTTGACTTTATGCGCTCTTTCTTCAACTTCTTGTGAAAAGTCACCTTGGATAAAGGCTAACTGCTTGCCCTGTTGACCCCAACTCAAATGTTTAAAACCCTGAAGGTCTTCGGCCACAACAACTCGGTTCTTGCCCGTTTCAACATCAAGCACAGCTAATTGGTTACCAAGCCCATTTTCCATTGATTTACTGTAAGCAAAAAGCGGTAGCTTTGATGAAAACGCAAAGCTATCAACATCGCTAATTGTTTGCTGAGATAAATCAGCTAGGTTAACAAGGATAACGTCATGCTTAATTCGTTTTTTACTAAATAGTTTGGCCGTTTCCTCAGCGGGTTTTTCCGTTGATTTTTCTCCCGAATCTTCAGGCGATTTTTCACCTTCTGATTGCTTAGCCTCTTTTGGCTGCTTTTTGCTATAGGCTAAAAAGCCATGATTATCACTTAACGAATACCCTTCAATTGCATCAAATTCATGACGCTGTCCGCTTGTTAAGTCGATAACGACTAATTTCGTTTTAAGTTTTTTCTTCGCTTTGCTGTCAGCTTGCTCTTTTTCGAGCAACGCTGGCTTGACTGTGACAGCAACAAATCTCCCATCAGCACTAAATGTTGCTTTAGTGCCTCGTTCAACTTGGTAATGGGTATCAGATTGTGTTGACTTAATATGATAAACACTATCACCACGATCGGGTTGTGCATTGAAGCCTATCCAATTACCTCGCTCAGTAATCTGCGGAGCAACAATGGACTTAAACTGCATGATATCGGTTAGTTCAAGTGGACGTTTTTGGGTTTCTTGGCTTGCAATGGAGTGCGCACTAACCATCAAAGTAAGTGCCGAAATTGCAATGCGTGAAATCATAGGTAACTTCATCATATTGTTATTCTTTGTAGAGGACAATTAGGGACGATTATCATTAATTTCCCACTGATAAATCAACTAAACCAAGTTAGTTGGTTGAAAATCTGCGTTTGATGAGTGAATAGCCCGTAAATATTTTCATTTATCAAACGAATTAACGTGAATAATCATATTTAATCACTTGCAGATTGGTAGCCTTTGATAAAAAAGGCAACGCTGTGTTTTAAGTAATCTTGAATCTCTGACGAAGTCAGTTGCTCTTTTAAGTTGAACTCTAATCGAAGCCAAGCTTCACCGCGCATAATACTTAAAAATTGAACTGCCGCCATCCGTGGTTGAGGAATTGATAACACACCTATGTTCCCTAAGTGCGCGAATAACTCCGTCACTTCTTTAACTAAGGGTTCAGGCCCAGCTCGATAAAATAGTTCTGACAGTTCAGGATAGCTATCTGATTCATAGGCACAAATTTTGTGTACCGCCATCGCTTCTTTTGAGCTAATTAAATTAAAGAATCGCGTTGCTAACTCTAATAGGAACTCTGCTAAGTCATCGCCCTCATTAAAGACCATTTGACTCAAATCATATGCAATGCACTTTTGCTCAATTGCGGCAGAAAAGAGTTCCTCTTTTTTACCAAAATGACTATAGACCGTTTGCTTTGAAACATTAGCTAACTTGGCAATGTTATCCATACTTGTTTCAACATAACCATTTTCAGTAAACAGCGTAGTAGCTGCATCAAGTATTTGTTTGCGCTTTGCTTCATTTTTAGGGCGGATACGGCTCATTGATCACCTTAGTCTTTTAAAACGTAAATTTATTCTAACAAATTAAACTGGACAGTCTAGTTTGATTAAACTAGACTTCACAGTCTAGCTTACAAGTAGTACCAATTGAATTGGTGATTTGCTCACATAGTACGAGTTAAAAAACGTAGAGGTAAGAAAACCGTGACTGATTGATTCAACGTAGAATAACGA
This sequence comes from Thalassotalea loyana, assembly GCF_030161435.1. GTDB lineage: Bacteria > Pseudomonadota > Gammaproteobacteria > Enterobacterales > Alteromonadaceae > Thalassotalea_G > Thalassotalea_G loyana. The sequence goes on along the minus strand of NZ_BSSV01000001.1, from coordinate 603,746 downwards.
TGTTGTTGGCAATCTTTCTTACTTCTCTTTGCTCTTGCATTGCGCTGAATTACTTCAATCATTAATCCAATGGGTACTTAGTTCCATCAACATAAGAAACAGCTTGTTTACATCATTAGGACCGCTCTCATGTTTAAGCACATTGTAATACTTATCTTTACCATTTTTCTTACCGCTTGCTCTCAACCAGAAGCCAATGAACAACCTACGGCTAATTATGCAACAGCAGATCTTGTCCAACTCGAAGCTACTGACAGTTATCAAATCCCAAGAGCTTACATTGGAAAAATTTCAACAAACCAATTCACGCCACTAAGTTTCGAATACAATGGCACGTTAGATACGTTATATGTCGATGATGGCGATCAGGTTCAAAAAGGCGATATTCTAGCCCAGCTTAATACCCAGCTAGTGAAAATAAAGCTTGATGAATTAAACGCACAATTAGCCCAAAACAATGCTCAAATTAAACTCAATGAAAGTAACTTAACGCGTATTAATGAATTAAAAAAAGAGAATTACGCGTCTGACCAAACCTTTGACGAATTAACTGCACAACAAGCCATTTTGGCGGCGAGCCAAGAACAATTGAAAGCGAATATCGACGCGCTAAACTATCAGATCAATCGCAGTCAACTTATCGCCCCGTTTAACGGAACCGTGTCAAAAAGGAATGTAGCACAAGGTGCTAACATTCAGGCTGGCGCACCGGTTTTTCAACTAATTAAACAAAATGATCACGAAGTAAAAGTTGGTGTATCAAGTGAACTTGCCAGCGGCCTGTCTGTTGGGCAACAGATTGAAGTTGAGATAGGCAAAAAAATTCACGCTGGGCAGATTATTCGCATAGGCCGTCAAATTAACGCTAGCAATCGCACAGTAAATTTACGTATTGCTCTGGATCAAAATGTCCAAGCTTATAACGACCAATTAGCACGAGTATTTATTAACCAAACGATAAAGCAAAGCGGATATTGGGTACCGATGAGTGCACTAACAGATGGTATCCGAGGCCAATGGAATATATTAATCGCTAAACCCGTAGAAAATCACTATCAGTTAGAGCTTACGTCAGTCAAAGTTAACTACACTACACAAAATCGTGCTTTTATTACCGGAATTGATAAAGATAACTCGCTATTTGTCGGTCAAGGTGTTCATAAGTTTGTGCCGCAACAGTTAGTTAAGAAACGTGCTGAATTAATCGCGGAGAACAAGTTATGATTCGCTCGTTCGTTAAAAATGGACGATTGATGAGCTTAGCTATTGCGCTAATTGTAGTAGCGGGGCTTGGTGCTTTATCCACACTACCTAGAACCGAAGATCCTCGAATTACCAACCGCGTCGCAAGTGCTATCACACAGTTTCCGGGCGCTAGTGCAGAGCGAGTTGAGGTATTAGTCACGGAAAAAGTAGAACAAAAATTAAGAAAACTACCCGAAATAAAGCTCATTTCTTCGGTTTCAAGAGCCAATATATCCGTTGTCAAAATACAACTTCACGATGAGGTTGTCGATACAAAGCCGATCTGGTCTCGTGTTCGTGACTTGCTTAATGATGTTCAACCCGAACTACCGCAGGGCGCTCAATCTTCAACGTTAATTGATGATAGAGGCTATGCATACACCCAATTGTTTTCACTCAACTGGCAAGGTAGTGGTGATGTTGATTTAGCTGCACTAGGCAGATACGCCAACGAACTACAAAATCGACTACGTAATATCACTGGTACCGACATCGTCAGTATTTACGGTCGTGGCCAGGAAGAAATTCAAGTTGAAATTGACCATGAATTGACAAGTCAACTCGGTTTAACGAGCGCCCAAGTATCGCAGCGATTACTCGGTGCCGATGCCAAGGTATCAGCGGGTGAGATCGTCAATCCATATACGCAAATGCAAGTGGAACTTGATGGCGCATTTAGCGATGTCGAGAGAATTAGGAATATACCGATTAAACAGGCGGAAAATGGCTCTATTCTTCGCCTAGGTGATATTGCAAGTATTGAAAAGGGCTTGCAGTGGCCTGCCTCAGAAATCGCTTTAGTCAATAATCAACGGGCAGTTATCGTGGGTACGCGAATGTTGCCTAAAGTTCGCATTGATAAATGGTCTGAAAAAGTAGAAAAGGAAGTGGCTATATTCAAACAGCAGCTACCTGCAAATATTTCCTTGGATGTCTTGTTTAATCAAAATACTTACACCAGCGAACGGCTTTCAGACCTGGTCAATAATATCATTGTCGGATTCGTATTAATTACTGCGGTATTGATGGTTACCCTTGGATGGCGTGCTGCAATAATCGTCGCATTTTCCTTGCCATTATCCGTGTTATTTACGCTTGCTGTGATGAATTTTTATGGTTTACCTATCCATCAAATGTCCGTAACAGGGTTAGTCGTTGCGCTTGGGATTATGGTGGATAATGCCATCGTAATGACGGATACCATCCAACAGCGAAGACAGCAAGGTGTTGGTAGACTTGATTCTGTTGGTTATGCTGTGAAACACCTATGGATGCCATTACTTGGCTCAACCATTACGACGATTTTAGCCTTCATGCCTATCGTGTTAATGCCGGGTCCGGCTGGTGAATTTGTCAGTGGAATCGCCTTAAGTGTCATCTTTTCACTCATCGCATCCTATCTCATATCGCATACGATTGTTGCGGGTCTCGCTGGTCGATTTATTCAAAAAGAGCGAAGCGAGAAAGGTGGCTGGCTTCACCATGGTATTAACTTACCCAAGCTCAGTAAGGCCTTTGAAGCCAGTCTACAATTTAGTATCCGAAATACTAAGAAAGTGATGCTAACAGTAATGCTGTTACCAATGTTTGGCTTTTGGGCAGCGGGCACGCTTACAGAGCAATTTTTTCCGCCATCAGACAGAGACATGTTTCAAATAGAGCTCTTTATGCCAGCTAATTCAAGCATATTAGCGACAGAACAGGTAGCACAAGAAATTACGACCTACTTAGATACGATCGACGGCATTAAGCATACGCGATGGGTTGTAGGTAAAAACATGCCGTCGTTCTATTATAATTTGGCCCCTGAAAATGATGGCTCAAAGCACTATGCTCAAGCCATGATCACAACTGACCATTTTGATACCACCAATCGACTGATTCCTATTTTGCAAGAACAATTAGATGAGCGATTTCCACAAGGCCAAATCATTGTTCGTAAACTTGAACAGGGTCCTCCGTTTGCAGCGCCTGTAGAGCTCAGAATTTATGGTCCTAACCTTGATGAACTAAAGCGTATTGGCGATAACGTACGCCAAGTGATGAGCACTGTTGATAACGTCATACATACACGTACCTCGTTGCAAGCCGGTGCCCCTAAAGTTTGGCTGAATGCCGATGAAGCACAAGTTATGCTTTCAGGGTTAACATTGGTTGAAGTAGCTAACCAATTAAGTAATACCTTAAACGGTAAGGTAAATGGTAGTCTAATTGAAGTCACAGAATCCATACCGGTTAGAGTTAGCTTAGATGACCAATCTAGGAATACAATTAGCCAATTACATGATATTCAACTAGTTAGCCAACACTCTGAGTTGCCAATACCGTTAAGCGCGTTATCAAGTATGAATATCTCGCCAACACGTGGTGCAATTCCTCACAGAGAAGGTGTACGAGTTAACACGATTGCCGGATATATCACTGCCGGCGTGCTTCCTTCGCAAGTGTTAAACGACATATTAGCTGCTATGGAGGAAGCTCAATTTCAAGTGCCTAATGGCTATCATATCGAAATCGGTGGAGAATCTGCCGAACGTGATTCTACCGTTGGTCAATTAATGGCAAGTGTTGGCCTTATCATGACCCTTCTATTCACCGTTGTGGTATTGTCGTTTAACTCATTTAGAATAAGCGCGATTATTTTGCTTGCTGCATTTCAGTCAATTGGTTTGGGACTATTTAGCGTCTTTATTTTTGATTACCCATTTGGCTTTACAGTAATCATTGGCCTACTCGGTCTAATGGGTCTTGCGATTAACGCAGCCATAGTCATTATTGCTGAACTTAAATCCAATGAAGCGGCGATCGCTGGTGATGAATCGGCAATAGTTGAAAGCGTACAAAGCTGTGCTCGCCATATAAGCTCAACGACAATTACCACGGTGGGCGGCTTTCTACCACTCATTCTTGCTGGAGGTGGGTTTTGGCCTCCATTCGCAATTGCTATTGCAGGAGGAACAGTTCTGACAACGATTCTCTCTTTTTACTTCGTACCGACATGCTTTGCTTGGCTGAATAAGAAGAAGCCGTTTGAACTGGCTGGACAAACAGCATAAACAAAAACGGGGTTACGCATAAGCGTAACCCCGTTTTATTAATTCTGTAATTTTTATTAATCGTGAATATCAAACCCTTGTTTGATTTTTTCAATGCGCTCTTGATGTTTATGGTGCGCTTTCAATGCTGCAACCGCAAAACCACCGATAATAGCAACTAATGGGATAAGTAAAGCTAACGTTGCTGGATTAAGTAATTCGTAAATCCAAGCCATAAAAACACTCCTTTATTTTATGGTTCTTTTTAGAAAGTAGTTAAATTTCGTCCTCGAAAATTTAGCCAATTGGCCGACAACTATTCTTCGAAGTAGGTTCCCCATCCATCATAATCAATTTTACATTTTTTTGCCAACTCATACATGGCTTTAACTTCATCATTAATTATTTCGGCTTCTAGTGCTTGTTCAGTGACAATATCAAAAGCAAACACTTTTGTTCCGTCTTCTAGTTCAGCCTCTTCTGGCTCTTCGACTTCCAAGCCCATTTTAAACGCAGTAACAGCCGCTTGTTCTAGCGCATTAAAGTCTTCACTAGAAAAATGGTGCTCAATAGTATGATGAACTTCTTCGTTAGTGCCATCTTCAACTAACTCCTTGATTAACGTATCCGTGTAATCAAATAGTTCCTGTAATTCTTGGTCAATCATAGCTAACCCTATTTACCTTGATATGTTGGATAGTGAGAACCAGCTTCAATGCTAATTTCTTCGAGTTTATTCGCCATATTTTCGCGTACTTGATTCGCTAATGCACGAATTTCCTCTTTAGTTTCAGCAAGCACTTTTAAAGGCGGTAAAAATTCAATAATAATTTTGCCATTATTCCAACGATTTAATTTAATCGAGCCATGTTGGTTCGAACTGCAAATTGGAACCACAGGAACGTCCGCGAGTGCAGCGGTTCTAAATGCCCCTGTTTTAAATGGCATTAAGCCACGCCCATAACTTCTCGTTCCCTCAGGAAATAACCAAACAGATAAGCCTTTTTCCTGAATTTTGTCTGCCGTTAATGCGATTGTCCCCATCGCTTTTGATGTGTTTTTTCTGTCGATCAAAATATTACCTGTTAGCCAGTACATTTGACCGAAAAAAGGAATCCACTTTAAGCTTTGCTTACCGACACTCACTGTACCAGGTTGCACCGCATTACTAACGGTAAATAAATCGTAATTGTTTTGGTGATTAGCAATATAAACCACTGAGCCTAGCTTTTTTACTTCGTCAGGAATACGAATTTCGATTTGCAAGCCAAGTAATTTGTGAATACTTCCCATCATGCCAGCGGCAAAGTGAACATTATTTCTGTGAAACGGTTTAAACAAACAGCTAATGATTGAGATTATTGAAATCCCACCTATTGCCAGGGCAATTAATATAATTCGGATTACTGCTAGCACACCAAATTCCTTGAAGGAGAAAAGGCGCAATTATACACAGAAAACATCTGTACGCTAAGTACTGACGTACACCTACCTATTATTTTTTCTTGACGAGTTGTTGTCGAGCTCGCTAAGTCGCTGATATTTACTATAGTTTAGGTAGTGTTTATTAACGAAAGTGATGTGAAATGGAAAACCATATTGTTGAATTCCGCTTTTTAGCTGAGCCTACAGATGTAAACTTTGGTGGCAAAGTTCATGGCGGCATTGTAATGAAGTGGATTGATCAAGCCTCCTATGCCTGTGCGGCTCAATGGAGTAAGCGTTATTGTGTGACGGTATCTGCAAACGCAATCCGGTTTATTCGTCCTGTGTTAGTCGGTCAATTAATCAGTGTTGAAGCGCGCATCGTACATACGGGTAAATCCAGTATGCACATTTATGTTGTTGTTCGCGCAAGTGATCCTCGCGGCGATAAACCCTCAGTAACGAATCGTTGTTTTATCTCTTTTATGGCGGTTGATGAAGCTGGCTTCCCAGTAAAAGTGCCCACGTTTGAACCCGTAGCCGACGAAGATAAAAAATTAGAAGAAGTTGCCAAGCATGCAAAAGACTTTGCGAAACAACTTGATGATGATTTTGAACAGTCGCTAGGCTGGAAGTAACATTTTTTGCATAAAAAAAGGTAGCAATAGCTACCTTTTTGTCGATATGGTTTCGGGTTACTTGATAACCTTTAACGTTGGGCGTCCCGACTTTTTATCTGCGTTAGGCTTGTCGCCTTCTTCAAGTTTAGAATTAGTCGAGCTCGCATCTTCGAGCTTTACGCTTGGCTCATCTTCAGTAACTTCCTCTTCAGGTAGTTCTTCATGCTCGATAGGAAAAGAGCTACCAGCACCATTTTCTTTTGCGTAAATAGCACCTACAGAGCCAAATGGGATGGTAATATACTCTATCTTCCCACTAAACCGTGCGGTCAGCTCGATAGCTTTCTCGCCAAAAGAAATTGCGCCAACGGCACCACCAGAAATGTTTAAGACGATTTGATTATCTTGAACAAATTGCCATGGCACCTGAACACCAGAGACGGTCGTATCAACGACGACATAGGGTGTTAATTGGTTATCAGAAATCCAGTCATAGAAAGCCTTAATTAAATAAGGCTTACTTGACGTCATTTCACCTGACATTAAGCAGGGTTACCAAAACGTAATTCACGCTCAGCTTCTGTTAATGAAGCTTGGAAAGATTCACGTTCAAAGAGTTTAAGCATGTAAGATTTAAGTTCTTTTGAGCCTTGGCCTGTTAGCTCGATACCAAATGCTGGTAAACGCCATAATAAAGGCGCAAGATAACAATCAACCAAGCTGAACTCTTCACTCATAAAGTAAGGCGCTTCATTTAAGATAGGCGCTACACTTAATAAGCTTTCTTTCAATTCTTGGCGAGCTTTATCTGCATCTGCACCATTAGCAATAATTGTTTTTGCTAAGCTGTACCAATCATTTTCAATGCGGTGCATCATTAAACGTGAACGACCACGAGATACAGGGTAAACCGGCATCAATGGTGGGTGAGGAAAACGCTCATCTAAGTATTCAATAATAATACTAGCTTCATAGAGTGCTAATTCACGATCGATTAATGTAGGCACGGTTCCGTATGGGTTTAAATCGATTAAATCTTCAGGTAAGTTTGTTGGTTCAACTAAATGAATATCAACACCTACACCCTTCTCTGCTAAAACGATACGAGTTTGATGACTGTACATATCATCGGCATGAGAATATAACGTCATTACAGAGCGTTTGTTTGCTGCTACGGCCATGATGCCTCCAAGTAGGATAAAAAAGGAATCAACGAAAGTTGATAATGGCGCTAATGATAACCGATTTTAGTGCAAACTTAAAACAGGTCATACCAGTTAAATATTCATTTGGCCATCAATAAAAAAAAACGGCACCAATAGGTGCCGTTTTTCATCAGTAATAATTATTTACTAGTCGAGAATAGGCGATCCCTTTGTCCATGGACCACCAGCATCAACAACCGCTTTTTGTAAAGCAGGAACTGTCGTTCCACTTAACGTTTTAAGACGTTTGTGCATAGCTTCAAACTCTTCCAACGCAATAGCTAGCTGTTCTTTATGTTGCTGAGTTGGACCATATGATGACCAAAGTGCAGAACTTGCATAACCGAGCCTGCTTGCAACATTAGCAGGTTTAGCCGTCATTCTGTTTTGCGACTCCATACCGTACAAGCCAAGGTTAATTGCATTTAGCTCTTGGGTAGCACTTTCTAACTTAGCTTCTAATGACGTCACATCATTTGGCGTTCTATCAATTGCAACACGTAAAACATCTAGCGTCTTTTCAACGTCTTTCAGCACAGCCATCGCCGCTGAAGATTTACGTTGGGTTGACGTAATCTGTTGATTAAATGCATCAATTTCGCCTTGTTCAGGGCCTGCTAACGCATTTTGGTAAATCGCTTCTAACGTGAACTCCACAGGTGTTGTAAGTTGAGTCACTTCACCGTTAACACGTTTATATAAGGCAGCAGAGTAAACACCAGGAGGTGCCATCAAGCCACCACGACTTGAACCTTTAGCATCTGTAACCGCGCGATTAGCAGCATATGTCATATCCCAAGTAACACGATGGATACCTTTTGATGCTTTAGCTTTAACACGATTGATAAATTCACCATTCGCATTACGCACTTCAATGTAAACTGCAGGCTTAGTCTCTTGAAGTTCAGCTTCAACAACTTCCCATTCAGGATACTTAGGGTACTTTTTATCTTTGATCAGTTTCTTTTCTGCTTTCTGACGTTTTTGTTTAGCTGTCATTAAGCTTTCTTTCAAGAAATAAGTTAACGTTGCGCCGTGAGCAGGGTTTTTCGCAGAATAACGGTCATCACCATCAGTTCTCGCATGGTTACGGCTTAACTTGAACCATTTAACAGGACGACTCGGTGGAATAAGCAATGCATCTTTTTTCATTGCATCTTCAGTAAGTTCACGTAATGGTGCATAGTCATCTAAGATGTATATACCACGACCAAAAGTACCTGCAACTAGGTCATTTTCACGACGTTGAATTTTAACATCTCGCGTTGAAATCGTCGGTATACCACCATTTAATTCCAACCACTCCTCACCGCCATCAACAGTGAAGAAAATGCCAAACTCCGTACCTAAGAACATTAAGTCTTTATTTACGTGATCTTGGACTATGCGCCAAACTAAATGCTTCTCGGGTAAGCTTTCCGCTAACGACGTCCACTTTTTACCTAAGTTTGTTGATTTAATTAAGTAAGGTTTGTAATCACCTTCTTTGTGGTTATCCAACGCAACATAAACAGTTTCACGATCGAATAAATCGGCACGAATATCATTAACATAAGCAGATGCAGGTACGCCTTTTACCTTACCTAAATCAATTTTCTTCCAGTTCTTTCCGCCGTCAGTTGTCACCTGAATTAAACCGTCATCGGTACCAACCCATAAAACGTTTTCATCTACAGGGCTTTCTGAAAAGTTAGCAATCGTGTGGAACTGGGACATAGCATATAAATCCCATCCCGCTTCTACTGACCAAGTACGCCCCATCATTGGCATATGCAAGCGATTGCCATTCTTAGTTAAGTCACCAGAGATAGGTGTCCAACTATCGCCTCGATTATCTGAGCGCCAAACGCGTTGAGACGCAAAATATATACGCTTTGGATCATGTGCGGATACATTAATCGGTGCATCCCAGTTAAAGCGCTCGCCAGGATCACCCTTGCCTGGTTGAGGTTTAATGTAAACGTTCTCACCAGTTATTCTGTCATGGCGCGTTAAGTTACCTTGTTGCCATTGCGAATAAACAATATCAGGGTTGCCAGGTTCTGTTGCCGGCTGGTGACCGTCACCACCTAGGGTTAGGAACCAATCTTTATTCTTAATCCCTTCTTGACGATTAGTACGAGATGGGCCGCCTTGCGTCGAGTTATCCTGTGCACCAGCGAAGACATTGTAGAATGGCTTGGCATCATCAGGAGCGACTTTATAAAATTGTGTTAGTGGTAGGTTCGCAATAAAACGCCAGTTTTCCATGCGGTCATGCGACATGTAAATACCACCATCCGAGCCAATCAATACGAAATCAGGATCTGTTGGGTGGAATGCCATTGCATGGTCATCAACGTGTTTGCGTCTAGTGCTAATTGGCGTCCAAGTTTTACCGCCGTCATCAGATACTTTACTGTAGTTACTTGCAATATAAACGCGATCAAACTGATGCTTATCAGCAAAAATCTCTTGGTAGTAATGAGGGCCCGTACCACCACCTACCTCGTCAGACATTTTTTTCCAACTTTGACCGAGGTTTTCAGAACGGTAGAAACCACCTTTACGATTGTCCGTTTCAATTGTTGCATAAAGGACGTCAGGATTAGTTGGCGAAATTGCCATACCAATTTTACCCATATTACCTGCAGGTAAGCCTGTCTTTAATTCAGTCCAAGTTTCACCACCATCATCTGATGTATGAATACCTGCGCCTTTATTTGTTCCAACATAGTTGGCGATGGTTCGTTGACGTGACCATGTTGCCGCATAAAGTTTATCTGGATTACGAGGATCGATAAGTAATGATGTAACACCCGTCCATTCATCAGCCGGAGTAAGCACTAGCTTCCAAGACTCACCACCGTCGGTCGTTTTGTATAAGCCTCGTTCACCGCCACTTGACCAAAGCGGACCTTGAGCTGACACCCAAACGATATCAGAGTTTGTCGGATGAATGATAATATCAGAGATATGCTCGGTGCTTTTTAGCCCCATGTTTTTCCAGGTTTTACCGCCATCTAACGATTTATAAACACCATCACCAAAACTAATGTGACGACCACCATTGTTCTCACCTGTGCCCACCCAAATAATGTTAGAGTTGCTAGGGTCAATCGTTACATCACCAATAGAGTAAACATCTTGTTTATCAAAAATAGGTGTCCAAGTTGTACCTGCATTGACAGTTTTCCATACACCGCCAGAACCTACTGCAGTATACCAAGTAGAAGGATTATTTTGATCAACAGCTATATCTGCAATACGGCCTGACATATATGCCGGTCCGATGTTACGAAGTTCCATTGCATTAAATGTACTGCTATTGAAAAGCGAATCATCCTTTGATTTCGCTGCAAGTACGTCTGCACTTGAAATCAAAAGTGCTACGCTAATAGCGGTCTTTAGAAAAGTTTTCATGTATTCACCGATCTCTCGTTGTTATTGTGAGTATTTCCATTATCGAATACTACAATAAACAGGTATTTATATAAGCTCAAGAAAAGTGAGATAAAGTAACAAAAAACTAGGTTAATTAGTGTTCTTTGTTTTACTAAAAATTGAAATAAAAAAGGCAACCTACTGGTTGCCTTTTATCTTTTCAGTTAAGACTGAATTAGTGAACGTCTTTCCAGTATTCTTTCTTCAAGAAGTATGAAAGCACGAAGAATACAAGTAAGAATCCGATGACCCAGTAACCTAAAGACTTACGCTCTAGTTTATTAGGCTCTGAAACATATTCTAAGAAGTTAGTTAAATCACGAACAAAAGCGTCATATTCAGCTTCAGTCATGCTACCACCAACTGCTGGAGTCAGATTACCGTTCTCATCTAAAGTACGAGTACCTTGTAGGTTTTGTAAAACGTGTGGCATACCAACGTCTTTGAATACTGTGTTGTTCACGCCAAATGGACGAGCTTCATCCACGTAGAATGAACGTAAGTATGTGTATACCCAATCAGGACTTCTAAAACGTGTTTCTAACGTTAAGTCAGGTGGCGCAGCACCAAACCAAGCAGCCGCTTCTTTAGCTGGCATTGTGTTTGTAATGTGGTCACCAACTTTCTCACCTGTAGGCATCCAATTCGCTTTACCCTCTTTATCGCTAATACCTAAATCAGCGAATGTACGGTTGTAGCGTTGGTATTGCAATTGGTGACATGCTAAACAGTAATTGATGTAAGCACGGAAACCACGTTTCAAAGATTCTTTATCCGCTAAGTCATTACCTGCTGGATCAACTGGTACTTTAGGGCCAGCTGCGAAAGCTAACGCCGGTACTAAAGTCACTAATAATACTAATAAAATCTTTTTCATTATTTAGTCATCCTTTCTGGTACAGGCTTAGTTTTTTCGTTCTTAGAGTAGAACCAGAGTGAAATGAAGAAGCCAAAGTAACCTAAGCTCGCAATACGACCGATTAAGTTAGCAAGGTCTGATGCAGCCATCGTACCTAAAATACCTAACACGATGAATGAAATCGCGAATTGAATGATATTAAATAGGTGTAACTTGCTACGGTAACGGAATGATTTAACCGTTGAACGGTCGAACCACGGCAGTGCAAATAGCATTGCAATCGCAGCAAACATCGTAATCGTACCTAATAACTTATCAGGTACTACACGTAAGATCGTGTAGAACGGACCGAAGTACCATACAGGAACAATGTTCTCTGGTGTTTTCAAACCATTAGCAGGCTCAAAGTTTGGCGCTTCAATAAAGTAACCGCCACCTTCTGGATAGAAGAACATAACCCAACAGAATAAGATTAAGAAACCCGCTACGCCCATAATATCTTTAACAGAGTAGTATGGGTGGAATGGAATCGCATCAACGATATCGTACTTGTCTGTGTAATGTTTGTGGAATTCAAACTTAGACTTATCTTCTTCTTTAACACTGCCTTTTGGCTTCTTAATGTCAGTACCTTCAGGGTTATTAGAACCTACTTCATGTAACGCTAAGATGTGTAAGAATACAAGAACAACTAATACCAATGGTAATGCAACAACGTGTAACGCGAAGAAACGGTTAAGCGTTGCACCAGAGATAACGTAGTCACCTTTAATCCAAGTCGCTAATTCTTCACCAACTACTGGTACGGCACTAAAGAGTGAAATGATTACCTGTGCACCCCAGTAACTCATGTTACCCCATGGTAATAAGTAACCCATGAACGCTTCAGCCATTAATACTAAGAAGATTAACATACCGAAGATCCATAATAATTCACGTGGCTTTTGGTAAGAACCGTAAATCAAACCGCGGAACATGTGGAGGTATACAACAACGAAGAATGCAGAAGCACCAGTAGAGTGCATGTAACGTAATAACCAACCGTAATCTACGTCACGCATAATGTATTCGATTGAAGCGAATGCACCATCACCAGATGGTTCATAGTTCATCGTCAACCAAATACCTGTTAGGATTTGGTTAACTAATACTAGCATCGCTAATGAGCCAAAGAAGTACCAAAAGTTAAAGTTCTTTGGTGCAGGGTATTGACCTACGTGCTTATTCCACGCGTCAGTTACCGGAAGACGCTTGTCGATCCAAGCCATGAAATTTTCAAACATTACGCTTCTCCTTGGCCTACACCGATTAGCAATACGCCATCAGATGGGAAAGAATGCTCTGGTACCGCTAAGTTCGTTGGTGCTGGTACGCCAGAGAAAACGCGACCTGCCATATCAAACTTAGAACCGTGACATGGACAGAAGAAACCATCAGAAACACCTTCAACGATTTCTTCAAAGTCACCTTTACGGTAAGTTGGAGCACAACCTAAGTGAGTACATACGCCAAGGGCAACCATGATCTCAGGTTTAATTGAGCGATGCTGGTTTGCAGCATATTCAGGTTGTTGCGGCTCTTCTGAGTTAGGGTCACGTAATTGATCTTCGTGCTTACCTAAATCAGCGATCGCTTTTTCAGTACGGCGTACTACGTAAACTGGCTTACCACGCCATTCGGCGCGTACCAGCTGGCCAGGCTCCAGCTTGCTTACATTGACTTCAACCGGCGCACCCGCAGCTTTCGCGCGAGCACTCGGGTTCCAAGACCCAATGAAAGGCACAGCCACACCGACAACACCTACACCACCAACTACCGAAGTAGCAGCAGTTAAAAAGCGTCGACGGCCGTTATTCACAGGCGTATTGCTCATTCAACTTCTCCAAATGTGTTTTTACTCCAAACGTTTCGATTTTTATCATTTTAAATGGCAATCCAAGCCTCGAAAGTCGTGAGTAATCTAACGATAAAAAAATTTTTTTGATCATAATGAAAACCCCCTATTTTTACAAGGTAATTCAAGATATTTCGATAATATAAATATAAATATTTTTACGAACTTAAGTAACTACGATACAGATGTAATAAGCAGGTTAATTTGCAATGAGTTTTAGGCATAAAAAACAAACAACACTAGCGAGTTCAAAAGAAAGTGATATGAAAATAACTTAGCTTAACAACCGGTATGCCTACCAAAGTCGCTGAAGTGATTAGAGAAAAGGAATTTGAGGTATAAAAAAAGCCGGCATAAGCCAGCTTTTTTGCATAAACGAAAAATATATTAACGTTTTGAGAATTGTGGACGTTTACGTGCTTTATGTAAACCAACTTTCTTACGTTCAACCTTACGAGCATCACGTGTAACGAAGCCAGCTTTACGTAAATCAGAACGTAAAGACTCGTCAAATTGCATTAGGGCACGAGTAATACCGTGACGGATTGCACCAGCTTGACCAGAAATACCACCACCAACTACAGTGATGTTGAAGTCAAACTTCTCTAACATATCAACTAATTCTAATGGCTGACGAACAACCATGCGAGCCGTTTCACGACCGAAGTAAGTAGAGATGTCACGTTTGTTAATTGTGATTGTACCGTTACCAGCTTTCATGAACACACGAGCAGTTGAGCTCTTGCGACGACCAGTACCGTAATATTGATTATCAGCCATTGCTTATAGCTCCAAAAGTTGTGGTTGTTGTGCAGCATGCTTGTGCTCTGGGCCAGCATACACTTTTAGCTTACGGTACATGTCACGACCTAAAGGACCTTTAGGTAACATGCCTTTAACAGCGAATTCGATAGCACGCTCAGGCGCTTTCTCGATAAGCTTTTCAAAGCTGATTTGCTTTAAACCGCCAGGGAACTCAGTGTGCGAGTAGTAAATTTTACCTTTCGCTTTGTTACCTGTAACACGAACTTTCTCAGCGTTGATAACTACGATGTAGTCACCAGTGTCTGCGTGTGGTGTGTATTCTGGCTTGTGCTTACCGCGTAAACGTAAAGCGATTTCAGTGGCGATACGACCTAAAGTTTTATCTTCAGCGTCCACCAAAAACCATTCGCGTTGTACGCTCTCTGGTTTTGCTACAAAAGTTTTCATTAAAAAAACCCATTATTAAAAAAGTTACTAAAATGATAATTTTCAATAAATTATCGATTCAAAATGGTTACGCCATTACCCCTTCGAGTATCGAACCATGTCGTTTATTCCGGGAAAGAATAAACATTTGTAACGTTAGGGAGCGCAGGATTATAGAGAAGTTTGCCCAAAAGATCACCTATTTTTTGCTGTTTTTACTAAAAAAATAGCGAAAAAATAGGTGTTTTTCGCATTGGTAAGAAAATTTGGCGATAGTTAGCCAGAAGATCGTTCCAAACACCTGTTCAACAGGTTATGGTAAATGCTCGGCCGCAAGATAATCGTGCGATTGCATTTCTTGTAAACGACTCAAGCAACGCTTGAATTCAAAGTTTAAATTACCCTCGGTGTAGAGGGATTCCATCGGCGTTTGAGCAGAGATAATTAACTTAACTTTTCGTTCATAAAATTCGTCAACTAGCGCGATAAAACGTCTAGCCGCATCATCATTGTTCGCGCCCATTTGTGTCACATTAGCAAGTAAAACAGTATGATAGATCTTACTTAATTCCATGTAGTCACTTTGGCTACGAGCAGATTCACACAGCGTAGCGAACTCAAAATGAACGACACCATCTGAAACTTCAATTGTTGGCAGTTGACGATGATTAATTTCTATTTCAGCATTTTGCTGACCCACTTCTACCGATAATTGCTTAAAATATTGACGCAGATTCTTATCAGCCTGCTCATCAAGCGGATAATGATAAATTTCAGCCTGCTCTAGTGTTCTTAATCGGTAATCTACGCCACTATCAACATTGACGACCTCAGTGTGTTCATTGATTAACTTAATCGCAGGCAAGAATCGCGCACGCTGTAAACCGTTACGGTATAATTCATCAGGAATAATATTTGACGTTGCCACCAGCGTAACATTTCGAGCAAATAGCTCCTCAAAAAGTGTGCCTAAGATCATTGCATCAGTGATGTCTGAAACAAAAAACTCATCGAAACAAATAATTGAGGTTTCTTCAGCAAACTTCTTAGCGATGATTTTTAATGGGTCAGACTGACCGGCAAGCAACTTTAACTCGTCGTGCACTCGATGCATAAACCGATGAAAGTGAACACGCATTTTATTTTCAAACGGCAAGCAATCGTAAAAGGTATCAACTAAATAGGTTTTTCCTCGGCCGACACCACCCCAAAAATAAAGGCCTTTTACCGGTTTAGGCTCTGGTTTAGCCATCACTTTTTTCCAACGATTTAATACTTTTTTAAAGCCGGTGACCGCAACAGGCTTTATTGTGAGTTCTTCGTATAAGCGCTGTAAGTGATTAACTGCATTTTCTTGTGCAGCATCGTATTGAAAATCGTCTCGTTGTAAATCTTGTTTATACTTTTCTAATGGCGACAGATTAATCATTTGTTGACTCGAACTTATTGAACCCTTGAAAGATGAAAAAAACCAATTAAATCTGCTATATCAGCAGCGATACCAAATCAGTGTTGAGTGGGTAAATCATTTCTTCTATTGGTACTAAAGGCAAGCTATAGTATACCAGTTGAGTTTACGTTAACTTAACTCTTTTTTTGATGATTTTTTCATCTTTTTTCTTTATTACAACAATTTAAGGTAGCGAAGTATGGATGTTGTTTTTGGAATTATTATTTTTATCGTTGGTGCAGCAGTTGGCGCATTCGCGTTCAAAACATTTAGTGCTTCATCAAAAGAGCAAATCAAGCTAACTGAAAAAGTATCAGAAAGCGAAGCCGCTCTCGCTCAATACAAAGAAGACGTTGCTGAGCACTTAGACAATTCAACGCAATTATTATCGCAAATGAATGATGCATGTCAGGCTGCGATGAAACAAATGGAACAGAGCACACAATTGCTTAATCAAACAACAACTGAGAAAGCCGCAGCTATGCCATTTTTCTCACAAGAAACCCATGAGCAATTATCGAGTACGGCTGATCTTAGGCATACTCGTGATCGTAAAGTAGAAGAAAGTTCAACAGAACAACCTTTAGATTATTCAGGTAACCCAAGCGGTTTGTTTGCTGATAAGAAACAAAGTGTTACAAATGGCGAATAGTGTTTTTTGGAACTAACCCCAAGCTAATTAGTCAGTAGATGAGTATCTTACTTAAAAGCGTAACGTACGCACTTTAATGTTTTTATGGAGTTTTATTAAGTATGAAGAAACTTGCTTTATTTATTAGTGCAGCACTCGTAACCAGTTCTTTAACGTTAGCTAGCCCACCAGCGCAAGCTAAACTGCCATTTTCAATTGGCTCTCAAGAGATGCAGAGTCTAGCACCTATGCTAGAAAAAACTACGCCTGCTGTAGTGAGTATTTCGGTAAAAGGCACTCATGAAATACAGCAACGCAATGTACCTGATGCATTTCGCTTCTTTTTTGGCAATCCGAGACAACAGCCTCAAGAGCGTCCATTTCGCGGCTTAGGTTCTGGTGTCATTATCAACGCAGATAAGGGTTACATAGTAACCAATAATCATGTAATTGATGAAGCGGACGAGATCCTTGTCACATTGAAAGATGGTCGACAAATTGAGGCGACAAAGCTTGGTTCAGATAAAGATAGCGACATTGCTTTATTACAAATAGAAGCCAAGAATTTGACCGAAATTGAGCTGGCTGATTCTGACGAATTACGTGTTGGTGACTTCACGGTTGCTATTGGTAGTCCATTCGGTTTAGGCCAAACGGTGACTTCAGGTATTGTCAGTGCATTAGGTCGTAGTGGCTTGAACATTGAAAACTTTGAAGACTTTATTCAAACCGATGCGGCAATTAACAGTGGTAACTCCGGCGGTGCGCTCGTAAACCTGCGAGGCGAATTAATCGGTATAAATACGGCCATTCTCGGACCAAACGGTGGCAATGTTGGTATTGGATTTGCGATTCCGAGTAACATGATGCGCAACTTAGTTAGTCAGATCATCGAATTCGGTGAAGTTCGCCGTGGCGTGTTAGGTGTAACAGGATTAAGTGTTAATGGTGAAATTGCCAAGGCGATGGAACTTGAAACTAATCAAGGTGGTTTTGTTGAGCAAGTAACGAAAGACTCTGCCGCTGAAGAAGCTGGCATAAAAGCGGGTGACGTCATTACCAAAGTGAATGGTAAACGTATCAAGTCATTTAGCGAACTGCGTGGCAAAATTGGTTCAATTGGCGCTGGTAAAGATGTCAAAATCACCGTGATTACCCGTGAAGGTAAAGAGCGTACTTATACCGCGACATTGAAAAAACCTGAAAGCCCTAAATTAGAAGCTGTTCGCTTACATGAAATGTTGGACGGTGCCAATTTAGAAAACCTTGAAGGTGACCAAGGTGTTGTCGTTACTGCAGTTGAAGAAGACACCGCAGCGCAGTATGTGGGGCTGCAACCTGATGACGTAATTATTGGCGTCAACCGAACAAAGATTAAGAACCTTGGTGAATTGCGAGATTATTTCAAAGATCGCAAAGGGTTGTTTGCGTTAAACGTTCGTCGAGGTAATACAACGCTATTCTTGATGCTTCGCTAACTTATTTTTCAAATAATTAGTCAAAAAGCCCGCCTTGTGCGGGCTTTTTAATTAGTACGCGAAGTTAAAAAAACTGTGATAAGCTAATATCATGAGCAGTAAGATGTGATTGTAACAATAATCATAAACTTACTGAGAGTGATACGAACATTATAACAATTAACTAGCTGTCTTATTACATGTCCTATTTTAAATATATTTTCCGTGCGATCAGCTATGGCGTGATGGCGGGTGTTGTCGCGTTAATTCTTTTTCCACAACTTCGTGGCGACGAAGGTACTTTCTTCGATTTATTTGATCCAAAGCACCAAAAACCAGCCCCCCTTTCTTACGCAGAGGCAGTTAAAGTCGCTAGCCCCGCCGTGGTCAACTTGTACTCTCGTGAAATAGTAAACAGCGACCGTTTCAGCCGACAAAATCGTATTAGTACCAAATTAGGCTCTGGCGTTATTATGGACAGCCAAGGCTTTATCATTACAAACTATCATGTCATTAGAAATGCGGCGCAAATCATTGTATTACTTCAAACGGGTGAAATTTATCCTGCGGAGCTGATCGGTTATGATCGCGTGACTGACCTCGCAGTACTGAAAGTCGATGCAATCAACTTACCTGTGATTCCTCAAGATCCAAGCCTAGAGCCTTATGTTGGCGATGTCGTCATGGCAATTGGCAACCCATTAGATTTAGGACAAAGTGTCACGCAAGGTATTATTAGTGCCGTGGGTCGTGGTGGACTAAGTGCAACGAGTCATCTTGAGTTTCTTCAAATGGATGCAGCTATCAATGAAGGTAATTCTGGTGGTGCGTTAATCAACAGTAACGGCGATTTAGTCGGCATCAACTCGCGAAAAGTCAATATAGAAGAGTTGAATATCCAAGGTATATTCTTAGCTGTACCGTATAAGCTTGCGTATAAAGTGATGACGGAAATTATTGAAAATGGTCGTGTAGTACGTGGCTGGTTAGGCGTACAAACCATTGAATATATGGAAAACGTTAAAGGATTTTTAATTGGCGGTGTGGCACAAAATGGTCCTGCGCAACAAGGTGGTTTAAAGCCAGGTGATATTGTATACCAAATCAATGGCATTCCAATTTCTAGTATTCCTCAAGCGCTTGATATTGTCGCCGAGACTCGTCCAGGAACGGTATTGGAGTTTGATGTCTTTAGAGATAACCAACGAATTACGTTACCTGTCACAATAGGTACATTCCCACTCTAAAAAAAGGCAGCGATTCGCTGCCTTTTTTACATTTATACTAACTTTGCTGACCGCGTCTGTGCTTTTTCATCCCGCGCTTCTTTTTGCTCATAAAACGCTCAAATTTATCCTGTTGCTCAGGCGTAAGATTATGCCAAATACGATGATGCAAACTCGCATTATCTACCGCAAGTTGCTGCATTTCGATTGCCGCTTCACTATTCAATGCCAAACTAAACTCGCCGGATTTAGCCAACGTGGCAATTGACGCTGCTTTACTTGCTAACTTAGCGTCGCGCATTTGTGTGCGGTTTTCAGCTAACTGAGCTAATAATGGCTCCACAACTGTTTGCTGTTCATCAGACAACCCAAGTTTTTTTACAAACTTAGCCTGACGTTTCTCTGTCCGTTTGGCAGCTTTGTCTTCGATTTTGGCTAGTCGTGTCTGTTGCAATGTAACATACTTAGCTTGTTGTTCTGGCGTTAACAGCGCCCATACTTGTTGCTTAGTTGACAAGCTATTTTCCATACGAGTGGTTTTTAGCGCATGTAATTCACCAACAATTTTTGCAACCTCTGCCTCATCCCACTTGTCTTGCTTTATCTGTACTTCAAGTGCTTGTTTAAGTGATTTGAATTCAGTCATGTCTTGTTTACCATCAACACGACTTGCCTTAACAATTGCTTTTACATTTTCTTTTTGATTGTCGGTAAGATCTAATTTTTTCAACATCTTATGAGCATTGTGTGCCCTTTTATGGCCAAAATCGCTATGCGCATAAGCGGTAGAAAAAATGGTTGGTATTAAGATCGCTGACAAACTAACTGCGATAACTTTTTTATGCATTGCTTTCATATTGCGCTTCCTATGTCTTTACGTAACTTTCGAATACAAGTTTAACGATTACAATGAAAAGAAACGCAAAGCCAATGTAAAGATTGCGTAAAGGTTAATCAGCCATGCTAGGGGACGAACAACAAGTTTGCTAAGATAGCATCAACTTAACGGGAGCAGTATATGTCGGATAAATCGCTATTAATTATTGATGATGATGTTGAATTAACAGATCTATTGTCACAATACCTAACCAGCCAAAACTTTCAGGTGGACGTTGCCAATGATAGTGAGGAAGGGTTAGGCATGGCCGTTATTAGCGATAAGTACGACTTAATATTACTCGATGTGATGATGCCAAAACTCAATGGCTTTGACGTGCTTAAAAAGCTTCGACAAACTTGTATCACTCCCGTGTTGATGTTAACCGCTAAAGGCGATGACTTTGACCGTATTCTAGGTTTAGAGCTTGGTGCAGACGACTATTTACCAAAGCCATTTAACCACAGGGAATTAACGGCAAGAATCAATGCCATTGTTCGTCGTGTCGATTTTCATACGAAGCCTGCGGCACCGCAAAACTTAACAATTGATAAGCTAACGATTATTCCAAGTCGCCAAGAGGCATTTTTTGAAGAAGAGTCGATCACCTTAACAGGAACAGAATTTGCGATTCTGCACTTATTAATGGCGAATCGAGGAGAGTTAGTCTCTAAGGAGTCTATTTCAGAACAAGTATTCAATCGGAAATTAATGGCATTCGACCGCTCAATCGATATGCATGTCAGCAATATTCGAAAAAAAATACATCAGTTTAGTGAACACACAGCGATTAAAACAGTGCGTGGTTCTGGTTATATCTTTGTCGGTGCACAATAAGCTTCATGAAAACATCAATTAAGCCATCATTAAAAAAGCTCAATCCAAAGCATAGCTTGTTTGGGAAGTTATTTTTGTGGTTTTGGTTAGCCACTATCGTATTAATTATCAGTTCAGTATGGCTATCTCGTCAGTTCAATGCTGACGAGCAGATTCGCCCGATTACTGAACACCAGCAAAAAGCATTAAATAAAGTCAAAGACCGTGTCGAATCGCTTAATACACGCAAACGCAAACCACGTGATCTGAAAAAGCTCGCGTTTCACCTTAACCGCCAATTTAATTTCGGTATTGTGATTTACGATGTTGAACGGGAAAAATGGTATACCGATCTCCCGGGCCCTAAATTTCGGAGTAAACGTCGTTTTAATGAAATGCTAGCTTATGATCATGCATTATCATTTAACGTGAGTCGATTTACCTTCGCAGGCCCAGTAAAAACGACAAACAGTGGTCGACCTATTTATATTTATGTCGGTGAACATAGAAAAGGCGGAGCATTGCATAACTTCAGGGAAAGCCACCCTGGCTGGTTTATTTCAATTATCTTAACGATTAGCGCCCTGCTGTGCTTGGTGATGGCGTGGACATTAAACAAGCCGCTTAAAGCATTACAACAAACCGTACAACAAATGGCATCAGGCGATCTATCTGCCAGGGTCCTGCATGCAGAAAATCGTCATGATGAAATCGGCAAGCTCAGCCAGGATATTAATTTTATGGCAGAACAAGTAGAACGCCTTGTAGAAGGTCAAAAACGACTTCTTGCCGATATTTCTCACGAATTGCGTTCGCCGTTGGCTCGATTACAAATTGCTATCGGTATAGCACAGCAGTCAAATGACCAAGCACTTAACGAAGCCCAATCTTCATCACTTGCTCGCATCGAAAAAGAAGCTGACGAAATCGAAGAGATGATCACGCAAGTACTTGCCTTATCTCGATTAGAAGCAAATCAACAAAGTCATAATATTGAGCCACTCAATTTGACAAGCTTAGTAAATCAAATTATTCAAGATGCTCGCTTCGAGGCTAACGCACAAGATAAATCCATAGCGTTTCAGCTCACACCAAGTGTCAAGTTTGAGGGTGACGGACAATTACTTAGCCGCGCCTTTGAAAACCTAATACGTAATGCCGTCAAATATGCTGAAACCTCGATTAACGTGAACTTGCAACAGAATCAACAAGCCATAGAGTTTACGGTTGAAGATGACGGAACAGGAGTAGGTGAGGATGAAATAGATAAAATCTTTACACCATTTTATCGCGCATCAGCCTCTCGAAATAGACAATCTGGTGGTGTTGGCTTAGGACTAGCCATTACCCGTTCATCCATCAAGTTGCATCAAGGTGAAATTGTCGCTGAGAATATCAAGCCTCACGGCCTAAAAGTGACCGTAAAGCTTCCACTATCTAAGTAGTTTTACGCGGAGGGATTTATTAAGCGTTGTGACGATATTTTAGATATTCCAAAGTCAATCACAGCAAAAGTTGCAAGAACGCCTATTGCCCTCAAGATAAAGCCAAGGCCATCTAGTGCATCAGGACTACAGCCAAGTGTTAACACTTGGCAGTAATATATATCAATCGCATAAGGTGATAGTAATGCAAGCAACGTCGCCATCACCACGTGGGCATATTTTCTTAAGGATAAGTACCTTAATACCGCCAATATCATTAATGCGACAATCAGTGTTGTTAGCCAATACAGCCAGCCCATCTATTCCTCCTTGAATGTCTCGGGTCAATTTTATTTATTGTAGAGTCTTGCCATCCGAGCGACAAACGCATCGGCAAACCGCTGTGCCGACTGGTCATCCATATTAAAGTATAAGGAAGGTTCAATTAACTCAGCTTCCATTAAGGCAAAGTTATCTCCCATTCGAACGAAATCCACTCTAGCATATAAGGGCATTTCATCAATAGCCTGTAGCGCTTTTTCAGCGGCTTCAACTAAGCTTGATTCTGGCGTAATTGTCGTTAATCGACCACCATGTTCTTCTTGAACACGAAAGTCATCCTGCTTAGGCGTCTTCAAGATAGCGTGGCTATATTGACCATCAAAATAAAACAGAGAAAACTCGCCTTCAGTAATAACACTTTCAACAAATGGCTGAATGATAAATGGTTTATCTTTAAAGACATCTACAAGGTCATCTGCGCGCGCTTGTGCTTGCGCTTCAGTTAACCAAAATGTGTTATCGGCATTAGCACTGATTCTCGGTTTCATGACAATTTGGTGGGTGTTGAAATGTTGATAAAAAGTTGAAATTTCTTCTTTATTTAATTGCTCACGCCACAGACTTGGTACGATCATCACACCTTTGTCTTCTAACGACTTCAAATATTGTTTGTCAATGTTCCACTGCACTATATCAAGCGAGTTTTCTAACACTGCCGTTGATCTCTCAATGTCAGCTAAGACGTTCAAAAACGCCGGCGCATCATCTTGATAATCCCAAGGCGTTCTGATCACAACTACATCAAATTGATTCCAATCAACGTTTGTCGCGCGCCAAGAAACAAACTCGGTTTGCCAACCATACTTAGCCAAAGGCTCAATAAGTAACTCGTCGTATGCTTCAAAATCATCAAGGTTGTCCATAGAAAGAATGGCGCATTGTTTCATTTACTACTCCTTAAAAAGATGAGCCAGAGTATTTAACCCTGGCTCATATATACAATTTAACAACGATTACGACTCTGTCGCCTCTTGTGGGGCTGGTCTCGTTCGTCTTAACAGATTATGAATATCTTCTTTTATCAAATATAACGAAGGAATCAAGAATAACGTGATAACTGTCGCAAAGATAATACCAAAGCCTAACGCGATTGCCATTGGGATGATAAATTGCGCTTGTAAGCTGGTTTCAAAATACAACGGCAACACCCCAAAGAAGGTCGTCAGTGATGTCAGCAATATTGCTCTAAAGCGTTGCGTACCTGCTTGGCAAACGGCGTCGACCAACTTCATTCCTTGTGCTTTGGCCCGGTTAATAAAATCAACCATAATTAGCGAGTCATTAACAACAACACCTGTCAACGCAATAAAGCCGTACATCGACATCATGTTAATCGTTTTTCCTAACAACAAATGTCCCCAAATCGCACCGATAATACCAAACGGTATCACGGACATGATAACAATAGGTTGGATATAGGACTTGGTAGGGATTGCGATCAATCCATATATTAAGAACAACGCGCCAATTAGTGCAATACCCAATTGACCAAGGAAGTCAGCTTGCTCCTTACTTGCGCCTTCCATACCGTACTCTACCGTCGTGTAATTAGCTAAAATTTCAGGAATGATTTCTTCATTCATTTCACGCAGTACTACACGTGATTCAACTTTATCGCTATCAATATCTGCCGATACGGTAATCGTACGCTTTTGATTAATACGTGTAATCGTTGAGTAGCTTTGACCAATCGAAATATCGGCGACTTGGTAGAAAGGCACTTTCTCGCCACTTGGCGTACGGATCCACATGTTTTCTAAATCTGAAATCGATAAGCGATCTTCTTCCGGATAACGAACCATCACCTTAAGTTCATCGCGACCACGTTGAATGCGCTGTGCTTCCAAACCGTAAAATGCTTGACGTACCTGGCTTGCTAAATCACTGAGTTTCAGCCCAAGAACCTCGGCTTCTGGTTTAATGTCTAGCTTAATTTCCTGGACACCACGACTGAATGAACTGCGGATATCATATACGCCATCATATTCAGTTAACTTATCCTGGATCTGAGTAGACGCAGCTTCTAAATCAGCATCATTACGACCGGATAGTTGAAATTCTAACGCAGCACCGCCACCTGTGTTTGTGCCTGCAAATAAGCGCAATTCTCGGACACCTGGAATTTCACCAACCTCTTCACGCCATATTTTCTCAACATCGTATGATGTTAAGTCGCGAAATTCAGGTTTGACGAGTTCAAGTAAGAAGGTTGCATTTGTATTACCGCCGGTAAATACCATCGTGTGTTTAATAATACTTTCGCCTTCCGTACTCTTATAGTTTTGCGCGATTTTTTCAGCGGCTAATAATACTTTCTCAGCTGCCTTATTTCGCTCATTTACCGATGAACCATCAACCATTTCAAGATTTGCCTGAATAAAGTCGCTAGGAACGTTCGGAAAAACTTCAACTTTCACTAAAGAACTAACAATTAGGCCAATAGAAACGAGTAACATCGCAAAGAACATTGCCATTGTGGTGTAACGAGCACGCAATGCTTTTTGCAGCGTTGGTAGGTATTTATTGTGAATAAACTTATCTAAACCATGCTTAAACGCCAATTGCTTGCGTTCAAACCAATTCGCATTTTGCTCTGTTAGTGGAACATATTTCATATGTGCCAAGTGAGCAGGTAAAATCCACTTTGATTCGATTAGCGAGAAGATTAAACAATAAGTAACGACAAGCGCTATGGCTCTAAAGAAAGCCGCAAAGGTGGCATCAATAAATAATAACGGTGCAAATGCAGCGATCGTTGTTAAAACACCAAATGTTGCAGGCATTGCAACACGAAGAGTACCTTGAATAACGTTTTCTGTAGAGTGTCCTTTAACCCCTATTTCGGAATAAATACTTTCGCCAATGACGATGGCGTCATCAACAACTATCCCGAGTACCATGATAAAGGCGAATAAACTTATTAAATTAACAGATACAGCCCATTCACCGCCTAGTGGCATTAATGCAAACGCACCAAAGAAACTAATTGGAATACCAAGCATTACCCAAAAGGCGACTTTTATTCGCAAGAACAAGGTCAAGACACAAAAAACCAATAGTGCGCCTAGAGCCAAATTGCTCAACATCATATCGAGTCGAGCATTTAAGTAGAATGAAGAGTCTCCCCAAACCGTTAGTTTTACGCCTTCCGGTAAGCTTTTTGATTTTTTATCAACATATGCTCTGACTTCTTTGGCAATAAGCAGGTCATTCTGATCGCTCGTTGACTGAACCATAATACTTGATGTTTGCTCACCATCGAACGTTGCAAAATCTTCAGTTTCGACAAAACCGTCAACAACATTGGCAACATCGCCAAGCAATAAATGTGTGCCATCTGGGTTAGTGCGTAAAACCAAATTTGCATACTCTTGGCCAGTGTATGCTTGACCTTGTGCACGAACAGAAATATCACCACTTGCCGCTTTAATTCGGCCACCAGGTAAATCAATTGATGATGCTCTTACCGCCTGACCAATTTGCTCAAACGTTAGACCATATTGAAGCAGCTTCTCTTCAGACACTTCAATACTGATCTCATACTCACGAGAACCAACAACTTCCGCTGTATTTACACTCGGTAGCGCCATTATCTCATCGCGAATGTTTTGCGCCATTGTCTGGCGTGTGCGACGATCCATGTTACCGCGAAGCGACAACCACATGACCTGACCTTTAAATTCTTGTTTTGAGATTACAGGTCGTTCTGCTTGCTCAGGAAATGTCGTTATGCCATCAACTTGCATTTGAACTTCATCAAGCTTTTCTTCGAGCGAATAACCCGACTGAAGCTCGATGATGACAACGCCTACCCCCTCATTAGCTGTCGCAGTAATCTTCTTGATGCCTTCAATATCTTCGAGGGCTTCTTCGACTTTTAACACGACACCTAATTCAACTTCTTCAGGTGCAGCACCTAAGTGCGGTACAACAACTTGAATCGTATTCGGGCTAAACTCTGGAAACATCTTCTTATCAATAGATTGATAAGACATAAAACCAGCAACGATGATGAGCACCATCAATAAATTTGCCGCTACACTGTTGTATGTAAACCAGGCAATGATACCTGTGGTGCGTTTTTCTCCGGGATTAGTCATTTGCTTCACCGTCTAATGAAATTTCATTGTCAGCGTCTTGTACCGTAGTATCTTGCTCTACCCCTGTTGGGCTTTGATCATTGGCAACACGCAATTTCATGCCATTAACTGGCAACTCTAACTTCGTTAGAATTAAACGCTCGCCACGACCAAATTGATCACGGGTGTATATGTAATCAGCATCGCCACGAAGAATATTCACCTTACGAATATCTAACGTGTTTTTATTCGTCACAATGTGAACATTATTGGCGCCACGTACAGCAGCGCGAGGAATTGAGGTAACATCAGTAACCGTTTTGCCATGGATATCGCCGTTTACAAAAGTACCAACTCGCAATTCATTCACTTCGCCTTCACCAAACAAGTTGTAAGGGTCGTTTATTTGCGCAACGACATAGTGAACACGCGAATTCATATCAACAACACCTTCATAGCGCGCCAACTGCGCTTGCCACGTTTGCTCTTGACCCAACACGTTTAAATGCAAGTCAACCGTAGAGCCTTTTAATGCATCAGTATTATTAATCTTAGGTAACGACAAAAAGTCGATATCTTGGAATTTCACCGGTAGACGTATTTCAGCATAATCAACGGCAAAGGTTGTCGCTATTTGGCCACCAACACCAACAAATTGACCAATATCCAAGTGTTTTGCTTTAAGCATCGCATCATATGGAGCAACGATTTTGGTTCTATCTAGCCTAATTTGCGCAGCCTGAACTTCAGCTTTTGCTGCCTCTAAGTCCGCTTTCGCTTTTTGTAGTTGAGGTTTTCTTAGTGCTAAAGCTGGTGCTTGCGCTACTGATTTTCCTGTCAGTCCCCATTCATCTTTTGCTTGTTCAACACGAGCTTCTTCTTCCATTAATGATGCTTCTGCAACATGTAACCGTGCCTTGGCTTGTAATAATGCGACTTGATAATCAATATCGTTTATCGATAATAGTTCCTCGCCTTTTTCAAAAAAGCCACCCACTTTAAATTTATCTGAAACGCTAACGACTTGACCACTAACCTCAGACACAATCATGGTTTCTGTACGAGGTAAAACGCTACCTTGACTTTCGATAATGAACTGAACGTCACTCGATGAAAAGTCTTGTGCCTCAACAAGCGGTGCTTTCACTGTAAATGGCTTTTTCTCAGGTTTAGGAGCTAATGCCCCCATGATGCCAAGTAATACAATAGCAATAACGATGATTGCGATGGGCCAAAGCACAAAGCGCAATTGCACCATCTTTCGCTGTTTTTGTGGAGTTGTTGTTTCCGTCGATGGATTTGCAGGAGGTGTCATAGGAAAATACCTAATTAAAACAATATTTAGAGTTATTTTTTTCTAAGCGTACTTTAACTTACTTTGAAGCACTAGTTACGATTTAATTTGTAAGAAAGTTTGCCCATGCCGCTATTAAATCATGAAAATCATCAATACCGCACATTGCGGTTTCTGTTTCGTCAAAATCTAACGCTTGCTCTGCTAAGTTTTCCGCCATTGCTTCCCCTTCTAAACTGGCGTTTAACGCAATTAATGCGTCATGTTCAGAGAGAATTAATGTGTACTGGTGGCCAACTAACTTCAAATCTTGTTGATGTGCATTTGATAAGCCATCCAGCATTTTTAAAATTTTAGCGACTTGAGAATGATTTTTGCCGACTTCAGTTTCAAGCCAGTGGCCGAAAACTTGATGCTCTGTGTTGAATCGCGCCCGCAAGTTACCGGACGTTGTATCATGTGAAAACTGATATTCCATGATGGTCTTTTGTGGTTAATGGTACTAATAAGTTAGTGTAGCAAATGATCCTTGGCTTTTCTAAATCAACGAGTTAGCGCAGTGAACTTTTGTTGTCTTCTCAAGTCTATTGATATCGTCATGAGATAAAACTTCAAGGAAGGAAAATTGCTAATATCGTCGATAAAACAGCACCATAAGGCTATTTTATTTACCGCAGCTATTCATATTGGCTTATTAGCAATACTGAGCATGCAATCGTTTGATTTACCATTGCAAGAAACTCAAGACGTAAAACCTATCAAAAGTTATCTCTACATACCGACAGCCCCCAAAGATACGCCTAAGCCTGAAGAAACTAAATTACAGGAAGATACTCAGGAAGAGATTAAACCAAAACCACAAGAATCACCGCCTCAACTCGATGATAAGTCAACCATTCCTCAAGCAGTTGAGGAACCTGATATGCAGCCTAAAGCGGTTAAGCAATCCCCCAATGCAAGTGATTCGACTCAACCTAAACGAGAACCAGCACCGAAACAGCTGGTAACACCGAAAAAAAACACTTCAGTAAGGGCACAACTGTTTGACTTACAAAAGCAAATTCAAACGCAAACAATGCAAGAGGAATTTGCTGAATATCAACGTTATCGTCAAGGCGATGTAATGGCGGGCAAACACATCCCAGTGCCACACTCTACAGTGCCACAAAGCGAAGATGAAAAATTAAAGCAAGCCACATCCAATGTCGGTAGCTTTGATATTATCAAAGGGGATGATGGTAACTGTTTGTTAGTAGAGGATCTATCATACCTAGGGCTAGACCATAAGCCAGTTTCGAGTTTTGGTTGCGGCCTAACAAAAGACGAGAAAAACTTTAAACAACATATGGACAAAGTGCTAAAGCGTCTTGGTAAGAAAAAATAAAGGCGCAATTAAGCGCCTCCAACGAATAGATGTTAACAGTTTATTTTTCTTTAACTTTTGTCCACACCAAGGCTGAAATAGCTAAAGCAACAGCACTTACTTGGAATACCACACTTTTATCTGCGATTTTCGAAATAAATAAGCCGACACCTAAACTAACCAATAGTTGTGGCAATACAACAGATAAGTTAAATAACCCCATGTATAGTCCCATTTGAGCTTGGTTGACCTTTTCCGACATAATCGCAAATGGCAAGCTGATAATCGAAGACCAACCAATGCCTAAAATAGCCATCAAGATATATAAGTTAACTTTTTCATGCCCTATGTAAGCCACTAAACCATATGAAACCGCCATTGTTGCGATACAAATGGTATGCGTCTTCACTCGACCTATTTTCTTTGCAACGGGCTCAAGCACAAGTGCAGGCAAAAAAGCGGCTGTAATACTAAGTATCAGGAAACTCGTTGCGATGATTTTTCCTAAGTCATCATCACCAACTGAAGGCATTTTGTCTTGCAGAAACGCAATAATGAAAACAAACATGGTTTGTACACCAATCCAGCTAAATGAATGTGCAGCAAGCACCTTAGCAAAACCGGTTTGATTCGTTGGCAAGTCAGCTTGCTCTTTAGCACTGATCGTTTGAATCACTAACACAAGGGTAATTAAGCCAGCAACTGCCTCGGCATAATAATGGTCAACTTTAATGCCTGATATCTGCAAACCCAACGCGTAAATATCATAAATTAAAATACCCCACAGCGGCTTGATGTTTTTGATGACATCAATAAGGCCGTAATCTTCTTGTACCTCTCCTTGTTCAGTTAATTGGCGAGGCTCTTCGATAAAAAATGGAGGGATTAGTGATAACACTAACACTAATACAGCACCAAAATAGATTAGCGCATAATTACCCCAAGTCGCACCTATTGCATAGGCCATAACACCAAACGTGCCAGATACTGTTTGCATCCAGGTATAACCTTTAGTACGTTCCTCTCCTTCAGGTGTGACATCTGCGATAATTGAACGGGTTGGGTTAAAACTAACATTGATTGATAAATCCAGGGCAAGCGCTATCGCGATTGCGACCCCTAAAATGCCAGAAAAGCCCAAACTAGAAGAAACGATATCAATATTTGGCAAGGCTAGTAACATGAGCCCGGCAATAACACCTCCGACTAAAATAAACGGTCGACGGCGCCCATTCCAAAACCACACTTTATCGCTAACAATACCTACAATGACTTGACCTAAGATGCCGGCAATTGGACCTGCGGCCCAAACCAAACCCACTTCATGAATATCAAGACCGTATTGAGTTGTTAAGATCCAACTAAGTGCCGAAATTTGCACCGATAAGGCAAACCCCATCGCCGTCGCCGGAAGTGACAACAGCATATAAAAGCGATTAGTTAAATTTTTTTGCATTGCTAACATGAATATCTCACTTATTTTAACTGCAGATGTGAAGCATGTGATTGAAAATTAAGTGCACAGCCTTTTAAGAATTGTGCAATATCATTGTTCTTATATAGGTCGCCTTGATCTGGCTGATTTGAGGCTAACGGAGGAAATGCGCCATAACCTGCTAGTAAACAGTGCCAAGAGCTGGTATCAAAATGACTTTGCAGGTTCTGACGAACGATCTCTTCAGTTAAGTCCTCTCGATTAAACCAAGCATTTAATATTTGAATTAACGACTGAGACAGATTGGTATTCTCACGATTTACTCGCCAATATTCGCTATCAGTTCGCGTATTCATTTTATAATGGGCAACAATATAATCTCGGACGCGTTCGAAACGCTCACCAGTAAAATCGTTGTAGATTTGTTGGTTCTTATTGGTGAAATCTCCGCTTTCAAACTGTTCGATAAACATTTCTAAGCTCAATTGAACAAGATGAAGCGCAGTTGCCTCTAGAGGTTCGATAAACCCCTGAGATAAACCAATACTAATGCAGTTATGAGACCACTGTTTTTCCAAACAACCGACGTTCATCTTCAAGTGATGACATGGAGTATCGTCATTTAACGTATTTAAATGCGTACGAAATTCAGTTTCCGCTTGGTCAGAAGAAATAAAGTCACTACTGTAGACGTAACCATTGCCATAACGATTCGTTAATGGAATTTTCCATGCCCAACCAGCGCTCAAGGCAGTCGATAGTGTTTCAACAGGGATCACATCATCGATACTCGTCGGCATGACCACAGCACTATCATTAAACAGATTATCTTTATAGGGTTTGAAGGCTACGCCTAACGTTTTTCCAATAAGCAGTGCCTTAAAGCCAGTACAATCAACAAAAAAATCTGCCGATATTTTACCGCTTTCTTTGGTTATCACACTTGCAATATCACCATTCGGGTGACGAGTAACATCTGTCACATTAGCTTGGATATGGCGTACGCCTTTATCACTCGCATTTTTAGCAAGAAATTGGCCTAATAGCCCTGAATCAAAGTGATAGCCATATTCCATTTTAAAAGGAAAGTTTTCTGGCGTGACAGGGCCCTTTCCCTGCTGGGCTAACACACCATTGATGAAAAAATCTTCCGGTACGACATGAGTATCTAGCCCTAGTCGGCGCGTTCTAGTATTAACGTGAAATGAACGAGAGGTGAATGTATCAACTTGCGATGTAAATGGGTGCGAATAGCTTTCTATGCCTGACTGAGGACTCCAGTCTTTAAACCGTATATTTACTTTGTAAGTTGCATTGCAAGCTGGCATCCAATCTCGCTCAGCAACATCAATAATGTCGAAAAACCTTTTCAAGGTTGGTGTAGAGCCTTCACCGACACCAATGATACCTATATCAGGAGACTCTATTAAACTGATCGATACATTTTTATCAGCCCATTTCTGAGCAAATAGATTTGCAGCCATCCAGCCTGCAGTTCCACCACCAACAATTGCTATTGAAACAGGTTTATTCATGCCTTGCCCAAACTAATTAGCCCGCTGCATAATGCTTTGTAAAAACTCGTCATGCGAAGGCAACTGGCTAACTGGTTCACGTTTTATTTGCTCGATACGGTTCAGCATATCCATCAGTTGATGCTCTGACAGCTGATCAGCTAACGCATTGTAATCTTTTGGTTCGAGTCCTTGTCCAGCCATCACCTGAAGCCAAGAGCTCTCTAAGAAGAGATCATTTTGCTCTCTAAAAATTCGACCTGTTGATTTAAATAATTCAATTTTATGGCGAAGTGAATCAGGAATTTCCATTTCACGCATTTCTTTCCAGTACAAACTATCCGTGCGTTCATTAACCACATAATGAAGAATGATAAAATCACGAATTTGCTGGTATTCAATTTCTGATTGCTTGTTATATTCAGCGATATCATGCTCATTGATACCATTATGTGGAAACAAATGGGCAAGGCGAACAACTGCGCTTTGAATAAGGTGAATACTCGTTGATTCTAACGGCTCTAAGAAGCCACTCGATAGCCCAACAGCAATGACGTTTTTATTCCATTGCTTTCGACGACGTCCCGTTGTAAAGCGAATAAGCTTAGGATCAGCTAATGGTTTGCTATCTAAATTAGACATCAACACATTTTCAGCCTGTTCAGGTGTGTAATGGCGGTGACTAAATACAATCCCGTTACCATTTCGATGTTGTAGCGGAATTCGCCATTGCCAACCACCAGAATGCGCAATCGAACGTGTATAAGGTAACGTATGTTCAAGCCTTTCAGATGGCACTGCAATGGCAGAATCAGAATGCAACCAATGGCTCCAATCTTCAAAACCAGTCGCTAAGGTTTTCTGAATTAACATTCCCTTGAAACCCGAGCAATCAATAAACAAATCACCTTCAATGACTTGGCCTGATTGTAAGATTAATTTTTCAATAAAACCTGAGTCATTGTTTTGAACAATCTGCTCAACCATGCCCTCAGTTCTCTTTACGCCCATATTTTCACTAAATTTACGTAAAAATTTGGCATAAAGACCAGCATCAAAATGGTAAGCAAATGGCATATCCAAAATGGGATCTTTGGCTTGAATTTGCGCAAACTTACCTTGCTCTGCACATAAATAATTTAAATCGTAGTCCCAAATACTTTTATCTAAGCCTAATTGTTTCGCGCGATAGTAGTAATGATGAAAGTGGCAAAATGGATTGCTTTTTCCTGCACTGCCAAACGTGTGAAAATAACTTTCGCCAACGTTTTTCCAATTTTCAAATTTAATAGCGAGTTTAATTGTTGCTTTCGTTTCTTTAATGAACTCAGCTTCGTTAATACCGAGCACGTTGTTAAATAAACGTATAGGTGGAATAGTTGCCTCACCAACGCCAATCGTGCCGATTGCATCAGACTCAACCAATTCAACATCGACTTGTTCAGTGAACATTTTCTTCAAAAATGCTGCAGACATCCAACCTGACGTACCGCCACCTAATACCACGACTTTTTTTACTGCATTATTCATAACAAATATCTAATAATTGGAACTTATGACGTGTAATTTGCTTGTCACTAAATTACGGGTTGTTGATTAATTTAGTGAAAAACAAACTGTCTATAAAGAAAAACCTGCCAGTCGCCTGGCAGGTTTATATTCAGAACGAGTTGATTAGAACTCGTAGTTCATGCTTAACATGTAGTTAGCACCGAAAGATTGGTACTTAGTAATCTGACGAGAGTCAACAGCCTCAGCTTGAACTGTGTCTTCGTCTGTTAAGTTTTGCGCTTGGAAGCTCACACGTAAACCGTGTAATGATTCCATGCTAGACTCGCTGAAGTCGTAGCTAATTTGCGCATCCCATAACTGACCACCTAAGTCTTCAGTTTCTTCAAGCGCTAAGCTTAAACCACGTGTTTCTGTTAAGAATTCATCACGCTTTGTACCAGCGATACGGAATTCCCAACCATTGATTTCATAGTAAGCCGTTAATGAGTAACTTTCTTCAGAAAGACCTGGGATACGACCACCATCATCCAATTCACCATCGATAAATGTAGCACTCATTACAACACCTAAACCTTCAAGGCTGTCGTGCATAATGTTAAACGGTAAGCTCGTTTGGAATTCGTAACCGCGAACAAAACCTTCTAAACCATCTTGCTCTGTGCTAACAAAACCCATTAATGTTGCTGGTGCATTACCATTGCTATCTTGATGTAATTCAGGAATGTAAACATCAGAGAAGTCAGCTAGGTCATTGTTTGAACGGTGCCAGTTCTTAAGATCTTTGTAGAAGAACGTTGCAGCAAAGTAACCTTCTGGCGAGAAGTAGTTCTCGTAAGATAAGTCAAACTGAACAGCTTCAAGTGGCTTAAGCTCTGGGTTACCTGCGTTACCACTCCAAGGACCACGCTCTGGGTTAGCGTTACCAATTTGATCATCGTTATAAGCAAATGTTGCAACGTTGTTTGGTTTCATTTGGTCCATACGAGGACGTGATAATACTTTACCAGCTGCAGTACGGATAAATTGGTTTTCAGCAATTTCGAAGCTTAAGTTAATTGTTGGTAATAAATCAGAGTATTCTGCACTACCTTCAACTGGTGTCGCTTCAACATAACCATTTGCATTCTCAACTGTTGAGAAACCGAATGATTGTTGTTCTACGCTTGTGTATTGAAGACCAAAGTTACCTGTAACGTAAACATCACCTAACTCAGCATCGATGCTAAACTTGGCGTAGAACGTACGAATGTCTTCTTCAACTGTGTAAGTGTCACCGAAACGGTCAGTTTGTACTAATGATGCTTCAGTCGCATTGTAGTAACCGCTTTGGTATAAACCTAACGCATCGTAAGCTAACACGCCGTTAATGCCGATAAAGCTTAAGTCAGCTACACCTAATACTTGAGGGATTGATTCATCACCTGGGTATGAAGGAGCTGTTAAGTAATCACCTTCGTTGATTTTTGTTTTCTTACGGTCTGAAATGTGTAAACCAAACTCAGCACCAGAAATGATGCCCCACTCAACTACACCTTCAACGCTTACGCGTGCCGCATCTAACTCTTCATCAAACTCAGGACGGTTAATGAAACCATCTTGTGCGTCAGAACCTACTACTGGAGCACCCCATGCTTGAGGGCCAGCTAAACGGATTAGGTTTGGATCTGTGTAATCTAATGTAGATAACGTTGAATGTGCGCCGAAAATAGCACCCGTTGAAGTTTGCTGCCATGAGCGAGCAATAGTAGGTCGGCCATCAATACCAGCACGGCCAGTACCTGAGTAACTTTCAACGTCGATTAAGTCTTTTTCTACATCACTTGCAGAGTAATCAAGATCTAATGTCCAGTTATCAGATAAAGCGTATTCTACGTTTAAACCTAAGCTGTTTAATTCAGCTTTTTGGCTTAAACCGTCGTTACGGATAACAGAATGGAAACCGTCGAACTCACCGCTCATTACTAAGCCGTTTTCAACAGGACCAGCAGTGTGGTTAGGAGCACCCCATTCAGCGCCACCTTCTTCTAAACCACGTTTTACATCGTTTTCTTCAAAGTCGATGTATAACGCGTCTAATTTAACTTTTAAACGGTCAGTTGGCGCCCACTCAACAACACCAGCAACTGATGTACGCTCTAATAAAGCTGAACGCGTGTAAGAGTCATGACCACCTAAGATTTTTGCACCTGGAGCTTGGCTTGAATCAGCGTAACCCCAACCACGGAATTGATTTTCTTGGCGAGGAGTTTCTTGGTTCGCAACAGTTAATGCTAAACCAATTGTATCGTCGGCAAACTTGTCTACGAAGTTGAATGATAAACGGTGACCATTGTTATCGTAATCAGGGTTACCTGCGTCTTCACCATTTTGTTCGTATGATGCATTGAACGTCATTGTTTTTTCAGCAGTTAGCGGACTAACCATTTGCATATCGATAGTACCACCGATACCTTGTGTCGTAAGGCCTGCTTCTGAAGATTTGTAAACAACGATGTTGTTAATGATTTCTGTCGGGTAAAGGTCAAACTCAACACCACGGTTATCACCCATACCTAAGATTTCACGACCGTTTAACGTTGTACCAACGTAGTTCTCATTAAAACCACGAACAGCAAGACCACTAGTACGACCGTTACGACGTTCACCTGTAACACCTGGTAAACGAGATAAAGATTCTGCTACAGATGTATCTGGTAATTTACCGATGTCTTCTGCAGAGATTACTTCGACGATGTTGTCTGTGCTCATCTTGATCGCTTGAGCACGCTGTAAAGAACCACGGATACCCGTAACCGTAATAACTTCAACTTCTTGTTCTTTTGCTTGGCTGTCTTGAGCTGCTAGTGCAGGAGCACCCATTGCCATTAAGCCAGTAGAAAGCATAGCAAGCGTTACCTTGCTAGGTTTAAACTTCAACATATATTCTCCCCTTCGTCCTTGTTATCTTTATTTTGTTCAGCATCCGAGCTGACGCGACGACATTTGTATTATATTTTTAGAAATCCGCTTACGTGTATATTAAAGCGGTCAACTTACTATAAAAGCGAGCCCATTCTAAAAACACTGTTTGCATACGTATTCATCATTTTGTAACCGCAAATGTTTCCTAGATGTAGAAACTCTTTAAGCGTAATAGAGAAATACAAATAACGACAAATTTTGGTGAAAAAAACATTCAAAATACCGTTAGAAGATTTCATAACCACTTCCAGTTCACCAAATTCAAGGACTTAAAAAAGATCGGAATTAAAAAGCTCAATAAACAATCATAATAAGTTTTCAAAAAATGTAACTTATCACAACAGACTTTCAGCAATATGACACGCAATCTGAATACGTATGCAGTGATTACAGGTGTTAACAGGAAGTTGTTCAATCCTTAACCAGTATGCAAAAAAACGGGGGAATGCGCTTAAGATTTAGTCAAAAAATGGATTAAAAAAGGCGCTCTATTGAGCGCCTTGAGAATTGAGTATTTGCACTAAAACTTATTTTTTAGTAATAGTGACTGTTGGGCTCTCTGGGTTAGGGCCAACCACCGTAAAGATATACGTACCAGCTTCGGCAATATCAACTGTTAAGTTCGTATTTGAACCTTGAGTTAAACGATATGGGCTATCTAAGCTAACCGCACTCGCACCATCGTCGCCGCCTAAGTTAACCGTAGACCAATCACCCGAAGCAACTTTGAATTCATGGTTCGCTACCGTAAGATCAATCTCAACACTATAGGTAGCGTCTCCATCGTAACTTAGGGCGTCAACTTCTCCCCAACCATTCATTCCACCGCGAATATACACGGTAGTTGCACCAAACATTTCCGCGCTGTAAACCGTTAACGTTGGCGCATTGATATCGGTAGTATCTACAATGAAGGTATAATCACCAGCCGCAAATTCCATGTAGAAGTTATCATTACTCCCAGGAACCAATAGCTTTTCATTACGAGCGGTCACTTCTCGATCGCCAGCTGGAGCTCCTAGGTTGACTGTCGCCCAATCTGCCGAGGCAACTTTGAAGTCATGTGTCCCCGCCGCTATTGACACAGTGGCTGAGTATCGACCATCACCAATGTAAGTAAATGGATTATCTTCACTCCAACCATTCATGCCACCTCGCACAAAAATCGTTGTGTCTGCAAAGGCTTCTTGATCACGCACATGTAATACTGGATTGTTAGTATCTGATGCATCCAATGTGAAAACATATGTCGCCTCTTTATCAATGGTAATTGATAAGTTGTCATTACTACCTGGTAGCAATGTAAAGTCTTCACCGACGACAACTTCATTTGATCCAGCAGGAGCACCTAGATTAACCGTTGCCCAATCACCTGACGCTACTTTGAAGCCATATGTACCAGCAGCTAGTGTAAGTGTTGCACGGTAAACACCTTGACCTTGATAACTAAAGCTATCGACTTCACCCCAGCCATTCATCTCACCACGTACAAACACCGTTGTATCACCATATGGCTCAACATCTGGCGCGCCTGACGTTGCTGTAGCCAGCAAGCCATCACCTTGGTTATCACCCTGAGGTTTAACAAATACGGCTGTCGTATATGCAGGTACATTAAATGTACCTTCACCTTCGCCTGCGTCAAAGCTTGAACTTGCAACACGGCTGTCAACTGAGTTCGCTA
This sequence comes from Thalassotalea loyana, assembly GCF_030161435.1. Lineage (GTDB taxonomy): Bacteria > Pseudomonadota > Gammaproteobacteria > Enterobacterales > Alteromonadaceae > Thalassotalea_G > Thalassotalea_G loyana. The sequence continues at coordinate 564,784 of NZ_BSSV01000001.1, read as the reverse complement.
ACGTCTGGTGTAAGCTAAAGCCAGCAGCGGTAGATACTGTATGACTCACTGAATTTTCGCTTGTATTAATCACAACAACAATCGCATCGTTTGCTGGATCAAGATCTTCAACACCTACACCGTCATCGATACTCATGACAATTAAGCCTTGCGTTTGACCTTTGCCGATGTTGTGAAAGCCAATACGGTCAATAATGTCTTGCGCTGTTGTTAACTTAAAGAGTGGGCTAGATGTTCTAACTTGTAGAAATTCATTAAACACATCCGATGCAAACATCATGTCTGACATGCCGACCTGATTTAACGCACTTGATGCAATACTTACTAGGTCATCGTCCGCACGGCCACCTTTGTCCAATGGTAAACCCACATTAAAGTTATTCGTTTCCATTGAGAAATCAACAAGGTTATACCAATCACCTGCATCATAAGTATTTCTATCTAATGACTTAGAGCGAAGGAAATCACCGCCTAATTGCATGAACGGAATACCCTGCGATAGCAAGATAATCGAGTGAGAAACATTTTGAATCCTTACTCGATCTTCCAATGAGTATCCTGCAGGTAACTCAAGTTGCAGTTGATCCCAAAGCGACTCGTTGTCATGTTTAGAGATATAGTTAATGTTATCCGCCGGATCTAGCGCGTACATATTTGGCGAAAATGCCGATCCTGTGCTCGCAACTCCATTGTAGTTAACTAAAACGTAATCAGCTAAAGAGCCTGCAAGGCCAAGTTTTACGATATCTTGTTTAATTAATGGACCATTTTCTTCAGTATTATTGCTAAAGATTTCTGCGGTACGAATACCTTCACGGATACGGTCATTAAATGTCGCAATTTCGGTACCCGCCATATTGTACTGATTCGCTTGCTCAAAGCCGCGGTCATCACGATTCCAACCTTCACCGTAGAAGTAATTGTCTTCATCAATGGCCTGAATTGCATCACGTGCGGCTAACATTTGATCTTTTGAGCCGTGACTCATAATGTCAAATCTAAAACCGTCAAACTTATAATGCTCGGTCCAAAGCGCTAACGAATCCACCATCAGCTTATCCATCATACGATGTTCTAACGCTGTATCGTTACAACATGTAGATTGAATCACACTACCCGTTTCAATATCACGCGAGTGGTAATAGCCCGGTACAACTTTATCTAACACCGAATTATCGTAAGTGCCGGCAGAGTTGGTATGGTTGTAGACAACATCAAGAACGACACGAAGACCAGTATTGTGTAACGCCTGAATCATCTCACGCATTTCAATAATACGCGCAACACCGTCAGGATTTGATGCGTAGATACCGTCTGGTACGTTAAAGTGCTTAGGGTCGTAACCCCAATTGAAACTATCTAAATTGCGCATCGCATCAACAAGCATAGCTGCATCGTTCGTATACGGAGAGTAACTCGCTAATACATCAGCCAAAACAGCATCATCAGACTCAACTCCACACACTGGCGCATTGGCATTTTGAGCACATAAATCGCCAACCGTGTCGGTGATATCTACAATCATTGATGGGTCTTCGTTAACCGTAGCGATATCGTTAGCAGGTAGCATATGAAAATGCGTCATACCACTATCAGCTAACTTTTGTAAGTGCTGAACTGGAGCAGAATCAACTTCAGTAAATGCTTTGTATTTACCTCGATTTTCTTCTGAAACACTCATATCACGTGCACTAAAGTCGCGAATATGACCTTCATAGATTACCGCATCTTCGATATTAGCAACTGTAGGAATATCATGACTATCCCAGCCAGCTGGCATAAGGTCTTCATCAGCTAAATTGACAAATTGTGAATACATACCGTTTGTTGACAAACTAACTGAATATGGATCAGTAACGGTCAGTACCTCTACCGCTTGTGTTTGATAGTGGTACACAGTTACTTCATATTGATAAAATGCTCTATCTAACGAAGCGTCACCGGTGTATGTCCAGATACCTGTTTCAGCATCTTCTGTCATGGTATGACGACTCGTTTGCGTTTTGTTGGCATCAAACACAACAAGAGCGACATTTTGCGCCGTTGGCGCCCATAAATTTACCGAGATATCGCCATTATCGTATACCGGACCTAATTGCGCTTCATCTGCATCAGCGTCGCCTTGCGTATATAAAACGTCTAAGACTTTATCTGCTTGAACACCCGTTGCTAACGCAGGCTTACTTTCAGCATCATAACCTACTACAAGTAATTGATTTTTCAGTACTTGCTTCGCATCACTTGCTTCCCAGTTTCCTTGGAATGCAGGCCAGTCGGCTACTTGCGGTGCAAGTGCTCTTTGTTCATCAGTTAGTTCAACAGGCGTTAACTCAAGCGTATCACCGGTAATATTGCCATTGTCATCCTGATCAATGCCAGCGTTAGCTGAGTGGTGTAACCTCACGCTTGCTATGCCGTCATTGTATCCTTTCCAAACAAATGTATTGGTATCTATCCAATGAGCCGAATTACCTGATGCGCTAAAACCTAAAGACTCAACAGGATATTCAAACACTGTTGGTACACCGTGGAACGTAAAGTTCATGCGAACAAAACGCTCATCGTCTTGGTTTAATGGCATTTGTAAATCGCTAGAGCCTAGCGCTTTACCAGCATCATCAGTACCAATATGAATAATAAAGTTAGCACAATCACTGTAGCCTTCTTTCAAATTAAGGATCCAGTAAGCGCCATAGTTTGGATCGACACCATCGTGAATATGACCGTTTGCCCAATCCGATGTATCAAATGGTGGTGCATAAGCATCACATGTGTCATTGTTCCACGTATGTAAGCGATACCCTTCATAAGATGGATCATTGGCCGAATTACTCGCACCTACATCACCTCGGTTGTAATACAAAATCGCTTGGTTTTCTTGTGGTGTAACAGAGGGTAATGGTGCATTTTCATTGAAACCAACCACACACTCTTCGTTTAACGCATCAGGCACCAGTGGTGCTTTACATTGCAGCGGTTCTGGATCGACACACATTGTCCCTGTTGCATCAGGAACTTGCGGAACATCACAGGTTAATAAAGTTTGCCCCGGTGATACATCACTCCCGCCACCACCACAAGCACTTAATAGGACTGTCAGCAAAGCAGCAGCCAGTAGTTTAATCATTTTTGTTGCTAGCATGAGCGACTCTCCCAAGTATTAAAATTACGAACGAAAAACTTAAAACGCATAATTTGCTCCCAAGTAAAATTGGCGACCAAAGAATTGCGTTGTTCCGGTGAATTGTTTCGACCCAAAGTAACTTTGAGTTGGTTCATCGGTTAAGTTATTCACTTGGAATAACACGCTTAACTGTTCCGTCACATCGTATGACGCTTGCATATCAACAACAATTTCATCATCGAAGTTCACGACTTGCTCGTTTACACCCCATTGCTCAGAAACAAACTCTGAACGGTAACGAGTGTTAACACGTGCTTCGAAATCTTTGTAGTTCCAGAATAATGTGGCATTAAGCACATTCTCAGATAAACCCGGTAGTGATTGACTTCGTGTAGCACCACCTAAGTCGGTAAAGAATTCAACTTCACTCTTCGTATATGAATAGCTGATGTTTAAGCCCAAACCAGACCATAAGTCAGGCAACATTGAGAATATTTGCGTATACGCAAGTTCAATACCTTTAATGCTACCGCCTTCTTCATTATTGATAGCCGTCGTGTATGTACCTACTGGGTCAACAGTAACAGGCACGCCACTTTCTTCATCAACAATCGTTTCAGGTACGTAAAAACCATTTGCTCTAAAATCAAAATTGTAAATAGGTAGCGTTTGAACAAAAGACTCAATGTCTTTATAGAAGAATGCAGCAACGAAAGCGCCGTCAGTTTCTTCAAAATAACGCTCATATGAAATGTCATATTGATTTGCATAGAATGGTTTTAAGAAAGGGTTATTGTCACTATTACCCGAAATTTCACCGTCATCGTTGATATTAGTACTTAAGTTTGAAACCAAGCGATTGATTTCAGGGCGCGACATGACCTTTGCCGCCGCAAAGCGGATTTGATCATTGTCGGTGACTCTAAAGTTCAAGTTTACCGAAGGTAAATAGTCGGTATATTTTAAACCCAAACGCTTGAAGGCATAATCCGAGTTAATCAACCCAACTTCATCAACAATTGGTACAGCACCAGCCGCAACATCACCACCTACAAATTCGTAAACGGTAGATGATTGGTTGGTATCAACCATACGAATACCAATATTACCCGTCACCGGAATATCAGCAATTTCAGTATCGATATTTGCCATCACATAGGCAGACGTCACTTTTTCAAATACTTCACCACTTTGCAGTACCGACCATGATGAATTGTTGTCAATTTCACCATCAGCGTTAGCCCCCCAAGTTTGGACGGGCTGTGGAATACCATTTGGGAACCAAGCAGCAAGCGCCTGATCCAGATCGATTGCTAAGTAAGAAGGGAAATAAGAAAAATCGCCTTCCCAATTCACAACTTCAACCATATCTTCAGTTAAGCGAAGTGGTCCCTCACGAGAGGAAAACGCACCATCATCACCATACTGATACAACGATCTATCATTGCTGTAATCACGCTCTGAATAGCGAGCACCAAACTCAATTGAGCTAAAGAAATCATTATCTAGCTCATATTTAAGATCTAAGCGAACCGCCTTTAATTCATCTTCATTTTGGAAAGGATAGATACCATATTTACTCACCATCAGGCGATTAATGTCGGTAAACGCATCGGCTTGATTAAAGCCAACGTCAGGTAAGTCTAAACCGTTTAACAAATAAGATAGCGACACATTGGTATCAAACACCGGTGTCTCGGCATTGGCATCTTCAGCAACCAACGCCCAAAGTAGACCATTACGAAAATCATTGGTCGCTTTTGAATAGGACACATCCATATCGGCGCTCAGATTTTCCGTTAATTGCCATTGTAGATTTAAACCATAATTTTGGATTTCATCAAAATCTTGGTTGTCATCATTGACCGTCTCAACACGTGTAAAGCTCTTAGTGGTTCGATTAACCGTACCACCAATCATGGCATTTTCAGCAATAACTGGATTTGCATAAGCCGCGTTTTCACCACCAAACTTTACGCGAAAACCACGTGCAAATGTTTCACTATCAAACTTTGAGACAAATGCATCAGCGCGCAATTTAAAATCGTCGCGCGGTGCCCATTCAATCGCACCAACGTAGCCGTTACGCGTCTCTTCACCACCTAAGTGTTGAAGTTCAAAACCTTCCGAAATGTACTCTTTGTCAATATCGCGTTCAGGGTTAGCACTGCCATCATCATAAACTGGGCCGTTTACATCGCCCTCGACTAAATCGATGTCCTTAACGCCATTGTATGCGAAGCCAATAAACTGTGTAGCGACACTAGGTTGGAACAAACGCGCATAGCCTAGCGATACCCCAAAGGTTTCATCAAGAAATTTGCCTTGATATGAAAAGCTAAAGCGATGGCCAAACTCATTGGCATCTTGTACTTCGCTGGCGCGGTCGTTATACATGCCACGCGCGTTTATATTGAATTTGTGATCTTGGTCAATACTCAACGGGCTTGCTGTTTTTAACTCAACGGTACCAGCAACACCACCTTCGATTAATGATGCTTTAGGCGACTTATAAACAGCGGCTTGAGAAATTAACTCAGATGGGTACTGATCAAACTCAATACTACGGCTACCACTGGTTGAAACTTGTTCACGCCCATTTAGTGTGGAGAATACAAATCCTCCATCCATACCACGAATATTGATTTCAGCCGCTTGACCACCAGTACGCACAGCTGACACACCCGGTAATCGTGTTAGTGCATCTGCCATCGAGACATCAGGTAATGCACCTAAATCATCAGCCGACAATTGTTCGGTCACTGTATCAGCAAAACGTTTAGCGTTAATGGAATCGATTAGAGACTTTCGAAAGCCGGTGACTTCAATCACTTCTATTTGATCTTCTTGGGCATCATTCGCCCCTTGTGCCGCCTGATTTGGTTCAGCAGATTGGGCTATAGCACCACCGACTGAAAACAAACCACACGACAACAATGCAAGCGATAATTTGCTTGGTTTAAACATGTTATCTTCCCCAGATTACTCTCTGTAATTTACTGGCTGTTGCGCCAGCTTTTAGTTTTTATTAAACACGCTTTGAACGTTTAAAAAACAAACGCCATTAGCCACTTTATGAAACTAAATAGAGATCACCTATCGATTGCATACGTATTCAAAAACCCTAATAAAAGAAGAACAATTCGATTATTTATCATAGCAATAGGGTAACCAAACAAGAGTAATTACTCGAAAACAGTCTACAAACTAGACAAAGCAAGAGTGGACAGAAATCAAACAGAAATTGATAGAAAATTTTCTTAATTAACTTTTCATTAACACTGCATTTTTTGAATACGTATGCATAACGAATGAGCTATCTTCTTATTAACGATTTAAATCGCTAGATTAAATAAACTTTTCATCAATAATAAATTTGAGCACTTTGTATGCGTGTTTTACTCACTAGTTTAATTTCTTGTGCCGTACTGATGGCCTGCCAAGATCAGCCACAGCAATCGACTTCTCTATCGTCATCTTTAACCTTGTCAAAAGCGGCTGTTGATCAAGCCAAAACTGACTTTTCTGGTCATTGGCTAACACGCAAGATCATCGTTTTACCGGCGTCCGTAGCGAATGAACTCTCTTTGGTAGAAATCCCTTTGGATATCGCTGGCCAAACTAATCGAGAACTTGTCAGCTACCCACTGAGAAAAACAGCTTTTCCAGCAGACTTACAAACCCAATACCCACACTTAAAAGATTTCCAAGCATATGAAGTAAACGTGGCTGATGAAACCATTAAACAAATGCTAAAAGGGCGTATTGCGATTACAGGAATACAAAATGGCCAACTAGATTCACTCCATCATGTTCAAACAAGTTATGTCATCGACGAGCTATACACCCGTGGTAAAAATGACGCGGATGACGTAGCTGATTTGGGTGCAACATTATCGGCTTCGGGCACAACGATTAAGCTTTGGTCACCCACTGCAAGAAACATCAAAGTGAAGTTATTTGATCAAAGCAAAAATTTGATTGAATCAACCCCAATGTCACTTGATGACAGCACAGGTATTTGGCACGTAGCATTTGCAAAAAACCTTGATGGTTACTATTACCAGTATGAGATTGAAACCTATCACCCGCTGACTCAAAAAGTAGAATCATTCACAACAACAGACCCATATTCCTTAAGCCTTTCAACCAACAGTGAGCACTCACAAATCATTGACTTGTCTGAACCCTCTACTCAGCCTCAAGGTTGGCTAAAACAACAAGACAATGTATTGAAAAATAAAGAAGACGCTATTTTCTACGAACTTCATATTCGTGACTTCAGTGCTGCTGAAAAACGCTTAGCCAACGAGAAAAATAGAGGTAAATATGGCGCGTTTAGTGAAACTAATTCATTCGGTATTAACCACATAAAATCGTTGAGAGAAGCAGGACTCACATACATTCATTTATTACCAACATTTGATATTGGAACAGTGAATGAGCAAATAGATGTTGCATTTGCGCTAACGGATAGTGTGGCAAAAGTCTGTGAATCAAGACCTGAAGTCAGTATTTGTTCTAAGGAGTTTTCGCCTGAGTTAAGCTTATCTGAGGTGTTAACAAGCTTCGATCCTTTATCTAACGATGCACAACATTTAGTCTCTGAATTACGTCAGTTTGACAACTACAACTGGGGCTACGATCCGTTTCACTACACAGTTCCAGAAGGCTCATATGCGGTAAACCCTGAAGGAAAAGCGCGTATAATTGAGTTTCGCCAAATGATTCAAAACATCCATAACATGGGTTTTCGAGTTATTATGGATGTTGTCTATAACCACACGCATCAAGCAGGTTTAGAGCCGACAGCAGTGCTAGATAAGATCGTACCTAACTACTACCACCGCTTAAACCCAATCACCGGTGAAATTGAACAATCAACTTGTTGTGACAACACGGCTACAGAACGCGTCATGATGGAAAAGCTCATGATTGATTCCTTGGTTGTTTGGGCAAAAGAATACAAAATAGATGGTTTTAGATTCGACCTAATGGGTCATCAGCCAAAATCGTCAATGCTCAAAGCACGTGACGCGGTTCATGCTGTTGATAGTGACAACTACTTCTATGGTGAAGGCTGGAACTTCGGTGAAGTTGTTAACAACAAACAGTTCGTTCAAGCCACCCAATTAGAGCTTGCTGGCACAGAAATAGGCACATTCTCAGACAGGTTACGTGACGCCGTCCGAGGTCCTGGCATTAGTGTTTCCGGTAATGACATTCGTCGAAATCAAGGGATTGGTAATGGTTTAGGGACCATCAACAACGAACTTCAAAGTGAACCTGGCGCACCTGAATATCAATTATTGCTAGATCAAACACGCATTGGTTTAGCCGGCAATTTAGCTAATTATCCTATCACCCTTAAAACGGGCGAAACAGTGTTGGGTAAAGACGTACCTTATGGCGATCAACCAACGGGCTATGCGTTAGATCCTGCAGATACCGTGAACTATGTTTCAAAGCATGACAACCAAACCCTGTGGGATAATAATCAGTATCGCACTGACTTCTCAGTTAATCGCGCAGAACGAGTGCGCATGCATATGCAAAGCTTAACTTATGTGATGTTGGGACAAGGCATTCCATTCCTTCATATGGGATCTGAATTATTGCGCTCTAAATCATACTTACGCGATAGTTATGACTACTCAGACTGGTTTAACTATGTCGACTTTTCCAAGCAAAATAACAACTATCACGTTGGCCTGCCACCAGCAGAAAAAGATCAACAAAACTGGCCTCTGATTAGCAAGATAATTCGCACTAACAATGGCAAAGATCGTGCGACACCAGAAGATATAGCGTTAGCCTCAGCGATGTTTCATGACTTTTTAAAAATCAGAAGCTCATCAGACTTATTTAGGCTAACGACTGAGCAAGCCATCATAAATCAATTGAGCTTTATGAATACAGGGCCCAAGCAACAAGACGGACTGATTGTGATGCGATTAACGAAAGCAGACAACAACGATTCTCCATATTCAGAAATCGTTGTGCTATTCAACGCTAATCGCACGCCTGTGAGTTTTGAATACCAAGGGGCCGAAGCGTTTGCTCTACACCCTATTTTAACCGCGAGTAAAGATAGCACTGCCAAAGACAGTGTAACGAGCATTAATCAATTTACGGTTCCAGCGCTGACAACCACGGTTTTTGTTAAATAAATGACGTTGCTTGCAATATATATTGCGAGCACGTTTGAGTTATTACTTATTACAACGAGTTTAATATGAAAAAAATAGTAACCTTAGCGACAAGTATTTTGCTTAGCCCTTGGCTGATGGCAAAAACTGTTGAAGTGACCTCACCCAATGGAGATATTGTCGTCACCGTTAATGATGATAATGGGCCTCGCTATAGCGTAATGTATCAAGATAAAGCCGTGATAGAGCCATCACGTCTTGGTATGTCGTTTCAAAAAGCGCCAAGTTTCGGTGAAGGCTTCACCATTGAAAACGTCAAAACATCAAGTAGTAATGACACATGGACGCAACCATGGGGTGAGCGTAAAGAGATTGTAGATAGTCACAATGAATTAATTGTAACTTTTAGCACGGACCGCAAAAAGGCGAACACCTTTGATGTTAAGTTTCGCGTATTTGATGATGGCTTAGGTTTTCGCTACGAAATCACAAAGCAAAAAGGTTTAACGGGCGATATAAATATCACCGATGAGGCCACTGAATTTGCAATCAATGATGGCGAAAATGCGACGGCATGGTGGATACCAGCACGAGGCTGGAACCGTTACGAATACATTTACAATACGACAAAATTACGTGATGCATCACTTAGCCATACACCGTTAACATTCAAACTGACAAACGGGACTCACGTATCAATTCACGAAGCAGCCTTAGTTGATTATGCTGGAATGACATTAAACCAGCGTCGCCCGGGTACGCTGAAAGCCGACCTAACGCCATGGTCTGACGGCACACTGGTTAAAAAACGCGGCAGTTTCTCAACACCATGGCGTACCATTCAAATCAGTCAACAAGCTACCGGACTATTAAACTCCGACCTAATACTCAACCTTAATGAGCCAAATAAACTAGGTGACGTGTCTTGGGTAGAGCCTGGCAAATATGTTGGTATTTGGTGGGGAATGCACATAAACGAAAATACATGGGGTAGCGGTGACAAGCATGGCGCAACTACCGCAGAGACGATTCGTTACATGGACTTCGCAGCAAAATATGGATTTGACGGTGTTCTCGTTGAAGGTTGGAACGAAGGTTGGGATGGCGACTGGTTTAACAACGGTGACATTTTCAAATTCGACAAACCATACCCAGATTTTGACATTGATGCTGTCAGTGCACACGGTAAAAAAGTGGGAGTTCGATTAATTGGACACCATGAAACCTCTGGCAATGTATCAAATTACAGGGACCAGTTAGCCGATGCCTTTACGCTGTATCAAAAACACGATGTCGCACAAGTCAAAACAGGATATGTTGCCGATGGCGGTAACATTAAACGCGTTGATGACAATGGCATCGTTCGCAAAGAATGGCATGACGGTCAATTTATGGTTAATGAGTACTTGCACAACATTATGCAAGCAGCCAAATACCGCATAAGCATCAACACTCATGAGCCAATCAAGGATACAGGGTTACGCAGAACCTACCCTAACTGGATTTCAAGAGAAGGCGCACGAGGTCAAGAATACAATGCTTGGGGGTCGCCACCAAACCCACCTGAGCACACCACTATTTTGCCATTTACCCGCATGTTATCGGGACCAATGGACTTTACCGCTGGTACCTTTGATATGGCGTTTAATGGCTTAGGTGATGAGACAAACCGCCCACGAACAACGCTAGCCAAGCAGCTGGCTTTATTTGTTGTCATTTACAGTCCAATCCAAATGGCATCAGATCTGCCACGAAATTATGAAGCTAATTTACCAGCATTCCAGTTTATCCGAGACGTACCTACGGACTGGGAAAAGTCGGTTGCAATCGCTGGGGAAATTGGTGAATACGTAGCATTTGCTCGTCAAGAACGTGATGGTAATGACTGGTTCTTAGGAGCAGTGACCGATGAACATGCGAGAGAGATGACATTTAAACTCGACTTTTTAACACCAGGTAAAAAATATCAGGCACAAATTTATCGTGATGGCGAAAAGGCTGAATGGAAAGATAACCCTTATGAAATGGTTATTGAAAACAAAGACGTTGATGCAAATGACAGCTTAACAATTAAACTCGCCACCAGTGGTGGTGTTGCAATACGTTTTAAAGCACTCTAGTGCTAAACTAGCTATCGGCCCAAACTCCCTCCCGATAGCTAGTTCCCCTTTTCTCTTAGTGATAAGCCACGCGTAATCGACTACGCTCTAACAATTTTTGTTCGGCAAGCTGCCCTACTTTACTCAACACGTCCCTAGAACCTGATTCATCTTCTTTAATTGCCGTAACGCTATTGATTAACCAATGTTCATTTTGTTTTTCAAGCGCAAACACATATCGCCCTGAAACCTGCCAGAAATCCTCATTCACCCAGTGACTTGCAGTAAAACTGACATTGACTTGTGCTTGTTTACCTGTGATAGCGACGCGCATGTCTTTTAGCTCATGAAATGTCGTATCAAAACCAGGTAAGAAGCCCGCCCATTGTTGCATTAAGGCTATGTTAGACGTTTTTTGAGCTTGGCCACCAAACAAGGAGGTATAATCAAGTGTCAGTTCATTAGTTAACAGGCGACCCAAATACTCAAAAGCATTTTGGTCCGCCATCGTTGCAAAACTATTTACTGTGCTTTTTATTTTTGCTTCATCTTGTGAAATATTTGTAGCCCCGACAGACGAACTTATAATGCCAACAAGAATCAAAATGACGTAATGGAGTTTCATTGCTCACCCTCTCTATAACGTGTTAGCAAAATGAACTGATATCAATTCAACGGCTTGGTTTACTGCATCTGGTTTATCATAGAAATCAAACTGTGATATGCCATCTAACCAGGTCGCTTTGACATTGTGACCCGCTTTATCAAGGTATTGGTGTGTTCCAGCTGGTAATGCCATGGCTTCAGAAGCCACCATAAGCACCGGCGCTTCAATAACGTTCGCACTTTGCTGCGCGTTATATGTTAACCATGGTGTCCATGACGCGACATTAAACTGGTTATCGTACTCAGGGATCAGTCCACGGTCTGTTTCTGTGTAATATGGCGCTTGGTACATAAGTGAGCCTTGATTCGTCATACTCGCCGCTTCAATCAATACTGGAGTTTGACTTTTTTTCGCATCGCTCGCCATTCTCATTAATTGCTCTACCGACGCTTCACCACCGTATACAGAGGTTGCCAGGGCTTGATCATGCAACCAAGGAGCGACGACAGCAACAGAGCTCAATTTATTGTTTTCAACAGCTGCATCAAGCATATAGCCAGAAGAAGCACAAATACCTAAGCCTGCGATACGCTGACCATTAACCATAGGTAATTGAGCTACCGCGTTAACTACATGAACGATATCTTGTGTTTTTCTTACCGGGTCCTCCAAAAACACCTGATTATCGGCTGATTGGCCCCATCCTCTAAAATCAAAAGTCACCGCTGCATAGCCTTGTTTAGCCAGTGCTTCTGCATACGTTGCGGGCATTTGTTCTTTGACTGTTGTCCAAGCACCTGTGACAACAACAACAGGTGGCTTCTCAATACCTTCAGGTAAATATATGTTTGCAGCGATCTTTCCGATCTGAGTATCTAATTGAATGGATTTCATCATTGTTGCCTCTTTATTGTTGGATTCTGCTGCACTAGCCCCGATAGCCATGCATGCCATTAATGCGATTAATTTTTTCAAAGTGTTTCCCATATCTACTCTCCGCTAGTTGACGTGCAGCAACTTTAGCAATGAGAGAACACGAAGAATTGAAGATTAGTGCTTAGACTTTGGTAAGTTATTGCTCAGAAAGATGAAGAACTATTGAAATATGGCAGGATCGTCAATATGGTGTTACCAGAATGGCAAAATGAACACATGGTGATACCTCAAATGCAATCAACATTAAGATTTTATCAGTATGAATCAGACCTAGCGTCAAACTGTGGTGATGTGCTCAATATAGAGTTTTCAAGTCAGGCACTCAATTGGTCGGGCATTATCATTGAAAAAGGCAGTTCACCTCATTTTCATCCGACGAATGTTTATACGCCCTACTTTTACTTTGCCTTAGCATTAGATGAAGAATTACATTGGCAAGTTGAAGACAAAGGTAGTTTAACAGCACTTAAAACAACGCCCGGCAATATTTGGATTAACCCACCAAAAACGCCTTTCACCCATGATATCAATGAACCTTGTTATTTCATTATTTTGGCGATTGAAGAACAACGATTTTTAGACGCTTGTCCATTAAAACTACCACAGAAGTCATTGAGTTTTCTTAACAACTACAATGTGATGGATGAAACTATAAAAGGGATATTGGAGTTGTTTTTGTTAGAGGCTAAAGCCAAAGGTAGCAATGGTAAGGCCTATTTAGACAACCTGCTCTCATTGCTGACGACACATTACATTAAACACTACTCTAACTATCATGATTTATTGCAACCTTCTTCAGATTCAAAGTTTGACCAATACCAAATAGATAAAGTAGACAAATTCATTGTCGAGCACATTGGCGAGCCCATCACAGTAGATGATTTAGCGAATATAATTGGTTGCAGCAAATATTACTTTTTACGTGAGTTTAAAAAATTTACAGGCGTAACCCCATACCAATATCTACTTGCTCAAAAACTAGAGCAAGCAAAAACCTGGTTTAAGCAAAACAATACGAATATCGCGAGTATTAGCCATGAGTTAGGCTTTAACGATCAAAGCCATTTTACAAAGGCATTTAAAGCACAATACGGAAAAACGCCGGGACAATTTATCAAAGACCTTTAAGATAGAGCGCGAGTCGATTGAGCCCTTCTTCGAAGTTCTTTTGTCCCAAACCTAGACGACAGTAGGGACCAGTTAAACCAAATAAGCTTGTTGGTAACAACAGTACCCCCGTCTTCTCTGCGCAATCTTTCGCCCATGACTCCATCGATTGGTTGCCCAATATGCGTTTGGAAAACTTAATCGTCGACAAAATGCCAGACGTAGGTTGATGCCATGAAATATCAGGGTGTTGGGTAAGGAACTGATTAAACTTTTGAATATTAGTCTCAATAATCGCGTTATTGCGGGCCAAAATCCGCTGACAATTATCGAGTGCCAATTCAGCTAGATACTCATCGATAACACTTGTACATATTGAAGCTTTGGCTTTACATGCTAAGAGTCCATTACGTAGTTTCTTATCGTCGGTAATTGCCCATCCTATGCGAATACCCGCTAAACCTAAGCTTTTCGACATGACATTAATAAACACTGTTTTGTCATAACGAATATGACGAGATGCCATGCGCTTTTGATATTGACTAGCATGTGAAACATCATCAATGAGCAGGTAACAATCGTGCTGTTTACACAGTGAGACAACATGCGCCAATTCTTCTTCGGTTAACGCCATTCCTGTCGGGTTGTGAGGGCTATTAATCACCACAAGGCTTGTTTTTTCGCTAAATGCACGCTCAAATGCGTGCCAATCAACTTTCCATTGCTCTTTAAACTCAAGTGGTATTGGTATCAGCTTACCATCTAAATCACCAACCATAGATTGTAATGAAGGATAACTGGGAGTCATTACAATGACTTCATCCGCTGGCTCTATCAACAGCTGATAGAGACAACTTAATGCTTCTTGAGCACCTGCAAACGTTGTCACATGCTTAGGTTTTATCCATGTTTGATCAAATACCTGGTGATGAAAATTACTGATCGCTTGGCGTAAAGACTTGCTCCCCGAAATACTGGCATAGCTCAGATCTATTTCAGCCATTGATTGGCGTTGACCGTCGCAGTAGGCAAGTAAGCTATTGACCGACATACTTTGCCCACCAGAATGACTCAAGTTAACCGCAATATCGCCTTCAATCGAGCGACTGAACGCGATATGGGGCGGTAACTCTATCGTCGCGAGCTGCGTCATATTATGCATATAGTCGCTTTTGCCAAACCGAAATATGCATCAAACTCAAGGTAGCCTGACGGTAATTGTGAGGAATCACTTTAGTCATTTGATCTTGTTCTATGAGTTCAAATTTGTCCGATAAGATTTGGCTAACCGCATCGAACCCTGTGACATTCTCACCATTAACTTTACTACCACCAATACGTTTTTCTGCTGGCACTTTATCTGGGTTTATACTGTAATCAGTAAGCAAGATAAATAAACCTTGCCTGTTGAGTCGTTCTGCAACTTCATCCAGGAAGCTCCGTGCATCATAACATTGCTCAAGTAACTGCTGCGCGACAATCACATCATAATCGTTGAAAATCGGTTTTAAGTTACCTGCATCACCCTGACTAAATAAAACATTCGATGGTTGAATCGACTTACCATTAAACTGTTCAATTTGAGCGAGTGTAACCTCATTGAAGTCGACAATTTCACCCTCGTTTTCAATCGAGTACCGAACTGCATCACCTTGCTGAAGCTTCACTGCGTGCTGAATGAATCTTGCAGAAAAGTCGACACCATCGACCTGATCGAAAATCGCCGATAACAAAAAGCTCGTTTTACCAACACTGCAACCCAACTCTAGTAGTCGATTACGGCTGATTTGATTACGCTCTGTAATGTCATTAACTTTTTGTGCTAACTGTTCGGCGTAATTTGGCATCGCGAATTGATGATCACCCCCCTTTGCGTAATAACAAGCTAATTGTTGGCAAATTTCCCTGTTCGTTTCATATTGATTGACTTCAATATCAGGAATCTCATCATGATGGCTTTCAACATAACGAAAACCTGCGTGCTGCATAAAGTGACGTCGAAATGCATAACGAGAGTATTTAATCGCCTCATTGCCCGTTGAAATCCACGAACCACCTTTGATTAAATTATGTTTACCATCAAACGTTGGTGTTGAAAAATCATCATATAATGGGTGAACTTCAAAGCCATTGAAGCCATCAATCGCTGACTCTGTCCATTGCCAAACGTTACCAATGACATCAAAAAATTGTTTATGTTCATTGCGATTCACTGGACACGACGACGCAAAATACTCGAGGTTAATATTGCCCTTGGCTTCTGGCCAATCGGTAATATCACCTTGCACCAAGTCTCTCAAACAATACCATTCGGCTTCGCTGGGTAGACGAATATTCTTCCCTTTTTTTTCTGAAAGCCAATTACAAAACGCTTTTGCTTCAAGGTAATTAATTTCTACTGGCCAATCGAGTGGTAGTGGCATGCTCGTCAATAAATTACGCTGAAAATATTGACCATTTTGTTTGAACCAAAACCGAGGCATCTTAGGTTGTTTGTAATCCAACCAAGCTTGCCCTTCAGGTGTCCAGTATTGTGGTGATTGGTAACCACCTTCATCAATAAACGTCATAAATTCGGCATTTGAAACCAGGTATTCGGACGCGTTGAAGTCTGGTACTTCAACCTGTGCTTGACCATATTCGTTGTCCCATCCGTAGGTATTTGCATATGCTGGCTTGCCGAGCGACACAGTGTGACCAGCAACCGGCAATAGGCGGTTCTGTGGAGCACTACCCGTTGTAGAGCAAGCCTGCCAATCGTTATTTGCAGTTAAGTGCTCGGTATCTAGCATACGCATAATGACCGACGACGTTTCTAAGTGAATGCGCTCATGCTCACACCCCATCATGACTACCCATGCCAATGAATCTTGGCGAATCGGTAAGCTCAATGGCATCTCATCAATCAATCGATTGATAAGTTCAAATACCTGATTTCTATATATCCTAACTTCGTCAACACTTGGCCAGTCGTAATGGGTCGAGTCCAAATCATCCCAACTCATCTCATCAACACCAACCGCGCAAATAGCTTCGAGTTTTTCATTTACGCGTTGGTTGATATATTTGCCAAGCATAAGTTTGTTAATGAAAAATGTTGCGGTATGACCATAATAAAAAATTAGGGGATGCCTCAATGGCTCGGGGCGAAGAAAGAAAGCATCGTCGTTATTGATAAGACTAAATAGTGCTTCGTATGTCTGCCATGTATTTTGGAAATAACGTTTGAGTTCGTCGCGCTTTGCTTCGACACTTTCGCCATCTAACAAAACGGTCGTCATTTGATGTTTAGTTATATTTGTCGTGCTCATAGGCTTTTTCTACTTATTATGACAGGCTGAGTTTGATAACGAGCCAAAATCATGTGTTTTAATGTAGTTCCTGCGTTGTTAGGAATATCAGTCAGTTGTGCTTGCTCATTACGCGATAACTCTATTAACTGATCAATTTTCTGTGAAAACCAATCATCTTTCTCAAATAAAGTAATCGCACCATACGCGATTGATGTTGCATCTTTTTGATCATATAAAGACGTAGGCAGGGCTTGTTGTTTATCTTGAACTACAACGGCTTGATGCAATCGAGCTTCTTCAATCGTTTCAATAATCGTTAACAACGCAAAAATCACGTTAACATAAGGATCATAAGCCATACTCGCAGCCCCTAATCTATGCTCAATTCTTGCAGTAGCATGCCAATCTTGTTTACTCAGTAAAACTTGATCATCAACACCATATAGCAATGGTTCAAGCCCCATCGCCTGATTGTGTTTACCCTTGTCTTTGTAAAAGGCGATACTGCCTTGATGGCCGCCTGATATATCATATGGTGAGCACAGCTCGTCATACAGCCCATACTGGGTTTTCAATGCGAACCTTTCGAATGCTTCTTCTTCTGGCAAATATAATAAGCAGCACCCTAAGCTTTTTTGCAAAAACTTCTGCTGTAATCGTTCACCAAAATCATCTTTCACCATAAGGTTTTCACCTTGGCGATTTAGCACTGAGACATTCATTTGAATAGCATTAGGAATGTGAACAGAGCGTGTATCACGAGACATTATTTGACTTGAACCCTCTGCCATTTTCCCTCGGTCACCAGACCAAATAACAGGTTTTATTGTTACCTTGCCAAAATTGAATTTACTAAACGCAACTTGCAAATGGTGTAACACAAAGTCCAAGTTTTTGGCTTCTTTTTCAGGTGTTTGTCCAGCAAACTCTGAGACAAATTCCCATTGATTACGCCAATATTCGGGGATCAATTTTCCTTCAATGCCATGTTGTTCAAGCCATTGATTAAGGAGACTAAAAGATATTTTTTGATGTCCAGCCGATTGCTGGTAACACCCCTCCAACTCAAAATGAACTTTGGGGTGATACCCTAAATCGATCAGGGTACGTTGGAGCAACTTAATCAGCTGTATTGATAGGCGTTTTTGTGAAGTTAACAAGTTTGAGCTAGCTCCAAGTTTTGTTAAATAGTGTTTTTACTTATTATTCGTTCACGATATCAGCATACGCAACGACTTGATTCTTTCCACTATCTTTCGCACGATAAAGCGCTTTATCTGCACACACATACAATGATTGACTATCCGTCATTCGCTCACTCGACATCGCCACCCCGATACTCACGGTGACTTGAACCGGTTGGCCATTATCACGATATAAAGGCATTGATTGCACTGACTCTCTCAAACGCTCAGCAATTTCCATCGCTTGATGATGATCGATACGGGCGCAAATACATAAGAACTCTTCACCTCCTATACGCGCCATTTCATCGCCAACCCGCAAAACTTTTTGTCCCGCATCGGCGATTGCTTTGATCACTTTGTCGCCAAATGGATGACCATATAAGTCGTTAATGCACTTAAAATCATCAACATCAATCAAGATAGCGGCGAACCCTGCTCTACCATCGTATTTATGTACTAGCTTTTCCATGTGCTTAAAGATGTAGCGACGATTGTATAAACCGCTGAGCGCATCTTTAATAGATAGCTCGAATATTTTTTTGTTAGTACGTTGTTGCAAGTACATAAGGATGACTATCATGCCGATAATTGCTAACAAACTAAAAATCAGGTAGGTTTTTTGTACGTTTTCTTGATGTTTCTTTTCGATCTCTAGCAATTTGACTCGCGATCGCTGCTGTAGGAGTGAGATTTCGATATTATGACGCTCAACTTCCATCGACGTTCTGACACGCATCAATCTAGCACTGGAATTTTTGTAGAGTAAATCGACGTATTTCTCGTAATACTGGCTAATTAATTTATAAGCTAAATCAGGGTTTCCTTGTGCATACGCTAGTAACCCATATAATTTTTCGACTTCCAGCTGCCATGTAGTCCCTTGTAACTCTGGAATACCTGCAAAAATCTTATTCGCATCATCAATTGCCCGTTTCGCCTTATCGAGTTGTTCAAGTTTAATAAAACAAACCGCTTGACGCTTGTGAAGCTCAGCAATGTAGTCAATGAAACCGCCCTGGTTCAAAGCTTCGTCTATGGCTGCAATCGCATCGACACAATCCCCCTTTTCCGCCAATGTCATCCCTAAACCATAGCTCGCGTAAAAGTTGATTTCAGGGTTGGAACTAAAGGAAATGCTATCTTGGTAAATTTTAAAGTGCTCAATTGCTAAGTCATATTTTTTCCAATACCGATAGGTCGTTGCGATACCAAATACCGCCTCAGAAATATGGGCAACGTAACCAAGCCTTTCGTACGTTTCTAACGCCTTTTCATAATATTCAATCGACCGTTCATACTCGTCCATGTAGCCGTAAATTGCTCCATAGGTCTCGTTGATAATGGCAATCAGAAACAGGTCATCTAGGGCAAACGCTTCGACATAAGCCTCTTGTAAACCGACCAAAGAGGTATCAAATAATTCAGTTAAGCTTCGGGTATAAGCAAGCTCTTGCTTTGCAATCACATAAATTTCGTTCAATTGCTCTTGCTCTGCAATCGTCATCGCTAATTCTAACGCTTGGACTGCGTCACTATAACGACTCTCTTGCTGTGCTAATTTTCCACGAAAGTATTGAAAATGACTGATAATTTCAGGAGGAGCACCAGGTTCCATTACATCAAGCGCTAATTCAACGGTTAATTTAAATTCCTGTGGAAGCCATATCAGATTTTCGGTTTGAGCTTTTCTCAACAACCACAAATAATACGTATCACGTTCGGCTAATGACGCATTGTCTTGGTAGGACATGATTTGTTGATAATAATATTGAGGATTGGTAAACCGAGATTTTTGTTCATCTTTGAGCAACTCGATAGGAAGCGTACTAGCAATAGCCAATAAACTCGGCAGCCAAAGCAATACCAACATTGCCAGCCGCGTAGATATATATTGAACAATAGTTTTCATCACACTTCCATGGTTTACAACAATGACTACAACCTTTCGACTTGAAACAAGAATGATTTAACGATAAAAACCACCCGTTATTTAGATAACATTATGCCTTCACTACATTCATGTAAATTGGGCAAGGTTTCAATGCCTAGTACTTTAAGATTACTCTTACGGTCACGATAACGCAATTATGTGGTTATTGAATCACCAATTAATTTTACTTAGCTTTGCCATCTAGCTTCAACGAGACAATCATCTCCTCGCATTACTTGACCGACAAATAGACTATTTTCATTCACTTGCCCGACACCTTTCGGTGTGCCAGTCATCACAATATCACCATCTTCAAGGGTTAACCATGATTCAACTTCTTGAAGAATTTGGCTAGGCTTGTGAATCATCAAGGTGTTACTTTCTTTCTGCCTGATGCAATCATCAATGGTCAATACAATCGACAATGGTTCATCATTATCACTAATAGCAACAAACTCACTAAACAATGCTGATTGATCAAACGCTTTCGCTTTCTCCCAAGGTAAACCTTTATCTTTGAGCTTGGTTTGAAGTGCACGCTTTGTTAAGTCTAAACTTGCCGCCACAGCAACAAATTTTCCTTGTTGATATAAATAGGCAAGTTCAGCTTCATAGTGAAGAGCTTCGCCCATATGTTCCGCATGCAGGGTCTGTGTTATCGCACTATTTGGCTTTAAGAATACAACTAATTCATCAGGTACGGCGTTACCAAGTTCGCGAATATGCGCTAAATAGTTCCTACCAATACAAATAATTTTGCTTGGGTTAATTAACTGCTGCTCGAACGTTACACTATGCATTTCATCCCTTAAAACTGATGTTGAAAACTTTTATTCATATTATCGTGTTAATAATCTGTCATAATAATAAAACCAAACGATGGCAATATTAAAAACACAATTTCGGTCAATTAGATAAATTATGGAAGCACGACAATCATTACCTGTATGGCAAGCATTAGAGCAACATGCTACCGATATGAAAACAAAGCACATGAAGGACCTGTTTGCTCAAGACCCCAAACGCTTTGAAAAATTTAGTGTTACTTTACCTAAAATATTGTTCGATTACTCAAAAAATTTAATTGATTCAAAAACATTAGAGCTTCTGATTCAGCTAGCGAAAGATTGTGAAGTTGAACAGTGGCGTGAGAAAATGTTCGCTGGGGAGCATATCAACACAACCGAAGACAGAGCGGTTTTACACGTAGCATTACGTGACAAATTAGATACCCCAAAAATTCTTGATGGTGTTGATATCAACCAACAAATTGCATCAACACAACAGCAAATGTCAGCGTTTTGCGATCGTGTACGTTCAGGTCAGTGGCAAGGTTATTCAGGTAAAGCAATCACCGATATTGTTAGTATAGGTGTTGGAGGCTCAAACTTAGGCCCTCAAATGGTGACAGAAGCTTTGCATCAATATAGTGATGGTCAACTGACGATGCATTATGTCTCCAATGTTGACGGCACACAAATCGCAAACGTGCTAAAACCATTAAATCCAGAAACTGTGCTTTTTATTGTTTCAAGTAAAACGTTTACGACCACTGAAACGATGACCAATGCGAATACGGCAATGCATTGGTTAACCGACGCAGCGAAGGATGACAGCATTATCGCTAAACACTTCGTAGCAGTCAGTGCTAACAAAGCCAATGCCATCAAATTTGGTATCGCGCAAGAGAACATTTTTAATATGTGGGACTGGGTCGGTGGCCGATTCTCTCTATGGTCAGCAATTGGGTTACCTATTGCCTTAGATATTGGTTTTGATCAATTTAAGGAGTTACTCGATGGTGCACAGGAAATTGACCAACACTTTTTAACAACTGAGCTTGAAAATAATATTCCAGCGCTAATGGCACTTCTTAGCCTCTGGAACACAACATTTTTAGGTGCTCAATCTCAAGCGATACTGCCTTATGATCAATCATTACACATGCTCAGCGCGTACTTACAGCAGGCTGAAATGGAAAGTAATGGTAAATCGGTCAATTGGCAAGGTGATAAAGTAGATTACCCGACCGTCCCGTCTATTTGGGGTGAATTAGGGATCAATGGACAGCACGCGTTCTATCAATATTTGCACCAAAGTAACAACGTAGTTCCTGCTGATTTTATTGGCTCAGTTGAGAGTGTAACGCCTGTTGAAGGTCACCATGAAACACTTATGGCAAACTTTTTTGCTCAAACCCAGGCTTTAATGCAAGGTGTGACTGAGCAAGAAGTTAGAGCAGATTTAAAAATGCGCGGTAGAAGTGACGATTACATTGATAAGGTTGCACCACACAAAGTTCATTTGGGTAATAGACCGACGAATACTTTCTTGATGAAACGAATTTCTCCTAGATCCATTGGTAACTTAATTGCACTTTATGAACACAAGATTTTTGTTCAAGGCATCGTGTTACAAATTTGCTCATTTGATCAATGGGGTGTCGAATTAGGTAAAACGCTTGCTAATAAGATTCAACAAGAGCTTAACTCAGGCGATGTGAATAGTGCTCATGACAGTTCAACGAAAGGCCTGCTAACGCACTATCACGCGATGAAAAAATAACGAGCACTCGCTCCTGCCATCAAAAAAGCCACTTTATGTGGCTTTTTTATTTTCCTTTTCCACCTGTTAAAAACTTAGTAGACTGATTTTAAATAACAATAATAACGAGCAACCATGGAATATCACCACGCGGTATTAGCAACCCTTGTTACTTATAAAATCATCTTGATCGGCATCGGTCTATGGAGTAACAAACGCAATCATTCTACCCAAGATTATTTCATTGGTAGCCACACACTTGGCCCGTGGGTTGCGGCGGTCAGCTCAGCGGCAAGTGCATCATCAGCTTGGTCATTGCTAGGTATGAGTGGAGCAGCCTATGTGATGGGTATATCAGCTGCGTGGATACCTCCAGGTATTATTCTGGGTTATGTCTTTAACTGGTTTTGGCTAGCACCTCGTTTACAACGACTGACCCAAGAGAAGAAGTCTGTCACCTTAACCGAGCTACTGGCTCAGGATACTGGCAAATACAAACGCGCGATTACCTTACTGTGCTCTTTTGCCATCATATTCGCGTTTAGTTTCTATATTGCCGCTCAGTTTCAAGCTGCGGGTAAAACATTCGCTTCTACTTTTGACATGTCGATGACAACAAGCGTTGTATTGGGTACAACGATTATCTTGATATACACCCTATTAGGCGGGTTCTGGGCCGTGAGTATTACCGATACACTTCAAGGTTTGCTAATGGCCGCCACCAGCATTATTCTTCCAGTTGTCGCGCTTATTACACTTGGAGGCCCATTGGAACTTTGGGCCAAAATCCATACAGCTTTCTCCGGTGATCAGCTTAATACCTTTGGTGCTCATTCTGGCATGATAGCCCTAGGCTTTGTACTCGGTCTTATGGGGATCGGACTAGGTAATTGCGGGCAACCTCATGTTGTTAATCGTCTAATGGCAATCAAATCTCAGGATGCGATTAAACAAGGACGAATCATCGCGATTACTTGGGCGACGGTTGTTTATGGTGGCATGGTAATCGTTGGTTGGTCAGCAAAAGTGTTAATGGATCCAGTAGCTGACCAAGAACAAGCGTTTTTTGCTTTAACGTCACACCTATTCCCACCCGTAATAGCAGGTATTATTATTGCTGCCGTGTTATCAGCCATTATGTCAACCGCTGATAGCCAACTATTGGTGAGTGCATCGGCATTGTCGTATGACGTAGCAAACTTAAAGAACCACGCCAAAGGGCTTTTTTATTCGCGATTGACCGTGGTATTGATGTGCATAGTTTCGACATTAATCGCATTATATGCACCTGAAGATATTTTCACACGTGTGCTTTTTGCTTGGAACGCCTTAGGTGCAGCTTTTGGTCCATTGGTGGTTGTTAGAGTTTGCAGCCAGTCTATCAAAGGCGAATACGCACTAATGGCAATTGCCACTGGTTTCTTTTTAACGATAGGTTTAAGCTTTTTACCTTCGGCACCAGGCGACTACATAGAACGACTCTTACCATTTTTCCTTGCTTTAGCAATAGCTTGGCTAGGTCGTGTACCACAACAAAAGACTCAAATGAATGGCTAATTTATTTCCCCTCCAGTTGGGCGCTAGCGAAACGATAATTGCACAATCAGAACTCATGGCCCCAGCCATTAACACGACAGAGGCGTGGCTAAATTTTCAGGCAATGGGAATTGGCTGGTTTGGTGATGAGAGCAAAAGCCCCAGATTTCGCTATCGTTTTGTAACACTCGAAGAATTGCAGTTGCAATGTAATGATGGCTTAGCGTGGCAACACGAAGTACCAGACAGCGCATATATTACACAGAATAATGGACTAAATTGCCTGCTACTTGTTGCTTTACCTGAAGATGTACGTATTCTGAAAGAACAAATAGCTGTTGAAAACGTATTGCGCGAGCGATTAGTAGAGGTTACTAATGCTCGTGCTAAAGCGCTCAATATTAAAGAAATTAGATTGTAAATTAAACGTTCTGCAATTCGTCAGTATTACTGCACAACGACTGACTCACCATCCTGTAGTCTTTCTGCGCCTCGAATCGCAATGCTATCACCAGCTTGGATGTTCCCCTCAATACTGACGCGTTCATCGGTGCCTGCGCCAACATTCACTTCCAAACGTTTTACCGTGCTATCGTTGCCAACTTTCACCACATAGACGCCATTTTTCCGCAAAATGAGTGCATCTCGATGGACGGTTAAGCTCGGCTTGCTCTCTTGAACTGGAATCCTTACTTTAACCAGTTGCCCCGCGGCCCAAACATGATTTAACGTTTCCGGAATAAGTATTCTTACTTCTACCGTTTGTGATCTCGAATCAGCGCTCGGAATAATAGCATGGATTTTTGCTTGAATCGTTTGCTCATCCGCACTTAAGGTTAACTCATTTCCTCGACGTAAAAAGCCAAGATACTTAACCGGTACATAAACATGAGCTTCTAAATTGGTTGTATCTAGAAAACGTAGCAAGGTATCACTTCGGTTAACGTCACTGCCCGCGCGCATCAATCGTTCCGTTACAACACCTTCAAATGGTGCTTTTACGACAGCACGTTCAAGCTGATCTTCGACTTGTTTAAGCTGCAACTCAGCTATTTCATGATCAGAGATAGCAAGTTCATATTGTGAACGCTGCTGGTCAAGTTGGAACTGTGACGTCGCATTTGTTTTCTTTAACTGCTCTAATCGTTCGACTTCATTTTTTAGGTAGCGCATGTTTATTTCGGCACGTTTAATTTGCGCTTTCTGTTCAGCAAGTCTCAGTTTTAGCGGTAATGTATCCATCTGGATTAAGACGTCGCCTTGTTGAACAAAGTCACCTGGCTGAGCAATTTTTTCAATACGCCCGTTAACGCCAGCAGTAATTGGTATGTGCGTACGAGATTCAACGGTCCCCATAAAATCAGAAGTCGCAGGTAAAATCATTTCAGTAACCTGATCGACTTTAACGGGTTTTGCTGGTGCGCTATTGGCTGATACCTGAGAGGTCGTAAATAGACAAGCAAGTACGCTTAAGCCAAGGGTATGTGTTATATATTGAGACATAGTTTTCATCATCAAATCCTTTATTAACTTACTTGTTTAATCTGAGTGGTTGGCAACGGCGTAATATTATTAACCTTTGTCGTTCTGCTCTCTCCTAAGCGGAGCAGGCTTGGAAATAAAACAAGCGTAAATACAGCACTTACCAGCATGCCACCTACAATCACAGCGGCTAAACCACGATATATTTCACTACCAACGCCTGGCATTAACATCAAAGGCAACATACCAAATAAGCTTGTGAGTGTGCTCATGTATACAGGACGCGCACGAATACTTACAGCATCGGCGACTGCTTGCGTTCTCGTTTTACCTGCACGCTCAGACTGTCTTGTTTGATCAACCAATAAAATCGCATTATTGACCACCAAACCAAGTAAAATAATGAAACCAATCATTGTCAGTAAGTCGAGCGATTGGAATGCGAATAGGTTTAGAATGTTAAGTGCTAATACGCCGCCAGCAACTGCCATAGGCATGACTAATAACACCAACAAGCTGTCTTTAGCCGACTTGAATAGTGCTGTCATCAGTAAAAACAAGATACACAGAGCAAGCGCAAAGTTGAGTATCATATCGTTAATTGCATTTGCCATTTTGTTTGCATTTCCGCTTAACAATATTGAAGCGTCCGTCGACAGTTCAGCTTGCATTTTGGGTAATACTTTTTCATTGAGTATTGCCAGAGCTTCTTCCAACGACATATTAGCCGGAGGGGAGACTTGAATCGACACAGTACGTTTGCCATCTACACGACGTAATTGAGTTGGACCTGCGGTGCGGACAATATCGGTAAGCTCACCAATCGTTTGAATACCAGCAAGTGGTGAGTAAATTGGCAAGGTCGCAAGTTCATCCGGTGACTCCCACTGAGTACCGCGTAAAATAACATTAACGCGGTCGTTACCGTCAAAGTACTCGTTAATAAACAGGCCACTGGTGTATGCACGAACAGCATTGGCAACATCATGTCGTGTTAACCCTGCTTGCGTGATTCGACGATCATTGGGTAACAGCTGTAACTCAGGCTCTGACAAGGTTAATCCTGGCATCGGAAAGGCTGTAGTCGCAGGCATATTCTCATTGATTGCTTGAAGACCAATGCCAGCAACCTTCATAAGATGCTCAATATCAGCTCCTTTAATATCTACGTCTATCGTGCGTCCATTGCCGCCTCCAGAGACATTGATCATCGAGCCTCTAAACAAAAATATTTGTGTATCTGGTACATCATTGAGCACTTGTGTGCGAACAATATCCATTAGCTCTTCAACACGGGTTGGATCATCAGCATAAATAAATCCACCTGTACTTCCCGCACCAAAAGAGTAGAAGTTGTAGCTTTTTATTTTTGGTTGCTGCTCACCGGCTAAATAAGGTGCCAAACGCGCCTTAACAACATTGGCCATTTCGTGCTCAATGAAGTCAACATTGCTGCCAGGCGGTATATTTAGGCTAAAGAAGAAGCCATCGATTGGTGCACGTGGCATAAAATCAGTTTTTGGTAACATGGTGATGGTGACAACCATGGCACCACCCACAAGTAATACAATCCAACTAGTACGCTTAATGGCAGAATCAGTTAAACGCATGACAAATTTAGTTAATCGCTGCCAATAATGCGCATATGGGTCTGTTACCGTATCCTCCTTCAACCAATACTTACTTGCAATTGGAAGCACAGTGACAGCAGATACCAGTGACGCGATAACAGCAATTGAAAGCGTTAATGCTAAATCGGAAAAGAGCTGACCTTCGATACCAGCCATAAATAAAATAGGGAGAAATATCGCAACACTCGTTGCCGTTGATGCGAATAAGGCTCCCGAAACCTGGAGTGCACCTCGCAAAACCGCTTTATGATTGTCCATACCTTGAGATCGAAGGCGAACAATATTTTCTTGGACAATAATCGCCGCATCTAAGACCAAACCAACTGAGAAGGCCAACCCAGCTAACGAGATGACATTAAGGCTACGATCAAAAATACTCAATGCGATAAACGATACCATTAATGAAATCGGAATCGTGGTAGCAATAATGAGCGTTGTTTTTAGGCCTCTTAAAAATAACCAAAGGATACCGAGTGCCAACAATACACCTAAACCCAGGTTATTCTGTACCAAACTTAGCGCATTTCGAATATGAACCGAGGAATCAAAGCTCAAGTCGATTGTTAATCCTGCCGCTTTTAATGGACCTTCGTTCAACTCTTTAATCGCTACATTAATCTCATCAAGTAATGCTACGGTGTTAGCATCATTTTGACGTTTCAACGTAAAGTAGTATGAAGGCTGACCATTACGTAAGTTGAAACCAAACCTATCAACTAACGTATTTTCAACTGTTGCGATATCTTTAAGATAAATGGGACGGTTACCAGAATAGCCAACAATCATATCGGTTAAGTTGTCGACGCCAAATTGCCCCGAAAATCTAACCGTATACTGACGTCTGCCCACGTCAGCCGTTCCTCCAGAAACATCATTTGCACGCGAAATAGTATTGCTTAGTTGGCCAATGGTAATACCAAGTGACGCAGCTCTGAGAGGGTCAAACGTAATGCGAAGCTCTCTCGGGCGATGCGACGCGAGGTTGACTTGTCCCATACCAGGTATTCGAGCAAAGCGCGGCTGAACAACGTCTTCAATAAGCTTTTGATATACACCCATGTCTTCAACGGGATTGTCAGGTAATGTCTTTATCATGAGTGAGGCAGTATTAGGCCCTCCTCTTCCACCTCCTTGTGATACGACTGGTTCTATCGCATCT
The DNA here is from genome assembly GCF_030161435.1 of Thalassotalea loyana. Taxonomy (GTDB): domain Bacteria; phylum Pseudomonadota; class Gammaproteobacteria; order Enterobacterales; family Alteromonadaceae; genus Thalassotalea_G; species Thalassotalea_G loyana. Next base: position 536,000 of record NZ_BSSV01000001.1, on the reverse strand, counting down.
AACGGTAGCGGCGGCGCCTGATTCAGATTATTAATAACATCTAGCATGGCTTCCTGCATATTGGCACCGACATCAAAAGTTAGTGTGATATTGCCAAAGCCTGGGGAGATAGTTGTCGTGACTTTATTGACGCCTTGTGTATTTTTCACCACATTTTCAATGGGTTCGATGATGACTGATTCCATTTCCTCAGGTGCGGCGCTTCGCCAGCCAACAGAAATGGTAATTTGAGGTTGCTCTATATCTGGCGTCAGTTGAATGGGTAATTTATAAACACTTAAAAAACCAAAAATAACAATCAGAGCAACGATAACCAAAATGGCGGCTGGATTTTTCAATGCATTGCGGGTTAAGTTCATAGACGCCTCGTTTACCAACCATTGTTGGTGTTAATCCTTTATAGCAATTGGCTATGGATTATAAACGGCTTTGAAATATCCACTTTATGAGAAGGGTTAAAACGCAAGTAATCTGCGATAAAGGGGCAAATTGAAATATTCATTAACAATTTGCCACAATTTGATACGTCAATTAATACTTAATCGTCAATCTTTGGCCATTGAAAGCCATGGTAGGTATTGATGTAGAGTTGTTCAACCTCAGCTCTAGCCCACGGCGTTTTGCGCAGAAAACTCAAACTAGATTTGATGCTAGGATCAAACTTAAAACAGCGTATATCAACGGTTTCAGCCATGCGCTCCCAACCAATCTCTGCAACAAGTTTCTCCAACATCATGACTAATGTGATGCCGTGTAGCGGGTTATTAGGTTGTTCTTGTTTACTCATGACTCAATTGACCTATTCAGATTACTAACACCATATAAAGATCTAGGTTCCTTATTAGCGTTACTGTGTACCACCAATGGTCATTTCATCAATCTTTAATGTCGGCTGTCCAACACCTACTGGAACGCTCTGACCATCTTTACCACACACACCAACGCCTGCATCGAGCGCTAGGTCATTACCAACCATAGAAACTTTTTTCATTGATTCAGGACCACTACCAATAAGCGTTGCGCCCTTAACCGGTGAAGTGATTTCGCCATCTTCAATTAAATATGCTTCTGCACTGGTAAAAACGAACTTACCTGATGTGATATCAACTTGACCGCCTGCAAAGTTTGGCGCATAGATACCTTTTTTTACAGATTTGATAATGTCTTTTGGCTCGTGCTCACCCGGTAACATATAGGTGTTTGTCATACGAGGCATAGGAAGATGTGCATAAGACTCACGACGACCGTTACCCGTTGGACTAACCCCCATTAACTTAGCATTGTGCTTGTCTTGCATGTAGCCTTTCAAAATGCCTTTTTCAATGAGAACGTTATATTGCGCTGGTGTTCCCTCATCATCAATATTCAATGATCCACGTCGGTTTGCCATGGTTCCATCATCGACAATCGTACAATGTTCCGATGCAACTTGTTGTCCAACTAAGCCAGAAAAAGCCGATGATCCCTTGCGGTTAAAGTCACCTTCCAAACCGTGCCCTACAGCTTCATGTAACAACACACCCGGCCAACCTGAACCTAATACAACAGGAAAGCTTCCCGCTGGTGCCGCAATTGCAACTAAGTTAACCAGTGCTTGACGAACAGCTTCTTCGGCGTAGTGCAAGTATCTTGCTTTGCCATTTTGAGGTTCAAAAAAGTAACTGTAGTCAGTACGTGCACCACCACCGGAGCTACCACGTTCACGTTTACCGTTTTCTTCAACTAATACTGAGCAATTAAGTCGTACTAGCGGGCGAATATCGGTTGCGTAAGTACCATCTGTCGCTGCCACCAGCACTTTTTCATAAACCCCACTGAGACTAACAATAACTTGAGATACTCGCTTATCAACAGAGCGAGCATGGGCTTCCACTTCGTGCAACAAGCTAATTTTTTGCTCTTGCGTTAAGCTACCAAGAGGGTCTACTTCTGAAAAAATCTTTGTGTGCTTTTCTGCTTTAAATGCTTGCACCGAACCACTTTTGTTCGTCAGTGCGATACCTTTCGCTGCATCAGCAGCCTGACTGATGGCTATTGCCGAAATATCGTCAGAATAGGCAAAACCTGTTTTCTCACCAGTAATCGCTCGAACGCCAACACCTTGCTCAATATTATAAGAGCCTTCCTTTACAATACCGTCTTCGAGCATCCAAGACTCATGTTGACTCGATTGAAAATATAAATCGGCGAAGTCAACGTTACGCTCAACAATACGATCTAATGTTTGCTGTAAGAAGCCTTGATCTAGTTGGCTTTGTCCGAGTAGTTCTTGTTCAACAATATTGGTCATTTAATTAACTCTGTCATAAATTTATTATGTGTATTTACCGGCATTGAGCGACGAATCTTTGTAAGGCTTTGCGGAGCAAAGTCGATAGTTACACTACCAACCCCCTCTTCGATACAATCAATAACCTCACCCCAAGGCGACACTATCATTGAATGTCCCCATGTTTCACGGCCATTTGCATGTTTACCTTGTTGTCCAGCGGCCATAATATAACATTGATTTTCAATGGCTCTAGCTTGGAGTAACGCAAGCCAATGGGCTTGGCCGGTGACTTTGGTAAACGCTGCAGGCACGGTTATTATGTCCGCCCCCTTAACAGCCAGCGCTCGGTATAACTCTGGAAAACGTAAATCATAACACACTGTCAGGCCTAAATTGGCAAATGGCAAGGCAACATGCTTAATTTGATCACCCGCTTGTGTGTATTTAGATTCCAAATAATTCTTTTCGTTGTCCTCAACAATGACGTCGAATAAGTGAATTTTGTCATAGTATTCAAGCATGTCACCAGCCGGAGAAAAAACATAACTACGGTTGTGAAACTTCTGCTGATCGTCAGTTAGGCTTGGTATGGTGCCTGCAACTAAGTACAGCCTATGTTTTGTTGCTAATGCCGAAAGTTTACTGCTGAGACTCTCATGCTCATGATTTGTAGTTTGCTTTGCGAGCGCCAACTGCTCCGAATCTCGGCCACCAAAAAACAGGCAGCACTCAGGAAGTAACACTAAGTGCTCGTCGGCTTTAGGTAATGTGGTAAGCACCTTATCAATAGTATTTAAGTTTTCTTCGACATTAGGCTGTGCACATAATTGAATAACAGATAACTTAGCCACCCACGCCTCCTGACGTTTTGCTCTTTTCTTCTTCTGTTTTATCCAACAGCTCCGTCGGTTTACTCATAGGCGTAACTTTACCAGGCATGTTTTCCTTCGGCTTTTCAGGTTGGCGTTGTTGATTCGGTGATTGCTCAACGATTTGTGGCGGCGTAGAACGTCCGACACTAATACTGGTATCCTTGCGATCCACTTGGACTAAGTTTGGTTCATCCAATGTCCCTGATAGAACAAACTTAAACTCTTTCACAACCGTAGACGTGATCACCTCATCAATCGCAATACCTGCTAAAAAGGTCACCGGGTTTAATGTCGCAATCCACGCTAATGCTGGCAAACTTGATGTTAAGTTCGGCTTGTATAGCATTTCATAATCAAGCTCTTGTTTAACTAAATCGGTATTCCCTTTAACGGTTAGATCACCGGCTGAGCCCTTCATTTTAATATTTTCAGTGTAAACAACACCTTGCTCAATATTTAGATCACCTTTAATAGAGCTATAAAACATACCATCGGCGAATATATCCCTGAAGTCTAACGTCAGTTTTCTCACAAGTGACTGTAAGCTCAATAGCGAAAATAACTTAGCTCCTTTTTCACTAACATCAGCAACATAGCCATCATCAACATTAACTTTCAGTTGGCCATTTAAATTTGCCAAATCAAAGCTGGTTGGACTCCCAAGCCAATTGAGCTCGTATGTTGTTTTCATACCGGAATCTTTTATCGCCGAGGCAATATCTAAACGACCAAGCTCAGATTCGATATCTTTAACATTTAAGGTGCCAATAATCTGGGTACTTGAATAATCACCTTGCAGTAACCACTGACCGTCGAACTTTGCAGTTAAGCCATCACGCATAGCGACAAAATTCTTCAACTCAATCGTTTCTTCTCCTGTTCGAACAATATCAAAGTCGATAGTGCCTAAATCTAGCAACCCAAAACGACAACTATCACAATGAACCTTCATCGGCGGCATACTAGCAAAGATATCTTGCTCTTCATGCAGTTGTTCTATCGCTTCTTCCACATCAAACTCGCCAGAGTGCGCTATAGCCTGCTCAATTTCTTCAGCAACATTTTGTTGTACTGGGAGATTGAGGAAATCGATATTAACGTCAACACCTTGTTCATACCAATCAGGATAAAACTTAACCTGGCTTCGGCCTTCTTTGGCGTTAAGTTGTAACAACCACCAATTGGATTTATCAAAAATATTGAACGATACATCTGATAATTGATGTCCCCATAAATCTAAACGGTTTATCGTGCCTCGAATACGCTCAGGCTTTTCAAGCAAAGGCGTGGAACTTTCACTATTTTGTGACTTAATTTCGTCAACTGACTCAATAATATCTCGGACAAATGGCTGCCATTGAGTAAACAAGGCATCATCGATTTTTGTTGTGATGTGAAAGCCATCCGTTGGCAACATCATTTTCTCTTCACCAAGGATCAAATGAGCACGGTTAAAGCTCGCACTTTCGTGAGCTAGTACCCCATAAAAACTTAAGTTATCGCCCAGTACGGCATCGATTGTAGAGCTGTTACTATCTCCATCTACATTGACGACTAATGGCTTAGTTTGCTCTGATAAAAGCATATAAGGCTCAGGGAAGTTAAGTTGTCCACCGGCTAAATCGGACTTGGCATTCAGTTGGTAATTGAAGCCACCACCATCAACATTGAATAGTTTTAGTTGTCCTTGCCAAGCTAACTGTCCTTCCATATAAGGTGTTAGGTGGTGAGGTATCTCTGATTGCCAGTGGTTTTGCAACCATATCGCATCAAAATCAATATTCGTTTGATAAAAGTTGTCTTTCTGTTCACCTATCGCGGTTAACCTGATTGGCTTACCTCGCCAATCTAGAGACAATTCATCTACGTTTATTTTGTCATTTTCAAAGCGTAAATGGCCATTTACCCGATCGAACAACATATTAGGGGCATCAAGCGCTATATGATTGTTGTCAAAGAAAACATCACCACTAGCGACAACAGCTTCTGTATCCTTCAACGGTAAATTCAAATTGAAGCGACCTGAAATCGGTTGCGATATTTTCAACTGTTCCAGCACTTTGGCAACAGAATCTTGCATAGGGCTTTGTGAGAGCAAAGTGTGAACATTTTGTGCTGATTGACGATCAATACCAGCATCAACAATCAAAACACTGGCCCCTTTCAATTCGTCAATCTTCGCGACGACTTGATCAACATTGAGACCTGACAAATCACCTTTGCGTGCGGTAATCATCATTGAATTATTAGTAAAGTCTAAATGAGCATCCATTTTATGGATGGCAGGCCACTGACTATCAAACTTAAATATCGCGTCTTGGAGCTCTGCTTTAACGCTGAAAACACCTTGGTTTTCATTAAACGGAAAATCTTTAAATTTTCCTTGATAAATAACGGTAGCAAGCGGAATTTTCCCTGCAACAATACCATTTTCCAGATAACCGACGAGGTTGTTAGTCATGGTCTTTAACGGATAGTAGTAGCGAGCATTCGACGCATCAACATCGCGAATATTCGCAACCAATGACATTCCCGGCGCTTCATTCTTAGGCAAATCAAGTGCTAACTCACCGTCGAGTTTAAGCTCACTTGATAAGAATTTAAGCGCTTTAGCTTTAATCTTTAGACCATTGCCTTGATTACTTATTTGGATATTTGACGACAGTGCTTGATAGGGAATTGGGCGATAAAAGCCATCTTCAAAGTCCAGTGCGCTGTCACTAGCACTCAAGGTAATTGCGGTGTTGTTATTATGGTGGGCAATGCTTGCAAACAAGCCTGATGTCGCAGGAATGCCATTAGCATATTTGTTGCCAAAGCCTTCCAAATCAGCAACCAACTTAACATCACCATCAAAACGTACGTAAACGTCAGTTAGTACCCCTTGAGGCGCTAGGTTAGTTAATAACGCCTTAGTTTCAGGCTTTGGTGCCAATAGCGATACAACAGTATTTACGCCTGCAACATCGACACTTGAAAGGTAACTAAATACGGACTCTTTTTGAGCTTCAAGATAAAATGCAAGAGGGACATGCTGATTGCCATTCGTTTGCCATTCGATGTTATTTGAGGCTAAATCAAATTGCTGGCGAGTCTCATTATAATGTCCAACAATTTGGCCTTTGTTGACCACTAATCGCTGTGGTGCGTCCTCTGTTTGCCAAACAAAGTCACTCTCACCAAATTCAATTTGCAATAAATCAGGCATACCATTGGTAATGGTTTGCCATACTTGGAAATTAATCTGCGAATCGACAGTGTCAGTTTTTATCGACAAAACCCGTTGAAGCCATGGAGTAACATCAATATTGTTAGCTTCAACATAAGCTTGCCCAGAGAGCTCATCTAGCTCCTTGCCTGTAAAAGCAAGTTGAAGTTTTAAATTGTTAGACGAAACGCCATCAACAATAATCTCACCCTCACCCTTATGTTTGTCGCCAATATTTTGCCAGCGCAACTTAGAAATAATCAAAGAGCGCTGTTGGTCGTCTTCTATAACAATGAGTCGGCTATCGCGAGTAGTGACATGGGGAATTTGCGTTAAGAAAACATCAGCGATGGTTTCGATGACTTCAACGACATCCGTTTTCGCATCGCTACTTTCAAGTAACTCTGGTTCAAGCTGTGCAGTTAAACCATGAATATCAAACTGGCTCGATACCAGTTTTTGGCTCAGGATGCTTGACCAAAAATCGAGTTCAAAGCCAAAGTTTGCAACGTCAATTTTTAGTCCGGCAATTTCGACCAGTTTCACATTCTGCGCCACCATTGTTGGTCCAGTACCCGACCACCCAATGGTTAATCCGCCAATCTCAATATCAGCGTTTAATTGTTTATTTAAGTAATCTTGTAGTTCAACACGATAGTTATCAGCATATGGCAATAACAAACGAGCGCTAGAGAGAATAACTGCAAAAAGCACCAGAAAAACCGCAACTACTTTAAATAGTCGGTTTAGCCAGCGATTTAATATTCTCGAACCACTCATAATTACATCATTACCACATCAAATTGCTCTTGGTTATAGAGCGATTCGGTTTGAATTTTAACTTGTTTACCAATAAACACTTCAGTCTCAGCAAGATGGTGATATTCGTCGTCAATTAACGCTTCACTGACGGCAGGAGACGCATAAACAATAAATTTATCTGAATCATACGCGCGATTGACACGAACAATTTCTCGTAAAATTTCATAGCAAACGGTTTCAACAGTTTTAATTTGGCCTCGACCTTGGCATGACGGACACTCTCCACACAGGATATGTTCTAAACTCTCTCGTGTCCTTTTTCGTGTCATTTGCACCAAGCCAAGTGGTGAGAAGTCATGAACACTAAATTTCACTTTATCTTTAGATAAAGCCGCCTCAAGACTATGAAGTACTCGTTTTTTATGATCATCAATTGTCATATCAATAAAATCGATGATTATAATACCGCCTAGATTTCTTAATCGTAGCTGTCGGGCAATGGCCTGCGTTGCTTCAATATTGGTATTGAAAATGGTCTCATCAAGATTTCGATGACCAACAAATGCGCCGGTATTGATATCAATAGTTGTCATTGCTTCGGTTTGATCAATAATCAAGTAACCGCCTGACTTTAACTCTATCTTTCTTTGAAGCGCTCTTTGGATCTCTGCTTCAACGTCAAATAAATCGAATATTGGTCGTTCACCAGGGTAATACTCAAGTACTTTTGACAACTCTGGTACAAATTCCTGCGTAAACTCCATTAACTGATCAAACGTTAATTTAGAATCAATCCTAACTCGTTCTAACTCAATGCCGACAAAATCACGCACCACACGAAATGCGAGTGACAAATCCTGATAAATTGGCGCTTTGGTCTGTCGACGTTTTTTTCGCTCCATAACCTTATGCCAAACCCGGCGCAAAAACTCGGCATCATGCTGAATTTCTTGTTCGCCCGCACCTTCGGCGGCCGTTCTAACAATATAACCATGAGTATCATCACAGTACGGAGTCACTAAGTCTTTTAGTCGTTGACGCTCATTTACATCTTCAATTCGCTGAGAAATACCAGCATGGCTCGCGTCGGGCATAAGTACTAAATATCGTGACGCAATGGTAATATCCGTAGTTAAACGAGCACCTTTCGTACCAAGCGGGTCTTTTACTACCTGCACCATTAACAACTGACCTTCGTGTACGAGTGAACGAATATCAGGAACACTTTGTCCATCTTCACTCGACTCATTCGTCATTAACTTGGAATTGATATCTGCCGCATGTAAAAACGCAGCACGATCTAAATTTATATCGACAAAAGCTGCTTGCATTCCTGGCAATACACGAATGACCTTGCCCAGATAAATATTACCAACTAAACCTCGTTTAGCTTCACGCTCAATATGAACCTCTTGTAAAACACCGTTCTCAATTAAAGCAACACGTGTTTCACTTGGCGTGACATTGACTAATAGTTCACCACTCATTAAACCACCTAGCTTTGCATCACAACTGTTGGACAGCCATGTTTGGCAAGAAGTTGCGCCGTCTCATATAACGGTAGACCAACAACCGCTGAATAACTACCTTTTATACAGGTAACAAATTGACCGGCAATCCCTTGAATGCCGTAACTACCTGCTTTATCTTTTGGCTCACCTGTTTGCCAATAGTTCAGAATTTCAGAATCTGTAAGCGTTTTAAATGTAACATCTGTTGTCACAACGCGAACACTGACATCAGCTCCTTTAACAACAGCGATCGATGTTAGCACTTGATGCGTGTTACCTGAGAGCATCTCTAACATTCGCTTTGCATCATCGTAATCCTTTGGTTTTCCAAGGATTTCATCACCACAAACAACGGACGTATCTGAACCGATAACCACCGTATTTTCATCATTAGCCTGCACTAACGCCTTCTGAACAGCCATTCGCTCAACATATTCAACTGCGCTTTCGTTTACATTAACAGACTCATCTATATCACTACCTTTACTAGTAAATACATAGCCCAATTGCGTAAGTAACTCTTTGCGTCTTGGTGAGTTTGACGCGAGTAAAATAGAAGGGCTTGGATGAATAGAAGCTGACATAAAGATAAGCCTTTATTTGATCTTAAAGTGTTGACGCGTTTTTCTTAATAATAAAAATGCCCAAGGCCATAAAATCATCGAGGTAATCACGGGGTATAAATAGCTTGGAAGAAAAACGACATCGGTTAATAAACGCTGAAGCCAGAATACGATCAGATGATAAAGCGCAGCTAGCACTCCAATCACGAGCGATTGTTGCCACAATGAGAAATTACGAATTTTTTGAAAGTTGCCCGAAGCAATGTATATAGTCATCGCCATCGCCGCAGCATGAATACCGAGAATAGAACCAAGTAAAATGTCTAACAATAACCCCATAACCCATGCAGTAATCACATTTACGCGAATTGGTAGAGCGATTGCCCAATACATCGTCACCACTAACACCCAGTCTGGGCGAAAGGTATCAATACTAATTGGCATCGGCATAATAGCTGCGATGAGAGAAAGCAGCAGTGTCAGTAATATAATAACGCCATTATGTGCAAACATCTTAATTACTCGCCTCACTCTCAATGGACGCCGTTGGTGAAGCAAATGCCTCTACTGGTTCAGGCCAAAGTAAAAGCATATAACGCAACCTGTCTATCTGAGCGATAGGCTTGGCAATGACTTGAGCAAATGCGCGTGTCTCATCTTTTTGAACAAAAACCACCTGAGCTACGGGGTAACCTTCAGGAAACTTACCGCCTAAACCCGAAGTAACGAGGACGTCACCCTCGACAATATCTGTACTATGGGGCACATGATTCACAATTAGTCGGCTGATATTACCACTGCCCGAAGCAATAACACGAACGCCATTACGCTGGATACGCAACGGAATCGCATGACTAACATCTGAAATTAATAATATTCGGCTGTTAGTTGCTCCAGCATGCAATACCTGACCAACGACGCCTAAATCGTCAATAACCGGCTGACCTTCATAAACATTATCATTCAGACCTTTATTGATTAATATCTGATGGCTATAAGGATCGGTGTCAACCGCTAGAATCTCGGCAACCATTTTCTTGACTTCAGGTCGCACGGGTGAGGCTAGTAAGGAGCGTAAACGCGCATTTTCACTGCGTAGAATATCCAATTGCATCGCTTGTTCGTTGAACAATAATTGTTGCGACTTATAGTATTGATTTTCTTCAACTAGAAGCTTTCTAGTCGCAAGATTTTCAACCGCCCAATTCATCAATTGCTTTGGCGCATTCGCGACATACTGTAGAGGGCTGACCATGGATTGTAAGTAACCACGAACCGTATCAAAACTATGCATTTTATGATCAAAAAATATCAACAGCATAGAACAACAAAGCACCAAAACTAGTCGGTGCTGTGCTGAAGGGCCATGTTTAAAGATAGGATTCATTCAGTTCGAATCGCCTTTTTGATTAACTGCTAGAAGGTGTGTTCTGCCAAACTTACTCGGCAAAAGGACTTATTCGTATGAGAATAAGTCGCCACCATGCATATCAATCATTTCAATTGCTTTACCGCCACCACGTGCTACACACGTTAATGGATCATCAGCAACGACAACTGGAATACCTGTTTCTTCCATTAATAAGCGGTCTAAATCTTTTAGTAAAGCACCACCACCAGTTAGTACCATACCTCGCTCAGAAATATCTGATGCTAGCTCTGGCGGAGACTGCTCTAGCGCAACCATAATCGCGCTAACAATACCCGTTAATGGCTCTTGCAATGCTTCTAAGATTTCATTGCTGTTAAGCGTAAAACTGCGAGGAACACCTTCAGCAAGATTACGACCACGAACTTCAATTTCAACGAGCTCTTCACCTGGGTAGGCTGAACCAATTTCATGCTTAATACGTTCAGCTGTTGCTTCACCAATTAAGCTACCAAAGTTACGACGCACATAGTTAATAATCGCTTCGTCAAACTTGTCACCGCCAATGCGTACAGACGAAGAGTAAACAACACCATTAAGAGAGATAATACCAACTTCTGTTGTACCACCACCGATATCAACAACCATTGAACCTGTTGCTTCTGAAACAGGTAAACCAGCACCTATCGCTGCCGCCATTGGTTCATCAATCAAATACACTTCACGTGCACCAGCGCCTAAAGCTGACTCACGAATAGCACGACGCTCAACTTGTGTTGAACCACATGGTACACAGACTAAAACACGAGGGCTAGGACGAAGGAAGTTGTTACTGTGCACTTGCTTGATAAAGTACTGCAACATTTTTTCTGTCACAAAGAAGTTGGCTATTACACCATCTATCATTGGACGAATAGCTTCGATATTACCTGGCGTTCTACCAAGCATTTGCTTTGCCGCAGTACCTACCGCTGCGACACTCTTAGAACCACCAGCTCTATCTTGACGGATAGCAACCACTGAAGGCTCATTCAGTACAATACCTTGATCTTTAACATAGATCAGAGTGTTAGCTGTTCCCAAGTCAATTGATAAGTCATTAGAGAACATGCCACGTAATTTTTTGAACATATTATTATTAACCTTTTACATGCTGATTTATCAACTTTTACGTTGCCATCAACAGCTACAATTTTTTTTACGAAATTATCCGACATCATACCCCACCTTGGCTCAGATGTGGCAGGATAAATTCAAAAAATTGAAAAAAAATATGAAAAATAGCGGTTAGTGCAAAATTCTTAGCAAAAACCTCAAAACTCTATGTTAAATATCAAGGAACACACGTTCAAAAGAAAAGAGAACAGTGGTTAGCTTGCTACAAACTCCGTGCTTCTATAATCACAGTTCTAGACGTAGTATCAGCCCCCAAGCTACAGGTCGCTGTGCTCGAGATTTGATAGTAAGTCACATTATCGTGATGGAAGTCTTCACACGTAACCGCGACATTACAGCGGTTTTGATTGTGATCAACAATAATTTGATAGGTTTGATTTGAGCTTGATGACGCTGCACTGAAAAGGTCGGCGCCATCACACATTTTAGCCTCACCATTATTACTGCCATCATCTAACGGAAATATTTCAGTCAATTTAATTTGTGCACCAGAGTTTGCAGCAGAATATGAACGAGTTCCGGAAACTTCATACGCGACAGTTTGGCCACTGGTCGTAAGAATATTCACCATGGCTGCACCAATTAATAACATCACAACCATAATAAATATAGCAATAATAAGCATACTGCCTGATTGGCTGTTAAATCTATTGGGCACTACATTATTACGGAACATTAGGCACCTGGATTTCATTGTTAAAGCTTATCGATTCATCATTGGCAGCAAATGTCATATTGATTAATACAATGGCATTTCTTAATCGTGTTGCCTCGGCATAACGAAAAGGAATACCGCTTGTAATATCAATGGATTCAGCCATCAACACACCGGTATTGTTTGGAATACCATTGCTATACCCACTATAACCTTGGTGTCGATACAACTTCCCATTTTCGCCAAGTGCATTAGCATCAATGCAATATGCAACGGGTGAATCAACAAAATAAATACGTGATGTTGGGGAATGTTCAGGAAACTGTTTGTCAGCCGTTAACGTTAATGTCCATTCATTACCTACCTGGCTAAGGCTATCAATGCTTGCTCGTTTGCTTGTATCGTTGTAAACATCATTTGGCGACAACGGATAAACGATAACATCTAAATTATTGTTATATAAATTAACGCCATCGTTGAAAAAACGGATAAAGTTTATTTCATCACTTTGTGCGTCAGGTGCCACACTTAGCTCAGTATAAACGGCGCTTAATGGTGCAGGAGTAAACTCAATACAACGATCATTGTTTAATGTTCGAATACTATTGGGCAATGCACCTCGAACTTCACGATTGAGTCGTTCAATAGAAAACCGTGCACTTGAAATCAACTCATCACGAGTTGTTACGTCAACATAGATTTGCGTTGTGACACCAATAAAACCAGAAATACCAACAGAAAGAACGCCCAGAAGCACCATCACGGTAACAAGTTCGATTAATGTAAAGCCTTTGGCAATAATACGCATTAGTAATTAGTCCTATAACCGGAAAAACTAATCACTTGCTCACTTGGTGTTGTAATCTCAACAGTAACCAATTTTGCGAGCTGGTTACTTGCCCCTGTATCGGCATAATCTTCAAGCCCATTAAAATCACCATCGTAAATCACCGACACATTTACAACAAAACCGAGATAATAATTCCCCAAATCTTCGCCTAACGCATTTTGGATATTTGCGCCTGCTAAATTGTTGATTGCATCATAATCATCAACATCGTCATAGTTATTGCGTGTCTCTCCAGACTCAGCTCCTAAGCTAGTTGTACAGTTTGGTTGGCCATTATCATTACAACGATATGAGCCACCGGAGATTCCTGGCTGCTCATCATAAGCTTTACCCAAAATCTCCGTTAAAAGCGACTGCCCCAGCTCTGCTGCTTTGATCTGTTGAACCTGGTCAGCACTTTGTTCTGTTGCAGGTAACACAAGCGTTGAAATTATAGAAAAGGATAATGAGATAACAACGATGCCAATGATAATCTCGACTAAGGTAAAGCCTTTTGAATGCTTAAATCGCATGGACATACCCCTGAGACTCTATTTGAATGCTTAAGTTGTCAACGCCATTGATAGTGATCAAACAGCCGCCCGAGCAGTCTCCTTGTGGCACACCAAAAGTATCAAAACCAATACTGCCTGTACCACCGTCTAATTCAAACGTTACATCATCGCCGTTTTCTATCGGTACTGATAGTACATTAACGTTACATGGCGCAGCATCATCACTTGAGATCTCATCACTCGCAATATTAACTGCGTGACAATTAAAGCTATTGTCCGTTTGTTGCATGGCTCGCAATTGAACAGCTCTAATAAGCGAAATCGCTTGCGCGCGATAGCTGTGCTCTTGATAGCTTTCAGACGAACTAAATCTAGGGGCAATAACAACAGCTAAAATCCCTAAGATAATAATCGTGACTATAAGCTCTATAAGCGTAAAACCGTTTTGCTTCATGCGACTTTCAGACATATTTACTTAATTGAATAATAACGCTTTTTGAAAAGATTTGCCTATTAAATTTTAGAAATAAAAAAGGAGACTAAGTCTCCTTTATAAAACGTTTCATTAATGCTGACCTAACAAGCATTATAGGTAATTTCAGGTGAATCTCCTTCATTAGGAGGTTCGTTGTATCCTGCAATACATGGCGTCAAAAACGTATTGAGATTGCCGTATACACTAGGCTCATATTCACCTTTTGGAAAAATAAAAACCGTTAAGTTATTTGGATTCAAGACGACGTCATAATCATCAGACACTTGCAATAAGTTGTCTCGTATAATAGCTAATGCAGCAGCATCATTAGAGCGTGGGTAGCCATATTTGGTATTTACAGTGACACCATCAACCACAACGCTACCATTTTCTAACTTTTCATTATTCATAATGAGCGACTTGCTGTAAACAAGTGTAGCCATTGACTCTAGCGCGCCTTTAGCAGCCTCAACTGTCGCTGTTTTGGCATCATCTTGCAAATCGATAAATTTAGGCGCTGCAGTTGCAGCCAAAATGCCCAAAATAACAATGACAACAACCAACTCTATAAGTGTAAATCCAGTAACTTTTTTCATTTATATTTTTATCTATTTAGCAAATGAAAAGAGGAGCTATTGCTCCTCTCTAAGTATATTAACAGTCTTCTTGAGTAACTGTTGGAACACCGTCTTGTGCTGCTACTTCAGCGTAAGAAGCGAAACACTCCGTAGGCGCTACTGTTAACGCCGTACCATCAACATATGGTGTGACGTAAATCACGTCAGAAATGAGACTAACTGTGAATTCAGATGATGTGTCAATATCAAGTAATTGATCAGTCCAGTCAGCAGTTGAATCTGAACGTGGGTAACCAAAGCTAATATCTAATGGAGTACCGTTTACCGTAACTTGTGGTGCGCTTGATGCGTCGCCATCAACATCTTCATTGCCTGCAATTAACGATTTTGAATGAACTAACGTAGCGGCACTTTCCATTGAGCCTTTAATTGCTTGTAAAGTTGCTGATCTTGCATCGTCTTGTAAATCGATAAACTTTGGCGCAGCAGTCGCTGCTAGAATGCCTAAAATAACGATAACGACAACCAATTCAATTAATGTAAAACCTGCTTGGCGCTGAATGTTTTTCATGTCTTAATTCCTATACAAAAATTATAATTATTGTTGGTTAATGTGAATCACTACAGCGCTGTTTGCTGGTGAATACGTAAAGCTGTTACCGATCGATGTGCTGTTATTTGGGTTTTCCCAATCACCGTTGCCATCGCGGTTTAAACTTTCTTTCAAGTAGTAATGACACGTAGAGTTTTGTACATCACCATTTTCACTAACGAAATAGTCAATTGACTCGTCACTATTTAATGTCGCTAAATCATTCGTAATACGAGGTGGCTGCTGTAAAATGTTTAGCCAAATCTCTTCACAATTTGCTGAATCAAACCCGCCACCTAGCGCTGCGCCGTCAGTTAAACCGGTCACGTAACCAGGACGAACACCTGTTGCCTCGTCTTCAGTAGTTAATACGAGTTCAACACCATCGTAGTTTACGCTATTTTGGCCACTTGAATTTTGTGGTCGACCTTCAGCCTCCCATTGAGCTCTGACAAGCGACACACCAGTAGCAAAACCACCAGCCATACCTTCAATGTTGGCTTGCTTGGCTTGATCAGTTAAATCAATAAACTTTGGAATTGCTGTCACAGCTAAAAAGCCAAGAATAACCACAACAACTACCAATTCAATGAGGGTAAAACCACTATGTTTTCTCATAACTACCTCTAATCAATGATATTAATCACATTGTAACAACTTATATTTGCATAAGTCACTTATAAATTAACCAGTTAACGAGCTTAATACAATAGTATTAAGCTTTATTAACTATTCTTCTAATCCCGTTTCAGTCACCGCAATTACACGTCCTGTTCTGGGAGCATATTCAAAATAACTACCCGTTGATAATGAAAATCGGCAAACTTGTATGTTTTCATCATGTCGATTTAATGCAACAACGGCAATTGTCTCGTTCATAAAATTCAATGGTGTATCCATTGCTAATTGCCAGATATCAAAGCAATCTATTTGTTCGCTAGTACTGTCAATCCACCCGGATTTATTAACCGTGATAGCCTCAACAATATCTTTTCCTTCAACATCTTTAGTTCTTAGCCTGACAACGTTTGGCTGATTGTCCATCATCCATTGACTGTGAACGACATTGACCTTGCTAGAAAAAGAATTAGCCATTCTCTTTAAGCCAGCACTATTAAACTCGTCTTCACTATCTGAAAAATACGTAATAAAACCTGCAACAAGTATGCCGAGAACGGCAATAATTATCATCAACTCGCCGAGCCAAGTCTCTTTTTTTTGTGTCGCTAGCTCGCCTGACATGCCTATCCGCCTTGGAACGCAGACATCATATCCCACATTGGCGTGAAGATACCTAACGCAAGAATTAATACCATACCCGCCACAATACCTATCATAATAGGTTCAATCCTTGCGGTTAGCATACTTAAATCATAGTCCACTTCACGCTCGTAGTAGTCACCGACTTCTGAAAGTAACTCGTCAATACGCCCAGTTTCTTCACCAACGGCAATCATCTGAAGCACCAAAGGTGTAAACAAATGACTCGTTGCAGCAGACCTCAAAAGGCTTTCACCACTTTCAATCCCTGAACGCATTGCTAGTATTTTTTCACGCATAAAGCTGTTATCTACAGCATCTGCGACTAATGACAAGCCCGTTGTCATAGGTACACCCGCATTTAAGACAATCGAAAAGCTGTGGGAAAATCGCGACAAAATGGAGCGCTCAATAATGTCGCCTGCAATCGGCATCTTAGTTTTTCTTTTATCCCAGGCATATCGCCCTTGTTCTGTCTTTAAGTAATTACGAATTCCGAAAAAACCTGCAACCAGAATAAATAACATGTGCGGCCAGTAGTTTAGGAAAAAATTTGAACTCGTAATCAGCGCTTTAGTCGCCCACGGTAGTTCGGCCCCTAACTTGGTAAACATATTAGCAAACGTAGGAATAACAAAGATGTTTAGTATGACTAATGCGATAGCGATCGCTGCAAGAACAAATGATGGGTAACGAATTGCCGTTTTAATTCGCTTTTTGGTTTCCTGCTCACGTTCAAAGTAACTTGCGAGCTGAATAAACGACTCATCTAATTTACCTGTATTTTCACCCACATGAATAAGTGCCACAAATAAAGAAGAGAAGAAACGAGGGTGTTTATTTAACGCAGATGATAAGGCATAGCCATTTTCTAACTCTTTTGCGACTTCTTTGAGTACATCCCGCAGTTTTGGTGACGTTGCTGAATCACTTAGGCCGTTTATCGCTCTTAAGATTGGTACGCCAGATTTCATTAAGGCATACATTTGTCGACAAAATACGATTAACTCATCTAATGATACAGGGTCGAAACCCAACAAGTCGTTCAAGTCAATATTTGCAGCCTGAACATCTTGCGCTTTTTCATTGATTGAAATTGGTATAATCCGCTGCCTAGATAGCTGCTCAGCGGCTGCACCTGCATTCGCTGCATCAATAACCCCTTTGACTTGGGCGCCGCTTCCGTCTCGACCGATATACTCAAATGCCGCCATTTAATTACCCTGCTACTTCTACAGTTTCAACCAAGCGTAACACCTCTTCGACACTGGTAATCCCTTGCACGGCATAATCAAATGCTGCTAAGGCCAGCGGTTTAAAAGACGGGTTTTTCTTCGCTAGTTCAGTAAACTCTTCCGCGTCGTCACGTTTTAAAGCTGCCATCATTGGCTCATTCATTTCGAGCAATTCAAAGACACCAATACGACCTCTATAGCCTGTGTACTGACATGATTGACAGCCATGGCCTTTTTTAAAGCTAATATTTGCGACATCATTACCAACTAGGTTTTTCAGCCAAAATAGCTCTTGAGCTTCAGGTGTATAATCCGTTGTACAATTATCGCAGACACGTCGAACTAGACGTTGTGCAACAACTGCTCGTAACGAGCTACCAACGAGGAACCCTGCAGCTCCCATGTCGATTAAACGCAACGCACTGGTAATAGCATCGTTTGTATGCAGAGTTGATAACACCAAGTGACCCGTTATCGCGCCTCGTAGACCAATCTCAACCGTCTCATGGTCACGCATCTCACCCACCATAATAATATCGGGATCTTGACGTAATGCCGTACGAAGTACATCAGAGAAATTCAAATCGATTTTCGAATTAACTTGAACTTGGTTAACGCGTGGTAAACGGTACTCTACAGGATCCTCAACCGTAATAATTTTCTTCGTAGATTGGTTGAGCTCACTTAACGCCGCATAAAGGGTTGTTGTTTTACCGCTACCTGTTGGGCCAGTGACGAGAACCATACCATGTGGACGTGTAATTTGATGTCGCAAGCGCTCCACTAAATCTTTTGGCATACCTGTTTCATCAAACGATAAAAGACCTGCACTTTGATCTAACAAACGCATTACAACCGACTCACCATATTGAACTGGCATAGTCGACATACGAACGTCAATGCTGTGGCCTTTGATTTGTAAGTTGAAACGTCCATCTTGAGGCAAACGCTTCTCTGAGATATCAAGGCCCGCCATTAACTTCAAGCGCAACACTACAGCGGCTGCGATTTTATTTTCTTTTAATTCGTTCTCTTGTAAAACACCATCAATACGTTGACGAATCCTTAAGCTTTTTTCATCTGGCTCAATATGAATATCCGATGCGCGCATTTGAACAGCATCTTCAAATACCGATTGCAATAACTTACCAACGGTAGCGTCACCACCGTCATCTAAGAAATTACTGCCTAAATCGAAATCCGTAGTTTGGGTATATTCTTCTTCGAGCTGACTTGCAAAAGATTCAATATCGGCAGTACGACGATATAACGAATCAAACGCATCATAAAGCTGAGACTCCATAACAACCGCAAGTTCAATACGTTTAGGAGAGAGAAGCTGCTCTAACTGATCTAAACCATTTAAATCTGCTGGGTCGCTCATGCCAATAACAACACTTGCGCCTTTATCCTCGATGATAATGGCACGCAAACGACGCGCATGAACCTCAGGTAATAATTTGGCGACTTCAGTTGGGATTCTACGCTGACTGATATCTAAAAAAGGTACATCAAGCTGTTGTGCCAAGAATTCTAATAACTGGCGCTCACCAATATAACCAAGCTCAATTAAGGTATCCCCTAACTTTCTGCCCGTCGACTTTTGACTATTCAATGCTTGCATAAGTTGCTCGTTGGTAATGATGTGCTCATGTACCAATAAGTCACCTAACCGCATTTTTAGTTTTGGTGCCGCCATATTATTCTCCTAATTCCTGTAATCGTTGACGAGCAAATGCCATGGAAGAGTCGGAAATCCCAGCTAAGGATATTGCATTTTTGTAGGCATTTTTTGCTAGTTCAAAAGCTGAGCTGGCATCATGGGCAATCGCAAGCCCCAACCACCAACGCCCATCATTGGGCTGCAAGCTTGTTAACCTTTGATAGGCATTAATAGACACTGGATATTGCTCCAATTGCTGTGCTGTACTGGCAATCATGGCTTGATATTCGACATTATTAACGTCTTTCAACACCAGTAATTCGTTCAGCGCATTCATTGCCTGCCCTGTAGTTAAGTATATACGCGCTTTCATAAGGCGAAAATCGCTATTGTTATAATCCAGCGCACTACCTTGTTGCAATAAGTTCAAGGCAGCTTGATAAGCCTTTCTACCAAACCATAACGCGGCGAGCTGTTTGCGAATCTCATGTTGGTCTTGGTCAATCAACAAAACATCTTCATACAGTTGCTCAGCCTTAGCTAACTCATTGTTAGCGATTGCTTTTTCAGCTTGTTCAGTTTTACGTTCAATTAACTGTTGAGGTGATAGTTGCTTACGGGCAACGGTCATAGTAGGTTTGACTTGCTCAACAGGCGGTGTCTTCGCTTCAGGCGGTGTCTTCGCTTCAGGCGATGCTTGCGCCTTACTTTCATTTACGTTTGCCACAGGTTTGGCAACGGCTTTTGATGCAGTAACTATTTCTTGACTCGTTTGTTCAGTATGGGATGAAGACTTCACTTCAGGTTTACTTTCGACAGGAACCTCTTGCTCAACCACTGTTTGGGCTGGTTGTTGCACTGTTTTTTGTACTGTAGACATTGTGTCATCATTTGATGTGTCGTTATTTAACACGACAGGCTCGCTAGTTTTCTCAGTGGCTGGCTTTTTAGCCACTGAAACTTGCGGCTGAGGTTGGTTCTGACTTGCCTTTAGCGTTTGGTTTTCGCTATAAATTTGCCAAACAAACCAACCTAAAACGTTCAACACAACCAAGGCAATCACAACGAGTAAAAGCGTAGACTTTTTATTTTCATGCGTCTGAACAACCTGATTGGCTGGGCCACTCATAGCTTGTTCAGGTTTACGCTCATCTAAGTCTTTTAACATCTGATTGATAACGCTCAACTAAAAATCTCCTAAATATTGCCAACTAATGGCGGTCGTGGTTAAGGCTATCATTACTGTGGCAAAATAAAGTCCATAACGCTGCCAGAAACTTAACTTAGCATCCTCAGTATCCTTAGCGGCCATTGCTAAATGCTTAGTGGTAATCTGATGCGTCCCTTCACCATAAGCCAACATTAACATCTTATGACATAACACATTGACCAGGCGAGGGATGCCTTTGCTTGCCGATGTTAACTTCTTACAAACTTTCGGCGTAAATAGCTGTGGACCTTTGTAACCTGCGATTTGCGTACGATGTTGAATGTAATGTTCCACTTCAGCTGCATTCATCGCACGTAACTGATAAGAAAACGTAATACGTTGCCTCAATTGACGAAACTGCTGCGTTGCTAAGCGCTCATCAAGTTCTGGTTGAGCAAACAAAACCACTTGTAAAAGTTTACGAGATTCAGTTTCTAAGTTAGTAAAAAGCCTGAGTGCCTCTAAACTCTCTTCTGGTAGGGCTTGGGCTTCATCAAGAATTAGTACGACAGAATGCCCCTGCTGATGCAGCGCGAGTAAACGTTCCTGAATTCGTTGTGTCAACAATTGGCTATTCATTCGCTGTGCTTGCTTTACCCCTAGTTCGCTTGCCACAGCTCTGCGCAATTCATCAGGGTTCAAATAGGGATTTGGAATATAAGCCGTTACAAAATGCTCAGGGATTTCATTGAGCAATTTTCGACACAATAGTGTTTTTCCTGTGCCAACTTCACCTACAACCTTTATAAAACCTTCGCCGGTTTTTAGCGCCGTTAACAAAACAGCAAAAGCCTCAGTGTGAGGCTTTAGTCCTAAGTAAAAACTTGTATTTGGCGTCAACGTAAAGGGTAATTGCGCTAACCCAAAATGGTACAGGTACATATGCTTACCTTAGTTAGCAATTACTCACTCTCAGGAAACCATTGTTTCAGAAGCTGACGTGCTTCTTTCAATTGATTAGTCCAGGTTTCTTGACCGATTACTGTTGGCTTAAGCATGATCACTAATTCGCTCTTGCGAGTTGTTTGGCTTTTACTCTTAAATGCCTCGCCTAAGAATGGAATATCACCCAGTAGCGGTGTTTTAGATTCTAAATCAATTTTACGCGTTTCAATTAAACCACCAATAACAACAATTTCGCCTGATCGTGCACGAATAATCGTATCCGACTCACGAACGCTGCTTTGCGCTAAAGGTAAAACGATATCTTCGTCACTGATACGAATCGTCTTAACTTGCTCGTCAGTTAATGTAACCGATGGATGAACATGGAGAATCACTTCGCCGTCTTGGTTAATTTGTGGCGTTACATCCAATGCAATACCTGAGAAGAAAGGCGTTAAATCTACCTCTGGCGTAACAGTGGTTGATGTACCTGTTGTTGTCGTGCTCGATACATCTGTTACAAAGTACTCATCTTCACCAACCTTAATCACAGCTTTTTGATTGTTTGTTGCTGTAATTCTTGGGCTAGAAAGTACTTGTACGTTGCCTTGTGTTTGCAATAAATCAATCACACCAGAGAAATCTGAATTCTCGAAACCAATAGACGTGGTACCACCTATAGCACTAGAAATCACATTGCCTACAACATTGCCTGTTGTCGAAAAAGTGAAGTCAGTTGAGCCAACATGGCCTAAAATATTATCCCACCTAACACCTTGCTGATAATCATCATTAAGCGTCACTTCAAGGATTTTTGCTTCAATGATAACTTGTCGACGTAAATGGTTCTGAGAGTCATCAATAAAGCGTTTAACCGCTTTAATTTCTTCTGGGTATGCTCTGACGGTAATCAAACCTGCTTGCGGAGAAACAATGACCGAGCGGCCATCTTCTTCGCCTACTAGCGTCACAAGTGTGTCTTTCAACTCCGTCCAAAAGTCAGATTCATTTTCGGTATAGATATTAATGCCACTCGCCGAGTTATCGCCACTTGAACCATAACCGCTGCCATTGTTATTACCGTTGTTATTGCTTCTTCC
Source organism: Thalassotalea loyana (assembly GCF_030161435.1). Taxonomy (GTDB): domain Bacteria; phylum Pseudomonadota; class Gammaproteobacteria; order Enterobacterales; family Alteromonadaceae; genus Thalassotalea_G; species Thalassotalea_G loyana. Next base: position 513,270 of record NZ_BSSV01000001.1, on the reverse strand, counting down.
AGAGTTATTATTGCCTGAATTATTATTGTTATTGCCTGAATTCGGATCGTTTTCAGAGACACCACCTGAATTTATGCTTGTGCTCGATAAGCCGAATCGCTTCACGAACAAATAATCCAGCGGAAAGGTTTCTGTGCGCATGCCCGCAGGATAAACTTGAATGACGTTACCACTTGTACGAATGTCATAGCCGTATAATTCGGTGACAACATTAATTGTTTCTTCTAAAGTCACGTCTTGAAGGTTTAACGTAATAGTTCCTGTAACATCAGGATGAACAGCCACGCTATACACAGAGTCTTCAACTAAAGCTGCAAAAAAGTTTTTCGCTTCCACACCGCTAGCTGCAATTTCTAGACGCTTCTCTGCCAATAGGCCTTGTCGCGCTTGTTGCATACTTTGTTGCATTAAATCTTGGCGCACTGCATTAGGCACCGAAGTCAACGCTTTTGGCATTGCTTTCTTTTCTTGCGCAATAGCATCATCAAGTGCATTGTTCACATCTTTGGGAGCTTCAGGTACCGTTTGACAACCAGCTAAAACCAACGCGCAAAAGTAGTAATGTATCCCTGACTTCTTTATTATTTTATTCATTATTTCTTAACCGATTCCGCAAACAATTTGAGGGTCATTTGACCTTCTGATGACTCTAATTTAACTAGGTTCTTATCGATATTGATAACTTTGTACTGTTCAATACGATCGCCCTTTTGAACAAGCTGACCACTAACAATCGCCTTGCGATTTCCATTACTTACAACGATTGATTGTAGTACTAATTTTTGCTGTTCCACTGCTTTGCTTGATTGCTTCACGCCAAACAAAGGTTTAGTAGGATCGACGGAGGCATAGCTAAAACCACTAAACACGAGGCCAATAACAAGCATTATTAATAACTTATACACCGAGAAACTCCTTCTGTGTGCTCAAGCTATACAGAGTTATGGTTAATTCACCATTTGGGTATTCAACTAACTGATAGTCAAAATTTTGCCAAAAAAACTTCCATTTCAACGATTCAAGCTCTTGTAGATAGTCACGTAAAACAAAATACTTGCCTTTTAACTTGAGTGTAATTTCATGCTTATAAAGGCCAGAGTGTTGAGTCGTTTCGACTCCTTCTGCATCCTGAGTGGTTGCCTGACTCACAAGTAGAGATTGTGCTGGTTTTACTTCAAATGACAACAGTGACACACCACGATGCATATTAAGCAACGAAACCAGTGCAGAACGCATTGCAACAGGATCAATTAATTCAGAGGTTAAGGTGAGAAGCTGCTCATCAATCTCTGTGATTTTTTGCTCATAATTTGCTATTTCTCGCTTAACAGTGATATTCGGATCTTGAGCCAGCTTCAACTCAATATCAGCAATTAACGACTGAGAATTACGATTATCTTGTTTGATTTTTGAAATTTGCGATGTTTGAGAGGTTATCGATATCATTTTTGGGTCGATAACTAACATGAACGGCAGCAGCACTACTAAACCAAAACCACAGAGTACAATTAAGTATTTCTCACGCGGCGTAAGCGTAAGAAACTTATCGCAATATTGTTGCCATCGTTCCATCATTACTTATCTCCTAGCGGCGCAGTGCCATCGCTCATATCAGAGCTTACGCTAAATTCCGTATAGTTTTCGTCATTTTCAACTAACTGAAAATGATTGAAATGTTGTCCTGATAACAATACGGAATTCTCAAAGCCCGATAACCATTGTGGCACAGCATCTGGAGTTTTGGCGATTCCTGTAAAACTAATTTGTGACGTATTGAAAATAGCGCTTTGCAGACTAATGTCACGAGAGTGAAAATTAGCAAGCTCTGTCATTGCTTGAGCAAACCCCGTCACTTCTGTTTTATCTTTATTTGTTAATTGAGCAAGTAACGCAGTCTTGTTCGTCACGATAACTTTTAATTGCTCTCGCTTTGCAAGTAAGTTACTACTCACTTTATGTTTTGCAAGCTGAGCTTGTAGCGATTCCATCGTTTGCGCTAATTGACGCTTCTCAGCCGTAAGTTGTTTCTTTTCAGACGCTAGACTTTGCTCTTCCCAGGTTAGATAAAAGCTCGCACCAACCACTACAATTAGTGCTAAAACCCACCCAACAGCAACATTTTGCAATGTTAATAGTTGGCGCTCTGGCAGAAGCTCAGGCTGTAACAGGTTAATTGTTGTTTTTACACTCATACCGTTTCACCTTGCTCTACCTGAGATAAATCATCATGTTGCGTCATCAACCCTAATGTCACAGCAAACTCTCGGTAGTTTTCAAAACCTTCTGGCATTTCAAAAAGCTCAACAGCGACGTTAGTATTCTCAGATAACTTTCGTGCGATAAAGCTTTCGTTATCATTTGGAATAAGTACTTTGATTGTTTTAATCGGCGCTTGCTTTAATTGGCGCTCGAAATAATCTGTTGAACGTTGAATCTCTAGACTGATGCTATCGACCATACCAAATGACAATTCGTCTTGTGATTTCTGTGCAAGCTCACTAAAACCGCGTAGTCTGCGATGGAAAAACACTTGCCCATTTTTCACAATTAAAATGATAAGCTCTTCATTTGGCTGTTGCACGAGTAACAGGTGTGCATCATCTTGCAACGATAAGAGGTTTGCGAAGGCAAATTCTTCTGTGCTGATCATGGAAATTTCAATGTCTTGATCATGAAGTTCGGTAACAAAACCTGCTAATTCAGTTTTTGATGCACAAACAACATTTAGTTTTTGTGCCCCCCCAGAGAGTTGAGGGCCATCAAAATAATCGACAATCATATCGTCAGGAGCAATATTTACTAACTCTTTGATTTGCCATTTTAATGCCTGATTCATTTCTTCATCTGAAACGTTGGGTCTATCAATCTGAACAATGTGATATTGGGTAGGTGCAAGCACTATTCGGCAATCGCCCGACAAGCCTAGCGATGAACTTAAGACGTGAAGTGTTTTCTTAAAGTCACCATCAACCAAGTTGAGTCGTTGAACGTCTTGAACAGATTGTCCCGCGATATGGCAATAAGCAATACCTTGCTTGGTCATACTAACGCCAAGTTTGTTAGTCGACTGTTTTTTTCCAAACATTTGCGCGAACTTATTTTTTATAGACATTAATTTGTTATAGTTAGAAATATGATTATCGCATAGTATTCATTATCCCTCTTTCGCTTATTCGCGCAAGTTTTTTTGACGAAATGACGATAAAAAACTCAACTTTTTCATAGCCTTTTATGTCAACGCCAAGCCCAATCACCCCCTTACACCACCCACTATTTGAACAAGCGAATATTTCAGTTTGTATAAAGCGTGATGATCAAATCCACCCTATTATTTCGGGCAATAAGTGGCGTAAGTTAAAAGGTAATGTTGAGCTTGCGTTACAGCAAGGTAAGAAAGGCATTGTCAGTTTTGGTGGCGCCTACTCAAATCACATACATGCACTATCTTATGCTTGCAAAATCAATGGGCTATCGTCAGTTGGCATTATCCGTGGTGAACAACATTTTCAAGAAAATGCGACGCTTTCTCAAGCTAAGTCGTGGGGGATGAATTTGCAATTTGTCGACCGAGCGACCTACAAACTGCGTCACGATGAAGCCTTCTTAATCCAGGTACGCGATAACTATCCTGACCATTTAATCGTACCTGAAGGAGGTACGAACGATGCCGCATTAACTGGGGTTGGAGAAGTTATGGATGAGCTTGAAACTCAACTTGAATTTGACACCATTATTACCCCTGTAGGAAGCGCTGGCACCATTGCTGGATTAATTAAATCCGACAAAAACAAACACAATATAGTAGGTATTAGCGTGCTGAAAGGTGCCCAATACCTTGAAGATGAAGTAAAGAAATTAATTCAAGATGATACCAACCAAACAACAAACTGGGAAATATTGCATGATTTTCACCTTGGAGGTTATGCAAAATTTTCAACGCGTGATATTCAACACCTCGCCCAACTGAACAAGCAACTTGGAGTAATGTTTGAGCCTATCTACAGTGGTAAAATGTTACTGGCTTTCATCTCTTTGGTAGAACAAGGGTATTTTTCATCAGGCGAAAGAGTCGTATTACTCCACACCGGTGGCCTTCAAGGAATAAACGGGATGTTGGAAAGAAATATTCTGCCTAGTTCCCAATGGCCTTGGCAACTTGTGCAATAGGCTCGGTGAAATAATGTCCCTGTCCGCCTTGTACACCTAATTTAGTCAAGGTCCGCCACTCGTTTTGGTCCTCAACCCCTAAAGCGTATATCTTGACTTTCAGCGGTTCGCACAAAATTTTCATACTTTGCACAAAGACCTGGTTTTCAGGTTTTTGCTCGATGTTCATGACAATTGAGCGATGAAGTTTGACATAGCGAATTGGTAACTGCTTTAAATACTGTGCGCTCACTACATATTGCCCAACTTTATCAGCTAATAGCTGTACCCCAAGTAAGGTTAATTTGAACAATATTGGCTTCAATTCAGCAAGATGATTTACCAGTTGGTATTCACTTATTTCGATAATTAAACGCGGCGCTATATGCTGATTTTGTTTCAGTTCATGATGTAGTTTCTCAACAAAGTTTTTATCTAATAGAGAATCAACTGATAAATTAAGACTACAGCAATCTTGCTTGTCTGGCTCATATGTCAGCAGTTTGCATACTTGTTTAAACACTAATAAATCGATAGGCGCTGATAAACCGCATTTTTTGGCCATAGGTAGAAATACACGAGCACTGATAAGCTCACCTTGCTCATCCCTGACTTTAGTTAACACCTCGTGATGTAAAATATTATCTGAAAATCGTTCAATTACTGGCTGAAAAAATATCACAAAGCTATTGTTACGTATGGCATTTTCAAGGAATGTTCGCCACTTTAATGATCCCTTTGCACTTTCATGGGCGATTTCACCATCGTCATACATAAACCACTGTGAAGGCCCTTGTAACTGGGCTGTTCGTAATGCCATATCAGCTTCTGCTAGTACCTGAAACGACTTATCACCAGACTTAAAGTAGCTTACACCCACGTGACAAAAATCATCTTTATTAATGCCTACGGGTAGAATGATATTTAAAATACCTTTTAGCAGCTGTTGTGCTAGTTTTTCTGCTTCTTTGACAAACACGTGTGGCACTAACAATGCGAGCTCATATTCTTGGCATCGTGCTAGATAGAAGTTAGCGCGATTTTCAAATCGCTTCTCAATACTTTGGATGACCATTTCGACAATGTGAATCGCTTGTTCATGGCCATATAATGAATGAATGGTATCACAGCCCTGACACTGGATAATGTAAACGGCGCCACGAGCATCTTCTTCAGCCATCAACGCACTCAATCGACTGGTAAAATAAGCTTTATTGCCTATACCTGTTTCATCATCAAGTAAGGCACTTTCTTTAATCGCTTTGTCGAATAAACTGTCTTGATTTTGAGCGTGTAACATCGACTTTCGTAGGTGATTAATCGCGTAACCTACCGGGTGTTCTGTTGAGACAACAGGATAATTCCCTTGTACTATTGCGGTGTTTGCCCAATGCTCTATCTCTGTTATTTCTCGAAGAGAATTATCGACATAAACGGCGCTATTCCTAGCAACAACAATCAGCAGTATTCCAAATCCTAAGGTTAGCACCACAAAAACTGGAGAACTCACGATTTGATACCATATAGCGGGAGCTAAAACGACCAAATCTGGCGCTATATTAGTCTCTTTAGATATCCAGTTTGTTTTCAAATCGGGCTGCTCAAACACTGCTGCGCCTTGCCAGTTAACCAATTGAATATTCGTATTTTCCAAGTAATTTGCAATAAGACTTGATTGTGCTGAAGGTTGAATGACAGAACTAACTAAAAGTAATGTTTGTTGATGTTGCTGATTGATTTGCCATGACAATACGCTTACCGATAATAAGTAGCCAGCCAACAAAAAAACACCAAGCAGGTGAAAAATTTTTTTCTGTGTTTTTTTGACTAGCTGTGTCATGCAGCACCATTCTTTTTAAAAGCGATCAGTTAATTGTAGCAAGTAATCATTATTGCACCTGACATTTTACATCATTCATGATCATTTAATGGTCAGCTCACTCACCTTTATCGGCACGAGTATGGAAAAAATTTAGGCAAAAAAAAACACCGTCCTAAAGGAACGGTGTTTTATCAACAAAAAAGTAAAATTATGCTTCAGCGATAACGTTTACTTTGATGTTTGTGTCTACATCTGTGTGTAAGTGAATTGCGATATCGAATTCACCTGTTTCACGGATTGTACCTAAAGGCATACGTACTTCAGACTTAGCAACTTCAACGCCAGCAGCAGTGATTGCATCAGCGATGTCTTTTGTGCCAATTGAACCGAATAACTTACCTTCGTCACCTGCTTTAGAAGCAATTGTAACTTCAGCTAATTCAACGATCTTAGCAGCACGAGCTTCAGCAGCAGCTAAAGTTTCAGCTAATTTAGCTTCTAATTCAGCACGACGAGCTTCGAAGTGCTCAACGTTTGCTTTAGATGCAAATACAGCTTTACCTTGAGGTAATAAGTAGTTACGCGCGTAACCAGACTTAACTGTTACCTTGTCACCAAGGCCGCCTAATTTGGCGATTTTATCAAGAAGAATTACTTCCATTTTCAAAACCCCTTATTAGGTTACTTGTGTAAATCAGTGTACGGTAATAATGCTAAGTAACGAGCACGCTTGATCGCACGACCAAGTTGACGTTGGTATTTAGCACTTGTACCAGTGATACGGCTAGGAACAATTTTACCACTTTCAGTGATATAGTTTTTTAGTGTTGCGATATCTTTGTAATCGATTTCCGCAGCACCTTCCGCTGAGAAGCGGCAGAACTTACGACGTCTAAAAAAACGTGACATGGGATTTCTCCTAATTAATCATTTCAATCTGTTGGGCATGCAAGACAAGAATTGGATTTCCGTTTCTTGTTTCGTGACGATTTAAAAAACCTGTCACTCTAATTTGCCTACCTTCAGTTAATTCACTTGTTAAGTGTTGTGACCAATCGCCTGTTGCCACTACTTGCATTCTGACGAATGCTTGTCGGTTCATCTGAGCTTCAACCTGCATTGAACGATGTTCAATCGTAAATTGGCAATGATGAATCCCGACTGGGCTTGATGTTAGTTTTGGTGCTTTAAACACCATAGCTTCCATCGTTAGGCTATTTTGCGCCACAGATTACTTATTCTTCGCTTGCAGCTTCTTCAGTTGCAGGAGCAGCAGGAGCTTCAGTAACCTCTTTCTTAACTTCACGACGGTCTTCTTTAGCAGCAGCCATTGCTGAAGCTTCAGTTACCGCGCCTTTAGTGCGCATGATCATGTTACGAATAACAACATCGTTATAACGGAAAGAAGTTTCTAGCTCATCAATAACTGACTGAGGCGCTTCAACGTTCATTAGAACGTAGTGTGCCTTGTGTAGTTTGTTGATTGGGTAAGCTAATTGACGACGGCCCCAGTCTTCAAGACGGTTAATTTGACCTTCGGCACCAGTGATAAGATCAGTATAACGCTGGATCATACCTGGTACTTGTTCACTCTGATCAGGGTGAACCATAAATACGATTTCGTAATGACGCATTACGAGCTCCTTACGGTTGTAGTCTCTTATCTGGCTCAGCCTCTCACCAGTATTGAGACAAGGAACAATAATATGTAGGCTGAATTAAGGTCGCGTATTGTAGGTAAAATAAGCGCCAATTGCAATCTATTTAAACACTTGAATGTTAGACAGGTTATTTAGGTTGGTTGAGCGGCAGATAATGGTTGAGAAAAACCCTCTCGCCGCTGACTTCATCTAGTAGCGGATAATCTGGCAAGAAGCTTTTTTTCTTTTTTATTTTATTAATTTGTTCGGTCACACATGCTTTCGTTGCTTTGGGTTTACAGCGTTTTGCGAGTTGGCTAAATAAATGGGCGTTGACATACCCCTCGAATATAACCCGCTCATGCCATATTGCCTTATTATCACTAAAATCTTTTCTAAACATTTGGCATAAAGTCGCTTGGCAGTTCGACGGCTCTGGCACAACCTCAGTAACAAGTAAATCAATACTTGAATCACCAATTTGACTGTTTATCGCAGCAAACAGATCGCGACTGGAAACGAAAGACACACTGACAAAATAAGGTGTAAATTGCTTTTGAAACGCTAACGATATTAATTCAGCAACAGGTTCATACGTTCCAGCAACGCCCACAGCTTCAACACCATTACGCATGAGTTTAGTCAGCGCCCATTGAATATCTGCTGTATTTCTTCGGTAGCGCGTAATAATTTTGGGTTTGATGTTATGTTTCGCAAGCGCACGGATATACTCCTGCTCAACGGTTGACCCAAATTGATCTGCTTGGACCAATATCCCTATCTGTCGAATTTTTTTTTGAACAACTAAAAAATCAACATGTCGTTCGACTTCATCTTGGTAGCTAGCTCTATAATTTATTATTGAGGGAGCATCATCACCTCGTAAAAATTGAGCACCGGTAAAAGGAGTGAAATAAAGTAAATTTTCTTTTTTTACCTTATTAAAAACCGCATGACTTGTCGGCGTTCCAACATAATTAAATAGGGCAAATATCTCGAAATTTTTCAACAAAATATCAGTGTTCTTTTTTGTCAAATACGGCTCATAGCCATCATCAGTTTTGATCATTTCAATCAACTGACCATGGATACCGCCTTCCCCATTTAATCGTTCAAAGTATTTGGCAGCACCTAAGTTTAATTTACTACCTAATTGAGCTGTGGGCCCTGAGGTGGCATTCGAAACGCCCAATAAGATTTTATCATCTTGATGGCTAAAGCTGTTGAACGAGCATAGGTAAAGCACGAAGAATATGGCTAAATAAACGTAGTAAATAACGATAACTCCAAGTTAAATAATATTGATATCAAGTACGTTTTTTATAAGTTTCGTCGAATATTAATGTTAATGCAAATTCTCCTAAGCCACAAAACACCTTAGCTACAGACCATTTCACCCTAACAGCTTTATTGATTAGCCACACTAAAAGTATGGACTTTGTCGAGAACGTCAGCGAAAACACATCTATTTACATTTAAAATCACAAAAAAAGAAGAAAGATGAAGCTTTTGTTACAGAAATATGACATTTTTATTTCAAAATTAGAAAAAGTCGACTAATTTTAACAATAAGAACGATAAATTAAGGGATTAGTTATGCCTTCTCGCACGCTTTCGCTCAAGCGAAAATTACTTATATTATTAATGTCAGTTATTACAGGCTTATTAATACTCCTCATCACCAACAACCTGTTCTCCCATCAAATTAGGCAACTCGATAACGCCAAGCAAATCGTGCAATCGATTGAAGTAAGCGCGCTTCAATTACGTCGTAACGAAAAAGACTTTATCATACGCCAGGACTTAAAATATGGTGAGAAGCACCAAAAAAACTTTGAGCTGTTGTTAGCTGATCTTGATGAACTAGCTAAAATTAATGAGTCATTAGACGCGAACATCCCAGTACAGCAGCTAAAACAGTATCTTGTTGAATATAGAAATCAATTTAAAGCACTTGAATCAGCAATGATAACTAAAGGCTTAGATAAAAATTCAGGTAAATATGGTGAATTAAGAGCTGCCACACATAACATAGAGAGCATACTACAAGCGCACAACGATGCTGAAAATACGGTGACCTTATTGATGATAAGACGTCATGAAAAAGACTATATGCTGCGAGGCGAAATAAAGTATGTAGAGCGATTATATGCAACAGTGGAAGAACTAAGAAGCTCATTGAGGGCATATCCCGAAGCTATTGCTTATCTCGATCAATACCAACTCGCGTTTACCAATTACTTTGAAATGGATAGAACAATAGGCTTAGATCAAACAAGCGGTATTCGAGGGGAAATGCGCGCGGCTGTTCACCAATCAGAACAATTGTTAAAACAGACGATTGCTAGTGCCAACGACACAATTGCCAGCAGAGAAGTCGTGGCATTTTGGGGCGCGTTACTATCATTTATCGTAATTTCAGGCGCACTCACAACATTCATCTTCAAGTTAATTGGAATTATCACTTCACCGATAAAAAGTGCAGTTGAAGCAATTGAACAAATAATCTCAACCCGTGACTTCTCTAAACAAGTTGTTAAAGAAACTGAGGACGAGTTTGGTCAAGTTATCGATGCCATTAATAACTTCATTACCTTCACGCATCAAATGAATATTGCCGTAGAGGAACTAAGAGAAGTGAGTAATGCTGCACAAGATCAAGCAAGAATAACGGAAGACAGTCTGAGACAGCAGTCGATAAAATCAGAGCAAGTATCGGCAGCAACCGTACAACTTGAAGCATCGACGAGCGAGATTGTTGAGAGTACTCAGTCTACAGCCAAGACAGCAAAGTTAATCTCTAAGCAAGCACATCAAGGTACAGATCAACTCAATGAGCTCAATGCTTTTTTATCTGAAAATGCCCAAGACCTTGCAGACTCAGCCAAAGATATCGATGCACTAGAAGCAAAATGTTTGTCTATCAATGAGTTTATTGAAGAAATCAAAGGTATTGCAGATCAAACTAACCTTCTAGCACTGAATGCCGCGATAGAAGCAGCCCGAGCAGGCGAATTAGGTAAAGGCTTTTCAGTCGTTGCAGATGAAGTAAGATCCCTGGCTAATCGGACACAAACCTCAACAGAACAAATAACGAATATCATTAATGAGCTCCAACATTTCACCGCAGATGCGGTTAAGAAAGTAAATGTTTGCAGTCAAAATAGCCTAGAGAATGTTGCACAAATTGAAGCGTCGTCGGCCACATTAAATGACATTATTTTGGAAGTTGATACTATTCACGACCTGACAGAGCACATTGCAAGAGCGGTTAAAGAACAGAGTACAGCCATTCATGAAATCGCCGAGAATATCACTGACATTAAAGACGGAAGCGATCAACTCGTGGGTCAAGCCAAATCGAGCCTTCACTCATCTATTTTGGCGAACAGAAAAACCGAACAGTTGCTTGAGTTAAAATATCGGTAACCTTCCCCTGATACGAGTGTCTTAGTGGCACTCGTATCTCTCACGAATATTGTCCAAAGCTTATCTAAAGTTCTATAGTGAAAGGAGACGCATTAATTTGAATAGGTAATCGTGAGACGCTTTCTTTATCTGTGGTTGTTTGGCTTACTTATTTCTTGGAATAGCCTGAGTAAAAACATCATCATTGCGGGGCAGCAATCTAGTGAAGACACTGCGCACGCTTATTTTGTTGAATTACTCAACTTGGCATTAGCGAAAACACGCGACAATAGTCCCTACCAAAATGTCATTATCTTAGACAGTGGACAAACGACACAAGGTAGAGCAATTAAATTACTCCAAGAAAATATCATCAATGTTTATTGGACTGGCTCCAATAAAACAAGAGAATCGATAATGCTACCGATAAAAGTTCCTCTTTTTAAAGGATTACTCGGCTATCGCATATCAATTATTAAACAGCAAGATTTATTAGATTTCACAAATATATCTGAAGCACGCTTAAAGCAAAAAATTGCCTGCCAAGGAGAGCACTGGCCCGATTCAGATATACTTGAAGCAAATGGCTATCATGTATTAAGAGTTGCTCGTTTTGATCTAATGTTCAAAATGCTTGTACAAGGCCGCTGTGATTACTTTCCTCGAGCAATTTACGAGGGCTATGGTGAGTTAGAAAAAGCTAAATTAAAATACCCTAATTTAGTCATCTACGATGAAACAATCCTCCAATATCCATTTCCAATGTATTTTTTTACTAGTCGTGACAATATTGAACTTGCCATGCAAATAGAAACAGGGCTATTAAAGGCATTAGAAGATGGGAGTTTGCAAAGGCTAATGGAGAATCATTCAACAACATTAGGTATCTTTCCACTCTCTCAATGGCGAGATCGACAATATTTTCATCTAGTTAATGATTCTTTGCCTGATGTTTCCCAGTTTATAGGTACTCCCTTATGGCTAACATTACACCCACAATAAAAAGCCGGCGTTATTGCCGGCTTTTCTATTTTGCACATATGATCTGTTTATGGTTTTATCGCTAATAAATCGGTCTTTAATAGCGTAAGTATTTGCTCGGCTGTATTACCAATAATGCTACCACTTAGTCCTTTACGACCAACGATACCAAGGACCACGACCGCCGCTTTAACTTTCGCTGCGGTGCTTGGAATAACTTTCTCTGGCTCGCCTGCTTTCAAATGAAAATGCTCTAACGGGATATTATGTTCGTTTGCTAACGCTTCAATAACAGGCTTAAGCTTCTTATTTGCTTTGATCTCAACTTCGTCTTTGTACTGTAATCCGAAATCGTTGAGTAGACGAGAAAAAGGGACAGTGTAACAAACGTGAAGATCACTCTTTGACGCAGCTGCTAAGTCTTTTGCTTGCGCTAATATTTTATCATTTAACGCAAGCTTCTCTTCATTTTTGGTCTCAAGATCTATCGCAGCTAACACGTGCTGGGATCTTCGCCATTGTTTTTCAGATGATAGATAAATTGGCGCTTCACATTCTCGCAGCAAATGCCAATCGGTAGACGTATACATCAGAGTTTCTGTACGATGCCCTGTTTTGACAACAAAACTGACTTGGTTTTCTTTGACATAACGATTAACCCACTGATGAATTCGTTTTTCCCAAACGACTTCACAGCTGTAGTCAATATCTGCAGGCACATGCTCGGCTAATAACGCCTCTGAGCGCTCTTTCACCTTACTGATGATATCAGCTTGCATTTGCTCAAGATCACAATCTAAATGAGTAATATTGTCATGGCAGAAAAAAACAAATTTCACAGGCATACCGTGTTGTTCAGCAAGCTCGCTTGCTTTTAACATTGCGACGGGATTACCATCTAACAAATCAGCGACCACAAGAATATGACTCATAAAAATCTCCTAATAATATGCACTTACAAATTTATAACACAAAAAAATTAGACTAGCTTGAGATAAATTAAGTTTTAATCGTTTAGTGGTTTATTTTTGAATTCGCTGGCGAACAATTTCAAAAAGGCAAATACCCGTAGCAACCGATACATTCAAGCTTGAAACAGCACCAGCCATCGGCAATTTAACTAGCTCATCACAATTTTCTCGCGTCAGTCTGCGCATGCCTTTACCTTCTGCTCCCATAACAAGTGCTAAAGGACCACTTAATTTCACATCGTATAAGCTAGTATCCGTCTCTCCTGCCGTACCCACTATCCACACCCCTAATTGTTGCAGATGTTTCATTGTGCGAGCAAGATTGGTCACTTGAACCAGTGGCACTGTTTCTGCAGCACCTACTGCCACTTTACGTACAGTTGCTGTAATCTTTGCCGCTTTATCTTTTGGCACGATAATGGCCTGTACACCAGCAGCATCAGCGTTTCGTAAACATGCTCCAAGATTGTGAGGATCCGTTACCCCATCAAGTATTAGCAAAAATGGCGGGATATCCATTCGCTCAGAGTTTGAGATAATTTCATCTAAGTCATTTTCATTATATTGCTTGTTTGGAGTGATACGAGCAATAACACCTTGATGTTGCTCACCCTGGCTCTTATCGTCGAGCGCTTTTCGGTGAACAAATTGACATGGTATTTTATATTTGCGAGCCAAATTGATGATTGGCAGCATACGTTCATCATCACGACCTTTTAGGACCCACATTTCAATAAACCGCTCTGGAGACCGCTCAATCAATGCTTGAACAGCGTGGATTCCCAAGACAACATCGCTTTGTTTTGACATAGTATTCTTCTTAATTTCTTACTTTGTTTTTGCAGCTTTACGCGCGTTTTTACCTGGCCTAGACTTTCTAGCCTTGCGTTTTTTCGCTTTGGATTTTTCTGGCTTGTTCTTCTTTTTGCCCTTGCCTGGCTTTTCAAACTCACGCACAGCACTCTGTGCTCCCGCCTGAGCTTTGGATTTTCCTTTTTTCTTCTTAGGTGATTGGGCTTTTCTAGCTCCAGGCAATGGTTTAGCTTTCTTTATCGTTGCATTTTCCCCTTGAAGAACAAGATCAATTTTCTTTTCATCAAGGTTAACTGCTGCTACCTGCACTGCGAGAACGTCACCCACGTGATACTTCTTACCCGTATTCTCACCTGATAAGCACATCCGCACATCATCAAAGTGATAAAAATCTCGGCCAAGTGAGGTTATATGAACAAGACCTTCAATATGCAGATCTTGAAGGCGAACAAACAAACCAAAATTGGTAACTGTTGAAATCACTCCAGTAAAGTGATCACCTACGTGGTCCTGCATGTATTCGCATTTAAGCCAATCTGCAACATCACGGGTCGCATCATCGGCTCGACGCTCTGTCATTGAGCAATGTTCGCCAAGCTCTGTTACTTGCTCTTCGGTGTAAGTATGGTGTCCAGCGTTTGAATCATTAGCGGCTTGCTTTTCCAAGACCGCTTTAATAACACGATGAACCACTAAATCGGGATAACGTCTTATCGGCGAGGTAAAATGACTATATTGTGTCAGCGCCAATCCGAAATGCCCAATATTTTCACTTTGATAAACGGCCTGCTTCATTGAGCGCAGTAACATAGTTTGAATCAATTCTTGGTCTGGTCGTTCCGCAACTTTTGCCAAAATATGGCCATAATCAGAAGGTTCAGGCTCTTCTTTGAATGGCATTTGAATACCCAATTCACCAAGATAAGTGATGAAATTTCGGTACTTATCTTCACTTGGCTTATCGTGTACACGAAATAAACCCGGCATATTGTGTTTCTCTAAAAACTTAGCCGTCGCAACATTTGCCAAAATCATGCACTCTTCGATCATCTTATGGGCATCATTGCGAACTAAGGGAACTATCGACTCAATTTTCTTATCATCGTTGAAAATAAACTGTGACTCTTCCGTTTCAAACGCAATAGCGCCTCGAGAATCACGTGCATGTGTCAATGCTACATACATATCATGTAAATTTTCTAAATCACCAACAAGCGGCTCATATTGCTGACGTAACTCTTCGTTACCATCTAGAATTGCCGCCACTTTCGTATAAGTAAATCGGGCTTTAGAGCGCATAACCGCTGGATAAAATTTGCTGCCCGATAGCTTGCCAGCGGCGCTGACCGTCATTTCGCATACCATACACAAACGATCAACATCGGGGTTTAATGAGCACAGACCATTAGAGAGCTTTTCCGGCAACATCGGAATAACTTGTGACGGAAAATAAACAGAGTTCCCACGAGAAATAGCTTCATCATCGAGTGAGCTTCCCGGGCGAACATAATAACTTACGTCAGCAATCGCTACCCAAAGTCGCCAGCCACCACTTTTCTTAGGCTCACAAAATACCGCATCATCAAAGTCTCTTGCGTCTTCACCATCTATGGTCACAAGCGGCAAATCCCTGAGGTCAACTCGGGGTAATTTCGCTTCTTCAGAAACTTCATCAGCAAGCGTAGCTACTTCAGCAATCACATTTTTAGGAAACTCATGAGGCAAATCATGTTCACGTAACGCAATTTGAATTTCCATACCTGGCGCCATGTGATCACCCAAAACTTCAACCACTTTAGCCATTGCATTTCGATGTTTTGATGGTCGCTGAATAATGTCAATAACCACCATTTGACCATGTTTCGCCCCCATATTTTGCTTTGGCGGTATCAAAATATCTTGTTGAATACGTGCGTCATCTGGAACGACAAAAGTGATATTATGCTCTTTGAATAAGCGCCCAACAATGCCATGTTTTCGAGGCGCTATTACGTCGAGTATTCTAATTTCTTTGCGCCCTTTTTTATCCGTGCGCTCCAGTAAAATCCCCTCGGCGATATCTCCATGAAATACTCTTTGCATCTCATGTGATGATATAAAGTAGTCTTTGCCTCCATCATCCGGAGCAAAAAAGCCATAACCATCTCGATGACCAATAACTTTACCGGTAATAACGTCGCGCTTTGCTGGAATAACGTATTGCTTAAACTTGTTGAAAAACAATTGGCCAGACTGTTCCATTGCCCTTAATCGTCGTTTAAGAGCAATCTTACCGTTTTCGTCGCTGATTCCCGTAGCTTGGCAAACACCTTTAAAATTTAAAGGTGTTTTTGCTTGGCCAACAAGCTCAAGAATCAATTCTCGACTTGCAATCGGCTTTTCGTATTTTTTTGCTTCGCGCTCGAAGTGTGGGTCGTTAACAGTCACTTATTTTATTCATTGATGCTTTTTATCAATTATACCGCATTAAGTGACTGTCGGTATTAAATTTATTTGATAGGCCTAATAGCGTTGTTTTTTAGCTTGGTTAACGATGTGTTCAGGCATTTTATTTGCCAGAAGATTCAGTTGCATTGCAATCTTTTGATGTGTTTTGTTGTCATCAGTTACCGCATGATGCAACTGAGAATATAGCTCAGGAAAATCCAGTGGACTACCATAGCCCTCATTATACAAATTAGCTAATCGAAGTTGTGCATTAAGGTTATTTACACTTGCTGCTTCCTTCAAATATATGATCGCTTTATCGATATCAACTTGCATAAATTTCCCGATATGGTGGTACCGACCAAGTTGCTCTAATGCCTCAGGTAAACCTTGATCAGCAGCAAGCTTCATGTAGCGTAAGCCAAGAGGGACATCTTTCTTAACACAGACGCCATAAGCCAACATATCACCCCATAAAAATTGGTAGCCTGGTTTTTTAGCTTTGATTGCGCGCGCTTCAATATCCTGCACTAACTGACATTCATCCAAGACAACTTGTGATAAATGCTTATTTTCTTTAATCAAGTCTAATAGCATGTCGTCTGTATATATTTGCACAGCTTGAAGATTTTGCCCTAATGTAATGCATGGAAACATTAAGATTGAGAAAACAATAGAAAATCGCAACATAAATAACACTCTCAGTTTGGCGTATACAAGGTTATCGGCACACTCGCAAAAATGTTTACTAATTTGCGCTAGCTCACAAAAATAACATTAATTTGTTGAATTATCGCACGATGATTGTCAGTTTAGCGCTTTACGTTTATATTAAAAGTCATTAGTTAGATTTAATTCTCAGTGACCTCACAGGGTGCAGTAGACTCTCAATGATTTTAGAAAAAGAGTTATCAACGTTATCTGTAGGTGAGTACGTTATCGATATTGTTCAGCAAACTGGAACGTATACGTTAACCGGTGCTGGCCACATTAAAAATCAAAATGTCATCGCTTTTTTAGAGAAAAAGGGCGTTATTTCTGTGCTCGTAGATACTGAAAAGGCGATCAAAAAAGAGCCGCAAAATAACGAAACAGAGCCAAAAGCAGTCAAACAAGAAAAGACACAAAGCCCCGTAATTGTTGAAATAAAACAAGCGAAAAGGTTATTTAACGATTCCAAGAATATTCAACGCCGAATACTCAAGGACGTGGCAATAGGTAACGAAATCAATGTCGAACCCATCATAGATATTACCAACAATACGATTGATACTGTGTTTAAGAATCCAGATGCATTAGCTTGTGTGATCAATATTCGTGATAAAGATGAGTACTTATTGGAACATGCGGTATCTGTTTCAGTGTTAATGACGATTTTCGCTCGGTATTTGGGTTTTGATAAACCGCTCGTACAACAACTTACTATTGGTGCTTTTTTGCATGATGTCGGCAAAATAAAAATTGATGACAATATTTTGCATAAGCCAGGTAAGCTCACCGATGAAGAGTTTGCTGTAATGAAAACTCACGTGAATCACTCGATTGACATCATTGCAAACACCCCAGGTGTATCAGAGCTCAGCTTAGAAGTTGCCGCTTTGCACCATGAGCGACTCAACGGTACCGGCTACCCATACAACATTGAAGCTGACGATATTTCAAAATACGGACGCATGGTGTCGATTTGTGACATTTTCGATGCGTTAACAGCAGACAGGTGTTACAAAGAGGGATACCCTCACATAAAAGCCTTTAGTATTCTGAGAAAGCTCGCTCAAGACGGCCACTTAGACGTACAACTTGTCGATCAGTTTATTAAGTGCATGGGGGTTTATCCAGTAGGCTCATTAGTAGAGTTAAACTCTCATAAACTAGCCATTGTCGAAGCGCGAAACCAAGACGACCCTATCCGCCCCAAAGTGAGATCATTTTTTAATGTTAATGACAATCGTTATGTCATGACAGAAGATATTGATTTAACAAATACTGAAGACTTTATTGTTAAAGGCGTTAAAGCTGATGATTTTGATCTCGATATGAATAAAATTATCGAGTTCTTGTTAATGCAAGGTTAGCCATGTTTCCAAAAGGAGTTAATGATGAATATGGACGATAACTACGGTTTAATTAGTAAAATAGTCGCAATCCCAGGCAAACGAGAAGAACTAGCCGACATACTCGTTAACGGGACCCAAGGAATGCCTGGTTGTATTTCTTATGTCATCGCTAAAGACCCGCAAGACGCTGATGCATTATGGATTACAGAAGTCTGGCAAAGCCAAACGATGCACCAATCATCCCTTTCATTACCAACGGTTCAAGATGCAATGATTAAAGGTAAACCATTGATTGATGGTATTTTGGAGCGAATCGAAACACAACCTATCGGCCAAGTCTAATACACGTTAAACAATAAAAAAGGGGCATTTACTGCGGGCTATTGAGTCAAGTCGGAGCCGTTTTGTTGAAATGACAAAGCGGTCTTTTGCCTTAAGAATATTTTTTCGTTATTTTTCAATGGTAGTTGAGTTACAGAAAAACGCTCGAATAATCTAAAAGTGTACGATTAGTTATATTTTTTAATTGGTTACATTTTTAGTAAAGTATATGGATTGAGATCTTTGATCGGAGAAATCCTGTTTTTATATATTTAAAAACGAAAAAACACTGACCATTATGATCAGTGCTTTCAAACAGATTTGTTTTTAGATTAAGCTTGTTTCTTAAATTTGCGAGATGCTAATCCCATTAAGCCTAATGCAAAAATAGCTAGCGTAGATGGTTCTGGAACATCAGTTGTTGTGCTTGTTAAGCTTATGTTGTCTAAGTTCACCTCAAAATGAAATAGCTGAGTATTTTGCCAAAATTCAAGTCGAACTTGCTGACCTGCATATCCAGTGAGTATATTTGTAACATCAAACGCTCGGTTATTAGGGCCAATTTGTGTTAGAGCATCATTAGGATTAGTTGAGAAAATCTCATTAATCAAACTTAAATTACTGTCATACAATCTGACTTTAAATTCTTGCGATGAGTCATTGAAAGAAGAGTGATGATTGCGAATTCGATCATCCCAACTCAATAAAATCGAATCGAAGTTGCTTGACAAAACCAAGTCTTGGTAAAAAGAAGCTGTTGAAGGTCCGCACTGCGCAGACACCAAATCGTAACTTCCAGAAATTGGAGACATTGGTAAAGCAGGGCCACAAGGATCATAGCTTCCATCGTTAATATTCCAAGTAGTGCCTGAATTAATTACAGTCCAGCCAGTTGTATTTCCAGTCTCAAAATCACCATTTACTACATATTCAATTAAGCCAGCATTCGCGCTACCAGTAAAAGCTAAAGCAAAGCTAGTCACTAAGCCTTTTAAAAATTTATTCTTCATTTGAGTTATCCTTTTGATCCCTTTCCATCGAGGTTGGAAGGTATTGAATAAAGCTAAAAATAAATACTTATTGGGTACTAAGCACGCAGTATGCCAATTAGGTAACTATCAAAAAAAACAATAGGTTAGTGATAGTTGGTAATTTCAAATTTGTATCTTTGTAAAATAACCTGACACTAAAATCGATTGTTCATTATGTTTGGTAAGTGCTCGGTTTTGTTGCGATAAACCTCGTCTATTCGCATTTTGTCGAGACTAAAAGACAACATATCTTCTGCGGTAAATCTTTTTCTAGTCAACCCAAGTCGCATAGCTGGAGTGGAAGGTTTAGGTTTATTATTACCTGAGAAATTGCGATTAATAGTACGTTCATTGGTCATGCAATAGTTAAAGTATACACGTTTGATTTCAATAAGTTTTGCCATCCATTCAGGGTTATACCCTGCATAGGCGTTCCAACGCTTTGCATTGGTGGCACTGGTAACGGGTCTTTCTAAAAAATTAATGTGTCTTCGTAGTATTTGAAACCAATTATCAACACCATAAAGGGATGCGTTTGCCAAGCATTTTGCAATCAACTTTTGGTTCATTTTTTTCACATCACCCAGTGGCAGCATAAGCGCTAAGCGAGACTTTCTATTCGGGTTGATTATCCATTCTGATTTAGCATTGCCCACTCGAACTCTATTTGATAGCTGTGCTTGCCAAAGCACCTCTTTCATTTCCCTTGTGCTGATGTCAGGGGTATCTTTTATGGCAGTCGCTTTAACCTCTCTGATTCGGTTTAATGCATCCTCATCTAAATACTGGCCGCTTCCTGATTTCTCCGCAGAGATTTGAAAGGCATAAAGCTTATGTTGGGCTATCCAATCTTGGTAAACGGCTCCTAGGGCTAATTTGATGCCTGAGTCGTTATCTGCATAGAGGTGGACACGGTTAGCATATTTTAATTTCTCTTTGAGCAACTCAAAGTGCGCTAATACACTGTAAGTTTGTTGCACCAATAAGCCTTTTGGTGGCATTTGAAGCTCAACATTACGTTCAGACTCTGGTGCTTGTACCATGACATCATCGTTACTTAAAACGTATTGTGCGTAACGTCTGTAGTAAGGAAACTTTTCTTGCTCTTTCTTTTCTCGATGCTCTTTATTTATTTCCTTGTAATCACTGGCAAAGTCAAAGTTGACGTTAGAAACAACTACAAAGCCTGAATCATTATCTACTGTTGAGGTGTTCACTATGAGCGTAGGCTTTGGCATATCGTGGTCGCCCCAGTTACTTAAGTAAAATTGTCTATCTGAGCTTAAATTCAGAGTTCTAGTGGCTACGGCATGGTCAAGCATTTGTGAGTGATAATGGTCAAACGCTAAGGCTTGCTCATAGAAAAAATTGATTTTATCGTAAATGACTTTGGCACCAAGTTCATGCTTTTCTATCATGCGATTAAGGATGCCTTTGTTCATCAAATCTTTGAAGATATTTACGTTATCTAAGTTACGATAATGGCGATTAGCAGGGTTTACTTTAACAGTTAGCTTTGAATTACAAGTCAAACAGGTCAGTTGTTGTGAGCCGAACCTGACTTCTTTGATAATTTGGTCAACTGGCTTACCACCCTTTTTGAGCGGCCTTTGAACTACATGCTCAATAATGCGATCTGGTTGTGTTTTTCCATCTAATTTATAAAGTTCGGGGTGAGTGTAAATCCCCTTATCTCTGTTTTTACACCTAGGCTTTTGCTTTTTAATGCCACGCCTATTCTCAGGAGATGTTGGGATATAGTAGTTCCTAAAAGTCCTCGGCTGTCCGGGAATAGCTTTATTCTGGCAGGTCGGCTCGATTGGCTCATATACACTGGATAGGCGATTTACCTCTAACTCAAAACAACGGTTATGTATCATAGTGGTGCTGTGTTCACAGAGCTTACAGGTCAGCATATGCTCTGATTTGTCGGCACTCCATGTCAGCTTATATTCGTTACCTAATCCACGTTTAAGCTCACCATTGGCTTTGTAGGTTGGGTTCTTTGCCACAACACCAAAATTCTCACACTCTGGATTTTTGCAAAAGTTAAGTTGGGTATATAACCCTGTCTCTTTGTTTTTGTACGCTCTTGGAATGGATATGGCTTTTGTTGGTGTATGTTTATTTTGCTGTGGCGTTGATTTTAATGGTTCCGCTGTCTCATCACATAATTTGAAAAACAACTCGGCACACAATGTCGCATCAAGCAACGCACTGTGTTTAGTGCGACTTGAAATATCAATACCGTATCTTAAGCAAGCGGCATCTTGACTGATTTTTCTGACACCCAGTTTTTCTTTAGCAAATTCCATTGCACATGTAACTTCTGCACAGATATCTGAAACTGTTGAAGGGTAGTTAACACGATTTAACTCTGCGTTTAAAAATCTTAAATCAAAGGCAGCATTGAAGATAACTAGGTGGCTTCCTTTAATGAAATCAATAAATTGCTCATAGATATCGCTAAAGGTGGGTTTACCTTCTAATTTTTCATCTAGGATTCCGTGAACTCTAAAAGCACTCTTTACTGATTTTTTGCCTTCAGGATTAATTTTCAGGTTAAACACATGACCAGTAGGAGCTGCCTCTTCATATTCTATGCAGGCTAGGTCGATAATTCGATGATTGCCTTTATGGGGATCTAAACCTGTTGTTTCCGTATCTAAGAAGACATATTTCGTCATAATAACCACTCCTATAGCCAATATTATAGGATGTTTTGGTGGGTTTTAAATAACTTATTGAAAAAACTAACTAATCGTACATTTATTCAGTGTCTTTTAAGGTGGTAGACGACAAGTAATGAAATTTAATTGTTATTTTTCAGCGATATAAAATGAAAAAGAGCTACTGTCGTAAAATAGTAGCTCCGAGTTGACTCAATAGCCCGCATTTACTGCCCCTTTTTTATTTTGGTGCTTTTCTAATCGTTAAGCGACATCGTTTATCTGCTTATTTTGCGTGATATCCTGAACCACAGGCGCTTTTTTTGCCTTTTCTTTCTGCAAGTCTTTAAGCGCTAACATACAAGGCGTAATCACTAAGGTGAGTATAGTGGCAAACGCCAACCCGCCAGCTACCGCCGTAGCCAACTGAGCCCACCATTGAGTTGATGGAGCGCCAACAACCGCCGTACGATTGAAGAAATCAAGGTTCACTTGCAAGACCATAGGCAACAAGCCAAGTATCGTTGTAATTGTCGTCAACAATACAGGACGCAAACGTTGAGCACCCGTGCGCAAGATCGCATCTACCACACTGTAACCTTGTCGACGTAACACGTTATAAGTATCGATTAATACAATATTGTTATTTACCACAATACCTGCAAGAGAGATTACACCAATCCCCCCCATCACGATGCCAAATGGGCGTTGAACAATCATCAGTGCTAAGAAAACACCAACAGTCGAGAATACAACGGCGCTCAGAATCAAAAATGCCTGATAGAAGCTATTAAATTGGGTGACTAAAATAATCGCCATCACAAATAACGCGACACCAAACGCATTTACCAAGAAATCTTGCGATTCTTGCTGATCTTCATTCTGCCCCTTTATCACGATATCGACTGTTGGGTCGATGTTCAGAGATGGAAATTGCTCTTTTAGTTTTGGTAACTCTTTTATCAGTTGAGCACCCGTTACTAGATTCGCTTTAACAGACACAACGCGCTTTGAGTCGACACGGCGAATTGTATCGACTTTATTTGACGCACTACGTTCAACAAACCCCGTAATTGGTACTAATCCTTCTGAGGTTTTCACACGAATTTCATCAAGTCGGCCTAAATGACGTTTGTCTTCAGGAAAGCGAACACGAATATCTAACTCGTCGTCAACATCATCAGGACGATATTCACCTAATTTTAAGCCATTTGTGACTAACTGAACGGTAGAACCAACCAAGGTCGCATCAGCGCCAAAAGTCGCCGCCTTGGCACGATCAATTTTAAGCTGCCACTCTATACCCGGTTTTGAGCCTGAGTCTTCAATATCCGTGAAGTTTCCATTAGCAATTAACGCATTTCGAATCGTCTTCACGGTATCATCAAGACGCTCAGGAAAACGTGAGCTGAGCTCAATAATTAAATCTTTGCCGCTTTGCGGTCCAGGACTATTCTTTCTCGCCTCAATCTCAACACCCGCCAAGTCTTTAGTTCTTTCATGGATATCAGCAATAACTTCATCGGCTGGGCGACGATCTTGCCAGTTTTCAAAGTTCACTTGAAAGCTACCTACTTGGTCATTGCCACCAGTTCTCGTATACAAGGTCTCAATATCAGTAATCGGTAAAATTCGTTGCTCAATAATTTTCATGATGTCATCTTTTTCACGCATCGATAAATCACCATGAGAACGAACAACCATAGTCGCGCTATTGGGTTCAACGTCAGGGAAAAAGACAACACCTAAGCCACTTTTGCCGTATGCAAACATCACGAAAATAGCAACGACTACTGTCGACAGGACAACGGTTTTTGGACGTTCTACCGCTTTAGTCAGTAAACCAACATATTTGCCAGTAAAGCCTTTCAAAGAGCGAATATCACCTTCTTCGGCTTGGATCATTTGTTCGCGTTCTTCTTTTGAAACCACGCGAGCTTTACCAAATACAGTGCCTATAGCCGGAACGAAGATTAATGCCATTGCAAGCGACGCTGTCAATACAGCGATTAGCGTAAATGGTAAATACTTCATGAATTCGCCCATCATGCCTGGCCAGAACATTAAAGGTGCGAAAGCAGCAAGTGTTGTTGCTGTTGATGCAATAATTGGCCAAGCCATTCGCTTTGATGCCATTTTATATGCGCGTTTACGGTCGACACCTTCACTCATTTGTCGGTCGGCAAATTCGGTGACTACGATAGCCCCATCAACTAGCATACCAACAGCCATAATAAGACCGAAAAGCACAACAATATTGATTGTTAAACCAGAAATAGCGATAACTAAGATACCCGTTAAAAAGGCACCAGGGATTGCAAATCCAACTAACATTGCACTACGTACACCAAGTGCAGCAATAACAACAATAACAACCAACAATACCGCTGAGAATACGTTGTTTTGTAAGTCGTTCAACGTTTCTTTTACTTCTCGAGATTGGTCGCCAACATAAGTTACCGCAACTTGCGAAGGCCACTTTAATTGAGCTTCTTTGGTGATCGCTTTTACCTTATCCACCGTGTGAATAATGTTTTCGCCAGAACGTTTCTTTACTTCAATAGCGACACTGCGGTGACCGTCTAAGCGCGCAAAGGATGTTGGGTCTTTATAAGCGCGTCGAACCTTTGAAACGTCTGCAAATGTAATAATACGATCGCCGTCTACCTTAATCGGTAAGTCAAGAAGGTCTTGTACCGTTTCAAAAATAGATGGGACCTTAATCGCAAAACGTCCTTTACCTGTATCCATCGTTCCTGCTGGAACTAAACGGTTGTTGCGTTCAACCAGGTTGTAAATGTCAGAGGAGTCTAAACCATAGCTTTCCATTAACAGCGGATCGACGATGATCTCAACCATATCTTCGCGATCACCGCCAATATCGACTTCGAGCACTTCTTCAAGCGTTTCCAACCTATCTCGAAGGTTTCGCGCTAACGTGACAAGGCCACGCTCTGTTACCGGCCCTGAAAGAATCACCGTAATTGCAGGTTGCTGATTTGCCATTGTTACTTCATGTACTTCTGGCTCCTCAGTATCGTTGGGCAATTTCGCTTTTGCTAACGTGACTTTGTCTCGAACATCAGCTAATGCTTCTTTAGGGTCAAAACCCGCGATAAACTCAAGTGTCACAGAGGCATGACCTTCACCTGCATTAGATTTCATTTCTTTAATGCCTGCGATGGACTTAAGCTCATTCTCCATTGGTCGTACTAACATTCGTTCAGCGTCTTCAGGAGAAATACCATCATGTACCATCGATACATAAATCGTCGGTATCGTGATGTCCGGATTAGACTCTTTAGCAATGTTCGCGTAGGTCACTGCACCTGAGATAATGAGTAAAACGAAGATCATCAGCACAGAACGAGTGCGTGATAATGCTCCTTCAATCATAGATAACATAGGCCTTACTCACCTTCAGCCATTACAGGATCGACTTTATCGCCATCTCGAACAAAGCCTTGACCAAGCACAATGATATCAGCACTGTTGCCTAAGCCACCGAGCCAAATACCATCATTTTCACTCTTAACAATGTCAATCTCAGTAAAAATAACTTGGTTGTTATCGACCATCTTGATGCCAATATTTCCTTGCTCATCAAGAGCTAATAATGCTGGAGAAACTTTTATTGCAGGTGTTTTATTCAATGCGATATTTAACGTTCCAGACTGTCCAGCACGCCACTGTCCATCTTCATTATTAACGGCAACTTCGACTTTAAATGTATTGGTTTTTTCATCCGCGACACTGGCGATATATCGAATTTCCCCTGTCGTGGCAGCATGATTTAACAAGTCAATATTTGCTGCCTGCCCTACCTTTAATTTACTAATTTGGTGTTCTGTTGCGTACCCTGTCACAACAATTGGCTGTAAGTCTGCAAGCATGGCGATTTGATCGCCCACTTTCACATAATCGCCTTGCTCTACGTAACGGGTATTTAAAACTCCATCAAATGGTGCAACAACTTGCGTATTAGCAATGGCAATTTCTAACGTTTTGATTTGTGACTTCACATCTTCAAGTTCCGCCGTCGCAGTACTTAGCTGTACTTTGCCCTGATAACCTTCTTGATGTAATGACTCAACGCCTTCATAATTTAACTCTCGCTGTGCTAACAACGCTTTAGCGCGAGCCAGCTGGCTTTTTAAATCACGAATATCAATTGTCGCAATAACCTGACCTTTTTCAACAAATGCGCCACGCTTGGCGTGTACCTTCAAAATTTTTCCGGCTACTTCTGCTTTGATTGTGGTAACGCGATCAGGTTCAGTTCGCCCATAAAGCTCCACCGTATTATCGACCATTTGTGCGTCAAAGCGCTGAACCTTAACTTTTGGCGTTACTTCCGTCACCGTCTGTTCAGATTGTTCGCTGGTTTGTGAGTCCTGCTCACTTCCCGATAACATCCAAACAATCAAAATGAGTACTATCAAAGCCGCAAGCACGTAAGGTCGCTTATCTAACCATTGTCGACTTCGAGTTAAACCACTCATATTCACTCCTCAAAATTGGGTTTATGTTTACACTTTTATTGTAACTGTAAATAGTGAGTTGATTATACGTAAGTTCATTAAAGATAGGAGAGAAAAATGTTGCAGGATATTTTTATCGTACATATCAACCCTGAAAAACAAAAAAACCAGCACGAGGCTGGTTTTTAATATATTGAATTACTTAATAATTTATACAGAGAACGAAGAACCACAACCACAAGTCGTTGTTGCGTTAGGATTATTCACTAAGAAACGGCTACCCTCTAATCCTTCAATGTAATCGACTTCACCGCCAACTAAGTACTGTAAGCTCATCGGATCAACAACAAGCGTTACTCCCGACTTTTCGACTGTCATATCGCCATCATTTACTTTCTCGTCAAAAGTAAAACCATAAGAAAAACCTGAACAGCCCCCACCAGTCACGTAAACGCGCAACTTAAGATCAGGGTTCTCTTCTTCAGTGATTAACGCTAATACTTTATTAGCTGCTGCATCAGTAAATTTTATCGGTAATTCAGTCGCTGACATCTGCTTTCTTACATCTCTTTTTCAATGGGTGCGAATTATCTTAAACCTGACTAATTTAATCAAGTATTTGTCGTTATAAGCTGTAACTTTTTACAACTCAAGATGAATGATTACTCTGCAGGTGTAATTTCCTGCCAAGTATAGTTTTGATCGATTCGATGATACTTTTGCCATTTTCCTTTTGGCAAAATCACAGTTAAATCTAATTGTTCAGGCATAAAATCTTCAGGCAGCGTAAATTCACCTTCTAAAATCTGGAAATACTGCAGACTAAATGAACGCTGCTTTTTGTCGATATCACCTAAAGTCGCGACATTCAATTCGCCTGGCTTATTTGATTTACTGCCTTTTAATGAAAGCTCAATATAACCTTTAGCATAACGCTTATTTGCTTGCTGCTGAACCAAGGTCACCTGATAGCGATAATGATTATCACTTTGTGTTGGTGTAATTATAACGTTATCAATGACTAAGCCATCTGCCTGTTTTTCAGGGGCCATAACTTTTTCATAAAAAGCCAACTCCTTTTTAACAGCATAATGCTCAGCTTGCAGAAGTTTTAGTGCTTTAGCCGCACGTTCACTTGCCAGTTTTTCGACCTCTAACTCCACCGATAAAGTATTTATCCTAGAGGCCTGCTCTTGTTGAATTTGATACAAATTATTCAAACGAAGCGTTTGATTTTCAATGGTTTTCACTTGGTAATTATTGTAGTAGTTGCCAATGCGATAACCGCTAAAAAAACTAATAGCGATAAGCGATATAAGTAACATCGCTGAACGAAATGGTCCTAACCTATCAACCACAACACTAAGATTTATTTTTGCTAACCAATTCATTATTAACGTATTATGTATTTAACTTCTTTATGCCAACAACAAGGCATTACTATACCCTGATGAATACAGTAAGCGCATTTAAAAAACGTTTAGCTTTACCTCAAACTTCATGGCAATTATGTTTGCTAGCGATTTTCGGAGGTTTATTTGCTGCGCTTTTAATTATTTTATTCACTCTAACGATAGATGGTTTAGAGCAATTATTTAAGTATCAAGTTGGCCAGTATACCAGTTTTGATACGCTAAGTCGTTTTTTAATCCCGATAGCAGGTGTCTCCCTGATACTCGCGATGTCTTGGCTTACGGGTTACCAATATATCCGTACAGGTATCCCTTTTGTTTTACATCGATTGAAAATTGCCTATGGTGTTATTCCTTTTCGCAATACGCTGAACCAATTTTGGGGTGGTGCAGTCGCATTAGCATCAGGTTTTTCCGTTGGACGCGAAGGGCCAGCTGTCCATATTGGCGCCGCCGGTGCAAGCTATGTTGGTAACAAGCTCAATTTACCTAATAATAGTATTCGAACATTATGTGCCAGTGGCATAGCGGCGGCGATCGCTGCAACGTTTAATACGCCAATTGCTGCCGTAATGTTTGTCATGGAAGTGATACTAAGGGAATACAAGATTCATATTTTTATTCCTATCATGTTGGCTTCTATCATAGGCTCAATGGTGACAAGTGGTGTATATGGGCCCGTTAATGAGTTTGAGTTTTTTACAACCTTATCGTTAGAAAACACCATTTATCCATACCTCGTTGTTTTAGGTATTCTTTTAGGAGCGTTGGCTTCCGCTTTCAACCACGCACTTATTTACATCCTCGATAAATTCAAACGCTGGTCAATCGTCACTCGTTTAGGCGTTGCGGCAGTAATAACTGGGTTGTTTGCTTTATTTGCGCCGATTGCGATTGACCCACTGCACTCAGAAGTTGCAACAGTGCTGAGCTTGGATATCGGTGCTCAGTGGAAAATTATTACCTACTTACTGTGTGCAAAGATCCTAATGACTTTGTTTGCAATAGGTTTGGGTATTCCTGGAGGAATGATAGGACCCATCCTCGCAATAGGTGCACTAACCGGTATTGCCACATCGACCCTTATTAGTCCACTTATTGACGCACCAAATGTTGCGAACGACATGGCATTAATGGGCATGGCCGGTTTTATGGCAGCAACATTGAATGCACCATTAGCGGCATTGTTGGCGGTTGTTGAGCTATCAAATCAGCTTGAAGTTGTAGTACCAGCAATGATCGTGATTACCACTGCATGCTTAGTATCCGGGCAACTCTTTAATAATCGCTCTATCTTTATCATGCAGCTAAATATTCAAAACCTACCGTACAGAAAAACGCCATTGGAAACCTCGCTACAACGTATTGGGGTTATTGGCGTGATGCAAGAAACCTTTACCGTATTGAATACTGATAAAGAGTCAGCCAAGCAAGAGGCACTAACAACAGATCTCGACAGTTATGTGATCAGTGAAGAACAAGATGAAAATGGTGAACAATGCTTTTTCTGGCATCAGCATATTTTGAAAAATAACGTGAGTAAAATTGATAGTTATCAATTAAAACCCATATCATCTCAAGATACACTAGCAGAGGCATACCTAGCGCTGAAAACTGAGCGTTGTGGCGGTGTATATATTTATCAGCAAGATAAGACGAATATTGTTGGCATGATCAGCTTTGAACAAATTCGCAATTACTTACACGAAGGAAAACTCAATTAATGACAACTCTACTATGGCTTAAAGCGTTTCATGTAATTTTTATGGTCGCGTGGTTTGCCGGCATTTTTTATTTGCCTAGATTGTTCGTCAATCACGCAGAAACTGACAATAAAGATGTCGCTAATCATTTAAAAGGCATGGAGCGTCGACTGTTATATTTCATCACACCGTTTGGCATTTTAACGATTGTGCTTGGATTGGCATTAATCCATTACTACGGTATGGCATGGTTCGCCGCAAGTCATTGGTTACACATAAAGTTAACACTGGTTATTTTTCTGGTAATTTACCATCTATATTGTTTCAAACTGCTAAAAACCTTTGCCGAAGACAAAAATACTCGTTCAGGTCGCTTTTATAGAATCTTTAACGAAATTCCCGTGCTCATTTTATTTGCAGTCATCATATTAGTTTACCTAAAACCAACGTTTTAATCGGATTTCAAGCGTGAAAAAGCCCGGTCACATGACCGGGCTTTTTTTATTCTTATTTACTTGGTTGAAGGAGCGCTTGGTGCTGTCTCTTCAACTTCAGCTTCTGAAATTGGCTGATTTGTTAACTCACTTTTCCACGTTAAGTCAGGCAATTCACCAAACACGATTTGAGCAGGTGTTGCATCAGCAGTAGCGCCACCTTTTCGGTTGGCCCAAATCACCTTGCCGCTGTTTGCATCTACTAACGCTACGTCAATAAAAGCACCTTCAGTCGCTTGAATAGGTACAACCGCCCCTAAAGTCAACACACCTACTAAAACACTTGAAGCAACATCTTTTGCAATCATGCCACTCGATTTTTCATAGCCCGAGTATTGAATTAACAAAGCAGAGTCTGCACCTGTTTTGTCAGCAATAATATTCAACGCACTACCTAAGCTCGCTTGGAAGTTCGCTTTTTCTTTTTCTGAAACTAAACCTTTCTCGTAAAGCTCAGCTTTAGCTGCTTCCCATGCCTCTTTTGCTTGTGTAATTGCGTAAGCAAATTCTTCATCTTCTTCAATCGCCTTTGCAAAATCAAATTCAATAACGTCTAACGATTCATTCTTAAGCTTTACACGAGCAATTTCTTCAATTTGTGTGCGGATTAATGTCGATTTCTCATCAAGTGGCGTATTATCGCCATCGAAATTAATCTGTTCAATTTCTACTTGTGCTGGCAATAACACAACAGATTGAACATTACGCGCAACCGATTCAAAGTCCTGATGATGGCGCACAGTTGTTTGTGCACAGCCTGTAACGACAAGCATAGTAAACACAACCAACATTTTTTTTAGCGTTAAACGCATACTTTTTATCCTTCTAAATTATTAAGTAATGAGTTGATATAGCGACGATCTTTAACGTCACTATATGAGAGATATTGTTGAAAATAACTTTTCGCTGCTTGATTATTTTGTTGATCAACTGCTAATAGTCCCAACCCCTTATAAGGCAGACTAAATGCGCGATTAAGTTCTGCTGCTTTTTCAAAATATGATTTAGATTTAGCAATGTATTCTTCGTCACTTTCATCTAATTTAGCGACTAACTTATCGTCAAAATCATCGTCATATAACCAAGCAAACTCTTTTGCATAGGCTCTAGTTTCTGATGCTTTTAAGCGATTGGCCTCACCTAAATAATAATAAAGCAGCGCATTGTTTGGTTGCGAAGCTAACTCCCGGTTAACCAAGTCCTCAGCCAATTCGAATTGCTTATTACGTAACCTTGATTTAATCACTAACTCGGTCAACGATGAGCGAAACGCTTCATAATCAGGGTGATCTGTTTTAGCATTTGATTGCCAATTTATCTCAGCGATTTTCTCTTTTCCTGCTTTGAGTCGAGCACTAATATCGGGGTGAGAACTCCATAAAGAACGTAAGTCTTTTCCATGTTTTTCTAAGACAAGTTTTTCAAATGCATCGACGCTTTTTGATAAGTCATAGTCGGTATTTACAAGATATTCAATCGCCAGCTCATCGGCTTCCTCTTCCGTCTTTCGACTAAAAGAAGACAACTCACTGAGTGTCGCAAAATAAATTAACCCTGTTCCCATGAACATCAAGTCCATCACATGAGAACTCACTATTGTTTGTTTTCGGTCAATAAGCTTAATCAAACCATGTCGTTCAACAACATGAGCTATTTCATGAGCCATAACCAACGCTAACTCATCTTCTGAGGCGAGGCGATTAATCAAGCCTGCGTTAAAGTAAATATTACCATTTGGTAACGCAAAGGCATTGAGAGAAGCGTCACGTAAGATGTAGTAAGAGATGTCGATATGGGCATCAAATTCTGGCTCAATCTTCCTCGCCATGTGAGCAATGTATTCATTGGCGTTTTTGTTGCGCACGATGAGCCCTTGTTGAACTAAATCATGATGCAACTTGTTCGAACGAGCGATTAGGCTTTGCTCTTCTTCTGAAATGGTAAAGTTATCTGGTCGATTAGTCAGTGATTGAACATCACGTTTACTGATGGTACTGCCACAGCCAAGCAAAAAAAGCGGTAGCAAAAAAGCTAAAACACGCATAATTATCCCTAATTCATTTGTTATTATTTTTTAATCACATTACAAGCTAAATTAACAGCTTCGCAACATAATAACAGGGCTTCCTTTGCATCACTAGTGTTTATTTTATCGACTTAAACTAATCCAATATTTTGGCTCTCTAAGCAGTGACAATGACTTTTCTGACAAAATAGGATTGGTAAAAATAAACACTTTTCTACCGTGAATAGCCGCTGCTTTCATCACCTCTTTCGTAATCGGATGGGTCGAGAAAACTTTTTCAAATGACCCATCCTTAATTGCAATATCCAATCCATCGGCAATTCGGTTATATAACTTGGTATTGTTTTTATTGACAAAAAAATAGAAAGGCGCAGGGTAGCGAATCAAAATATTTTGCTCGACAACAAACTGCGGTTTATCATCGATTTCAGTCCAAGGTTCATGAAGCGCGCGGGGAAAATAGTCAAATCGTTTACGTTCCAGCATCGTGAGTAAATTGGCGGCACCGCCTTCGACCACATTCACACCGTTATGCTGTAAAATTGTACTGTCGGGCCAGTCATAGCCTTGACCTGCTAATAACTTTCTCAAATCTTCGAGTGACATATCGGTGTGAAACTTATGCTGATCTTCCTTATTGATAATGAAAATTCTATGACCCATCATACCTTTTAATAAAGGCACATAAATCGCTTGAAGCCGTTGTTCAAGTTCATGGCTCGAAACACGCCAAGTCACATCAATTCCTTGATCAAGTTGCACAATAATTGATGTTCTACCTTGCGGCATTTCAAAGACCACAGGCGATAGCTCGTAATCGCCGTAAATATCTTTTGATTTATCTAGTGCAAGCCGCAGCAAATCAATATAGTAGGCCTGTTTTGGATCTGGGAAGTTTTTCGAAATATTATAACGAATCAAATCTTTTTCATTGGCGTGCGCATGAAAGCTAAACGTTACAAGAAGAACGACGGTAAAAATGTAGCGCACAATGTTTCCTTTAAAAAATCATTGACCTGTACTCCATAGTATAGACGAAAATCAATATTCAACGCTTTCCACTGTTGACCATTCTCAAGATTGCTTTTTTATGCTATATTTCGCCGCAATTTTCACCTAGCACTATGCTTAGCGTGAGCCGATTTAAACGACTTTTGACGGCGTTATACAATGATGAAATTTCAAGGTAGTCATATCTTATCTGTCTCGCAGTTTGACCGTGAGGCAATCGAAAAAATTCTTCAAGTTTCTAATGCAATGATTCCTTATGCTGCTAGGCAAAAAAGATGTCACGTATTAGAAGGTGCAATTCTTAATAACCTTTTCTTTGAACCAAGTACTCGCACTCGAGTAAGCTTTGGAACGGCATTTAATCTACTAGGCGGTTTTGTTAGAGAAACGGTTGGCGAAGAAAACTCTTCGTTATCAAAAGGTGAGTCGCTTTATGACACGGCTCAAGTCATTAGTGGCTATTCAGATGTTATTGCGATGCGTCATCCCAAAATGCACTCTGTCTCTGAATTTGCCGAAGGTTCGAGTGTCCCTGTAATTAATGGTGGCGATGGAGCAAACGAGCACCCTACACAAGCGTTACTCGATTTATTCACGATCCAGTCAGAAATGTCATCCCACCAGCGCGGCATTGATAACTTAAATATCGCGCTTATGGGTGATCTTAAACACGGTAGAACCGTACATTCATTGTCTAAATTACTGAGCTTGTATAACAATGTTCACGTAACAATGATTGCGCCTGATGCGTTGCAGATGCCAGATGGCATCATTTCAACGCTTGAAAATGCAGGCCACAAAGTAACAGTTACTGACAAAATAGAAGGTAATTTGGGTTGTGATGTCATTTATCAAACACGTATTCAACAGGAGCGATTCAGCTCTTTAGAAGAAGCTGATAAATACCGCGGCCACTTCAGTCTAAATAAGAAGATTTACCAGCAGTACTGCCAAGATCATACAGTTATTATGCACCCATTACCGCGTGATTCTCGCCCTGAAGCGAATGAATTAGATACTGACTTGAATGATTTACAAAATTTAGCAATTTTCCGCCAGGCACAAAATGGTGTTTTAGTTAGAATGGCATTATTCGCCCTAACGTTGGGCGTTGAAGACAAACTAACTCAATACGAAAAGCCAATCACTTGGCACACAAATAAGTAATAAGCGACATATTATGCAAAAATCTTCAGAATTATTTGAATCTGCAAAACATATTATTCCTGGTGGTGTGAACTCACCTGTTCGCGCATTTAATGGCGTAGGTGGTGAACCATGTTTTATCGAAAAAGCTGACGGCGCTTATATTTTTGATGCTGATGGCAAAAAGTATATCGACTATGTTGGCTCTTGGGGCCCAATGATTTTGGGTCACAACCACCCTGCGATTAAAGATGCTGTAATTGAAACAGCACAAAACGGCCTTAGTTTTGGTGCTCCAACAGCATTAGAAATTACCATGGCTGAAAAGGTCAGAGAACTTGTGCCTTCAATGGAAAAACTGCGTATGGTAAGTTCCGGTACTGAAGCGACAATGTCTGCAATCCGCCTTGCTCGCGGTTACACGGGCCGTGACAAAATCTTAAAGTTTGAAGGCTGCTACCATGGCCATGCTGACTCTTTGCTCGTTAAAGCAGGTTCTGGTGCACTAACGTTAGGCGTACCAAGCTCACCAGGTATTCCAGAATCATTTGCTCAACATACACTCACCGTGAGCTTTAACAACCTAGAAGAAGTAAAACAAATTTTTGCTGATTTAGGTGATCAAATCGCTTGTATTATTGTTGAGCCAGTGGCTGGGAACATGAACTGTATCCCTCCTGTTGAAGGATTCTTAGAAGGTTTACGCGATGTTTGTGATGAATATGGCAGCGTATTAATTTTTGATGAAGTCATGACAGGATTCCGAGTAGCCCTTGGTGGTGCTCAAGCGTTTTACAATGTAAAACCTGACTTAACAACCTTAGGTAAGGTTATTGGTGGCGGGATGCCTGTAGGCGCTTTTGGTGGTAAAGCTGAAATCATGGATTATATAGCGCCTGTTGGTCCTGTTTATCAAGCGGGTACACTTTCCGGTAACCCAATTGCAATGGCAGCTGGTTTAGCCTCATTAAATGAACTTTCTACGGGCGACAAGCATAAACAACTTTCTGCAGCGACAGAAAAGCTAGCAATGGGCTTTAAAGCAGCAGCTGAAAGAAATGGAATCTCATTGAGCATTAACTACGCCGGCGCTATGTTTGGTTTCTTCTTCACCAACGAAGAAACAGTAACGACTTACCAGCAAGCAACAGAATGTGACGCTGAGAAATTCAAGCGCTTCTTCCACCTAATGCTTGATGAAGGTGTATACCTTGCACCATCAGCATTCGAAGCAAGCTTCTTATCTACGGCTCATAGTGACGAAGAAATTGATGCTACTCTTGCTGCAGCAGACCGCTGTTTCGCAAAGTTATAACTGCACACTGAAATAAAAAAGGTCAGCTCTATTAGCTGACCTTTTTTTATGCCTTTAAAGACGCATTACTCGCCATATTTTTTCCCAAACAAACGCTCAAACCACGACTTTTTCTTGGGCTTGTCTTCTTTTGCCGTTTGCTCGGTTTTTCTGCACGTTAAGCCATTATCCGCACTGTCGCTAAAAGCTAAGTGCTTAGTACTATTTTTGCACTCTTGCCCCAAAATAGAACCATCTTCATTATCAAACCAAGCATAATCAACATCGTCTCGATACTGGCTAGGTAGGCTCATCACACCTACTTTTTTTATAAAGTCACTGAATAACACAAGTGCACCACTACTACCCGTTAAGTTAGTAGGCTGGTTATCATCTTTACCCACCCAAGTTGTGACCAAATACCGGTTATCGTAGCCAACAAACCATGTATCACGTTGATCATTTGTCGTGCCTGTTTTACCAGCAATGTTTGCCCCCTTGACTCGCCAAGTAAGTGAGCGTGCACTACCCTTTTTAGTGACACCTTGCAAACCATAATCAACGAGTTGCCCAGCTTGTGAAGAGAGAATGACCGCCTCATCCGATTGATGCTGGTAGAGTGTTTCACCAAGATTGGAAACAACATGCTTAACCGCGTAGGTTGGTCGATA
Organism: Thalassotalea loyana; assembly: GCF_030161435.1. GTDB lineage: Bacteria > Pseudomonadota > Gammaproteobacteria > Enterobacterales > Alteromonadaceae > Thalassotalea_G > Thalassotalea_G loyana. The sequence goes on along the minus strand of NZ_BSSV01000001.1, from coordinate 476,746 downwards.
AACCCCTTTGGTTGCAAATGTGACATAGACTTGGTTGATATCATAAGGTGTCATATTAATCGCACCTAACAACATTGACGGCCTTAATTCCAATTCGCTCGCGGGGTATCCAAAAGAATATAAAGCATCGGCTACATTCTCTAAGCCGAGTGTCATACCTAGGTTAACCGATGGAATATTTAGCGAGTAGATTAACGCATCATACAAACTAACCTTCTCTCTAAACTTGCCATCATAATTTTTCGGACGCCACTCTTGTCCACTATCACTAACGAGGACAAGGGGTTTATCTGCTAACAAGGTGCCATAGTTATACTGCTGATAACGCTCCAAGGCAGCCGCGAAAATAACAGGTTTTATTAGCGAGCCTATTTGACGCTTTGCAGAAAGCGCTCGGTTAAAACCAGCATAGCCAAGTGACTTACCGCCAGAAAGTGCGACAATAGCACCACTGCGATAATCAGTGACAATCATCGCTGCTTGCAAGTCAGTTTGTGAACGCTCTTTTTCTAATTTTTTGAGACCGTTGTCCATTGTTTGACTGAGATGTTGCTGAGCTATCACATCGAAGCCAGTAAAAACTTTAATCCCCATTTGCAAGGCATCTTCAGGTAATACATCACGTAATTCCTGTTTAACTAACTGAAGGTAATCAGGATATTTTTGCTTGCTGATACGACGTGATTTTCGCACACTCAGGTCACTGTTTATCGCAAATTGATATTCTTCGTTTTCAATAATGTGCGCTTGAAACATCAATTTGAGAACTAGGTTACGACGATTTAATGCACGTTCAGGATAACGCCATGGATCGTAATAACTTGGCCCTTTTACTTGGCCAACAATCAACGCCATTTGACTGGCCGTTAACTGGTTAATCGATTTACCAAAATAGAAGTCTGACGCTAAACCAAAACCATAAATACCATTTGCATAGTGTTGGCCTAAATAAACCTCATTCATGTAAGCTTCAAGCAGTTGGTCTTTACTGTAACGATACTCAAGTATCAGTGACATAAGCGCTTCATTTACTTTTCTCCAGATAGTCTTATCTCGAGTCAGATACATATTTTTTACCAACTGCTGAGTGAGTGTAGAACCACCTTGTACCGTCCTTCCGGCAACAATATTGGTATACAACGCCCTTAATATCCCTAGAGGAGAAATCCCTTTATGGAAATAAAAATCTCTATCTTCAACTAATAGTAGTGTATCGATAAGCTGCTCAGGAATGTCCTGTAATGGTGTAATGACACGATCTTCATTACTTTTAGGTACAATTCTGTCAATCAGAAAAGGTTCTAAAACAGCAATATCTGCCGGTATATTACCGTGGAAAATATCCGTGACTTTACCTTTGACAATATCTATCGTTATTTTGAGTGGCTCTGTTGTCACTTTGGCAATATGGGAAGCAATTTCACGACGATAAACAATCACGCGATTACTGGAACTCGCATACTGACCAGGTTGGCTGACTTTAGTGACTTTTTGATAATTACTTAGCTTAAGTAATGTAGTAATTTGTGTCACCGATACCCGATCGTTCAACGAAAAAACAGGCGTTTTACCGTAAACTTGAATCGGTACTTGCCAACGTTGCCCTTCAAACTTATCGCGAACTTTTGCATCTAAATAAATACAATAAAATGCGAGACAAATTACCGCGATAACAAAGAGCTTCAATAAGAAATAAACACCTTTTTTGCCCCACCATTTATTTGGTGAGACTTCTACTTCATTGTTTTTTTTAGCGCGAACAGGTGCGGTGGATTTCTTTTTCGAATTTTGTGAAGCCATTAATAATCAAAATTTATGTTTTTGGTTATGTTACTCGATAGCCAAGTTGAACTCTACGACATAAATCGCTTAGTTTTATTTGTTGGTTGCGCATTTGCAGGATCATCAGGCCAATAATGCTTTGGATACTGAGCTTTCATGTCTTTTTGCACGGCTTTATAACTACCCGCCCAAAACTGCGCTAAATCACTTGTAATTTGAATCGGGCGATTCGCAGGCGACATTAACTCCAAGACGAGATCAACACCTTTACCGATGGTGACATCACCAATTTGTGGTGATTGTGCCAAACCATAAATTTCTTGCATGGGCAGAGAAACCTTAGGAGGATTTTCCATATCATAGGTAATTCGACAACGTCGACCTGTTGGGCCAACATAGTGGGTTGGTGCACATTGATGAAGCGTTTGTTGCTGCTGATAATCGAGTAAATGGAGTAACAACTCTTCAAGCTTGAGTTTGTTTAATGCTTTTTTGCTGTAACAAGACGCGGCACTGGGTAATAACCACGTATCAAGTTCTGCTAATAACATTGCATCATCGAGCACGGGTAATGACAGGTGCGGCTGATATTTTGATAACCACTGCCAACGAAGGCGAAGCTGAGTCGCATCAACTGACCAATCTAACCAATTTAAACCATTTTCTTCGAGTTGCGTTCGCCATAGATCTGCAACACTTTCTTCACTCAATGCTTGTGTTTTTGATGATCGGTTAACCACCAGCTCGCCAAATAGTTCACAGTCATTGGCAGTAATTTTATCTTTGTCTTTTTCGAATAAACACACAAGCTTTTGCGTTATTGGAGCTAACTGCCATTGCTTAATTTGCTCAACCGAAATAGGGCAAGCAATACGTACAGTAAGTTTTTGCTCATATTGACTTAGTTGTGCAACCACGATGAAGGATTCATCACAAAGCACATCCTCTTCCGCCAGCTCATACCCCTTATTATAAATGGAGACAAAACTCCCGCTTTTATTGCGTGCTTTTGCTATACGTTCCGGATAAGCCCAGCTAACCAAAACACCTAGCAAGGACATAGGTAAATGTGAAAAGTTACCACTACACTGTTTTTTATAGGGTGAGAAAAGTTGGCTGATCTGCTTAAAAATAAATGAATAGCGTTGCTCACCTTGATGCACCAAATGATCAATACGGTGTGCAAGACTTACGTTACAGATAGATTGTCTTTGATCAAAAATATCTTTTTGTTCAAGCATTGATGCCACAATACAAGCTAATAGTGTTAAACCATCCTGACCATTTGATTCCGCCTCATTGGCTTTCTCTATCATGTGGGCAAATCTTGGATGACAGGGCAGCATCGCACATTGCTCACCATGTTTAGTAAGCTTATGTTGTTTATCGCACAGCGTTAGTTGAACCAGCGACTGCCATGCTTGCTTTTCAATAAACGCTTTAGGCTGAGTTAACAATGGGAGTTGCTCTAGTGAGGAGACGCCCCACCTAGTTGCTTCAAGTACCAGCGGGATGAGATCTGTTTGTGAAATGGCTAAAGGAGCATGCTTGGCCATTCGTTCAAAATCACTTTGACTGTAAAGTCTAATGCACTTCCCCGGCATTAGTCGCCCCGCACGGCCTGCTCGCTGAATGGCGGAAGCTTGGCTGATTTTGGACAGTTGTAAGCGATTTGTTTGTGTATTTTGCTCAAATACAGCTTGTTTCTCAAAACCGGAGTCAATCACCAAATTAACACCGTCTATCGTCAAACTGGTTTCCGCAATATTAGTCGCAAGCACAACTTTTGCTGTATTTTTTGGCGCGGCAACTAACGCTTTTTGTTGTTCAGCCAGCGGCATATCACCAAACAACAAACTGACATGATGATCCGCTTGTTTGTCCATTATTTGTTGAGCGACTTGCTCAATGTCAGCCCGGCCAGGTAAAAAGACAAGGGTAGTTCCTTGATGGTGTTCAATCGCGCGTAACGTACAACTGACAACGTGTTCACGCCAATGAAGCTGACGAGCATTGGGCTGATAATCAATTTCAACCTCAAACATTTTTCCTTCACTGACTAGCAAATTTGCATCAGGTAAACGCTGAGTAATTGCATCACTGGCTAACGTTGCCGACATCAACATCACATTGAGGTCATCACGCAATCCTGATTGAATATCGCGAACTAACGCAAATGCAAAATCAGCTTGAGCAGAGCGCTCATGAAATTCGTCGAACAGAATACAGCTAACATCAGACAGCTCAGGGTCCGACTGCATCATTCGTATAAGAACCCCTTCGGTAATGACTTCAAGCTTGGTGTCTTTCGATACTTTCGTATCATTTCTCAAACGATACCCAACACGCTTTCCTACAGGTTCACCCAACTGTTTTGACAAATAGAGTGCGATGTTTTTGGCCGCAACTCTGCGCGGTTGCAAAAGCAAAACTTTACCTGGCATGCCTTCGTCCAAAAGCCAAAGGGGTAAAACCGTCGATTTACCTGCACCAGGTGGTGCTACGAGAAGCGTTAACGAATGATGTTTAATGCTCGAAAGTACTTGAGATTTTATAGATTCAATTGGAAACACAGCTTGCCTCATTTTAGGTGCTGGCATAGTCTATCAAAACTTACAAACACATCGAAAACTTTATATGCCTCGAATGTTTTTAGCGCTTGACCTTACGACTGAGCAAAAGCAAACGATTGCTCAAATGGTCGATCAACTAGACTATAGCACTGGCCTCAAGGTCATCGTTCCCGAGAATTATCACTTAACGTTATTTTTCTTTGGTATGATCGATGAAAATACTCAAACATCATTATGCCAACATATAGATAGATTTATCGTCGAAAGTAAACCGACTTCCTTTAACTACAAGATAAATCACTTGGGGTTGTTTGAGAAACCTAAAGTTGCCTATCTAGGGCTTGATTCAACACCTGAAGCACTTAATTTACTCGCCAGTAAAATGCGCAACATTGCTGAGCTACTTGGATTTGAAGAACAACATCCAGAATTTACTCCCCATGTCAGCATTTTCAGAAAAGCCAAGCGCGACTTATTACCAAAATACCAAGAAAACACTGTTTATCTTGAACTCAATGCACTGAGTTTTAGTCTGTATCTTTCAGAATCAACGCCTTCTGGTCCTAGGTATACCCGAATGAAAACCTGGTCACTAAACGATTGATATTATTAACTTAATAAATTTGATCTTTTTAGAAAATCTGCTTACTTGGCAAGCTATTAAATTATTGATACTTGTATAGGCTGTACAAATTTCAATCAAATTGGCATTTCATGGAGGCAAAATGACAAATCAACCATACAAGATTACAGCACAGGACAATATCTTATTTGTTGATGCATCAGGCCCTTTTGACTTTGATACTATGCTTGAGTACAAATCAGAAACACTCGACGCTATCGAAAAAATTAAGCATAAACCTTGGGGATGCATTGCTTGCTTTCATGGGAGCGGGGTATTTTCTCCAGAAGCGGAAGAAGAGCTTGTCGCGTTAACAAAGGAGAGAATGAAAAAAAATATGGCAGCCCTTGCCACCGTTATTCAAGACAGCGGGCAAGCGGATATTCAGCAAATGCAACTTAGTCGAGTTTATGAGAGTTGTAACACTAAATATCACATTTTCAGCGACGTGAACGCCGCCAAAGCTTGGCTTGCCAACTACTTAAAGAAACAAACGAATTAGCTATCGTGCATTAATTCTGCAATTGTCGCGATACCTAAGCCTGTTGCACCTGCAGCCCACATACTATTGCTTGAGGCATTGTACGCAGCAGCAATGTCTAAATGAACCCAACCTTTACCTTCATTTGGTACAAAGCGCGACAAGAAGCCAGCAGCATTACTCGCTCCGCCTGCACCGCCACCTTTCGTCGTAGTCGAGTTAGCAGTCGTAGCAAATGCTGATGGGCATTTTCCTTGATGCCACGGCTCCAATGGCAATTGCCAAATCGGTTCATTAACTTGCCCAGCAACTGCACGCGTCTTATTTGCAAGCTCATCATCTAGCGTAAACATCGCCGTATATTCACCACCAGTAGCAAGCACAGCCGCTCCAGTAAGGGTTGCCGCATCAATAATTAATGGCGTGCCTGTTTCACCTGCAGCCATTAGGCCATCAGCAAGCACAAGTCGACCTTCTGCGTCAGTATTGGCGATTTCGACCGTCACACCGTTTTTGTATGTCAAAATATCACCTAGCTTATAAGCATGGCCCGCGATCATATTCTCAGCACAGCATAAAAATAATTTTGCTCGCTTATTGAAGCCTTGCTTTATGGCCAAACCAAATGCACCTGCAACAACCGCTGCACCGCCCATATCACATTTCATGTCGAACATACCTGCACTCGGCTTAATGCTATAGCCACCACTATCAAATGTTATGCCTTTACCAACTAAGCAAGCAGCCACAGGTGCATTCTCATCACCCGTAGGGTTGTAATCTATTTCTAATAAACAAGGTGGATGCTGACTCGCCATACCTACGTGATAAATACCTGTCCACCCCGCGTCTTCTAGTGCTTCACCTGTTGTGAGTGTGCCACTGATATGATCGGGTGCTATATCCGTTAAAAAATCGATAGTTTGCTTCGCTAGGCTTACAGGATAAAGCTCTGCTGGTGTCTGGTTCGTTAGGTCGCGACTCCAAGCATACACTGCTAATTTATCAGTCAGTGCCTGCGCATTGTCACCACAAAACTCTACCGAAGTTAATTTGCCAACGGCGGTAAAACCCAATGCAAAAGCCCATTGTGCGTCATCATTCCAGGTATCACCTGCTAAAACCGCTGTTGCAACACCCATAGCTTCAATTTTGCGTCCGGCTTGTTGAATATCTCGTAGAACAAATGGATTGCTTTCACTTACATAAATATAAATGTCATTATCGATTAACTGTTCTCTCTTATCCTGCTGCCAATCTTTAGCTTTTGATGTGTATGTTAAGTAGATTTTTGGTTGCGTTGTTGTCATGCAATTTTCCTAGCTGTTCGAATACTTGTTGTTTGCGTTGCAAATTTTTAAATCAAATTCACATTAATTTAACTTTTAATATATGTATTTATGCGTTAATTGCATACAATATTGATAATGCTTCAACACTCATGGAAAGATTATGAATAAATATGGCTATGCAATTAGCTTAGTGACTTTATTATCGTCGACTTTTGTTCATGCGACAAATGAAGAAGCCTGCGTATTAGCTTTATATCAAAGTGGCGATAAAAGCCTAACTTTAGAGGAAATGCGCAAGCAATGCCAACCAAAACCCGACTGGACAGCAAACGCGAACGCAGAAGCCACGCCAATCGAGAAGCCTGCGGTTAAAAAAGGTCAGATTGCGAAACGAATAGAGCAAGAAAGAAAATCAGCGTTTGAGCCATACGTCATCACGCCACACCGTATGAATTACATCATGCCTGCCTTGACAAGCGATGGAATTAACCCTGACGCATACGCGGAGATCCCGGGCTATGACGAAAACTTTGAAAATGTTGAAGCCAAATTTCAGTTAAGTATTAAGTTACCGCTCAATACACAAGACTTGTTTGTTGAAGGCGACGCGTTGTTTTTTGCTTTCACTATTGAAGCATGGTGGCAAATCTATTCAGATAATATTTCTAAACCGTTTAGGGAAACAAATTACCAACCAGAAGTGTTTTATGCCATGCCTCTTAACTGGCAACCTTTTGGTGGGGACACCCACTTTGTATTTGGTGTAGAGCATCAGTCAAACGGACGCTCGCAACTGTTGTCACGTAGTTGGAACAGAGCCTACTTTAACTTCCTCTGGGAAAAAGGTGATTTTGCCATGTCACTTCGACCTTGGTATCGCTTTGAAGAGGAAGAAAAGCAATTCGAATTAGATCCTGACGGCGATGACAACCCAGATATTCTTGATTACATGGGCCATTATGAACTGGCAATGGTTTATCAATGGGATAACTTAGAATTTGGTTTTATGGGCCGATACAATTTCGCTACCCACAACGGCTCTGGCGAACTAGGTATCACGTTTCCTATCTATGGTAAATTGAAAGGTTACGCCAATATCTTTACTGGATATGGTGAAAGCTTAATTGACTACAACCACAATCAAACCAGAGTGGGCATTGGTTTTACCGTCAACGACTTTCTATAGAAGAATAAAAGAAAAAAGGCGCTCAATTACGATAGCGCCTTTTTTATTGCCTATTAAAGTTGGTGACGTAGGTCAAATCGATCAAGTGACATCACTTTGTGCCATGCTTTGACGAAATCGTCCGCAAACTTTTGTTTTGCATCATCGTATGCATATACCTCGGCAATCGCTCTTAATTCAGAGTTTGAACCAAAGATTAAATCAACTGATGTTGCAGAAAAGCGCATTTCACCCGATTTACGATCAAAGCCTTCGTATACGCCTTCTTCGTTCGATCGCTTCCATATCGTCGACATATCTAGCAAGTTAACAAAGAAGTCATTATTTAACGTGCCAATATTGTCCGACAGTTGACCATGAGTCGTGTCATTTGAATTAGCACCTAATACACGCAAACCACCTAAAAGAACCGTCATTTCTGGGACAGAAAGGTTTAGTTGCTCAGCACGATCAACTAACATCTCAGTTGGTGAGCGGTAACTTGTCTCACGATTAAAGTAGTTTCGAAACGCATCGGCTTTAGGTTCAAGTAATGCAAAAGATTGCACGTCAGTTTGCGCTTGAGTTGCATCGGTACGACCTGGCGTAAATGGCACAGAGACGTCAACACCTGCCCGCGTCGCTGCCTCTTCAATACCTACTGCACCAGCTAGAACAATGACATCTGCCATTGATACTCTCATACCCTTTGGCAACGATTGATTAAACTTAGTTTGCACACCTTTAAGTACTTTCAGTACCTTCGCCAATTCTTGTGGGTTGTTAACCTGCCAATCTTTTTGCGGTGACAACATAACGCGCGCACCGTTAGCTCCACCACGCATATCTGATGCTCTAAAACTTGCTGCCGAAGCCCAAGCCGTGCGTATTAATTCGTCAACAGATAAACCGGCTTTCAGTATCGATTTCTTCAAACGTTTAACATTTTTTTCGTCAATAAGTTTATGGTCAACACTTGGCACCGGATCCTGCCAAATAAGTGCTTCGTCAGGGACATTATCACCCAAGTAACGTGTTCTCGGCCCCATATCGCGGTGTGTCAATTTATACCATGCTTTGGCAAAAGCTAGTCGATACTGCTCTGGGTTAGCTAAAAACCTCTCAGCAATAGCTTTGTACTTAGCATCGTATTTAAGTGCGAGATCTGCGGTCGTCATTACTGGTGAGTTAAACTTTCCTTCGACATGAGCATCCGGTACCGATTCACGTAATGATTTATCTGTTGGTATCCATTGAATAGCACCGGCAGGGCTTCGGGTTTGTTCCCATTCGAAATTAAGCAAGTTTTGTAAATACAATGTCGTCCACTGAGTTGGGGCTTGCGTCCACGCTCCCTCTAAACCACTCGTCACGGTATCCTCTGAATGACCCTTTCCACAGGTATTTTTCCAACCTAAACCTTGCTCTTCTAGTGCTGCGCCGCCCGGCTCCTTTCCAACACAATCAGAAGGCTTATGAGCACCGTGCATTTTACCAAAAGTATGTCCGCCAGCGATCAACGCAACGGTTTCTTCGTCACTCATCGCCATGCGACCAAATGCTATTCTAATATTTTTGGCCGAGCCTACCGGATCAGGCTTTCCGCGAGGCCCTTCGGGATTAACATAAATCAGTCCCATATGAGTAGCGCCCAATGGTCGCTGTAATTTACCGTCTTTTTCTTCACGGTCACTTGCTAGCATCTCAATTTCTGGCCCCCAATAGACTAAGTCAGGTTCCCAATCATCGGCGCGTCCCCCTGCAAAGCCATACGTTTGAAATCCCATGTTTTCCAGCCCAACTGTACCGGCTAAAATCATTAAATCTCCCCATGAGATACTGGCGCCGTACTTTTGTTTTAGAGGCCACAATAAGCGCTTGGCTTTATCCAGGTTTCCATTATCTGGCCAGCTATTGAGTGGGTCGAACCTCATTTGACCACCGTCACCACCACCTCGACCATCTAATGTTCGATAGGTACCGGCACTATGCCACGCTAACCGGATAAACAAGGGGCCATAATTTCCCCAGTCAGCCGGCCACCAATCTTGTGATGTTGTTAGTAATTCATTCAGATCTTTTTTCAACGCTTTCATATCTAACGCGTTAAAGGCGTTAGCATAATCAAAATCACTGCCATGCGGGTTAGAGCGATTATCGTGAACGCGCAAAGAAGATAGGTTTAGTTGATCAGGCCACCAAAATTGATTCGACTTTGCTTGGCCAAGCGACACCTGCCCACTGCCTTTAGCCCCTTTCGGTTTTGAAATTTCCTGCTCCGCATGCACCGCCATTGACGAAACAGTCAATGCCAATGAGCAAGCTATCATGCTTCGTTTTAGTCTCGACACTTTTCTCATAGTTCTCACCTTAATAATTTTTTAATGAGGTAATTTGGCTCAATAAGCGCTTACCTTCTTATCTAAATAAATACGTCGATTTAGAATATTTTCAGTGTAGAAACGAAGTTAACGATTAGAAAATTGATTAATTAGATTCACATAATCGAAAAAAACAATTAACCTACAGGCCATGTATCACCTGATAAAAATGAGTAAAGCATTATTTGTTTTATCGACTAGTAAGGTATTTAAATTCATGCTGTTCTCAAGCAACATTCACGTAAACAAAGCGATTTTGATACAACGCTATAAACGCTTCTTGGCGGATGTCACGTTAGCTGATGGTTCAACCACAACGTTACACGTAGCAAACACTGGCGCGATGACAGGTTGCGCAGATATCGATGACGGCGTTTGGTACAGCACGTCAACTAATCCTAAACGTAAGTACCCTTACAGCTGGGAGTTTACCGAAAAGCCCAATGGTGACTTGATATGTGTAAATACACACAGAGCAAACGATTATGTTGATCAGGCGCTAAAAGCAGGCGCTATCGAAGAATTTTCAAATATATCCCAGGTCGAACGAGAAGTTCGTTATGGTGAAGAAAAAAGTAAAATTGATTTCTTGCTAACTGACTCATCTTCTAAAACGACTTACCTAGAAGTAAAAAGCGTCACCTTATTAGAGGAAGATCAAGGATATTTTCCCGACGCAAAAACAACACGCGGTCAAAAGCACTTGCGTGAGTTAATGGCGATGGTCGACGCGGGCCATAACGCATGTTTATTGTTTTTTGTCATGCACAACGGTATCAAAAGCGTAAAACCGGCCAGCCATATTGACGCAAAATATTCGGAACTTATTGTTGAGGCTAAGAAAAAAGGCGTACAAATTCTTGCCTACAAAGCCGATTTCATAGAACAAGATGGCAATATCTCGATTGAAAAAATTAGAGCAATTCCCGTTAAAATATAAAATTATCATCAAATAGAGTTGACGAACAGGCAAATAACTTGCTAAAAATCTTGTTCTTTGCAAAAAATTTATCGCGAAAGAACTAAACCTAAGTCGAAAAAAAGTTCGTAATAGACTTGAAATATTGCAAGGTAAACACAATATAGGCCTTTTAATATAATTGAAGCCTATATTTTATTGGCAATTGCAACCTTGAGATAACTGCTTGTCGCAGCATCAAGGGCTATGAAGCATTAGGAGATTACGCATGCCAAACAAGAAAGCTCTAGGTATTTTAGCGTTAGCTGGCGTTGAACCATACCAGGAAAAACCGAACGAAGAATATATGAGTGCTGAACAATTAGAGCACTTCAAACTAATTTTAGAAGCTTGGCGTACACAGTTACGCGAAGAAGTTGACCGCACAGTAACACACATGCAAGACGAAGCCGCAAACTTCCCTGACCCTGTTGACCGTGCTGCACAAGAAGAAGAGTTCAGCCTAGAGTTACGTACTCGAGACCGTGAGCGTAAACTCATCAAGAAAATCGAAAAAACACTTCAGTTAATTGAAGATGATGATTTCGGTTTCTGTAAGTCATGTGGTATTGAAATCGGTATCCGCCGTTTGGAAGCACGCCCAACAGCTGACTTATGTATCGAATGTAAAACATTAGCTGAAATCAAAGAGCGTCAACTCGCCGGCTAATTAGTTTCAATGAAACTAGCATTACCTGAACGACCACAGGACACTTACCGTGGTCGTTTCGCTCCCTCTCCATCTGGACAACTCCACTTTGGTTCTCTAGTCACTGCACTAGCGAGCTATATTCACGCCAAACAAAACAGTGGGCAATGGTTGGTCCGAATTGAAGATATCGATCCACCTAGAGAACAACCTGGAGCAAGTAAAGCGATATTAACAACGCTAGAACATTACGGTTTATGCTGGGATGAGGAAGTTGTTTATCAAAGTCAGCAATCTCAACACTATCTCGACGCACTTGAACAATTGCGTGGCGAAAACCTCAGTTATTACTGCCAGTGTACCCGTGCGCAAATAAAAGCTCGGGGAGGTATTTACGATGGTCACTGTAAGGACTTAAATCATAGTCAAACTGGCAGTGCTATTAGGTACATCAATCAATTTAAAATTGACCATTTTTTTGACCTATTCCAAGGAAAAATTACAATCGACAATCGCTTAGCCAGTGAAGATTGTATTTTGTTTAGAAAAGACGGCCTATTTGCCTACCAACTTGCAGTCGTCGTCGATGATATCTATCAGCAAATTAGTCATGTCATTCGGGGTTGTGATCTTTTAGAACCCAGCGCTAGGCAATTAAGCTTATTCGCAACATTTTCGCATAGAGCCCCTGAATTAGGACATATTCCACTTGCCACCACTCACGACGGTTACAAACTAAGCAAACAAAACAAAGCACCTGCGATTGACCAACTAAGACCGCAAAAAGTACTGATAAATGCGCTAAACTTTTTAGGTCAACAAGCCGATAAAGACCTTGAAGATTTATCGCCACAAGCAATCGTTGATTGGGCAGTAAAAAACTTCGAGTTTGATAGAATGCCATCACAACAAGAAATCGCGATTAACCTTGATTAAAACATTCTATTTTTTACTCAGCTAGTATATTATTGCGCCTACTTAAATAGCCCCTAAAGCAAGGTTTTATCTTATTAAAAGCGTTATCAATTTTTGTAAAAAGTTACTGAATTCCTCAAGCGATGCAGTAGACCATGATTTTTCACAGGGTCCAATTGTGATCCCAAGAGATCAACACCCTGTCTCACGTCAGTTAATAAGCAATAACGCTTTGAAAGTTTTGTATCGTCTTAACAAAGGCGGCTTTGATGCATACCTTGTTGGCGGTGGTGTAAGAGACATACTACTTGGTCTTGAGCCAAAAGATTTTGATATCGTTACAAATGCAACGCCTGAACAAATCAAAGGCCTATTTCGTAATTGCCGTTTAATCGGTCGACGTTTTCGTTTAGCACACATCGTTTTTGGTCGTGATATTATTGAGGTTGCAACGTTTCGTGGTCATCACGATGACGCAGGCAATAATCAGAAAATTTCCAAACAAAGTGAGCAAGGTATGTTGTTACGCGACAACATTTACGGCTCAATTGATGAAGATGCTGAACGCCGTGATTTCACGATAAACGCCCTTTACTATTCTACGCAAAATTTCAACATCTATGATTTTGCAGGTGGCGTTTCTGATATTGAAAATCGAACCATTCGTTTAATCGGCGATCCGGAAACACGATATCGTGAAGATCCAGTTCGCATGCTGCGTGCTATTCGCTTTGCAACTAAGCTCGATATGTCGATAAGCCCGGAAACGGAACAGCCAATTAAGCCACTCGCTTCGTTATTATCAAATATCCCTGCAGCCAGAATGTTTGAAGAGTTTCTCAAACTATTTGTCAGTGGTAAGGCCGTCGCCAACTTTGACATGTTGCGACAATATGACTTGTTTGAACACTTCTTTCCAGCGGTTGAACGAGCCTTATGTGCTAATGACGACTTCACCTTAGATGAAAGCGAGTTAATGACGCAATTCATCAATCAGGCATTGGAAAATACCGATATCCGTATCGCTAACGAGCAACGAGTTACTCCAGCATTTTTATTTGCAGCCATATTATGGTTCCCGCTACAAAAGCGAATTGCCTCTATAAAAGCAGGTGGTAACGTGTTACCACAAGATGCATTTTTTCAGGCCTATCACGAGCTTATGAGCGAGCAACAACAATCTGTTGCTATCCCTAAGCGCTTTCAGTTGCCGATTAAAGATATTTGGATCTTGCAAGAACGCTTCGAAAAACGTGACCCGAAACGCGCCTACAAAACACTCGAACATCCCAAGTTCAGGGCTGGATATGACTTTTTACTATTACGTAGCGAATTTGCCGATGACTCGGTAAAAGAGCTCGCCAAATGGTGGACGGAATTCCAGGATGCACCGAGTGCCACTCAAAATCAAATGTTGAAAACGACAGGTAACCGCTCTAAGCCTCGTCGTAAAATTAGACGTAAGCGACGTCCAAATAACAAAGCAACTAGCGAGTAAAACATGGCAAAGGTGTTTATCGGAATTGGCAGTAATTTATCCTCGCCAATTGAACAAGTACAACGTGCAATTGCCACCCTAAAGACGCTTGAGCACTGCCAATTCATTAAGAGTTCCTCAATATATGGCAGTAAGCCTATGGGGCCGCAAGACCAACCTGACTATATTAATGCTGTTGCTCAAATAGAAACGACATTATCACCACTTGAGTTACTTGATAAACTCCAGGCTATTGAACTTGCATTTGGCCGAGAGCGTATCAAAGGGAATCGCTGGGGCGCTCGAATCATCGATTTGGATATATTGCTTATTGATGACCTCGTCATAGACTCAGAACGATTAACAGTTCCACACTATGGGATGCAAGAACGAGAGTTTGTTCTGCTACCTCTAGTAGAAATAGAACCTAACTTAATACTGCCAGATGGTAGCAACTTACAGACATTAAGTAACAATATCGACCCAAATGGGTTAACAATTGTCAGTGGTATTTAGCGTAAATTTAATTACAATAGAGCCAATTTTAACCTTAAGGTAATTTCTAATGGCAAAAAAAATCACCACCTCTACCTTGTTGAAAATGAAGGAACAAGGTGAAAAGATTTCAACCATCACAGCATATGACGCGAGCTTTGCAAAACTTTTTGATCAAGCTGGCATTCACGCCATTTTAATCGGTGACTCATTAGGAATGGTTTTACAGGGGCAAGACGATACGCTTCCTGTCAGTATTGATGACATGGCATACCACACGCGCTGTGTCCGTGCAGGTGTTGAAAGTACCTTGATTATCGGTGACATGCCATTTATGACCTATGCAACGACTGAGATGGCATATGAAAATGCTACAAAGTTAATGCAGGCTGGCGCAAGCATGGTCAAAATGGAAGGCGGCTTGTGGTTAACTGATACAATAAAAGCACTGGTTGAACGTGGTATTCCTGTATGTGGGCACTTAGGCCTTACACCGCAATCTGTAAATGTTTTTGGTGGTTTTAAAGTGCAAGGGCGCGAACAATCTCAAGCACAAGCAATGGTTGAGGAAGCAAAAGCACTCGAAGCAGCAGGTGTTCAATTGCTCGTATTAGAATGCATCCCGGCCGAATTGGGTAAAGCGATTACTGAAGCGGTAACTATTCCAACGATTGGCATTGGCGCAGGTAAAGACACTGACGGCCAAATTTTGGTAATGCACGACGCTCTTGGTATTTCTTGTAGTTACATGCCTAAGTTTTCTCGTAATTTCCTTGTCGACACGGGAGACATAAAGAAAGCTGTTGAACTGTATATTAGTGAAGTAAGCCAAGGGAACTTCCCAGGCGAAGATCACATTTTTAAGTAAACAATAGGCAAATATTGTGAAAACAGTATCAAGTATTGAAGCATTACGTGAGCAAATCACACAGTGGCGCCAAGCGGGCTTAAAAATAGGTTTTGTTCCAACTATGGGCAACCTTCATGCCGGTCACATTTCGCTTGTCACAGAAGCTAAAAAGCACGCTGATAAGGTTGTCGCGAGTATTTTCGTTAACCCAATGCAATTTGGTGCAAATGAAGATATCGCCTCGTACCCTAGAACGCTTGCCGACGACCGTGAAAAACTCATGGCAGAAGGCACTGATTTACTATTTACGCCGACACCAGAGATTATCTACCCTAAAGGGCTAGATAAACAAAGCTTTGTTGAAGTACCCAATGTTTCTGAGGGCTACTGTGGCGAAAGCCGACCAGGTCACTTTAGAGGTGTCTCTACGGTCGTTTGTAAGTTATTTAACTTAGTTCAACCCGATATAGCGTGTTTTGGTTTAAAGGATTACCAACAGGTTCAAGTTATTCAAACCATGGTAGAAGATTTATCAATGCCAATTGACATCATTCCTGTCGAAACAAAGCGAGAAGATAGCGGTTTAGCCATGAGCTCTCGCAATAATTATCTGACCACGGAAGAAAAAGCAATTGCACCTACCTTAAATCAACAGATGCGATGGTTAGTTGATCAAATTAAACAAGCAGATCGAGAAGATACTGATTTTATTGGTTTAGCACGTCAAGCCGCCAGAAAAATCGATGAAAGTGGTATGAAGACAGATTACATCCACGTATGTCATGCACGCACATTAAACCCGGCAAGTGATGATGATTCAAATCTAGTGATATTAGCCGCAGCACATTGTGGAAAAGCTCGATTAATCGATAATATCCAATTTACCCGACCGTAATCGCTCACCTGTTCCAATAAAAAAGGCAGTTCATCACTGCCTTTTTTATTGCCGACTATATAACAAGCTTAAACGCTAACTTTCGCAACTTGTGCAAGTAATTCCGGTAAATATTGCTTAGATTCGCTTGCAAGCTCACACTGT
Organism: Thalassotalea loyana; assembly: GCF_030161435.1. Lineage (GTDB taxonomy): Bacteria > Pseudomonadota > Gammaproteobacteria > Enterobacterales > Alteromonadaceae > Thalassotalea_G > Thalassotalea_G loyana. The sequence goes on along the minus strand of NZ_BSSV01000001.1, from coordinate 460,067 downwards.
TCAGCAAGAATGTCGTTTAATATCTCTTTGGTGGTTAGCGGATTTGCCAATACCACACGAAAAACTAGCACTTTCTTTCCTTGATAACGACTCACTTCGATACGCGTACGCGAGACAAACGACTTGCCGTTTTCACGTTGGCGCTTCTGTATGAATTTAGTCAGTTTATCAAGCAAGCTATTAATCACCTCGACCTGCTCATCAGAGGCGATTTCAAGCATTGCTTGAACCTCTTTAGGCACATAGCGGTAGGTAAGTAAGCAAAGCTCTGGTTTTGTCACTAACTCAAATTCGGGGTGCGCACTAATTTGATCAGCAAAGTATTGCGCTTTATCAAGGCTCTGGTTAATCAACATCTCATAACCTTGGCGGCTAATGATATGCAAACTTGCATAAACCAGCATTGCCATACCAGGACGGGATCCCTCAAGCGTATGAGAGCCCAAATCTTTCGAGCCTTTACGAAGAATATACTCAGCATGGTGTTCGATAGCAGAAACCGATGCAGGATTCTTAAACACCACTAAACCAGCGCCCATCGGTACATACATTTGTTTATGCGCATCAATCGTTACCGAATCTGCCAGCTCAATACCAGCCATTAATCCACGGTGCTTATTAGACAATAATGTCGCACCACCCCACGCAGCATCTACGTGAAAATGTGTGTCATAGCGCTCTGCAATTTCAGCCATTTGCATTAATGGGTCGATATTGCCTGTTTCGGTTGTCCCAGCAACACCAACTAAACTCAAGATACGAATCTTATTACGGGTAAGTTCTTGACACTTTTGCTCAAGTTTAGCGATATCAATCTTGTTGTGTTCATCAGTTGGGATCGCAATAACGCTTTCTTGCCCTATGCCCAAAACGTCTGCTGATTTTTTCAATGAATAGTGACCACGCTCTGAAACAAGAATCGCTAAACCTTCATAATCATAGTGTTTTAATGCTTTATAGAGCCCTTCTCTTGCAACGCCTTTAAAGTCACCATCGGCTTTCAATAAATTATTACGAGCAACCCATAAAGCCGTTAAGTTGGCAACGGTACCACCGGAACAAAAAGCACCTAATGAGTGATTCGCACTATGCATCCACTGCTGATAAAAATGATCATCATCGCCATATACTAAGCGATGCATCATCCCCAAGACTTGACGCTCTAGCGGTGTAAATGCTTTAGATGTTTCTATTTTTACTAGATTTTGGTTTAACCCCACCATCAGTTTTGACAATGGTAAAATGAAATACGGAAGGGCTGAGGTCATGTGACCGATAAAGCTTGGGCTTGATGTATGGACTGATTGCGCAACCAATTTATTAAGTAAATGGTGCATATGATCAGAAACAAACTCTGGTTCTTCAGGCAATGCTGAACTTGCAAAGTCTTTTTCTATCTCATTTAACGGCTTCTCAACCGCAACGATATGCTGACCCAAAAAGCCCAACAGATTTTCCGACATTTCCTTTTCAATGACACCTAATGTTGAATCAGGCGCTTCAGGAATGGTGAAAATTCGATGTAACGACTCTTGCGTTGCACTTGCACGACGCGACGTTGAGCTCATTTTATTTAAAACAGTACGCAAAATTAATTTAAAACCTTGATTAACTTGATAAGCGCTACGAAAACTTACCTGTTCGTTTTCATCAAGCATCCATACTTTCGTTAGTTCGCTAACGAGTATTACAAATTTAATATTATAAGAGCGGCACTGTAATAAAATTTTAGTAAAAAGTCTTCTCTTTTTTGCTTCCTAACGAATGAAGTTAACACTAATAATAAGTGCTGCTTCTAACATTAAAAGGCCTAAAATTGCTTGTTTCAATACATGTTTTTTAATCGTTCTTTGCATGACTCTCTCCTTAGTTGCACTAAAAGAGAATCAAAATACGCGCCAATTATTAACGTATTGAATTTGCTAACTTTTTTACAATACAGCTTTTGCTCTTTAAAAATAATTAAGTCGAATTGACAAATTATTAGTGAATTTAACCGATCAACGTCTAGTTAAGACCAGTTGATAGCAAACCTGGCCACTAGCGCGATATTTCGCCTCAAATGGTGTAATAGGTTCTTCATCACTAACTTCACCAAGTATAGTGTCAAAACCGCCTACGATCGTTGCACCTGCATTAAATTCCTCTAAATACAATGGCCAGTTGCTTCTGAGCTCAATACGTTCACCTATGCTCAAAATCTGCGGAAAAACAGCACTACCATGCCAACGTCTTTGTAAATGCTTTGATTTAGGCCACGGGTTTGGATATAGAATAAAGTGTTGTTTAATAGGCCAATTAGCTTGTGCAACTAGGCGGTAAAAATCATTTAAATCGGCTCGTACTAAACGAACATTTGGCAAGTTCGCTAGGCTTTCATCAATGTGCTCGTCAACATTACGTTCAATACGATTGGCAGATTTATCAACACCAATAACAAGTGCATCAGGGTTTCTTTTTGCTAATATTCGTGTACTTTGACCCACGCCACAACAAGCATCTAAAATCACTTCGCCTGAAAAGGATTTGACCTCCTCATCAAGTGAATTAAACACCGTTAATGTGTGTTGTGAGTAAGGTTTTTCGAAGGTGTGGCTCAGATGCTTTTGAACCACTTCTTCTAACTTTTCATGAATACCATCTTGATTCGATATGATGGCTTTTGAATCTCCAAAGCTCATTAACTTCTTAACCCTATGCCTCGAGAGATCAGCGTCATTGCAATGGTATATAAAGTCACGATAAATACACCAATCACAATAAATGATGTTGTTAAGCTAACGTCTTGGTAGCCTAAGAAGCCATATCTAAATGCACTCACCATGTAAACAATTGGGTTCAATTTAGAGACGCCTTGCCAAAACTCAGGTAGCAAACTGAGCGAATAAAAAACGCCACCTAAATAAGTTAATGGCGTAAGAACAAAGGTAGGCACAATGGAGATATCATCAAAGCTACCGGCAAAAACCGCATTAATTAAACCGCCTAGTGAAAAGACAGCCGCAGTCAGGCTCACCGTAATTAAAATCACCCAGATGTTGTGGATATGAATGTCGGTAAACAGCATAGCAATAATAGTTACGATCAAACCAACTAGCATACCTCGCGCCATGCCACCGCCAACATAACCAGCAACAATAACCCAGTTAGGTACTGGAGCCACTAACATTTCTTCAACGTTGCGTTGCCATTTAGCACTAAAGAACGAAGAAGCAACATTCGAATAGGAGTTGGTGATAACACTCATCATGATCAAACCAGGCACAATAAACGTCATATAATCGAAGCCACCCATTTGGCCAATTCGCGAGCCTATCAACGAGCCAAAGATAACAAAATACAAACTAATTGTGATTGCAGGCGGTACTAATGTTTGCACCCAAATGCGCATAAAACGATGCACTTCTTTGTGCATAATACTTTTGAGCGCAATAAAGTTGTTTTGATTCTGCATGTTATTCCGCCCCTTCTTTGCTATTGACTAAACGAACAAATAGCTCTTCTAATCGATTACTCTTGTTTCGCATACTTTTTACCTCAACCCCCTGCTCGGAAAGTTTTGCAAAAACGCCATTTAATGATTCTGATTTTGAAACTTCAACTTCTAGTGTATGTGAATCGATGCAACGGAAAGTAACATCAAGCGACAAAGCGTCTGGTAGCTGATCAACATCTAAAACAAAGGTTTCAATGTCTAGTGTCGCTAATAACGCTTTCATACTGGTATTTTGGACAATTTCACCGCTATCGATGATGGCAATGTTACGACACAGCATTTCAGCTTCTTCCAAATAATGCGTCGTCAAGATTATGGTAATGCCTTGCTTGTTGAGCTCAGTTAAGAATTCCCACATCGAACGTCTAAGTTCAATGTCGACCCCAGCGGTTGGCTCGTCGAGAATCAACACTTTAGGTTCATGCATCAACGCACGCGCAATCATTAAACGACGTTTCATACCACCAGATAGCATACGGGCAGCATTATCTCGTTTGTCCCATAGATCTAATTGCTTGAGATATTTTTCCGCTCGTTCATGTGCCAAATCTCTTGGAACACCATAATATCCAGCTTGGTTAACTAAAATTCGAATGAGCGATTCAAATTGATTAAAGTTAAATTCCTGTGGAACTAAGCCAATATAGCTTTTTGCCGCCTCAAGCTCATTATCAATACTATGGCCAAAAACTTTCACTTCACCCGCTGTTTTATTGACTAAAGAGGTGATCACCCCAATAGTTGTCGATTTACCTGCACCATTTGGCCCTAACAACGCGAAAAAATCGCCCTGCTCTACCGATAAATCAATACCTTTAAGGGCTTTAAAGCCACCCTTATATATTTTTTCTAACCCAGTAATCTCTAATGCTGGTTGCATATATAAAACCTCAGCCTAAATCAGCAGTGGAAGTAGTGAATAGTGTTATGCACATAAATATGGGCAAACTTTATCTTTTCAATGATAAACCAAATCGGCTTAGAACTTACGAACCAACCAATAAAAAAGCCTGCTCATTGCAGGCTTTTTTTATCACTTTGAAGTGATTGATTATTTACCAGCGCGAGATACGTACTCACCTGAACGTGTATCTACTTTAACAACTTCACCGATTTGTACGAATAATGGTACACGCACAACAGCACCCGTGTTTAATGTAGCTGGCTTGCCACCTGTACCTGCCGTATCACCTTTAAGGCCAGGATCAGTTTCTGTAACCTCTAACTCAACAAAGTTTGGTGGCGTTACCGCAATTGGAGAACCATTCCACAGGGTTATTGTACAAACGTCACCTTCAACTAACCATTTTGCCATATCACCTACAGCTTTTTCATCTGCACCGATTTGCTCGAATGTATCATTGTTCATAAAGTGCCAGAACTCACCATCAGCATATAAATATGCTAATTCAGTGTCCATTACATCAGCACCTTCTACACTTTCACCTGATTTGAACGTTTTTTCTAATACTTTGCCTGAGATTAACTTACGAATTTTAATACGGTTAAACGCTTGGCCTTTACCCGGTTTTACTAATTCATTCTCAAGAATGTTGCATGGTTCGCCGTCAAGCATTATCTTAAGCCCGGCTTTAAATTGGTTTGTACTAAAAGTAGCCATAATTGTTCTCGTAATTTAAACGGAGATGTCTATCAAATGCCCGAGATAATAACTCAATTTAACAGTGATTTGCACACTTCTTGGCAAAAAGAATTGGCAAATGTGGTAACAGATCCACAAAAGCTGTTAAAAATGCTCGATTTAGACGTTGAAACCTATCAAGAACATTTTGGTGCTCGTAAACTTTTTCCCGTGAGAGTACCTCAGCCTTTCATTAATAGAATGGAAAAAGGAAATATTAACGATCCGCTGTTAATGCAGGTTATGCCTCGAAATGAGGAGTTTTCAGTAACAGAAGGTTACCTGAACGACCCGTTAGAAGAGCATGATACTGTTGCCGAAGGATTACTTCACAAATACAAACACCGTGTTTTAATGATTGTTAAAGCAGGTTGTGCCGTTAATTGTCGATACTGCTTTCGACGTCACTTTCCTTATCAAGACAACAGCCCAAACAAGCAACGTTGGCAGTCAGCATTAAACTATATAAACAAACACCCAGAGATTAACGAAGTTATCTTCAGTGGTGGTGATCCACTGATGGCAAATGACCAACACCTTGCATGGTTGATTAGCGAGATTGAAAATATTCCACACGTTAAGCGGCTGCGCATTCATAGTCGATTACCTGTTGTGATTCCAAGCCGAGTAACCGACACTTTAGTTGAGAGACTGGTTAAATCACGACTAAAAGTTGCGTTTGTGCTTCACATAAACCACAGTAATGAAATTGATAAACCGCTAGCCGAGGCATGTAATAAATTGCGTAAGGCCCGTATTCCACTCTTTAATCAAAGCACATTGCTTAAAGGGGTTAATGACAGCGCTCACATCTTAAGTCAGTTGAGTGAAGACCTATTTGATATTGGTATCCAGCCATATTACTTACATTTATTCGATAAAGTACAAGGCGCAGCACACTTTGATTTACCAAGCGATGATGTCAAAGCCTTAGTCAAAGAAACGATGGCGATTTTGCCTGGCTTCTTAATGCCCAAAGTGGTGAGTGAAATTGCTGGAGAACCCAGCAAAACACCAATTTCACTATAGTGTCTTAGCTGTTATCCGTATACGCCAATGGCGAGGTCGCTAATTGGCAGTCGTGCTGTGAAATAATCGCCATCATGTCTAAATTGAGTTGATTAACAATAGCTAAGTAATCTTCGTAATCAGTCGTTTCAACCTTAGCTAGAACATCCAGCTCTAAACCGTGTAAAGAAAAACCTTTCAAGACAGCTCGCAAAGGTGTTTCAGCCACCCGTGTATGTTCTGTTAATAGTTGTTTGATATCAGCTAAAATCGCTTCCATTTGCAACGAGCTCGCCGTCGGATTAATGGTAATTTGTGGGCGATATATAATCGCTTCGCGTTCGGAAATATTCTCTAATTGCAAATCGATAAATTGAGCATTAGCAATATGTATCACAGTGCGATTCAATGTTCTAACTCGTGTCGCACGCAAACCAATTTCTTCCACAACACCGAAGGTCTGGCCAAAACGACAAACATGACCCACCTTAACAGGCGCGGATGTATATAAGGTGATAGCGCCGATAATATTCTCCACAGTTTTTTGTGCAGCTAAGGCAATGGCTAAGCCACCAATTCCAAGCCCTGCAAGCAATGTCGTTGCGCTAAACCCTAGGTTTTCAAACCATAATAAAATACCGACAATCACCACGAGGATTTTAGTAACCGTACTAGCGGGACGAAGTAGATAAATCGCAAGCGGTTTATCTTGCGCTAAAAACCGTTCACTTAGCTTAATGTTGAGTAGGTCAATCAGACGGACAAACAGCCATATCCATGCAAACACAAGCAATGTAGCTCCATCCATAATCGCCTGAACAGCGAGCGTGACATTTGATTTTTCAACGAACACTCGAGAAAACTCAATCGTCAATAAAATGGTCACTGGCCCTCGTAAAAAGCGATAGAATTCAGAATGGGTTTGTGGCCTGAATCGTTGAACAAGTTTGCCTGCAAGCCAAGTAATCACGAAAGCAATAGCATAATAAAACACCAATGCCGCCGAAAAATACAACCATTGCCACAACTCAACACCAAGTAAATCATGAGGTGGTGTATGCTCAGATAGCCACTCACCAACGTTTGAATAGGCATATTGCTGACTTAGGTAGGGTATTTTCTCGACTGTCGCATTAGAAATTTTCCATATTCTGACACGATCTTCTTCTCGAGGTATCCGCTGCAGATAAAGTCGGATATCTCCCGATGGTGTATCAATTACGCCGATTAATTCACGATATGAAGGCAACCCATCTTGCAAATTGCCCAGCGGTTCATCACTTATCGCACCAGTGTCTATCCAAATCGTTCGACGAAGCACGACATGTAGCATTTTAGCTAACTCTTGCGGCGCTATGGCACGGGTTTCAGGTGACAAATTTCGAAAGTCCATGTACTGCGTCGCTCTTTCGTAGTCATAGCCTTCGAGGGCAGACATAAACCCAGCCATCGCACTTTGCGGCTGACCTCGTTGATAGGGATCCAAGACAAAGTCATCGTCTAGTGATAAGTTTTCAGCCTTTTGGGACGTCTCTGGTTTGGTCAGAAGAGCTTTAACAGAAACATCGTTTTGCTCGTTGGCGCTCGTAGGCAGTACCAAAAGCAAAAAAAACAGAAAAAGAACAAATTGGCGCGCAAATAACATAAATTAATATTCTGATTTAATTGGTTATTTTAAGCCTAGCAGAGATTTTTTGAGTTACCTCAAAACATCGCATCTCCTTAGCCAGATGCTGTTGCGAGCTAACATTTTTTGATTAGCTTTGGCATAATAGCGCCAGAAGCTTTATTCACTAAGATGAAAACAATGACGGCAGCAATTAATCAACAACTTATCGATAACATCTCTATTATTTTAAAAAAATCACTAACGGCAGACGCGACCTTATCTGATTTAAGAGAACAAAAGAAAGCTGGCTTTAGCGCGATTTTTACCGCTGATGCTGGTTTTAAAGCAAAAGCCAATACGTTTCAGCCATATGTTGAAGAAGTTGCAGACGATTTATTAAAGTGGCAAGAAACCCAAGACCAAACGTTATTAATTGGCTTGGTCAAAAAGATTGAGCAACTCTTTCAAGTGCTCGCAAACTTTGAAGAAAGTTATACTGAAAAGTAATCTAGGTATAAACAAAAAAGGCTGTGATATTTACACAGCCTTTTTATTTTCTATCGGATTATTTAGCGACTAATTCACTCAGTTCATCTTTAAACCAGTCGTCTAACATCGCTTTTTCATAACTGAAACTCTGGCTACGGTAGCGAGACACAGATTGTGAATCCATAAAGTTCATATCCTTTAACTTCACTTCTTTGTTCTCTTTAACCACGTTGCCTGAAGCATCTAGCACTTGATAGCTAAAGTGCATGCTTGGGATAAATACACGGTCGACAATACGAATAAGTTGTGTACGACGAAGTTGCACTTCACCCGCTAAATTCACATCCGTTACGTCCATTTTTAAGGTGTAACCTTCAGGTAACTTACCTGCTAATTTGGTGATGTGTTTCTCCAAATTCTTCGTTGTGCGTTTCGTAAAGCCACTTTTTGTTTCGTTGGCTGCACGCATATCAGTATATTTATCAGGATTTGTCCACGTTACTTCTGAAGTACCAGCTAACGCAGAACCCGATGCAGCAATTGCTACAGTTGCTAATAATGTTGTGATAAATTTTTTCATGTCATTCACCTCGTTAACCTTTACTACATTAAACCATATTCTCAAATTAAAAATGTTTTCAAATGTAAAATTTAGGTATCAAATTGCATTAATACTTTGTTAATAACCGTTTTTAGTCGCGTAGTACGATGCGCGTCTTTTGCGTCTTCTTTCGCAAAACCTTGTGCTGCACCTCGCCATAATCGTTGACCACTACTCGCGTCATCAACAGCGATTAAAAAACTCGCTTTGTTTAACGCCTCGTTATCAGATAGACCAGGCGTTACGCCAAAATGTTCACTAATCATCTGGTCTGTTAAATCTTTTGATAAAGCTACAGCAAATTTGACCACGAAATCGGGAGATTGTTCAGTTGAAACAAATTCATAACCTCGTTTAGCAAATGCTTGCTCTATATGTAAAGTCACAGCCTGATAAAGCGCCTCTTCTTGCGCTTGTGTAACAATTTCGCTGCTAACAAACTTTGGTTCAATGGCAAAACGCGAACCTTTATCGTAGTAGAATGGCGCATCTTGCACACTTGATATCGCTAACTGATTTTCTACACGGTTAGTTAAAGGTTGAGTTTGACTGCAGCCGCTTAGCATAATAGCCATGATGGTTGCGCCAATAATTTTGTATTGCATCCTGCTTTCCCTTTTAAGTTTTATTAACATACCATTTGACAAGAATCGTTCGCTAAATATCGTTTAGCTTTGTAATTTAAGTGTAAAAGAATGTAGCGGAAACACCAACACATAATAAAACATTTGAAACCAATGCCTTGTAAGTTAAATCGAATGATTTTTGCGTTTAAATCGCTGTCAAAACCATTGAATGTCTCTACAATGTAATCAGCAATTTATTACGTGGGAGAATAACAATGAGAAAGCCTCTCATCGCACTATCATTATTAAGTGCGAGCCTATTTACACATCAAGCCAGTGCAACGGAAACGTTTCAACCGACCGATATCTTTAATTTAGAATATGCGAGCGACCCTCAGTTATCACCTGACGGCAAGCAAGTTATCTATGTTCGTAATTCAAACGACATCATGACGGACAACAAAAATAGAAACTTATGGCTTATTGATACCAAAACACAAACTCAATTGCCTTTGTTCTCCGATGACAAACAATACTCTCAACCGCGTTGGTCGCCAGATGGCAAACGAGTCGCTTTTGTAAGTAATTTATCAGGTAGTTGGCAAATTCATGTTCATTATTTGGAACAAAATAGAACAGCCATGATCAGCCAGCTACAAAGTGGTGTTTCTGGGTTAACCTGGTCGCCTGATGGCAAGTGGCTAGCATTTAGCAAGCGCGTAAAAGGTAAACCAAGCAAGCTTGCGGGCATGCCTGCCAAACCCAAAGGAGCTAAATGGGCAGATCCTGTAATAGTGATTGATAAAGCATATTATCAGCGCGACGGGCAAGGCTTAGTTAAGCCGGGTTACGACCATATTTTTGTACTACCAAGCGAGGGTGGCACACCTCGCCAGCTCACTAGCGGTAATTTTCATCACAGAGGAAAATTAGCGTGGAGCAAGTCAGGAGATGAAATTGTTTTCTCAGCTAATCGCGTCGACGATTGGGAATATCAGGTTCTTGAAAGCGACTTGTTTTCCGTTGCAGTAAACTCAGGTGATATTACGCAAATAACTGACGCACCTGGCCGTGAGTTTAGCCCTTCATACTCACCTGATGGCAAAAAGCTAGCTTATTTATCTACATCGAATGCATTAAATCCTTACCGTAATAGTAAGTTAAATGTCATGCAGTGGCAGACCAAAAAAGTCACAGCTCTTGCAAAAGACTTTGATCGTTCGGTAACAACCCCTCAATGGATTTCGAACACGAGTTTAGCCTTTAGTTATGATGACTTTGGTAAACGTAAAGTGGCAATTATTGACAAGAAAGGAAAGATAAAAGATTTAGCTGATTCTTTATCAGGCACCACACTAGGCCGCCCATACATCAGTGGCTCGTTTAGCGCTAATGATTCGGGTAAAGTCGCATTTACTCATGGTAGTAGTGAGCGCCCTGCAGACGTTGCGATTGTTAATACTAAAGCAAAAGTTGCGCAGTTAACGGCATTAAATGAAGACCTGCTTGCGCATAAGCAACTAGGTAAAGTACACGAAATCAACTACAAATCATCATTTGACGGTGAACCAATTCAAGGTTGGTACATTACGCCGCCTAACTTTGATCCAACGAAAAAATATCCGTTAATTTTAGAAATTCATGGTGGTCCACACCTCGCGTATGGCCCGCACTTCAGTGCCGAATTACAACGTTTCGCTGCACAAGGTTACGTAGTATTTTATGATAACCACCGTGGCAGTAGCTCATACGGTGAACGTTTTGCGATGTTGTTAAAATACAAATACAGCTCAAAAGAGGACTTTGCTGATCATAACTCTGGCGTTGATGCCATGATCGACTTAGGTTTCATCGATGAAAACAACCTATTCATTGCAGGTGGTAGTGCTGGTGGTATCGCAACCGCTTACGCCATTGGTTTAACAGACCGTTTTGCGGCAGCGGCGGTTGTAAAACCCGTTATCAACTGGCTCAGTAAGGTATTAACGGCAGATAGCGGTTTAGGACAAATTCCTACGCAATTTCCTGGAATGCCATGGGAGCATGTTGAGCACTACTGGAAACGCTCGCCAATGTCATTGGTAGGCAATGTAACAACACCAACGTTATTAATGACGGGTGAAAAAGATTTACGCACACCGATGGCGCAAACAGAACAATTCTATCAAGCGTTGAAACTACGTAAGATAGATACCGTATTGGTTAAAGTACCTGGCGCACCTCACGGCATTGCAGGCAAGCCTTCACGTATGATTGCTAAAATCGAAAACACCTTGGCTTGGTTTGAAAAATACAAATCTGATATGAAATAGTGAGAGCTAAATGATTAAAAAGGGGCGCATATTGCGCCCCTTTGTTTTTTTACAAAGTCTCAACCATTATTAATGAAACAAACATCAATTATTCACTTCTTATTGACGTTCAAAATGTGTTGTTAATACGCGATAGTTTTCCAGTGGTAAAGGACGAGCAAAGGTAACATCGGCCATTGTCTTTCTAAGCAGTGATAACGCTTTAAGTTTGTCCTCAGACACGCTTACGGTTAGGTTCTCTAACACTTTGCCTGAACTTGAAGTGTGATTCACACTCATGGCATTCTCGTTCACCTTAACACTCAATGAGTCACCCGCTTTGACAGCGATAGTTTGAACATCATAGCCTTCAACGTCGAGCTTCACGTTTGTTTCAAACGCTTCAAAAATAAAGGAATAATGCTTCGCATGACTCTCTGCGCGATAACTCATGACGAGACGACCATCACCAATAATTGCACTTTGAGAAAACTCTTTTAACGCGGTTGGGACGCGTGGCGCCAACGTCACTTCATGTTTAATGAGATCAGGGCGAATTCCAAGAAAGTGCTGGTACCAAACACGAAGGTGCTCTGAGTTAGACCACGCCTGTAAATAGGTCCCGGTTAATGTTGGCCAAGTTTCACCTGCTCGTGGATATGCATTGGAATTTTCAGCCAAACCGCCAACAACACCGCGTTTTAACGCAAACATATTCATGTTTTCAAATAGCTGATATGCAACTTCAGTTTGACCTGCTTCGATCATGCGTTGCATGGCAATACCATTATTCCATAGCCAAACCGTGCCATTGTGATAAGCCTGATCTTTATGATAATTCTCCCACTGTAAATGGAAAGGATGGAAAAACTCATCACGATTATCTAATGATGCTACGCCCCATGTGTAGACGGTATGCTGCCAAACCGCTTTCGTCGCTCGAGCACGGGTTAATTCACTGCCGATTAAATCAAGCGCAAATAACTGGTTTGGGCGCAGTTTTAAATCTTGCTCATCGTTTTCACTTAGCCTATCGACTAGGTGATCGACATCTTCCACGACAAAGTCTTGCTGGAAGTGATGTTTTAGTTTTTCTGCAACCGCATGCCATTTTTCTTCGCTTTTCTTATCGCCAACAAACTGAGCGAAATAGACACCAGCGAGAATTTGTTGGTACCACAATGCCTGAATATCATTCGCACGCGAGCCTCTTGGCGAATAAGATCTCAGCGTTACTTGTTCGCGAGCATCCATCCATGTTTCATTGTTCTTATGCAGCAGATAGCCCTTCTCATCCACCCAATTCTTTAAACTACCTTCAATTGAGTTTTTAACCACAGGGTACATTTCACTGATCAAACTTTTGTCGCCACTATATTTCACATACTCTTGCATTTGAATAATGAAACGCGGTGTTCCGTCTGTCGTATGGTAATCAACTTCGCCTACTTTAACGATGTTTGGGACTCGACCAAAAAATGGAGAATTAGGATCACTGTCTTGAAACTCAGCAAACGATGTAATGATATTACGAGCCCATTCAAACTGGCCTGTAACAAGACTCGCGCCCGGTAACGCAATAAAGTTATCACGTCCCCAATATTCATTGAACCAAGGTAAACCCGCATAGATACCATGACCACGTTGCTTGGTCATCAATTGATCCATATTCAGGGTTATCCAACGCATTGCTTGGACAAGCTCGGTAGTAGGTGAAGTTAGCTGAGTATTTTCAATCAGCAAGTTCTCCATTCGCTGTTTTCTTTGTGCTAACCAATCGTTATCGTGAGCTCTCACTTGAGAAAGTAAACTTTCAAGTTCAACCTGGCTGTTGGCAACCAAAATATAAAACCCACCGGCGGCAGTAGAAGTAGTTAGTTGACCTTGCTGAACATCTAACGTTGTTTCATTCAACGGAGCAATGGCAATGACTTTATCGAGATCCTCTTTACTTTGATAAATCACAAAATGTTCGGTTGTCGACAAAGTTTGAACTTGATCGCCAGTAAGCGTAATGCCAACGTTTCTCGCGTCACCAGTGAGTTCTATGCGAACAATATCTTGTTCATCAAACAGCTGTAGCTTTTCAACAACCCCTTGATGGCGACGAATCAATTTATGTGGAAAGACAGTCACTTGAGCGGATTGGTTATCCAACGCTTTACCATCTACAAATAGCTGGTAGCCTGCAAACAACCGTTTTTGTCCCACATTAAAACCCGCAAACCATGTATGCTCAGGATGGTTATTGGCGTGAGTTTGGGTGTAGTAATAAGCAGAGCGCTTATTGGTAAAAGACACAGGACGGTTTTCAATTCGTGAGACATCAACGGCCATATGATTGATATCGATGATTGTTTTCACCGATTGCTGTGGTGTTATCGACTGTTCTTCGCTGTTTTCTGAACCACAACTCATTAGTGCCATCGCTAATAACACTCCACTGACTAATCGCAATGTCATACCTTCACCCTGTATTCTTTTTATTTGCGATTATAGTACCTGAAGGTAAAGCTCACTATGTATGCATACGTATGTAAAATAACTATATGTCAGCCGACTCAAGCATCTCGTGAGCTAAAGAGCAGATATGATTATTATCTTTCTCATGCAATGCTTTCGCTTCTTCAATTGATAGCTTGATTGATTCTTCTTCCCCGTATACATCAATATTTGCCAAATAACGACGAAGTAAGCTTTCGTCCAACATCAGCATAATTTCGAAATTAATATGCTTATCTTCAGGTAATTTTCGGTTTGGATTATCAAGGATTTTGGCAATATTACTGACCATATCTTGTCTATTGAGTTGTTGATATATATCTTTTTGAAGTGTTAGCCCAAACATCTGATTTAACTTGGTTTTACTTCTAGTCGCTAACTGTTCTCCTAACGTGAGGCAACTCATTTGAGCACTATTAGAATCTCGATTGTCATCACACCAACGCAGAAGCGCCCCTAAATTTGAAGATATAGCGGCCACTTTGCCAATGCCAGCAACAGCATTAAGGTTGAAGCTATTAGCATTCGAACCTTCTAAGGCACGAGCGTACATCAGCGCCTGTTCACCAAATCTTTCATTAAAAGTAGAAGTCTTTGTTAATCTATCGATCGCATAAATGACATTTTCATCGTCACCATGTTGTGCAAAATGAAATGCTACATTCATCCACATATGGCCGTTATTATCATCTACAGAAACTAATTGAATAATAAAATCGTCAGTACATTTAGCATCTTGAACTGTTGTGCATAAATTAATTAGTTGATTGGCAATGAGGGGCTGACTGGGATCAAGCAGATAATAATCATACAGTAATTCAAACTTTGCTTTACTGTCGGGCAGCTCCGCAAATAGCGCATAGTATAGACGATTATCCAATAACGTCGATTTGCCTAACTGTACAAAAAAACTGTCGATTTCTTCTTGATAGTTTGTTTGATCGAATGTGATATTAGGTAAGCAAGATAAAGCATCAGCATTGCCCTCTTGTTCAACGTAGTGCTCAATATCATACCTGGATTGTTCGGCAATATTTTGAGCAATCTGCTCTTTTTGAGGTGCAAGGTTATGGTTAGGTAGTTTCCTTTTAGATTCGATAACAACGGTTGCTGCATCTATATCGACTCTTGAAGAAGGCGTTTTAAAGATGAACGTGATTATCACACTAGCAATTAGCAGCAAAATCCAGGTTCTTTTACTCATCAAACAATTCCATGTTGTGCGACTCAGCAACTAAACCATACAACAAAAAAGGCCAGAGCAACAATGCTCTGGCCTTTTAATTCGATTTGAGATGTTAGTCGGTTACATCAAAGTCCCCTAAGTCCCCGTGTATCGCGTTATCCCTTGCTATAAGAGGGGTGTAAGCGACAAGACGTTATACATCCCGTTTTACAATTAGAAAACGGAGCGATACATGCCAGACAACAAACACCTTAAAAAACACCATGACACTTGGGTATTCAGCAGACGAGTTCCTAAGGAAATACAACACCTTTACCTTGGTAAATCGCACATTACCCAAAGCCTTCAAACCAGTTCAATCAAAGTCGCAAGACTAAAACGAGACCGTATTAACGGTGAATTAGCTTCTCAAGCCCAAGGAGCATACAGTGCTGATAGAATGAAGTTTAAGAGCTACGTTGAGGAAGTACGTCCATACACAGGCGCATTGAAAGATAACGTCTGTTCACTCAGCTATGATGATGTATTACCACGCAACGAGATTGCTAAGACTGCATACGATCAGGAAGTCTATGGGATAATTAATCATTCATACACGATCACCATAAAGGAAGCTCTAAGTAGCCTATTGAGTAATAGACCAGACATGAGCAGTGATGACCGTTCCAAGAAGATAAACAGCCTTAAAAGATTCCTTACCTACCATTCCGCGAGTGACTTAGCGCTAGCTGATATTACTAAGAAACAAGTAGTCGAGTACATTCAGCATCTTGGCGGTGAGTACGCTGTGGGTACTATTAGGTCTCACTTGTCTCGCTTAAAAGCACTGTGGACTCATGCTTATCAAATGGGTGAGATTAAAACAAGCGTTAGTCCTTTCTGTGACCATGACTTGAGTCGATTCAAAGGTGAAGCGTCAAAGCCTAAACAGTTATTCAGTAAGGAGCAACTCAACACGGTTCTTAATGAATCCCCTATGGAGCTTAGAGACTTCGTTAAGGTTGCGTTATTCACAGGCGCAAGACTTAGTGAATTGTGTCAAGCTGATGTCGAGGAGATTGAAGGTGTTAAGTGTCTAATAGTACGTAAGGGTAAAACAGCTAGTGCTACTAGGGTTATACCTATTGCTCCTCAGATTCAAGACATTGAACTTCCGTTTAAGTATGACTCTAAGACTGTAGGCAGAACCTTCTCACGATTCAAAGTTGCACAGGTCACAACGGACACCACACGTTCATTCCACTCGTTAAGGAATCACTTTATTACTGCATCAGAAAGAGCAGGGGTTAAAGAATTCGATGTATGCCATATTGTGGGTCACAAGACAGGAAACACTATGAGCTATGGTCACTACGCTAGGCATGACATAAAGAGGCTTGCTAAGACAGTACAGCAAACTGCTAATCAGATAGAGACTGAATGGTTGTAGTCTCGTTCCCTTAGTTAGCTTTCCTCACGTAATGCCCCAATGGGTTACTGTTTTATACCTAATGATAAATCCAACAGTAACCCATGCTTACAATCTTATGACAGCCTTTCTCTGTGTCTCCTTAGGTTCATATCACTGACCCCGTTAGAAGACCATTGAGGTCTCTAAAGTATCTTTTAAGTCTTCCTTTTCTTCCTTCTAAGGTAGGGGGGCTAGTACGAGCTAACCTTCTCTAATGACGATTGCGTCACATAGTCACGTTTACACAAAACGGGTTTTTGAAAAGTTCATTTTTTTAATCACGGACTTAAAACCAAAATAATGTCATAAACACAAATGGCAATTATTGACACTGTCACAAAATACAAACCATGAGTTTTTGACACCCAAATACACCAGTGTTAATATCTCTTAAGTTTCCAACACTAAGTTAGAAGGTAATTATGGCTCTTATTGGATTCGCAAGGGTGTCAACTCAACAACAAGACTTAACAACTCAGTTAAAGGCTTTGGAATCTTTTGGTTGCGAGAAGGTATTCCAAGGTAAACACTCAGGAAAGGAAGAGACTAACAAGCAAGCGCTAGCAGACTTACTTAACTATGTCCGTAGCGGCGACACCGTGGTAGTGACTAAGCTAGATAGACTTGGTAGGTCTTTAACTCAAGTCTTAGTCTGTTTGGATACCTTAAAAAGTCTAGACGTTAGCCTGATAGCTTTAGACCAAAACATAGATACGACCAAAGATGACCCAATGAGCAAGGCTATGGTTCAGCTCTTAGCTATGTTTGCGGAAATGGAAAGGAACTTTATTGTTTCTAGAACAAGTGAAGGGAAAGCTGCTTCAGGCAACTATGGAGGCCGTAAACCCAAACTTTCTGAAGTTCAAAAAAGAGAGGTACTAGACAAGCTAGCCAACGGTCATAGTAAACTTCGTTTAAGTAAAGAGTATGGTGTTTCAAGAGCAACAATCTTAAACATTAGTAAAGAAATTAAATAACAAAATTAAAGCAAAAGGAAAGAATATGGACTTTATTGCAATTGATGTAGAAACCGCTAATCCCGATATGGCTTCTATTTGCCAGATAGGAATCGCTAAGTTTTCAAATGGTATTTTGGTCGATGAGTGGAGCTCTTTGATAAATCCAGAAGATGATTTTAGTTACTTCAATACCAAAGTACATGGCATCACTGAAGGTGATGTTGTTAGCGCTCCTACTTTCCCTGAAGTAGCTGACAAGCTCAGAGAGTTTATGCAAGACAATATTTCAGTCTGCCACACTCACTTTGACAAAGGTTCAGTCAGCAGAGCGTTAAGTAAGTATAATTTAGATGGAATCGAGACGAGGTGGCTTGATTCTGCCAAAGTCGCGAGAAGAACTTGGGAAGAGTTCAAGGATAGTGGTTATGGTCTCGCAAATGTATGCGACAAAATAGGCTTTCAGTTCAAGCATCATGATGCACTTGAAGATGCAAAAGCTTGCGGCCATGTGTTGTTGGCTGCACTAAACGAAAAGCAGCTAAATGTAGAAGAGATGCTAACGCATTCTAACCGACCAATTACTGACTATACCGCAGCAGTAAACAAAGAAGGAAATCCTGACGGTGACCTTTATGGAGAGGTAATGGTATTCACTGGGGCTTTAGAAATACCGAGAAAAGAGGCAGCAGAGATAGCTGCTAAAGCTGGGTGTGAGGTTGTTAGTGGAGTAACTAAAAAGGTTTCACTATTGGTGGTTGGCGATCAGGATATAACTAAGCTTGCAGGGAAGTCTAAAAGTAGCAAACACCTTAAAGCTGAAACTTTGATAGAAAAAGGACACGCCATTCGTATTTTGAAGGAAAGTGACTTTATAAAGTTGGTCAACGTATAACTTCATATTAGCTTCAGATTTCTACATAAGGCTACTTTAACCATTCTAGATAGTAGCCTTGCATAAATCTCCCTTCCTTCAGAATGAATGAATTAAAATTAAGTGTAAAGTCACTTAAGTGCACATACTATGCAAAGCTGCAACTTAACACTTAAAGCTCATTCATGTTAAATTGTGTAATTACAAAAGGAGAGAAAATGGGAAAAGGTTTAGGTAAAAATCAAATAGGCTTATTAGAGCTACTTGAGAATTCAAATGATTTTTACAGTGGGAATAAAATTGTTAAGTATTCAGTTGCCAAAGAAAAGACTGATCTACTCGATAGCGCAGTTAGTAGAGCGCTCAAGCAACTAGAAAATAGAAAGCTTATCAAAATCATATCAATTGGAAAGAAAAGCCAAGAATCTATCAAGCTTCCAGTAAAGGGTAAGAAGGTTTTAAAAACAAAAGTTTCGAATTCTGTAGTGGGTAACTCATTCAAAGCTTATACCTATTTTGACTCTCCGTTGAAGAGAGAAAACTGGGAGATCATAAGTCAAAAGAACAGAAGTGCTAAACTACATGAAAAAGTATTATTGTCGTTAAAAAGGCTTAGACACGTGCATTTTGTATTTGAGGATGTTTACGAAAGTTCTGAGCAACTAGAGCGCTATGATGAGAAGTATTTTAAATACAAGATACAATCTGACAGAGTCCTCAAAGCACCTAAGGGAAAAAAAGTAGGAAAAGCAATTCCTATCAAGTATTTAACTCTGGAATCTGGCGTGAGAAACCACGACTTAAGGCCTTGCCTAAAAGAGCTTGAACAATTTGGTTGGGTGAAACTTGTTTACTCTACAACTTTCTACTTGCGTGACGATATTCAAGAGATAATTGGGATTTACTAATTGTTAAGAGGGTTATTTTAGCTCAATACCGAAATAACCCAGTTAACACTTAATGTTAATACATAATATTCCCTGACTTCAGGAAGAAGACCAAAGGGATACCTATAGATATACTTTAAGACACTTTATTTAGATATGTAATTAATACACATCACATATGACTACAGGTAGTTTCACTGTTACAATAATGTTTTATTTGTCATGACGTTAGCTAATAAACATGGAAGTACTTTATATCTTCTTTAACCAGTCAAAGGTAGTAAGTGATACTCTCACTATTCTTGTTGGCTTAGTGGCTATTGGTATCCCTTTGGCAATACAAGTAGCAGTTCAATCTTCAGAGAAATATAACAACAGAGTTTTAACAAAGCGTTTAACCACCGGTATTGTCAATCCAGTTACGCTTATATCTCTCTCATCTCTTTACGTATTGTCTAGTTTAATTTTCAAGTCCAGTCTTGCTGAAAATAGTACTCTTACGATCTTAACTAAGTCGGAATTAATTATCAGCATTACCTTACAGATCACCTTTGTGCTTCTTGTATTGGGTGCTACTTGGTTTTATATAAGGCTCTACTTAAAGGTTCTTGAAACGCCTAGCAAATACCTACCTAATTTATTAATTCCCAAGACGTCTTTGTTGGCTCGAAAGGTTAGCAAGGAACAGTTAAGACGATATGACAAAAGAGACTTAGCTAATCTAGAGGCTGGGTTAGAAGTTTTGCTGGAACAGTTTAACAGCAATAGTTGGGATGAAAATTATACTGATTTGCTTCATACACTTCATAGGCATGTGATCAATACATATTTTGGAGATTATCAAGAAGAGTACCTTTCATTAGATAAGGCAGAAATAAAAGTTGTTCTTACTTACTGGAGAGGCTTGATTAGGGTCGTTAAAGTGTCTCGCAATGTTAGCGACTCTCCTTTATCTTTTCGTTCTCAACGGCTGTTAGCTGACCTTTGCTCCGAAATAGTTCATCATCCCCAATACAATGAGATAACCTCTAAAGGCGCATATTCAAGCAGTTCAGGTAGCCTGATAGACTGGTATAGCGACA
This sequence comes from Thalassotalea loyana, assembly GCF_030161435.1. GTDB lineage: Bacteria > Pseudomonadota > Gammaproteobacteria > Enterobacterales > Alteromonadaceae > Thalassotalea_G > Thalassotalea_G loyana. The sequence goes on along the minus strand of NZ_BSSV01000001.1, from coordinate 439,428 downwards.
TTTACGAGTTAGCTAGGTGGCAGTCACACCACGATAGGCAAGGGATTGATTTGATATTGGAGTGTGAGTGGTTTTCAAATGTATTTAAAGGTTTAGTCCGTTTACATTTTAAACATAGCGCTGCCGGCACTTTAGATACATTTAACCTTCTTTATAGTATTGCTCAACTGGTCGCACATAAGCACCCAGAAAAATTAGTCAAACTTTACACTAACGTTTCCGATGCGTTCATTGATGACTATGAAGATAATTATATCCGTAGGAATTACGACAAAGATATTAGCTGGTTGTATGATTATTGGAGAGATTTTAACGACATACCTCTTAGCTTATCTAGCACTGACGCTTTATATCGTAAAATAGACTCTCTAAAGAATGGGAGCGCTTTCATTGAATATGGAATTTGGCGTGAATCTAGGCCATTAACTCAAGAAGAGATAGATTCTGAACTTGAAGCGGTAAATTTCAAGAAGTTATTTAAAAAGGCTTTTTCAAATCATTATAACTATCTGAGTATCAAAATGGGTGCTTTAATGGCATACCACGAACGATGGAATGAAATGATTTGTTGTTTCGAATGGGAGCAGCCAAAAGGAACTCAGGTACATTACGTGGGGAGAGCATTATTCCTGCGCAATGAACAAGAAGTCATCGAGTTATTTGCTAGCAAACTCCATCATATCACCGATATGAGCTTATTTATTGAACGTGAAAGCATACAGCCATACGCCATAAGATTCCTGTTAATACAGTTAGCATATTGTTTAAACAGGAAAGGCAACCTTTCTAGTTTATCCGTTTCTAACAATTATGTTGAAGTTAGTAGGCTAAAAGAACTTTTTAGTTATTTGAGTGTTGAGTTGAGGCAAATCTCAAATACGGTAGAAGTTGTGAAAAATAACGCAACTGAACTCAAACTATATATTGAAGAATCCATTGCACTTGTTGAAGAGATGCGACAGAAAGTCATTGATAACTTGGATGTTTCAATAGAAAGGTGGAAAATCTTTAAGAACGATCTGATAAGTGGCTGGAATGAAGCTTCTCGAAGCCGCGCTTTATTGATGGTTATTCCGACTATTTATTCTAAAAAAGTAAAGAGGAACGAGTTTAAAGTCAAAATTGAAAACAAACCTGTATTCGAGCTTTCAGAATATCAAACCCACTATGACGTGAAAACTTATGGCACCAGCTTCAACAATTATTTCGTTAACAAACTTTTTGAACTGCTGAAAGAGTCTGCTCAGGCCAATGTCAAAACTGTCATAGGCAATGGAAGACTATTAATTCTAGCTTCTAAAGAAACGCTTAATAAGCTTGGGTTTAAAAAACAACAGGACTCGTATGAGTACATTCATTCCAGCTATATTGAATGTGTGGGGCTTGAAGTAATTTCAGACAACATTATTCAAGTTGATCTAGAAAACGTGCAACTTGAGTTAACTTCCAACGCATCATATTTTGATGAGTATGTCCCGATCTTTCCTAGCTATATAGTTGAAAAAGGGCTGGTGAAAGCTGATTTGTCAGTATTTTACGAACTTACTTTCAGTAGCCCTGATTCTATCTCATTATTGCAACTGCCCTAGTTGTTAAACATTTAATGCTTATCGTTAGTAGGTGCAGTCAATACGCCCCTTAGGCATTACTCCTAGATCTCTAAAGAGAAACAAGTCTACGTTTGGACGAGTTGAATAACATTCTGTATGTCCATTGAATTCATTGATAGGGGTGTATTTATCTGTAATTGTTTTATGCAAATAGTGTTCAACAACTCTGCCATCCAGCTCCGAGGGAAAGCAAAATACACTTCTCTAATTCAACACGGTAACCAGACTCTTTAAGTTTGTTTATGCGATTCCAAACGTTTCCGCTTGATCCAATCTTCCAAAACGTTTCATTAGTTTGTAGTGAGAACATTTTGACTAAATAGACGGCTGCTATTCCATCTCTAATATTTGTCTCAGTAAGCTTTTTCCTTTTCCAATTGCGGCCTTGCTCCTTTTTACATGGTTTACACTTCCCCACATGAGTTAATTTCTTAGCCTTAAAACGTTGCGTTATCTTTTCACACTTCTTGCAATAAGCGTGGGAGGTGTCTGTATTGGTATTTGTGTATTTCATAATTTTATCTCCTGCTATATGCCCCTATGTCCTCGTAGGGTGAATGGGGGGGATATATTTCTATTAGTTAAATTGAACGGAGAGCTTTATATGAACACAGAATAATAAGTGTGAGCTTTTACTCTCCAGAGGTCAGGGATTAAGTTTTAGAGTTTGTCGGAGAACAAATAGAATTGTGACAAGTACCCTTTGCGAGCATTCTTGAAAGGATTAGTTATGTGAAGTATTGTGTTTAAGAACGTTATACATTTGTTATACCGACCGTGATACATAACGTTCCACAGCCGGTATAAATGACGGGCGTAACTCCTTGATTTATAAGGAATCTACAAATAGGGCAAAACTTACATCATGCCCGGCATACCGCCGCCCATGCCGCCCATACCGCCCATATCAGGCATTGCTGGAGCATCTTTAGCTGGTAAGTCTGTTACCATCGCTTCAGTTGTTAACATTAAGCCAGCAACTGATGCAGCAAATTGTAATGCGCTACGCGTTACTTTAGCAGGATCTAAGATACCCATTTCAACTAAGTCACCGTAAGTACCGTTACCAGCGTTGTAACCAAAGTTACCTTCGCCATTGCGTACTTCATTTAATACAACAGACGCTTCGTCACCACAGTTTGTTACGATTTGACGAAGTGGTGCTTCCATCGCACGAAGTGCCACGTTAATACCGTGGTTTTGGTCTTCGTTGTCACCTTTAAGATCTTTAATCATGTCAGCAACGCGAACTAATGCAGTACCACCACCGGCAACAACACCTTCTTCAACCGCTGCGCGAGTTGCGTGAAGTGCGTCGTCTACACGGTCTTTCTTCTCTTTCATTTCAACTTCAGTTGCAGCACCTACTTTAATCACGGCTACACCGCCAGCTAATTTAGCTAAACGCTCTTGAAGCTTTTCTTTGTCGTAATCAGAAGTAGACTCTTCGATTTGACCACGAATTTGAGCAACACGTGCCTGAATGTCAGCTTCTTCACCGATACCGTCGATAATCGTTGTGTTGTCTTTAGAAATGACTACGCGCTTCGCTTGACCTAAGTCTTCTAATGACGCTTTTTCTAACTCCATGCCGATTTCTTCAGAAATCACAGTACCCGCTGTTAATGTCGCGATGTCTTGTAACATTGCTTTACGACGGTCACCAAAACCAGGTGCTTTAACCGCTGCAACTTTAACGATACCACGCATGTTGTTTACAACTAATGTTGCTAATGCTTCACCTTCAACATCTTCAGCGATGATTAATAGTGGCTTACCAGCTTTAGCAACGCCTTCTAATGTTGTTAGTAATTCGCGAATGTTAGACACTTTCTTATCAACTAATAAGATGAATGGGTTTTCCATTTCAACTGTGCCGTTTTCTTGGTTTGTCATGAAGTATGGTGATAAGTAACCACGGTCAAACTGCATACCTTCAACAACGTCTAATTCGTTTTCTAATGACTGACCTTCTTCAACCGTGATAACACCTTCAGTACCAACACGTTCCATGGCTGTTGCGATGATTTCACCTACAGTTGAGTCAGAGTTAGCTGAGATAGTACCAACTTGCTCAATGGCTTTTGTATCAGCACATGGTGTAGAGATGTTCTTTAATTCTTCAACCGCAGCAACTACTGCTTTGTCGATACCACGTTTAAGATCCATTGGGTTCATGCCCGCTGCAATTGACTTTAAGCCTTCGTTAACAATTGATTGTGCTAAAACCGTTGCCGTTGTCGTGCCGTCACCTGCTTCGTCATTAGCTTTAGAAGCAACTTCCTTAACCATTTGCGCGCCCATGTTTTCGAACTTGTCTTCTAGTTCGATTTCTTTCGCAACACTTACACCGTCTTTAGTGATAGTTGGACCACCAAATGATTTATCTAATACAACGTTACGACCTTTAGGGCCTAATGTTACTTTTACTGCGTCTGCAAGGATGTTTACACCCGCTAGCATTTTAGCGCGAGCGTCATTACCAAATAATACGTCTTTAGCCATTGTTCTAATTCCTATAATTTTGTTCTAGCACCGCAATTGCCATGCTTTAAATTCTATTTCTATCGAGTCGAGAGCGACTATTCTACGATTGCTAAAATGTCAGCTTCTGAAAGGATCAGAACTTCTTCACCATCGATTTTTTCTGTTTTAACACCGTAGCCTTCATTGAAGATCACTTGATCACCAACTTTTACGTCTAACGCGCGAACTTCGCCGTTTTCTAAAATGCGACCGTTACCTACAGCAACTACTTCACCACGAGTAGATTTTTCAGCAGCACTACCAGTTAATACAATACCGCCAGCAGACTTTGATTCTACTTCTTTACGCTTAATAATTACGCGATCGTGTAATGGACGAATGCTCATTTAGTTCTCTCCGAGAATTTAGTTAATTAAATTTTGAATATGTTTGAATAAATAGGGGCAAAAAAATACTTTACAAGTATAAGCGCAAAAAAATTATTCTTTGCGCTCGTATTCACCCTCGATCGTTTGACCAAGATGAGGAGGTTTATTTGGTTGGCCTTGCTCAAAAGGTTGTTGGTCAAACGGTTCATGCTCGTAGGTATTACCTTGATGAAAGTGAGCATGAAAGCCTGACTGTCTGGTTGCTTGTACCTTAATTTGCTGTTGGACTTTACTAATTAAGCCTCGACGAACAGCAGGCACTAATAGTGACAAACCGATAGCATCTGTCACAAAGCCAGGTGTCACTAAGACAACGCCAGCAACAAGCAATAAAAAGCCAGTGATGATTTCTTCAGATGGCACTTCGCCACGTGCAGACTTTTCTTGAACATTGCGCAAGGTCGCGATGCCTTGTTGTTTCACAAATTTCGCACCTAGCCACGCAGTTAATATCACTATCGCAATTGTCGGCCACGTACCGATGACACTACCGACTTGAATTAACACACTTATTTCAATGATAGGGACAAGTACAAACAACAAAAATAAAACGGGAAACATAAAAACTCCTAATATTGCATGAAACAAATATGTGGGTTCACAGGTCTATTTCAACCACTAGGCTAAACAACAAGCATAGTAAATAGATGCTAGCTGTGTAAAATACCTTAATATTAAGGTAGATAGGCTCACAAAAGGTTTAACCAAAAATGTATCAAATTGTGTTATGTACGTGCCCTACACAAGAAGTTGCCAAAGAAATAGCGCATAATGTAGTGAACAAAAAACTTGCAGCATGCGTAAATATCATTCCACAAATGACATCAGTTTACTTGTGGCAAGGTGAAGTTCACCAAGATAATGAGCAACAATTGATCATAAAAACGTTAACCAATAAAGTTGATGAACTTACACAGGCTATTGAAAGGTTACATCCATACGATGTACCTGAAATCATTGCCGTTAATATTGACGCTGGCAATCACGCATATTTAAACTGGATTACTGAGTCTTTGAAGTAGCTGTATGAAAAATATTATTAAGATTTGGCTGTTATCTTTAACAGTTCTTTGTTCAAGTGCTTTTGCACAAAATTCAATTTTTGATACCTCTAATGTGTCGTTATTTAGCAACGACAGTGAGTTTCTTAAAGTTGATGAAGCATTTGTGTTCGACTTTTATCAAAGAGGAAATCAATTAGAGATTTCTTTTAACGTAAAAGAAGGCTACTACCTATATCGTCATCAATTTAAATTCACGGCAAACAACAGCACCATCACGCCAGTAACTTTGCCTGAAGGTATTGAACACGAAGACGAGTTTTTCGGTGTTCAGCAAATTTATCCTGATTCAATTTCTTTCGATATCAACATCGAAGAAGCACTTGAAGGCGCTACATTGGCGGTAAAATTCCAAGGTTGTGCGAAAAAAGGCTTATGCTACCCTCCTGTCGTCAAAACGATTGACTTAGACCCAGTTGAACACTCAACAAACGACGTTTTAGCTGCCTTGACAGAAACACCAGCTACGTCTGTTGAAGAGACAGCGTCAGAGACAGAAACAGCGCCAAGCTCGAACACCTCAGAGCAATTTGAGTTGCTCGATATGCTTAAGAATGAAAGCCTACTTATCACGCTGCTTGCTTTCTTCACTGGTGGTTTATTACTTTCATTCACACCTTGCGTATTTCCAATGTACCCAATCTTAACGGGTATCATTGTAGGTCAAGGTGATGGGTTATCAACAAAACGTGCCTTTAGTTTATCGTTCTTCTACGTTCAAGGTATGGCATTAACTTACACCGTATTAGGCGTGGTTGTTGCGCTTGCAGGCGCACAATTTCAGGCCATGTTCCAACACCCAGCAGTCCTTATTGTGCTGAGTGTATTGTTTATATTCTTAGCTATGTCGATGTTTGGTTTATTCAACCTTGCTCTGCCATCTAGCTGGCAAAATAAGCTTAATGAAATGAGCAATAAACAAGAAGGTGGCTCATACAAAGGCGTATTTGGCATGGGGGCAATTTCAGGTTTAGTTGCATCACCATGTACAACAGCACCGCTAACGGGCGCGTTAATCTTCATCGCTGAAAGTGGTGATATCATTACCGGTGCAAGTGCGTTGTATGCGTTAAGTTTAGGTATGGGTTTACCATTGTTAGTACTAGGCAGCTCTGGTGGTAAGATTCTACCGAAAGCGGGTAACTGGATGAATGTGATCAAAAACATCTTTGGTTTACTATTACTCGCAGTACCAATTTTCTTATTAGAGCGTTTCTTACCAGCACAAATTAGTGAAGTGTTATGGGCATTGTTATTACTTGCCAGCGCAACTTACTTCTATGTGGCTAATACGCAAACGCAGAAAACCTTTGGATATGGTGTACGTAGCTTAGTTATTTTCTTGATGATGTTCTTTGGTGCGACAAAGCTTTATCACATTGTGTCACCAAGTCCTCAGGTAGTGCATAGCGCTAGCCAAGCTGAGCACAAGAGCTTTATTTTTGTAAACAACCTAGCTGAACTAAACACGGAAATTGCTAAGGCGAACAGCCAAGGTCAAACCGTAATGTTAGATCTATATGCAGACTGGTGTATCGCTTGTAAAGAATTTGAAGAGTACACTTTCCCTAAACCAAATGTGCAACAAGCGCTTGCGAATACTGTGTTAATTCAAATTGATTTAACCGACACAGGCAGTGATGAAAGCGTTGAGTTAATGGAACACTTTGACGTATTCGGTTTACCGTCAATTTTATTCTTTGACTTAAACGGTGAAGAATTAAGCCAACAACGTGTCACTGGTTTTATGGGCGCTGATGAATTTACAGCTCATTTAAAAACGTTTTTATAAGCACTTTGTGTCGACAGACATAAAAAAGGCAACGTGATTACGTTGCCTTTTTTGATCCTAAATTAAATCAGTGTTGCGGCGATTAGACTTGCCAATCAATCTCAGTTAAGCCAATTTCAGTCAAGTATTGGTTCGCTTTTGAAAAGTGTCGACAACCAAAGAAGCCACGATAAGCTGACAAAGGTGATGGGTGCGGCCCTTCAATAACAAAATGTGTATCGCGATTAATTCTTTTCCCTTTCTTTTTCGCGTGTGCACCCCATAAAATAAAGACCATCGGTTCGTCTCGTTGATTCAGTTTTTCAACAACCTTGTCAGTAAACTGCTCCCATCCTAAATCTTTGTGGGAATGCGCCTGCCCTTCTTCAACACTCAAGACAGTATTGAGTAACAACACACCTTGGTTCGCCCAATGGCTTAAATCACCATGTTCTGGGCTCACAAAGCCTTCAATATCTGTAACAAGCTCTTTATACATATTGACTAACGACGGTGGAATTTTAATGCCTTTTTGAACAGAAAAACTCAAACCATGAGCCTGCTCCTCACCATGGTAAGGGTCTTGACCAATAATCACGACCTTAACCTTATCAAATGGAGTAAGCGCAAACGCATTAAACAACTCGCTATCACGGGGGTAAACATTAATACCTTGAGATCGTCGTTTTGCGATATAGGTTAACGTATCGGCTAAGTAGTCTTGTTGTTTTTCTTCGTCGATAAACGACTGCCAGTTGTCCATATTATTCATCTATATTCATTGTGTTGTTGGTGTTATCGCAGGCGAGCATTATATCAAGTTAATGTCATTGGTATTAGTCACTCAATCGACTTTTCAGGCAATAAAAAAGCCACCCATTGGTGGCTTTAAATTTCAACGCTGGATTACCCGCGAACTTTCGTTAAATGAGAAATTGAGTATAAATCTCGTTTCTCACTGGCTTTGCGCTTTATCTCTTCTAGTGCTTTAGTCTCTTCTGCATCAAACAACGCATTGATCAAGCGGTTAAAGTGATTATGCATTGCATGTCTTGCCGCTGTGGCATCACCGCTTTCAAGTGCATTATAAATAGCCGTGTGCTCTTCAATTGTTTTAGAGCTATCTTTACTACACACGCTATTGTAGTCATTGATCACTTCAGGCGTTGCCGCACGTAACTTCCATAGGTTTTCCACCGACAAAATCATCGCTGCATTACGCGTTGATTGTGCAATAATCTTATGAAACAACTTATCAGCACGCTCAACATCTTGGCCAAGCTCCATATCGGTTAATGTTTGCTTGAGCTCAGCCAATTCATCTTCAGTTATGGTTGTTGCAGCGACCGCTGCAACTTCACCTTCAACTAACGCTCTAGCTTGCGTTACTTCAAACGCATTAATGCTTTTAACTTTTTCAGCGTTATTTGACTTCAACACATAAACGCCTGAGCCTGTTTTCACTTCAACACGACCGCGAACTTCTAATGCAATAATGGCTTCACGAACCGTTGGACGGCTAACGTTAAACGTTTCAGCTAATTCACGCTCAGGTGGTAAGCGATTACCCGGCGTGTATACACCACGGTCCATCGCTGCTTCTAATTGCTCGACAATATGCCAAAATAAGCGACGATTACTCATACTCTTATTTCGCTCCAAATCTCTTAAGACTTTCTTTTTTAACTAAAACTATCATAACCAGTTATCGGGATATTGGCAAAAATTATCAGACGCTACGTCATTTTTTGGTCATACAAGTAACGTAATATTGGTTTTACTGACAATTTTACATGCGCTATTCACACAAAATTTTCGCTTAAAGAAAAACAATGCCATAATACTAAAAACGCGTGCAAACTTCTCACATATAAGGATTTTCATGGAACGCTTATCTACGCTTGTTGCCCCTGGTGTTGCAACACAAACAGACGTTAAAATCTTACTCGACTTTGCAAAAGAACATAAATTTGCCTACCCAGCTGTAAACGTGATTGGCAGCCACTCTATTAACGCTGCGTTAGCTGCCGCTAAAGAAGTAAACTCACCGATCATCATTCAGCTTTCTCATGGTGGTGCAAGTTTCTTCCTTGGTAAAAGCGTAGGTTTATCAGGTAATGATGCTGCTGTTGCTGGTGCTATCGCTGCCGCGCATTATGTGCATCAAGTTGCTAAGTATTATGGTGTTCCTGTTATTTTGCATACTGATCACGCGGCGCGAGAATTACTTCCTTGGATAGACGGGATGCTAGAAGCCAGTGAGGCCCACTTTGCTACTACTGGAAAGCCACTATTTAGCTCACATATGATTGATTTATCCGTTGAATCGCTTCAAGACAATGTAGAAACCTGTCGTGATTACCTTGCTCGAATGACAAAAATGGGTATGACCTTAGAGATTGAACTGGGTTGTACTGGTGGCGAAGAAGATGGTGTCGATAATTCACATCTTGATAGTAGTGCTTTATATACACAGCCTGAAGATGTTGCCTATGCATACGAAGTATTGAATGCTGTATCAGAAGATTTCACAATTGCGGCTTCATTCGGTAACGTTCACGGTGTTTATAAACCTGGTAACGTCAAACTAACGCCAATGATTCTTCATAATTCTCAGAATCATGTTGAAGAGAAATTTGGTTTGGCGAAAAAGCCATTAAACTTTGTTTTCCACGGTGGTTCGGGATCAGAGTTATCCGACATTCGTGACGCTATTGCATACGGTGTAATTAAAATGAATATCGATACCGATACACAATGGGCGACATGGGAAGGTATCAAAGACTACTACGCTGACAATCAGGCATATCTCCAAGGCCAGATTGGTAACCCTGATGGCGAAGATAAGCCAAACAAAAAGTTTTACGATCCGCGCGCTTGGTTAAAACAAGCAGAGCAAAGCATGACCAAACGCCTAGTTGTTTGTTTTGACGACTTAAATTGTATGGATAGATATTAAATCAGTCCGATTTTGAACATAAGCAGATATATCTACATACCTGCTTTTTATTGCTATTTTTCAGCCCTTCTTAGCCAATTTCGGTGTCAGATAAGAAACCGTTTTTGCACACCCCGCCGCTAATTCTTGCCAACTATTGATATCACACGATAAAACAACGTAGCCACAGGTTGGCAAGTTAACGATTGCTTTATCAGATAATTCGTTGGCTAATTCAGTTAGAGCGGGATTATGACCAACAATACAAACATCTTGATAGCATTCGTCCAAAAGCCTTAACCAATTAAGCAGTGTATTACTCTCAAAAGTATAAAGTGCCTTTTCAACTAGCCAATTAGGCGCCAACGTCGAGTGAGGATTGTGCTGAGAAATGTAAGAGAGGGTTAATTGAGCTCTCATGGCAGAGCTGGTGAAAATAGCAGTTTCAGGAGAAAAACTACTATTAATAAAAGGCGCCATAACTTTTGTTGCGTTGATTCCACGAGCATTCAACCCTCGCTCGTGATCATGTGTAAAAGGCGTCTGCCAATCTGACTTGGCATGTCTTAACAGACGCACAGTTTTCACAAAGTTTATCTACTGATAGACTTCAGCATTGCTCCACACGCCATGCCTGAACTGATCTTGAATGTATTCCACAATCTCGTCTTCTGGTACCGGTTTAGAAAAATAATAGCCTTGGAAATAATCGCAACCATTCTCTTCTAAACTGCGCATTTGTGCGCTCGTTTCAACACCTTCAGCAACCACTTTTAAGTCTAAACTTTTCACCATCGCAATGGTCGACATAATGATTTGATAATCAGCATTGTTTTCTAACATTCCGAAAACGAAACTCTTGTCTATCTTAATTATATCTACTGGCATACGTTTTAAATAAGCGAGTGATGAATACCCGGTACCAAAGTCGTCAATCGCGAAGCTAAATCCATATTCTCGCAACGTAATCATGACCTCGATAGCTTTGTCGATATCTTCAACCAACGTTTGCTCAGTAAGCTCTAGCTCAAAATGCTTCGCATCAATTTCATATGCCTGTAAGAGGTTTGTTAAGAAACTAATCAAGTTAGGATCTAAGAACTGGTTTGCTGATAGATTAATCGCGACTTTAATGTCTTTGTAGCCCAACTGAATAAAGTTTCTAACAAGCTCAAAACAACGTCTAACCACCCAATAACCTAGCTCAATCATTTGCTCTGAATTTTCAAGCACCGGAATAAAGTCATCTGGTGAAATCATGCCTCGTTCAGGATGTTTCCAGCGCAATAAAGCTTCAAAACCAACAAAACGATTAGTGTTTGCTTCAATCTGGGGCTGTAATGCTAGGCTGAATTGGTGTTCCAATAAGGCAGTACGTACATCACTTTCCATCATGACGCGATGGGCTACACGTTGGTACATTTGAGGATCATAAACGTAGCATTGATCGCCGCCATTCATTTTCGCTTCGTACATTGCAATATCAGCCGCAGATATCAGATCATCAGCAATTGCCGCGTGATCTTCACAATATACCATGCCTAAACTTGACGATACGTAAAAGGTGTTATCCTCTAGTTTAATACCTGACTTAAATTGTTTAAGGAACTCATTAGCTAGAGATTGTCCCTCTTCTTCGTCACTTAATTGGCTTAAAATAATAACGAATTCGTCACCACCAAATCGACAAACGACATCAATACTTCGTGCACAGGCATTTAAGCGTTTTGCTGCTTCAACAAGTAACTTATCACCCTCACCATGACCGTAACTGTCGTTAACCTTTTTGAAGTCATCTAAGTCAAGGAATAATAATGCAAAACCATGAGTACTGTACTTTAACTTTGCGAGACTCTTCTTTAACTCAAAGTTCAACATATTACGATTTGGTAACCCTGTTAAAAGGTCGTACATCGCAATATTTTCAAGCTCATTTGTTTTCAAATTCACTTTAAGGTTGAGCTTCTCTAATTGATAGCTCAACATGGTTGCCGACTCAATGACCGTATCAAGCTCATCACTAAACCAATTCTTACGTTTGAATTCCGCCTGTCGAAACTCTGTGAATTGCTTCTTAGCCAACAATGGGAGATAGCTAGCAAGCGTAACTAATCGGTCAGTAAAGGTCCTTGAAATAATGAATACGATGAAGCTGACAACCAAGAAGAAAACGATTACCGCGACAAGGAATTGATTGCGATACAATTGGCTTTCTTTTGTGTACTGGCTTAAATCTTCAATCAGAATAAGGTTGTATGAACCGTTCTCATTCAATGTTAACGGCAAAAAGTTCACCAAGTAATAGCGCTCCTGAAACGAGAAATTTAACCCTTGTTTCATGGCGCCATCTATATTTTCACCCGCAACTTCCAATGTTTTAATATATTCAGCTAACGGTTTATTAGAGCTTAAGAGTACTTCCGCAGATTCAACGCTACCTTTGTGAGGGATGCGAAAAATAGAAACTTCGCTATCGAGCAAGCTATTAAAGGCCAGTAGCATGTTACTCATATTTGCTTTAATCACGATAGAAGCGACTTCACCACTTTGGTTCATAATGGGTAGGCCGACCGTTTGAAAACATCGCTGATCACACAGTATTTTTGATACAGGTTCTTGCTTGAATTGAACTTGCTGACTTATCTGACGCACCTCAGTACTCATTTCAGAGGTGTTAAACTCAACCTTATTACCTTGAACAAGCCATATGTCTTCAATATCAAGATGCATTTGCATCTTCTCAAACTGTTGCTGTAAAGCCGAACCTAAATCATTAAAGCTAGAGTAACGTTGTGCCTGATCTGGATCAGAGAACCATTCGACAAGCATTTGTAGCTCTTGTACCAACTGATGCGATTGCATCTGGAAAAAGTTTCGCCCCTGCTCTAGCGCCTCTTGTTGGTGCTTTGCATAATCAGATTCTAATTTGACGAATGACAGCCACGAATAAAAAATACTGATACACAACAATGTACCTACCAGTATTGAAATCAGCTTAAATGAGACGCCAACAAAAAACTTTTTCATATTAGAACCAATACATTAATTGTAGAGCCCAAACTTGCCAGTCTTCCTTGCTGTTATTGATAGGATCAGGGAAGATGATTGGCGTTAATCGCGCAGTACCTTTCACCCAATGGTTTTCTAATTGTAGGCGAACATTTGGCTTAAAATCATAACTTAAACCTAGAGTGGTCGTATGCTGATAGGCAAAATAATGTGGCACAAAACCACCGCTTCCTGCTTCTAACATATCACCGTCGCGATCGTCTTTGTTTCCATAAAATCGCTCAACACGACCAAGTAAGGTCAAGTCATCTGTTAATTTATAACGTGCTTGACCATAAATGCCTTGGCTAAATCTATCGAGCAGTGAGCCAGTGAAATAAAGATTCTCTAAACGAAATCTCTCTTGCATCATTTCACCACTGAATTGCCAGCGTTCTCCTTCATAATTGAAGTTTGCCGTGTAGCGTTGAAGGACGAGTTTGCCGTCAACAAACGGATCTACGTCTCCTGCTTCATAATTAAATTCAGCCGTTAACGCACCTAATCCGAAACGCCACGGTGAAAAATCTGACGGCTGCCAGTAAATGCTTGATTGGACATCAAGCTCGTGTTCCAAATCACCAGAAGCGAAATCACCCAACATAATGCGGCGTTGTTTATCAGAGATCTGAGAGCGACTCGAAGACAAGTTAAAATCAAAGTTACCGTAATTTAGTGAGTCGTGCTTGTGGTTAATATATGCGCCTGTACCACCTACACTTAAATCTCGAGTTGCGTCAAAATACATCCCTTGTGGAAGTAATATTGATGGCCTTGCCATTGGTACATCTCGAACACTTGAATACAAATAGGTGTAATTTTTAATTTGACCGAAGTATATATTGGTATTGTCATTTTCATCAGAGTACGCATGCCAATCCAACATCAAGTAATCGATTCGTGCGCCTTCGTTGTACCTATTGCCGCCGTTTATATAAACACCTTGTGCAGCTAAACGTAGTCTTTGTGATATCTGATAAGAAAAGTTTAAGCCAACTTCTGTCAATTCAGGAGAAACATCACCATCGTCATTTACGTAGGTGGTATCTTCCGCTTGAATAACGCCTTGGGCGACAAACCCGTGCCACTGAAACTTGTCATTTGCATAAGCAGATGTTGTGCACGCAAGTGAGGCAGCGCCTATGATACTAATTAAATTTTTCACTATTATTTTGCCTCCTTTGCAATCACGTTTAGTCCATCTAATGGTGAGCTTTTATCAACATAACCAATAGCACCGGGAGTGGACTTAACCGCCTCAATCAATTCTTCCATACTGTTAACCTTTACTGGTGGTTGAGCTAGACCAGAGAATGTCAATTTGATCCACATTTTATCGAGTTGATAGGGAAAGATTTTCAACTCTGTCTTTGTGAACTCTTGATGTGTTGGATGGGAGCTGGGCAACGTGTAAACAACAATACCTTGGCCATCAGGCCAAGTCGTTTGTCGCATCGTATAAATACGTCGCAGCTGAGCGGTCGTTAATTGCTTCGTTTCAACAGCAGGATGGGAAACAACATAAGCTGCTTCCGCACGGCTACAAAAAGCCCCCACTACGAGCAATATTAAAAGGCATAAATGTTTGATAGTTAGTCCCTTACTCTTCATAACGCTTACATGCGCAAATCCTACAAGGTCGGAAACTCGGTAAATTGCTGATATTAAAGCCACTTACCGTACTTGTTAATCATTTGTAAGTGTAGCGGATTTTAAAAAAAAAGCTCGTTTTTCTTAGCTATACGTCATCAGACCAGTATTTTACTGCTAATTTCTGCGAAAACACTATAATGTGTTGCTAAAATTGCGGATTAACAAAATTCGACAACAAAGAAATTGTAAAACCATCATAAACTATGCAATGATGAGTTTACCTTCAATTTGATGAAAGATAACTAAAGATGGACGCAAAATTTAACATTTTAGTGCTAAACGGCCCGAACTTAAACATGCTAGGAAAACGAGAACCTGGCATTTATGGTGCTTTATCACTAGATGACATTATCGAACAATTAACGACGCAAGCTGCGCATTTCAACGTGTCATTAAGCCACGTTCAATCAAATGCTGAGCATGTGTTAATCGATGCCATCCACAACAGTTTCAATCAAGTTGATTTTATTATTATTAATCCTGCTGCTTTCACCCATACAAGTGTAGCACTGCGTGATGCTTTATTATCGGTAAACATACCGTTTATAGAAGTTCACCTTTCAAATGTGCACGCTCGTGAAACGTTTAGGCATCAGTCATATTTATCTGACGTTGCTCAAGGAGTTATCTGCGGTCTTGGTCATAAAGGTTATGAATTTGCCCTTGATTTCGCCGTAAACTTTTTAACAACGCAGAAAACCAAACAAAACTAACAAAGGTGTTCCAATGGATATTCGTAAAATTAAGAAATTAATCGAGCTGGTTGAAGAATCTGGTATCAGCGAAATTGAAATTTCTGAAGGTGAAGAATCAATTCGCATCAACAAAGGCGGCACTGCTATTGCTCAACCAGTAATGCAAGCGGCACCTGTAATGGCAGCTCCAGCTGCTGCTCCAGCAGCGGCACCTGTTGCAGAAGCACCAGCAGCAAGCGCGCCTGCAGCTATTTCTGGTCACGTTGTTCGTTCACCAATGGTCGGTACTTTCTACTCAGCCGCATCACCTGATGCAGCAGCATTCGTTGAAGTAGGCCAGCACGTAAATGCAGGTGATACATTATGTATAGTTGAAGCAATGAAAATGATGAACCAAATTGAAGCTGACAAATCTGGCGTTATCAAAGAAATCTTAGCGCAGAACGAAGACGCTATTGAATTCGATCAACCGCTATTCATCATTGAATAAGCCCAACACTGAGGGTAATTCCATGTTAGAAAAAGTTGTTATTGCCAACCGAGGTGAAATTGCACTTCGTATTTTACGCGCATGTAAAGAGCTTGGCATTAAAACAGTCGCGGTGCATTCAACTGCAGACCGCAATTTAAAGCACGTTTTATTAGCTGATGAAACGATTTGTATTGGTAAGCCACCTGCAACTGAAAGTTACTTGGATATTCCAAGCATCATTACGGCGGCAGAAGTTACAAATGCTACAGCTATTCACCCTGGTTACGGCTTCCTAGCGGAAAACGCAGACTTTGCAGAACAAGTAGAGCAATCAGGTTTCACATTTATTGGCCCTAAAGCGGAAAGCATTCGCATCATGGGTGATAAAGTTGCTGCAATTCAAGCAATGAAACAAGCTGGCGTTCCTTGTGTACCAGGTTCAGATGGTCCATTAACAGACGATGATGAAGCTAACCTTGCACACGGTAAGCGAATTGGTTACCCGGTAATCATCAAAGCTTCTGGCGGCGGCGGTGGTCGTGGTATGCGAGTAGTTCGCGAAGAAAGCGAATTGCTTGAATCAATCCAGTTAACGAAAACTGAAGCTCGTCAAGCATTCAACAATGATATGGTTTACATGGAAAAATTCCTTGAAAACCCACGTCACGTTGAAATTCAAGTTATTGCTGATGGCCAAGGTGGTGCGATTCACTTAGGTGAGCGTGACTGTTCAATGCAGCGTCGTCACCAAAAAGTTGTTGAAGAAGCACCTGCACCAGGTATCACACCAGAAATGCGTAAGCAAATTGGTGAACGCTGTTGCCGTGCATGTATCGAGATTGATTATCGCGGTGCAGGTACGTTTGAATTCTTATACGAAAATGGCGAGTTCTACTTCATTGAAATGAATACGCGTATTCAAGTAGAGCATCCTGTGACTGAGATGATCACTGGTGTTGACTTAATCAAGGAGCAATTACGTGTTGCTGCTGGTCAGCCGTTATCTTACACACAAGATGATATTAAGATTTCTGGTCATGCGATTGAGTGTCGTATAAACGCGGAAGATCCACGTACATTTATTCCTTCACCAGGTAAGATCACGCGTTTCCACCCTGCTGGTGGTATGGGTATTCGTTGGGATTCTCATATTTATGCTGATTACTCGGTTCCGCCACACTACGACTCAATGGTTGGTAAGTTAATTACTTACGGTGATAACCGTGATGTTGCCATTGCACGTATGCGCAATGCCTTAAATGAGCTTGTTGTTGACGGTATCAAAACCAACATCGCATTACATCAAGACATCTTAAATGATGAAGGCTTTGTAAGCGGTGGTGCTAACATTCATTACTTAGAGAAGAAGTTAGCTGAGCAAGAATAGATTTTTGCTTATCACAAGAATAAATGGGGCTAGAGTAAATTTACTCTAGCCCCATTTTTTTATATCCTACACATCCCAACGTTATAAGATTGATGCTATGCCTAACTCAGAAGAAATCATTGAAAAACCAACCCAACCAGCAGATGATGACTGTTGTGGCGGTGGTGCATGTAACCCATGTGTTTGGGACGCTTACAATGCAAAAATGAGAGCTTGGCGAGAGCAACAAGCTAAATTAAAAGGCCAAGACAACCTTCTCTCAACTAACCTACTAGGGTAGTTGGCTTTTCAGATAGTTTTCTATGAAATTTTGAGCGCTTGTCGTTGCTTAACTCGTTTCATATTAGAAGGTAACTGAAGCATCACTATTAACGCGATGCAAGTAAACATTAAGCTTGCAAATACGATTGACGTACCGTTGTGAAAGAATGCCAAAATAGGGCCTGCTAGTGCGCCTACACCAAATCGTAAGACCCCTATAACTGCTGTTGCAGTACCTAAATGCTGTTTAAAACGCGAATAAACCAGCGCATCGGCATTTGCAGCAATAATCGATAAGCTTCCCATTAACGGCAGCAATGTGCCGACAAAAAATTCAATAGGTCCATTCGCTAAAGTCACTAACATTAAGGCCGTTGAAAAAATTACTGCTACCAACATGCCAGCATTAAGCATTGCGCGCGAACCGAATCGCCCCACGAGTCTTGCATTGATAAAGTGGGCGCTCATTAATGCAAAAACCACAGAACCAAACAATACGCTAAATTCAAACTCAGACGTGCCATAAACGGTTAAGTATACAAAGGGAATAGCGGTTATGTAGCTAAAAAATGCCAGTGATACAGTCATTGAAGTAATCAAATCAACACGTGCTTTTTTGCGAGCAAAAACCAATTTATAACGACTAAAAAACTCCAACGATTGCTTTGTCGTAGCTAACTCTTTTTTCTCTGGCATATATCGAATAACCAGAACAAACATTACGAACGCGTAACTTGTCAACACAATGAATATTAACTGCCAGCCACTAATCGAAAGTAAAACGCTGCCAATGGTTGGTGCAATCATGGGTGCCAACATCATCACCATCGATACGTATGACAAGCCTTTCGCGGTGTTTTTACCGTAATACTCTTTAATGGTTGCAGGTATCACGACAATAGCAGCGGAGATGACAAACGCCTGTGCAAAGCGTAAGGCAAAGAACATTTCTATACTTTGGCTAAAAATTTGCGCAAAACTACAGACCAAAAACCCTAATACACCCAAGATAACCAGCGTCCTTCTCGGGCTAATGTCGGATAAAGGTCCAAATAACACTAGGCCCGATGCATAACCCAGTAAATAAATACTTAAGGTATTTTGCATCATGGGCATAGTTGTCGAGAAATCTTGAGCCATTATCGGCATTGCAGGCAAATAAAGGTCGATCGCAAGTGGCGACAATGCCATCACACTTGCCAATAGAATGATCAAACTTTTTAGCGAATTTTCGCCTGCTTTTGCCATGAAATTAATCCTCGTAGATCAATTGATACTTTTGATAATGTTGGTGAATTATCTCACCTAATGTCTTGATTGCCTGTTCGACTTTGTTATCCCACTCGACACCAAAACTAATGCGCATATAGTTATGATATTTCCCTGAGGGAGAGAAAATAACGCCAGGCGCAAAGCTTACGCCAGCATCAATTGCCTGTTGAAAGAAATCACTCGTATTCACTTTTGAAGAGCATCGAACCCAAAGGACACTTCCTCCTTGTGGTTGGCTAATGCATACGTCTTTTGGAAAATATTGTGCGATCGCACAACGCATGCGCTCACAATTATACATGAGTTTTTTACGCAGTGTCAGTAAATGCCTATCATAGTCACCGGATAATACATATTCCGTCAACGTCCATTGCGGTAACATCGCCGTTGAACAAGATTGTGCTCGTTTGATTCGCTTTGCTTCTTCTTCGTATTTACCGGGTAACAAATACCCTACGCGATAACCTGGCGCTGCCGTTTTAGAAAACGACGAGCACGTCATCACTAATCCTTCCGTTGAAAAAAGCTGAGCTGGTTTAGGTTTTTCGCCAGAAAAATACAATTCACCATACACATCATCTTCAATCAACGGTACTTGATAACGTTCAATTAACTCGACCAGTTTAGCGCGTTTTTCATCTGGCATTTTTGAACCTAACGGGTTATTAATTGCCGTAGAGAAAACACATGCTTGGATGTTATGTTCGGCGATGCTCTGCTCTAATTCTTCTAAACAAATTCCTTGTTCCGGGCAGGTGTAAATTTCTACCGCTTTCATACCGAGCGTTTCAATAAGTTCGGTGATGCCAAAATAGCACGGTGACTCTATTGCAATAACATCACCTTTTTGAGCAACACATTGCAGTGCGATAGATATTGCCTCTTGAGCGCCACATGTAATAACAATATCTTCGAAGTTAACTTGCACACCTTGCTCTTGATAGCGATAAGCAAGCTGCATGCGAAGCTTCTGATCACCATTAACGGGCCCATAACTAACCGCTTTGTCCGAGACTTGTGACAACACCTTACGCATTAATCGCGCTAGTGTTTTGTCTGGCGCTTGAACTTTAATTGGGTTTGAAATCCCCAGGGCAACAGTATCTGGAATATGAATAGCGTCGTATACCTGCTCAATTAAGCTTCGACAGTTCACTTCAACAGGGTTAGCACCAGCCCATTTGTTTCGCATCGGTAACAGGGTTTTAGCTGTCGTCGCTTTTACATAGTAGCCAGATTGTGGTCTAGCTTGCACTTGGCCTCGTCGTTCCAGCTCTATATAAGCCTGCTTTACTGTTGGCACACTAATACCAAATTGCTGACTCAACTTACGCAAACTCGGTAATTTATCTCCCGCTTTTAATAAGCCTTGCTGATATTGTTGCTCTACAAAATCGATAACCTGTTGATATAAAAAGGCATTCGCTTCTCGGTCTAAAACTCGCAAACTGTATAGGTCTCATTTTCGTTTTTCTGTATATGTTATTAAAACAAAAACTCGATATCCTATGCAATATCTTTTGATCGCTAAGTAACACATCCTCATCAATGTGTGCTCGCTATACTTAGCCCAACCAAGGAGAGTAGAAATGAATAACACCGCTTTATATATCATCACTGTGTTGATCTGGGGCTCGACATGGATCGCAATTAATTACCAATTAGGCGATGTTGCGACTGAAGCTTCACTAGTCTACCGCTTTGGCCTTGCGGCACTTGTGTTATTCGCTTTTTGTAAATGGAAGAAACTCGATTTATCAATGAACATCCGTCAGCATATGCAAATTGCGGTATTTGGCATGACATTATTTGGTGCAAATTATTACTTTTTATATATGGCGCAAAGTCATATTAATTCGGCGCTAACATGTATTGCGTTTTCAACCATCATGATTTTGAACATCATCAATTCTCGTATTTGGTTTAACACAAAAATTTCAAGCCAAACCTATATCGGTGGAGCACTGGGGTTAATTGGTATAGTGACACTGTTTTGGCCACAAATAGAACATTTATCGTTGAGTGATAAAACCTTGCTAGGCCTTGGTTTATGTTTCATCGGTACTATGTGTGCGTCAGCCGGCAATATGATTTCTATTTTGAATAAAAATAAGCAACTTCCAATCGTTCAATCGAATGCATGGGGCATGATGTACGGCACATTATTTATGGCGATTATCGCAATGGTTCAAGGTATTGAGTTCACCATATCTACAGAGCCTAGCTACCTGATTTCATTGTTTTATTTATCAATTTTCGGTTCTGTAATTGCGTTTGGCTGTTACCTCACCTTGCTTGGCAATATTGGGGCACACAAAGCATCATATTCAACCATTATGTTCCCTGCAGTAGCGGTTGTTATTTCAACATTTGTCGAAGGCTTCGAATGGAATACGTACACCGTTGTTGGCTTTATCGCGATTATGGTTGGAAACATTGTGGTGTTGGCTAAACCCAAACTATCGTTAAAACAGTTGGACAAACCAACACCAGTCAAAGTTTAATTTGTGCTAAACCTCATTTGATCAGCACACGGCATGACTATCCTTCCCGTCATGCCGTTTTTTCTTTTTATCTATATTACTGACCGATTGGTGAGCCAGGTGGTAAGCGTAACTTGTTCGCTTCTTGGATACGGTTGTTACTTTCTAGGCTCGATTTAATCATCATATTAAGTAACGTGAACTGAGCAGACATTGCTTTATATTTGCGATCATCGGCTTTATCTTCCAACCACGCCGCCAGCCCTGTTAAGGTTTTATAAACGTCAGCTTTAACTTCAATTACCGTATTAGCGCTATGCCAAAGCGTCAATAGTTGCTCGACAACCTCTTGGTTAATTCGTTGTTGAACCAATACCGACAATCCTTTACCCGGCTTTTGCTTAACCGTTTGCGCCAATAATTGCGTTAATAGATCATTTACGCTTGGCACATCATCGTCAAACCTATGGTGTTGAGCAAGCCGCGCTAATCGGCCTTGATTGAGTAGTAAAGATAACGTGTGCTTTGCGTTAGCTTGTGCTGCGGTAACCGGATCAAAGGTTAGGCCTGTATTTGATGTGAAACTTTCGCGGTTACGACTGTAACCATAGGCTTTTGGAGGAATTAACTTAATTAACGACTCTGGTAATGTAAGTGAGTTGGCATCCAAGGTTTTTAGTAACGCAGTTAGTGCAGCTTGCTGAGCTTTACCGTCTACTTGGCTTACCCCTTTAACTTTTTGCTCACCTTTTACTTCATAGTGATAATTAACGCCAGCAATAAGCTTAACAGCAGCTTCAACTTGGAAACGATGGAAGTTATAGATAGGGACTAGCACTTGCTCAATTTCAGAAAGCGGTGTGCCCTTTGCTATCGAGTTAATCCCTAAATTGCGTAACGCATGCTCACGCACTTCCATCATTCTATCTAGCTCTTGCGTCGCACTCTCACCATTGTCCCATAAATGCGCTGTCGCATGTCCGCCTGAACGAGGTCGAGCGTCAGGATCAGAAATATACTGCAGCCCTTTTGTTTGGGCTTGTTCAACCAGCTTTGCCAATACATCTGCTTCTTGTTCTGGCGCATAATCACCATATCCATAAGCAATAACAAACTTATCCCAATCACCTATTTTGTCATCATAAGCCTGTGATAAGTCTACTTTCCCTTTATTAAGCAGGACTAATGGGTGTGGGTAATCCATAACAGAAGCTCGGTTATTTACACTAGCTGCAAAGTTATGTGCGATTCCTAACGTATGACCCACTTCATGAGCAGATAATTGACGAATACGGGCAAGCGCCATTTCTTTCATTGGTGAGGTATCTGAATTCTCCCCCTTAAACGGAGAGGTTAGTCCAAGCGCAATGAGGTAATCTTGTCGCACACGCAATGATCCTAATGTCACATGACCTTTTAAGATTTCACCTGTACGAGGATCTATCACGGAGGCGCCATATGACCAGCCACGAGTTGCGCGATGAACCCACTGAATCACGTTATAACGAACATCCATAGGGTCTGCATCTGCTGGCAGCATTTTGACCTGGAATGCATTCCTATAGCCAGCCGCTTCAAATGCCTGATCCCACCACATTGCGCCGTCTATCAACGCGCTTTTCACAGGCTCTGGCACACCAGCATCTAAATAGTAAACAATCGGTTCAACCGCTTCACTAACCGCAACATTAGGATTTTTCTTCGTTAAACGATGGCGAGGGATAACGCGTTTGATCATATCTTCTTCAATCGCCGACGCGTAGTCAGCATGCTCTACTGACCAGAAACCACTGAAAGGGTGGAAAGCTCGAGTTTTGTAGCCAGCGTCAGGTAAAGCAATCAAAGAGTGATGCATATTGACACTCACAGCATTAGGTTCAGGCGAAACCGAACGAATATATTGACCAGTCCCCTTTCCAACAAATGTGACTGTTGCTTCTAATTCGGTATTCTTTGGAAACGCTTTAGAGCGTTTTTTATAGAAGGCACTGCGAGACTTATCGACTTTAAAACTCCCTTGTTTCGTTTGAGATAAACGATTAGACACTTGATGGATATCGGATAACAAGAACGGCGTGTAATCGACCAACACCGTACCTTCGCCATCTTGAGCGACTTTAAAACCCCAAATAATTGAGCTCGCAAACGCCTCGTCAATCGCCTGTCGTTCTAACTCATTATCGGAATTTGCTCGATAATAGGTATTAACCTGCCTCAAAAACACCTTATCACCGACACGTTCAAACCTTACGATACGAGTATCACCTAATTGGCCACGATCTAAACCAATATCATTTGAGCCAACACCTTTTGGCAAGCTGCTTTGAAATAAAAACTCTTGGTTTAACTTATCAATGGAGAGGTAAACCTTGCCAGTTGTGTTATCGACGTAGAAGTCAAAATACCCCTGATGATGGTCTTTACCTTTGACGAAATCGTTAAATGACGTTTTTGCATGTACATTCAATGCCAAGACACTGAGGAACAACGCAAATAGACGAATAAATTTCATGTGTTTCCCTATTATTTTTACTGAAATCGGTGAGTGAATTCTGTATAATTTTTTGTAATTTTTTTTGAAAGCTTTCAGTAAATTTGATCATTTTTAATGAACGGTAAATTTACGTGAGCTAATTTACATCACTCTACGGCAATTAGGTACCAAGATGCAACGACTAGCCCCAGCGTTACGTGAAGATAATGTTCCTCTAGATTTGATCTCTTTAATTAAAACCATACTTGCGGCGACCAAAGAAATCTCTTTCCGTGTTAGCCAAGCACACTTAGGTGGTTTAATGGGCTCTACACTTGATGAAAACATTCAAGGTGAAGTTCAAAAACAATTAGATGTTGTAGCAAACGAGCTAATTAAAGACATTCTTCTTGAGTCAGGTTTTGTTAAGGCTATTTCATCAGAGGAAGAGGACACCTCAGTTGCAGGCGAAGAGCATGGTAAATTTATTGTCTCTTTTGACCCATTAGATGGTAGCTCGAATATCGACATTAACTCGTTAATTGGCACGATTTTCTCAATCCATGAAGCTATTCCTGATATGGCTGCTGACAACCCTGACCAATTTAAACAAGCTGGCCGTAAGCAAGTATGTGCTGGCTATGTCCTGTATGGCCCTTCAACAATGTTAGTGATGACAACTGGTAGCGGAACTCATTTCTATGTACTAGATAGAACACATGGTGGTTATTTACTTGTTGAGCGTAATGTACAAGTGCCTGCTGATACGCGTGAATTTGCCATTAATATGTCAAACCAACGTTTTTGGGAAAAGCCTATGCAGAACTACATTAATGATTTAGTTGCAGGCGAATCAGGCCCTCGTGGTGAATACTTTAACATGCGTTGGATAGCGGCAATGGTCGGTGATATTCATCGCGTATTAACACGTGGCGGTATTTTTACTTACCCTACGGACAATAAAAACCCGAACAAACCATACAAGTTACGTTTGATGTATGAAGCTAATCCAATGAGTTTCTTAGTTGAGCAAGCTGGTGGTAAAGCGATGACGAGTCAAGGCCCTATCATGGATATCGAACCAACAGATATTCACCAACGCGTCGAAGTTATCATGGGCTCACGCAATGAAGTTGATACTTGTTTATCTTATTACAAGTAAATCAACCATTAAAAAATTCAAAGGGTTAGCAAGATGTTTGCTAACCCTTTTTTTATGCCTGTAAATAAATTTATCCATCGCCAACGACTGTTAGATCAAAAATCAACCACAAAAACTTCACATTTTGTTGACATAGAACAAATAAGTTTTACAATTTTCAGAAATTACTGAAAATTCAGAAATCAATAAAATGAAGACAACTCAAATCACACAGTCATTGGTTTTACATTTTGGCGAAATGGGCTCTCGCTGGGGCCTAAACAGAACGTTGGGCCAAATGTATGCGCTCATTGTTCTCACTGAAGAGCCATTAAATGCTGACCAAATTAGTGAAGCGTTACAAATCTCCCGTTCAAACGTATCAATGGGTTTAAAAGAGCTAAAAGCATGGAACCTGATCAAGTTACAGCACATACAAGGTGATCGAAAAGAGTACTTTTCCGCACCTAGTGATGTATGGGAAATCGCGAGAACACTTGTTGTTGAACGTCGAAAACGTGAGCTTGACCCAACATTAACGACATTACGTGATGCATTAATGTCTGAGCCGAGCAACGAAGCAGACCAATACGCGCAAAAGCGCATTCAAGAAATGCATGACCTAATGGAAATGGTCATCTTGTGGTCAAACGAGCTTCAAAATATGTCTTCTGAAAAGTTATCTGCTTTGTTAAAACTTGGCGAGGGTATCAGCAAAATACTCGACGTCAAAGACAAGCTATTAAAGTCTTAGTTTCTTAGTTAATCCACCTTGGAGGTGGCGATGTTAGAGTTTTTTAATACAACCCATGAAATGAGCTTAATGCTGTCACGCATTCAATTTGCTGCCAACATTAGCTTTCACATTTTATTTCCGACAATCAATATTGCCCTTTGTTGGGTATTACTTTTCTTCAAAATTCGATTTAACCAAACCCAAGATCAAAGTTGGCTCAAAGTTTATCGTTTTTGGGTCAGGATCTTTGCTTTAACCTTTGCGATTGGCGTCGTTAGCGGTATTACGATGTCGTTCCAGTTTGGTACTAACTGGCCTGGTTACATGGAAACCGTAGGTAACATCGCCGGTCCACTGCTCGGCTATGAAGTATTAACGGCTTTCTTCCTTGAAGCTTCATTCTTATCCATCATGTTATTTGGCATGGACAGAGTGTCAAACCGCGTTCATACGCTAGCGACATTACTGGTCGCCATAGGAACGAGCTTATCTGCCTTTTGGATTTTAGCGTTAGACTCTTGGATGCAAACTCCTGCTGGGTTTGAAATGCGCGATGGTGTTGCTTATGTGACAAGTTGGTTCGACGTAGTATTTAACCCTTCAATGCCTTACCGCCTCGCTCATATGGTACTGGCCTCTGCGTTAACAGCAGCCTTTTTAATCTCAGGTATCTCAGCGTATCGGCTGCTTAAAGGTGATAATAAAGACTCAGTAAAGTATGCCCTTAACTTTTCAGTGTTGTTTGCTGCCATCATCATCCCTTTACAAATTTTTGTTGGTGACTTGCATGGTCTGAATACCTTCAAACATCAGCCCGCTAAAGTCGCGGCAATGGAAGGTGTTTGGGAAACAGAAAAAGGTGCACCTCTTTTGCTATTTGCTATTCCTGATGAAGAAACGAGAGAAAACCATTTTGAAGTAGCGATTCCTTATATGGCTAGTGTCATTTTAACCCATGACCCACATGGTGAAATAAAAGGGCTAAACGAATTTATTGATGAGCACCCTCCCGTTGCTCCTGTATTTTTTAGCTTTCGTGTCATGGTAGGTATTGGCATGGCGATGTTGCTGTGTGCATGGCTTTGTAGTTATTTGTTTGTCATTAAAAAACAATACCCTACGTGGTCGTTAAGATTGCTCGTTGTGATGACCTTCTCTGGCTGGGTTGCAACCTTAGCTGGCTGGTATGTCACAGAAATTGGTCGACAGCCATATTTAGTGACTGGTGTTTTAAAAACAAAAGATGCCGTCACAAGTACACCGGCTGAACATATCGCATTATCACTAACACTGTATATTGCCCTTTACGTTTTTCTACTGATTGCTTACATCAGAACACTTTATGTAATGGCCGATAGAGCAGTTAAGTTAGAGCAAGGTGATGAACCAACCGCTAAATCACCAATACTAAATAACAATCAACCAGCGATGGAGAGTTAACATGAATGAAGTAACTGTAGATTGGCTACCTGTCGTATTTATTGCTTTGACTGGCCTGTCTCTAGTCGTGTACGCGATATTAGACGGCTATGACCTGGGAGTTGGTGTGTTGCTGCCTTTTGATAGCCAGTCGCAACGAGACAGCATGATTTATTCAATTGGCCCATTTTGGGATGCCAATGAGACCTGGTTAGTTCTCGCAATAGGCCTAATATTAATTGCTTTTCCAAAAGCACATTCGATTATTTTTCAAGCCCTCTATTTACCCACGGCGCTGATGCTTGCAGGCTTAATCTTGCGTGGCGTGTCTTTTGATTTTAGGACAAAAGCGCCAAGTAAAAACAAAGCACAATGGGATTTAGCGTTCAAAGCCGGCTCTTTAATCGCAACCCTTTGCCAAGGCTATATGCTTGGTCGATACGTGACGGGGTTTAGTGACTCAACATTCGCCCTCGCATTTTGTGTGTTATCCGCCGTTTGTGTAACAGCAGCTTACAGCTTTATTGGCGCGACTTGGCTCGTGATGAAAAGTGAAGGGGAATTACAAAAGCGCGCAGCGAGATGGGCAATGATTTCCAACATTTTTCTAGCAATAGGCATTATCGCTGTATCGAGTGCTAACTTACTGTTTGACGCGTCGGTCATGGACAAGTGGTTAAGCTTTCCTCAAGTTATCTTACTTGTGCCATTGACTATTCTATTTGGCTTTATGTTTGTTACGACGCACATTTATTTGAAGAAAGTGCCTTTTGAAAATGACTTAGGGTGCTGGTACCCCTTTGCCTGTGGTGTCTGTATTTTCCTACTATGTTTTGCAGGTCTTGCATACAGCTACTTTCCGTACATTGTGCCAATGCAGCTCGACATATACCAGGCAGCAAGTGCACGTGATTCACTAATGGTAATTTTCATCGGTTCTATGATTGTATTACCCATGATAATTGGCTACACAATTTTCGCTTATAAAGTTTTCTGGGGAAAAACGAGTAAATTGTCGTATTAGTTATGCCACAACGTTCTTGTGTATCAAAAATAGGTCAGCGTAAAATTTACTCTGATCTATTTTTTTTGTTAGAATACGCGCCAATTAACAATTTACACCCAGTAAAGTAATTATTTAGTCGGTTCGACACCCTATCATACGTGCAGAGCAACTAATTAATTCAATTGGTATTATGGTGCTTGGAGATAAAAATATATGTCAGCATATGCTGTAGGACACAAAGTTCCTGATTCAGACTCAATTTGTTCAGCAATCGCTTTATCGTACTTAAAAACCCAAACCGGTGAAGACGTAAAGCCAGCACGTTTAGGTGAGTTGTCACCAGAAACATTATTCATTTTAGACAAGTTTGGTTTCGAACAACCAGAATTAAAAATGACATTTGCTGACACAGACGGTATTTACGTTGTTGATCATTCAGACCGTATTCAAGGTCCTGACGATATAGATGACACAACCGTGTTAGGTATTATTGACCACCACAAATTAGGCGACATTACTACCTCTACACCATTAGAGTGCTGGATTCGCCCAGTTGGCTGTACCAATACGATCATCAAAATGATGTATGATTTCCACGGTGTTGAAATTCCAAAGAACATCGCTGGTGCAATGATGTGTGCTATTTTGTCTGACACCGTTATCTTTAAGTCGCCGACATGTACAACTGCAGATATTAAGTGTGTTGAAGCATTAGCTGAAATTGCAGGTATCGAAGACTATAAAGCACTTGGCATGGAAATGTTTGAAGTAAAATCGGCTGTTGCAGGTACACCGGTGCGTGACTTAGTTATGCGTGACTTCAAAGACTTCAATATGCATGGTAATAAAGTGGGTATTGGTCAATTAGAGCTAATTAACTTAGGTCTTGTTGATGAAATGAAAGAAGACTTACAAGCCGATATTGCAGCATTGAAAGCTGAAGGTGATTACCACAGTGTACTATTAGTGCTTACTGATATTATGAAAGAAGGCTCAGAAGTCTTAGTTGTGAGCAACAACGACGACCTAACTGAAAAAGCCTATGGTGCTGCATCAGTAGACGGTAAAGTGTGGATTGATGGGATCATGAGCCGCAAGAAGCAAGTTGTGCCACCATTGCAAGATTCTTTAGCGTAACAACGCGCAAATAATCGATGAAAAGCCCGGCAAATGTCGGGCTTTTTAGTCTTTAAAAAGGTAATGTATAAAAAGTAGGAGAATTCACCTTCCCTGCAATTTTTCCCGGATAACAATGAACAAGGAATGACGATGATCACCGTTTCAAATTCTGAACGTTTGAAGTTCACTTTCATGACACCTGAACACAAACAACAACTTTTCGACTTAGATCAAGACCCAGAAGTCATGAAGTACATCAATGGTGGTAAACCATCAACTTGGGATGATATCCATGAGCGATTTATCCCGCGCTTACAAGCCTATGCCAACCCAGAAAAAGGCTGGGGATTATGGATGGTCGAAACGCTTGATGATAATACCTATTTAGGTTGGGTATTGGTTCGCCCCATGGAATTTTTTAATGATGAGCAACCCACTGAAGAAGATAACTTAGAACTTGGCTGGCGTTTTTTCCAGAATTCTTGGGGGAAAGGCTATGGTACTGAAGCTGCAAAAGCGATAGCACATGCGCTTAAAGCGCAAAATAAAGATATTCGAAAATTCAGTGCAATGGCAGAAAAAGAAAATACAGGCTCAGTTAACATCATGAAAAAGCTGGGTATGACTTATCAAAAAACCGATGTACTCAAAGAGTCAGGTTTTGAAGATATGGAAGTTGTTTATTATCACACGATTGATAGTGTCGATTAATCATGTTGTGGATCTTTTTCACCTGTTTTGCCGCCTTTTGTCAGGCAGGTCGTAATGCCCTACAGAGTCAACTGAGTAAAGACTTATCCGTTACTGGCGTAACGCTTGCCCGGTTTTTATGGGCGGGCCCTTTAGCGCTAATTTATCTATTGGCGCTATATCAAATCAAGCCCGTTGCAATGCCGACATTTTCGTTATCAGCGATTTTCTTTGTCTGTGCAGCCGCTGTTATGCAAATAATTGCAACCTCTCTCATGGTTGTACTCTTTAAACAAAAGAATTTTGCGGTTGGCGCAGGGCTTGCCAAATGTGAAGCTCCCGTAGCTGCCTTTTTAGGTGTCTTGTTTTTTGGTACGCAGCTTACACTCTTTGGCTGGGTAGGTGTATTAATCGGTGCTATTGCGATTATGATGCTTTCAACACCGAAGAAGATCTCCGATTTATCGCTTAAAACTGTTGCTATAGGGTTAGCATGCTCTACAGCATTCGCGCTGACATCCCTTTGGGTAAGGGAAGCAACGCTTGCAATTAGCCTTCCCTTCCCACACCGAGCGGCATGGGTGCTTTTTTTGGTAATCTCGCTCCAAACCTTCTTGCTTGTTAGTTATTTGCTTATTCGCAATAGAGAAGAATTACGCGTAATGGCTGGCCATAAGAAAAAAGTAGCCTATACATCGCTTGCCAGTTTTTTAGGTTCTTTAGGTTGGTTCAGTGCGATGTCGTTACAAACGGTCCCGCTAGTGAAAACCTTAGGTCAGATAGAGATATTCTTTATGATGATCATCTCTATTTTTTGGCTCAAAGAAACACCACCTAAAAAAGATTTATTTGCGCTCATGTTGATAGCGGCGGCTGCCGTATTAGTCATGTTGCCATAAAGGTCCCAAAATGTTTGGATATCCTAAATTTAACTCACTCAAGCTGTCACGTGATATTTAATATGAAACAGCAATTAACATCAAATATACCGGGAATTGGAATTGCCACAATTACGGGATTAGCGGCACTATTTCTCTCCGAGCACTACACTGCACCAGCTATGCTTTTTGCGTTATTGCTTGGTATTGCGTTAAGTTTCTTGTATGAAGACGCTAAATGCAAAGCGGGGATTGAGTTTACAGCTTCAACAGTACTCAGAATTGGCGTCGCTTTACTTGGTTTTCGTATTTCCTTTACCGACTTATCAACGCTCGGTTTTCCTACGGTAACCTTGTTAGTTGTTGGCATTGTTAGCACGATATTATTCGGCTTAATCTTGAGTAGAATGCTTGGGTTATCAAGAGAGTTAGGCGCTTTATCGGGCGGTTCGGTCGGCATCTGTGGCGCATCCGCAGCAATGGCAATATCGGCTGTTTTACCCAATTCTCCTGAAAAAGAACGAGATACACTTTTAACAATTATTTGTGTTACTTCTTTATCAACGATTGCTATGGTCCTTTACCCGATTATTGCGGACCGTCTTGGGCTATCAGCATTTGAAACAAGCATCTTTCTCGGCGGCACGATACATGATGTAGCACAGGTCGTAGGGGCTGGGTATTCGATATCGGAAGAAACTGGCGATATGTCTGCACTAGTGAAATTAGTGCGCGTGAGCTTCCTGATGCCAGTCGTATTCGTGTTCTTATATGTAATTAAATTAAAATGTAAAACCGATAATCTAGGTCAAAAGGCTCCTGGTTTTCCATTATTCCTTATTGCATTTGTCGTCTTTATGACAATGAACTCCGTATTGAGTTTACCGGTAGCGGTCCAGGAAACAGCTGGACAGGTCAGTCAATTTGCATTAATTATTTCAATTACGGCGATTGGGATGAAATCGAACTTAGGTCAGTTAACATCGGTTGGTATTAAACCGATTGCACTTATGGTTTGTGAAACAGTTTGGATCGCCTTTATTATTCTATGCGGGCTCCCCTTGATAGCGTCCTAGCGGACATGATAAATACAATGTAAACAAAGTAACCTATCGGCCGTTATTGGTAACAATTCGCAATATCACTCTACATTTATCATCTAGTTTTTAGGTTTAAAGACCTTATCATTTGTCAGCATTACAGAATGTACAAGGTCGAATCATGTTAAAACGAATTACCTGCCTGTTAATGCTTTTGATACTCAGCTCAACATCATGGGCGGAAACGCACGAAAGTAACGAATTTAAGCGCCAACACATATTGGAAACCCCTCATTCTCTTGGTGTTTTTTTAGATGGGGTAGACACTGAGCACCATACTTATTTTAGTTACGGTCTAGAATATATTTATGAGTTCAATCATAGCTGGGCCGCAAGTGTCGCATGGGAGCGAACAAACCATGCTCACCACGGCGATGGTATAGAAACCTATGTTGCTTCAGCACTGTATAGCCCTCACAAAAATATTTGGTTAGGTATCGGCGTGGGAAAAGAAGAAATTCATGGCCATGATAGTCATACCGAAGATTTGTATCGCTTATCAGCTGCATACGACTACAAATTTGATAAGTTTAAGATCGCCCCCATGATTGCAGTGGACTTTGTCGACGGCGAGACGTCAATCGTTGCAGGTGCCACTTTTGCCATCATGTTTTAACCATCCTCCTTGTTTTTAAAAACCGAAACTCAACGTGTAGAGTGCCAAGTTCTCTACTGTGAAAAAGCTGCTCATATAAGTGTCAGCTATTTTTACGACTATGCATATTCTCTTGTTCGAAGGAAAATATAAATCATATAAATCAACAGGTTAACCAGTTGGTTCGATTATTGCTGTAGCCGTAACGATTAATATTAGCAGTAGAGAATTCCTATAAATATGAACACCTTACGCACCCTTATTTTCGCCGTTTTGGGTTTAAGCCTTAATGTTGCCGTCGCAAGTCCAATTATTATCGATTTTAGTGGTCAACCGGACGATGTCGTATCTGAACTAACCTATGAAGAAATGGGCATTAGCTTAACTATTTCAGCATGGACAACTAGTTATAACAGTGACCAAGACCAATTAGAACCATGGACGTTAGTGGACAATGGCTTTGGTGTGTCAGTAAGAGATAATGGTATTGGTGTAAAGTCTAGTGCTAACGATGGCTCAAAAATAGACGGTGGTAACTCTGGCGATTACAGCACGGACCCAGACGAAGGGTTACTTTTGCAGTTCTCAGAGGCCGTTAATATCCACGACTTTTTATTATCATCACTAAGCGATGATGATGATGTAAACTTCTCAATTGCTTATTTTCTTTCGCCTACACAGATAGAAATCAGTGATGTTTTTGTCGATGCACCAGCTTTATCGTACCCTGAAGACTTATTCTTTGTTCCAGGTTCAGCGATTGGCACGGCCTTTATGGTTTGGGTAGATGGTGCAAGCGACGGTGTTAGACTTAAAGATGTTGCATTTAGTAAGGTACCAGAACCAAGTACATGGATGCTAATGTTATTCGCTAGCCTAATGATGGCAGTAAAAAGACGTAAATAAGCTTCTATCCCAATCAAAAAAACACCGCCAAGCGGTGTTTTTTTTATCCAAAAGTCATTAGCACTACCTGTGGAAAGAGAAAACATATTTTCATGACTGCAGTGCATCGTTTATACGTGCCAATCATCACTCACACAAACAAAAAGAGCTACCGAAGTAGCTCTTAAAAAATTATCCATTGCGATGGATAGTGGTTTTAGTTCAAGGCGAAAATAACGTTTAACGAGTTATTAATTCTGAGATAAATAGTTCAGCTTCAAGGCGGGAGCGCGGAGTTGACGAATGTCAATGAGCTCTCCAACAAACAGAAAGAGCTACCGAAGTAGCTCTTAAAAATTATCCATTGCGATGGATAGTGGTTTTAGTTCAAGGTGAAAATAACGTTTAACGAGTTATTAA
Source organism: Thalassotalea loyana (assembly GCF_030161435.1). Lineage (GTDB taxonomy): Bacteria > Pseudomonadota > Gammaproteobacteria > Enterobacterales > Alteromonadaceae > Thalassotalea_G > Thalassotalea_G loyana. The sequence goes on along the minus strand of NZ_BSSV01000001.1, from coordinate 405,400 downwards.
TGCTGAGATAAATAGTTCAGCTTCAAGGCGGGAGCGCGGAGTTGACGAATGTCAATGAGCACTCCCAACAATGAAGATGGGCTATTTAGCCATAATTTATACTCGTTCGAAAACTGTTGCGATACCTTGTCCCAATCCAATACACATAGTCGCAAGACCAATGTTCACATCTTTCGCTTCCATTAAGTTAACTAATGTCGTTGAAATACGTGCACCTGAACAACCTAATGGGTGACCTAATGCAATCGCACCACCGTTAAGGTTAATCATGTCATCCATCTTGTCTTCTAAGCCTAATGCGCGAACACATGATAACGCTTGAGCTGAGAATGCTTCGTTAAACTCAGCTAATTCGATGTCTTCTAATGATAAGCCAGCACGCTTAAGTGCTTTCTTCGTAGCTGGTACTGGACCGTAACCCATAGTTGATGGATCGCAACCTGCTACACCGATACCGCGAATTTTAACGCGTGGTGTTAAACCTAACTCTTTTGCTTTATCAGCTGACATTACTAACATTGCAGAAGCGCCGTCAGATAATGCTGATGAAGTACCTGCTGTTACCGTACCGTTTACCGGGTCAAATACCGGGCGTAAACCGGCAAGCGATTCAGCAGTCGTTTCTGGACGAATAACTTCATCATGCTCAATCATCGTTAATACGCCATTAGCGTCATGACCTGGCGTTGCTACGATTTCGTTTGCCCAACGACCTTCGACTGTTGCAGCATGTGCACGTTGATGAGAACGTGCGCCAAATGCGTCTTGTTGCTCACGAGTAACACCGTGCTGACGACCTAATAATTCAGCCGTTAAGCCCATGTTACCTGCAGCACGTGAGATATACTTGCTTAATGCTGGATCGAAATCTACATCGTACATCATAGGTACGTGACCCATGTGCTCAACACCACCAATCATGAATACGTCACCTTGACCTGCCATGATGTTAGTTGTTGCATCGTGAAGTGCTTGCATTGATGAACCACATAAGCGGTTAACCGTTACTGCACCTGTAGATTTTGGAATATCAGTTAATAACTGAGCATTACGAGCAATGTTAAAACCTTGCTCTTTAGTTTGCTTAACATTACCCCAGATAATGTCTTCAATTAAAGCAGGATCTAAGTTCGGGTTGCGAACAACTAACTGTTGCATTAAGTGAGCTGATAAGGCTTCGGCACGTACGTTACGGAAAACACCAGCCTTAGAGCGACCCATTGGGGTACGAATACAATCGACAATTACGACTTCTTTCATTTTTCTTTCCTCGGCTTAAGCTGTTTTAACGTCTGTTGTGAAGTATGACTTACCTGATGCAGCCATTTCACGCATACCGTCTGTTACTTGGTAAATCTCACCTAAGTGAGCGTACTTGTCTGCCATTTCAATGAAATTAGCAATACCAACAGTTTCTAAGTAACGAATTGGACCACCGCGGAACGGAGGGAAACCTAAGCCGTAAATTAAGCCCATATCAGCTTCAGCTGCTGTATCAACGATACCTTCTTCTAAACAGCGAACGACTTCGTTCACCATAGGGATCATTAGACGAGCGATGATTTCATCTGCAGAGAAATCCGCATGCTGTGCGTTACCAATTAATTCGTAAGCTGTTTCTGAAGGAACTTTTGTTGGCTTACCACGCTTGTCAGTACCGTAGTCATAGAAACCTTTACCGTTCTTTTGACCAAAACGTTCGTTTGCGTACATTTTGCTAACTGGGTCACCGTCGATCTTCTGCATGCGAGTTGGGAAGCCCGCAGACATAACGCCTGTACAGTGATCAGCTGTGTCGATGCCTACTACGTCAAGTAAGTAAGCAGGGCCCATTGGCCAGCCGTATTGTTTTTCCATCACTTTATCAACAGCAGTAAAGTCAGCACCTTCTTTAACTAGGTGACTAAAGCCAGCAAAGTATGGGAATAACACACGGTTTACGTAGAAACCTGGGCAGTCGTTAACAACGATAGGTGATTTACCCATTTTCGCTGCGTATGCAACAACAGCAGCAACCGTTTCGTCAGATGTTTCTTTACCGCGAATAACTTCTACCAATGGCATTTTGTGCACAGGGTTGAAGAAGTGCATACCACAGAACTTGTCTTTACGTTTAACACTCTCAGCCAATAAATCGATTGAGATAGTTGATGTGTTTGAAGTAACGATAGCGTCTTCTGCAACAATACCCTCTACTTCAGCTAAAACGATACCTTTAACCTTCGGGTTTTCAACTACCGCTTCAACAACAACGTCAACATCTTTTACGTTGTCGTAGCTTAACGTTGGTGTAATCGCATTTAATACGCCTGCCATTTTAGCTGGCTTCATACGACCACGTTCTACTTGCTTAGTTAATAAGCCAGCTGCCGTTGTTAAACCTAAATCTAATGCGCTATCTGCGATGTCTTTCATCACGATAGGCGTGCCTTTGTATGCAGATTGGTAAGCGATTCCGCCACCCATGATGCCAGCACCTAAAACCGCTGCTTTATTAATTGCTTTAGTCGCAATCTTGCCCGCTTTCTTCGCTTTACCTTTGATCACTTGATCAGACAGGAATAAACCGATTTGCGCTGTTGCCGCATCAGTTTTTGCAAGCTTTGCAAAACCTTGGTTTTCGATAGCCATTGCGCCAGCACGGTCTAAATCACATGCCGCTTCAATTGAGCTCACCATCACCATAGGCGCTGGGTAGTGTTTACCCGCTTTAGCCGCGATCATGCCTTTACACGTATTGAAGGTCATCACTTTTTCAGTTGGGCTAAGCTTTAATGCTTCAAGTTTAGGTTGACGTTTTGCACGCCAGTCTAATTTGCCGTCAATTGCTTGCTTAAGAATTGAGATAGCACCTTCTTTAAGCATTTCTGGTGCAACAACAGAATCTAATACACCAACTTTTAGTGCTTGCTCTGGCTTATGAGGCTTACCAGTAGACATCCACTCAACTGCGTTGTCCGCACCGATAAGGCGAGGTAAACGAACCGTGCCGCCAAAGCCTGGCATTAAGCCTAATTTAACTTCTGGTAAGCCAACTGATGCCGTGGTGTCTGCAATACGGAAGTCACATGATAAAATCATTTCACAACCACCGCCCAATGCAAAACCATTAACTGCAGCGATTGTTGGCATTTCTAAATCTTCAAATGCGTCAAAAATGTCTGAAGCGTTTTTAACCCAAGGAACTAACTCTTCTTCTGGGCGCTTGAATGTCTCTAAGAATTCAGTAATGTCAGCACCAACGATGAATGTTGACTTACCCGATGTAACTAATACACCTTTAGCTTCGTTACAGTTTTTAATCGCGTCGATAACTGCGACGAACTCTTCAAATGTTGCCTGGTCGAACTTATTTACTGAACCTTCGGCGTTGAATTGCATTTCAACAATACCGTCAGCAAGTAGCTCGGCAGTAAGGCTTTTGCCTTGAAATAACATGCCTTCCTCTCCTTCACCTTAAAGGTGCTTTCTGAACAAAATATTTGTTATTGATGTAATAATAGCTGCTTGAGTGTGCCTTGAATAACTTCGAAAATCAAATTTTTTAAACACCTGTTTAAATTGGGCGTATAAATGTAAGCTGAAATTAGCTAAAGTCGTTAATCGATAACGATTAAAAAAATAAAGGCCCCAATGATTTTGGAGCCTTTTCTCATCATAATTCTATCAACAGTTTTTGAAGTAATTACTCTGCATTTGCTTCTAACTTGTCATGCTGAGCCATCAATTCTGTAATCATACTCGTTCCCCATGTAGACATTGTATCCGAGAGAGCTTCATACATAACGGTCAAATACTTCTGGCCTGTTGGTTGCTCAAAAAATTGAGAGTATTTGGCAATATCTTCGTTGCTAATGTCTTGATATAAATAATATGACGTTAACACCATTTGTTGCTCAAATGCTGGACGCATGCTGTCGACCATAAACGCTAATTGGTTATCCAAATTTGCAGCAAGTTCTTTATTATCAGGCTCTTTCGCCTTTACCGCAGCAAACATATTCTTCATCATATTGGCAACCATGTTCATGCCTTGATCAACCATGTTTGATTTTTCAACAAAATCCATAATCACTTGTTTGCGTTCATTTGATGGAGGAGAGGTTTGTAACTCCGCAATATATAGCATTAATGCTTGCTGAAATTCAGGTTCAGCTGACTTCAATTCGGCACTGACAATACGCTCTCCAACATCACTATTTAGCCAATCTAAAACACCCTGAATGTCATCTGAGCTCATATTACTTTTAACACTATCAAGCATTTGCTGCATCATTTGGTCGGTGTTAATTGTACCGACAAAAAGTGACATAAAATCTTGATGTTCTTTTGGATCTTTTGCCGTTAACCCAATTTGCTGCCCCATAGCTTGCATCTGTAGAGGTAGCCCTTCTATCATGCGTGTTGTACCTGACTTATCAAGAAGTTGATAAATCTGACCATCACTTGCTGATTCTGCATGAAGGTTAAATGTTAACAATGAAGACACGGCGATAAGCGTACCACCAAGGAATGAAGTGAATTTTTTCATAGTAATCCCTAATAAAAGCTTTGAATTAGCAGGGATGCTATGAATGCGCCAATTAGGCAAACTCCGTTTCAACTTTATGCTTCCCTGCATTTAACATTGGCAACTTAACACAGTGCTATGATTGCCAATCAAGTTTATTATAGTCTGGATACAAAAAAGCTCGCAACCTAGCGAGCTTTTAATTTGATTTAAAGCATTACTGATTAAAACAATTCATCTTCAATATCGAATAACACATCGCTACCAGCATTGATTGCTGCAATTAATGACTGTGTTCTTGGTAATAAACGCTTGAAGTAGTAGCGCGCTGTTTTCACTTTCGCTACATAGAACTCATCTTGGTCTACTTTTTCAAGTGATTTCTCTGCCATTAACGCCCACACGTATGCCATTGCAGTGTAACCGAATACGTGTAAGTAGTCGTTTGCTGATGTACCAAGCTCTTCAGGATTGCTTGCTGCTTTGGTTAACACATCCTTTGTTAGTGTTTCTAATTCAGCAAGTGCTTTAGCCAATGGCGCAATGAATTCTTGCATATTATCTGCTGTCGTTTTTGCAATATAGGCTTGAACTTCTTCAGCAAAGACGGTGAACATTTCACCTTTAGAACCCGCAACTTTACGCGCTAATAAGTCCATCGCTTGGATACCGTTCGTCCCTTCATAAATTTGCGCAATACGACAGTCTCGTACTAACTGCTCTTGACCCCACTCACGAATGAAACCATGACCACCAAATACTTGCTGTCCAGCAACCGTGCTTTCGAAACCTAAATCGGTAAAGAATGCTTTAGCAATGGGTGTCATTAACGCAACTAAAGCGTCTGCTTTAGCTTTTTCTTCACCTTCACCATAGGTTGCAATATCGAGTTTCATTGAAATGTAAGTCGATAAGGCACGAGATCCTTCATTCGATGCTTTCATGTTTAATAACATGCGGCGCACATCGCCATGCACCATAATTGAGTCGGCTGGCTTTTCTGGCGACTTAGCACCTGATAATGCACGACCTTGTAGACGGTCTTTCGCGTATTCTAAGGCATTTTGGTATGAACGCTCTGCTGCACCAATACCTTGGATACCAACACCAATACGCTCAAAGTTCATCATAGTGAACATGCATGCGAGTCCTTTATTTAACTCGCCAACTAAGTAACCCGTCGCATCATCAAAGTTCATCACACAAGTTGCCGAAGCATTGATACCCATTTTGTGTTCAATTGAACCACATCTAACATTGTTCGGTTCACCAAGTGTTTCATCGTCATTCACGAGTACCTTTGGTACAAGGAATAATGATATACCACGCGGGCCTGCCGGAGCATCTGGCAATTTTGCTAAAACTAGATGTACGATATTTTCGGTGAGGTCGTGTTCACCACCCGTGATAAAAATTTTCTCACCTGTGATTTTATAAGAGCCATCGTCTTGCGGTACGGCTTTCGTGCGAATCATACCAAGGTCAGTACCAGAATGAGACTCGGTCAAACACATTGAACCGGCCCATTCACCCGCATACATGCGGGTCAAGTAACGCTGTTTTAGCTCTTCACTTGCGTGCTTTACGATTGATAAGCCAGCGCCAGCAGTTAAGCCAGGGTATAACGAGAATGAGATGTCAGCGGAACATAGCATTTCTTCGTGTAAAGCCGTGATCATTTTTGGCATACCCATGCCACCATATTCAACATCACCACCTAAGCCTGTCCAACCGCCTTCAGCGTAGGTTTGGAATGCTTCTTTATATCCCGGTGCAGTAGTCACAGTACCGTTATCAAATTTAACACCAGTTTCATGGCCTGGTTGTGAAAGTGGGGCGACTTCCTGTTCCGCAATTTTTGCACACTCTTGCAATATTGCATCAGCCGTTTCTGGATCAACATGATCGGCCAAGTGTGGAAGTGATTGCCACAAGTTCGTTACATCAAACACATCGTGAAGTAAAAAGCTCATGTCCTTCAATGGGGCTTGATAGTCTGCCATGAGGGGCTCCTAAATTAATTAAACATACGATTTAAACACTTGTTTAAATATAAACAATTGTTTGAAAATGTAAAGCAATATGTGGCAATCAATGCGACGAAAACGTACTATCATAAAATGAGTAGTTAGCTAAACTGCTTTAATTTAACGTGTTTAAACCAAATTCTGTGTCGACAACTAAGGTGTTTATGTTCAAAAAACCTTCGTTTATTTTATCTACCCTCGCAATATGTTGCGCGATCACTGTATTGCCGCAGGAGAGTCATGCAGAACAACTTAATTTTAGTAAAAAACACACAGATGACATGATTTCGCTTAGCTTTTCGTGGCAAGACCTACAAAAGCAACAACAAGCCTTAAGCTTTGTCGAACGTAGCGAGAGCTTTTTCAAACCTTTTAGAAATTTTCGTGCCTACAACCCCGAGTCAGCCCAAAACTCAATCATTAAAAAAACGCTGAAAGCGTGGCGAGACGAACCAATCCCGGGTGTCAATTTATCGATTTCTCGAGAGCAAGGCGGCATGAGTTTGAATTTGTCCTCGAGAGATGAGGAAGCATTAGCGCAAGCGAACAATCAGCTTACAAAGCTGTCAAAGGATGTGCAAAATCAATATTTAGCAGACCGTTTTTATCACATTTTTACGCGGTTTGATGGCAAGCGCGGTATAAAACCTGATCATGTAAAAATTGCAAACCAGTCTGTTCCACTGCTAAAAGCGCTTCGTCCCATTATTTTGGAAACCGTTGAACTTAGAAATATTCGTTTAGTCACCGATTACACACTTAACTTTATTCAATCGATTCCCTACTCGCCATTGGCATCTAGACAAACGTCGGCTGGCGCAGGCTTTGTTCCTCCGATGCAATTGTTGTATCAAAACCAAGGGGATTGTGATTCAAAAGTAACGCTAACGTCTGCATTACTTCGTAGCTTAATGCCTCGCATTGAAATGATTATGGTATTTATCGACGGTCATGCATTAATGGGGATTAATGCTCCAATTGAAGCGGGAGATAAAACAATTCGTCACAACGGAATTACCTATGTTCTTGGCGAACCCACCGGGCCAGCGATGTATCCACTAGGAAAAATAGCGGTGAGCTCTGAGCAAGCGATCAATGCAGGACTATATACTGTTGAAGAATTTCATGCTCAACCGGCTGCCGATGACGTTGCTATGAGTCAAGAAACTAGTGCATTAACTAGCTCACCTGAGGATCCAAATTAAGCACTTCAAGCATACCCTGCTTTAGAATTTTTGCCGTAACAGGTTTAGCAATGTGCATGTTCATACCCGCCTGAAAACTATTTTGTCTGTCTTCTTCACGAGCATGAGCCGTCATTGCAATGATCGGTAGCTGCTCATAGCCATTCATCGCTCTTATCTGCTTGGTTGCGGTTAAGCCATCCATCACTGGCATTTGAATGTCCATTAACACTAAGTCAAAATGCTGCTTTTTCACAAACTCAATAGCTTCTTGGCCATTTTCAGCGATCACCACATTGATCCCCATCGCAGCGAGTAACTGTTTAGCGACCATCTGATTAACCAAGTTATCTTCAACTAATAAAACAGATTTGTCATGAAGTTCTTGGTCTAGTATCGGCTGTTTAACAGCGTCTTTTCGGATGATCGCTTTTTGATGCTGAATACCCAATTTACATAAAGACAATAAGGTTGAGCGATAGATCGGCTGCTCAATAAAAGTATAAGGTAAGTTAAGCGACATCACTTGTCGTTCTGTCGCGATAATCTGAGATTGATTAGCGGGCAGTACAACACCTATTGCTTTTACATGCTGCCAACTATCTTGGTGTTCTCGACTATATTCGAGTAACGCTTCAAATAATTTTTCATTTGGTGCTTCTTCAGTATCAAGAACCAATACAACGTCTTTTTCAAACAAGCCAATATCGTCGAGCGTTGCTAGCTGTTGTACTTGCACACCCAAGTGGTTAATACTTTCAATTGCATTGTCACTGATTTGCGTAGCAATGCTCACTAATTCAATCTGGTTATTTAGTGGTGAGTGATGAGACACGTCCTCAAAGGTTAATTCGAAGCTAAATTCACTCCCCTTGCCCAATGTAGATTGGATTTCGATATTACCGCCCATCAAACCAATGATTTGTTGACAGATTGCTAAACCTAACCCGGTTCCACCGTATTCACGAGTCATTGATTCATCAACTTGAGTAAAGGCATTGAACAAATCTTTCTGAGCTTCTGATTTAATACCAATCCCCGTATCTGAAATCGCAAATTTAACTTTAGTTTTTGATTGATGAGGCTCTTTCAAATATGTGTTTACGTATAATTTTATATGGCCTTGATGAGTAAATTTAACGGCATTGTTTAGAATATTATTAAGCACTTGAACTAAGCGACCTTCATCCGTTCGAACGATTGCAGGTAAGCTTGGTGAAAGCTCAATAACAAAATCGATGCCTTTTTGTTTCGCTTTACTCAGATTAAATTGCACCGCTTGTTCAATAATTCTATCTAATGAGTAACTGCCGTAATAAAGTTGCATATTACCGGACTCAACTTTAGCTAAATCGAGCAGCTCATCGACTAGTCGTAATAATGAAGTTGAAGCGGATTGCGCTGTAGTAATATATTGCAATTGCAACGGGGTTAATGAAGTGTTCTCAAGCACTGACATCATGCCATCAATCGCGTTAATTGGCGTACGAATCTCATGACTCATATTAGCCAAGAACTGACTTTTAGCCTGGTTAGCCTCTTCTGCATGCTCTTTTGCTTTCATTAAAGCAATTTCAGAGGCGAACTGCTTGGTAACATCACGAATGATAAATACACTACCTAAAATGGCTTTTTCATCACCAAATACATAACCACAATATATGTCGAAGTGTTTTTCTTTAACCTCTACATTTCTGATATTGAGAGGGTTGTTATTACCTTGTTTCGTCAAATGAACAAAATGCTCCAACACCTCTGCGATAGCTTTTGGAAGCATAGTAGAAGCTCTATCACCGAGAAATGTATCATCTTCTACACCAGCAAATTGCTTAAATGCTCGATTCACACCAATAATTAACCCTTTAGGATCAGTGAAAATAATCAGCTCAGGTATAGCGTTTACGATTGAACTTAATTGAGCAAAGTCGCGCTGGTGCTGCTCACTTTTAGCTCTCAGGGCACTAGTTTGCTCTTCAACCCTCTGATCGAGCTCTGAGTTTTGGTCTTTGAGTTGCTGCATTAAGCTTCGGTTTTGACCGAAGATATTTTCCACGAGTTGATACCAATAGTGCCAGCCCAACGGAGGCTTTTCTTTGCCTGGGTCGCCTTTAGCCGAGTTCTCAATGTGCTGTATAAAGCTCTTTGTTGGCCTGATGAAGCTACCTAATGTCAAAAAGTAAATAACTAACACAACAACAAATAACGTCCCAATACTCCAAATGAAGCTGGTAATACTGTCTCTTACAATAGGGTCAATGAAGTGAGGATATGGTTGATATTGAATAATCCACCAGCCATTCGCCGAGATTTCAATCACCTCAACCCACCAACCTTTATACTTAAAATAAGGTCCCAGCTTGCTGATTTCGGGAAGTGTCAACTCACGTAACTCTTGTGGGACAATGTCATGCCAACCAAGTAACTTTTGGCCCTGAGTATTCTCTGTTGGATATGAAATCATGAGTTTTTGTTCGTCATTAACAACAACGACATTGGCATTCTCAATTGGATTTTTTGCCAAATAACTCGAAAACTTCGTCAGATTAAAATCTAAAACTAACGCTCCCATAAAACGTGATTGGTTATAAACACCTTTCCCCAATGAAAAGCTGGCACCTGTTCCTGCCGTGTCCATGTAAGGCTTTGACCAATAGAGCTCATCCTGTGTGAGCTGCTTTAACGCGGTATATTGTTCAGTCTCTAAAATAATGGGATTAAACCGCCATTGTTCTTTATCTACCCATGGGTAAATACTGACAAACTCTCGATTAGATAAATAATACAACCAAGAGGCTTCAGGGATAATATTTACGGCACTGGCAAACGCGGGGCTAATTTGCTGGGTCATCTTAATTTCATTAAGAATAGGTTCAGATAAATTTCTGACACTGCCCCTACCCGTCAAATTATTAATCAGTGTTTTATCGTCAAAATGAACAATGTCGAGGAAAAAGCCATCTTCATCATCAACCAATCGAGGCAATGGTGACAGCGTTAATGCGTGATTTTTCAGATGATACTGGGCAAGGCTAGACAAATTATCAATCGTGCTAATACCCAGCAGCAAACGTTGATTGAGTAATTCGGTATTACTGGTGAACTGGCTGAATCGACGAACTTGGTGTTCTTCTACTGCGGAGTAGTATCGAGATATCGAGATAACAACGGCTAGCAATGCAACGAGAATAAAAATCGTAAACACCAATCGGTTGTAACGTCTAAATAAGCGTGTTTTGTTATCTTGTTTTGCCACTGTCATTGATCAACCCATTACATTGAACGACAAATATACCACCAAACTACATCCCATTTAAACTGCGCGCTATTAGCCATTTTCTCAATTTGCTGATTAATGCGATACCAATTTGACACATTAAACTTGCTTAACTAGGTTTTAATCGAATGTCTTAATTTTAAGGGAACCAAAATGAAGAAATTTCTCATACTAAGTTTATTTGCACTTCTATCAATCAAGGTTGACGCGATGACAATTAACAATTGTCAATCAGAACAATGTATAACGCTATTCAATCAATACAAAGCTGCTGCGTCTCGAGGACACCCAGAAGCGATTAGTACACTTGGTCAATTTTATCAACAAGGTTTTGGCACATCACCTGATCTTGAAAAGGGCCTCAGATACTTAAAAAAAGCATCTAAAGCAGGCAGCATATCTGCCAGTTACAAAGCGGGTTTATTATTGCTTCAAGAAACAGAACTACGAGATATTGATAAAGGAATTCACTTCTTAACTAAAGCTGCGCGAAAAGGGTATCAAAATGCAGACTTTTTATTGGGTATCGCCTACTTAAGTGACTCTTTTGGCATTCAAAATCTTTCAAAAGCGGACACATATTTGCAAAAAGCTTACCTAAATAAGCATCAAGACATGCCTGCCGTAATTGACTTAATTAACGCAAAGCAATCTTTATCACTAACGCAATTACCCTTACTTAGCGCTCAAATATCATTATCGCCTCTTGTATTAAGTAGTGATGGACACTTGGCTTGGCCTGAAAATCACATTGAGACAATTACAATTACGGCTCAGCCATTGGAAGTATTTCTAACGGAAAATTTAATTGCTTATAGAGGTAAAGAGACATCGTTGGGCTCACGTTTACCGACAACTCGCTGTACTAAGCGCCCTGGTTGTTATTTAACGAATAGTGTTGACAGCCTTCTTTCTGATTTTCCATTTGTTCTAGGCTATTAACCATTGAAATAAACCAGCTTTGAACTGAATATTGAACCACTCGGCCAAAGCTGGTTAACATTATTTCGATTTAACACAGATACGATCACCGTAATAATTATTGCTGTAGTTACAGTCTTTAGATTTAACTGTCACTTTTTGAATTTTACGGCCTAAAATTAGTTGTTTAATAAAGCGCATAACATGTTCCTCGTTTTGTTGTAGACACCTTTATCATTAACCAAACCAATCAATCGTTAAAGTTAATTAATACGATTGCTGTATTCGATTTTATCGTTTAAACAATTTTATCTATAAATTTTCCTCAGCAAATGACGCTAAGCGGCTTCGAACAACGCCATTTAACTAGCTTGTTCCATTTTCACCAGTATACCAAAACACTTATTTAAATAATGATGTTAATTTTCAATTAACATAGATGATTCTGCCGGGCTAACATTCATAAAAAAAATATGTTGTCTAATTTGCTAAACCACATTTATTTATCCAAGTTAATCTGGATGAAGTACATTGAGTGCTACCACTTTCCGTCGTAGAACATGTTTTGACAATTTTGTCATACTTGCAGAAATTCAAAGGATTATTGTTGTTTAGCGAATCCAGGCCATAAAAGGGATCCGATAAAGTACCTGAACCTCCTCCTGTAGAGGGCTGTTCACTATCACTCTCACCTTCCTTTGTTAGAAAGTCGATTAAGCAATTTGAAACCAATACTCCCGATAAATCTACATCACCACCGCCAAATAGTTCACCATATTTAAAGCCATCGATTTTTGTCCACCCCTTATTTAACTCTAAATTAAATAAGGCTTGATTATCACGAAGTGGGTCGCTACCCAAATGAACATTAAAAGCTAGTCTATTATCAAAATCATCGCCTCTGAAAACTATTAATTTTCTATTAATATATGTAAAGCTGATATTTATGCTACCGGAACCTTGACCTAGCGACAGCCCACCGCCATTGACCAACCTTTCATGTGTCAAATCAACTACGGTTTCACCATTGAAAGCGTCGCTTATTTTATCGCCTAGTTCTTTTCTAATTGCACGTTTGTTTTCAGGATTAGAAAATAATGCAGTCGGGTGACTTTCACAAGCACTATCATTACCACCTGTTCCTTGCGCGCTTTTACTCATAATAAAGTCTGGTTTAGGGAATAGTTCACTACTACTTATATTTGCCTCGCTAATAGCAATCATCAGTTCATCATTGAACGTTAGGTATTGATGCATAATCGCAGATTGACTCGATGTCATTGGCAATAAGCTTGCAGTAACATTTGGCCGATTTTGAGAGTTTATTTGTGTTGTAACAATAAACTTGAAAGTTTCTTTAGTTGTGTGAACGGGTACTAAAATTTGTTTAGAGATTGGCTCACAATAGTTTGCAGCGCTACCATTACGAAAAATATCACAGTTGTTATCTGGCGCATTAGCTAAAGCAATGTTTCTTGCATCTGTCTCATTACAGTTTTCGCATGCATACGCCTGCACCTCTTGTTTACTGCCAAACGAAAAAGCAAACGATAAAGATGAAAAGATCAGTATTGAGACATAGAATATGTACTTCATAAAAAATCCATTAAAATTCATTAACGCATAAAAAACTTATGCCATTACATCATGTAAGAAATTGTAAAGAAAACAGTATTATTACATAAAAAATGAATATATTTCGTTAAAAAGAATCGCAACTATCCCTGTCGCTCTTCCCTTTGAAACTTCCGTCGCATAATGTCTTAAAGCACTCAATTGCAGTATGTGCTTTGCCGTCTATTAATCATATCTATAAATTTTCCTCAGCAAATGACGCTAAGCGGCTTCGAACAACGCCATTTAAGTTAACCGTGCTACTGCCAGGAAAATCCTTAAAGCGCTCAACAATATAGGTTAAACCTGAAGTTACAGCTGTCAGGTAGTTACTGTCGATTTGTGCTAAATTACCAGACACCCCATTATAAAATACTAACCAACACCCCATTATTGATAAGTACTAATTTAATGTCACTCATTAGGTAAGTGATCGTAGCAATAGGCTAGTTCTATTAGTAAGAACCATCCCTTATATCAGTTGTACAGTATCAAGTTTATTAAAAAGTAAGTATACAATCTGATTTAACAAATAACACTGTTCAGATCTAAAACATACAACTTTCAATAGTGGTTAATACAATCAATATAAACAACTTACCGTTAACACGTGACAATAACATCAATACACAATGAGCACTACTCAGATTTACAACACAAGAATATTATACAAATATGTATAATAACAATGAGTTACAAAACATTTCTAACACCCCATTATTGAAATGGAAGATAAAGTTTGTTACCATCTTTTGAAAATAGAGATATAGCAAATGACCGTTTCAATAAAATATAGTGAGTTTAATTTAGGGAGCCAAGCTCATTTTAATAGTGATGATAAAAGTGAATTAAGAGAAGTTAAGTACGCTGAAGATATTATAGATCCGCAGTTCCCTCTTTTATTTTGTGAGAGCAGAATCAAAGAGTGCTTAGAGATGAATCTATTTCTAATTCATAGAAGATTAGGTATTTACTCCACTAAACCAAACTCAAAAGTCAAAAATCAAAGTCCGGCTTTTTCCAAAGCATATTACTCTACATTGAGTGGAGAACACCTTTCTCACAAATCAATGGAGCCAATAGCTAAAGATCTCCAAGCTTTCCTTATCTGGCTTGTCCAGAACAATAGAGTGTACGAAGAAGTAATAGCAGCACCGCTTCCAAGCGATAGTGTTGAAGAGCAAGTTGCTTCCCTACCTATATGGCAATATCAAAAACATTTAACCAAATTAGTAAAAGCAGGAAAGCTTAGGTACAAAACAGCTAAACGTAGACTAGACACTGTTAAGCATTTTTATCTTTGGTCTTATAAACGTAGTGTGATTTCATCGTTGCCTTTTTCTATGGAGTTTAAAAAAATCAAGGTTCCTAAGAAGGATGGAGATTTTGATTTATTCGGTTTGCCTACTGGATATCAACAAGGCAAAGGAGTTATGAACTGGGTAAGCAACCTTGGTATCCCTAAGAGTGTCATACCCAAAGATAGTGCCCCAAGAGAACTTCAGCCCTATTCACCTGAAGAATTAGTTAGTTTGATTTCAACAGACTTTTCGAAGAAACCCACTTACAACTTATTTTTGAAATGTGCATATCAAGGTGGCTTTCGCTCATTCGAAGTTGTGGCTATCAATCACGCAGATATTAAAGACCCAAAAGAAGATGATTATTCTAAGTTTTACTACGTAAACATTATCAGAAAAGGCCATAAGCCCTCGAAAATACTAATAAGCCCTAACCTAATGGAGCAGCTTTACAAATACACGCTAACTAAAACATGGAGAAAACGTAGAATAAAGTTTGAGACTAAATATGGGATGACTGAGCCTCTCCCCTTATTCATCAATAGAAAAGGCGAAAGAATGCGAGAAGAAGCCGCTTCTGGCAGCATTGGGCATATTCGCCTAGAACAAGAAGATAAAGGATTACCTAAGCTAGAGCGTGATTACCATGATTTGAGAGCAACATATGGTACATATCTAGCGGCCTCAATGATAATTAATGGCGAATCTGAAGAAAGAGTTAAAGCCGTTTTGATGAAAGTCTTTAGCCATGAAGACTTTACTACTAGTGAGTTGTATTTAGATTTAGCCAAAACCATGTTAGATGAGAATGAGCATGGTGCGATGCATATGTGGGTTAAGGATATGTATTCGCGTGTTGATGAGTTAATGGACGCTCTTCCTGATGAAGCAAAGCAGGAGGAAGTGTAATGGCAGCGAGATCAACGTTTAGTCAACGATTTGGCTTATTTTCTCCTATTTTAGAAAAGCAAATAGCTGATTTAGTAAGTAAGTCAAAAGCTCCTGAACCAAAAGACTATTACATACAAACATATAAAACTATTCATCAACAAGCATCATGTTTATACGGATACTTGGAACCTATACTGGGCAGATTAAATGATGAAGACTTAATAAAGTTTCAACATAAAGGGTTTGATGCATTCTCAAGCATAGAATATTGGCAACGCTTTGAGCGTTGTGGGATATTAGCAAAGCTAGAAGGTAATTTATCAACTGTTAATGGAAAATTTCACCTATCCTTGTTAGGTCTTCTAAAGCAACACTTTAATAATGAACACCTTGTTGCCCCCCATGAAATTGTTATACCGTCCAAGCTTTGCCAAAGCTACAGAACTACTGACTGTTCTATAGTCTACAGATATCCATTGGAAAACATTTCTGAGATTAAAACCTATATGGTTCAGTATCTTCAGCAAAAATGTGAGGAAGGTGGAAAACAAGACCTGCAATCTATTATCAAAAATATTACAGGGTTTCTATTTTGTTTAGATTCAGGCTTTGATTTACCCAAAGTAAAAGCGGTTCTTGAAAAGAAGTTTAATGTTTCAGAGATTCTTTCATCAAAAGAGCTTTGTGACCTGATTTTATCCTCAGTTAGCAATAAGCAGAAGAAAGATCAGTTTAAGCATATGCTTCGTTATCTAGCACCAGAAGTTCACGGAAGCCGAACAACCACACTGCTTTTAGATAAAGAAGAAGCTTTTGAATTTGTAGATACAATTTCAGAAAAATTACGAAGAGAGCTTGACGCATTCTTAGCAAACTCAACTGCAAAAAAAGCACTATCACGTGTAATGCGATTTATTAGGTTCATGCATGCATTTAAAAACTATTTGTCTGAAGAGCAGCTTGAACTTATACATGAAAATGGAGCTGCTGCGTTCACCGAAAATGAAGCTGAATTATGGTTACTTTACCTTGATACGTTATCTAAGGAAGTTCAGGAACAACATAATGTCAACGATTTAAGATCTGTTTTGAACAACCTATTAGCGTATGTATTTAATAGGAATGTAAACATCAACGAGCTTTTGGATTATATGTTGGGATATCCACATGAGTCAGTACATGGTGAATGGCAATATCAGTCCTTTAAGTATATTAAAGATAATTACCCAGCTCTTTTTGAAGATGTCAAAAAAGTACATCATATAAGCTTAAATAGAACAGATGCGTTTCAAGTACAGATTACCACAGTTAAGACCGTATTTAGTCAATTCCTGATAGCGATTGAAAGTAATGACGAGTGTTTATCTGAACAGCAAAAGCTATCACTCGCTGATCGAGGTTTATATGGGTTAACTGAAAGTAACCATGATGTATTAAAATCTCTTAGGCAACATATTCAGCACAAGTGCAAAACTTCGGTTCTTGATTTGTCTTATGGGAAAATGCAGCAAAATGCTATCGATTGGCTTTTAGATAAACTTGGAATCGAAACAACTTTATCTTATCCCGTTTCACAATTGAAACGAATGCACCATCAAGAGAAGTCTAGAGCTAATAATTACTACACTTTGGAAGAAGCGGTTGAATTGGCATTTTATATTGAGAAAACATTTTTAGTCAAAAAAGATTTAACACATTTCCAAAAGCTAGCACTAAAGCTAGGCAGAATTTTTCTAAAGACAGCTTGGAATATGACTCCTGTTTTCGAGTTAACTATTGATGATATATTTTATTTTGATTCTCCTATTGGTGGTAAGAAAACCCCTGCCATTAGGCTATTCAAAAGAAGAGCTAACTATTCGACGCAATGGCATAAATTCGGATTGAAAGCCGAAGACATTGAAAAAGAAGGCATTGAAACTGGCGATATAGTTCGCCCTGTAATTCAAGATTTAATAGAAATACGCGATGATGATAGTAAACCATTTCGAAGTGCTCTTAATGATGATCATCCATTTAAGAACCGAATATTCCTATATCAATCTTATAAGTATGACACTCCAAAAGCATTAGATGCTTCAATATTAACAACACTTGATGACCTATTAGAGGCACAGGGCTGCCAAGTTAGTTATACTGTTCAGCGCATCAGAAAAGGCGGCCTTAATTATATTTATCGAAAAGTTCTCAGTAACTTTAAAAAATACAAAGAAGCTGGTCAGCATTCATTTGAGGTTTTCTTACAGCATTATCTGAAAGATGACACAGCTAAATCAACAGCAACATTAACTAAAGCAACAAAAGTCATGGGGGATTACTTTCATGGTCGTGAATTAACGGACGATATTATCATCCTAACAGACACACCTGAGGATAGTCGTCAAACACCTAATGGCAGTTGCGTCAGTGGACATGATAGTGATGCCGCAAAAGTATATGACGCAGAGAATTACAAATTACATAAGGAGAATGATTCTAAGACAACATTATGTGCTGATTTTAACGCGTGTTTATTCTGTCCTTATTATCGACTAGTAGCTGACGCTGAGCATATTTGGCGACTCCTATCATATAAAGCTGTTGTTATTGATAGCATGAAGGCATCAACAGCGGGGTTTGAGTTTGCAGAACAGCAAAAAGAAAACATTGAAATCCTTTCAAATCGAGTAGATGAGATTCTGGAAAAAGTTGCAGAAATTTCACCAGCAGCACCTGCCGATGGCAAAAGGTTATTTAAAGAATTTGGTATACACGAAGATTGGGAACTAATGGCAGGTTAAGAGGTATATAATGAACATCCATCAAATAATTACAGCAATATCAGATCCTCTACCTAGTTCCGAAATTCAAATTCGTTCTTTGAGCAATGTGGATAACATTGAGGAAATAAATAACTCAGTGCTTTGGCATACAAAAGCTATTAACAAGAAACATTATAAAGAAATAAAGTTTAGTAGTGGAACTTGGTACGCGGAAAACAGTAAACAAACTAATATCGTCACCTTAGAAGAGGATAATGAGTTTTCATTTCAAATTAAGGCATATGCATTAATAAAACTATTTAACGGGAATGTAGAGGGCGGTATTGGTTATAAATCATCATCGGTTTCAGGTCACACTACAATACTAAATCAGCTAGCTAAATTCTTGATGAAGAAAAACTTTACTTCGTTCCATCACTTTAGCAAGTCTCCTCAATTGATAATAAGCAATACGTTGCATAAATATCTATTCCAAGAACTCAAAGCTGATCAAACGTTACCCAAACGAGAATTATCGACGCTTTTCAATGAACAGAACTCATTTGGCTTATTGAGTGAAGTGATTTGTGACATATTTCACGGTCACCTAGCAGCGATAAAAGATAAATATCACAAAACTAGACTGTCTACTTTGTCTCACCCAGTAATACCAACCAATGTACTAAAAGTGCTTATTCAACGAGCTAGCAAGAACGTTGAGCTAGTAAAAGACAACATTGAAGATTGGAAAAACTTTAATGACCGAGTAATAGCACGCCTTGAGGAGAGAGTTGAGTTCATCAAAACCGTTAGTGATGTTTCAGTATTAGTCAGAAATGCAGTTAACGCTTGCGATACTGAGAAAGACTTTGAAGATAAGTATGCCTGTTTTAATGATCTGAAGATTTCGGTCTTAGTTTATATATTGACCTTCACTGGTATGCGAATTGATGAAGCACTGTCTTGTAAGATTGGTTGTGCTTTTGAAAAAGACGGAACTTTTTATATCCAGTCAACCATGACAAAAACGGATGGAAGCTCAGTTGAACTAGACTGGGTGGCGAATGAAGATACATATAATGCTGTTCAAATACTTGAAAATTTTGTCATCAATATGCGCAAGCGTGGGGAATGTTTAGAGCAGTACTATCCTGAGAAAATAAAACCAGAAAACCTTCATAACTTAGAGCTTGGCTTACAAGAAAACAAACTATTTGGAGTAGCACATTCAATGAAAAGCATTAGCTTTTCAGAGGATGGTAGATTTGCTGAGTTTGATAATACTGACGGCACTCCCCATGAGATGTTCAATATATCGTTAACTGAGTTAGATATTGCTCAATTAGAACAGCTTGAATGTAATTACAAAGCGTTAAAAGGTGCTGATAGAGGCAAGCCATACTCTGTTGGCGATCAAATTAGAATATCCGCTCATATGTTCAGACATACATTTGCATGGTTCATTATAGCTAATAGGCTCGGCGAACTTGATGACATTAAGTATCAGTTTAATCACCTATCTAAAAGCATGACTATGGTTTATGGCAATAGAGGCATAGCCTCTGTTGACGAAATGTTAGAAATTATGAATTACCATGAAGAGCTGCTTACGAAGAAAGTTGCTAATGAAATCGCCGAAGAAAGTATGAAGGGAAACCTCGGCGGCGGTGGCGGTGAGCGCTTTAATAAAATAGCTAAAGACCTAGTTATTGGAATTACTAGCTCTGAGTCAGATGAACCAGATCGAATTAATCAAATACACTTTAAAGATATGGAAGAATATGTTCTATTTTTGCAGAAAAACTTAAAAGGTATTAGAGGACTTATACACGGCTATTGTAGTGGCGGCGAAGCCTGTAAAATTAAGAATGCAGGCTTACCTTCAGGCTGCGTATATTGTGCCAGTTATACAGTAGTAGAGCGACAAATGGTTCATTGGAGAGCTATGCGAAATAGCGCAGCTAAAAAGCTTGAGAAGTTACGCGATGCCCCAGATGAAGTAAAGAAGCGATATGAGCTATTAGCAATCAACTGGCAAGATACTTTTGATGCTGCCGATCATGTAATCCGCAATGCTGAGCATAACGAACAGAACGATAAAAAAGAGCAAACTAAATGACAGAAGAAGTTGACGCAATTGAGCTTTTCTACAAAGCACTTGAAGAGTTAAAAGCTGATCCTAGTGAGAAGATCAACTCTAATAGAGTTGCTCAAAAAGCTGGCCGAAGTAACTCAAATATTTATAAAAAAACCTCTAGGCATATTCAGCTCCAGAGAGATATTAAAGCTGCACAAGAAATTAGAGATAAAGACCTAAAAATAGAAAAGCTAGAAGCCGAAATTAGAAAGTTAACTCGGCAACTGGCGAATGCTAAAAAGAAAGTAGAAGAACTTCAGAATAAAGAGCCTGAAGTTGTAGACAATAAAGTTTGGATTGAAAAGTTAACTGAAATGTATCGCATGTCTGATAACTTAATAACTAAGAACAAGTCATTACAGCAACAGTTAATTGATATCAATCCAGATGCTGTAATGGAAGTTGAGCATGTGGATCGAGAAACTGGTGAGATTATTTCTTTCACTAGGAAATAAATTATGGAATCTATTGCCCCAGATTTTCAACACACTGGGGCAATCTAAATAATTATTGAGATCTAGCTTCTTTTTGCCCAAGTGACTCGATACATTTTCCAACAAAACAACTGCGGTCTGTGTTATTTGGAACATTCCCTTTTTGCTTATTCATATCAAAAATTGCTTTGCACGCTTCTTCTTTATTTATTAGCTTTTCAGCAAGTCCTAATCCAGCATAAGTATTGGCTATTGAAGCAGCGAATAAACAGATGCAAGTCATTATAAAACTAACTTTAGGGCTATAAAATTTTTGAAAATATTCTTTTATTGGAAGAAAAATGTATTTGATCGTTATCCCAGCAATCAATAACGAACTTATTAGTGCTACGGGAAATCTTGCATCATCTAGTTCAAAATCTAACGTGTCACTGCCGTCAAACATTTTTCCAAGCATAATTGAAAACAACACAAAGAATGGAATGTTTATAAGAGCCTTAACCCGAAAATTATGATAGAAGATCAATGAGTGTAATTTCAATCCCTTAGGCAAAAGCTGTAAAGATGCAACTGCCGCTAACACCGCTGATATAATAAATGTTTGTACTAGCAAATATATACCGAGAGCAATTTCGTCAACCACCTTGATCGTTTTTAATTCGTATAGGAATGGAGCGTATGAGCTTGCAAACTTTGCTAAAACAACAAATAGAGCTAGGGATCTTATGGTATCTCCTACAGCCTTAACTTTGCTCTCTTGAAAAGTCGGGTCGTCGAGAGCCAATGATAGGGCAAGATTTAACCAACGAGAATATTAATCAACGTGCAATGATGCAATATGCAAGTAATTTCGCATATTTAACAAGGGCAGGTGCAACAATCTTGCGGCCAAATAAACCAGCCTTAGGGTTCAGTTATGTTCCAACCTCTAAGTCTTTGCTACCAAGACATAGTTCTGTACAAGAAATAGATATCGCCCTTGCACATGCGCTTTGGGGTAGTATGGCTTTCCAAAACAATTGGTTTTCTTATAAAACAGATTAAGAAGCTCATTGTGATGAGTTTTTACTAGCTATAGTCTTAAAAGTAATTGTTACGTCAAAAGATTGTATAATCAAGATTCGAGTGCTGTGTTAGGCTCCATGAAATCTTCTAAAAACCAAGCTGCAAATTCATGCCGTCCGTCCACGTCAGCTTTGACATAAATGTTAGAAGCCTGCTGACGAACTGTTTTTTCTTTGGTATCTCTAACTTCACTAATTTCTCTAAAACTAAGCCCTTTAAGTAACAGCATAGCAACTTCCTGTTCGCTTTTAGTCAACCCCCACAGATTAAACTGCTCGTTTATAACTTCACTATATTTTGCACGAGCGATCTTCATTTCTTCTGAAATATTTTTTAACTGTATGCCTGATTTATCTAGTTCGCTCTTTAAGTGGTTAATATGCTTTGTACGATTTGAAATCTCTATCACCAAAAAAACGAAACCAATCGCTGAAGCTAGAACAATCATACTCTCTTCAATAATGTGCCAAGTTGGAACACCTAATGACACATCGGTGATGACATCAAAAAAGTTAAGTACCATTATTATAGCTAAAAGTACAGCTATCACTTTATCTTTCATATAAAAATCAACCGATTAAAGGATTTATAGGACATATGTCTCATGGTTTTACGGCACTTGCCTAACGAAAAAATCGCACATTATTCGTAGGATAAACTCAACTACAAACTAACAAGGCAACTATTGCGGTTAGCCTAACAAGAGTCAGTAACAAATGATAGCAACTACATATCGATTATTCGTATTAGCAGCGCTGATGTTGTTAGCGGTTTTAAGTATGCAAATTAAGGCTGAACAAGTCACAAATTCTACAATCCATATTTCAGAGTTAGGGAGTTTTAAACCTGAGTTCAAATCCGTACAGGTAGTTGATCGCATGGAGATAGAGCAAGTGCTTGGAGAGGTAGCTTTTAAACCTAAATCTAGTTTCAAAGTTCAATTGCCTTTTACTCCTCGACAAATCTCCTTTTTATACCATCCGGGAACAAAGGTAAATCAGGGACAAAAGGTCGCTAAAATAGAAGGGCCAGAAGTACATCACTTCTTCGATGAAATAGATGCGAGTAAATCAATATATTTGAAAAGCAAGAAACATCTTGAATCTGTTCAGAGTTATGCAAATTCGAATACGATAAAGAGTGCGGAATGGCTAGACATCAACAAAACCTATCTAGAAGCAAAATTAAATTTTGAACACCTAAACCATGTATTACAACAACTAGCTACAGATAATAACGGCGATATATTTCTAATCAGCCCTTCTAATGGGCTACTAGAGTATGCAGATGAACAGTCTCCGTACCTTTTTGAAATAATTCCTTCAGACAATGTTTTTATCAAATCTTTAATATTAACCAAAAAAGCAGAAAATGTTACTTCATTTAAAACTGAACAAAATTGTTTACTCAAAGTAGAGACTGTTGACGAAAAAGTTATCAATCACAAGCAAACGGTCTGGAGCAGTCTCGGTTCGTCATGTGAACTTAAACTCGGACAGCAACTGCTATTAACACCTATTCTTTCAATTGAAGGTATTAAGGTTCCTCACCAGTCATTGTTCGAACTCAATGACACCAGTTATGTTGCGGTTAAAAATGGGCAAGAAATAAACTTAGTTGAGATCATTATTATTGGGCGTGAGGATGACAACTACATTGTTCAGTCTGACAATCTAACAGAGCAAGCTGAAGTGCTTGCCTCCTTTGTTAGCATTGCCCAAGGTCTATTTTTAGGGTTGGGAGAATAAACCATGATAAGTGCGGTGGTCAGATTCTCACTCATCCAACGAATTTTTATTTGTATTTTAAGCCTTCTTGTTACTGCTGCTGGGATTAATGCTTGGTATAACTTGCCAATCGACGCTTTTCCCGATATTTCACCTACACAAGTAAAAATCGTTTTAAAAGCACCGGGGATGACAACCTCGGAAATTGAAACTCAAATCACACGAATCGTCGAAACTGAATTACTTGGCATCCCATCCCAAGAGATCCTGCGCTCGACGACAAAGTACTCGATTACGGACATTACACTTGATTTTGAAGAAGGCACAGATATTTACTGGGCTAGGCAACAAGTCAATGAAAGACTAATGAATATCTGGGCTGAGCTACCTGAAAACATTTCTGGTGGTCTAGCTCCTATGAGTACGCCATTAAGTGAGATGTTTATGTTTACAGTAGACAATCCAAACTTAAGCCTACAACAGCGACGTAACATTTTAGACTGGCAGATCAGACCGATTCTTCGAACCGTTGCAGGTGTTGCAGACGTAAACAGTTTAGGCGGCTATGTAAAAACTTATGAAATATCACCAATTCCTTTAAAGATGCACTCTAAGCACGTTTCTTTTAATGATATTGAACAAGCAATTATAGACAACAATTTGAATGGTGGAATTGGCCGAATAAACAAAGGAAACGACAATATTGTTGTACGAACACAAGGGCAATTTGAAAAAATTGACGAGATTCGTCAGTTGATAGTGAAAAATAGCCAACAAGGTATTGTCCGATTAGCTGATATTGCAACAATTAACGAAGGAAATCTAACACGCTATGGTGCAGTGACACATAATGGTAAAGAGGCTGTACAAGGTTTAGTTATCGCCCTAAAAAATAGTAATACTGACCAAGTAGTGAATATGGTCAAAGAAAAGCTTGAAGAGTTAGAGCGCTCGCTACCTAATGGTACGACAATCAATGTCTTTTATGATAGATCTAATTTAATTAGTACCGCTATTGAAACCATCACCAATGCATTAATTCAAGCTGTCGTGCTCGTTGTCATATTACTTGCATTGTTCCTTGGTAATCTCAGAGCGGCATTGATTGTCTCTATATCTTTACCGATAGCAGCGCTGACTACTTTTTTATTAATGAGCTACTTTTCGATATCAGCAAACTTGATGAGTTTAGGGGGCTTAGTTATAGCAATTGGTATGCTTGTCGATGCATCCGTTGTTGTAGTTGAAAATACTGTAAATAGGCTGTCAGAAAACAGCAAACTTCCAAAGCTACATGTTATTTATAGGGCATGTAAAGAAGTCTCTGTGCCAACGGTGTCGGGAACATTAATTGTCATTATTGTTTTTTCACCCCTTCTAACGCTAACAGGACTAGAGGGAAAACTGTTTTCGCCTGTTGCACTGACGATTGTTTTTGCGATGTTATCTGCGCTAATTTTTGCGTTTACTTTTATCCCTGTACTAGCTTCAATGATACTCAAATCAAAAGAGTCAAGTGAACCTAGTTTCATCAAGTCATTACAAAATAAGTACAAAAAGTCGCTATTCAGCGCTATTCATTCACCCAAATCAGCGTCATTGATAGCCTTTGGACTCTTGATTTTAAGCATTTTTGCTTTTGCAGGCTTAGGCAAAAGCTTTATGCCAACGTTGGATGAAGGAGACATCATTGTTCAGCTAGAAAAGTCACCATCTATTACCCTGCAATCTTCTTTAAATATTGATACTCAAGTTGAAAAAGCGCTACTACAACAAGTGCCTGAAATACTTCAAATTGTTGCAAGAACTGGTTCAGATGAGCTTGGACTCGACCCAATGAGTCTAAATGAAACAGATATATTTATGGAATTAAAGCCTCAAAGTGAGTGGCGTTTTGAAACCAAGCAACAGCTTATCGAAGATATACGCAACGTTTTATCAAAATATCCCGGTATGAATACAAACTTTACCCAACCTATTCAAATGCGTGTAACGGAAATGTTGACGGGATCTACAGGCGATGTATCAATAAAAGTTTTTGGTGATAAAGTCCAAGAGTTAGCGGTTCTCGCTGAAAAAATGAAGCGGTTAGTCAGCGAAGTTAGGGGCAGTCAAGACGTACAGGCTGCATTGATAGAAGGTGGAAAATACATTCGAATTTCTTTAAAGCAAGAAATTGCTCGTCAATTTGGTTTAACCACTAAAGCACTAACTGATTTTCTCAAACCCCAACTTGAAGGTAGTCAAATATCTAAGTTAGTCACCGTTAATAAATTTACTCCCATTGTTTTCGGCGCTTCGTCAAAAGACAGAGCCAGTCAAATTAGTTCCATAAATGAGTTGAAGCAAGTATCTATTTTAATGCCTGATAATACCATTTTATCATTGGAGACTGTTGCTAACATAACTCTGGAACAAGAGCCTTTACTGATCGAAAGGGAGCGAGGTAAAAGGTTTGTCTCAATCACAACCAATGTAGAAAACAGAGATGTTGTTAGTTTTGTTGAAGAGCTACGAGCCAAAGTAAACACTGAGTTGTCGCTTCCTAGCGGTTACTACATAACTTTTGGTGGCGAGTTCGAAAATCAGCAGCGAGCAATGAAAAACCTAATAATCGTTGTCCCTTTAGCTCTTATCTTAATTTTTGTGATTTTGTTTACGACTTTTAGATCTGTATCCCTAGCAAACTTAATTCTTTGTAACATCCCATTTGCTTTAATGGGAGGTGTTTTCGCATTACTTATATCTGAACAATATTTGTCAATTCCTGCATCAATTGGCTTTATCGCATTACTAGGTGTTGCAGTGCTCAATGGCATTGTCATGGTTAGCTACTTCGAACAGAGTAAAACCACCATATCTAATATCACTGAACGTGTAGTAGATGGCTCCCGAAGAAGACTGCGCCCTATACTCATGACCGCAACCACTGCAATGTTCGGCCTAATGCCACTGGCTTTTGCCACAGGACCGGGCGCTGAGATACAAAAACCGCTTGCTATCGTCGTTATCGGAGGCTTAATGACTTCAACAGCAACAACCCTCTATTTATTGCCAATCTGGTATCGTTTTTTGGAGCAGCGCAATGTTTAGTTCATCATTAGTATTTACTTTCATCACCCCTAAGAAACACAAGGATGATGTTATCGACCAGTTAATGCTGAGTGATATAGCATCAGGTTTTAATATTTTCCCTATCATGGGGTATAGCCAGAAACATAGTGCTTTTAGCTTAGAGGAACAGGTTAGAGGGTACAAAGATATGCTGAAGTTTGAAGTGGTGATTGAGCAAAGTGAATTAGAACAGCTTAAAGAAGAACTAAGTTCACTATTCGCAACCATAAAAATTAGATATTGGGCAACACCAATCATCGAAACGGGTCATTTATGAATTACAAAATCTCTAGAAAAGGAGAAATGTCATGAATAAAACTAAAACGCTTACTTATGTGTGGTCTAGAAGCATCAGGCTTTTTCACTGGATAAACGTCATCACAATTAGCTTACTGATAGTGTTCGGCTTAATCATATTTAATAGTAAGACATTGGGGGTATCGGTAGACGCCAAAATATTGCTTAAAACTATACATGTTTCTATTGGTTACATTTTTGCCATCAACCTAATTGTTCGGCTAGTCATGGGCTTTATAGGCTCGTCGAATGAAAAGTGGTCGCAGACTCTGCCATTTATGAAAGGGTATAAAAAAGAACTGACAGACTTCAAGCGTTCTCCAAAGCAAGTTTACACAGGCCATAACCCGCTAGGCAAGCTCATGGTACTTGCCTTGCTGATTGCAATGACAGTTCAAATGGCGACGGGGTTAATATTAGCAGGGACTGACATCTACTATCCACCATTAGGGCAACACTTCGCTAAAAGTATTGCAGTTGACGAGACTCAACTTGACGCAATCAAGCCTTATTCAAAGGTTAACGTTGATGAAGAGCGATATAAGCAACTTAGAGAATTTCGTTCTCCTATTATTACAGCTCATGTATACGCATTTTATGCCCTATTAGCACTAATTCCCTTGCATATTCTGGGTGTTATCATTGGTGAGCGACGAGAAAAGTCTGGGTTGATTTCTGCAATGATCACTGGGTATAAGTTTTTGCCTAAAAAATTGTGAGATACTTGATTAGCAGTACTTCTCTTGAAAAGTTTCAAGAGAAGTACTCGCTCTTCCTTAGTATATTAAACATATAATCACAGACATTTCAGTTTTAGCAATCGAAATGTTAACTCTTATTTTAACTAATTCTCTTTAAACTCAATTTTTTTAGCAACCAATACATTGTTCTCATCCAAAGCCCCTTCTACTTCAACCGTTACACCTTCAGCAAGATCAGCAATAGAGCCATCTTCAAATTCGGTATCATCAGTAGTTGTAATTTTCTGTTCTCCAATAGAGAAATCGACAGCGGAAACAAATTCCGATATAGCGCCTATTACTTCAACTTCATTCTCATCGTTTTCTTGAAATTCAACTTTATATGCTAGAATTGAACCATCACTATTGGCATACCCTTCAATCTCAATTTCCACACCTAATGCTAAGTTTTCCGCTGTTCCATTTTTGAAAACTGTAAATTCATCTGTAATTACATGATGCCCATCAATTTCAAAATCAGTTGTAGAATTTAATACGGTAATAATACCTTTAACTTCAACTTCATCAGTCTCTTCAAATTCAACTTTTGTTGCTACAAGCGTACCATTTTCATCAAGCACACCTTCAACTTCTAGTGTTACACCAAGTGCCAGCATCGAAGCGTTGCTGTTCTTAAATTCGGTTTCGCTATTAGTTGTGATCACTTGCTCACCGATTGAAAACTCTGTCGCTGATACAAAACTAGAAACAACGCCTTTCACTGAAATTTCATCGACTTCTTCAAATTCAATTTCATCTGCAACTAGAGTACCATCATTATTGATATGGCCCTCAACCTCGACATGGACGCCTAATGCCAAGCTTTCGATACTTCCGTTATCGAACTCTGTATTATCTGTCGTTGTAATGACTTGTTCACCAATAGAAAAGTCGGTAGCACTAATGAAATCTGTAATTTCACCTTCTATTTCACTTTCACGGTCACTATCATCATCCATCTTAATCTCAATTTTCTTGGCGACAATTGTACCGTCTTCAGCTTGATGGCCTTTAATTTCTACTTTAACGCCGACAACTAATAATTCAGGGTTACCACCTTCGTATCGTGTAAATTGATTTGTAGTTATCGAGTGACCATTAACGGTAAAAGCCTCAATAGAGTTAAAGCTATCAATATTACCTTTTAGCTTTATATAAGGTTCTGCGTCACCAGAATTGTTTTCTTTCGACTCAATTTCAATTTTTAATGCGAGTAGAGAACCATCATCTTGAGGGATACCTTCAACGTCCACTTCGGTATCAAGCGTGACAACAGAGAAAAATTCACTTGAAGTTAGTTCTGAGCCATTTGGTGATTCAATGACACTAGCGTCAGTGACTTTAACTACTACACCATTAATTAAAAAAGTGGGGGCACTGATATCTGATACTTTACCTTCTAACTCAGTTATTTCTGTTTCATCGTCTACTTCGTTGACTGTTTTCTTGCGTTTTATCTGACTAGCAAGCAATTGGCCTTCATTATCAAATGCCTTGATAGAAACCTTATCGCCAATTAAAATGTCATCAATCCTAAAACGTCTTTCGTCATCTTCTGAGTCATCAATAAAACGAGTGTACTCATCAGTAAAGATTGTGTTGCCTAGAATAACAATCGAATTATTCTCTAGGTCAGTTGACTCGACAAGCCCTTCAATTTTAATTTCTGTTTCGTGCTCAATTCTGATTTCTGTAGCGACAAATAGATCCTCAACAATTGAACCTCTAACAGCAATATCAACACCTAGTGCTAAATCAGAGCTTTGCCCACCTTTAAAAGTAGTTTCAGTCGTTGTTGTGATAGCTTGGTCATCTACCACAAAATCGGTAATTGACGTAAACACCTCGATTTCACCTTCAAAACCTATAAGCTGACCAGCTAAATCTTGCGCTTCTTCTACTTCGACTTCAGTAGCAAACAAAACACCGTCAACAAGGTCCAATTCTGATTCAACCTCGACTTCTACACCATCAAGTAGCTCTCCTTCAACGGTAGCGTTTGAATAATCAATAACTTGCTCATCAATATTGAACGTCATTGCTACCGTTTCAAGCTGTGTTACCTCTCCAACTAACTGAATACCTTCAGAGGTATCAGATAACTCTATTCGTGTTGCTATGTACTGGCCATCGCTATTTTGGATAGCAGAGACTTCAACCCAATGACCTATTTGGATGAAATCAAACGTGATGTTTTCAAATTCAGTTAAATCATCAACAAAGTAAACTTGACTAAGTAGAGTAATAGTTTTTTCTGCTAAATTAATGCCAGTAACAGGACCTTCCGCATTAGCTTGATAATCAATGGAAGAAGCCTCTGCACCTTCACCATCAGCTCCAACGTTTCCGTTGACAGTAACAACCATGCCTACTTCTAATGCATCTTCGGTATCATTTTCTCCGTTCGCAGTAACACCAGCTTGGTCTGTCTCAAACTTAACACCGTTAATATACACACTACCAAAACCTGTGATAATACCCGTTACTGTCACAGGGGCCTTATAGTTAATGTTCACACTTAAGGTTTGACCTTCTGAGACAGTCACCATTTGCGACTGTCCATTGTTAAAGCTATAAGTGACACCTTGAGCAGTAACACTGTTCACACTCAAGGTGTAATCGCCAGTAACTAAGTTTGATAAGACTTCACCCGATATTAGCGACGTTGAATAATTATTAGGCCCTGTTATCTGTATGTCTGCCGATAAGCCGGGTGGTAGCCCAGCTAAAATTACTTCCATGTTTCCATAGGCTGTCGTTTCGATAGGTTGTGAGGCACTTTCGCTTGAGCCTCCACCACATCCAACACTCGATAATACGATGAATGATAGAGTTGATAGTTTGAATAAATTTTTCATATATCACCTTCATAATAGTCACAATAAGTCTATTACAGGGCATATCCACTTATGAGAAACTTCGAATTACCACATTTATAAAGCAGCGCTGATTAATAGTGCCCTCATACAATATTAGTAAAGCTATCTAATATCTCAATGACTTTAATTTTTCCTTGCTAAATGAAAATGTAGGTGAACACTACATTGTTAACAATATATAAAAAGAAGTTTATTGACTGATAGCTGAATAAATTAATGGGTATAAGTTTTTATCGAAAGTTAAGATAACAGTTAAGCTTAATTTAAGCTTCTTGGTTTAGGCTATAGATATAACAGGCATAATAATGTCTTTCGTTTCAAAGCATTCATAAGGAAAGCGATATGTTAAAAGTAGAAATATTAGAGTCATCTAACACAGTGTTACTAAAACCGACCGACAAACTAACACCATCAGATTTTGAAGTGGCGGCTAGGATCATAGACCCGTATATTAAAAATTCAGGTAAGCTCAATGGCATTATCATCCATGTCAAAACTTTCCCTTGATGGGACTCCTTTTCAGCATTTATTTCACATTTAAAGTTTGTCGGAGATCATCATAAAAAGGTCAGCCATGTCGCACTTGTAACTGACTCTGCAATAAGTTTGATTGGCGAGCATATAGCAAGTCATTTCTTAGCCGCAGAAATAAAACACTTTTCATTTGACGAATTGGATAAAGCAATCACATGGGCTTCTCATTAAACGCCTAAACATGGTAAAAGCGGCTTTGTAGAAAGTACTTTATTGGATAAATATGAAAATACGCCATTTCATAATAACTATAACTGTTGGGGTTAACTTAGTTTTTTACCTCGTCGGTTGGTATTGGATACTTTGGTTTTCAGTGCCAGTTTTACTATTAGCTATTTATGATGTTTTCCAAAAACAGCACACCATATTAAATATCTACCCAGTTATCGGACATCTACGTTATCTATTTGAAAATATAAGGCCAGAGATTCAGCAATATTTTGTTGAGTCCAACATCAATGGACGGCCTTTTAACCGTGAATATCGCTCACTTGTTTACCAGCGAGCAAAGGGAGAAACAGATACTCGCCCTTTCGGAACACAATTTGATGTTTATCGTTCAAGCTATGAATGGATTAATCACTCTCTTGCTCCAACTAAAGTTGCACCTCAAAACTTAAAGGTACAATTTGGCAACAGTGCTTGTTCGAAGCCTTATATTGCATCCCCGCTGAATATTTCAGCGATGAGCTATGGAGCATTAAGTAAAAATGCAATTATGGCGCTTAATAAAGGAGCACAAGAAGGTGGCTTCGCCCACAATACCGGAGAAGGAGGACTAAGCCCATACCACTTAAAATACGGTGGCGACCTTATTTGGCAAATAGGCACTGGCTATTTCGGCTGTCGAAACGAGCTGGGTAATTTTGATGAGAAACAGTTCGCAGAAAAAGCTACGTTAGATGCAGTAAAAATGATTGAAGTGAAGTTATCACAAGGAGCCAAACCCGGACATGGTGGGATTTTACCTTCGGCAAAGCTCACTAAAGAGATCGCTGATATTAGAAATGTAGCACTGGGACAAGATGTTATCTCCCCAGCGGCACACTCTGCCTTTTCATCACCCAAAAAGTTACTTCAGTTTATTAATAAATTAAGAAAACTTTCTGGTGGCAAGCCTGTTGGCTTTAAGCTATGTATAGGCTCAAAAATAGAGTTTTTTGCTATTGCTAAAGCAATTGCGGAAACCAATATTATTCCAGATTTCATTACAGTTGATGGCTCTGAAGGTGGTACAGGTGCCGCACCAATTGAGTTTACCAATGCAGTAGGCACACCACTGGTTGATGCTGTCATTTTCGTAAATGATGTATTAGTAGCTTTAGACGTGCGAGAAGAGATCAAAATAATCGCTTCAGGTAAAATAATTTCCGCTTTCCATATAGCGAAAATTATTGCTTTAGGTGCTGATGCAGTTAATTCTGCACGAGGAATGATGTTTGCGCTTGGCTGCATTCAGTCAAGAACCTGCAATACCGACAAATGCCCAACGGGAATCGCTACCCAAGATCCTGCTAGATATAGATTTCTTGATGTTAATGATAAAAGTAGCCGAGTGAAAAACTATCACAATGCTACTATTGATCACCTAGCGGAATTAATCGGTGCATGTGGTTTTGACACATTGGACGACTTAAAACGCGAGCATATCAATAAAAGAGAGAGTAATGGTCATACCACCAACTACGAGCGAATTTACCCTTCAAAACTTGTAGGGGCATTGTCAAAATATGAAACAATACCTCACAACTGGCTTGAAGATTGGAACAAAGCATCATCAGATAGCTGGCTTTAAAGCTAATTTCACAAACAACGTTAAATATCAGGAAAGAAATTGATTAATCAACTACCTAAATGGATTGAACTAGGAGCCGCATTGCTTGCCTTTATAGCAGGGTTTATCAATGCTGTAGGGTTGCTTAGTTTTGAACATCAATCAGTTTCTCACTTATCTGGTACGGCGACACTCGTTGGCATTGCCGCACAAGACGTTAACTTCACATTATTGTTTAAATTAGCCGGAATTATAGTTGCGTTTGTTATCGGCGCGGTAATAGCGGGTATTTTCATTGAGAGCCGTGACCTTAAACTAGGTCGTCATTACGATACATTACTATTTTTTGAAGCGATACTAATATTACTCGCAATTTACTTTTTAAATAACAATTTGATGTGGGGACAAATGAGCCTATCTGTGGCCTGTGGCATTCAAAATGCGATGGCGACAAGATATAGCGGCGCTATCATCAGAACGACGCACTTAACGGGTATTTTTACAGATATTGGGATAATGATTGGCTCTTATCTAAAAGGTGAGAAGTTTGATCACAGAAAGTTTTGGTTGTTTTTTCTTATTGTTATTGGCTTTATTATTGGTGGCATAGTAGCTGCACCATTATTTGCCTTTATAGGTTACAACAGTTTATATATCCCTTTCTGCTCATGCATTTCTTTGGCAGCGCTATATCGATGCAGAACCCGTAAACAAAAGTAGTTGGCCTGTTAGTATTGCAAGCGAAAATAAACTACATTAATTAGTAATTAATGTGATGGAGACTCTTTGGTGGAAAAAATAAAAGTTAAGGCGTATCACCTAAAAATATTTTTCACTATTTTGATTGTTATATTTTTTGCTGAGATGCTCGTAATGTATTCGCTTTCATTTTTTCACTTTGAAAATGCTTCATTTGAAATAATCCTAGATTCGTTGATATTGACCTTTCTTGTAGCGCCCTTTATTTACTATTTTCTTTTTTACGACCTCGTCAATAGAAATCAAGAATTAGTGAGAGAGCTTTCACAGCAAGTTGAAAACTTGAACATGGCTGCTCTGGTATCTGAAACTGACATTAAGGGCTACATCACACATGTAAATAAGAAGTTTTGCTCAGTATCAGGGTATTCAGAAGATGAGTTAGTTGGAAAGACTCATAAAATAATAAATTCAAGAAAACACCCTCCTGAATTTTGGCAAAACATGTGGTTAACAATTTCATCAGGTAATATTTGGCAAGGAGAAGTATGTAACCGAAATAAAGATGGAGGTTATTACTGGGTTGAATCGACTGTTATTCCAAAGTTTGACAAAAATAGAAACATTTTGGGATACGTATCTATCAGGTTAAATGTAACGGAACAAAAAGAAACGAAAGAACAGTTAAAGCATGCTGTAGCAAAAGCAAGAGATTTATCAGAAGCAAAGTCGCGTTTTTTAGCGACAATGTCTCACGAGATTCGAACCCCCATGAATGGGGTGATTGCCATGACAGAGCTTTTACAAAAAACACCTCTAGATAACGAACAAGAGGCTATGTTGTCCACCATTCAGTCCTGTGGAGATAGTTTATTGGTAATTATTAACGACATACTTGACCTATCAAAAATAGAAGCAGGGAAAATGGAATTAGAGCTTCATAATTTCTCATTAAAAAAACTAGTAGAAGATCTTTTATTTCTTTACAGTTCACAAACATCGGCAAAAAACATAACACTCGAAAAATCACTTTCTACCGCTATTGAAGATTCGTTTTTGGGTGACTCAACTCGCATTAAACAAATCTTGTCTAATTTCATTTCCAATGCAATTAAGTTCACTGAACCAAATGGTCAAATTACTTTTAATTTGCTCTCT
Organism: Thalassotalea loyana; assembly: GCF_030161435.1. Lineage (GTDB taxonomy): Bacteria > Pseudomonadota > Gammaproteobacteria > Enterobacterales > Alteromonadaceae > Thalassotalea_G > Thalassotalea_G loyana. The sequence continues at coordinate 370,379 of NZ_BSSV01000001.1, read as the reverse complement.
AAAGACATTGACGAACAGCATACTGAATTATGTTTTTCAATCAATGATACTGGTATTGGTATGACTCCAGCACAAATGAAATCGCTATTTTCAGAGTTTACTCAAGCAGATAGTTCGACATCGAGAAAGTATGGTGGAACAGGTTTAGGTATGTCTATTAGCTCAAGGTTGGCAACTTTAATGGGGGGAGCTATTGAAGTCAAAAGTGAATTAGATAAAGGTACTGAAGTTTCCTTTAGTATTGTGCTAGAAAAGTTGAAGGATGTTGGGCTAGACAGTTATGAGAAAGTCGATAACACAATTGAAGATATTCAATATGCTCAGCACTACCCACATAGAATACTCATCGCTGACGACAATGCTATAAATAGAAAAATTGCTATTTTAATGTTCAAATCTTTAGGGTACGAATGTGAAGCTGTTACTAATGGCAATGAAGCCATCGAGGCCGTCACAAAAGAAAACAACTATAGTATAGTTTTTATGGATGTAATGATGCCTGAGTTGAACGGCATTGAAGCAACCATTTCATTAAAAAAGCATCTTGGTAAAAACTGCCCTCCAATCATTGCAATGACTGCTAACGTACTGCCTGAAGATCAGGAGCAATATATTCAAGCAGGCATGTTTGATTTTGTGCCAAAACCAATCAAACTGGAAAAAATAAAACACATTTTGACTCAGTATTGGGTAGACCCGAACTCCTAGTTGATATTTAAGAAAGGCCGTATAAAGACAAAAGCTAAAAGTGGGATTATTAATATATCAGCTACAAGCTTCATTGCCAGCGAATTTCCAATAAGCAGATCGATTAGTATTCCAGCAAAGGTTCCAAATATTACTGTTAACTCAAATAACATCTCGTGTTTATCATATGCTTGTTTTAACGTCAGAGCTTTATTTTTATAACGTGCTTTACAAAAAAAGAGCGAAGATATTACAGAAACGACTATAGCAAATATTATTTCGCTTAAATGCACGCTAGACCTCCTTTTAATTTAGCTGTTGAATTATTGATGTTCTCCACTCGTTTGCTAGCGCTTGACTCGTTTATCTTTATACATAAGCTGATCTGCTTCTTCTATTAATTGCCTTTTTGAATTTGATTCCGAACTATAGGCTACACCAATAGAAATGCTCGCTTTAAAGTTCAATAGAAAATCATCAGACCTTTGTTTTAAATCTTGAATTAATCCTTTTACAAAAAGGTCTGCCTCCCCCTTGTCAGCAAAGACTAAAAGACGCGTAAACTCATCTCCTCCTACCCGAAATGCGAAGTCCATTTTTCTATGCGTAGAATTTACTAGGATATTGGAAAACTCTTGTAGTACCTCATCCCCTTTAGTGTGCCCAAAATGATCATTGATATATTTAAAGTTATCTAAATCACAATAAAGCAAGACCAATTCGCCGTTTGTTCTTTTACAAAGCTCAAACTGTTCTTCAAGTTGTTCGTCAAAACATTTTCTATTGTAGAGTTTCGTTAATGGATCAATTAGGCTCGTTTCTTCCAACTTCTTCTCAAACTGTAACACCTTATTCACGATTAACAGCAGCAGTACGCTTAAGACGATATTAGCGGTCCATACTACGTAGCGATTAAAGAATGCTACGGAGTCTATTAATTCGATAAGAGTAGGGATAATGACTATCAAATATAGTAACTTGTTGATGCAATTCTCTTTATCAAACTATACAACACCTAATAATTAACAAGATTAATGTAGGTTACCTTAATTTATTAATTAAAAAAAAGTTTATATTTAAAATTCATACTCTAATGCCAGCCTAAAGCTGTGATCTTTACCTGATTGAGAAATTTCGGAAATAAAGCCAGCTTCCCATTTCAATTGCTTTTGTCTGTCGATTCTATAAATCCCCATAAAGGCTGGGCCTATACCAAAGAGTTCTTCTCCACTGTATATCTCAATAGCAGGTTGCAGTTCAGGTATCCAGCGGTAGCGATATTTTAATCTAAATTCGGTCTCAAGTTCGTCTTCTATATTTTCACCCCATTCGTAAACAACAAACGCATTCATTGTTAAGCTAGTTCGGCCAAATTCTTTCTCGAATAGCACACCTGTTGTAAATTCCCAATCATATGATTGATGCAATTTTTCAAGCTCAAACAGCATGCCCCAGTCGGCCCATTGTTCCCCCTGCTCAGTTACCATCCACCGCAGCTCAACCTCATAGGCTTGTAAGCTAAAATCTTCAGTTTCCGTTTTTTCGCCAACTAAATAAGCTTCTAGCATTAAAGACTCATTTAAAGATTTACCAAATGCTATTCTTTGACCAAGTAAGTTTCCCTCGTCAGTTTGTCTTGACAACATACGCCACTCAAATTCCGTCTCGTTTGGCAGCACATATGGGTGATAGACTTTATCGACGACGATACCGTCGGCCAATACTTGCGAACAAAAAAACAAGGCGAAGATCGACAATATTCTCATTTTTCGTTCCTCACAATAGGTGTAAAAATTCGATTTAGCTTCTTCGCAGACAAAATTAATAACATCATTGCCATCATTACACTGGCGAAATAAGTTACTACATATTCTACCGTTGGTACGGCCTTATAACCGATTAATGTGTTGAGCAAATAACCATATTCTGACGCATCAGCAACAAAGTTTGAGATATCCCATAACGGATTGCTAGTGCTTATCACATCGATTTGCTGGAGAAGTTGAACGTTTTGAGTAGCAAAACCTGCCAGATACAACACCCAAAAAAAGTGCTTCAGATTGCTAATACTTGCAAACGAGCTTTTTAAAAAAATCGTAAGCAACATACTAAAACTTAAGCAGATCCCAAGCCCAAAGAACCCACCAATGAACATGCTTATAAATGTTGGATTACTAGAAACCATTGCAGAGAGATAGATAAAAAATTCGCTTAAATGTATGGCGGTGAATAAAGTGAGCGCCATTACCAGTAAACACCTTAAAACAGCATTCAGCTCTGATTGGCTACTCAGTATTGGCGTTATTGTTAATAAACTTATGTAAACTATGGTATTGACCAAGCAGTAAAATACTTCGATACCATCGCCATTAAATAACTCACCAACATTTTCAATTTGAGTGTATAGAAGGAGAACTGAAATAATTGTCCCTCCAATATAAAAACTCAAATCCACCTTGGTTAGTCTTAAATTGGACGTTGCGCCAACAATGAAAGACAGCAAAACAAAAATTGGGAAAATATCTTTAATAAAAAGGAGCACAGTATTAATTAACATTACTATTCTCCACAATAACGACCCCTCTTGCGGTTTTTGGGAAATATTCACCAAAGTATTCATATCGACCAGCAGGTAATGGCCCGATAAAAATACGTCCTTTCTTCTTTGGGAAAATTACTTTTTCTCTATTTAGATCAAAGCTATCAAATTCTTCTATTGAATCATCTTCATTGTGAATGATTAGCTTTACTTTCGTGTTAGCAGGAATAGTGATTTCTGAAGGTGTGAACACATGGTCTTTCAGGGTTATATGAAACTCCTTTGGCTTAGCCCAAGCATTAAATGCAACCCAAAGAGAAATAGAAAGTACAATTATTTTTGTCAATCTAGCCTGCATCGATATTCCCGGTATCTAAATGTGGTAATACGATATCAACTCTTAAACCGCCTAGTGATGAACGCCCTAAAGCGACATTCCCTTTATGCAAAGCAACAATATGACTGACTATAGACAGCCCTAAACCACTGCCTGTTTGCTCGTGATGCTTCACGCGATAAAACCTTTGCATAACTTTATCTAGCTGTTCTTCCTCAATACCGGGGCCAGAGTCTTCAACTGATATTGTAATATTGTCCCCGTTGTTAGTTGCTGATATTAGAATTTCAGCACCAATACCGCTGTACTTAATGGCATTTTTTATCAAGTTGTCGAATAGCGTTTCCAAAGAAAATTTATCAGCGAAAATGCTCATTGAAGTTGCGTTTAATGACACTGACTGGCCTTGTGAGTCGATTTGGCTAAAATTACTCGCAATAACTTCTTGGAGGAGATTGGAAATATTAAATTGTGTTTTCTTTGCGTCAAAGTTCTCTGGTGTAGTTCGGTTAAGTGCGATTACTTGTTCAATAACATGAGCCATTCTTTCAGTGTTCGCTGTAAGATCTTCAATATGCTGCTCTTCAATATTTTTTGCTTCAAATGCAATTTTAAGATTGTGAGCATTGAGTTTTAGCACACTAATCGGCGTTCTTAGTTCATGTGCGGCATTACTGGCTAAGCTTTTTTCCCGCTCAAACGCGGCATTAAGCCTCACTAGTAAGCCATTGATAGTATTTTGAATTGGCTCTAAATCTGTTGTATGTGCTTCGATATTTATAGGCGTTAAATCTGATGCATCTTTCTGCATAACGCTTTCTGAAAGCGTTCTAATAGGTGACAACGCTTTATTAACAGCAAGGTATACAATTAAACCAATAATAGGAATAACAATAACAATAGGTAAAACAGCCTCTAGTAAAACCTGTTCAATTGATTCAATTCGCTGCGGCATCGGCTGTGCAACAATAACTTGTGAGTACTCGTCTGATAGAGAGAAATAGCGCCAGTGGTTACCCATAAAGCTTCTATAACCAAATTCCTCAGTTGAGTTTGCTATTTTTTGACTAGGGGCGTTTTTACTTTTAACAATGAGCTTATTTGCTTTCCATATTTGAAAGGCAAATGATGAATGTGTATCAACGTCAAAACCGCTTGGCGCAATTGGACTGTTTTTCAAGGTAAAAGCAATTGAGCGCATCTCATCATCGAACACACTGTTTAGCTTTTGATTACTCGCCTTGAAACCTTGTAAGGCAGCACTAAAGGTTGCCAGTACAATTGAAGATAAAATAACAATTAACAGATAGCGTTTAATTGTCATTTAACTTTTACTCACGACATAACCGACACCACGAACCGTTTTTATAAATTCCGGCGGTAACTTTTTTCTCACATTGCTGATGTGAACTTCAATGGTATTTGAGGCAACTTCCTCCCCCCATTCGTAAAGCTTATTTTCGAGTTGCTCTTTAGATTGTATTCGACCAATATTTTCCATTAATGATTTGACGATCATGTACTCTCGACGCGAAAAACCTATTTGTTCGTTCTCAACTTCAATCGTATGTGATTGCGTATCAAGTGATACTGTTTTATGAGAGATAATCGAAGAGGTATGCGTTCCAGCTCTGCGCTCAATAACTCTTAACCTTGCTAATAGTTCTGGCATACTAAATGGTTTAGCGAGATAATCATCTGCTCCCAAATCTAATCCCGCTACTTTGCTCTCTACACCATCTCTAGCTGTTAAAATTAATACAGGAGTTGCTTCTCTAGATTTTTTCAACGATTTGAGCACGTCAAGACCATCAATATCGGGCAAGCCAAGATCAAGTACTACGCAATCGTATGGATTAGTTTTGTTTGCGGTGATGGCAGCAGAGCCATTTGAGACATGATCAATACTATAGCCTTCATGTCTCAAAGACTCTTTTAACCCGTCAGCTAATTGATTATCGTCTTCGACTAACAGTAATCTCATCAAACCTCTTTTCTTGTAAACAAGCCATATCTCTATGCTTTTGCTATCTTTTCAGTTTTTTGTTCACTTTAGCAAGTAATAGTTCAATTTCTTCATGGCGATATTTATCAGCCAATGGTCTAGTATCACGTGGCGTGGCTTGCTTTGCCTTCTCTAGATAAACTAGCGCTTGCTTATAGTCTTTTTCGTCATATAAGTACTCGCCATAAAAATAATTTGGATCGATCCCGTCTGGATTGATAGCCAATGCCTTATTTAGCATTACTTTAGCGTCATCATCATCACCAAAACCAATAGGCCAGCCGGGCACCTTATGATAAAGCGTGCCTAAACTAGTATAGGCTGACCCCATCAGTGCTTGCTCATCTATTTCAAGTGCCTTTTCTAGCGATTTTTTCGCCGCTTTAGCTAAAGAAAGCGCTCCTAAACCGCCTTTTGCCCCAGCATAGCTAGATTCTACAATGCCTTTCCATACCCATGCTTCGGCTTTTTCAGGGTAATTTAACGTAAGTTGCTCTGCTTCTAAATTCAGTTTTTCAAATACTTCCTCTTGCTCTTTACCATCATACTCATAATTGACAGATGCCCAAGATTGCTGCAATTTTAACAATGCATCATCAAATTCATTTGGAGTATCAGCCATTACAGATGCTGAAAAGTAAATAGCGCTCAGTGCTAAAAAACGTTTAATGTACTTCATTATTGCTCTCCTCTTGCGAAGGTTAGAATTTCTTTCGTTTGTTTACTAATTGACTTATCAACAATTTCGGGGAACACCCCATTGATTCGTGCGAAAAACTTTTCAGGCCAACCAACTGTTTTACGAACACTTTTACTGTTGATGAGTTTTAATAATTCTTGCGCGACAAATTCTGTAGAGTCTGAATGATTACCCAGTTCACTGTTCATTTGCTGAACGCTTGTTGAATTAATTGAAGTGTTCGTCGCCCGTGGAGCAAAATAACAAACCCTATGCTCGCTATTAGCTAACTCTCGCATTAAGGCTTCTGTAAAGCCCCTTAAGCCAAATTTACTGGCGCAATAAAGTGAATAGCCCGGATATCCAATAGCCCCAAATGCAGAGCCAACATTAACAATTGTGCTAGCTTGCTTTACACGACCCAAAAATAGACGAGTAAAATCAATTGTTGCGATCAAATTCGTGCTAATGAGTGATTCGATGTCATTACAACTCACTTCTGCAATACTTCTAAATTGCGAAATTCCAGCATTGTTAATCAGCATTGTCGGCTGGTGTTCTAAATCTGCAAAAGCCTCGTCAATAAGTACACAGCGAACCTCAGCATCATTTAAGTCGCCGCAGATAATATGATGATTTCCGTTTAATGACTTTTGCAATGCCTCAAGTTTCATTTCATTTCTACCGTGTAAAATGAGTTGAAAGCCCTGAGCATCAAACAAGTGAGCTATCGCTTGACCAATGCCTCCCGTAGCACCAGTAAGCAGGCATACATGTTTATGCTGCATGAGATGCCTCCTCGCTAATATTTCCAGAACTGTCTAAACTTCTAAAAATATTGGCATATAAGACATAAAAGTGTTTCGCACTTTCGACAATGATATCTTGTTCACTTTTATCGGTGATCTTATCCATCAAATTTTCAAAAAATTTGACATGATCTATATCCAGTGCGCCATGCGACCTTAAGTATGAAAAAGCATTTTGGGGTAATTGCAATTTGCCTTTAATAACGTCTGCGGCATTATCGGCTAAAGCAATACTCGTCCCTTCAAGCACATGTACCATGCCGAAGAACATAAGTGGTGATACTCGATTAACCGCGTCATAGGCATAAGAAACCATTAACTCAGTATTAAAGTTTGGCTTGCTGTGACGGACGATTTCTTTATCAAATCCACATGCGGCAATATCGTTTAAAATCCACTCTTGATGACCTAGTTCCTCTTCAATATATTCCGCAACCGCTTCTCTTAACCACTCCTTGGACTCTGGCAACTTCGCACCAACATTCATCAATAAAGGTACAGTGTGTTTTACATGATGATATGCTTGACTTAAAAATTTCACATAATCTTCTACTGATATTTCACCTTCAAAGCAGCGCTTGATAATTGGTGAAGAAGTAAGATAATTGCGCTCATTCGCGGTTTCTGTTTGTAATCTTTCAAATAATTTCATGGTTAATTTCCTTCTCACTGCTTTGGCGATACAACGCCGCCATTTCTTGGGAAAAGTTGTTTAAGATTTGATTTCGTTTCGGGCGGCCATTCGATGTTAGCTGCCCACTTTCTATTGAAAGAGGTTGCTCCAGCGTATGAAAGTGTTTAATACGTGCATAATCTGGAAGTGATTGGTTTACTTTATTAATTACTGTGGCTATAAACTCATTTGTAAGCTCTCTATTGATTGGAGATACAAGAGCAACGAGTGAGGGCTGTGCATCACCAAATACCACGACTTGAGAAAAAGCATTAGTCCCTAATAGCTCTGATTCAACCCACTCTGGCGAGATATTTCGGCCAAAAGAATTAATCAATAAATTTGATTTACGGCCATTAATTTCAACACGACCGTTAGTAATAGATGCTATATCACCTGTTCTGACGCTTTGTTGATACCAAGTTTCAGGCAACCCTAAATATCCTAGAAATGCATTGCCCTTAACCACTAATTCGCCGTTAATAACCTCTACTGATAAGTGAGGTAAAGCTTCACCTGCTGAAAAATCATTGATTGCTTCACTGCTATTTAATGCAACTACCGACGCGCATTCTGATAAGCCATAACCTTGAAAAACAGGAAAGCCGCTTGTTGTCGCTTTAGCTAGAAGCGAGGGAGCAACTCGACTACCGCCTACCGCCATAAATTTGAACGAATCTGGTAGTTGCCAACCACTGCTATTCGCATGTAACAGAAACTGAAGTAATTCAGGTACTAGGATAATTGTTTCGGGTTTAACACTTGAAATTGTATTTAACAAAACATCTGGTGAAGTAATCGAAGAACCGTTAAAGCCTCTTTCGTTATCGGAATAAATACAAATTGTTCCTCCAGCCATCAGAGGAGCGTAGATGCCTGCAATATTTTCAAGTAGTGTGGAAAATGAAAGTAAGCAAAAGTGCTTAGGCTGTTTAAGGCCAATTCTTTTGACTAGCGAGTTTGCGACTTTAAATTGATTCTCAATACTTAAACATACACCTTTAGGTTGTCCTGTAGAGCCAGAAGTAAAGGTCACTTTGCTCGTGCCTTTTGGCATACTATTTTTATTCGAGTGCTTAAATTTCGAAAACTGATATATAGGAAAAATAAACGTTTCCCAAAGTGTTGAATTGTCTACGGGTTGAATTATTACGTCTGGTTCAACACGAGCAATAACACTATCAACCTGAGACTTCGAGAAAAACGAAGGAACTGGAACAAACACCACACCTGCTTTTTGGCACGCTAAGTCGATATACACCCACTCAGGGACATTGTCACTTTCCAAAACTAAAACATTGACGTTATGCTCAACTAACCAATAGTAAACACGTTCAACTTGGCTGAATAATTCTTCATAGCTAACGGTATTACTTTGTGTTTCGATGGCAATACTATTTGGGTCATTTTGAAATATCGCTTTCAAGATCATAATTTACCTGCCATTTTTAAACAGGTAACTTCTATTTTCCCGGCAAGACGGTGAAACAACTTTTTGTAGAACTTGTTTTCTTCAATTAGGGCCATAACCGCTTCTAGTGATACTGACACTACTTGCGGATTTGTTTGATAGTAAGTGCCCCAATTATCGGTGCTTTCTTGTAAACAACTTTCTTTAGCATCGGCTATTTTATAGAACTCAACGCCTGATTTAGTCAGCAAATCAAGTACATGCTCAGTACCGCACAAAATAAGTGCTTTCTTGCCCAACAAATATGAAGTGACTGCGGTCACCATAAATAACGGAATAGTGAATCGATTTGAGTTGCTATACAAACTGCCAATTTCAACAAGCTGCTCAACATAAACTTCAGGTAAGTGATCTTTAACGCACTCTATGATTGGTTTATCAAGGTATTGCTGAACAAAGAAAGTCTCTTTACCACCTCTCATGCCCAAGGCGGCTTTTAAATTTTTATCCTCTATATAAAGCAACGCTGGCATGGTGACAGATATATCAGCGTTAAAAGCTTTTTTGTAACCATCACGAATAAAAGTTGATATTTCTTCCCTTTTTTTAGCATTGCTAAAAAAACAAACACCCATGTCGAAGGGAACGTGTTCCTTGCTTTTTACAGGAGCGAGCATTGATGAAGTCTGAGCTAAATTTTGCATTTGTAAATCTATTTCAACTGCTAATAGCTTGACTATAAATAGGCTTCCTTAAGATAAACTTAAAAAATAAAAGATTTTGATCTTAATCCCACTATTGTTTAATCCAAGTTTTTAGGTGCCCTCTGATTTCTAGTATACGCTCCGGTGAGTACGAACCAGCTCTCATAATTTTAAGTTCGGCAAGCGAAATTTTAAACAATTTATGCTTAGCATCAATCACATAAAAGCTTCCATTATGAGTTAGGACTTCTAGTTCCCCTTCAACCATAGTTTTAGTCACAACTTGAGAAGTCACCATTTGTTCGAAAGAGCGAAATCTAAAAGTTTCATCATCTATAACAACACCGGATAAAAACTCCCCAATTAATGATTTTTCAAATTCTTTATAGTCATAGACCGAGAGTATGTAAGCACTCCTTGCTCCTATAAAGGACAACTGTCAGCTCAGAATTTTCCAGTCAATATGCAACATGTTGCCCGTCATACTAGGCATCATATCAGGCAGCACCATTACCATTATTGAACAAACCAAACAATGCCAAAGGCGGCTGCACAAGCCAACGCTAAAGCTTTTTCGTTAAGTTTCATCATCACTCTCCTGTGGTGGCTTTCGCCACCACTTTATTACTTTTCAAGCTCTACCATATCTTTCGCCGCAATGTCACCTGATAGTAATTTCACCGTCGCGAAGTGATCATTTACGATCTTAGTAATTTGTACCGTTCCTACTTTTTCAATAGTGTACGGTTCATCACCTTCACTGGGCGCAATAACATTATGAAATCGAATAACATTGTATTTTTGTCCAACCTCTGCGCCATGTTTAGCACCAATACAAATCAGAGTTCTATCCGTAGATTGCTCAACAACTTGGCCCCTCATCATATTTTTATGATAAAAGGCAGTATTGGAACAACCCGCTAAAAAGATACCGAACACAAATAACAGAAGGATTTTAATATTTGATGTTTTCATCATTTTTTCCTCATCTAACTTATTAACTGAGCAAGCTCTTTGGAAGCTTACTTATTTTTCCGACTTGCACCCGGAGGAACTTTGTGACAACTCCACGGCTTATGAGCAGCGTTGTCTTTAACATTCTGATCAACAAATTTGTAGTAGCTTTCTTTGGTATGTGTCCACCAATCATCATGAACATCGGCACCATGCTTGCGAATAACTTCTTCAATACCATCAAGGTCAATATTGGTAGCGTCATAAGCAAGGTGAATTTCACCTTCCTTGATGTTGTAACTCACTTCATCAATACCAAATATTTCATCAATTTCTGCTATTAATTGATCACAATTCTCATCTGTAACATTGCTTAGCTTTAAGTTTCGAACAACTAAGTTTTGCTCTCTAACGCCTACTCTATGATCTAAATCACTCATAATTTATCTCCTAATGTTTGTGTGAATGTTGTTGATTGCTATCTTTCATTTCTGCCATTTTGTCTTTCATTTGTGGCATCATGTTTTCCATCATTTCCAGATGATGTTCAGCCATCTTGATTTGCTTATGCATTGGCATTGCTTCCATGTTTTTGTGCATGGATTGCATCATCTTCATCATTGAGCGGTGATGTTCAGCCATCATCTGCTTTTGCTTTTCAGGATCTTTTTCAGCTTTGATGGCATGGACTTCCTCTTTCATTTCCTTCATTTTTGTATGCATTTTGCCCATATCCTCATGCGACATTGCCATGCCTTGATGCATATCCGATTTTTCCGCACCTTCATGCTTATGCTCATTGTTTTGGGCAAATGAGCTAGTGGTTATAAGTAGTGAACTAATAAATAAAATTGATTTAGTTAACGTTTTCATGATTTTTACCTTCTACACTTTTATTAAAATTTGGGATCCAACTTGGTGTCGATTCCATATACCTGTGGTACTCCGAACCAAACTCAGCAATCGCTTGTGCTTCTTCGCGTTTCGCTAGCTTGACGTAAACAACGACTAAGATCGGAAACATCGCAAGTGTTGGGATTGTCGGCCACTGCAATAAAAAGCCGAACATGATTAGAATGAAAGCTACATACTGTGGGTGGCGACACCTTGCATACCATCCAGTTGTAGCCAATTGATGATGTTTTTGCGCGTGATGCAATACATTCCATGCTGAAGACAACATAAAGAAACCTGCAACAATTAACACCATACTCACTATATGAAATGGGTCCCAATGGGCATCACCTTGAAATCCAAAGAAAGTATGTAATAAATGCCCATTTTCATGCGCAAAGAAATTTACTTCTGGATAGGTCTCCGTCAGCCACCCCGACAGAAAATAGATAGTTAAAGGAAAGCCATACATTTCAGTAAATAGGGCAACAATAAAGGCAGAGAACGCGCTTAGACTTCTCCAATCAGTTGATGTTTTTGGTTTGACAAAACTAAAGGCAAAAAAGATAAAAATTGCTGAGTTCAGTATCACCATTGACCATAAGTCATAATCATATGTTTCATTCATCACTGCTCTCCTTTTTATGTGATTCCTTACGTGCCTTTTCTAACCCTTGTATGTAGCCATCGCGATAGGCTGCATTTTTATCCGTGAGTTCTTGAAAGCTCTCTTCCTTTTTTTCATCAGGCGCATGTGAATGATCGTGACCATGTTTACCATGACTGCCATGCATAAATACGTGCATCAAGGGGCATAGCAATAAAATCAAGTAGGGAAGAAATTGCAGCATATGTTGACCATGCTCAAGCACTAAGAAGTAGGTCACTGCGGCAATAAGTGCCAGTGCAGCCCAGCCTGTAGGTGTTGACCAAAAATTAGGGTGTTGATTTTTCATATTGCCCTCCTAAACGACTTTTAAGACACCGCGATACATTTGCATCTGACAGTGAAACTCATGCTCTCCCGGTGATAAGTTCAATAGGGTAATTTGAGTAATTTCATTTAATTTAAGCTGTTCGCTTATATCCAATGAAGGAATAAGCATTGTTTCAGCGCAGGGGGATTGATCTTTGCGCATAAACTTCAGAGTGACAGGTTGGCTAGCAGACACCTGAATTGAGGATGGGGAATACACACCATCCCTCACTTCAATGAGTACTTCATTACCTTGAACGATTGTTTTATTGGGTTTATATAGCCAAAACCACCAAACAATCAGCGCGATTAACATTAAGCCTAATAAGTTAATAACCATCATTGTGATTCTCCTTAATGCTCTTTTGCTTTAAAAAAGCGAAGTCGATTTGCATTTGACACTACAGTCAATGATGAAAACGCCATTGCAGCACCTGCAATTACAGGGCTAAGCAGAATGCCAAAGAAGGGATATAGAATCCCCGCAGCAAAAGGAATCCCGGCTATGTTATAGACAAACGCGCCAAACAAGTTTTGTTTGATATTTCGTAAAGTGGCTTTGCTTACAGCTATGGCATCAGCAAGGCCATGAAGTGAGCCACGCATCAGGGTAATATCAGCACTTTCGATTGCTACATCAGTCCCTGTGCCTATGGCGAAACCGACATCGGCTAACGCTAGTGCTGGAGCATCGTTGATGCCATCACCTGTCATACCAACGATCTCGTCACTGTCTTGTAGCTCTTTGACCTTGTTGGCTTTGTCTTCTGGCAGCACTTCAGCAAGAAACTCACTAATACCTGCTTTTTTGGCAACAGCGGCTGCGGTTTCCTTGTTATCACCTGTTAACATGATGACGCGTATACCATTAGCCTGAAGCCGTTTGATAGCAGAGATTGAGTCTGACTTAATGGGATCTGCGACAGCAATGATTGCGGCAAGTTCACCATCTACAGCAAAGTACATAGGTGTTTTGGCTTCTTTGGCTAAAGACTGGGCTTTTCCAACAAAGCCTGTGAGGTCTATGCCTTTTAACTTCATTAGTTTATCGTTACCAAAAAGCAGGACTTTATTGTTACAGTTTGCTTCTACACCAAAACCCGTAATGGCATTAAACGATTCAATTTTTAGTAACTCAATATCCTTATCTAACGCACTTTCAACAATCGCTTGCGCTAAAGGGTGCTCTGAGCCGCTTTCTAAACTTGCTGCAAGCTGTAGTACGTCTTTTTCGTCAGTAGCTTTTGCTAAAACAATATCGGTTACCTTAGGTGCCCCTTCAGTAATAGTGCCCGTTTTATCTAAAATCATGGCTGTGATTTTAGAGGCGGTTTGTAACGCTTCTCCATTTCGTATAAGCACTCCGGCTTCTGCTGCTTTTCCTACTCCGACCATGACAGACATGGGTGTTGCCAAGCCTAAAGCACACGGGCAGGCAATAATAAGCACAGTAGTTGCTGATACGATAGCAAAAGCAATTGCTGGCTCAGGGCCAAAGTTAAGCCATGCTAACGCACTTAACACCGAGATGATCATGACTACAGGAACGAAATAGGCGGAAATAACATCGGCCAAGCGGCCAATCGGCGGTTTTGAATTTTGCGCTCGTTTCACCATATTGATGATCTGTGCAAGCGCCGTGTCTTTACCAACGCGTGTCGCTCTAAATAAAATCATGCCTGATTTGTTCAAAGTACCAGCGACAACCTCATCTTCTTCGGCTTTTTCAACAGGCATAGGTTCGCCTGTCAGCATGGACTCATCAATAGAGGTGTGTCCTTCCAATACAACGCCATCTACGGGAATTTTTTCACCCGGCTTTACTTTCACAACATCATGAAGCAAAACCTGTTCGATACCTATCTGAACCTCTTTATTATCACGAACTACAGTTGCCGTTTTGGCCTGCAAGCCGATAAGACGTTTAATGGCCTCAGAGGTTTTACCTCTGGCTTTTATTTCTAATGCTAGACCTAAATCAATTAAGCCAATGATCATGGCGGTAGCTTCAAAATAGACATGTCGTGCCATCAATGGAACGGCGTCAGGTGCAAACACGACAACCATCGAATACACCCAAGCTGTACCTGTTCCTAAAGCTATTAGAGTGTCCATATTAGCGGAGTGGTTTTTAAAGCTTTTCCAAGCGCCAATATAAAAATGCTTACCTGAAAAATACATAACACCAAAAGTTAAAATGCCTACAACCAGCCAAGACATGCGTTCAAGGTTTGTTTCAACCGTCATTTCTCCAACCACAATGCTGTAGATCATCAAAGGAACGCCGAGTGAAAGAGCAATAAACGTATCGCGCATTAGCTTTTTGTAATATGCCCAGTCCGCCGCCTCTTTCTCGTCAAGCGCATCTGTTGCTGAGCTATCATCAATTGGCTTCGCGTTATACCCCACTGACTCAACAGCTTTGATCAATTCTTCTGTTTTAGCTGTCCCAGAAACTGTTACAGTCCTATCAGCAAAATTCATTTCCGCACTGACGACTCCAAGCGTTGCCTTTAACGCCCCTTCAATTTTGCCTACACAGCTAGCACACCCAGCTCCTTCTATGATGAGCTGTTGGTTATGTGATACTTTCTCCAACGTATTCTCCTTACTTTTACATGAAGAAGATTGAGCTTTTGCCTGACAGCAACAGCCTGATTCAGTTTTTATATTTGTTTTAGTAGCCACCATTTTTCCTCCTATGCCGTTTTAATTTGCTCAAAGTTTTCGATGAGATGACAAACCATGTTTGCAGTCGGTGCTTTGTCTTCCATTTCTTCCCATTGAGAAAGAGCCAAAGACATTTTTCCTCGAAGTGCCAACATTGCTTGAAACTGCTTTTCTGTTTCTTCAAGCCGCTCTTTGATCAGACTTCTGACTAATGGGCACGCACTTTTACCATCTTCAGATTCATTAAGAATTTGCTTGATATCAGCAACGGAAAAACCAAGGTTTCTGGCACTTAAAATGAACTTAAGTCTCGATACCTCTTTATTCGAGTAAGACTTATAGCCGTTCACTGACTTAGCAGGTTTTAACAGTCCCAATCGCGTGTAATAGCGCACCGTATCAGCAGTCGTTCCAAGACTTTTTGCCAGCTCTGTTACTTTCATATTTACTCCTTAGTTTTTCGCCTAAGTTTGCACTTTCACCTACAGCTTAGACCTGTGTCTAAGACACAGGTCAAGCGTTTCCTGATGATTTAATGTACTCCGCTATTGCTTTTATCTGTTGCTCGTTTAGCGGCATTTTAGGCATAGGTGAAGATGAGTTATTAAACTGAGGGTTTTGAAGCTTATTGATAAAGAAGCCGATCCCTTTGTTTTTAATCGTTTCATCTAACGCTGGGCCAACTGTGCCACCATCACCTTTAAATGAATGGCAACCTTGGCAACCAAATTGAGTAAATAATTGCTTTCCATCAGGCGCTATCGGGGTTACTGGCGCTATTTTTTTTGCCAAAGGTACGCTTTGGCTAGTTAGCTCCAAAAACTCAAGAACAGCTTGCGTTTCTTTACCTGTTAAATGCGCCTTTTCTCGCATATGCGGCATAATGACTTTCCATTCTGGAATTGAGAATTCATGAACAGCGCGAGCGTTATGGCATCTTGCACAGTTGTTATTGATCACTTCTGCACCGGAAATTTTCTCTTGTGCATAAGAACTAAAAGCAGACAAAAGATATAAGCTGGCAACCAATAATATTTGAATAATTGATTTCATCTAGGTATCCCCTTAAAAGCCATAGCTGTATTGGATAGCGAAGCGCTTGTCGTCTTCCCCATCGTGAACAGTTGTATCTTCGTATGTCGCCTTAATGACTGCTCGACTGTCTAACCAGTAATTAATGCCATAAGCCCAACGCTCTGCTTCGTTAATTTTATTGGCCTCAGCATATTCAACGACGAAATCGGTTCCTTGTAATACATTGAACATTTTTCCTGCCATAAAAGTTGCTTGGAGATACCAGCCATTGCGGTCAAATGTGATCACTTTGTTTTCTTCATGTTCATCTTCTTCAAGGGCATCGGTTGCAGTTTTGATGTATTCCCCTCTGACGATGTAATGATTACCAATCCAGTTAATATCAAAACCAGTTGCTGTAAATCCTAGCTTTTCATCATCATCATATTTTGCCGTGTAATAAGAAGCGCCAACCTCAATACCCGGAAGAAAGGCATACGCAATACGACCCCCAAATGCTTTGTCAGAGTTGTTATCCGCACTCGTTGCTTCAAACGCTAGTTCAGGAAGTTCCATAGCATGATCATCAACTTCTTCATGCTCGCCTTCCCCTTCAGCATGATCACCTTCTTCATCGCCATGTGTAGCCTCGGCAGCTAGTCCATTGGTCACATATGCGTCAAAAAATATTTTTTGGTTTTTACCCAACGGAATAATGTGTTGAATGCCAACGCCAATATCACTCATCACCGGTAACAAACCTTGCATAGGTTGATAACCACCATGACCACCTAACCCGCCATAAATACCGGGAGAAAATGCTGAGCGATTTATCCAACTAGGGTGTTGATTCGGTCCATACTGGCCGAATGGGAGTAGAAATTTACCTGCGGTAAAAGTCGTTGTATCAGAAAGAAAATAATGAAGATCAGCGTATTCAAGCTCAATTTCAGTTTCCCCATTTTCATCAACTGAGATTTCAGTTTCAGCTTCTATATGCATTTTGTCACTGAGACTAAACAAGAATATAGGTACAAATCGTGCGCTGAATGCACTAGTATCCATCAATTTACTTTCTTCGTATTTTACGTCTCCATACCCCGCTAACGCGAAGCGACTATTATTTTGTTGTTCATTCGCTAAGAGTTGCCCACTCACAACAGCGGTAGCTATTGCAAATGGCAATAATTTGAGCATGTTCATCATGCCTCCCAAAAATATTGTGCTAATAGTTCAAAACAGTTGATTGTTTAAACCAATGAATAAGTCGTTCTATTTTTGATGGGACTGGCGAAAAAAAGGCGCACTGATCCCGTGATTAGCCAATAATTGGGGGACGATAAGGTAAGAGGTGAATGCCAGAGACTGGCGGGAGTATTTGTTGGATAATTAATTCAAGGTGAATATTGCGGCTACTACCTTCTTCATCCTGCACAAGATAGGCATTTAAATGAAAGCTTGCACAAAATCCACCTTCACAACAAGCACAGTCACCAGCTTTACATTTTTCACAGTCTTCATCAGCATGATTGTGGGTAGCTTCTACTGAATTTTCATCGTGATGGTGATTATTGTCATTCATTAATTGATGATGCATATTTTTAGCGGATTGCATAATATGCGTGGCAGAAGAATCATTATGATGTTCTTCACAATTCATAGGTTCAGCAATAACTAAGCCATGCTGCGTAAGCAACATAGTTAGCATTACTATTTTAAACCACCTGAAAAGCCTTAACATGCTGATTCCTTCTTTACCATCATAAACTTTAACAACTTGTGAAAATAACTCTATGATCCTGATCAAATTTTAAACCAAAACTTATATTTACATTTTTAGCTCACCAAATAGATTTAAAATCTCTGGGTTGTCTAATTTAAACTGATGGGATTGAAGCCAAGCATAAGCATCATCATAAGAAACAAAGACTCTGCGCTCATAACCCGGTTCTGAATATGGGATCATTTTTTCCAACTGTTCAGCTTTAAGTGCACTAGGCTTGTACACATGACAATCTTTAATACAGCCATTTTTAATGAACCAAGCACAGTGCTCCGCAACTATCGGCTCTATTCCGGGCACACCCAACTCCCATTCAACAAAAAATGATAAAATGGCCCACTGTTCGCCTATCAGCGGAGACGTTTTTTGCCTAAATTCTTTAACATACTGAATAATGGCTTCTTCATTCCATGCACCTCCAAACCACTGCACGACTATATTATTACTAACAGTGATTTTCCATTTGCCATGGACACTAAACATACACGCTCCCTTGAACATTGATTTAACAACCCATTTAGATTTATGTAACCCACTCTATGAACCTAAAACCAGCAAAAAGTAAAGGTTGGTGAAGCAAGTAAATTAACAAAGAATGCCGACTTAGCAATGTTACAAAAGTAGGCATTTGATATTGATTTACCAAAGGCATACCAAAAGTTTTGAAATGCGCAGCCCAAATACCAAGCAAAGGCAAAGCTAGCCAAGGAATCGGGGTAACTAAGTCACTAGGGTATTTTGAAATGTAACCTTGAATATAGTTAAAAGGCCAATTCCAAGGTGTTTCTATTGCAAGATATGAAGTCATTACAAATAATGACAAGAACAGTGCAAGTTTGGGCTTGTTCACCAGCCATACTAATAAAACCGTTGCGACCGCGATAAAATGTAAAATTCCAAAGTAAATCCAATGTTCAGGCAAGGTAAACAATGAGGATAATGTCACTAGTAACGCTGCACTAGATACCTTCGCCATTCGCCAACTTAACTTCTTCGCTGATATACCTCCTTGATAGGAATAAACCAGACTGGCACCAACTGAAAACAAAAACAGGCTTACAATTAATGCTCTAAACTCTTTCCAGAAAATGCCATTCGGTATGTCTGTTGTGACATAGCCAAAATGGTTTAAATCCCAGACAAAATGAAAAGCTACCATCAATATAATTGCAGTAGCTCTCATCGAGTCGATATAATTATTTCTTCGCACGATTTTTACTAGATGAATGGGTGTGAAGCACCTTCCATTCACCGTCTACTTTTTTAAATAGAAACGTTTGGAAGCCTGTTTTATCGAAGGTTTTTCCTGACTTCCTCACCTCGCCTTTTACTGCTGTATCTGCAAGTGCCCAAGCAAACTCATTTTCAATATGAATTTGGATATTGGAAAAATCCAAATTCAAGAAAACCAACGCATCTTTTTCAGGTTCAACATGATGCTCAACTAAATCGTTAAGTCCGACATTTTGACCGCCTGATTCAAAATACCTTGCCCCTTTAAAGTCATGAAAATGCGTGCGAAAAGGCTTACCATCGCCGTTTTCCCAGCCATATTTAATTTGATGAATGATATAAGTAATTTGCTTTTCATCATCTATGTGGCTTTTATCATGCGCATTTGAAAAAAATGCCAGCATACTCAGAATGCTAATTAATATATACTTAGTCACTTGTTAGTCTCCGTTGTTTGACCAATAAATTAACGTGACCAATGAATGTGCTTGATCTTCCATTCACCGTTTTGTTTTTCCAGAACCATCGTTTCCATGCCTTGATAATCGCGCTCTTTACCTTTGTAATTACCTTTAGTATGACTGCGCAAAGCAGATATAGCGGTATTTCCAAGGATAGTTACTTGATGTTCAAGTGGTTCACTCTTCATAGAAGCAAGATATTTCATATCCGACAGCATATGGTGATGAGCATATTCATCAGCACTTCTTTCAACGCGGCCACCCTCGTAGATGGTCACATCATCAGCCAACTGTGCTCTTGCTTGTTCCTTGTTGCCCGTTTCTAGTGCTTGATGAAATGCCAAAACAACTTTTGCAGCAGGGGTATCTATACCTTTAAACAAACCTTTGACTTTGTTCTTATCACCATGAGCGTTTGCTGCGAAACTAAACGTCATTAATAAAACGAGTAATATATTTATTGTTTTCATTTTCATTTTCATTCTCTCTTTTAGGTTTCAATTTGCAGGGCCAACAACGCTAGTAAGCCCAGCCGTTACAGATAAAATGGCAAAAGCGACTACCATTTCTTTAGAAATAGATTTAGATAGTGCTTCTCTGCCATCGTTATTTTTAAGATGTGGGACAAGTTTTAATTTATGCTTAGCTGCGATGCCCAATATCGAAGTCACGAGAGCTAATTTGAGTAGCAGAGTTTGCCCATAGCTTGAACTAAACAGTTCTTCAACATTTCCGACTAATTGATAAGCTAACCAAAGGCCTGCAATTAACAATAGACTCACGGCGATACTTGCTTGCCTTCCAAACGTGTCCATCAATGTGTAAAGCTGCTCATAGCTCTGTTCATGGCAAGCTTGTTTAAGCGGAAACAACGCTCCGAACCACCAAGCCATAACAAGCACATGGAGCATCAGCAATACTTTTTCGAACACGCCTAGCTCAGATACATGGCCTACTAAGGTAAAGGTGTATGCAAGTAAAAATAAACTAGATACCAAACTGCCTTGTTTTAGGTAATTATTCAGTAATACTGATTTGAGTTTGAACGGTGATATTAATACCAATATTGCTATCATTACCCCTATGGTTCGAAGCAAAGTTCCATCACCAATAGAAGAGTCCCACATAATACCTAACATATCAGGGTCGAATGCACCGTGAATGCCTTCTTCTGCCATTGCACCAGTACTGGCAAAGAACCAAACACCATTAGCAATCAAAGCGACGATGATCGAAGCCCTCATCCATTTAAGGTTTGCTGTCAATGATTTGTTATGACATTCATTGCGCTCAAAAATCGGCCTGAAAAATGTATAACCAGCAATACAGGCAAAGCCAACGTAAAATACAATTTTTGACAGCACAGTGACTGTATTCCAGATATACATTTCCATAGCAATCACTCCATTAGATTAATGAACCATAAAGCCAAAGCTATCTTTCATTTTGTGCCCATCTTTACCTAAGAAAGTAACATCAACAACATAGTTAGCAGGTGCAAGTTTCGGTAGTTTCCACGTAAATTCGGTATTGGCCTCTTTAGTAGGTTTGAAGCCGAACTTAACCTTTTCACCTTTTTTGTTTTTCAATGTAATTTTGACTACACGAACTTCTTTGCTAAATGCCAATGTTAACTTTTCTGGAGTCTTCATTAGCATTGCATTATCAGCAGGCACGCTTTTTTCAAGATGCACATGCGCGAAAACCGCACTACTAAAAACAACGCTGATTACAGTTAAAAATTTAATTAATGTTTTCATATTTACCTCTGTTTAATTTATGAATTAACGACTAAATTTGTCTTTGAAAATTTGATTACTGGGTATACCAACATCAGTAATTATTTGTTCCACTTCATTCATCATTGCTTCTGGGCCGCACAAGTAAAATTCTGTATACAGGAATTTTACGTTTTGGCTCAAATACGGCAGAAGTACTTGCTGTACATAGCCAGAATGCCCTTGCCATTGTTCTGAAGGGTTAGAAAGTGTGGGAATATAAGAAAAGTTTTTATGCTGCTCACTCAATGAGTTCAACTCATCGCAGTAGAGCAAATCATCTTCAGTTCGCGCACCATAGATGAGAGTCAAATCACTTTCGTCTTGACGTTTTTTCAACTGTTCAAAAATGATCGCTCTGAGTGGAGCAAGTCCTGAACCAGCGCCAATAAAGATGCGAGGAACCTTTTTATCTGAAGTCGCGTAAAAGTCAGAAAAAGGACCTTTTGCGATTATCGTTTCACCAACTTCGAGTGACCCTAAATAGCTTGAACCTATACCTGCATAATAACCATCCTTAGCCGTTTGCCAGCGGATGTTGAAGGTTAGCTCATCTGTTTCTTGATCAAAGTTAACCAAGGAGTAATGGCGAGTTACGCCGTCATGTGAAAACTTTCCATGAGAATAACTTTCCCAGTATTTTTCAAAGTTCTCTGGCATATCATCTGGCCGTAGGCTATTCACCCCTGCTGGCACGTCAAATTGCATATATGCACCAGCTTTAAATGCCAATTGTTTGCCTGATTTCAGCTTAAATTTCACTTCCTTGATAAAAGGAGTAATGAAATTAGTCGCAACCACAACTAGCTCATGATTTTCAATATTGAGGTCAGTATTAACTTCAATCGAACTAATTTCAGAGAATTTATGCTGACATCCAAGCCGAAAGCCTTCCTTAAGTTGCTCCTGAGATAAATGCTCCTGTTCAGATAGCGTGATAGGTAATTTAGTTGAACTTAAGAACACGCATTTGCCACATGTACCACCGCCACCACAACTTGAAGGTAGGTATACACGTGAACTAGCAAGCCCTTCTAATACAGTAGAGCTGCCAACTGCTGAAATGTCAGTAATTGTATTTTCATTGGAAAAAGTCACAGCCACTTTTTGTCTGTTGCGGCCCAAACTTAGCTTTAGCAAACCATTTTTATATTGCTGTATCAGCAAAGTTACGCCAGTAATAGATAAAAATAGCGTTGCAAAAGCAAATGCAATGATCAACCAATGGTTAAACCCTCCAGAATTGCCATAGTCCATAAAGTGGAGCTTCATCATCAAATCTTTTAATCTGAAATCATCATTGGCATGGCGAAGTACTTGACCAGTAACACTGTCTAAATAAATAGTTGTATTATTTTCATCCTCAACAGCAACTTTCCACATTGGATTTAGCTGCCTTATGTGATCAGAAAATGGTGGTTGAGATAACTCTGGCGCAGTTAATTTCCCCTCACCTGAGTAGGAATTTTTTGCTAAAGTTATAATTTGTTCTTCAGACAGATTAAATCGCTTACCTGTTACAGCATCAAATAGCATTGAGTGACGCACTTGGTAGCTATGTAGGCCCATATCGAATACCAAGTGATAGTAGGGCTGATGTAAAACCCATATAAGCTTTACTTCCTGCGGAGACTCACTAGTAATATCTTCAATAGGGATTAGGTTAAAATCAGCAATGTTACCTTCGTGATGAGAATAAACTCTATGCTCGTTGCCACTGGCTTTACTGTGATCCATTAAATTGAAGTAAAGGCCCGTACCTAACCAAACAAGTAGTTGTAAACCAACCACTAAAGAAAGCCATTTGTGTATCGATGTATTTAATTTAAATAGTCGCATCAAATGCCCCCTTTTTAGTGGAGGTGAACACTCGAAAATACGTCAAAATAACTCCCGTAATCGTGGCCATTAGACCTAAAGTTGCAACCAAGAACAAAAACCAGTTAGATACATTTTCGCCGTCATCGTAATCCATGATATGAAAGCGCCACATCCAATCAAACAATCGCCAGTAATCATGACGCTTGGCAACAAGCGCTCCTGTTTGTTGACTTATATAAAATGTCGGTGTAGCGAATTGCTCAAACGTCACTCTCCAAGCAGGTAAATGCCTAGGGGACAACTCAGCAGGCATGTTTGTCGCTGACTTAATCAACCTTATACTGTCGATTTTATGATTCATCGCATAATGGTATTGTGCGATTTCTTTTGCTTTGATTTCATCAACTAGGGCTTGAACAGCCCCAGTCTCAGCATCAATTACTACTTTCCCATGTTCTCCATTAATAAAAGAATACAAAGGCTTTCCTCTGCTTTGAATAAGCCTGACTTGCCTAGCTTCAGGGTAATCAACAACAAGTTCTGCAATGGAATAATCCACACTTTCTAAATCTATTCCAGCTTTCTTACTCTTAGCTAAGGACTCGCCATGTATATAGTGAATATCCATAATCACCATATACATGCCAGTGATAGACCAGAAAAGGAATTGTATTCCGACAAAAGCCATTAGCCATTTGTGATATTTTCTAGCCGTGCAAAGCATTATTCTCTGACTCCACATTAGAAAGCTCTTTGTTAAAGGCATTTACTTCAGGCTTTTTAACGATTGAATAAATTACAGGAAGTACAATAAGCGTTAGCAGCACAGCACTTGTCATTCCGCCTACCATAGGTGCAGCAATACGACTCATAACCTCAGAACCTGTACCTGTACCATATAAAATAGGCATTAGACCGATAATAATTGTGGCAACAGTCATCATTACTGGACGAACTCGTAAGCCAGCACCGTGCAATAATGCATCTTGATATGCATCATCTGAGATGGGTTCTGCTCGCTCAACCGCTTTTTCCTTCAGCTCAGCAAGCGCCTGATTGAGATATACCAACATTATCACGCCTATCTCAACGGCTACACCAGCCAGAGCTATAAAGCCCACTCCAACGGCTACTGAGAAATTAAACCCTTCTAGATACATCAACCATAAGCCACCAATCATTGCCATAGGCAAGGTAACGATAATGATAGCCACCTCACTAAACGCTCTGAAGTTTAAGTAAAGCAGAATAACAATAATGGCTAGTGTTAAAGGCAATACATAAGTGAGCTTTTCTTTCGCTCTTTCCATATATTCGTATTGTCCGGCCCAAGTAATCGAATAACCTGCTGGTAATGTCAGGTTATTCGCTAAGTGTTCCTTAGCATTTTCAACATAAGTACCAACATCAACGCCATCAATATCAATGAAAGTCCAGCCATTGATTCTGGCATTCTCACTCTTAATACCCGGTGGACCATTCTCTACTCGAATATCTGCAACATCACCTAGCGCAATGCGTTGACCATTTGGTGTTACAACAGGTAGTTGTGATAGCTGCTCAGGAGAGTCCCGATAATCTTGTGGATAGCGTAAGTTAACGGGATAGCGTTCTTGCCCTTCTATCGTTTGCGTCACATTCATACCGCCTATTGCAGTAGAAACCACTTGTTGGACATCTTCAATATTTAGCCCAAAGCGACTTGCCTTATCTCGTGAAATATCAACCTTGATATATCGTCCACCTGCAACACGCTCAGAGTAAACTGACGCTGTGCCTGTCACTTTTGGCAAGAGTTGTTCTATTTGTTGGCCGATATCCTGAATAACATCAAGCTCTGGTCCAGCGACTTTAATACCCACAGGCGTTTTTATACCTGTAGCTAACATGTCAATGCGGGTTTTGATTGGCATAACCCAAGCATTGGTTAAGCCCGGAAATTTAACTAATTTATCAAACTCAGCTTTTAATGATTCTGTAGTCACACCTTCTCGCCACTGATCTTGCGGCTTCAATTGAATAAAGGTTTCAATCATGGTTAGAGGCGCAGGGTCCGTAGCGGTTTCAGCTCGTCCTACTTTACCAAATACATTTTCAACCTCTGGAACAGTGCGGATAAGCTTGTCTGTTTGCTGCAATAACTCTCTTGCTTTACCAATAGAAATACCGGGATAAGTAGTAGGCATATACATGAGATCGCCTTCATCCAACGGAGGAATGAATTCACTACCAATTTTATCGACAGGCCAAAAACCAACGATAGTCACTAATACTGCTGCTACTATTGTCGATTTTGGAAACTTCATGACTTGCTTCAAAACAGGCATGTAAATAGCAATCAATAATCGGTTTAACGGGTTTTTCTTTTCAGAAACAACCTTGCCTCGAATAAAGTAGCCCATCAAAACAGGCACCAATGTTATCGCCAAACCTGCTGATGCCGCCATTGCATAGGTTTTAGTATAGGCAAGCGGTGAGAACATTCTGCCTTCTTGCGCTTCCAAGATAAACACTGGTAAGAATGAGACAGTTATGATCAGCAAGCTAAAAAATAATGCAGGTCCGACTTCACTCGCAGCCTTGGCTACAATTTGCCAACGGTTTTCATCTGTTAATGGTGTTTTCTCCATATGCTTATGCATATTTTCAATCATCACTATTGCACCATCAGTCATCGCACCAATCGCGATAGCGATACCGCCTAATGACATAATGTTGGCATTGATGCCTTGCATATACATGATGATAAACGACACCAAAATACCCAATGGTAGAGTAACAACAGCAACAATTGATGAGCGAAGATGAAACAGGAAAGCAACACAGACAATAGCAACAACAGCAAGCTCTTCAAGCAACTTGCTCCAAAGATTGTCAACTGCACGATCTATTAACTTCGATCTGTCATAGACAGGAACAATTTCTACACCTTCAGGTAAAGATGATTTGAGCGACTCAAGCTTTTCTTTTACCCCATTTATGGTTTGTTGAGCGTTTTCACCAAAGCGCATGACAACAACCCCACCAACAACTTCGCCTTCACCATTAAGTTCTGCGATACCACGGCGCATTTGAGGACCAAGGTTAACGTTGGCAACATCACCAATACGCAACGGCGTGCCTTTTTCGTTAATACCAAGTGGTATTTTCTCTATATCACTGACAGATTGAATATACCCTGTAGCAGTAACCATATATTCAGCTTCCGCCATTTCAATAACTGATGCACCAGTTTCTTTGTTCCCTTTTTGTAAAGCTATTTGTATTAAACTTAAAGGAATACCGTAAGCTCTCAATTTGTCAGGATCTACTTGCACTTGATACTGCTTAACCATGCCCCCAACGGCTGCAACCTCTGAAACGCCAGCAACAGTTTGCAGTTCATACTTTAAAAACCAATCTTGAATACTTCTTAATTGGCTTAGGTCATGATTACCTGACTTATCTGTTAAAGCATAGATGTACACCCAGCCCACACCTGTTGCGTCAGGACCTAATTGAGGCTTTGCTGAATCAGGAAGGCTTGATGCGACTTGGCTTAAGTATTCAAGCACTCTGCTTCTAGCCCAATATAAATCAGTATCATCATCAAAAATGATATAGACGTAGGAATCACCAAAAAATGAATAACCACGAACAGTTTGTGCTCCCGGTACAGACAACATCGCTGTAGTCAGTGGGAAAGTCACTTGATCTTGAACAACCTGTGGCGCTTGTCCCGGATAGCTCGTCTTAATAATGACTTGTACATCTGAAAGATCTGGAATTGCATCTACAGGCGTTTTTTGTAAAGAATACAAACCGCCAAAAGCAATAATTAAGGTAACCAGCAATACAAAGAAACGATTGCCGATTGACCATCTAATAATTGATTCAATCATCATTTACTCCCAGCTTAATGATTCGAGTGATCAACTACAGGCTTATTTTCTTTGCCGTGTTGTTCGCCTGATTCAAGGGAGATTTCAGTGATCACTAAGTCATCTCTTACCTCAAAGGTGAAAGTGACATTATCACCAACATTGAAATCAACCATTTCTATATTGTCCGCGACGATAAAATCCATCGTCGCAGCAGGTCTATCCCATTTCTCTATTGGGCCTCTGCTAATATTTAGAATCCGTGTATCAATATCAATCGCATTGATCAAACCTGATACGGTTGCTGATGATACTTCTTCACTCATATCAACAGACTCACTCATGATATGAATTCCAGTAATTTCATATCCACCATCTTCGGTTTTACTCACTTCAAAGTGCAAAGATTGACCAGACTTTAATGAGTCAATATCGACTTTTTCAGCCACAGTAAAATCCATAACCATCTCCGGCCAATCCCAAGCTTCAGCAGGACCATGAGTAATGTTAACCATGCGATGACCCGCCATAACGCTGTTGATTTCGCCTTCCATCCAAACAGAGTTAGGCACTTCATCATGAGTCATTCGTTTGAAATCAGAATTTTTGCTTGATTCGGAATCAATCAGGAATTGAGCTGATGTCACCACAACATCATCCTCATTAAGACCCTCTAAGATTTCGATACTATCCATATCAACCCGGCCAATTGTCACTTCGATAGACTTAAATTGCCCATCCCCCAAAGCAAGCACAACTCTGTCTTGTTTACCTGTACGAATGACAGCTTCTTTAGGTACGAGTATGGTGCTTTCAGCTTGATTGGAGTGAATAGATACTTGTGCAAACATGTTCGGTTTTAATTGATAGTCTGGGTTATCAAATCTCAGTCGCACTCGGAGTGTGCGTGTTTTACTGTTCAATGTTGGATAGATATAATCAACGACACCAGCCCAGTCCTCACCGGGTAAATAATCCAGAGTCATTGATACTGGCAGACCTTTTTTAATCAGGGCGGCTTGCCGTTCAAACACCTCTGCTTCAACCCACACTTGATCTAGTTGACCAATGCTTAGAATAGTATTACCCGGTTTGACGTAGAAGCCTTCTCTAACTTTCAGGTCATCAACAACACCCGCCTGAGGGGAGTAAAAGGTGATGGTTTGCTGTACCTTTCGTGTCTTTTCTAGCTTTTGAATGAAGTCTGATGAAAGCTGTAATGCTTTAAGGCGATCTTTCGCCGCCGAAATTAAGGAACTATTATTACGCTTTAAAGCTATTAACAGTTCTTCTTGCGCGTTAACTAACTGAGGAGAATACAGCGTATAAAGAGGCTGACCTTTTTCTACAGGGTTACCTGCTGCTTTGATGTAAAGTTTTTCAATCCAACCATCAACACGTGGGTGGATATGAATTAGCTTATCTTCATCATATTGAACGTAACCTACTGTTGAGATTTCAGTATGCATATTTTTCAGTTCAACAGGTGCAGTGCGAACCCCAAGGTTATTCACTACATGAGGCGCAATTTTTACTGCTCCGGGACCAAAGTCATCGCCAGATGACTCTTCCTCATACACAGGAATTAAATCCATCCCCATAGGCGACTTACCGGGCTTGTCCCGGCGGTAATTAGAATCCATCGGTGCGACCCAGTACAGCGGTTTTTTCTCTGCTGATGTCGCTTCATCAGTATTACTGTTTGAATCTGTACCTTGACTTAAACTCAATGCTCCTGCACCCAATGCAGCTCCAATTATGACGGCAATAATTGTTTTCGTATTCGTTGACATTATTTTTCTCCAAATTGCTGATTGGATAAGTGCTGAGTTTGCAGTGGCTTATGTTCAGCATTTGATTTAGATTTAGAATGCGTAAAGAAATAGTTGATGCGAGCAACTGTTTTAAGTGCATCAACATCAATTCTTAAAGCTGATATTCTGGCATTTAATTCGGCAATTCTTGCTCGAACAACTTCGGCAAAATCGCCATCATCATTGGTGTAAGCCGTCAAAGACGCTTCCGCTTGGTCATGAGTTTGTTTAAGGAGTTGTTCTTGATAGATAGATTGTCTATCAGATAAACGCTTAAGCTGTCTAAGCTCCTTTTCCACTGCACTGATCATTTGTTTTGTCAGCAATAACTTCTCGGTTTTAACCGCTTCTGATTCAGCAATAGAAGCTGCAACTTGCTTATCTTGTTTATTCTCAGTGAACAACGGTAAGTCAAATGTTACGCCAACAGAAAATAAGTCAGCTCGGCTATCACCTGAAGGCATATTGTCACGATATGCATAGCTTGCATTGACACCCCATTGTGGCTCATATTGCTGTTTAGCTAATTCAACACCTTTTTCTGAAGCTTTGCGTTTTACATCAATTGCAAGTATGGCTGGATGATCCGCAAGTTCCTGAGCCAATACATTCCTTGAGTAGTTAGATGCTTTAAGGACGGTTGGATTCTTCAATCGAATCGAGGGCAATTCTTTTGATACACTAAACTCAAGAGGTAGAGCGTCAAAATTAAATGATTCATTCAAACGTTCTGCATCGTAAATATGAAGCCACTCATTGAGACGAGCGATTGTCATTTCTAGTTTCTGCTTTTGCGAAGTTAATCTGTCATCTAACTGCACAATTTCCAACTGAGCACGAATAACATCTTGCTGTCTGGTTTTACCAACAACGTTTGAGTAACTAGCTTTAGCCACTTCCGCCATCTGCTCAAAAAGCGCCCAATCCGCCTCAATCAAATTAATAGTCTGTTGTGCTAAGTAAGCATCTAGCCAAAGTTGTGACACTTGGCTTTTCAACTTCGCTTTACGATCCTCGCGTAGCAGGGGAAATTTCGTAGACTCAATTTTTAACTGGTCTTGTTTGATCTCTAGGCTATCTCCTCTCGGAAACATTTGAGAGACGCCAACCTTTAGCTGCGTCATTCCTTCCTGATCTAAGTCCCAAGTATCTGTTGGTAAATTCATTATCCCAAGCGATACTTTCGGATCAGGCATAGTACCTGAAGCGATACTTCTATTTTCAACCGCACTTTGTTTCAATCGGCTACCATGAAGCCAAGGATCATTTTGCTGAGCTAAGGTTATTGCTTGTTCAAGTGACACTACTTTCTCAGCTTGAGCTGAGAATACAGATAAGCCGAGTAATAGTGCAGTTGAAAGTGAAGTAAGGTTTAAAACGTTCAATTTCATTAAAGTTGCTCCTCGTATGTCCTAACTTTTGCATAGACTTCGCTCGTTCCATCTTTAAATAGAATTAACACGTTATATGGCATAAAACGGTCGTCAACTTCCATACCGGGAGAGCCAACTGGCATTGCTGGAACTGAAAGCCCAATCGCATTGGGATGTTCTTCTGATAAAAACTGCTGAATAAATTTAGCAGGTACATGACCTTCAAAGGCAAACCCGTTTCTGCTAACTGCCGTGTGGCAGGAACGGTAATTAGGCTTAATACCATACTTAGTTTTGATGTTGCTGATGTTTCGAAAATCTTTGGAATGCGCAACGATACCTTCATCTTCAATATGAGCTATCCATTTTTTACAACACCCACAAGTAGGGGTTTTATAAACGATTAACTCCAAAGGTGATACGGTGTGATTGCTTACATGGTTATATTCATTAGCATTTGCAAACGTAGGTAAAAGCAGCATCACGACTGCTATTTTTAAATACATATTGATCATTTTGCCCCCAGACTTCGCTGGAAAATATCTATAGCGCGGCGACGCTATATTGATTAACAGAAAAATTAATTACATGTGCGCAAAATTTGGGCGCACTAATCCTGTATTAGGCAAAAATCGGTGGACGGTAAAGAGAGGTTGAAATTGAATAAGGTCTGTTAGATTGCAGTTCTGCTACTGATTCACTCAATATTTGAATATCTGTCGAATCAATACTGGAATTTAGGGCTGTCGAAGATGAACAAGCATTTGCAGGACAAATACATTCAACATCACAACAATCTTCTGATTGACCATTACTGCTTTTATTCATATCACCATGATTCATTCCTTCATGATGACTCATCTTGGAATGTTCCATGTTCATGTGTGACTCGTGAGAACTTGATGACATTTCGCAAGACATAGCAGAATACGCAAATACTTGCCCAACAAAGGCAATCAGCATAAGCGTCATTACTAAGACTTTTGAAAATGCTCTTGACATAAAATTCTCACAAAAATATACACTCTTTATACTAATACAAATTATTGAAGAAGTAAATTGATGTCATGTGAGCATTTGTGAATATTTGATATTCATCAATTTTTTCAATGGGGTACATGTAGCATTCATAATCTCATTTGACGGTTAGTAGTCAAAAGTTATACCAGTGCACATGGTTGATACATCTCTAATTCTGACTCGTTTATCTTGTAAATGCATATACATCCCCGTCAAAGGTATTGATATACAGCGAAGGAGTATGCTCGCTTATTGATAAACAATACGTCTTTAGTGACATAAATTTAATGTCTCGTAGACTCAAAATGGTCACGTTAGGTGCTCACTATACTAGCGACAAATCTCTATTGTTAGTTGAGAGAGATTTTGCCGGGGAACTCAAATCTGTTCGTGTGGGTAAGAAAATAACTATTAATTAGCCTGTATCAATAATCAAGGTGAGTTAAAAAAGAGTCTTTTATACATCACTTTAGCTATCTAATGACTTAATTATCCCACACCCTTCAATGGTATTATCAGAATTACACGTACTAGCCATTTGTTGTAATTCGATTTTTAAGGCTTTTAATTCTTTTATGCGTTTATTAACTAAATCTAATTGCTGTTTAATCAGTTCATTTACACTTGAACAACTTTCTTCTGGTTTATTTTTTAGGTCGATAAGACGTTTGATATCAATCAGAGAGATATCGAGACTGCGACAATGTTTTACGAATTCTAATTGCTTCAAAGCGGTAACGTCATACAATCTGAAGTTACCTTCTGTCCGCTCAGGCTCAGAAAGTAAGCCTTCTCTTTCATAGTATCTGATCGTTTGTATAGAACAACCGGATGTTTTCGATAATTCACCTATTTTCATAATATTTTCTTTTAAACCTGACCCTATAGTTACTATAGGTTTTACACTTGAATTATACAAGTAAGGCGGAGTTAAAAAATGAGCGGTTGTGGCTGTGAAGTAGAATTAAAAGATGACCAACAAAAAACAGTGCTTTATTGGCTTTTAGCTATAAATGCCACGATGTTTGTATGAAATTGGTTTAGGTTGGTTATCTGAATCAACCGCATTAATTGCTGATTCGTTAGATATGCTAGCTGATGCTATCGTCTATGCCATTGCCTTATATGCCGTGGGGAAGTCAATCCAACATAAAGCTAATGCAGCATTAGTAAGTGGTTATTTCCAATTGGGGTTAGGGGGTCTAATTCTTCTCGATATAGCTAGGAGACTAGTTGGAGAAAGTGAGCCTCATTCTTGGTTTATGATTGGAGTTGGTTCTGTGGCTTTAATCGCTAATGTCATTTGTTTGATGCTTATACGAAAACACAACAATGATGAAGTGCATATGAGGGCTAGCTGGATATTTTCAGCTAATGATGTGATCGCAAACCTTGGTGTCGTACTTGCTGGCATACTTGTCATGGTGCTAGAACAACGCTGGCCTGATATTGTTATTGGTAGCATCATTTCAATGTTAATTCTTCGAGGTGCTTACATGATATTAACGGATGCCAAACAAGAATTAGTATCGGCTCAATATACATCTGAAGTATCAGATAAAAATAAACAATCAACCTGCTGCAATTCAAAGTAAGGAAGCTCTTATGAATCAAGAATATCTTAAAAAAACTGAGATAGTTAATTTTGAACACCCCACTATCCAATCATTAATAACAGAGCGAAAATGGCATGAACTTGATGACTACAACAAGATTGGCACTGCTTATCAGTTTGTAAAAGACGAAATACTATTTGGCTATAACGAAAGCGACGATATTTCCGCAAGTGAAGTTTTATCTGACGGATACGGGCAATGTAACACTAAGGGCAACCTTTTAATGGCCTTATTACGTGGATTAAGAATTCAGTGCCGATTTCACGGGTTTACAATAGATCAGCAATTACAAAAAGGAGCTATTCCTACCTATGTCTTTTGGTTAGCGCCCAAATACATTATTCACAGTTGGGTTGAATTTTACTTTGAAGGACGTTGGATCAACTTAGAGGGCTTTATTTTAGACAATCAATATCTCACTTCAATACAGCAAAAGTTTAATCAAATAAAAGACAATTTCTGTGGTTATGGTGTTGCAACAAAATGTTTTTCATCACCAGATACAGATTGGCGCGGAACCGACACATATATTCAAAAAGAAGGGATTCACGACGACTTTGGACTTTATAATTCCCCTGATGAGTTTTATCTTGAAAAAGGCACTAATTTGTCTGGAGTCAAACGCTGGATGTATCAAAAAGTGATCCGCCACCTAATAAATTTCAATGTCACTAATCTAAGAAAAAATAAAGCGCTGGAGGTACAAAATGCATAGTCATAGTCATAGTCATAGTCATAGTCATCAACATGGAACAGACGACAGGATTGGTTGGGCATTTTTTCTGAATGTTACCTTTACGATCATCGAATTTATTGGTGGTTGGCTCACCAACAGTACCGCTATTATGGCTGATGCGGTGCATGACTTAGGAGATAGTTTATCGATTGGCTTTGCATGGATATTAAGTCGTTTTTCAAACAAAGCAGCGCCAGATAAATACAGCTATGGTTACCGCCGACTTACACTGTTCGGGGCATTGGTAAATGGCGTTGTATTAGTAATTGGCTCAATTTGGGTGTTGTTTGAAGCAATTCCAAGGCTAACCAACCCTGAAATGCCTGTAGTTGAAGGAATGTTAGGGCTTGCGATACTCGGTGTTGCCGTAAATGGGTATGCCGTATTCAAATTAAAAGCTGGGGAAACTTTAAATGAAAAAGTACTAACTTGGCACTTACTGGAAGATGTTCTGGGTTGGGTCGCCGTTCTAATTGTTTCAATTGTGTTGTTATTTGTAGAACTGCCAATACTAGACCCACTGCTATCAATTGGTTTTACATTATTTATTTTATTTAATGTTTTCAGAAATCTAAAATCTACACTTGTTTTGTTTCTTCAAGCCGCACCGGATGAACAAACTCAACAAAGTATCAAACAATCTCTTATTAAATTACCTGAAGTTAATGACGTTCACCATATGCACTTTTGGTCATTAGATGGAGAGAGTCATGTATTAACGGCGCACTTAGAGTTAGCTCAAGATTTAGATATAGATAAACTTATCGAGCTTAAACAAGAAGTATCGACAGAGCTTTCATCATATAATTTGTCACATACAACAATTGAATTTGAATTCCCTAATGAAAATTGTCGAGATAAAATATCTAAACTTTAAGCTTTCCGTCCTTTAGCCTTAAAAAAGCAGCTTAATTTTAATAGAGAATTAAGCTGCTAGGATTTACTTATATATCATTTGAAAGTTGCTTATTGCTATCTGAGCCATGTACCCATTGGTATAATACTGGTAATACAAACAGAGTTAAAATGGTCGAAGATATAATGCCTCCAATGACCACAGTAGCAAGTGGACGTTGCACCTCTGCACCAATGCCTGTGTTTAAAGCCATTGGTATAAAACCTAAACTTGCCACTAGGGCTGTCATCAATATTGGTCTAAGACGAACAATAGCTCCCTCTACAATAGCTAAATAAAGATCGCCTTTTTCGTGCCATAAATCGCGAATAAAAGCCAACATAACTAAGCCGTTTAATACAGCGACTCCTGACAGTGCAATAAAGCCAACACCTGCTGAAATTGAAAGTGGCATATCTCGTAAATAGAGCGAAAATACCCCACCAGTTAAAGCCAAAGGCACACCACTAAAAATGATCAAAGCATCTTTAATCGAACCAAAAGCAATAACTAAAATACCCAATATAACAACCAATGTAATAGGCACAACTAGACTCAATCGTTTACTTGCCGACTCAAGTTGTTCGAATGTACCTCCATAATCAAGCCAATAGCCTGCTGGGACTTCACCCTCGCTACTTATTTTGGCCTTTACTTCTTTCACAAAGCTTCCTAAGTCCCTGCCACGAACATTGACGGTAACTACAACTCTGCGCTTTCCATTTTCTCGGCTAATTTGTGCTGGCAATGACTCCGACTTAAGTAATGCAACTTCTTCAAGAGGTACATAATTACCGTTGCCAAGTGGAAGTGGTAGTGACTTCAACCCTTCAATATCCATTCTGATTAATTCAGGGAGGCGCACCACTAATTCAAATCTGCGATCACCTTCATATATAATCCCGGCTGACTCACCTCCTATTGCAGCGGCTACCCAATCTTGAAGCTGAGTTACATTTAACCCGTACCTTCCTAAAGATTCTCTTTTAGGAAGAATGGATAACGAAGGTATTCCTGTAACTTGCTCCATACGTGCATCGGCAGCTCCATCAACTGTTTTGACAATATTGAGTATATCGTTAGCAGTAAATAACAATTGCTCCAAATCATCCCCGAATACCTTTATACCTAGATCTGCTCGAACACCAGAAATCAACTCATTAAAACGCATCTGAATTGGTTGAGTAAACTCATAATTATTTCCGGGAATACTTTTTAATGCTTCTTCCATTTCTTCAACAAGTTCACTCTTCGCCTTTGTTGGTTCGCTCCACTCATTCCGAGGTTTTAAGATGACAAAAATATCAGCAATGCTCGGTGGCATTGGATCTGTCGCCACTTCAGGCGTCCCTATTCGAGAAAAGACTTTATCAACTTCAGTAAAAGCTTTTATTCTCTGTTCTAATACTTCCTGCATTTCAACAGACTGCTCTAGACTGGTTGATGGTATTCTTAAAGCCTGCACGGTTATATCGCCTTCATTTAACTGCGGGACAAACTCTGTACCCAGCGTTGTCGCTATCCACAGGCTATACCCCATTAAAGCAATTGATATTGATACAATGACCCAGCGAAATTTTAATGCCAGAATTAATAGTGGCTTGTACACAGATTTTGTTGAACTGATCACAACACTTTCTTTTTCACTAATCTTACCTTTCATAAACACTGCGACAGCAGCAGGCACGATAGTAACTGATAAGATCATTGCAGAAATTAAAGCCATGACTACTGTTGCTGCCATTGGGTGGAACATCTTGCCTTCTACACCTGTGAGCGTGAAAATCGGTATATAAACTACTGTGATAATGGCAACACCAAATAAGCTGGGTCGTATAACTTCAGAGGTCGCTTCGAAAACGGTATTGAGTCGTTCTCTTAAATCTTGCCTATGCCCATTGTGTTGAGCTTCAGCAAGACGACGAACTGAGTTTTCGACGATGATGACGGCACCATCGACGATTAAGCCAAAATCTAATGCGCCTAAACTCATCAAGTTTGCAGAGACGCCTGTTTTTACCATTCCCGTTATTGTCATCAACATTGATAAAGGTATTACCGCCGCAGTAATAAGGGCAGCACGTAAATTCCCCAATAATAAAAATAGAACTACAACGACTAAAAGTGCCCCTTCTACAAGGTTTTTTGTCACTGTTGCAATTGCTTTATCAACGAGCGTTGTTCGATTATAAACAGGCTCTGCAATTACACCTTTAGGGAGGGATGTTTGAATTTGTTTAAGCTTCTTTTCAACTTCCAAAGCAACTGTGCGAGAATTTTCGCCAATCAACATCATAGTGGTGCCCAAAACGGTTTCAATACCATTTTGAGTTGCGGCCCCAGTTCTAAGCTCTTTACCAATGGCGACACTGGCAACATCGCTAATTTTTACTGGAACGCCATTATCTTTTTTAACAACAACATTGAGAATTTCATCAATCTTAGCAAGTTGACCTACAGAACGAACAAGCACTTGTTCTCCGTTTTGCTCTATATAACCCGCTCCACGATTATCGTTACTATTTCGCAACGCGTTAGACAAGTCTTCAAAGCTTATTTGATGATATAACAACTTCTCTGGGCTT
Organism: Thalassotalea loyana; assembly: GCF_030161435.1. GTDB lineage: Bacteria > Pseudomonadota > Gammaproteobacteria > Enterobacterales > Alteromonadaceae > Thalassotalea_G > Thalassotalea_G loyana. Next base: position 333,052 of record NZ_BSSV01000001.1, on the reverse strand, counting down.
GGAGTGATATGATATTGCTTGTTATATCCTCCAATACTATTGACTTCAATGACCCCTTTAACTTGGGCCAATTGAGGCTTTATGATCCAGTCTTGTATTTCTCTTAATGCTATGGCCGTATATTCTTTACCATTAGGCATTCTTGCATCAGGTAAAGCTTGCACGGTATACATAAAAATTTCGCCAAGTCCTGTCGAAATTGGCCCCATTTCCGGCTCCAATCCATTAGGGAGAACACTTTTAATCGCCCCTAATCTGGCATTGATTAAATTTCTTGCGAAGTAAATGTCTGTCCCTTCCTCAAAGATGACAGTTACTTGAGACAAGCCATATCTTGACAGAGATCGAGTGTGAGAAAGCTTTGGCAACCCAGCCAATGCTGTTTCTATCGGAAACGTTATCCGTTGTTCAGCCTCTAAAGGAGAATAACCGGGGGCAGACGTGTTAATTTGTACTTGCACGTTGGTAATGTCAGGAACTGCATCAATAGGGAGTTTTTGATAGCTCCATAAGCCAACACTAACAATGACAAACAGCATACTTAATATTAGATAGCGCCTATTTATAGTTAGACGCAGAATTGATTCAATCATCTTACGTCTCCTAATCGTCGTCTTCTACTTCAGATTTTAAAATATCCGCTTTAATCAAAAAGCTATTTTTACTTACATACTCAGAACCTTGTACAAGTCCATCGATAACTTCTATGTAATTTTTGTCTGAACGGCCCAATATTAACGGCGTAAATTCGTATTCTTCACCTTCTTTAACAAATACACCTAGCTGCCCACCTAGTTCTTGTAATGCAAGCTTTTCGATTGCTAAGTCAACGTCGAATTGATTTGTCGTAATATATCCTTTTAACAGTTGGCCTGAAGAAAGGTTAAATTTTGTATTATCTAAAAGTGCTCGAACAAAGACGAATGGCTGATCTTTAGTTGGAATAATATTGGTTACTGTTGAGGTGATTGCCTCCCCATTAAATTCAATTTCGATTTCTTGACCGACCTCAACTTTATTAAAATGAGTAGCAAAAACTCTAAATTCCGCCCACAGCGTATCGACATTGGCTATTTCAAATAAAATTCGTTGTTGTGTTGTTGCTCCAACATTCCCATTTCTTTGTATAACTAAACCTGATACCGGAGACCTTACCTCGTAGGTATTTAAACTTTCATTCGATTCAATAACAGCTAGAAGATCTCCTTTTTTTACCTTATCTCCAATAGTGTAATTAATCGTCTTTATAACGCCATTGTATCTAGCGTTTATCTGAAACAGTTGCTCTACCCCTATGGTTGTCTTACCATAAACAGAAATTTCTTGATTAAGTCTTCTAGGTGATAACCTAGTTGTTTCTATGCCTACTTTTTCCGACATCTCGTTTTTTATTTTACTTATACTCTCTTCGGAGTCCTCATCACTTGCCCAAACCAATTGAGACAGCGACGAAATCCCTACAAAAATAAATAATGCAATTAAATAGTTTTTCATTTTTTTTCCTAAGTAATTCGATTATCGGTCGAATTAAAAATCAATTTTTAAATTAAAGTGATAACGCTTCATTCGTTAATTTTTCAATCTCGGCCCCGTAAAACAAAGCAGCAGAAGCAGCATCAATCAGCGTGCGACGAGCGTTTAGTAGTTCTTGTCTAGCTGATACATAGTCAAGATAGCCATTACGACCTTTTTGATAAGCAATTTGGGTATCATCTAGTGCCTGATCTAACATTGGAATTACCGACTGTCTTAGTGCATTTGTCGTCAAAATAGCTTGCTGCCTATTCGAGTATGCTCGCAGCAAATGATTTCTAAGCTTTAATTTCGTTACATCTTTTTCAATGGCAACTTGATCACGCTCAGCTAAGGCACTCGCGATTGCTCCTGAGTTTCGCTTGTCAGCAAATAACGGTAGGCTAAAGCCTGCGACTAAGGCAGTATCATTACTTTCTTGAGAGCGTCTAACCCCTACAGACCACTGAATATTGGCAGTTGACTCAGTTCTGGCTAAACGCAACTCAGCTTCCTTAAGTCGCTCCTCATTGGCGTAAATTTGAATGGCAGGATTTGTTTCTAACTTTGCAAAAAGCGTCTCAAAATCACTATCATTTCCAAATTGAAATAAATCACCTGTTACCTTCGAGAAGTTCAGCGTTGATTCTCCCCAAAAAGCGGCTAAAGACAGCCTTAAATATTCTAGGCGTTTCTTTTCTGATTGAGAGGTTAGCTTAGCTTGGGCAATCGCTGCCCTCGCTCGCTTTACCTCAGCATTAGGGGTTGCTCCTGCACGATTACGTTCATCAACAACATTGAATGCTTCTTGAGCTAGACTTAACGCATTATCGGCTAATAAGACTCTTTCTTGTGAAGCGAGTACCTCGATAAATTGTTGAGTAACTTGAGCTATCAAATTTAACGCCTCAACTTCCGTTTTAGCATTCAACAGCTTTTTAGAATTAGAAATAAGTCCAATTCTTGCAGAACGCTTATCTCCCATTTCAATCACGGAAGAAAGAGCAATCGTTAATTCAGCACTATCAAATTTATTGAAGTCACCTGAACCTGCAAAGTTCTCAGCTTCTACTTCAAGCTCAAATGCCGGATTTAAGCTTGCTGTTTGTTCTTGTCCAATTAAAGCTTGTTGCTTGAAATCAAATATTTTTAACTCTGGATTTTGCTTGAGTGTCCAACGTATTGCCTCTTGCAGGTTAAGCTCCTTTTCAAAAGCGTTAACATTAAATGTTAAAAGCGAAATCATTAAGCACGCAAAATATTTATATCGAGGTGTTATACACCTCACCTTCGCTACCTTTCGGTGCGGTGATACATTAAGTCTCATGTATACTTTCCTATTAATTTTATTCTATAAAACTGTGGGTGTAGAAGATGGCTCTACCTAATTTTCGGGGTAATCTAAGCTAGTTTTGGTGGTCGAAATGGCAAGGATATATAACCTTTTTGCTCGCTAGAAACTATGGTCTCAGCAAGAGGAAAATCAATCACTTGGTTAGGCTCGGAAGGCACATCTGTATATATGAATAATTGGCAACAACAAAAATTGCACTCATCTACTAACGAGCTGCTATTCTGGAGCTGAGTAAGCTCCGTAGCTTCTGTTGATTGCTCTAAAACATATGAAGAATTAATTGGCGTAAAAAAAGAAAGATCATCAAAATCATTCGGCGAACAAATCACAGAATGTGCTGCGATTAATAGCAGCATCACATATGTTAAATATGTTGTGAAACTAGGTAAGCGTAGAAAGGTCATTGCAGGTCTAACATGCTTTAATCAATCTAACTGTCCCTAATACAGTAGGAATAGCATCTTGTTCATAAACGTTGACAAACCCCGCTTCTACTATCAATGACGGGAGGTATCCATCCACATTATCTTTTGTCGTTTTAAAACCATCTAAACATTGAACTATTAAGAATAATGCTCGTTGTAAAATGGAGGTCGGCTTGCCCCAATCAGCAATGTACAATGCCCCGCTCGGTTTGAGCGTTCTACGAATTTCTTTTAGTGTTGCTATTTTATCTAAACGAGTAAGGTGGTGAAAAAACAAACTCGAAACAGCTATATCATAAGAGTTTTCACCAAAAGGCATTTCTTGACCAAAACCTTGTATCAGCGAAATATTGAGTTCTTTCTCACTGAGTTTTTTTCGAAGAATATCTAATGCTGTTTGGTCAGCATCCAAACCTGTCACCTTAAAATGAGGAAAATTTTCAGCAATTGTTTTTGTTAATGTTCCTGTACCACAGCCCACATCTAACAGTTCATTTCCTTTGGTTTGAGCTATTTTCTTCACAATTAAACTTTTAAAAAATTTTTCTCGTGTAGTAATTGCAACGATTCTGTCATAGTAACGAGTCAACCAGTGAAAACGTAACGGAGGTATATAAGGTGTATTTTTTTCATTGTAAATTTCCCTGCCTTGATACTGAATACGTTGCTTTCAAACAGTCATGAATAATGGCTATTAGTACTTTAACTGTAGAATTCGGCGTGCGCCGTTCAATACAACAAGGGAAATTATTAACCCGATAACTAAGTCTGGATAACGGCTATCTGTCAGCGTCACGAGAAGGCCAGCTAAGATAACACCAACATTTGCAATAACGTCGTTGGCTGAAAATATCCAACTCGCTTTCATATGAGCACCATCTTCTTTATTTCTATAAATTAAAAACAAACAAGCTACGTTAGCAATTAGTGCAACCCCACCAAATATCATCATCAACGATGAAATCGGTTCACTCCCATAAATAAAACGTCGAATTACCTCACTTAAAGCTCCAAGCGCTAAAATAACCTGCAATAATCCAGATATATGTGCTGCCCTTAATTTCAGGCTAACTGTCTTACCAACAGCATATATAGCTAGTCCATACACAGCAGCATCCGCAAACATATCCAAAGAATCCGCAATGAGTCCGGCAGATTGAGCAATAACTCCGGCGACCACTTCAACAAGAAACATAACTCCGTTAATCAATAACAGCCATCTAAGTGCTGACATTTCACTTGCTTTGTTTGATTGATCTAACTTTCTCGCTTTTGCAGCTTCTTTACTGCAACTTTCACTTGTTGATTCTAGTGAAGCACCTAAATTGAGAGATTGCACTTTGTTAGTAATCTCATCTAAATTGTCATCATGGAAAACTTTAACTAACCGACTGGGAATATCAAACTGCAACCCAATAGTTGTGCTAATTCCTTCTATAGCCAGTCGAATTAAACGCTCCTCAGAAGGACAATCCATTTTGGGAACCTTAAATGTACTGACAAACTTTCCGCCAAAATCGTCTGAATCGATGTGGTTATTATTCAGGTCATTGTTAGTTGGAGAGGACTGACATTGCCCAGTGCATTTTTCAGACATAAAATCATTCCATTAAATTTTTGCAATCAGTGTAGACTCTATACCAACTATAGAGTCAAGAATATTTATCAAACAATTAGATTTTTGCAAGGTACGGTATGAACTTGACTGAAATTACTAGCTCCTCATAAAACTATATGCTATCGTTTTTGTGTTATTTTCCCACTGAGTGGTTACTTTGAACTTTGGTGTTGTGCTTAAACTACTGTTAATAGTTTCGATTGCTTTGCAATCGATAAGCTCTATTGCGTCTGCCACTTCACAAAGCCACCAGATAGACTTTGAGCACCTTCAAACTCAACATGATCATAGTGATGACTTGAGCAATAATGCTGAAGAAATTGGGGAAGATGACCACGACATCAAAGATTGTCATCACTGCGGTCATTGCAGTGGCAGTCATTTATCATGGATTCTGATCAATAATATTAACAATTCCACCAAGTTATTCACTTACACTAATATTCCTTATCAGTTTGATCAGACAGAAGAGTTTTTAAACGCAATTCTGCGCCCCCCTATTTCTTAAATTTGTAGATTTATAACCATCCATTCATCGATTAAAAATCGGTAAATGGGTTGATGTTTATTAATTAAAAATTTAAGAAGTCCTATGTATAAATATTTAAAAAATACAGGCGTATGCCTGTCATTTTGCCTGCTTGTAAGCATTTCAAATGTGGCTTATAGCAAGCAAAAAAACGTTTCGTGGCTAGATGCTCAAATAAACAAAGATCCCGAAATCATTGAAGCGAGAGAGTTGTTAATCGCAAGCAATCATCATGCAAAAAGCTTAACTCAGGCAATTTATAACCCTGAGCTTGACGCAAGTTTTGAGAAAGAAGGTGATTTTAATAACTATTCAATCGGTTTGAGTCAGACCATTGATTTTTGGGATAAACGCTCTGCCAATACGTCAATTGGCGAGATAACTCTTTATGCCAGCCAGCAGCACTTATTGAATTTAATCGATTCAAAAAAGGCCGATGCGTTAATTGCTTTGACAAATTGGCAATCAGCGAAAGATACTGCACAGCTATCTACGGAGAGAGAAAGTCAACTGCAAACCTTACTTAGTATTGTGGAAGACAAACAAAAGGCGGGAATACTTGAGCCTCTAGATGCTGAGCTGGTTTACTTAAACTTGTCTCAAGTTTTTAGTGAAATAGCTGAATATCAAATAGAGCTAAAAAATGCTGAGGTTAAAGTTAAAGAGCTGCTGCCTGATTGGACACCAGAGTTAGCCAGTAAAATCTCTATTGATTTCGATGTTGAAAACTATTCATACAAAGCTGAATGGATTGAACAACACCCCCAAGTACAATTGGCTAAAGCAAAATGGAAAGAGCAACAAGCTAAAGCACAACTAACAACCATAGAGAATAAAGCTAATCCCACCATAGGGATTAGCGCAGGAAAAAATAGTGACGATAATATCGTTGGCTTAACATTCTCTATGCCTTTGAATATCAGAAATAACTATTCCGATGCTACTAAAGCGGCATATTCAGAAGCCGTTGCTGCGGAAGCTTATTTCCAATCCATTTATCGAAAACGCTCTTTTGAAGCTCAGGCCAACTATGAATCCCTCATGATCAGTAAAAAATACTATCAGCGATGGCAAAACCTTATGCAAAACCGAATTGATAATAGCGCGAGGTTGCTAAACGCTCGTTGGGAGGCTGGAGACATCAATACTTCAGACTATCTAATAGCGTTGAGCCAAAGAGCTGATGGATTGCACTCGGGCATTCAACTAGAAAAACAATTTAGACTCTCTGAAATAGCCTTCATTTGGAGCATGGGTCAATTATCTAAGTTTAAGATTTAATTAGTTAAAACGGCAATTAGAAATCTTAAACGTTAAAAGAATATAGGTAAAAAATGAATACATTATTTAGCAAAAAATTATTAGCAATAGTAATTAGTGGACTTTTTTTAGGTGGGACATTAAGCGGTGAAGTGTATGCTCTACAAGTAAATACAATTGAACCTGTAACAGCAAATCCCAAAAAACATAAACACGAACACTCGGAAAGTGAAGAAAATCATGTAGAAGAAGGCCATCAGGAAAATGAAGGCAACCATTCTGAAAAAGACACAGAACATGACGAACATGGTCACGACCAAGAGAGCAAAAATAAAGAAACTGAAGAGGAACATGAAGAAGGTATTACTCTAAGCCCTCAAAAAATGTCACTAGCCAATATTAAAGTTCAAAGCATAAGACCTGATTATCAATTCAGTACAATCTATGCGCCCGGAGAGGTCAAAGTAGATGGTTATAGCAGCTATGTCGTTTCTCCCCGTACCGAGTCAGTGATAATAAGCAGACATACTGCACTCGGTGAACACGTAGAAAAAGGACAAAAGCTGGTCACCCTATTTAGTGAAGCAATGGCTCAAGCTCAAGCTGACTACTTGATTGCGTCAACTGAATGGCAGCGAGTAAAGAAATTAGGCAACAAAACAGTAAGTGAAAGTCGTTTACTTCAGGCTCAAACCACATTTAACGCCACATACGGAAAACTTATCGCACTAGGGTTAACTGAAAAAGCGATAAAAGACATATCAAATAAAGACATAACTTCGTTTGGCCAATATTCGCTAGTAGCTCAGCGAGAAGGAGTAGTTTTACAAGATGACTTCACCCAAGGCCAACGAGTCGATGCGGGTGATACTATCATGCTTTTGGCAGATGAAAATAAGCTGTGGGTGGAAGCTAAAGTATCACCCAACAAAAAGCTCAATCTATCAATCAACTCTCCGGCAATAGTTAAATTAGAAGGAGAGGATTATAAGGCAAAAGTTATTCAGGAAGCCCACACGATTGATCCCATCACTAGAACTCGAATCATTCGCCTAAGTGTTAATAATGCAGATGACAATCTCCATTCAGGCATGTTTGTTAAAGTATATTTTCAATTTGCCACTGAACAAAAAGTTATGGCTGTTCCAGAAGAAGCTTTAATTAGAAGTGCGGACGGAGACTGGACCGTCTTTGTTGAGGATCATCCCGGTGAATTCAAAGCGAAAGAGGTTGAGTTAGGTCGTGCACTAGGTAATTTCAGAGAAATTTTTGGTTTAGAAAGTGGTACTCGTGTGGTAACTCAAGGAGCGTTTTTTGTTGCTTCTGAAATAGCTAAAGGCGGATTTGATCCGCATAACCATTAAGGAGAGACGCTATGTTTAATAAAATTATAGATTGGTCTGTAAACAACCGACTCCTTATATTGATTGCCTTATTTGCCACTATTGTTGGCGCAATAATGGTGATCCCCAAACTGAACTTAGATGCTTTCCCAGATGTAACCAATGTTCAAGTCGCTGTTAACACTGAAGCACCGGGGCTTGCAGCAGAAGAAGTGGAACAACTCATTACTTATCCGATTGAAGCGGTCATGTATGCGTTACCTGATGTTGAACAAGTACGTTCAATTTCCAAAACAGGATTATCTGGCGTTACTGTCGTCTTTAAAGAAGGGACAGATATCTATTTTGCTCGGCAGCTCGTCTTTGAACGGCTTCAAGCAGCAAAAGAGTTGATACCTGACGGTGTAGGTACGCCTGAAATGGGACCAAATACGTCTGGGCTAGGACAAGTATTTCAATACTTGCTCGTGTCAGATAAAGACGCAGGATATGACTCAATGGCATTAAGAAGTTTAAATGATTGGATAATTAAATTGCTCATTATGCCAGTCGATGGTGTCACCGACGTCTTATCTTTCGGCGGAAACGTTAGGCAGTATCAAGTTAACGTAGATCCATCTAAGCTCCTTGCATATAAATTATCACAAGAAGATATCGTTAAGTCGCTTGATAGTAACAATGCCAACGTTGGCGGTTGGTATATGAATCGAGGGCAAGAGCAACTTGTCATCCGAGGAACAGGCTGGTTCGAAAGTGGTGAAGCAGGCATTAGCAACATTAAGCAAGTACCTGTAAAAACCGTTGATGGTACAGTCGTGACAGTTTCCGATATCGCCAAAGTCGAATTAGGCAGTGAGATTCGACAAGGTGCGGTCACTATGACCCGAAAAACAGCAGATGGAAAGGTTGAAAACTTGGGTGAAGTCGTATCAGGCATTGTGCTAAAACGTATGGGTTCAAATACAAAAGCAACCATTGATGGTATTAACGCAAGAATCCCTTTGATCAATCAGGCGTTACCTAACGGTGTTCGCTTCGAACCCTTCTATGATCAAGCTGATTTAATCGAAAAAGCAGTCAGTACCGTAGTAAATGCACTCTCACTTGCCTTTATCTTTATTTGTATCGTACTAGCACTTTTCTTAATGAATTTAAGAGCGACTTTTCTTGTCCTTATTTCGATCCCTATTTCAATAGGCATTGCGCTGATGATAATGGCTTGGTGGGGTATATCGGCAAACCTTATGTCGCTAGGTGGCATTGCGGTAGCAATTGGTATGCTGGTCGATGGCTCGGTTGTGATGGTTGAAAACATGTTTAAACATTTAAACCGACCAGACGCTAATCATAAACAAAATGTGCAAGAACGCGTACCAAGTTCTGATATTGATCCACATGCTGTAGAGCAAGACGATCATGGAATTAAATTACGACTAAAACAAGCAGGGAAAGAAGTTGCAAGACCTGTCTTTTTTGCTGCATCTGTCATTTTGATAGTGTTCTTACCTTTGTTTAGCTTTGAAGGCGTAGAAGCCAAACTCTTCCAACCGATGGCTGTTAGTATCATTTTGGCTATTATTTCGGCCATTGTAGTTGCTTTATTTATCGTTCCTGCACTTGCTACTTATATGTTCAAAAAAGGAGTGAAGGAGAGAGAAAGCTTTGTACTTAAACCATTAAATAACCTTTATAGAAAAGGGCTTAAGTTCGCACTTAAACACACCAAATTAATTGTATCAGCATCCTTAATAATGGTTGTGTCTGCATTTTCAATCGTGCCTTATATTGGCACAGAGTTCGTTCCAGAACTGGAAGAAGGTACAATTAACTTAAGGGTTACACTCGCTCCTTCTTCAAGCTTGGATACAGCATTAAGTGTCGCACCTATCTTGGAGGATAAATTGATGGCATTTCCTGAAGTAACCTATGCGCTTAGCCGAATAGGACGAGCCGAAATCGGAGGTGATCCTGAGCCTGTTAATAATATTGAAATTTATATAGGTTTAAAGCCAGTCGCCGAATGGACCTCTGCCTCGAATCGCTATGAACTGCAAAATAAAATGGAACGTTCTTTAGAAGAGTTTCCGGGTCTTTTACTCAACTTTTCTCAACCTATTGCGACACGAGTTGACGAACTATTATCTGGTGTAAAAGCACAATTAGCGATAAAACTTTTTGGCCCAAATCTAGACATATTGGCAGCTAAAGGGCAGGAAATTGAATTGGCAATCAAAGACGTTGAAGGCGCTAGAGATGTCGCTCTTGAACAAATCGCTGGTGAAGCTCAGTTAGTTGTAAAGCCTAACAGACAAGAGCTTTCTCGCTTTGGCCTTTCTGTCAGTGATGTTATGGAAATTGTACGAGATGGCATTGGTGGTATAGAAGCAGGACAAATCATCAACGGTAATGAGCGTTATGATATATATGTGCGTATAGAAAAAGAATATCGTAGTAATAAAGAAGCTATTTCTGATATTCGCATTCAGTCTCCAACAGGGGCTTGGGTTCGTCTGGGTGATGTAGCAACTGTCTCCTTTGAATCTGGCCCACCACAAGTGAGAAGAGACGACGTGCAAAGGCGTGTTGTTATCCAAGCCAACGTGCAAAATAGAGACATGGGTAGTGTTGTTACCGACATCAGTAAAGTCATCGCAGAAAAGGTTGATTTGCCTGCTGGTTACTCTGTTTCAATAGGTGGTCAATTTGAAAGTCAACAACGAGCACAACAACGGTTAGCTATAGTGGTTCCTCTATCTTTAGCCCTAATTGCTCTTTTGCTTTACTTCGCATTTGGCTCAGTTGGTCAAGCCATGTTGATTTTAGTTAATGTCCCATTAGCTGTTATCGGCGGTGTTTTCTCCTTATATTTGTCTGGGCAATACTTGTCCGTGCCAAGCTCCGTTGGCTTCATTACACTATTTGGTGTTGCCGTGTTAAATGGTGTGGTTATGGTTGAGAGTATAAACCAACGAATTAGGGATGGCTTGGATGTTGCCCAAGCAGTATTTGAAGGAGCAACTTCGCGTTTAAGACCTGTTCTTATGACAGCAATAACATCTGCATTAGGTTTAATACCGATGTTAATGTCAAATGGTGTAGGAGCTGAAATACAACGACCACTGGCAAGTGTTATAGTTGGTGGTTTGATAACAGCAACATTACTCACATTGTTTGTTTTGCCTGTTTTATATCGCTGGTTCTCCAAAAAGAAAATTGAGGAGTTATCCCGCTAATTCAATTTTCATCAATTGTGAAGCTTCCGAATCAAGGAATATGAATTGGAAGCTTCACTTTATTGCTATCACTAAAAAGCTAGCTATTACGTAAAATTACTAATCTGATCGAATATTGAATTTGTTGAAGTCATTCTAGACTCCTTATTTTCGTTATTTAATGAATTTTATTTCGAGACTTTAGTTGTTCCCTCATTTCTAAAACTCGATCTGCTGAATAAGCTCCTGCTCTCATAACAACCAGTTCAACAAACGAAATATCAATTAACTTATGGTCAGCATCAATCACATAATAACTCCCATTATGTGTGATGATTTCTAATTTATCCTCGACATCAGATTTGCTAACAATCTTTGAAGTCACGATTTGCTCAAATGGCCTAAACCTGAATGTTTCATCGTCAATAACAACTCCTGATAAAAACTCCCCAATAAATGATTTTTCAAATTTTTTATCGTCATAGACCGAGAGTATGTAAGCATCCTTTAAATGTGTTTTGTCCATTTGTTACTCCTTACTAATAGCTAGCCGGGAGCATATCTCGCAACTCTAATAACTCCTCAGGAGAGTACATACACTCATGCATTAAATTGAACTCAAATACACTTACATCGAACTCTTTTGGTTCAGCATCTAAGGTATAAAAATCAGCGCCAAAGGTTCTATATTCGAGACCATTGACTTCCATAATTTTTGTAGTGAACAAAGCCTCACCTTTTTTACCGCTTTCATTATCCTCAGCAAAGGTAGCGTAAAGCACCTGTTCAACCTTATCTTCTAAGTCAGATTTAATTGAGATAAGTGTTGCGTTAGTTAGTTTTACTCTTGGTCTCATGCTTTTGCTTCCTTCTTATCTTCTAGGCAAAACGGGCGGAAAAAACTAAGGTACTTAACTCCATTAACTTTTAGTAAATTGTTGTCAGCATCAAAATGTGACAGAACGCTAGACTGATACAACGAAATATATTTTTCATAATTGATGGTGTTAAAAAAATTGGTATCGACACGGCGTGCATGGAAAACAAGTGTCTGCTGATCAATGTGAACAATGAATTTTTGATCGCCATCTACGTTTTTGACTTGCAAACAAAGCTCCGGCTTATGCCAGTCAGATGCAAAAGAAGGGAGCAGTGGGAAGCCATACACCAAATAGCGCATGCCTTCGATTTTGAAAGTTGTTGGGTTGAACTGAGCCTTATTTACTTTGTCTCTACTGAATAATTCAAGTGTCAACACCAGCCAGTGCTCATGCTTAGAAAATGTATTTCCTTCAGAAATACAGCCTTCAAACTCACCATTATGGTTTACATGATTGATGTACATGTATTTTTTAATGTTATCCAAGGAAAGCTTTTCAAACGGAAACTTTGAAGCTATGAGCCTGAAATAACAACCATGAACTTTTAAATCTGCATATTGAACTATCAACGGATCTTCAAAGGCATCAAAGTATGGTCGCCATTCTAGACGGAAATCAGGACCTGTATTTATTACAAATTTAGCGTCATCAGGTAGTCCTAAAACTTGATATATAACCGAAACTAACTCTAGCGTTTCGATATCGACTAGCATTAGGCTTTCAATACGGTTTGCCATTGACTCAATTTCTTTATGAAGCGACTCAATAATTTCTTGATCATCATATTCGTTGATCAATAAGTATTTCAGGGAATCGTGCTTTAGAATTGAGTCCAGCTTTTTCTGTTCAAATGCCTCAGTGAGACAGCTATGGGTGTCAGAAAAATGAGGGCTGTTATAAACACCTCTCGCCCACAGACCTTGGGCGTAAAGATCAGGAAACTCTAATAACTCAGCAAACTCTTTTGCTTGTTTGTTAAGCTTATTCTTTAATTGATAAAGTGAGATCATTTAGTTCTCCAAACAACTTTCCAATAAACAATGGCCTACCAACACATTGCTTTATTTATTGTTCAAATAACCAAATTTTTACGGATGCTCCGCTTCACTGTTCACGTTCTTCAGGCGAAAAACATGTGTAGGCGTAGGCTGTCCGTTCAGCCTTCACCTCATATTATCGTCAAAAAATAAAATAACAACTTACGTATTTGTACAATTATTGGCTAGATACTTTGACGTTGAACTCTTCAATGTTAAGCCCGAAAAGGGATACGACCATTTCTTCATTAATATTGGAGCCGGGAAATTTTTTTTCAAAATTTCCGATGATGCTATCTAGGTGGCTAGCTAATATTTTTACTAAAAATATTTCCGAGTTTGGTGAGAGAGCAGACAGTGCTATCAAAGGATTGTCAAAGGATTCAGCTTTTATTTTTACTAGTAAATCGCTGTAACTGTCACAGCCGTAAAGACAAATAGATACCCCTTCTTGGGCCTGTCCAAGGGGAAGTGATAATTTTTTTGACAACCTCTTTGCCTGACGCTTTACATTGCTTATAAGCGCTTCTGATTCAAAAGACATACGCACACCAAAACATAACAACTAAGGTCCACAGCACCCAAGTCATTACATCTTCAATGTATGATTAATCTTTTAAACCCAGAGTAAATCCATTTCGTCCGCTTGTGTGGAAACTGGCTTCTCTGAAAAGCCACTGCAAAAAGCAGTGGCTATTGTCGCAATATTATAAGGAAATGTGAATTGTAGTTTGATGTCTACATATTCTTTTCAGTGAACTCAGCCAAGCTACTACGTTCTACCTCATCAAAAATCAGAACTGATCCTTTCTCATAATTTCTATATACATTAACAGCCGCACTTGCACCTGACGAAGCTGGTGTTACAAACTTATCGTCAATTTGGGCTAGGTTTCCCAATACTATTGTCCGACAATTTTTCCCACCACGGCTTAACATGCCTTTGATTTGCGCTCTAGTCATGTTTTGAGCTTCATCAATGATTAACACAGCATCGTCTATTGAACGGCCACGAAAGTAAGCCATGCTAGTAAATTCTATATTGGCTTTTTCAATCACATGCTCGACTGTTGCATGAATATTTGTTTCATGATTATCATCTGAATGCATCGAAATTAAGGCATCAGTAATACCTGCTAGAAGAGGCATTGATTTTTCGGTTAAATCCCCCGGTAGGAATCCCGGATCGTCATCCATAAAGTCTCTTGACCGCACCACAACAATTTTTTTGTACTTTTTCAACTCCAATACTTGATGCAGCGCCGAAGCAACTGCCAAAAAAGTTTTTCCGGAGCCAGCAGGGCCAAGGATGATATTTAAGTCATAGTAAGGGTCTGTTAATTGACTTAAAGCTACCGCCTGACGCTGGTTTTTAGGCAATATGCCCCATACTTTTTCTTGCTTACGCGGCAATAACTTTGTGTAAACCTCAGTATCAGTTACTTCTGAAATCCGGCCAATGTGTCCGGCTTCATCGTACCAATACATGTTTGGCTGAACTTCATCGTTGAACAAGCTTATTGGGAATGTATAAACCTCTCCTGACACTTTGAAATCTTTATCTGATTCAATTCGATCAAACAAATCTCCCTCAAATGCCTGCACTCCTGTATATAACAAATCTATATCTGCGATTTGATTATCAACGGATACATCTTCAGCCATAACACCAACAGTTCGAGCTTTTAGTCGCATATTAATGTCGCGGCTAACAATGGTAACGTCTTTATCTAACTCTTTCTGAAGATGTAGTGCATAGTTAATTATTCTGTTGTCAGCATCGCTACCAATCGTGTGCTTTAACTCTTTTGCCATGTCCAATTGAGTATCAATGCCAATGAACAACTTGCCTCTTTTAGCTGTTTCAGTAGAAGGCAGAGGAATTCCCGCTTCCATTTCTTCGGCGCTATGTCCATTAATAATGTCTTCAAGCATACGAATACATACACGAGCATCAGCACTTACCGATTTATTAGTTCTTTCTTTTAAATTATCTAATTCTTCTAGGACTGTTAGACAAATGTATACATCTTCACTGTAAGCGAGCAATGACTTTGGATCATGAACTAATGCCGATGTATCTAATACTCGCGGACTTCTGTTTTCATTTGGGTTCTTCATACTAGATTCCCTCATTTAATTCTTTTTCTTGATGATTCTGTTCACTTAAACATTCGTCATCACAATATTCATCAAACCCATCTTCACATGAGCTTTTGTCTGTTGCTTTCCTGAATCTTGCGATTCTTTCTTTTCTTTTTCTTTCTTCGTTCAAATACCAGTTAACTGAAAAGGTATCGAGTTGATTTCTATTTATTGTCATTTTAGATTTACCTTAGCTTTATTATTTTTGTTTGTGCCTTCTTGCAGGTTAAATCCGTTATTTATATTTATTGATTAATGGTTCTACCCTTTAAGTCACACGTAATGACATGTTAGAGAGATTAGATCTGAGCCTGTTATAAATACTCAATTTCTTCAGTAAGAATAAGGTCTGTAGATAGGTCTGCACAAATAGTGAAAAAAAGCTTGCAGTAATACCTGTTTTGCCACAACCTGCTGGACCTGTGAGAATCACTAAATCGATATTGGGATCAAGTAGAGCATCCATTGCCATACCTTGGTATATATTTTTAGGGCTAATACCCCAAGCATTTTTCCCCATTAAGCGTTCACGAGAGATATCTTGAATCGCGACGCGTTCATCATCCCACCCAGTGACTTTACCGGCAAAGTGTTCAGTTTCATCGACAATATACTCATTCATATAAGTACTTTTTAATAAGGATTTATCGACATAATGGGTCGTTGTTCTGCCTTCAGTTTCACTCTCACAGTCCTTAACGTATTGCCAAAAGTCCCCTTCAAATTGTTGGTAACCTTTTGTTAAAAATTGAATGTCATCAATGAGTTGGTCGGTACGATAATCTTCAACAAAATTGAGTCCTGCACCTTTTGCTTTGAGACGCATGTTAATGTCTTTTGTGACAAGCACGACCCTTTTACTCTCTTTGGTCGACTGTAAGTGCAGTGCAGCTGTAATAATGCGATTATCGTTTTCATTAAACGAGAGCTTGCTGCTGGTCATTGTGGATACTTGTGAACTGTCTTTATCAAGCGCGTAATCATTGAAAATCGCCAGCGTTCCTGTTGGCTCACCTTCACCTCCAACAGAAGCCAAGGAAACTCCTGCTACGATTTCTTCCGGCGTTGCATTGGCTAAGGTATCTTCAAGCGCTCTAATGGCGACTCTTGCATCTCGGCTAACGTCTTTCTTTCTGTCTTTTATCGAATCAAGTTCTTCAAGTACAGTCATTGGGATAACAACATCATGTTCTTTAAAGGAGAGAAACGCGAAAGGTTCGTGGAGTAAAATATTAGTGTCTAGTACGTAAATAATTTTGTTATCTGTCATAGCACATCCTTCTACATGAGAACGCTCAACAGATGGTAAAAAAAGAGTGGCAATTGTCCCATCTGTTAGCGAACGGACAAGTTACAAAGTCATTCATTAAAGGTGAATAACTTCATCTCCACTGTCGCACTAACCGATCAGCGATACAAGCAAAATTTAACGATTTAATATTAAATTTTATCTTGCTATCAAAGGCCATTGACTTGTCAAAAATCAGTGGCAAACTGGTTAATTAGTCTTCTCCTGTGCTAACCAGATTCTTCGTTAGTTTTGTCTCTCTGCCAATAATCCAAGTAAATCGTCATTAATAAGATATTTTTAATGATTACAACTATGATTAACGGTAATATAGCGCGCCATTTTTTGAGCAAGCTTTTAGGAGACTTAGGTTAATGTCATTTCAACTCGGCCAACGCTGGATCAGCGATAGCGAATCAGAACAAGGTTTAGGAACAGTTACAGCGGTTGAAAATCGCTTCGTTACGATTGTCTTTACCGCAACAGGCGATTCTCGCCAGTATGCCAAAGCTGATGCGCCCCTTACCCGAGTAATTTTCAATGAAGGTGACTTAATCCCAAGCCATGAAGGATGGCAATTAAAAGTTGAGCGTATTGAAGAGCAAAACTTATTGCTGACTTACCACGGTACCCGTGTTGATACCCAAGAACCAGCGAGCTTAAAAGAAGTGATGATCGATCACTTTATTAAATTTAATAAGCCGCATGACCGATTGCTCAACGGTCAAGTCGATCGACTCGATTGGTTTCAATTAAGAAAAAACTGTTTAAACAAACAATTTGACCAGCAGCAATCTGATTTATCGGGATTAATAGGTGGCCGAGTAAGCCTTATTCCTCACCAATTATATATTGCTGAAGAAGTTGGTAAGCGTTTTGCGCCACGTGTTTTACTGGCTGATGAAGTAGGCTTAGGTAAAACAATCGAAGCAGGGTTAATTATTCACCAACAGTTGGTGAGTGGACGCGCAAACCGCGTATTAGTGATTGTTCCTGAACCACTTATGCATCAATGGTTGGTAGAAATGCTTCGTCGTTTTAATCTTGCCTTTAGCATTTTTGATGAAGAACGTTGCGTTGAGTCTGGCGAAGAAAACCCGTTTAGTACAGAACAATTAGTGTTGGTGAATTTGGACTTTGTTTGCCAAAACCCACAATGGTATGAAGCAATTATTGCTGAAGAGTGGGATTTAATGGTCGTTGATGAAGCACATCATCTTAATTGGCAACCTGAAAAGCCAAGCTTAGAGTACCAGTGTATTGAACAACTATCACAAACTATCCCGGGCGTTTTACTCCTCACTGCAACGCCAGATCAACTTGGTCACGAGAGTCACTTTGCTCGTTTACGTCTATTAGACCCAGATAGATTCTTCAATTACGCAAAATTCGTTGAAGAAGAAAGTCACTATCAAGAGGTTGCGCAAAGTGCCAATAAGCTATTAAGTGAAGATGAGCTTTTTGCAGATGACATCAGCACGCTGTCTGCACTATTAAAAGAAAGTGATGTTTCAGATCAACTATTGCTAGCCAATAGCGACGGCGAAGAGCGCGTTGAAGCTCGCCAAGGCCTAGTTAAGCAACTACTTGACCGTCACGGTACTGGGCGTATCTTATTCAGGAATTCGCGTAATACCATCAAAGGCTTCCCAGAACGCAAGTTAATGCCAACGGCATTGACTATGCCAGACGACTACCAAGATAAAGTCGTTGAATACATTCAATCACATGATATTGAAACACTAAAGAATTCACCACAAAGCCAATGGTTAAATACACCAGAGCGCTTGTTTGAATTAGATCATCACGACTACCCATGGTATGACATTGATCCACGAGTTGATTACCTGATTGAGCTGTTAAAATCCCTAGGTAAAGAAAAAGTATTGGTCATTTGCGCTCATGCACAAACGGCAATTGATCTAGAAAATGCATTGCGTATTAAAGAAGGTATGCGCGCAGCAGTCTTCCACGAAGGCTTGTCAATTATCGAGCGAGACCGTGCGGCTGCTTACTTTGCTCAAGAAGAAGATTCGGCACAAGTATTGTTATGTTCTGAAATTGGTAGTGAAGGTCGTAACTTCCAATTCGCTCATCACTTAGTATTATTTGATTTACCATCGAACCCAGATTTACTTGAACAACGTATTGGTCGATTAGACCGTATCGGTCAAACACAAACGATTAAATTACATGTTCCATATTTTGAACAGTCGGCTCAAGCACTCTTATTTAACTGGTATCACCAAGGTTTAAATGCATTTGAGCACACTTGTGTAACAGGGCGCGCAGTCTACGAGCAATATGGTGAAACACTGGTTCATCTCGCACTGACTGCAAACTGGCAATCAGAGCAAGCCGATCAGTTAATTGCTGACAGCCACCAAAAACACCTTGAAATCAAAGCTGACTTAGAAGCTGGCCGCGATAAACTATTAGAACTTAACTCTTCAGGCCAAGGTCGAGCACAAGCACTTGTCGAATTAATCGAAGATCAAGATGATGATATTGAGTTACCAAGCTTTATGTTCAACGTTTTTGATGTCTTTAACATTCAACAGGATGACAAGGCAGACAATGCAATTGCCCTGCATCCGACTGAGCATATGTTAAACGCTAACTTCCCTAACCTACCGGAAGATGGCACCACGGTTACCTTTGATAGACAAACGGCTTTAGCGTGCGAAGATTACCAATTATTGACATGGGACCACCCAATGGTGCGCGGCTCAATGGATCTGATTCTTTCAGATGATATTGGCAATTCAAGCATTGGCATCCTGAAAAACCCAGCGATTCCAGCAGGTACTTTCTTCGTGGAATGTTTATTCACCGTAGAAGCTACTGCGCCAAGCCAATTGCAATTACCGCGTTACTTACCAACGACACCAATTCGTATTTTGGTTGATAAAAACGGTAATGATTTAGCAGAAAAAGTGCCGTCGAATGTTTTTGACAAGCAATTATCGCCAGTGAAAAAGCAAGTTGCATTGCAACTGGTTAAAGCACTTAAATCACAAGTTTCCCCATTGGTGACTGCCGCAGAAAATCACGCTGAAAAACAGGTAGGCGAGATTCAAGCCAAAGCACTTGAGCAAATGACTCAGTCATTAACCGAAGAGTACGAACGCTTGCACGCGTTGTCGAAAATCAACCCGAATGTTCGCGCTTCTGAATTGGCCTTTATTAAAGAGCAGCAAGCGCAACTTGCTCATTATATTGATCATGCGATGTTAAAGTTTGAAGCAATTCGCCTGATCGTAGCGGGCCAATAAAACTATGGTAGCCAATCCAGACTTTATTTATCGCCCACCAATGACGCCGTATCTTGATATTGTTTATCAAGATGACGATATTGTTGTGCTTAATAAAACCAGTGGTTTGTTGACAGTACCAGGGCGATTACCTGAGCATCAAGATTGTTTAGAGAACCGAGTAAAATCGGTTCTTCCTACGGCAACCATTGTTCATCGATTAGATATGGCAACGTCCGGTTTAGTGATTATGGCGCTAAATAAACCCGCGCACGTCCATATTCAACAACAGTTTGAAAAACGTAAAGTAAGTAAAAAATATCGCGCACGCGTTTACGGCAAACTAGAACACGACTCAGGAGAAATTAACTTACCACTGATTTGTGATTGGCCAAATCGACCAAAGCAAAAGGTATGTCATGAACATGGTAAACCGTCAACGACACAATATCAGGTCCTTGCGCGTGAAACAGAGACGACATTAGTTGAGCTAACGCCTATAACCGGTCGTTCACATCAATTACGCGTGCATATGCTATCTCTTGGCCACCCTATATTGGGTGACCGACTGTATGCTCATGATAAAGCGCTTGAGTTGAGTGAGCGATTGCAACTGCATGCCTTTACAATTGCGTTTCACCACCCAGTAACCAACGATAAAATTGCACTAAAAGCAGAATGTCCTTTCTAATAATGACGCTTTTCTATAAAGTTTTTGCTAAATAAACCGATTAAATAATCAAAGCACTTTTATTTGATACCTATGATGCTAACTAAACGTTTACCGACCATTTTAACTGACGGAAATACGCATAGCCTTTCCTTGTTATGTTTGCTGGTATTGCTTGTGTTGGCAAGTCATGCTCAAGCAGAGTCAGCTCCAGCGTCAAAAGCAACGGTCCCTAAACTTGTGCCTGCACCAGATTATTTCGCTCAGCAACAAAGTGATATCAAACATTATTTGACCGAGGTTTCCGAGGTGTTAGTGGGCACCCAAAGTTACGCGCTTCTCGAACGAAAAAGTAATACCCCAATCAATAAAGGTGTCGTTCTCTTATTACCCGACTGGCATGACTTTATTTCACCAAGCCAGCACATTGCTTATTTAGAAAAATCCTTCCCCGATTTAGGCTATTCAACCATCAGTATTCAACCGCCAGCTAAACCGGAGAATTACCCTTCAATAGCGCTGGATGAAGAAGCACAAACAACACAAAACAAAGCGCTTATTGATGACTATTTGCGTCAATTACAAGCGTTAATGACAAGTGTCATGGAGAAAGCACAAGCTCAACAAGGGGCTATTCTTATTGTAAGTGCTGGCAGTAACGCAGGCTTTTTAACACGCCTGTTTGCAGAACAAAAAATACCCGAGCCACAAGCATTAATTATGCTAAGTGCTCACCTTTTAACAGACGAAAATAATAAACTATTTGCTCAACAGCTCAGTGAAAATGAAATACCTACCTTAGACATGTATTTAAAGCATGATAACCAGCTAGTCGCACCGAATATTGCTCTTAGAAAGCAAGAAAGTACGCGCAATTTAAAGGTAGAATTTCGTCAACATAAGATTAATAACTTTGAAACAGGCTTCTATCCTGAAAAAGCGATGTTGGGAGCCATTACTGGCTGGCTAACCTCAATGGGGTGGTAGGTAATTTCGTTCTACTGGCCTTTTTCAATGCATCTTAGTGAAACATTTTCTTTTCTGTGAACCTTTCCATGGAGCTATTAAATGTGCTCCATTATCAAATCGTATGCGGCCTGTATTTCTTGTGCTTTTTGTTTCGCGACATCCATCATTTCAGGTGGTAATCCTTTAGCGACCAATTTGTCTGGATGATGTTGTGACATAAGTTTACGATGTGCTTTCTTAATCTCTTTCTTATCTGAGCCTTTTTTAACGCCAAGTAGTTTATAAGCATTAGCGAGCTGTTGTCTCGAGCTTGGTTGACGCGCGTTATCTCGATGTCCAGAGTGAAAATGAGCGCCAGCGCTTATCATATCAATTAAACGGTCGAGCTCTCTTGAGGATATCCCAAGCAAACTTGCTATTTGACCAAGCGCTTCTTTTTCTTCTGCGACTAACTTGCCGTCAGCGAGTGCAAGCTGTACTTGGATTTCCAAGAACATCAATATGAGATCGTGACGACTCTTACAGCTTTGCTTGAACTTCTCGATCCTCTGCTCTAAAGGAAACCCAGCAAGTTTTCCCTCCCTAAAAGCATCTTGAGCCTGTTGTCTTAATTCACCTTTTAAGCCAATTTTATCCATATATTGGCTAGCAAACTTTATTTCATGCTCGTTAACTCGACCTTTGGCTTTTGCTATATGCCCCATGACAGAAAACGTTGTATAAAGAAAAGCGGCTTGTGAATTTAACTCATCACTTGTTGAGTTAAACTGAAAGTTCAAATGGCGGCGTCGATCAAAACTATGACCAAGCCATAATCCTAGCAAGGCTCCAATGATGCTTTTCGATAACATAAAGCCAAAAAGAAACCCAAATACTTTGCCCCAAACTTTCATCTACTCTCAGTTTCCTTATTTCTCGATACTTTGTTCTATCTGTTGATTTAGCAGCGTTAATCTCTCAGGTGTGCCAACATCTGTCCAGTCTTGCACAATCACTTCCCCAGAAACTTGATCTAATCGACTTGCTGATTTCAATATAGGTCCTAAAGGTAAAGGTCCCTTTTCCGCTTTAAACTCTTTGAATAGCAACGGTGACAGTACAGCGATACCAGCATAGGTGTATGTTTGATCATCCTTACCTTGAGGTACGCCAACGTTGGTTTGTTTAAGCGTGAAATCGCCAGCTTTATTATGCAGTGGGTTATCAACCAAACATAAATGCGCGAGCTTATCACCCAAAGCAGGTAGTTTCTGGTAATCCAACAAACAAAAAACGTCACCATTGACCAAGATAAATGGGTCTTTACCTAACATCGGCAACGCTTTAATGATCCCTCCTGCTGTCTCAAGCGCCCCTATCTCTTCTTCGCTGTAGTGGATACTAACACCCCATTTTGCCCCATCAGCAAAGTATTCAACGATTTTTTCACCATACCATGCATGGTTGATAACAATATCGGTTACGCCTGCCTTTTTTAATTGCTCAATGTGATGCTCTAACATCGGCTTACCGGCGACCTCTAGCATAGGTTTAGGACAGCGCTCGGTTAGAGGCCTCATCCGTTCACCTTTGCCCGCCGCTAGAATCATTGCTTTCATCGAGTCATCTCCACAAGTTTTGGCTTAACAGAATACTCAACAAACTCACCTATCCATGACAGTTCAGAGTAGTGAGCACTTACCTCCACAATATAATCTAGCGTTAAAGGAATGTCTTTTAGATAACCAAACTTATTATCTCGAAGCGCGAGCCGCGCAAATATACCACTCGCCTTAATATGACGCTGCATGCCCATCAGATCGAACCAACGTTGCAAATTCACTCGCTCAACATCACCAACTAAGTGCGATGTTGTGTCTTGAGACCGCAGTTGTGAAAAATAATAATCAAGTAGCTCATCAACCACTTGTTTGTCGAGCTTTTTGTAACAATCACGAAGCAGTGAGACAATATCGTAGGTTAGCGCACCATGTACCGCATCTTGAAAATCGATTACCGCAATATCACCGTTAACAACCATCAAATTACGGCTATGATAATCTCGATGCATAAATACCTTTGGTTGCTGCGCCACATTGCGTGTAAGTACAGAAAAGCAATCAGATAAATTCTGTCGTTCTGTTTGAGTGAGTGAAATAGATAAATACTTCTCGACAAGCCACTCAACAAATATTGTTAACTCAGTTAAAACAAATTGATCATCATATTCAGGCAGTTCAACATTACACTTTGAACAATTAATTCCAGAAATTTTAACAAGTTCATCAATCGCTTTTTTATACCATGCAACCAAACTCTCTTGCTCGAGTACATCATAAAACTGACGATCTCCGAGGTCATCTAACAACATAAAACCTTGCTGCTCGTCGAAAGACAATACCTTAGGTACATTAACCCGATGATGGCTCAATACATTGGAAACACTCACAAAGCCAAGATTATTAGATAAATTCGGTGGTGCGTTAACGGCAATGACTGTTGTTCCCCCAGGAACCGTGACTCTGAAATACTGCCTAAACCCCGCGTCACCTGTTAGCCCATCTATTGAGATATGCTCACGTTGGAATGAATGACGGTAAATTTGGCTAAGTTGCTGAAGAAGCCATTGAATAAAATCTGAAGAAGGAGCGATTGCCACGAGTAATTAGTTCCTGCACTACAATATATTTTGTGTTATCAAACTGATAAAAATTGTTCTAAGATAAACGTTTAATCGAAAAAACTCGTGTTATAATGCAAAAATTATAACAATAACCCAAGATTTAATATTATTTCGGACATTAGATGCTCTGCCACCGTTTCCTAAAATGGGCGTTTAGCTGTGTGCTTTTCCCAAGTTTATCTCATGCAGCAAACACTACCGAAAAAACAGATGAATTAACATGCCCAATTCCGTCATATGCTCAAGTTGTTGATGCGGCGGATATGTTGCCTGAAGATTTCATTAAAATTAGTTCAGATAGCGCGTATATCGAAAAGAACCGTTTAGCCAAATTTGATGGTAACGTCATTATGAGCCAGAATGGGCAGTCGATAAAAGCAGAATCACTCGCATTTAATCGCGATACCTTAAGTCTTGATGCGTCGGGAAGCATTCATTTTCAAAGTGAGGGAGTGAATGTATTTGCCGAGCATTTGAACGCAGATAAACAAAATCAAAGTACAACATTAAGTAACGCTTCTTACCAACTCAGCGCAAACCCCGGACATGGTGGCGCTAGCATAATTTACGTAAATGCAGATGGCTCATTAAGTTTAGTCGACTCAACCTACACGACTTGCCTTGGTGAAGTGCCGGATTGGCAGATTTCTGCAGGCCAAATATATATCTCAGAAAAAGACAATGTAGGTGAAGTTTATAATGCTGTGGTAAGAGTGTTTGATGTGCCGGTGTTATACGTACCTTATTTCAACTTTCCTGTGACTAATCAACGAAAAACAGGCTTTTTATACCCTAAAATAGGCTCTTCAAGTAACGTTGGTTTTGAATTTGAGGCGCCGTTTTATTGGAATATTGCGCCAAATATGGACGCTACGTTTACCCCGCATTACATGTCTAAACGTGGCTTGTCACTCAATTCAGAGTTCAGATACCTACATGACCAACAGCGTGGGGCAATAAACTTTGAATATTTAAATAGGGATAAAGCGTTAACCGGCCAAGCTGGGAGAGAAGCTCGATATCTTGGCCGCGTGCAGCATTTTGGTACCTTTAGTGATAATTTTAGGGTTTATGTTGATTACACCACGATTAGTGATGATAACTACCTTGTTGATATCGGTAGTGAGCACTATAACTCGTCAGATGCTTACCTTTATCAAGTGGGCGAGCTTTCTTATTTCGCAGAAGAGTGGCAGCTAACAGCAAAAGTGCAAGATTTTGAAATTTTAGGTAATCACATTCAAAGCTATCAAACCTTGCCACAAATTGAATTTGATGGGGCTTTTGAGTTAAACAGTGTTGGTGGTGTATTTGAGTTATATTCAGAGATATCAAGATTTACCAACCGCGACAAATCATTACCCGAAGCGGACCGTTATCATGTTGAAGCTGGCATGACTTTTCCAATTGCGACACCGGCTTATTTCTTAAATTCAGAATTCAAGCTACTACAAACAAGCTATAAGCAAGATAATTTAACCCGAGACAGTCAACTCGAAGAATCAGTCAATCGAACCCTACCAAAAGCACGAATCCATGGTGGGATTAACTTTGACCGTGCCATGAGTAAACCCGGTTATACGCAGACCTTAGAGCCACAACTACAATATTTATACGTTGGCGAAGAAGATCAAAGTAATATCGGTATCTACGACTCAGCGCCACTACAAGATGACTATGATGGTTTATTTAGAGACCAACGTTACAGCGGTTTAGACCGCATAGCAGCAGCAAATCAATTGTCTTGGGGTTTAACGTCACGTATTTTAGATCCTAAATCCAATGAAGTATTCAGAGCGAGTGTTGGTCAAATCAACTATTTTGATTCAGACCAAACTATAGATGCCAATGGCTTGATTGTTGACGAAGAGACCTCGGCACTTGCTGCGGATATCTACTTCCAGTTGCACCGTAAGTGGCAATTCAGTGGCGATATTCAATATGATACGGATGCCAGTCAAACAAACAAAAGTCAGTTTAGTGTCGACTATCTACCAAGTAGAAAACATTCAATTCAATTGAACCATCGATACATTCGCAATGTCTCAACTCAAACATTGGAACAACTTTCGTTGCTTGGCACGACCAAAATTGGTCATGACTGGCAATTAGTCGGCCGCATTACTCAAGATTTAAGGGAAAACCGCAGCCTAGAAAGTTATTTAGGTGTGCAATATGAAAGCTGTTGTTGGGCTGTTAGGTTAGCCTACCACCGACATATAAACACCACGATTGACGATTCAGACTTTACTAACCAAGATCGCGATGAATTCGATAGCGGTTTCAGGTTAGAATTAGTAATAACTGGCCTAAGTGGAAATAAGTCATCGTCAACTGCCCTAGATATGTTAAATTCAAGTATCTTTGGCTATAAAAAACCGTATTTTCTTAAAAATTAACTAGAAAGAAATTTAATGAAAACTTTACTACCTCTAAAAAGCTTATTTGCAGTTGCACTTATCAGTATCAGTGCATTAAGCCCAACGAAGAGCTTCAGCGCAGAACAAGAGTTAGATCGTGTTGCTGCGATAGTCGACCAAGGTGTTGTGCTTGAATCTGAAGTTAAAGAACTCATCGCGAACATCAAAGCGCAGGCAAAACAGAATAACCAAACGTTGCCATCTGACAACGCTATTCGTATCCAAGTCATGGATAAATTAATTAACGAAAGTTTAATCCTTCAGTTAGGCGAGCGTATGGGTGTTCAAGTGAGTGATGCTCAACTTGACGACACAATCGCTAATCTTGCCCAATCAAATAACATGTCACTTGAACAATTTCGCCAAGTAATTCTCAACGATGGATTGAGTTACGAGCGCTACCGTGAAAGTGTTCGTAAAGAACTAATTATTGGTGAAGTGCGCCGTGCGAGTGTTCGTCGTCGTATTAATATCTCGGCGCAAGAAGTGAGCAACTTACTTGAGACGATGAAGGCACAAACAAGCCAAAACGAAGAATATAATATTGGTCATATCCTAATCGAGTTTCCGCCTGAGCCAACCCAAGCAGATTTAGATGCTGCAAAAGGTCGTGCGGAAAAAGTTATTGAGCTGTTAAACGAAGGCTCAGATTTTGGCCGAATTGCTATAGCGTCATCTGGTGATGCCAATGCACTAGACGGTGGTAGTTTAGGCTGGAAAACGATAAACGAGCTACCTACGTTATTTGCTGAAGTTATCGACGGTAAGAAAAAAGGTGATGTATTTGGTCCAATCCGAACAGGCCTTGGCTTCAGTATTGTAAAAATACTTGATGTACGTGGCCGAGAAGTTGTTGAAGTTGAAGAAGTTCAAGCGCGTCATATCTTAATTAAACCAACAATCATATTAAGTGAAGCAAAAGCTGAAGAAATGCTGCAAGGCTTTTTAGATCAAATCGCTGCTGGTGAGGCTGATTTTGCAGAATTAGCGAAGGAACATTCAGACGGTCCGACGTCGGTACGTGGCGGTGATTTAGGTTGGTCTGATCCAAATAAATATGATCCAGCGTTTAGAGATATGTTAGCTAGCTTAGAAATTGATGAGTACAGTAAACCATTTCGTTCATCGTTCGGATGGCATATCACCCAATTGACGGGTCGAAGAATGTTAGATGCAACTGCACAAATCAATGAAAATAAAGCATACCAATTAATTTATAACCGTAAATTCGGTATGGAAAGCGCTCGTTGGATTAAAGAAACACGCGACGAAGCCTTTATTGAAATTTTTGATCAGGATTTATAAATGAGTCAAAGAATTGCAATTACGCCAGGTGAACCGGCGGGTATCGGCCCAGATTTAGTTGTTAATATTGCGCAACAAGCATGGCCGGTTCAACTAGTCGTAGTTGCTTCAAAACAGTTGTTGGTAGAACGAGCAGCGTTAATGAACCTACCAATAAACATGGTTGATTATGATCCAGATGATAATCAACCAACGCCAGTTGGCACAATTACTGTCCTTGATGTGCCATTAGGTGATACATGTCAAGCTGGTGAACTCAATCCAAATAATGGTCATTACGTCGTTGAAACACTTCGCATAGCGAGTGAAAAGAATATGTCAGGCGAGTTTGCGGCGGTTGTAACCGGTCCTGTTCATAAAGGCCTGATCAACAAGGCAGGTATAGCTTTTAGTGGTCATACAGAATACTTTGCCATGCAAGCCAACTGCACGGATGTTGTTATGATGCTCGCTACTGAAGGATTAAGAGTGGCATTAGTGACAACGCACATTCCACTGGCATATGTTTCAAAAGCTATTACCCCAGAACGACTCAGCAAAGTCACACGCATTTTACATCATGATCTTCAAACTAAATTTGGCATCGCCGAGCCTAAGATTTATGCATGTGGCATAAATCCGCATGCGGGTGAAGACGGTCATTTAGGCAAAGAAGAAATTGAAGTGATGAACCCTACCTTCGATTGCTTACGCGCTGAAGGAATTAATGTTATTGGTCCGTTGCCTGCGGACACTATTTTCCAAGAAAAATACCTCTGTGAAGCTGACGCTATCTTATCGATGTATCACGACCAAGGTCTACCTGTGTTAAAATACAAAGGATTTGGTCAGTCAGTAAACATTACCCTAGGATTACCGTTTATCAGAACCTCTGTTGATCACGGTACTGCATTAGATTTGGCTGGCACTAATCAAGCAGACAAGGGTAGCTTTATCGAAGCTATCAATAGCGCCATTTTATTAAGTCAAAATAAATCATGAGTAAAAATAGTCATTTAGGTCATCAGGCCAAAAAACGCTTTGGTCAGAACTTTCTCCACAACGATGCCATCATTTCACGCATTGTTGACGCAATCAATCCTGAACCAGGTGAAAATTTAGTTGAAATTGGCCCAGGATTAGGTGCTTTAACAGAACCTGTTGTTGACCGCGCCGGTCATTTAAGTGTTGTTGAATTAGATAGAGATTTAGCAGAGCGCTTGCGTCACCACCCTTTTCTAGCACCTAAACTAACCATCCATGAAATAGATGCACTGAAATTTGATTTTAGCAAGCTGGCAAGTGACGACAATCCACTACGAATCTTTGGTAACCTACCTTACAACATTTCTACGCCGTTGATCTTTCACTTACTCAGCTTCAAAGATAGCGTAAAGGATATGCACTTTATGCTACAAAAAGAAGTAGTTGACCGTATGGCAGCAGCACCAAATACGAAAGCTTATGGTCGCTTATCGATCATGACCCAGTATCAATGCCAAGTCATGCCTGTGATGGAAATTGGTCCAGAAGCCTTTAAACCTGCACCAAAAGTTGACTCAGCAATTGTTCGACTGATTCCACATCAGGTGATAAATAATCCTGTGGATAGCTTAGAAGATTTGAATCATGTTTGTTTGACCGCTTTTAATCAACGTCGAAAAACAATTCGGAATAGCTTTAAGAAACTACTCGATGAGCAAACACTCATTGACAACAATATTGACCCGACACTAAGACCTGAAAATCTGACGATCGATCAATACATCACCCTTGCTAATATTGTGACACAACAAAAACAAGCTTAATCAATATGCTCGACATGGACACAACAGAGACAATTGACGTTCAGGTAGAAACACAATACTTACCAGAACAATCAATGGTGGACGAAGAACGCTATATGTTTTCGTACACCATCACAATTACCAATCAAAGTGAGCTGTCAGCTCAGTTAATTTCTCGT
Organism: Thalassotalea loyana; assembly: GCF_030161435.1. Lineage (GTDB taxonomy): Bacteria > Pseudomonadota > Gammaproteobacteria > Enterobacterales > Alteromonadaceae > Thalassotalea_G > Thalassotalea_G loyana. The sequence continues at coordinate 303,223 of NZ_BSSV01000001.1, read as the reverse complement.
TCATGGTTGATTACCGATTCGAATGGTGAGGTTAATACCGTCGAAGGAGATGGGGTTGTTGGTCAACAACCCATTTTGCAGCCTTCGCAAAGCTACCGGTACACGAGTGGCTGTATTTTAAAAAGCCCTTTAGGAACAATGGAAGGTTTCTATATTTTTGTTCAAGAAGATGGCAAAAAAGTTAAAGCCCCGATAGATGTTTTTACACTAGCAATGCCCAATATCATCAATTAGTCAGGACAAAGAGTAAATGGCTCTATATTTAATTGGCGATATTCAAGGGTGTTACAGTGAACTTCGAGCTTTACTTAAGCGTGTAAACTTTAACCCTGAACACGATCAGCTTTGGGCCGCTGGTGACCTTGTAGCGCGGGGACAAGATTCCCTAGCAACTATCGAGTATTTGCGTAGCTTAGGAACAAGTTTTAATAGCGTTCTAGGTAATCACGATTTACACCTAATGGCCATTTACCATGGCCTCAAAAAAGCGAAGAAGTCAGATAAAATTGACTCGTTATTGGCCAGCAAGAATATCGAGCAGATTATTGATTGGCTTGCACAATTCCCATTAATACTACCGTTGCCAGACGGCAAGTCCTTCCTGTCTCATGCTGGCATATCTCCCCAGTGGACAGTTACCGAAGCGCTCGAGAATGCCAAATTTGCAGAAAAGAAAATAAAAAGTAAAGACAGAGCGAAATGGCTGGAACGCATGTATGGTAATCAGCCAAATAACTGGCACGATATATCCACAAAGACCGACCGTTTTCGCTTTACGATAAATGCCTTCACGAGAATGCGCTTTTGCTATGACGACGGTAGTTTGGAGTTTGATTGCAAATCTTCGCCTTCTGACGCGCCCAAAGGCGTCAGGCCCTGGTTTACCTTAATGAACTCAGAACAAACGTCCTACCGATGGTACTTTGGCCATTGGGCAGCATTAATGGGGCAAACATCAAGCAAGAATGCGATTGCATTAGATACAGGATGTGTCTGGGGTAATCACTTAACAATTATCGACCACTCGACCAATAAACTGTTTACAGAAAATTCACATACTTAGTCGAGAGCTCGGATTTCCTCATTCTTTTTGTAACTAAAGGTGTAAAACTTCCAACACTTGTTATAATCTCCAAAAAGCTCTAAATATTTTTCTAACATTACCGATAAGTAAAGTTAGACAAAAACAATATCCTTCATTGAGTTAGCATTTAAAATTGGTGGTATCTATGAAATTAACTGTAGCGATGAAAATAATTGGTGGTTTTGCCATTTTATCTCTCCTACTCATCATAACAAGTTCCATGTCGATCATGAATTTAAGCACGATCAGTGACTCGGCAAAACAGCAAAATGAACTTGCAACGCCAACATTACAGGGTAGTAATCAGTTAGCAACGGCAATTGCTAAGATGGGCAACGTAACTTTAAAAGCGTTTTATCAAAGTGAACTTGATGCTTTAAATAACAATAAAGCTGAGTTTGAAGCGATTGAAGTTGAATTTGATAAGACTTTGAGAAAGCTAAAATCTGTTGTTTCATCAGAACCTCAGCTTACTGCAAATGTAAAATCTGCTGAAGCTTCATTTAAGTCATTACAAAGTGCTAGCAATCAAGTTTTTAGTTCTAGAGCAGAAAACATTAGCCTGACATCTCAGCTAACAGATCAAGTTGACGTCTTAGAAGAGAAAGCCGATGACGCTGCAACTATCTTGTTAGACTTAGCTGATCACGAGCTTGCGGAGTCATCACTTGAACCAGCAATTTCAGCCGGTGAGAATTTAGAGAGTATTCTAAATGCAATGGTTTCATCTGCGTATGAATACCGTGATACAAAATCAGCGCAAACTGTTGAATTTCTTGGTCGTGAGTTAGATAGTTCAAAAAATGAAATGCTTGCTCAAACTAAATATATTACCAATATTTTAGATTCAGCCGGTGTTTCTGGCATTTCAACTGATTTAAATGATTTGATCAGTGAGATTGTTGAACTTGTCGGCGAATCGGCATCAATTAGTGGGGTGAAAAATGGCCAGCTGTCATCAGAAGCTGCAGCTACCGCTCAGTTAATTGAAACAGAAAATTTGATTGATGCTGCAAATAAAATCCTTGCCAAGCAAGTAGATTTAGCCAACCAAACAGCATCTCAAGCAGCTACAGATGTGGAAGACGCAGTAAGCTCTGGCTCAATTCAATCGATAGGAATCATGTTGGTTTCTGTTGTCTTAGCCGTGATTATTTCATTCTTTACTCTGATCAGTATCACTCGCCCACTTCGTCAAGTTAACGATATGCTGAAAGTTGTTGCCTCAGGTAATCTATCTCACAAATTAGATGATAGTGGCCAAGATGAGTTTGCAACACTGGCACGCAACTGTAACTTATTAATCGATAGTTTACGCAACTTGATCCAAGGTATCGTCAGTCGCTCTACACAATTAGCGGCAGCGGCAGAACAAACATCTGCTGTTACGGCGCAAAGCACAACGGCCATAGAAGAGCAGCGTAACCAAGTTGAACAAGCGGCTTCTGCTACGACCGAAATGAGTTCAACATCGCAAAGCGTACTTTCAAGTGCCAACGATGCACTTGGCGAGATCAAGCAAGCTGACGATGAAGCAGAACGCGTAAAAGGTATCTCGGATAAGAACCGTGAAACGATTGAAGCACTTGCTCAAGAAGTTGAATCCGCTTCACAAGTTATCAATAAGCTTCAGCAAGATAGCGCCTCTACCGGTGGTATCCTTGACGTAATTCGCGGTATTGCCGAGCAAACAAACTTACTTGCACTAAACGCAGCAATTGAGGCAGCACGTGCTGGTGAACAAGGTCGTGGCTTCGCCGTTGTTGCTGACGAAGTTCGCACACTAGCGAGCCGCACTCAAGAATCAACACAAGAGATTCAGAATATGATTGAAGCGCTTCAAACTGGTGCAGAAAAAGCTGTATCGGTAATGGAGACGGGCAAATCGCAAGCGGTTAATTGTGTTGAGCAATCTGAAATGGCAGATAAAGCACTCGAAACAATCACGCATGCTGTTCATGAAGCTTATGATCGTTCAAGCCAAATCGCGACCGCAGCTGAAGAGCAAAGTGTCGTCGCTCACGAGATTAGTGAAAACTTAGAGTCGATTGTAGCAATTGCAGAACAAACAACGGCAGGTTCACAGCAAACCGCGTCTTCAAGTTCTGAAGTTGCTCGTTTGGCAGAAGAGCTGCAACAATCGGTACAAGAATTTAAGCTTTAAAATCAGCATAAGTTTTTACCAAATATTTTAAAAGGTCGGTATTCACCGACCTTTTTTATTGCCATAATATTTGTTTATTATTCCATCACCAAAATACCTATGAAACTATCATCTAAATACAACCAACCAGAAGTACTGCTTATGGCAATGGCGTTTACCATGCCATTGGTCTTTTCGGTATGGATGGTATTACTCAATAACTTTGTTATTGAGAAGGCAAGTTTCACTGGTAAAGAAATTGGGATGTTACAGAGCATTCGCGAAATCCCGGGATTTTTAGCATTTACAGCGGTGTACCTTTTGCTTTTCATCAAAGAGCAAAAACTTGCGATCTTATCGTTAGCTATTACTGCTTTGGGTGTCGCAATAACCGGCTACTTCCCAACAACCTATGGTTTATATTTAACGACGCTACTAATGTCGACAGGGTTTCACTACTTTGAAACGGTCAATCAGTCACTCACTCTACAATGGATAGATAAAGATAAAACGGCTCACTTTATGGGGCGATTACTGTCTGCTAAATCTGTTGGCTCGCTATTGGCATACGGAAGTGTTTGGTTCTTGATGGATTATGCCGGTTGGGATTATCAAGCCACCTATGCACTGTTTGGCTTCTTCGCCTTAGTTATGGCACTACTCATGTATTTTGCCTTCTCGCAATTTGAGCAACCGCATAGTCAAAGCAAGAAACTTATCTTACGCAAAGATTATTGGTTGTTCTACGCGCTGACATTTTTTAGCGGCGCTCGACGCCAAATATTTGTTGTATTTGCAGGCTTTTTGATGGTTGAAAAGTTCAACTACAGTGTCGCTGATATCAGTGCATTATTCTTGATTAATTACGTGTTTAATTGGTTATTTGCGGCACGAATTGGCAAAATAATTGGAAAGGTAGGCGAACGTAACGTATTAATATTCGAATATGTTGGCTTAATGATTCTTTTTATCGCCTATGGCCTAGTAGATAGTGGTATGGCAGCAGCTGTACTCTACGTAGTCGACCATCTCTTTTTTGCATTGGCGATAGCAATAAAAACCTATTTCCAAAAAATAGCTCGCCCCGAAGATATCGCAGCAACGGCAGGTGTCAGTTTCTCAATTAATCACATAGCTGCCGTTGTCATCCCTGCAATATTAGGTGCTGTTTGGATGGTTGATAGTTCACTTGTTTTCTTTGTTGGTGCAGGATTCGCGGCATGTTCACTGATATTATCGACACTCATTCCACATACCCCGATGCAAGGCCATGAATGGCGATTTAAAAAGAAAATGGCATAACTTTATACCGTTATGCCATTTTTAATAGATAAAGCAATTTAGCGCTGTTTATCGACGTTGATAAACGTTGAAATGAAGCACGTAAGCATTTTTCTCATCAGCCTGTCGGGTTTCACTCGCTAACATTTGCCATTCATTTTCCAGATCATAATCGGGAAATTGAGTATCGCCATCGATTTTTGCATCGATATGCGTGATGTATAATTTATCTGCTTTAGGCATGCAATGAGCGTAGATAGCTCCACCACCTATGACCATGATTTCATCGACGCCAGAGGCAACAGCAAGTGCTTGTTCAACACTTTGAACAACTTCAACACCCTCAATGTTCAATGATTCATCTCTGGAGATGACTATATTTTGCCTACCTGGTAGAGGTCTTCCTATTGAATCATAGGTTTTTCTTCCCATGATTACAGGCTTTCCTAAAGTCGTTTTTTTAAAGTAAGCCAAATCGGCAGGTAAATGCCATGGCATATCGTTGTCTTTACCAATAATGCGATTATCGGCGTGCGCAACAATCATTGATAATATTGTCATCTATTATAACTCGCTATCGAAACTGGTAAGCATGTTAACAGATGCTGATTAAATCAAAAAGGCGCAATAACGTAGGTTATTGCGCCTTTTAAAATACTTATTCTCGACTAACGTTTGTATTCTACTTCAACGTCATAATCGTCTTCATCCCAATCGTCATCATCAAGATCGTCATCATAATCTGCGATAGTTTCTTCATGGTAGGTATCCCATTTAAACTCTACAGATTCTTCGTCTTGCTCTTCCTCTAACTCATTAGGTAACGTTTCGATAAAGGTCATTAATTCTGACGTTAACTGATCTGTACCAATCTTAGTAAACGCAGAAATACAATGAACATCGCCTTCCCAGTTCAGCTCATCAATAATACGTTGCTTAACTTCCTCAGCTTCTTCTTCAAGCATTAAGTCAAGTTTATTTAATACTAACCAACGTGGTTTTTCAGCAAGTTTTGGCGAATGCTCTTCAAGCTCATTAATGATCGTCTTAGCGTTATCTACTGGATCACTACCATCAACAGGCATTACATCAACGACATGGAGTAAGATACGGCAACGCTCTAAATGACGTAGAAATTTAGTACCAAGACCTGCGCCATCAGCTGCACCTTCAATAAGACCAGGAATATCGGCAATAACAAAGCTCCGTTGTGAATCTAAGCGAACCACACCTAAGTTTGGTACTAATGTCGTAAATGGGTAGTCAGCAACTTTAGGCTTAGCAGCAGAAACACTGCGAATTAACGTTGACTTACCAGCATTAGGTAAACCTAATAAACCTACATCAGCAAGTAGCAATAACTCTAAGCGTAAGTTACGAATCTCGCCCGGTGTGCCTTTAGTACATTGACGAGGAGCACGGTTAGTTGAGCTCTTAAAGCGCGTGTTACCCAAACCATGCCAACCGCCTTTCGCTACCATTAACGTTTGCTTATGCTTGGTTAAATCACCAATTTGCTCACCAGTATCAACATCAATAGCGCGCGTTCCAACAGGCACTTTTAAATAAAGCGCTGGAGAACTTTTACCTGTCATATCACGGCTACCGCCATTTTCACCACGCTTAGCTCGGTGAAATCGTTCAAATCGGTAATCAATAAGCGTGTTTAAGCCTTCATCAGCGATCAGATAAACATCGCCGCCATCGCCGCCGTCACCGCCATTTGGGCCACCAAATTCGATATATTTTTCACGACGAAAACTAACGATACCGTTACCGCCATCACCAGCTTCTACTCTGATTTCAACTTCATCAACAAACTTCATGGTCTTTTAAGACACTCCAAACTTAACGCATTAACCTATTATAAATGATCTTAATGATTTCGTTAAAAAGATCTTTGTTAGGTAATGTATTCATATCAATTGTATTTACTCTGACAAGCAACAAAGCACATACAATTATTATCTACTCTACTTTCTGTAGGTAAAAAAAAACCCCGCTCAACTGCGGGGCTTTTCAATACAGTTTCGAAACTTATTCAGCTACGATACTAACGAACTTACGGTTCTTAGGACCTTTTACTTCAAACTGAACTTTACCGTCAGTTAAAGCAAATAATGTGTGGTCTTTACCGATACCCATGTTAGTACCAGCGTGGAATTTAGTACCACGTTGACGAACGATGATGTTACCTGCTAATACAGACTCACCACCAAAACGCTTAACACCTAGGCGTTTACTTTCTGAATCACGACCGTTCTTGGTACTACCTGCTGCCTTCTTATGTGCCATCTTAAAATGCTCCTAAAATTAGCCGTTAATACCAGTAATCTTCACTTCAGTGAACCATTGGCGATGGCCCGCTTGCTTGCGTGAATGCTTACGACGTTTGAATTTAACGATTTTAACTTTGTCTGCACGACCTTGAGCAACAACTTCAGCTGTTACTTTACCGCCAGCAATGTAAGGCGCACCTACATTGATGTTCTCGCCGTCAGCGATCATTAAAACGTTATCGAAATCTACTGATGCACCAACTTCAAGTTCTAACTTTTCTAAGCGAACAACTTGGCCTTCAGTCACACGGTGCTGTTTACCACCACTTTGGAATACCGCGTACATAGCTACTCCGTACTGCGTCTTATTTGTACATAAAGACGCTTTAAATTTAAAAATATAGGGCGCGAATTCTACGCGAAGGATGAATTGATCGCAAGTATAAATATCATGTTTTCTGTATTTTTTTTATCATTTGATTTGAACTGTTCTTTTATTCAATTTTTGGTGTAAACTTCACCCATATTATCTGCTCAATTTTGCTGTTTTAAAGCGCGATCACCTGGAATGGAAATTAAACAAATACAAGCACTTGCTCAAAACGATATGACAAGTGTTAACGATCTTATTTATCAACAACTACAATCTGATGTTGCTTTAATTAATCAACTTGGAATTTATATCGTCAACTCTGGCGGTAAACGAATGCGCCCAATGTTATCGGTTTTAGCCGCTCGCGCACTGGATTATCAAGGTAAGGATCATATTTCGATCGCTGCGATCATTGAGTTTATTCATACGGCTACTTTACTTCATGATGATGTTGTTGACGAATCTATGATGAGACGTGGAAAAGAAACAGCAAACGCGCTGTTCGGCAATAGTGCAAGCGTACTTGTTGGTGACTTTCTATATACCCGCTCATTTCAAATGATGGTTGGCTTGGATAACATGAAGATCATGAAGATCCTTTCCGATGCGACAAATATCGTTGCAGAAGGCGAAGTATTACAATTAATGAATTGTAATGATCCTTCGACCACAGAAGAAAGCTATATGGAAGTTATCTACTGTAAAACAGCTAAGTTATTCGAGGCAGCAACTCGTCTTGCAGCAGTCGTTTCTAATCAAAGCGAAGCTATTGAAAACGCAATGGCTGACTATGGCAAACACCTTGGAACAGCGTTTCAACTTGTAGACGACATCATGGACTACACCGCTGATGCCAAAGAAATGGGGAAAAATGTTGGTGATGATTTAGCCGAAGGCAAACCAACCTTACCTCTGTTATATGCAATGGCAAATGGAAACGAACAACAAAGAGAATTAATTTCTGAAGCGATCGAACACTGCACTGGAATGGATCATTTAGACGATATCTTAGCCGCTATGGCCGAAACGGGATCATTAACATATACACAAAAACAAGCTGAAATTGAAGCTGATAAAGCCATTCAAGCACTTTCAATATTGCCTGATTCAGAGCACAAGCAAGCACTTATAGCACTCGCTCATATTGCAGCAAACCGTTCAGTATAGAAACGTAACAATAACAACGCAAAAAGGGGTATGATGATTCATACCCCTTTTGGTTTGTAATTAGCGTCAGACAAACTACATCTTAGACATCATTTTCAGACCAACAATTTGCATTTCCAATTGTTGATTCAAATAATTTTGATAACTCGCTTGCTGTTGCTCAGTCAAAATATTAGCTGATTGTTCAAGTGCTGCATCCTGCTTTTGTTTCAACATAGCTCGCACCTCTTCCATATTGCCATCTTTGATCAACGCCATCATATTCTTACTATCGTCAAAGCTTTCAGGTTTTCTTACTTGGCTCACAGAATCAATCATCATTGAAACCTGCTCTTTCGACAACGCTAAGTCTGGTGCAACTTGCGCATTAAACATCATCATTTCCTGACGTATGGGTAACGTTTTTTCATATTCATCCAACGCACCGACACCATCTGAGCCTAATAAATCTTCAAGTTGTTCGTTGTACTCATCACTTGATTGATATTCTTCTAACTTATCAAGTTCATCACCAGACTTATACGCAAATGCCATCGCATACTGCGCTTCTTCAACCTTGTCATTAATCATTAAATCGAGTAATGCTTGACGTTGTTCTTCATCAAGTTGGAGCTCATCAAACAGATCTTCATATAATGGGGGCAACTGGTTTTTCATTTGAAACTTAAGCTGCTGCTTCATAAAGTCTGATTGCATCATTTCTTTCATTTCATCAGACTTAACCATGCTTTCTAATGGCGTACCTGATTGAGCAGGATTATCGGCTTGTTCAGTTTGAGCCGGGTCGACATCCGCTTGAACTTCATCATCCTCTGCTACGGAAGAGTGAGGCGAGAGTTTGGCGGTAAGCTCTTTACTGGTGTTATTTTGAGCCGCTTCTGATGGAGACGAGACTTCGTTATTTTTTGATTTTGAGAGCTCTGCGTTCTTAATGTAAAGCTCTTCAATTTTTTGACCTTGTTGATAGTTGCTATAACCTAAAACTACAACAATTATCGCTAATATAATGTTGAGGGCTTTCGCCATAATAATCCCTTAAAGTGAGTTAACGCGATACAAGATTAACAATATATTTACACTTTGTCTAAGTCGTCGGAATGACGTAAACTATTAATGTGTGTTACTTTTTAGGCATGAGAATAGGTATTTAAGTAGGTAGTTATCAATGCTTGGCGAACAACATGGCGAAGTAGAGTTCGCAGTCGAAGGCAACATCATCATTGCAACAGCAATAGGGTCCTTCAATGAAGGTGGTGCATTGCATTATACGGGTGGATTACGAAAGTTAATTAACGACTTTAACAATACCCCTTTTGCAATTTTAGTGAATAATCTGAGAATGGAAGGTGCTACACCCGAAGCATTTCAAATACTCGAACAACACAACCAATGGTTAAATAGTCAAAAGTTAGTTGCAAAAGCTTTTGTCGTAAAAACATCAATTACAACAGGTATTGTCAAAGCACATTCACCATCGTTAAATCAACAAGTGATTGCTGACTTTGCCGACCAAGGCGCTGCTCTTAGTTGGTTAAAAGAGAAGCTTGAGCAACACCAATCTAGACAACAAAGCTAGCAGATAAGCTCTTTAAATTATCCGCCAAACTAGATTGATTTTGACTGGTTGCAGAGATTTGTTGCGCCGCAACAGCAGATTCGTCGGCCGCTGTACTAATTTGATTTACGTTATGACTTATCTCTTGAGCAACACTAACCTGCTCTTCTGCTGAGCTAGCAATTTGAGCAGCCATCATTGAAATAGTCGTTATTGACTCTTTTATCGCATCAATCGCTGATGTCATTTCGCTAGCGGCATCAACACTAGATTGTGCATCCTCTTTACAATGAACAATGAGATTAAATGCATCATTTGTCGATGCGGCAAAATGCGTAATAATATCTTCGATTTGCTTAGTCGACTCTTGAGTTCGTTGGGCAAGCGTTCTAACTTCATCCGCAACAACCGCGAACCCTCTACCTTGCTCACCCGCCCTAGCAGCTTCTATAGCCGCATTTAATGCTAGTAAATTTGTTTGCTCTGCAACTGATTTAATCACATCGACCACATTCGTTATTTCTGTACTACTTTCGTTGAGCCTTGCAATAATCACATGGACTTCTTCAACATCGTTCGACACTTTGCTGATTTGTTCGATTGATTTGTTAACCGTTGCATTGCTCTCATTTGCAATAACTTCGGCATTTCTCGCAGCATCGGAGGTGTCAGTAATGTTCTTTGAAACTTCATTGATCGTCAGAGTCATCTCCTCTACCGCAGAGGCGACCATCAATGTTTGGTCTTTTTGAGAGGTCAATGCGTGTGTCGTTTGTGCAACTGCTGCTGTATTTTGCATCGATGAGGTAGCCAACGAATCACTCGATGTCGCGAGTTCCTTAATCGCACTATTAAAGCTTGTCAGTAACTTATTCAAACCACGAGATATGCGACTAAATTCGTCGTTACTCGTTATATCAATAGTTCTATCTAACGCATTATTATCTGCGCAATAGTTAAGTGTTTCGACTAAGTTCCCAACTTGACTATCTATTTTTCTAATCACGACCAGTGCAATTAAAAAGCACAGTGCTAATACTACTACCATAGTTACAACGTAAAACCATAATGCATTGGTTGCATTGCTGCCGTGCTCAGTTGCTAAATCAAGTAGATGAGTCGCGGTATGGTTTTCTATATCCTTTAAAATATTAATCCGTTGCGTCGACGCATCGAACCATTGGCTAGCTTCCTGATTAAAACCACCTGAAATATTTTTTTGTTCAACGATTTCACGATAATTATTAACCGTCGTAATCGCTGGCGATTTCATCTGCTGTTGATAAAACCTTAAAGACGTTTGATCGGCAAGGTTTTCAAATTCAGCCAGATAGGTATTTTGTAGCAGCACCAACGCACTATATTTTTTGTACCATGCAAGATCCATTGAATCCTGTGCGAAGGCTCTACTTAGTACTGCACGTTCAATCCCTGCTCTTTCTTTACCTTGAACAAAATAGAAGTAAGCAAGCCCTTGTTGTTTTACTTCAGAATTTTCGGCCATTTCAGCAATAGCTGAAATAACACTTAATAACTCGCCATTTAAATTTGTATAAAAAGCTAACGCTTGCGCCAGTGTAATTTGATTGCGATCCACCTGTTGACGAATCTTATCCACTTGATTTAACTGCGCCATATTTTGTTGCAGTAATGAGGCTAAACCAAGACGCTCAACTTGTTCCTTTACATCACTATTTTTGCGTAATTTGGCCGCTTTTAATTGTTCGGTACTTTGCCTTTGTTTATTGAGACGCTGTTGAAATTCTGCTGAAAAGTTTGAACCATAAAAGCCGGCTGTTAAGCCCCGTTCTTTTTGCAATTCGTGAACCAACTCAGAATTTGCAACTGCAAGCTGCATAAGCACTTGAAGAGCATTAGAGTTTTCTTTAACTTGGAAGCTCTTTTGAATAAGCGTAGAAGAAAATAAGATGACAGAAAGAAGTGGGATAATAGCCAGCAAAATGAGCTTTTGCTTGAGCGTCATAGCATTTAACATATTGACCTCTATATAAGTCCATTTGGATCATCCCGCAGGAAAGTCCGTTTAGCGCATATATAACAATTAGTACATGAATCAACTTATAGCAAAAATTCGTTGCTGAGACAGTTGAAACTATTTCAATTGCACTTATATTACAGTTTTGTTACAGCGTCAGTTTAGTCAAATTTGAGGTATAAAAAAAGCCGCAAATGCGGCTTTTATGACAAAGGTCAAACAATTAGCCGTTGATGAAATCAACACCTTCTTGGATGTCTTTGTTTAATGTAGCAAGCATATCTTCTTTAGCTTGTTGTTCAAAAGCACTTAACTCACCGTAAGATAAGATTTCTTCAACGCCATTCTTACCTAAACGTACTGGGTGAGCGAAGTATTCTGCATCGCCATTTTCAACAGCTACGTATGCGTAATCAACAACTTCTTCACCTTGTAAGCCTTTGATTAAAGACATTGTGAAGCGCGCTGCTGCTGCGCCCATTGATAATGTCGCTGAACCACCGCCAGCTTTCGCATTAACAACTTCAGTACCAGCGTTTTGAATGCGTGGAGTTAGGGCTGCAACTTCTTCTTCAGTGAACTCTACACCTTCAACTTGTGAAAGAAGCGGTAAAATTGTTGTACCTGAGTGACCACCGATAACAGGTACTTTAACTGATGCTACATCAACACCTTTTAATTCAGCGATGAACGCTTCAGAACGGATAACGTCAAGCGTTGTTACACCAAATACACGGTTAGCTTCGTACGTACCCGCTTTTTTGAATACTTCAGCAACGATTGGTACTGTGCCATTTACTGGGTTAGTGATAACACCAACTAACGCTTTAGGACAGTTAGCAACAATGCCTTCAGCTAATGTTTTAACAATACCAGCATTAACGTTGAATAAGTCAGCACGGTCCATACCAGGCTTACGTGGCATACCCGCTGGGATAATTACAATGTCAGCACCGTCTAAAGCAGGCGCTAAATCGTCAGCACCGTAACCTTTAACGTTAACAGCCGTCGGGATGTGGCTTAAATCTACTGCTACACCAGGAACTACAGGAGCAACGTCATATAACGCTAAGTCTGAGCCAGCTGGTAATTGAGTTTTTAATAGTAAAGATAACGCTTGGCCGATACCGCCAGCTGCGCCTAAAACAGCTACTTTCATTGGGACTCTCCAAAATTTGAGTATTTACGTAAAATTTTCGTGCACAAAAGATATAGCATAAACCACGAAAAAACAATCAATATTGCGCCTTATGAAAGTCGTTTGTTTGTTTACAACATGGCTTTTACTGGCAAAAGATAACGTAATATGGCTAAATACCCCATAAGACTTTGGTATGACATACCTCTCCACAAGATTGAAGAAAAACATGACAGTTCAACAAAAACAAGAAGCATTAGTACAAGCGTTTAAAGACTTATTAAAACAAGAACAGTTCGGCTCTCAAAGTGACATCGTTGACGCGTTAAAGGCGCAAGGTTTTGACAATATCAGCCAATCAAAAGTCTCGCGTATGTTGAGTAAATTTGGTGCTGTTCGCACGCGCAACGCCCGCCAGGAAATGGTTTACTGCCTTCCTGCTGAGCTAGGCGTACCAACCGCTAAAAGCCCATTAAAGCAATTGGTATTAGATATAGAACATAACAATGTCATGATAATTATTAGAACTAGCCCTGGCGCGGCACAGTTAATTGCACGTTTGTTGGATAGTTTAAGCAAGCGTGATGGCGTATTAGGTACAATTGCTGGTGACGATACAATTTTTATTGCACCGACAGATGTTAGCGAAATTTCGACAACAATTAACAAGCTTGAAGAGCTATTCTCGAAAAACCTATCATAGAAAGGAATAATCTAACATTGGCGGCCTATTCAAGTGTCGCCAACGTTATTTTGATCTGGCTGCGCACACCATCAATATGTGAAATAAGTTGATCAACAACGATTTGTTGGTCACTTGCACCTTGCCAATTCTCTGCCCAATAACTTTTTAACTCCTGGCTTTGGGATTCCACTTCAGGTGAGATTAGTACACTAAGATCCGCGATTAATCCTACCTTCACCCAAGCTTTTCTGGGGCTTCCTTGTACTTCATTATTATCATAAAAAGCGATATACAATGTCTGCTCTAAGTCAGCCAATTGCGTTAGTACTTCAAAAGAAGCTGTTCTAATTGTTGTATTGGCTTCAGAGCGCTCTAACCGCCATGCATTGTAACTAAAGCCAACAACCGCAAAAACAATACTCAAAATTGTTGCGCTAAAGTACACTCGAATGTTGGAATTGGCGGGCAACATAACTACGCGAGTGATTTGAGAAAGTTCAAGCTAGGGGCAAAGAACGCACTACCCGTTTCAGCTTGCGTATATTTTAACAGGTGGTCGAAATTACCTTCGCCGTCACTGTGAATCATTTTTTCCAACATCATTTCAAAGGCACTTGCATTATTGCAGTATGAGACAAAGAACAACCCCTGAACCTTCATATCACCATAAGGCATACTTTGGCGTAAAATTTCTATGCTTTGACCTTCATCATCTTTCAAGTTAACACGTTTAATGTGCGCACAAGGGTGAATTTCTTCCCCAGTATGTTCGATATTGTCCATTTTAGTTCGGCCAATAACGTCTTCTTGTTCTTTCAAGTCAACGGTTTGCCATAGTTTCATATTGTGACGATAGCGCTGAATATGAAGGTAACTACCACCTGCAAAGGCTTCATCTTGCTCATTTGCCACTAGCGCGACTTCACGTCGGTGATATCCTTGCGGATTTTCAGTACCGTCAACAAACCCAGTTAAGTCTCGACCATCAAGAAATCTAAAGCCACGTACTTGTTCAATTAGCTCTACACTAGAACCAAGCAACTCACAAACTTTAGTACTCACGATATGGTTCACATCGGCTCGGTCACTGCGAATTTCAATATACAAATCAAAACTTGTTGATGGTGCAATGCGGTCATCATTATTCATGCTTGGGAACGGTTTTAGTTCACTAGGCCTTGCTTCTGGACTCAGTTCATCCCAATAATTCGATCCAATCGCTATCACACCAGTGAGGTTAGATTCTGAAAATCTATCGGCGTAATTGTCAAACAATTCAGGCATTCGACTTAGCGCTTGCCTTAAGTAGCTATTGTCATCATCCACAACATTAAATAATAAATAGTAGCCATGTAAACTTGGCTCTGCACAAATTCCAAATTGCTCTCTTGCCATGCTAAAAACCTAAAATGAAGACAATATTATTAATGGGTATTCTACACAGTTTTATTTTATCAATACCAATAGTTTAGCAATAATAGCGGATGATAATTGCTAGAAATCAAAAAAGTTTACAAGACTCCGGGCTTGGTATTTCACAAATAATCTAGGTTCAAATACAAAAAAAGCGGCCGAAGCCGCTTTTTCTCACAAACTAAATAGTATTAGCTGTTTACTGAAACAAACTCAGGGTAAGCTTCAATACCACAGTCTGACTTATCAACACCGTTGTATTCATCTTCATCACTTACACGGATACCCATAGTTTTCTTTAAGATTGTCCAAACAACTAAACTTGCTACGAACACCCAACCGAAAATAACTAATGCACCGTATAACTGGCTACCAAAGCTAGCGTCAGCGTTGCTAAATGGAACAATCATTACACCAAAGAAACCAACAACACCGTGAACAGAGATTGCACCTACTGGGTCGTCAATCTTAACTTTGTCGAAACCAACAATTGAGAATACAACTAATACACCTGCTAATGCGCCAATTAAAGAAGCAAACAGTGGTGATGGTGAAAGCGGGTCAGCCGTAATAGCGACTAAGCCTGCTAACGCACCGTTTAAGATCATCGTTAAGTCAGCTTTACCCCAAACAACCTTGTTTAATAGTAATGCTGCTACTGCACCAGCTGCTGCCGCTGCGTTTGTATTTAGGAAGATTTTACCAACAGCAGTCGCGTTTTCAGCATCAGATACCATTAACTGAGAACCACCGTTGAAACCGAACCAACCCATCCATAAAATGAATGTACCTAATGTTGCTAATGGCATGTTTGAACCAGGAATTGGGAATACTTGACCGTTTTCACCGTATTTACCTTTACGAGCACCAAGTAATAACACACCAGCTAATGCTGCTGCAGCACCTGCCATATGAACAATACCAGAACCAGCGAAGTCACTAAAACCTGCTTCTGAAAGGAAGCCACCGCCCCATGTCCAGTAACCTTCAAGAGGGTAGATAAAACCAGTTAAGACAACAGTGAAAATCAAGAATGCCCATAACTTCATACGCTCAGCTACCGCACCAGATACGATAGACATCGCTGTTGCTACGAACACTACTTGGAAGAAGAAATCTGATTCTAATGAGTGATCAGCATCTGCTGCTTGTGTGCCGATTAATGCACCAAGACTCGGAATAATACCACCTTCAGCATTATCTACGTACATGATGTTGTAACCAACAAGTAAGAACATCACACAGGCAATAGAATATAAACAAATATTCTTTGTTAAAATTTCAGTTGTGTTTTTTGAACGCACTAAACCAGCTTCAAGCATTGCGAAACCTGCAGCCATCCACATGACTAATGCGCCCGAAATTAAAAAGTAAAACGTATCTAGGGCGAAACGTAGTTCCGTCACCGTTGTTGATACTGTTGCTAACTCTTCCATTTTTTATCCCCTTATTCTTATATAGCTTGAGTATCTAATTCGCCGGTGCGAATACGTACTGCTTGTTGAAGGTCGTATACGAAAATTTTACCGTCACCAATTTTTCCGGTGTAAGCCGCTTTACTAATTGCTTCAACTAAACGCTCGACAACGTCTGAGTTAACAGCAACTTCTAATTTTACTTTTGGTAAAAAGTCGACTTGGTATTCTGCACCGCGGTACAACTCTGTATGACCTTTTTGGCGACCGAAACCTTTGACTTCGCTCACTGTTAAACCTTCGACGCCAATTTCTGAGATGGCTTCTCTTACATCATCAAGCTTAAATGGCTTTATGATCGCACTGACAAGTTTCATGTTATTTCCCCTACAAGTGTTTTTTAATAACTTGTTACAAAGCTTGTGCCAGATATAAAAAACAAACAAAAACATAAACTTAAGACTTAAGAGAAATGATAAGACCGTGAAGATGCACTGTTTTGGTGCTCTGGTAGTCGGAGCTTGCACAAACTTTAGGCACAAAAAAAGGTAGCCTGAGCTACCTTTTAAAACATCGCAAAAAGCGGGTTAATAAATCATTGCTGCACCTGGATTTAAAATAGCAAGAACGTCAAAGCGCTCAAGATCACAGACTTTCAGCGCATCATCAAACGCTTTTTTATCTAGACCCATACCTTCATACAGTTCTTCATTGACGACTTCTTGGTAGAACATTTTAGGAAAAAAGGTGTTCTTTGCCATCACACGCTTTGCAACATATAGGAGGTTAACATCGTTAATGCTGTAATCGCCGCTTTGATTGTCTTGCTGCTTTATCGGTTCAACAAGACTGATTGGCAAGCGCCAGCATTGCAGTAAATGAGCAGTACATTCGCCAAACGTAAAACCTAACGTTTCCTGCTCACGTAACCAAGGATAAATTTCAAGATCTTCATAAATATCGGCAACTTTATCAGGCGAAATCTGTTTCACCACAAGCTCACCCAAGTTATGCAATAAGCCAAGAATAAACAAACGTTCGCCACGTGGTACGTTGAGCTGCAATGCTAGTTGTTTGATAATTAATGCACAATCAACACTTTTTTCCCAAAATTGCGTCAAGTATTCTGCATCCGCAGAAATCGATTCAAATGCTTTTGCTGTAAAGTGCGCGATCACCAAGTTATAGACTTCAGTAATGCCTAACACCAGCACGGCTTTTGAAATTGTGTCGATCTTTCCGGGATAGTTGAAAAAGGAACTGTTAGCTAACTTTAGAACGGTCGCTGATAACGCAGGATCAAGTAATATGACGTCAGCAATATCATCTATCGTCGATGCTTCATCATCTATTAGATCTTTTATTCTGATAAACGAATCTGACAACACAAAGATTTCACTTGCTTGTTCCGCATATGCCTTTGCATCCATTAATATTACCTCAAACATTCATATATGCGTTTCATCCGCTAAAGATAAAACAAGGAGTTGATTCACCAACAAATTTAAGTATAGCTATAATCAATGAGTCTTCAATCGACTTCTGCACTAACGTGATAAGAAGTAAATTTCCGCATATTAATAACGCCATTTTCAAAGATCAAATACTGACCTTTTATTCCCTTTAATACCCCTGAAACCTGAGGTGTTTTATCAAAATTAAATGAACTTATTTTTGTCAGGTATTCCGTGACTGGAAACGATAAATCTACCACGTTTTCATCAAGGATTTCGATGGCGTCATCACCGAACTTAGCTCGCAGTTCAGTAATAGCTTCGTTTATTAACGGCAACAACTCTTTCGCCTTCGCCTTTAAGTCAACAGTTTCGCCTGACCCTTTGAGCATAGCGCGCCAGTTTGTTTTATCGGCAATATGCTTTGCCAATTCAACTTCAACTAAGCCAGATTGTAATCGCGTATTAACGGCGAAAATTGGTAACGCTTGTGTAGCACCTTGATCAATCCAACGTGTAGGTATTTGAGTATGACGGGTAATACCTACCTTCAAGCCAGAAGTATTCGCAAGATAAACATAATGCTTAATCATGCAATTTGCCTCACCCCACTCTGGCTCTCTACATGTCCCTTGATCAAAATGGCAAGTTTCCGGCTTCATAATACACATGTCGCATTTTGCTAATTTTTGCATGCATGGAAAACAAAAGCCTTGTGAATAACTCTTTTTGGTCTTTTTACCACAATGGCTACAGGTGATCTTGTCATGAAAAGTTAGCGTGAGTTGTCTGCCGATAACATCATTTAACGGTAACGACTCATCACCAATAGGCAGTTTGTATTGAACGTCACCCTCTTTACCGAGTAAAGCGGTCATCTTAGCTATAGGTCCAGGTCCTATCATAATTCGTGTTTCTTTAGCTCCAAGTTATATGGTATTTTAAGAAAAAATCTGAAGCTAAGCCAGCGTGAAAGCTTCACTAGTATTTGAAAAACAAAAAATTAGATGTCTAATAAATCTTCAAGTTGGTTCGTTTATTTTGTTCGATGTGCAGACAATTCGTTATACGGTGGCATTACGACCGATTTGAATCGGCGTGTCCATGAGCATAACAATGACGATAAAAAAGGCGCTAAATATACACGACCGAGACGTCCTGTTTCACTTGTTTACAGCGAGTCCATGCCTGATAAGTCCAGCGCTGCAAAGCGAGAATATGCCGTTAAAAAGTTATCTAAAAAAGCTAAAGAAGCGCTAATTATCCAAGATGAAAAAAAGTAACCATTGTTTACTGGTCGGCTGTGTTTTCTATTCGTCATTGTTCGTTTTACTGGTAAAATTTTCAGCAGTTTAAGTAGTTTTATAGAGTTACATGTTGATTACCCCGTTTTATACACAAAATAACGAACAAGTTATTTTTTCACGCGAGCAAGCAAGCAGCTTTGCTAAGCAAATAGCAGACGACTTTAACCCGATACACAATATCGACGCGAAGCGTTTTTGTGTCCCTGGCGACTTATTATTCGCAATTACGTTAGCGAAAGCTGGTTTGCATCAGCAAATGGAATTCACGTTTAGTGGTATGGTTACTGACAACATTGCTTTGAATTTTCCAAACACCATAGAAGAATCAGCGTGTGTGACAGATGATAATGACAAAGAATATCTCCACGTGAATGCTTCAGGCGATAAAACGACTAATCAAGGGTTTATTGATCAACTAACCAAAGCTTATGTCGAGTTTTCCGGTCATACTTTTCCTCATATACTCGTGAGCTTAATGGAAGAGCATCAAGTGATGATTAACCCAACGCGACCAATGGTCATGTATGAACGCATGACATTAGCGCTGGAGAGTTTTGAAGGTGATAACATCGAACTAGTGACGGATAAGAATACGTTAACACTCGATGGCAAACGAGGTAGTGCTTGCTTAGCCTTTGATTTAACTGCAAATGGTAAAGTTATTGGTCATGGCAAAAAATACATGATGCTAAGTGGTTTACGCCCATACTGTAACGACACCATGGGTACTGTCGTTGACGAATACAAAGAAATAAAACGTGCGTACCAACAATAGAATATCCTTAAATTGTAGCAGGCGTTAATGCCTGCTTTTTTTTACCTTCTTTTTAGTCGATATATCCATTCATCAAGCTTTCGTGCTGAGTCCCGCATCACCCTTTGAGTTTTTCGTAACCATTGTCTTGCAAGTGGGTATTCAAGACTAAGTACAGCCAAGCCAATAGGTAAGAAAAGAAAAGCAGGTCCTGGTACCAGAATAAATACGGCGCCAATAAATGTTAAAAAGCCACCGATTACCGTTATCGCAATTTTCTTCATTACTTCTACCCTTTGTATTAGTTTTAGTTAGTTACAATTACAGCAAACACCAAGCCAAAAAAATAAAACCAAAAAAAACATAGACTTATAAAAGCTCAACTAATTTACACTTGTCAAAAACACAGTTTTTTAGCGATTTTCATCATATTGCAGGCTGAATATATCTTTGTGTTTATTCGCATGCTCAATACAGTATGCGAAGGTCTGGGTAGACTTCGGCGCGATACATTGTGCGGGCTTACGATAGTAATTTAACCATGCTTGTTGTTTTTTCCCACTAAAGGCACCTTTTATTGACAGCGCGCGCTTATCAATAAACGTTGGAGGTGAGTCGATTACTTCTCTCGGCTTTTGAGCGATAACTGGCTTGCGAAGCTTACCCTTTTTCTTCGGTTTACTTTTCTTGCCATTCTGGCATTGCCACCACTTATGCCAAGCGTTGCGCTCTCTTGCTCTGAGCCTTTCAAGACTTTGTGGCTTCCCTCCTTGACGGAGTTTAAGTTGTAAACTTCGATGTTTTGATTTTTCACCATCACAAGCCGTTTTTGCTAACACAGGGAAACTCAGCCCACCACTCAGAAATAGTAGACATAGTCCAACTAACACATTGTTCATAAATTCATCCTTGAATTATTGACTAAAAATTTTCAGCAAAATTGCGAATTAACGCCTAAAGTATTAGTACAGCTTAAACATAAGAACAAGGAGCGTTCTCATGATCTTTACATATGGCCCATCGAATTTATTGGCCTACCTTACCTTGATCGTATTTATTTCATTCACAAGCTCAGCTAAGCCACTTCCACTTCAGCACGGTAAGCCTGCACCAAAATATATCGAAAATATTGATGCGTATTTGATTAGTGAGAAATTAGATGGCGTACGAGGTTACTGGGATGGACGTAAACTAATGACACGAAATGGTCATGAGATTATCGCACCGACGAAATTCACCGCAGGTTGGCCTGAGGTTTCATTGGACGGAGAACTATGGTGGGAGCGTGGTGCCTTTGATAAAACAAGTGGATGTATTCGAAGTAAAGATATTAAACCCTGCTGGCAACACATCACTTTCAACATTTTTGACCTACCGAAACACAATGGCACCTTCACCGAACGTGTCGATGCAATGCAGACGATATGTCAATCATATAGGAAAACATCAATCAGATGCATTGAACAGTCAAAAGTCAATAGCATCGCAGCACTCAATGACAAATTACAAAAAGTAATAGACCAAGGTGGTGAGGGTTTAATGCTGCACTTAGCAACAGCTATGTACGAAGCAAAACGAGTAAATCATTTATTCAAGTTAAAGCCTGTATACACCGATACCGCTGTTGTTAAAGGTTACACCCAAGGAACTGGAAAATATCAACATATGGTAGGCGCTCTTATCGTGGTCAACGCTTCAGGAAAAACCTTCAAGATAGGTTCAGGCCTATCAATTCAACAAAGAAAATTCCCACCCGCTATTGGTCAGAAAATTCACTACAAATACTTTGGAAAAACAAGTCAAGATATGCCAAGATTTGCCAGTTTAATCGATTCTCCAAATCAGCAATAAAAGCATTAAAAAGGTAAGTCATGGAATTTCATTTGTGGGTGTCACTTGTTGTCGTTTGTATGTTAGGTGCGCTATCACCGGGACCAAGTTTAGCATTAGTGATCAAAAACACGATTAACGGTAGCGGCCAACAAGGTTATGCAACCGCCATCAGTCATGGTATTGGCGTAGCGATTTATGCAGCAGCCTGTATCGCTGGTTTAGGTATACTTATTGTTAATTCACCCATACTGTTTTCTGTATTGCAGTATGGCGGAGCAGCATTTTTGGTTTACCTTGGTATCAAAGCATTACTTGCCAGTAAGCAACCCGTTACCGAAGAAACGATTGAAACAGACATCAACGTCAATGGCTGGCGAGATGGCTTTCTTATTGCGTTTTTAAACCCCAAATTAGCGATCTTTTTTATCGCGTTATTCAGTCAATTTATTGATGCAAATGCAAGCCTTGAACAGAAAATCATCATGACAAGCACCGTTGGCTTAATCGATGCAGTTTGGTACTGCCTCGTCACGTTTACATTAACGCGTGGCAATATCATTACAAAACTAAAACGCAATAGTCATATCGTCGACAAAATAACAGGCGTTGTCTTAATTAGTTTAGCCGCTCGGGTCGTGCTTCAATAGTCTAATCAAAGCGATAATGCAGTACTTTTAAGCCTTTGCCCTGATGTGATTCTATGAAGACATCGGGGTTTTTAAGCTGCTCAACAAAATGACATGCCGGGCAATATTCAGCCACCTGCGCTTTCAAGAATTCTTCATCTAAATCAGGTGAATTCAAACACAATAAGAGATCGGCACCAGGCTTCATAAAATCAGGAATTCTCCGGATGATTTTGCCATAATCGCGTTGAATATTAACGCTACCTTTTTGAAATGAAGGTGGATCGCAGACCGAAATATCGAAAGGCCCCAATTTTTTTAGTCGACCAAACGATTTGAAAATATCAATGCCTTGAAACTTTACCTTGGTTAAGTCATGTTGATTAAGCTTATGATTTTCTCGACCAACTGACAGTGATGCCTTTGATAAATCGACGTTTACAACCTCATTCGCACCGCCAGCAATTGCTGCCACTGAGAATGCACAAGTATAGGAGAAGAGGTTTAATACTTTCTTATCTTTGGCGCGAGCTTGAAGCCAATCGCGACCGTTTATCATATCAAGAAACAGCCCATGATTTTGCGAGCGGCCAAAACGAATTTGATACTTTCTCGTGTTCTCATCAACGACTGTTTCGTCAATGCTTTCTCCAATGATGACTTCCTGCGGTGCTTTTTCTCGACAACGATATTGAACTTGAACAGATTGGCAGGTTTCAATGTTTTCGTTTAGCCAATTAGCCAAAGATTCGACAAAGGTGCCCTCTTCCTCTTTATAAAGCGTAATCAACGCGACAGGAGGGAACCAATCAACACAGATGTGCTCATAGCCCTTATACGCGTGTCCTCTGCCATGAAAAAGGCGCTGAGCTTGTGACAAATCATGCCAACGGATAAATTCAATCATATATCGGTTCCAATAAAAAAGCCGCGCAATGATAACACTGCACGGCTTTCAATTCAGTTAGTTATTTTTAAAAACCAAATAAGCTCATACCAAAGAATTTCACTGCTACGGTATTTAAAAAGATACCCAGTAAAATCACAGGAATAAATGTACTTAGCGCAAAGTTAATGTACTTTTCACTTAAGGAACCAATATAGTTATTTCCACCTTCCGCTAATTCTTCGCTTAACTTCTTTTGCTTCCAACGGTAACTAACAAATAGACACACGAGAAGACCATTTAACGGCAGAATTGTGTCGTAAAAAATATCGTAAATTACGTCAAAAAATGACTTAGGAGCGCCAGCGTAACTCACAAACTCGGTAAAGAATGCCACCATGCCAAAAGAAACCGTTGCGAATAACGTTAAAATACCCGCTGTCGCCAACAACGCGATTAAAGACTTCTTACGTGTGAACTTCTTCTCTGTAACAAGATACGAAACCGGCACTTCAATAATCGATACTAATGATGTAATCGCCGCAAAGAAAACCAATAAGAAAAACGCACCGGCAACAATGCTTGCGCCTACATAACCAATCGATACTTGTAACGCGAGGAAAATTTTCGGTAAGAAAGTGAAAATCAATGATACAGAGCTATCACTTAATTCAGTTGGATTAACATCAGGGTTAAATGAAAACACGGCTGGTAAAATCATTAGGCCTGCAGTAAACGCTACTGCGGTATCAGTAATAGCGACTAATTTTGCTGAACCTACAATATCGGTACGCTTATCAATATATGAACCGTAGGTTATTAAAATACCCATACCGAGTGACAGCGAGAAGAATGCCTGAGATAAAGCGCCGTTAACAACCGACGGTGTAATTTTGTCAAACTCTGGAATGACGAAAAACTCAACACCTGCCATTGCGTTGTCTTGGAATAACACAAAAATCACTAACGCTACTAACATAATGAATAACGAAGGCATCAGTATTTTTGCCGCTTTTTCAATACCGTCTTTTACCCCTGCTAATAAGATAAAATTAACGATACCGGCAACAACAATTAACGCTAAGAATACCCAACCACTGTTAATAAATGTACCGAACGACGATGGGTCGGCAAGATAATCGAGATTGCCACCGAGAATCATGACAAGGTAACCAAATAACCACACGGTGATCACCATGTAGAACACACCAATCATAAAGGGTGTAATAACCCCTAATAAACCGGCAAATGACCATAACTTACTTTCACCACCTAAAAAGGTAAACGCACCCACAGGCTCTTTTTGTGACTTACGACCCATGGCCATTTCAGCCATCATGACAGGTAAACAAATTAAAAAGACGAAAATTGCGTAGATAAGTAAAAATGCACCACCGCCATTTTTTGCTGCATTGACGGGAAAGCCAACCAGATTACCGATACCTACAGCTGAGCCGGCAGCAGCTAATATAAAGCCAATGCGCGAGCTAAAATGTTCTCTGTTTGCGCTCATAAATTTCCTTCGATGTAATAATTATTATATTGGGTGTTTTGATCATGTTGTCTGATCTCACACCTCGCATTATTTTAGTGGTCAATGACTCTAGCAAGGATTTCAAGCCCTGTCTGCCCCCTAACTGTATAGTTAATAAGCAAACTGTATAGATTTCGGTGCAATTGACACAAATAGTTTACAAACACCATTGAATTCAAAGTACTTTTTACAAATGAATTAAATACTTTTGTAACAAAAAAGTGGTAACAAAGTTCATTGTTACCACTTTCAAAAATGCCGTAAAACCTTAAATTAAAAAAACTTCGCGTTCATAATATTTAGGATTTCTTCGGCTTCATTCGATGCATATTCCGCGGCTTGGTTCAGGTCATCATTCGTGACACCAAGTGCCTTACACATTTGCTCATCGACGGTATCATCATAAGGGTATAGATCGGGATGACTGTCAACTAATGCTAACCGAGATGCAAGGTAAAGCACCTTAACATCTTTATTAATTTGAATATCTTTGGCTTGATTAAAATGGCGCACAGGTAAAATAATTTTCTCTGGGATTTGCCACATCGACAAAAGCTCAGCCGTAATATCTGTATAAGTAAAGCCAAGGTAATGACGTTGAATTGCCCAAGGCAGTGCTTTTTCAATGTATTTTTCTGCTTTTTTAGCGATATCCGGGTTTTCTTTAGCAACAATCAATTCGCCGAAATTCTGCAATAACCCTGCGACAAATAAACGTTCTATATCTCGAATACCCGCTTTTACTGCGAGGTTCTTTGAGACCAATGCACAGTAAACAGAGCTTCGCCAAAAGCGTTTTAAGTCTATCGCTTGATTTTCAAAGTGCTTAAATGCGCTTGCTGCAACATCAACTAACATCATGTTATAGATTGCTTGCGTACCGATAATG
This sequence comes from Thalassotalea loyana, assembly GCF_030161435.1. Classification (GTDB taxonomy): domain Bacteria; phylum Pseudomonadota; class Gammaproteobacteria; order Enterobacterales; family Alteromonadaceae; genus Thalassotalea_G; species Thalassotalea_G loyana. Next base: position 277,411 of record NZ_BSSV01000001.1, on the reverse strand, counting down.
GTGATGGCTCTAGAAATCGTACTAATTTCACCACTAAAACTATAAACCGCACTATTAGCAATTTTTAATAGTCTCGAGGTCATTGAAGGATCGACACTAATGACATTAGCAAAATCTTCAATAGTGGATGATTCGTCTTCCATTAATGCTTTAACTTTAAAGCAAGCATCAGGCAAAGCAAAAGAACCATTTGCCTGTTCAGCGTATTGGTGCGCATTCATTATTATTTTCTCTGAACGTTTTTCTTCAGTGTATCTTGAAGAGGTATTCAATCAAAGTCAGTTTTCATAAATTTCTTATATAAAAAAAGCGCTTAGTTAAACTAAACGCTTTTTTTGACGCTCATTTAAGATTATTGAGCAAATGTCTTACCGAAGAAGTCACCTTCATTCCATTTTGGCTTTTCTTCTTGGTTCGCGATTTCTAAACCAATCATCATATTTACTTTCGCAAACTCAGCAGCGACGTCGTAGCGAATTGGTAGGTCAGTTTCATCACTGTGTTGGTGATAATGATTTTTCAGGAAGTCTCTGAAAATTTCACCACCATTGACATTAGGATCTTTAGACTTAAAACCTGTCATCAAAAAGACTGAAGGAATACCCGCTTTTACAAAGCTGTAGTGATCGCTACGCGTAAACAAAGCCTGTTCCGGCATAGGGTCTTCACTTAAACTAATATCAATTTTACCTGCTGCCTTTTCCACAATAGGACCTAACGTTGAATGTGTTGAACCAAACGCAATAACGTCAGCAAATGGGTATAAAATAAGTGGCATGTCTAAGTTCACATTTGCCACCATATTCATCACAGGTACTGTAGGGTTTTGGGCGAAGTAACTTGAACCCAATAAACCTTTTTCTTCCCCTGTCACGACAACAAATAAAACAGAGCGCTTAGGTTTTTGCTTTTGTAACGTTAGCATACGCGCCGTTTCTAATAAGATACTCACACCCGAAGCATTGTCTAATGCACCATTATTAATTTTGTCTTCATGATCACCGTGAGTCGACATGCCGATATGATCTAGGTGAGCACTAAAAACAACAAATTCATCTTTTAGCTTAGGATCACTTCCCTCAAGCACGGCAATAATATTTGGGCTAGTAATTTCTTCATGACGTGATTTGGCAGCCAAGGTCACCTTTGCATTTAATGCGAAACCTTTTATTTTTTCATCAGCAGAATCAGCAGCAAAAATTTGCTCAGCCGTTTTTTCTGCACCAGCAAACAATGCGTTTGCGTGATCGAAATGTAAATATCCACCGCCTTTAATTTCTTCATATTTACCGTAAGGTTTGCCGTTATTATCTAACCAACTATAACGAGGGCCATTGGCGTACTTTGCCGACGTTGCAAAAGGACGTACTTTATCGCGCTTTGGTGAATGTAAAGTGATGTAACCCACAGCGCCACGCTCTGCAGCATGACGCGCTTTTTCACTACCAGAACCAATATGAGCACCTTCTTCAGACGGCAGATCCGCAGGACGTCCCGTTAAGGCAACCACAATTTTCCCTTTGACGTCTAAACCTTGATAATCGTTATAACCAAAGTCTTCAGAAACAACACCGTAACCGACGAATACAGTATCTGCTGTTACACTTGAATCAGTGAAAAGCGCCGAGCCAGAAGTAAAAAACTGATCCGGCATGGTAATTTCAGTCGTTTGACCTTCATTTTCAACAATCATTTTTGCCGAATCAGCCTGTAGATAGGCTTTTCGGAAGGTAACTTGTTGCTCAAAACCGTCGAACTCACCACGTGGCTTTAAGCCCATTTGTTTAAAGTGTGATTTCACATAATTCGCGGCAATTTGGTAGCCATCACTACCTGTATCACGACCTTTCAAAGTGTCGTCAGCCAAGAAAGCAATGTGTGCTTTTATATTTTCTGGGTTAACTTCGTTTTGCTGTGTTTCAGTTGCTTTTTCAGTGCAAGCAGTTAAGGAGAAGAGGGCTGCAAATGTCGCAGCGAACAGTGTTCTTTTATGCATCTTATTTTTGTTCCTAAGGTAATCTTGTGCACTATATCTTTGCCGAGTTCAAAACGCCAGTATTAGCCAAGAATTGTGCAACAGGCTCTCGTTAATCTATAACGGGTACACCTAAATCTTGTTTTATCTCTTCCATCACAACATAAGTATGAGTTTGAGAGACGGCTGGCAATTCTACAATAATACCTAATACCACACGATAAGCGGCCATATTTTCAAACCTGAGCTTCAATAGGTAATCGAAACCACCAGCAACCATATGACATTCAGCCACTTCCTTTATTTTAACCACTTCATCACGGAATTGATTAAATACATCCCCTGTTGTTCTATCAAGGGTGACCTGTATAAAGGCAGACATACCGTATTTGAGTTTATCTGCCGACAGATACGCACCGTAACGCTCGATATATCCGTCACTTTCTAAACGTTTCACACGTTCCAAGCACGGACTTGGGCTGAGGTTCACTTTTTTTGCCAAATCTACGTTAGAAATTCGGCCATCTTTTTGCAGAGTGTCTAAAATTGTTAGATCGATACGATCGAGTGGGCGAGTTTTATCATTCATTAGTTTTAGTATTTTATATGGCCATTTAAAAATTTCACCATACAAAATATCGTATAAATACATATTTCGCCAACACATTCTGTATCTTATTCATTAAAATGCGGTATCAATTTTTTACGCTTAATTGCACAAAAAACAGGTAAACTTATGTTATTTGAAGGTTCATTAACGGCAACTAGCCAAATTCGTCAGACGATTCGCGATCACTACCGCGCTGACGAAAACAAAGTACTTGAAAATTTACTACCTATTGCAGAAATTTCAGTTGATGCAAAATCAAGAGCATGGGATTACGCTCGAATCTTGGTAGAGAACATTCGTATAGATCAAGTTGGTAAAGGCGGCGTTGATGCGCTGTTAAATGAGTTCTCACTTTCAACAGAAGAAGGTGTTGTGTTGATGTGTTTGGCTGAAGCGCTTCTTCGTGTGCCAGATAAGACAACCGCAGATAGCTTAATTCGCGACAAACTAGCCAATGGAGACTGGAGCTCTCATATTGGCAATAGTGATTCATTATTCGTAAACGCATCTTCTTGGGGTTTACTCTTCACAGGTAAGTTAGTTAACTATTCTGACAATAAGAAAAAAGAGCAATTTAACTTACTTAAACGCACTGTTGGTCGCTTAGGTGAGCCAGTGATCCGTAAAGCGGTTCGTTTTGCCATGAAAATCATGGGAACGCAATTTGTTATGGGCCACAACATTGACGGTGCCATCGAACGTGCTCGTGAAACAGAAGCCAAAGGTTATACATATTCATACGATATGCTTGGCGAGGGTGCACGTACCATGAAAGATGCTGATCGATACTTCGACAGCTACATGACGGCAATCGATGCGATTGGTCGCGCAGCGAATAATAAAGGCCCGCAGAAGAGCCCAGGTATTTCAATCAAGCTTTCTGCCATTCACCCGAAATACGAATTCTCACACCGTGAGCGTGTTATCAATGAATTAATTCCTCGTTTAAAGAAACTTGCGTTAGCCGCTAAAGCATACAACATCGGGTTTACCGTTGACGCAGAAGAAGCAAACCGTTTAGACATTTCATTAGACATCATTGAAGCAGTATTTACCGACAACGATTTAGATGGTTGGGACGGTTTTGGTATCGCTGTTCAAGCCTACCAGAAGCGTGGTTTGTTTGTTATCGAATGGGTTCGAGAGCTAACGCAAAAAGTTGGCCGCCAAATGATGGTGCGCTTAGTTAAAGGTGCATACTGGGATAGTGAAATTAAAGATAGCCAAGTTGAAGGTTATAATGATTTCCCTGTATTTTCACGTAAACCATCGACTGACGTATCGTATCAAGCATGTGCTAAAAAACTGCTTAGCTACCGCGATACCATTTACCCTCAATTTGCTACTCACAATGCATATACAGTCGCAACCATTTTAGAAATGGCTAAAGAACTTAAAGGCTTTGAGTTCCAACGATTGCACGGCATGGGTGAATCTTTATTCGACCAAGTCGTTACAGGCAAAAATGTGCCTTGTCGTGTATACGCACCAGTAGGTGAACACTCTGACTTACTTGCCTATTTAGTTCGTCGTTTACTTGAAAATGGCGCGAATAGTTCATTCGTAAACAACATCGTTGACGAGACAATTCCAGTAGAATCATTGCTGGCCGATCCGGTTGATACAGTGAAAGCTTGGGTTAACAAATACAATCCACAAATTCCACAATCAATTGAGCTATACGGCGCTGAACGTAATAACTCAAAAGGTATTGATTTAACCGACGTTGATGCTGTTACAAAAATGCGTGACAACATGAGCGCTACGGTTGAAAAATTACTTGCAACTACAGCTGTAGATGGTGCAGAACCAGTTACTAATCCAGCGAATAATGGCGAAATTATTGGCTACATTGAACACGCTGATGAGCAAGAAATGAAAGCTATTGTTGAGCGTGCTGACAATGCATTTGCCTCTTGGTCAACAACATCCGTTGCGCAGCGTGCTGAAATCCTCAACAAAACAGCCGACAAGCTTGAAGAGCATATCGATGAGTTAATGGCGCTTTGTACCAAAGAAGCGGGTAAAACAATGCCAGATGGTGTTGCCGAAGTACGCGAAGCTGTTGATTTTTGTCGTTACTATGCGGCAAAAGCGCAAGAACTAATGTGTGATGACAAATTCAGCTCACGTGGTGTCGTCTTGTGTATCAGCCCCTGGAACTTCCCATTAGCAATTTTCTTAGGCCAAGTTGCTGCAGCGATCGTTGTAGGTAACACCGTTGTTGCAAAACCAGCAGAACAAACCAGCTTAGTAGCGCTTCGTACAATAGAGCTAATGAAAGAAGTTGGTTTACCAGACGGTGTTGTTGAGCCTGTTATTGCTCGTGGCCGTGTTGTTGGTGAAAACATTGTACCTGACGAACGCATTCAAGCAGTGATGTTTACCGGTTCAACAGAAACGGGTAGCTGGATTTCACGTAAACTTGCTGAACGTCATGGTGATCCTGTACCACTTATTGCTGAAACAGGTGGTCAAAACTGTATGGTAGTTGACTCAACAGCCCTTCCGGAGCAAGTCGTTGATGACGTAGTTGCATCAGGATTCCAAAGTGCTGGTCAACGATGCTCTGCATTACGTGTATTGTTCTTACAAGACGACGTTGCCGATAAAATCATTGAGATGATCAAAGGCGCAATGGCTGAATTAACCGTTGGTGACCCTGCATTCTTCTCTACGGATGTTGGTCCAGTTATCGACAAAAAAGCGCTTGGCGCACTTAACGAGCACGTTGAGTACTTGAAGTCTCGTGGTACATTGCACTATGCCTGCGATGCACCAAAACTGGCTGACGACATTGATCACAACTTCTTTGTACCACGCTTATACGAAATTGATAACTTATCAGTGCTGAAAAAAGAAGTTTTTGGTCCATGTGTTCACGTTATTCGCTACCAAGCTCATGAATTAGAGCAAGTCATTGAGCAAATCAACGGCACCGGTTTTGGTTTAACAATGGGTATCCACACGCGTATTGAAGCAAAGAGCCACTATTTAGCAGCGCGCTCGCGTGCAGGTAATGTTTATGTTAACCGTAACATGATTGGTGCAGTCGTTGGTGTTCAACCATTTGGTGGTCGCGGCCTATCTGGTACGGGTCCAAAAGCTGGTGGCCCAATGTATTTAACTCGCCTAGTTAAAGACAACATGCCTTCAGTCGATGTGACCATGAGTGACGAAGAGAAAGCGCAACTACGTGAATTGTTCCAAATTGACCAAACGAGCGCCAGTAAGACATGGGCGATGGTGAATCAAGCTAAACACGCAGAGTTGGCTTGGCAATTTAGTTCACTCAACGATCGTACATCGATTTTACGTCAACTATTAGCACAGCTTGCGTCAAACAAAGTAATTTTGGCGCAAGAGCAAGATATTGAAGTTGCGTTAAAGGACAGTCAGGAGCAATTAGCCTTTATCGAGAAAACACTCGCTAATCCAACACAACTACCAGGGCCTACCGGTGAGTCTAACACGTTGCACTTAGAAGCACGTGGCACATTAGCTTGTTTACGCTGCAAAGATACACCTTTTGCCTTCTGGTTAACGTCATTAATCAGTGCATTAGCAACGGGTAACTGTGTAATCGCCGTGGTAGAACCTAGCTTCACAAAAGAAACACTAGCAATCGCGAAGTTATTGAAGCAGATTGGCATTACTCAAGGCGCATTTGACGTCGTTGAGCTAAACCAGGTTGCTAATATTTTAGCTGCCCCTGAACTAGCAGGTGCAGTAGTAGATAATAGCTCTAAGTTAAAGCCATTTGCTGGTGAAGCTGTTGCTGCTCGTTCAGGCGCTATTTTGCCACTCATCACTGCGTATACAAATCATGGATTAGTACATCGTTTAGTGACTGAGAAAACGATTACCATTGATACAACAGCCGCTGGTGGTAATGCATCGCTGATGACAATGGAATCTAACGTTGCATAACATTAGGTATTACCAAGCTACAAGCGAGTGTATACCATACGCTTTGTAGTTTGGCCTCCAGTTTGTCTGGCTACACTCCCCTAGTAGTCAGATAATAAAAAACCCGTATTCAATGAATACGGGTTTTTCCTTTTAAACTAAATAGTCGTTTTACTTATGGTATGGCTTACTTAAGCGATGCACCGCTTCGATAAAGTGACCAGCATGCTCAGGGTTAACATCTGGGTGAATACCATGACCTAAGTTAAAGACATGACCAGTTGCCTTATCACCAAAGCCAGCTAAAATTTTAGCCACTTCTTGCTCAATACGTTCTTTTGGCGCATATAGCATTGATGGGTCCATATTACCCTGAAGCGCCACTTTGTCACCAACACGAGCAACTGCGTTTTCAATATCAATCGTCCAATCAAGACCAACACCGTCACAACCAGTCGCCGCAATTTTCTCTAACCACATACCACCGTTTTTAGTAAATAACGTCACTGGCACTTTACGGCCATCATTTTCACGCGTTAAACCATCAACGATTTTCGCCATATATTGTAGAGAAAAGTCATTGTAATCACGCGGAGATAACACACCACCCCAGGTATCAAAAACCATAACAGATTGAGCACCTGCGGCGATTTGAGCATTTAAATACTCAATGACAGAATCAGCTAATTTATCCAACAAAAGGTGTAACGTTTGCGGCTCAGCAAACATCATTTTTTTGATTTTCGTAAATGCCTTTGAGCTACCACCTTCAATCATATAGGTAGCCAATGTCCATGGACTGCCAGAAAAACCAATAAGTGGCACTTTGCCATCCAACTCTTTGCGAATTGAACGCACTGCATCCATCACATATTTCAACTCACCTTCAGGATCCGGCAAGCCTATTTTTTCTACGTCTGCTTTACATGTGATTGGACGCTCAAATTTAGGGCCTTCACCTGTTTCGAAATATAAACCTAAGCCCATTGCATCAGGAATAGTTAAGATATCACTAAATAAAATAGCAGCATCTAAATCAAAACGTCTTAATGGCTGAATTGTTACCTCAGTAGCAAGCTCGGTGTTACGACATAGCGACATAAAGTCACCTGCTTGTGCTCGCGTTTCTTTGTATTCAGGTAAATAGCGACCTGCTTGACGCATCATCCATACCGGCGTGTAATCAACAGGCTCTCGCAATAATGCACGCAAATACGTATCGTTTTTTAATTCAGTCATTAAAATCTAGCTCTCCAAAATTTGATGGGGCGCATTCTACCATTGTCTCAATACAAGTACCATGAGGCAGGTCAAAAGCTATTCAAAATTATTTAAAAAATTGTTTACTGGTTAACCAGCAATACTGTCGTAGGCTAGCGGGAATTTGGCTTTTTTACGAAAAAACTCGTGGTATAAATGCTCTAATAAACTTGTTGCTATGACGAAAACGCTTTGTTATAAAATGTCTGCGCTAGTAAAGAACAACATACAAGAAGCTAGATTTTAACTAGACCACACAGCGAGCATTTCGGGCCTTACCTTGGTAAGGCCTTTTTATTTTCCTCATTGCAATTTTCTCATAACTCTAAAATAATCAAACGTAAATCTTCTGAAAAAAGGTGAAGTTTTGATATATCGAGGCAGCTGTCATTGTCATGCCATAACATTCGAAGTTGAGGCAGCCGAAGAACTGGAAGTTGAAGATTGTAATTGTTCAATATGCAATAAAGTCGGCTTTTTGCATTTGATTGTCCCGAAAAGTAAATTCACCTTGCTCACCGGTCACGAGGATATTTCGACTTACACGTTTAATACCGGTATTGCCAAGCACACATTTTGCAAGCATTGCGGGGTGAAACCATTTTATATCCCACGCTCTAATCCTGACGGTGTTGATATCAATGTTCGCTGTTTGGACACAAAACCGAAAAGCATGACGATCGTGAAATTCGATGGTCAAAACTGGGAAGAGAACGCACATACATTAGCCTACAAGAGTCAACAATGAAGAAAATTCTCCTTACTCTCTTAGTCATCGCCTGCCCGAAGGCCTTTGCTTTTGGCGGCTACGGTCACGAATTAATTTGTCAAATGGCCTTTAATGCCTTGCCCCAAGACCAGCAGCAAACATTAAATACGATCGTTCAAGCATTGCCCAATAAAGAGAAGCAACTACTCGTTAAGGGACATAAGCCTTTAACCTTTGCTAAAGCATGCAGTTGGCCTGATAAAATCAAACGCTTCAGCAAATATGACAAATACAAGCCTTGGCATTATTTAAACACAGCACGTGATGACCAAGAAATAACAACATTAGACTGCAAAGGAAACTGTGTAGCTAAGGGCATTATTTATCACCAACAACAATTTGTGCAGGCAAAATCTGGCTTAAAAAAAGCACAGGCCTTATCATTTTTGGGCCACTGGATTGCAGATCTTCATCAACCGCTACACGTCAGCTACGCAAGTGACCTAGGTGGTAATAGAACAAAAATCACTTATGACAAAACGCTGTCAAAGGCCAAATGCACAAACCTACATTGGTACTGGGATGAATGCTTGGTCATGTTTAAAAATTTGAGTGTAGAAAAATACGCTAATGTGCTCAGTCAAGATTTACGCTTTGATCTTACAACACCATGGTCACCTGAACTGGTTTGGCATTGGGCGGATGAAAGTTATCATCTAGTAAAGTCAGAATCAGTCAGCTATTGCCAAGACAAAGATGGCCAATGTCTTCCCTATAAAGAAAAACTAGTGATAGACCAAACTTATATAGATCAACATCTGCCCATCGCTGAACAACAAATAAAACGCGCAGCGTTACGATTAGCCAACATACTCGCGCAAAGTCTTTAAAGTGATAAATCAGAAACAAAAAAGCCAGTCATACGACTGGCTTTTTTCTCGATAATGTCGAGTAAATTACTCGCCCGCACCTACTTCAGCTGGTGCATCAGGCTTTTGAATTTCTAACAATTCAATTTCAAACTCTAACACTGAGTTGCCAGGAATACGTGGTGGGTTACCTTGTGGACCATATGCTAAGTCTGAAGGAATCGTAAACTTGTACTTCGAACCTACAGACATTAACTGAACACCCTCAGTCCAACCTGCGATCACACGATTTAAAGGGAATACTGCTGGCTGACCACGATCGTATGAGCTATCAAACGTTTCACCATTTAAGAAAGTACCTTTATAGTGAACAACCACCGTGTCAGTTGCTGCCGGCTTGTCACCTTCAGCTGGCACTAACACTTCATATTGAATACCAGATTCAGTCACTGCAACGCCTTCACGTTTCGCATTTTCATCTAAATACTTTTGGCCTTCAGCTAAGCTTTTCTCTGCTTCTAATTGTGCCATTTCTGATTGCTTAGCTTTCATTTGCTGATCTAAAGCCATTAATAAGCCTTGGATATCTTCTTTAGCAATTTGTGATTCGCCATTGATGCTCTCTACAAAACCGTCAATGATTAATTGCTTATCAAGCGCTAAACCCATACGTTGGTGTTCTTCTAAGTTGCGCTCCATGTACATACCGATTGACGCACCTAAACCGTAAGCCTGCTTTTGAATTTCAGTTTCTAATACTGGCTTTGCGACCACTTCTTCTTTTTTGGCTTCCTGCTGACAGCCTAATACTGATACAAGAGCTACCGCTACTAGGGTAGGTTTTAATAATTTCATCGAATTCTCCGTTTAAACCGCTTGCTTGAAGAAATTCCTCAAGTACCACGATAAATATCTTGATCTATATAGTGAAAAACACCTTATACTAACGAGAAACAAAAGGATAAAAAAGTATTAATATGTTGTGCTTTCGCAATAAGTGTTTCAGAACTTTAAAATTGGTGGTTGTTTCTTCGTTTTTACTTGCATGTCAAGACGTCGGTAAGCAACCACTCTCCCAATGGCAGCATGCTGCAGAAGGGGCTTATGATGCTGATATATCAAACGATGCCTCGCTATCTGTCGTTTCATCAATTCATCATGGGATTAGTGTCTGGGACTTAAAAGACAATGCGTTAAAGTACACATGGTCTCAGCAACAAAACACGAGCGATAACTTAGTGTTAGCTATCGATATCGCTGATAACAATAGTCACGCTGTAACAGCAAGCCGAGAAAACTTCTCCCTCTGGAATATGGAAACCGGTCAGTCAGAAGGTTTTTGGCAAATTAGTGAATCTAATATTCGAGATGTTGCGGTGGCGAATAACGGCAACTATGTCCTCATTGGCCAATCAAATGCAAAAGTCGTTCATGTCACTATCGATACAGGCCGTCGGTTAGAATTTTTAGGCCACCAAGAAAAGATCAACTCTATCGACATGTTACCTAATGGGCGGATTGCCATGTCAGGCTCAAATGACTTTGTCGCCTATGTTTGGGATACACAATCAGGTCAGGTTGTTTATCGATTTAATCACCCATCTCGCGTTACCAAAGTTGCCTTGGATCCAAAAGGCCGATTTGCTTTTAGTGCAGATAGCAAAAAAGATGCACATATTTGGGACTTAAAAACAGGTAAGAAAATTAGTTCGCTGAAGTATACTAATCGCCAGGAGGTATTCAGCTCAGTCAGCTTCTCTCCAGATGGTAAGCGATTACTAACAGGTGCTCCATCTCGTAAAGTCAGTGTCTGGGATATAGCGACGGGTGAACGTTTAACCTCATGGAGAGTAACACCACGCAAAGACATTAGGCCTGCTGGTGCAGTTGTTTACGCTGCCGCTTTTGGCGATAATAATGTCATTATCACCGAGAGTTCGTCGGGCTACGCTGAGCGCTGGTTACTCGACAACTAATCACATAAAGCAGAAGTAACCTTAAATGACAGATAAGCACACTCAATTAGATCACCTTGTAGAGCGTATCGATGCTCTGGAAGCTAGAAATGCATTTCAAGATGATGTTATTGAGCAACTGAATCAAGAGTTGGCCATCCATCAACAACATATTGCTGAATTGCAGGAGCATATTCAGCTTATTGCACAACGAATTAAATCAAATGCCAACAACAGTATTATGGCTCGCCCAGAAGATGAGCCACCACCACCACACTATTAATTGGTGTTCGCCGAGGAAAACCTCCTCGCTTATTCTGGCGTGAAAATGCCAATCATTTGTTCATTTTCACGCGTCGCTTTTTCAACATGAGCTTCTGGCTGCACCATCTGCTCTCCACAGCTAACACACGTAACTTTTTCAATATTGTTTTCTTTCGTTAAAGCCATGGTGTCCATCGCTTTACACTTAGGGCAAACTGCGCCAGCAATAAATCGTTTTTTCACAATCTTCTCTTATGTTTGTCTATCACTAATAAATAATTAGCTAGTGATTGTATTTTACCTTGAATAACACTACGGGTAAAAGCGACAATAGTATTAATTGCTTTACCAATCTTATCTTTGAGGAAATCCTTTGATTAATGCCAACCAACTTACACTTGATCGCGGAACGAAAAACCTGATCACGGATGCAAGCTTTACCATTCACCCGAAACATAAAGTTGGTTTGGTTGGCGCAAATGGCTGTGGTAAGTCGTCATTTTTTGCAGCATTGCTTGGACACCTGCAACCAGAAGCGGGTGACCTTACATTGCCAAGCCAATGGAAAATAGCAACAGTTAAGCAAGAAACACCGGCACTCGAGCAATCAGCAATTGACTACGTGATGGACGGTGATGTTGAATTTCGCCAATTAGAGGCTCAACTAGAGCAAGCGCGATTAGAGGATAACGGCAACAAAGAAGCCTTAATTATTAACCAAATTGATACGATAAATGGATATAGCTTACCAGCGCGTGCAGGTGAGTTACTACATGGTTTAGGCTTTGAACAACAGCAATTGGCGCTGCCAGTAAAAGAATTTTCTGGTGGTTGGCGAATGCGTTTAAATTTAGCACAAGCCTTGATTTCACGTGCTGATTTATTACTACTTGATGAACCGACTAACCACTTGGATTTAGATGCGGTTATATGGCTACAGCGCTGGTTAAAGCGTTATGAAGGCACACTAGTACTTATTTCCCATGACAGAGACTTTTTAGATGACGTTGTCGGCCAAATCCTGCATTTTGAGCACCAAAAAGCCAAGCTATACGGCGGTAACTATACAAGCTTTGAACGTCAACGAGCCGAACAGTTAGCGCAGCAAGAAGCCCAATATCAAAAGCAACAAAAAGAAGTGGCGCATCTAACAGCGTTTGTCGATAGGTTCCGCGCTAAAGCCAGTAAAGCTAAACAGGCTCAAAGTCGTTTAAAGCGTTTACAAAAATTACCCGATTTAGCGCCTGCTCATGTCGACAGCCAATTTACGTTTAGCTTCAAGCAACCAGACCATATGCCTTATCCGTTACTTTCGATAGATGAAGCAAACTGTGGTTACGGCACCGATACCATAATTATTAACCATGCAAAACTCACTCTCGTACCCGGTAGCCGTATTGGTTTACTTGGTAGAAATGGTGCAGGTAAATCCACCTTAATTAAGTCATTGGCTGGTGACATTCCAATTCTGTCTGGTGACCGCCATCAAGCACAAGAGCTAAAAATAGGTTACTTTTCACAACATCAGCTTGAGCAACTGCACCACGGTTCAAATGGCGTCGAACATATTCTTCGTGTCCATAAAGACATGACAGATCTTCAGGCACGCACCCATCTTGGTAGCTTCGGCTTCCAAGGTGAACAAGCACTCAGTGATGTTGCGACAATGTCAGGTGGTGAAAAAGCACGCCTCGTGTTAGCGCTTATCGTGTTAGAAAAGCCTCAACTGCTGCTGCTTGATGAACCAACTAACCACTTAGATTTAGAAATGCGTCAAGCACTTGTGCTCGCTTTACAAGAGTTTACTGGTGCAATCATCCTGATTGCCCATGACCGATACCTGCTCGAATCATGTGTAGACGAATTTTATATTGTTGCCAATGATCAAGCTGAGCCATTTTCAGGCGACATAGACGATTACCAACAATGGTTAAACGATGATAAAAAGGCAACGGGCCAGGCAAGTAAAAAAGCCGTACCAGCAACGGCTGATAAAAAAGCACAGCGCCAGGCTCAAGCACAATTGAGACAAAAAGCTGCGCCGTTAAAAAAACAAGCAGATAAATTAGAAAAGAAAACCAATAAATGGCAAGAAGAACTGGCTGAAATAGAGCTTTCCCTAAATAATACTGAGCTCTATAATGCTGAAAATAAAGAAAAATTAAATGAACTACTGAAACAACAAGCCAGTCTAAAATCAAATATTGAAGAACATGAAATGTTATGGCTTGAGCTCGCTGAACAAATAGAAGAGATCATGTCAGGGTCATAATCATTTACAAACAAATGCGGTGCAAGTTGCAAACACTTGCTACACTAAAATCAAGGAAATAGCTGTCGAGGCTGATTATGAAAACACTTATAAAATCAATCTTGTTACTAAGCATAGTAACAACTCCACTTTATGCTGCAGACTATGATGCAGGTGTATCGAAACTAAACAAAGGTGAATTTCATCAGGCGATTTCTGAGTTTGAACCACTTGTCGCCGAAGGATATGCTCCTGCCCAATATCAAATGGGCGAGGTCTACCTAAATGGGTGGGGCGTAAAAAAGGATGCACGCAAAGCTTTTGATTTATTCACCTTAGCTGCCGAACAAAACTATCCTGATGCGTTGTTTCAATTATCCTTGATGTACTCTGAAGGTAAAATGACACAAAAAGACTTAACCACTGCGTTTAAGTTAATGGAAAGAGCAGCCAACAAAGATCTTGTTGCGGCTCAGTTTAATCTTGGTGTGATGTATGCCAATGGTGAAGGCGTGCATAAGAATGAGAAAAAAGCAGTGTGGTGGTATGAGCAAGCGGCGAATAAAAATTATGTGCTTGCGCAGTTTAATCTCGCATTAATGTACTACGAAGGTAAGGGCGTTAATCGTGATGTTAAAAAGTCATACTTTTGGAACCTGATGGCTGCTTATAGTGGCTACAAAGATGCGATTACAAGTGCCGAAATGGACCAAAGGCAATTGAATGAAACGCAAATCAAACAGATTCGCTCAGACGTTGAACGTAAACGTCGACAAATTAAGAACCAGCAAGAGTTGAAAGCACAACGCTCTTTGTAATGAATAGATGCCCTACGTTTATCACTATGTGTCGCATCTAATCTAGGGCATTTAGCACAAGACCAATTAGCATAATATTAACGACTATTTGATCTGTATCACAGTTCGAAATTTGCTCCTTATATACAATGGTTACAGTTAGTAAATAAGGAGCTTTCTCATGAACTTTTTCCAAATGTTATTAAACGATCCTGTCGTATTATTCTCTTTCGGCGGTTTAGCAATTGTTCTGTTAATTTGTGCATACTACGTTTACTTTTTCATTAAGAATATTGAACAAAACAATTAACTGAGTACGTGACTTAACCTTGTAAACGTTGAGAAACGACTATAGCTGCGCGCGACAACTTTTTTGCTATAATGAAAATAACTGTTGTCGCTGGAGCAGCTCATGCCATTAACAATCAACTCACCTTCATCAAGCATTAATACATTAAATCGCTTAAATGAAGAAAAGGATGAAAAGCAAGAACAACTTGCCTCTGGTAAGCGTATTAACGATGCCGCAGATGATCCTGCAGGCTTGCAAATATCAAATCGCTTAACCAGTCAAATCAATGGTAATACTCAGCTGAGTGTAAACGCGCAAGATCAAATTAACCTCAACAACATTCAAGGCGCCCAGTTTTCGTCAATTACTGATAGCTTGCAACGAGCAAGTGTGTTGGCTGTACAAGCGGGTAATCCACTCGCCGATCAAAGCGCTATTCAAGATGAATTTAGCCAAATAACGGATGAAGTTAATGCGCTAGCGAGCGACGCACTGGGCCAAGATAATTTCCTTTCAGGCCTAGATGCCAGTGATCCTGCGGCCAGTCAAGCAGCGATTGAGTCGGCCTTAGATACCGTAGCCACCTCAGCTAGCCAAACTGGCGCAGCGAGCAACGCGCTAACGAGCCAAGTGGCTACCAATGAAACCTCTGTTGTGAATCTATCTGAGTCACGCTCTCGTATAGTAGATACAGATTTCGCCGAAGCGAGCAGTGAACAGGCAAAACTTGACGCATTACTACAAGCAACTATTACGACCAAAAAAGAAGAAGAGGCCCGTAAAGGGTTACTAATAAATCAGCTTGTTTAACTAACCAGTTTTGCTCGATAATAAACATTTAGTTAACTATTAATAACAAATTGTGATTTCAGTTAGTCAATTTAAACCCGCATGGTGGCTGTCAAATGCCCATAGCCAGACAATGCTGGCAAAGTACTTAAAGCGTAAGCAAAAAGTCCCATTAATTACCGAGCAATTTCCGACGACAGACGGTGATTTCGTCGAGCTAGCCTGGACGAGTAAACCATTAGCCAATGACAACACGCCAATTGTTGTGTTACTACATGGTTTAGAGGGCTCTAAAGATAGCCACTATGCCAAAGGGATGCTCAGTGCTATTGCAGAAAAAGGCTGGCATGGTGTATTGATGCATTTTAGGGGGTGCGGTGATGAGCAAAATCGATTTGGCGCTTCATATCATAGTGGCGATACCAGAGATATCCACTCATTTAGTCGTTGGCTAGAACAGCAATTCCCTACTTCGCCTAAAGCACTGATCGGTTTCTCGCTGGGTGGGAACGTAACAATAAAATATTTGGGTGAGGTAGAACATTCACCATATAAAGCTGCGAGCGCTATATGTGCCCCGCTTGATTTAGCAAGTTGTAGCAAACGAATTAGCCAAGGGTTTTCAAAAGTTTACGAAAACTATTTGCTGAATATGCTTAAACAAAGCACTGTTGCCAAGATGCAAGCCAAGAAGCTGCCTGAACTTTGCAGCGAAAAAGTAAACGCTTTACGTTCAATTTGGCAATTCGATGACTACGTGACGGGGCCAATTAACGGCTTTAAAAATGCAATTGATTACTATACTAAATCAAGTGGCAAGCAGTTCTTGGCTAAGATTAATAAGCCTTGCTTGATTATTCATGCGGAAGACGACCCGTTTTTGAGTCACGCTGATATCGTCGACATACCTACTCCACTGCCTAGCCACATTCGATTCGAAGTTAGCAAGAAAGGTGGACATGTGGGTTTTGTCAGTGGCAACAACCCATTCAAGCCAACATTTTGGTTAGAGCAACGTATTCCTGCCTTTTTATCGGAACATTTATGATTATTCCATTAGAAGAGTTATCTGAGGAAATTCTCAACAATATTGTCGAAGCACACGTACTACAGGAAGGAACCGACTATGGCTTACATGATGTTAGTTTGGAGGAGAAGGTTGCCGCTGTAAAACGTCAATTGAAGCAAAAAACGGCATTACTGGTTTACTCTCAATTACATGAGACCGTCAATATTGTGCCTGCAGATAAATATGAACAAATGCAGGCACTAGATTTAAACGATTAGCATCTTACTTCTTTAAATATAAGCTAAACGATACGGGCACAACTGAGCTAATACTTGGCAGGCCAGCAAGCTCTTGAAGCTTCATTAAACCTTTAGTTAACGCAAATTGTTCTGCTTGGATAACGAGAGGTTTAATGTTACTGACGATTAAATCGCCATTAGCAAGTTTTACAACGCTTACAGATAAGCTCACTTTTTGTGATTGACCGTGTAATGAAATATCGCCTGAAAGCGCCATCGTCGTCACACTACCTTTGGCGAGTGCAGCCAATGCTTTGCTATCAACTTTTCCGTTGAACGTGGCACTTGCAAATTGATTGGTTTCAAACAAAAACTTACGCATACGCTCATCACGTATTGCAATGTTGGTATTTACACTGGCTAAATCAATGTCAAATTTAACGTCGCCGTTGGTAGCTACCGAACCTGATAAGGTTTCAAAAGTATGGGTCTCACCGATACTATTTTTCTTCACTGAGATGAAGTGAAGACTTGATTTGCTGTTATCTACTTGCCAGTCGGCAAGCGCAATATTAGACAACAATAAACCTGTAATTAAGAGCAAAATACGCATAATATTTCCTTATAACTTTCGACTAGCGACATGCGGAATAACAATGTCGCGCCATGGGAACTGCTGATCACCTAAGCTGATAAAGTCTGGGTTCATTAAGGTGTCTCGTAGATTATAACTGAGCGGGTCGAAGTTACTACTTAAAATCGTGCCACCAGCCTCTTCTAAAATACATTGGCTCGCCCCTGTATCCCATTCTCCGGTTGGCCCAATGCGCAAATAACAATCAGCGCCCCCTTCTGCAATCAAACAGTTTTTGAGTGAACAACTACCCAATGCCACATACTCATAGGCATAATCATCTCTCAAGTACTGGCCCATTAATCCCAACTCTTGTCGTCTGCTAATTGCCACCTTAATTGGTTTACCCGCTTGATAAGGGCTAACAAAAATCTGTTTTGCACCTTGCGCATTTTCTTTGAAAGAGCCTGCACCAGATTGTCCAAAATAAGTTAACTTATGATCGGGTGCATGAATAACGCCTATCGTTGGCCAATTATTCTCAACTAAAGCAATATTTACAGCAAAGTCACCACTTCCGAGAATAAATTCGCCGGTACCGTCGATGGGATCTAATAACCAATATTTAGACCAGTTAGCACGTTTAGACAAATCCTCTGCGGATGTCTCTTCCGAAATAATCGGAATATCTGGCGTAAGCGTTTTAAGACAATCAATAATTGTGTTATTTGCGGCGATATCCGCACTCGTTACCGGGCTTTCATCTGACTTTAGCTCAGCAGTAAAGTCGCCTTTTTTGTAATAGCCGAGTACCTCTTTGCCTGCTTTTTTAGCGGTTTCGATTGCGATATTTAAATACGTTTCATTATTCATTAGCCCCCCTTAACCGATCAACAACGAGCATTAATGCGGCTATACTTCTGGCTTCATTAAAGTCAGGCTGCGCCAAAAGACGATGATAATCAGCTATTGGCCACTCTACGACTTCAAGTGGCTCCGGTTCATCACCCTCTAATTGTTCTGGATATAAATCTTGCGCGACAAAAATTTCCATTTTTGCATTAAAAAATGCTGGCGCCAGCATCACTTGTTGCAGGTGTTCAAACTGCTTTGCGCCAAGGCCAATTTCCTCTTTAAGCTCACGATTAGCTGATTCAACAGCCTCTTCACCTGGGTCAATTAAACCTTTGGGAAAACCCAGTTCATAACTATGTGTGCCTGCGCAATATTCTCGCACGAGTAGAACAGTCTCATGGTCTTTAAAAGGCACGACCATCACAGCACCTCTGCCACCACCTTTCATTCGCTCATACAAGCGCTTTTCACCATTAGAAAAGGTTAACGCGAGTTGTTCGACCGCAAAAAATCGACTCTGCACTAATTCTTCTGTATTGGTAATCGTAGGTAGTGTTTTATTTTTAGTCATAACATCCTGCTAATGTTCTGTTCTTTAAAGAATATGCCACACTCACGAGACATGTTCGATATACTGTCTATCATAAATTGTTTTTAAGGAATAAATCTATGCTTGATTGGTCAGAAATTAAAACTGTTTTGCTCGATATGGACGGCACCATTCTCGATTTACATTATGACAATCACTTCTGGCTCGAACATTTACCAAAACGTTATGCCCAACAAAAGCAGATTTCTTTTGAACAAGCACAACAAGATTTAACATCTCACTATGAAAAAGTATCCGGTACGATCGCTTGGTATTGTTTAGATTACTGGGCGGAGCAAACAAACCTGCCAATTAATGATTTAAAGAGAGAAGTACAGCATTTAATTCGATTCCGAGATGATGCACATGACTTTCTAACCAGCTTAAGAAATACTGGTCGGGAGGTTATCCTCGTTACCAATGCTCACCCTGATAGCTTATCGTTGAAAATCGAGCAAACCCAGTTAGATCGGTATTTTGACAAGTTATATTCAACCCATGAATTTGGCGCAACAAAAGAGTCCCAAGTGCTGTGGCAGCGTTTACAAAACAAACAACCTTTTGATGTGCAGCGAACGTTATTTGTTGATGACAACCTCGATATTCTTCAATCTGCGCAAACCTTTGGTATCAAACATTTATTGGCAGTTGCTAACCCCGATAGTAAAAAAAATAGCCGGACAATTACGCAATTTCCGGCTATTGAAGATTTTTCTGATTTACTATCACAGATTAATGCAAATCCGGTGTCATAGTAGCAAATCTGCGTCTGTAAACTATGGCTACAGGCGCAATCGATAACGGCCTTGACGGTCTGGCGAGCCGATAAAAGGAAGCACGTCTTTTAACTGTTCAGGAAATTCATTTCCCGGCGTCAAATAACCATTACCCGACACCTTAAAATTAGCACCGATAAACGCGTTGTATGACAAGCCTAGTGTGTTATCAGGTTTTATTTCTAACGCTATGGCACCTTTGTCACAGCGTAAATCCCCACCGATTCGACCTAAAGTAATAGATTGTTCCATCGCATTAACTTTAGCACGTCGCCAGTTAACTGACCCCGTTAAGCTTTGGCACAAGGGTTTACCTTGCTCATAGCTTGGAATATCAAGTTCCACAACGCCTTGTGCGGCCATAGGTATTGGAAGAGGTAATTGCTGAGCAATCATATTGGCAGGTAATAACACATTGGCATCATTGATATGAAGGTTACCAGAAACAAAGCTAACCGCCATAGCGCCTTCCGGCCCAGGTAACATAGCGTCACCAAAAGTGACATCAACGCTTGGACTAAAACTCAATAGAGAGATTACATCGAGTTCAGCATTAACATTTTCAATAACCGTGTTTTGCACATACACCTTTTGTGCTTTAGCATGCCAAATTGACCCAGACAGGCCTTGAACCATGACATCCTTAGGTAACTTAACTTGGTTTAATACAAGACTTGCAGGTGCTGTTGCTATTAAAAATATTAGATAACAAACGATAAAAACAGCACCAAATCCAAACCACTTCTTCATGTTGGTTAACTCTTTCCTAATTGTAGTCGGCGTACTCTTACCACACCGCTTTGATCGGTATTGGTTAAATCAATACCTTTGACGCGAATACCCTCTGAGGCAGATAACATGGCCAACCAATCTACCAAGCGATCAAAACTCACTTCATCTATCCAAACTTGGAGATCGTCCCCTTGTGGTTGGATACGCGTAATCGTGATTTGATTGCGAGTCGCACTTCGATTCGTAATACTCGATAAACTGCCTGAACTTGGGCGAACCTGACTATTACCTGCATTTTGTTGATATATAGCAGTTTTGTCTTGTAACCATACCAGTAATTCTTGTTGACGCGTCAACTTCTTCTGACTTGCCTCTAAACCACTGTGTAACGGTTGCCATACCAAAGTGATAAACAGGAAGAGACCAACAAATATCGCCATAACAGCAACAAGCTGTTGCTCTCTTGGTTGCAGTGCTTGCCATTTTTCTTTCATGGTTACCCCTTAATACTCATCGAGCCAACCACTTGCTGACCTTGGTTGTTTTGCGAGCCAATGTTAACTTCCAATTGAAGTTTTTCAAGTGCTGCTTTGAATTGGTCAAATGCTTGATAATTTTGTGCAACCGCCGTTAATCGAATCTCATTGCGCTTGCCATCATACTTAACGGATTCAGGCTTAATTTGAGGAACACTAGCAAAAGCGGGTTGGACTTTATTAAGCAGGTTCAAAAAGCTCGCATCTTGTCCACCAGCACCTAGTTCAGCTAATTTACGATTCATTTGAGAACGAACTGTGGTTACCTTGACACGTTTAGCGTCTGGAAAAGCTTTTTTATATGTAGCAACGATAGTTTGCTCTATCGCTTGCTGTTCTTGATTAACTTTATAAAGCGTCAAGCCGGTATAAGCTAAGTGGGCAAACAATGCAAAACCAGCAATACTCGCTGCAATTAACCAGTGTTGTTTATTGTTCGATTTTGTCAATTTAACTTGAAATTCGCCTTGCAACAGGTTGACTGGCGCTGCGTCAGCATGTTGAGCAAGTAAAGCAAGCGGTAACTCTTCTTCTTGAGGTTCGACAGCGCAAGCTAGCGTCCGTTGCGTAAATTCAAATGGTGAGTAATTTGCCAACGTGATGTTTTCATCATTTTGCCACTGCGACATTGCATGATTGAACGTATTTTCATCCAAACACATGGCTTGCCATAAACCTTGACGAACTAATACTTGGTCACCAAGGCTAATCAGGCTCCACTTTTCATGCGTATACGGTAATGCGAGCGCATCAGGGATCATCGTATCTGTTTTTATCTTGGCTTCTTGTAACCATGTTTGCCAAGCCATGAGTTGTGGTTTAGCAACCCCCGCCAGATAACAATTATGGCCGGTTTCATCGTCAGGTAGCTGACCATAAGCAAAGAACAACTCTTCAACATCTTGAGCTAAAAGTTCTTCAACCATAAATGGAGCAGCTTGGCGCATTGCACGTTGTGATTTTGCTGGCACTTTTAAACTGTGAAAACTAATATCACTTGCATTGACGAACACGGTGACTTGGCGCTCTTTTGCTCGTTCTGTTAATTCAGATAAGGCACTAGCATTAGGCAGTTCACCACTTGCGATAATTTCGCGCTCACGTGACGAATATATCAACCAAGATATCGGGTCCTGCACTTGACTACCTAATCTGATATATAAGGTTTCAACCATTAATTTTTTCCTATGCTTCTTCTAATCACATCGACACGTTTATTATTTTCAACTTTAAACGTCGAGGCTAGCGTAAAGTAGCTGTTATTAAAACTAGCGCGTGAAGCAAGCTTAAAGTAATCACTATCTACTGTAAGTTGCTCTTTTTCTTCTGCTGTTAACTTTGCATTTGTTAATACTTGCAAAGCTAACACATCATCAATATTTTCAAAACCGTCTTCACCGCGCTCACTAATAATCTCTTGAGCATCTTCAAGTGAAATATCAAGGAAAGACTGCAATAGTACCGCATGTTCTTCCGAAATAGTGTTGACGTTTAATTTGTGTAAGTCTGTATTGGGTAGGACACAAACATACTCTTTTAAATCGTTAATCGCCTGCATCGTAAAATGCTCTATCACCCGAAGTTCGGAGACATCGGCTAAATAATGATTTGCCGCTAAATAAGGAAACTCTCTTCCCGCATAATCATTATCTTCTGCACCACCCGCGCTCACAATGCTAGAGTTTTTATCAAGCCAATCAACCAAAGCATCCGCCATATATTCTGCCGTAAACTCATCAATATCATCTAAGCTCAAATTCACAAGTAACCTTTCAAATCCGAGTCGTTGGACAGACTTATTCGTATTATCGCTATTGTCTTCATCAGTGCGTAACGCATTTAAATTGAAACACGCCTGCATATCACTAATCTCACCGACGATTTGGCCACTATCAACAGGGTAAGTGGTTTCCCCCTGCGCCCAAATTTGACTCAAATTGATAAATTCAGGGTCTTCATCAACAACCGTCAGGATAACGCGCTTGGCAAATGCTTCAGCACCTAGCGCATACCAATATGCTTGTTGATTGAGCTCTAAATTTGATGCTCGTTGTAATTGTCCCATAATGCGTGTACTCATTTGCGTGGCGACAATTGTTGCCAACGCAACAATGAGTAGCACAGAGATCAACACGACCCCTTTTTGTCGGGTATTTACGATGCGTTTCACTAACCATCATCTCCTTGGTTAGTTGCAATCACTTCATCGCCAGCAATCAGAAACTTTCGATTAATTGTACCAAATTGATTACTGACAATTTCAACATCTATCGCTTTAGGTAAACCGCCTTTAGGCGCGTTTTCTTGCCATTTATTTTGATAGTAAAACTTAAAACGTAAATCAGTCACATCCGTCAATAAATCGCGTTGTTTAGGTTCTTCCCCGGGTATTGCATCGACGTGATTAAAGTGCAGGCGCTGCAGCACATCATCTTCAATTCGATAAGCAATTGACTGTAAAGAGCTTCGTGCAATGACGAGATTAGGATTAGTCCAACCATGACGTACAAAAGCGATGGCATCACTTTGGCTAGTAAAACTGAATGATTGCGTATGGATATAGTCTTCACTTGACTCATTGCCATCAAGGCGTACATGACGACGAGCGATCTGGCTAAAGTCACGCTCCATCAATAGAAATAGTGTTTGAAGCTGATTCAACTCATTTAGCTTCTGTTTGCTCAGTTGATCTGAATTTCGCACTGTATCAAAAACAGAAAAGCCGGCTAAGCTAACTAAGGCAAAAATAGCGACCGCCAAAAGTAGCTCCAATAAAGTGAAGCCTTGTTGACGCGATTTCCTAACAGTCATTGGCCTGGTCATGATGAAGGCTTCGCTACGTAGGTCATATAACTTGCGCTTGGCAATTCATCTTTTTCGTTGAGACGCACTTCAACGACAACCGCCCGCAAACTATTATCCGTCGTTTTCAACACTTTTTGTTGCCAAAACCACTCGCGCCCAGCCAATTCGACTTTACCTTTTTTATTGTTTTGAGGTGGCCATTGAGTATTTAAAACCGCTTCAGTGAGTTGGTTTGACGCGACCCAATTCGCATAGGTTTTTTGCTCTAGGTACTGAAGGTTTCCACCACTATTTGCTGCAACACCAAGCAAAGCAACTCCAGCAATTGCAAACAATGCCATTGCTAACAGTACTTCAATAAGCGTGAACCCTCGTGGTTTAGCTATCATCCGTCAATGGACCTTCAAGGCTTATCGGTAAACTATATACACCGGTTACTTGGTAATATTGTTCGAAATCAATATCGGCGACAGGATCAAACGAGAAAGTTAGTTGAAAAGGACTGATATCACCACCCGAAAGAATAAACACTTGAGGTGTTGGTGGTGTTTCCTCATCTCTAAAATTATCTTCTTCAGGCACTAATGCCTTAGGATCAAAAAGCAATGGGCCGTCATCAAGTGGTAAATCATCAAGTTTTAACTTCAACATGATTTCTTCAGGTAACTCTACCAAGGTCAAATGCTCTTGGTCAGGTAACGCGACCCATTCCTTACCATCATAGCCAACAAACTGATAACTGTGTTTTGTAAATAAAATGCCAAGCTCAACATTATTCAGCAACGAATACTCTGCTGCGAGGGTAAACAACGCATAGAATTTTTGCGCCTGTTGCTCAAGTTGTTTTTCTGGCTTATTTGAGAAGAAATTAAACTGGACAGTAGTAACAAAGATGCCAATCAAGACAATCACAAGCATGACTTCAATCAGGGTAAAACCTTTTGATTTTGAATGTGATTGCCTATGATTCATTACTGGTATTCGCCTAAGTTCCAGTTACCGATATCATCTTCGGTACCAGCTTCACCATCTGGACCTACCGAAAACACATCCATTTTGCTTTGCTCACCAGGATTTAGTAACTGGTAATCATTGCCCCATGGATCTTTTGGTAAACGTTTAACATAGCCACCCTCAGGGAAGCGACGAGGAATCGGATCAATATCCGTTTGCTCAACCAACGCTTCTAAACCTTGCTCTGTTGATGGATAGTTATAATTATCCATTTTGTACATACTCAATGACGTTTCTAAAGCGGTAATATCAGAAACAGCTTTTTGAATATTCGCGCGGTCCTGGCTACCCATTAAGTTTGGAACAACAAGGCTAGCCAAAATACCCAAAATCACGATCACAA
This sequence comes from Thalassotalea loyana, assembly GCF_030161435.1. GTDB lineage: Bacteria > Pseudomonadota > Gammaproteobacteria > Enterobacterales > Alteromonadaceae > Thalassotalea_G > Thalassotalea_G loyana. The sequence continues at coordinate 252,259 of NZ_BSSV01000001.1, read as the reverse complement.
CCATGACTTCTAAAAGGGTAAAACCTTGTACTTTTTTTGGAGAGTAATTAACTTTCATGATACATCCTCTATTCTAAAATTCTCTAATCGTCGGACAAACTAAATAGTTATCCGCCGATCATGGTATTCAATTGCAAAATTGGCTGCAGAATTGCCAATACGATAAATAAAACGACTGCCGCCATTGTTACCATTAACGCGGGTTCAAACGCTTTTAATGAAATATTAACGAGTGCTTCAAAGTCTCTATCTTGGTTATCTGCGGCCCTGCCCAACATATGTTCAAGCTGACCACTTTTTTCACCACTTGCTATCATATGTAACATCATCGGCGGAAATAATTTCGTCTGTTCAAGAGAAACTCGTAAGCTCGTTCCTTCACGGACCTTATCACCAGCTTCTTTTATTCTTTGTTTAATATATAAATTATCCAGCACCTCACCAGCAATACGCATACTTTCAAGCAAGGGCACTGCCGATGCAGTAAGAATACTTAACGTACGAGCAAAACGCGCGGTATTTATGCCTTTTGCAACACGGCCAACAAAAGGAAGCTTCAATAGTTTTTGATGTACTTTTATACGAATTGCAGGCTTCTTCATTACCTGACCGAAGATAAACCCTGACGCAAATATCAGTAACAAGATAATGAGGCCGTAATTTCTTAAAAAATCACTGGTTGCAATCAAAAATAACGTCGTTCCAGGCAGATTTTGCCCCATATGCTCGAATTGACCAACAATATCGGGAACAACATAAGTAAGCAAAATAGCAATAACCGATATTGCGATGACCGTCATGATAATCGGATATACCAACGCTTGTATCAATGCAGAGCGCATTTGTTGTCGTTGCTCAGTATAGTCAGCCAATCGACTCAGTACTTTATCCAAATGTCCTGACTTTTCACCAGCAGCCACCATCGCCCTGAACAAGCGATTAAAAATCTGAGGATATTCTGCCATGCTCTCTGCAAGGCTATAACCTTCGGTAACTTTGGTTCGAACAGCCATAATCATGCTTTTTATGCGATTCTTATCACACTGCTCTGCAACGGCAACTAAGGACTCTTCAATGGGAAGCCCAGATTCCACCAAGGTTGATAATTGACGGGTTATTAATGCCAACTCAGTTGCTGATATTTTTCCTCGGCCAAAGCGTTTGGTCTTGTCAGTTGATTCTGCTTTAGCAAGTACAGGGTTCACTTCCATTGGAATCAACCCCTGCTCTCGCAGTAACCCACGCACTTGCTTGGCGCTATCGCCTTCAATAACGCCTTTTTTATTTTTTCCGCGACTATCAACCGCTTGGTAATCAAATGCTGCCATAACAGGTTAATCTTCTCGGGTAACGCGCAATACTTCTTCTATCGTGGTAATTCCTGCCATGACCTTATCAAAACCATCTTGGCGGATACTCGGTGTAGATTTACGAATATACTTTTCGATTGACTGTTCGCCTTTACCGTTATGAATCATTTCGCGGGCTTTATCATCCACGACTAACAGTTCATGAATACCAGTACGTCCTTTGAATCCTTTAAAATTACATTCGCTACAACCCGTTGCACGATAAATAGGTCGCTGGTCATCATCACTTAACTGTAATAACTTGCGCTCTTCATCATCTGGCATATGACTTTCACGACAATCTGGACATAAGGTCCGTACAAGGCGTTGTGCTAAAACACCAAGTAAGCTTGAAGACAGTAGGAATGGTTCAACGCCCATATCTTCCATACGCGTTATAGCGCCAGCCGCTGTATTGGTATGCAGGGTAGATAAAACTAGGTGACCCGTTAAACTGGCTTGTACACCAATTTGCGCTGTTTCTAGATCTCGAATCTCACCAACCATTACCACATCAGGATCTTGACGCAATATTGCACGTAAACCGCGAGCAAAGGTCATATCAACTTTGGTGTTGACCTGTGTTTGACCGATACCTTCAATTGCAAATTCTATAGGATCTTCAACCGTTAGTACGTTGCGTTCACGAGAATCAATTTGACTAAGGCCCGCATAAAGTGTTGTTGATTTACCTGAACCGGTAGGACCTGTAACTAAGATTATGCCATGTGGTTTATCGATAAGCTCAGAGAACAACGCACGATTTTTATCCGTCATCCCAAGGTCTTGTAAATCTAAACGGGCGGCATTTTTATCGAGTAAACGCAATACAACACGCTCACCATGCCCCGTAGGCATTGTCGATACACGCACATCAACGGCGCGCCCCGCAATACGTAAAGAGATTCGGCCATCCTGAGGAATACGTTTCTCAGCAATATCTAGCTTTGCCATGACCTTAATGCGAGATACCAGTAAAGAGGCAAGTTTTCGATTTGGCTTTAAGACTTCGCGCAAGACACCATCAACACGAAATCGAATTTGTAGGCTAGATTCAAATGTTTCAATATGGATATCAGAGGCATTTTCTTTGATCGCTTCTGATAGCATTGCATTAATCATCTTGATGATTGGTGCATCGTCTTCATTTTCCAGCAAGTCTTGTGTTTCACCGACTTCATCAGCAAGGGAATACAAATCAACTTCGTTACCAATATCTTCCATTATCTGTTGTGCTTCAGATGAATCACGTTGATATGCTTGCGTTAACATAGCCTCGAATTCATCTTCTGATAAACAGTGAATAGTAAATGACTGCTTTAGTACACGTCGTACTTCATTTAGCACATCAGGAGAAGTCTGTGCTAAACAGTAAACATCAAAGCCAGCCTCTTGTTCTTGTACTAAAACGCTGTTGCGCTTAGCAAAACCAAAAGGCAGTCGATACTTTAAATGATGCTCATCAGATGCTTCGATTTCATCAGCCTCATCAAATGCATCAACAACGGTGTCAACAACGTCTAACGTACTTTCTTGGGTTGATTCTGGTGTTTGGCTCATCAATCAACCCTATTCTTTATTACTTTTTTCAGCTTTATCTTGCGCTTTTTCTTTCATGTACTCATCAAATGATGGTGGCAAGGTCAATTGATCATTCCATTCTTGTAACAAAGGAAGTTTCTCATCATCCATCAACGATAAGCCTTCTTGTCGTTGCAAAATTTCTTGCGCACGAATGTAGTTGTATTTGTTTTTCGTCACTTCATTCATGATTTCACCATCACGAATAATCGTCGGGCGTAAGAACACCATCAAGTTACGCTTACGCGTTGTGTTACCTGTTGACTTAAACAAGTGACCTAGTAGCGGAATATCACCTAATAAAGGTACTTTTTGCTGGCTTTCTTGTACATCTTCATCGATCAAACCACCAAGAATAACGGTATCGCCGTGATCTGCCATCACAGTAGTCTTGATTTCACGTTTGTTGATTGCAATATCAACGCCCGTTGCGCCACTTACTGAAGAGACTTCTTGTTCAATCGTTAACTGAACACCTGAACCTTCATTTACCTGCGGCGTTACTTTAAGTTTGATACCAACTTCCTGACGCTCAACCGTTTGGAATGGGTTGTCATTATTATTACCGGTTGTTGAACCTGTCAGAATCGGCACTTCCTGACCAACAATGAAGTACGCTTCTTCGTTATCTAACGTCGTAATACTCGGTGTAGCAAGAATATTTGAGTTGGTGTCAGTACTCACCGCCTGAATAATTGCACCCCAATCATCTTGCACAATTCCAAACATCATACCGCTCACTGAACCTAGTGCTTGGGCCAATAACGTGTAGTCACCTTCAACATCTGGACCTGGATCATTAACAACAACATTACCATTACCATCAGTGAAGGTAGAGCCTGGAGTACCGGGAGATGATTGAGCTGCCTCAGCTGCAGCCGCTAACTGGCTAATAGGTACAGGACCATTATTAAACTGCGTGAAGCCACCTTCTTCCGTAAACCATTGAACACCTAAATTAACGCCATCAGCCTCGAATACTTCAACAATAATCGCTTCAACAAGTACTTGTGCACGACGTACATCCAATTGACGAATTACAGCCTCAAGTGAACGTAACATGTCTTGCTTTGCCGTGATCACGACAGTATTGGTATCAGCGTGTGCTTCAATCGAAATATTTCGGCTTTTGCTTGAACGGTTTTTCGCCGTTTTATTGGCATTTTCTTCCGCTTCAATTGATTCACTCACCCCTTTAAGTACAGGGACAATGTCTTCAGCTTTTGCGTATTTTAAATAGTAAACTCTGGTGTTTCCGTTAGTTTCCAATTCAGCATCAAGGCGCTTTACAAGCTTTACAACACGGTCACGGGCTTGAACTTCACCTGAAATGATGACGCTATTGGTACGGTCATCAGCAACAATTTTAGGAATTAAGAAAGTAGGTTTAGCTGCGGCTTTGCTTGCCGACACTTTGTTCATCGACTCGATAATACGAACCATATCGCCAGCAGACGCATGCTGAAGTCGAATAATTTGAACGTCTTGGTCACCCGCTTTATCAACTTTTTCGATAATCTTAACAATGCGATTAACGACAGCAGCCGTACCAGTGATCATGATAACGTTGGCTGGGTCGTAGTTTGTCACGTTACCACCACTGGCTTGATCATTAAGCTGGCGTAGCAATGGTACAAGCTCACGCACCGTCACGTTCTTTACTTCAACAACACGCGTGATCATTTCGTCACCCATGCCGGCATTGACTTCATCAACAACAGGAATAGACGCGCTCTTTGCATCTTTTTGTCGGATAATCTTAACGATATTATTATCCATCTCGACTGCAGAGAAGCCGTGTACTTCAAGCACGTTTAAGAAAAATTGATAATATTGCTCTTCAGTAAGTAAATCATAACTACGAACATTTACCGTGCCCTTTACTTGCGGATCGACAATCATTGTCTTTTGTAAGTTTTTGCCAACGGTATTAATAAATTCAGTTATTTTAGTATTTCTAAAGTTTGGCGAAAACGTCGTAGGCTCTGCCGCTTGCAGTGGGAGACTCAAAGATGCCGCACTCACTGTAATTGCAGTTAGTGCTGAACATGCCATGGCTTTAAACAAACTCGCGCGATTAGCGTTGCGCATCAATGTAATCCTTTTTATGAAATCAATTAATACTAAATAGAATTTCAGTTAACTCACCACCGCGATCGACGAGTAGCGTAATTTCTGATTCTGTTCTCAATGCTTTTAAAGCATTACTCGCTTCTTGTGGCGAGGTTAAATCTAAGCCATTCATTTGAACAGCAATGTCACCAGCTCTTAGACCTGATGACTTAAAAAATTCTGGGTCTTTACCAGGGTTTAATCGATATCCCAACAACTGGCCATTAGCGCGTTGAGGAGAAATACGTAAATAATCCGCTATTTTTGCTGGATTTTGCGTTAAATCTTTTTTTAATACGGTTGCCTGGCGTGCTAAGTCTTCGTTTCGACGTTGATCTATTACTGGTTTACGTGCCAGTGAGCGCTCTCGATTAGCGGTTTGCTTGTTCGAGCGACTATCATTTTTTTTGTAGCGAACACCATCAAGCATTAGGGTTTCAAGTGTACCGGACTGTTTAATTAATACCCGGTCACTATATACTTGCTCTAAGGTAGCGCGGGTTTTTTCTATTTTATCGCCAATACCATAGGTATATTGACTGCCGCCACTTTCGATAATTGCAGATGCGTAACGTTCATCACTACTGGCAACTACACCAGTTAACGTTAGATTTAATTTCGTTTGTGGAGCATCTTTTACTTCAACAACCTTAGGTTTATTATCTTGACCGTTAAATTGGCCAAACAAATTCAATGCTTTTATACCGGCAACATCTAACGATGACGTCTTAGCATTCGTTTGGACACCCGGTTTAGTGGCAGGAAGTTGGTTAGCGACTTGCTCATTGGGCATCAGTAACCAAGTCATTTTCGCCAGCAAAAAGGCAACATATATAAGCAACGCACCACTAATTAAAGTCGCAACTGTTTTCTGAGGCATTTTTTCCAATGCAGATGTTAAAGGTTTAATGGTTTGTTGGAGTGACATTTCTTATAATAGTTCAGGTATATATTGTCTTTTACCGCTTCGATAATACTTGACGTTTTACGTATCAACAAGCACCTAGCGATTTTTTCGCTTAATTTGGCTCGCTCAGTGAGTGTATCGTTGAAAAATGACAAAGAGATTAACGAGCTTTGGAATGAGAATTTATGGGTAAAAAAAATCCCGACAACACTATTGAAAACAGCGTTACCCGCCTCGATAAATGGTTGTGGGCAGCGCGCTTTTATAAAACACGCGCCATCGCAAAACAAATGATTGATGGTGGTAAAGTATTTTATAATGGCCAACGCACAAAATCAGGTAAAGCGGTCACAATTGGTGACAAAATAAAATTGCGCCAGGGCTATGATGAAAAAGAAGTTATTGTTATCGCGCTCGCTGATAAACGCAGTAACGCAACGTTTGCCCAAACACTCTATGAAGAGACAGATTCGAGCCTCAAGACACGTGAGGACACTGCGCTTGCTCGTAAACAAGGCATTCTTTTTAGCCCAGCAAGTGAAACAAAACCAGATAAAAAGCAACGTCGACAAATTCGACAATTGAAAGAAAGGATATAACCTTTATGTCAACGCAAGATGTTTTACATCGTTACTTATTTGATAACATGCACGCACGAGGCGAGCTTGTTCAATTAGAAAAAACGTATCAAGATATTATCGCTAACCATAATTACCCTGAAGGCGTAAAAGCTTTATTGGGTGAAATGCTATCTGCGACATGTTTATTAACGGCCACGTTAAAATTTGAAGGTGAAATCACCGTGCAAATTCAAGGTGACGGCCCGGTGAGTTACCTTGCGATAAACGGTGACGATCAGCAAAACATGCGTGGTGTTGCAAAATTAGCACAACAAACAAATGCTTTTGGTCTTAAAGATCTGATCGGTAAAGGTACTATGGTTATTACGATTCGCCCTAAGTCAGGTGAGCCGTATCAAGGTATTGTTGCGTTAGAGAAAGATACATTAGCCGACTGTTTAGCTAACTATTTTGAAACCTCAGATCAAATTCCAACGTCGGTCTGGTTATTTACTGATATGAGCACTCAAAAAGTTGCCGGAGCATTAGTACAGCTTTTGCCTGACAGTGATGACAAAGAGCAACAGCTTTCTGACTACAATCACTTATGTCAATTAACCCAAACCATCAAAGAAGAAGAAATTTTCTCATTAGAAGCAGAAGAGTTACTTTACCGTCTGTACCACCAAGAAGAGGTTCGCATTTTTGAGCCGCAAAATGTTAATTTCCAATGTTCGTGCTCCGAAGACAAGGTGTTAACTGCCATCAGCCAGCTAGGCCAAGAAGAGATCAAAGATATTCTTGCTGAACAAGGCGAGATTGCAACAAGCTGTGACTTCTGTTTAACAACTTATCGCTTCACTGAAGACCATTTTGCTGACTACTTTTCTGATAAAAAACATTAGTTTCATGAATATTTAATATCAAGGGCGCTTTTTGCGCCCTTTTTTATATCTTTCCCCTGTCTTTTACGCACTCGCGAATTCTAGAAACTCAGGTCAAATTATTTATTTTGTAGTTTTTTTACATACAAAAACGTACAAATTAACCAAAGACTGTAGTAAAAGATGAAAACTTTCAGTCACAAAAAATTATTGCTTTTTTTTTAGCTAATTATCCCCTAGAATTGGCGCCCTCAGAGAGATCCACAAAACCTCTGACACATAACCTTTAACTTATTTATACCCATTGGAGAGTATGAACTATGTCAACTGTGGCAAAAACGATTGATTTAACTCAATACGGCATCACTAACGTATCTGAGGTTGTTTACAATCCGTCTTACGATTTATTGTTTGAAGAAGAAACGAAATCTAGCCTCGAAGGTTATGACAAAGGTTATGTAACTGAACTTGGCGCAGTTTCAGTTGATACAGGGATATTTACAGGCCGTTCACCAAAAGACAAATACATCGTTCGCGACGATGTGACTCGTGATACAGTTTGGTGGGCAGACCAAGGTAAAAACGACAACAAGCCAATGACACCAGAAACGTGGTCAAGTTTAAAAGATCTAGTGGTGACTCAATTATCTGGCAAACGTTTATTCGTTGTAGATACATTCTGTGGTGCAAATGAAGATACTCGCTTAAAAGTGCGCTTTATTACGGAAGTAGCATGGCAGGCACACTTCGTGAAAAACATGTTCATTCGCCCAACAGATGCAGAATTAGAAAACTACGAACCAGACTTCGTAGTAATGAATGGTGCAAAAACAACAAACCCTAACTGGGAAGCACAAGGCTTAAACTCAGAAAACTTTGTTGCGTTCAACTTAACTGAGAAAATGCAGTTAATCGGTGGTACATGGTACGGCGGCGAAATGAAAAAAGGTATGTTCTCAATGATGAACTACTTACTTCCGCTTAAAGGTATCGCGTCAATGCACTGTAGTGCAAACGTAGGTAAAGAAGGTGATGTTGCAGTATTCTTTGGTTTATCAGGCACAGGTAAAACAACATTATCTACAGATCCTAAACGTGAATTAATCGGTGATGATGAGCACGGTTGGGATGACAACGGTGTATTTAACTTTGAAGGCGGTTGTTACGCAAAAACCATCAACCTTTCAAAAGAAAACGAGCCTGATATCTACAATGCAATCCGCCGTGATGCATTGCTAGAAAACGTAACGGTTGATGCTGATGGTAAAATTGACTTTGACGACAACTCAAAAACTGAAAACACACGTGTTTCTTACCCAATCCATCACATAGATAACATTGTTAAGCCTGTATCTCGTGCAGGTCATGCAAAGAAAGTTATCTTCTTAACGGCAGATGCATTTGGCGTATTACCACCAGTTGCTAAGCTAACGCCTGAGCAAACAGAGTACTACTTCTTATCAGGTTTCACGGCTAAATTAGCAGGTACTGAGCGTGGCATTACTGAACCAACACCTACGTTCTCAAGCTGTTTTGGTGCGGCATTCTTAAGCCTACACCCAACACAATACGCAGATGTATTACGTAAGCGTATGGAAGCGGCAGGTGCTGAAGCTTACCTAGTAAACACAGGTTGGAATGGTACTGGCAAACGTATTTCAATCAAAGATACGCGTGCCATCATTGATTCAATCTTAGATGGTTCAATTGAGAATGCAGAAATGGTTGAATTACCAATGTTCAACTTAAACGTTCCAACAGCATTACCAGGTGCAGATAGCAATATCCTTGACCCTCGTAATACATACGAAAATGCTGCAGATTGGGAAGGTAAAGCAAAAGACTTAGCGGGTCGTTTCGTAAACAACTTCGACAAGTTTACTGATACAGAGCACGGCAAGTCGTTAGTTACAGCTGGTCCTCAGTTATAATTAATTTTTCTACGTAAAAAAAGCCGCTATTGCGGCTTTTTTTATTTTCTACCCAATATTTTTGTAATTAGTGTCCTAGTCAACAAGATATCAGCTATAGTTAGTTAAAATTCATTTATTAAGTATTTATGACGACTACTGCTAAAGCAATTTTTGCAGCCCTATTACTAGCATTCCTCATGACCAACAGTGAGGCTTCTGAGCAAACGTTAGACATATTGCAGCAACAAGCCTTGCAAGCTCCTCAACAAACGGAACAAAAACTCAATGGTTTACTCACTAAGCCTGAGAACCTGACACTCGACGATAAAATCAATGCCTACTTGTTATTGGCACAAGTTACCTATTTACAAGGGAAAACTAATGAGTCGATTCGCAATGCTCAATATGTTGTAGAGCTGTCGACAAAAAGCAACCACCCAAACCAACTAGCTGAAGCTAATTATGTTATTGCAAATAACTTTTTTGATAGTCGTGACCATCATATGGCACTCGCCTACTTAGAAACTAGCTTACTTTATTTTAAACAAATAAATGATCAGAAAATGTTGGCCAATATCTATGTCGCAATGGCAAGAAGTTATAGCGCGTTAAATCAAAATGAAAAGGCAATGAGCGCGTATTTATCTTCCTTCAAAATCATTTTGCAGCATCAGCGTTGGAATCAGTTAGTGGGTATTTACTATGGTATAGCTGAGCCATATTTATGGATAGATGATTCAATCGCTCAATTTAGTCATGCTCAAGAACGTTTGGCACTGTTGGTGCCGCCAGAGCAAACTAACTCTGCTATTGGTTTTTTAAACAATGTCGCTGTATGGCAGTCTTTTGGTGGTTTGGCGTTACTAATACTTGGTATTACCATCTGGCACCTTTATTCTAAAAAAAGAGAAATAGCACACTTAGACACACGTATTGCCCAACAACAAGAGCACATCAACACCATTAGCGTTATCGGTCGACAAGTGACCTCAAGTTTAGAACTCAATACTGTCGCTGAATATGTCTATAGTCATATAAAAGAGTTGTTTGATGCAGATGTATTTTCAATAGGTATCTACGATAAAAATAGAGAGCTCATTGATTTTCCTTTTACAATAGAAAAAGGAAAGGCCCTTGAAGACTACCAAATCCATATGAAGGATACTGAACGACTAGCTGTTTGGTGTATCAGTAATCGTAAGGAAGTTGTATTGAGCCAAATATCAGACAGTGATAAATATGTTAAAACAAAACAGACGGCTGCAGCGGGTGGTATGATGCAGTCGATTGTCTATATTCCTTTGATGGTTGAGCAAAACATCGTCGGTTGTATAACAGTGCAACGAGAGCAAGTGGGTAGTTTTAATGAATTTCAACTTAACATGATGCAAAGCATTGCCTCATATACTGCAATCGCTGTTGACAATGCACTCACTCACCGTGAATTGAAGTTAGCATCAAATACTGACTATTTAACTAAGCTAAGAAATCGCCGGGCATTCGTTGAAAAAGCAGAATATCAACTTGCCGTAGTCGAACGAAACAACAGCCAGTTATGTGTTGCTATTACCGATATCGATAATTTCAAAATTTTTAATGACACCTATGGTCATGACTGTGGCGATTTTGTTCTCAAAACCGTAGCAAAAACCTTTATCTCAAATATTCGCAAGCAAGATATTGTTGCACGATGGGGAGGCGAGGAATTTGTTTTCATGTTGCCTAATACAGATTTAGAAAATGCACAGTTCTTACTCGACAAAGTAAGAGCAACCATTGCAGCACAAGAGTTTGAATATAAAGATCAAAAATTTAAGATTTCGCTAACGTTTGGCGTAACACAAGCGCAAAATGGTATAGGCTTAACGCAATTAATGAACACAGCTGACGAAGCACTTTACCAAGGCAAACAGCAAGGCAAGAATATTGTCATTGCCAAACAACTTGACGCGACAAACAACATTATTCAAGCATCCAAGGTCAGTGCTAACTAGTTATCTTCGAGCTGTGCTTTTGCGTGTTGTGTTTTTCGATCTATACAACCGAGATCTTTATCTGGCGCGATAACATTTCGCACTTTCTGCTTTAACTCGGTGATTTCAGGAAAGCGTCCTTGATCTTTGCGCGACCAAATAAGGTTGTCGTTCGCATAGACTTCAAATACCCCTCCGGTACCTGGTAATAAAGACATTTCATCAATATCACCATCGAAGGTGGTCAACAGTTCTTGTGCCATCCACGTAGAGCGCATCATCCAGCGGCATTTTGCACAATATTTTATCGCTATCTTATTCATTTTATTGGTAATTTCATGGTTGCTTTAAGACCGCCTTGCTCACGGTTCGCTAAGGTAATTTGGCCGCCGTGAGAGTCGACAATTCGTTTGATTATCGCAAGACCTAAGCCTGAGCCTTCTGTTCCACGGGCCTTATCACCTTGTGTAAAAGGCGTAAATAACAGCTCGACCTCTTCACTTGTCATGCCTTCACCTTCATCTTCAACACAAATGGCAACCATTTTTGCTTGTTTATCAAAACCGGTAGAGATGTAAATCTTACCCTGAGTGTACCGCAAGGCATTTTGCACTAAGTTAACGAGTGCTCGCTTAATTGCGATATATTTAATCGGCACTAGCGGTGTGTCGTCCATACTCACTTCAAATTCTCGCCCTGAAATTCGTTCAGCTTGAACAACCTCATCAACTAACTCATTAACGTTAGCAAGCTCTCGTTTATCCAAAGTGTCGTGGCGAATATAATCAATAAATTGGTCAATGATGTTATTCATGTCATCAATATCGCTTTCTATTCCTTCTTTTAAGAAAGCTTCTTGCTCTGACATCATTTCACTCGCAAGACGTATACGTGTTAACGGGGTACGTAAATCATGAGAAATACCTGCCATTAACAGGTTTCGATCTGCCTCTAATCGTTTAATCCCTTTAGACATGTGATTAAATGCATGCGTTACAGCAACAACTTCGCTGGTACCTTGAGGCTCTAATGGCTCAGGAAATTCACCTCGCCCAACTTGATTGGCAGCTCTTTGAAGTGCTCTTAACGGTCGATTGAGTTGCCGAACAAAGAGCCAGCCCCCAACAACACTCATGCCGCCTATCACCATCAAAACGACAATTAACGGTAGCAGATTTGCCTCTTCCAAGCCTGATAATGGGATTTTGACCCACAATGACGGTGCTTGAGGCGGTCGTATCCAGAACAAGTACTCTTCTCCCTGCGAGATTCTTACTTCTGCTGGACCATTCAATAATTTACTCATTTCCATCGAACGATAAGGATAATAATCGGCTTCTGCCAACCCTAATTGCATGGCTTCATGCTCACGGTAAACACCGATACCGGTTTCACGATGAAAAGCCTGAGCCATTTGAGGGCTCATTACAACATCCTTGATGTCGATGAAAACAACACGAATTTGTTTCGCGAGTAACTGATTTATTTGTTGTGAACTTGGCTGAATAATATAAATAGCCATCGATGCATAAGCGACTATTTGGTTTACCAATAAAAGTACCCCAATTAATGAAACCGTTTGCCCAAAAGCACTACGAGGCATTAACTTCATTTATTCACCTATGTTCACAGTCAAATTTCAAAAAGATAATAATATTAAGCTACTTTTTGCCCATCAGGAACAAATACGTAACCTAGGCCCCAAACTGTTTGAATATAACGAGGTTTTGCTGGGTCATCTTCTAACATTCGACGCAAACGTGAAACCTGAACATCAATGCTACGCTCTAGCGCAGAATAATCGCGACCACGTGCGAGATTCATTAGTTTATCACGTGATAACGGCTCCCGAGGGTGCTGAACAAGCGCTTTTAGTACCGCAAACTCACCACTGGTCAATGGCATGTTCGTCTCTCCTTGGCGCATTTCGCGGGTCGCTAAGTTCAACTGATAATCACCAAATGAAACAATGTTCTCTTCAAGTGAAGGAGCACCTGGGGCTTCTTGCACACGACGACGCAATACCGCTTTTACACGCGCTAATAATTCACGAGGGTTAAATGGTTTAGGCATATAATCGTCAGCACCTAGCTCTAAACCAATAATACGATCGACTTCGTCACCTTTAGCTGTCAGCATCACGATAGGAATATCATTATTATGCTGACGTAAACGACGACAAATTGATAAACCATCTTCACCAGGTAGCATTAAATCAAGCACAAGCAAGTGAAAGTTCTCGCGCTCTAATAATCGGTCCATCTGTTCAGCGTTAGCAGCACTTCTCACAACAAAACCTTGCTCTACTAAGTAACGTTCTAAAAGCGCTCTTAAGCGCATATCATCGTCAACAACGAGTATTTTTGGAGTTTCTTGGCCCATAACATTTCCATTCTTTTATCTTGCATTGGTAACACTATAAGTGAAAAAAGCTGATTTAATAAACAACAATGCCGTAATTTGACTCGGCAAATTGTTACAAAATATAAACTATTCCGTATAAGAAACCCAAAATTGAGACTAAAAAATTATTATTTTGAAACATTTACCCGATCTAATCCGTAAATACACGACATAAACGCCCTGACTTACAGCCCAGATTTCCGGAACTGGCTAGGCGTTTGCTGTGTTTCTTTCTTAAACGCGCTATAAAAAGATGACTTCGCGTTAAATCCGACGGCCATCGCAATTTCCACTACCGTATCTTCAGTGTTGGTCAATCTTTCTTTGGCCTCTAGCACACGATAATGATTGATATAGTCAAAGAAACTGGTGTTGAGTTGGCCGTTGAGGGTTTGAGAGATGTAGTTTGGGGTACTACCTATTTTCTTCGCAAGTTTTGGCAAGGAAAGTGAAGCGTCAAGGTATAGCTTGTCTTGTTTCATCGCGACATCAAGCTTTTCCGCTATTTTTTGTGATTGAGCATGCTCTAATGCAGAGCGCTGATATTTTTCACGAGGAGGCGTTGTCTCATCAACCAAAACATCGATAGCTTCGTTTTCACTATATAGCTCTTCTAGCCCAGGCTTTTGCCTTAATCCCCAAAGCGCAACGCTCCATATCATGATCAAGATTACAGCATGAGCGACTGTCGCATTGTATTGTGTCGTAAAAAATAGATTATCAAGCACAATATTTACCGCGGCTGCTGTCCAAACAAGACCGATAGCTAACATGACCCAGCTTAACCACCTCACCTCTTTAGTGTCAGTACTGGCAAACACGTTTTTTAATTGCAAACGGTACTGCCTCAAACGGTTCACTATTTTTATAAAATAAAAGCCCGATTGGACTACCCAAGCAAGCACTAAGATCAATGTTGCAATGAGACAAAAAACGGCAACATAGCGCGAGACCCCTTCTTGATCCTTCAATACATTTTCGTTGCCCTCAATTAGCAGCGAATATTTCAGTTCTGGGGGTAACAACACAGCGAGTAATGCAATGATTACCCCTAAACCAGATAAGATAAAATGTCTTCGTTTGATTGCCTTAATTTGCCAAGGCGATTTAGCCGTAATACCTTCAACGTAAAACCAAAAACAGGGTGCGATAAGTAATACTGCCGGCAATGCAAGGATCAACACATTTGGGCGTAAATTGGGCAGAAGAGATGTTAATGTCGGTTGACACACGACGATTCCAATACACAACAAACATAGCCCGAGCGGAAAATAAACTTGGCGTTTCGTCGCGCGTAAAAATAACAGATTAGCACTAAAAATAATGATGACTAGGGTTGATAAATTCAGTGCGAAGAGTACTGGGCTATCCATATACTTTTTCTCATACTACCTTGTAAGACTATATATTTCATAGAGTTATCAGACAAAAAACCGTCCAATCCTACATATTCAAACGCCCAAAAGGTATGAGTTAACACGCCCGGACGCCTGCGTTTTAACAATCATACATAATCAGTTTCATCTAAGCCACAACATCAGAATGAAACGCATGAATAACAACACAGCTACACATACCTATAACTGGCCCGTCGTCGGTGGCCTTTTGTTCCTTACAGGTATTGCTGGAATTCCAGCCATTTTTATTGTCGTACTCGTCGCCATGGGGCCCGATACAATGGGAAGCGCCTCAGCTTTTATTAATCAAGCACATTTCAATACCCCGCTTGCCGTTATCGTTCACGGGGGCTCTGGCATTGTTTTCTTTTTAACCATGCCATTTCAATTCTCCTCCAAACTTAGAATTAAGTTTCCCCGATATCATCGTACCTTAGGCAAATTTGCTATAGCCTCAGCCTACACAATGGCGTTGTCAGGCATTTGGATGCACAACGTTTTATCACCTGAATCACAAGGAGCACGTTACTTCGTTTTAATCATAACAAGCCTGTTAATTTGCATTAGCTTTAGTATTGCGCTTGGTTATGTATTGAAAAGAAATATTACCGAGCATAAACGTTGGATGGCGCGCGCCGTCGCTATTACTTTAGCCGCCGTAACACCATTATTTCTTGATATTGTAATCTATCTGTTATTTACCAATTTTCCCGAGATATTAACTATATTAACAACGTTTCAATATGACTATGGTCGTTTAGTTGGAATAGGGATGAACTTGTTTATTGTTGAATTGATATGGCGAAAAGGTGTAAATATAGACGTGAAAAAGGCGCAATATCATCACTGCGCCTAAATGGTGTAAATGATTATTTTTCTTTACCAAATAAAAAGAGTAAAGGTTGGTCTAAGCGTTTTTGCCACGAGACTTCATCGTGTAAAGCTCCAGGATAAAAATCGCTGGTGAAGTGCTCTTTATCATAGCCTTGCTCAATGAAAAGCTTATCGACCTGTTTTTGAAGCGGAGGATAAAAGGCATCTAATGTTTTGTCACCGTAATCAAAGTAAATTTTATGTTGATTTGGTTTGGGTAAATGGTCTGCAATGTAGCTAAAAAATGCACCAGACACTGGGTTTACATCACCAATATTCTTGGGAAAAATGCCTGGCCAGTGCGTCGACATATTCGCTGAACCGCCAAAGATATTTGGATATTCTAAAACGCCATATAGGGAAATAAGCCCTCCCATACTTGAGCCCATCAAAAACGTGTACTCACGGCCAGTATTGACATTAAAATTGCTATCAATATAGGGTTTTAAATCAAACACTATAAATGATAAATAGTCATCACTGTGAACAGGTTTACCGAATAATGGAGTATTAGGCCCCCTTTTTATTTCATACAAACTTTCCCTAAAACTAGGTGTTAAATATGACAACGGCTTTTCAGGGAAATACTCACTATGGCGCAAAGAAGTGCCGCCATTATCTATGGCAACAACAATAAATGGTCTAGTTTTTTGCTCGTTGATTAAACGTCCTGCTATTTCATCAACACCCCAGTCCTGTTTATTCCACGTTGTTTTCGCATCAAACAGCATTTGGCCATCGTGCATATATAACACATCATGTTTACCGTTTTGCTCATAGTCGTCAGGTAACCAAACATGAACTTTACGTGGTGCAAGAGATGAAGGAACATCCTTTGTAATCTCAACTAACCGACCACTGGTGACTTGTTGAGCATCAACACTTGCGACCCAAACAACAAAGCATAAAACAATTGAAGCAATGATTTTCATACAGGATTTATCTTAAAAGTTACTTTAAATATGCAATAGCTTGGCTAGTTACACATTGCGTCAAACTTTTCTGCCTCTCTTCTCGAGATAGTGACGCTATTGCTTTCCTAACCAATTTCATTTTTTCATCGCGCTCTTGTTTTGGCTTATCTGCAAGTTGCTCATAAAAACAACCTTCTAAACCATAGTTAATAGCAATATCTGATTGAATATCATTAGTCCCAAGGCATTCAATAAGCTTTTCTGCCAATTGTTCACGATCCATTCGTTTAAGCAAATCTGGAACGCGATATGGGACAGGGTCGATCTTTTTCACTTTATTACAAGCAAAATACATATCAGCTACAGCAACAACAGGGATAAGCCGCTCATGCTGATCACTAAACTTATCTTTCAACCATTGATGGTATTCTTGTTCAGATAAATTTTCCTGCGCGATAGAAGCATTTACAGTAAGAGAAATCCCAAAACTCAGCAATAGATATTTGATTGCATACGATTTCATTGCATGACCCAAATTAATTTATTAGTAACGCCTGATTTTATCACACCTGATTTATCAGTTTAATCTTGCAGATTGCCAATACTTAGTTCCTTTGACTGTCGCCTGCAATGCAATACCATTTTCAGTTAATTGATAGACAGTAATATTGCCAAGCGTTACACCGTAGCTAACTTGGTCACCCTTATCATTGGATTTTGCCGCGGCATCTGCTTCTGCACCAAAAGCCCAGCCTTTCTCAACAAATTGGTTAAGCGCTTTTTCTGTATGAAACACAAAAACAGCTCTAAAGTCTTTCGCACCTAAGCCCAAACCAAGACCTGCCTCTCCCATCTCCATGAACGTTTCTTTGCCAGTAAGATTATTTTTTACAACGCCATACCCTGTGCCCGCCGCGACAAAAATAATATTGATTTGTGCATTACTAAACACGGCATAACCTGCACTGCGTTCAATTTCTTGCTTAGCTTGAGGCGATATTTTTGTCAGTTCATTCAAAACATTGTGACGCATTAATCTGATCTCAGAACGTTCCTGTGCAGGAGTCAAATCATCACTGGTAGATTGACACGCTTGTAAAAATAACAATAAGGTTAAAACAATCAGGCTTCTCATACGATGCTCTCAACTAAATGATTAATATAAATAAGGTTAGCTTATAAAATACTTTGCTAAAGCAAAAGCGACTAACCCACACACTACCGTCAATAACATATTCTTTTTATACCAGCTTACAACAACAGCTACGATTGCAGCGATTAAATAAGCGTTAGTTATCGATATATCCACGCTTCCCTTTGGCATTAATACTGCTGGCGCAATGATGGCCGATAGCACAGCAATAGGCACGTAGTTCAACGCGCGTTGCAGCCCCTCTGGTAATGCAATTTTGTTGGCAAACGCAAAAAGCACATAACGAGTAGAAAACGTGACAACTAACATACCAACGATCAATAGTACTTCATTCATGAGCTTGCTCCTTAACTAGTGTAGCTGATGCCTGTTTTTCCAAATACAAAGCGATTGCAATCGCACAAATGGAAGAAACCAACAAACCCACTTTATTTGGCCAATGATAGGTTAGTACAGACAGTATCGCGGCAATTAACGCGCACATAACAGTAGGTTTATTGTGAAGACTTGGTGCAACAATACCGATAAAGGCAACCGCCATCGCAACATCAAGGCCCCACTCTGACATATTAGGTACAGTTTGCGATAGATAAAGGCCAATCAAACTACAAAATATCCAGTTACCGTACATGAACAACGCTGAACCAAAATAGAACCAACTAAAGTACTCAGTCTTTGGGTGTTTGCGCAGGTAGTGCGACGACACGGCAAACGTTTCATCAGTGAGTAAAAAGGCCATTGGCAATCGGACCCTCTGACTGTACTTTTTGACAAAAGGTAAGAGGTTGGCCGCATATAACATATGACGAATATTGACAAAAAACGTCGTTAAAATAATGACAGGTACACTTGCGCCAGCAGCAAGTAACCCTATTGCAATAAATTGCGAACTACCTGCAAAAACAAACACTGACATAGCAATGATCGCCCACTCAGATAAGCCAGCAGATTGCGCTAGTGCGCCATAAATAATGCCAAAAGGCATTGCAGCAACAATCAAAGGTGTTGATTGTTGCGCACCTTTTAACATGACACGAAATTGTTGATTCATGTTTTGTCCCTAAAAACAAAAAGCAAGTAACTAACGTTACTTGCTTTTATAACCACCCCAAAACAAAGCGTGTTAATTGCTAGTATTTTGCTGATAAATATGTACGTCGCGCTGCGGATAAGGAATCGTAATACCTTGCTCATCAAAGGCTAATTTCACTTTTTCTATAACGTCAAAGTGAACTTCCCAATAATGCTCAGACGCAACCCAAGGACGCACTAAGATATTAATTGAACTATCGGCATGAGCTGAAATAAAGATGTCTGCAATCGGATCTTTAAGTATGCGCTCATCATTATCACAAATGTCGCGTAAAATGGCTTTTGCTTTCGTTAAGTCATCGTCATAACTAATACCAAATGTCATATCAACTCTGCGTGTTGGCTCAACAAATACATTTTTCACACAACCATTTGACAATAAGCCGTTAGGAATAATCACACGTTGATTATCTAGTGTTCTAATAATGGTATTAAAAATTTGGATCTCATCAACAGTACCTACATAACCTTGGGCATCAATGACATCCCCTGCTTTGAACGGTTTAAAGAATAAGATTAAGATACCGCCAGCGAAGTTAGACAAACTCCCCTGTAATGCTAAGCCAACGGCTAAACCAGCTGCACCAAGCATTGCAATTAATGACGCTGTTTCAATACCCACCATGGACGCAAAAATAATCACGAGAATGGCTTTTAACGTAATATTGAAAATGCTCAACAGGAACTGATGAAGCGTGACCTCTACTTTCTTTTTCGTCATCGCAACGTCTAATAACTTCACAACTTTTTTAATAATCCAGGCACCAATAAACCATACGATTATTGCCGTTAGTAACTTAGTGCCAAATTGAATACCCATCTCGGTCACAAGCTGAGCATACTGTTCTATTTCTTCTGTTTTGAAATCCATTTTGAGATTCACCTGTTTTTGTTCTTTCCAAATAGTATAGATAAATAATGAATTAGTATGTGACAAATCCATTAATCTACAACACCATCGCTTGATGGACGTTCAATGACTTTGTGGCGCCTCACTGTAAAATAATTGAATCAAGTAGTTTACGATGCTGCCATAAAGAATTAACATCATTAAACCAAATTTTATAATAATAACAATAAGTAATGATATGAGATGTATAATTAATCTCTGTGTAGTAATCGTAGCTTTCATTTTTTCATGCTCAGCAAACTCAAGTTTAATTGCTACCCAATACCTACTCGCGTTCAATAAAAAAGAAATCAACTTCCAAGAATTTTTATGGGACGGTCCAAACGATACAGTCGTTAGCGAAGCAACCAGAAACTGGAACAGACCGATTTATGAGCTCTGGGGAGTTAGTGATAGGTATCCAGGCACACAAGGCATGCCGATTCCCAATGTAAGGCCATATTCAGAAACTGATCCAGGGTTTTCAGGCCCTAACGGTGAGGAGTTTGGTATAGAAATCGAGTTTGGCGATACTTCTATCACCCCGAGAAGTAATAACAGTAAAAACGTCAAGTTTTATACTGACTTCGGTCAAACTAACGCTGGTGTGATTGGTATGTCGCGCGCAGAAATCCATATCAAAAGTACATTAAAAAAAATGGATATTGCAGAGGGCACGACTCTCTGGATAGGTTGGTCAGAAAAATACTCGCACCTTGATAAAGAAAAAATAACCACCGTGTTTCAGTTCCGAAATCAACCAAATAACACGGACCTTGCTGAAAAAGGCTATGACGAAGCTTCAATCAATAGCATCACACAAGCTGGTTATACAACGGGAGGTCCAGCAATCGGCATTATTACAACACCGGTTAATGGTCAATTGCACTATCAAGTTTCAATCCGAGAAGGAACACCATTGTCATGGCAAGTACCAGAGAATAATGTTTATCTCCATCCTCACGAGGTTCAAACGGATCAATGGTATGATTTTATTGCACAAATTAAGTATTCTCAGCAGGCTGATGGCTTTTTGAAAATTTGGATATTTGATCAAACCAATAACCCAATAAGCAATGCAAGTAGCTCAACGGCACCTAACTGGAGCTTTTATGGTCCCACAATGTACACATACCCGAGCAACTACCAATTCCCGATACCGAGTCCTGATCTTAGATTAGGTGTTTATCGACATGAGCGTACCAACGTGCAAGAAGAAGTCGATGCTGCTCATCGTTACATGACTAAGTATTTGGGCCCTTTGAGGCTCTGGAAAGGCGACAGTAATACTGGCTTTTCAATCGTTACCCCAAGATAAAAACAACAATAAGGAAAAATTCATGCGTCTAACACTTATCCTAATAGCTGCCTTCGTGTTTATGAGTCATGCGAGTTTTGCTCAAAACAACTCTGGACAGGCAAATATTAACTATTACAAAATAGATGAGAGCAGGATTGTGGTCTATGCGCTTTCTCCAACAAAGTTCATTGATAACGCACAATGTAATGGTACTGGTGAGTCTACAGCTGTCGCGGTTTCAACGTCACGAGACAACTTTAATGAGCTATACGCTTCGATTATGCTCGCACATGCACATAATAAAAAGATCGCATTTTGGCTAGATGGTGCTTGTACACCTGCAATGGTCGGAGGCCCATTTCCATCGGCAAGCATGGTCTATGTCCATCAGTAAAAAACCACCTAGTAGCCTGCACCTTATTGCATTATGCAGGCTACTATTAGCCTCAGTTTAAATTCAAAATAGATAAAATTTCAGTATTTACTTTATCGGCATCAAATAATTCTGTTGCAAACTCTCTGCTAGCTGACGCCATCTCTCCCCACTGCTCTTGGTTTGCTAGAAACCATTGCATAGCCTCTGCTAATGCTTGACTGTCTTTCACTTTGACTAATCGACCGTTTCTATTATCAATAACGGTCTCACGACACCCAACAGCATCGGTTGTAAGAATAGGCCGTCCAACAGACATTGCTTCAAGTACGGTTCTCGGGAGTCCCTCATGATATGAAGGAAGGGTATAAACATGACAGCTTTGAATAAAGGGTAATACGTTTTTGGTTTCTCCCAAATATTCAATAACTCCTTGCTCATGCCATTGATGAATCAAGCTCATTTCTATTTTGTCCGGGGAACTGTCCTCAGGCCCCACCAAAACAAAACGGCAGTCAGGATAGGATTTCTTAACGGTCTCAGCTGCCGCCACGTATTCACGAATTCCTTTGTCGCCAAGCAATCGAGCAATCAACAAAAAGGTAGGAGGCTGTTCAGGCAGCGGGGTGAATGGGTAATGACTCAAGCTAACCCCTGAACCATGCACTCGTTTAGTTTGTGCGTCTTTACAAAGCGCAAGCTTGACAAAAAGTGCCAGATTATCATTATTTTGAAAGATAACATGTCGCGCTTTTTTAAGACTAATACGATAGAGAAATTTCACTAATCCATTAACCAGGTTACGTAACAAGCTGCCTTTTTCAAACGCGTAACCTAAACCCGTGATCAAGCCATAAAACTCAACATTGCGATGAAGCCGACATGCCAAGCCGCCCCATATAACGGGTTTGATGGTATAAGCTAATACTTTATCTGGTTGAAAGCTTTTTAGCATGTTCCTTAATTGCCAAAACGTTTTTAAATCAGCAATGGGGTTTAAACCGTTGCGTTGTACATCATACGCTTGAAATCTCGCACCTAATGACTCCACATCCTTGACAACTTTCGCTGAAGCGGGTGCAGACATAACCAAGACATCGTGCCCAGCATCAACCATCGCTTTTATCATTGCACCACGAAAACTCATTATGGAGTCAGGGTAAGCCCCTATTACAGCTACTTTCATCATTTTGCTCTTTTTATTATTGATGCGAGAAATTGGCGCTCTGCGGAATTCGCTGCGATAAAGAACACAAGCACCGCGTAGCATACCAGAAGAATAAAGACACCAAGCATAAGGCCTATCCAGTCTCTTGAAAAATAACTTTCAATAAATGAACCCAACCCAACAACAACGAACATTGTAGGTAAAATAAAGCCTAAACCTTGGCGATAAAAACGTGACATTTCTAAGCCAATTACACGGGACAGGTAGAGTCCAACGCAAACCAACTCTCCGATAATAAGCGTAACCATGGTGCCAAACGCTGCGCCTATCAATCCATACTGCTTAACCAGTAGTATGGAAACTAAGATATTCATTACTGCTGTTGCTAGTAATATTAAACTTCTTACTTTATGTTTATTCATCGCTTGTAAAACAGCATTAGTTGAGCTTTGTGCCAAAACAAATATAAATGGCACCATAGGTAAAAGTGCAACTAAAAATGCCTGTTTAAATTCTTCGCCAACGAATAAGGAAATAAATAATGGCCCAAATACAATAAATGCAGATAATACGAAACCGAGCACCATCATCTGCATGCGTGCGATGCGAATCAATTCATCTGTGACTTGTGATAATGGCGCATCAAGGGTGACAAGCTTTACAATTTTCGGGACAAAAACATTGGATATCGCACTTGCAAAAGCGATAAAACTTAATACCAATTGGTTGCCAATATTGTAAATTGCAACTGCTGCACTACTTACCATCACGCCGATAATAAAATTATCTACCCGCCAATTAATTTGATTGACGATTACATTTAGACCAATAAATAACGTGTAGCCAAAGACTTCTTTCACTAAATCAGAATCTATTGATGTAAACGATACCTTAATTTTTAGTCGACCAAAAACAAAACAAAGTCTTATTACTAATTGCGTTAGGTTGATTAACGTATCGATAATAACAATGTCGACGATGTCTCCACCTTGGTATAGCGCAACAACAACTGCTGTGCACCTGAGTAAAAACAATAGAATTTGAGTGCCGGTCTCAAAGACAAATTTCTCTTTTGCGCTGATAACACCAGTAAACGTATTACTCATCAAGGTAATGGCAATGTTGATGAGCAGAATGAAAAAGGTCTGTTGCAATAAAGCGATTTCATCAACTGACATCGAGCCCGAGAAAATATCAGGTAGTTGGTGATAAAAAACACCGCCAACAAGCATTGCGATAACAGTTACTAGGCTATATATAATCAGCATTAAGCCAATGAATCTGGCCTGCCCGGACAAGTCTTTTTGTGCCTGATACTTGGAAAGAAATCGAATCGCCGTATTCGCCAGCCCCATTTCCAAGATAATCAAATATAAAATAATCGATGAAACAAGACTATAAACACCATATTGTTCGACACCAACATGATGGATAATAAAAGGAATCAGCAATAGCCCAAGAATATTGCGAATAGCAATCGAAAGATAGCCGAGCAAAACACCAAATTTACGTTGTTGTGCTGCTTCCATCTTAATCTTTCCGGTAAGTGTTATAAATGATCATCATAACGATAAAGTAACTACTGTATTTACCAAGGTTTTGCAGACTAAGGCAATACAACAAAAAAACAATGATTGGCAAATAGGACAAGCGATAAAACGAATAATTTCGCGTCCGTATTTTCTCCGCTTTAAACCCTGCATATACAAAATAGATAAATACGAAGCTACCAAGAATGCCCAAGCTTACTAGCATTTCCAGAAAAGTATTGTGTGGGCCAACAACTTCTTCAAAAATCTTTTCTACGCCAAAATAATAATTGTAATAGCCTAAGTAGCCGTTAATACCGCCACCAAACAACATATAGTCAGGCTCTTGGGCCAAAAACATTTTAACGTATTCTTTAGCGATATCACTCCTAGCCCCCGTCAACTCAGATAAATTATCAGAATCAAAACGAGACATAATATCTAAATTGATATGCTCCGTTGCTCCAGAAAGTACAACAAATATACCTGCGAGTATTCCCAAAGAAATACCGAATAAGGTTCTAAAAAATATCTCCCCTATCGCGGCCCGAAAATACAATAAAAAGTACAAAAACAAACTGAAAAACGATACTAAGAAAAAGCTACGCGATACGGTAAGTGAACCTGCAGCGAGCAGACCAACAAGTATCATCAATTGACTTAATTTGATCGGCTGTTTTGGCACGCTTGGTAAATAAAAAAAGATCAACAATAAACACAGCAAACCGAAATTGTTCGGATCACCCGCACCACCAGCAAACCGCGCGATGGCGTCTGCATGGTAAAACGTAACTGGATGAAATATATCTTTGAGCAGACCATAGAATGTCGACGTAATAAAACCTATCAAAACGACAAAGCGCAATTGGCCAAACTCGATGTATTTTCGCTTATCAAACAATAATAAAGAGACAAAAACGAATAAAATCATCCAGCGCACTGTCTGTGTCGATAGCATCACAGGATTATAAATTAGGTGCATCAATTCATACCCCACGACAACAATGGTCGCTATTACACCAGGAATGAAATATTGAGTATGAAATAACTGTGTCATGATGTAGCGCCCAAAAATAGCCAAATAAATCAGGGTCGCTAATGAAATCGATATGTAAGGAGAGCCAACAAAGACATTCAAGCAAGGAATCAAAAAGAAGGCTAACTGGACTGAACGGTAAAACGGTAATGCGAAGCTTATCGCCACACCCATTAACACGACGATAAGCAGCAAAGCATGCGCTTGGGTGATGCCAAACAATAATATAAGAATGCCAATGACTATCAGCTCAGGACAATATACCAGTCTTTTAAGCATGATAGCTTAAGATACCTCTATGCCGTCTTTGTATAGTTTAATTAGCTGTTCCGTCACCGCATCGATACTATAATTTTTGATATTAAAGGCTTGCTTTACCATCTGATCATCTAATAATGCCGGCTGAAGATGGTTAAGTTGCTGTACCCAGTCTTCAGGACTATCTAGAGGCAAAAGCTCTACCAATGCTAATCCCATATCTGCTTCCAGCGAGATAGTATCTGAGATGTAACATGGTAATTTTGCCGCCTGTGCTTCAAGCAATGCCACAGAAACCCCTTCAAACAAAGACGGCATAATAAATGCCGACGCTCCACCCAATAACTGTGGAATGTCATCATTTGCAGGCAATAATGAGAAACGTTCGCTTTGTCTAGACTCGACAATACTTGCTGCAAAATCTTGCTTTAAGGGCCCATCACCGACACAAACAAAATGAATGTCTTTCCCTAGCAAAGGGTTATTGGCTAACACTAACAAGAATTGATGATTTTTTACCGTACTAAAACGTCCAACATGTAAGATGAGTTTTTTGTTCGTTGGTAAATTGTACTTCTTTAAAACGTCAGCATATTGTTGTTTTTTGTCTTCTGCAGGTAGAAACTTTTCGACCTTTATCGCGTTGTTTAACACGATAAAATTGTCTCTGCCAAACAAGAATTTACCGGCTTTATCGCCACATGCAACGTATTGGTTACTGAAGCTTTTGGTGATCTGCTTAATCACACCAAACACTGGCGCAAGCCACGTGCTTTCTAAACCAGAGGTATGTGAGTGACATACCCGGACAGGAATATTGTGACGCTTGGCTAGGCCAAGCATGACGAAATTCTTAAAACTGTTATGAACATGAATAACATCGTAGGTATTTTCATTGAAAATACGATTAACTTCATTAACGTGTTTAATGGGTGAGCTTTTAAAGGTAGGAAGTAAAAATACGCTACACCCTAAGTTTTCTAACTCTTCACGGTATTGGCCATCATTAAAACAAATAAAATCAAATGTAACCGTTTCGTTATTTATTTCCCTCAACCAATTCATCACAACAGATGAAATACCACCGGCACCTAGTTGAGGAATAACTTGCAATACTCTGATTGGTTTAGCCATCGTAAGAATACGCCTTATAAAATTTCTCTTCGCTATAACTAAGCTCATAGCCTTTTTGCTTATATAACGAGTCTAATTGCGCTTTGCTCGCGACATCTCGCTCTATCATTGATAAACATTGCTTTGCCCAAGTACTAGCGGGCTCTGAAAGAGGCAGTTTAGCGTATAAACCTGCGCCAATATCCGCTTCTTCTGGTAGCGCATCAGAAGTTAAACAAGCCACACCTGCTTTTTGCGCTTCCAACGCTGCGACCCCTAAGCCTTCCGTAATACTTGGCATTAGCATGAGGTCGAAGCATGGCAAAATCTGATAGACATCACTTCTTCTACCCCAAAAAGTGACGTGTTCTTCTAACTTCATACTTGCAACTTGCAGCTCAATTTCTTCTCGATACTCACCATCTCCGATAAAGTGTACGTAGATATCCGATCTAACTTTCAGCAATTCAACAAGGACCTGCAACATAAATGCGTGATTTTTTACAGGGTAAAATCGAGCAATAGCGACAATATTAATACCAGGTAATAGGCCTAAATCGTCTCGATCTTTTTGAGTCACTTCCGACTTATGTTTGATTTTTTCGAAATGAAAAGCATTTGGAATGACCTCAAAATCCCTGTCACCAAATAGATACTTGCCGGCGTCTTTTGAGATTGCAAATCGATGGGTCGAAAACATAGAAATAAGAGTTCGACCAATACACATCATCCCTTTATAAAATTTGGAAGGAGTACTCGTGCTGATGTTTCTAGCATGACTGACTCTCGCTTTAATACCAGCACATTTTGCTATAAACAAACAAATACCGGCATGAAAAGAAGTGTGAACATGAATCGCATCATACTTAGGAGATTTTATTAACAGCCGATATAAGTCAAATATATGACTGAAAAACTCCTGCCTTGGATTTCTAACAATGTGAATTACGCCACCAGATTCCAATACTTCATTTGTGTAATAACAGGGGTCTTCGGTCATGATAACAAAATCATGTTGCAGTTGACTGTTTTCTTGATTGCGAAACAAGTCCATAACCCGACTTTCCGCGCCCCCAAGATTTAGAGTAACTAAAACATGTAGCACTCTTTTTGTTTGATTATCTGATGGGGTTTCAATCATGCATTTTAACCACTTTAGCTGGCATACCGACAACAGTTGCACCCTCAGGCACATCATGCAGTACAACTGAGTTGGCACCTATTTTAGCACCATCGCCAATGGTTATTGGCCCTAAAATAACGGCACCAGCACCAATAAACACGTTATTGCCTATTACGGGAGCACCATTGGCGTCACCAGTTTTTCCATTACCGCCAATTGTTACATTTTGGTACAGCATACAACCGTCACCGATCACTGCATCCTTATGAATAACAACACCTAATCCATTATGAAAAAAACCGACATTCTGACCTATTTGGGCAGTATATTTGACGTCACATGCAAAAATAATTCGAATAAGTTTCCAGATAATTTGAGGCAATATGGGCACACCTTTTAGATAAAGGCGACGAGATAGATAATACCAACGAACTACTGCATGCATGACTAATTGAAAATTTTTATTGTTGTTTCGCCAATTTACTCTGGTTATTGTGGAAAATAAAGTAAAAACGATGTAAAACAGCTAAACAAGGTATTAAAACCACAATAACAACAAAAAGAGTTTCTGATGTACCCATTTGTTAAGCGCTTGATTGATATTATTTGTGCTGCAAGCGCACTACTATTGCTTTCACCACTGTACATAATTGTCTATTTTAAAGTAAAAAAGAACCTTGGTAGTCCCGTCATATTTTCACAACCTCGCCCAGGCCTAAAAGGCAAAGTATTTAACATGCATAAATTTAGAAGCATGAAAAATGCAAATGATGCAAACGGTCAGCCGTTACCTGATGAAGAACGCATGACACCATTTAGCCACAAATTACGCAATTCAAGCGCAGATGAGTTACCTGGGCTATGGAACGTACTAAAAGGTGATATGAGTTTAGTCGGGCCTCGACCACTTTTAGTGGAGTATCTGCCGCTTTATAACGAGCATCAAGCAAAACGCCATGACGTGAAACCAGGAATTACAGGATGGGCACAAATTAATGGCCGTAACACCTTAACTTGGGAAGAAAAGTTCGAATACGATGTCTGGTATGTTGAACATATGTCACTTTGGCTCGATATTAAAATTTTGTTTTTAACGGTTAAAAAAGTTTTTATCAAAGAAGGCATTAGTGCTGAGGGCGAAGTTACCATGCCCAAGTTTACCGGTTCAAAGCCTAATCAATAAATTATTCAAAGAGTTATCAATATGTTAAACACCCCATTCTCACCTTGGCCAAGCTTTACACAAGAAGAAATTGATGCTGTAAGTAAAGTGCTTGCTTCGAACAAAGTTAATTACTGGACGGGGCAAGAAGGTAGACAATTTGAGCAGGAATTCGCGCGTTATACCGATAGCAACTATGCAATTGCAGTGGCTAATGGGACGTTAGCGCTAGATTTAGCATTCGCGGCGTTGGATATTGGCGAGGGCGACGAGGTTATTGTGACTTCTAGAACCTTTATCGCTTCAGTAAGCTCAATCATTAATGCCGGCGCAACACCGGTTTTTGCTGACGTAGAACTCGACAGTCAAAACATTAGTGCGCGAACAATCAAAGCAGTGTTAACACCAAAAACTAAGGCCATTGTATGCGTCCATCTAGCAGGCTGGCCGTGTGACATGGACCCAATTATGGCACTTGCTGAAGAACGTGGTATTTATATTGTTGAAGATTGTGCACAAGCACATGGTGCTAAATATAAAGGGCGCTCTGTCGGCTCTATTGGTCATTTCGGTGCTTGGTCATTTTGCCAAGACAAGATTATGACGACTGGTGGCGAGGGTGGCATGGTAACCACCAATGATGAGTCACTGTGGCGAAAAGCATGGGCATATAAGGATCACGGTAAATCATATGCCGCGGTCTATGAGAAAGAACATCCGCCTGGCTATCGTTGGTTACACGAATCGTTTGGTACGAATTGGCGCCTTACCGAGATGCAATCGGCAATTGGTCGCATCCAAACTAAACGTATGCCATCGTGGTTTACGATGCGAAACAAGTACGCTCAGCGTATTTTCGATGCCTGTAAGCCTTTCGACTTTATTGATGTTCCCGTTATACCAAAAGATATCGAGCATGCGTTCTACAAATGTTATGTCCAAGTAAAACCAGAATTATTGCCAAATGGCGTCTCTCGAGATGATATTATCACTGAATTCAGTCAAGCAGGCGTGCCGTGTTTTAGTGGTAGTTGTTCTGAGGTTTATAAAGAAAAAGCGTTTGATAATACAAGTTTTAAACCTGCCGAACCGCTACCGAATGCGGTCACTTTAGGTAACAACAGTTTAATGTTTTTAGTTCACCCAACATTAACTGAACTAGAAATTGAAAAAACCTGTGACGTCATACATCAGGTGTTTATAAAACTATCTGAATTATAAGATGTAACAAATCAGTTAATGACTTTGTAACAAAATGTTGTCACAATGGGGAGAGGTAGTAGCCTTATCTACATTAAAATAGAGGCTGGATGTAATGGCAAGACCAATTGACTTAATTCCAAGCTCAGTAAAATTAATGCTATCAATCAGTTACGATTTATTCGCACTAACGCTAGCATTTTTTTCAGCTTATATAATCAGGCTAGGGATTGCCGAAGTAACCTTCAGCAGCGGAGAGTTTATAACCTTCTCCATAACCGCTGTAACTGCAATATGCTTGTTTTATTTCACAGGCATATATAGTGCTGTTGTGCGTTATTTTAACGCCAAGAACAAGGTTCAGTTATTATTCTTACTATTGTTTACTAGCATCGTATGCTCTATTTCAGGGTTTATTTTCGATGCCTTTGTTCCTCGCTCAATCCCAATCATTTTCTTCGTACTCTCATTCTTTTTGATTGCTGGCGCTCGTGCACTTGTCGGTTTAGCCGCAGAGAAGCATTGGCTAGAAGAGCGCGAAGGCGTGGTAATTTATGGTGCGACATCAACTGGCCGTCAACTTGCAGCTACTTTAGCGCAAGGTAAGAAATATCAACCGCTTGCCTTTATTGACCAGAAGAGCCGCTTTCATGGCCGAACACTTAACGGTTTAAAAGCCTATTCTACGAAAGACTTAGATAAGCTTGTGAAGAAACATGGCCAGTTTAAAGTCCTTTTAGCACTGAGTAATGTAGAGCCTTCTCGAATTCACGATATTATCGCGCTACTTGAACCCTATGCACTCGAGCTCTTAACAATACCAAGTATGCAAGATATTGTTTCGGGTAAACGTAAAATCGATGAGTTACGAGAAGTATCTGTCGACGAGTTATTAGGTCGCGAAGCCGTTACACCAATTCCTTAGCTGCTAGCAGAAAACATCCACCAAAAAGTGGTTATGGTATCAGGTGCTGGTGGTTCCATTGGTAAAGAGCTTTGTCGTCAAATCATCGGACAAAAACCTACCAAATTAATCCTTCTCGATGTTAGTGAAGCATTCCTGTACGAAATCAACCAAGAGCTAACCGAATACCTGGCGGAGCAATCGCTAAGTATCCCACTTGTTCCCCTGATTGGTAATGTACAAAACGGTATGCTAATGACGCGTATTTTTACGCAGCATAACGTAGAGACTATCTACCACGCGGCCGCTTACAAACATGTTCCTATGGTAGAAAACAATGTTATTGCCGGTATTACCAACAATATTTTAGGTACTTATGAAATCGCACAAGCCGCCGTGTTTTGTGAAGTTGAAACCTTTGTGCTCATTTCTACCGATAAAGCAGTAAGGCCAACCAATGTCATGGGTGCGACAAAACGCATGGCTGAGTTGGTGCTTCAAGGGCTAGCAAAGCGTGATCATAGTACGCGTTTTGTCATGGTGCGATTTGGTAATGTATTAGGTTCATCAGGCTCTGTTGTGCCACTCTTTAAGAAACAAATACGTGCGGGTGGACCAATAACCGTTACTCATCCAGATATTATCCGTTACTTTATGACGATCCCTGAAGCCGCTCAGTTAGTAATTCAAGCTGGTGCCATGGGCAAAGGTGGTGACGTATTCTTGCTAGATATGGGTGACCCAGTAAAAATAGTCGATCTTGCTTATAAGATGACTCACTTAATGGGTTTAACCATTAAAGATAAAGAAAATCCTGACGGTGAAATTGCAATCGAGTTTAGTGGTCTTCGTCCTGGTGAGAAACTCTACGAGGAACTGCTAATTGATGATAATGCACAAGAAACCTATCATCAGCGAATTCTTACTGCCAACGAAAAGTCGATTAGTTGGATGGAAGTGTCGAGAATTCTGTTGCGATTAACAGAAGCAATGGAAGAAGAGGACATTAGTAAGATAAAACAGCTCTTAATGGATGCGCCTTTAGGTTATCAACCAAAAGACAGCGACAAGCCAGTTGTAAGCTCGGCAGAGGCACCTATTGAAAAAGATGAGCTTGTTCCCGAAGTGGATATTGCGGAAGCAGAGGCGAAACTCAAAGCGGCCTCAACGTTTACTTCTAACGTCGTTGCTTTTCAACAACCATAGTCAGTCAATAATACTTAAAAAAACGCCTCATGAAGAGGCGTTTTTTATTTTTTAATTAATAACCATGCGTTGGCATAGTCAGGGTATTGCTTGTTAGATTGATGATAATCATGCCAACCGAAGTAGCTCTCAACTAACCAATCCAATTGAAATAAATTATTATCAAAGGCACCGCCCTCGTCAGCTAACACCCCCATAAATGAACGTCTTAGCTTTTTGTCGTTAAACCCTACCACAATCAGTTTACCTAACCCTAATTGCTTAATATTGCCTGCGAAACTGACTCTAGGCATTAAATCTATCTTCGATTCAATGGCATGGCCATAGCCTTTGATACCATTTACCTCTGAAAAATACCAATACCTAGCTTGCTCCGATTTACCTAACGTATAGTCGTAGGCAATCCCATTATTGCGATGGACATTAAAGTATCTAATTTTACCATCAACGTCTAAAACACCAGTCCCCTGAAGTAATACATCGTGCAAACCCTCCTCCGATAACCAAATCAAGGGTTTAGCCAGGTTCTTTTGCTCTAAGATCCCACTAATAATCTCCTGACGCGTATACTTGAATCGGGTTAACGTGTTCTTTTTCTCTACAGCCTCTTTCTTTGACATACCGATTTCATCATACGGCAATTGATATAAGGCAACGGGAAATTCAGCTGTTTTAACATCGCTACCTAACAGTCGTTTGGTGTAATACTTAGTCAGAAATATCTTATCCGAAGGGATCGCGTTAAGCATTTCTGCTTTACGCTTATTCTTACTGGCAGTAGCAAGCTCACCTGCTTTAACTAGGTCAGGCATCCATTGATAGAAAGTAAAATGCTGATTAAGAAAATCGGTATTAGTCAATAAATCACCGCGACCTTCTTTCACAAGCTTACAAATAAACGTTAACGTGTCCTTTACCCTTTCTGGGGAAAACTCATCAGGTATTAGCGGTGTTTCACGCCATGCATAATCAGATTGCTCTATTGATTGATAGTCAACGACACTCTGTGCAACTTTACATAAGTCATCGGTATTTAGCTTGGCAAACGGCGGGATATCGACGTTAGTTTGTTTAATAAAAATATTAGAATATGCGTGCACGGAAAAGAATGAGAGAGCGACAATGATCAACGATATGGCTTGCTTCAACATAATGAAAATTGGTTTTGTAAAGATAAAAGCAAGATAACATACTCCTTACGCTAAAACGCAAAAAAGTAGCCGAAGCTACTTTTTTGCGAGATATAAGAATTATGCTGTGGCTTACTGACGGCGCTTTCTAAAAGTAAGTAATCCACCAAGTGTAAGAACAAGTAACATCAAGGTTGCTGGCTCGGTAACTTGAACAGGTAGATTAATCGGCTGTACTAACGGAGTGCCAGGTGGGACATATGATGTGTCACGCACCAAGAAGCTCCCTAAGAAACCTGCAGAATATGTTTTGTTTAGGTTGAAAATTTTATACTCTGGCGCTGCTTTCCACGAATAATCGTATTGGCTGTAGGTACGTGCTTTCGTGCCACTCGTTTCAACCATACCATAAATCCATGACTGTGTAGGTGTCATCTCAACACCCATCAATCTCGCGAGTTCTTGGAAAATATCTGACGTTGTTACTTGGGTAGCTGATGAGTAATTAGTTAATCCAAGCCCACCTAAAAATAGTTCAGCTTGATCGGCTGTTGCAAACTGCCAACCTTCAAAATCACCACCGGCACCTAAATTACTCAGCACATCATTGTACGAGCGATTATTAGTTTCATCCCAACGTAACCAATCTAGACCCTGATCAGTATCAATAACGTAATTTGACTCTTCAATTAACCCTGCATTCGCAGACATACTAAAACAAGCAACAATAGCTAAGATAAACTTCTTCATTTGCTCTCTCCAGCCTAGATTCTTTTTATTCGTTGATCTGGTACAACCTCGATTGTGCGTTTTATCTCATTTTTACAGAAAATTAACAAGAATTTTTACAATTTATTTTCACATTTTTTCCTTATTTCATATAACCATGCGAAAGATCGGTCAAAAACTAGACAAAAGATTGAGCCCGTTATAGGTTTCAATTAAGAAGACATGTAAAAGCAATAAATGCTTTCATATAAGGAAATAGTTATGCGAAATGAACAGCGGTTAAGTAAAACCATCCAAAGTGTGCTTTGGGCACTTTTGGGCGTCCAAAGCGATCAAAATAGAGAACAGGACTTCACTCAAGGTAATCCTATAACGTTTATCATTATCGGATTAATTGCAGTCGTATTATTCGTATTAAGCTTAGTGTTGATTGTAAAGTTGGTATTAACGTAGCAAATGTTAACTTTTAGATTTATACAGCGCTAACAATTCACCAACCTTTTTACGATTGCTGCCTTTTTGGCTAATCGTTCTGGCAACTTTTAGCTTTTTAATTTTATTGGCATGCTCATAAATTTTCCGCGTCCAAATCGTATCGTGATTACTGATCAACACAGATGTATTTTCAACATCAGTAGTGACCTCTTCGGCAGCGTTCGCTAGGTCTGCTTGTTCATCTAATCCAAAACCATTACCCGCATAGCTTGTAAAGCTTGCTGTTTTGCTCAGCGGCACGTAAGGAGGATCACAATAAACAACATCTCCGCTTTTCACACGAGTAAAGGTTTGGCGATAGCTTTCACATACAAATGTCGCTTTCTGTGATTTTTCTGCGAAAAAATTGAGCTCTTGCTCAGGGAAATAGGGCTTTTTATATTTGCCGAACGGTACGTTAAACCCGCCTGACTTATTATATCGGCATAAACCGTTATAACCATGACGGTTCATGTATAGAAACATCAATGAACGAAAGTACTTATCTTCGCTTTCATTAAATTCTTTTCTAAATTGATAATAGACTTCAGCGTCGTTATTTTCAGGCGTAAAAAACTGACGAGCATCTTCGATAAATTGATCAGGCTTTTGTTGAAGAATTTGATACAGGTTAATAAGGTCTTGGTTAATGTCATTAAGTAAATAGTTGTCGTAATCACTATTTAAGAAAATTGACCCAGCACCTACAAAAGGCTCAATCAACCTTTCCCCTTTAGGCAACATTTTATTGATAACATCACTTAAGCTGTATTTACCACCAGCCCACTTCAGAAATGCCCGCTGTTTTTTCTTCATTACAGCCTTAACTGCCTAATATTAACCACAAAGACTAGATTGTATCTTGTATTTACTGCAATTGGGAGCTTTCAAAAGCAGAGATTTCATCTTTTATTGCCTTAATGTCTTTCACCCAAATACCTCTATCTTGAAGCGTTGATGGAAGATTAAGCAAAACCTCTTGAGCTTGCGCCTTTGTCTTATATATTGGTGATGTAATAACAGACATATTTTTACCGTTCAGCTCTCGTTGATAAGTATGATACTCACCCACTTGATATTGACTTAAAAACCCAGCTTTCACTGCGTCTGAAGTGAACGCACCATATTGAATAACAAATCCACTATCTTCACGAGTAAACACGTCATGCTCTGCCCAGACAGGAGCAGGTGCCTCAACCTTTTCTTCAATGCTAGATAAGGCAATAGTCTTGCTCGTATCTAGCGCCGGCGCTTCTGCAACCTTATCAAGACTTTCTATTGCAGACAGAATATCTTGTGGTTTAGCAGGCTGTGCAGGTGTTGTTTCTTGTTTAGGTAACTCAATAACACCATTTATCGCGTTAAGAATGTCTTGTGTACTTGCACTAACGATAGGTTGTTGAATCGAAGCATTATTACCGTTTAGATTACTTTTTTGATTGGCTAAAACCATCTCATTAGTACTATCTTGCGGTTGGCTATGAGTCATTGAAGGCAATGATGAAAAGTTAACAACGTCAAGTTGCCACAACGCATAAGTTGCAGCGAGCACTAGACCGGAAAATAGCGCAAACGATGAGATAACTTTGACACTTTTGGGTAATGCAATAAAGCTTGAAGGTCGCTTTAATACTTTTGACTGAAGATTGATAAGCTGTGCATTATCTGATTGAACAATGGTTACTTTATCTTTGAAAAGTAACGCATTTTCGCCAATCAAGTACCCGGTTTCGGCCGTCCCTACCATGAGGACCTGAATATCGAGATGGCTTTTCTTTGCAATTTGCGCCAGTTGGCATAGCTCGTGAGTAATTTGTAGTGATAAAAACTGACTATGCTCTAAGACAATGGCAAGTGGTTGCACCTGTTTTTTCATTAAATTAATGATGCTAACAGATAAGGGCTGCTCAGGATCGAACAACTGGTCACCAAAAAGCTGTTCTACGATGCGGCAACGAATTTGAATGTTGTTAAGTTGGCTAGAGCACGCAATAAATGCAACATTGCGAGCATTGTCGATTGAGCCAATATAATGAGACGCTACGTGACTATATGCTGAAGCATCTTCACCAAGTACATAAACGGCAGGTGTCGAAAATCTTAGCGTGTAATCGACGCGAGCATGCACACTGATATTCGTTACGGGTTGATTAGGCGTAGGCGCCTTTGTCTCAGATGCTTGAGCAATTTGGGTAAAGCTTTTCAGTGCTGACATAACAAACCTTCAATTAAGATAAGATTTGTTTAAGCACATCCTCACTTATATCATCGCGAATTTCTGATTGACCAATCGCAGTTGGCACAATCAAGCGGACTTTTCCCGCTAAGTTCTTCTTGTCGAGGCGCATATGCTTGATAAATTCTTCAAAACCCATGCTGTCCGGAGCTTCAATTGGCAAATCAAAATACTTGATAAGCGTTTCAATGCGTCGACAATCTGACGTACTTAACAAATCTAACGTTTCTGCTAAAGAAGAGGCAAGTACCATGCCAGTAGCAACAGCTTCGCCATGAAGCCAATTTCCGTATCCCATTTCGGCTTCAATCGCATGCCCAAATGTATGACCTAGGTTTAGTAAGGCGCGAACACCTGCTTCGGTTTCATCACAAGCAACAATGTCAGCCTTACATTGACAACAACGTTCAATCATTGTTGCAAGTATTGCTTTATCACCTGCTTTAATGGCCTCTTTATGCTGCTCTAACCAATCGAAAAACTGGCCGTCACCAAGAATACCGTATTTGATTACTTCTGCCATACCCGCATTAAACTCACGTACCGGCAGAGTCAGTAAACTGTCAGTATCAATAATCACGGCTTGAGGCTGGTAAAATGCACCGATCATGTTTTTACCTAGCGGATGATTGACGGCCGTTTTGCCGCCAACTGAAGAATCCACTTGTGAGAGTAATGTTGTTGGCACTTGGATAAATGGTACGCCACGTTGATAACATGCGGCAGCAAAGCCAGTGATATCACCAATAACACCACCACCCAATGCAATAACGGTAGTATCTCTTCCATGCGCTTTTGAGAGCATGTGAGACATGATTTTTTCGAAGTTAGTTAGGCTCTTTTCTGCTTCACCATCGGGTAAAATCACTTCATCGATATTAAAGCCATCAAGTAACTCTTTTACTTTATCGAGATAAAGGGGGGCAACAACATCGTTAGTAATAATACAAACGCGTGTTGATTTGATATGTGAAGCTAAAGGGCTATTGTCAGATAATAGCCCTGAATCAATGTAAATTGGGTAACTGCGATCATCCAGATCAACAACTAAAGTAGCCATTGATTAAAAGTCTAAACGCTCAACAATTTTATTCGCAACAACTTTCGCACTTTGATCGTCAGTTTGAACAACGACATCTGCGACTTCTTCATAAAGAGGGTTACGATCTTTTGCTAAGTTTTCTAATACAGTGCGAGGGTCTTCTTTAGTTTGTAAAAGAGGACGACGACGGTCACGTTGCGTACGCGCTACTTGTTTATCAATTGTCGTTTCTAAGTAAACAACAATACCACGAGCTGATAAACGGTTACGAACATGACTACTAATTACTGAACCACCACCGGTTGCTAAAACGATACCTTGCTTACCAGTTAAATCGTCAATTACTGATTCTTCTCTTTTGCGAAATCCTTCTTCACCTTCAAGATCAAATACCCACGAAATATCAGCACCTGTGCGACGCTCAATTTCTTGGTCCGAATCAAAAAATTCTAAATGCAATTTATCTGCTAATTCTCTACCGATGGTACTTTTGCCAGCGCCCATTGGGCCAACAAGGAAAATATTACGCTTCTCTGCCATTTTCGACTTACTTACAACTCTTAAATAATTTGATTTAGGGTAAGAGGGAACTCCCTCGCGATTTTTTCAAGGGCGCAATTATCGCAATTGTTGAGGGTAAAATGCAAGTAGGTGTTAATAAAAGTAGTTACTTACCTGCAAACTCAAGCCAGCCGTGCTCTACTAGCGAGATAAAATCAAAGATTTTTCAATATCTTAAAGAAAAATCTAAGACTTCTCGTTAAATAGGTAAATTAGCATTTACCTATTTATGTTTACTCGCGCTTTTTGTGATGCTTAGAAACGTTCTGTAACGATGCGCGGCGTTACAAAAATAAGCAGCTCTTTCTTTTCACTAAAGTTATTAGTATTTCTGAACGCCCAACCGAAATATGGGATATCACCTAAAACCGGCACTTTAGAAACCGTATTAACAATCGATTGTTGGTAAATACCACCTAACACAATTGTCTCACCATTGTTGACTAATACTTGCGTACCAATTCGCTGAGTATCTACCGCTGGTGCACTACCGTTTGAAATTTCAGATACAGTGTCCTGCGTCACAATTAAATCCAAAATAATGCGATCATCTGGCGTAATATGAGGCGTTACCGTTAAGCTTAATACTGCTTTTTTGAACTGCGTCGTTGTTGCGCCACTTGATGCAGCTTCTTGATATGGAATTTCGACACCTTGCTCGATATACGCTTGTTTTTGATTAGACGTGGTAATGCGTGGACTCGCTATGATCTCACCTTTATTCTCACGCTCTAACGCACTTAACTCTAAGTCAAGAATCGTCCCGTCTGCTAAACGAGCAACCTGAAATGCAATGCTACCTGCTGGGTTAGCTACTGGTAGGTTTACATTCATACGGTCATTAATGCTAGGCACGGCACCAGTACCTGCTGTATCAGCACCACCTAATGAACCTGAGCTTGAGTTTTCGCCATTAGTACTTGTAATACCCCAACGAATGCCAATTTCTTCATTGATATTATCTCTTACAGTAACCATGCGTGATTCAATAACAACTTGGCGAATTGGAATATCAAGAACAGTTACCATACGTTTGATATCTTCAATACTTTTTGCAGTATCACGAATAAGTAGCGTATTTGTACGTTCATCAACACTCACACTGCCACGTGGTGACAGGATACTGTTTTCTTCTGTTTTAACCAGATCAGCAATATCCGTTGCCTTTGCATAGTTTACTTGCACGTACTCAGAATAAAGTGGTGCCAGCTCAGCAACCTGCTGCTTCGCTTGTAGGTCTCGCGCTTCACGTGCAGCTAGTTCATCACTTGGAGCAACCATCAGTATGTTGCCTTCCATACGCTTATCAAGACCTTTGACCTTAAGGATGATATCAAGTGCTTGGTCCCAAGGTACGCCATCTAAACGCAACGTTATGTTACCACTTACCGTATCACTGGTTACTAGGTTAAAACCATTATAATCGGCAATGATTTGTAGCACGGTACGAACTGAGATGTCTTGGAAATTTAATGAAATTGCGCGACCTGTAAAGTCTTCACTATCACCCAGGTACCCAGGCACTTTAACCTCTTTAACCACCGCTAACGAAAATACATTACCTACTTGCTGGTGTTTAAAAGTGAAAGGTCCATCAATATCAACAACTAAACGTGCGTTGCGACCATCTTTAAACGTTTCGATACCCGATACAACAGTGCCAAAATCTGTAACGTCTAATTTATACAGTAGGTCTTCCGCAATTTGTGTATTGTGAAATTCGATAAATAACTTACCTAATTTATCGCTTACATCGACCGCAACCATTGAGTCTTCAAGAAACACCAATAACTGAGCTTCTTCGTTTCGCCCTTTACGAAAATCAATGCTATCTACACGGTTAATGAAGTTGCTACCTACCGGGCTTATTTTTGTCACTGGTGAGCTTTCTACCGCTTTATTCAGCAACAATGAAAACGTGTTTTGAGATTGTTTAACATCAAAAATACTTAAGCTGTTCAAATGAATTGTCGCGACAACTTTGCCTGCAAGCTTTTCAACCGTGACATGATTAACACCAGCATGTTCAACCATTGTTTTGGCTAATTGAGGGTCGTAACTATCTGCTTCGAATGTAATTTTTATTTGCGCCGGAGACATCGACGTTTTTACCGTCGGCTGTTTTGAAATATTCTCAGATAGACTAAAACGAAGTTCGATTTCATCGTTTTGCAATGTATTGTAGGAAATACCATTTAATTGCGCAGCTAATAAAGAAAATGGTAACAGCAGTGTTGTCACCAACAGTGCACGTAAGCTTAGCATTTTGTATTTTAAATTATTCTTATTCATAATGTTATCTAACAAGTTTACTTCCCTTGCCCTTGTGACGCTAAATCGCTAATAGCAATCGTAGTTTCTCTTTCAGACCAACAACCTGTGCCATCAGGTATTAATTCAATCACTGTAACATAATCGTCTGTAACATCGGTAATTCGACCATGGTATAGGCCTAAATAACTATCGATTGTCACTCTATGCAATGTTGCATCGGATGCTTCTACCAGTGCCCACGTAACACCCAACTCTCCTAAAGTTCCACGCATTGTTAAGCTACTAATCGCATACTTCTCAAGCGGTTGTTTTCTTCGACGAGGATCTGGGCTTAAGCAACCTGCCATTTGTTGCATTTTCTCTTGAATAGCTTCAGGTTGAGGCTCAACAAACGGACTGCGCAACTGCTGGGCAGAATATGAAAAATGATTAAATGGCATGACTTCAGGCATTGGCGCAACATAATTTGTCGTATTAGCTTTTACCTGTTCGGTATAGGTATTTAAGTCAGACGTATCACCAAAGCAGCCCGTTAATGCAATTGAAGATAAACCAATTAAAAGCTTTTTCATGATTGGCTCTCCCTATAACGATAGGTCTTGGCTTGTATCTTCAACGTTAATATATCTTTAGACTCTTTATTGATCGTCATCTTAAAATCTTGAATCGTTACGATTCTAGGCAAGCCTGCAATCTTAGAAACGAAGTTACCAAAATCATGGTAGTCACCAATCACTTCGATATCTATTGGCAATTCAATGTATATCTCTTGAGTGATTTCTGGTTGCCAGTTGATATGTTTAAAATTCAATCCGCTCGTCGTGCCAACAAACGTAATATCATCAAGTAAACCTGGTGTTTCATGACTTTCGGGTAAACTTTTTAATTGAGATGCAAACATTGCCTCAGCATCAATCATTTGCTGTTGAAATGTCTCTAAATTGGCCGCGATATGATATTTTGCCTGAAACTCTTGTTTTAATGTTTGCTCTTGTTGAGTCACTGACTCTAAATTTTTAATTTTGTCACTAATAACTAAAAAGAAACCCAATGCAATGGTTAACACGCCAAGAAAAACCGCTAAAACAATCTTAGCAGCCTTGGGCCATTGACCAATGTTGTCTAATTCAAGGTTGTCAAATTGCGAAAGATCTATGTTCACGCATTATCTCCTTGAGGTTGTGGTGCTGGTTTATTGTCAGTAATCCCTTTGATTCTAATTTTCATTGTGAAATTACTTAACAACTTACTTTCTTTGTCGTTATTGACGATAGATTCCAAGCTAGCATCTGTTAGTAAATCTGAGCGTTCAATCGCTCTCATCATATTGGCTAAGTGGTTATTGGATTCACTTTTTCCTATCACCTCAAGCATATTAGCTTTTTTCTCTAGGCTCGTAAGATAAATACCATTGGGTACTATTTTAGCTAACTCATCTAATACCTGTGTACCCACATTACGGCTCAACTGCAGTTGCTCAATTACTGCAATACGCTTTTCCAATTCAGACTTTTTCTCTTTCAAATTCTGAATTTGACCAATGCGTACATCAAGCTTTTGAATTTCCGTTTGTAAATATTGATTGCGAGTAGACTGACCATTGATTCTAAGCTGGTAAAATTCACCAATTAACCAAATTATCGCAAGCGCACCAAAAACCACGGCTGCGAGAACGCTAAAATACTCTCGCTGTTTTGCCTTTTGCGCTTCTTCACGCCAAGGGAGAAGGTTTATATATGCCATGGGCTAAAACTCCTCATTGCTAAACCTGCGGCAACCATTAATTGAGGTTCCACGCCCGCTAGTAAGTTCTTATCAACAGTTTCTGCAATCATCATTTCTTTAAACGGCTGAGCAATCACCGTATGAATACCTAACTCTTCTGATAATAGTTCCTGTAAACCTTCCACCATCGCTGTTCCACCAGAAACAACAACGTAATCTACTTTACTCTTACCACTTGTCGTCAAAAACATCTGTATTGCACGTCTTACTTGTTGCACTAACATGGTATGAAATGGAGCAAGTACCTCAAAAGTATAGTTCGGCGGCAGCTCTTTAGATATTTTTGCTAATTCAGCTTCTTCAAAAGACTTGTTGTAGTATGAAACGATAGAGCGAGTGTACTGTTCACCACCAAACATTTGGTCGCGACTGTAAATATGTTGGCCTTTATCTGTTGCCGAAAACAACATCATCGTTGCGCCAATATCAATAAGCGCTACGACTTTTTCTTCAGCGTCACTAGGCAGCAAAGGTAAACACAGATCATAAGAGCGACTAACGGCATATGATTCAATATCAATCACTTTAGTTTGAAAACCACCAGCCTCAAGTGCCGAGACACGTGCTTCAACAGACTCAGTCCGCGCTGCACTTAATAAAACATTAACTTTACTTGGATCAGACTCGTTTACATCGAGCGTTTCAAAGTCGAGACTAACTTCATCGAGAGGGTAAGGAATTAAGCTATCGGCTTCAATTTCAATTTGGTTCGCCAATTCTTCTTCTGTCAGATTGACATCCATGTATATCACTTTTGTGATAACGGTTTGACCAGACACCGCCGCAGAAGCTTGATTGATGCTACTGGCGATTTTTTTGCGCACTTTAGATAGAATTTTACCGACAGCTTCAATATCTTGAATTTCCCTGTCGATAACGGCCCCGCGAGGCATCGCTTCAACGGCTATAGCCTCTAAGGTATAGCCGTTAGCATCTTGCCCTAGCAATACTGCCTTGATACTGTGAGACCCAATATCAATGCCCACCATCATCGGTGCTTTCTTTTTCCATAGGCTGCTTAGCATAACGTCCTACTAGCTTTTTTATAATTATTTATGACATTTTATATGTATAAATACATTTATTACATGGTTTTACACGATATACTAGCGATATATGAACTTTTTTGACAAATTTTTAGGCTTAATTTGTGTTTTCGTTAAAAAACTTATTTAAATTAGCATGCATTGGATT
This sequence comes from Thalassotalea loyana, assembly GCF_030161435.1. Classification (GTDB taxonomy): domain Bacteria; phylum Pseudomonadota; class Gammaproteobacteria; order Enterobacterales; family Alteromonadaceae; genus Thalassotalea_G; species Thalassotalea_G loyana. The sequence continues at coordinate 208,462 of NZ_BSSV01000001.1, read as the reverse complement.
TTTCGCTGGTGTTATCGCACTTATAGTAATTTATATCAGTATGCGTGATGAATTGCCAAGTGTAGAGTCACTTAAAGAAATAAAGTGGCAAACACCGATGCAAATTTTTACGGCTGATGGCAAATTGATTTCGCAATTTGGCGAGAAGAAGCGAATTCCTTTGTCACTCGATGACATGCCTCAACAGCTCATCGATGCTATATTAGCAACCGAAGACGAACGCTTTTACTATCATTTTGGTATTGATCCAATTGGCCTATCTCGTGCTGTGTTCGGCCAGATCATTGGCCAAAACAAAGGCGGTGGTTCAACAATCACAATGCAGGTAGCAAGAAACTTCTTTCTGACACGCGAAGTTACCTATACGCGTAAAATTCGAGAAATATTCATCTCTTTGCATATCGAAAGTCTATTAACAAAAGACGAAATTCTTGAGCTATACATGAACAAAATAGCACTCGGTCATCGTTCCTTTGGATTTGGTGCTGCCGCTCAAGTTTATTACGGGAAAGAAGTCAAAGATCTCACGTTAGCACAAATCGCCGTATTGGCAGGCTTACCTAAAGCACCATCAACCATGAATCCAATACGTTCGCCAAAACGAGCAAAGGACCGCAGAGCTGTTGTTCTTGAGCGAATGCTAACAACGGGAAAAATTACTCAGGCACAGTATACCGAAGCTAAAAATGCGCCAATAACAGGTAAACGCCATGGTGCTGAAATAGAGGTTAATGCTCCATATGTTGCAGAAATGGCGCATCAAGAAATGTTAACGCGCTACGGTCGAGAAGAGGCCTATACAGGCGGCTATAAAGTATTTCTCACCGTGCCTGCAGACCTGCAAATGGCAGCTCAACAAGCCGTGGTGAAAAACTTATTCGAATATGATTTGCGCCATGGCTATCGTGGACCGCTTAAGGAATTACGCCCGATTCCTGAAACACTTGAAGTGGGTCAAACGCTTGAAGTTTCTCCTGATACCCCATTATCTGAGGAAGAAATTGTTGAAACATTATCAGAAATGAAAGGGTTCCAATCGCTTGTTCCTGCGATTGTCACTTACGTCGATGAAGAAATGGCGATGATAACCTTCAAAGACTTAAGTCAAGGTGAAATTCCATGGAGTGGCATGAGCTGGGCTAGAGAGTTTATTAGCGACTATAAGCAAGGTCCACCACCACAGACACCTGATGACATTATTAAAGTTGGCGACGTAATTTTTGTTAAGTCAATTAATGACGAGCAATTTGCATTAAGCCAGTTACCCAAAGTATCAAGTGCGCTTGTCGCCTTGAATCCAGATAACGGTGCTATTCTAGCTACCGTAGGTGGATTCAGCTTTAAGCAAAGTGAATTTAACCGAGTAACGCAAGCCAAACGTCAAGTTGGTTCAAATATTAAACCATTCCTATATTCTGCCGCTTTGGAGAAAGGAATGACGTTAGCCTCGCTTGTTAATGATGCACCGATTAACAAATGGGATAGAAAGTCTGGCATTGCATGGCGCCCGAAAAACTCGCCAGCAGTATATGCTGGACCTATTCGAATTCGACAAGCACTCGCTGAATCCAAAAACGTTATTGCCGTTCGATTATTAAGAGAAGTTGGCATTAGCAATACCATTGATTATTTATCATTATTTGGCTTTGCACCTGACGAATTACCGCGTAATGAGTCGCTAGCACTTGGTTCAGCCTCATTAACACCTATGGAGGTTGTCACAGGTTTCGCAACTTTCGCTAACGGTGGCTTCTTAGTACAGCCTTACCTGATCGAGCGTATTGAAGACTCTTTTGGCGATACAATTTATCAAGCTAATCCTGCTTTAGCTTGCGATCCTTGCGAAATCGTCAATCAAAAGGAGGAAGTCGCTGAAGAAACCAAGACAATGAATGAAATAAAAACGCCAGCAGGCTTAGTCAGCGAATTGTCTCAATCAGCACAGGATCAAGATATCGCCAATGAGCAACCCACTATTCAAGCAGAACGCGTTATCAGTCCACAAAATGCGTACCTAATGACTGAAGCACTAAATAGTGCGATATGGGGTGCAGATTGGTCCTATAAGCCTGGTTGGCAAGGTACGGGATTTAGAGGTCGTAAACTAAAACGCCGTGATATTGCAGGAAAAACAGGGACCACTAATGCGGCAAAGGACGCATGGTTCTCTGGTTATAGTCGTAGAATCGTAGCAACCAGTTGGATTGGTTTTGATGATCCTTCTAGAGACCTTGGTCAAACAATTTACAACCGTAACCTTGGTGAAAACCAGATAACCGGTAAAGAGTTTGGTGCAAAATCGGCCCAACCCGCTTGGATTACCTTTATGGAAAAAGCGCTTGAGAAATATCCTTACGAGCCTTTTGAACAACCTGTCGATATTGTGACGGTTCGCATTGATAAGGCAACAGGTAAGCTCACCGATAAAACGGATAAAACAACAGTATTCGAATATTTCAAATTAGGTACTGAACCAACAGAGTTTGTTAGCAAAGATACCAGTAACGAGATTTTCGAGACAGCGGAAGAAGAAGAAATATTTTAGCTAATTCGCACCATCATGGTGCAAAAAGGCTGATTAATTCACCGAAAAACTACATCACTTAGCCCTAAAAATCAGTAACACACTGATTTTTAGGGCTTATTTATTAGTGGCATATTAGTTGTTTCTCTTCATACTTAGAGAGAAAAGGAACACGTATGCTTGATAATTTCATTTTACAGCACAAGTTACCGGCAAGTTTTGCTGAAACAGCAACACAATGGTTTATACCTGTCACAAAAGAACTATCTAGCCACCTTTCACAAAAAAAGCCTTTCTTTATTGGTATTAACGGTTGTCAGGGCTCGGGTAAATCAACTCTTGCTGATTTTATTGCCCAATACTTCGCAGAACATTTTGCGGTCAATGTAGCCGTAATTTCATTAGACGACTTTTACCTCACTTCACAGCGTAGACAATTATTAGCAAAAGATATCCATCCGTTGTTGAGCACAAGGGGAGTGCCTGGGACACACGATCTTGATTTGCTTAACGATGTCTTAAACAAGCTAGCAAATAATCAAAAAACCAAGTTACCTCGTTTTAATAAAGCGACAGATAATCCTCATCCTAATGAACTATGGCCGGAAGTTGAAGCTGTTGATGTTGTTATCATGGAGGGATGGTGTTGGGGTGTTGCACCTCAAAACAGTAACGAGCTTGATTTGCCTTGTAATGACCTCGAGCGTAATGAAGATACTCAAGGCAAATGGCGTCATTACGTCAATCAGCAACTACAACACTACCTTGCATTTTATCAGCAAATGGATACTTGGCTGATGCTCAAAGCTCCCTCTTTTGACTGTGTTCATCAATGGCGTTGGCAGCAGGAGCAAAAACTGATGGAAAGCCAAGGCACGACTCAAAATACCAAGATCATGAGTCAATCTGATGTCGCCCGCTTTATTCAATATTTTCAACGACTGACCTGTCATGGGTTGAACTCGTTGCCTGCTACTTGCGATTTCGTCTTTGAGTTATCACACAACCGCACAATATCAGCGCTAAGGAATAAGCATGTCTAATAAACCAAGTTACCTAATATTCACCGATTTAGACGGTACTTTGCTTGACCATTTTAGTTACAGTCATGCACCAGCTGATCAACTCATCCCCGTCTTACAGCATGCTGGGATTCCAATTATTATCAATACCAGCAAGACATTCGCCGAAGTGACTGACTTGCAGTCAAAGCTTGGTATACAGGCACCTTTTATTGTCGAGAATGGCGCCGCGGTTTTCTTGCCTAAGTCATTATTCATCGATTGTCCAAAAGAGTGCCATAGCTACCAAAACTACTGGATGAAAACGTTTAGCCAACCCAGAGAAACATGGATTGAGTTATTGAAAGCACAAGGCGCTATCTATAGTGATCAATTTCAAGGATTCTCGGAGTTATCCGCAAAAACGATTGCAAACTTAACAGGACTAGCGCTAGAAGATGCAGAAAAAGCAAATCAACGCATGTTCAATGAGCCTGTATTGTGGCACGACAATGAAGATAAAGCTGACGAGTTCATTAGCCATATAAAAGCACACGGTGCCAACGTACTTCGTGGTGGCCGCTTCATTCATGTTGGGGACTTCACGGACAAAGGCCGCGCCTTGGAATGGCTTGCTTCCCTGTACCACACTGACAAATCACAACAGCAGACAACGATTGCCCTTGGTGATGGCGATAATGATACCGCCATGCTAGAAGCAGCTCACCTATCGGTTCAAGTGCGATCACCCGTTCACAGTTTTCCAACACTCAATAACGCAAGTTTCATCTACCAAACACAAGGATATGGCCCACAAGGTTGGGTAGAGGCAATTACCTTTTTAACACAGGACATTTTAAATCCAGACAACACCACTATCATGCTAGAGGAGAGAAAGTATGGCTGATTTCTATCAAAACGGGGTCGTTACCACCTTACATAACTTATCAAAACGTAGTCATGAATCTCTTGAGCAAGACTTACTTAAATTCACAAAGCAGCGACCACTGGGACTTATTCTTCCTTCACTCTTTTCAGAATTAGAAGGTGAAGCATTACCAGCTATCGTAGATGAGTTGACCACTGTGCCCTATTTAAACCAAATAGTTATCGGTTTAGACAGAGCTGACCAAGCCCAATATCAGCACGCATTAAAATTCTTCAACAAATTACCGCAACATCATCGTATTTTGTGGAATGATGGCCCACGTTTAAAAGCGCTTGATGCAAAGCTCGAAAAACTCGGACTCGCGCCGAAGGAATTAGGAAAAGGTCGAAATGTTTGGTATTGCATGGGCTATATTTTAGCAACAGACAAAGCAGAGTCTGTCGCCCTACATGACTGTGACATAGTCACCTACGAAAAGTCCTTACTCGCAAGACTAATATATCCGGTCGCGCATCCACAATTTAACTATGAATTCAGTAAAGGTTTTTATGCGCGTATTGCCGATGGAAAAATCAATGGTCGCGTATCACGTTTACTTGTCACCCCGTTAATAAAAGCATTAAAACGCACAGTAGGCTGCAATGAATACTTAGATTATATGGACAGCTTTCGCTATCCGTTAGCTGGCGAATTTTCGTTTAGACGAGACGTATTATCTGATCTTCGTATTCCAAGTGATTGGGGATTAGAAATCGGTGTGTTAAGTGAGATGCAACGCAATTATGCACATAATCGTATTTGCCAAGTCGACATCGCAGATATCTACGATCATAAACATCAAGACCTCTCCTTGGACAATCAAAACGCCGGACTATCGAAAATGTCGATAGATATTACCAAAGCATTTTTTAGAAAGTTAGCAACACAAGGACAGACATTTAGCACAGAAACATTCCGCTCGATAAAGGCGACATACTTTCGAATCGCGCTCGATTATGTCGAAGCTTATCGACATGACGCCCTGATGAATGGCTTAACACTGGACGTTCACAATGAAGAAAAAGCAATCGAAATGTTTGCTAAAAATATTGTGGCAGCAGGACAAATGTTCTTAGATCGTCCGATGGAAACTCCTTTTATGCCAACATGGAACAGAGTACAAAGCGCTGTGCCGGACATTCTTGAAGAGCTAAAAGATGCGGTTGAACAAGATCACATGGAATTTAGTTAATTCTTAATCAGTTCAAACTCAAGGAATAAAAATGACAACGGTATTAGATAACTTAGCCCAGAAGATTAGTGGTCAACTCGACATCATATATCGCGATGTCGATATTGACTTAGATTACGCTGGTTTTGCTCAAGAGCTCATTGAATTGATGCAAATATCTGTGTCCGTAAAAAGCCCAGAACCGTATAAGAATCATTGGTCAGAGCAGGATATAATCATGATCACCTATGCGGATAGTCTGATCCAAGAAGGGCAACTACCATTAGTTACCCTTCGCAGTTTCATGAACCAGTATTTGGGTTCTTCAGTCAATAGTGTTCATATCCTGCCATTTTTTCCTTATAGCTCAGATGATGGCTTTTCAGTCATCGATTACTCTAGCGTTAATGAAGCACACGGCAGCTGGTTTGATATTCGAGCGATTGCCAATGAACGTCGATTAATGGCTGATGTTGTCATTAATCATTGTTCAAGTCGAAGCATGTGGTTTGAAAATTTTATTAAGGGCTCAGGTACCGGACATGATTATTTCTTTACTTGTGATCCGAACGTCGATACCAGTAAAGTTGTAAGACCAAGAACATCGCCATTGCTTAGACCGACAATGACTGCAAATGGTGAAAAGCATGTATGGTGTACATTCAGTCACGATCAAGTAGATTTTGATTTCAGAAATCCTGCTGTGCTCGCACAATTCGTTAAAATCTTTCGCCAATACTTGGACGCAGGCGTGACTATATTTAGGCTCGATGCTGTCGCATTCTTATGGAAAGCACTGGGCACGACCTGCATCAACTTGGCACAGACGCATGAAATCATTCGCTTGCTAAGAAGCTTAATTGAACATGCTGAACCCAATGCCGTCATTATTACCGAAACAAATATTCCTAACACTCAGAATTTAACGTACTTTGGTAACGCCAATGAAGCGCATTGTATCTACAACTTTTCATTACCTCCGTTGCTCATCAATACCTTAATTACCGGTAATTGCTTACACTTGAAACGTTGGTTAATGAGTATGCCACCTGCACAAAACGGTACGACCTATTTTAATTTTATCGCCTCTCATGATGGTGTTGGTTTACGGCCCGTAGAAGGCATATTATCTGAAGATGAAACCGACAGCCTTATTTCAACCATGCAAAGTTTTGGCGGTGTCATTTCTTGGCGTTCTACACCAGATGGTAAACAAAAAGCTTATGAAATGAATATTGCCCTAGTAGATGCGTTAAAAGGGACCGTTGATGGTGCTGATGAATTCGGTTTTGAACGTTTTATTTGTGCACATGCAATTATGTTGGGGCTTGAAGGCATACCGGGTATTTATATTCATAGCCTCTTAGGCACTAACAATGATTATGAAAAATTAAATCACACACACCATAACCGTTCTATCAACCGACGACGCTGGCATCAACACTTGTTAGACGAACATTTACAAAACGAAGATAGCCAACACGCCCGCATTCTACAAACGATGCGTAAGTTAATCGACATCCGAAAAGCACAGAGCGCATTTCACCCAAATGCAACTCAGTTTACGCTCAATGTCGGTTTATCGTTATTTGGTTTTTGGCGACAATCGTTAGATCGAAAGCAAAGTATTTTCTGCATTTCAAACATTACCAAGGACGTTCAGATAGTACCGGTAAGTGAACTCAATTTGATTATCACGGAATCTTGGTTTGACCTAATCAGTGGTGATGAGATCGATAGTTTCAATCAACAACTAACGCTCGCGCCCTATCAAACTGTATGGCTGACCAATACTAATGAGTAATACATCGCCCAGTTTACTTTAGGTTGTGAAATAGACTTTAGATAAAACCTACTTGATAATCCATCATGCTCTAAGATAAGTTATTGTAACTTTTACTTTTAATGGAATTTATCAAGCGCGATGGATTGCTCTATTAGCCAAGCCCACTCGACAATTGTTAGCCAAGTGGCTCAATATGTTTTTGATCACAGTGAAGAAAAAGTTAGCCTTGAGGAATTAGCTAACTATACCGGCTATTCAAAATACCATTTTAATCGAATATTCGCCGCTGCCACAGGCTTTCAGTTAGGAGACTTCATCCAACGGCAAAAGCTCGAGAAAGCAATGCACCTAATTAAACAGGGTAATAAATCAATTCTCGAAGTCGCATTAATAACAGGCTATGACTCTCCATCTTCTTTTTCTCGTGCGTTCAAGAAAAACTTTGGGATAACGCCTCGCCAAGCAAATCAGGGCTTGTTGCCGAACACTCCAAGAGCGGGAATATTAGCACCCAAACACTCAGAGTTCAGCCGTGTGCTTGAGCCGCAATTATTAACTCTCCCCAAACAAACTATCCTTGGACTTTATGGAAAAGGCTTCGATCAACAGTCGTTTTCTCGAATAGCTGCTGAACTCTATAAGCAACTAACTGACATGGCATTACCCTTAACATTTGAGCAGCTGAAACCTATTGGAGTATCCATCGATAATCCGTGGGTTGGTGAACAAACTCAAAGTACTTTTTTTGCTGGCTTTACCCATGGTCTCAACGCGGATCATCGGTTAGAGGAATTTGCTTGGCAAGCAGGTCAATGGGCGTGTTTTACTCATATAGGTAGTCACGCAACGATGTGGCAGACCATTTCTCAAGTTTATGCCCAATGGGTTCTTCCAAACAATATCAAACTAAAAGACCAGCAAATCGTTCAGCGTTATATCAACAATCCGCTACAAACTCCCGAAGAGAGTTTACTTACCAAACTCTACTTTGCTATCGAGAACCCAGAAAGTCCATGACTGAAGATCGCACTTTCTGCACAGATCTCAATATTAATTGTCGGTACAGTATGCTAAGAAATGACAAACAAGGAATAATAATGACTTGCAACACTATGAATACGCTAAAATTTATCGCTTTAATTGGACTCTTAGTTTTCAGTACTCATGTGTTCGCATCTTCTCAGCTTCCGCTAAAAAGCACTGAAGTGGATTTTTACAACCAAACAACACAGCAGCCCGTAAAAGTGAAATTTTGGTATCAAAGCCAAGCTGAAGAATGCAGTGCTCAAATCTGTTTAGCGGCTCATCAAAGTAAGCGGAAAGTTGCGATGATCTCACACGGCGCATTTGGCTCGCCAATTGAAATGAATTGGCTGGGATATGCCTTGGCTTCGCAAGGGTACTTAGTCGCTGGCGTTGCCCATTATGGTGAGTCTTGGATGTACGGAAAACAGTCTATCGATCCAAGTGTGCTAATGAGGTTTTGGCAACGACCGCAAGAGATAAGTTTTGCTATCGATAAACTCTCAGAGCCCGGCTTGCTGAGTATTACTGTCGACACCAATAACATCTTGATGTTAGGGCATTCTGCAGGTGGTTTTACAGCGTTAGCGCTGGCTGGCTCTACTTTAGAAGCGGGAAAAACTGAACGCTATTGCCAATCAGTAAAAGCAGCACGAGATAAAAGCTGTGATTATGGCTCAACGCCTAAATCAAACGCATTGAACTTAGCGGAAATGACCACTCATCAAGCAAAAATGTTTGATAATAGGATTAATGCCATCATTGCCCTAGACCCAGCCTTAGGTCATGCAGTTAATGATAACAGCCTACAAAAAATTAACGTGCCTACCTTGATCATTGGTTCCGTTGAAAATGATTTCTTACCCTATGAACAGCATGCAAAACATTACGCTGAACATATTGATAACGCTCAGTTAATAGGTATTAAGCAAGGTGCTGGTCACTTTGTTTACATCAATACATGTCAACACGAACACAAAGCAAAAGGTGTTTCATTATGCAAAGACAGAGAAGGGGTTGACCGCAAAGCCATTCAACAACAATTACTAGGTCATGTATTTAGCTTTATAGCGCGTGAGCACGGCTAAAATTTCTTAACTAAAACAGCCCCAGAAGTATTTCTATTGGGGCTGTTTCTTGAATTTATAGTAGGCGTTTTACAAAGACTTTAGATTTGCGCTGCAAGTTATAAATCTGCTTTTTACTCTCAGGTAAGTAATCAACAGAGCTTTCGATAAATCCTTTCTCTAAAAACCAATGCGCGCTGACGGTTGTTAAAACGAATAGCTCATTGAGTTTCTGTCGTTTAGCAAAAGCTTCAATGGCATTGAGTAAATGCTCACCTCGGCTACCTTTACGATAATCTGGATGAATAGCAACACAAGCGAGTTCCCCTACGCCTGACTCAGGATAAGGATATAATGCTGCACAAGCGATAATCACATCTTCTTTTTTCAGCACTAAAAAGCGGTCAATTTCTAATTCCAAAAGCTCACGAGAACGTTTGACTAAAATACCCTCTTCTTCCAAAGGTTCAATAAGCTCTAATATCCCACCGACATCATCAATTGATGCGGTTGAGATTTGCTCTTTATGATCTTTCGCAATAAGTGTGCCTGCCCCATCTCGAGTGAATAGCTCTTGCAACAGCGCTGTGTCACTTTGATAACTAACACAATGACACCGTTCTACGCCATTTTCGCCACTTTGAATAATCGCTCGAAGGAGTAATTCTTGCGTAAAATCTTCATTCTCTGACAACATGGATTTAACTGTTCGCACACTACAACTACGAATCAATTCGCCAGATGATGACAACAAGCCTTGCTGTTCCGTAAAGGCAATAAGTTTGTCAGCTTTTAGCGAAATTGCAGCTTGAGTCGCGACATCTTCTAATGCCAAATTAAAGACTTCACCCGTTGGTGAATAGCCAACAGGCGACAGCAAAACAATCGACCCTAAATCAAGTTGGTTATTAATCCCTTTTGTATCGACACGACGAACCAATCCAGTATGTTTGTAGTCAACGCCGCGCTTGACCCCGATAGGTTTAGCAATCACAAAGTTGCCTGAACTCACTCTTATTTCACTGCCGTGCATTGGTGAATTCGCCAACCCCATGGTAAGCAATGCTTCAATGTGAAGCCGCAACGCACCCGTCGCATCTTTAACGGCCATCAAGCTTTCGCTATCCGTAATTCTTAAGTTGTTCTCAAATTGTTGCTCAGCACCCAATAACTGCATGCGTTGATCAATTTGCGGTCTTGCGCCATGCACTAATACTAGCTTTACACCTAAGCTTCTGAGCAAGGCAATATCGTGAATAATATTAGAGAAGTTGGGATGCAAAACCGCTTCTCCGCCAAACATCATGACCACCGTTTTACCTCGGTGAGCATTAATGTATGGCGCAGCATTTCTGAACCATTTTACATAACTAGGCTGATCAATATTCGGGGTGTTCATTATTACGAGGCACCCACCGAATATTCCATTGCCAATTCATCTTCAGGGTTTTTATGTGGGCTCGGTTCGCTATCTTCAATAATATTTTCAGGAAGACTCGATTTCTCAATCAAACTAAAACCTAACTGACTGAAATACTCTGGTATATAAGTTAAGACAATTATTTTTCCTAACTCCATTTGATGAGCAAACTCAAGCAAGTACTGTACAAGCGCTTGACCTTGTCCTTGACCATGAAATGCCTCATCAATAACGACCGAGCGGATTTCTGCTAGATCCGTTTGATAGATGTAAAGCGACGCACAGCCAACCACCTGACCGTCGAGTTCTGCAACAACGAAATTTTGGATATCATGAATGATATTGTCACGAGTTCTTGGCAAAATCTCGCCTTTATTCGACCAGTCATCGACGAGTTGGTGAATCTTATCAACGTCTGACATTTTTGCCCGGCGCACGGACATTGCCGCTGCACGTTGTGCATTCAAACGTTGTTGAACTTGTCTTAATGCAAACGCTATCTGCTTTTTACCTGGCGCCCCGACAACTTGTGTATTTAACAGTTGTTGTTGGTCACTTTGAATATCAGCAATCGCTTTTTTAACTTGTGCTCTAGACGTACCGCCTAACGCTTCACGTTTATCCAACGTAGACTCAATTGTCAGGTGCTGATATACATCTTGCTCAATCTTAGTACTGTAATTCTGAAGCTGAGTTAATGTCAGGTCTTCAAGCGGTACACCTTTATCAATTGCCGCTAACACAACCTCACCAACGATATGATGAGCTTCTCTAAATGGTACATCTTTGCTGACAAGATAATCAGCAAGCTCTGTTGCGTTTGCATAACCTTGTTGAGCTGCAGCTAATGTTCTGGCGCTATTAACCTTTAACCCTTGAGCAACAAGTACAGCCATTTCCATACATTCCTGCCAAGTATCTAATGCGTCAAACAAGCCTTCTTTGTCTTCTTGCATATCTTTGTTATATGCCAATGCTAAGGCTTTCATCGTCGTTAGCATGCCAGTTAACGAGCCAAAGACACGCCCTGCTTTACCCCGAATTAGCTCACATGCGTCTGGGTTTTTCTTTTGGGGCATTAATGATGAACCTGAGCTTACCAGGTCACTCATTTCCACAAAGCCAGCTTCCCCAGAATTATAAAAAATTAAGTCTTCTGCAAAACGTGACAAATGCATCATGCTTACGCTTGCCGTCGCAAGTAATTCAATGACGTGGTCTCTATCAGAGACCGCATCCAAACTATTAATCGTGGCAGTTCTAAAGCCTAGGTTCTGCGCCAATAGGTTTCTATCAATTGGATAAGCTGTTCCAGCGAGTGCACCAGACCCTAAAGGTGAAGTATCAGCACGGTATAACGCATCTTTCAAACGACCGATATCACGATTAAACATTTCTACATAAGCTAGGCACCAATGACCGAAAGTCACTGGTTGCGCACGCTGTAAATGGGTATAACCGGGTAAAACCGTATTGCTTTCGCGTTCAGCCAAATTCATCAGCGCCTGTTGAAGATTAACCAACGCAAATAGAAGCTCCCCGCCAGTTTCCTTGCACCAAAGCTTAAGATCAGTGGCAACTTGGTCATTACGGCTTCTGCCCGTATGAAGCTTTTTACCTAAATCTCCGGTTTTCTCAATGAGTTGAATTTCAACCCAGCTGTGAATATCTTCTGCATCAGATAGCAGAATTTGCTTTGGGTTCTCTTCAACTGACACTTTAAGTTCAAGTAGAGCAGACTCAAGCGTTGCAACTTCTTCGTCGCTCAGCACACCAACCTGGTTCAAAGCGCCGGCCCAAGCAATCGAACCGACAATATCCTGCACTGCCAAACGATAATCAACGGGCAAAGAATCGTTGAACTTTTTGAACTGCGCACTCGCTTGCTCTTTAAAGCGACCACCCCATAACGCCATAATTATTTCTCCGATTTCGCCTGCTTCGATAATGCTGCAATGCGACTTGATAAACTGTATAAACGAATAAATCCTTCAGCATGTTTTTGGTCGTAAACGTCGTCTTCACCAAAAGTAGCGAATGCCTCTGAGTATAGGCTGTTTGGCGATTGACGTTGAGTTACTGTTGCTTGGCCTTTGTATAATTGAACAACAACATCACCCGTAATATTTTCAGATAGTGATTCGGCTGCCGCTAACTGAGCTTTTGCTAATGGTGTAAACCAACGACCGTCATAAATCACGTGTGAAAACTCTAAGCCAACTGACTCTCTAAATTTCAACGACTCTTTATCTAAGATTAAGCTCTCTAACCCTTTGTAGGCGGCCATTAGCACTGTACCACCCGGAGTTTCATAACAACCTCTCGATTTCATACCGACGAGACGGTTCTCAACAATATCGATACGACCTACACCGTGTGCACCGGCTTTATCATTCAAATACATCAATGCTTGAAATGGTGATAAAGATTTACCATCTACTTGCGTTAGCACGCCCTGATTGAAGCTCAATGTCACATAATCTGGGGTATTTGGCGCGTCCAACGGATCCACGGTCATTGTCCAAACTTCTTTTGATGGTTGACACCATGGGTCTTCCAGCTCGCCACCTTCATGAGAAATATGCCAAGCATTTGCGTCACGAGAGTATATTTTTGTTAGTGATGCAGAGCACGGAATATCACGCTCTGCTAAGTAATCCAGCAGGTCTTCACGTGACACCATATCCCATTCACGCCATGGTGCAATAACAGTAAGTTCAGGAGCTAGAGCAGCAAAACATGCTTCAAAGCGCACTTGATCATTTCCTTTACCCGTACATCCGTGACAAAGTGCATCAGCACCCACTTTCTTGGCAACCTCTACATGTGCTTTTGCGATAACAGGACGTGCCATTGATGTACCTAATAGGTATTGCCCTTCGTAAACTGCTCCCGTTTTTAGAATAGGGTAGATATAATCGTTTACAAATGCTTCTTTAAGGTCAACAACATGACACTCACTCGCTCCTGATGCGAGCGCTTTTTCCTCGATTCCAGCAAGCTCTTCTTCGCCTTGTCCTACATCGGCACAGAAGGCAATAACCTCACATCCATCATAGTTTTCTTTTAACCATGGAATGATTGCTGACGTATCTAAACCGCCTGAATACGCTAATACTACTTTCTTTACTTGTTTGTTTTTTGCTAAAGCCATTTTCTTTACCTAAATTCGTTTTAATATCGTTTAATTCTTTGTCTGTTTGTCAGTGTGCTGTTTATTCGCCAAATAAAGTGACTAAAACAGCGTTTTGTGCCCACATTCTGTTTTCTGCCTGTTGATCGGCTAGCGAATAGTCACTGTCAAACAGCTCTTGTGTAATTTCTTGCCCTAAATGTGCAGGTTGGCAATGCATGACAAATTTCGCACCACAAGCTTTCATGAGTTGGTGATTGACCTGGAATGCTGCAAATTTATCTAATATTTTTGCACTCTTAGCATCATCTCCCATCGATACCCATGTATCGGTGTAAATAACATCTTGCTGGCCAAGATCTGCAACGTTGCTAACGAGTTTGATATTCGCACCTGTTTTCTCGGCGATGTGTTGTGCTTTTGCAAAGATTTGAGCTTCTCCCGAAAAGCCTTTAGGACTTGCCATAGTAAAATTCATGCCTAGTACAGCAGCCGTAAGCATTAACGAATTTGAGACATTGTTACCGTCACCAACATAAGCAAAATTCACTTGAGATAAATCGTCAAAGTGTTCAGCAACCGTTAAATAGTCCGCCAACGCCTGACAAGGGTGATGCAGGTTACAAAGTGCATTAATGACAGGAATTCCCGAATGTGTTGAGAGCTCTTCTAATACCTGATGTTCAAAGACACGAGCAACGATAGCGTCTGACCAACAAGCGAGATTTTTAGCAACATCATAGACACGCTCGCGTTCACCTAGTTGACCATTTTGTTGCCCGATATAGAGTGCGTGACCACCAAGTTTTTGAATACCAATATCAAAGCTAATATGTGTGCGTAACGAAGGCTTTTCGAAAAGCATAACGATGGATTTTCCCGCTAATGCTTGTGTGTAATCCTCTGGCTTTGCTTTGATATTTTTTGCTAATGCGATTAGCTCGTTGACTTGGTTTTGAGACTGCTGATCATCTGCCAAAAAATGTAATAAAGACATTTTGGTTCCTTAAATTCTTAAATTATTGAGACAAAGTTTGAAAATAACGGACTAGCTGTTAGGTTGGATTTTTGTACCTACAGATTGTCCAGCAACGAGCGATAAAATTTGCTCGGGCGATTGCCAACTAGCAACCGCGATACTTCGTCGTAAATGATTGGCAGCCTCAAAAGCGGCGTTAACTTTGGCCGTCATGCCCCCAGCAATAACACCTTGCTCTATCAGTTGATTGGCTTGAGATTGAGTTAATGCCGAAAGATACTCACCATCGGCGCCTTTAACACCATTAACATCAGTTAACAGTAATAATTGAGCATTCAACAATTGGCAGATAACAACAGCCGCGTCATCTGCATTCACGTTAACAAGTTGACCATCTTCTAACGCACCTATTGATGAAATAATCGGCAAACATTTTGACTTTAATAGTGTATCTAATAACTGGCTTGAGTTAGGGGCTACCTGACCTACCGCTTCAAGTTTTGGATTAGCTAGTGTACAGCTTGTCATTTGGCCGTCAGCTAATGACAAGCCAACCGCAGATAACTGTTGTTGCGAGGCCTTTGCCACCAGCGTTTTGTTAACATAGCCAGCAAGTGCACCAGTAATGGTCGGAATTTGCTTTTTAGGTGTAACCCTCAGGCCATCTATTTTCTTTGTGCTATATCCTGCTTGGCATAACATGTTGTCCACCACATAACCACCACCATGAACTAAAACGATCTGCTGATCTTTTGCTTGTTTGATCACGCCAAACAAAGATGTCAACGCATCCTCATTTGTTAAGATCGCACCACCGACTTTAATGACTAAAGGTTTTTTCATTAGCCTTCTCCTAAAGTGACTTGGCTAGGTAATAGGTGTAATTGCACAGGTAGGCCATAGCTTAAATTAAAACACTGAACAGCTTGAGATGCCGCACCTTTCAATAAGTTATCAATCGCACAACTAATAACTGCTACTTGGTTTTTCTCATCAACTTCAAAATAAATATCTGCAAATGGGGTATGAGCAACATGATCAATTTGGGGCCAGTTGTTTTTCAACCTAATCAACGGCGCATTGCTGTATGCGTTGGTCAACGCTTGTTTAACATCACTTTTGGTAACACCTGCTTTTAAAGACATGGTCACTGTTGATAGTAATCCACGTTTAAAAGGCGCCAAATGCGGATTAAAGATGACTTGACAGCCTGCTTCTTGAGAAATTTCTGGCTGGTGTCTGTGCTGAAGAATGTTATATGGCTTAAGGCTAACCTCATTAAAACTTGTCGCTAAGTTTGCATTTCGACCTGCACCACTCACACCGCTGATGCCATTGATTACGACAAGTTGTTGTTCGTCAATTAAATGAGCATTTACTAATGGTTTTATTGCCAAAAGACTTGCTGTTGGATAGCACCCAGGCACAGCAATTAAAGAAGCTCTTTCTATCGCATTGGCATTGAATTCTGCCAATCCATAAACAGCTTGTGCTACAGAAGAGGGGTATTGATGATCAAACCCGTAGTATTGACTGTACGCAGAAATATCTTTTAAACGAAAGCCTCCAGAAAGATCAAAGACTTTAACGCCACATTCGACGAATTTAGTCGCCCATTGCGCACTAAATTCATGTGGTGTCGCAAAGAAAACTGCGTCTAATTGACTTCCGTACTGTTCAAACCATTGCGTTGAAAAAGTGAGCAGAGGTACATCGATAACCCCCTGCCAGCGAGCATGTAAGTCCGCAAAGTGTTTTCCATAGGAAGTACTGTTTTCCGATATCACTAAATGTTCAATCGAAACTTTTGAGTGTTGAGCTAACAACCCTGCTAACTCAGCACCGACATAACCACTAGCACCAATTATTGCTACTTTTTTCACGAAAACCTCTAAAATGCAATTTTATTCACTAAAAAATTCAAACAAGAAAACGACAGTGCGCTTATACGCGAATTGCGTATTACGCATAAACAACATGAAATAAGACTTATCGTCGAAGTTTTAGTGTGTGCATTTTATCTACCTAAAAACATGGCTATGTAATATTTAGGGTGAAGATAACAATTACAAAATATAAATGCAATAAAAATGAATAATTATTTATTAAAAAGGTATTATTAGTTATCGCTCTTGTTCATAAACAGAACGATTCCATAGTTTTTGGTTGTTTTTTATTGAAAAATAATCGTTGGGATACCAGCACCGAGGAAGCACATCAAGCTCCTTACGCTCCTCATAGTTAGAGGAAATCACCTCTAAAATCTCGAGTAAGCGCTTCTTGCTCACCCGTGCTAACCGTTTCGCGGTGTCAGTAAAATGTAAATTACTTGCAGTATCAATCACGGTATTTTGTCCATGGCTGATAAAGGTTAAGCCCCTTGTCGCCGGTCGACAAATAGGCTCTTCTGGGTTTTCGGGATATAAAGAGCAGACAATAGAGTATTCATAGCTTTCCATATAGTTACCGTCTGACGCTTTAGGAATATAAGTGACACCATATCCTTGTGGAAACATACCAACAACTTTATAAAAGCTATCAACGACTCTTTGATGACACGCTCCTCTTTCAGCATTGGTATTTAATACACTGAACACTTTAGGTAATACTTTGTAGTTGTAACTATCTTTTGTCGATAGCACTATCGATGTGTAGATTTGTGGTACTTTTAAAACATTGCCAATACTTTGTTGCGGGTTCACCGCTCTTTTCAGTAATTTTTTGACAAACAATAACTTGGCTTTTTCGTCCCTAACAAAGCGGTCACGATCTTCTTTAGAATTGCCAATATAGTTCAGCGTTCCTAAACCTTCATTGACATATTTCATCGTTTCACGAAAAGAAACTTGCAATAACGCTTTTCGCTGTTCCATCTCTAGCATGCGATATGGACTTTCTTTACCACTTTCTCCACAAAGTATCAGTCTAGCTTCAGGGTGAAAGTTTCCAATGTCTTGTGCAAGTGCGGCGGTTACTACACTGATCTTCACTTGCTCACAGAAATATTCATATGCTTCTGGGTTGATACTCTGGAATTCGTGGTATTGCTCTGCCGGAATATCGATTAAATAATTATTGATAAATTCGTCAGCAAGCTGTTCCTGTGCCAATAATTCATCAAGTAATCGCAATGACAGTACTGCTTTATATAACGGCTTGTGCTTCTCATTCAATTCAGCGATTTTACTCCCTTCGGTCGGGCTTAATAGTTGAATAGTCCCAAGCAATAAAGAGGATTTTCTGATCGTATCTTCGTGATTATCCCCTTCAGTTAAACTAATCACTTCTCTCGCTATTTCAAGAAAATGTCGATGCCTATCAAACCGTTCTGCGTCCAATTCTTGTTTAAGCTCTTCCAATTGCAATTGGGCATGTTCGAACGCATTTTGTCGATTTTTGACTTTACTCGTAACAGCAGCTTCAAGCTTAGCTTTTTGTTCGATGACGTTATCTTCGAGCTCAAGGAGCTGGCTCTCTCGTGCTGGCTGTTGATCGTAAAAATCAATCGCTCGTTTAAGAATGGAATCATCACTAGGCCCTAAACCATATATTTTGTTTAGCAATCGTTTGATCTGGGTTGTGATGATTAAATCTTGGAGTACTTGCTTTACCATTAAAAATGTCAATTAGCATAAATTTTTGAATTTATACAAAAATGCTAGTTAATAAACCCAACAATAACAAGCTATTCCTGTGAATTATTACACCTTGTTACTTAACAAATTTGATAAGCAACAAGGTCATAAAATTGATGTAAGAAACACACGACTTTTAGATCGCATCGCGTTAGCTGCTAATTGGTTATTCGTTAATACCCTTAATTTTTACTTGATGCTGCTTAGTCGAGAGTTGTTCACAAATTGCCACAAGATCTGAGTGTATCCCACCTGCGGTAACATCCCTACCTGCACCAGGTCCTTGTATGATTAGTGGATTCGTTTGATACCACTGACTTTCTACCTTAAAAATATTGTCACAAGGATTCAGGTTGGCAAAAGCATCCTCGAGGTCAACAAACGCTAGGCCGACTTTAGCATTCAACTTACCATCTTCAATGGTAAATTTAGCAATATAACGAAGACAATTATTTTGTTCTTTTGCGCGCTCGAGCTCCTCGGCAAAAGGTTGATCTAATTCATCCGCTTGCGCCAGAAACTCTTGTGTCGACAAGTGGCTTAAATTTTCGGGTACCAGTGACTGACACTCGATATCTTCCAACGACAACGTAAAACCAGCTAATCGTGCTAAAATCAGCAACTTACGCTGAACATCTCGACCCGATAGGTCCTCTCTTGGATCTGGCTCAGCTAAGCCTTGCTCAAGTGCACTTAAAAGTAATTTCGAGAACGGTTGGCTTCCGTCATATTGTTCGAAAAGCCAGGACAAGGTGCCAGAAAAGATACCTGAAATGGCGCCTATTTCATCTCCACTTCGACGTAAATCATTAATCGCAAAATTTACTGGCAGGCCGGCACCAACGGTAGTGTTACCCAGCCACACACTACCATTTTGTGCAGCCAAGGCCGTGAGACCGTTGAAGTATTCCGTAGAACTCGATGCAGCCCATTTGTTTGCACCAATCACATGAATCCCTTCTTTGAAAAACTCACGGTAGAGCAAACTAAAACGTTCACTTGGCGTAATATCAATGACAATAAGTTCATCATAGGGGTGACTTTTTAACCAGGTAAGTAACTGTTCTTCATCGTAGTCTTTCGCCTGCTTTTCAAATTGGACCAACGCATGTTTTGGGTTGATTCCATCGGTGTTAATCAATGCTTTTTGTGAACTCAGTAACCCAACTAAATGCACATTTTCTAACACGGATTGGTTCTTGATCTGAGCAGGTAAAATCTCTAAGAACCGCTCACCAATATTACCTAAACCAGCGACAATAACGCCAATATGTTTAGCGTCTTTCGTCATCTCATGATGAACCAAATTCGTCAGTTCTGGACTACATGTGTCAGGCAGTACGCTAATAATGCTATGTTCTGATGTCGAAGATACAATATCTAAGGTCTTAGTATTTTCTAATGCGCGCTTAAATCTTGCCTTTACGTCACCTCTCGATGCAACTTTGTGTCCTACCGCAGCAATAATTGCGACAGGTTTAAAGGTGACTTCACCTACTTTGCTTGCAAACCATTGGCTGACGGTCTTTTGTTGCTCTTGCTTAATGACCATCAACGCATTTCTTTCATCAAAGCAAATCGGTGAAAAGCGTTCCGTTGCTTCACTTAATGTCATCGAGTTCAATTGCTCACTAGAAACCAACAGCACGTCATTAGAATAAGTCACTGAAAGTTCTTGTTTGGCAAGAAAACCAAATTTGCCTATTTCGGTTCCACTGGTTTCACTGTCAAATGAGCTTGCCACATGCAAATGAGTGGCATGCTCATCAAGCGGCTTTAATGTGTTTACATGTAAAACTGGGTTACCCAGACGACCTAACTCTCTGGCAACACCATTAGGAAGCCTATGTAGTTTTCTAGCAGCTGGCACTATACGAGGATCAGCGCTATATATTCCGTCAACATCAGTCCACAAGGTAACATTCGCAGCCCCTGTGAGCGCAGCCATTATAGTCGCAGAATAATCGGAACCGTTGCGACCTAGTGTACATGAGCGCCCTTCAAGGTCTCTTGCAATATAGCCTGTCGCTATCGTGAGTTGATGAGCTTGTTTTATCTGCTCAAATTGATTTCGGCTAATGTCATAATTTACCGCTGTGTTTTGTTCTGATTGAATTTGAATGAAATCACGTGCATCAACGGCATGACTTGGGCAGATTCGTTCATTTAGAACGGCAGACAATAACCTAGCAGACCATATTTCACCGAACGCTAAAATATCATTACGATGAGACTTAACGTCAGTAGCGAGCCAAGAGGACAACAATTGAAAATCATCATGTAATTGTTGAGTTAAGTAGGCACTATTTTGTTCATTGAGTAATTGTGCAATCAGCCCTTGTAATTGAAATTGCAAACTCTCAAGAGGTTCCTCAACGCTTAAATCATCTTTTGCTAACTGACAAAGGGTAAAAAGCTGATCAGTAACACCGCCATTGGCAGACACCACAACGATATCGTTAATCTGACAATGACGACAAATAATATCAATAACACGCTCAATACACTCACTCGTTGCTAGACTACTACCACCAAATTTATGGACGTTTACTGCGAGCTTCCCAGGTTTAGCATTTGAGTGTTTAATTAGGTTTTCAATGGTCATGTTTTTTCAACTAATAAATCGGTTATTGAATTTAATTAGGCTTGTTGACTACATGCTAACGCATGTGACAGATCTGCAATAATATCATCAATATGTTCAATACCGACGGAAATTCTTACTAAAGATTGGCTTATTCCAGCTGCTTTTTGCGCCTCAATGTCCATGCCAGCATGCGTCATTGTTGATGGATGGCTAATTAGGCTTTCAACGCCACCTAACGATTGCGCTAAAGTAAACAAGGAAACATTAGCAAACAGTGCCTTAACAGCATCGACACCACCTTTTAATTCAAAACTTAACATTGCGCCAAAGCCGTTTTGTTGTTGTTTTGCTAAGTCATGCTGAGGGTGATCTTCAAGGCCGGGAAAATAAACAGTTTCAATGGCAGAGTGAGTTGCCAAAAATTGTGCAACAGCCTTGGCATTTTCTTGGTGTTGAGCAATGCGCAAAGGTAATGTTTTCAGACCTCGTAACGCTAAATAACTGTCAAATGGAGATCCAGTAATACCGATACAGTTCGCCCACCATGCCAACTCTTCGCCAAGTGACTCATCTTTGGTCACCAACACGCCGCCAACAATATCACTATGCCCATTTAAATATTTCGTTGTTGAGTGGAACACAATATCCGCCCCCAGTAATAGGGGCTTTTGAATAACAGGCGACAAAAAAGTATTGTCTACCGCAACAAGTGCACCTTTAGCCTTTGCTTGTGAAGCAATTTTTTTGATATCGACAATGCGTAATAGCGGATTGCTTGGGGTTTCAATTAACACTAATTTAGGTTGTTGCGACAAACCTTGCTCAAGCGCCAGATCATCGCTTTGGTCGACTACAATTAATTCAAAATTGCCTTTCTTTGCCAAAAATGAAAACAAGCGATAGCTTCCACCGTAACAATCATGAGGAATGAGCACCTTATCGCCAACATTGACAAGTTGAAGTAATAAATGAACGGCAGACATGCCTGTACTCGTCACGATACCAGTCGAGCCTTCTTCAAGTTCAGCTACTGTTTGACCAAATGTCGCACGTGTAGGGTTTCCTGTGCGTGAATAATCGAAGTCACGCTTTTCATTAAAGCCTTTTAATGAGTACGTACTGGATAAATGTAACGGTGCAACCACTGCCCCATGGTGCTTATCAATATTTATACCACCGCGCGCAGCTTGTGTTTCGATGTGTTGTTTGCTCATAACTGATATCCAGATTCAAATAGGCGTTTAGACGTCTATAACTCTAAACGCAAACATATTTTGGGTCAAGCGATTTTTAGCCGTCTAACCTTCTACACATTCATAGTTGACTGTTGTTGTACAACCAGTACAATTCTTATGGTTTAAAAACTTTTAGAGGTATTTTCATGGCGCAGTGGAATGGCGAATATATAAACCCATATGCCGAGCATGGTAAAAAAAGCGAACAAGTAAAAAAAATAACGGTATCCATTCCTTTACGAGTCCTTAAAGTATTAACTGATGAACGCACGCGCCGCCAGGTAAATAACCTACGTCACGCTACCAACAGTGAACTTCTTTGCGAAGCGTTTCTTCACGCTTTTACCGGTCAACCGCTACCAAATGACGCAGATTTAGCTAAAGACAACCCTGAAAAAATCCCTGAGAGTGTAAGAAAAGTCCTAATAGAAAATGGGATTACTGACTTCTCTATCTTTGAAGATGACGAAGCCGAATCATAGAAACGATATAAAAAACGCGCCAAACGGCGCGTTTTTTTTATACACAGGACTTCATTTATAAGAAATAGTTCTCTGGCATCTCTATTTGTGCAACACCAGACTCAACAGCAGCGCTTGCTACCGCGCGAGCAACTCTTGCACACAAGCGAGAGTCCATTGGCTTAGGAATAATATAGTCCTTGCCAAATACCAGTGAATCTTCACCACTTGCCGCTAAGACTTCTTCTGGTACAGGCTCTTTAGCAAGCTCACGAATAGCATTCACTGCGGCGATCTTCATCTCGTCGTTTATTTTCGTTGCACGTACGTCTAGTGCCCCTCTAAAAATAAATGGAAAACAAAGAACATTATTCACCTGATTAGGGTAATCAGAGCGGCCTGTTGCAATAATGACATCATCGCGAGCTGACTTAGCTAACTCAGGCTTAATTTCAGGATCCGGGTTCGAACAGGCAAAAACAACAGGGTTAGGGCCCATTAGTTTTAATTGCTCAGCTGATAATAAGTTTGGTCCAGAGACACCAACAAAGACATCCGCACCATCAATTGCTTCTTCCAATGTGCGTTTATCAGTATTGTTGGCAAAAAGCTTTTTATATTCATTCAAATCATCGCGACGCGTATGAACGACACCTTTCGTGTCGAGCATATATATTCTTTCACGTTGAGCACCACATTTAATTAATAGCTCCATACAAGCTATTGCCGCTGCTCCAGCGCCCATGCAAACAATATTAGCATGACGAATATTTTTACCTTGAATCTCTAACGCGTTTATCATGCCTGCCGCAGTCACTATCGCAGTGCCATGCTGATCATCATGAAAAACTGGCACTTTACAGCGTTCGATTAGCGCTTTTTCAATCTGAAAACATTCTGGCGCTTTAATGTCTTCTAGATTTATTCCACCGAAACTATCTGCAATATTCGCCACCGTAGAAATGAATTCTTCCACCGTATTGTGAGTGACTTCAATGTCAAAAGAATTGATATTTGCGAATCGCTTGAATAAAAGAGCCTTCCCTTCCATTACAGGTTTCGATGCCATAGGACCTAAATTACCTAATCCTAAGATAGCCGTACCATTTGAGATAACCGCTACAGTATTTCCTTTACCTGTGTACTTATATACGTCGTCAGGATTTTCAGCTATTTCACGCACTGGCTCTGCGACACCTGGACTATAGGCGAGCGATAAATCTTTCGATGTTTCCGCAGGTGTTGTTAATTCAACGCTAATTTTGCCCGGTGTTGGGTATTCATGATAATCCAGAGCTTGCTGACGAATATCTGTCATGGCTTTTCCTAAAATGCTAACGGTAGATAAAAATGAAGGTGAAAGTTTTCTCGAGACTTCCAAACATGTATATGGTAAGTGATTGCTTTCTCGCAATTCAAGAGCTGACAAAGCCTACCAGTTGCCAGTACCAAGAAAATAGTGCAACAGCTCTACGTAAAATTCACATTATTTTGTTAAATATTCGCTATCAAACAAGCCAATAATTTAAAAACTTTCAAAACGTAGTTCACGACGTTTTTCGACGATTTACACCAAATAGTGAATATTCGCCTGAGATCGACGATTTTTTTTTGCACATTCGCTGCCGTATTTTTCACTAATGACGCACTGTAGATAGAGGCGAGTTAACATAAATATGTACGCAGATATATTTATAATTTTTTGCTATGTTCTATAAAATTGATATGACGTGAATACAAAAAAGCCAGCATATAGCTGGCTTTTTCAGTGCGATAATAAATTTTAGCTTATTCGAATGGATTCACTAAAATCATTGTTTCAACGCGGTCTGGGCCGGTTGAAATGATATCAATCGGTACACCAGTCACTTCTTCAAGACGCTTAATGTAAGCACGAGCATTTGCCGGTAATTGTTCAACGGTAGTTGCGCCAACCGTTGACTCAGTCCAACCAGGAAGCGTTTCATAGACAGGCGTAATTTTCTCGTAGCCTTCAGCAGCTGTCGGCGGAACAGTAATAACTTCACCGTCTTCAGTTTTATAACCTGTACAGATCTTTAACTCTTTTAAGCCATCTAGAACATCTAACTTAGTTAAGCAGAAACCGCTGATAGAGTTTACTTGCACTGCACGATGCATAGCTACAGCATCAAACCAACCACAACGACGCTCACGGCCTGTGGTTGCGCCAAATTCATGGCCAACAGTACCAAGGTGATTACCAACTTCATCGTTTAATTCAGTAGGGAATGGACCTGATCCAACACGTGTTGTGTAGGCTTTTGTAATACCTAAAACGTAGTCAATATGGCGAGGGCCGAAACCACAACCGGTTGCTACACCACCTACGGTCGTGTTTGAAGAAGTTACGTATGGGTACGTGCCGTGGTCAATATCCAATAAAGTACCTTGTGCACCTTCAAACATAATTGAATCGCCAGCTAAGCGCGCTTGATCAAGTGTTTCAGCAATGTCTGCAACCATATCTTTAATGATATCTGCAACAGCCATTACATCAGCTAAAACTTCATCGTAGCTCACTGGTTCTGCTTTGTAGTATGACGTTAATACGAAATTATGGTATTCCATGATTTCTTTTAACTTAGCGGCGAATGATTCTTGACAGAACAAGTCACCTACACGTAAACCGCGGCGTGCAACTTTGTCTTCATACGCAGGACCGATACCACGACCTGTTGTACCAATAGCTTTGCTACCACGTGCTTTTTCACGAGCAGCATCTAATGCATTGTGGTATGGAAGAATTAATGGACAAGCATCAGAAATAAGTAAACGTTCACGCACTGGAACGCCACGGTCTTCTAACATTTTGATTTCTGTCATTAACGCTTTTGGACAAAGCACAACACCGTTACCGATCAAGCACTTTACGTTATCTCGTAAAATACCTGATGGGATTAAGTGAAGAACGGTTTTTTCACCGTTTACGATTAATGTATGACCTGCATTGTGACCACCTTGATAACGAACAACAAATTTTGCTTTATCCGTTAGTAAGTCAACAACTTTACCTTTACCTTCGTCACCCCATTGGGTGCCCAGAACTACGACGTTTTTACCCATTTTCACATGTTGGTAAGAAAATTAGGCGGGGATTCTAACAAATATCGCTTGCTAGTAAAAGCATTTATTGACCACTTTTTAACCAAACCAACATTTAATAATTTGGTAGGTCTGTAAACGGTTGTTTTAGCTAAGTTGAATGTCGATTGAGGAGATAATTAGAATGAAAATAAATATTAATCCTGCACTGATAAGTCATTGGGCAGTGTTTTTACCAATGTAAAAATTACAGCAGCACTTTTAACTTCGACGGCAAGCGTTTGAGCTTATTTAATTTCATGCTTCAGCTCACCAGCCATAATACGATTGCGCCGATTGCCATTATCAATACACCGGTATTTCGAATAGTCGTTGTTGGCTCTTGGGCCATTCTTGCAACATATGCACGCCATTTATTGGGAAACAATGCCGGTACAATGCCTTCAATAATAAATGCGAATGCAAGAGCTGTGATAAAAAGTTCTATCGTCATATCATCTATGTCACAGATACAAAAAAGCCATGACACTGTCATGGCTTCTTAAATATTGCTTATTTCGCTTTAGCGGTATCTTTCAAATAATGGAAGAAATCACTGTCTGGTTTAACAACCATAATATCATTTTTGCTATTAAAGCTCTTTTCGTAAGCCTCTAGGCTACGGAAGAAGCTGTAAAACTCAGGGTCTTTGTTGTATGCATCCGCGTATACTTTCGCTGCTAATGCATCACCTTCACCTCGAATTTCAAAAGCGCTCTTCTGTGCGTCGGCTAACATAACTGTCACTTTAGCATCAATGGTTGCACGAATAACTTCAGACTGCTCTTGACCTTTCGAGCGATGCTCTTTTGCTACCGCGTTACGTTCTGCGCGCATACGCTCAAATATTGAGTTACTCACCTCATTCGGTAAGTTAATCGCTTTTACTCGAACATCAACTACTTCAATACCTAGATCATCACGGCTACTTACCGCACTTTCTAGTGCTTTTGCCATGAGGTCGTCACGTTCACCAGAAACAATTTCTTGGATAGTGCGTGTACCAAATTCAGTACGAAGACCATTGTTCACTTTTTGCTTCAATAGTGCCGATGCATTATCAAAGTTACCTGATGTACGTAAATAAAAGCGAGAGAAGTCTACGATACGCCATTTAACGTAAGAATCGACCATCAAGTCTTTTTTCTCTGCCGTTACAAAACGATCTGGCGCTTCATCGAGTGTTTGAATACGAGCATCAAGCTTTTTAACTGATTCAATAAACGGGACTTTAAAGTGTAGGCCTGGTTCATACACAACCATCTCACCGGCACTATCACGCTTAATTTTTTTGAATTGGAATACAATACCGCGTTGGCCTTCTGCGACAACAAAAACGCTAGAAACACCAAGAACAAAAACAACAGCAAGTAGTAATACAGAAAAGTTCTTCATTGCTTAGTTTCTCCCACTGTTAAAACGATCGTTACGACCAGTAGAAGTATTCACTTTACTAGGTACTGACTGCGGCACCGACTGCACCGGTTGCTGAATAACGCGAGGCGCATTTTGCTGTTGCGTCATGATCTTATCAAGTGGTAAATACATCATGTTGTTGCCACCATCGACATCAACCATAACTTTTGAAGTATTGCTGTACACTTTTTCCATTGTATTAATGTACAAGCGTTGACGTGTAACTTCAGGAGCAGCTTGATATTCAGGGAGTAGCTTATCAAATCGAGCTACAGCACCTTCTGCATCTAAAACGGTTTGTTGTTTGTATGCTAATGCTTCTTGCTCCAAGCGCTTAACACGACCACGTGCACGTGGCTCAATACTTAATGCATACGCTTCTGCTTCTTGAATGTAACGTTCTTCATCCGCTTGAGCTGCAATTGCATCATCAAACGCATCTTTAACTTCTTCAGGTGGGCGTGCATCTTTAAAGTTAACGTCTACCACCAATAAACCCAAGTTGTAGGTTTCAATGATACTGTCAAGCTCTGCCCAAACTTGTTGACGAACAGCTTCACGACCACTCGTTAATACATCATCCATATTCGCATGACCAACAACATAGCGTAGCGCACTATCAAGCGCATCACTTAAGCTATCATCAGCATTTGTCACGCTAAAGATGTAATCACGCGCGTTAACTACACGATACTGAACTTGCATTTCAACACGCACAACATTTTCATCTTGCGTTAGCATGAAACCAGCAGCCGGTAAATCACGAGTTGTTTGAACATCAACAGGGATGATCGTTTCAATGAACGTCCACTTCCAGCTCAAACCAGGCTCTACTAATCCAACATATTCACCAAAACGTAACTTAACACCACGTTCAGCTTCTTTAATGGTATAGATACAAGAATAAGCATAAACAACCACTGCCACTAACATAGCTAATATAATGACAGCGCTTGGGAAACTATTATTTGATTTGCTTGATGAGCCACCCGAGCCACCAAAAACACCGCCAAACTTATTACCTAAGTCTTTAAATAAATCATCTAAATCAGGTGGTCCCTGGTTATTACCACCTTTATTTTTCCAGGGATCTTTATCGTCTTTCCCCGGTTCATTCCAAGCCATGATGCTCTCCGAATAGTAACTAAAAAATTATTATGCTGATGATATTGTCATTTTCGACAAAACAGGAAGAAAAAACAATATATCAGGCTGTTATAGCAATGAAAATAAAAATATCATTGCCATTAATGTTCAATAAAGTGTTCGAGCGTTTCTGTCTTTGCGATCCTATTCCACTCTTTTTCCGGTAACTTAACTGCTAAAATACAGTTGCCTTGCTCATCGTAGGTCTCTTTCGTTATACAATTGAGTTGGTAAAACTCACCTCGTAACTTACCTGCAGATGGCGGAATCCTTAATGTGTGCTGTACAATCTGTATCCCTAAACGTTCTGCTAACGCTTTATAAAGCAGCTCAATACCTTGATTGGCTCTCGCAGATAACCACACCCGAATAGGGACACCATTTTCATCTCTATCTATACGTGGCGCAATATCATTTAGGTTATCTATTTTGTTACAAATTAATAATTGTGGGACATCGCCAGCATCAATTTCGGTAAGCACATCTTCTACTTGTTCCATATTTTCTTGGCGTCTTTCATCAGAAATATCGACGACATGAAGTAACAATTGTGCTTCTCTCGTTTCCGTTAATGTTGCTTTAAACGCAGCCACTAAATCATGTGGTAAATGACGAATAAAACCCACAGTATCCGCTAAGATAACGCGTCCAACATCTTCTACGTCAATACGACGCAAAGTCGGATCAAGTGTTGCAAACAGTTGGTCAGCGGCATAAACATCAGCCTGAGTAATCGTATTAAACAAGGTTGATTTGCCGGCGTTTGTATAACCGACTAACGATACAGTTGGTAACTCAGCTCTCGTTCGAGATCGTCTACCTTGCTGCCTTTGTTTCTCAACTTTATCCAAGCGCTTTTGAATACTGTTCATACGCTCACGAAGAAGGCGACGGTCAGTTTCAAGCTGTGTTTCACCTGGACCACGCATCCCGATACCACCTTTTTGACGCTCAAGGTGGGTCCAGCCTCTAATTAAACGTGTGCTAATATGCCTTAACTGAGCAAGTTCAACTTGCAACTTACCCTCGTGGGTACGAGCTCGCTGAGCAAATATATCTAAAATGAGTGTTGTGCGATCAACAACGCGACACTCACAAACTGCTTCAACATTTTTCTCTTGTGATGGGCTCAAACTATGATTGAATAACACAACATTAGCATTGTGTAGTTTTACTGCTTCCGCAATTTCTTCAACCTTACCTGAACCGACAAAGTATTTGCTATGGGGGGTGTTTCGCTTGCCAGTAATCACATCAAGTGCCGTAACACCTGATGATGACACTAACATTTCAAATTCTTGTAGATCTTCTCGACTACCTTCATCAGGAAAATCTACATGAACTAATATTGCTTGCTCACCTGCCTGATAACGATCAAACAAATGAAGTACTCCTAATTGTTGGTACTACAAGCATTAATCCTGATTGTCCATTGGCTGGTTATAGCCACCTTGGTTACCAGTTGGAGCAGGATTAGTGTTTACAGCACGTGCCGGTACGACCGTCGAAATAGCGTGCTTATACACCATTTGACTTACCGTGTTCTTTAATAAAATAACAAATTGGTCAAAAGACTCGACTTGACCTTGTAGCTTGATGCCGTTTACTAAGTAAATTGCCACTGGAATGCGGTCACGACGTAATGCATTCAAAAATGGGTCTTGTAAAGATTGCACCTTTGCCATTATTGGCCCCTTTTCTTATTGTTAGTGAAAATAAATTTTTCAATTCAGTAAGTTAACTTACTGTTAACAATCATTATACACAATTGTTTATAATTTGCTTATCTGCGATGTAATTACTTGTAAATTGTTGTTATCTTCCATGTCCAACCAAGTAAGTCCATCCCATCCCCTCAACCAAGTTAATTGACGTTTAGCCAATTGTCTAGTGGCACATACCCCTTTAAAGATCATTTCATCAAAATCATAGTCACCATTTAGGTGCTGCCACATCTGTCTGTAGCCTACACAGCGAATCGATGGCAGATTTTCATGCAAATCTTTACGAGCTTTCAATTTAATAACTTCGTCTTTAAATCCTTGCTCAATCATCTGATTGAAACGTAACTCAATGCGTTCGTGCAAGGTTTTACGCTCTTTTGGCGTAATCGCGAATTGTAAAACATCCCCTTCCAAACGTTGACCTTTAATTGCAGTTAATTGTGTCAAAGTATTTCCGGTGATTCGGAACACTTCAAGCGCACGAGTCAAACGTTGAGGGTCATTGGGGTGAATACGAGCAGCCGACTCTGGATCGATCATCGCTAATTCTTGGTGTAAAGCATCCCAGCCTTTTTCGTTTGCCTCTAACTCAATCTGCTGCCTTATATTCGGGTCAGCTTCTGGTAGTGGTGATATTCCATCAATCAAACTCTTAAAGTACATCATAGTGCCTCCAACCAATAAAGGAATCCGACCACTTTGACGAACTTCATCTATTGCTTGTAGAGCGTCCTTACAAAACTCCGCCGCCGAGTAACTATCAGCTGGGTCAATCAAATCGATTAACCGGTGAGGATATTTTCCTTGTTCAGCCAACGTGGGCTTTGCAGTACCAATATCCATGCCTTTAAATACGAGCGCAGAGTCAACACTGATAATTTCACACGGCAACGCATCATATAGCTCCATTGCTAATGCAGTTTTACCTGATGCTGTTGGCCCCATTAAACAAATAACGGGCGGTAATTTTATTTCAGTGGACATAACTTACTACTTTAATTGACTCACTATGGATGTAAGGTCAACTATAGTCGAATTCAAGCCAATATATTGATTAAAATCATCTGGATGCTGATTTTGCATGTCTCGCCATATCGGCAAGTAAGCATTCAACGTGTATTCTTCTGGTAATAAATAGTCAGCTAAGAAGCCTAACCAATAGTCATCAACGGTCTTTTCTTGCTGCTGGACATCCGTCAATTGGCTTAAGAAAGTTAATGCTTTTTGAAAAAATTCATTAATATCTAGTTGACGAAATAATGCAGGAAACTGCTTCACAATAACGCCTTGCTGATAAGCTAGCTGGACGCCTGATTGTTTTAGTAACCGCTCAAATTGAGTAAGCAATTCAACTTGTTCTTTCTCAAGACTTATTTTTATTGGTAATAGCAAGGGTTGACTCACCAGTCCTGTTGACCACTTTTGAGTGAGCAATGCCACTTTTGATTGTTTCGCTAAAGTAGGCGCATGGAATACTCGCAACTTACGCTGATCAATAATTACAGCGTAGTCATCTTCGATAACGCCCACTAACTGAAGCGTCTCATCTTCTCCACCGGTGACATTAATGTCGTTAGCATTAGGCGTTTCAGAACCCGAACGAGCTGGTGTCATTAGTTGTTGATAATTTGTCGCGGCTTGTTTTGATACCGCCGGAGCGCTCCGATATTCTGGTATGTACTGTGATCCAGTAGCACCTAAACCACTCGTCTGAGCACTCTTCAACGGGCTCACATAATCACGTACTTCACCTTGCTGAGATTGCAGACCAGTAAAGTCAGTTGTTATAGGGTTACCTGTGTGTTCTGGCAGCGCTTCGTTTATCAATTCTGCACTTTGTACAATCGCCTTGTGGCATACAGAATAAATAAAATCGTGAATATAACGTCCCTGATGAAACCTCACTTCATGCTTTGCTGGATGCACGTTAACATCAACTTCACGGTGATCAAGCTCAAGAAACAAAACAAATGCCGGATACTGATCACTTGGCAAATATTCGCTGTATGCCTGTTTAATCGCGTGATTAATTAACTTATCACGCATCATCCTACCGTTTACATAGCTATAGCATAGGTCATTCTGATTACGTGAAAAGCTTGGCAAGCCAATCCAACCCCATAGCTTGATATCATGATGTTCCGTTTTTACTTCAACAGAATTATTGAGAAAAGGTTGTCCACAAACTTGTCCGATGCGTTTGGCAAAGCTCTCTGGAGAGGTGCATTGTCTGTAGTGCTTCACTTGTTTGCCGTTGTGAGTCAATATGAAACTCACGTCAAAACGCGCTAATGCGATGCGTTTAATGACTTCTTCAATATGGGTGAATTCAGTTTTTTCTGTTCTTAAAAATTTTCTACGGGCGGGCGTGTTAAAAAACAAATCAACAACATCAACAGTTGTTCCATTGGGATGAGCAGCTGGCAGCACTTCTACAGCCATATCCCGGCCTTCCGCTCTGGCTTGCCATGCTTGATCTTGCGCTTCAGGTTTAGCCGTCAATGTTAAGCGCGCGACTGAGCTGATACTTGCTAGCGCCTCGCCTCGAAAGCCCAAACTTGCAATAGCTTCCAAGTCATCGAGATCTTTAATTTTTGATGTTGCATGACGACTTAATGCCAGCGTTAGCTCATCTTTAATAATGCCTTTGCCATTATCAACAATACGTATTCGCTTAGCGCCACCTTTTTCAATGTCGATTTTAATTTTGGTTGCACCGGCGTCTAAGCTGTTTTCAACGAGTTCTTTAACAACCGATGCTGGGCGCTCCACAACCTCACCTGCAGCTATCTGGTTAGCTAAACGTGCAGGTAATATTTGAATTGTCATAAAAAAATAACCCCAGTACTGGTTAAAGAGTTAGCTAACGCCATCATAAACTTACTTTTTATTATTGAATCGACAGATATAATCTCGAGATCACGTTTGCTAATCGGCACGTGGTATTTTTAACGTTTGACCAACTTTAACAACATTTGAGCGTAGATTGTTTGCCTTTTTCAGTTTACTCACGGAAACGTTATATCGCTGTGCCAACACAGATAAAGACTCTCCTCTACTAACCGTATGTTTCTTGGTTGCAATAGTTGCGTAATAACTGCCTGCTGGCGGATTATCTAAATAATAATTTCGAATGCCATCAAATATCGACTTAGCCAGCTTTTGCTGATGTTTTGGCGATATCAAGTTGCGCTCTTCTTGATGGTTAGAAATAAAGCCCGTTTCGACCAAAATTGAGGGAATATCAGATGCTTTAAGCACGGCAAAATTACCATTTTGCGGCGTTCGTTTGTGCATTTTGGTAATTTTACGCATACGGCTAATAACACTTGAGGCGACACCGTGACTTACTTCAAGTGAATACTCTTTACTCATATCCGCTATCGTAATCGCCAAATTGTCATCCGCAGTATTTTTTATCACACTGCCACCGCCACCTAACAGTTCAGAGTTCTTTTCTCGATTCACTAACCATCGAGATAATTCTGATTCAACACGTCGGTTTGTCACTAACCATACTGAACCGCCGCTAGGCTGAGGTGTGCGGAAAGCGTCTGCGTGAATAGAAACCAAGAAATCAACATTCTTTTTTCGGGCAATCTTCGAGCGGTCGTTAACGTGGATGTAATAATCCCCAGATCTAATGAGAACTGCCTTTAATCCTTTTTCTTTGTCGATTAACTTTTTCAGGCGTTTTGCGATAGCGAGGGTTACATGTTTCTCATACGTCCCTTTGTTACCGATCGAGCCTGGATCTTCACCACCATGACCTGCATCTATGCCGATAACAATATCTTGTTTTTGCTTTGGTGGAGAAACGGCGACATGTGTTTTTTGTTCTTTATCGAATAAATCGATGACTAGACGATGACCATACTGGCCAGCGGGCGCCAGTGGAAAAACCGTTGTTTTATACTTTGCGTTGAGCTCTAAAACAAGCCGAGTTGTGCCCGTTTTCTTTGACTTACTCGTCCTGATTTTTCGGATACGAGGGTCGTTCTTACCAATTTTAGCGAGATTTACATTTCTTTTTGAGTTTTCAAAGTCAATAACCAATCGGTGAGGCGCGGTCAGTGTAAAATATTTGTATTCCGGCTTTTTACCTAAATCAAATACAACTCGGGTATTCTCGGGCGCAGGCCAGACACGCACAGAGTCAATAGTATTCGCGGCCTTGCTACCAAATGAAAGTAACAACAAGCTCAATAATACAAAGCGAATTATATTGCCAACGTTACGCTGAAAACCCATACTTTTCCTACTACTTACGCCTTAAGTTGATTAACTAATTTATCACCCAATGCTGATTGAGCAACCACCTCAACCTCACGATGTTCACCACAATACGATAAGTTGATGATAAAGTCAGCTGATGGAATCATGCCACCACCACGCTCTGGCCACTCGATAAACGAGCAACTAGTTTCATTAAAATAATCTCGTATGCCCATATATTCAAGCTCTTCAGGATCCGCCAGCCGGTATAAATCAAAGTGATAAACCTGCCATGGAGTCAGTTCATAT
Source organism: Thalassotalea loyana (assembly GCF_030161435.1). Lineage (GTDB taxonomy): Bacteria > Pseudomonadota > Gammaproteobacteria > Enterobacterales > Alteromonadaceae > Thalassotalea_G > Thalassotalea_G loyana. The sequence goes on along the minus strand of NZ_BSSV01000001.1, from coordinate 173,600 downwards.
GGCTCAACGAGCGTATAGGTTGGACTTTTAACATGGCCTGAATGTCCCATACCTTGGACAAAACCTCTTGTTAATGTTGTTTTTCCGGCGCCTAAATCCCCATTTAAATAGGCAACAACACCATGATTTAACTCATTTTTAATGATATTAGCTAACGTTGAGCCCAAAGCTATCGTAGCCTGCTCATCAACTAATGTCGCTTGATATTGGTTCATATACACTTTTCAATAATCGTGGAAACTGTTCAAATAAATCACTTGCTAACAAACCTATGTGGCCTTTTTTAGCAGCAATATTATCACCTGCTTTCCCATGAAGATAAACTGCTAATCGGGTTGCTTCGAGTAAATTTTTAGTCTGCATCGAGGTCGCGGCAATGACACCAGCCAGTACATCCCCCATTCCACCCGTTGCCATGCCGTGATTTCCTGATGTATTCACCCATGTCTGGTTACCGTCACTAACAAGAGAGCCAGCACCTTTTAACACGCAAATACAACGATATTTCTTAGCTATTTTTACCACAGCATCAAAGCGATTGGCTTCAATGTTTGCTACAGAGGTATTGAGCAATGCAGCTGCTTCTTTTGGATGCGGCGTTAATACCCATTGATTATTTGTGCCTTTGGCCACCCCATTAGGCATATACGCATTGAGCAAATGCAGTCCATCGGCGTCAATCACCACCGGTTTATCGTCTGATATGACACAAGTAAACAATGCCTTCGCCCATTGACATTGCCCTAGGCCTGGACCAATTAACAAGGCTTTCGCTTTATCGAGATGTCCACTTTTGCTCAGCAATTCAGGGCTAGATTCAGCTAACATAAGTTCATAACGGTTGGCTGTAATGGCTTGGTGATTTTCCTGAGCACTTGCGACAGCAACAAGAGGAGCACCGCATCTCAGCGCAGCTTCACTTGCAAGACGAATCGCACCGGGCATTCCTGCTTTACCACCTATGGTCAACAATAACCCTAAGCTTCCTTTATGTTGGTTCTTATGTCTCGCACTAAGCGACGGAAGATTATTAAACCGCTGGACAAAACACTGACTTTCAACACGTTGGCAAAATACGTCGCCAATTAATAGCGGTTCAAAAATGAGCTTACCAACATTATGCGTTGCATTTCCCGTTAATAGCCCTTGTTTTAAGGCAATAAAACTGACCGTTGCGTCTGCCTCAATAGCAAAAGGTGATACTGCGCCAGAAGACGCATCGATACCGGAAGGAACATCAATGCTGATGACAGGAAGATTTGACAATTCAATCGCTCGACTAATGCTTGCGATTAACTCAGGTAGTTGACCAGTAAACCCAATACCAAAGATAGCATCAACTATTATGGTGTTGTTCTTTCCAAATTGAAGGTTTTGTGATTCCTCAATGGACAGGCATGCAGTCACGGTTCCGCCAGCATCTATGTATTGCTGATAAGCTAATCGCGCATCTCCCTTTAAATCAGCGTCTTGCGCGAGCAGGATAACTTCAACATTAATGTCATGACACAATGCTAAATAACCAACAATAAAGCCATCTCCCCCGTTATTGCCTTTGCCACAAAAAATCATCATTGATTGCTGACAGTAGTGCCGTTGAAGAAAATCAAATACCGATTGACCTGCACTTTTCATTAACTCGAACATCGGAACATTTTCCTGATGTGCCACTTTTGATTCATTACGTAACACGGCCGTGCCTGAATAGGCATGCTGTGGTAAACTTCGCGTCACCATAATTATTCGTCATTTACGTGTTTGTGAATTCATCTATTAACTATCAAGAACTGGCTGAAAAAATCAAGCTTTGGGGACAAGAGCTTGGCTTTGCGCAGGTTGGTATTTGTGATATTGACTTGACAGAACATGAAGAAAAGCTGCAAGCATGGTTGGACAATAACTATCATGGCAATATGGAATATATGGCCAAACACGGCTTGGACCGTGCTCGACCACAAGCTATTCACCCCGGCTCGATTCGCGTTATTAGCGCACGAATGAATTATTTACCTGCTGAAGCTAAGTTTGCCAAAATACTAAAGCAACCCAAGCACGCATTTGTCAGTCGTTATGCATTGGGGCGTGACTATCACAAATTAATGCGTAAGCGACTCAAGCAACTAGGTGATCGCATAAAAGACTACTGTCAAGAGTTCGAATTCAGACCTTTTGTTGATTCTGCACCTATTTTGGAACGACCATTAGCTCAAAATGCCGGATTGGGCTGGGTAGGCAAACATAGCCTGTTGATTAATCCCAAAGCAGGCTCATGGTTTTTCTTGGGAGAGCTATTAGTCAACATACCACTCCCTATTGATACACCTGCCGATAATCAATGTGGACATTGTGTCGCATGCCTAAAAATTTGCCCAACGCAAGCGATCGTTGCACCTTATGTTGTTGATGCTAGACGCTGTATTTCCTATCTCACAATTGAGCTTCGTGATGCTATTCCTAAAGAATTAAGACCTTTAATGGGTAATAGAATTTATGGCTGTGATGATTGCCAGCTTATCTGTCCGTGGAATAAATTTGGTCAATTAACCCAAGAAGATGATTTTAGTCCAAGACAGCATTTAGACAATGTTGAGTTACTAACCTTATTTGCATGGGACGAAGATAGCTTTTTATCGAAAACGCAAGGCTCACCAATCAGACGTATCGGCTTTGAGTGCTGGCAACGAAATATTGCAGTTGCACTGGGCAATGCCCCCTATGATTTGTCGATAGTACAAGCCTTAAAGGCCAAGCGGGAGCATTCCACACCAATGGTTATCGAACATATCGATTGGGCATTGGAACAGCATGAGATAAAGGCGAAGCAACAAATCATCCCAACCAATGAGCGACTCCAAGCTCGCCTCATTCGCAGTATAGAAAAAGGCATGCCTAGAGACGCATAAACGCGAGATTAAATTGCCTCTGCGAAGCGTTTCAGATCTTGAATATCTCGCGCGATCTCAGGAAGCAAATGACTTGCGTCGCTCATTGCTTGTTGCTCAATACAATGGCTTAATTGCTCACTCCAGGCTAACAATTCTTTACTCGCTATTATTTTGCTAATTTGTTCAAGCTTAACGGCCTGATCCTTCGCGCCTACCATTGATTTGACTGCTAGAGAATATTTTAATTGCTCAACTAAAGTTTCTAGTTGCTCAAAGTACTCATCTGCCATTATTGCGGCGAGTTCTGGGCCCCCAACATTCTGGGCATACTGAGACACATCGAAGCTTAGCAATGACGCTTCGTTTTGCTTCGGGCTTTCGATGACGCTAGCTGTTGGTGCCTCATGAGCTATAGTCTTAGCGACTTTTTGAGGTTTAATAGCCAACCATGGCGATAAAGTTTCAAGCCATTCTTTAACTGATGCATCGGCTTGCATATTGAAAACACTTAGCGCATCACTTCCTTTAAATTCTGTCTTAGATAATGAAATAGCTGTTCGCCTAAGCTGTTTTTTCAATTTTATCGAGTTTACATCGGTTAATGGGTAATCAGTTACCAATATACGATGTAAGCCACTTTGCCATTGTGATTTAGCTTGTTCTATTGACGTTGCGACACACACTTTAAACCCAAGCCAGTTCAATAATGCCCCAATGTAATGTTGCTCACTAAATCGGTCCGTCGCAACAAGCACACTGATATTATTTTTTTGACAATTCAGTGATTGTAAATCTTGATGATCGAATACTCGGTTATAATATGCCTCAGACTGCATAAACTGACTGAGCACGTCTAATAAATTCGCACCAAGCTTTAGATTAAGATTGAAACCATGGGTGTCGTACTGGCTTAATGGTAGTGTCGAAACATCATCAAGCACGAACAATTTTGGCGTCAAGCGTTCTGGCAGTTGCTCTATCAAGGATAACAATTGGTGAGTATCATGATGCCCTGCTTCATCAGCTGTTATCACAAGGCCAATTTTCTTTTTCTCCAAGCGATTAACGTCAAAAAATCCGCGAGCATGCTCTAAGCTACTTACGGCAATCACTTCCGTTGAATATGGTTTGAGGAGCGAGTCTAAATGTTTGCGATTAGCTTCCTCTTTGACGATTAATACGATGCGAGTTGATAGACTTGGCGCTTCATATTCGGCTTTAATTTTTTCAATGTTTTGGCGCGTTGAATGCGGCAATTCGAAAGAAAATTGCCAGCCGTGGGACTGTTGAGTCAGCTCAATTTTATCAACATGCAAGTAGTCTAGTAACGCTCTGGCAAAGTAACCTTGATCAAACGTCGATGCTTTTGGCTGGCTTTCAACTTGATGACTAATTAATAACATTGCTGCCGGCAGGTTTTCTAATGGTTGTTCTTGTTCATAGGTGAAATGATACTTAACCATTAGCTGTGCAGCATTTTGATCAACAATTTTAGTTTTTAATGTCAGATCACCGTGCTGTCTAACAAATTGAATGTCGAGTAAATATGACAGGACATAATGATAATTAGCCATATCAAGCAATACAGTCGCGCTTTCTAAGGCCATATTTTCATTGTCTAAATGCTCAAATATTAACGACTGTTGAAGATCTTCAAATAAGTGATTTCGTTGATATTGCGCTTCACATACCATGCCCGAGAGCGCTTGAGCTAGTCTCACCTCGGTAAACTCTGGGTTGGTTTTGTCTATGTGATTTCTCGCCCAAAGTTGCCCTCCTTCGCACCATTTAAGTAATTGATTCAATTGTTGTGCATGACGCAAAGAAGCCCTATCGATTCGAGCCAAACTCTGTTGCGAGAGACAGGCAGAAGCCAGTTTACGATGTATATGGCTAAATACTTGTTGCTCGCCTTGCCACTGTTTTTGTTCGTCGATTTGTAGTTGTTCGATCGTTTGATTTAACTCGTTAACCTCGATGCTTCGTTCGGTTTCATCGAAAATGAAAACGGATATACCACGTTCAGTGGCTATTAAGTTAAGACAAGCATACTTCCCATTATCAAAGGCTAAATTAAGTTGTGTAGCCAACTCTTTATTCTGTTTAAGTCGACGAACGCTCTCGACAATTTCACGAGCTTGCTTAACGCTAACCAGACGCCTCCAGCTAAATGTCGATCGATATGATAAATCGACACTTGTCATTGTTATTAACCAATTAAACGAGCTCTCGTTAAGTGAGATATTACTTCCCTTAAATGCGTCGTCCTGAATGTATAACCCATTACCATAAGTCGATAACATGTGATGGAATAGTTCCAATTGCTGCTTTAACGCTTGGTAGGCTGATTCATCATGCTCCGGCTGAATCACATCATTCAGCATTGACTGGATTTGGTGTTGACTCTGTGTCGACAGTGCTTGAAGAGTCGCTTCATTTTTCCCTATTGATACACCAACAAGTTGCTCAGTTTCTTGCTCAAGCTTGGTAGTACGTCGCAATATCGCGTTTAATACAAGGAAAACTGCAAAGAGCAGCATCGTAATGACAATAGCCAATCCAATATAAATGTCTTGATTCGCTAAGTTGAGTTGGTAACTTTTTAGGAAATTAGATAATGCTGGAATCGGTGGTGAAATAGCTCGTTGGTTGCGCTCAAACAACAAGCCAAGTTTCGCATTTTGTTCATCAATCGCGATTAAGTAGTCCTGTGCTAGACGAACTTGCCCTCGCCACTTGGCTATCAATCGGTCATCATTAAACAGTAAATCATCTAATAAGGTTAATTGCTTGGCAAGCTCATCATTTTCTGCTGCTAACTGATCCTGATAAACGCCTTGCCATTGATTGAATTTTTCAGCACTTTGCTCAAGCAGATCAATATCATCAGACTTGGACAGAAATGACATTTCCTCAAGTGTCGCCGAGACTTTATTTAAATGACGGTTTGCTTCTTGATAGTCTTGAATATCATGACTGACATTCGTATGAGCAATCGCTCTTGAAGCCGTCACGCGATCGCTCACTTTATCGGCTAAGACTTGGTTATAAAGATTCGCTTGACGATCTCTCATGACCGCCAACAAATCAATCATGGAGTGATTAATAAGATTAATTAAACCTAGTGCTTCATCCGTTAAGGTGCTATTTCGTGTTTCATTACTGACAAGTCGATTAGCAAGGTTATCAATCTCATCATTTTCTAATAGCGGAAAAAACTCCCTGGAATAGCGCCCTTCAGATTTTAAATTTCTCAGGTTTTCAATGATTTGCTGATGCGTACTCGATAACGAAACCGATCCATTACCAATCGATAACTCAGAAAGCTCATCTTGTAATTCAGATATTTTTATCGATATCGCTTTTTGCTTCGCCAATTTAGGTAAATAATTTTGACTTACCTGGCGATCATATTCGAAGCTTTGCCACAAAAAAACGCCACTGAGCGCAACGATAATAATTACAAGCAATCCGATGATTAAAGCTTTTGGCTGAAGTAGTTGTGAGCTTGACTTATGATCAGTCAAAACAATTTCCTTATTTGAAGAGTTAGCTATTTTTGCAATAAAAAAACCTACTATAAAATAAGTAGGTTTTTAGGGAAATTGAATTTTAACAGTTTATCGACACATTTTGTCACGGTTACCGTTTATTACTTGCGTTTTTTAGGCACCCAAGCCCACTCCATAAAACACTCAATCGGTTGCTGGCCAGACTCATCAGTAATTGTCACTGGTACCATCATGTCACCTTTCTCTTCATTTTCAATAAGCTTAATTTGCTCGTCAGATAAAGTTGCATGTGCGGTCAAATCGCCAACCATGCGTCGTTGATATTCGACTTTCATTGATTTCAATAACGGCAAATGAGAATCAGGCACATTCATTCCAAACACAATTCCTGTTGCCGATTCGGCCAATAAAGAAGCGGCAATCGCGTGAACACCACCAATATGATTTTGAACACGTTTCTTGTTTTCGACTTTTAACTCAACGGCATGATTCGTCACGCTAATAAGCTTGATATTAGAAGTTTTCGCGTATTTTACTTGTGAGTTAAACACCTTCGTCAATAAGAACGAGCGCAGTGATGCTGGGCCTTTATTGATACGATTAACAATCGTTGAAAATCTATTTGCCATGATATGGTCCTTTCGCCTTTTAGTACCGTTTCGAAAATGTATGTCATCACATTCTGCACGAAACTGGTCTGACCTGCAAACACAGAGAAGAAAAAAGCCCCAAACAGGGGCTTTTTTATCGACAATATTTACACATTAAAAAAATGTTCTCGATACACTCTTAACTCTTCAATTGATTCACGAATATCGTCTAGTGCTAAATGAACACCTTTCTTATCAACTTTCGCTAATACGTCAGGCTTCCAACGACGAGCTAATTCTTTAACTGTTGAAACATCGAGATTCCGGTAGTGAAAATAATCTTCAAATTCAGGCATATAACGATTAATAAATCGACGATCTTGTCCGATACTGTTACCACACATTGGCGACTTACCTGCCGGTACATATTCTGCTACAAAGGCAAGGGTCTCTTTCGTTGCTGTTGCTAAATCAGTTTTACTCTCTCGGCAACGTTGAGTTAACCCTGATTTGCCATGATGTTCAATACACCATTGACTCATATTATCAAGTACGTCATCGCTTTGGTGGATAGCAAAGACTGGTCCCTCAGCTAGAATGTTTAGTTGGCTGTCGGTAACAATAGACGCAATCTCTAAAATAACATCAGTCGCCGGATCTAACCCCGTCATCTCCAGATCCAACCAAATTAAATTGCTGTCATTGCTTTGGCTCATAACTTTCCTTAAATACTTTACTTCTTCTAAATGTAGACAAGCATTAGATGATTTAACAATAAAACAGTATAATACGCCAGATGTACCCTAGTACAACACAAAAATCACCAACATTATTGAGTATTCGTGGCTAAATCAAAAAAATTAACTAAAGGTCAATTGCGTCGCATAAAAGCGAATCAACAGAAAAAGATCGCTAAACAAGACCAAATTCAATGGCAAGATGATGAATTGTCTGAGCCGTTGCAGGGTTTAGTGATCAGCCGGTTCGGTCAACATGCTGATGTCGAAGCCCCCGATGGTGAAATTGTTAGGTGTAATATTCGTCGATCAATTGATTCTCTCGTGTGCGGCGATAAAGTAATGTGGCGTCGCGGGAAAGAAACGCAACATGCTATTTCAGGTGTCATTGAAGCAGTACACGAACGTGATAGCGTACTTTCTAGGCCAGATGTTTACGATGGCGTAAAACCAGTAGCGGCAAACATTAACCAAATATTTATTGTTTCATCGGTATTGCCAGCATTCAATCCAGACATTATCGATCGATACATCGTTGCCTGTGAACAAACACAGATCACCCCGATTATTGTGTTAAATAAAATCGATTTACTTGATGAAGAAATTTTTGAGGTGATTCAAGAGAGCTTACAAATCTATCTTGATATTGGCTATAAGGTGATTCTCGCAAGCAGCGAAAGTAGCGATGGCTTAGATGACATCAGAGCGCAATTAAAAGATAAAGTAAGTATTTTCGTTGGTCAATCTGGCGTAGGTAAGTCAACACTTACTAACTCTCTAATGCCTGATTTAGGACTAGAAACTAAAGAAGTATCAGAAAATTCAGGATTGGGCCAACATACGACAACGGTCGCTAGGTTATATCACTTTCCAGAGGGCGGAGATCTGATAGACTCTCCCGGTATTCGAGAATTTGGTTTGTGGCACATGACACCAGAGCAGGTTTGTGATGGCTTCGTCGAGTTTGCCGACTTTATCGGCACTTGCAAATTTCGTGACTGCAAGCACAAAAACGACCCAGGTTGTGCATTAGTGGCAGCAATGGAAGCAGGTAAGATTCATCCTGAAAGACTCGCCAGCTTTCAACGTATCATGGATAGCATCCATGAAAGTTTACAAACAACAAGATTTAATCAGTAATTTTTGAAGGATAGTTAAGTGTTCATTGATAAACTAAAAATCACTTTACAATACATAATGCCTAAGCACCTTATTTCAAGGTTAGTGGGCAAGTTCGCCGCAGCCGAAATGGGCACATTGACCACCAAAGCAATTGCTTGGTTTATAAAAGCTTACGATATCAATATGGCTGAAGCTAAACACAAAAATGCTAGTGACTTCAAAACGTTTAATGACTTCTTTACCCGTGAGTTAGAAGAAGGTGCTCGTCCAATTTTGGCTGACGAAAATACAATTTGTTATCCAGTTGATGGTGCTATCAGCCAACAAGGCGATATTGTCGATGGACAACTAATTCAAGCGAAAGGCTTTGATTACAGCCTCAAAAGCCTGTTAGGTGGTGATGAAGAGACAGCAGCGCCTTTTCAAGGTGGTAAATTTTCATGTATCTACCTAGCACCAAAAGATTACCATCGAATTCACATGCCAATTGATGCGACATTAAAGGAAATGATCTACGTGCCGGGTGAACTGTTTTCTGTTAATCCACTTACGGCAAATAATGTACCTGACTTATTTGCCCGAAATGAGCGTGTAGTAGCAGTATTTGATACTGAAAAAGGCCCGATGGCTATGGTACTTGTTGGTGCGACTATTGTTGCCAGTATTGAAACCGTGTGGGCGGGGACGATCACTCCACCTGCGGGCAAGGATATTTTTAGATGGACATACCCAACATCAGGTCATGGTGCGATTAAGCTCAAAAAAGGTGATGAAATGGGTCGTTTTAAACTGGGTTCAACCGTGATCACGACGTTTGCACCGAACATGGTCGAATTTAACCAAGCGGCGGGGCCGAAATCGGTAACACGCTTGGGCGAACATTACGCAGATTTGATCGGCTAATGAAAGTTATTGCTCATCGCGGCGCCAGTGGCACACATGTTGAAAATACACTCGTCGCCTTCGAGCAAGCGATCATAGAGGGCTGTGATGGAATTGAGTTAGACGTGCAGTTGCATCCAAGTGGTGAATTAGTCCTCAGCCATGATGCGTATGTTATGTTTAATGGACAGGTAAAGCCGTTAAACGCTTTATCGTTGACCGAAGTAGCATCCATTACTTTTCATGATGGCTCCAAACTTACAACACTTGATGCGGCCTTAATTAAAATTGCAGGTCGCTGTGATGTGAACATAGAGATAAAGTCTGCATCACTGTACAGTGAACAGCACCCCAAAGGACAAGTCGAACAAGTGTTACTGGCAATTGATGCAATTGTACGAAAGCTTGTGGCACAAGAACTTTATTCGTGGCAGCAATTAAGCATTTCTTCGTTTAATCACCACGTTTTACAAAAAGCTAGAAATCTCATCCCTGAAATTAATTTGGGCGCGTTATCGGCTTCTTGTCCCGTTAACTATGCAACATTTGCAAAAGAACTATCGGCAACATCGGTTAATCTTGCAATAGACTGTATAAATCAAGATATGATTGACCATGCACATAGCCAAGGGATATTCGTTTGGGTTTATACGGTAAATACGCCAGAAGATATTAAATGGTGTATGTCGTTGGGTGTAGACGGTATTTTTACCGACTTTCCGAAACAAAGTCGCCAAGTAATCGAAAAACTAGGTAGTAGCATTTAAACAAAATGTAACATTTTGCTTGCTGATATTTTCACCAGCGTATACGATTAACATCGTAATACGTCTTAGAATTTAGGTAAAGGATCCTCATAATGGCTCGAGATAAGTCTGCAATCAAGCCAACTGAAGCTGAACTTTCGTTGTTAAACGTACTGTGGGACTTAGGTCCAGCGACAGTTCGAGAAGTACACGAGAAAATTAGCCAAACTCAAAAAACTGGCTATACAACTGTACTCAAAATATTACAAATAATGCACGATAAAAATCTTGTTATTCGTGACGAAAGCAAACGTGCACACGTATATGCGGCTGCAAATAGTCAAACACATACACAATCATCTTTGTTAAAAGATCTAATCGCTAAAGCATTTGGTGGCTCAACATCAAACTTAGTCATGAGAGCACTTGATGACTCTACAACTAAGCAAGAGATTGAAGATATCAAAACTTTATTAAACAAATACGAACAAGAAGTTAGCTAACATCTGATATGCAAATATTTTTAGACGAGAGCATTTTACTTTCAAGTATAGGGTTAACACTTGTCCACTTTTTGTGGCAAGGTGTAGCCGTTGCTGTCGCACTAAAAATAGCTTTAGCTTTACTGCCAAAGTCTAATGCACAAGCACGCTATCTAGCTTCAACTATTGCACTGTTCACTTGCTTACTATTACCGTTTGCTACGTTTTTCTATATATACCAGCCAGAGCATATTGCCAACCAAATAACGCACTTAGCGCCAATTGCTACGCTATTTGATTTGCAATCACAGCAAGGTCAACAACCTATTTGGCAGCAAAACTTTGCGGAAACTCTTCCTCACTTAACCATCATTTGGTTTAGCGTTGTGTTCTTATTAGCAATTAAATTGCTACTTGAAATGCGCAGTGTCACGCGATTACCCTTTGAAAAAAGCGTCGAGGCGAGTGTATCGCTTGAACAGCGTTTTATTGAGCTTTGTCACCGCATGGGATTCACAACGAAGTTACCAAAACTTCGAATCTCGTTAAAAACAAAAGTACCGATGGCGATTGGCTTCATTAAGCCTGTGGTCGTGTTACCTGCCGCAATGATCACTGGCTTAACTCCAGCTCAGCTAGATATGCTTATATTGCATGAATTTGCACATATTCGCCGCCACGATTATTTAGTTAACTTATTACAATCGGTGACTGAAATAGTGCTCTTTTTCCATCCGGTAATTTACTGGATATCAAAGCAAATGAGAGTAGAAAGAGAGTTCTGTAGTGATGACATGGCAGTGAAGCAATGTGGTAATGCAATCGCTTACGCTCACACATTAGCAGATACTGCATCGCTTTGTCATAAACACAGAAACCACTCTATTCCAATGATGGCTATGGCAGCATCTGGCGGTGATTTGAAAGCGCGCATTTTAAGGTTGGTTCAACCACACCATTGCACGCAAAACAATGAAACGAGTAAATGGCTTGCATCGATCGTGATCATCACATCAATTAGTTTATTTGCCGCGAGTCAGTTCGCGAAAGTAAACTCCTTAGTATTGAGTTCGACACCAAGTTTGCTCATTAATAGCGTTGCTAAACCACAAAGCTTAACCGTATTTGAAGCAAGCAATGCATTATTTGATAGACAAACCTTGCCACCTCTATCTATTGCGCAACAATTGCTCAATGATGATGAGTACGCTTCATTACCGAACAGTTACTCTCGACCAGCGACGATTCCTTCTGAATACGATAATGAGAAAGGCATTATCACAGAACAAGAAGAAACGGTTGCGCAACAACATCAAACGAGTGACTTTTCAAAGCCAAAGCAAACGACTATCGCTAACAAAAACGTAGTTTCGGAACATGTTGCTGTAACTAAACAAATTACGGAGCAACCAGCACAAAAACTTGAGCCATTAGCAAGCGTCTCAATGCCGACAAATAAGTATGCGAAGGAAATACAAGCACTGGCAAAACCACCTGTTAGTAAATCTATTGCTCCAACAGCAGCTTCAACTGCACCGATTGCTCTCCCTGTTGAATCAAAGCAAGAAATACCACGTGAAGTTGCCGCTCAACTGATTCATTCTCAGGAGCCTAAGTACCCAATCGCCGCTAAGCGTAAAAAGCTAGAGATTGAAATGCTGGTAAACTTTACAATCGATAAACAGGGCTATGTCAAAGATATAAAATTTGAATACCAACCTAAGGTCAGTTATTTTAGAACAGCAATTCGTCACGCATTAAGCGAATGGCGTTTTAAACCAGCACAGAAAAATGGTGAAGCTGTCGAGAGCCAAATGGCGAAGATTTTTTCATTTAGTTTAGTGCCTTAATAACAATAATTAGCTAATGGATTTGCGATGCCACTCATGTCATCATTTACTCGACTTTGCATTTTTATCTCACTCATTTTTACCATGACGATTCACGCCAGCAATTACACTCAAGAAGATAACTTTGAGCAGACTCTTCCTGCGATCAACGGTTTTTGGAAACAAGGAGAGTTTTCGACGTTTGAAGGTGTGAACAACATTCGCATTAATTATGCGTCGTTTACACGTAATGAGAACAAAGAATGCTTAATTATTGTGCCAGGTCGAACAGAAGGTTATTTAAAGTATCAAGAGCTAGCATTTGATTTGTTCAATCAAGGATATAATCTGTTCATTATTGATCATCGTGGCCAAGGTATTTCTGGCCGTATGTTACAAAACCCTCACAAGGGCTATGTTGATTCATTTGAACACTATGTCGACGACCTGAATCATTTTGTTGATAACGTAGTAACGCCAGCATGCAATTCTCAAAATAAGCCATTTCTTCTTGCCCATTCGATGGGCGGCAACATTTCTGCACTTTATTTGACAAAATACAGCGAAAAGATTCAAGCGGCAGTTTTAGCATCGCCAATGATCGGCATCAACACTGGCGGTCTTCCTGTATGGCTAGGGCGATCAATCATCAATACTCGTGTCTGGTGGGATAATAACTTCAACGACGAAAGTAACTATTTCATTGGCCAAGGCGATTATAGTAATTATCCTTTTGAAGATAATGCTCTTACACAATCAAGAATACGATTCGAGTTCTTTAAAAACACGTACGATGTGACACCTGAGTTGCAACTAGGTGGTGTAACTAACATGTGGTTAAAACAAGCTTTAATAGCGCGCGATACAATATTTTCAACACTAAACAACATCACGACACCTGTGACAGTGCTTCAATCTGGTGCGGATACAGTCGTTGATAACCTCGATCAATTCGAATTTTGTGAGCAACTACATAAAGCTCAACCTCAATCGTGTCTTAATGGCAAGCCACAAGTATTTGACGGTGCATATCATGAGTTATTCTTTGAGGTTGACGAGATCAGAAATCCCGCGATCGATGCTGTAATTGGCTGGTTTAATCAACATAGCAACAATCACTAATTAACATATTGGATCCAAGTGAATGATGATATCAGCACTTGGAAATTGCGCCTTCACTTGTGCTTGAACGTCATTACTAATTTCATGTGCTTGATAAAGCGTGATATTTCCGGACACTTCCAAGTGAAACTGTATAAAAGGCGTGGGCCCCGATTTTCTCGTGCGTAAATCATGAAAGCCGATAGCGTGCTTGTGCTGGTTGATGATCGTTGAGATTTTCTTTTTATCTTCTTCTGGCAGTTCTTCATCCATTAATGTGCGAACACTTGTAGAGACGATACTAAAGCCCCCTTTAAACAAATAAATTCCGACGAGTACAGTAAACAAGCCATCAACTTCTGGTGCTAAATATTGAGTAAGGACTAAAGAAGCAAGAACACCAATGTTCAATACAACATCAGACTTGTAATGCAAAGAATCGGCACTTATCGCTACACTATTGGTATTTTTAATCACCCACGACTGAATAAGCACCACGATAAATGTTATCGCCAACGATGCTAGTGTTACCCAAATACCAACCGACATTTGCTTGATAACAACAGGCTCAATAATTCGCTCAATACCAGCTAATATCAATATTCCAGCCGACCCCATCACAAAGGCTGACTGCAACAACCCTGCTAAGCTTTCAGCTTTACCATGGCCAAATTTATGCTGCTCGTCGGGCGGCGCCAATGCGTATCGTAAAATGACTAGATTAATACTTGAAGCAAAGAGGTCGAGAATAGAGTCACTTGCCGAGGCCAGCATTGCACTCGCATCGGTAATAAGCCAAGCACTTAGCTTTATCACGATCATCAACAGTGCACCAATAAAGGCGCTAATCGCAGCAAAGCGAACATATTTTGCGTAGCTATCAGCTGAGTATTCTTGATTCATCAGATTGTTTTTCAAAAGCTTATATCCAAAGAATAGTCTAAATGCGCACAAATATTCATGCGTTAAATCAAAACTGATTACAGAAAAACACATTGCTGATGATATACTGCCGCCAGAAAAGAAATTTGAGAGTTAATTTATGCTTGACGTTGTTTTGTTTCAGCCAGAAATTCCACCTAACACAGGTAACATTATTCGCCTGTGTGCTAATACAGGTTATCGCTTACACCTTATTGAACCATTAGGTTTCGATATCGATGACAAGCGTCTGAAACGCGCTGGATTAGACTACCATGAGTTCGCCAACTTAAAACGCCATAAAAGCTATGAAGATTTCGTTAAAAACGAGCAGCCACAGCGCGTTTACGCGATCACAACTAAGGCAACTAACTATCATCATAACGTCGAATTTAAAGCGGGCGATTATTTATTGTTTGGCAGTGAAACAAAAGGCTTACCTGAATCTGTCAGACAACAAATACCAGATGAAGATAAAATAAGAATTCCGATGTTAAAAGAAAGCCGCAGCATGAATTTATCGAATGCTACGGCTGTAATTATCTTTGAAAGCTGGCGCCAACTTGGTTTTCCAAACGCGGTCTAGACCATAAGTTTCGTTAGAGCGAGTGCAAAACCGCTCTAACTTACTCTGTCTTAGGTGCGCGCGCTAGCAGCTCTTGTGCTGCTGCCTTTGCCGATTTTCCTTGATATAGCACTTGGTAAACCTGCTCAACGATAGGCATTTCTACGCCCAGTCGATGGGCTAACATGCTCACCTCTTTAGTATTTCGATAACCTTCAACAACTTGACCAATCTCTTGTTGCGCCGTGTCCACATCTTGGCCTTTACCCAAGGCGAGACCAAAACGTCGGTTACGCGATTGATTGTCTGTACAGGTGAGTACTAAGTCACCCAAACCTGCCATCCCCATAAATGTCGTCGGTTGTGCACCAAGCTTTTCGCCTAGGCGCGTCATTTCAACTAGACCACGGGTAATCAACGCGGTTCGAGCGTTGGCACCAAAACCAATGCCATCCGCCATTCCAGCGGCAATTGCAATTACATTTTTAACCGCACCACCTAACTGAATGCCGATAAAGTCATTGTTGCGATACACTCTAAAACGCTTTTCACAATGCAATCTTTGCGACAGTTCCTCGACAAAATCTTCGTCGGTTGATGACATTGAAATTGCTGTTGGTAAGCCTGCTGCCATTTCTTTTGCAAAAGTTGGCCCAGATAAAACGGCCAATGAAATGTCGGTTCCTAAAATTTCTTGTGCAACGTCTTGCAATAAACGCCCTGTTTTGTGATCTAAGCCTTTTGTTGCCCAAGCGAGCTTCGCCTCAGATAGCAAGTATGGCTTAATCTGATCCAGCATGTCACTAAAGGCATGACTTGGTACAACCACAAGAATAGTGTTACTTGAAGAAATAACGTGCTCAAGGTTATTAGAAATCGTTAGATTTTCGGGAAATGATACCCCTGGTAGGTATTTTTCATTGCTACGTTGTTGTTGCATATTTGCAACATGTTGCTCATCTCGACCCCAAAGTAAGGTTTTGTTACCGTTTCGAGCCAAGCAAATAGCAAGTGCAGTACCATATGATCCTGCACCTACTACGACGATATCATGCGAAGGTTGCATAATAATTAGTGAGTCTCAGTATTTTGCGCCTGAGCTGCAGCACGTTGTTGTTCAACGTATTGCGCAAATAAAGCGTCAAAATTAACTGGCGCTAAATTCAATTGTGGGAATGAACCTTTGTTTACTAAGCTCGCAACTGTTTCACGTGCGTACGGGAATAAAGTTGCAGGGCATAAAGAGCCAATAGCGTGTGCTATTTGACCTTCCTGCATGTTAGCAATCATAAAGATACCAGCTTGTTGTACTTCCGCTAAAAATGCTACTTTACCGTCGATCTCGGCTGTTACAGTTACAGCTAAAACAACTTCGTATGCATCATCGGCTAAACGATTCGAGCGCGTATCTAAATCTAATTTGATTTCCGGCTTCCATTCAGCTTGAAAAACAGCTGGAGAGTTAGGCGTCTCAAAAGAAATGTCTTTTGTGTAGATACGTTGAACGTGGAATTGTGGCGCCTGCTCGTTTTGCTCTGCACCTGATTGAATTTCGTCAGCCATTTTTACTTCCTATAGTTAATTTGGGGCTCAATACTAAAAATTACGGGTTTAACAATTCATCTAATTTGTTACGGGCATGCAATGCATATAAATCATCACAACCACCTACATGATGATCATCAATAAATATCTGTGGCACTGTAAAACCACCCTTGCTACGTTCAATCATAACATCACGCAGTTGAGGTTCTTGATCAATCTTGTATTCGGTAAAGGTTACATTCTTTTGCTCAAGTAGCGCTTTAGCTCGTACACAATATGGACAATACGCTTTAGTATAAATTTCTACAGTTGCCATAATCTTACTTCTTAATTGTTGGTAATCCTGCTGAAACCCATGCATTCATACCACCTTTTAATAAACTTACTTGCGAGAAACCGGCTTTTACTAAATCATTAGCAGCTTTATTAGCCGAAATTCCTTGCGCACATACCACAATGATGGGTCTGTCTTTAAATTTTTCAAGGCTTGTTAACTCACCTTTGTTTATTTTTTCACTAGTGCAGTTAACAGAATCGATAATGCGTTGCTTTCTAAATTCATTTTCACTACGAATATCAACAACTACCGCATCTTCTTTGTTAACGGAAAACGTTAACTCTTGTGTAGATAATTGTTTTATTGGTGACATTTTTATTTTGATACTGGTAAAAATAATTAAACCAAATAACACTAGCCAAACACCTGTAAGTATCGGGTTATTAGCTAAAAAGGTAAAAAACTCTTCCATAAAGAATTCCCAGAAGTTAAAAACTGGCTACAGTATACAGGCTTAATCGCTAATACCAAACTGAATAATAATTTCCTTTTCATCATATAAATTCTATGATTTTGCCAGTGTATTTTTACCTGTTGTGTGTAAAATAGAAGCTAAATTTCTTATCAACTTTTCATTTACCTAGTAGGAACATGGCAATGCCAAACAAGAAGTCAACGGTATTATTAATTTTAGACGGTTGGGGCTACAGCGAAAAAACAGAATCTAATGCAATTTTTCATGCAAAGACACCCGTTTTGGACAAGCTCAATGCACAATACCCACATATGTTAATAAACACTTCTGGTATGGCGGTTGGTCTTCCCGAAGGTCAAATGGGTAACTCTGAGGTTGGCCATGTAAATTTGGGGGCTGGTCGCGTCGTATATCAAGACTTTACGCGTATTACTAAATCAATCGAAGATGGCGAATTTAATCATAACCCAGCGTTAGTATCAGCAGTAGAAAAAGCTGTCGAAAAAGATGCCGCAGTCCATATTTGTGGCCTTATGTCTCCGGGTGGCGTTCACAGCCATGAAGAGCACATATTTGCGATGATTGACTTAGCTAAATCGAAGGGCGCTGAGAAAATTTACCTACACGCTTTTCTTGATGGTCGAGATACCCCTCCTCGCAGTGCTCAATCATCATTGGAAAAAGCTGAAGGAAAGTTCAAGGCACTGGGGTGTGGTCAAGTTGCATCAATCAGTGGTCGTTATTTTGCAATGGATAGGGATCAGCGCTGGGAACGCGTTGAACAAGCATATAATCTTGTTGTGTGTGGCGAAGCTAAGTATCAATTTACCAATTCCGTTGATGCCTTAACTGCTGCCTACGAACGTGATGAAAATGACGAGTTTGTTAGTGCGTCCGCGATTACGAACTCTGCAGGCGAAACAATCAAAGTCAATGATAATGACAGTATCATTTTTATGAACTTTAGAGCCGATAGAGCACGTCAGTTTACGCGTAGTTTTACCGAGGAAAATTTTACCGGATTTACCAAAAAATCTAGCCCAGCTTTATCTGACTTTGTTATGCTCACTGAGTTTGCCGCTGATATCAACACCAGTTGTGCATTTCCACCAGAGTCACTAAATAACGTATTAGGCCAATGGTTAGAAAAGCATAACAAAACACAATTACGTATATCAGAAACGGAAAAGTACGCACATGTTACTTTCTTCTTTTCAGGTGGTCGTGAAGATGAGTTTGAGGGTGAAAAACGTATTTTAGTCCCTTCTCCGCAGGTAGCAACTTACGACTTGCAGCCTCAAATGAACTCAGAAAAATTAACAGACGAGCTTGTTGCTGCTATTGAGAGTGGCGAATATGACTTTATCGCCTGCAATTACCCAAATGGTGATATGGTTGGCCATACTGGTAAATTTGATGCAGCAGTTAAGGCATGTGAAGCAGTAGATACAGCTATAGGCCGTGTTTTATCTGCATTAGAAAAAGTCGACGGCGAGTGCTTAATTACCGCAGATCATGGTAACGCAGAGCAGATGCTTAACCCTGAAACTGGGCAAGCTCACACTGCTCACACCTGTGAGCCTGTGCCTTTACTTTATATTGGTAGAGACGCTACGCCGGCAGACTCAGGTACATTAAGTGATATTGCACCAACGATCTTAAACCTAATGGGAATAGAGCAACCAGCAGAAATGACTGGTAAAAACTTGATGCAATTAAAATAACTCCCCCATGAAAATGAACGCTTTAATTTTCCTTTTGGCACTAAGCAGTCTGTCTGCATTAGTGCCTTTTGTTACCTATGGAGACGATAAAGCTTCGACAAACCAACAGCTCGATGACGTCAAAAAGGCGATTGCTAAACAGCAAGCGGCGTTAAAGGAATCAAACAAACAACGAGCAAAGATTCTTAAACAATTGAGGCAAGATGATATTGCAATCGCTCAGGTTGCTAAATCACTAAACAATACGCAACAATCACTTAAGCAAACGAGTATTAAAATTGTTGAATTAAAAAAAGAGCAACAACAATTAAGTCAGCAGAAGTTGCAACAAGAGAGCTTACTTGCCAAACAACTCAGAGCGGCCTATTCAAGTGGCCAACATGATTATTTGAAGTTGTTACTCAATCAAGAAAAAACCAGCGATGTCCAACGAACACTTAAGTATTATCAATACTTAAATGATGCTCGTGTTGAAGAAATTGAAGCCTTTGAAGCGACCATCGCCAAATTGATCAATGTTACCGAACAACAACAAGCAGAATCCGAAAAACTCCAAGCATTAAAAGCGACTCAATTAGATCAACAATCAGCACTTAAACAACAAAAGAGTAAGCGCTCAGAAAGCATAAAAGAGCTCAATAAATCAATCGAATCAGACGGCGATAAACTTAAACGTTTACAACGCGAAGAAGAGAGTTTAGTTGCTGCACTCGCAGAACTAGAAAAGCTCTCTCGTAAAGCTGCTGAGCTTAACGGGTTGAGCAAATTAAAGAAAAAATTAACCTGGCCTGTAAAAGGTAGACATCTCAACCGCTTTGGCACCAAAAAGCAAGGTTACCTAAAATGGAAAGGGGTAATGATCGCCACACCCGTGGGTCGAACCGTCTCTACGATTCATAGCGGCACTGTCTTATTCGCCGATTGGCTAAAAGGCTACGGCCTGGTCATTGTTATCGATCATGGTGATGGGTACATGAGTTTATACGGACACAATCAAACATTATTACGCAATGTTGGCGATCGCGTCGAACCTGGCGAGCCTATTTCGCTTGCAGGACAAAGTGGTGGTAGAGCAGAATCAGGACTTTATTTCGAAATTCGTCACAAAGGTAAAGCCGTTAATCCGAGGTTATGGTGTAAATAACAACCTACTCAACGAGCCAAACCGGATGGGTTTACTCTCATCATTTGCACTGATAAGCTACTTAACAATAAATAAAAAATAATAATAAACGCCGTGAGAATTTTCTTCCTAATTACCTTTATCTGTTTACTTTTGGTACCTGCTCATGCAGGACAAGTGGCGATTATTATCGACGATATTGGTTACCGTAAAACAGATGAGCATGCATTAACACTCCCTGGGAATGTTTCATACGCTTTCTTACCACACACGCCTTTTGCTAAAGAACTTGCGTTACAAGTCAATCAATCGAAAAAAGACGTTTTGCTACACATTCCAATGGAAGCGACGAGTGGAAAATTATTAGGTCCAGGTGCAATCACCAGTGACATGGACGATGACCTAATTAACCATAAGCTTTCATTAGCCCTTGATGAAATTCCATTTGCTGTTGGTATTAATAATCACATGGGAAGTCACCTGACTAAACTAAGAAAACCAATGGCGAGCACAATGAAGTTTTTAAAGCGCCACAAGCTCTTCTTTGTCGATAGTATGACTACACCACAAACAAAAACCCGCGCGCTGGCTCATATCTATGAAGTACCCCACTTACACCGTCATGTATTTTTAGACAACCATACAAATGCAGACTACATCGAAAAACAATTTAATCAGCTAGTTGAGAAAGCCAAAAGAAGTGAATTTGCAATAGGGATAGCGCACCCACACCCAGAAACGATAAAAGCGCTAAAGTCGCTATTACCGACACTGTCGAATCACAATATCGAGCTTGTACCCATTTCAAGTTTGTTTGCTAATGCTGATTCATCGAATAGTAAAGTGGCTATATCTGAATAACGCAGTCGGTAATTATTCTACCCCTAGCTCGTTCATCAACGTCACTAAATTTTTGATCGGAATTGCATAGGTAATGCCGCTTGGATTACTGATAACGCCTTCTTTGCTTTTCTGAACAAAGACTTTGTTAATAACACCGACAACTTCCCCTGTATCAACACGATACATAGCTGAACCACTGTTGCCAGGGTAAGCGGTAGCGTCAAGTTGATATACCATGTAAGGGTTGCGGAGCCGCTTTAACATGTGGGCATTAATTTGCCTACTATCAGCAACTGGCGAAATTGTTGGTGTGACACTCGAAATAATCCCTTTATGAGTGACTGGATAAAGCCCTAAGACACTCGCAATAGGAAAGCCTGTAAACGCAATATCAATGCCTTCTTCGAGCATCTGGGTATCAGACAATTTGACGGCAGGGAGCTCACCTTTATTTAATTTTAAAATTGCTAAATCATATTGCTTCGAGAAACCAACAAGCGTTGCTAAGATTGTTTTTACTTGTTTGCCACTGCCAGCAAAAACAACATGTTGTTGATTAAGCGAGGCATCTAAAGATTCGGGCAAAACATGGTAGTTTGTCGCGATATAGCGACCATTTCCAATGACAAATCCTGAACCATTAATTTGACTTTGTGGCCGGCCCGTAGGCGTATATACTCCTATGCCGACAACAGATGGTTTAATTTGCTTAATTTTATTCACCAATTCGTTGGCAAAAGTGAATTTGGTGATGAACAACATCAGCGCAATAAAAACCCATTTTTTCATTTAAATCCCCTACCGGCTATATGCCCAGACAAAATTGTCGTTTATTTTGAGCAAAAATGCTCTTTTTGACCATACTTAATAACATGTAAAGAAAATCAAGCAAGTCAAAGGGTAAAATGCAAGCTAGAAGAAAAGTCGTGCCTATTTTTGCAGGTGGAGGAACTCGTTTGCCTGCTCATGTTGGTATATTAAAAGCGCTAGAAGAGCATCAAGTTGATTTTGATCATGTCGTTGGTGTGTCAGGAGGTAGTATAATCAGTAGCTTGTATGCTAGCGGATTAACTTGTGAAGAAATCAAGCACATAGCGCTTAATACCAACTACAACCAATTTCGCGAATTCTCGTTATTTAAATTACTTAGAAATGGTGGACTAAGCTCTGGCGACTTGTTTGAACAATGGATTGACCGTTTGCTGCGAGGAAAAACCTTTCGCGAATTAGACAAAGAATTACATATTGTTGCCACTGATGTGAAAAAAGGAAGCCCGGTAATTTTTGATGCGGAACGCACGCCTGATCTAAAAGTATCATTAGCGGTAAGATTTTCAATGTCGATCCCGCTTGTGTTTAGCTTTAAGAAGTTCGGTAAACACCTAATGGTGGATGGCAGTATTCTTTCTGAAGACGCTTTGCATAGAGACTGGGCAAAAGATGGAACCCCTGTGCTATGCTTTAGATTGAGGGGTGAACACGAAACGGATGAGCTAAGCACAAGTGGTATGTTTCCAATTTTCAACTACATCACACTGTTAATCCGTACATTTATGACAACAATTTCACGTGAATACATTAACGAAGCATTTTGGCATAACACCGTTGTTGTTAATACAGGAAACAGCTCAGCGGTTGACTTTACAATGACAAGTGAAAAAAAAGAAATGCTGTACCAAACAGGATATCAAACTGCATGTGATGTCTTACCAGTTAAAGTGGGTGTAGATCATATTTAAAAACCAATTATTCTAGAAAAAAGCTAGCTAGGTCAGAAATGTACGATATACTAAATTTACATGTAGTATGTAAGCCACCTCTTCATAA
The DNA here is from genome assembly GCF_030161435.1 of Thalassotalea loyana. GTDB lineage: Bacteria > Pseudomonadota > Gammaproteobacteria > Enterobacterales > Alteromonadaceae > Thalassotalea_G > Thalassotalea_G loyana. The sequence goes on along the minus strand of NZ_BSSV01000001.1, from coordinate 150,414 downwards.
TATGGTTTGCAATAGAGGGTAAAGGGGACAAAATCAGGATGAACTGGAGTAAAAAACTACTCAACGCTCCCATCATTGGAGATGTAACTAAAAAAGTTGCTTCTATGAAGGCCAATAGTGATGCGCAAAATATTGCTTCGCATTTCACGCAGTTTTTGCAGCCTGTTTTTGCCAATTCATCTGAACTCCGAGACGAAGTATTTAAAATTAGACACAACGTTTATTGTGAAGAGTTAGGCTTTGAACCAATTCGACACGATGGTATGGAAACTGATGAGTTTGATAAGCAAGCTTTGTTTGCCATGATCAAACACAAGCCGTCAGATAATTTTGCAAGTTGTGTAAGAATTGTTCGAACGCTAAACGAGGGCGACTTGCTGCCTATTGAGAAGTATTGTGCGGCGGCCATTGAAAACCCAAAACTCGATCCCCGCAATTTTAATCGAAATGAAATCTGTGAAATTTCGCGTCTTGCGGTAAGAAATGAATTCCGTCGTCGTCGTACGGATCAGTTCAAAGGCTCAGCAACGGGTGTTATCAGTGAACATAACTACTCGGAAAAAGAACTTCGTTGCTTCCCGTTTATTGCAATCGGTTTATACATGGTTGCCGCCTCAATGGCAATCGACTCAGGCATTAAGCATGTTTACGTAATGATGGAACCTCGCCTTGCTCGCAGTATGAAGTTTGTTGGCATAAAATTCGAAGCCTTGGGTACTCCCGTGGAATATCATGGTACCCGAGGTCCTTACTATATCAATCCAGATATCTTTTTAAGTAACTTAACGCCTGGATTTAGAGCGCTATACGATGCAATTCACGATGATTTAGCTGAGCAGTTGTTATTGACAGCAAACGAAGGGTAAATCAAGGATACCTATGTTCGATTACGACAAAGCGTTTAGCCGAAACATTGGCTGGGTAACTAAAGACGAGCAAGCAACATTACGTAATAAACGCGTTGCAATTGCTGGTGCCGGTGGTGTTGGCGGTGCACACTTGCTAACCCTTGCTCGATTAGGCGTAGGCAATTTTTGCATTTCTGATTTCGATGACTTTGAAGTTCACAATTTCAATCGCCAATTTGGCGCTTTTATGTCGACAATTGGCGAAGATAAAGTCGCCGTCATGGAGAGAATGGCAAGAGATATCAACCCAGAAGCTGACATTCGCTCGTACCCAGAAGGTATTTTTGCTCACAACGTTGATGATTTTTTAGATGGCGTTGACTTATACGTTGACAGTCTCGATTTTTTTGCGCTAGAAGCACGGAAAGTTGTATTTCAAAAATGTTATGAAAAGAACATCCCTGTTGTTACCGCTGCTCCTTTAGGTATGGGCTGCGCGTTTCTTTGCTTTATGCCAGGAAAAATGAGCTACGAAGAATATTTTCGTTTTGAGGGGAAAAGTGAAGATGATCAACTTATCCAATTTCTTATTGGATTATCTCCAGCGATGCTTCAACGTCCTTACCTCGTCGACGAAACGGCAGTAAGCTTTCACGAAAAGCGAGGGCCATCGACGGGCATGGCTGTCAATTTATGTGCTGGCATAGCCGAAACCTATGCGCTGAAAATTCTACTCAATCGCGGAGAAATTCTTCATGCTCCATACGGCATGCATTTTGATGCCTATCGAAATAAATTTGTCAAAACATGGCGTCCATTCGGCAACGCAGGTTTGTTGCCCAGAATCATGTTTATGATTGCTAAAAAGGTAGTTGCGAAGTAATATTCCTTTTAATTTATCGCTACTGCGTTGTTAAAAGGAATTTATCCATATGAACTTTCGCAAACAGGTTCTATTAAGTGCATTAACCTTATCCATTCTTTCTGCTTGCTCTAAGCCTCTATCTGAAGAAGAAACACTTTCGTTAGCGGAGCAAAATATTGAGGCAGGTAAAATCGCTGAAGCCTCTATCAATATCAAGAATGTCATCAAAGAAAATCCTCAAAATGCTCAAGCCCGTCTGTTGCTCGGTAAGCTTTACTTCGAACAAAGTAATTTTTTAAGTGCAGAAAAAGAACTAAGCAAAGCCGTAGAGCTAGCACCAACGTTAGATGAAGCTATATTGACCTTAGCACACACTCAACTAACACTTAATCGTTTTGATGATGCACTCAACACATTAAAAAATAGAACCTTCAGCAACCAGAGCTTCCAAGTAAAAGCCTTGTTCATTGAAGGAAGAGCAAATTTATCGTTAAATCAATTAGACGAAGCGAAAACTAAAATTGCAGAAGCAAAAGCTATTTCAGAAGATGCGCCATACTCACTATTAGGTTCCGCGCTGATTTTAAGCTATGAAGAGAAATATGCCGAAGCCCTAGATATTCTGGATGTTCTTGTCGCGAATGATAAAGACTTTCTAGAAGCTTGGTTACTAAAAGGCAGTATTCATAGCAATATTGAGGAGTTTGATAAGGCCGCGAAAGCTTATTTAACTTATTTCGAAAAACAGCCAGAAAACTTTGGTATTAGAACGTTAGTTGCTCACAACCTGATCAGAGCAGGAGAATTTGAGCAAGCGAAAGTCCATGTCGATGCACTGAGAAGTCTTAACGATAATCACCCAACCATTAATTTATTGGCATCACAAATAGCATATTTTGAAGAAAACTACGCCTTAGCAAAAGAACTTTCGAATATGGTAAGTAACCAAACTAATAATGGATTGGCCCAGATGATATCGGGCCTCAGTAGCTTTAACCTAGGTGAAGATGAGCAAGCATATTACCAGTTGAATGCGATAGCCGATAGCTTACCTAGAGATCATCAAGTCAATAAAGTTTTAGCTATTTTACAGGTAAAACTTGGCTATGAAGACGAGTTAAGCAGTAATTTAGCAAGTCTTGCTGAATCGTCAGGAGAAGATGCTTACTTATATTCCAACATTGGCCGCGAACTTGTTAATAAAGGTGACTCTGCAGCTGCCAAGGAAATGTTTGAGAAAGCACGAAACCTTGCGCCTAGCGATGCCCAGCTTCATACCAACCTTGGTATCTTTAAGCTCTCTACAAATGATAAATCAGGTACCGAAGAGCTCACAAAGGCACTTGAAATTGATCCTAACTCGGTTACTGCCAATATTGCTTTAGCAATGGGGTATTTAAAAAATAACGAACCTCAGAAAGCTCAAGAAATTGCAAGTAAGTGGTTAGCGGATAACCCAGAAAGTGTTGCTGCACTTATCTTAAACGGTAATGTTGCATTGCGCTCTAACAAGACAGACTCAGCTAAAGATTTCTTTATTCGCGCCTATGAATTGGATCGAAGCAACATAGTTCCATTGTACAACCTGGCAGTCATTGCAACAGACGCAAAAGATTATCAGGCATCAAATGATTATTTAGACAAAATATTCGAGACTAATCTCGAGTATCCATATGCCTACCGTTTAGCAATCACCAACGCCTTGGCTGAAAATAAAAGTGAGTCTCTAGAGAAGAAGCTGAGTAAGTTGATCGAAGGAGCACCTGAATCAGTTTGGCCTCGCATAACACTGGCTAGACGTTACGTAATCGAGAATAAACCAAATGATGCTGCGGAATTACTTGGCCAGCTCAGCTCATATGAAGAATTACCGGTAGCATTTTTCTATGCTTACGCTAATGCACTCAAAAAATCGCAACAGCTAGACGAAATTCCTTCGATGTATAAAAAGTGGCAAACAGCTCAATCTGACAATGAATCGGCTTATCTTGGTTTAATTAATCATTACGACTCATTAAATAAGTACCAAAAAGCATTAGAAGAAGCTGAGCGAGCGTTATCAATTTCAAAATTCTCAAGAAGCTTCCAGTTTCTGTCGCTTCAAGCATATTATTTACTTGCAACATCGCAATTTGAGTCTGCCGCTAAAAAGATAGATAGCTTAGCTCGAAGTAACAAAGATGATGCCTTTGTCATGAGGCTTCAGGGTCAACTTGAAATGGCAAGAGGTAATTACCAAGCTGCTGTTCCTTTCTTAAAGCAATCATTCGATCTAAAGAAAAATAAAGACACGGCACTGTTTCTTGCAATCTCGTATAAGAACTCTAATCAAGTGTCTGAAGCAATTGACTTTTTGGAGACACAATTACAGTCTTCTCCGAATTTATATGCTTATCAATCTTTACTTGCAGAGCTCTATATTAGTAATAGTCCAGAAAAAGCTATTGCAAACTATAAACAGTTAATTCAACAAGTACCGAATAATGTTATCGCTCTTAACAACATCGCCTGGATTTACCACAGCATGGAAAACTATGACGAGGCACTAACATACGTTGAAAAAGCTGTTAACTTGGCACCAAACAACGTTCAAGTGTTAGATACATTAGCGGTTACTTTGACAAGTACTGGACAATATGAACGAGCCATTGACACCCTAAAAAAGGCGATAGAGCTTAAGCCTAGCAACAAGGAATTAGTCCAGCATTTGATAGCCGCTTATAAAGCGAATAATCAACCTCAATTAGCTGATGAATTAGAACAACAGATTAACAACAAATAAGCGCAATGAAGGCGGTAAATGCACCGCCTTCAACTTTAACAGGGCATTTTTGTGATAAAAATAAAGCAATACCAAGAATTAATAATACTAATTGCTGTTTCATTTTTTTTCTTTTTGAGCCAATTTTCTATTCTGCAAAACTTCTGGGAATATAGCTTTGATGATGGTACCTATTCACATGCGTACCTTATTCCATTTATTTCTGCATTCTTATATTGGCAACTACACAAAGAAAATATACTCACCGTAAATAAAAAAATTAATATCGTCGCTTTGGTCGCCCTGACTATTTCGACTGCACTTGTGTTAATTTTCAGTTTTGCGCATTTTTCTTTTGGTTATCGACTCTTTTTCGTTGTCGCCTATATGGCACTCATCGCGAGTGTTTTTAAACCGTCCATCAAGGTTTTATTTCCTGCTTTTTATTTGGTGTTCCTTGTCCCAATTTGGGGAGCGTTAATTGCTCCGTTACAGAACCTTTCGACCTTCGCAGTGACAAAAATTATGTCGTTAACGACGATTCCGGTTTTTGTCGATGGTAATTTCATTACGATTCCTGTTGGTATTTTCGAAATAGCAGGTGGGTGCAGCGGTTTACGCTATATGATTGTATCTTTAGCGGTTTCAAGTCTTTATATTTTCCTCAACATTAGAAGCTGGGGCAAAGGAATTACTTTTCTAACATTAGCAATTTTAGGCGCGTTATTAACGAACTGGATAAGAATTACATTGCTTATATTGATTGGCAATTATACCAATATGGAAAGTGGTTTAATGGAAGATCATAATACCTTTGGTTGGTATATCTATATCCCATTCATCATCATTCTCTTTGCATTTGGTAATCGTTATCTTGTTTCCACAGAAAAAGAGGAAAAGGTTGTTAAGCAGGATAAACCGATCAATAAAGTCAGTATTGCTATCCCTAGTTTAATCATATTTTATACCTCTACTTACTTGTGGCAAATGTTATACCCAGTAAAAACGTTACCGCAAACATGCAATACCGCGATCTTAGAGGGCATTCCGTTGCCAACGATCGCAAATGAATCAGTTCAATGTGTTGTTAGTGAAGGCAATAAAACCCAAGTGACCTATTTTTTCGATGGTGCTGAGTTAGATAGTGCAGTTAATTACTACGCCAATGAATTTATTCCCAATGATTTTAAGATTGTAAAAACGACAAGTAATGATGAACAGCTAATCGTTACAGATGGCTTGAACGAATTTACCGTAGAGATGCTGTTCAAGAGTGGTGATACCCCAGTAAGACAGTATCGAGATCTGAATAAAACCATGCTATTAAACGCTTTCACAGGGACGCGTGACACTAGCTTGATATGGGAAGTTAGTCGACAAAACAGCGAAAAATAGATTGTCAGTTTTTTTTACATCGATGTTAATCGGCTTAAACGCAAATTCAGTAAACCTTTGATTTTAAATAAAAATAAAATATTGGAACGGTTCATGCTTATTAGAGTGAGAATTACCCAATTGACCAAATTATATTAGGCTTAAGGATATAGCATGAAAATGAAACTTAAACTTTGCGCAGCAATCTTAGCTGCCAGTGTTACAGGCGCAGCTAATGCTGGCTTAGTAACAGAATGGACATACGTTAACCAAGCTGGTTTTTCAGCATGGAGCCCAGAAGCTACTGCTGGTGAAGATTCACTAGGTAACGCGCAAGCAATGAACTCAGCAGGCGGTTCAGGCACAGACCTTGAAGACGACGCTGGTAACATCATCGATACAGACCTTAACGGTATGATTAACGGTGACGACGACGCTTTAAATACTAGCCTTGCTTGGGGTACTCCAGCTAACTTAAGCTCAGATCCACGCAGCAGTATGCACATCGACAGCCCTGTTGAAGGTACTATCGTAACAGGCGACACTGATTACGTAGACGGTACAGACATCACTCACGAAAACTGGATTATCGTAGGTGACTCATTAACATCTGCTACAGTTTTAGATGCATTAGCATTACAACCGACTGCATACAACACATACGGTTCTGATGAAGATGATTTATTAGACAACGCACCGTACTTCGCACCGCAATTACAATTCGGCATCAACTTCTTAGAAACTCCTAACGGCGACCCTGAGAACGACGGTTGTCCTGACGGTAACGCACACGGTGTTGGTGACAACATTAACGGTTGTGGTGACATCTTTGAAATCACTGGTTTAGAAGCAATTCCATTCTTACCAGTTGTTGGTGACGACTTCATTGAATTCACAGTTCCATTTGTTCTTACTGACAAAAACACTGGCCTTCCATTAGCTGGTTGGGGCGATGTTGTTTACTTAGTAACTACACGTTTATCAGGTTTATCAACTTTATCTGATAACTACACTTGTGCTAACGGCGCGCCTACATGTTACGGTTTCGTAACTGTTGAAGAGCAACAAAACGTATTAAGCGCACAATTTAAGATTCAAGCTGTTCCAGAGCCTTCTACTTTAGCTATCTTCGGCTTAGGTATGATTGGTTTCGGTTTAGCTCGCCGCAAAAAATCTTAATCGATAGAAAAATTAAAAAGCCGACAGTTGTCGGCTTTTTTTATGTAAAAAAAACATACATCCTGTCTATTTTCCTCTAACATATCAATTAGATATTTTTTTCTTTTGTTAAATAATGCTTACTCTTTTCTACATTAGTTTTTTTATTATCGTTTATACGTTTATTGGTTACCCAATACTGTTAAGGCTTGTCAAAGCAACAAAGCCTTGTGAACCACTAGAGGACCATAAGTTACCAGACCTTACCATTGTGCTCTGTATTTATAACGGCTCGAAGAGTCTAAGACAGAGAATCGACAACTTATTAGCAAGTGATTACCCTGCTGAAAAACTAAATGTTTTGGTCATTTCTGATGGTTCTACCGATTGCCCAGAAAATGTGATAGATGAACTTGGTGACAGTCGCGTTACTATAAAAGGTTATGAAGAGAATAAAGGCAAATCGTTTGCTTTAAATTTTGCACAGCAATTCATAACTACGCCATATACTGTCTTTACAGACATACGACAAACATTCGATGAGAATGCGTTACGCGCGTTAGCATCACTTGTTGTCAAAGACAATATTGGCGCAGCCAGCGGCAACTTGGAAATAAAATCATGCGACAGTAGCGAAGAACCTGGCGCTTATTGGCGATACGAGAAAGCCATTAGAAAGAAAGAGAGCGACTTACACTCCTTACTTGGTGTAACTGGCGCAATTTATATTGCACAAACAGACTTGCTTCCTGAAATACCAAAAGATTCGTTACTCGACGATATGTTCATTCCTTTAAATATCGTCAAACAAGGTAAGCAAGTAAAATTCTGTGAAGAGGCAATCGCATATGATGTTCCTTCAAAAACAACACAAGAAGAATTTACTCGAAAAGTTCGCACATTAGCCGGTAACTTCCAATTGATCTCGCATTTGCCTTGGTTGTTATCTCCTACTCAAAATCCTTTGTTTATCCAATTTATCTCACACAAAGTACTTCGCTTGGTGATGCCTTTTGCGCTAATTGCATTACTTATAAGTAGTTTTTATGTCGAACACGATATAATCCAGGTTTTTTTCTGGCTGCAAATTTCATTTTATTTATATGCTTCCTTTGGCTATTTATTTAGACAAATCAAACTTCCTTTTGTCAGTGTTGCTATCAGTTTTTGTAGCCTAAATTACGCCTCGCTCATCGCGACGTGGAAATATTTTACAACAGATGATTTAACCTCCTTGTGGAAAAAACACTAGTCCCATTAACGTTGATTCAAAAAAAACCACCTTCAGATAAAGGTGGTTTTTTTCATTAAAGCCCAATTAAACCTAACGAATAAAGTTACCTTGTTCTTTGAGGTATTTGGTTGCAAGTACCGTTGAGCCATCTTCATTAAGGTGATCATCATCTCGATATAGCGGCGTGCTGTCGAGCATCATTGCGCATTCGACGCCTTGGCAAAATAACTCACTTGGCTTAACTATGACAATCTCTGGGTGCTTGTTTTTAGCTAACTCAAACATATCCGTAATAAATGGGTTGGGCGTCAGAGTGATATTACAATCTAACTCGTCATTAAATACTTGCTGTTTGATAGGACACTTAGGGCTTTTTCCCATTAAAGTAGGTGTATCTTCCACCAATACGGGAATCGCACCACTGTCCACAATAATGGCAACTGTTTCTAAAAGCTGCTCTTCAAAAACTCGCGCTTTCTCATCACGGATTTCAATACGCCCGGATTCGCTAAACATGCGACGCGTTTCAACACTCGGCCAAGATGCTGCCATGACAACATACTTAAAGTTATTTTGTTGGATATGCTCAATCGCAACGTCATTTCGCGCTTTACAACGTTGAGATTTATAAAGATTTCCGCCCCAGTTGAGCCCATATAAAGGCAAACAACGGTCTAACGTATAATCCTGTCCCCACGTATTTGCATCTTCGGCAAGCTCTATCACAAATGGAACGAGATGATTTGCATGAGAGTCCCCAAAAATGAAAACACCACCTTTATCTTCGCTTTTTTCTCCGAAAACACAGCTATCATCGGGCTGTCTCTCGTGATCTCTGAATGCTGCATGACAACGCGCTCTAGATTCACTACTAAAAGTATTTAGTGACTTCTCCATCGCAACAATTTCAGGCGCAAATCTGGTTTCAAATCCCGATTTGTAAATTCCGGCAAAAGCAAATAATGCAATACACACTGTCGGAAGCGCATAAAGCTTAAGAAAGACAGGCTTAAAATTATTGTAACTGGCTTGCCTAAACGGCTGTTCAACATAGTGATAAGACGCTACAGATAAGATATATGTCAATCCTATACATGCGATTTGAACACCTAATGTTAGTTCAATCGACATGTAACGCATCAAACAAAAAATAGGCCAATGCCATAAATAAAGTGAGTACGATATATTACCTGTGTACACCATCGGCTTGGTTGAAAGTAGCTTATTAACAACCCCACCTTGAGCATAAATAATCAACGCAGTACCAATAATCGGGTACAGTGCGTTATAGCCTGGGAATGGGGAATGGTCATTAAGTAGGATTGAACTACCTATAATAAGCGCTAAACCAATCAAGGAAAGACCATGTTTCGATACCTGGTTCAGCGACGGTAGCTTATGCCAAAAAATCGCTAAGCATGATCCTAATAACAATTCAAAAAAACGGGTTGGCAATAAGTAGTATGCTGCACCAATCGTTACCTCAGTACCCCACTGTGAGAACACAGTAAGGGCGACAAAGAGCGCGGCAGAAAACCAAGCAGTTAACCTCGGACCAAAAAGCTTAATCGACAAGATAAGCATTATCGGCCAAACGAAATAATATTGCTCCTCAACTGCGAGAGACCACATATGCAACAATGGGACTTCTTGTGAATTACCGTCAAAATAGCCACCGTGATGTATCCACATAAAGAAATTAGCGGCATACAACAAAACCCAAATGATACTGTGATAAAACTTCATCAAATCTTGGGGTAGCATAACGAAAGTAAAGACAGCCGCAGTAACCCCGATGACGACAAAAAGTACTGGCATTAGCCGCTTAATACGCCTTGAAAAGAACCAGCCCAAATTAAAGGTATTATCAACAATTTTAGGGTAGATAATTGACGTGATTAAAAATCCCGAAATCACAAAAAACACATCGACGCCAACAAACCCGCCAGAAAAAAAGCTAAAACCAGCATGGTTTAAGATCACGGTAAAAACCGCTATGGTTCTTAAGCCGTCTATGTCACTACGATATTTCACTTAACTTCCTCTTTCCCTTTTGTTGTATTCAACTTTTCCAATAACCATGGTAAATCGTCTGTAGTGGAGTACTGCCAATTAAACTTTCTTGGCGGCTTACTCCGAAGATAATCAATATTTACATACTTGTATTTTTCGATCGTTGCGAGCGACATCGCTTTACATTGCTGAGCTAATTGACTGAATAAATGAAGCGAACGTTCATGTTTTTGACCTGATAATCGTTTCAAGTAAACGCCTCGGCCAACCATAGTCGCAACATCACACATATGTTCCCTATCCGACCAAGGATCGAGCTCTTCCTGCTTGGGATTATGTAGCGAAACGATATATTTAGGAATGATATGGCCTTTAATCTTTCCTTCATTCGCTACATACGTCCCTTTATTCGTTACGAAATCGGCAAACAATCGCATGAGGTTACTTGCCTGTTCATACTGTGTTAACTGGTAGTAGCGCCATAAACTATCGGTAACTAACGCCATCATCCACGGTGAACAAGCTGGAGAATTATCTCCCCACCCTTCATGAGATTTAAAGGTATGCTGTGGGCAACCTGCTTGTTGCCAACCAAATTCCGGATTCATCGTCATTTGTGTTAACCCAGAAATTAAGCGGTTAACTCTTTCCTTAGCGTCTTTATTACCGGTAACTTCCCAATAACTTACCGCAATATTTAATGCCGCTGCGGCATGACGCTCGGTCCAAAAGCCTCTACCATTATATTGGTCTCGCCAGCTTAATGAAGCTTTAAACATGCGTGCTAAGACAGATCGAGCATCCGAACCAGGGTTCAAGAAATAATCATAAACTAGTGATCGACCCATTAGATATTTAACATCTTTATCTTTCGCTAAACTAAAAAAGCCATATTCATTCACATGTTGTTTGTAAAAAGCGACAAAACCATCCGCCTGAGATTTCCTTTCTTCTTCAAGGTTAGAAAAATACAGTTGATAAAATGCTTGCCCACGATCATAAAGCCACTGACTAGCCACTTCAGGCGGGTAGCCATCTTTTGTAAGTAACTGTTCATTAGCTAAATATTCGGCTCTTAAAATTTGCGGGGCTCTGTACCAGTCATCATTAGTGGCTTCATTGGATGTAAGCATAAATGCTTCTCTTAACCACGTCTTCGTAGGAAATATTAATACAGCACTAGTATCTAGGGATGTATTTGCGCTAATTGTTGAGTTTGCTTCAAACCAAGTGAGTGACAACTTACTAAATGACAGCGGCGCTTTATTAAATCTAATATTTAGCGTTCTGACACTTTGTCGGTCAGGCCATAAATGGTCGTAACTTATCGTTGACTGTACAGGCTCTCCATCGACTTTAACCTCGACATAAGAATTGATTGGCAGTTTTTGATGAGGCACAGGTAACGCATACGTTGTAGCCTCAACAGGCAAGAAGATAACAGTTTTATTGTCTGCATGGACACTAGATAAGCTTGAACTTGTGTAAAGAAAGACGAATAAACATAACACGAGCGATAAGCGCATTAATCACCTCCTTTATGATTGATAAATCTTTTGATATTTATCTGAGGATACCGCCAGAGAAAATTGTTCCTCTATCAATCCCCTGCTCTTGCTAGCAAACTCATTGATACGATCAGGTGATTCAATTAATGATTTAATGTGCGAAGCCAATGTTTCATGATCATCATATCTAAATAAGTAGCCATTCTGTTGGTCTTGCACTAATTTAGAATTCCCACCCACATCGGTCGCAATAACAGCACACTCGTAGGCCATTGCTTCCATAATTGCCAACGATAGGCCTTCTGTTTCCGAAGCAACAACTAGGACATCAAAGCTGTTATATATCACATCACGATCACTGACCATGCCATGGAACGTTACCAAATCATCCAGTGCCTCATCTTGGCAAAAAGCCGTGAGTTCACTCTTGCACGGACCATCACCAAAAAACTCTACTTTGACTTGTTCGCGGATTTCGGGAGCCAGCATCGCAATCGCTCTCAAGAGGCAAATTTGATGCTTTAGCTCAACCATCCGACCAACTGAGCCGAGTCGAAGAAACGTAGTTGGCTTACGAGAGACTTGCACTTGGTCTAAGTTAACACCGTTATCGATCACATGCTTTGTTTTCTTGTGCCACCCATGAGACGCGGTGAATATTTCAGCCCCTTCTTGTGAAACGAATGTAATATGGTCAATGAAAAAATTAGCAACTTTATGCGTAACCGACCAACCTAAACCAGCTAATGGTGAAGCGCCATGGCGCGTATATATTAACGTTTTGCTCGCAAGCATAGGTAGAAATGGTAATAGGAATTTGACTGGATAAGGGGTATGGAAATGCACGATATCAAATGACGATAATGCATTTATCGCATCACGCCACTTTTTTATGCGACCTTCTCTCGTGTGGAATACATCAATATTAAAGGCGTTGCATTCAGCCACTAACGGATCAGTTTCTTGGCCAAAAGACAAAATCGCTACAGACATCCCTGCTTTCTTTTGCAACTGGCATAAGTCAATAACAAAGCGTTCGGCACCACCTACTTCTAAACTAGAAACCACATGTATTACTGAATTTAGTTGATAATTTTTGCCCATTGCGTATTTTGTTCTCAAAATTTTCATTATTATGCTGTAACATTGTTTTAACTTCCAATCATATTGGTGAGTTATTTTTCTTATTGCGTCTAGGATGCAATAAATTGCCAATAGTAGAAATTAAATAGTACATATGGAAACTTCATTCGAGCGCCGACGCATGCCCATCAAAAAAGAACAAAATGCGTCTTTAGCATTTTTCTTTTTGTTCCTTTACACGATTTTCATTTTTATTCGACCGCATGAATTTTCTGCACAAACAGAACAGATGGCAATCATTAAAGTATTGGCAATTATTACTATTTTATTAACGGTGATGACACTTCGCCCGATTCACCTGCTACCACAGCACTATTTAATCTTCTCATTAATACCGGTCTTAATGCTGTCATCTATATTCAACGGTTGGTTCGGCGGCGGTATTCACTTTGCCAATATAATGATAGTAAGTGCTGTTATCCCATACTTTTTATTCAGTAATTGTATAACCAGTATTAAGCGGCAGCACATCATCATGTATGTTTGCTTGGCCGCTGCACTGATGATGGTTTACAACGGCCACTTGCAATACCAATCGTATAATGGCCAATACGGAACAGGTATTGGTAATAGTTACAGTGTAGGTAGTGCCGCTCGCCAAGAAATAAGGATTACCTATTTCGGGTTTTTCAGTGATCCGAACGACTTAGGGATGTTTCTTGTGATGAGCTTCCCTATCGCAGCCTACCTATTCAACCAAGGTGGCTTTATTAAAAAGCTACTTATGCTTGGTGTTATGAGTGCGTTAATTTATGGCGTCTATATGACAGGCTCTCGCGGTACAATATTAGGCGTAGTAGGCATAATCGGTGTGTACTTTCTTATCACCAAAGCGGGCACCAAATTAATACTCTTCGCGATGATTTCAGCTCCTCTAGTGGCTACCTTGCTTGCTTCATTTGGTGGTATGTCATCTTCAGAGTCTTCAGCAAATGGCCGACTTGACGCTTGGTATGTGGGTGTTCACATGTTAATGAGTCATCCTATTTTTGGCATAGGGATGGGTAACTTTATCGAGGAACATTCCTTAGTAGCGCATAACTCGTACATCCATATTGCTGCAGAATTAGGCTTTATTGGCTATTCGATTTGGGGCAGCGTTTTGATCGTTACTATGTTAGCTAGCTTTTTGTTAATGAAGAAATACCAAACATTAGAAAAAGCCGATGCGACAGACGAAGAAAAAGCAAACTATTTGGCCGAGCTTAAAGTTAACAAAACGCTGTTTTTCTCTATGGTTGGTTTTATGATCACCGCCTTCTTTTTGAGTAGAAGTTACTCAATATTGTTATTCGTATTTTTAGGATTGCAAACTGCAAGTTTCCTTCGAGTATTTAAATTAAACCCTGAACTCAAATCGCTATTTTCTGGCGAAATGATACACAAATGTATGTGGTACAGCTGGATTATTATTCTCACGGTATTCATCGCGATGAAAGTCGGCTTATAACTTAAACAAGAGATTTCAATGAAAAAGCAGTTGTTCGCTAGTTCAGCATTTAGGTTTTTAGAAAACATAATTATGGTGGCAATATCATTATTGCTGACACCATATTTTATCGATACGTTAGGTAAAGCAGATTACGGTTTATGGCTACTCACGTTATCTATTCTAGGCTGGTTTAACGTCATTGATTTGGGCTTTCCGGCGGCTGTGCAAAGAAGTATTACCATCGCATTAGAAAAAGCCGACGATAAACAGGTCAATACCGTATTTTCTACCAGTATTGTGCTGTTTGGTGGCTTAGGACTATTTTCTGCAGGTAGCTTGCTTATTATCGCTAACTACCCTTCTCTATTTGGTGTTGAAGGCGATAGCATGACGCCTTTTACCTACGCTTTAATGATATTAGCAATTAAAGTGGTTTGGGACTTTTTAATGAATGCCTTTAATGGCTTTTTTGCTGGGATGTTACGATATGACATCGACGCGAACATCTCAACGCTCAACTCTTTAATTAAAGCATTGCTGGTTTATTTATTAATTCCTCAAATGAATATATTCGGTGCGGTTTTGGCAACTTTAGCTGCGGACTTCATTAGCAACGTATTAAAAGTCTATTATGCTAAAAAACTATATAAACCATTAAAGTTCAGCCGAGAACTTGTATCTGTAGCTGAGCTCAAAGATCTATTTAACTTTTCCAAACACGTTATTACTGGTGGTATTGCCCGCGCGATCAATAATAACTCGGCGCCGATTTTAGTCACCAAGCTCTTCGAGCTGACCTTGGTCCCAATTTATAGCATTGCAAATCGTTTAGCTACGCTGACCGAGGGGTTTGCCTCTTCAATTACTGGAATTTTCCAGCCAATATTTACGAGAATGGTGACGCGGAATGCTGACATGGAAAAAATGTTTATTGATGTTACGACAATCAATATCACTGTTTATAGCATTTTGTATCAACTGTTACTGATTTTTGGCGGTTCATTTATCATCCTATGGGTAGGTGAAGATTTTACTGAATCTATCTTCTTAATGAATATATTAGCTTTTTCATTTTTATGTCGCGCACTTAGCTGGTCTATAAAAGGTGTTTTACTTGCACAAGCTAATCATAAATTTATTGCGTTAACGAACCTCTTTGGTGCCCTAATCAATATCGTCAGTTCCATTATATTGTCTCAGTACTTCGGTATTATGGGTATTGCGATTGGTTGCTGTATTGGCTTTTTTGTCACTGACTGTATTTTAAATATGTTGCTAGTGAAAAAATATAATGACTTCAATTTATTACCAATCGTTAAGTCATTTTTAGTTGCAGTGACTATCACCTATCTTATTACTAGATTTGGTCAACATGTCATTATGGAACAAGTTGGAAATAGTTGGTTTATGTTGGTCGTCTATGGCCTGCTTATTTTCCCTTGTGTAATCGTTATTAACTGGCTGCTAATCCTCAACAAAGATATGAAACGGAAGTCTCTTGATATTGTGTTAAGCAAACTACCGTTATTAAAACCGAGTAGATAATATGGATTTATACACTTCAGCATTTCGTCAGGTGATCATGCCATTTTATGATCACCTAAAAGGCAAAGGATTAATTAAACATCTAAATGACTATGAGAGTCATTTAAAGTGGTCTCCGGAACAATTGAAGAATTGGCAATGGCAGCAACTACAAAAATTGTTAAAACACGCCTATGAACATACCGAGTTTTATAAAAAAGCATGGAAAGAAGTGGGGATCGACTCCTATGAAGATATTTCATCTATGGCGGCGTTCGAGCAATTACCAATTATTACCAAATCGGATATTCGAGAGCATTATCAGTCGTTCCAAAGTGATAAACATTTAGATAATGTAAAAAAAGCGACAGGTGGCTCTTCCGGACAACCCTTTTCTTTTGAGTTAGATTTAAATAGCAATACTCGCAGAGAAGCTGTGATGTGGCGAGGCTATGGTTGGCTTGGTGCAGGCTTAGGTGTAAAGACCCTCTACTTATGGGGCGCTGATCTTGGCAACCCTAGTAAATCTAAAACGCTGAAAAACGCGCTTTATCACGGCTTTTATAATCGCAAAATGCTTAACTCTTTTGCGATGAATAACAGTAATATGCACACCTATGTCGACGACATAAATAGCTATAAACCAACTGCCATTGTTTCTTATGTTAACCCGCTTTTTGAGCTTGCTCGATACATTCTGAGCAATAACATTAAGGTACATGCACCCAAAACAATCTTAACCGGTGCTGAACCTTTACATGAATTCCAGCGAGAAGTGATAGAAAAAGCATTTAACGCGCCCGTATATAATACGTTTGGTTGTCGTGAGTTTATGTTGATTGCGGCAGAGTGCAAAGAGCACAAATCTCTCCATATCAACAATGATCATTTAATCGTGGAAGTGGTAGATGAAAATCAAACGCCTATCAAAGGTAGCTCGGGAGACCTGATCATCACCGATCTGTACAATTACGGTATGCCATTTATTCGCTATGCAAATGGCGACAAAGCGACAATTGATGATCAACCGTGTCCATGTGGTAACCCTCTGCCCATTATCAGTAGTATCGATGGTCGAAAGTTAGACATCATAAAAACCAACGATGGCGGTAAAATTCCTGGTGAATTATTTCCTCATATGTTCAAGGACTTTGAGGGGATAGAGCGATTTCAGGTGATTCAAAAAGAAATAACGGGCATTACGATAAAGTTGGTTTGTAACGACAAATTTAGTGACGCTGATAAAGAAATGATACGTGCTGAAATTAATAAATACGATAACGGCGCATTAGATGTTGTTTTTGATATTGTTGATGAAATCCCACTCACAAAAGCAGGTAAACACAAGGTAACTATTTGTGAAATCTAAAAAAGACGCTTTATTGATTATTACTAACCTTTATCCTTTACCTTGGGAGCCTAATCGTGCGACCTTTAATCGGCAACAGTTCGCTTTATTAGAAAGCGAATTTGACACATCCTTCATTATCCCTGTTGCGTTCATTGAATGGTTTAAGCACAGAAAAAGCATCAAACAAACAGACAACATTAGATATTGCCCTTACTTTTTTACACCTAAAATTGGCCGACGCTTCTACAGCATATTCATGTTCATATCTCTGATGATGCACTCATTCGGTTGGGCCAAACGTAAATCACCCAAAAAGGTGTTAGCGAGTTGGGCATTTCCTGATGCGGTGGCCGCACAAAAATTTAGCAAACGACTCAAAGCTCAGTTTTATTTTAAGGTTCACGGAAGTGATATTGATATTCAGTGCCAACATCCAGAGCGCGCAAATCAAGTCGTAAAGGCAAGTACCTTTGCGCGTGGAATTCTTTCTGTATCCCAAGCGCTAGCAAAGAAGATGGTCGACTTTGGGGTCAGTGAGCGAAAAATAAAAGTCATTTATAACGGTGTAAATCACGAAAGATTCTCGAAAGCGCACCCTCGCCCAATAGACAAACCGTATTTTCTATTTATCGGTAACTTGAAACCTGACAAAGGCGTGATGGAGTTATTAGAGGGCTTTGCTCAATTTGGCACGTCGCAACAGGACTATCAATTAGTTTTTGCCGGCAATGGTCCTATGAAAGCAACTCTGACAGCACGCGCAAAAGAATTGGGGTTATCTGAACAAGTTTCATTGTTAGGCGGGATTAATCACAGTGAGGTATCGCAGTGGTTGCAGCACGCTACCGCACTTTGTCTTCCAAGCTATCACGAAGGTGTTCCAAATGTTGTACTTGAAGCCATGGCCAGTGGTGTCCCTGTTATAGCGTCTAATGTCGGAGGTATACCAGAAGTTGTCAACGAATCGACATGTGGCAAACTCATCGCGATCAAAAGTGCTGACGCTGTATATCTAGCGATGAACCATATCAGTGCTAATGACTGGTCTAAAGCAGATATCCAAGAACATGCTCAGCAATTTTCTTGGGAAAAAAACCAGCAACAACTTGTTGAGCTATTATCTCAATAGCACCCTATGCACAGGGCATATTGAAAAATCAGTTATTAAGGTAATTAATTATCATTAAGATGACTGCTTTTTATCAGTTAATATGATAAGTTCGCTAGACAAATGAGCAATGTATTAATTGTGCTTCCACAGACATTATTTTACGTGTGATGTGAGCGAAAAATTTACACGAAACAATGCATTGTGTTAAAAACTAAACTACTTAATATATTTTTGTTTTTCTGCACCTCGAAGAATAGTCATTAAGTGTTTTTACGCCATAGCAAACAAACCTTAGTAAAGGGCATTTTAAGGAATTATTGAATCATGCTGTCCACGTTTTTTATTGTTTTGTTCCTCATCATCGTCGCCGTGACGTTGATTATTAGAAAGAAACATATGCATTTATGGCTTGGTCATTATTTAAAGCGAAGACTTCGCAAAAAAGAAAAAGTAGCAGGCACAAAACACATCATGTTTTGTTTTGTCGATCATTACGAGCCGATGTGGGGCAAAGATATTTCTTATGAGCAGGAGTGTGCTCGTGTTGACCGTTGGTATCAAGACTACCCTAAAGTTGCCAAACAATTTAAAGACGCCGATGGCTGCTATCCTAAGCATTCTTTTTTCTATCCTGAAGAAGAATATCGCGTAGAACACTTAAATAAGATCACTGAGCTGTGTGCAGAGGGAATGGGTGAACTAGAAGTTCATTTGCATCATGATAATGATACAAGTGAGAACCTGCGCCGCACGCTTGAACGGTTTACTGAAACGCTCCATGAGAACCATGGTGCATTCGTAAGATGCCCTGACTCAGGCAAGCTACAATATACCTTCATCCATGGAAACTGGTGTTTAGATAACAGCCTACCAAGCGGCAGAATGTGTGGCGTGAATGATGAGTTAATAATTTTACGTGAAACAGGTTGTTTTGCTGACTTTACTTTCCCGTCAGCGCCAAGCCCTACCCAACCTGCAATGGTTAATGAAATTTATTACGCAAAAGATGACCCTGAAAGACCTAAATCACACAATGTAGGTCGACCTGTCGAGGTTGGCGGTACACCGTGGGGTGATATTATGTTAATCACAGGTCCTGTGGGCTTAAACTGGCAACAGCGTAAAAAAGGTTTTATGCCGCAAATTGAAAATAGTGATGTTAGAGCATCGATGCCTCCAACCAAAGATAGAATTGATTTATGGGTTGATACGGCCATATCAGTAAAAGGAAAGCCAGATTGGCTATTTATTAAAATCCATACTCACGGCACGCAAGAGCAAGACATGGATACATTACTAGGCCAGCCATTTTACGATATGTGTCAATACCTCGATGAAAAATACAACGATGGTAAAGAGTATGCGCTACATTATGTTTCAGCTAGGGAAATGTATAATATTGTTAAGGCAGCGGAAGCTGGAGAAACTGAGAATCCAAACGAATATCGTGATTATGTTGTAGGCGCTCCATCTTATAAGGTTGTTTAATCTATGTTAAAAGCAATATTAAGTAGACTATATACCACTGTCGCATGGCCACTTTTACCCAATGGCTTATACTGCTTCAATTACCACCGTATTGGTGATCACAATAAAAGTGACTTTGACCCAAATGTTTTCAGCTGCACAGAAGCGCAGTTTGAAAAGCACGTAAATTTCTATAATCAGCATTTTACGGTCATTAGCGTTGAGCAACTCATTGAGATGTACACTAAAAATCAGAAACTTGATAAAAGATATGCGCTGATAACCTTTGATGATGGTTATATTGACAACTACAACTTAGCTTTTCCAATTTTAAAACGATTAAACACACCGGCGGCATTTTATATCGCAACAGACTACTTAGATGATCCACACATCCCATGGTGGGATGAAATTGCATGGATTATTCGTCACTCTAAACAAACGGTAATCAAGTTATCTAACTGGAATGAAGCGATTGATATTGCAAACCTTTCCGTAAAGCATCAGATACGCGCTATCTTAAAAGCGATTAAGAAAGACCAAAGCCGTACAATGGAAGACAAAATCCAGGAACTATCGCAAGTTTGTGATGCTGAAATGCCAACGGAAATTCGTGAAAGCCAACTTTTTGTTAACTGGCAGCAAGTCGAAGAAATGGCAAATAGTGGTATGCATATTGGTTCACATACGATGAGCCATAATATCCTCTCTCATTTAGAAGACGACGCACAACATCATGAAGTGTCTCAGTCAAAGTCGATTATTGAGAAGCACATCGGTAAACCAGTTACGAGCATTGCGTACCCTGTTGGTGGTTCAGCAGCCTTTAATTCAAAAACGATTAATGCGGCGAAAAACGCAGACTACAAAGTAGCATTTTCTTTTATTCCTGGTATTGAGACAGAATTAACCAAAGAAAACCAATTTCAAATCCATCGACTACCTGTCGATGATAACTGCACTGTAGAACAACTCAAAACAGTCGTCGTTCGCAATAAATAGGCAGGAAGTATGATGAAAAACACTATTATTCTTGCGGCTGGTCCAAATGGATTAGGGGTACTAAGAAGTTTAGATTTAGCTGACATCAAGTGTCAAATAGTAACCCGAACAGCAGACGATGTGGCTCATTTATCTCGATTGCCAGTCGCAAAACATACTATCGTTGGTAAAGGTGATAGCGAGCAGTATGGTTGGTTACTTGAGTTTTTAACTGCACAACCAAGCGATACAATTGTTATTCCTACTTCTGATTGGTTTGTATCTTTTCTCACTGAATATCAGGAACAATTGAGCCAAAACTGTCGTTTTATCATCCCTGATGAAAACTTATCCGACGTTTTGATAGATAAAGCAGCTGAGACGAAGACGATTGGTGAAATCATCCCGTTACCAAAAACCATTCAGCATATTGAGAGTAAGGAACAACTGCTAGCGAGTATTGAATTACCTATCATTGTTAAGCCTCGTTCCCATAAACATATGGTGCTTGGTAGCAAAAATATCGTGATAAACACAGATCAAGAGCTTGACGCATTCTTCGATAAATTTAGCGATGTACTAACCAGTGTTATCGCCCAAGAAATCATCGGTGGCGAAGACAGTAACCAGTGGGTATGTAACTGCTTTTTTGATCAAGAAGGTGAGTTGACTCAAGCGTTCACATTTAACCGTCTCAGATTATCACCATCTCATTATGGTGTAACAAGTTATGCGGTTAGCCAACTCAACCAGGACGTTATCGAACTATCAAGAAAACTTGGTAAAGCCCTAAATTATTGCGGGCCTGCAATGATAGAGTTTAAAAAAGATCCTAAAGACGGTGTCTATAAATATATCGAAATCAACCCTCGCTTAGGGATGTGCAATTACTTTGATACTTCATGTGGTATTAATAATGCGTTATTAACTCATCAAATGGCATCGGGAACGTTTGTGAAGCAAGAAAAACAAATGGTCGAGAATGTGATGTTTGTTAGTTTTTATGAAGATTTCTTTTCTCGCTTACGTGACGGCGAAAAGCTGTTCTCAATATTGAAGGAATACACCAAAAACCGACTGACTAAACGACATATTTTTATTTATTTTTCGTGGCGAGACCCATTCCCGGCCATCAAATTAGGTTTACGTCAGCTCGGCAGTTTGTTTAAAGCGGTCTTTAAGAAAATATTCTAGGTAAGGAACCTTACCTAGAACTTATCTCTTACGCCGAGTTCGTCAAAGGCCATCACAACCCAAACGAACTCACTGTTTTGGCTCGCTTCTTTGCCAAATCGCTCTAGGATATATTGTCGAGCGCTTTCCGATTTGTCTTTTAACGGGCCATTTAGCCATATTTCATGTGGCGTTGGGAACCCTTTCTTTTTCGCATAAATTAATGCTTTGTCATAAAACTGAGCACCAATTCTACGCAAAATAGGCTTAGTAAATTCATCACCAAAGTAAAGTCGGTTATCAAAATTTGATGCAAACTCTACCACATCCGTATCAAAGAATGGCGAAACGAGTTGAATACCACTGCGATTTGCCAAAGCACCCATCGTATAAAAGTGATACAAACAACTTTCGTGAATAATGAATTTTCGGACAAGGTTTTCGATACCGTGACAATCTAAGTTCTTTGCATCGTAGTCCAACAACTTTAGCTGCTCGATAATTTCTATATCGTTGCCTTGCGCTTCCATATTTGGCAGCTGCTTTTTCAACGTATCCGGATATTCAATCGCCCAAGAGGCTAATACTTGGCTGGCAACAGTCTCATCAACAAGCTCAGCTAATTTCTTCACTTGAGGGATACTACTCAGACTCCTTAAAAGACCAGAAAATGGCTTTAAGAAGGCTACTTTGCGGTATTTTTCATAACGTTTAGAAGCTAATGCAACAGCATGATAGCCAAAGATCATATCTGCGCCTTCACCAAATACAACAGCATCAAATCGACCTTCAAACTTTTTCATCAAAATTGAAAAAATTATCGTTTGTGGGCTACGAATAGGCTGTTTGATAAAGTCGACTACACTTGAGAATTCGTCACCAATTTCCTGGTCGCTAATCTCCATGATTTCATGCTTGATGTCGATCGCTTGAGCCATAAGCTGCGCAGCTTCACGTTCCGGGTTTTCACCGGTCATAAAAACTGGAGTAATTGCAACGACGTCAGTATTTTGTTCTTTTGTTAACGCTGCCAATAGAGATGAATCTACGCCACCACTTAACAGAACCGCTACACGTTTATTTTTGATACCAGACGAAGCGAGGTGATTAGCCAACAGCTGATAACTTTCACTCGTCGCGTCTTCTATTGATAACTCACTGTGCTCAACCCTGTCTTTGGTTTCCCAATAAACATGATTGCCACTGCATGCCAACTTTTCGTCAAACGAGACATATTGGCCTGCAGGCATCTGCCTTACATTTGGATTTGCCGTATGAGAACCGGCACAGATCTTAAAATTAACAACTTCAGTTAACCAATTGTTGTCCACTGCTTCGATTGAATTAAAGTCGAAATGACTCAAATTATTAGAAATTAACACCGTACCATCATGGCACTCAAAATAGGTTTTATGGATACCAATTCGATCACAATAAAACTGACTTTTCTGCGTTTTCTTATCAAAAAAGAAAACGTTAATATACCCTCTGTTTAATGCAGGTGCTGAGTGTTCAGCATTTGACAGCTGCTTCGCTATTTGGCGATCAAACTCGGCTTCACTTTCATCTGAGAAACAATTGAGAAAGCCAATACGGCAATAAAAGTATGAATCTGTTTCTTCTATTGAATGGGGTAATGAACTATCAAAGATGAGTTCTATATTTTGAGATAATTGATGGCTACCCTCACTCGCTTTGCCATCCTTGACCCGATGTAACTTTAATAAAAAATCATGCTTCATGCGTGAACATCTCTCGACTAAATATTGCAGTGAGGAAAAAGTAAAGGTCGACTATCGACCTTTACCAAATAAGACAATTTCTACTGTTCTAATTAGAATCAACATATCTAATAAAAAGCTTCTGTGCTTAATGTAGTAGAGGTCATATTTTAGTTTTTCCAATGAATCTTCTTCCGTTGAACCATATGGATATTTGAGTTGAGCCCAACCTGTTAAACCTGGTTTAACATTGTGGCGTTCATTGTAATAAGGAATGTTTTTGATTAACCCTTGAACAAACTCTGGACGCTCTGGACGGGGACCAACAAATCCCATATCACCGCGCATTACGTTGTAAATTTGCGGTAATTCATCAATGCGATACTTACGAATAAACTTACCAATTTTAGTTGTTCGGTCATCATTTTCTGTCGCCATTTGAGCACCGTGTTTTTCGGCATCAACGCGCACACTTCGGAACTTGATAATATTGAATGCTTGACCATCTAGGCCAACGCGTTCCTGAAGATAGAAAATAGGAGCTTTCATCCCCTCGTCCAGCTTAATCAAGATGGCCGTGATCAACATAATTGGCCAAACAAAAATAAACAAGAAGAAAGCCATGCTGGCATTGAAGATCCAATCTAATGTATTTCGCAAGTAATTGGTTGAAGAGAAACCATTCGAATAAATAACCCAGCTCGGGTAGATCAAGTTTACCGCGATTTGGCCTGTTTCACGTTCAATAAAATCTAGGATTTCCGTAATTTCTACACCGCGAATCTTACATGCAAACAATTCATCAACCGGTAGATTATTTCTTCGCTCGTCATTCGCAACAACAATTTCATCAATTTCATGTTCTAATGCATAAGAAACAAGTGAGTCTTCTAATCTTATTTTTGTTTCATGGCGAATACCGTCTTCAATATCGCCATTCATGATAATAAAACCATGAATATTGAATCCTTGTCGGTCAACATCACGACGCATTCTTTTTTCTATAATCGAAGCACGCTCGCCTGAGCCAAGTACAAGAACTTTACGTTTATTAAAGCCAAAAAAGTCAACTTTAAAGGTAATAGCCCTTAAAATTCCAACTTCAAAAAAGCTTATAAAGGAAGCGATAGCCAACAATTCAATTGGTAACGCATTATCTCCATAAAACGGGTTTATTATCGTAACGATGAAAAAGCCAATTGCGACAGAGACCAATACACGACGCAAAACACCTCTAAAGCTCTCGCGTAATTTAGAGTTATATAAGCCAAGTGCCAATGAAGAAAGTTGAACAATTAACGAAAAGACTAACGCGTAAATGACAATAACATTCGTTGGTATTTCTTTGTGCTCTACAAAATTTAATTTACCGTTAAGATAAATAGTGCTTACTAATGCACCGGCAAATATAAGTAATTCTAATAAAACTAGAGACTTACTACCTGTTGATACATCTCTAAACTTGGGGCTAGCCATGTGAGAATTGTCTTCCTATATTTATTACTTAATTTTCCTGAGACAATATTAGAATTGATTGATAGGTAAATGTAAAGGAGAGCAATACTTTTAGATGTGATTTAATCACAAAACATTAACACTATTAAATCAGTGCAACGTATATAAAAATAAAATACAATCTGTTACGTTATTGTAAAAAATTGAAATAATAATTTTGAAACAGGTCGTTACCATGGAAAAACGTATAACTAAAACCCTTAATGCTTTTATGGTACTTGTGGTTACAGTACTATTTGCAGGTTGCAGCAGTAACTCAACGTTACCAAGCGCTACACTCCACTCTTCTGGTACTAAAAATGTAGCAGATTACAAATATTTAATCGGTCCAGCAGATGTTTTGAATATTTTTGTCTGGCGTAACCCAGAAGTGTCAGGAACATTCGTTGTTCGTCCAGATGGCATGATCACTACCTCACTCGTTGAAGATATCGAAGTATCAGGTAAAACACCAAGTGAGCTTGCTCGATTAATCGAAACAAAACTTGGCACCTACCTTCGTGATCCAATTGTCACTGTAACAGTGAATAATTTTGTTGGCCCATTCAGCGAACAAGTACGAGTAATCGGTGAAGCAGCTGAGCCTCAAGCAATTAGTTATACACAAAACATGACATTACTAGATGTAATGATTCAAGTAGGCGGTTTAACAGAGTTTGCCGACGGCAATGATGCTGTATTAGTACGAATAGAAAGCGGTGTTCAAAAACAATATGACATTGCAATCGAAGATTTGATCAAAAACGGTGACATTTCTGCAAATGTTGATGTTCTTCCAGGCGATATCATTGTTATCCCTGAGACTTGGTTTTAATTTTTCCTAGTATTTTGTAGTTAGAGGTCAGGAATGCAAGAGCTTTTTGAGCAAGTAATCGATTATCTGAAGGGAATTTGGATAAAGCGACGTTACATCATGATTGCCACATGGGTTATCTGCCCAATAGGATGGTCTATCACAGCGGTGTTGAATGATGTATACGAGTCTGAGTCTCGTGTTTACGCGGACACTCAGTCTATACTGCGCCCATTGTTGAAAGGAATAACGGTAGAAAACAATCCAGATGTGCAGATTCAACTGATGGTAAAAACATTGTTGAGTCGTCCAAATCTGGAGCGTATTACTCGCATGACAGACCTCGACGTTCAAGCCAATACGCCAAAAGAGTATGAAGAGCTTATTGACGAGTTGAAAGAAGAAATCTCGATCAAGAAGACGGGTGGCCGCCGAGAGAATATTTTCACAATCTCTTATAAAAACAAAGATCCTGAAATGGCACGAAATGTTGTCCAATCTGCACTTACTGTTTTTATTGAAAATACCTTAGGCGAAAACCGCAGTGATTCTGATGCTGCGCAAAGATTCTTAGATACTCAAATTAAAGAATATGAATCACGTCTTCTTGCGGCTGAAGATCGTCTAACCGACTTCAAACAAAAATATAGTGACGTATTGCCAGACCAAACAGGTGGTTACTATAGAAAACTCAATATTGCGAAAGAGCAACTGAAAAACATTGAGTTAGTGTTATTAGAGACAAAAACTGAATTGAGCTCTGCTCGACAACAGCTTAATACAACGCCACAAAACACAATAAATCCAGATAATGCGGTTAAAAATACCGTCATAGAAACAACGTATGACCAGCGAATCGCAGAGTTGGAAGCTAACTTGGATTTATTAAATCTACGTTACACTGACAAGCACCCAGAGGTTATTGAAGTATCTCGTCGCTTAGATAGCTTAAAAGAGCAACGTGCAAAAGAAATTAATGACTACTTAGCGGCTCAACAAGCCTCGTCAAGTGGCAGTACAGTGATTAGCAATAACCCTGTAGTACAAAGTGTTCAGATACAAATCAACAGCCTTGAAAATCAAGTGGCATCATTAGAAGTTCGCGCACAAAACTATCGTGCAGAAGTCAGTGATTTAGAAAATAAAATCCACACTCTTCCTGAGATTGAAGCTGAGTTAATAGCCCTTAACCGTGGCTATGAGATTACGAAAAAGAAATATGAAGAGTTATTAGTTCGCAAAGAAACCGCTTCATTAGCACAACAAGCCGATGAAACAACGAATAAGATTCAATTTCGTGTGATAGATCCACCGAGAACAGGTACAGAACCTGTAGGTCCGAAAAGATTATTACTATACGTCGTTGTGACTATTTTTGGCTTTGGTGTAGGTATTGGCTTATCATTATTATTCAGCCAAATAGCACCTGTTGTTACATCAAGCTCTCAAGTATCTCGCGCTACAGGGATCCCAGTATTTGGTATCGTGTCTGCAACAGAGAACTTGGGCTTACAACAATGGCACAAAAAGAAAACTTGGATATTTATCCTGTCTAATTCTCTATTACTCTGCTTACTATGCTTCTTTGTTGCATATTCCCTTTTCCCAGAGGCTATCCAAGCACCAATTAAGAGGCTTTTTTAACTCATGAGTACTATCGAAAAAGCATTAGCTAAACAAAAAGCTGGCAAAAAAGCTGGCAAAAAAGCAGGCCAGCAGGATGCAGAAGAAAACTCTGTTAATAATGAAGTAGAGACTTCATCAGCTGAACAAGAAGTAAAACCACAAACAAGTTCTTCTATTACGAGTAAAGATTTACGCTTAGAAATCAATACTCAGAGTATGGAAGAGCGAGGGTACTTGATCGACAGTGGTGAACGTAAAAGCATCAAAGACGAATTTCGCCAGATTAAGCGTAAGTTATTAAACAATGCCTTCGGAAGCGCAGCCAAAACACTGAACAACAGTAATTTGGTGATGGTTTCAAGTTCGACCCCGAATGAGGGTAAAACATTTGTTTCTATTAACTTGGCTTTGAGTATTGCACTTGAGCAAGATAAAACTGTGTTGCTTGTTGATGCCGACGTCTTACGACCAAGTGTTAACCGAGAATTAGGGATCACCACTAAGCCCGGTTTAATGGAATACTTGCTCGGTGAAAAGCAAAACATTAATGAAATCATTTATAGTACTAGCATAGAAAAGTTAAAACTTATTCCTGCTGGCGCACCTCATCACCTTTCAAACGAATTACTTGCAAGTGATAAAATGGCTTCATTAGCGCAAGAGCTCGCTGATCGCTACCCTGACCGAATCGTAATTTTTGATTGCCCACCATTGATTGGTGTAACGGAAACGTTAGTACTAGCAAATCTAATGGGGCAAGCAGTAGTCGTTGTCGAAGAAAATAAAACTAAATTAGCTGACATTCAAAAAGCAACTGAGAATTTAAACGAGAACCTCGCGCTAGGATTGGTTGTGAATAAAGCAATAAGATCACACAAGGATATGTATGGCTATTATGGCTATGGGTACGGTAAATAGAAAATTTGTTTTTTGTGGCTTAATGATGTCATCTGCAAGTGCGCTTGCAGGTGACTTACAAATTACTCCACAATTGCTTGTAGAAGGAAATTATACCGACAATGTCGGTTTAGTAAGTAGTAATGAAGATTCAAGTTTCGTTAATCAGTTAGGCGTTAACTTTGATATAGCTTACTATTCTCAACATGCTGAGTTCGAGTTTAATTCTTCGAATATTTACGCAACTTATAGTCATGATCACGATCTTGATGATGATTACTTAACCCTCAATACATCTGGTCGCTTCTTACTTTGGCCTAATGGTATCGCACTAACGGCTAGTGCAACTGTAGAAAACCAATCTCGTAACCGTGCTAGGAATGCACTAGCAGACTTAGTATCGGCCGATACTGTTCAAGTAGAAAACTACAGTGCAGGCGTCGAGTACGCGATAGAAAACAGCGACTTTTTATTGAATTTCGATACTTCTTACAATATTCGAAAAGCTGAGGACGGTGTTGGTGAAAGAGACGGTTTAACCGCTCAATTATCAACGACTAGCGGTAAAGCATCGCGCAAAATGTTTTGGTCACTTAATACTAACTATATTGACTACGAAAATGATGATGCCGATTCGAATCAAACGGTGGCAGATGTCAAACTTGGTTTGATCACCCCTTATAAGATCAATCCATTTGTTCGCTATTTCTATGAAGATAATTCAGGTCAAATTGCTAACAGACAAACATTTGAATCAAACTCATATGGTCTTGGCCTTCGCTGGCTAGTCAACCCTCGCTTGTTCTTGGACGTAAGTTATAACCGACCTGAGTCTGATCAGTTAGACTTAGATGGCAACACGCAAGAAGACTATGTAAACGCGAGTGTTAGTTGGCAACCTACAGCCCATACCCAAGTTGAAGCTGATTACGGTGAACGTTTTTATGGTGAGAGTTATGGCTTGAACATTACTCACAGAAACAGACGTCTAACCAATAAAATCACTTACAATGAAAAAGTTGAAAGCTTTACGCGTAATAACTATCAACTAACGCCACAAGGCGCATTTTGGTGTCCACTTGAATTCACATTAGCTTCAGAGTGTTACGTACAACCAGGCTCTGATTTCAATTTCGACGATTTCAGGCTAATTACATTAAATGAATATGAACTATTAGAAGATAATACATTTTCTTTAAACAAAGTCGCCTCTTGGAATTCGACACTTTCATTAGCGAGAACGACTTTTTCATTGCAATTAAGCCATGGTGATAAAGAAAGCTTAGAAACTAGAATTTCAGATAAATCAGAAAGAGCGAGCTTTTCAATTAGCCGAAAAGTGAGTGGTTATTCAACAGTCGACTTTAATATCGAGTTCAATGAAGAGAACTTTAACATCGATACAGATAACGAGCGACTGGATAGATACCGTCGATATAGCGCAACCTATAATCGCAAGCTAAATGCATCGTTCAATGCCAAGTTAGGCCTAACACATATTAATCGTCAATCTAATGAAGCTAGTTTCAATTACAAAGAAAGCCGAGTTTACATTAGTGTAGTTAAGGATTTTTAAACTCATGTATGAGAGTTATTATGGCTTTAAAGAAAGGCCATTTCAGTTAAGCCCAGATCCGCGATTTTTCTTCGCCTCAAATCATCATCAACGTGCATTATCTTATCTTCAATATGGTTTGGATCAAGGTGAGGGCTTTATTGTTATTACAGGTCCAATCGGCACCGGAAAAACAACCATCGCTCGAAATCTATTAAGTAATATTGATGATAATAATATCGTTGCAGTTCAACTCGTAACCACTATTTTAAACCCGCAAGAACTATTAGCGTTAGTTGCATCTGAGTTTAAAATTAAAGATCCAGGGACAACAAAAGCCGATTTGTTACGAGCAATTGAGTCTTTTTTGGTTGAATTAAATAGGCAAGGAAAACGTGCGCTGTTAATTGTCGATGAGGCGCAAAACCTGCCATCTGAGACTGTCGAAGAGCTACGCATGCTGTCTAACTTCCAGCTCGATAATAAACCGCTAATTCAAAGTTTCTTATTAGGGCAAGAAGAGTTAAAAGACATCATTCAAGCGCCTGATATGGAACAGTTTAGACAACGAATTATCGCCTCGGCTCACTTAAAGCCTTTATCAGAAGATGAAGTTAGAGAGTACATTGACCATCGGTTGATGCAGGCTAACTGTCAAAAAGAAAACGTCTTTTCCGAGGGTGTTTATCAAGTGATCCATCAAAAAACGATGGGCGTTCCGCGTAAAATCAACATTTTCGTCGATCGAATTTTACTGTTTGGTTTCCTAGAAGAACTTGAAGTCATCGACGTAGAGTCTGTGAGTCAAGTTGCGGAGGAAATGGAAATAGAGTTAACAGGTTCATTAACTGGCAAAAACTTACCGAGCATCGAACCGAGTAAACAAGCTGAATTACCTACGGCCAATAACACTAATGTTGAACATATGCTAACAACATTGAAAGAGCTTGATGATTATTTAGATAGTTCAATTAAGCAGAAAGTTAAAATGGCTCGATATGTTGATAAGCTTCTCAAACAAAAGTCTGATGAATTAGCCAAGCAAAATACTAATGACGCTCCAGAGTAATGATCGCGCAATGACAGACACAAAACAAAAAGCAACGATTGCAATTATTACTTGCCGTCGTCCTGAATGGCTCAAACGCTTGCTACTTGCACTCACCAAGCAGCAAGCCAATGAAACTACTGAGTTAACAATCTTGGTGGTTGATAACGCCTGCCAAGAAGAAGCCAAGCTTGTCGTGGATGATGTTAATAAAGCATCACCATTTCCAATTGCATATCATACTGAAGAAACCCCTGGCATTGTTGCTGCGCGAAACAAGTGTGTAGAGCAGTTTTTAGTGACTGATTCAAACTATTTATTGTTTATTGATGATGACGAGTGGCCATCAGATGAGCATTGGGCGATGAATATGATTAGCGCTCAGCACAAGTATCAAACGGATGTTATCGCAAGTCATGTAATTTCTGTTGGTGAAGAAGATACACCTAAATGGGCGATAGACCTAATCTATGGTAATAATCCTTTTGTTGAAGGCCAAGCAATGCAAACCTTCTATACAGGTAACTTGCTGCTCACTAGGGCAATCATAGAGAAGCATGTGCCATTATTTGATTCTCGCTTTGCAATGACGGGCTCTAGTGATTACCACTTTGCTTTAAAAGCAATTAAAGGAGGGGCAAGCGCAACCTACACTGACGCTCCTGTCATAGAAGAATTCCCAGCAAGTCGCGCGACAATAAAGTGGTTTATCCGCAGAGGTTTCCGTTCTGGCATAGGTTACACAAGAAGCCATTTGTTTGAGGAAAGCAAAGCAACCGCGATTGCCCGCTCATGTGTCTTGTCTGGTGTTCGATTATTGCGTGGTTTAGCTTATCTCGTTGTAGGTACGGTTACTCTAAATAAGACAACCTTTGTTAATGGGTTATTCCGAATAGGGTCAGCAGTAGGTACCATCGCCGGCTTTTTCGGCATCAAACACGATGAATACAATACTATTCATGGGAAATAAAAAAAGTCGCTTAAAGCGACTTTTTTTAACTGTTAATATTTAATTCGTATTTCTCAATTAAACTATATAACGTCGGTCGTGTGATCCCAAGTAAGTCCGCCGTTTTTGACATATTTCCTTCTGCCAAAGCATACGCTTTTTGAATAGCGATTGTCTCTGCCGACTCACGTACACTCCGTAAATTCAAATCAAGCGTATAGTCTTCATCAACATCATCAAAAAAGCCTAAATCTAAAGCCGTAACCTGAATCCCGGTGCTCATAATGACAGAGCTCTTCACTTTATTCTGCAGTTCTCGGATGTTACCTGGCCAATTGTACTTTCTAAGTGCCTTTAAGGCATCCTCGGCAAACCCTTTGGCTTTTGCGTTGTATTCTTGCGCGTATAGATTTAAGAAATATTGTGCCAAGATAATAATATCTTCATCCCTTGCTCTTAAGGGTGGAATGTCGAGTGTAATCTCGCTGACACGATAAAATAGATCTTCACGGAACGTCTTTTCTTTAACCATTTCTTGTAAGTTTTGGTTTGTTGCACAAACCACACGAACATCCACAGCTATTTCTTGACGACCACCTAATCGTTCAATTTTCTTTTCTTGTAAAAATCGTAATAACTTGGCTTGAAGATTAAACGGCATATCGCCGATTTCATCTAAAAATAGTGTCCCACCTTCGGCACACTCAATTTTACCTTTCGTTGTTTTGTGAGCACCGGTGAAAGCACCTTTTTCAAAACCGAATAATTCACTTTCTAGTAGCGTTTCAGGAATTGACGCACAGTTGATTGCAATAAATGGCTTCTCTTTGCGATCACTCGCTAAATGAATTGCATTGGCGGTAACTTCTTTACCCGTACCACTCTCACCCAACAATAGCGCAGTAATGCTCGTTGGTGCGATCCGCTTGACCATCATACGTAAGCGTTCAATTGCTGCACTATTACCAATAATGCCAATGTCACTACCTGCGACAGCACGCATTTTTCTATTTTCAAGCTCAATACTCGAAAGTGACATTGCTCTCGAAACAATGACTTCAATAACCTCTTGCTCTATCGGCTTTTGGTAGAAGTCATAAGCACCAGCTGCAATCGCCTTCAGTGCGTTTGTCCGGTCATCATTGCCGGTAATAACAATCACTTTCGTATTTGGCGCTATTGTTAGAATTTCCTGCAAGCATGCTAAACCTTCTGAAGCATTTGCTTCATCAGGTGGTAACCCTAAATCAAGTGTCACAACACTTGGCTCGAAGCGTCTAACGGCAGCAATCGCACTTTCTCGATCATCTGCCAATACAACGTCATAGTCTGACAAGCTCCATTTCAATTGCTTTTGGATGCCTTTGTCGTCATCAACGATAAGTATTTTTTCCATGTTCAACTTTAAACCTTATTTATTCTTGTTCTCGAGTGGTTATTGGGAAACGTAAAGTAAACTTACTGCCCTCTCCTGGGCGGCTGTACACACTTAAACGACCAGCTAATGACTCAATAAATTGCTTGGCTTCATACACACCGATACCCATACCGGCATTTCCTTTAGTCGTATCAAAGGGCTTGAAAAGACGCTTTTCAATGAAGCTTTCTGTCATGCCACACCCACTGTCTGAGATGACTAACTCTACTATATCATTGTCAACCGACAACATCACACTAACTTTTTGATCAACCTCTGATGCCTCTTGCGCATTTTGTATCAAATGATTCAAAACAGAATGCATCGTCTCACCATCAATAAAGGTTTCAACGGGCTCAATCGACACATACTCAACAACTGGCTGACGCACGTTACATTGTTTTACCACATCAGAAATGAGCTCGTTCAGCTCAACACGCCCTTGTTTTGATGATAAGACCTTTTTGTTACGCAATTGATAGAGCATCTTGTCCAATCGAGAGGTAGCAGAGTCAATCGTTTCAAATACATCATCAATAAATTCGGGATTATCGCGATGTTTTTTAGCATTAGCGTTAATCAACGCTAACTGAGCCTGAACATTTTTTAGATCGTGGACAAGAAATGCCGACATACGATTAAAGGCATCAAATTGCTTGGACTCAGCAAGTCTATCGTTGGCTTCATGTAATGAAATATAGTTAATCAACTGTTTAGAAATCGCAAAAATCAGATCCCTATCTTCCCAGTTCAATGATTTCGTCTCCGTACGATTGCCTAACATAAATAGGCCGTAGAACGCTTTACCAACAAATAATGGAATAATAAGTTCGACATGATGTTTGTCACACCAAGAGTGATCAATCACTAACCCTTGATAAAGGTTCGGCGAGTTTTTATATTCAGCGACATCAATCAGCCATTGGTTTTGCTTAACAAAGCTCACAATTAATGCATACTGCTCTTGAAACTCTTCAATATCAACTTCATTTAGCGCCCATTGATGAACGAATTTCAATTCACCATAATGAAGGCTATTGTCTTTGATCAATACACTCGATTTTGCCTGAAGCTTGGCCATCATTATTTGGCTAGCCATTTGATAAGCCGAATCGGCGCTTGTTGTTTCAAGCTCCTCAATCAGCTCTAACCACTCTTCCCGATACTCGTATTTATTTGCAAAAAAGTTTTTAGCAATAAAGACCTTTACTTGTTTGCGCAACGTTTCAGTCATCAACAGTGCAGCAAGAACCACACCGCCTAACATCAGGAAAGATACTGATACAAGAGTTCCCCACTCGCCACCGAAATAGTTTATTGCATATCCGGCGAAAGCCATTACCAGCAAATAAAGGCCAGCAATTAATAGCATCGAAGAATAGAAAACGACATTGCGTGAAACAAAAACGCGTACTTGTCCATTTTGCACACGACGAGTACTTATGAGTAATAACGGCGCGACCATCACAGCAATAAAGCCACGACTGTACCAGTAATCGAAATCTAACTGCCCTAGCATAGAGGCTTGCGCATATAGCACGAAGTCAAACAACGAAACACCAGCAATAGCAATCACCAATGGCCAAATAGCCCAGCGAACTTCCCCTGCTGAGCTGCGATATAGCTGCTCAAGAAGTACTAAACTCCAGAGGTTAAGCATGATGAATAATAAGAAAAGGTACTTCGTCGATATGCCGAAATAGATACCAACATAGCTCAGCGCACTCAAACATGACCAAACTAGCAGATACTGCTTCACGTAATAGTTAGTCAGGAGCTCTTTAAAGGACTTACATTCAATATTACAACTGAGAATTAACACGGCCCAACAGGCAATTTTCACGGTATCAATGACCATGACCCAAATGAGACTGAAATCAAATTCAATTTGAGCTGCTGCGACAATATTTGCGGTCGCCGTAATCAATACACAGCCAACTAACCAAACCGCTAATAAGCTGTTATTGCGCGCCGCAAATAACAAGAGCGCAAATACTACATAGGCTAAGCCAGCTAAGGCATAACCAATAAATCCAACATACTCCATTTATTCGTCCACACGTTTAGCTTTTGTAAATAGCTCCGTTAACACCGGTACCAAGAAGAAGCTTGATAAAGCCGACACACAAAGGCCTGAGATAATTACGATACCAAGAGGCTGCCATAGACTTCCGCCAAACATAGTCAGCGGTAATAACCCGCCTATGGTAGTTAACGTTGTCAGCAGTATCGGTGTAAAACGAGTAGCACTTGCTTGCGTTATCGCTGTTACTTTATTGTTTTCTGTCTGCAGATTCCTGTTGGCAGTATCAATAAGAATAATCGCATTATTGACGACAATACCAAACAAGCTAATCAAGCCGATAAACGCCATCATTGAAAATGAACTGCCCGTTAAAAATAAACCTATTGCAGAACCTGCTATCGCAAATGGAATAGAGGTAAAAATAATCATAGGTTGCAAGATTGAGCGGAACTGCAAGACCAATATCGCAAAAATACCTATCGCTGTGATTAATAAAATTTGAGATAAGCCCGCAAAGTTTTCCTGTCGAGACTCTTCCTCACCACCAAGGTTGTAGCTGATACCCACAGGTAGGTTGTAGTTATCTAAATAGTCTACCACTTGCAACGTTAACTCATTGATTGAGTACCCTGCATCAGCGTCTGCTGATACTTTGGCCATTCGCAATTTTTGATAATGGAAAAATTCAGGTTGGCCTTGCATCAATTTGACATTCACGACTTGATTGAGCGGTAGTAGCTCGTTGCGCATATTACTGATATAAACTTGCTCAAAGCTATCAACTTCGGGGGATTGATTCCTCACTACAATAGGATAACTTTCACCGTTGTCATCGTTAAACGTGCCAACAAATGTACCAGAAAGAATCGTTTGCAAAGTACTATCTAACGCCTGAATGTTGACATTGGCTAAGCCTGCTTTCTCATAATCAATTCCCATACTAACAATAGTATTGGCTTCGCCTATTGGGTTATCTACATTGATCATACCCGTTTGCTTAATCATAAAGGCTTCTACGTCATTAGCGACTCGCTCAAGGTCCGCTAGATTTTCTCCCATCAAACGTACCGTGATAGGTTTGTCGGTGACAGGACCTTGCGTAAATTCGTTAACGGTAATCTTAGCTTGATGCCAATGAGCAAATTCTGTTCTAAGCTCGCTAACAAACTTACTCATCGTCTGCTCTTGATAATCATTTAATACAACAACGATTTGACCATATTTTGAGACACCGCGTTTAGGTACTTGGTTATAGTAAATTCGTGGGTTAGCGCTTCCCACATTTAGTCCGATACTTTCGACAAAGTCATAGCTATCGATATGTTCTGCGACATTCTGCATCACGGTATTTGTCGCATGTAACGCCGTATTGGCTGGCATTTCAATATCAACCATTACCATAGGTTTTTCAGCCTTTGGAAATAAGCTAACACCGACCTGACCAAAAACGGAGAACATACCGACTAAAATCACAAGCCCTAAAGCCAATACGAGAAACTTAAAACGAATTAATACGACCAAAATAGGCGCATAAACTTTTTCAGCAAATCGGTTTAAATACACCTGTAAAGTTTTTACCTTGCTCGGCTTTTGACTAAACGTAAGGCGAGCCAATAAAGGAGTCAACGTTAACGCGAGTAATAAGGAGGCAAAAAGTACCAAAACAACCGTTACCGGCATCGAACGCAGAAAATCTCCCGTTGAGCTATTGAGCATCAACATAGGTAAAAACGCGAACATTGTCGTAATTGTGCCACTTGTAATCGCCCAACCAACAATACTTGCACCTTTAGCGGCGGCATCTAGTTTATGGTTGTGCTTAGGCATCTCTCGATGAATGCTCTCGGTGACCACGATCGCGTTATCAACTAAAAGACCTAGCGCAATGATCAAGCCGACAATCGACATTTGTTGTAGGCCAAAGCCACTTAAGTCTAACCAACCGATTGCAATCATAAAGCTCAATGGTATGACAGAGACAACAACTAGCGCTTCTCTAATGCCCAAGAAAACAAGTGACATAATGCCTACAAGGATGAGACCTTGAATTAAATTATCAAAAAAGCCATTTACTCGGTATTCAACACTGTCAGCCTGTTTGAATAAGGCTTTGATTTTAATGTCTGTGGGAATCGTCTGTTTAAAAGACGCTATTTCTTCATCGATCGCTCTTGTTAAGTCAAAAATATTGGTATTTTCTCGCTGCTCAACCGTCACAAAGACAACGGGTTTTTTATCGTAATATGCAAGATATGAAGGTTCGTAATCCGCTTCACTGATTTGAGCGATGTCTTTGAGTCGCAATACGTACTCATCATTAGTCACGATGATTGTATTCTCAAGTGATGATAAATCGGTAAAGTTACCACTTGTGTTGACGTTAAATCGTCGAGTTGATGCATCAACAAAACCTGGCGTAATGTTTAACGCTCTGCCCTGTAGGACAGAGTTAACATCATTTACGCCAATGCCATAATGATGAAGCAACTCTAAATTCAAATCGATGGCAATGACTTGAGGTGGATACCCCCAAATATCAGACTTTCTTACAGAAGGAATCGCTTCAAGGCGCTTTTCTAGCTGTTTCGCGTAGAACTCCATCGATTTATAGTCTGTCGGCTCACTCCACAGCGCAAGTTGCATAACAGCAACACTTTTTGGCGTCGCTTTTAACACGAGAAGTTCTTGGATCCCCTCAGGTAGGGTTGGTTTGACTTCTGCTACCGCTTGCTTAATCCGGTCATAAGATAAATCAGCATCAACACCATAAATGAAAGTCACTTCAATACGTGCACCGTCATTTTTAATTTGCGATTCAATTTTCTTTATATTTTCTATTTCAGAAAATGATTCTTCAATCGGGTCAACAACAAGCGTCTCAATATCTGCAGGCGATGCGCCGGGATAAACAATTTCCAATAAGGTAATTGGCATATCAAATTGAGGATCTTCCGAACGAGGCATTGTTAGGTAAGAAACCAAACCCAATAGGACCATCAATACAATGACAGTCACCGTAAATTGCGCATTCTTTAATGCAACTAAAGGTAACTTCATTTGTTATTTCACCACATCCAGATGTTGCCAGCCTCGGACAACGACTTGTAAGTCGGGTTCATTCTCACTCGCGCTCAAATAAATAAACTGATTATCGAGCTTATAGATTGGGAAGCTTTTTTGACTGACCGTCCCACTTTGTTGAGTGATAATAATTGCTTCACCATTGTCATCGATTGCAACGAGAGCATCTACGGGCAGCTGGTAAACTGAATCAGATGACGACACATCGATATTGACCTGCGCCATTTGCCCGGCAATAACACCTTGTTTTAGAACCAATTCTGGTAACAAAACATCGACCAAAAACAGGCTATTTGCAGTATTTGCGATCATAGGAATTTTGCTTATTTCACCACTGACTTGGCCTAGGCTCGGTAACATAACCTCAACGTGTTGTCCTAAACGAACTTGGGCAATCTCGGCATCGGTTAACGCTATTTTCACGACCCAGTTCTTTTCAACTGCTGCAACTTGCAACGCAGGGGCGCCAGGAGACTGCAATTCGCCTAAATCGGTATTACGACTCAATACCACGCCATTGTACGGAGCAAAAATCTTGGCCTTTTCTAAATTGTAATATGCTGCTTGGTAAACATTTCTGATGGTATCTAGGTTCGTCTTAGCTAAATCAAGTTCTTGTTCAGTATTTAACTCTTTAGCAAATAACTCTTGTGCTCTTTTATATTCACGTTTAGCCTGCAACAGCTCCGCAAAACGTCTATTTTTTTCCGCCTTTAACTCTTCGTTATCAAGCGCGGCAAGCAATGTACCTTTTTCAAAGTAATCCCCCTCGTCCACGGCTAAAAACTCTAAATAGCCATTTGCTTTGAACGAAAGGTTAACGGTTTTCTTAAAGCCCAATCGACCGGTTCTGGTAATCGTTTGTTGATATGGCATCACGCTAACCTCTTCAACGTCGAAGTTTTGCGCATGAGTAGACACACTAATACCAAGCCATAGTTGGGCAATTATGGCTAACGAAAGTGACTGTTTGAAAATATCCATATGCTAAGTAAGTGCTTTAACCATAAAGTAATTATAGTCAATACTTTAGGCGGATTAACAATTAAAGTACATCAAATTTGCGTTTCGGTAGCAGTTAATTTTTTCAGCAAAAATTGACAACGTGTTAAGTCTCAATCTATCCGTAAATATATTGTTTAGAAACTAGTCTACTTCTAGTCTTCGTGTTACTTTTGTATACAGCAAATAAACACAAGGAAAACAAGATGATAAAAACAATATTAAAACGTCTTGGTCAACTAATACTCATCGTCATTTTATTGGGCGCTAGTTTCATCGCCCATGAATGGTATGCAAAGAAACCATTTATGTTCAGAGCCTTTTTAGACCGTACTATGGTTAAGATGGCCTTTGATAGTCCAGAAACACTGACTTCTCTTGGCTTTCTCGAATCCATGGGAATCAAAGGGCACAATGCAGAGCTTGATGACGATCGCCCAGAAAAAGGAGATGAGTTATTCGCACAAATAGAACAAATTCATCAAACTATTCTTGAATATAAGGATGAAGACCTAAGCGAGGATGAGCTTTTATCAAAAGAAATCGCACTATATTTATTAGAATTCGCTGATAATAGTAAACAGTTTAGGTATCACAACTATCCGGTCAATCAGCTATTTGGCATTCAAAACGGTTACCCAAGCTTTATGGAAGCGCAGCATCAAGTCAATGATATTGAAGATGCAGAAAACTACCTATCACGGTTAGAAAAGGTCAAAGTGAAATTTGAACAAAACCTTGAAGGGCTGAAAATTCGAGAAGAGAAAGGCATCATTCCACCTCGTTTTGTTATCGATCGCGTGTTAGATGAAATGACAACATTCGTAGAAACACCGATTGAAGAAAACATTTTATATTCATCGTTAGATGAAAAGTTGAAACAAATCGACGATATTTCAGAGGTAGAACATGCTCGTATTCTTGCCTCAGCAAAAGAGAATATCAGCCAATTTGTTCACCCTGCTTATCAATTGTTTATCGATTATTTTACGACTCTAGCACCGAAAGCAACAACCGACGACGGTTTTTGGCGCTTGCCAAATGGTGACGAAGCATATCGTCAGTCGCTAAAGTTCTTCACGACCACTGATTATACCGCCGATCAAATTCATAAAACTGGACTGGCGGAAGTTGATCGCATTCAAGCAGAAATATTGACGATACTTGAGGCGGAAGGTTACGACACAGAAAATGGCTTCACGGCTGCTATTGAGTCACTTGCTGCAGATGAAAGTCAGTACTACGAGGACTCTGACGAAGGCAGAGCGCAAATATTAAAGGACTACCAAACGATAATAGATGAGATTGATGCAGGTATCGATAGCGCGTTTAGAATACGTCCCAAAGCAGGAATGGAAGTTGTTCGAATTCCTGAATTTAAAGAAAAAACATCGCCTGGCGCCTATTATCAACAACCTGCGATTGACGGCTCTCGTCCAGGTCGGTTTTTTGCCAATCTCTACGATATAAAAGCAACACCCAAATATAGTATGAGAACACTGGCTTATCATGAGGGTGTACCGGGCCACCATTTCCAAATTGCGATCGCGATGGAGCTTGAAGGCATGCCGCTATTTAGACGGATGTCACCATTTACTGCCTACACTGAAGGCTGGGCATTGTATACCGAACAAGTCGCTTGGGAGCTTGGTTTCCAAAGCAACCCATTGGACAATGTTGGTCGACTGCAAGCGGAGCTATTTCGCGCTGTACGCCTAGTGGTAGATACAGGTATTCATGCTAAACGTTGGACTCGTGAAGAAGCTATAGCCTACATGTTAGCTAACACGGGTATGGCTGAAAGCGATGTAATCTCGGAAATCGAACGTTATATCGTAATGCCGGGACAAGCGACAGCATACAAAACGGGTATGATGAAAATACTTGAATTGCGCACTAAAGCCCAAAACGCACTAGGCGACCAATTTGACTTACGTGATTTTCATGACGTGGTATTAAAAAACGGTGCTGTGCCACTTGCGATTCTTGAGCGGCTGATTGACAACTATATCGCCGATACTCAAGCACAATAATAATTAACGCGTGTTATTGGCGAAAAAAGCCGATAACACGCTTTTGACATAATCCTTAACATCACAGTAAAAGACAAAGCTTTTTCTTAATGCTAAAATATCGGTTCTGGATAATATAAATCGATACAACATGTTAGCACTTCGTTCATTATTTTATTTACTATTAACGTTACCCATCAAAATCCTTGTAAGATGCAAAATCGTACCTGATGACTTTGTTTCTTCTGGTAGTGTTAAAACCGACAAACCTATCTTCTATGTCGTCCGCCATCAATCGGCTAGCGATCTTTTATCTCTGCAAAAAGCATGTAAAAAGTTAGGTTTACCAGACCCATTAGAACATGTTGAGATCAAGGGCAAAAAGTTCAACAGAACCTTGTGTATTGATAAGCCGACACCGCTTTTAAAATGGCGAAAAGCTGGCAAAACTAACGCCATTGAACAAGGGCTTAGTTTACTCAAGCAACACCAAGAAGATCCGAGCCAAGAAGCTCAGCTCATTCCAGTCAACTTAACATGGGGTCGAGCGCCTACGATTGAGAAAAATAATGCCAATGTCGGTACTATTTTAGCGGATCAAGAATCACCAACATGGCTCAGAAAGTTCTTTATTGTATTGTTTCTTGGTAGCCACACCTTAGTCCGTTTTTCTAACCCGGTATCTTTGCGCTACATGGCTGATAAGCATGGTAGTGATGAAGATACTGCACATAAACTTCTGCGTGTTGCACGCTTTCACTTTCACCGCCAAACAATTGCAGCAACAGGGCCTCGATTGATGGATCGAGAGCAAATGTTCACCGCACTATTTGCTAACCCTTCGATTAAAAGAGTGATTGCTGACGAAGCAAAAGCGAAAAATCTACCGGTAGAAAAAGTCAAAAAGCAAGCTAAAGATATGATGTATGAGATCTCGGGCGACTACCGAGAGTCAATGATTCGTGTTGGCGAACGCATGCTTGGGTGGCTGTTTAATCGTTTATACAATTCAATTGACGTAGAAAACACATCAACATTGCGTCAAGTAGCTGAGGACGGTCATGAAATTATTTATGTTCCATGTCACCGTTCACATATGGATTATTTACTCTTAACGTATGTGATTTACCACCAAGGTTTAGTGACGCCAAGAATTGCTGCCGGTATTAATTTAAATTTTTGGCCAGCTGGCCCTATATTCAGAAAAGCAGGTGCATTTTTTATACGTCGAAGTTTCGGTGGTAACCGTCTGTACTCGGCAATTTTCCGTGAGTATTTAGGTTTACTCTTTGAACGCGGCTACTCGGTAAAATACTACACAGAAGGTGGCCGAAGCCGCACTGGTCGATTACTTTCGCCAAAAACGGGTATGCTAGCGATGACGATCCAAAGCTTGCTACGTGGTATTGACCGCCCATTAACGCTTGTTCCTGTTTACATTGGCTATGAGCACGTAATGGAAGTTGCCACCTACCACAAAGAGCTCAGCGGGAGTAAGAAAAAGAACGAATCTATTCTTGGTGTCTTGGGTGCAATTAAAAAGTTGAGAAACTACGGTAAAGGTTTCGTTAACTTTGGTGAACCAATACATTTGAATCAGTATTTAAATGATAAAGTGCCTGATTGGAAAGATGATATTGATCCTATTGACCCCCAGAAACCAAGCTGGTTAACACCTACGGTTAATGGTTTAGGTGATGTATTGATGACAAAAATCAATAAAAGTGCCGCGCTAAATACGGTGTCCTTAGCAGGTCTAATTCTCCACGCAACAGACAACCAAGCATTGTCACAAGGGGAGTTAGAAGCACAAATGGATTTCTTCTTGTCGATTGCTCGTTTAGCGCCTTACAGCCAACATGTGACGATTCCTGAGGAATCGGGCAAAACATTAGTCGCGCAATTGATTTCTTTGAATAAAGTGACCGTAGATAAAGATAGCCTGGGTGCTTATCTTTCACTTAATGAAGCGGCTTCGTTAGAGATGCGTTATTACCGTAATAACATTTTGCACACCTATCTACTTCCGTCGCTCATTTGCCGTTTATTAGGTAGTCACCACAAGATTTCCCACGATGACATCGTTCAGCAAGTGCAATTAATTTGGCCATTATTAAGAGCTGAATTTTTCTTATGGCAAGATGCTGAAACACTAACAACACAAGTCGAAGAAGTATTAAACGCATTAGCTGAAAAGCATATTGCAAAGTCGACTAAAGCCGGTTTCTGGTCATTAACTGATGACGTTAATTTAAAATCGCATGCAACATTAATGAGTGATGTAATTGATGAGACGGTTCAAAGATTAGTGATTGTTAGTCAATTAACGGCTCGCCTAGCACCAATTAAAAAGAAAACATTAGAGCAGAATATGGTTTCTATCGCTAAGCGTCTGTCGGTGTTAAACAATATTAATGCACCTGAATTTGTTGAGCCAAAAGCACAAACTGCATTAATTAATGCCATGAAAGATAACGGTTATATCCAAGTCTCAGATGAAAATGAGCTCATCGCACAACCAAGCCTTGAAGGCTTTAAAAAGGTTGTCAGCAACTTGGTTAGTATAGACGTACTGCAAAGCATAACGCGATAAAATAGAAAGCCAGCTTTTGCTGGCTTTTTTGATGAACGAATTCTAAACAACGGTGGGGAGATTAAAAATATTCGATGAGCAAAGCGATAAAGATGATCATGCCAACATAATGGTTATTCAAAAAGGCTTTGAAGCACTTTTCACGATCTCTATCTACGATGAGCATTTGTTGATAGCAGAAGAATCCAGCAGAGATAATGAGGCTCAAGTGAAATGGCCATCCAAGGGCAAAAAGTTCGCCTGCACTGAATAGTAAACCTAGAGTGACTAGCTGTAACAAACCAATGATTTTCTTATCATTATCACCAAACAATATCGCAGTAGACTTAACCCCAATACGCAAGTCGTCATCGCGATCAACCATGGCATACATAGTGTCGTACGCGACTGTCCAAGCCAAATTGGCAAAAAATAAAAACCATGCGCCTGTCGGTATGTATCCCATAACTTGAGCAAAGGCCATAATCATA
Source organism: Thalassotalea loyana (assembly GCF_030161435.1). Lineage (GTDB taxonomy): Bacteria > Pseudomonadota > Gammaproteobacteria > Enterobacterales > Alteromonadaceae > Thalassotalea_G > Thalassotalea_G loyana. The sequence continues at coordinate 105,766 of NZ_BSSV01000001.1, read as the reverse complement.
CCCCAGCTAAAAGCTGCTCCAAGAACGACTTGAGGGAAATTCGTGTATCGCTTCATAAAGGGATAAAGTGTCGCTAAAAAGACGGCAACAACCGAAAGCTGAATAGTATAAAACGACAAGGAGGTTACTAGGCCAAATGCCGCTGACAGCAAGCAGACGAATAAAATAATCGCTTGTTCCGGCGTTATTATTCCTGTCACCAATGGACGTTGGCTTGTCCGCTTTACTTCACCATCGACTTTGCGATCAGCAAAATCGTTAATCACACAGCCAGCACTTCGCATTAAGAAAACGCCGAGTGTAAACACAAATAAAAGATGTAAGGTAGGAAAGCCTTCTGATGCAACCCAAAGCGCCCAATATGTGGGCCACAATAACAAATAGGTGCCAATTGGCTTATCCATACGTGTTATCTGAACTATGCCCTGCAAACGTTGTGAAAATGTAGCGTTCATTAAATATCACTAACCCTGCTGATACGCTAACGCACCAGGTAAAAAAACTTCTGCGACTAATATAGGCTTATCATCGATCAAGAAGGTAGAACGTCTACCCCAGTATGACTGCTCACTGTCAATGTTAAGTGCCACGTTGAGTGAATGCATGTTACTTGCCTCAGAGAACTCAGCAACTTGAAGCGCTTTTCGTTGTAATAGCGGAGAATTAAAAATAACTTGCCCCAATGGTTGCTCACCTAACTCAGCCAATGCTTTTTGCTCACCCGTTAAACTCGTTAACGGTAGCAGGCTTCTGGCAAACACTTGCGGCACATCGTCACAAAATAACACGACTTCCCGCGCTAACACTCGTTCACCTGCCTTCACATAAATACACGCTTCTTGTTCCGAACAATACGTAATTTGCTGGCCTAAAACTTCTAAACGAAATTCGCGAGCATTCGCTTTTAACCTCGCGGTTAATGAACTCTCATCTAGCAACCAGTCTTTGACATACGTATTCACCCCTTCAGGTACCTGGTTTTGCCAATCGGCACTTAGGTTAATCGGGAATAAGTGTTGTAAACTACTCATATTCGGCAACAATAATTTTATCTAGCGCGTATAATAACAGCCTGAAATTTTGAGTCTATGACGTCGTTAACGATATTAATTGAATTTTTCTGGAGTCTCTCCCTCACATGTCTTGGTTAAATACCAGTTCACTTAAGGCAAGCTTTAAGCTTGCTTGGCCTATTTCATTACAAAACACGTTAGTGACATTGTTGGGTATGGTCGATGTTATGATGGTCAGCCATTTAGGTGACGCGGCTGTTGCTGCTGTGGGTTTAGGCAACAGAATTCAATTCGTTGTCCTAGTGGTTATTATGGGACTAAGTTGGGGTGTTGGCATTTTGGTCGCTCAGTACTGGGGGGCTCAACAGCACGAAAAAATTCGCCGAACAGTATTAATGGGTTCATTAATTGGCGTTATTGCCATGCTGCCCATTGTCTTTGCATTCTTTTATTTAGCCGACGATGTCATTGCAATAGGCAGTAGCGATCAACAAGTTATTGGATTAGGTGAAAGTTATTTATGGATAACGATGCCAAGTTTGTGCCTTGTTGCAGTCATTATGGTCTTAGAAAATGCATTGCGCAGTATTAATCAAGTTCGATTACCTATGATATTGAGCACTATAGCGATAGCGATCAATATTGTTCTGAACTATTGGTTGATTAATGGTGGCCTAGGTGTCGAAGCGCTAGGTGTTGACGGCGCAGCCTTAGCGACGACGATTTCTCGCGGTATTCATTTGGCTTTGTTCCTTTATGTCCTAATACGCGCGCTGCACCCTATTATCCCCCATCGTGAAGACATCAAGCTTCTTGCAAAGCGCAGTCCTTGGTGGAAATTACTCAAAATTGTATGGCCAATGATGTTTAGCTTCGGTGTATGGTCTTTAGGTACCTTTGTTTACCAGCTCATATACGGGCAAATGGGCACAAAGGAACTTGCCGTCATGAGTTTACTCTCACCGATTGAAGGCATGTACATCTCTTTATTTTTTGGTTTTGCCAGTGCTTGTGCAATCATGGTTGGCCAAAACCTTGGGGCCGATAAATATGACGAAGCTTGGTCTACGGCACGCAGCTTTATCTTTTTAGCTCCAATTGTCGGATTGCTCTTAGGTGCAATACTATACTCAGCAAAGCACTGGGTTTTTATCCCATTCGCCGATTTGCCAGCCCCTACATTAGATTTAGCCAGTGATGTATTTCTCATTATTGGCCTCGGTGCATGGATAAAAATCACGAATATGACCTCAGCCATGGGCGTGCTGCGCGCAGGTGGTGAAACAAAGGCATGTTTATATATCGATATCATAGGCATGTGGATTGTGAGTATTCCATTAACTTATTATTGTGCGTTTGTCCTGCAACTCCCATTATTTTGGGTTGCACTAGCAACTTACTCCGAAGAGGTAACAAAAGCATTTTTGTTTATGTGGCGTGTACTGCAGAAAAAATGGATGCGCAATTTGGCTAATGCATAACCGTTCTTTGCCGATAGCTTTAAAACGCACTAAACGAAATAATGCCTGACCATTGCATTAATTCGAGTTATGATTCACATTATTAATGTATAAGTAATAAAGTTTCTTAGATTATGAAAAAACTGATTTCTTGTTTGTTATTGCTATCTTGCCTCACATCAGCAAAAGCTGCTGAGTACGCTTACTATGGCTTCGAGCCAGATATTGTGACGAACTACGTATCGACACAGAAGAAAATGGGCTTTGTTCGTCTCACCGTCGAATTAATGATTGAAGGTACTTCAAATCTAGAGGTTGTTGAGCATCATTCTCCTTTATTGCGCGATGCCATTATTACGGTGATCGGACAGCAACCGGAAGAAAAAATTAAATCGATTCGTGGACGCACCGAAATACAAAAGCTTTGTGAAGATAGAGTCAAAGAGCTTTTGACCAAAGAAACAGGGCAGCCTTTAGTGAAAAAGTTACTGTTTACTCAATGGTTAGACAATTAATAGATGTTATATAGTAGAAAAGGCAGTCATCACTGCCTTTTTTTGTGTCGAAACGAATAGAGCAGAGCTAACGCACAGCCACTGATCAGCCCAGTTAAATGTGCAGTATTTGCAACATTGACAGGTAACAAGTCAACAAACCCTAAAACCAGCCAAATTAATAACATGCCAATAACAGGTTTCGATAGATATAAACCTTTATTAGGCATTAAATAGCCCATAAACCAAACATAACCGACAACCGCATAGACTACACCTGACAAACCACCAAAATTAGGGCCTGACACCAGATATTGACTCACGTTCGAAACAAGTGCACTAACAAAGAAGACCACCAACAGTTGTTTGACTCCCTGCTCTTTTTCAATTGCCCCACCGAGTTGCCACCACCACATCGTATTGAAGGCGATATGAACAAGAGAGAAGTGAAACAGTGCAGGGGTTAGTAAGCGATGTGGTTGGCTCATAACCTGTTCAATTGAAAAGCTAGTATAAAACTTTAAGCTATTAAACATATCCATCGCAAAACCTAAAACGCTAGAACCATAAATTAACCAACAAGCGATAAAAATGACTAACGTAACAGGGCCCGCATGAGCTAAAAAGTTCTGCTTGAACGTAACAAACAAATTGTCCTGTGAATTATCGAGTTCAGTAACTTGACCTTGGCTCCATGCAGCATTTTGATATCGCTTGTGCTGAGGATTTTGAACAAACTCTTCGAATAACGCTTTGGCGTGCTCTACAGACGTCTCTTCACACAAAATCACATAACCTTTATCTGTTTGTTTAACGTCAGAAGCCATATTCTGACTTTTCAAAAAGTCACTAAAGATCAATGCAATATTTTGTTGATAGACCTCAACGAGAGGCACAAGGTTCTGCTCTAGCATTAACGCTCCACTTTTTCAGGATACATGGTATTCCATACTTCAAAGCCACCATCTAATGAATAAACATCACTAAAATCTTGACTAGCAAGAAATTGAGCAGCTTGTTGGCTCGAAATACCATGATAACAGCAGACAACAGTTGGAGCATCCAAGTCAGCTTCACGAATAAAATCACCTAAATTATCATTCGTTAAATGTGCAGCCCCCATGATACGACCCGATGCAAAAGCATTAGGGTCTCTGATATCGACGATTATTACGTCCTCACGCTCAATACGTTGGATTAGCTCATTAGCAGTAATATGTTTAAAAGCGTCAACAGAATTAGACGACATAGCTCACCTTTAAAATAAAAATCACGTAAACATTATATTAAAAAAGGGAGCATAGCTCCCTTTTTGTGTATTTTATAACAACTTTTTACGAATTAATTAGTTGTTTTTAGTCCAGTCCAAAATAACCTTACCAGATTGACCAGAACGCATAACATCAAAGCCTTTTTGGAAATCATCAATATCAAAATGATGAGTAATAATCGGTGATAAATCTAACCCTGATTGAATTAAGCTTGCCATTTTATACCAAGTCTCAAACATCTCTCGACCATAGATTCCTTTAATCGTTAGGCCTTTGAAGATAACTTTACTCCAATCAATCGCCATGTCATTACCTGGAATACCTAGCATCGCGATCTTGCCACCATGATTCGTGTTTTCAAGCATGTCAGTAAAAGCCATTGGCACGCCTGACATTTCTAAGCCGACATCAAAGCCTTCAGTCATTGCAAGTTCAGCCATGACATCAGATAACTTTTCTTTACTCACATTGACTGCACGAGTTACACCCATTTTTCTGGCAAGCTCAAGTCTATACTCGTTTACATCGGTAATAACAACGTGTCTAGCACCAACGTGCTTAGCGACTGCGGCCGCCATGATACCAATTGGTCCAGCACCTGTGATTAGCACGTCTTCACCAACTAAATCAAATGACAACGCTGTATGTACTGCATTACCAAATGGGTCAAAGATAGCCGCCATTTCATCTGAAATTTCATCAGGTAATTTAAACGCATTAAACGCTGGAATAACCAGGTACTCAGCAAAAGAGCCTTCGCGATCTACGCCCACACCTACGGTGTTACGACATAAATGTGTTCGACCCGCACGACAATTTCGACAATGACCACAGGTAATATGACCTTCACCAGAAACGCGATCGCCTACGCTAAATCCTTTTACTTCTTGCCCCATGTCAACAACAACGCCAGCATATTCATGACCGACAACCATAGGTACAGGAATTGTTTTTTGTGACCACTCATCCCAGTTATATATATGGATATCCGTTCCACAAATTGCGGTTTTATTAATCTTAATTAATAAATCGTTGTGCCCCATTTGAGGCTTTGGAGAGTCAGTCATCCAAATGCCTTCTTTGGCATGTAATTTAGCTAATGATTTCATGTCATTAATCTCAAAATTCAATCAAATTAAAGGCGAAATTAACTCAATAACATCGCCTAAATCTGGTGTTAAATAACACCCATCTCTTTACCAATACGTGTAAAGGCTTCAATAGCTTTATCAAGTTGCTCTTTTGTGTGAGCAGCTGAAATCTGTGTACGGATGCGCGCTTGACCTTTAGGCACAACAGGGAAAGAGAAGCCAATAACATAGATACCTTCGGCGAGCAGACGATTAGCCATCTCACTTGCCACCTTTGCATCACCCAACATCACAGGAACGATGGCATGATCAGCACCAGCACAGGTAAAGCCAACTGATTCCATTTCCGTTCTAAAGTATTGTGCATTGTCTTTAAGCGTTTTTCTTAGCTCATCGCCTTGCGCCAATAAATCTAACACGCGGATCGAAGCACTTACGATTGCAGGCGCCAAAGAATTAGAGAATAAATATGGACGCGAGCGTTGACGTAACCATTCAACGATTTCTTTTTTTGCTGAAGTATAGCCACCTGAAGCACCGCCCATTGCTTTACCTAATGTTCCGGTAATAATATCGACACGTCCCATGACCTCACAATATTCATGGCTACCGCGGCCTTGCTCACCGACAAACCCAACAGCGTGTGAGTCATCCACCATAACAAGAGCATTGTATTTATCAGCAAGGTCACAAATGCCTTTTAAGTTGGCAATCACACCATCCATCGAAAAGACACCATCAGTCGCAATCAATTTGAAACGAGCGCCCGCTTCGTCTGCTGCTTTAAGGCAGGCTTCTAGCTCTACTAAGTCATTGTTTGCATATCGGAAACGTTTCGCTTTACACAGACGAACACCGTCAATAATTGACGCATGATTGAGTGCATCACTAATGATTGCATCTTCTGGACCCAGCAAGGTTTCGAATAAACCCGCATTAGCATCAAAACACGAAGAATATAAAATCGTATCTTCCATGCCTAGAAAGTCACTTAGCTTCTGCTCTAATGTTTTATGAATATCTTGTGTACCACAGATAAAACGAACCGACGCCATCCCAAAACCGTGATCATCTAGACCAGCTTTCGCTGCTTCGATGAGTGAAGGGTGATTAGCTAACCCCAAATAGTTGTTAGCACAAAAGTTGATGACTTGCTCACCCGAACTTACGGCGATCGCTGCTTGTTGAGCTGTCGTGATCACACGTTCGTCTTTATATAAACCTTCTTCTTTTACCTGATCGATTTGACCTTGTAAAAACTGATAAAAATTCGATGACATACCCGCCTCGTTGTTAATAATTTGTACACATTCGTGATTTAACGAATTTTACGCTATAAGTTAGAAAAGATCATGCAATGAGCAATGACTTTAATCCGCCAAAAACGCTGTAGGTGTTAAGCATATTTTCCAAATACCGCCATAATAGCAAATGGTTGAGCAGTTACGAGAGATTTTCTCGCTTGTTGCTCAATACCTCACTTCGTTATACTGTCAATATAACTACTTATCCATTACGAGTTTTTTTTGAAATACGCTTTCGCCCTACTTTGCTATCGCTTGCTCTTACTTCTACTAACACCATTATTGGTTGTTGCTTTGGTTATCCGTTCAATTAATCACAAAGCATATCGAAATCGCCTATTAGAGCGTTTGGGTATTGTACCTAAAGGGTTTCTCAAAGGTGGTCTGATTATTCATGCATCAAGTGTCGGCGAAGTGCTTGCCTTAAAACCCTTGGTTACCGAGCTATTAATCACTCACCCGACGGTACCAATAACGTTCACAACCTTTACACCAACGGGTTCTGAACAAGTTATTAAGCATTTTGGCGATCGCGTTCAACACTGTTATTTACCGATTGATAATCCAATCTCTAGTTTGCTTTTTTTGAAAGCGCTTTCGCCAAAGAGTTTTATCGTAATGGAAACAGAGCTTTGGCCAAATATCATTGCTCAAGCACACTCACGTGGCACGCAGCTACAATTAATCAATGCTCGGTTATCAAATAAGTCGATGAAAAGTTATCGAAAGTTAACCTGGCTTATCACGCCTTGTTTAAATCGATTTGATGATATTTTGTGTCAAAGTCATGATAACAAAGAAAACTTTGTCAGCCTGGGCTCACCATCGTCTAAGACATCTGTTTCTGGAAATTTAAAATACGATATCAAATTAACCTCTGAAATTATTGATAAACAAAAAGAACTGGCGAGCTATATCGAATCATCTCGACCAATTTGGTTAGTGGCAAGTACCCACCCAGGTGACGAAGACATTGTACTTTCGGCTTTTGAACAAGTTTTACAATCGACTCCTGAGTGTTTACTGATCCTTGTTCCTCGACACCCAGAACGATTTAATGACATCGCAAAACGATGTGAAAGCAGGTTTAACACAGTAAGACGAAGCACGAAGAATCCCGTAAGCCAAACCCACCAAATTTGGTTGATGGATAGTTTAGGGGAGTTAATGGCAGCCTTTTCACTCGCTGATGTCGTCACAATGGGAGGCAGTTTTAGTCAAATAGGCGGCCATAACCCACTAGAACCAGCATTTTATTGCAAGCCGATTATCGTTGGTCCTAACATGTCAAATTTTAAAGAAGTGACGGAAACCATGCGACGAGGTGAAGGTATCGTTCAGCTAAGCAATGATTCTGACGCTTATACTGACGAATTAGCGCAACGTGTCATGACGATTTTAACGGTTCCACAAAAACAAAAAGAGCTTGGCGAGAATGCTCGAAAGGTAGTCGATCAAAACCAAGGTGCGTTAGCTGTTACGACCAAAAAAATAAGCCAATACTTAGTTTAATACTCAGTATTGGCCAAGAGTCTTTATTATTATTTTTAGTGCTAATAGCTATTACTTACTTTAAAAAATCTGAGCACTAAGCTTGCTGTTGTTTTTTTAACATAACGAATAAATTATCTTTTAAATTTAGACGCTTCAGCTTTCTTTCTTCTAAATATTGATCTGTCGTGTTTTCAACGCCTTCCTCAATACGAATCACTTCTTTGTTTACTTCATGATATTCCTTAAATAAACGAGCAAAGTGAGTATCATTCATTTTCAAATCGTGAATTTCATCGTGAAACTCTGGGAATTCATGGTGTAGATCATGCTTTTCAATAGACATTTTTTTACCCCTTCATTTGGTATACTTTCTAAGTTCATAATACCCATGAAAGCAAAATAGTTATTGATCTAGCGCAAGCAAATATCTAGCAACAATAAGGGGTCAGAAAAAGATTTTCGTCGTCGTTTTGCCGCCTTACATTTCGCAAAAATCAGATTAACTCGGGGTAATGATGAGCAATCAACGCATTAACTTTATTTAATACATCCTCAACCAGAATATCATTCATTAATGTCTCACCTTTTGCACGTGTTCCCCATGGAATTTGCGCAAGAGACTTGCCTTGTTGTGATTCAATATGGCGCTGGTATGCACTCACAACAAAGTCCTGAGATAAATAAGGCCCTGTGCGCATCGGATTGCTATGCGCATATAGACCAACCACTGGCGTACCTACCGTCACTGCCATATGAGCTGGACCAGTATCAGGTGCAATGACCATGTGTGCTCGTTTCAATAACGCGTGCAGTTGTTTTAACGATGTCTTCCCTATCAAATTGATCGCATGATGTTGCATTGCTTCTTCAATATCCGCCGCTAATTTCTGCTCTAGCGCTGTAGGCCCACCACAAATAGCAACCGTAAACCCTCGATCAATTAGCGAATCCGCAACCTGAGCATACCCTTTACTGTGCCAATTCCTTTCTGCTTTGCTTGCTGCCGGACAAAGGATTGCGATTGGCTTGTCACCGCGAATGGCCTGTTCAGCCCAACTGATGTCTTGCTCAAGCATATCAATATGCCACGTTGGCTTAGCTTCAGGTAAGCCGAGCGCTTGAGCAAACGCCATAAAGCCCTCAGCCACGTGAGGCTCACTTTGTGCATTAACCCGACGATTAGTAAATAGCCATTGCCCTTCCTTAGCTCGCGCTTTATCAAAACCTATTTTCACTTTGGCTTTGATCATTAGACTCGCGATACTTGCGCGAAGTGCGACTTGCATATGAAGTAGAACATCGAATTGCTCATCATTTAGGGCTTGTTTTAGATCTTTGTATCCTTGTAATCCTGCTTTTTTGTCAAATACAACAAAACGGACACCAGGCATTCCTTTTAAAAGCTGAGCTTCTATTTTACCTACAATCCAAGTTATCTCAGAATCAGGTGAGTAACGTTGGATATATTGCACCATGGCCACTGCGTGACAAACATCACCGATAGCAGACAAACGTAAGATACAGATTTTTTTTGGAACAGTTGATTGACCCAGCATAAAGGAAAAACCACAATAGGCGCAGATGAAAAATATAGAGCTATTATCTTGAACCCGAATGCAATTGTAAAACCTTGTCAGTTAAAAGTTATCGAAACCACTGAAAGTTATGTGGCTTTTGACTCGAATCAACTAGATACAGCAGATATGGCAATATTCTCTCCAGATTATTGGGCAAGTAAAAACGCTATTATCGGTACAGCGCATGGCAGGGGCACAACCTATTTTATTGAGCACAACGCTCAACAATGGGTTCTGAAGCATTACTATCGTGGTGGCCTAATTGGAAAAATTATCCAAGATAAATACATGTATTTCGGCATCGAGAAAACGCGAGCCAAAAAGGAATTTGATTTACTGTTGACTATGCAAGCACTCAACTTGCCATGCCCTGCCCCAATCGCAATTGGTATTAGAAAGCTTACACTAACGTACCAAGCTGACCTTATTACACAGCGCATTGACCAAAGTAATGATGTCGTTGGTCTTCTGACAAAAACCGCATTATCAACTGAGCAATGGCAAAGCATAGGTTCAACGATTAAGCAGTTCCATCGACATGGCATCTATCACGATGATCTCAACTGTCATAACATCTTGCTGGATAAGCACAATAAAGTCTGGTTGATTGATTTTGATCGCGGTGAACAAAGAGTATCAGAAGAAAAATGGCAACAAGCCAATCTGGACCGTTTATTACGTTCTTTCAGAAAAGAAAAAACTCGCCTAAGCGAGTTTCATTGGCAAGAAGCTGATTGGCAACTTCTGTTAGCGGGTTACCAAGAAGCTTAGGCAACCGTTAGCATTTCTTGATGGCGCTTAAGATATAAATCACGAGCCTTAATAAACTCTGGTAGCGCTGATGGTGTGGTGTAAGGTCGGATTAACGCAAAAATCTTTAATACGCCCTCAATAAAGACATTAGAATCAATTTCTGGGTTTAAATTCTGCGTTTGATAAAAGCTTAACCAAAAAGTATTTACAATACGTAACACGCTCACAAGATCAGGTAATTCATCATCTTCAAATGCGATCATGTCGACATCACGTAGTGAAATTAACAAATCGCTCACCTGTGTTCTAATGAGTTCCTGAACTTCTACATACTTTTCTCGTAGGCTTGGATTTTTATCCAGCAATACAGGTAGGTTTGCATAAAAGAAACGAAAACGAGACATCGCTTGGAAAACCGTATCCATATAGTTGATTATGGCGTCTAATGGCTCAATATCAGGTGATGCAATCGGGAACGTATCAAGGAGTAGTTTACGGGCATATTCTTCATAAATAGATAGAATAATGTCTTCTTTATTTCTGAAATGATAATAAAGGTTACCCGGGCTGATTCCTAAGTGAGCAGCGATATGATTCGTCGTCACGTTTCGCTCTCCGTGCTCATTAAATAAATCAATACTTGCTTGAATTATTTTATCCCGCGTTTTCATAATACTTATTAACTCTTACAGCCTCGAATTTTTCTATCATACTATCAAAGATGAATAAAACGGAAGCATTTTCGAGCAAATACTTTAAGTTGAAACTTTTAGTAAGCAATACAATTACCTAAGCATGTTTAAGCAACTTATTATCATTACTAAAGTTTTTATAATATTACCCACATCTTGACAAGTGTCAGATATTGGTGATTACTATAAGATTATTATCAACAAAAATGGAATAAAAATAATGGTTGAACAATGGCACCAGGTGGTTGAGTCCCGAGATCTGTCAGGCTTATCTGACTTACTAACAGACGATGCAATACTTCACTCTCCAGTAATTCACCGAAATATTGAAGGTAAGAAGATGGTACAAATGTATCTAACAGCAGCCTTCCATACCTTTTTGAACGACACGTTTACCTATATTACACAAGCAGAAGAAAACCGTGAAAGTGGGCAAAAAGTGGTATTAGAGTTTACAACAGAGATCAATGGTATTTTCGTCAATGGCATCGATATGATCACATTTAATGGTGAAGGGAAAATTGTTGAATTTAAGGTGATGGTACGCCCATTTAAAGCATTAAATTTGATCAATGAACATATGATGGCAATGTTAGAAAAACAAGGCATGAAATTTGGCTAATGCTTATGAGACTCATAATGGTCGCTAATGAAAGCACTATGAAAATCTGATACTGGCATTTACAATAAGATTAATCTTTCATTAATCATATTATTAACAATGCCAGTAAAAGCGATTTATCCGGGCACCTTTGATCCTGTAACCAACGGCCATAGCGACCTAATTACGCGTGGTAGTAAATTATTTGATGAAGTTATTGTTGGGGTAGCAGCAAGTCCAAGTAAGAAACCTTTGTTTTCATTAGAACAACGTGTTGAGTTTATTGAACAAATCACCCAACATTTGCCTAATGTCACTGTGGTGGGCTTTAGTGGTTTACTCGTTGATTTTGCCAAGTTCCATCAAGCGAATGTACTTATTCGTGGGCTTCGCGCTGTCTCAGACTTTGAATATGAATTTCAGCTTGCCAACATGAATCGTCGACTTAGTCCTGATCTGGAAAGCGTTTTTCTTACACCTGCTGAAGAAAACTCCTTCATCTCCTCGAGCTTAGTCAAAGAGGTTGCACTTCACAAAGGAGATGTCAGTCAATTTGTCGACCCCATTGTTCAGCAGGCAATTATCGACGCGCTTAGTAAAAAAAGATAATGAAGTTACAAGGGAAACTTTTCTATTAGTTTCCCAACGCTTATTTCTTCTGGCACTTTTTACAATACACCGTGGTACGGTTTGATTGCCTTATCTCAGTAAGTTCAGTTTCACAAACTAAGCAAGGTTCTCCGCCTCGGCCATATACATTTAACGACTGAGCAAAATACCCAGGTTTTCCATCAGCTTGGGTAAAGTCTTTTAATGTTGTTCCACCTTGTGAAATAGCCGACTCCAATACCGCTTTTATCGTATCAACGAGTATCGTAATGCGGCGTTTAGAGATACTTCCAGCCAAACTCGTTGGCAATATGCCAGCAAGAAACAGGGCTTCATTCGCATATATATTGCCTACACCTACCACCACAGGATTACTCATTAAAAAATTCTTGATCGGTGTTTTTCGTCCTTTAGCGCAAGCAAAAAGGTAGTCTGCATTAAACGCTTCGCTCAGAGGCTCAGGACCTAGCTTTGACAGCACACCATCAATATCTTTGTGTTCAGGTAACCAAAGCACGGCGCCGAATCGCCTTGGATCATTCAAACGTAAAATATTGCCATTGGTGAAGGCTAAATCAAAGTGATCATGCTTGACCACCGCAACCCCATCGTTAACTACTCGAATAGTGCCCGACATACCTAAATGAATAAGCAGCGTGCCACTTTCAAATACCAACATTAAGTATTTACTGCGACGTTCTACACGTTGTAAAACTTCCCCCTTGATTGTGAGAACTTCTTTAGGTATTGGCCAACGCAACTGCCAAAACCTCACGATAACATCGTCAACTTTTTGATTGATAATATGGGGAGAAATGCCGAGTTTACATACTTCGACTTCTGGTAATTCTGGCATTTAATTCACCTGTGGTTCGCTTAAAACGGCTTGTGGTAGTAATTGATGATAAAGCTGAGGCGACGCTGTGTACCATGCACTTTCACCTAAAGGTGTTTGTTTAGCAATGATCAACCCAGATTCGGTTAGGTTTAACATGAAATAATGCAGGTCACTATCTCCAGCAAGCAATGCAGAAGCAATAACCGCCGTTGCTTTATCAAAATTTTCCGGTTTCTCAATCGGCTCTACTTCAAGCGTATGCCATGTTGACATCATTTGATCCAACTCCTGCCCAGAAAGAACATTTGGCAACGCTCGCCACGTTTGACCAATACGCTCAATCGAAACCATCTGGTTTACTGTTAACGTTAAAATAACGTCATGTTCAGCCAGCAATTGTGTTGTTGTTGCATTTGCTGGCACCGCATCGTCTTCATTTTTTTGCGTTACATTGATAAGGAGAATAAAGGCCATTACCGCGTAGATAATAACGTTATTCCAACCAGCTCGAGATAATCTAATCATAGGTGTATTGCCCCCTAAGGTGCATGATACTGATTTTTAGACATAAAAAAACCCAGCATTTGCTGGGTTTTTCAAACTAAAAATCAATTACTTGATTTTAGCTTCCTTGTAGATCACGTGCTTACGTGCTTTAGGATCGAATTTTTTGATTTCCATTTTCTCTGGCATCGTCTTTTTATTCTTGTCAGTAGTATAAAAATGACCTGTACCAGCAGAAGATACTAAACGAATTTTATCACGCATGATGGTTCCTTAGATCTTTTCGCCACGAGCACGGATATCAGCTAATACTGCATCGATGCCTTTCTTATCGATAATACGCATACCTTTAGGAGTAAGGCGTAATTTTACGAAACGGTTTTCGCTCTCAACCCAAAAACGGTGAGATTGAAGGTTTGGTAAGAAACGACGACGAGTCGCGTTTCTTGCGTGAGAACGGTTGTTCCCTACGACTGGTTTTTTGCCAGTAACTTGACAAACTCTAGACATATGTCACTCCAAAATTAATTTCAGCTCGAGTTATTTTTCACCCGTGGCCGTCGCCGCAGGATCCCGAAAAAGGTGGCATATTATAGGGAAAGTTCGCAGGTAATGCTAGCTTTAATAACATTTTCATACAGCAATATTAATAAAACCCATAAAAACATACAGTTAGACTAAAAATCACCTACCGTAACTGTTCAAAATAACGCCGTGTTTTAGCGAAATATGCAACATTACGTAGTTTATTTCTCCATTATTGATCAATTTTATCCGCCATAATGGCCAAAAGTTGCTGTTTAAGCTCCTTATTAGGATCGCTATCCAATAATATTCTAATAATGTGGGATTTAGCTAATTGCGTCTCATCAGCCAACAACTGTAAGGTATCAATTGCCTGTTGATTTAGCGTAAAAGTCGCATGTTTGTAATTTTTTTGCCCACCAGTTCCATGCTTTTGTACTTTTGCAGATGTTGCTGCGCTAACTACCTTAGGTTTGCCTTTAGCATAGTTAACGGCATCATTAATAAAATCATCAACAGATACTTTCTGTCTTTTACGCTTTGATTTGGTATTCGCCTTTTTTAAATCAGTTAAACTCATGCGAATTATCCGGCTCCATTGCTAACACCTCTTCAGCAATTGCAATTATCTCTTGAGCAGCTTTCCCTTCAGCATCGACCTCAATAACCGATGAACCTAGCTCTTCACTATCATCATAAACATTTCTGTTAAACGTTACTGCATTTAACACATTAATACCATATGAACGACAGACATCTTTAGCCTCTAAAATCCGGTTTGCCTGATTAGGTAATGAAGGACACTGCGTTATCACAAAGGATGCATTGAGCTTAGGGTTTACCATCTTACACGTGCTCAGCATATCTTCCATATGCGGAACCGTTTTCAAGTCTCTGCGTTTAGGACGGAGAGGAATTAAAACATGATCGGCAACCGACATTGATGCACGCAAAGCTAAATTATCTTGGCCACCACAATCAACAATCACGTAATCATAGTGCTGAACTAAGCTGAGCAAATCATTTCTTATTTTGCCGTACAGCTGAATACAATTTATCGCAGGCAAACTTGGATCAGCATTACGTGCGTGAATCCAGTCTGACGTCGTTCTTTGAGGGTCACAGTCAACCATTAAGACAATTGCTTGCTTGTGCTTGGCAAAATAAACAGCTAAGTTTTGCGCTAAACAACTCTTGCCGCTACCACCCTTTTCACCACCAACTAATATCATCATTACTCGAAATCCTTATTTTGCTTACTACTTAAATTCTCGTGCCCATCAGTCTTGAAATAACATGGCAATGTTGTAATGACTATCGCGTTCAATATTGCATCGAATGACCCGTGCTTTGACCATTTTTTCCTGACTAGTGTCTGGCATTAATGTGATATCAACGGGTGTGTATTGCGCTATTTTTTTTTCACAACTAACTTTGATTCCTTTGCGCGAGAAATCTACACAAACTAACTTTTCAGAAAACGCAGTGCCTTCCTCTAGCCAATCGACACGAACAAGCTCACCTTCCATATCCAACCTGATATGTTGGCGACGTTCATTCAATTCTTCTTCATCACTCATTTTCACTCCTAAATGCTAGCGATTTTCTGACTACTCCCTATAAAACCTAGTGCGATTTCTAATTTAGTGCAAGAAATCGCAATTTTTATAACTGTCCATGCTCAGCAAATGAGTAACTTAATGCGCCTGCAATAATAATGTGGTCGAGCACTTGAACATCGATTAATCTTAGTGCTTGTGTGATTCTTTCAGTAATCTTGATATCTGCTTGACTCGGCTTAGCAACGCCACTTGGGTGGTTGTGACACAATATAACAGCGGCTCCATTTTGCTTGAGTGTCTTTTCTACGACCACTCGAGGGTAAACTGCCGCAGCGTCAATCGTGCCAAAAAAAAGTTTTTCAAATGAAATGATTTGATGCTGATTATTAAGTACCAGCATGGTAAATAATTCGTGTTGTTCATGGCGAAGTTGGGCAGACAAATATGCAATTGTCTTTTGACTAGACGTTAATGCTTCACCAGCTACTAATTCCTCTGCTAGGTAGCGTTTAGTCATTTCTAAACAAGCTTGTAATTGAACGTATTTTGCTTGTCCCAAGCCATTGGTTTGACAGAACTCTTGCTCAGATGCTTGGTATATTCCCGAAATGCTGCCGAACGTTTTGATTAGATGTCGCGCAATATCAACAACATGCTGCCCTTTTGTACCTGTGCGCAAAAATATTGCTAATAATTCGGCGTCCGATAAGGTATGAGCGCCCAAATGAAGCAACTTTTCTCTTGGTCTCTCATGTTGAGGCCATAAGGTAATCCTTTCCATAATTGCAACTATCCTTCCTAGACAAATGCTGTGTTTTTTTCCGATGAATGATAAGCTATCGCTTTATTCGTGATTAAGATTAGCAGGTTATGGCGATTTTACAGGACAAGAAGATTCTTTTAGGTGTAACAGGTGGAATAGCCGCATATAAAACACCGGAACTTGTGCGCCGATTAAAAGATCAAGGCGCGGATGTACGAGTAGTACTGACAAACGGTGCAAAAGAATTCGTCTCTGAGCTGAGCCTCCAAGCAGTCTCAGGAAATGCGGTGGCCGATAGTTTGCTCGACCCACAAGCAGAGTTGGCGATGGGCCACATTGAACTTGCTAAATGGGCAGATCTCGTACTAATAGCACCTGCAACAGCTAATATAATGGCGAAACTGGCTCATGGCATCGCTGACGATTTACTAACAACGCTTTGCCTCGCTACGGACGCGCCAGTAGCAATAGCGCCCGCAATGAATCAGCAAATGTGGCATGCGCAAGCAACCCAAGATAACCTCGCGATCCTTACCACACGTAACCATCCAGTTTTTGGTCCAGCATCAGGTGACCAAGCATGTGGAGATGTTGGTTTTGGCCGTATGTTAGACGTACCTGAACTCATTCAAGCATGTGTATCTCACTTCAACTCAACTACTCCGCTTAGTCACGAACAACACTGGATTATTACTGCGGGGCCAACACGTGAACCTATTGATCCTGTGCGTTATATCAGTAACCATTCTTCAGGAAAAATGGGATTCGCACTTGCTCAAGCAGCGGCAAATGCAGGTGCAAAAGTAACGCTTATTAGTGGTCCTGTTAATTTAGGCACACCCGCAAATACTCAACGTATCAACGTAGAAAGTGCGCTTGAAATGCACCAGTATGCAACAAAATTAGCAGCGCAAGCCGATGTGTTTATTGCCTGTGCCGCGGTAGCGGACTATCGAATCAGCCAAGTCGCCGATCAAAAGATTAAAAAATCTCATGATGAAATGACCCTAACACTCGTAAAAAATCCAGATATAGTGGCAGACGTTGCAAAACTTGCTGATAGACCATTTGTCGTTGGCTTTGCTGCAGAAACACAAGATGTTGCGAGTTACGCCAAGGGGAAGCTCGAGAAAAAGAATTTAGATATGATTGCAGCTAATGATGTGTCTAAACAAGGCCAAGGGTTTAACAGTGATGACAATGCCTTACATGTTTTTACCGCAACCGAGCAGTTTGATATTCCACTGGCAAGTAAGTCACAAGTAGCAAATCAACTTGTAGATTTAATTATCAAACAGAGCAATCAATAACCAGTAAGTAAGCACATACAAACTTAGCGACTTTTCATTTGGCAAGCTAGAAAGTTCACGTTACAATCAACACTCGTTCTAAGCATGAATAATAAAAAGTCGCATTATGCCTGCAACACAAAAACCAAGTCGAAAACAACAAATCCTTGAGTGTTTAGCACTCATGTTACAAACAAGTCCGGGTCAACGTATTACTACAGCTAAGTTAGCTGCTGAAGTCGGCGTTTCAGAAGCGGCACTTTATCGTCACTTCCCATCGAAAGCACGCATGTTTGAAGGATTAATAGAGTTTATTGAAGAGTCTATTTTTTCACGAATTAATCTGATTATGGCAGATCACAAAGAAGCGCTTGTTCGCTGCCATCACATTACTCATGTGCTTTTGGTTTTTGCTGAGCGAAATCCAGGTATGTGTCGAATTCTAACAGGTGATGCATTGATGGGTGAAAACGAACGATTGCGTGTCAGAGTTCACCAGTTTTTCGAAAAGCTTGAGTCACAATATAAGCAAGTATTGCGTGAGCGCAAGTTACGCGAAGGCAAAGGCTTTACAATCAATGAACAAGCGCTTGCCAATATCATTGTCTCTTTCTGTGAAGGTAAAATTAGCGCATATGTTCGCTCAGGTTTTAGCAAGAAGCCAAGTGAAGATTTTAATGACCAATGGCTATTCTTATTAGCCGACAAGTAAACAACAAAAGTGACGGCTGATAACTAAACTAATACATGTCGTCATTAAGTATTGAGGAAACTACGTGAGCCAATTATCACAACTTCAACCAAATAAATTATGGCAAATCTTTGAGCATATTTGTTCGATTCCACATCCTTCAAAGCACGAACAAAAAATATCTGCTTGGATACAGTCTTGGGCTAAAGAACAAGGCTTGAGTGTTAAAGAAGATGCAGTAGGCAATCTTTTCATCAAAAAAGCTGCCACACCTGGCATGGAAGATCGCCGTGGCGTAATCTTGCAGGCGCATATGGACATGGTTCCTCAAAAAAATGCGACAACGGAGCATGACTTTTTAACGGATCCCATTCAACCATATATCGATGGCGACTGGGTTACTGCTAAAGACACAACCTTAGGCGCAGATAACGGAATTGGTTTAGCATCTGCAATGGCTGTACTGGCGAGCAATGATGTTCCACACGGCCCATTAGAAGTACTGGTAACTATCGACGAAGAAGCAGGCATGAGTGGTGCATTTGGACTCGAAGCTGGCTGGTTAGACGGTGATATCCTAATTAACACAGACTCAGAGCAAGAAGGCGAAGTTTACATGGGCTGTGCCGGTGGTATTGATGGCAGTGCTACTTTTACCCTTGAAACAATGGCCGTACCTGAAGGTTACGAGTCTTTCAACTTATCAATTTCGGGTTTAAAAGGCGGTCATTCAGGCGTTGATATTCATACAGGTCGTGCCAACGCGAATAAGTTGCTTGTTCGCTTCTTACTTGAAGCCGCTCGACAGTTCAACATTCAGTTAACTGAATTAAATGGCGGTAGCTTACGAAATGCTATCCCACGAGAAGCAAACGCAAGCTTTGTTATCGAAGCGAGCAAGGTAGATGCGCTAAAAGGCTTTTTGGTAAGCCAATTAGAAACGGTCAAAGCAAGTTTAAAAGTTGTTGAGCCAGATCTAGCACTATCACTAATAGCACCAGAGACTTTTGATACATGTTGGACACAGGACTCACAGTTATCAGTATTACGTGCCTTAAATGCTTGCACAAACGGTGTAATTCGAATGAGCGATGACATTGAAGGTATTGTTGAAACGTCGTCAAATCTGGGTGTCTTGCGCACTAAAGGCAATAAATTTAACGCCTTAGTATTGATCAGAAGCTTGCACGATGATGGTAGAGATGACGCACAGAGTATGATCCAATCAACATTTGAGTTAGCTGGTGCAGAGATTGAATTTAGTGGCGCTTACCCTGGTTGGAAACCAGATACAAGCTCGGCAATCATGCAAGTTGTCAGAGATACTTATCAGTCTATCTTCGATAAGACTCCAGAAATCATGGTGATTCATGCAGGACTTGAGTGTGGGCTATTTAAAACCGCCTACCCTAACTGGGATATGGTCTCAATTGGACCAACGATCAAATTTCCCCATTCACCAGATGAAAAGGTTGAAATTGCCACCGTTGGCCAATACTGGCAACTTCTTACAGCGGTGTTAAATAACATCCCTAAGAAATAACCGAACATAAAAAAACGCCTCATTAAATGAGGCGTTTTTTTATCAATCAATACATTAACTACGCGCGTCTGCGGCGCATAAACGCTAGACCAAATAAACCGGCACCTAATAACGCAATCGAACCAGGCTCTGGCACAGGTAAAACAGGTGCTGCTGGTGGAGTAATCACAAGTGATTGTCCTGACACAGTCTCATAAGTAAAGCTGTTCAAAAACATGTCTTGTCCATCAAAGTTAATTGAAAGATAACCAAAGCACATTGCACAGCTCGTCACACCTTTAGTACCAATGTAATTATCACCTACTACAAGGCTAAGTAAAAAGTCAGAGCTCACAAAAGATACTGAATTATCTACGATTGCACCGACGCTTAAAAGCGAATTGCCGAATTGAGTAAAGTTAGTGTTATCGACAAATAAAGTGCCTAAACTCAATACAGATGCATGACCGAAACCCGCGTCTTTCGCTACTATAGAATCTTGGTCTAAATCGAAATATTCAGACATGAACCCATTTGGTAACTGATCACCAAAATCGTAATGAATAATATCTGCTGATGCTTGATTTGAAAGAACCAAACACATTAAACCGGTTAACATTGCTAAGATTGAATTTCGCATTTATGAATACCTCTACTACCATGCATTTGTCGCTGCATTACTACTGGCTAAACAACATACAATTTTTGAGCCAACTATTATAAAACGATACAAAACAAACACTTAACAAAATAACAAATATCATCTTAGTCGACTTGTAAAGTATATCGACACCACAATCATTATATTTTACATACAGTTAACAACGTATTTTTAGCACTCCGACTGAGATATTCGACAAGGTAGTGCAAATTGCAAAATGCACAACAACAGAATTGCAAATTGCAATACAGAATTATTTGTGCGCGTTGGGAATAGCTTGGTGCAGAATCTCTAACAACCTCTTACTCATGCAATCGCCACGTATTCTTTTCTGTTAGACAAAAGGTCAACTGATGATCGACCTGTTGCCCACGTGGCGATTTTACGTCCACCTGCAGGACTTTGCATGGTTTCGCATTTATAACGGTGCGTTTGATCAAGGTTATGGTGCTCGTATTCTTTGTTTTATCGTGTGTTTGAGTAAACGACTCAAGCTCATCTTGCCCAAGTAATTGCTCAATCAGTTGCTCAATGTTTTCCCTGTCTTGTGGATTGACCCACGCGGCTTTATTTTCAAAAGGTTCGGTTATTGCCTTACCTATACCGCCAACTACCTTAAGTGGTGCCTTGAAAAGGCCACTGAAAACACCATAAACAGCCTCTTCGCCTGTTGTTTTTCCGACTTGCCCCAAGTTCGCAACAATTGCTTCCGTTCTGCTTAATACCTCAGGAATACTGGTTCTTGTTGCTTCTACTTCCGTGAGTATCTTTGGGATCTGCTGATTGGTATCAGCAAGTTGACTTGAAAATCGATCGACGGTAGCGCTAATCGTAGGCACTTGTTGGTTAATATCATCTACCCTCGATAACACGTCAGGCATCAATTGGCGTACCTGCGCAACTTCGTTTGTAATGGCAGGAATAGACTGACGAACTGCTTCTACTTCACTGACAATCACTGGAACAAGCGCTTGAACTTGTTCAACTTGTGTCAACACATCAGGAACGATAACTCGAACTTGCTCGACCTCATTAAGCACATCAGGAACTAATGCTTTGATTTCTGCTATCTCATCAATAATTGGTGAGACTTTTACAGCAGTCTTATCAACTTGATTAATAAGCGCTGGCAACGCATCTTTGACCTCAACAAGTTTCCAGGAAAAATAAATAAGTGCGCCCGACAAACAAAAAATACTAAATGCGAGAGTATAGGTCGCTAACGGTTTATTCATGCTCACTCCTGAAGCCTAAATTCATCTGTTATTTCAATAAATGTATCACACGATGGCTATAATTTAGCCAACGTTTAAGGTAAATTAACAATATATGATTAATACGCATATATCATTTATACTTTATATTTTAATCGGTTAGCCAATGCAAAATAGGAATTTGAAGTGAGCCTACGTCTAATCACCAGTTTTATCCTGCTGTTATTTTGCAATTCATTATACGCTGCGAGCTGTGATGCAGTGTTTCCTGACGGATTTAATCTGATAGGCTCAGGCGCAGAGCCCTTTGAAAATATCCCACCAAATTCTTCAAACGACAATATGTTTGACGGTATTGTAGTGCCCCGCGGTGACAACTTTTTTTCTCAAAGTAACTTAAACAATGGTAGCGAAGTTTTTATAGGCCCAATTTCTGGTTCAGAAGTGACCAGCCGAATATACGTGAGAAATTCAGCCAACTGGCACAACGTAAAAATAAATGAATCTGGCGATCCAGAAGATGTCATCATTTACATTGCAGGCTCATTAAGTATTACCGGTGGCAACACGGAAATTAACGCGATAATTTATGTTGCTGGCGTCGTTAATCAAAATGGGAATGGCGCTGATATCTCTGGTGCAATCACTGCCGCGGCTGGTTCAGCCAATGTCGACTATGATGACGATGCGATTGAAAACGCAGATTTTGGTGATTTGTGTGGTGGTACATCAATTGGCTATCCCTATACAACGGACTTCGAAGGTAACAACACAGAGTGGACCTTTACCGGTGAATGGGCAATCAATAACAATGCTTCGGGAGCCAGAATAGCCAAATCACCAACTCAGTTTTTAGATAACAACCCGAATGAAATCGATCAACGTTACTACCGCAATTACTATGCAACGCTCAATCAAGCAATCTCAATTCCTGCAAATGCGGTAAACCCGACATTAAGATTTGCTTACAAGGCAGATCTAACGAGCGGTGATATTTATATCCAAGCTTCTCGTGATGGCACAACGTGGCAACAAATAGACCGAATTAGCGAAGAATATTTCCACGATAGTTATACCTTTCATGAAACCAACTTAAACAGTTTTATTGGTGATAACTTTCAAGTCCGTTTTAGGCAATACATGCATAGCGGAACAGGCCCTAGACTCTTTATTATTGACGACTTAACGATCAGTGATTTGTCGCTACCTGACTTGGGATATCCGTATATTAATGGATTTGAAACAGCCCAAGAACAGCTAGAATTCAATGATGAAAGTGATTGGGGAATAAACCAAGCACACGACAGTTATTTTCCTGCTACCGGAAGTTATTTCCTAGATAATAACTCAAATAACATTGACCAACGCTACCACCGTCAGCAGTCGGCGACGTTAGACGGGTATATTACCCTACCGAATGATACGACAAACGTCATAGCAAGTTTTGATTATCGCGCTGACCTCTTTTTAAGCGATAGGGTTTTCTTTCAAATACAAGAGTTTGGTTCAAATAGCTGGATAACACTGAACACATTTGACGAACAAGAAAATCATGACGACTATACCAATTATCAACATGCTTTAACGCAATATGCCAACAAAAAAGTACGGTTTAGATATCGACAATACTACGGTTCAAGTAGCGGCCCTCGACTTTTTAGCATTGATAATTTCTATGTAGGAACTGTGCCTGTAGAGATATATAAATATCCGTACAGCAACGACTTTGAGACGACCATTTCTACGCCAAGTATTAATGGCCGAGATCATTGGACGAATGAAGGTGACTGGGTCATAGGGCAAACACATGATGTTGAGTATGCACCATACCGTGGAGATTACTTCTTAGATAACAACGCTAGCAATGAAGATCAACGCTACCATCGTAATCACTACACACGCCTTAATGGCTTTATTCCTATTCCAGGTGACGCTGATGCACCTATTTTAAGTTTTTGGTACCGACCAACGATTTTTTCTGGCGTTGTTGATCTGCAAGTACAAACTCAAGGCAGTAATACCTGGCAACACCTGTTTCGTTTTTCAGAGCAATTATCACACGAAGATTACGCCAATCATGAAGTAGATTTGTCTAATTATAAAGGTAGTAATGTTCGATTTAGATTCCGCCAATATTGGAATAGCACTAATGGCGCCAGAGTCTTTACCATTGATGACTTTTATGTCGGCGAAAATAATCTTCCTACGCTGACATATCCTTATTTTAATGACTTTGAAACTCCTGTATCAACGGTTGGCGTCAATGGCACCGACCATTGGAATGATAGTGCAGACTGGGGCATATCCCAAGCACATGACACCGACTATGTTCCATACAGCGGAAGCAGCTTCATAGACAATAATGCGAATTACGAAGATCAACGCTATCACAGAAACCACTACATTGACCTGCAAGGTTTTATCCCCATCCCAAGTGATGCTGAAGCACCGACATTAAGTTTTTACTACAAAGCAGATATCTTCTCGGGTCAAACTTATGTTCAAATTCAGGAGCAAGGTTCAAACACATGGCGAACGTTGACAACATTTACTGAACAACTAAATCACAGCACATATGCACGACACGAATATGCGCTTAATAGTTATATAGGTAAAAGCGTTCGTTTCCGATTTAGGCAGTATTGGAACAGCAGTAATGGGCCACGTGTCTTTACTATTGATGATTTTCGCGTTGATGAACTAACCCGTGACACCTACAGCTACCCATACGTCAACGACTTCGAAACAGCAATTTCAACGGATCAAATTAACGGTCAAGATCATTGGAATCACCAAGGTGACTGGAATATTTCACAGGCACATGATGATAGATATTACCCAAGAAGTGGTAACTACTTTCTTGATAATAACGCGGATAATGAAGATCAACGCTATCATCGCAATCACTATGTTGAAATGAACGGCTTTGTGCCAATTCCTGCGGATGCAGAAAATCCAGAAGTGAGTTTTTGGTATCTAGCAGATATATTCAGCGGACAAGCCTATGCGCAATTACAAGTAGAAGGCACAAATACTTGGGTGACCTTGCGCACCTTCACGGATCAGTTTACCCATGCAAAATACGCAAGATTCTCTGCTCCTCTCGATAATTATAAAGGACAAGCTGTTCGCATAAGATTCCGTCAATTCTGGAACTCTTCTAACGGTGCTCGAGTATTTACAGTTGACGATTTTAGAATCGGAGATAATGACCAACCTTCACTGGGTTATCCGTATTTCAATGATTTAGAGTCGCCGTCAAGTCAACAAGAATTCATAGATGAGCACGATTGGGGAATATCCCAAGAACATGATACCGATTATGTCCCATTTGAAGGTGACTGGTTCATTGACAACAATGCTGATTATGAAGATCAGCGCTACGACCGAAATCATTACGTTACGTTATCAGGGTACGTGCCAATTCCAAGCAACGCGACCTTACCAACATTGAGTTTCTGGTATAAAGCGAACATTTTTTCAGGTCAGGTTTATGTACAAATTAAAAGAAGGAATGAGTCTGTTTGGCGAAACTTATTTACTTACAGAGATGAATTTAATCACGGTACATATACGCAAGCCAACTTTAGTCTAGACAATTATAAAGGCGACGAAGTCTTTATTCGTTTCAGACAATATTGGGGCAGTGCATCCGGACCTCGACTATTTACCATCGACAATGTACGTATTGGGAACTTTGAGAACCTAACATACAACTATCCATACTTTAATGATTTTGAGATGGCGACATCTACGGCATCAATTAGCGGTAGAGATCACTGGAATGACGATGGTGATTGGGGTTTATCAAACCAAAATGACGTAACAGAGCAATCGTATTCGGGCGATTGGTTTATGAATTCCAACCCTGATGACGAAGATCAGCGCTACCATAGAAATCATTACACAACGATGCGTGGGTTTGTGCCTATTCCAAGTACGGCAAATAATCCTAAAGTCACTTTCCAATACAATGCTTCTACATTTAGTGGGTTTGTTGATTTACAAATTCAGCGTCAGGGCGAGAGAAATTGGCGAGTATTGAAGCGCTTTGATAATGACGATACAACGACAGACTATGAACTTTACAGCTACGTTTTAAATCAATACAAAGGTGAAAGCGTCAGGTTTAGGTTTAGACAGTATTGGCACAGCTCAAGTGGACCGAGATATTTTTCAATTGATGACTTTTTCATTGGCCAAGATGTACTCTCGCTTTGGTATTTTGAGGAAGATTGGCTCGATAGCTCCGGACAAGGAATCACACTTACACCAGTTAACAACCCAACGTTTAGCAATGCGGACCGTGCTAAAGATGGCGACAATTTGAGTGAAACAAGCACGTGTTTCTACACAGAATATAACGGCACAAACTATAGCCGCGCGCAAAATACGGCTCAGAACAGCCAATTACCAGAGTTAACTGTCTCGCTATGGGCAAAGACTAATGTGTTTAGCGGCGTTCAAGCCTTATTTACCAAAGGTACAGGCTTAGGTATTTACCTCAACGCCAATGGTTATGTTGAGTGGCATTACGCAGGACAGATCATGACATCAACAACACCGTTAGTGGTTGATGAATGGTCACATATCGCCATCACCTTTGGACCAGATGATCAAAAGCTCTATCTAAATGGTGGATTAAACGCTAGTGCATCGAACACGGTTACATTAAGTAATATTGATCAAGACATTTTCCTTGCTGCAGAATTTGACGGTAATGCTATCAATGCAAGTCGCAACTTTAATGGTGATCTAGATGAAGTAAGGGTGTATTTCTCAGTACAAGATAGTGCAGCGATCAATCAAGATATCAACACGTTCCATCCATGTGATATCAAGTCTGAACCTCACCATTACGAGATTGAACACAACCCTACAGGTCTAACTTGCGCAGCTGAAACGGCAACAATTAAAGCTTGTATGAACGATATGTGTACAGAGCTAAGCGACCAAAGCGTAAGTGTAGACTTAATTGGTAATAGCCAAATTAAAGCGTCTACAACATTTACAGGTTCAACAACGGTTAACTTTAACCATACTTCAGCTGAAGTGTTGACACTTGGACTAGCCAATGAATCTATTCCTGCAACAGATGTGACTCAGTGTACCAATGGGCTCAACACAAGCTGCCAAATGACGTTTAAAAATGCTGGTTTTAGGTTTTTAAGCTCAACTGGCGACCTGACAATAGATACCCAAACGGCAGGCCAAGCATTCAACATAAAAGTACAAGCTGTTGAAGACAATAATGGTGTTTGT
This sequence comes from Thalassotalea loyana, assembly GCF_030161435.1. Taxonomy (GTDB): domain Bacteria; phylum Pseudomonadota; class Gammaproteobacteria; order Enterobacterales; family Alteromonadaceae; genus Thalassotalea_G; species Thalassotalea_G loyana. The sequence continues at coordinate 78,576 of NZ_BSSV01000001.1, read as the reverse complement.
GAAGGGTTATTTAATGGCAATGTTAATATCAAACTAGCCAAACAACTTGCCTCTCCAACGACAGAAGGTCTTGCGCTAACAGTCGGCAACACGGTGGTCCCTTCCCTGCCAAGTTATACACCGGATATTGGCGTGAATTTTGGTGCTGCGAGCACAGGTGATTTAACCCTAACATACCTCGATGCAGGTCAAATAAGAATTAACGCAAGCTACAGCGATGGAGATATTTCGATTACCGGCAGCAGTAATCCGTTTTGGGTTAAGCCTTCGGCACTCGTATTATCAGCTCAAAATATCGATGGTGATATCGACGGTACTTCGGCAACGGCAAGCGCTAATCATCCAGCGGGCGTAGGATTTAACTTTAATGTTACGGCGGTCAATACGAATGGCGATACAACGATCAACTATCAACCAGTCGACATTGAAATGTCTGTCGGCCGACTAGCCCCGACTGATGTGGGCTCAATAGATGGTGATTTTACCTATGCTGATTCTCAATCAATCAGTTCAAGCGTAACGCCAACATTTAATGATGTCACCCTAACCGGATTTACCAACGGCGTTTCTAGTTTTGTAAATGCAAACTTTAGCGAAGTTGGCGTGATAAATATTGACCTCAAAGACGCTAATTATGGCGACAATCAAACCATCGATGCTGAAGCTATAACAGTCGGCAGATTCACGCCTGCCTACTATGTGCAAACCATTGCGACGGTCACAGATGGCGGTGGGCAAGTATCTGAGCTCAATGGTTCACTACACAATAACCATAACTCAAGCATTATTAGCACCTGTAATTTGGACCAAACGTTTGCATATATCGGGCAAAAAGATGCGTCAAATAGTGCAATTGGTAGTCTTCGTTACAATACGACACCGCAATTAGAAATTACGGCATATAACCAACAAGGCATAGTAACGACTAACTATTTAGGCGACTTCGTCAAGCTTGAAGATACCAGTGTCGACGTGCTCGCTCCAACCACCGACACCACTGCCCAAGGGACAGATAATAATTTACTTGCGATGTCTGGCAATATTAACAACGGGCAAATCGTGCAAGTCAATACTGGCGATGGTAGTGTCGAATATCAATTATCGACTGCAGATAACTTCCATTATCTAAGAAGCGCGATAAGTCAGGTAGAACCGTTCACCTCGTCAATTGAACTAATCGTCAATAGCATCATCGATAGTGATGGCATTAGTGCAAACTCAATGCAAAACATCTCGCCAGCAGGGATCGAAATGCGGTTTGGTCGCATGGTAGTTGATAATAGTTTTGGACCGGAAACAGCGAACTTAAGACAAGTCATGCAGACACAGTATTTACGTAACGGGCAATTTATCACGAATACCGAAGACAATTGTTCGGTTGTTACGCTAGCCAATGTTAGCGCAACAAGTTTAGGTACAAGCTCTGTTGCTGGTGCAAACGGTGATATCCTATCAGGTAAAAATGACACTGTAGTGCTATCTGCTTCGAATCAAGAAGGCGATGTTATTGTCATTTATAACGCACCAGATTGGTTGAAGTATACGTGGACAACAAGTGGGAATTTAGATGAAAACCCAGAAGGCACTGCGAGCTTTGGTCGATACCGAGGCAATGACCGTGTGATCCACTGGCGTGAGAAAGGTAATTAACCACCGGGTTATATAAAGCAAAAAGGCGATTAACGTGTGTTAATCGCCTTTTAGATTATTAACCATGTATTAAAACATGGAAATAACGTCTAGCCCTCCGTGCGGCATTAGCCGTTATCGGTTAATACGCCCTTATTAAGTTAATACTTAGCGGCGACATTATTAGCTGGCAAACTTGCTTTAATAAATTCACGAATATCTTGATTCGCTGCATCTAAATCCGGTGCACGTAAATACATCATGTGTCCACTTTCATAGCCCTTAAACGAAAGACGAGAAGACATTTTGCCACTTGGGTCAAGCTGCCACATAGTATATTTAGCATCAAAATAGTTAGTTGCACCGTCATAGTAACCCGCTTGGATCATGACATTTAAATAAGGATTTTGTGCCATTGCTTGGCGGAGGTTTTCACCTGTGTTGTTATTCGTACGATCCCATGGTCGAACCGGACCAAACATGTTGTACTTTACATCCGTCTTATAACCAAGCTCATCGCGTAAATAGTAATTAATGGCTGGTGTAAAACTATGCAACCACGAGGTTAGTTCAGCATAGTAATCGGGACGTGAGCCAACATTTTGCTTATCAATCCCTAAATAGCGAGAATCTAATCTACCCACTGTTTGTTCACGTTCTCTAAGCAATGCCTTCCAAAAGTACGAAGTATCCACGGTAAGATTAGAGCCTAAAACCTCTTCAACACTTAATCCTGAATAAGATGCGACCTTTTCAGCAACTGACTGCTTTTCTGCTTGCGGAATAAAGCCACCTTTAGCAATGGCAGGCAAATATTGATTAATCGTAAATGTTTCGACTTCATCGAGTAATGTATACAAGTCTTTATTTTGTAGTGATTCAGGCAATGCATGGTGGTACCAAGCCGTAGCAGCAAAATAAGGTAAACGATTGGCTGCCTTAACCGGCCCTTTACGGTCTATACCTATGTCCGTTGGTGATACTAAAATAACGCCGTTTAAATACATCCATTGACGATTTTGTAACTCTAACGCCAACCCAGACACACGAGTCGTACCATAGCTTTCACCAATAAGATATTTAGGAGAACGCCATCGATTGTTTCGACTAACAAATGTTGAAATCCACTCAGCTAGATATTTTATATCCGCATTAACACCGAAGAATGCTTTCTTTTGAGCATCTTTTGACGGCATTTTACCGTTCTTATCAGCGATTACTCTTGAAAAGCCTGTATTGACAGGGTTAACGAATACAATATCAGCAACATCAAGCACTGAATGCGGGTTAGTTTTTACACCATATGGCTGCAGTGGGTAGCCTTCACTATCGACATTGAGAACTTTTGGTCCAGTGTAAGCTATATGCATCCAAACTGATGCTGAGCCTGGGCCACCATTAAATGAGATTAATAATGGGCGACTCGCATTGTCCTTAACATCAGTGCGCTGATAATACGTATAAAATAAGCTTGCCGTCGTATTGCCTTCAGCATCCCATACAGGCTGCGTGCCAACAGTAGCGCTGTAACGTACCGTTTTACCTTTTATCTTCGTCGTATGATTCGTTGTTTTGGCATCATCGCTAACTAACAATCTGGTGTTTTGCGCATATGCAAAACTACAGCACACAATCATTACTAGCATTGCCGGAATTATTCTCAGCATATTGTTCCCTTTGATATTTTTGTCATTATCAGACTAAATGCTATGCTTTAAAAATTGAAATAAATCTAGACGAATGCGCACTTTTTATCGCTCAATGAAATCTGCGATAGAAAAGTTAACCCTCTATTTACAAAACGTAGACTCACGCAATTTGATCTAGATCAAAAAACATGATGGCTAGCAGAAGTAGAAATATTCTTTAATTGCGTCGCTATTAACTCAAAGGGTAAATTTACCTTTTTTTAATCTCGTAACCTCAAGGGCAACTCTCGATGACTCACACAACCAATAATGAAATAGTGTTTCCTCAAAATGAACAACTTGTCTCCACTACTGATGTTTACGGCACGATCACCTATGCAAACGACGTATTTTGTCGTGTTGCAGGTTATCAACCCGAAGAACTTGTTGGTCAACCTCATAACATCTTGCGTCACCCTGATATGCCCAAAGCTGCTTTTGCTGATTTATGGACCAAACTAAAGCGTGGTAACTCATGGAGAGGTTTAGTGAAAAATCGCTGTAAGAACGGTGATTTTTACTGGGTTGATGCCTATGTAACACCGCTGTATGAAGGCAGTGATATTGTTGGTTATCAATCGGTAAGGTGTCGTCCTACTGACCAACAAAAGAAAGATGCTCAGGCACTCTACGATGCAGTAAACGCAGGAAAAAGTGTCAATGAATATAGCCTAAACTACGGCTTAAAATATGGATTAACAGCCATATCTGCACTGATTTTTGCAGCAATAACCTTTGTCATGACAAGCTCAGTACTCGCCTCATTACTACCCGTGATTTTCGCGGTTATCCTGTTTGTCATCTTCAATCAAGAGCTGATTGGCGTTCCTCAATACGCACAGGAGTTAAAGACAACAATTGATAGCCCATCACGCTGGTTGTTCTCGGGGTATGGATTAAAAGCATTGTTAACATACAGAGAGCATCTCTCATTTGCCAAGATTCGTACCGTTCTTGGTCGTGCTCAAGATGCTGGCCACAATCTAGCGGATGTATCACACCAGCTTGCAGCTTCAGCAGAGCAAAGTTTGGCTGGCTTAGTTGACGAAAATAGCCAACTCAATGAACTTGCTTGTGCGATTGAGCAAATGAGTAACAGCATTAGCGAAGTTAGCAGTCATTCAAACATCGTGTTCGAAAATGTTGGAAATGTCCAAGGCATTTGCTCGACCACAAAAGACAGTATTAATGACAATAAAGTTACCATTAGTAGTTTGGCAGACGAAGTTGATCAAGCAGCGAATGTCGCTGAGTCACTTGTTTCGGATGCCGATCAAATTGCGACCATTATGGCCGAGATTGAAGGTATTGCTGATCAAACAAACTTACTCGCGTTAAATGCTGCAATTGAAGCTGCCCGTGCAGGCGAGCAGGGCCGAGGATTTGCCGTTGTTGCCGATGAAGTTAGAACGCTCGCAAGTAGAACACAGTCAGCAACGGAGCAGATTCAAATTTCCGTGCGAGAACTTCAGTCAACCATTAGTCACTGGAGTAAGACCATGCAACAAAGTAAAGACAATGTTGATGCATGTAATGAAGAATCAACCAAAGCAACCATTGCTATGGATGAGGTCATTAAGCTTGTAGATCAAGTAAATAAGATTGCACAAGAAGTCTCATCGTCGACAGATGAGCAAGCAAGCGTCGCAACAAGTATCAATGCCCGCGTCAATAATATCGCCGAAATTTCACAACAGAATAAAGAAATTGCAATGTCTGTAAATGAAAATGGCAAGGCAGTCAGTAAAAGTGTTGAAGATATCGAACACTTAAGCGCAACATTCCGTTAAGCAAGGTCTCATTTGTGTGAAATTGCGGGATTAGTTTTGTAGAGACGGCATTAATCGACAATTAAGGAAGCCCCGAGAAATGGAAAAGGTAGCGGTATTTAGTAGTAAAAAATACGATCGCATTATTGCTGACTCACACACCGAAAAATCACGCCTTGAGTTTACATTTTTTGAATCTGCGTTATCTCCAGAAACTGTTCATTTGGCACAAGGATTTGATGCCGTATGTATTTTTGTCAACGATGAAGCCAACCAACACGTTCTTGAACAACTTAATAGCTTTGGCATTTCCATTATTGCTTTGCGTTGTGCCGGTTATAACAACGTTGATATCAAAGCAGCAAAGGCACTAGGTTTTACCCTTTGCCGTGTACCGGAATACTCTCCAGAGGCGGTGGCTGAGCACACGGTTGGCCTAATGCTTACACTTAGTCGAAAATTTCACAAGGCGTACAATCGCGTTCGTGAGGGTAATTTTGCCCTAGATGGACTGATGGGGTTTAATCTTCATAACAAAACCGTAGGGCTTATCGGTACCGGTAATATCGGCATAGCGACCTTAAGAATACTCAACGGGTTTGGTTGTCAAATTTTATGTCACGACCCAATTCAAAACCCTATTGCGCTTGAGTTAGGTGCCAGATATGTTGCACTAGATGAGCTGTTCAAACAATCAGATATCATTAGCCTCCACTGCCCGCTGTTGCCAGAAACGCAGCATATTATTGATGAGTCAGCGCTAAATCAAATGAAAAAAGGTGTCATGCTTATCAACACCAGCCGTGGCGCGCTAATTGACACTCAGGCGGCAATAAATGGGCTCAAACAAGGGTTAATAGGGTATCTAGGTCTTGATGTTTACGAATTAGAAAGTGGACTCTTTTTTGAAGATTTGTCAGAGCAAATTATCCAAGATGATATTTTCCAGCGTCTAACAACATTTGGTAATGTCATGATAACCGGACATCAAGGCTTCTTTACCAGTGAAGCCTTAAATACGATTGCCCTAACCACCATCAATAATTTAGAAACCCTATTAGCAAATAAAAAGCTCGATGATGAATTTTTAATTTGCGGTAGATAGTTGAATTTTCGGTTGCCACTCTAACCAATCGTCATCAACTTCACTGTGCAGTGTGAATATTGTATCCGCGACATTATTTAGATCTTCATTTTCTGGTGGTGTTGCGAAAGCGATTCCGCCAGCAATTAGCGTTTCAATTGAACTTGTTTCAACCGACACTCCACTAAATAATCCACCATCAAATTTAATTCCGCTCGCATTCCAAAATTGACTATTTGACTGGACAAGTGGCGCAAAACGTTCTGGAATATTTAAATAAATCAATACACTATCTGCAGATGGTGAAAGCCCTATACCGATCACTTCGCCAACTTTTACCTGACGATAAAGCACTGGGTTACCTACTCTCACAGAACCGAGATAAGCAGATTTTAACGTGACATTTAGCCCGTATGGCAGAGATTTCATCGCTGGCTCGTAAGACTTAGCAACAAACTCATGGGTAGCTTTTCCTCGCCCAGGTAGCATTGCTATGCTCCCCCCAGTAATCAATGCACTGACATTTTTGTTACCCACCAAACCTACTTGTGGTCTATCCAACCAAAATTGGCTCCCTTCTAATGCTAACCCTTTACCTAGATCATTCAAGAAACCAACGGCTGTCACACCTAAGCCTTCATTTTCAAAAACAAGTTTACTAATCTGTCCAACTTGTTGACCTCGATGCGTAATTTGCATACCAGCTTTGATATCGGCATAGTCTTTGAAATAAATTGACACAGGCATACCTGCTGATGTCGCTTGTTGATGGTCAACATACAACTGATAATCGGAGCCCTCTTCTACTTTCAAAGAAGTGTTTACCGTCACTTCAGGGTTGTAGAAGCTAATTCCTCCTTTGATGACGCTATCTAGGGTTTCCGTTTTCACACTAAATTGTCCAAGATTACCTTGAACACTCACACCGCCTGCATTGTAGAATCGGGTAAATGGTGAAATAAGTTGTTGGAACTCATCATCAATAGTGACATGAACATCGACTAAATTAGGCTCGTCGCTCAATTCAATATGATCAATCTGACCGACAGTAATACCGCGGTAACTCACTTTACTGTAACGATTTATACCACCGCCATGCTCAGCTTTAAGGACAAGCTGTAGGCCCTTCGCATGCAATGGTTTTTTAGGTGGGTTTTGGCTCAAGACAAATTGATTTTTTGCCTTGCCATCACTTGCATACAAACTAATGTATGCCCCGCCAAATAAAGCGTTGGTATCGGTAATCCCTGATAAAGAAATTTCTGGCTGAACAATGAAGAACTGCGCTTTTTCAGTCAGCAAGAATTCATATTCAGGCAATAAACCGACCTGAGCGAAAGAAACTTTGCCATCAGTTGTCGTGTTATGCACTGAGCCTATTTCAATATCTTGATAAATCACTCGCATTTTTTCACTAACTGCCGTCATATTAGGTGCATACGCAAGCGTCAGGTCAACGCGCTGTTTAGCGACAGTTTGACTATCAAATAATCTAAACTCACTGCCGTTTTTCGGCACACTGTCAATATTCTCAATCCCCGTATCAAAAGCAATACCGCCTTTTAATAGCGCTTGAATAGCAGGAGTTTCTACTGAAACACCACGCAAGCCTGCGGAAATTTTCACGCCACTGGCATGCCAAAAGCGGCTATCCGGTGAAACATATTGAGCAAACGCTGGTTCAATAAAAATGGCAATGTCAAAGGCGTCTGGGCCACGAGGTACTAGTGATTGAACGTTACCAACTTTCTGCTCTTTATAAAAAATACCAGAACCAACAGTTACCGATTTTAGTTCCGAAGCTTTTAGCGTTAAATGCACACCTGGCTCTTGGTAGGACAGTGGTGGCTTATTGTTTAAGACTTCAAAGCCCGTTGCTTTTTCACCCTCTTCCGACAACACCACGCTCAAATGCGCGCCTTTTAACAACGTACTTAAATTTGTTACGCCGCCTAAATCGACACTCGGGCTAACAACATAAAATTGCGTGTTAGTCGTCAAGTAAGGTGATAAGCGAGGGTTAATCTTCGCTTTTGCCGACAGCATGTGCTTGTCTGAATCAATCTTTGTGATCTCATCTACGCGCCCGATGGTCATACCGTGATAAACAATTGACGCACCCTGCTCAATACCAGAATCCCAAGCAAACGTCAGTTCAACTTCATAACCTAGTTTGGCGGTATCAAAATCTCGATGTAAAACAAACCTATGCCCGCTTGAAACTGCCGTCATGTCATCACTTTGCGAGTCATGATCAAACGCGATACCACCGGCAATAATAGAAGCAAGTGATTGTGTTCTCACTTTAAGACCTTCACTTAATGAGCCCGTGACATCAACGCCACTAGCATTCCAAAATCGTGAAGACGCATTAACGAGTTGTGTAAATTCAGGCTCAATAAACACATCAATTTCTACTTGGTTTGATTGCTGTAGATAGCGATAACCTGAAACATAACCAACATTCAATTGCTTAAAGCTAACCGGAGAGTTTTTCTCAATAGAGCCTAATGTGTTCGCAGTTAATTTAATATGTAGGCCAGGCGTATTCATATCTAAAGGCGGCTGCTCTGTTAAACCAGTAAATTGTCGCTTAGGCTTTCCACGACCAGTTAAATCCGGCTTCATGTTAATATAGCTACCTGAAATCAGCGTATCTAAGCCCTTAACGCCTTGTAATGAGACATCAGCAGTAACAAACCAAAACTGTGTATTATCCGTAAGTGCTTCGGCTGTTGAGCCAATCATCTCAACTTCAACAATAACGCTCTTTAAGCTCTCAGATACCGTAATGTTGGTCACTTTACCCGCTGTTAGACCACGATAACGTACCTCTGTTTTACCAACTTCAATACCATTAGCGCTTTCAAACTCTATCGTGATGAAAACGCCTTGATTGGCAGCTGATTTGATAATTAACCAACCGACGAAAATAAAAGCAATAAATGGCACAAGCCAAATTGCCGATATTCCGCTTCGATTAACTACAGTTGGATTTTGGTCAGTCATTATTCTTTTTATCCCAAAGTAAACGAGGGTCAAAGCTATGGGCAGCAAACATGCTAAATACTACCATTAACGTAAAATAAGTTGCTCCAGACGCCGGTTGGACATTCGTAAAAATACCGAACTTAACCAGAGCTCCAGACAATGCAACAACAAAAACATCAAGCATTGACCATGGACCTAGTGAGTCAACAACCCGATAGATTTTCCCAGAATAAACCGGTGAAAATGTTATTTTTTGATATGTCGCAAGTACTAAAAAGATTAAACCACAAAGCTTTGCTAATGGCACAAAAAAACTCGCGGTAAACACAATAAAAGCGATTGGAAACATACCGCTATCAATCAGTGAATCAATGCCCGCTAATATCGTCATGGGGTCGGCTACCCCTAGCTCATAATAGATCATGATTGGAAAAAAGTTTGCTGGCACAAACATGATCAGGGCGGAAATGGTCCATGCCAACGTGTATTGCAAGCTGCGCGGATGGCGCTGATAAAAAAATGCGTGGCAGCGACTACATCGCATGTAATTGTCGGTAGCTGGCTGCAATTTATTACAACGGGGGCAACGCGCTAACCCTTTTCGTATTGCTGTTTTATGCATTTGGCGCGTACTCTAACTGTTGCCAAACACTATGATGATCAAGCGTAATATGTGTCAATATCGAACAAAGTAATAACCCTGCAAACATCGCTATACCGATATTTAGCGAGATTTCCGCGTATTCTGCCAACTTATAGAGCGCGACACTGATTCCCAGAAAAAAAACATGGAGCATCGCCCAACTATCTAGAAAATGATACGAACGGAAAAACTGAAGATGTTTTTGTGTCACTCGTTTTCGCTTGATTGCTAAGCAAATATAAAAAATCGTTACCAATCGAATGGCAGGAATCGCCATCGTAAATAAAAACATCCCTAATGCAACAATAAAGAAGCCTTTTTGCAATAACATGACAAGACAATCGATCAGTGATACTTCGGCATATTGGCCAACTAACGTCGCGCCGACCATTGGCAACGAAATACCAGGAATAAACATGATGATGCCTGTTAAGGCAATTGCTAGCGTGCGATTAATTGAATCAGTTTTGGTTTCAGTTAACTTGCAACCACAACGACTACAAATGGCTATTTGTTTATTTGCTAGTTGCATTGCTGGATAAAGTGCATCACAACGAGGGCAAGCAATATATTCATGGCTCATAGCGAATCACTTTATGTTGAATGAGATAACTTAATAATAAATTAAGCAAATTTAAAAAATCAAACGTCAAAGACAAAAAAAGCAGCCTAAGCTGCTTTTTTTATGAGATGGTCAATTATAAAGACGACATGTATTGTGCTAATGCTTCAATATCTTCGTCTTTTAAGCGTACCGCAATGTTACGCATCATCTTGTTGCTATCGTTTGCACGATCTTGACTGCGGAACTTCGTAAGCTGAGCTTTTAAGTAATCAACGTGCTGATTAGCAACACTTGGGAAACCAGCTTTCGCCATACCTGAACCGTCGAAGCCGTGACATGCTGTACATGCTGTAATACCACGTGAAGCGTCACCGCTTAGGTATAATTTGCGGCCTTTATCATTATCAGTGCCTGAACCTTCAGTCATTTTTTGTGACGCGAAGTAAGACGCTAAGTTCTTCATATCTTCTTCAGATAATGCTGCAACCATACCTGCCATTACTGGGTCTGCACGTTCGCCTGATTTGAAGTCCATTAACTGGTTAGTAATGTACTCTTCATGTTGACCAGCAATTTTTGGATACATTGCAATTAATGCGTTACCGTCAGTACCATGACATGCCACACATGTACCTGATAAAGCTTTACCTTTGTCTACGTCACCTGAAACAATAACAGGTACAGATTTAGAGCCACTTGCTTTAGCCACTGCTTTTACTTCTGGGTCTTTAAAGTACGCACCTAAATCAGCGATATCTTGCTCAGATAAGTTCATAGAAACTTGGTTCATTGATGCGTTATCGCGTGAACCATCTTTAAAGTGATTCAATTGCTTTTCAATGTACTCTGGGTGCTGATTAGATAAGTTCGGGTTGATCAATACTAATGAATCACCATCTTTACCGTGACAGCCGATACATGCAGTAATACCACGAGCTTCATCGCCCATTTCATATAAATGCTTGCCCGCTGCAGCGTCAGGAACAATCTTTGGTGCGGCAGGTGCTGCGGCTACGGCTGTCGCTGAAGCGCCTGCATCTGCTGCAGCTGTTTCACCAGAAGCATTCATAGACGCGAAATACGCACCTAAGTCTGCCATATCTGCGTCAGATAGTGGTGCAGCCATTGGCGACATTAAAGGATCTTTACGAGAGCCATCTTTGAAGGCTTTTAATTGCTTAACAATATAGTCAGCGTGCTGACCAGCTAAGTTAGGGTACATATCTGCTGTACCAATACCATTAGCACCGTGACATGCTGCACACGTAGCTGCCTTAGCTTTACCAGCTTGAGCGTCGCCAGCTGATGCATTTGCAGAAGCTAACATCCCAACACCCAACACTAGAGAAAAGATTACTTTTTTCATTGATCACTCTCTTTTTTTTATAGGTGGTTAATATCAATTAACCTTCGTATAACTGTAAAAATTAGGCATATTTTACACGAATATTGTCAACGTGTAATAACAAGGAGTAAAAAAACCTACATAATTTCAGGTTATTTGTCGGTCGGATCAAAAATTAGATATAATATCGACAATTCTTTTACGAGGAATCGACTTTGTCTGATCACACGATTAATTTAAATAAAGCACATTTCACCATAAGTGCACCAGATATTCGCAAACTACCAAATGATGATGGCATTGAAGTGGCGTTCGCTGGCCGCTCAAATGCGGGTAAGTCTAGCGCCTTAAATACACTGACTCGCCAAAAAAGCTTAGCGCGTACCAGTAAAACACCGGGGCGCACGCAACTCATTAATGTTTTTGAAATTGAAGAAGGTAAGCGCCTTGTCGATTTGCCGGGTTACGGATTTGCTAAAGTTCCTCTAGAAATGAAGAAGAAATGGCAAAAGGCCTTAGGTGAATATTTAGAAAAGCGTGAAAGCCTGCAAGGCCTTGTTGTCTTGATGGATATTCGACATCCTCTTAAAGACCTCGACCACCAGTTAATTGAGTGGGCTGTTGATAGTGAATTACCTGTACTTGCACTATTAACGAAGGCCGACAAGCTTTCGCAAGGCAAAGCCAGTGCCGAGGTACTTAACGTCAAGAAAAAGCTCAAACAACTAGGTGGAGACGTTAAAGTCTATGCGTTTTCTTCACTGAAACGCACAGGTGTTGACCAAGCAACCCAAGTTATCAGTAACTGGTTTGCGACACTTGACGAACCTGCTGATGACAACGGCGCTGATACTGAATAAAACTCGCTAATAATAAAAAAGGCAACGTATGTTGCCTTTTTTATTGCTCAATATTTTAAAGCCATGTCATTAACGCACCCGCGATAGCAAAGCCCAGCACTAAGTAAACAATGGGGACCCTAACTTGCTTCAACAAAAAATAGCCTAAAATAACCACCGCCATATCATGTGCGTTTAACACCGCCGAGGTGAATAACGGCTGATACAAGGCACTAAACAACAAGCCTACCACGGCTGCATTGACACCTTGTATCGCTCCAGAGAGCTTAGGTATTTGCGCGATACTATTCCAGTGCTTTAGAAACGCTAACATCAATAGAAAACCAGGCAGAAATACCGCTAATGTAGCTACAAGTGCACCTAAAAGCGGCGTCGTAGGCGTTAAATGAAAGCCAAGAAATGTTGCTAAGGTGAACATTGGGCCAGGTACAGCTTGAGCAGCAGCATAACCCGTTAAAAAGGTGTCCGTTGAAATGCTATCTGATAACAATTCCTGCAGTAAAGGCAACACAACGTGACCACCACCAAAAACTAAACTTCCTGCATAGAAAAAATCTGCGGTTAACTGAGCAATATCGGCAGAAGACGCTAACAAAGGTAAACCAACAAATAACAAGACAAACAAGAAAAATGGTAGCCAACTTAACTTAAACGTTGCAGTATCGTTATCAGCATTTATGAGTGCTTGATGCGATAAATATTTTGCTCCCCACACGGCAGCGCCAGCAATCACCAACATTTGCGGTGCAATCCCTGACATGACCAGTAAAAATAGTGTCGAGATTACGGCTACTGATTTCGTTTTATGGCACGTACAAAAACTGTTGAACATGGTTAGTACGGCATCTGCAACCACAACAACGGCTAACAACTTTAACCCATGAACAACACCGAAGAAAAAGACATTATCTACCCAAATTTGACTCAAGCTTGCTAATAGCAGCATCAACACGACGGACGGTAAGGTAAATGCTATAAATGCCGTGAAAGCCCCGATAATTCCCGCTTTCTTGTAACCAAGCGCAAAACCAACCTGGCTAGAACCCGGACCAGGAAGAAACTGACTCAATGCGACTAATTGACCGTACTCTTGATGTGATAACCAACCAAGCTTCTGCACAAACTTTTGATTAAAGTAACCAATATGTGCCGCTGGGCCGCCAAAACTAATGAGACCCAAAGTAAAGAATTGAACAAAAATATCGAGGTATTGTTTCATACGATTCAACAACAAAACTGAAGTGTTCGAATTGTAGAAAATTACCTTCAAGAATTAAAGTGATTAGAACAGTAACCTGTCACTTAGATTAGAAATAGTGACGGTAAGAAAGTTGATATTGACGTTCTGTTAACTCTATTGGTTGATTTTGGTAGCGTCTCGACCAACGAGAGCTATCAACATGCGTGTATTCGCCGAGCACAAAGCTCTGCTTTGATAGTCTGTAACGATAAGCTAAGGCATAAGCATGACCCGATTCATTGTTGTTATCACCAATCGTTTGGTCGAGGTCATCGACGTTAAAATATTCAGCTCGCAGTGCAATGTGATGTTTACCCCAGAACTTTCTTAACATCAGATATTGACTGTTGAAGTCATTATTCACAACCTCAGTTAACTGTGGCGAATTCATCAAGGTGTTCCCCTGCATAAACTGGCCCATCAACTCCCAGGTTTTAGCAAATTTATACTTAAAACTCGCATGGCTAAACGCCGTCGTCCAAGTGTACTGCCCTTTTTCTACAATGCCTTTTTTTGCTTGGTTATCATAATAACCCGCTTGGACACGTAGTGTATTCTTGTAACGCCATTGCCCTGAAACGTTGAACCCCCAGCGGTGATCAAGTTCTATAAAAGGGTCAGAGTGTGCTGCTTGGTCAGCAAGCATACCTTCTCGTGCGGGAAATTGTTGTACAACAAGTCGCTCATGTAATAGCGTTTGACGACTGCCAACGGTCCAACCATGCCAGGTTAACATTGCACCAGCACTATCATTGTTTTGAAAGAGGTCGAGATCAACGATAAAGCTATGAGGTGAACGCGATTGTTTACCAAGCTTCTCTACGCTGAGGCCAAATCCTGAGTTTCGAATTTCTTCACCCAGCCAGTTGTTGATGGTGCTCGAGGTAATTGTATAAGGTGTTGACCACGCCGTGGCAATATTTTCGATACTAATGTGCGGGTAATATACCCCGGCTTTACCACTGATACGCCAGCCGTTCGCGTTTGGCAGTCCTTTGTATTGCAGGTATGCTTCTGTAATGCCAACCGCGGTATCGTTTTGATCGGCAAAGCCATTGCCAACTACCGTTGCTGACCAATTATTTTGCCAATCGACTTTATACTGCAAACCGAGTTGACCCAGTGCCAATTCGCTACCGGTATTAAATCGAAACTTTCCATAATCGCCAGCTAAATAACTATCTGCATTAGCATCACTAGTCACGTGCACAGCTCTTAAGTCAACAATACCTTTGAGTGACATTTCTGCACTTTGACTGTTGAATATACAAAGAGTTAACACTATCCCTATGAAAAGCTTGAGCATTTATCCCTCGATTATGTTGATTTTATACGGTGAGCTATCCATCCATTTAGTAAAAACATCAGCAGGCAAAGGCTTGCTAATAAAATATCCCTGTGCGAACTCACAATTTAGGCTCTTAAGCCATGTTAACGCAGTTTCGTCTTCAATACCTTCAGCGACAACAGATAGACCGAGATTATGCGCTAGCTCTAAAGTTGACCGTACAATGATTTGATCGCTTTCATTCGTTGCAACATTTTGCACAAATGAACGATCGACTTTTAGCTCTTGTACAGGTAATTGCTTGAGCTGACCGAGCGAAGAATAGCCCGTACCATAATCATCTATTGATAATTTAAAGCCATGACTGCGGAGGTAGTTCAATACTTTTGTCGCTTGTTCTGGCTCTTCAACAACGGCATCTTCGGTTACTTCTAGCGTAATCGCCTGATCGGACAATGCGTGTTGTTGCTTGAGCGCAATTACGTAATCTGGGTAATCGTGATCTAAAATATTCACCGCTGAGATATTTATCGCAATGTTAATATCAATGCCTTGCTTTTGCCACGTTAAATATTGATTAACCGCGGTTTTTGTAACCCAACGCGTTAATGCTGGCATTTGGCCAGTTTTTTCCGCAATACTGATAAAAGAATCAGGTGGAATTAATCCTCGTTCAGGATGTTGCCAGCGCACCAGTGCCTCAACATGAGAGATCACCATATCTTTCAGGTTTAGCTTGGGTTGATAATAAAGTACCAGCTCATCATTCTCGATGGCGTGCTTTAAGCTATTTGTCAGGAATAAGCGCTCGTGAGCGTTTATATCAAATTGAGGTTCATAGATCTGATAAACCCGCTTGTGATTTTTCGCGTACTGAAGTGCGACGTTACTTTTTTGCAATAACTCAGTCGGATTTTGACCTCGATGTAAATTTGCCAAAGCAACACCAGCAACAAACTGAAGGTTCAAGCTAATATTGTCAAACTGACATTGTATATTGAGCTCCTTCATCAAGTTTTCTAGCAACGGAGCAACTTCTTGCGCATCGGCGAGCAAAACAAAGTTTTCTCGACCCAAATGGAAACACGTTAACGATAAATTACTCTTTAATATTCTATTGGCAACTTGCATTACAACTTCATCACCAATTTTGTAACCTAAGGTATCCGTGATCTGTTCCGCGTCGAGATAGCACAATTGAATCACTAAATAATCTTGGTGTTCTTCTTCTCGCTTTGTTAACGCATTAATTAACGCATTGCGGTTAGGTAAATGAGTTAAGTCATCATGAAACGCCTGAAAACTAATGGTTTCTTCACGAGACACAATAGCTTTAGTCATTTGATTAAACTCGTCAGATAACTTTTGTAATTCAACACTACCGTCGACAGTGACACTGGCATCATAGTTACCAGCAGTAACACCTTTTACTTGTTGAATAAGTTGGCGAATGGGGTTTGTGACACCTTTAGCTATCGCTAGCGCGCCTAAAATAGATAAAGCAAGCGTTAGCGCACTGAGTAACACCAACCTTGGCCATTGAACACCAACCGTTTCAAGTACATCGGCTTTAGATCTGAATAACAGCGCGAATAATTGACTATCACCCACAGGGCCAATCAACGACTCCTGATAAATGTAATTTTGTTCTGTTTTCTTTATGAGGCCGGTGAATAAATCACTAGACGGTGGGTATTGCGCTGCAATTGAGCTAGACATCACCGTAAACTCACCACCTTTTTTCACAAAAAATGCAATATTGATGTCCGTTAATATCGCCATCTCTTGTGCTAGGTGTTGATCGATTAAATAACCAAACCCTATCCAGCCGATGGTTCTTGCACCGCTCTTAACTGGAGCTAAACTCAGCTGATATAGTTGATCACCCAATAAAATAATTTGAGAGTCGTCTTTTTCAACCAGCTCTTTCTTATTTGGAAATGACTTACCTTGTAAGTCACCTACTTTAACTTTCGTTTTACCGTCGTCAGTTTGATACGTCACAAGCTGAGCAAATACATTACCATCCTTGTCGATAGTCATAGCTAAGTCACTATCAATGCGCGTTCGGTGGTTATTAAGAGCAACTAAGACACTGCGCTGACCTTCTTGCCACACAGATTTCAGACCATAGTCTTTAGCGACGGTTTTGGCGAAGGCAGAAAGATAATAGCGACGAGAATCTATCTGACCTTGGAAGACATCCGTAGCCTTACTAATACTATGGTTGAGCTGAGTTGTATCAAGCTTTTTACTTGCTCGATATGTTGAAAAGAATGAAACGGATTGCACAACAAACAGTAAGAAAATAAATAAAATAAGAATCTTACTTTGTAAGCTGCGCACTCTTAAAAACTTCATATGAGATTAATAACCTTCGAGAAAATCAAACTCATCTTGCCCTACTTGCTCGGGAATGGGTAACAATTTTTTAGGTAACTTAATGACATGGCTCATATTATCAGCAGTTAACTCTAACAACGTAGAGACTCGATTA
This sequence comes from Thalassotalea loyana, assembly GCF_030161435.1. Lineage (GTDB taxonomy): Bacteria > Pseudomonadota > Gammaproteobacteria > Enterobacterales > Alteromonadaceae > Thalassotalea_G > Thalassotalea_G loyana. The sequence goes on along the minus strand of NZ_BSSV01000001.1, from coordinate 60,977 downwards.
GCCTCAACATCTAGCTGAGGATGCCATACAGTAACATGATAACTGTCTTTAACAGGCAGTGTTACCGTTAGCTTTCCTTGTTCATCTGTTTTTCCAAAGACGGGCGTTTCAACGACTAAAGCGTAACCACTCATCCAGTCGTGAATATTACACCCCATTGCCACCTCTTCAGTCGACATTAATTCGTGCGTGGTCTTAGTCTCGCCCTCTTTAATTTTAAACTCAAAGCGGTTCTCACCAGATACAGAATAAATGTGGTGAGTAATATCATCTTTATTCACGAAATTGAGCGCCTGCCCTTTTTGCAATACAGTGATGTAAGGTGAAAACTTCTTATCTTTTTGATCAATAATTAACGGCTCAGTATTAGGTGCTAATTCTTCTACACCGGAGCTAGGCGTTAAATAAACAACAATATCACTCACGGGCTGTTGATCAGAGTCGACAACCGTAACAGTGAATTCATTCGCAGTAGCTGTAAGGCAAAAAACTAACGTAGCTACTGATCCTGCTAGCTGCCCTATTAATTTAGTTTTAACACTCATATTTACTTCAAACCATGCTGTACTTCAAAACAAAATGACACACGACAAAAAGAATTTCCATTCAATACAAACTTGCGAGCATCTAAAGTATAGAGCGGATAAACAAGAAAAATATTTCTTAAGTAAGATTATTTCTGCAGAGATCGACCAAAAAACAAGAAAAATGACCGTTAAATGACTACCCCAGAAAATATTTAAGACTAGAAAGAAAAAAGCCGATGATAAAATCATCGGCGGATTAGCTATGGGGAAAGCTAGAAAATATACAAATTATTACAACAGGTGTTCGCAAGGAACAAATGCATTATAGAGTAATTACTTTACCTTTGTAAAGTGATTACTCTAAAAAATTAAACATTTGTTTGAAATTTCATATTTAACGCACGTGTAGATCGCCAAAAACTATCAGAAATGCATTACTTAGTGGGAATAGGCGGATACCAAAATAGCCAGTGCTGAAGGCTCAGGAACAGAAACTGAATTACCACTCGGTACCACTGTAGTGGATAAAATGTTAATGTCAGGCCCCCAAGAAGAGTTAACAGAGCTACTTCTGTTGTTCCTAGTAAAATATGCATTGTCAGCTGAATTTACCCAACTTGTACCATTTGGAATCCACGTATTCGTTAATAGGTTAAAATCACCAAAGTCAGTTAAGTCAGAAACATTAGTTAAAAAATGACCAAAAGCAATTGAGCTCCAGTCAAAATCAGTCAATTCATCAAACGTTAATAAAGCATTATTGTCGATATCAACACCAGTAAAAGTACCTACTTCACTGTTGTAATTCGTAATTTGAAATTCAACCGTAATTAAATCTGCATTAGCATTTAAAGAAAGTAAAAGCGTCGCTAAAGCCGCTGCTTTAGAAAATAGTTTCATTAAACCCATGTGAAAGTCCTATTACCTTAAAAAATTAATAACATCATTTATTCGGGTAAAAAAATTAATATGCCAACAAATAAAAGGATATAAAATACAATAAATTAGATTGATTTCAGGCATAAGTACTCGATGCTTTGTAAATAATCTGGACAATAGTTGGGACAATAAAGTCTACCTAAAAATCAATGAGTTGAAACGAACTCAGCATGGCGCGACTCTAACAAAATATTTTCATTTTCGATTACTTGGTTATAGGGATGACTAACGTCAATTCCGCGCCCGAAAGCTTAGTTGAATTGCTGATACATAGCGATCCGTCATGCCAGTCGATTACGCGTTTAACAATCGCAAGGCCAACACCATGGCCTTTATGTTCAGCAGTAGAATTAGCGCCGCGAATGAAAGGTTTAGTAATTTGATTGCGTATATCGACAGGAATACCATTGCCATCATCACATACTGTAATAACCGCTGAATTATCTTGGGTGGTTAACTGTATTGAAACCAATCCATTACCGTAGTTGATAGCATTTTGAATGACATTATTTAGTGCCATTTTCAGATAATGTTGATCAGCAAGCACCGTTGCTGGGGCCTTACATTCAAAGGTTATCTGCACACCGTCATGATGTTTGTTGTCTATGCATTCATTAATCACATCAACCAGTGCGATTTTTGTTTTATCAAGGGCTAATGTTTGCTGCTCAAGCCTCGCAAAATTGAGTAGTGCCTCAACTAAAGACGTCATTTCATCAACATCTTTGCCTAGCTTGTGCTGAAGACGCGCTCGTTGTTGCTCATCTTCCACTTCGGTCAACGTATCAATACCAAATCGAATTCTTGCCAGTGGCGTCCTTAAATCGTGAGAGACAGCAGTACTTAACAGCTTAACGTCGTCCATCAAACTATTGATACGCTTTGCCATTTGATTAAACTCAATTTCAATATCGCGAATGTAAGAGGTTGATTTACTGGTTATTAAAGTATCAAGCTGTCCATTTCCAAATGCTTTTGCCGCTCTTCGTAAACGCGAAAGTTGCTGGAGTAAGGGGTAGGCCCACATCAGGAAAAGAACAATCAGAAGCACATAGAATGACAACGTAAGTAAATATTGCTCTAACGTATATTCATTGAGCTGACTCAGTCGAGGCGACTCAACAATCAGTACTTGATTTTTATCTTCGAGGAAATAATGAAACAGCTGCATACTTTCTGTTTCCAGAATGATTACCTCGCCTTGCGTTAATTGTTTTACAAGCGCTTGAGGCAATGCAGCATCAGACATGGATGCGATCGACAAACGATATTGACTATCACTAGGCCAATGTTGAAGTATCATTTCACCGTTTGGCGCATCGTTAATTGCAACGGACAAGTTCTGACCTATGCTTTCTGCAAGTTCAACGCTTGAAACAGGTCTACTATCACCTTGATATTGTTCATAAATGGTGTCAAAAAGCCAACCTAGGCTTATTGTTGCCAATAGGGCGACACCAGCGAGAGATATCAATAAATTACGCATGAACTACCAAGCACTTTTTACCAGTAAATAGCCTTTGCCCCACACCGTTTTAATGCGGTAAGGCTGACTTGGGTTATCTTTTAACTTTTTACGCAATTTAGACACAATTAAATCAACAGTACGGTCGAAACCATCATAATCAAAGCCTCGCAATGATTGCGTCAATTCATCACGCGTCACAGTATCCCCAGCCCTTTCAACGAGCAACCACAGGAGATCAAACTCATTTGTCGAAATATCAAGAAATTCATTGTCAAGCTCTACTGAACGAGCTTGCTTATCAACCGATAAATTACCGTAGCGAATGTTGTTTACATCACCCTTCAGCTCCATTGGCTCGGTCAACTTAGGGCGCAATGCACTTTGACGATCCAAATATTTTCGGATCTTAGTTGAAAGAACATTGGCTCTAAGTGGCTTGGTCAGGTAATCATCTGCACCCATTTCTAAACCAAGGACTTCATCAAGCTCTTCATCCCGTGCCGTCACCATGATAATCGTATTGGTGTAACTCGGACGAACCGCTTTAAGCACATCAATGCCGTCTAGCCCAGGCAGCATTCCGTCGAGAATAACCAAATCAGGATTATGCTCGATAATAAATGGAACCGCTAAATCTCCGCGACCAAGAACACTCACCTGATAATGTTTCAGTTCAAGATATTCTTTTATCCATTCTGCTAGGCTGACGTCATCTTCAACAATTAAGATGTGAGTGCAATTTTGAGTACTTGCTTCCATGGCTTTTATTTTTATTTTTGCTAACGTCCTACTTTAACTCATTTTCCAGAATAATTTGTATGACTTTATCAGTTTGCGCTTCACATTCAGCCGTTAAACCACAATTAAAGAAGGCAGTTATACTGGTTTGAGAATCTTTAATAAAAATATTCGCTGTTGTATAACCTGGCTCAACCCCACCGTGATGATAAATCGTCTTACCATTAACATTTTCTTTGAAAATACCTAAACCATATTCCGTTGTGGCATCAACTTGTACCACCGAGTTTTCATCAAAAAAGCGTGCTTGTACATCGTCAGAAAATACTGAATCCTCCGCAACTAAGTTCTTTAAAAGTAGCGCTAAGTCCTCAACATTCGCTCTCAAGGGAGCATCAGCTACCCCAATGTATTCGAAAAAGGGCTTAGTATCTAATACACCTACCGTTTCATCTTTAAAGTAACCAGAAATTATTTCTCCACGTTCTTTTTCAATGCCACCATAAAAGCTTTCATTCATGCCCAGTTGATCAAAAATACGATGTCGAACAGCGACAGAGTGGTGCTCACCAAGCACTTTATCAATAATTAATCCGACCAAAAGATAACCAGTATTTGAGTAGTTAAAAGCGTCACCTGGTAAAGAATAGGCTGGCTTATTTAACGCAAATGACAAGGCATATCGATCTAATTTCAACGTCATTGGATCAGAGCTTAACACCGCATTATAAAAAGCGTTGTCATTCGCATCATCAAGGTAATCAAAAACACCAGCCGTATGATTTAGCAACTGTCTTATTGTCATCGAGTCACTATTTTCTATTTGTTCGAGGATTTCTATGTCCAAAAACGTATTGATTCGGTCATCTAAATTCAATAAACCTTCTTGCTCCAACAGCACTGCCAACAATGCCGTAAGTTTTTTTCCTGCACTACCCGTTGGCATGACATGATAACTTTGCATTGGCTCTAACGTATCGGTATTTGTCACTCCTGCTGTGCCCAAGAACGTAAGGCCCTCTTTTTCAACGAATAACGCAATGCCCGGTATCGTTTCAGATATTGCGTTATCTATTGTTGCTTGATAATCGAATGGTGTTTCTACTGGTATCGGTTGTACCACAACCGGCGCACTACTTTTGTCGCTGCCACCACTGCAGCCAACGACTAGAGAAAGACATGCAAGGGTTGTAAATAATCCTGTTTTGTACCTTGATTTAGACATGAAGAAATCCTTATTAATTTATTTTATCCAACAACGAAGATGATAAAAAATTAGGATTTTCAATTGCGTATAAAAATATTCAAAAATGTAGCTTTTTGTAACACATGTTTTTTCAAAGCAATGAGCCAAAAAAAAAGCGCACTGATTTGAAATATCAGTGCGCTTTTATAGTGATAATGTCTACTCTGGTACTAGAAAATTCGCCATGAAGAGTGCGAGAATTTTTCCTTTTTATAAACCCAAGCAAGCGGCAACACAGTTGTTACAATCACTTTGTCTCCAGCATCATTGGTTAGCTTAAAGATGACGTCTTTCGACATTTCAACCTCTTGTGATAACTGACCTTTTTGGGTTGACGACCAACACTGGAGCGGCTCAGTTTGCTGCGAAGAGGAAACACAGTAATCACCAGTTTCTGGCGCTCGCCATGTAATATCGACATTAACAAAACAGACTTGATCTTGCTTTAAAGAAACACATTTTGTCGGTTTGATAATAAGCTCAGCTATCGACTCTTGTTGCTGCGCATGGGCAACTAAAAAAACACTTGAGAGGCTAAACAATCCGACCACTTTTACAAACAAACTCAAAATATTGGTGATTTTAGAAAACATACTTCACCACCAACGCTGCATCAATAACGGTATTTCCATCGACTAATGGACTGTCACTAATGCCCGATGGCAAAAGTGTTGTACGGACAAACGCTTCAAATACCCAATCTTCATTGATCGGATAACTTGTGCCTAATTGGCCAGTATATTCAAGCCCAGCTTCACCTCGATAATAAGGTAAGCCCTCTACTTCGTTAATTCCATAGAAATAATTAACAACATCTTCATTACGATACTCAATCCCTAAGCTGCCATAGAAGTTCCAATTATAATAAAGGTATTCTTGACTAAACCAAGCAGAAGCATACAAGCCACCATCTTGGTCGCCACTCGCGCCTGCAACAATCAATTTGATATGTGTATTGTCATAATCCCCTAATGCGCGTAGACCCAGCTTAGAGTGACTAACCCGTCGACTCACTCGGTTGGTAACGGGTAATTGATGGTCTAGGTCCCTATGGTTCATGGCCAATTGCAAATCATATGACCAATGTTCAGTATTTAGAAAGTTGTAACCCAAAGATAGAATGGTGGCCTGTTGTTTAGATGTACCGTGAGGGAACTCAACAAATAGACCGTACTTTTGGTATCGACCATTGATTAGCAAATCAAGGCCAGAATCGTCCTCATCATCATAAATAAACGGGTCTGACTGATGTCCCCACGCTATACCAATATCCAAATATGCACCATCTCGCACATTGCCCTCTTCGGCCAATGCTAGAGCAGGTACTAAAAAACCAACAAGACTTAGCACTTGAGCGGTTTTTTTAAAGCGCTTAAAAATATTCACGTTTCCTTCCAGTAAATGTAATTAATTGTCATTGAATGATAATGACCTCAATCTGACAAAGGCGTATTGGATTGTGGAAAACTGTATAAAAGTGTAGTTTCTTTTGGTGGCCAATCACTCAATAACATTGTCTAGCATAATTAGATTTTATATAAATTACATCTACTTAGTGCTTTTATAAGCAAATAAAGTAAGACATCAAACATACCTTAAAAGCGTAGAACTGGCATTTCACGTTCAAGCACCAATCAATATTCTTGAACGTTTTTTAAAGAGTTTCTTCATTGTCCATGCGACAGCAATGCTACCTATAATAGCGACGAGAAAACTCAAACTACCGTACAAAGCGATCGTGGCAACGGTCCGATTAACTTCAACACTTGAGCGGGCAAATTGGATAACAAATCCCATAAAAACAACATGCATGAAAAATATCGCAAACGCATAGCTACCCAGCGAGTTAAGCCATTGAGGTAATTTCATCTCTATTTTTGACAACCAATAGAGCATCAAAAGCGCAATAATGACCTTTTGAACATAAACCAGTGATTGCCGAATAGAGAACATGCCTGAGACTTGGTAATTATGATGGTACAACGCGTATAACGCGCAAGAGCAAACTATCATGGCCCAAACCAACCAAGCCCAATAACGTGAAACGAATGCTTTGACGTCTTCGTAATATTGGCCAACCACCATGCCAAGAAAGTAAGCACAAGCAAAATACACAAAGGACTGAACTTTTAAAAAATCCGGAAATGGACTTCGGGAAATCACGAGCGGTGCCAATAGTAGGCCCCAAACAATGAACTTGTGGCTCGTCGTGAGGTGCTTCAATAACGGTGTTAGCAAAAACAATACAGCAAGCACTGGAATATACCAAAAATGTATATCTGCTTTGCCAAATATCACGCTGTTTGCCGCTACCTTCATAAAACCGACTAACGAATTGTCGATGGATGCCTGTTGCGAAATGTATTGCCAATAGTATGCCGTTAGAAAGAGCGACATGACCAAGTATGGCGCAATAACGTACATCAATTTGCTACGATAAAAACTGCGCCAACTCTTCTGTTTAAGTACCAGACTAAATAACACTCCAGAAATTATCGCAAAGTATAAGGTTGAGCCGTGGAAAATAGTTTCGGTTAACCAAAATAACCAGGGGATAGCGTCATTGTTAAGTCCGCCAGTCCAGAAAATCATGAAAGACCATGCATGGGCACCAACGACATTTAAAATAGCGAAACCGCGGAACGCGTGAAGGTGTTGAATATAATTATTATCAGTTGTCATAGAGCAGTCCTTTGAATCTACATCCACTCTAGACTGTTTCTACTCAACCCTAAAAGTCACTGCATACGAATTCAGTGAATTTTATTTTAACGCTTTCTTTTTCTTGAATTTGTTTTCAATGATTTGCTTTTGGTATGCCATGAGTTCATTGAACGTTTCAATCGTGACCTGCTCTATCGGGGTTCGGTAACTAATATCCCTAAGCCACTCGATATTATAAGGACACTTTTCAATTAGCGCTTTCACATTATCAACAATATTCTCTTCACCTGTTTCATTGATACCGAAGTAAAAGAGTGCTTCAGCAAATTGAGTCGGCGTTAAACAGTAAATATCGCGTTGTGGCGATTCAATAAACTTTGCATCGTAAGCAGAAATCGCGAGATTCGATTGAGGACGAGGAAAATGCACGGTGTATCGACCATCCGACATGGTTTTTCCCGTCTTTGTCACAAAGTTATTTTGTTTGAAAAAGCTCGCAAGATAATTGCGTTGTCCGGGCGATAAAACGTCATAATCATTGCGTAAAAACCAATTGTCGTCATACACAGTAATTAACGGTAAATGGTCGACGCTATACAAATTTTTGTCATTATTGATTGTCAATGTGTCCATCGTTGGCCCTTCATAAACATTTAATCGTTATACGAAATCCAAACAACAATCGTCTACTTTGGCGAATAACCCATGCTTGCAAGCCAACTAACGGCTTCAGCCTCGTCGTGAAAAACACCTTTCGTAAATACCGGGTCTCGTTCTTGAACGATTTTAGCTGCGTACTTCTTAGTGATTCTTGATGCCCCCATAACATGTGCTGCATGAGTCAGCTTATTTTCAATGCACCAGAACAACAAAGGCTCCAATATTTTGTCGACACCCGGGACACCCATTTCCCAATCCGCCAAATAAACTAAATGCCCCCAATTGTTATTCGTTAAGGCTTCTGCTTCGAGTTTAAAGTCTTGGCAATATGCATGGGCGGTATCTTCATTCCACGCGCCTTTTAGCGTGGCGAACAGTATATTGTTTTGGCAACTGATACGATAATAGCCATGCATACATGCCTTACTTTCGCGCATTTTTCACCTCGTTAACAATGTCTTATCTGTTAAATTTAGTTAAAAACCCGTCAAGATGACAACTACGTTTTGTCACTAATTCACTGTTTCATGGTGATACGTAAAGTGCACAACGATCGTTTACAAGCGTTATAACTCTCGCCGAAATCGACGAAATACTGGTCAGACAACTTTAATTATTAAACGGTGGATGATAATATATTCAGCGTACACGTGTACGCCAAAGGGTTTAACTATGCAATCACCATCAACTCAATTGCCGGAAAATGAGCACGCGCCATACTCAGTCGCGGAAGAAATAGCGAATGCCGTAAGTCATGGTATTGGTGCACTGCTGAGCGTAGCAGGATTAACTTTACTTGTATTTTGGGCAACCTTAGAGGGTGATGTGTCTCGGATTGCGAGCTTCGCTATTTACGGTGCTAGCCTTGTCATTTTGTTTTTAGCCTCAACGCTCTACCATGCGATTGCCCATAGTAAAACGAAGAAGGTGCTTAAAACCTTAGACCATTGTGCAATTTACTTGCTAATCGCAGGCACTTACACACCATTAATGGCGGTCACGCTTCAAGGTACGTTAGGTTACAGTATGCTTGGCCTAATATGGAGCCTCGCGATTATTGGTATTTGGTTCAAAATCAAGTTTGGCACTCAATACAAGGTGGTTTCATTAATCACCTATTTAGGGATGGGCTTTATTTCACTCTTTGTGATTCATCACTTGTATCAAGCATTATCGTTAGGTGGAACGATTTTACTCGCTGTTGGTGGCGCTGTATATGCGTCAGGCGTCTACTTCTATGTACAAAAAAAGATCCCATTTAACCATGCTATCTGGCATGTTTTCGTACTAGGTGGCGCCAGTTGTCACTTTTTCATGATGGTGCATTACGTCTGATCTTCGGCATTTTGCTGCTCGGCTTGCTGTGCCATCTTTTCTCGCTCTGCTTTTGAGATATACCTAGGCTTATTGCTTTTATGCAGTTTGGCATTCTGCTTTTTTATTTTAGCTTTTAGTGTTTGCTTAACTTTCTTTTTCCGGTTCATTTAAATGTTATCAGTAAGACATTGATAGCACTATTTTATCAAACTCATTTGATCAATGCCTTGTTCAATTAACGCGAGACAATCTGTGGGCGACTCCAGCGGCATCAAGTGACCATAATTTTTGTCTTCTAAAAAATGACTGGTAGGGCTAACGCTTTGCCATGTTTGCCAGCTTTTTTGAGAAAAATATAACGATGGCTTACCCCGAATTGCTGTCGTTGGCATGGCAAGCTGCCCCAACTGCTTGTATAAACTTGGTGCCGTTGCATAATTTTTGGCTTCCCAAATTTTAGGAAACGCCAAACGATACGCATTTTCTTCATCATCAACCAAGCTATGCTCTGCCAACAGGGCTAAGTTATGATCATTAATACGCTTAAATACATGACGACGTCGACAATCGTCGTAAAACGCCTGCTTACTTTCCCAGTATGACGGTTTACCTACGGTAAACTTGATAGGTTGAATTCGTTTCTTCAATTTAAAAGGCGCTACTTTCAAGACGTTTGCCAAAAATGGAGAGGTCATTGCCGGCTCGATAAGAACAAGTTTTGAGAATAAGTCTGGTCGTTTCACTGCGGCAAATACTGTTGCAGTAGCGCCCATCGAATGACCAACCCCGATCACAGGTTGCTTTATCTTAGTTTCTATAAAGTGAATAAGGTCGTCGGCATAAATTTGCCAATGTAGCTTTTTGGGGACACTGACATGTGGCCATGTCGCCCTATTAAATAATGTCGAAACCGCATAATTTCGGGCGAGTGAACTCAATAACTCTTGATAACAGCCAGTCGGAAAACCATTAGCTCCGTAAAAATGAAGTGGTTCTCCCGATGCCGACCAATGTTGAAAATGCGTTCCTAATTCCATTTTGCTCACTTCAAACAGCTGTTTGATTCATCTTAATGCAATATGTATTAATAACAAACTAATTATGTTTTAACGAAAAATTAATTAACACTAATTCATAGAGTTACTAAACTGAATAAGAGTTAGCACAATGAGCACCCACGATGAATTCAAACGATAATAAAAAAATTCTATTACTCTTTGCCCACCCGTCAATGAACCGCTCTCAAGTCAACCAGCCTATGTTTGAGTTAGCAAAGTCACTCGACTTTGTTACTGCAGTTGATTTATATGCGGAATACCCAAGGTTTAATATTGATATTGATACCGAACAAAAACGATTGCGCGAGCATGACATCATTGTTTTTCAATTTCCTTTTTACTGGTATTCAACACCGTCGTTGCTCAAAGAGTGGCAAGATCTTGTTCTAGAATATGGCTTTGCATATGGCAGCGAGGGAAACGCTTTACACGGGAAAACCTTTATTTGCGCGTTAACCGCAGGTGGTAAAGAAGAAGCGTACCGTGCTCAAGGATATAATCATTTTACGGTACGAGAGCTACTGCAGCCGCTTGAACAAACGGCAACGTTAACCGGAATGAAGTACTTACCTCCTTTCACGTTATTTAGTTCACGTTCATACAAAGTTGCTGACGTGTTAGATAATCATCTCAACCAGTGGCGCTGCTTACTTGAAAAATTAAGCCGAACCGAGCTAGATCTAAGCAATATTAGTGACTTAACAACAATCAATGATCTGATCACTCCAACACAGGAGCCAGCAAAATGACTTATTACTTCATCCAAGCGTGTATTTATTTAGCCGCTGCCGTCGTGATTGTGCCGCTGGCAAAAAAATTGGGTTTAGGCTCAGTGTTAGGTTATCTAATTGCCGGAATTATTATTGGCCCAATTACAGGTTTAGTTGGCCAAGAAACTGTAACAATTCAGCATTTTGCTGAGTTTGGTGTAGTCATGATGTTGTTTCTAGTCGGCCTAGAGCTAGAGCCGAAAATGTTATGGCAAATGCGCAATAAACTACTAGGACTTGGCGGATTACAAGTATCAATTTCAACATTGGTTATCACGATAATTGCGTTAATGTTTGGCCAACCTTGGACGGTTGCGTTGGCGATCGGTTTGATTTTTTCATTATCGTCGACTGCAATTGTGCTGCAAACCTTTAATGAAAAAGGCTTAACTAAAACGGAGGGCGGTAAAAATGCCTTTTCTGTCCTCCTCATGCAAGATATTGCTGTGATTCCGATGCTCGCATTCATTCCAATGCTAGCGTTACCTGAGTTAGCCGAGGCAAGTGCTGCATTGCAAGCAAGTGCTGACCATCATGAAGAGCTCAGTTTGGTTGCAGGGTTGCCTTCTTGGGCTTATGCAATGGTGATAATTGGTGCAATTGGGGGTGTCATATTACTTGGCCATTTTGTCTCACGACCATTATTTCACTATGTTGCTAGCTCTGGATTACGCGAAGTCTTTGTTGCTACCGCGTTGTTACTTGTTGTTGGTATTGCTGCCTCGATGAGCCTAGTTGGTCTGTCGCCAGCACTTGGAACTTTCTTGGGCGGCGTTGTACTTGCGAACAGCGAATTTAGACATGAATTAGAATCTAATATAGAGCCATTCAAAGGATTATTACTTGGGTTATTTTTCATCACCGTTGGTGCCGGTATCAATTTTGGCGTTCTGGCCGATAATCTAGGCCTTATTTTAGCACTGACTGTAATGGTCATGTTCATCAAAGCATCTGTTTTATGGGGTCTAGCGATGACCTTTAAGATACAAAATAGTGACCGATGGTTGTTTTCATTAAGCTTGGCTCAAGCAGGTGAATTCGGTTTTGTTTTATTAAGCTTTGGCTTCCAAAATAACGTTATTCCAGCCGATATTGTTGGCATCCTACAGCTCGTTGTTGCGCTATCAATGTGCTCAACTCCAGTATTGTTCATTGTTTTTGAAAAAATCATATTACCCAAGTACCAGGCGAGCAGTAATGAGAAAAACTATGATGAAATTGATGAACAAGGCAAAGTTATCATTGCCGGTGCAGGACGTTTTGGGCAAATCATCAATCGATTACTCGTTGCCAATGGTGTTAAAACCGTCGTCTTAGATCATGAAGCCACCCAAGTTGAAAATATGCGTCAGATCCAAATAAAAACGTTTTTTGGAGACGCTACAAGGCCAGAATTACTCCATACAGCGGGCATTGATGACGCAAGTATGATTGTCGTCGCGATCGATAACAAAGATGAAGCTGTGACGCTTGTACATCATGTTAAACACAGCCACCCTAACGTAAAAATATTAGCGCGTGCCTTTGATAAAGGCCACGGCTATGAGTTAAAGCAAGCAGGTGCTGATGTCACGATTAACGAAACATACTTCTCCGCATTAAGCATGGGTGGAGTCGCATTAACTGAATTAGGCTTTCATCCATTTAGTGTTGAACAAAAGAAATCAACGTTTTGTAAAACAGAAGATATGGCCTCAGAAAAGCTCTATCAAAGCTGGCAACAAAGAGATGAGGGAGACAGGTATAGCACCGACTATCGAACGTTATTCATCGAGTTAGAAGATGTAATAAAACATGCGATGACGAAAGATAGAATGGATAAACATAATAGTGATGAGCGCGGTTGGACGCCACCACCTATTAATTATGAGAGTAAATTCGATTAATTGATTCGTCTTAGGCGATGGTTAGATTAAGATCTTGGTGGCTACTATTTATAACCCAGCCACCAAGATTTCTTAGGATAATCATCGACGCGAAAGACTTGGCCAATAACAGGCGTAGTCACCTCAACATTTGCTTCGCGAGCGGCCTTTTTAATGCGTTCTACAGGCTCTGTCCAACGATGCCTCGCTAAGTCATATTTGCCCCAGTGAATCGGCAACACTAGCCCAGCATTTAAATCTATTGCAGCTTGCACAGCCTGCTCAGGGAACATATGAATTTGCGCCCAATCTTGGTTATATGCACCATCTTCTAAAAATGCGATATCAAATGGACCAAATTGCTGACCTATTTTAGCGAACTCAGGAGAATAACCACCGTCGCCACTAAAATATATCGTTTGAACTGAGCTCTTGACGACCCATGACCCCCAAAGCGTTTTGAATCGATCGGTTAAACCTCTACCACTAAAATGCCGCGATGGTGTCAACACAACAGTTAACGGACCAAACGCCTTCGACTCATACCAGTCAAGTTCAACTATTTTATTATCAGCGATGCCCCAACGCTGAAGGTGCGCTTTTACACCCAGTGGTACGAGATACTGACCGACTTTATCGTCTATCTCTAAAAGTGTTTCATTATCTAGATGGTCATAGTGATCATGTGAAATTAAAACAATATCAAGGTTAGGTAAATCACTCGCTACAATTGGCACCTCTTGCGCAAAGGGCTTGCCACCAAAAAAAACAGGTGAAGCTCGATGCAACACAGGATCAGTCATAATAGTCAATTCATCTTGCTTGAACACCACACTTGAATGGCCTAACCACACATAGTCGCCATTGTTCAGGCTAACCAATTGTTCTGCTGGTAGTGGCTTGCGGGGGTTTTTATCTGGTGGAGGGATCAATAAATCAAGCAATGTCGCCCATAGGGTTTGCGAGGCGTCATTTGGCGTGGCAACTTGAGTCGGGACTAAATTAACAAAGATATCACCATTGAAATTAGCAGAGCGGTTTATTTTATTTTGACTTTGCGCATCTGGCGTCCCACCAAAGATAGGCGCCCAGCTTACATAAGCCAATGAAATCGCTACAATCAATAAAATAATCACAACAAATGCAATGAGTAATTTACCGATTAGCTTAAACCAGTTTAAAACCATTTTTACCTACTTATTTACGGCGCTGCTGTACTTGAAGCTCGTTGTTTTGTTTGTCTTGCTTTATCCACAATACTCTGCCAAAAGCTAGCAGAAATTTTACTGATCGCATTGGACTCAGCATTCATTAAAATCGCGAAGCCAATATCTAAATCCGGCATATAACCAATATCAGCTCTAAAGCCTTGAACCCATCCGCCGTGGTAGATCAAATCGTGATTTTCGATGGAATATATACGCCAGCCATAACCATAATGAGCGTCGGTTAGAAACTCTCTCCAATATCGGCGTTTTAAGTCTTTTTTGGTTCGAATAAATGGGGTCGTGACTCGATCAAGTAACTCAGGCGAGAGTACTGTTGGGTTATAGCCCATATTCGCACTTAACCACTTTGCCATATCTGTAATACTTGCATTAACACCCGCGGCAGCAGGCACTTTATAAAAGTCACTATTAACCTTAACGCGCTTCCATGAGTACTTCATACGTCGTTTACCGTCAGCGCCTTTTCGACCAACAGGTTTTCGACTCATTAAAATATGAGGCTGAGCACTATTATTCTCTGTTAGGAATGCTTGATAGCCAACACTGGCTTGATCCATCTTGAGCGGAGAGAAAATTCTTTGATCTAAAACAGTCGCGTATGACTGCGGCTGACTACTTTCAACAACATCTTGTAAAAAGCCATATAAAATATTTTGATAGCCGTAACATTTTGCAGGCTTACAAATCGGTGATAAGCGATCGAATCGCTTAACTATTTTATTCATACTCCAGTTTTCATGTAACAAATTATCGTACGTATTCGGCAGTAAACCACTAGAATGGCTTAATAAATGATGCACTTTAATGTGCTGCGCTTGGTCAGTGTTTTTCAAAGCAAAATCTGGAATGAATTGTGTGACAGGCGCTTGTAAATTGACCTTTCCTTCCAGTGCTAATTGAGCTGTAACGGTTGCTGCAAAAGGTTTTGAAACAGACGCTAAACGAAAAACTGTCGTGGGCGTAATTTCTTGTTTACCGTTTTTTTCTGTATGACCAAATGTTTCAAGCGCTTTGATCTCACCGTTTTGGACAATCACATAAGCCGCACCTGGAATACTTTGTTCCCTTAATATTTTTGCCACATCTTTGGTGAAGGCTAAATTGAAAGATTCTATCGGCTGAGCATAGCTCGTAGATCCCCCGAAAATAACGGCGCTCAAAAAAACTAACAGATGGGAAATATAGAAAAAACGAAACAAAAGTTAATATCCAATCAATAAAATGTACGAGAACTATTGTACCTCGTGTCAAAGACAACTTCGAATACTTCAAGTCATCGGAGCTATGTCACTTGTAAAACAAGGTGTTACATGGCATAAATTAACAACTCATTAACAACAATTAAAGAAATAACAAAGGAATAATAATAATGCTTAAAATCGAGGGATTATCCAAAACTTACGATAATGGCGTTAAAGCACTTAACAACGTCAACTTAGAAATCCCAAAGGGCATGTATGGCTTATTGGGACCAAACGGCGCAGGAAAGTCTTCATTAATGCGCACGATTTCAACGCTACAAGATGCTGATGCTGGTTCGATTACCTTCGACGGTATCGACGTTTTCGCTAACCCACAAGACATGCGCAAGCGTTTAGGTTACTTACCACAAGACTTTGGTGTTTACCCTCGCATTTCAGCATACGACTTACTCGACCATATGGCGATTTTAAAGGGCTTAGATAATAAAGCGCAACGTAAAGAAGCCGTTGATGGTTTATTAGCACACACCAATTTGTATCAACATAGAACGAAAGCAGTTAGTGGCTTTTCAGGTGGTATGCGCCAGCGTTTTGGTATAGCTCAAGCGCTTTTAGGTGACCCTGATTTACTTGTTGTTGATGAACCAACCGCTGGTCTAGATCCAGAGGAAAGAAACCGCTTCCATAACTTACTGGTCAGTTTAGGCCAAGAAAAAGTCATTATTTTATCGACACATATTGTTGAAGATGTATCGGAACTTTGTCCTAACATGGCCGTATTAGCGTCGGGCCAAATATTGTTAGAAGGCAACCCAATCGAATTGACAAATCAGTTAAATGGACAGATTTGGCGTAAAACAGTTAGCCAACAAGAGGCATTAGAAATAGAACAAAATATGACGGTCATTTCAAAACGATTATTTGCCGGTCAAACAATTGTTCATGTATTAGCTGATAGTGCGCCAGAAGGGTTTGATACAACGCCAGCGAACTTAGAAGACGTTTATTTCTCAACGTTGCATTCACACAGAAATGCTGCATAAGGGGTTATAAATGTTTTCAAAAATGTTTCTCTTTGAATGGCGATATTTAGTGCGCCAGCCCTCGTTTATTGTAACGAGTACTATATTCTTTTTGCTCACCTTTTTTGCAACGGTCAGTGATAGTGTTCAAATTGGCGGTGGTGGTAACGTGCTTTATAACGGCCCGTTCTCAATCACACAAACCATCTGCATCATGTTGTTGTTTTCGATGTTCTTAGTGGTGAACTTTGTTGCGAGCACCGCAACGCGAAATGAAACATCGGGCATGTCGGAAATTTTATATAGTAAGCCAATTAACCCAGTAAGCTATCAATTAGGTCGCTTTATGGGCTCTTTTGCGACGGTTGCAACCGTATTCGCGTTTGTACCGTTAGGCATTTTACTTGGTTGCTTAATTGGTGGCGTAACCGGTTGGGTTGACGAAGAACGACTCGGTCCAACAAACCTGTCTTACTATTTCAATGCATATTTTTACCTAGCAATTCCAACATTGTTAGTCATGTCTTGTATGTTCTATGCCTTCGCTAACAAGTTTAAGTCTATGATGGGCGCATACTTGGTGGCTGTCGCATTATTCATCTTATACAGTGTTGCAGGTAGCTTATTATCAGACCCTGCTTACCGAACTGCCGTTGCCCTACTCGACCCGTTTGGCTGGCGCACATTTGGTGAGGTAACGCGCTACTGGACGATGTTCGATAAGAACAATACAGAAGTAGAGCTTACGGGTATCTTATTACAAAACCGTATTTTATGGCTTGTTGTAGGTGTGGTGATTCTAGCCGCATTTGGTGGTTTCACTCGCAAAGTAACCTTATCTAACAAACCGCAAAAAGATAAGAAAACCAAGGACGAGAATTGGCAGCAATTTCTTACCAATCAAATTGACTACAAAAACCAAGGCATAAATACCACGGCTCATTTGTGGCTACGTATTAAATTTGAAATTCGACAAGTTGTCTTTAGCGCACCTTTCTTAATTTTAAGTGTGTTAACTGTCTTTTCTTTAATCGGTCCACTTGTAGATCCTGATGGCGTATTCGGCACGCCAAACTGGCCTGTTACACAAGCAATGGTAAGCCTAATCTTTAACGCAACGGGTTTATTAATGCTGATCATAATCACGTACTACAGTGCTGAAGTTGTTTGGCGTGAGCGTAATTCAGGTATGGGCGATATGATTGACGCGCTTCCTGTAAACAATATTACCTTCTGGTTATCGAAATTGATTGCACTGACATTAGTGATGGCAATTCTGTACGTTATTGGCGCCGTAGTTACAATGATCAATCAAATGGTTTTGGGCTACTTTAACTTTGAGTTAGGTCAGTATGCGGTTCGCTTAGGCTATATCAGCTTAGTGCCACTTGTGATGTCTGTGGTGCTTGCCTTCTTCTTACAGGTGATTAGCCCAAATAAATACGTGGGCATGTTGTTATTCGTCCTATTTATTATTTCATCATTAGTATTGAGCAACTTTGGCTTTAGCCACCGTATGTTCCAATTTGGTGCGGCACCTAACGTTCCTTATTCGGATATTAACACTTACGGCCACTTCATGACTGCCCACAACTGGTACATGCTATATTGGGGTGGCTTATGTATTGCGCTAAGTGCAATGACCTATGGCTTATGGCACCGTGGCCCATCACAACCACTAAAATCACGCCTTAAGTTAATGCCATATTACATGGGCGCATCAGGTAAGCTTGCGACAGTTGTTGGCCTGATTATCTTTATCGGTGCCGGTAGCTATATTCACTACAATACGCGTGTACTGAATGAATATGTTATTCAAGACGACCGTTTAGATGCTCAAGGTGACTACGAGAAAACTTATGGGGAATTTAAAGAAGATCAAATTCCAACCATTACAAAAACTCATGCAAAAGTAGACATATACCCTTCCGAGCGTCGTATAGAAGCCGTTGCGGAAATCACGGTTGAAAACAAGTCGAACGAGCCAATTAAGAAATTCTTAATCAGCAAACCATCTCATTCAACTGCATGGGAAGTCGCAATTGATGGTGGCAAAAGTCATGGTTATGAAAAGCGCTTCCGTACAGCTTGGTTTGAATTCGACGAAGCATTACAACCAGGCGAAACGCGCTCAGGTACACTAACAGTCACTCGAGATCATGAAGGCTTTAGTGATGGTGGTGAAGACTACTCACTTGTTGAGAATGGTACTTTTATCAATAACTTCGCGCTATTCCCTGCTTTTGGTTATCGAGAAGATTGGCAAATCAGAGATAAACATGAGCGTAAGAAACGCGATCTAGAAAAACTACAACGTGCGCATAAACTAGAAGAAAGCCAGTACTACAATGAAAGCTTCTTCGGTAAAGGCGTTGGCTTTATTGATTTTGAAGCGACGATTTCAACGTCAGAAGATCAGTTTGCAATTGCACCTGGCTACCTGCAAAGCGAAGAAGTTGTCGATGGTCGTCGTATTTATCACTATAAGATGAATGCACCAATCAAAAACTTTTACTCGATTATGTCAGCTAACTTAGCCGCAAAGAAAACTGAGTATAAAGGTATTGATATCGAGATTTACTATCACCCAGATCATCACATGAACGTTGATCGCATGATCGAGTCAGTGCAAGATTCAATTGACTATTTCTCACAAGCATTTGGTCCATACCAACACCAGCAAATGCGAATTATTGAGTTTCCAGGCTACCGCTCTTTTGCGCAAAGTTTCGCAAATACCGTGCCTTACTCAGAGAATATAGGCTTTATTACTGACCTTCGAGACCCTGAGAATGTTGATACTGTTTACTATGTAACGGCCCACGAAGTTGCTCACCAGTGGTGGGGACATCAAGTTGGCGCAGCCAATGTACAAGGTAGCGCAATTATTTCGGAAAGCTTATCTCAGTATGCCGCTTTAATGGTGTTAGAGAAGAAATATGGTTCTGAAAAGCTACGTAAATTCTTAAAATACGAGCTAGATCGCTACTTACGTGGTCGTTCTCGCGAAGATATTGAAGAAATGCCATTCATGCGCAGCGAAGGTCAACAATACATCCATTACAACAAAGGCTCTGTTGTTATGATGTCGATTAGAGACCGTTTAGGTGAAGAGCGCTTGAACAATGCACTATCAGCATTCTTAAAAGAGTTTAAGTTCCAAAGTACACCTTACCCAACGACGCTTGATTTAATGGCGTACATTAACCAAGGAGCAACGGAGCGTGAGCAGGCATTTGTTTCTGGGTTATTCGAGCACATTACTTTGTACGACTTAAAGACTAAAGACGTACAAGTAACAGAACTTGATGATGGTAAATTTGAAGTCAATATTACGATTGATGCCGGTTTACTGCGTGCCGATGGTCAAGGTATGGAAACGCCAGAAGACTTTGTTGATATGATTGATATTGGTTTATTTAGCGAAGACCCTGAAGATCTATCAGCAGAAAACACGGTTCAATATCTTGAGAAGCATGAACTTAAAACGGGTGAAAATATCATTACACTCGTTGTCGATCAAAAGCCTAAATTCGTTGGTGTTGATCCATTTGTAAAACTAATTGATAGAGACAGTGCCGATAATATTTATCGCTTGTAGCCTTCATTAGTTAATAAAAAAGGTCAGCATTACGCTGACCTTTTTTGTTTGTCATCACATCAAGATTTAAAACGCTTTATAGCGGTTGCAATAAATTGCCAGCAGGTTATTGGCATAATCACGAAAAGCGCAATTCCTTTGTCAAAGTCTGGGTTGGCATGGCAATAGTACGCAATTTCTTTTTTATTATTATTTTTAAACTGTGCTATTTCTGTCTCGGAATAATTAGTTTTTCGGCCAGCATCTACTAAGCAAGTACGCTGCGCATAAGCGCTAAATAACCCTTGAGGATTAAATTGCTTGAATAAAGATTCTGTTTCAGTTGGCATATCGTTTGATGGATAAACAATTGCAACATGCTTCGCCATTGCTCTATACATCGCAGGACTGAGCATGGTATCCGCATAATAAATTGACGTGAAAGGGTGTCTAAGTTTTAATTTCGCAACCTGCGACAAACTAAAGTCAAACGTATTGCCACCTTGACGATATTCTGGAAAAAACGCCGCGGAGGCTCGCACAAGAATTACGCCATGCTGTTTGTGCAGCGTCAATAAACAATAACCGACAACCTTTTCATGCGCGAAATAAAGTCTCAATTTCCGATCAAAAGCATTTGTATCACTAAAGTACTTATCAAAGTATACCTTCGCATCAACATCGCAAAAGCTTTCGGCAATTAATGGAAGTAATTGCGCTTTTTCATTTGTGCCAATCCAGTTACCTTGTTGGCTATAGTCCTTTTGTATTAACTTCATTGAGTATTCATCACATTTGTTCGTACTTAATTGTGATTAAATTCGAATAGAATTTCCATACCCGTGACACGAGAATTCGATGTTTCGTAGCGCCATTGTCTTAGTGCTTTTTTAGTTTCTCTTAACATCGTCGCATTCGTTGAATTAGAGACAGTTTCTACATTCATCACCTGGCCATCGCCACCAATATCGAACCTTAGCTTGATTTCACCTTTTTTAAAGGTTTGCTTTTTAATCGTTGGTAAGACTTTCAACGTGGGTTGGTAGTCATGGCTTGGTCTCGAAAATCGAGGAGGATTGAAATTTATATTTAAGGCTAAATTTACATTCTCTGGCGTTGTTATATTTGACTCAATATCATCTGAAGATACGTTCTCACTTTTAGGCCTGTTAACCACTGTAGGTTGATCTGGTAGCTCAGGAATTTCTAGCAACTCTTCTGTCACAGGCGCTTCAATAGCAGGTGTGATTTCGACAATCGCGACCGATGGAGAAAGCACTGGTGTTTTAGGTACATCAGGTTGTTTCACCAACTTCACCATAACAGCAAACGTTGCTACTGATACCACAGAACCACCAAGCAATAAGGTCAAAGGTTTGAGCCAATTTTTCGCCTTAACGCTTTCTTTAGGCGAAGGGGTCTCTTCAACTATGGTCTGTGGTACGCCAAGCTGGCGTTTGCGCGCTTGGTAGAGCTTCTTCAACGCTTGGTCAAACTTGTGATCGGTCATAAGTTTTCTCCAAGTAATTGCTTTAATTTACTTTTTCCATACCTTAATCGGCTTTTCACGGTTTCAAAACTCTCATCAGTCAACTGGGCAATCTCGGCGACACTAAACCCCTCTTGTTGGAAAATAATCGCCTCTTTTTGGTAAAAGTTCAGCTGGTTCAACGCTTGGTCAAACAGCCTTAATTGGTCTTCTTGTTCTATGACTTGCGTCAATGATGGTGTGATAATCGCTTGCTCAAGCTCATTTTCAATGTCGAACTTGTTAGACCGTTTAAACTCATCAAGTAATGCATTTCTTGCTATACGAAATAGCCAAGATTTAATCAAGTGATACTCTTTTAACTCGCTGGTTTTCATCACCTTAAGCCAGGTTATTTGTAAAACATCTTTGGCTAGCTCTCGATCAGACAAGCTCATCAAATAATGGTATAAATCGCGATTGTATAGCTCGACAAGGCGAGCCAATGCCGCTCTATCATCATTTTGATGGTAAGCTTTTAGAAGCTCTTCAGGGGTTAATTGAATATTCAACCACCCCTTTACTTTTGACGGTAGCGTTAACTGCAATCTTAGGTACTCTGTTTTTCCATTTTAAAATCAAGTTGTACTGACAAATTTTGTTGTACGACTTGTTGTCCGTTCACGGTTTTGGCTTTATATTTCCATTTGCGTAATGCTTGCTTCGCAGCTTTATTAAAAATTCGCTTGGGTTCTGCGTCAATAATGCGAATATTCACAACAGCACCAATCTCGTTGATATCAAACCCTAACACAACCCAACCTTCTATCCCATTTCTACTCGCATCAACGGGGTAACTTGGATTAACTCTAAAAATCGGTCGAGCACCATTGTCAGCCGGACCAGTAAAGTCGATTGATTTCAAATGATTAGTCAACTTTAGTTCTGGTGAAACATACCCTATGTCAGGAGTAAGTGGTTCAGCTTCATTGATAACCTCACGTTCCATTTCAGGCTTCGGCATAACCTTTGGTGGTTCAATTTTTACCCGTTCAATATCATTCTTTGTACTCTGCGGCGGCGTTTGGTTCACCGTTACAGGAGTGTGTTCAACCGGATCAATAACGGGCGCTTCGTCGCTTGCAACCATAGAAGCCATCAATGCGAATAACCCTAGCGTTATAGCGCTACTAGATAACATAATTACCATCAGTTTTTTCATAGTCACCTCTTCAAATTAATATGTTTAAGGTGTGATCACGTCGCCATCCAATTGGCTTGATGATAAAACGACGGGTAAAAGAAAAAGGGGTTAATTAATTTTCGGCGGAGAAAAATGTAATTTTACAACAAGATTTTCAGAATAAAAAAAAGCCGATGAAGTTATCATCGGCTTATTAGCTATGAGGAAAGCTAGAATATACAATTATTACAACAAGTGTTCGCGTTGAGGAACGATTTGAATTATAGAGTACCTACTCTATCTTTGTAAAGCACTTTTTGTAATTTATTTTCATTTATGTGTTATTTTTTCAAAAAAAATTGCAATTTCAGCTATTTCTTGACCACATAATGAAATAAAGCCACTAAAATTGTGGTTTTATTAATCATTCTAATTCATATGAGCTAATTATTTTCAGGCAACCCAACATGCATATGCCCGCCTTTGTAATCAATGGTCAGTAAAAAGTGTTTGAAGATATCATAACCAATAATCGCTTCAGCTTTACGCCCTCGCATTCGAGTACCTAACTGTCGGTGCTGACTCTCTAGGTTAAGTGTTTCACCGTCTTCAGGAAAAATGACAGGTACGTTATCTAAAGTATAAGGACCAAACTCTAGCCCTGTCGCTGTCGCACTTTCAGTTATCGCTGCACTATTGACTCCAGAAATAATTGTTGAACCATCAACCTTTGAAAGTAGCCCTATTCTTGAGGCTGCGGTGCGCGTTACCAATAAGCCAGCAGTACTTCCGGTATCAAGAAGCCCCCACAGCGTTTGTTCTCCAACCTTCACCTTAACTAAAGGTCTGCCAGAGCCCTTTTGCGCTTGAAAATCGATATTTTTCATCTTTTGTAGGTCGACTGAACCTCTAGAAATTAGGCGCATTTTTTGGTTTGGATAATCGATTTGGACGATAAAAGATGCAAAAAAACCAGCACCAATGATCATTCCACGGCTATGGTGGCCAAGAAAAGATTCAACAACATCATCAAAGTTAACATTTGCACCAAATAAGTTAGCTGATACCTTGTCATATGACTGCCGTCTCTCGACACTAGCCACACCTTTAACAAGAATCTTCTGTCCTTTGACCAAATCCAGCTTATTTTTGCGTAAAAATGCTGTATTGATTCCGTTAATTTGGGCACCTGTATCTAAGATCGCTGTCGTTTCAACGCCTGCTACGGTGATTGGAATCACGATATGACCGTTTTCTAATGTAAAATCAAGCCATTGTGACACTTTTGAGTAAGAGTTAAATGAGATAAAAATTAGAATGAATAAGAGAGGTTTTAACATTGTCGCTTCCTTGCTATGTCTCTGATATCTATAGAGTAAAGGAAGCGACAATTATTGTAAATGTTATGATTTAGTGCGCTTGATCCCAGTTATCTCCTACGCCTGCTTCGGCAATAAGAGGTACTGATAAACTCACCGCGTTATTCATAATATCTACGAGCTTTTCAACCGTCTCATCTAATATGTCTTGATGGATTTCAAAAATAAGTTCATCGTGGACCTGCATTGTCATCTTTATGCGCTCGTCATTTTGCGACAGCAACCAAGCTTGTACCGCAATCATCGCTTTTTTAATGATATCAGCCGCTGTACCCTGCATTGGTGCATTGATTGCCGCTCTCTCTGCCGCTTTTTTTCGTGCTTGGTTACGCGCTTTAATATCTGGCAGATATAAACGGCGACCATATAATGTTTCAACAAACCCTTGTTCACTCGCTTTTTCACGTGTGTCTTCCATATACGTCAACACACCAGGGTAGCGTTTAAAGTACAAGTCCATGTAATCTTGAGCTTGTTTTCGACCAATACCTAATTGTTTAGATAAACCAAATGCTGACATGCCATAAATCAAACCGAAGTTAATGGCTTTAGCACTGCGACGTTGATCAGAAGTAACTTGCTCTAGCGAGACATCAAAAATCTCAGCAGCAGTTGCTTGGTGTATATCTCTACCTTGACTAAAGGCATTAACCAAGCCCTCATCTTGCGATAGATGAGCCATGATACGCAATTCAATTTGCGAGTAATCAATTGCAACAATTTTGTGCTGATCGGGCGCAATAAATGCCTGTCTAATTTTACGACCTTCTGCACTGCGAATAGGAATATTTTGTAAGTTCGGATCCGTTGAAGATAAACGACCAGTTGCGGCAACGGCTTGATGATAAGACGTATGCACACGTCCTGTTTTATCACTGATCATCAAAGGCAACTTATCAGTATATGTTGACTTTAACTTACTCAAACCACGATGTTCCAAGATGAGTTTTGGCAAAGGGTAATCCAATGCTAGCTCTTGCAATACCTCTTCAGCGGTTGAAGGCGCACCTTTTGGTGTTTTCTTGATCACAGGTATTTGCAACTCGTCGAATAAAATTTCTTGTAGTTGTTTCGGCGAACTTAAGTTGAACGCCTTACCTGCGATGTTATGTGCTTCAACTTCTAATTCAGCCAGTCGGCTACCAATGACATCACTTTGTTCATGCAACAAATCTGGATCGATTAATACACCGGTTTGTTCCATCGATGTCAGAACAGGCATTAGGGGTAGTTCAATATCGTTAAATACCGAAAGCTGTTTCTCCGATTTGGCAAGTTTAGGGAATATCGCTTGATGCAGCCTAAGTGTAATATCGGCATCCTCAGCGGCATAATGGCCTGCTTTTTCTATGTCGATTTGATTAAACGTCAGCTGTTTTGCACCTTTTCCGGCAATATCTTCAAACTTAACGGTTTGATAGCCTAAATATTTTTGTGCAAGTGCATCCATATTATGACGTGTTGCAACACTATTTAAGCAATATGACTCAAGCATTGTGTCAAAAGCAACGCCAGCCAACTGAATATCATAGTGACTTAACACATTTGCATCGTATTTAAGGTTTTGTCCTACCTTTTTAATCGCATCATTTTCCAAAATTGGTTTTAAACTAGCGATAACCTCATCGAAGTTTAACTGCGTTGGCGCATCAATATAATCATGTGCAAGCGGTAAGTATGCTGCTTTGCCTGGCTCAACGCTAAACGACATGCCAACAAGCTCCGCCGCCATGTAATCAATCGATGTCGTTTCTGTGTCAAATGCAAAGACTTCTGCAGTTTTGATTTTTTCTAACCATGAATCAAACGAAGACTGCGTTAGAATAATATCGTATTGAGCTTCAATATCTTGAACAGGCGGCTCATCTGATTCTTCTTCAGCAGTTGCGTTTACCGCATCTTGTGCTTTTTCACCTGCAGTGAGCTCAGCTAATAAACGACGCAACTCAAATTTTGTATAAAGTTCTGTTAGCTTTTCAACATTCGCTTCTTTTGGCAGAATCTGCTCAACGGTCTGATCTAACTCTACATCCAATTTAATGGTTGCAAGCTCAAAAGAAAGTGGCAATTGTTCAAGTGCACTTCTTAGGTTTTCACCGATTTTACCTTTAATCTTATCGGCATTTTCCATCACGCCTTCTAGTGTTTTGTATTCTGTAAGCCATTTGACAGCGGTTTTAGGGCCACACTTTTCTACGCCAGGTATGTTATCAACCTTGTCACCCATTAACGCAAGGTAATCAATGATCTGATCAGCTCTTACACCAAACTTTTCAATAACACCTTGCTCATCGAGCTCAGTATTAGTCATCGTATTAATCAAACGAACATGCGGCGTAACTAGCTGCGCCATGTCTTTATCACCTGTTGAGATAATCGTTTCCATACCTAGTTGATCAGCTTGGTGTGCAAGCGTACCAATAACATCATCAGCCTCTACTCCTTCTATCACCAGCATTGGTAATCCCATCGCTTCGATAATCTCATGTAATGGAGCAATCTGGCTGCGCAAGTCTTCAGGCATAGGAGGTCGATTGGCTTTGTATTCTGGATACATGTCGTTTCTGAAGGTTTTACCTTTTGCATCAAAAACAACGACAACATTTGCATGCGGATATTCTTTTTGCAAACTGCGAATCATATTAAGCACACCGGTAATCGCTCCAGTAGGCTGACCATCTTTAGTGGAAAGTGCTTGGAGGTATGGAACATGGTACGCACGGAATAAATATGAAGAGCCATCAACTAAAATCGTTGGGGATAAGTTTGTCTGATTCATGTGTTTGTATTTGGTGACAAAAATAATGCGGTAAGCATGCCACAAACCGCGCCTACTCTCCACCGATATCGGTGTCAGTGGAAATAACTTAGCCAGCCTGTGGATAAGTCTGTGAGAAAGACACGAGAAACGCGACATTCAAATTGTAAAGTTTGATGTCGTGCTATGTACTATGTGATTGATTTTATTTAAAAAAGGTAAGGCAAAGTTCCTTTTTTATACACATTTTTTATTTTTATTGTTTTGTGAATAAAAAATTTTTTATCCATTTTTATTATGTTCATTTTTGCATCAGGTGTGCAAAAAGAGTTAAAAAGATTAACAGAATTAAAGGGGAATACCAGCTTAATGTTAAAACTTTTTTAAAATAATATGAAAGATTCAAAGAACAAAAAAACATAAGCTAGGAAAGACGTGGGATTAGATGAATTACGAAAAAAACGGTAGAAAAAAGCTTACTTTTGACAAGGGAATAAGCTGCTTTACCTACCGCTTTTTAATGGTTTGCCCTACTAGCGCATTGTGACAAATTCTTCCGCTGAAGTTGGGTGAATAGCAACGGTATTATCAAAGTCAGCTTTAGTTGCACCCATTTTTAATGCAACAGCAAAGCCTTGGAGCAACTCATCGCTACCAAAACCAATAGAGTGTATACCAACAATTTTCTCTTCTTTACCGACACAAATAAGCTTCATTCGCGTTGGATCACGAAAGTCTTCGGTAATCGCCTGATAAAGCGCGGTAAATTGTGATGTGTAGACCTTTACTTGTGACTCGCCATATTGCTCAATCGCTTCAGGTTCTGTCAAACCTACCGTACCAATAACAGGATGACTAAACACTACTGTAGCGACATTACTGTAATCTAGGTGCTCATATGGCTTGTTATTGAACAAGCGCTCAGAAAGTCGACGACCAGCGGCAACCGCTGTTGGTGTTAATTGAATTCTCCCCGTATTATCACCTACGGCAAAGATATGTTCGACATTTGTATTTTGGTATTTGTCAGTTGGTATAAATCCTTTTTCATCAAGTGCTACACCAGTAGTTTCAAGGTTAAGGTTATCCGTTGCAGGCTCACGACCAATCGCCCAAACAACTTGATCAACCGGATCTAATTGCTTGCCGTTGTCAAAATGCACAACCAGCTTGCCGTCAGCTAACTTTTCAATTTTGCTCGGTATACTGTGGGTATGTAATGTAGGCCCATGCTTAGCCATTTGTTCTACAAGTGTGTCGCTTAACATTGGATCAAAACCACGCAAAGGTTTTTCCTTACGAACAACTAACTCTGTCTTTGTTCCTAGTGCGCAGAACACGCCTGCAAGTTCAACAGCAATATAGCCAGCACCAATAACAGCAACACTTTCAGGTTGTTTGGTGAGTGCAAAAAAACCATCGGAGTCTATACCAAACTCTGCGCCTTCAATCGTTGGAATTGAAGGTCTTCCACCCGTTGCGATTAAGAATTTATCGGCAGTATATTCGACGCCGTCGACATCAATAGTGTTGGCATTTTTAAATCGAGCAAAACCATTGATCAGGGTCACTTGGTTAGAATCAAAACCTCGTTGATATGCAGCATGGATTCGCTCAATGTAGGCTTCTCTATTGGCGACCATTCTTTCCCAGTTGTAACCTTGTTTCGTTAGGTCAAAACCATAGTCATGGCCATATTTAATTGCGTCAGCTATTTGCCCTGCATACCACATCGCTTTTTTGGGTACACAGCCAACATTAACACATGTTCCGCCTACCGCTTTTGCTTCTACAATTGCAACTTTCTTACCGTACATTGCAGCACGATTAGCTGAAGCAATGCCACCACTACCGCCACCAATGGCGATATAGTCGAAATGATTAGACATAAAGAAACCTTATTTAATGAGTGCCTTTGGCTAATAGTTGGGTATAAAAGTGAGAAAAACAAGGCAACAAGGAAAGATAAGCGATTAATTTTTGTTAAGTTGTCGCTACAAAATTCTCACTAACCACTCTTGAATCTATCTCGATCGCAGGTACAGGTTTGCTAAAGAAGTAACCTTGGATATATCGACACCCTTTCTCACGCAAGTAGTCTAATTGTGCTTGGGTTTCAACACCTTCAGCAACACAACGCATATTCAAGCTACTTGCTAAAACAAGTGTCGCATCAACAATTGCCTGGTCGGTTTCCTCACAGCCAATGCCTGAAATAAAGCTACGATCTACTTTGATAATATTAAGTGGTAGTTGTTTTAAGTAGGCTAATGACGAGTAACCGGTACCAAAGTCATCAAGCGCCAATTCAACGCCAAGTTTATTGAGTTCCAACATGGTTTGCGTTGCTTTTTCAGGCTCTTTTATCAAGGCTGATTCAGTTACTTCAATTTTCAACGCTTCCGGTGGCAAATCAAATTTTGTTAAAAGATCATTAACATACAAGATCAAAGACTGATTATGAAAATGAGTAGCCGATACATTTAACGATAGATACATTGATTTATTATGTGCTCGCCAACCCCTGAGATCTTTTAATGCAACCTTTAATGATTTCCATGTCATTTCACCAATCAAACCTAGCTCTTCCGCCATAGGAATAAACTCAACAGGAGGAATCATCCCTTCAGGCGTTGGCCAACGAAGTAATATCTCTACGCCAACAGTCTTACCTGTTTCGGCATCAATAATAGGCTGATAATGATTAACAAATTTGTTCTCTTGAACGGCTAGTTTCAAATTGGCCTCTTGCCTTACTCGCTCTGCAACTTGCGCATTCATTTGCTCGGTAAAAAATTGAAAATGATTTCTGCCATTTTGCTTCGCATGATACATAGCGATATCAGCACT
The DNA here is from genome assembly GCF_030161435.1 of Thalassotalea loyana. Classification (GTDB taxonomy): domain Bacteria; phylum Pseudomonadota; class Gammaproteobacteria; order Enterobacterales; family Alteromonadaceae; genus Thalassotalea_G; species Thalassotalea_G loyana. The sequence goes on along the minus strand of NZ_BSSV01000001.1, from coordinate 31,054 downwards.
GCGTAATAACTCAGCAGAGTCTTCAGCATTTTCTGGATAAATTGCAATGCCTATACTGGCACCTATTGTCACGATATGTTCAATGAGTGTAACGGGTTGGGCCAAACTTTCGATTACACCCTGTGCTATCCGAGCGACATCTTCAGCTTTATCGTAATTTTCAATCAAAACAACGAACTCATCGCCACCTAAACGAGCAATGGTATCTTCCGTTCTCAACGCATTTTTTAGTCGCTCCGTGACAACTTTAAGTAACATGTCGCCATAATCATGACCTAAGCTATCGTTTACTTGTTTAAATTTGTCTAAATCGATAAACAGCAATGCCATTTCCGATTTATCGCGTTGCACCATGGTCATTGCATGTTCAATTCGATCAAGCAAAAGCGTTCTATTTGGCAGGCCCGTTAAATGATCGTAGTTCGCCATGTACCTTAGCTCTTGTTCTGCATTTTTTTGAGCCGTAATATCAGTAATCAAGCAAACATAATGTTGTTGCTTATCGAGGTGCGATTCGCCCACGGTGATATTGATTAACACATGGTATTCTTTACCGTTATCGAGTGTAACTAACTCATCTCCACGCCAGCTCTCCCCCGGGTTTAGACCACGAATTAATTCGATATAAAAATGTCGCTTTGTTCGAGGTAAGGTTTTTGCGAAGGTTTCAATCGGTAGATCTTCTGCATGCCAACCAAAAACATCCCGAATGGCTTTGTTAGCCATTATTTTAGTCAGGTTGTGATTAATAATAACTACCCAGTCTTTTGTTTGAGCAAATGCTGCGCCATAGTATTGGGCGCGCTCTTCTTCCGCACGCGTTTCAGTTATGTTGGTATAGGAACCTGTGACTCGGCTTGGTTTTCCATTGATATCTAACGCCACAATTTTGCCTAAATCTTTAAACCAAAACCAGTGACCAGATTCAGACTTCAACCGATAAGTACATGAAAAGTTTTCATTTAAATCAGCACGCTGCAAGAATTTTTGCCAAGCACTTATAAACTCCCCTTTATCTTCCGGATGGATCAAATCGATATGCTGAGATAATTGATAGGCACTTTCCGCGTATTTGTAGCCAAGTTCTTGATTAATGCGGTTTGAAAACAGTAAATCTTCGGCTGCTTGCCAATCCCAAACGTCGCTGTTACTTCCTTTGAGGGCTAGTTGTAAGCGGTTTTCTCGATATTTTACTTCTTCGTGTGCTTCAATTAACGCTAATTGCCTCACACGACGGCGATAAATAACCGTGGATAATGTGGCTAATATAACAACACTATAAATCAAATAGGCTACGGGTGATTTCCATGGCGCGTATGAAACATGAAATTTTACATAATAAGGCTCAGATGGAGCACCTGTGTCAGGTGAAATCGACTGCACTTTTAGCGTATGTGATCCAGAAGCCAAACGCGGAAATACAATGAAATTATCATTAGTTGGAGGAAAGACAACCGGTTCTGGTCCAGATAATTCATACAAAAACTTCTGTTCACCAATATTTAAATAGTCGAAGTCAGTAAAAGATACGCTGATACCAATATCATCATAATTTAGGTCAATGACAGACTGGTTTTCAGAATACAAAGGAAAAACAATATCTGATGATAAAACATTAAAGTTAGATATTTGAATCGTAAAGGCGTTACGATTAATCGCATCAGTCTTAAGTAAACTTGGCTCTATGATACTTACACCAGCAGTCGAGCCAAAGGCAATATGACCATTGTCCAATTTAAGTGCCGCACCTAAATTGAATTCGTTGCCAACTAAACCATCAAAATCATCGAAATGACGAAGAACTTTAGTTTCGACATCGACAACATAAACACCATTATGACTGCTAAACCAAATATCACCGTCTTCATCGGGTATAAGTCCATAAACATTATTGTCGATGCCATGGGTCTTATTATTGAAGACAGAAACCACTTCGTAGGTATCACGATCTAGTACAATAATGCCATTACTCGTCACCGACAGCCAAATTTGCCCAGCACTATCAATAAAAGACTTTAAAAAGGGCTGCCACTCATTGGCTTGAGCATAAGGATTATCATAAACTTTTTTTATCTCTCCGCTGCTCTTATTAAAGTTATAAAGCGCCTGACCACTGCTCAACAAATAATTGCTTTCATCAAGCTTTTGAAGCACGCCTTGGAGTGTGTTTTTTATTCCCTGATCAGCAAAATCATACTGACGGACCACCTTCAACGCTTTAAAGTCAATGAGATATAACTTTTCTAATTTGGCTAACCATGCAAAGCCATCATTTTGAAAATGCAAAACAAAATAATCACTATTTAATAGCTCACCAACAGCGGTATCTGGTTGAATTTGATTTCTATAACCTGTTGATATGTTTAAAATATAACTTTTTTGTCCACTGACAACGAGCAAGTCATCCGGCGTAACAAAATTTAAATCAAAAATATAATTTTCATCATATTGAAAGTTGTTCGACAGATCCTGAAAGTAATGCTGATACACGCCAGTATTCAGGTTCTTGCGCGCAACACCGTAGCTAGTAGCAATCCAAACTTCATCTGGGTATTTAGGTGATTGTGCAAAGGACCATACATCTGAGCTAGGGAGCCCCGTTATTGCGTTCTTCTCATGGTAAGTATTCTGGATGGCTTTATTGCCTCGATTAACAACGAGCAAACCACGCGAACTCGTGCTGAGCCACAACCTTTTTTGGTGATCGACAAAAACATGGATCAGCCGCTCGTCGCTCACTTTATCTGATAAGGTGTTTGCAGAAGCAAAGAGTTTATACTGCTTTGTCGTCGTATCGTATGTATACAATCCCCTTTCGTCTGCGATATACAAGACGTTATCTTCATATTGCAACTTCCACACTGAAGCCGCTTCGTCTATTTGACGATAATGGTAATTTTCTTTGTTGTTTGACGTTACCAGCGTGTCAATGTTGGCTGAATAAACGCCACGAAACGTACCCAAATACAAGGTTTTTTCATTAATGACTAAACTAAAGATTTTATTTGCTTGCTCTACGGAAGGGTCACTTTGATCGATGTGACCTAATACCCTAGGTAGCCGTGTCACGGAAAGTGTCGACAAGTCAAAGAAAAATAGGCCTTCTCGCGTCCCTATAAAGACTTTTTTGTCTTGGATAGCAAGGCTATACATTGCCCTATCGTCTTGAATATATTTTTCAAACGTAGTTAATGTAGTCACTTGCTTGTTATCAATATTAACTGCAAACAACGAATTCGTTGTTAAGACTATTAGCTGATTTGTCTTGGTAGGAGCTATCGCAACTATTTGCGCCTGCTGTCCATTATCGGAGATGTCTATTTGCTGATAATTATTTGTTATCGGATCGTAAAATAGAAGGCCTTTCTCCAAGAAAGCCAACCAAATATTTCCGTTCGTATCTTGGGTAACATCGACAGCAAAACTATCAGCGAAATAATTATCTGGCCCATTTAATGGCCTAAAGCGGTAACCGTCATAAATATCGACGCCATTTTCGTTAAGCACCCAGACGAAACCACGGTTATCTTGAAAAACTTTGTCAACAGTGCCTTGACGTAAGCCAGAATCAAGATCTAAATGCACAACTTTATGATGACCAGATGCAAAAGCACTCCCCATCACAAACAACAAACTGAACGCTAAAAACCTACAAAAGAGTGTCACTGATAACCTATCACCTTAACCATATTTCATACCGTTTTTACACTGCATGAACACCGTTAACCCAGTTGTAACAAAACGTTACAACCATTGGGTCATTATACACAAAAGGCAAATCAAGCCCAGTTTTTGAGCGATCAATTATTCACTACGAATAATCACAAGACTTGAATTTCTGTAATCAAATCACTACATATAATGATAACTCAGATAACAAGAATGTCATTATGTCTAACGTATCACTTACTACCGATTTATTACCTCGTTTTTCTCAAATCTCACCAGATACTATTAAGCAAGATGTGCAACAAGCCATTGAGCACTGCAAAAATACGATTGAGACTGCATTAGCAGATCAAAGTCACTACACGTGGCAAAACTTAGTCGTACCAATCGATGAGGCAGACGATCAACTGAGCCGACTCTGGTCTCCTATTGGCCACCTAAATTCAGTAAAAAGTAGTGATGAGTTAAGAGAAGCCTATGAATCGTGCTTGCCTCTTTTATCTGAATATTCAACTTATGTGGGACAACATACAGGTTTATATAAGGCGTACGAATATATTGCGAATAGCGAGGAATTCAAACAGCTTAGTCAACCAAAACAGAAAGTCATTAATGACGCACTTCGTGACTTCAAATTATCCGGTATTGCACTGAGTGAAGAAAAGCAAAAACGTTACGGAGAGATCGTCAGCCGATTATCAGAACTTGGCTCGACGTTCAGTAATAACTTGCTCGATGCAACACAAGCCTTTTCAATTAATATTACCAACGAAGATGAGCTTTCAGGCTTACCTCAAAGTGCAAAAGATGCAGCGAAAGAATTAGCCAGCAGCAAAGATAAACAAGGTTGGTTGTTCACACTCGACTTTCCTAGTTATTTGCCAGTAATGATGTACGCAGACAATGACGCTTTACGTGAACAAATGTACCGTGCTTTTGCTACGAGAGCATCAGATCAAGGCCCAAATGGCGGTGAGTATGACAACTCACAAGTAATGACTGAAATATTATCTTTGCGCCATGAATTAGCTACGTTGTTGGACTTTAGTAACTTCGCTGAAAAATCATTGGCGACAAAGATGGCAACTTCAACGCAAGAAGTATTCGACTTTCTAAACAACCTAGCGGATAAATCAAAAGCCCAAGGCCAAGCCGATTACGACGAGATCATTACTTTTGCAAAAAACAAATTTGGCAAAGATAACCTACAAGCGTGGGACTTACCTTATTACAGTGAAAAGCTTAAGCAAGATAGATATGCCATTTCTGACGAACAATTGCGCCCTTACTTTCCTGAGGAGCGCGCGGTTAACGGTCTATTTACCGTAGTAAATAAACTGTTCAACATCACAATTGAGCCACGAGATAATGTTGATACTTGGCACCAAGATGTGAAGTTTTTCGATATTTTCGATGATACTGGCGCGCTTCGAGGAAGCTTTTATCTAGATTTATACGCTAGAGAGAAAAAGCGCGGTGGAGCCTGGATGGATGAATGTATTTGTCGTCGTGAGCTTACTGATGGCACTATCCAATTACCGGTTGCTTACTTAACCTGTAACTTTAACCGTCCAGTAGGTGATAAGCCGGCATTGTTTACTCACGATGAGGTGGTTACGCTGTTTCACGAGTTTGGACACGGAATCCACCACATGCTTACGCAAATTGGTGATAGCGGTGTATCAGGCATTAATGGTGTTCCTTGGGATGCTGTTGAGCTACCAAGTCAGTTTTTAGAAAACTGGTGTTGGCAACCAGAGGCTCTCGCATTTATTTCTGGTCACTATGAGACGAATGAGCCGTTACCACAAGATTTACTTGATAAAATGCTTGCCGCCAAAAACTTCCAGTCTGCTATGCAAATGTTGAGGCAGCTCGAGTTTAGTTTGTTTGATTTCACCATGCACGCTAACTATTCGCCTGAAAAAGGCGATGAGATTCAAGCAGTGTTGAACGAAGTACGTAAGCAAGTTGCGGTAATCAAGACACCTGAGTTTAATCGATTCCAGCATAGTTTTGGTCATATTTTCGGCGGTGGCTATGCCGCAGGTTATTACAGCTATAAGTGGGCAGAAGTTTTATCAGCAGACGCTTTTTCAAAATTTGAGGAAGATGGCATATTCAATCAACAAACGGGTCAATCTTTCTTATCGAATATCCTAGAGAAAGGTGGCTCACAGGAGCCTGCCGAATTGTTCGCCGCATTCCGTGGTCGAGCACCACAAATTGATGCGCTATTGCGCCACAGCGGGATTGAATAGTTATATGGCAGCAGAATCTTTTGAGCAGTTACTCACGCGAGCATCAAAACGTAAAGGTGGCATTGAAAACGTCACTTTACTCATTGGTGATGCTCCTAATGAGCAATTACTTAGCAAACAAGGTGACGACCGATTTTTAGCCCACTTTACCAAAAAGGTCTTTCAATCAGGGTTTGTCTGGCGCGTCGTTGAAAACAAATGGCCAGATTTTGAAGAAATATTCTTCAATTTTGACATAGAAAAGATACTCATGATGCCAGAGGAAATGCTTGAACGTAAAGCAAGTGATCCAAGGATTATTAGGAATTTCAATAAAGTAAAAACAATCAAAGCAAATGCTCAAATGATTTTCAATGAGCAACAAAATGGCCATTCATTTGCAAAGTTTATTCAAGAATGGCCAAGCAATGACACTGTTGGTCTTTGGGCATTTTTAAAAAAAGAAGGTGCTCGCCTGGGTGGGAACACCGGAGCATATGCATTACGTACTTTAGGAAAAGATACATTTATCATCTCCAGAGATATTGAAGCATATATGAGAGCTCATGAGGTGATAGACGGTGGCATTAATACCAAATCTAGCCATAAAGCGATTCAGCAATGCTTTAATAGATGGCATGAAGAAAGTGGTTTGAGCTATCAACAGTTAAGTAGATTAGTTGCACTGGCAACTGGCGATAACAGCGTACAGGTTGAGTAATTAATGCCTAAAATAGTCCTAGGTTACTGCGATAAAGTTGATGTCGACCTCGCCAAGAAAATTGCTCAACAATGGCAATTTGAATATATCGGTGATGTTGCAGCAATCAAGCAACGTGATGATATAGATTTTTTACTGCAAGTTGACCAACAAGTACTATCACTTAAAAAGCTCGACGAGCCCAAATTAGGTGGTATTGTTGTTGATTTTGTCGAGGGCGCCAGTGCGCACAGAAGAAAGTTTGGTGGCGGCCGAGGTCAAGACATCGCTAAAGCTGTTGGCCTAAAACATGGCTTCACACCAAGTGTTTTGGATGCCACTGCGGGACTAGGTCGAGACGCGTTTGTTTTGGCTAGTTTAGGTTGCAATGTCACGCTCAATGAGCGTGTACCGGCTGTTGCTGCACTGTTGGAAAATGGCTTATCAAGAGCAAACTTATCAACTGAAATCGCTCCCATTACGAAAAATATGGTGCTTCGACATGGCTCCTCTATCGACGCAATGACTGCGTGCGGGGAACATGATGTCGTTTATTTAGATCCAATGTATCCTCATCGTGAAAAGTCAGCCGCAGTTAAAAAAGAGATGCGAGTGTTCCAAACACTTGTTGGTGAAGACTTAGACGCCGACGATCTTTTTGAACCCGCGTATGCGTTAGCCAAGTATCGTGTCGTTGTGAAACGCCCGAATTACGCTGACTTTATTGCAGGAAAGAAGCCTAGCATGAGTATCAAAATGAAGAAGAATCGATTTGATGTTTATGTCAAACAAGCAATACCCAAAGGTTAATTGCTGATCTTATTGAACAATGTAATAAATTTGTAATATTAACGAAACAAAAATGACATAAAACTGCAGGAAAATATCTACATTCAGAACATGGAGTTTCCTGCATTGCGCGTCTCATCTTTTTCTCGGCTATCCGTTATAGCGATTAGCATTTTTACCCTGCTATTTTTCGTCGCTATGTATCATGTCGCATCAACGCTATCGAGCAGTAAACTCAAAGTAGAAACCTATCAAGCGGTAAAGACCACCACCGAAGTAGATTTTTATCGCACGATCGCCAACTACTTGAGTACAGGCGATGCAAGCTTGCTGACTGAAGCAGAGACTTATTTATCTCGTATCCAGTTACTCGCAGGTGAATTAAATATCGATAGTTTTTCTTCGCAATTGAACCAACAAGCCGCTCAATTGAAGGAAGATTTGAATTTAAAATATCGTGCAATGGGTAAGCAAAGTGGTGATCCTATGGTCTTGCTCAGAAACAGTGAGCAAGGCATGTTGGCAAGTAACCAGATTCTGGCTGAGTATGCCCTCACAAGTACCGAAATTAACGAACAAACCCGAATTCAATACCTATCGACGGTTCAGAACGTACATCACGCCCTTACGCAACTTTCTCTGCAACGTGAAAAGCTGTTTATAAGCCAACAACCAAACCAACAAGCAATAAATCGGGAGATTTCTAGTATTGCCCAATTGTTACGTCAATTAGGGAGCTATCCATCACTAGAGATATTTGAACAATCAGAAAATGATGAAGACGACTTGTTACTTGATGACGATGAAGACAGCACAGAGCTAAGCCAGGAAGCCATTGATGAACTCAATTCTATCCTCAATCGCTATCAAACCGATATTCGCAATACCGTTTCGCAAATTAACCAACGTGAACAAGGGTTGAGTGTATTGCAGGCTGATGTGGCTGGTTTAGAAGCAACAATCAAAGCGAGTGAATCGGTGATCATTGCTGAGCAAGAGCAAATCAATCAACAATTACAGATTATTGTAATTGTTATGCTTGTCTTTCTAACTTCATTCTTAGCGGCAAATTACTGGTTAATGCGCTCTGTTGTTCTAAACCCATTACGAAAACTTCGTGATGCGTTTGTATCACTTGTACAAGAAGGCAGAGTCGATAACATCACAGGGATATCAGTGAAAACAGAGTTAGGCGAGATATCATCAAGTTTCAACCAAATGGTAAATAAGCTTGCCGATGAAGATAAGCAAAAAGCGGAGCAGCTCTCATTGGTTGCAAACGCAATGCAAACGATGGAAAGCCAAGCATATCAAATCCTAACGTCATCAAGCTCAACCTCAGAACAACTTACTGCCGTCGATCACATCATGGGTGAATTATCACGCGTAACCGATGTAGTGAACACCCTATCTCATCAAGTTGTAGAAAATGCTCAAGCGACACAAAAAGCAATGGATGAAAGTCAACAAATGGCGACTGAAGTATTGACCGCAAGTGACGCCACTAATGTTGCCGCAACGTCAGGTAAACATGCGATAAGCTCTTTAACACAGTCGGTAGATTCAGTTGGTGTTATCGTTGATGTAATCAGCTCTATTGCAGATCAAACCAACTTACTTGCATTAAATGCAGCGATTGAAGCAGCCAGAGCTGGTGAGCATGGTAGAGGATTCTCTGTCGTGGCAGACGAAGTCAGACAGTTAGCGGGCAAGACTCAAGAGTCGCTAAAACAAGTCAGTGAACGATTGGAACAACTCAATCAAGCAAGCCAAGATTTAACATCAACTATCTTCGACATTGAGCAAGCATCTAGCAAGCAAAAAGACATTGCATTGTCCTTGAAAAACAATGCTGAAGTTGTTGTTGAGCAAGCCATTACTTCAGCGCAAGTTTCCCAAGATTCACTTTCTCATATTAACGAGCAGCGATCTCAGTTTACTCGATTTGAAGCCGCCATGGAGCAAGTTAGCCAAGAAGTGAACCAATCTAAGTCACGCGCTCAAACCATTTCAGATGATGTCGCTCAACAGGTTAAAGATATCAGCAAAACCCTCAATATCTAGTTAACACAGTGAATGCAGATCTGCACTGGCCTAGTGCAGGTCAGCGTCTTTTCAACTACAATTAACTCATTATTTATCTCTACCTTCTTGCAATTAATTTACAGTGATTCTGGTCACTTTTCCTGTAGATTAACGTATACCAAGAAGCCATTGTGGAGGTCTCGCATGGCTAAATCACTTTGTAAATGGAAGAAAAAAGATATCGAAAAAAACATTCATGAGTTAATTCATTTACTTGAAAAACCAAGGTTTGTTTGCAAGGATTGCGCTCGATGTGCACATGATAAAGGCTTTTTGTGCAAGCCGATAAAAATGAAATAAAGAGTAATGATGATCAAATTAAACGACAAAATGCCAATCGGCCATTTACAACAACTGGTGGATGGCAACATGGAAACTCATAATACGCCCGAGTTATTTGCTAATCGTAAGACGGTATTATTTGCCGTACCCGGGGCATTCACTCCTACCTGTTCTGCAGCTCATTTACCAGGTTACGTTGTTAAAGCTGATGAACTATTTGAAAAAGGCGTAGATCAAATTATTTGTCTCTCAGTTAACGACGCCTTTGTTATGGCTGCATGGGGCGAAGCACAAAATGCTGAACAGATAATGATGCTTGCCGATGGTGATGGTAGCTACACTAAAGCACTTGGGTTGGAAATGGATACCGCTGGCTTTGGTGGATTGCGCTCAAAGCGTTATGCGATGATCATCGATAATGGCGTCATTACAAGCTTATTCATTGAAAACCCTAAAGAATTTGAAGTAAGTAAAGCTGAAGTCGTGTTAAACGATTTATAAAAAGACTGTAAATAACAATAATTATCATTATAAACCAATGTTTTTATTGCCTTTTTTTGTGATCTTTTGGTTGTGATTGATCGTAATTATTGGCAGAATTCCGTTTATATTTCTTAGAAAAGCGAGAGCATCATGTTAAAGCCGGAAATGGTTGAAAAACTTAACGAACAAATTAACTTAGAATTTTTCTCTTCAAACCTATATTTGCAAATGAGTGCGTGGTGTGAAGATCAAGGCTTTGAAGGTGCTGCTGAATTCATGAGAAAGCACGCAATTGAAGAAATGGACCATATGAACCGTTTGTTCACATACGTGAGTGAAACAGGTGCACTACCAATCATTGGTACGATTGAAGCGCCAGCTCATCAGTTTTCTTCGTTAGGTGAAGTATTCGAAGAAACTTACAAGCACGAATGTTTAGTAACAGAGCGTATCAATGCTTTAGCGCATGCAGCTTTCCAAAGCCAAGATTATTCAACCTTTAACTTCCTACAATGGTATGTTGCTGAGCAACATGAAGAAGAGAAGCTGTTTAAAGGTATCCTAGACAAACTTGAGCTTGTAGGTGATAACGGTCAGGCATTGTTCTTTATCGATAAAGACTTAGCAGAACTAGCCAAGACAGGCTCACCAAGCATTATGACTGACGCTGGAGCTTAACTCAGTACCAGCATCCAAAAAAAGGCTTCTTATTAGAAGCCTTTTTTATTTACTTTACGTTACTGTTCTTATTCTTCGCTTGATGTTTGTGGTAACAATGTCGCCTTAAAGCCCGTCGGCGCGTTATCGTTTTGCTCAATAACCAAAAACAGATTGGTGGAAGACTCATCTAACGTTAGTTCAAAATCCGATAATATAACTTCGCTACTACTTTCTCTTGCCACTATATACACTTGATAGGTGTTGTTGTTTAACGTCACGCTACTCGTATCAGCAAAACCAGCAGATATTTTATTTTCTGCATTAGAAATAGTTTCGTTGGCACGAACAAAATAAGCTGTCACTGCGCTATAAAGTTGATCATCAACGAGGTTTATCATCGTAATCTGTTGGCTATAAAGCCCCGAGAGCAAACTATGTTCAACGGCGAGGCTATGAATATTTAATTCAATTTCATCAACCTGACCATCTCCATCTTCGTCAACATCCCCGTCATTATCATCATCAACATACTCTTCGTCGCTAAACAGAAATACCGTTTTCACACTATTTTCAGGTAATGAAATCAAATGGTTTTTCATTAAGAATAGATCAACATCACTGGCTTTAACACCTAAGCTAAAGTCACCATTTTCGATCGTCTTGGCCACACTTGTATTGCCATAATTAAGCGATTCTATTAATGGCTCTGACTCTGTATCGTCTAGGTAGATATCAATTGCACCATTATAGTCAGGCAATAAGTCAGTATTGGGTGTCACCGCGTTATATATTGAAAGCTGTGCTTCAGCATTGACATCAGCAAGGGCTGTACTCGACGAATTTGAGATGCGATCAACAATAAATGGTGACAGGCTGCTACTCGGGTTTTCTCGGATTGCCAGCAGGTATTGCGCTGAGTATGAAAACGCTATTTCTTCAGATTCAAATACCACATCCGTCATGCCACTTTCTGTTAAATAAATAACGTAGCTACCCTGCTCTAACTTTTGATTCTCTACAAGCGCTTGATAACTAGCAGTATCAAACAAAATTGCTTCATTAAATGTTTCATCAGGTTTTGAATAGTAAACATCAACGGCAACACCCTGAGTATTTAACACGCGTAGATTAAATAAATCGTAGGTATCGTCGTCTTCATCATCAATAATTGGATATTGATAAACATTTATCGAAGGTGACTGAATATCACCATCAATCACGACAAAGTGCATTTGCTCTTTTTCAACGAACAAGTCTCCTTGTTCAATAACCTCGAGTTCCGAGCGCTCTGAGCTATCGCCATCTTGCCACGCTAATTCATAAAAATAGTCACTCGCACTATATTGCGCATAACTGAGTACCTCGCCATAGCCAAGTGCATTATAGGTAATTTCCACCTCATCAGTTTCACTTGTCTCTAGGTTTTCATCTACGGTAAAGATAATGTCTGGAGAATTACTGGAGGCATTGTAAAACTTCACATAACCAACACCATCATCACTACTACTAGAACCACATGCATAGACTAAGCTTGATAAAGCAAAAGTTATCGCCATCTTTCCTGCCGTAAAACAGGAATTTCTATTTAATTTGAACACGTACTACTCCCAACTAGGTAAGTTAATCATTTATTGTTAGTGACGTATCCGCGGTACAGTCGAGCAAATAGAGCCTTTTGCTGAGCATTAGTTTCCGTCTTTACACTTTCTTTGCATTTCTTGACGATGTATTGACGAATGACGACGCCTGCTTTCTGGCTCAAACGGTTAATTCGCTCTATAATGCACGCCATCAAAATGAGAGAGGAAATATCGTGCAACAAACAGATGTATTAGTTATAGGCGCAGGCGCAGCAGGATTAATGTGTGCCGCAACTGCGGGATATCGAGGTAAATCTGTAACCGTTGTCGACATGGGTAAGAAACCTGGAAGAAAAATTCTAATCTCAGGTGGCGGCCGATGTAATTTTACCAACGAGAATGCCAGCCCAGAAAATTATCTTTGCCAGAATCCTCATTTTGTTAAATCAGCACTAAGTCGCTACACTGCTCAAGATTTCATTGAGCTTGTTGAACGACATGCAATGCCCTTTCACCATAAAACACTTGGTCAATTATTCTGTGATAATGGCGCGCAAGATATTGTCGATATTTTGATGACCGAATGTGAGTGGGCAGGTGTTAACGTGCAGTTACGCAATGAAGTGTTATCGATCGATAAAAACGATCAGGGCTTTGTTGTAAAAACAACAGATAATCAATATCAATGTGGCTCCGTAGTGGTTGCCAGTGGAGGTTTAACCATGCCTAAGCTTGGTGCAACCCCAATAGGCTATAAAGTTGCCGAACAGTTTGGCCTAAACGTCTTACCAACCATGGCGGCTCTCGTACCATTTACACTACATGATCATGATAAGCAGCGTTTTGACGGACTTTCTGGTATTAGCCTGCCCACGGTCGTTACGGCACAAGACGGGACAAAGTTTAGAGAAAATATCCTCTTCACCCATCGCGGATTATCTGGCCCAGCAATTTTGCAAATTTCGTCATTTTGGCGCGCTGGCCAAGCGGTGTCGATTGATTTACTGCCGGACTCGCCAATACAGGATTTAGTAAAACAGTGGCGTGAAACAAGCCCTCAAAAGTCACTGAAAAACTTATTAGCGACAATCATGCCTAAACGCCTCATCGAAGCCATGATTACAAACAAAGAGATCAGTGACAAAGTCATCAATCAAATTAGTAATGACGAAGTGACTTACTTGAGCCAATACTTCCATCAATGGCAAATTAAGCCCAATGGTACAGAAGGGTACCGAACGGCTGAAGTGACGTTAGGCGGCGTAGATACAGATGAGCTTTCCAGCAAAACATTTGAGTCGAGAAAAGTACCAGACTTATTCTTTATCGGTGAAGTCATTGATGTCACGGGCTGGCTGGGTGGTTATAACTTTCAGTTTGCTTGGAGCTCTGGTGTAGCTTGTGGGCAAGCTTGTTAATGTATTATTGTTAATACTCCGTAGCTTATTGGTTTTGCATGACAAAACAGCGGTGTTAAATTGTTAATAATTTATTTTTATTATTTTAATGGCTAGCGAACACACTTAAATCCACCAATAGTGAATTAACACATTATTTACAAAAATATTGAACTTATTTTTCACTTAAGTTAGACTAACTTCAGAAAAGGATTTTCGACTATACCAATGGGAAGGTATCAAATTTAAATTATACACTGTATCGATTTTAATTTGTCGATAACAAATCTTTTAAAGATGATACTCATGAAAAAACTGGCAGTTCACCACCTAGAAATTGGTATGGAAGTAGTTAAGCTAGACAGAAAATGGCTTGAAACCCCCTTCGTAAAACATAATTTTGTAATAGAATCTAAAAAGCAATTAGCTCAGTTGAGCAAATTCTGTAATTACGTTTATATAAACAACTCCTACAACTTGGCTCTTACAAATAAGAATATCAAATCACCTTGCGATAATCAGGAACAATGTAAAACAGCCTTATCTACCTCATATAAATTATTGAACAATGCTCTTAATGACTTTCAGGAAAACTCATATATATGCGCTCAAAAAATTAAGAAAATAGTCAATTTTCTTACAATTCAGGTTTTAAGTAATTCTGCAACTTATGAATATTTAAACACCATTCAATCCAATTCACCAAATTTAGCTCATAAATCTCTTCGAGTTTTAGTAATATACTTAACTTTTTGTAAGTATTTGGGTATCAAGAAAAGCAAGCTGTTAAATCTAGGCTGTGCCGCAGTATTGCATGATATCGGAATGCTAAAAATTCCAGTAGCTTTCGACAAGGCAGTAAAATTTACAGCAACTGAAAGAGTGCATATTACAAAGCATTCGACATTAGGTGAGACGCTAGTACGTGAAAACCAAGATTTTTCTCCAGTAGTAGCACAAGTAATAAAATCTCATCATGAATACTACAATGGAAGTGGTTATCCTGCTGGGCTATCTGGCCGAGATATCAATTTATATTCAAGAATGCTCACACTTGTTTGTACGTATGAGGCTATAACTCGCAACAGAGGCTATAAAAACGCGCTGAATTCATATTCTGCGATAACTGAGTTGGCAAGAGTTTCAGGTTCTATGTTAGACCCGCGCTTAGTTGGAAGATTTATTGAAATGGTTGGAGAGTACCCTGTCGGTACCCGCATAAGAACCCAAAATAACGAGATAGTACAAGTCTTAGCTAAAATTGAAAAGGATACGTATCAAGTAACTCCAACATCAGCTGAAGGATATGATCGCATAAATTTACTTGAAACCAGTTCTTTCGCTGGAGTAATTTATGAGTAGCTTAAATACCTTTAAAATTACTAAATGGCAAAATGAGGTTAGACTTCGCAAAAGCTTTTTACCACTCTGTAATAGTCGATGTCGTAACTGCCAACTGTTTCCTTTTGATAAACTCACGAAATCAAACGTATCCAAAGGCAATGAATTTGGAACATTTATTATCAAAGGCGAGCAAAAAAAGTTTAGTTCTCAAGGAATTAGATTATTTTGTGCTTTAGCGCGACAAAACAATACGGTATTACCGCAAGATTACTTGATAAAGTACACTTGGCCAGAATCAACAATCGTAAGGAACAACCTTAATGTTGCTATCTATGATTTGCGTATTTTATTAATCGGGACTTCGATAACTATAGAGAACCACAGAAAAGAGGGTTATAGCTTAACACTTTAAGCAATTGTTTTTGATTTAATCATAGATCTGGCCTAAAAAATACTTCTCTTCTTGTGAAAGGAATTCATTCTTTCTATTTTGATTTGTATTTTTTAGCCCAATCTCATGATTTATGATTTGCATTAGCTCCAAACAAATTTCAACATAGACTGTATTATCGGAAAGCTTGTCTGTTGCAGCTAACTCTAATGTTTTGAAGTTAATATTTGAGATATCGTAGGAAGTATATTTCATCGCTGCTTCAAACTCTCTCACAACCTCTTGTATAGCAATGTGATTCACCAGAGACTTCCTCCACATTTCGATTAAAGAAATAACCTTGCGCCCCTACTCCCTTGATTTTTAATAAAAAATCTGAATGTTCTTTAGTTTCAATTCCCTCAACAATTACTTTATGTTCTTTACTTAAAAAGACTAAAAGGCTTCGTAAGAAATTTTTGTCTGATTTAAAGAGCCCCCAAAAAGTTTCTTTTGACACCTTAACAGCATTGATTAATATATTTTTCGACAGAATTACATCAAAATTAGATTGATTATTGCCGAAGTCATCTAACCACAAACTAACATTTTCCATTTTAGCTATCACTTCCAACACTCCGTACTCTAACGCGCCAAATCGCCTAACATCCTTTTCTGATAACTCAAGAGCTATCTTTTGCTCTTTATAGCGCATTAATAATGGAATCAACACACCTGGGCTTTGAATAATATACATAGGGGCATTTATACTGAATGTCATATTTTGCGCCCTGGGTTGACCTGAAATACAGTTTAAGATTTCTTTGAATATTTGAATATGTTCAGACTTTGTTAAGGTATCAAAAAATGAATGAGGGCAAATAAATGATTTTCCATCATGTATTGAACACAAAACTTCTGCGTTAGAACTGCTTGCTGCCGTTAAAACTATTTTCTCTAATCGAGGAGACACAAGCACTACTCCCCAAACGGCAGTATTAAAGTAAAATTTACTTAGATTTTGCATTCCAAGCTCCTAAGTTTTGAGGTTTCAAGTTGGTTCTTAGGAACACAGAGGTGATAACCAAACCCCCTAACATTTTCAATTTTTACCTCAGTATGTCTGAAGCTCGTTCTAAGTTCAGATATAACCACCATAAGATTATTTTTCACTACTATGGAATCTGGCCATGCATAACGGAAAAGGTAACAAAAACTTACTGACTCACCTTTATGCCTAAGAAGTGCGCATAAGACTCGAAATGCTCTATGAGAGAGCTTAATTTTTTCCTCATCAACTATGACGGTATAGGAATCAGGTAAAAGTGTTACCTGTTGATTGCCGATTAAGAAATTCTGTTGATTACATTTAAAACAATAAGAAACACAAGGCTGAACCTTGCCTTTTATTGAGTATTTTCCCATGTTCATAACGTCTTTCCAGTAGCTTTCAGGATTAATTCAAGTTGATTTACTCTCCTAAAAAAAAGATCATCCGTGACCTTAACCGTATACTCTCTTATTAACGTGGAGTATTTACAATTACAGTACCACTGGCTCAGTAATAATTTTTTAGTCATGGGTAGTCCAACATTCATCAAGTTTTCAAGCATTTAATTTATCCAGAACTTTTTCTTTTTGGTATGAATCGAATGTCTTTGAAAAATACTCTACGAGTTGCTTCAAATACGCTAAATAATTACTTAACAATGGAATATTTTCGTCTCTGTATGAATCTAATGTTGCTTCGATTAATTCAAAAGCGAGTTCTACAATAAAAATATTTTCTTCATTATCAAAGTTAGAAAAATTCTCAGTATAGCCATCTAAAAACTCTGTAACTAAACTCAAAAATAAAAGCTTATCTTCATCAGTCATTCCATTAATATGACTATTCATATTCGCCTCCCTTTTTTATCAATAACGGAAGTGTTACATAGTCAGTGACGATAGCAATTATTATAAAATTTATAATTTTACTTAAACGACAATTAAAAATTGGATTAATAGCTCTTTGATATGTCATTTAATATTCATTATTCAATTCGAGGAATAAGAATAATTATTCAGGTCATGACAAGTCCCCAATATTTATAGGATTTATTAAACCTAAAATAGATTCTAAAGCTGATTCGGAGTCAACAATATCCATCGGTGCTGTATTTTTATAAAGTTTATAAAATGAAGGAAGAATCACCTTTGCACAAAATGAAGTGTCGGAATATCTTTAATTGGGCAAGCACCTACGCAATAAAATTCGATGAAAAAAGACCTTTTAGTCATCAAAGTATTTGAATTTAACAAACGTTTATTAACGTCAATTCAGTATTGAGCAAGGTTCCGGTCAACTTCCGCAGTGAAATATTTTAATAATTGAAGAGGCCTTCTTTAAAAAAAGCTGCAATGCTTTCCTTTTCATCAAGGTACTTATTCATTAATCAAAGCGGATAAATGATAAAAAACAATTGAAATAAATAGTATCAAAAACGAACTATCTACTTGATAGTAAAAGGTTTGATTTAAGTTTATGTGCCATACAGCATTAATCAGGAATAAACTAAATAAGAGCCTATTTAATTTATTTTTTTATTAATAGTGCGTCACTGATTTTGTATTTGATTGTCTTAGTTTTTAAATGTATTCACCTAATTTAAAAACAAGTAACGCGGGGGATAAATTGTTTCAAATTTAAATGTATCTCTACATAACTCAGTAAAACATCAAAAAATTACGATTGGACCTTTTAGCCATATTTTTCAACCTTACCCTCGATTAGCATAGCGTTAACTTAAGTGACAACGTAACGGTTTTCGAGGTGATGTATGACTAAATTATTTTCTACAGCAATCGCATTGACATGTTTGGCCTTTTCGCAACTTTCTCACGCTGGCTTAATTACGTTTGAAACAAAAAGCCTAAATGGTGCTGTATTAGCCGACGACTTAAAGTCTTCATGGCAAGCAAATAGCAATCAAGTAACAACACGAGAGCTAGATGCTTTCAACCTAGTTGATATTGGACGTAATACAATCGGACATCTAAATGTCGAGTTTTACATTGCTGAGCAAGGTTTCTGGACGTTCGATTTTGGTTTAGATGCAGGTTTTGGTGCAGATCTTTACGTTGATGGCGCACTTGCTGTTAGCAGAACCGATGACTTATGGTGGACAAGAAACTGGCAACACGGTGATGTTTTTAGTTTAGATAACTTTGAATTCAGCCAAGGTAATCACTCAATTGATTTGTTTTTCGCTGAAAATTGTTGTGATGGTTTAAGTACGATCAGATTAACAAACCATGCAACACAAGAAGTATCAGTGCTTTCTAGCCAATCGTTGCCAACTGCATCAGTGCCAGAGCCAGACACCAGAGCATTATTTGCCTTGGGCGCACTTGGGTTAATCATGCGTCGCAAGAAAAAGTAATCATACAACGAAAAAAGCTACCAATAAGGTAGCTTTTTTTATCTCTATTAGCCGCAACAATTTGTCGTGCCACACCCGTCGACTTGATCAACATTGTTCCCATCAGCTAAGTAAGTATTAGTTAAATAGAAGTCTTTAAAGCGTTTCTCAAAATCGCTTGATACCGTTTTTTCAACTATACCTAGATTCATTATCGCCTTCTGCCACCATTTGACTTTTGGAAAGCCACTAAGAAAGTCAAAACCTGTATATCGCTCGACAATTGCAGCTCTATGCAAAAGCGGTAACCAAGCAATATCAACATTACTGAGTTCATTCGATTTAAAAAAGAGATTGTCTTGATTCAATACCGCTTCGACCTTAGCAAAAGCCTTCATAAGCTTGCTTGTTCGTTGTTCAAACGTTGATTGGTCTTTGCTGCTCATCGCACTACATTGCGCCAAATAATGCTTTGCACCAAGGTAACTCCAAGCTTTATCTAACGCACGTTGTTCATTAGAAACGTCTGGTTCTATTGCGCCATACTCATCTTCGATATATTCAATAATTGCGTCAGATTCAAATAACGTCTTACCTGACTCTGTTATTAAAATAGGTACTTGTCCGTTTGGTGAAATATCTAGGAACCATTGTGGTTTATTTTTTAAATTGATGTATTCAATTTCATATGGGATGTTTTTCGCCGCCAGCGCGCCAGTGACACGCTGTACAAAGGGGCAAATCTCAAAACTAACAACTTTAATCATGTTTAAATCTCACTTAATAGTAAAACGAAAGCGCTAATGCCTAGCCACTTTCCAAATTTCACCTATAAGACGAACGAGATTTAAAAAAGACGAAATAAACGTAAATATTTTTGCGAGATGATCAATTGCCTTCGGCAATCTCAGCTAAACACACTTTGTTTTTGCCTGTAGTTTTAGCCTGATAAAGTGCCTTATCCGCTTTATTGATCATATATTCAAGATCGATTTGACGCAGCGGCTGATTGTCATAATAACCAAGCTCTGTGCCCGCAACGCCGATACTTGCAGTCAACTTAAAAGGTTTAATTTTATTCACTGCAATGGACTTATTCTCAATAGCCTGCCTTAATCGCTCTGCTTGAATACTTGCTTGGCTCTGCGATGTTTCTGGTAGAAAAAGAATAAATTCTTCTCCCCCCCAACGGGCAGCAATGTCATCTTTACGCGCGACTGCTTGAATACAGTTGGCAACTTCTTTAATAACAATATCGCCACCATAATGACCATAAGTGTCATTCACTTGCTTAAAATCATCTATATCAATAATCACTAAAGCCGCATCACGCTCTGTTCTTATCAGTTTATGCCAAATAGGCGTACTAATTTCTTTAAAGCCAAAGCGGTTGTTTAAGTTTGTCAGTGTGTCACTTCGTGCGTGTTGTTCAGCGATCACTTTGTCTAATTTAGCCATTCTAAATTGTCGCGCTAAAATCACCGCTAATACGATAGCTTCGAATGCCATCCCTACTTCAATTGCTTTAAACGTATAATCATTATATGGCACCAGAATCCCAGCCACCGCGAGTGTAGAAATCGTAATACACAAAGCAGCGACGACAGACGACAATAGAAAAATCACGGCAAATGGAATCTGTTCTTTGAATGCGCGCCATCCCATTGCAATAAATAAAGTGACAAACCCACAATTGAGAATAAAAGCTAGTGTTATTGAGAACACCAACTCATTTAAGAAAAATCCAATCACCATGCCAGTTGGAATGATCACCGTCGTTCTTACAACAAATTTATCCAAACCAGGCGCATAGGATTTTGTGTTCAATAAATATCTAGCAAAATGAAGACCCGCGATGCTGTAGGTAATCATCAAAAAGATATCCGTCCAATCTTGAAAATATGGCCCGAAATCAGGTGTGAATACCGCATGTAATTGGCCCGTATAGGACAAGCTGTTGATAACAAAGCCAATCAAATAAACGCCATACAAACCATATTCTTTTTGTTTGATAAATAAAAATAGGACGAAATTATATAAGCCCAAGGCTAACATAATGCCGTATAAGAAACCGTACTGATAGCCTGAAGCAATATCTCGACTAATCGCGCGTTCCTTTTCACTTAATCGAATAGGAATCGCCATAGGTCCCAGGGATTCTACACGCATGTATATATCATACGTCCCTTGGCTAAAGTTATATTCAAATGCATAGAAACGATATGGCATTGGACGTTGGTCAAATGGCATTGCGTCGCCACCGGTCACGCGCTTAATTACACGACCATTTTCAACCAACCATGTATCTATAATATCTAACCAAGGAGTTTCAACGGACAACCGATATAATTTTTCTTCTGACGGATTTACAACACGAAACTTCAACCAAACAGGTGCTACCCCAATCCCCAACGATACTGAGTCGTTATTGCTTTGGTAACCTTGTTTATCATTAAACCGCATGATTGCCTGATCGATACTTAATCGACGATCAGATTCCTGAAAGTATTCGACGTATTGACCAACGGCATCGTCCTTGACTATCTCTAGGTTTACTTCTGCTGATATGGCTTTATCGAAAGGCACTAGAAAAAAAGAAAACAAACAAACCAGCGTAATAAGCTGAACGCAAAAATGACGTGATGATTTGATATTTGGCGAATACATAACAATAAAAACTTACATAAAATTGCCATGTAATACTATCAAACTAACGCGTGTTTATCACAAAGTAATCGTATAAAAACAAAGCGGCCTGCATGTTTGCAGGCCGCTTTTCAATTATCACTTTGTTTTCACTAAGTTTTTACTTTAAGGTTTTTACACCCATGTTATAAAGCGTGAAACCGTATATGTCTGCATATTGATCAATAGTTTTGCTGATCGGTGTTCCCGCACCATGACCTGCATCAGTTTCAATGCGAATCATTACAGGCGTTTCACCTTTGTGCTTCGCTTGTAGTTCTGCTGCAAACTTAAATGAGTGTGCAGGCACTACTCGGTCATCATGGTCACCCGTTGTAACTAATGTTGCAGGGTAAGATGTACCTTCTTTAACATTATGCAGCGGAGAATAACCAAGTAAGTACTCAAACATCTCTTTGCTATCATCTGATTTACCATAGTCATATGCCCAACCAGCGCCTGATGTAAAGGTGTGGTAACGTAGCATGTCTAATACACCCACAGCAGGCAATGCCACTTGGAATAAGTCAGGTCGCTGGGTCATTACTGCACCAACTAACAAACCACCATTCGAGCCACCCATTACCGCCAATTTATCTGATGATGTGATTTTTTGATCAATTAGATATTCGGCAGCCGCAATAAAGTCATCAAAAACATTTTGTTTCTGCTGTTTAGTACCTGCGTCATGCCATTTCTTACCGTACTCGCCACCACCACGAAGGTTAGCAACCGCATATACACCACCTAGTTCTAACCAAGCAGCACGTGTTGAGCTAAAGCGTGGTTGTAAACTCACATTAAAGCCACCGTAACCATACAAAATCGTCGGGTTACTTCCGTCCAGCTCAATACCCTTCTTGTGGGTAATGATCATCGGTACCTTTGTGCCGTCTTTAGATGTGTAAAACACTTGCTTTGATTCAAACTTATCACTATCAAACTTTACTTTTGACTTACTGTGAACAGAAGACTCGCCAGAATCGACATTGAACTTAAATATTGTGCTTGGTGTTTTTTGGTTACTAAATGAAAAGTAGATATCTTTTTGATCATCGTTGCCACCAAAGCCACCTGCGGTGCCAACCTCTGGTAATTCGATATCACGAACTTTACTACCATCTAGCTTATATTGTTGGATAAGCGATGTAGCATCTTTCATGTACTTCGCGAACATGTAGCCGCCACCAGTAGAAACCGATAACACGTTTTCTGTTTCAGGAATAACATCTACCCAAGCTTCAGGTGTTGGGTTTGAAACAGTCGCTTTAACGACACGTTTATTCGGTGCATTTAAGTTGGTCACTAATAATAAATTTTCACCATCATTATCTAATACATAAGTATCAGAATTTGGCTCAGATAAAATTGTTACTAACTCACTACCCGGTGATTGCAAATCTTTCATAAATAATCGGTTGCCAGAGGTAGAAACCGATGCATAGATAAACAAGTAACGGTTATCATCTGTTACACCACCACTAACATAGCGATGTTTCTGAGCGTCTGTGCCACCAAAAACCAACTGGTCTTCTGACTGCTTTGTACCTAATTTGTGGTAGTAAAGTTTGTGTTGGTCAGTCTTTGCCGATAGCTCACTGCCTTTTGGTTTATCGTAACTTGAGTAATAAAAGCCTTCATTGCCTACCCAAGACAAACCACTAAATTTGATGTCGACTAGTTCTTCTTCGATGATTTCAAGTGTCTTGGTGTCCATGACACGAGCTTTACGCCAATCACTACCACCTTCAGAAATCAAGTAAACCGCTAACGAGCCATCTTTTGAAAATTCAATGCTTGCTAACGACACAGTGCCATCTTCGCTGAATGTATTCGGATCTAAGAAAACTTCAGCTTCACCACCGTCTTTTTGGCGATACAAAACGTATTGATTTTGTAGACCATCATTCTTATAAAAATAGGTGTAGTCGCCTTCGATAAAAGGCATACCTACTTTTTCATAGTCAAGTAATGTTGAAAGGCGAGTTTTAATCGCATCACGATAAGGAATTTGGTCTAAATAACTATAAGTTGTCTTGTTCTGTGCTTTCATCCACTCTGCAGTTTCTTCACTCATATCGTCTTCTAACCAGCGATATGGATCAGCAACTTTAACGCCAAAGTACTCATCAACCACGGTTCCTTTCTTAGTATCCGGGTAAACAATTGATGCTGTTTTGGTCGCGCTTTCTTGCGCAGGTTTTGAAGCGGTTGGTTGAGAGTCTGATTGCTGTCCGCAGCCACTGACAGAAAATGCCAGCACAAAAGCGGAAGACAATGTAGCTATTTTAAAATTCATTGGCTTTCCATTAGGTTGTTTTTATTGTCGATTACAGCAATCTATTGGAATCAACCACCAATGTCCATAAGTGCTCTTGAGCTTGTCTAATAAAGTAATAATTATTTTGTAACATTTAATTAACAACATCATCGACCACCAATCAAGGATCATTCATGCTCAGAACTTAGCTCATCAAAAAACATGTAACATCAGCTCCGAATCTCAGTCATATTTGAAAAGTTCGACTAAAATCATATAACGACGTATTTATAGAGACATAGACATGTTTGATTTTTTTAATAAGCAACCGGAAGAAAACCTAGCTGAGCAATTGGCCTTGTTAAAAAGCGTTAATATTGCGACAGACAAATATTTGCCAACAATAGCTTTTGATTTGTCAGGAAATGTTACCTCTGTATCTCAGAAGTTTCTCGATATCGTCGGTTATACCGAGCAACAAGTGCTTGGCAAGCATCATTCAACCATGTGTTTTCCAGAGTATGCGAATTCGTCAGATTATAAAGAGTTTTGGGATCAATTACGCGCTGGGGAATTTGTCTCAGGAACCTTCGAACGCAAAAATAGCCAGGGTGAATTGATATGGCTTGAAGCAACCTATTTTCCTATTGTCTGCGATGGAAAAATTACCGGCATCAAAAAAATCGCGGGAGATGTCACCAAAACAGTGACGGAAAATGAATACACAAATAGTGTGTTATCAGCACTTGACCGGTCTCAAGCTATCATTGAATTTCTGCCTGATGGTACGATTATTAAAGCAAATAAAAACTTTCTCGACACGGTTGGCTACCAGATAGATCAAATCATTGGCAACAATCATAAAATGTTCTGTGACAATGATTTTCTAAAAGATAATCAGGATTTTTGGCCTTCTCTTGCGCGCGGTGAATTTAAGTCTGGTCAGTTTGCTCGTGTCGATAAACATGGCAATACAATCTGGCTGGAGGCTACTTACAACCCAATTTTTGACGTTAAAGGTAAGGTGGTAAAGGTGATCAAATTTGCTACCAATATCACTGAACAAGTGGAACGCAATAAGGCCATCACAGAAGCTGCTGAGGTTGCCTATAGTACGTCTGTTGAAACAGCTCAAATAGCCAAAAAAGGAACAACAAATTTAGACGAAGCGGTAGAAGTGTCCACCAACATATCTGAGCAAGTAAAAACGACCTCTCAAGAGCTTGGCGACCTCAATCTAAAATCGCAAAGTATTGAAGCCATTGTATCAACAATCAAGGATATTGCAGACCAAACCAATTTGCTTGCACTCAATGCTGCAATTGAAGCAGCTCGAGCCGGAGAGCAAGGCAGAGGCTTTGCAGTTGTTGCAGATGAAGTTCGACAACTAGCCTCAAGAACTGCGCAATCTACCAGCGAAATAGCGACCGTAGTCACCGAAAATAAAAACCTGACGGACTCTGTGACAAACAGTATGAAGCAAGTTTCGGAAGTAGCTATGGATGGTGTTGTAAAAATTGCAGAGGTTTCGTCGCTTATGGAAGAAATCTATGCCGGTGCAGAAAATGTATCGCAAACGGTTGATAGCTTATCGAGTTCGCAATAACCTCTAACCTCCGCTTGAGAACGTTAAGCCTTTGGCAATTTGATAATAACACGAGTCTCTTTGTCATTGGCTTCCAACGCAATATCCCCACCTAACGTTTGGCACACTAATTTTGCAGTATACGTGCCTAAGCCAACACCATTGACTTTACCCTTGGAGACATATTTGTCAAAGAATTGCTCTCTAATTTCGACTGGTACAGCGCCAGGATTATATATTGTAACTTCAACAAAACGTGGATTTGACGTTGATTCAAAAAAAGAGACTTTAGATCCGCGTGGCGCTGCTTCAATCGCATTCAAATGCAAGGCAGTAAACATGGTAGTTAATAGTATTTCTTCACCTTTAACCTCGGTGCTATGGCTGACAAAGTTGTCCACCTGTAAGGAGCGATTTAATTGGTCGCGTTGCAAACTTTGGATGGTACTGCTGACAATATCATGGAGATTAACGACGGTTAAATCGGGTATAAAGTTTTTATCTTCTAATCGCATCGATGTACTTAATGTCAAAAAGACTCTTTCCATTGAAGCTTTCGAGTACTGTAGTGCTTCTGCTTCAGTCGCTAATTGAGTGCTAGTTAGCGAACGATGACGAATCCGATCAATAGATTCACCCATTTTTGCTAATGGGTGGTGAACATAGTTTAGCAAAATTCGTTCAATATTCTCACGTTGCTCTAACTCATAAATAATTCGATTTAAGCTATTATCCCGCAAACGTATATTGTCTATTACTTTCAGCTGATTTTTAATTCGCATTTCCAAAACGGGAAAATTGATAGGCTTGGTCACATAGTCTGCTGCCCCGAGCGCTAAGCCTCTCGCTACGTCACTTGGTTGAGCTTTTGCGGTCACAAATATCACTGGAATATCAGCCAATACCGGATCACCTTTGAGCGTCTCTAAAGTCTGATACCCATCCATTTCAGGCATCATAATATCTAATAATATTAGGTCAGGTGGCGACTTCTTGCATATCTCAATAGCCCGTTGACCATTTAGCGCAAACTTTACTTTAGCAAATTGCCTAACACACTGATTAGCCACTTCAATGTTATTTACCTCATCATCGACGATAAGCACGCTATGTTGAGTTGTAGCAGACATCACAGGAGCATTTGCAATACTTTCTGATTTTTCTACTCTTTCCTCTTCCGCTTTTTTGGCCAATAAATCTAAGCGATCGCCAAATCGCTCGTTTAATGGCTTGCTAAATGCTCTTTCTACCCGACCTTTAAACATTTTAAAGCTAAACGGCTTAGCTAAATACTCAGATACCCCCGCTTTTATAGCGTCAATCACAGTGAGCTGATCTGCGACCGAAGAGCAAACAACAAAGGGGATAAATTTTGTCTCAGGATTATTACGAATCTGGAGTAACAGCGTTTTACCACCTTCATCTGGTAAAACCCAGTCGGATATAATCAGATCAACATGCCGCTCAGTTAATATTCTGGTTGCTTCTTTTACACTAACCGCTTGATAGACCACAGAAAAATCCATCTCAGCCAGCATTCTAGCCATGGCAGACCGAATATTATCAGTAGAATCAACAATTAACGCAGTTTTCTTTACCTTTTTCATGCGTAGCCTAAATGAGTATTATCAATAAATCGTTTTAATCAACGGGCGTATTTTGTGTTCTATTTCAATTGTGCTTATATTGAAATTGTAAACGACATATAAATTTAACGGTGATATTACGTTAAGTATATGAAATGATTTTGAGAATGAGTGTTTAAAATTGATCGTTGTTGTTAAAGAAACATTAGTCATCAGAAGCACTTGATTCTAAATTGGAGCTCACCTTGACTACGGGATTAACACACGGAACCATACTTGTCGTTGATGACAATACAGAGAATATAGACCTATTAAGGGGTGTACTAAAAGAGGACTATAAAATCCTTGCTGCCATCAATGGTAAATCTGCTATTGAAATCGCTAAGAGAAAACAACCAGACATGATTTTATTGGATATCATGATGCCAGGAATGAGCGGTTATGACGTCTGTAAGGAATTGAAAAAAGACTTTAGCACTTGTGATATTCCAATAATCTTCGTTACCGCAATGAATGAAATCCAAGATGAAGCAAAAGGGTTAAAGTTAGGCGCTGTTGATTACATTACAAAACCAATCTCTACCACGATAGTTAAGCAAAGAGTCAGAACCCACCTTGCACTTTACGACCAAACAAGACTATTGGAGTCAACGGTCAAAGAAAGAACTAAAAAGCTTGAAAACTCACAACTCGAAATTGTTTACCGTCTAGGCCGCGCTGCAGAATATAAAGACAATGAAACCGGCATGCATGTAAAGCGTATGAGTCATTATTCTCGAATTTTGGCACTAAAAGCCGGTATGTCGACAAAAGATGCGGATATGTTACTACTAGCCGCTCCCATGCACGACATCGGTAAAATAGGTATCCCTGATAGTATTTTAAGAAAACCTGGGAAATTAGATGCTCAGGAATGGCAAGTTATGAAAACCCATGCATCTATCGGCGCAGAAATTTTATCGAGCGGAGGTTCTGTATTATTAAAAATGGCTGAAACCGTAGCGCTGACGCATCACGAAAAATATGACGGCTCAGGGTACCCTGCAGGTTTAAAAGGCAAAGATATCCCGCTTATTGGGCGTATTGTAGCAATTGCGGATGTGTTCGATGCGCTAACAAGTGAACGTCCATACAAGAAAGCCTGGAGTATTGAAGATGCTATTGCCTTAATTGTCGAAGAGCGAGGTAAGCATTTTGATCCGGAGCTTGCAGATTATTTTATTGAGTCTATTGACGAAATAACATCAGTAAAGGAGCAGTTTGTTGAAACATTTGACCAAGACGGATATGAATTACTCGAGAACTAATCAACGGTAGATGGGCAGTTGTATTGGTAGCCTTTTGTCCGCACTGACTTGATAATATTTGACGATAGACCAGCTTGTTTTATTTTTTTCCTAATTCTAGCGACTTTAATATCGATGGAACGATCTATCCCGTTATACTTTAGCCCTTTAAGTACATGAAGTAAGTTTTCTCGGGACAGTGGCTTACCTTCATTTAATGCTAGGTAATAAAACAGCTCGAACTCTTCTTGCGTTAATTGAATAGTAGTACCCTTGTATCGACACTCTAAACACTCTGCACTGAATACCATGCCATTAGCATTGAGAACTTGTTCAACAAGTGGTTTTTCAAACACTCTATTTAACCGCTTGATACGTTGAAGTAGTATTTCAAACGGTGCTTTTTTTGAGACAAAATCATCAGCCCCTAATTCAAAGCAAATCCACTCAACTTTAGTATCATCATGGGCAGTCAGAAAAATAATCCCGCCCTCATAAAAAGTACGAATCTCTTTGCAAACGTCATAGCCACTTTTTTCCGGTAGACCAATATCAAGTAATATACAGTCTGGGGCTATAGAGAGAATCTTTCTCATGGCAATTGCCCCATTAAATGCTTGAAAGACCTCAAAGCCAGCGCTCTCTAATCGCCTTTTTAGTGTTGTTGATACGATGCTATCATCTTCAACCAGTAAGATTTTTTTCATCAAACCACTTGTATTACTTGAATAAAATGCCAATGGCTATTGTAACGCACTTGTATACCTATCTACTGTTAACAAAGTGTTCGTCAAATGTAATAATGAGTATCAAGCGAGACAAATTTTGACCCTATATTGATATTGGAATCATCAACTTATATATTTCGATACATAGGTTTAAACTTCTCTTCCGTTAAATAAAGGGTATGGGTGTGGACGAGCACCATCACAGG
The DNA here is from genome assembly GCF_030161435.1 of Thalassotalea loyana. GTDB lineage: Bacteria > Pseudomonadota > Gammaproteobacteria > Enterobacterales > Alteromonadaceae > Thalassotalea_G > Thalassotalea_G loyana. The sequence goes on along the minus strand of NZ_BSSV01000001.1, from coordinate 1,715 downwards.
ATGTTACTGAATGACAAACCCAAACTTTTCTAATAAGCGCTTTTTAATTGTTGATAACATTAAACAGTCTCGCGATACGCTAAAACAATTTGCTTATACTCTGGGTGATGTAAAAGTTGATACCTCTGCATTTGCAAAGGATGCAATATCAGCTTGCGAAAATATTAACTACGATGTCGTTTTACTCGGTTATGATCTTGGCGAAAATCAAAAAAATGGCCAACAAATTCTTGAAGAGCTAAAAACTAAAAATATCGCCCAGCGCCAAACCATTATCATCATAATTACCGCAGAAGTCTCTGAAGCAATGGTATTAGCAGCACTAGAGCATAAGCCTGATGAATACATTGCAAAGCCTTATACACTGCAAGATCTAAAAAAACGTTTAATACGCTCTTATGCAAAAAAGCGAAGCATGGCGAAAATATACCGTGCACTTGACGATGAAGACGAAACCAAGGTTGTTGAGTTAGTCAAAGAAGCGATAGCAAAAAATACCCAATATGAATCCGAGTGTATGGGTATCCTTGCCCGTCAGTACTTTAACTTAAAGCAATATGCCCAAGCTCAAGATATCTATTTACAATACCAAAATGAGGCTAACTGCGCCTGGGCAATTATAGGCTTGGGTAAGATAGCGATTGAAAATAAGCAGTATCAGAAAGCAGAAGAGTATTTCCAACGTATCATTGATGAAAACGACAGATATTTATCTGCGTATGATTGGTTAGCAAAAACCTACCAGGCACAAGGTGAGCATGCAAAAGCTGAGCGAACCTTAGAAAAATGTCTAATCATCTCACCACGCTCTGTCGGTCGTTTAAAATTCTACGCTAACGTATGTCTTGAAAACGAACAGTACTCCAAAGCTGCTAGTGCATTAAAGACAACAAATGAGTTGGCTATTCATTCTATTCACAATCATCCAGAAAACGCTTTATTATTTGCTAAGGCTGTTTTAGAGCATATTTCTGAGATGCCAATAGACCAAGCAAGAAAGATAACAAACAAAGTATTCAATGCATTGAGTTTAATGACAAAAGATTTTGATGATGTCGAATTAAAAATTCGCTCACAGCTACTAACAGCATTGCTAAGGCTAACGATAAAAGAACATCATCCATCTAGAGTGAGCCTAGAAGCCGCTGAAAAGCTTTTAGAAGTACATCAACACGATATGTCTACTCAAGGTAAACTAGAATCTTCACGCTCCCTCGTTAAACTAAATAGAGAAGACAGAGCCAGTAATATTCTTCAACAACTCGCTCAGGACAATCCAAGTGATGAGGAGCTACTAAAAGAAATTGATGCTTGTTTAACAAGACCAATTAGTGACAACATTATTCGAGCGCAACAGGCGATAGAAATCGGGATGAGCTATTACAAGCAGAACCAGTTTTCAGAAGCAATTAACGAACTATCAAATGCGCTTCGCATTATTCCGCATCATACGGGATTAAAGTTAAACCTACTTCAAGTATTACTTGTTGCTTATGAAAAAAGTCCAATTAGTGATAACTATATAGAGCGAGCTCAGGACATTATCGATGAAATGGATAAGCTACCATCTTCAAGTTATTCTCAGTCACGTTATATCGTATTAAAAGAAAAGTTCGAACAGCTCACTAATCCAAGTGTTGAAGAAGATTAACTTCCTCTATAACTGTCGCTTCAATTTGAATCTGTTTTTCGTAAAACCAAAAAAGCCTGCTCAA